>NZ_OZ260087.1:0-3432004 GCF_965284475.1 Hyphomonas sp.
GATCACGAAATCAGCGGCGCCGGCGCTCTCGGGCACCGATCCGGCCAGCTGGCTTTCAATCCGCTCCAGCGTCCGCCCGGCCTCGCGCTCTGCCAGGCTCTCGCCGACACAGATGATCGGAACCAGAGATGCCGCGAGGGCAGCCGTGGCCTGCGCCGAAACCACGGCATCGCTCTCGCCATGATCGGCTCGGCGCTCCGAATGACCGACAATAACGTGGCTTGCACCGGCATCGGCCAGCATTTCGGCCGAAATATCGCCCGTATGGGCGCCTTTGGCATTGTGATGACAGGTTTCGCCGCCGATTCGCAGTGAAGATCCCTCCGCGCTTTCGCTACCCAGCGCGACCAGTGTCGCAGGCAGGCAAAGCAGCGCAGTCACATCATCGTTTCCGCTGCCAATCGCAGTAGCCACGGCCTCAACCTGCGAAAGACCTGCTTTCAGCCCGTTCATTTTCCAGTTTCCGGCGATCAGTGTGCGTGACATGCAGCCATCCCTATCTTGCAAGACTTGACCGTGTCGCCTAGCAAGCACTGAGCCATCCCGCAATTCGCCAGAAAGATCGCATTACAATGCTAGCCTTGATGAAAAGCCTGATGAATTCGATCTTCGGCAAGATCATCGTCATGATTATCATTGCCGGAATGGCGTTCTGGGGCGCGGATTCGGCCTGGACCACCATGAGTACGGGCCTGGGCAGCAATCTGGCTGCTGCGGGCCCGCGCGGCATCGACCTGACGACGCTCGATCGCCGCGTCGAAAACCTGCTGCGCAATCTCAATGCCAATTCGGAAAAGCCCATCACCAAGGCCGAAGCGGCCGATCAGGGCATTGTCGATCAGGTTTTCGAGCTCGAAAAGGCGAAAATCGTCAATCTGGGCTATGCCGGAGCCATCGGCGTCAAGCCATCGACCAATGCTGTTGTCGAACAATTGAAGACGGTCGATGCCTTCAAGAATCCGCTCACAGGCGAACTTGATCTCAACACCTATCGTGAAGTCCTCTACCAGAACCGCTTCACCAAGGAAGAATACGAGCAGCAGGTCTCCGATGACCTCACCTTGAAGACGCTTGGCGAAGCCGCCTCTGCCGCGATCTACCCACCCCAGATCCTGGCCAGCATCCAGGCGCTTTATATTGGCGAAACGCGGGATGTGTCCTGGTTCATCCTCGATGCATCTGAAGCGCCGGAACCGGATGCCCCCACGGACGAGGAAATTCGCGCCTTTTACGACGAGAACCTGACCGCTCTGGAACAGCCAGAGCGCCGCGCCATCGACATGCTGCGCGTCTCTGCCGACGATTTCCTGGCCGACGTGACGGTGACCGAGCAGGAAATTGCGACCATCTATGAAGCGACGAAATCCGAGCGTTTCTCCGAGCCGGACCAGCGCACATATATCGAACTCTATTTTGCCGACCGTGATACGGCCCGCGCCGCATTCGGCCTGCTCGCAGGTGGTGCCGACCCGGCCGGCCTGCCCGGCGTCCTGTCAAGCGAGACAAAAACCGGCTATCGGGAAAGCGTGTCCGACACGGCGCTCGCTGACGCCATGTTCGGCCCCGGCAAGCAAAGCGGTGCCCTGTTCGGTCCCCGCGAAGTGGATGACAGGTGGCTGGTCGCCCGGCTCGTCTCGGTCCAGCGCGGCGCCGTGTTCCCGATCGAGACTGTCTCCGAGGAGATCCGCGATGAACTCGCCCGCGAGCGCGCGCAGGTCCTGTTCTTCGAAAAGCTCGATACGCTCGACCGCTCGATCGGAGCAGGCTACCCGCTTGCCCAGATTGCGTCCGAACTGCCTGTTCCGGTGATGAGCTTTGCGCCTGTCGACCAGACCGGCATGACCGAAGACGGCGTCACGATCACGGGCCTCACGCAAGCGCGGGATGCGTTCAGCGATGCCTTCCGAATTAATGCCGGTGACGTTTCTGCTCGCTTTGATGGCGAGGAGGCCGTTTACCTCACGTCTCCGCGCGCCATCATCGCGCCCAGCACGCCTGAGTTCGACACGATCAAAAACGACATTCGGCAGACGCTGGTTGCCCAGCGCGAAGCCAATGCCATGCAGTCCTATGCCGACAGCGTGGTCGAAAAGCTGAAATCCGGTGAAACCACACTGACCGCTGCGGCAACCGCCGCTGACACGGTCGTTGAATCGCCGAGCGTGCCTGTCACGCGCATCACGGCAGAGGAAAGCGGCCTGCCTTCGCCTGCCATCAACGCGATTTTTTCTGGCAGCGAAGGTGACGTGTACAGCTATCCAAACCGGTCAGGCGACATGTTCATGATCGTCCAGCTCAACACGATAGCGCCACCATCGGATGCCGCGCTCGAAGTGCTCGGCACGCAGGCCACCGCGTCGCTGAACCAGTCCCTGCGCGATGACATCCGGTTTGCGACCGACGCCGAGATCCGCAATGCGATCAAGCTGAACGTCAATGACAATGCCATCGTGGCCTACAAGAAATCGATTGCCACCGAGCAATGAAACCAGCCCGTCTGATCGTTCGCAGGCGCATCGGGGATATTGAAACGCCCGTCGGTGCGATGCTGAAACTCGGCGCGGACGCGCCCGGCAGCTTCCTGTTCGAATCCATTGCAGGCGGCGAGCGCCTCGGCCGCTATTCCTTTATCGGCCTTGAGCCCGACCACTGGTTTCGCATCCAGGACGGCGTCGCCGCCGTGTCGAGAACGGGCGATTTTTCGGCCCCGCTCAGCACCTCGGATGATCCCGTCAAGGCGCTGCGCCACTTTGTCAGCTTCGCCCAGGCCGAAACCGAAACCACCCTGCCGCCCATGGCATCCGGCGCGTTCGGCTATGTTGGCTATGACATGATCCAGCATATCGAACCGGTGACTATCACCGCCGAGGACACGCTGCACGTGCCCGAGGCGCTGCTCGTCATTCCCCGGGTCGTGATCGTGTTCGATCATATCTATCAGGAAATCCTGCTCATCGGCCGCGTCGAGGACGGCAATGACGCGGCCATCAATGCCCTGCTCGATACGGTCGAGGCGCGGCTCGAGCGCCTGCCCGAAACGCCGCCAAAGGACCAGCCGCCCGTTAACGTGACGCTGACGTCCAACACCACCAAGGATCGCTATTTCGAGATCGTCGACCAGTGCCGCGACTATATCCGCGCCGGCGACATCTTCCAGGTCGTGCCCAGCCAGCGCCTGTCGACGCCGTTCAGCCGCAAGTCGATCAGCTTCTACCGCGCGCTGCGCCGCCTCAACCCGTCCGCCTTCATGTTCCACATGAACCTCGGTGACGTGCGCCTGGTCGGCTCCAGCCCGGAAATCCTCGTCCGCCTGCGCGATAACCGTGTCGCCATCCGCCCGATTGCCGGCACGCGGCCGGTCTCCGGTGATGCGCTGGAAGATGCCCGCCGCGCCGAAGGCCTGCTCGCCGATCCGAAAGAGATGGCCGAACACCTGATGCTGCTGGATCTCGGCCGCAATGATGTCGGCCGCGTTGCCGCCTATGGCAGCGTCGAAGTCACCGAACAATTCATCGTCGAACGCTACAGCCACGTCATGCACATTGTCTCTCATGTCGAAGGCAACCTCCGCGAAGGGCTCGATGCGGTGGACGTCCTGTTCGCCGGCTTCCCGGCGGGCACCGTGTCCGGCGCGCCCAAGATCCGCGCCATGCAGATCATCGACGAAATGGAAACCGCCCGCCGCGGCATATATGGCGGCGCCGTCGGCTATTTCGGCTGGAATGGCGACCTCGACACCTGCATCGCCCTGCGCACCGCAATCATCAAGGATGGCCAGCTGCACATACAGGCCGGAGGCGGAGTCGTCCTCGATTCCGATCCGCAATACGAGTATGACGAGACCCTGCACAAGGCAGGCGCCCTGCGCCGCGCAGTCGAGCTCTCAGCCACATACGAGTTCGACCAATGATCCTCGTCATCGACAATTATGACAGCTTCACCTGGAACCTCGTCCACTATCTGGAAGAGCTTGGTGCCCGCACCCGGGTCGTCCGCAATGACGAGCTGACCGTTGCCGAGGCCCTCGCGCTCAAGCCGGACGGCATCCTCCTCTCGCCTGGTCCCTGCAGCCCGAACGAGGCCGGCATCTGTGTCGACCTGATCAGGGCCGCGCCCGACGACATGCCCATTCTCGGCGTCTGCCTCGGCCACCAGGCCATCGGCCAGGCGTTTGGCGGGGCCGTCGTCACGGCGAAGGAAATCCGCCACGGCAAGCTGTCAGACATCCACCAGAAAGGCGGCGACCTGTTCGAGGGCCTGCCGGAGACCTATTCCGTTGTCCGCTACCATTCCCTCTCCGTGCGCGACGCTGACCTGCCCGATTGCCTCGTCGCCGACGCCTTCACCGATGACGGCGAGATCATGGCCCTTCACCACAAGACCCGCCCCATCTATGGCGTCCAGTTCCACCCGGAATCGATCAAGACCGAGCACGGTCACGCCCTGCTGAAGAACTTCCTGAAAAGGGTCTGACAAAGAGGCACTGCCCAATGAGCGAACTGGACACCAAGGCCGAGGCCCTGATTGGCGACATGAAGCCGACCAGCCCGAGCGCTGCGCCTGGCCAGAATTTCCTGCCACCCGAGACCCGCCGCGACATTCCGGGGCAATACGGCTCCACGCCCGTCTGGCGCGCAGGGGATGGCCCGGCCACGCTGTTCGTGCACGGCTGGGATGACACACACCGCATCTGGCGCCGCTTTGCGCAGGACTTCCTCCAGAACACACGCCCCGTCCTGATGTTGGACCTTCCCGCCCATGGCGCGTCGAAGCAAGACATCTGCACGCCCGAAACCGCAGGCGTATCCGTCGCTGAGGTCTGCACCGCCGAAGGCCCGGTCGATACGATCATCGCGCACTCCTTCGGTTGCGACGCAGCCGTGCGCGCCATCGCGGCCGGAGCACACGCCGACTACCTCGTCCTGATCGCACCAGCCTTGCTGGAATGGGCGGACTATCAGCGCCTGAAGGGCCATGACGACGCGACCATCACGCGCGCTGGCGAGCTGCTGGCCGAACGCGGAGGCGTCATCGCGCGCACTGATTACCGTGCGGCCCTCACCGGCTACAAAGGCGCGATCCTGGTCATCGGATCAGAGGCCGACGAGAGCAGCCCGCTTGAACTCATCCGCCGGCTGGTCGCCGACCTGCCAGCGGCAAAGCTGCTCGAGGATGATGCGCTCAGCCATCGCGACCTCGCTCTCGATCCGCGCATTCTCGCTGAAGTCACCGCCTTCCTCGGCTATTGAGTCAGACTTCGCGCATTGAACCGCGGCCACGGGGCCGCTATCGGTGGCGCTTGCATTCCGGAAATTGCCTGATGACTGACACTGCCCTGACCACCGCCATCAAGGCGATTGCCCGCCGCGAGACGCTGGACGCCGACACGCTGGAGACGGCGTTCGAACTCCTGCTCACCGGCGAGGCTGCGCCGGAGGAAATCGGCGCATTCCTCACCGGCCTTGCCGTTCGGGGTGAAACGGCTGCCGAACTGACAGCAGGTGCCCGCATCATGCGCCAGCATGCCCGCCGCGTGCACGTAGACGGCCCCGTTCTCGACACATGCGGTACAGGCGGGCTCCCTTGGAAAAGCCTGAACACATCTACCGCCAGCGCCCTTGTCATCGCCGCTGCAGGCGGCCGTGTCGCCAAGCACGGCAATCGGTCCGTCCCGCCCAAGTCTGGCTCGGCCGACGTGCTGGAAGCGCTCGGCGTCAATCTCGAAACAGACAAGAACGAGTTCCAGGCCTGCCTTGATGGCGCCGGTGTCGCCTTCATGTTCGCCCGGGCCCATCATAGCGCCATGCGGCATGTCGCGCCCGTCCGGGCGAAACTCGGCATCCGCACGATCTTCAACCTGCTTGGCCCGCTCTCCAATCCAGCTGGCGCCCAGTTCCAGGTTCTCGGCGTGTTCGCCCCCGAATGGACACGGCCCATGGCCGAGACGCTCGCCCAGCTCGGCACGACAAAGGCCTGGGTCGTGCATGGCCGCGATGGCATCGACGAGCTCTCCATCGCTGGTGCGTCCCAAGTCTGCGAAGTCGAGAACGGCGCGATCCGCGAGTTCGAGATTCATCCCTCGGATGCCGGTCTCGACACCAGTCCGTTGTCCCGCCTCGAAGGCAGCAGCGTTGCCGACAATGCCATGGCGATCACCGACCTGCTCGACAGCCAGGAAGGCCCTTTCCGCGATGCCGTGCTGCTGAACGCCGCAGCCGGGCTTCATGTCTTCGGCAAGGCGGGCGACCTGAAAGAAGGCGCCGCCATGGCCACAGACGCCATCGACAGCGGCAAGGCGAAGGATACACTGCGCAAGCTTGCGGCGCTGTCCAACGGGCAGGATCCGGCATGAGCACCGCCCTCGACCACATCATCGACTACAAGCGCGATGAAGTCGCCGCGCTCAAACAGGCCGCGAGCTTCGAAAGCCTTGCACGCGCCGCCAGCGAAGCCGGCCCGGTCCGGGGCTTTGGCGCCGCAATGAACCGGATCGCCGCGACCGACGAGAACGCCCTCATCTGCGAGCTGAAGCGCAAGAGCCCCTCGGCCGGAGACATCCTTCCCGGCGCCGATCCTGTCTCCATCGCGGCGGAATACGAGACCGGCGGCGCCGCCTGCCTCTCGGTCCTGACTGACGGCCCGAGCTTTGGCGGCAGCCTTGCCGATTTCGCCGCGATCCGCCGCGCCGTCAGCCTGCCCATGCTGCGCAAGGATTTCCTGATCGACCCGATCCAGGTCGCCGAATCCCGGGCACACGGCGCTGATTGCATCCTGATCATCCTGTCGGCAGTCGATGACGCTCTTGCCGCCGAACTCCACGCTGCTGCGGATGATTTTGCGATGGATGTTCTCATCGAAACCCATGACGAGGCCGAGATGGAACGGGCACTGAAGCTCGCCTCGCCGCTCATCGGCATCAACAATCGCGATCTGAAACGTATGGTGACTGACCTGTCGACGACCGAGCGCCTCGCCCCGATGGTCCCGGCCGACCGTGACATCGTCGCGGAAAGCGGAATATCGACAACAGATCACATCTCTCGGCTCCGCCAGACGGGCACCCGACGCTTCCTGATAGGCGAAAGCCTCATGAAAATGAACCAGATGCGCGAATCTGCCGTGACAGGGTTAAGAAAAGCCCGTTCCAATTGACCCGAACCATGAACACATGTAGAACATAAGAGAACATAGATTCGGACGGAAGGAATCACCCGTGCTGACCAGTAAACAGAAAGAGCTGCTGCTCTTCATCAATGAGCGGATCAAGGAGACGGGCGTCTCCCCCTCGTTCGATGAAATGAAGGAAGCGCTCAATCTCGCCTCCAAGTCCGGCATTCACCGCCTGATCTCGGCACTTGAGGAGCGTGGTTTCATCCGCCGCCTCGCGCACCGCGCCCGCGCGCTGGAAGTGCTGAAAATGCCGGAATCCGCCATTCCCACGCCGAACATGCGTGGCCGGAAGGACTTCAAGCCCGCGCTCGTGGCCACAGGCCTGCCGTCCGAGGCCCGTGCACCCCGCGCCATCCCCATTCTTGGCCGGATCGCGGCAGGCGTGCCGATTTCCGCCATCCAGCAGGACAATGGACATATCACGGCCCCGGACGACCTTGCCGAGGGCGAGGAACATTTCGCACTCGAAGTCAAAGGCGACTCGATGATCGAAGCGGGCATTCTCGAAGGCGATCTCGTCATCCTGCGCCGCACCGAAGCAGCAAATACGGGCGACATCGTCGTCGCCCTCATTGACGGCGAGGAAGCCACGCTCAAGCGCCTGCGCCGCAAAGGCGCTTCCGTTGCGCTCGAGGCCGCCAACCCGGCCTATGAAACCCGCATTTTCGGTCCCGACCGCGTTCAGGTTCAGGGCCGTCTTGTCGCCCTTGTGCGCCGCTACGACTGACAGGACTTCCAGGCTCGTTTGCGGCACGCTGCGCCGACCCGGATTCCACAACCGCTGCGCCGTGATGGTCGGACAAACCGTCCTCTTCGGCGAAATGACACTTTCCCGCTGAAGCAGCACGACCGCCGCCATGATGAAGGCGCGCGGCGCCGGACAGGTCAAGGAAGGCAAGGCTCGCGCCTTATGCGTGAGGAAGGAGACCAGCCCTCCAGCATCACAGGCCGCATCGCCTCGTGACCACGGGGCGGGAACGTAAAGCCGCGACCAGAGAGCCCGTCACGCAACCGAATGCCACGATCAAGAGAATTCACAGAAAGCCGAAACGCACCATGCGCCGCGCCATAGAGGCCGCCCCGCCAGATGCCAGCCATGCCGCAAAACACGCGAGGCGAGCGACCACATCCCCGCCCACGCGCTTCGCAGGTCGCGGCGCGCCCCCTTGCCTTCAGGCGCAACCTTGTGTTTGTGCACCGCAGAAGCGCTTTCGACCCGCATTTACGAGGAGCCTGCCCCCCTGATGACCGTTGTCACGCGATTTGCCCCCTCTCCCACCGGCATGTTGCACATTGGAGGGGCAAGGACCGCACTTTTCAACTACTTGTTTGCCCGTCGCCATGGCGGCCGCTTCCTCCTGCGCATCGAGGATACCGACAAGGCCCGCTCCACCGACGCCGCAACGGCCGCCATTCTTGAAGGCATGGCATGGCTCGGACTGGAGACCGACGAGCCGCCGCTGATGCAATCGAGCCGTGACGCACGCCACGCCGAAGTGGCAAACGAGATGCTGTCGCGCGGCAAGGCGTTCAAATGCTACGCAACCCCTGAGGAACTCCAGGCGCGGCGCGATCTCGGCGAGGAGAAGCGTCAGGCCGCCAAGGCCGATAATCTGTCTGAAGCGGAACGCGCGGCGCTGCTGAATGAGGCCAATGCGCTCCTCGCCCCCTTCCGGTCTCCCTGGCGTGACGGGGGCCCAGCGCCGTCGCCTGACGCGCCCTTCACGGTGCGCCTACGGGCACCGGATGATGGCGAACGGATCGTTGAGGACGCTGTTCAGGGGGCTGTGAAGATCCAGGCCGATGAAATCGACGACCTGATCATGCTGCGCGCCGACGGCTCGCCCACTTACATGCTCGCGGTGGTAGTCGACGACCATGACATGAACATCACCCACGTCATCCGCGGCGACGATCATCTGCGCAACACGTTCCGTCAGGTGCCGATCTATGAAGCCATGGACTGGCCCGTCCCGCAATTCGCACACGTCTCGATGATCCATGGCAATGATGGGGCCAAGCTCTCGAAGCGCCATGGTGCGTTGTCGACGCTTGCCTATCGCGACATGGGCTACCTGCCGGAAGCACTGACGGCCTACCTGCTGCGGCTCGGCTGGAGCCATGGTGACCAGGAGATTTTCACGCGGGAAGAAGCGATTGCCGCTTTCGATCTGGAAGGCATCGGCAAGGCGCCGGCCCGGCTTGATCTGGAAAAACTCGGTCAGATCAACTCGCACTTCATGCGTCTGGCCGACGATGACCGCATTCTCGGGCTTTTGCGCCCCATTCTGGAGGCAGATTCTCCCCTTGAGGACGTGGAGCTGGCGCGCGTCGAACGGGCTTTGCCGCACCTCAAGGACCGGGGCAGCACCCTGGATGAACTGGCAGCCGCCTTTGCCTTCCTGGTTGTCAAAAGACCGCTCGATCTCAACAAGAACGCCAGAAAGGCGCTTTCTGCAGAAGGGCTTGACCGGCTGGCCGGACTGAGCGACGAACTGCGGCGTATATCGCAATGGACGACGGATCGAATTTCGGAGACGATCTCTTCGTATTGCACCACAAAAGACCTATCTATGGGGCAGGTAGGACAACCACTCCGTGCCGCGCTGACTGGCGGCCTTTCCGCACCTGATATTGCACCGGTGCTCGAATGGCTTGGACAGGACGAAGCGCTTGCGCGGATTGACGATCAACTGGCCGGGGCTGGCCGCTGAGCCAGCTGCGCCGAACATGAACAAGAAGGGCAAAAGCTGATGGAAAACAAGACGAAGAAAGCCGGTACCGCCAAGCTGGAACTGGACGGCAATACATATGAGCTGCCCGTACTTTCAGGCACCCACGGTCCCAATGTCATTGACGTGCGCAAGGTCTACGCAGAGTCGGGCCGTTTCACCTTCGACCCGGGCTTTACATCCACGGCGAGTTGCGAAAGCCAGATCACCTTCATCGACGGTGACGAAGGCGTCCTCCTGCACCGTGGCTACCCGATCGGCCAGCTTGCCGAGAAATCGACATTTCCCGAAGTCTGCCATCTCATCCTGAAGGGCGAACTTCCGAGCACGAGCGAGCTTGCCGAGTTTAACAGCGAAATCAAGCAGCACACCCTCCTCCACACACAGATGGACCGCTTCTTTGACGGGTTCCGCCGCGACAGCCATCCGATGGCCATGTTGACCGGTGCGGTCGGTGCGATGGCATCCTTCTATCCGGGTGCCATGGACAGCGAAGATCCCGACGAACGCCACCTCAGCTCGATCCGTCTGGTCGCGAAAATGCCGACGCTTTGCGCCCGGATCCTGAAATACAATATGGGCCAGAAATTCGTCGATCCACGCAACGAATTCTCCTATGCTGAAAACTTCCTCAACATGTGCTTCTCGGTGTCGGCCGAGGATTACAAGGTCGACCCGAAAATCGCCAAGGCGATGGACCGGTTCTTCATACTTCACGCCGATCACGAACAGAATGCCTCGACATCGACAGTTCGTCTCGCCGGTTCGTCGGGCGCCCACCCGTTCGCCGCCGTCGCTGCAGGCGTCGCATGTCTCTGGGGCCCAAGCCATGGCGGCGCCAACGAAGCCTGCCTCAACATGCTGCACGAGATCGGCACCGTGGATCGCATTCCCGAATTTATCGAGAAGGCCAAGGACAAGGACGATCCATTCCGCCTGATGGGTTTTGGCCACCGCGTATACAAGAACTATGATCCGCGCGCGACCGTCATGCGCGAGTCCGCGCACGAAGTGCTCGACCTGCTTGGCCTCAAGGACCAGCCGATCCTGAAAGTGGCAATGGAACTGGAGCGTATCGCACTCGAAGACGAGTATTTCGTCGAGAAGAAGCTCTATCCGAACGTCGATTTCTACTCGGGCATCATCCTCGATGCTATGGGCTTCCCGAAGCAGATGTTCACCGTCCTCTTCGCCCTCGCCCGCACGGTTGGCTGGGTCGCCCAGCTCAACGAGATGATCGAGGATCCGACGCAGCGCATCGGCCGTCCACGCCAGATCTATACCGGCGCCGCCCAGCGCGACTACGTGCCAATCGCCAATCGCTAGGCAACTGCTTCCGAGAGGATCACGTCGGCTGCGATTTCAGCCGCGTCCCGATCGCCCTCTTTCATTCGGGAGAGGGCGATTTGCTGTGCGGCCCTCTGTTCCGCAAGAACGTCAGGATTTGTCAGCCAATACAGTGCCCGCGCGGCGATCAGGTCCGGCGTCTGTTGTGTCTGGACGAATTCGGGAACGATTTCCTGGTCATCGCTGATGATGTTGAGCAGGGTAATATGCCGCTTTTGATACAGGAACCCGCGGGCCAGCGCCCAGGTCAGCCATCCTGTCTTGTAGGCGACGATCATGGGCGTGCCCTGCATTGCCAGTTCTGTGGTCACAGTGCCGGAACAGGCAAGCGCGAGGTCGGCCGCGACCATCGCATCGTAGCGCTCTGAGGCATCATGCGAAACCGTTGCCCAGTCTGTGGCATCGGGAAAGGCATCCGCAAATTCCGCTGCAACGCTTGCGGCCGGTGCCATGATGATTTCACGGTCCGGGTCGGACTCCTTGAGGATACGCGCCGCCTCAACAAGGGCTGGCGCCACCCGCTTGATTTCGCTCCGGCGGCTGCCGGGCAGGACAAGGATGGCCTGCGCATCAGCCGGAATTCCGTGCCTGCTGCGAAACTCGCCCGGCCTGCCCCATTCATGACGCGACAGCGCCGGATTGCCAATGACCGTCGTTTTCAGGCCATAGGGTTCGTAGAACGGCGCTTCGATCTCATGCATGCACAAGAGGTGATCCACGGTGGCCGACAGCGGTTTGGCACGACCAGGCCGCGTTGCCCAGACCTGCGGTCCAATCAGTTTGACCAACCTTATGTGCGGTGCCCGCGTGCGCACCCGCTGGGCCACGCGCAGCATGAAGCCCCAGGAGTCCACCAGAACGACAACATCCGGCGCATCGGCGATGATGGCATCGGCGGCGATGTCGGCGAGTTTCACAACCGTCGCATAGACCTTCACGCCTTCGAACAGTCCCAGGATCGACAGGGGCGAAATATCAATCGGCGACTCAATGCCAATTGACGCCATTTCAGCGCCGCCGATGCCTGAGACATGAACCTCAGGCTTTTTGACCCTGATCCTGTCGATCACTTCCCGCGCCAGAAGATCGCCCGAGGATTCGGCCGCGACGAAATAGAGACGCGGCGCGGTCATGTGCCTTGTCCGGGATCAAATCCGAAAATGAAAACACCCAGCCTGTCGGCCGCCGCCTGCATTTCAGCCCGGCCGAGCATCAGGGCGCCGCCCGCTTCGACCGCGAGGCCCTCAAGACCGGCCGCCGCAACCTTCTCCACGGTGGAGACACCCACGGTCGGCAGGTCGATCCGACGCTCCTGTGCAGGTTTGGGCCGTTTTACCAGAACGCCGCGTCTGGCCTCTGGCGTCCCGCGAATGGCTTCCGGCAGGATCGCGCACCGTTCCAGCATGGCATCAGTGCCCTCCTGCGCCTCGACGGCCAGCACGAGGCCATCGCATACCACGCAGCCTTGCCCGATATCGAGATCGCCGAGAGAGGCCACCACGTGCGCGCCACGCGCAATATCGTTCATGGCCTCGTCAGATGGCGCCGGACCAGCCACATGGCCTGACGGTGCCCGCAAGGCAGCATGAGCGGCATCCGAGCCAATCACATTGAACCCCTGCTTCTCGATTTCGGCGACGAGCAGGCGAAGCAGCGCATCATCGCCTTTGCCGGCCTCAGCCAGCACTTTCGGAAGCAGGGCGGCGCCGCGCATATCCAGCTTGAGATCCCTGAAGTTCGGGCGCTTCACGATTCCCGCAAACAACACATCCCTGCAGCCTGCAGCCTTCAGGCTGGCGTAGAGCTTACCGACCTCGCCGAGACCGATCACCGTGCCAGGATAGTTCGCGAGGCGCGGCTCCTCAAAACCCTTGAGGCGCAGGACATGGACGCCCTGCCCCGTCGCGACGGCATTCTCCGCAATGACAACAGGCAGGTCACCTAGTCCGGCAATGAGTCCCAAGGGGGCGATCATGCGACACTCATCCCGGTTTGCAGATCGGACGGTCGCCGCCGGCACGGATGAAGTCGATCATTTCCATCGCGAGTGGCTTGTCCCTGAACGTCACGGCCGCCGCTGCCAGTCGGTCCCTGAACAATCCCTCGCCTGTGAACACGGCCTTGTACGCGCTGCGCACTTCCTGAAGCTGGGACTTGTCAAAGCCGCGCCGCTTGAGGCCGACCATGTTGAGCCCGGAAAGTTTTGCATGATTGCCGATGACCGAGCCGAACGGGATGACGTCTTCAACGAGGATTGCGCCGCCGCCAATGAAAGCGTTGCGCCCAATGCGCGTGAACTGGTGAACGGCAGCCTGGCCGCCGAACCACACATTGTCACCCACCGTGATATGTCCGGCCAGCGCGACATTGTTCGCCATCACGACGCTGTCGCCGATATGATTGTCATGCGCGATGTGCGCACCGACCATGATGAAACAATCGTTGCCAATCCGCGTCAGGCCGCCCGATTTCGGAACGCCCGTGTGGATGGTTGCGAATTCACGAAATGTGCAATTATTGCCGACCTCCAGCCGCGATTCAGGCGTTTCCTGAAATCCGATCACCTGGGGCGGTCCGCCAATCACGGCGTGCGGATGCAGGAGGCAATTCTCGCCAATCCTTGTGTGGCCCGTCACGACCGCATGCGAGCGCAGCTCAGTCCCCTTGCCCAGCACGGCATGCGGGCCAACATGACAGAATGGCCCGATACGAACGCCTTCGCCAAGTTCAGCCCCGGTCTCTACAAGGGCAGCAGGATGAATTTCAACGGGCATAGACAGGTCCAGGCGCGGCAAGTGAGACATGATAGCCTAATCGGCAGCTGATCAGGACGTTTTCTTCGGATTTGCCTGCTTCTGCAACCATGCGACTTCGCGCAAGTACTGGCGGTGGGGTTTGGCAGGCGTGCCGCCCCATATCCCGCCATCATCAATATCCCGGAAAACGCCCGATGCTGCTGCAAGGCTGACGCCATCGCCGATCCTGACATGATCCGCAATACCGACACGGCCACCCATGCGGGTACCGTCGCCGATCGTCACCGAGCCTGAAATACCGCCAAAGGCGGCCATCACGACGCCGCGTCCGAACACGACATTGTGGGCCACCTGGCAGAGATTATCGAATTTGGTGCGCTCTCCGATGATCGTATCGTCGAAGACACCGCGATCAATGCAGGTGTTTGCCCCGATCGTCACATGATCCTGCAGGATGACCCGGCCGAAATGCGGCGCGTCTTCCATGCCCGATGGACCGCCCATGACGCCAAAGCCGGCCTCACCAATCCGGGCACCCGACAGGAGCGTGACGTTGTCTCCGACAAGCGCGCAGAAGACGGACGCATTCGCCCCGATCCGGCATTTGCGACCGATCTGAACTCCCGGTCCGATCACCGAATTGGGCCCGATCACACTGCCCTCGCCAACGGTCGCGCCCGGTCCGATCACTGCGCCCGGTGACAGGGTGGCGTCCGGATGCACTTTTGCATCGGGCGAAATCCGCGCATCACCATTCCAGACCAGATGCCTCGGCTGAAACAGGGAAAACGCCACGACACCATGGTCGTGACGCGGCAGGTTTGTCAGCAAATAAGGGACACCTTCAGGAACGTGCCGCACATTGGCGGCATTGACGATCAGGGCGGAGACATCAGGACTGACCGATACCTCTCCCTTGCCATCCCCATCCAGAAAGGAAAGGTCTCCGGCCCGGCCTGTGGCCGAAGCGGAGACCCCCCTGATTTCGACAGACGCGTCTCCGTGGAGCGCAGCGCCGGTCAGTTCCGCAATCTTTCCAAGCGTCGTGGCCCCAAGTGGCGCGTAGAAACGTGGATCGATCGTCACGGCACGGTGTTCCTACTGGGCAGGTTGGGCCGGCACGCGCTGGCGTGACACGGCAATCGTCGGTGTTTTGGCGTCAAGCTTGCTGATTACAAGCGCCGTCACATCGACCGTATCAGCACTGTAGATCACCTGTCCCTTGGACATGACAACCTGCGCCTTCTTCTCGTTCACGACTTCCATCAGCACAGGCTCGATTGCGCGGTTGAAATCGACCAGCGCCTTGCGTTCTGTCAGCTGGAATTCCTGGCTGACAACTTGACGCTTCTGAGCGAACTCATTGGCGCGCTGCTGGTAGGCCGTCAGTTGGGCAACCAGCGCCGTATCGGCTGCGACCGCTTCCCGGGTCTTGCCTTCGATTTTGGTCTGGAGCGACTTGCCGTCGGTTTCGAGCGTTGCACGTATGGGCTCCAGCTCGTTCTTCATCTGGGTTTCAAGGCTGCTCAGCTTTGTCTGGATGTCCTTGCCGGCCTTGGATTCTGTCAGCAGGCGACCTTCATCGATCATGACGACTGTCGTGCCCTGTGCAAGGGCTGCAGGCGCAGCGACAGCCGCTCCTGTAACCATGAGCGAAAGGGCGACTAGCATGTTTTTGAGTGGGGACATTGTCCGTCTCCTGTTTGGCGATTCTGGATCAGAAACGTGTAGAGGTTGAGAACCGGAAAGTTTCGGTTCGGTCATAATCTTCCCTGCGCAGGATCTGCGAGAAGTCGAAGCGAATGGGCCCGAAAGGCGAGTCCCAGAAGACGCTCAGACCCGCAGACGCGCGCATGGCGGTTGCATCCTTGGTGATACGCACTGCCGGCAGGCCGGTTTGCGGATCAGTGAAGTAAACCGTCGGGCTGATATCCGGACCACGAAGGGTTCCGAGGCCGCCGACATCAGCAAACAGGGCGCTCTTGATGCCATATTCTTCCGGGAAGACGTTTGGCAAGCTGAGCTCGAATGTGCCCTGGTAGTAGGTGTTGCCCCCTTGCGAGTTCAGGCGTCGTGTCGCCACGATTTCACCTGTTGCCGGGTCGACAACCCGCACGACTTCGCGCGGGCCGAGGCCTGCCACATCAAAGCCGCGGAACGTGTTGCCACCTCGGAAAAAGCGGTTGTTGATCCGGATACCCTGTCCGTTCTCGAGCGGGAAAACGTATCCTGCAGAGAAACGTGCACTCGCGATGACTTCCTTCCAGATGCCGCGATACAGGGATGTGCTGGTTTCGGTCCGGAGGTATTTCACGTCACCGCCAAGGCCGGCAGCTTCCTGACTCCACCTGAAGTCAAATCCGCGCGTCGGGCGGATCGGATCATTGGTACGGTCCCAGAAGAAGCTGTAACCGACAATGCTCGAAATCTCGCTGCGCTCAGACCGGCAGTTTGAATCGCGTAGCAGGTAGAGCGGATCACACTGGTCAACGATGACCTCGCCCGCGACGGCACCATCGGACGCCCGGGCAGGCCGGAACAGATCGTCAGTTGCATCATTCGGTGTGTCAGCCCCTGCAACCTGAATGGTGCGGGTCGATGTAAACCGTGTGGTCGTATCAAGGAGGACATCAAAGTCCGGAATCTGCACGTCATCTGACTGAAGCTTGTAACTCAGGCCAAGCTGCATGCGCTCGGTCAGCGGAAAGCCGACGCGCAAGCCGGCACCAACCGTTTCAGCGGTATAGCTGCCGAAATCCTTGAAATCCTGTTTGGTGGCGTACAGGTCGACACCTGCTGACAGGTTACGGTCGAGGAAGCGCGGCTCGGTGAAGCGCAGGTCGACAACCTGCTGGCGGCTGGACGTCGACACGCGCGCCACAACGGACTGACCGCGTCCTCGCAGGTTACGCTGCGAAGCGCTGAGGTCGAACAGGTAGGAGTCGACTGACGAGAAGCCTGCCGCGAACGACAGCTCACCCGTTGGCTGCTCGGTTACCTTGACGTCCACGATGCTTTTGTCGGCGCCATCGCCCGGCGTTTCGACGATTTCCACATCCTTGAAATAACCGAGGGACCGTACGCGGTTCTTGGACCGGTCGAGCAGGATGCGGTTAAACGCATCGCCTTCCGAAATACGCAGCTCACGGCGGATAACGCGGTCAAGCGTTTGGGTGTTTCCGACAATATTGATGCGCTCGATATAGACCCGCGGACCTTCATCCACGGCAAAGGTGACATCGATCCGGCCGGTGTCCGGGTTCACGTCCAGCTGGGGACGAATATCCACAAAGGCATAACCAGCGATACCGGCCGCATAGGTCAATGTATCGATCGTGTCCTCGATCAGGTTCCCCTTGAACAGGTCGCCTTCCTGGATCGGCACGGCGCGGCGCAAGGCGGTCGCATCCAGTTTTTCCAGAGCCGTCTCGACCTTGACCTCACCAAAGTCATACTGACGACCTTCGTCGATCGTCATCGTGATATAGAAATCCTTCTGGTCCGGTGTCAGTTCGGCAACGGCCGATGTCACCCGGAAATCGTAATAGCCGTTATTCTGATAGAACTCGCGCAGCTTCTCGCGGTCATATTCAAGGCGGCCGGGATCATAGTTGTCGTTCGAGCTGAAAAAGCGCCACAGGCGCGACTGGCGCGTGACGATCTCGCTGCGAAGGCGCGAGTCGGAATATTCCTTGTTGCCGATGAAATTGATCGACCGGACGCCCGTGACCGGCCCCTCGGTGATCTCGAATACCAGATCGACGCGGTTTTGTTCAAGCGGCTTGTATTGCGGCTCGACTTTCGCGGCGAAACGGCCTGACTGGCGATACAGTTCGAGGATGCGCTGCACATCGGCTTGAACACGCGCGGCGGTGAAAATCCCGCGCGGCGCAGCCTGGATTTCGTCCTTAAACTTGTCGTCCTTGAGTGCCCGGTTGCCCTCGAAAATAACGCGGTTGATGATCGGGTTCTCGACCACACGCACCAGCAGGTCATCGCCATTCCGGTCAATCGACACGTCGGCAAACAGGTTGGTGGCAAACAGCGTTTTCAGCGACAGGTCTATGCGTTCCGCATCGAACGCATCGCCCGGCTCCACAAGCAGGTAGGACTGAACGGTCCGGGCCTCGATCCGCTGGTTCCCCTCCACGAGGATTGACCGGATCGTACCGCCATAGCGGTTGTCTTCCTGCGCCTCTGCGGAATTGGTCAGGCCCGGCAGCGACACCGATGCAAAAACGCTGGTCGCCATAAGGGTTGCTGCAAGGAACTTACGCATCGTGGAATGATCTCTCTGATTAGCCTCGGGTCAGCCGGTTAGCCGCCCACTCCCCCGAACAAGCCGGTCTCGATGATGTCACCCCACGTGATCACCACCACCATCCCCAATAACAGGATCAGGCCGAATGTCAGGCTCATCTCCTGCACTTTTTCGGGCAGTTCCTTGCCCATCACCGCCTCATAAGCATGAAAGACAAGGTGTCCGCCATCCAGCACAGGCAGTGGCAACAGGTTGAAAAAGCCCACACCGACCGAAATAGCCGCGCAGATGCTGAGAAGCATCCAGAACAATTGTTCCACACGCTGGGCCCTTGTCAGCTCCGGCTGGCTCCACACCTTGTTGACGACACGGCGGGAAATATCGCCAATGCCGACCGGGCCCGTCATGGCATTGAACGACATCTTGCCGGTCACGATTCGCGACAGCATGGTTACGGTCCGGTCCAGTGTCGCGCCCGTTTCAACAACGCCCGCGCCCAGTGCCTCAAGCGGATTATATTTCGTCCGTTCGCCCATCGCGATGCCGGCCAGCATGATCCCTGCCGTGCTCTGGGGCACCATCTGGCCAAACTCGTTTTCCCGCACTACTTCGTTCGGCGTCACCTTGACGCTCAGCGCCTCGCCGTCACGCAACACGTCAAACGTCATTTCCTTGTTGGGATTGAGCAGGATCGGTATCGTCACGGTCTGTGCGTCGGTCACCGGCTTGCCGTTCACGGCAACGAAAACATCGCCTGCAGTCAGGCCGCCCCGCTCTGCAGGAGACCCTTCAACGACGCCCGCAACACCCACGGAATAATTCGCCTTGCCGTGTACACCCAGGATCAGCGCAAAAATCAGGCTGGCCAGGACAAAATTCGCAACCGGCCCGGCAACGCTGACAAGCGACCGCTGCCAGACGGCGAGATCCTTGTAGGCCTTGCCCTGCGGGCCCTGTTCGATCTTGCCGACATCACCGGCAAGCTGGCTCTCGCCGACAAATTTCACGAAACCGCCGAGGGGAATCCAGTTGATGCGCCAGCGCGTTCCGACGCGGTCCTTGCGCTCGTACAGGGGTTTGCCGAAACCGACCGAGAATGATTCCACGGCTGCGCCATAGAAGCGGCCCACAAGGTAGTGACCCAATTCATGCACGATCACGACAATGCCCATCATGAAGATGAGGCATGCAATGAATAGCGGACCTTGGCTCAGAACCTGACCCAAACGACTTACCCTCCTGCCCGGCGCGGGGCCTTCTTCAGCAACTCGGCCGCCATTTCGCGTCCGAACCGGTCCAGATAAGCTATTTCCTCCAGCGTGTCACAGGCCATTGCGGCCATGTCACCAGATGAAAAGCGACTCAATACTTCGTCTACGGCCCAGCTTATGTCCAGAAAACCGCATTGGCCCGCAATAAATGCAGATACTGCAGCTTCATTAGCGCAATTTAATACGGTTGTGCCAGCCGAACCCAGCGCGATCGCGCGACGCGCGAGTTCGATCGCCGGAAAGCGCGTCGCGTCGACGTCCGCAAAGTCCAGCCGCCCAAGGGCGGCGAGATCCAGCCGGGCCACATTCGTCGCCACCCGGTCAGGCCAGCCCAGCGCATAGGCAATCGGGGCGCGCATATCCGGCGCGCTCAATTGCGCGATCACCGACCCGTCATTGAAGTGGGCCATGCCGTGAATGATCGACTGCGGATGCACCAGCACATCGATCCGCTCAGCCGGGACATCGAACAGATAGGCCGCCTCGATGAACTCAAGCGCCTTGTTCATCAGGGTCGCGCTATCGATGGAATTCTTGATGCCCATGTCCCAATTGGGATGCGCGGCCGCTTCTGCCGGCGTCGCCCCCGCCATCTGCGCCAGCGTTGCCGTCCTGAAGGGGCCACCGGAGGCCGTAATTGTCAGTTTTTCAAGCGATCTGCCGTCACCCAGGGCCTGAAATATCCCGCTATGCTCGGAATCGACCGGCAGGACGCGCGCCCCGGTCCTCGCCGCTTCTGACAGGATCAGCTTGCCGCCACAGACGATGCTTTCCTTGTTGGCAATGGCCACGTCCGTTCCTTGACGAACGGCTGCCAGCGTTGATGACAGCCCCGCAGCGCCCACAATGGCCGCCAGGACGCGGTCACAGGGCCGGGTGGCCGCCTCGGTCACCGCTTCGGGCCCGCCTGCCGTCTCGATCCCGGTGCCCTCAAGTCGCTGCCTCAGGTCAGCCAGCCGGGATTCATCGGCGATGACGGCAATCTGCGGCCTGAAAGCAATGGCTTGTCGGGCGAGGGCTTCAGAATCGCTGCCGGCGGCGAGCGCGACGATTTCAAATGGCGTGTCCCCCGCCGCATTGGCCTGCGCGACGACATCGAGTGCAGACGTGCCAATGGAACCGGTGGAGCCCATGATCGAGATACGACGAACGGTCATGACTCAGAACCCGAGCGCGCCTGAAAGGCCCGGAATGAAGAACAGGGCCAGCGAGCCGAAAATGCCGACGGCCCCAAGCCCGTCCACGCGGTCCAGAACGCCGCCATGGCCCGGCAACAGGTTGCCGGCATCCTTGACCTTAAAGCGCCGTTTCAGGCCGCTCTCAAACAGGTCACCGCACTGCGCAACAACGGAAATCGCAATGCCCGTTGCGATCCAGACCGGAAACGACGCCATTTCGATGTCCGCCCCGGCAAGTCCGCACAGGGCGCACGCGGTCACGGCGCCCAGTGCGCCGCTCCATGTCTTGTTTGGGCTTTCGCTTGGCAGCAGGCGGGGACCACCGATCCCGCGCCCCGTGAAATAGGCTGCCGCGTCGGAGACCCAGACAAATGACATGAAAAACAGGGCTGCGGCCCGGCCATCCCATGGGCCTTCACGCAGGAAAAACAGGCTGGAGGCCATCGCCGTGACGTAGAACAGGCCAAATGCCGCGGTCCAGCGCACACGCAGGCCACCAACTGCCGTCATCGCACAGAAGGCCAGGCCAGCAACAATGATGAGCGTGCTGAGCCAGAGCATCCCGAGCGGCAGCGTGACGCAGAATGCGGCAGTGGCCAGCGCCATGGCCCGGCCATGCGGATAGGCGCTGATCTGGCTCCATTCCAGGGCCATCGCGCCTGCAAACACGGCGCAACCGATTGCCAGCCACCAGCTGCCGGCCCAGACCATTCCAACGGCAACCGGGATCAGGACAATAGCCGATATCAGCCGAAGTCCGAGTTCCGAGAAGCGCTGGTCGCGCGGCGTCCAGTCTCCCATTACACGGCCCCTGGCAGAACGGCGCCGAACCGGCGCTCGCGCTCTCTGTATTTGGCCAAGGCGTCTTCCAGGCACGCCTGGTCAAAGTCCGGCCAGAGGACGTCCAGGAAGATCAGTTCCGAATAGGCGCACTGCCAGAGAAGGAAATTGCTGAGCCGGTATTCACCGCTTGTGCGGATCAGAAGGTCGGGGTCGGGCATGCCATCAGTATCCAAGAAGGCGCCAAACGCCGCCTCGGTCACCTCCTCCGCCTTCATCCGGCCCTCGGCCACCGCCTCGGCCACGCCGCGCGCCGCCCGGGCAATCTCTTCACGGCCGCCGTAATTGAACGCAATCGTCAGGAAGAACGTATCATTGGCAGCAGTCTCCCGCTCGGCCTTGTCGACCAGCGCGGCGACGTCTGCGGGCAGGCCGTCCCGCAGGCCGATGATCCGGACCCGAACACCTTCCTCTTTCAGGCGCGACAGGTCGCGCTGCACATAGGCCTTCAACAGGCTGAACAGCGCATTCACTTCAGCCGCCGGGCGCCGCCAGTTCTCCGTCGAGAATGAAAATACGGTGAGATAGCGGATGCCCAGATTGCCTGCAGCCTCTACCGTGCGCCTCAGCGCCTCGACGCCCCGCTCATGCCCGGCAGCGCGCGGCAAGCCCCGCGCCTTGGCCCAGCGGCCATTGCCATCCATGATGATCGCGACATGCGAAAGTCCCGGCTGCTGCCCCGACACAACATTTGTGACATCAGAGGCGGAAGCAGCAGACATCAGACTTGCATGATCTCCGCTTCTTTGGCTTTCAGGGCCTCGTCGATGCGGCCAACGAACGCATCAGTCAGTTTCTGAACTTCGTCGGACAGGCCATGCAGCTTGTCTTCGCTGATTTCGCCGTCTTTTTCCATCTTCTTCAGGCTGTCCATGCCATCACGGCGGATGTTGCGTACGGCCACCTTGGCAGCTTCGGCATATTTGCCGGCGATCTTTGTCAGCTCCACGCGGCGCTCTTCATTCAGCGGCGGGATCGGGATGCGCAGGGTCTGCCCGTCCATGATCGGATTCAGGCCAAGACCGGATTCGCGTATCGCCCGGTCGGTCGCGCCGACGACGGTCTTGTCCCAGACATTGACCGACAGCATACGCATGTCCGTCACCGAAACGGAAGCAACCTGCGACAGGGGAACGGTCGATCCGTAGGCCGGAACCTGAATCGCATCGAGCAAGTTCACAGACGCGCGGCCGGTACGCAGGCCGCTGAATTCCGTGGAAAGCGACGCCAGCGCGCCCTCCATCCGGCGCTCAAGATCTTTCTTGCTATAGGTCATTTCGCGACCCCTCCCTTGTTGGAAATTGTGGTTGAGGTGCCCCGTCCGTGCAACACGTTCAGCAGCGACCCTTCCTCCTTCAGGGAGAAGACCACAATCGGAATATTGTTGTCACGCATCAGGCTGACCGCCGACGAGTCCATGACGCGGAGGTCCTTTACCAGCAGCTCCTGATAGGCAATCTCGTCATAGCGCATGGCGGTCTTGTCGAGCTTTGGATCGGCCGTGTAAACGCCGTCGACCTGGGTGCCCTTGAGCAGAGCGTCGCAATTCATCTCGATGGCGCGCAGCGCAGCGCCGGTATCGGTCGTGAAAAATGGATTGCCGATGCCGGCAGCGAAGATCACCACGCGCCCTTTTTCCATGTGGCGCTGCGCCCGGCGACGAATATAGGGTTCGCAAATCTGGTCCATCGCGATGGCAGACTGGACCCGGGTCGGCACACCCTGGCTTTCCAGGACACTCTGCATCGCCAGCGCATTCATCACGGTCGCAAGCATGCCCATACTGTCGGCCTGCGCGCGTTCCATGCCCTTGGCGGCGCCCGCCATGCCCCGGAAGATGTTCCCGCCACCGATCACAAGGCATATTTCCGCGCCGGCAGCGCGCGCATTCGCAATCGCGCGGGCAAACTGTTCAACGGTGGGTATGTCGATGCCGAACTGACCGGGGCCCATCAGGGCCTCGCCTGACAGTTTCAGGAGCACGCGCTGGTATTTCAGCGGGCTCGTCTCCGGATTCTCGCCTGGCATAGCTTTCTCCGTCAGTTGAAGCCCTGAAGAGAGCTCCTAAAAGATTCCCGGCTGCCTGTCATGGGCAGCCGGGATGTTTAAGGCCTCAGGACGGGCCAATGGCAAGCCTGTTCAGCTGCCTTTTGTCAGGGAAGCCACTTCATCCGCGAAGTTATCCGCAGCTTTTTCGATGCCTTCACCCAGCTTGAAGTGAACGAAACCGTTCAGCGTCGCGCCCTCGCCCTTTAGATATTCCGCAACCGTCTGGTCAGGGTTCATCACGAATGGCTGCTCCAGCAGGACAACCTCCTTGAAGAACTTCTGCATGCGACCCTTGATCATGCCTTCAATGATATTGTCAGGCTTGCCGCTTTCGCGGGCCTGTTCAGTCAGGACGCGCTTTTCGGTCTCGACCAGGTTCGGATCAAGCTCGGCCGTGGTGGCGGCAGCTGGCGAGGTCGCAGCGATGTGCATGGCGACCTTGCGGCCGATGTCTTCCAGATCACCGGAACCCGACAGCGCGACCAGCACGCCAACCTTGCCCATGCCAGCCGTTTCGGCGTTATGGATATAGGAAGCCACCTTGTCAGCCGACACTTTCGCCGAACGGCGCAGCGTCATGTTCTCGCCGATCGTGGCGATCATGCGCTTGATCATGTCGTCAACCGTGCCGTTGCCGTCTGGCGCAGGCGCAGCTGCAACAGCTTCAACCGATCCATCAGTACCAAGCGCCGCTTCCGTGATGCCGGCGAGGGCCTTCTGGAAGCCTTCGTTACGCGCCACGAAATCCGTTTCAGCGTTCAGCTCGACAATCGCTCCCGACTTTCCGTCAGCCGACACCTGAACAGCCACGAGGCCGTCAGCAGCGGTACGTCCGGATTTCTTGGCGGCTTTGGACAGGCCTTTGGCGCGGAGCCACTCGATGGCGGCGTCTTCGTCACCATCGTTCTCGACGAGTGCCTTTTTCGCATCCATCATGCCTGCACCGGTCTTCTCGCGCAGTTGCTTGACGAGCGCAGCAGTAATCTGGGCCATTGCGGTTATCCTTCAGTGTAAAAGTTCAATACCGGGGCGATCAGGCGCCCGTTGCATCTTCCTTGGTTGCGCCATCGGCTGCAGCGACATCCGCCTCAACCATGCCTTCGAGATCTTCGAGCTCACCGAGATCCACGCCAAGCCCCGCAGTCGATTCTGCAAGGCCATCGAGGACCGCATCAGCGAACAGGTTGCAGTAGAGCGAAATCGCGCGCGCCGCATCATCGTTACCGGCAAAACCGTAATCGGCGTCGGCCGGATCACAATTCGTATCAAGCACCGCAATGACGGGAATGCCCAGCTTCCGGGCTTCCATGACAGCGATGGCTTCCTTGTTCGTGTCGATGACGATCATTGCAGCCGGCAGGCCGCCCATGTCAGCGATACCGCCCAGTGCGCGCTGCAGCTTGTCGCGGCGGCGCTGCAGGTCGAGCAGTTCTTTCTTGGTGAGGCCTTCGCCGCCACCCGATTCAAACATCGCGTTCAGCTCTTTCAGCTGCTTGATCGACTTGGACACCGTCGTCCAGTTGGTCAGCGTGCCGCCGAGCCAGCGGTGGTTCATGTAATATTGTGCGCAGCGCTGTGCAGCTTCTGCAACAGGATCAGACGCCTGGCGCTTGGTGCCGACGAACAGGACGCGGCCACCCTTGGCAACCGAGTCGCGCACGAAAACGAGCGCCTGGTGCAGGGCCGGGACGGTCTGGGACAGGTCCATGATGTGGATGCCGGAACGCTCGCCGTAGATGTACGGCTTCATGCGGGGATTCCAGCGGTGGGTCTGGTGACCGAAGTGTACGCCAGCCTCAAGCAGCTCACGCATTGTGAAGTCAGGTAGTGCCATCTTTTTTCTCCATCCGGTTAGCCTTCGCAGGTGGAACGTTGGGCCAAAAGGCTTTCCGCACCGGATGCACCCGCGAAATGGTTTCAGGAAAGGCGGCTTATACAGAATTCCGCCGGGTCGGCAAGCTGCCGGGATCGCCTTTTGTCAGGCGGCTTTCATCGGTTCAACCCGCTCCACGCCGGGCGCATCCTTCAGCGCCCTCTGGGCCTTCAGCCCGATCGTGTAATTGTCGGCCAGACGCAGGATCACGGTTCGGCCATCCTCGAGTGGCATTTCGATCAGGATCGCGCCGCGCTCATGGTCCTGCAGGCGCCCCAGATGGCTGACAATGCCTGCGATATCATCTGTGTTGGCCCCGACCGCCAGGCGCACCTTGAGCGCCCCCATTGATTTGGAAAGGCGGGCCGATTCCAGCTGCACGATCCGCTCCGCGTTCAGCTTGATCTCGTCGCCCGTGCGCTTGACCCCGACAGTAATGGCCACGGCATTGCCCACCTGCAGCAGGTCATAGCTCTGCTGCAGTGTTTCCGGGAACACCATCATCTCGACCTCGCCAGTCGGGTCTGACAGCGTGAGGAAGGCGAACTTGCCGCCATTGCGCGCGGGTTTCTCGTTGCGCATCCGCACCACGCCGATCAGCTCCAGCGGCTTGCCGTCGCTGGCGCGTTCCTCGATCTCGATTGCGAGCGTCACCCGCTCCCGGTCAATGCCCTCCAGCACGTCGTCGAGCGGATGACCCGAGAAGTAGAAGCCAATCGACTTGAATTCCTCGTCCAGCTTCTGCTGCCCGTTCCAGACCTTGCACGTCGGCAACGCCGGCCGCAGCGCCGGCTCGGCCTCCCCGAACAGGCCGCCCTGCCCGCCCTGCCGGTCCTCAGCTGACTTGTTCGCCATCTGCGCGAGCATTGGCGCCGCTGCCAGCACTTTCGCGCGGTTGGCATCCAGGCCATCCAGCGCGCCTGACTTGGCCAGCGATTCGAAGGCCTTCTTGTTGATCTGGCGCGGATCGACGCGCTCGGCAAAATCGTAGAGGTCTGAAAACTGTCCGTCGCGCTCGCGCAGCGCCACGACATGGCGCATCGCCTCCAGCCCGACCCCCTTCAGCGCCCCCAGCGCATATACAACCGCGCCGTCACGCACATCGAAATCGGCTGTGGATATGTTCACATCAGGCGCCAGAACCGGAATCCTGAGCCGCCGCGCCTCCTGGAAGAAGGCGGCCAGCTTGTCAGTATTGCCGAGATCAAGGCTCATCGACGCGGCAAGGAACTCCACCGGGAAGTGGCATTTCAGGTAACCCGTCTGGTAACCGATCAGCGCGTAGGCAGCCGCGTGGGACTTGTTGAAACCATAGCCTGCGAACTTCTCCATCGTATCGAAGATCTCGTTGGCGAGCGGCTCGTCCATCTGCTTGGTCGCGGCCGCCCCTTCAACGAAACGCTTGCGCTGGGCGATCATCTCTTCAAGCTTTTTCTTACCCATCGCCCGGCGCAACAAGTCGGCCTCGCCCAGCGAATAGCCCGCGATCTCCTGCGCCATCCGCATGACCTGCTCCTGGTAGACAGGCACGCCATAGGTGGCCTCCAGGACGGGCTTCAGGTCAGGGTGCGCATATTGCACGCCGCCCGGATTCTCCTTGCCCTGCACGTAGACTGGAATGTTCTCCATCGGCCCCGGCCGGTAGAGCGAGATGATGGCGATCACGTCCTCGATATTGTTCGGACGAACCTTGCGCAGCGTGTCCCGCATGCCGGCGCCTTCCAGCTGGAACACGCCGAGCGTGTCGCCGCTTGCCATCAGGTCATAGGTCGCCTTGTCGTCCAGCCCTTCCCATTCGGGCCCGACGTCGCGTCCGCTGCGCCGAATAAGCTTCAGGGCGCGGTCGATGACCGTCAGGGTCTTGAGACCGAGGAAGTCAAACTTCACGAGGCCCGCCATCTCGGCGTATTTCATGTTGAACTGGGAGGCCGGCAGGTCGGCGCGCGGATCATTGTAGAGCGGCGCAATCTCGACCAGCGGGCGATCGCCAATCACCACGCCAGCAGCATGCGTGCCCGCATTCCGGTAGAGGCCTTCCAGCGCCAGCGCGATCTTGATCAGTTCGCCAACACGGGGGTCTGCCTCGATTTCCTCGTCGAACTTCGGTTCGTCGTCGATGGCTTCCTGCAATTTGGGCGGCTTGGCAGGGTTGAACGGGATCAATTTCGCCAGCCGGTCGACCTGGAAATACGGCATCTGCATGACACGGCCGACGTCGCGCACCACAGCCTTGGCCTGCAGCGTACCGAACGTGATGATCATGGCAACGCTGTCGGCGCCGTACTTGTCGCGGACATAGCGGATCACCTCGCCGCGGCGCTCCTGGCAGAAGTCGATATCGAAGTCTGGCATCGACACGCGTTCCGGGTTCAGGAAGCGTTCGAACAGAAGGTCAAAGCGCAGCGGGTCCAGGTCCGTAATCAGCAATGACCATGCCACAAGCGAGCCAGCGCCGGAGCCCCGCCCCGGGCCAACAGGAATATCCTGCTCTTTCGCCCACTTGATGAAGTCCGACACGATCAGGAAGTAGCCGGGAAACCCCATGCGCTCGATCACGCCGAGTTCATAGTCGAGCCGTTCAAAATAGGTCTCGCGCTCCGCATAAAGCTTGCTGGCAGCCGTGAGGCGGCCTGTCAGGCCTTCGGTGGCCTGCAGCCGCAACTCCTCGATCTCGGACCGCCCTTCACTACTGAAAGAGGGCAGGATCGGATCACGCGTCACCGACCGGACCGAACAGCGCCGGGCGATTTCCGACGTATTGGCAAGGGCTTCTGGCAGGTCTGCGAACAGTTCCGCCATTTCCGCCTGCGTTTTCAGGTATTGAGACGGACTGACCCGCCTGCGGTCTTCCTGGCCAAGGTATTCCCCGTTTGCGATACACATCAGCGCGTCATGCGCCGTTGCGTCGGAGGGCTTCATGAACCGGGCATCATGCGTCGCCACGAGCGGCAAATCGAGTTCGTAAGCCAGATCAATCAGACCAGCCTCAGTGGCGGTCTCGTCCGACGTTCCATGGCGCGTTATCTCCACATAGCATCGCCCCGGATAGGCGCTGGCCAGTGTCGACAATTCGGTGCGCGCATCAGCGACACGGCCTTTGAGCAGGTGGCGCGCGACCTCCCCTTCGGCGCCGCCAGTCAACAGGATCAGGCCATCGGTCTTGTCCAGAAGCAGGTCGCGATGCAGCTTGGGCACGCCGTCATCGGCGTCGAGATAGGCCCGCGACGACAACAGCATCAGCCGCTGGTAACCTGTTTCGTCCTGCGCGTAGAGTGTCAGGCGGGTCGGTTCGCTGCGATGGGCGCCATCGGTGACATCGAAGCAGCAGGCCATGATCGGCTGGATTCCCGCCTCGGCCATGGTGAGCGAGACTTCGAGCGCGCCGAACAAATTGTTCCGGTCCGTCACTGCCACGGCGGGCATGCCATGTTCCAGCAGCCAGCCCTTTAGGCCCTTGGGCGTGATCATGCTTTCCAGCAGCGAATAGCTCGACCGCACGGCCAGATGGATGAATGGCGACTCAGACAATGCTCGTTCTCCTGCGGGGAGAATACCCTGCCGCCCCGGCTGGTGCCAGACCACCCGTCAGTTGCGGCCTTCCACAGCTTATTCCGCTGTGTAATCGACCAGTTGGCCGTCTTTCAGGGTCAGGACACGGTCCATGTGCTGCGTCAGGGAGAAATTGTGGGTCGCCACAAGCACCGCCGCGCCTTCATTGCGCACCATCTTGATGAGCGTCGCAAAAACGCGTTCGGTGGTCACCGGGTCGAGGTTTCCGGTTGGCTCATCTGCGATGACCAGGCGTGGATCATTCGCCAGTGCCCGCGCGATCGCCACACGCTGCTGTTCGCCGCCCGACATCTGGCCCGGCTGGTGGTGTCCCCTGTCAGCCAGTCCCATAACGTCGAGCAGTTCGGTCGCTTTGGCCCGGGCTGCCTTCTTTTTCACGCCAGCTATCATCAGCGGCATGGCGATATTGTCCTCTGCGTTGAACTCCGGCAGCAAATGGTGGAACTGGTAGACAAAGCCGATCTTCGCGCGGCGGATGGCGGTGCGGCCCTTGTCGTCCAGCGACAGGCAATCAATGCCGTCAAGCATCACCTTGCCCGCCTCCGGCCGCTCCAGCAGGCCGGCCGTATGCAGCAGGGTTGACTTGCCGGACCCTGAAGGCCCCACAAGCCCCACCAGCTCACCGGCATTGAGACGCAGGTCCGTCCCCTTGAGCACGGGCAGTTCGCCGGCAGCGGTACGGTAGGTCCGGTTGATGCCAATCAGTTCGAGAACAGGGCCGCTCATTATTCAAACCTCAAGGCGCTGACCGGATCCTGGCGGGAGGCCCACCAGGCCGGAATGAGCGACACGCCCATCGACATGAACAGGGCATAAAGTCCGGTCTGGATCACTTCCTTCCAGTCGAGGATCGCCGGAAGGCCTTCAAGGCCATAGGTCTCGGCGTCGAACACTTCGCCCTGCACGAACAGGTTGATGAAAGCTTCGACCGTGTCGATGTTCATCACGACCAGCACGCCAACCAGCACGCCCAGCAAGGCTCCCAGCGTTCCAAGCACCGTCCCGACCAGCAGGAATACCCGGAGCACACCGTTTCGCCCCAGCCCGATCGTGCGCAGGATCGCAATATCCCGCGACTTGTTCTTCACCAGCATCACGACGCCGACAATGATGTTCAGGGTCGCAATCGCCATGATCACCATGACCAGCAGGCGCACCATGGTCCGCTCCACCTGCAACGCGTTGAGATAGCTTTGCCGCTGACTTTTCCAGTCGAATGTGTAGAGCGCATTGCCTGTAGCGGCAGCAATCGCGGTCATCGCTTCGTGCGTTTTCTCTGGGTCCTTCAGGCGGATGTCCAGCATGCTGTAATGCCCCTTGGACTGGAACAGGATCTGTGCCTGCTCCATCGGCATGAAGACGTACAGACTGTCCAGCTCGACACTGCCCGTCTTGAAAATATCCCCGACAGTGTAGGACTTGCTTCGCGGCGTCCCCCCCATCGGTCCCGCCGTCTGCTGCGAGGTGACGATCTCCACCTTGTCACCCGGTCGAACGCCCAGCCCCTCCCGGCCGGCCGCCAGGAAGGCGCCGAGCATGACGACATTGCCGCCATTCCTGCCTTCGCCAAACCCAGCCGCAATCGCCGACTGCCCGCCATCCTTCAGGAAGGGCAGCGTCGCAAGATCTTCCGTGCGGATGGCACGAACGGCAGCGCCGGTCTTACGGCCGTTCGCGGTGATCAGGACGTATTCCTCGATGTAGGGCGTCACGCTCGACACTCCGTTCACGGTGCGGATCGTATCGGCCAGCGCATTGGCTTCATCTTCTGTATAACTGCTGACGACACCGTAGACATGCGGTTGCCCGCCCAGCAGCGCGTCCAGCAAGGTCGCCCGGAACCCGCTCATCACTGACATGGTGATGATCAGGGCCGCCACGGCGAAGAAAATGCCGACAAAGGAAATGATCGAAATGAGCGATGCGCCGCCATGCTCGCGCTTGGCGCGCAGGTAGCGCCAGGCCAGCGTCCGCTCCAGCTTGCCGAACGGCGCGGCGACATGCCCGAGTTCCCTCATTTGGGTGTCACTTTCGTTAGCGCATCAGCGAATGGCATTTCGGTCTTTTCGCCCGTCTTGCGGTTCTTGACCTCGACAACGCCATTCTCGACCCCGCGCGGCCCGATCACGATTTGCCATGGCAGGCCGATCAGGTCCATGCGGGCAAACTTGCCGCCGGCGCGCTCATCAGTATCGTCGTACAGCACGTCGATTCCGGCCTCAGTCAGCGCCGCATAGGCATCAGCGCAGGCCGCGTCGCAGGCGTCATCGCCCACCCGCATATTGATCAGCCCGACATGCCACGGCGCCACGGATTCCGGCCAGACGATGCCGCTCTCGTCATGACAGGCCTCAATGATGCCACCGACAAGACGGGACACGCCAATGCCATAGCTGCCCATCTGGACAGGCACCATCTGGCCATCAGCTGACTGGACCACCGCATTCATCGGCACCGAATACTTGGTTCCGAAGTTGAAAATATGGCCAACTTCAATACCGCGTGCCGAGACTTGCCGCTCGGCCGGAATGGCGGCGAATGCGGCCTCGTCATGCATTTCTTCAGTCGCCGCATAGTATTGCGTGCGTTTTTCGACCTCGGCGTTCAGGTCAGCCTCGAAATCGATATCCAGTCCTGGCGCAGGCAGGTCCAGCAGCATCCTGTCGCAGAAGACTGCGCTTTCGCCCGTATCGGCGAGGATGATGAATTCGTGGCTCATGTCACCGCCAATCGGGCCGGTGTCGGCCTGCATGGGAATGGCGGTCAGACCCATCCGGTCGAACGCATTGAGGTAGGCACAGAACATCTTGCGATAGGAAACGCGCGCATCCTCGTCCGTAAGGTCGAAGGAATAGGCATCCTTCATCAGGAATTCGCGGCCGCGCATCACGCCGAAACGCGGACGCACTTCATCGCGGAACTTCCACTGCTGGTGATACAGGTTCAGCGGCAGCTGCTTGTAACTTTTGACATAGGTGCGGAACACATCGGTGATCAGCTCCTCATTGGTTGGGCCGTACAGCATGTCACGATCATGCCGGTCCGTGATGCGCAGCATTTCCTTGCCATAGTCATCATACCGGCCGGACTCGCGCCATAAGTCGGCCTGCTGCAGGGTTGGCATCAGCATCTCGATCGCGCCGGCGCGGTTCATTTCCTCGCGCACGATCTGCTCGATCTTCTTCAGCACGATAAAGCCCATCGGCAGCCAGGAATAAATGCCCGCACCATTCTGGCGGATCATGCCGGTGCGCAGCATCAGCTTGTGCGAAGCAATGGCCGCATCTGCCGGTGCGTCCTTGGTTACCGGCAGAAAAAATCTGGAAAGACGCATGGATTCCCCGCTATCGCTGATACTGGCGCCCAACTAGCCGCAGCCGCCCCTAGTTCGCAAGGAGTAGCGGCACAACCCATGCGGCAATTGCGGTCAGTATGACGGCACCAATCGTCGCCCAAACCGCTTTCTTGAGCAGCATCGGATGGGAGGGGGCGCCTTCTTCCGTGCCGGGTGTCGGCTCGCCGTCCTCGAACTGGCCGCGCACACCGATTGGCAGCACCGCAAAGAAGCTGACCCACCAGACCATGACGAATACGACAATTGTGCCGCCGATTGTCATCAGTGGGCGCCCTTGGGTGTTTCCATGAGTTCGATCAGGACACCATTGGAATTCTTGGGGTGGACGAAAATGATCATCGTGCCATGCGCCCCGATGCGTGGCTTGCCCAGGACCGTCGCTCCGCGCCTGCCCATCTCGTCGACAGCCTGATCGATGTCATCAACCTCGAAACAGACGTGATGCTGGCCACCTTTCGGGTTCTTCGCGATGAAATTGGCAATTGGCGATTCGGCGTTCAGCGGCTCGATCAGTTCGATCTGCGCATTTGGCAGGTTCACGAAGCAGACCTTCACGCCCTGCTCGGGCATGTCGAACGGGGTCGTGATATCCGTGGCATTGTAAAGGTTGCGATAGGTGTCGCACGCCTCTTCAATATCCGGAACGGCGATGCCGACATGGTTCAGCGGGCCAAGTTTGAATTCGCTCATCTCAGGTCAACTCCTCAATACCGTCACGTCTATCATGGGGCGGCGCCCAAATGTCGCCTCACAGGCCTTGCGCAAGGCGCGGCCGACTTCGCGTTCAACCATTTCATCATCCAGGCGGTTCTTGCGCTTCATCTTTGTCACAGCTGCGTCTGCCGCTTCGTCCAGCTCATCAAGGCTTTCATCAGCCAGCCTGCCGTCGGCTTCCGAAAAGCCGCGCACCACCACGACCGGGCCATCAATCACATCGCCCGCCTCGTCGATGACGACACTGGCGAGCACGACACCATTCTCCGACAGCTTGCGTCGTTCGTTCAGGCCCTGCGCGCCTTCCGGAACCAGAAATTTGCCATCGAGCAGAAGCCGGCCTGCCGGGACGAGGTCAATGATCTCGGCATCGCCCGGCGCCAGGCGCACAAGGCTGCCATTGCGCGGGGCAATCGTTTGCGGCACCTGCAATGTCTTGGCGTAGGCGGCGTGCTCCATGATGTGTCGGCGCTCGCCGTGCACGGGCACGGCAATCTTCGGGCGCACCCATTGGTACATGCGCTGCAATTCGCCTCGGCAAGGGTGACCTGAAACGTGTATCGGGGCCTTGATCATGCGCGGCGTAATCACCCGGACACCCTGGTCGGCTAACGCGTTCTGCATGGCGAAGATTTCGCGCTCATTGCCGGGAATGATCCGCGACGAGAAAATCACGCAGTCGCCTTCTCCCAGCGAGACGTTGCGATGGTCGTGCCGGGCAATCCGCGCCAGGGCCGCACGGGACTCACCCTGACTGCCGGTGCAAAGATACAGGATGTTTTCGGCCGGCAGGTCCTTGGCGTCAGATTCGTCCACGAATTCGATATTGCGCGACAGGATGCCCACCGACTTCGCCGCATCCGTGATGCGATGCATGCTGCGCCCGACAAGGCAAACGCTGCGCCCTGCATGCTCGGCGGCCTCAATGATCGACTTAACGCGCGCGACATTGGATGCGAAGGTTGTGACTGCGACGGCCTGCTTCTGCTCGCCGATCAGGTCGATCAGGCCCTGTTTGACGCTCTCTTCCGATCCCGCCTCACCTTCTTCGAAGACGTTCGTGGAGTCGCACACCATGGCGAGCACGCCCCGGTCGCCCAGCGCGGTGAGACCCTTGATGTCTGTCGGCCCGCCAATTTGCGGCTCAGGGTCGATCTTCCAGTCACCCGTATGAAGAATGATGCCGGCTGGCGTCTCGATGGCGAGGGCGTTGGGCTCGGGAATGGAATGGGTCAGCGTGACATAGGTCACCGAGAACGGTCCCGCCTGAACCTTGCCGCCCAGTGCGACCGGCTTCAGCCAACGTGGGTCGACACCCCGTTCAAGCATTTTCGAGCGCACCAGTTCAGTCGTAAAGGGCGTCGCATAGATCGGGGCCTTGGTCTTGAGACGCGGATAGAGCAGTCCGACGGCGCCGATATGGTCTTCGTGGGCATGGGTCAGGAAGATCGCGTCAATGTGCTCGCCCACGAGATATTCGGGATCGGCACAAATCAGGTCGATCCCCGGCGTATCGAGCCCGCCGAAAGTCACGCCGACATCAACCAGAATCCATCTGCGCGCATGGGGCGGCCCATACCCGTAGGCATTCAGGTTCATGCCGATTTCCTCGCAACCCCCGAGTGGCAGGAAAACGAGTTCGTCGGTAAGGTGTGCTGAATCGGCCATAAGGTCCTATTTGTTACGTTTGTAGATTTCGAGAAGGCCCGCGATGAGAATATCCGGGTCATAGTGGTCAATGGTTTCGCTGGCACCCTCGAACAGGGAGGCAACACCGCCGGTGGCGACCACTTTCATGGGCTTTCCATACTCGGCCTTGATCCTGCGCACCAGCCCGTCAATCAGGTCAATATAGCCCCAGAACACACCCGACTGCATGGCGCTGATCGTGTCCTGGCCAATAACCTGGCTCGGCCGCTGGATCGCGATACGCGGCAACTGGGCCGCCGCATCATGCAGCGCGCTGACCGAAAGGTTGATTCCGGGCGAGATGATACCGCCCTCAAAGCCGCCATCCGCCGCTACGATGTCGAATGTCGTGGCTGTGCCGCTATCAATGACGATCAGGTTGCCGGGATAGGAAACATGCGCGCCCAGCGCGCTGACAATACGGTCCGCGCCGACCTGTTCAGGCCGGTGAATGCGAATTTCAACGCCCGTCTTCAGCTTCGCGTCACCAATGAACATTGGCTCGACATTGAGATAACGCCGCGCGAGGTTGCGAAAGTTGAACACGGCCTGCGGCACCACGGTGGAAATCACGCAGCCGTTAATCTGGCCGAGGTCCATACCGTGCATATCGGCCAGCCGCCACAACCAGGCTGCGTGGTCATCAGCCGTCTTGCGCGCTTCCGTGGCGCTGCGCCACTGCACCACCCAGTCTGTACCGTCATGAACAGCAAACAGGGTATTTGTGTTACCGACGTCTATCGCAAGCAGCATGGCCCTCAAGCTCTCCCTATCAGATCAACATCTCCGGCCCTTATGGTCTGCCGTGAGCCATCGGGCAATCTGAGGACAAGGCCGCCAGACATGTCCATATCCTCGAATACACCCTCAACCGGTGCGCCGGACGTGGTGACGCGAACAGTCCCGCCCAGGCCCTCAGCGCGGTCCAGCCAGTCTTTTCGCAATCCGTCAAAGCCTTGTCGGGCCTGAAGCAGCCGCTCGGCAAACGCCTTGCGCAAGGCTTCCAGCGCCATATCTGCCGTGACAGCCGAATCCTTTCGCAGCGTTGCAATGCTTGTCGCAGGCTGACCCGCACCATCCGGCACATGCAAGACGTTGATGCCGATACCAGCCGCGACCCAGGTGTCTGCCCCCGATCCACCGGTCTCGATAAGGATGCCCGAGAGTTTGGCGCGATTGATGCGCACATCGTTCGGCCATTTCAAGCGCACATCGGCCTCTGGCGCGAACAGCAATGCCACGTCGTTGACGGCAAGCGCCGATGCAAACGGCATCCGGGACGCGACCACCAATCCGCCGGGCTCCCGGAACAGGGCTGTCGAAAACAGGTTTCCAGCCGGAGATATCCAGTTCTTCTGCAATCGGCCCCGCCCGGCCGACTGTGACTCGGCGACCAGCCAGCTATCGGCGAACCGGCCTGCCGAGACGCGCCGCTTGGCTTCACTGTTCGTGCTGTCCGTCGCTCCGAGTTGGTAGACGGGCCAGGCCAGACTCAAGAGGCCAGCCCCAACGCAGCTCCATTGGCCCAGTCAGCCAGCTGGCTGATGAAGACGAGGAACAGGATGCCAGCAACAAAGGCGGAAATCAGCACCGTGAGCGTGACCGATCCATCTATCGGTTCGAAACGCTCTTTCGGCTCATCAAACCACATGATCTTCACGATCCGCAGATAATAGCCAAGCGACACGACCGACGCGATGACAAGGATGATCGCCAGAGGCAGCAGGCCCGCATTGATGCCCGCATTGAACACTTCCCATTTGCCGAAAAACCCGCCAAAGGGCGGCAAGCCAGCGATTGAGAAGATCAGGATCGACAAGGCGATCGCGAGCCATGGGCGGGTGCTCATCAGTCCGCCAAGTTCATCAATGCTTTCAACCATCCCGCCGCGACGGCGCATCGCCAGAACGCCGGCAAAGAGCCCGAGTGATGAAATCACGTAAAGCGTCATGAAGATCAGCAAGGCCCCTGCCCCGCTCGCCTCTCCGGCCGCGACAGCAACGAGTGCATAGCCGACATTGGCGATGGATGAGTATCCGAGCAGGCGCTTGATGTTGGTCTGCGTCAGAGCGCCGAACGATCCGATCAGCATCGATAGGCCGGCAATGATCGCGATGATCAATTGCCAATCGTCCATGACGCTTCCGAACGCCGTAAACATCACGTTCGCAAACACGACCATGGATGCCATTTTAGGCGCCGAGGCGAAGAAAGCACCCACAGGGGTCGGAGCGCCTTCATAGACGTCCGGCGTCCAGACGTGCATCGGAGCCGCTGACACCTTGAACGCCAGTCCCACAATCATCAGGACCATGCCGAACATCAGGCCAATCGAAGGGGCCGCGCTGGAAATGCCCGCATAATTGGTCGTGCCTGCAAAGCCGTAAACGAGCGATGCGCCGTACAGAAGCATGCCTGACGCCAGCGCGCCGAGGACAAAATATTTCAGCCCCGCTTCAGACGACCGCGCTGAGTCACGGTGAAACGCTGCCAGAACGTAAGACGACAGGCTGAGCGTCTCGATGCCCATATAGAGGGTCATCAGGTCCGCGGCGGACAGGATGATGCCCATGCCCAGGCTGGCAAAAATTGTCAGCAGAACATACTCATACCGGATCGTGTCATGCCGTCTCAGGAACCCTTCAGACATGACCAGGGCAAAACCACCCACAGTGAAGCTCACAAATTTGGCAAAGTTCACGAACGTGTTGGTTTGCACGAGACCGCCAAAGGCCTCACCCCCCTGATAGAAGAGCAGGGAAAGCGCCGCAGCCACGAACAACACGAGCGCGCCAAACTTGAACGAGAGACCATTGAACCGGTCTTTCAACAGCGCGCCGAGCAACACGCCGACAAGGCCAGCGGCTGCCAGCCAAAGCTCCGGACCGATCGCTAGGATCATGGCAGTATAGTCGAGCATGGGCCGTCAGCCTCCGACCATCAGGGACAGGACACGATTGGTCGCCCCTTCAGTAATGTGAAAAATCAGGTTCGGCGCGATACCAAACAGAATGGTGAGCAATGCCAGCGGCACGATGCAGACCAGTTCGATGAGATTCATGTCGCGGATGTCGTTGAGCTTGGGGTTCGTGACTTCACCAAAAACAGTCCGGCGGTACAGGGTCAGCATATAGACTGCCGAGAAAATCACGCCAAGTGCCGCGCCTGCAGCCGCCCAGGTCGAAGCCTGGAAACCGCCGACCATAGTCAGGATCTCGCCGACAAATCCGCTTGTGCCCGGTAAACCGACATTCGCCATGGTGAACAGCATGAACAGCGTCGCATAGACGGGCATACGGTTTACCAGCCCGCCATAGGCTGAGATTTCGCGCGTATGCATCCGGTCGTAGACGACCCCGACAATGAGGAATAGCGCGCCCGAGATCAGACCGTGGCTCAACATCTGGAAGATCGCGCCTTGCACGCCCGTTTCGTTGAACGAAAAGATGCCTAGCGTCACGAAGCCCATATGCGCAACAGACGAATACGCGATGAGCTTCTTCATGTCCGTCTGGCGCCATGCCACCAGGGACGTGTAGACGATGGCGATCACGGCGAGCACAAACATTGCTGGCTGGAACAGCTGGCTTGCGTCCGGAAACATGGGCAGCGAGAATCGCAGGAACCCATAGCCGCCCATTTTCAGCAATACGCCGGCAAGGATGACCGAGCCGGCTGTCGGTGCCTGAACGTGCGCGTCAGGTAACCAGGTGTGCACCGGCCACATGGGCAGTTTCACGGCAAAGGACGCCGCGAATGCCAGCCATAGCCATATCTGGATTTCAGGCGAGAAGGCATACTTCTCGAGGATTTCAATGTCCGAAGAACCCGCAGCCTGGAACATGTAGACGACCGCGACCAGCATCAGAAGCGAACCCAGAAGCGTATAGAGGAAGAATTTGAAAGCTGCGTAGATCTTTTCCTTGCCGCCCCAGATGCCGATAATGAGGAACATCGGGATCAGGCCTGCTTCGAAGAAGAGATAGAAAAGAACGATGTCGAGCGCAGCGAACACGCCGAGCATGAACGTTTCCAGCACGAGAAACGCAACGACGTACTCGGTCACCCGCGTGTGAATCGAGTTCCAGCTCGCCAGCAGACAGATCGGCGTGAGGAAGGTCGTCAGCAGGATGAGAGGCATCGACAGGCCGTCCACACCGAGCTTGTACGTGATCGCGCCGTACCAGGCATACTGCTCAACCAGCTGGTAACCCGTCGCCGTTGCATCAAACGTCAGGAACGCGGCGACGGATGCCACGAATGTCGCACAGGAAATGATCAGGCCTGCAAGCAAGGCCGCGCGGCTGTCCTTGCCGGCCTCTTCCTTGCTGAAGCTGCCCGCCGTGGCGGTCCGCACACCCATGATGATGAGCGCGCCGATCAGCGGCAGCAGGACAACTGCCGAAAGAATGGGAAACCCGCCCATCAGTTTACTCCTCCGGCCCGCAGCCACATGATGGCGCCGAAGACCAGCGCAGCACCAATGATCACGAACGCATAATGATACAGGTAGCCCGTGTGCATGGCAGACAGGCGCCGCGCACTCCAGCGGGTCACCGACGTGACGCCGTCAGGCCCCACGCCATCAATGATTTTCTTGTCGGCTTTCCAGAACATGTCTCCCAGCAATGCCGAGCCCTTGATGAGGGTCGCATTGTAGAGTTCGTCGAAATACCATTTGTTCGAGAACAGTGAGTGAAGTGGCCCGCCACTGTCGGCGATGCGCTTCCCGAACCCGCGATTGAAGAAATAGGTCATGGTTGCGATAAGGAAACCCGCCACCGTGACCGCGAGCGGCGCCCAGAGGACCCATTCGGGCACATTGTGACGATCATGCAGAACGTGGTTTTCCGCTGCGGAATAGATCGACCCGCCCCAGAACGCGCTTTCCTCATGTCCGATAAACCAGTCGTAAAAATAGAAACCGGCAAACATGGCGCCCAGGCTGAGCAGTCCGAGCGGAATCAGCATCGCCGCCGGGCTCTCATGCGGCTCATGCGCATGCGTGTCGTGATCATGCGCATGGTCGTCAGAGGCAGCGTGCCCGTGATCGTCGACATGATCCTGGGCTGAAGCCCTCGGGCCGTGGAAGGTCATATAGATCAGGCGCCAGGAATAGAAGCTGGTGAGCAGCGCGGCGACAATTCCGAACCAGAATGCAACCTGGCCGAACATCACGTGATGCTCACCTGCAGCAAACGCGCTTTCGAGAACGGCATCCTTGGAGAAGAATCCCGAGAAGCCGATGAGCGTGTGCGGAATGCCAAGACCGATAATGGCAATCGTGCCAATCATCATCGCGGCATAGGTCAGCGGCATGTATTTCGCGAGGCCTCCCATGCGTCGCATGTCCTGCTCGTGATGCATGCCGTGAATAACCGAGCCTGCACCGAGGAAGAGCAGCGCCTTGAAGAAGGCGTGCGTGAAGAGGTGGAACATGGCTGCTTCATATGCGCCGACGCCGGCAGCAAAGAACATGTAGCCTAGCTGCGAACAGGTCGAATAGGCGATTACGCGTTTGATGTCGTTCTGCGCCATGCCAACCGTGGCGGCATACAAGGCAGTGACTGCACCGATAATCGTGACCATGCCTGCCGCATAGAGCGTGTGCTCATAGAGAGGCGACATCAGGCAGACCAGGTAGACCCCTGCCGTCACCATAGTGGCCGCATGGATCAGGGCCGAAACGGGCGTCGGGCCCTCCATGGCATCCGGCAACCAGACGTGAAGGAAGAACTGCGCTGACTTGCCCATTGCACCGATGAAAAGGAGGATGCCGATGAGTTCCAGCGCATAGACGCGCTGGCCAAGGAATTCGATGATCGCTTCCTGTGCGGGCGCGGCTTCTCCAAAAGCCAGCGGCGTAACAATGGCATTCTCGCGTATGGCGGACAGAACCGGCTCGAACTCGACTGAGCCGAACACCAGGAACACGGCCATGATGCCAAGCGCCAGACCAAAATCACCGACGCGATTGGTCACGAACGCCTTGATCGAGGCATCGTTTGGCGCCTTCTTCGTGTACCAGAAGCCGATCAGCAGATACGATGCGAGGCCGACGCCTTCCCAGCCGAAGAACAGCTGGAGGAAATTGTCTGCCACAACGAGCGACAGCATCGCGAATGTGAAAAACGAGAGATAGGCGAAGAAACGCGACCGGTGCGGATCCTCGCTCATGTACCCCCATGAATAGAGATGAACGAGACCCGAGACGCCGGTGATCACGGCCATCATGACAATGGAAAGCGTGTCGATCCGGATCGCCCAATTGGCCTGGAAGTCTCCGACATTGATCCACGGCATCAGCGTAATGACATGCGCGCCATTGGCCGCAACCGATTCAGCTGCGTGGCCTAGTTCTTCCCCATGTGTCTCAGCTCCGCCAATCCCCGCGGCGTAAGCAAACAACTGGAACAGCGAAAGCGCACCGGCCAGGAGAACGGTTCCTGTCGTCAGGACCATCACGGGTCCGTCGCCGATCTGCTTGTGCACCAGCCCCGTCAGGGCGACGATGCCGGGCGCAAGCACGATGAAGAGTATGAAAATGTCCGGCAACATCAGCCTCTAACCTTTCATCAGGTCGACATTCTCAACCGCAATATCACCGCGATTGCGGAAATAGACGACGAGAATGGCGAGGCCGACAGCGGCTTCTGCGGCCGCTACGGTCAAGACGAGCATGGCGAAGATCTGACCGACGATATCACCGTTGAAGACGGAAAACGCGATCAGGTTCAGGTTCACGGATAGCAAGATCAATTCAATCGCCATCAGGATGACGATGATGTTCTTCCGGTTCACGAAGATGCCCACGACTCCAATCGTGAACAGTGCCGCCGACACGGCGAGGTAATGGGAAAGTCCAAGGTCCATGATGTCAGATCCCCTGCCCGGAGCTCGGGTCCTTCAATTCGAATGCGTCGGAACGACGGCGCGCTGTCTGTTTGGCGATGCTCTGCCGTTTGGTTTCCGGCCTGTGGCGCAAGGTCAGGACAATGGCACCGATCATGGCGACGAGCAGGACGATACCGGCGAGTTGGAACAGCAGCATGTATTGGGTGTACATGACCTGTCCGATGGCCTCGGCATTGGTCTCGGCCCCCGGCGAAGCGTCAAACGCCCCGACATGGTTCTCAAGACCCGCAAAGGATGCCAGCACGATCTCGGCAAGGAAAACGGCGCCCACCAGCAGTCCGAACGGCAAATAACTCAGAAAGCCCTGTTTCAATTCCACAAAGTCGACGTCCAGCATCATGACGACAAACAGGAACAGCACGGCCACGGCTCCGACATAGACCACGACAAGAAGCATGGCCAGGAACTCTGCCCCGATCAGGACAAGCAAGCCTGCCGACGTGAAAAAGGCAAGGATCAGGAACAGGACTGAGTGGACGGGATTGCGCGCTGCAATCACCATGATGGCAGACAGGACCACGATCGCGGCCAGTATCCAGAATGCGTAAACTGCCAAAGCCCTCTAAGCCCCTATCCGATGGAACGATTGAGGCCCCTGACCTCTGCGTTCCGGTTTAATCTCTTTACGGGCGCGCCCTATCGATAAGGCGCATCCAGCTCCAGGTTCTTCGCGATAAGGCGTTCCCAGCGGTCGCCATTCGCCAGCAAGCGGTCCTTGTCATAGAACAGCTCTTCCCGCGTCTCTGTCGCGAACTCGAAGTTCGGCCCTTCGACGATCGCATCTACCGGACACGCTTCCTGGCAAAAGCCGCAATAGATGCATTTCACCATGTCAATGTCATAACGCGTCGTGCGCCTTGCACCATCCGCGCGCGGCTCGGCCTCGATCGTGATCGCCTGCGCCGGGCAAACTGCTTCACACAGCTTGCAGGCAATGCAACGCTCTTCACCACTGGCATACCGCCGCAGCGCGTGCTCGCCCCGAAACCGCGGGCTCAGCGGGTTCTTCTCGAAGGGATAGTTCACAGTGGCCTTGCGGCGGAACATTTCCCGCAGGGCCGACCAGAAAGCGCCAATGAAATCGGTCAGCAGCGCGCCGCGAATGGTCTGCGCAATGCTCATGACTGTACTCCGGTATAGGCAACATAACCCGCGACAATCAAAACGGCTGCGAGTGACGTGGGCAGAAAGATTTTCCAGCCGAGGCGCATCAGCTGGTCATAGCGATAGCGGGGCACGATGGCCTTCACCATCGCAAACATGAAGAAGAAGAACAGGATCTTCAGCATGAACCAGAACAGCCCCGACAGGCTCAAAAGCAATGGCGGCCAGTCCTGGACCGCATCACCCAGTGCAAATGGCCCATGCCAACCGCCCAGGAAAAGGATGGTCATCATGGCGCACATCAGAACAATGTTCAGGTACTCGCCCAGCATGAAAAGCAGGTAGGGCGTTGAGCCGTATTCGACCTGATAGCCTGCAACGAGTTCGGATTCCGCTTCCGGCAAGTCGAAGGGTGGGCGATTGGTTTCCGCCAGCGCCGAGATGAAAAACATGACGAACATGGGGAACATGACAAAAATCATCGGGAAATACTGGAGGCTGAATGCGTGCCAGTTCCAGAAACCGCCTGACTGATTCTCCACAATCACGCTGAGATTCATTGATCCCGTCAGCAGGATGACCGTGACGATGATGAAGCCGATCGACACCTCATAAGACACCATCTGCGCGGCAGAGCGCAACGCGCCGAGAAACGGGTATTTGGAATTCGATGCCCAGCCGCCCATGATGATGCCGTAGACACCGAGCGAACTGATGGCGAACAGGTAAAGCACGCCGACATTGAGGTTCGACACGACCCAGCTTGTACCCGATACGGTTCCAGGCGCGACCGGAATGGCGGCCCAGGCTACGAAGGCCAAAGTACAGGTCAGGATTGGGGCAATCAGGAACACTGTCTTGTTGGCCCCGGCCGGAATGACAATTTCCTTGAGCAGGAACTTCCCGAAATCTGCAAAGGACTGAAGCAGACCGAACGGACCAACCACGTTCGGGCCCTTGCGCATCATCACGCCAGCCCAGATCTTGCGATCCAGAAGCAGCAGGAATGCGATGGACAGCAACAGAACGAGGGTGAACAGGCCAATCTGGCCAAGCACCATCCAGAAGCCGGTGAAATCGCCGAATGACTCGATGAGATTGCTCATGCCGCCGCCCTACTCCGCCGCTACCGGAGTGTCTAGGGCCGTGCTGAGCGCTGAACACTCCGCCATGGTCCTGGATGCGCGGGCGATGGGATTTGTCAGGTAGAAATCCTCAAGAATGGCCTTGAATGCGTCCGCCTTGATCGCCCCTCCGGTTTCGGAGCTGACGGTCTGAAGCGCAGAGACACCGCGAAGCCCGGGCGCAAATCCCAGGCCGGAAAACACAGTACTCTCGCCATCAGCACCACGCAGGCTCGCCCGCAAGGCGTCGGCCGTGTCATAAGGCAGCGCCTGCCCCACAATTGCGGACAGGGCGCGGAAAATCGCCCACCCTTCGCGGGCTTCGCCCTTAGGCTGTACCGCGCGGGAGGTCATCTGGACCCGACCTTCCGTGTTCACATAGGTCGCGTCCATCTCGGTATAGGTGGCGCAAGGCAATATGATGTCTGCGCGCGCAGCGCCTGCATCGCCATGTGACCCGACATAGATGACTGTCGCGCCGCCAAGCCCGGACAAATCGGCCTCGTCTGCCCCGAGCAGGACAATTGTATCCAGTCCGCCGCCAAGGATTTGCGATGTTGGTTTGCCGTTCTCACCGGGCACGAAACCCACATCCAGCGCGCCGACACGCCCAGCAGCATTGTGCAGAACGCCAAATCCAGCCCAGCCGTCTGCCACAGCGCCTACATCGAGAGCGAGTCTCTGCGCCGCAGCCAGGATCGCCTGGCCATCTTCGCGGCACAATGCACCTTCCCCGACCACGATCATCGGACGCTTGGCGTCTTTCAGAACCTTGTAGAAATCGCTGTCGGCAACATTGGCCAGCGCATCGCCGCCGGCGCCGAGATGATCATAATCATAAGTCAGATCAGCCGCCTGGCCGACCATGCCAACCTTGAGATCGCCCCAGAGCCAGGATTTGCGAATGCGCGCGTTCCAGACAGAGGCTTCAACACGCGGGTTCGTGCCGATCAGCAACAGGGCATCTGCGTCTTCCACACCCATCAGCGTCGGGTTGAGGATGTAGCGTTCACGCACGCCGTCAGTACCGTATGCGGCGCCTTCAGGACGGCAGTCGGTATTCTGGACGCCCAAAGCGCGGAACAGGTCGAGAGCGGCCTTCGCCTGCTCGACTTCGATCAGGTCTCCGGCGACAACGCCGATCTTTTCAGCTGGCACTGAAAGCGCGGTCTTGGCAGCGGCGAACGCATCACCCCATGTTGCCGGAGCGAGCTTGCCGTTCACACGAACGTAAGGCCGGTCGAGGCGCTGGCGGGCCAGACCGTCCCATACGAACCGGGTTTTGTCGGAAATCCATTCCTCGTTCACTTCCTCGTTGGTCTCCGGCAGGATGCGCATCACGCCATCGCCCTTGGCATCGACGCGGATCGCGGCGCCCATGGCATCCATTACGTCGATGGACGATGTCTTGCGCAGCTCCCATGGGCGCGCATTGAATGCGTACGGCTTGGAGGTCAGGGCCCCCACCGGGCAGAGGTCGATCACGTTGCCGGACAGTTCAGACGTCAGTGATTTTTCGAGATAGGTCGTGATCTCTGCATTCTCGCCGCGGGAGATCATGCCGATCTCTTCCACACCAGCCACCTCCGCCACGAAGCGGACGCAGCGCGTGCACTGGATACAGCGTGTCATGATCGTCTTGACCAACGGACCCATATACTTGTCGTCAACGGCGCGCTTGTTTTCTTCGTAGCGGCTGCCGCCCCGGCCATAGGCCATAGCCTGGTCCTGCAGGTCGCACTCGCCGCCCTGGTCGCAGATCGGGCAATCGAGCGGGTGATTGATCAGCAGAAATTCCATCACGCCATTTCGGGCCTTCTGGACATAGTCACCCTTGGTGCGCACGTTTGGCGCTGAGCCATCCCGGTTCGGGCGCATGTCGCCCACTGTCTGCGCGCATGAGGCAATCGGCTTGGGCGCGCCTTCCCACTCGACAAGGCACATGCGGCAATTGCCGGCCACCGACAGGCGCTCGTGATAGCAGAAGCGCGGAATCTCGGCACCCGCCTCCTCACAGGCCTGCATCAGCGTATAATGCTTCGGGACCTCGATGTCCTTGCCGTCGATATTGAGTTTGAACGTGTCGGACATGTCTTCCTACTCCGCCGCAATCACAGCGCCCTGCACCATGGCGCGGGGCAAGCGATACTGGTTAATGCGGTCTTCAATTTCGGGCCGGAAATGGCGGATCAGCCCCTGGATCGGCCAGGCCGCGGCGTCGCCGAGCGCGCAGATCGTGTGGCCTTCGACCTGTTTGGTCACGTCGAGCAGTGTGTCAATTTCGTCATGCTCGGCTTCACCTTTGACCATGCGTTCCATCACACGCCACATCCAGCCGGTACCTTCGCGGCACGGCGTGCACTGGCCGCAGGATTCGTGCTTGTAGAAGTAGGCAAGCCGCGCGATCGCCTTGATCAGGTCGGTGTCCTTGTCCATGACGATGACGGCCGCCGTGCCGAGTCCCGACTTCAGGTCGCGCAGCGTGTCAAAGTCCATATAGGCGTCCATGATCTGTTCGGCCGGCACCATCGGCACCGACGACCCACCGGGGATGACGGCCTTCAGATTGTCCCAGCCGCCGCGAATGCCGCCGCAATGTGTGTCGATCAGATCGCGGAAGGTGATCGACATTTCTTCTTCCACATTACACGGCTTGTTCACGTGGCCGGAAATGCAGAACAGTTTCGTGCCCGCATTGTTGGGGCGGCCGAAACCGGCAAACCATTCGGCGCCGCGGCGCAGGATTGTCGGCGCGACCGCGATGGATTCCACATTGTTCACGGTCGTAGGGCAGCCATACAGGCCAGCATTGGCCGGGAATGGCGGCTTCATGCGCGGCTGGCCCTTCTTGCCCTCAAGGCTTTCGAGCAAGGCCGTTTCTTCCCCGCAGATATAGGCGCCGGCACCGTGGTGGACGTAGATATCGAAATCCCATCCGTTGACATTGTTATCGCCAATCAGCTTGGCCTCATAGGCTTCCTTGATCGCCGCTTCCATGGCGTGGCGCTCAGCAATGTATTCGCCGCGCAGGTAGACATAACATTTGTGGGCACGCATCGCGCGGCTCGCCACCATGCAGCCTTCGATGAGGAGGTGCGGATCATGCCGCATGATCTCGCGGTCCTTGCAGGTGCCGGGTTCTGATTCATCGGCGTTCACGACGAGGTAATGCGGGCGTTCACGGATTTCCTTGGGCATGAAGGTCCACTTCAGGCCCGTTGGAAATCCGGCGCCACCCCGCCCGCGCAGGCCGCTCGCCTTGATCTGATCGCAAATCCAGTCAGGCCCGAGCGCAAGCATTTCGCGCGTCAGGTGCCACGCACCCCGCTGCCTGGCTGCGTCCAGCCCCGGTGAGTGAAGTCCGTACAGATTTGTGAAGATCCGGTCCTTGTCCTGCAACATGTCCTAGTCCTCATCGCCATTTTTGGCAGTCGTTTCATCGCGCTTGGGCAGCAGGGTGGTCTTGCCACCCTTTCCGGCCTCGGGCGATTCGCGTTTGGTGTTCGTCGGTGGGTCTTCGTCGGGCATGCCCTTGGCTTCGGCGTTTGCATCTTCAGCTGGCACCGGCAGGTTTGGCAGGGCCGAGATAGTGTTCCGGCTTCCATCAAAAAGGTGCGGTTCTGTCAGGAGGGTTGTTCCGCCTTCAGGACCGCTATTGACCCGGTCAATCTGCGGACCAGGCTGCGCTTCTGCACCATTCTTGAGTTTCGAGATGATCTTGCTGAAGCTGTCCGGTGACAGGTCCTCATAATAGTCATCATTGATCTGCGCCATCGGCGCGTTCACACATGCACCAAGGCACTCAACTTCTTCCCAGGAAAGGCGCTTGTCGTCGGTGACATACATCGCCGGGCCGATTTCCTTCTTGCAGACGTCCCTCAGGGCTTCAGCGCCGCGCAGCATGCAGGGCGTCGTGCCGCACAGCTGGATGTGAAACTTTCCAACCGGCTGCATACGGAACATCGTGTAAAACGTCGCCACTTCGTAGACGCGGATGTAGGGCATCTCGAGACGATCAGCGACTTCACGCATTGCCGGCTCGGACAGCCAGCCATGATTGTCCTTCTGCGCCAGCCACAGCATCGGGATCACAGCCGAGCGCTGGCGATCCGCCGGATATTTGGCGCGCCAGAAGGCGATCTTGTCTTCTGTCTCAGGCTTGAAAGCGAACGTATCGCCTCCCGCCTCGATATCGAACCGGCGCAATGCCATCTAAACGTCCTCCGTGGACGGCAGCACCACGCGGCCTGCCTCGTCCAGTGTCCAAAACGGGTTGTACGCAACTTCCCAGGCATTGCCTTCAGGGTCAGTGAAATACCCCGAATAGCCACCCCAGAACGCCTTGTGTGGCGGCGCTGTAATCGTCACGCCTGCGCTGGCAAGATCAGCGAATATGCCATCGACCTCATCGATGGAACGTGCGTTGTATGCGAGTGCAAGGGCCTTGAAATCACCCGTCCGGTTGTTGGGCAATCCGGCATCGTCCGCCAGCCTGTCCTCTTCCCACAGGCCGAGAATGAACCCGCCCATGTCAAACATGCTCATGCCCTCGGGGCCGACATTTTTGAAGCCCAGCACGGTTTCATAGAAGCCGGTCAAGGCCGCACGATCCCGCACGCCGATTGTGATGATTGAAAGCCTGCGCTCCGGAAAAGCTGCCATGGCTCAGACGCCCCGCGCGAAATCAACGCGGGCAATCCTGCCGTCGCTAATCGTGTAGATCGCGGCCACTTCAAAGCGCTCGCCACCCGGCGCACGCTCGACCCGCTCATGGTCTATGACAGTTGTTCCAAGGTCAATCCGGTTGGCCAGTTCCGCACGGTTCTGCGGGTGCTGAGCGAACAGGTCCAGATGGCGCGCCCGGATGGCGTCATGCCCCGTCTGCGTGACAGCGCCATTGAGCCCCGCCAGCTGAGCGTCTTCAGCATAGCATGCCATGAATGCCTCAATGTCGTGCGCATTATAAGCATCGAGTTGGCGCTGGATTAGGTCAGCAGACGCACTCACCGGTCCACCTCCCCGAACACGATATCCAGCGACCCAAGGATCGCTGAAACGTCGGCCAGCTGGTGACCCTTGGACAAGTGATCCATTGCCTGAAGATGAGGAAACCCCGGCGCACGGACCTTGGCGCGATAGGGCTTGTTGGTACCGTCAGACACGAGGTACACGCCAAATTCGCCTTTAGGCGCCTCAATGGCGGCGTAACATTCGCCCTCCGGCACGTGGAAGCCTTCGGTGTAAAGCTTGAAGTGATGGATCAGGGCTTCCATCGAATTCTTCATCTCGGCACGGCGCGGTGGTGCCAACTTGGAATCGCGCGGCAGAACCGGCCCTGGACCTTCCTTTGCGAGCAATTCGATGCATTGCTGGATGATCTTGGTCGACTCCTTCATTTCCTCCATGCGGCAGACATAGCGGTCGTAATTATCGCCGTTCCGGCCAACCGGAATTTTGAAGTCGAGCTCCTCATAGCATTCATAAGGCTGTGCCCGGCGCAGGTCCCATGTGAGGCCCGAGCCACGCACCATCACGCCGGTAAACCCCCAGTCCATGATCGTCTTCACGTCAACAACGCCGATATCTGCATTGCGCTGCTTGAAGATGCGATTCTCGGTGATCAACGACTCGAGACGGTTCATGGCCACCGGAAAATGGAGGCACCATTCGGCGATATCATCAATCAAGGCCTGCGGAAGGTCCTGATGAACCCCGCCCGGCCGGAAATAGGCTGCGTGCATGCGGCTGCCTGACGCGCGCTCATAGAAGACGCAGAGTTTCTCGCGTTCTTCAAAGCCCCAGGTAATGGGAGTGAGCGCGCCCACATCCATCGCCTGCGTGGTGACGTTCAGGATGTGCGACATGATCCGGCCGATCTCGGAGAACATGACCCGGATCAGGCTGGCGCGGCGCGGCACCTCGATGCCCATCAGCTTTTCGATCGCAAGACACCAGGCATGCTCCTGGTTCATCGGCGAGCAATAATCGAGGCGGTCAAAGTATGGCAGCCCCTGCAGGAATGTCTTGTATTCCAGCAGTTTTTCAGTGCCGCGATGCAACAGGCCTATATGGCTGTCGATGCGCGTAACGACTTCGCCATCCAGATCCATGATCATGCGAAGCACGCCATGCGCCGCCGGATGCTGTGGACCAAAATTCAGCGTGAACTTGCGTTCATCCTCGATGGACGTGTGGATCGTATCGGCCATTACTCGGGAGCCTCCTCGGAGACGGCTTTTTCATCACCGGGCATCTCGCTGGTCATGCCTTCCCAGGGCGAGAGGAAATCGAAGTTCCTGTATTCCTGCGTCAACTGGACCGGCTCGTAGACAACCCGCTTTTCAAGATCGTCATAGCGGACCTCGTAATTTCCGGTCAGCGGAAAATCCTTGCGCAGCGGATAGCCCTCAAAACCATAGTCCGTGAGAATCCGGCGCAGGTCAGGGTGATCAGCAAACTGGATCCCGTACATATCGAACGCCTCACGCTCGAACCAGTTCGCCGCAGGCCAGATAGCCGTTGCGCTCGGCACGGGCGCTTCTTCATCGGTGCGGATGCGCACACGAATGCGATGATTCATGCGCATCGACAGCAGGTGATACACGACTTCAAACCGGTCAGAGCGCTCTGGATAATCCACGCCGCAAATGTCGATCAGTGTTTCGAAATTGCACTGCTGATCGTCACGCAGGAAACGCAACAGACGCACGACATGATCGCGCTCGGCGAGCAGCGTAAGCTCGCCTACCACGACCTGCGACGCGCGCACGGCATCACCCTGCCTCGCTTCGATATGGGCTGCGAGATCTCTTAGGGCTTCGATACTCATTCTTATTCCCCTAGCGCTCGATCGAGCCTTCGCGCCGAATTTTCTTCTGCAATTGAAGGAAGCCGTAGACGAGCGCCTCAGCTGTCGGCGGACAACCCGGCACATAGATGTCGACCGGCACGATGCGGTCACAACCGCGCACAACGGAATAGCTGTAGTGATAGTAGCCCCCGCCATTAGCGCAGCTGCCCATGGAGATCACGTAGCGTGGCTCGGGCATCTGATCGTAGACCTTGCGCAGGGCTGGCGCCATCTTGTTGGTCAGCGTGCCGGCAACGATCATGACATCTGATTGACGTGGCGAACCGCGCGGCGCCATCCCGAATCGTTCCAGGTCATAACGCGGGTTGCCAGCGTGCATCATTTCGACGGCGCAACAGGCCAGGCCGAACGTCATCCACATCAGAGAACCGGTGCGAGCCCAGGTAATCAGGTCATCCGCAGCGGCGGTGAAGTAGCCCTTGTCGGCAAGCTCATCCGACAGGCCATTGTAGAACGGGTCATCGTCGCGGGGCACAAAGCCCCCTTCAACACCCGCGCGGGCACTTCCAAGCGCGTACTTTTTGAAGCCGTCGTCTGCCACTATTCCCACTCCAGCGCGCCACGGCGCCATTCGTAGATGAATCCTACGGTGAGCACTCCAAGGAAGACCACCATTGACCAGAAGCCCACGAGCCCGATCGTGCCGAGCGAAATTGCCCACGGAAACAGGAATGCCACTTCAAGATCGAAGATGATGAACAGGATGGCGACGAGGTAGAATCTCACGTCAAATTTCATCCGGGCATCGTCGAATGCGTTGAATCCACACTCATAAGCCGAGTTTTTCTCAGGGTCAGGATTCGAGGGCGCCAGCAGGAATGTGCCGACTATGAATAGACCTGATATCACCGCGCCAATCACCAGGAATATGATCACTGGAAGGTAATCCAGTGCGAGCCGTTCAATCTCGGTCATGTTCATTGTCTCCTGACCTTGTCTGGCGCCGGATTAGGACGGTTTTGCCCGCCACGCAACAGACAGTCACATTATATCGCGGGTCTCACTTTATCGCTTCAGATAGCTTAATTCACGCCTAAGCGGCTGCGGCGGTGCGTCACGGACAGGTGCTTACCACCCGCATCTGCGCCGTATCGGGCTTTTCAAAAAAACAGGATGCCCGAACTTTAGCCGCGAATGCTTTAAATCCGCCTTCGGGGGCCTCAGATCGCGGCGAGGGCCTTGTGCGCTTTTGCGCTGATTCCTTTCCAGTCTTCTGCCGCAATGTCTGCCCCGGTCGCGATCCACGAACCGCCAGCAGCGAACACGTTGGGAAGCGCAAGATATTTTCCGACATCACTTTCCGTGATCCCGCCCGTCGGCATGAACCGAAGGTGGGGAAGCGGACCCCCAATCGCCTTCAAGGCACCGACCCCACCCACAATTGAGGCCGGAAACAATTTGAGAAGATCAAACCCTTCTTCATGCCGCGCCATCGCTTCACTTGCAGTTGCCACACCGGGGATCATCAAACGGCGGCGACCGCCGAGCCCGGCCAGCAATTGTGGCGACATGCCGGGAGACACCAGAAAGTCAGAGCCTGCCGACAGGGCGTTTTCTGCGTCTGTTTCAGTCAGCACCGTTCCCGCGCCCACTTTCAGGCCGGGTTCAGCGGTTTTCATCTCTTCAATCACACCCAATCCAGAGGGCGTGCGCAATGTGACCTCCGCGATGGTCAATCCGCCATCGACCAGCGCGCGAGCTAGCGGCGCTGCGACCTCGATTCGATCGACAACCAGCACTGGCACAATCGGCGCCTTGCTCGCAGCCTCCACAAGGGATTTCAGAGGGAATGTCATCGCTTGATCTCCTGTTCATGGAAGGCCGCTGCACCGATAAGCGGCGCTTCGGGGTCACGCATCAGCCAAACAGGACAATTGCGCAAGTATTTGCTAAGCGGGCCGCGCCGGACGAATCTCTCCTGCGCTTCGGGCGAAGTCAGGAAGTCGGTTATGCGTTCGCTGACGCCCCCGGCAAGTACAACGCCGCCAAGCGCCCCATTCGCCAGCACCAGATCGCCCGCAGCGCTCATCACGGCATTCGCCCGGATCTGGATTAAGGACCGGAACATTTCATCGCCGTCATCCGCCAGTCGACGCATCTCCTGAGGGCCTAATTTCGCGTAGGCCCGCCCATGGATTTCGCAGAGTGCCTCATGGACCGCGTTGAGTCCGCTTCCGGATGCGACCAGTTCGTTCGACACATATCCGTGTCGCTGGAGCAGAACTTTCGCTAATTCCAGTTCATCCTGATCACGCGGAGCGAACGCCATGTGCCCGCCCTCCCCGTTCAACACCTGCCAGCCGCTTTCATCGGAGCCAAACAGGGTCGCGACGCCAAAACCGGTGCCAGGGCCAGCGACAAGAATGGGGGCGCCTGCGACCGGATACCCATTGATGATCGTGTCGAACCTCGCCCGGTCGAGTTCCGGCACCGCCCGGGCCATGCCCGCAAAGTCATTGATAAGATGAACATGCGCAATATTGAACCGGCGTGAAATCTCGTGCGCCGACACATGCCAGGGCCGGTTGGTAAGCTGGACTTCACCATTTTCAACAGGACCTGCCAGAGCGAAGCAGGCATGTTCCGGCTCGAGTCCCTTGTCGTTCAGATACCGCGCCAACACATCATGGAACGAATCAAAATCGTCGCCTTCGAACCTTTGATACTGGTCTATGAGGAAGCGGCCATTTTCACGCCGCGCGATCCCAAAGCGAACATTGGTGCCCCCAACGTCTCCCACCAGCATCGCGCTCAACGCCACTCAGCTACCCTCGCCGAGAAATGCAAACTGGCTGGCACCCGTGTCAGCCGTCCCTGCCATCTGGCGGAAGTACGAGAACATTTCCCTGCCCAACCCCATCGCGGATGCGTTCGGACGGAATTGCGCTGGTTCGCGAGCGAGGAACGTGGCGTCGTCGACTTTGACGTCCAGAGTGCCTTTCTCCGAATCGAATGCGATCATGTCGCCATCCCTTACACGCGCCAGCGGCCCGCCGCGGGCCGCTTCGGGGCTCATATGAATTGCCGAGGGGATTTTCCCGCTGGCACCGGACATTCGTCCGTCGGTAACCAGTGCAACCTTGTGGCCTCTATCCTGCAAAATACCGAGCACGGGCGTCAGTCCATGCAGTTCGGGCATGCCATTGGCTGCCGGCCCTTGGAATCTCACGACCGCCACGAAGTCCCGATCCAGGTGTCCAGCCTCGAATGCGGCCTTCAGCGCCCCTTGCGTATCAAACACGATCGCTGGCGCTTCCAAGACACGATTGGCCGGCTTGACAGCTGACACCTTGCTCACCCCGCGTCCGAGCCGTCCGTCCATCAGGCGAAGACCGCCATCCCTGGAGAACGGATCAGACGCCGGGCGCAGAATATCGAGGTCTGCGCTGTGGGACGGTGCGCTTCGCCACACGAGCGTGCCATCCTCGAAGACAGGTTCACGATCATAGCCAGAGATCGGCCCGGCGACGCCTTCAGCATCGCCATGCATGAGGCCCGCGCCGAGAAGTTCCCTGACGAGGAAACTCATCCCGCCCGCAGCATGGAAATGGTTCACGTCTGAAGGCCCGTTTGGATAGATGCGGGCCAATAGCGGCGTGACGGCGCTGATGTCGGCAAAGTCTTCCAGTGACACCTGAATACCTGCGGCGGCTGCCATCGCCGGAATGTGAAGCGCGTGGTTGGTTGAGCCGCCCGTCGCCATGAGGCCGACAATCCCGTTGACGATGGACCGCTCGTCTATCAGTTCCCCAGCCGGCCTGTAGTCTTCACCCTGGGCTGTGATCTCAGCCGCCCGTGCGGTCGCGGCGCGTGTAAGCGCCTCGCGCAAGGGTGTCCCCGGATTGGTGAACGCCGCGCCGGGCAGATGGAACCCCATCACTTCCATCAACATCTGGTTCGAATTGGCCGTGCCGTAGAACGTGCAGGTTCCCTGCGTGTGATAACTCTCGGCCTCGGCACGCAGCAATTCTTCGCGTCCGACTTTACCTTCAGCGAAGAGCTGCCGAATGCGAACCTTTTCGGGGTTCGGTAGACCTGAGGGCATCGGGCCTGCGGGCACGAAGACTGAAGGAATCCAGCCGAAACGTAGCGCCGCGATAACCAGCCCCGGCACGATCTTGTCGCACACGCCAAGGTGCAAGGCCGCATCGAACACGTCATGGCTCAGCCCGATGGCGGATGACATCGCGATCACGTCTCGCGAAAAGAGCGAAAGCTCCATGCCTTCCTGGCCTTGAGTGACCCCGTCGCACATTGCGGGCACACCTCCGGCCACCTGCGCGATAGCGCCGACCTCTCTTGCCGCCCGCCGGATGATATCCGGATAGCCCTCAAAGGGCGCATGAGCCGACAGCATGTCATTATAGGACGTGATGATCCCGATGTTCGGCCAGCCACCGCCAAGCAGTTCGGACTTCTCCATGACCGCGCACCCAGCCGATGCGTGGGCCAGATTGCCCTCGGTCATTTTCATTCGCGCAAAACCGTCAGGGCGACGCGACCTTATCAGTTCAAGATAGGCTGCCCTTGTTTCCCTGGAGCGGTGGCGAATACGGTCCGTTACGTCGGCTATTGTGGGGTGCAGTATTGTCATCATGGTGCCCATATGACCGTGAGGCGGGGGCCAAGTCCATCGACAGCGAAGCGTATCGGCTTTTCAGCTGGATCTGATTTCAGCGCAGCCTCAAAGACTTCGCGCTTCTCGACGCCGAACAGCAGCAGGATTGCTGCATCTGAATCGATGATGGCCGACCCGGTTAATGTCAGGCGGTGCGGCATGCTGCCTGCAACCGGGCAACCCGTCGCGTCGATGGCTGCGACGACCCTATCCTCCTCCGCCTGCATGGCATCCCTGAGGCCCTTTGAGCCCGGAAACCAGCTGGCAGTGTGCCCGTCATTGCCCATGCCCAGAACGATCAGGTCGATGGGATCGCAATGAGGCTTGTATGCCATCCCCCTGTCAGCCACGGCGTCGCTTGCGGTTGGCGCGTCTGTTTTCATCGGCACGAAGCCTGCAGCGCCGGCCCGTCCCGTGAGCAGGTGGTGGCGCACAAGGCGTTCGTTCGACCCGGCATCAACAGGACTGACCCATCGCTCATCGACCAGCCCGACCGTCACCCGGCCCCAAGCCAGCTCTTTGTTCGCCAAGCGGTCAAACAGCGGGACAGGCGTTGACCCACCCGACACAAGAAAGCTTGCCCGGCCGGAATCCGCTATCGCGGCCTCAAGCACGCCTGCGGCCATTCTGGCCGCAAAATCTACGGCTTCTTCGCGGGTCGCGTGGCTGAGGAACTCATGCTTCATCCGGTCTGCGTCCCTTCGAACCATTCACGCCCGTCCCGGTCCATCATCATGGCAGCAGCCAGCGGACCGTTGCTTCCAGCAGCGTAGAGTTCTGGCGCGTCTCCGGACTGTTCCCATGCATCGATCAGTCCATCGACCCAGGCCCATGCGGCTTCCACTTCATCGCGGCGCATGAACAGGGAAAGGTTGCCCCTTACGACATCCATCAGCAGGCGCTCGTAAGCGTCTGGGTACCTGACCGTGAAACTCTCCGCATAGGACAAGTTGAGCGGCAGGGATTTTACCCGCAATCCGCCGGGGCCAGGCTCCTTGATCTGCACATAAAGCCTCACGCCTTCATCCGGCTGGAGGCGAATGACGAGCCGATTGACCGCGTCATTGCCTTCACCGAACAGCGAGTGCGGCGCTGGCTTGAACTGGATCACGATGTCTGAATGTCGTTTTGGCAGTCGCTTGCCTGTGCGCAGATAAAAGGGAACGCCAGCCCAGCGCCAATTATCGACCGACGCCTTGATCGCCACGAAGGTTTCAGTCGTGCTTTTGGCGCCTCCGCTGAGTTCGTCGATATAACCTTTGACAGGCTCGTCCCCACGCACGCCGGCCTTGTACTGGCCGCGGACCGTCAATCGACGCGTCGCGTCACCGGAAATGGGCGTCAACGCATTGAGTACTTTGATCTTTTCAGTCCGGATGTCATCGTCATCAAGATGATTTGGCGGCTCCATTGCCGTTAAGCAGAGCAATTGCAGCATGTGGTTCTGCACCATGTCACGCAAGGCGCCGGATCTGTCATAATAATCAGCGCGGCCCTCAAGACCGAGATCTTCGGCCACTGTAATCTGGACGTGATCGACGTAATTGCGCGACCAGAGGGGCTCAAACAACATGTTGGCAAACCGAAGCACGAGCAGATTCTGAACGGTCTCTTTCCCAAGATAGTGGTCAATGCGGAAAACCTGACGCTCTGCAAACACAGCCCCTACGCCATCATTGATCTCGCGGGCAGACTCCAGGTCCGTCCCGATGGGCTTTTCAAGAACGACACGCGCCCGCTCGGTTGCAAGCCCTGCCCTTCCAAGCGCTTCGGAAATGCCCACATAGAGACGTGGCGAGGTCGCAAGATAGAACACGCATGGCCGCTTGGAATCGCCTGACAGTTTGGACTTCAGGGTCGGCCAGTCGGCTTTTGCGTCAGTCGCGTCGATGGAGACATATTCAATAATCTTTTCGAACGACTCCCAGGCCTCTGCATCCCAGTTCTCTCCTGAGGCAGTTTCGCACGCTTCCCGCGCCATCGCGCGATACTCCCCGGTAGACATTTCCGATCGCGCTGTTCCGACAATACGGCTCGTCGCGGGAATCTGCTCATCGACCCACCGGTGATAAAGGGCGGGCAGGAGCTTGCGACGGGACAGGTCTCCGGTGCCTCCGAAAATAACGATGTCAAAGGGCTCAACCGGAACGAATTTCGCCATACTGGATACTCCGAGCGCTATCGGATTCACGCGTTCCACGGGAATCTGGCTCTGACTATCGTATTTCGCCTGAGTTGCCAAAGCCGTTCTCGGCTCACAGGGCCAATCATTTGAATGCCCTAGCCACGCTAAGCTGTCGTAGCGTCAACGCGTGTCAGATTCGGCCAATCCAGACGGAATATTCAGGTACACTGTCCGATGCATTTTCAGCCCATCCGGACTCAGCCCAGGCTGTCACGCCCGATGGCAGAAAATCCGGGCGCGCAATCGGTACGGCACCGAGGTTGAACAGGCAAAGCACATTTTCGTCACGACCCATGCGACGGAACGCCAACAAAGGTTCCTGAGCATCGAAGAATTCGATATCTCCCACCATCAAAGCTGCCGAATCCTTACGAAGTCTCAGAATCTCACGCGTGAAATTAAGCACTGATCCGGCATCTTCGCTCTGCTGATCCACTGCGGCCTCGGCATGCCCCTGCCCGTTCGGAAGCCATGGGCTACCCGTTGTGAAACCTGCCGCCGCCTGCCCCTTCACCCATGGCATGGGTGTTCGGGCACCGTCCCGTCCAAGTGTGAGCGGCCAGTTCGCAATCGCCTCGGGATCCTGCAATGCCTCGTAGGCGATTTCCGCCTGGGGCAAGCCAAGCTCTTCGCCCTGATACAGTATCGGATTTCCCCGGAGGCATAGCAGGAGCGCATTGGTCAATCTCGCAAATCTGTTTCGGTCCCTGCCGTCATACCAGCGCGATACACATCGCGGCGCGTCGTGGTTGGAAAAGGCCCATGACGGCCAACCCGTTTCAAAACCGCCCATCCAGTTCGATTGCGCGCGACGAACGCGCCGCGGTGTCAATGTTGACGCATAGAGAAAGTCAAAACTATAGGCTGAACTCAAGCGCGCATCGCCCATCGTGAACGCTTTCATTTCCGGCAGCGGATCAGGCCCGGCAACTTCCGCCACCGTGAAGACCGCACCATATCCGTCCGTCAACCCGCGCACGCGTTCCAGGAATTTCGGGATGTCCGGATGGGATTGATTGTGGACGTGATGTTGCAGGTCGTGTGGCCGGGTGATTGTCCGGTTGCCGATTTCCCTGGCCGGGTTGTCCGTAAACTCGGGATCGAACATCGAGAAGTTGATTGCATCCAGCCTGAATCCGTCCACGCCCCGGTCCAGCCAGAAGCGAGACGCGGCGAGCAACGCATCCTGAACCTCGCGATTGTGGAGATTGAGCTGCGGCTGGCTGGGCAGGAAATTGTGCATATAATATTGTTGCCTGCGCGCATCCCAGGTCCACGCAGGGCCACCAAACACAGCCTGCCAGTTATTGGGTGGTGAGCCGTCCGGCCTGGCGTTCTGCCACACATACCAGTCAGCTTTCTTGTTTTCACGGTTGCCCCGGCTTTCGCGAAACCATGCGTGCTCATCCGATGTATGTGACATCACCTGATCGATGATCACGCGCAGGCCTTCTCCATGCGCAACCTCGATGAGGTGATCGAAGTCATCAAGCGTTCCGAAAATCGGGTCGACATCGCAATAGTCGGACACGTCGTATCCGAAATCCTTCATTGGCGACGTGAAGAATGGCGATATCCACAGCCCGCAGACGCCGAGCGAGGCGATGTATCCGAGCTTTTCGGTAATCCCCGGCAAGTCACCGACGCCATCGCCATTCGTGTCCAGATAGCTGCGCGGGTAGACCTGGTAGATAACCGCCCCGCGCCACCATGGCTGTGATGCACTACCGGTCGTGCCCAGTTGCGTCTGCTTGGAGCCCGTCATTTCATGCAAACCCTTCCTAACATGTATCCCGTTCAATCAATTGCTCCACCACAGGGGCAACTTATGAGAAATATGGGATTTCAACTTTGCTACACCACAAATGCAGCCTAGATGAACAGATATGGAATTTGACACCCGCTCTTTCCGGGACGCACTCGGCCTGTTCGTCACTGGTGTAACGATCATAACAGCCCGAACGGAAGACGGCGAACCCTTCGGCGTGACCGCGAACAGCTTCAATTCCGTTTCCATGGACCCGCCCTTGATACTCTGGTCGCTCAGCCGCGGATCACGCAGTGTCACAGCCTTTCAAAATGCCGGTCACTTCTGTGTTCATATCCTGCGAGAGGATCAATCGGAGCTTTCACGGCATTTCTCCAGAAGGGACGTCGACAAATTCGAAGGAATTGAGTTCGAACCCGGCGAAGGAGGCGCGCCCATTCTTCCTCGCAGCGCAGCGCGACTCGAATGCCGAACGTATGCCCAGCATGATGGTGGCGACCACATTATCTTCCTCGGTGAGGTCATTCGCATCTCGGCGGATCACACTGCCCGCCCGCTCCTGTTTCATGGCGGGCGTTATGCCGTGTTATCTGATACGGTAGAAAAACAGGACGCCGGGATTGGTTAGCAGGCGTCCGGGCAAAGGCGTTGGGACGCAGATGAACCTGTTCGTGCGATTCGTGTTCGTTTTGATTGCGGCGCTGCGCCGTCAGTCTTCCGTGGGGCCACTTGAAGCATCACGGCTTCAGCTACGCGTCTGGTTCACAGACCTGTCCTTCTCTCAGTGCGTGCCCCTGCACCGTATCCGCTCCTACACCGACCTGGCAACGGTCAACTCGGTGATGCAGATCGGCTTGGGCCGCATGGTGCGCCAGAACGGCTGGATGCCCATCATTCAGGCGGAATCAATTCGCCAGACCGGTGACCTGCGCCTCGCCCAGAAGTTCGAAGTTATTACATCAATCGTCGGATGGCAGGACAATTATGTCTGCTATGTCCATGAATTTATCGCGGCTGGCCAGCATGTTGCCGTCAGCACCATGCTGGCGCGAATCATCGGCCGCAAAGGATCGCCTGTGCCGATCAGCTCAATTGCCCGCGAACTGGGTGCACCTGATCTTAGCCCCGCTCTTGATCCCAGTTTTCGCCAGATGATTATCGATTCCGAACGCGGAAGAGCCGTCGGAGCAGGCTCCACGCCCTGCACCTGACACGGGCCGCTTAAATGTTTTCGCGAACAGGCGCTGGCTTCTCGTGCTCATTTGCTGATACGCAACGGCTTGGCGGAATCACGAGGAAGGCGCTCGTGCCACGGCCGTCCTGGCTATCAAGCAGCACATCGCCATCATGCTGCCGCGCCAGTTTCCGACTGACAGTCAAGCCGAGACCAACGCCTCGCCCATCCTTCATTTCATTCGTGCGCGAACTCTGGAAGAAAGGCTCGAACGCCTGTTCGACGTCGCTCTTCGTCATGCCAAGGCCGCGATCCCGCACCATCAGCAGAATACCGCGTCCGACGATCCGCGACACTTTCACGGTAATAGAGGATGCAGAGCCATGCTCGAACGCGTTCGTTACCAGGTTCTGGACGATCCGCTCCAGTGCAGTGCGATCATAATAGACATTGGGAAGCCCGGGTTCGATACTGATCTGGAGTGGCACGTCGGCATATCCAGGTGAGGCGAGGCGGACCCGGCTGACGGCACTATTGACGATTTCCGCCAGCTCCACGACCTCTTCCTCGGCCGTAACCGTTTCGCGGTTCAGCTTTGAAAAGCTGATGATCTGATCGATGATTCCGCCAAGATAAGAAGCGTGTTTTCGAATCTGATCGGCATAGCCACGGAATTCACGCTCGTCGAACGGTATGTTGGAATCACTGCCCATCAAACCTGAACACCCGACGATCACGTCGAGCGGCACTTTAAGCTCGCGGCTCATGGAGTTCAGGAAGCGGGTTTTGGCCGCATCAGCAGTTTCCGCTTCTTCCTTCGCAACTTCAAGATCGCGCTTACTTTGCTCGAGGCTTGTCACGTCGGTGTGCAAAATGACGTGCCCACCGTTCGGAACGGTTTCAACCGATTTCTGCCAATACCGGTCACCGGCTCGTGGCAACCGACGCGATCCCGTACTCAGGTCGCTTTCCGTGCCCGTGAAGTAGGCTTTGTGCAGGTCGTTTTGGACGAGCACGTTTCCCTTAGCATCGAGATACGCAAATGCCTGCCCGCTGGCATTCAGAGCGCCAATGAGAATCTCGTGCGACTCCATCGCCCTGATCCGCGATTCAACGTTGGATACAAATGTCATGTACGTCCGCTTCATGCCGAAATACACGGCGAACGTAAAAACCAGCACCATGACTGAAATCACGAGACTCGACTTTGCCGAGGATATTGCAGCGTATAGGAGCAGCATGAAAACGGCTGTAGCGGAATATCGCATCACGACTCTGGGCACAGACGGCAGGAGTGCCGACATGCCTGCAATCATCGGCAGGATCAGCAATGCGGCATAGATCACCGCCATATACTCATCGCCATTGATGAAGAAAGGCAACGAACCCCAAGCGCCCCCAAACGCATAAGCGAGCCATTCGGAACGGCGCAAATACCGGCCGCTAACAGCCGTCGGGCGCGACAGGCCACGCTTGAGGAGCGCGTCGATGAGAAGCACGATGGCGAGTGCCCAATTGAGGAACAGCCAGTAACGCATCGACGTATCCGCCACGCTGCTCTCGATCAACACGGTGGTCGCAGTCGAATTGATCAGCATGACGGCCGCCATCGTGGCCGCGTGGCTCGCGAAAGCCAGGTGCTGCTCCAGCAAGACAACCCGATCCACCGCAGTCGTGTTTGGGTGCTTGCGCTGTAGCAAGTACTTCAGGAACGAATTCTGTGACCCAGTCGTCGGCATAAGGGCTGAATACCGCCATAAGATGAAAATGAGCCTTGTCACCAAAGGCTAACTTTATGAGAGTGGCGATGATTTCGTTAATAATTAGAGTTCATGAAGCCGATATTGAAAAATACGGATCGATACAGAATAGCAGTTATCGGTGCGGGGCCTGCAGGCCTCAGCGCGGCGCGTTTCTTACAGGAGCAAGGCGTACGGCCGGTCGTCTTCGAGGCGAATGACCGCATCGGCGGCAAGTCATTCTCCATCCTTAACGGCGACAATCTGAACGAAATGGGAACGTGCTACACTACCCGCGCGCACACCATGATCAAAGGCTGGATGAAAGAAAACGCCATCACGCTAAAGCGGCTTGGCGAGGCGCGTTTCGATGGGCAATCCGTCTTTAATTATGTCAAGCAGGGGCCTGGCGCTCCCCTGCCCCTCCAGGTGATGCGCTTCATTGGCAAGGCAGGCGCGCTTCGCAAGGCTATTCGCGACCATCCGGATGATCCTGCGACCATGAAAGAAGCCTCCCTGTCAACGATCGACTGGGTGCGCCGCCTCAACATCCCCAAAATCGAACTGGCAATGCATCGAATCCAGACGACTCAGGGCTACGGCTATGTCGACGAAGCCACGATCGGCCAGACGGTCCAATGGTGCGACCTTCAATACCTGCTCTCCGGCGTCCTCAATGACCTGCATATGCCCGAGCAGGGCTGGAGCACGTTCTGGGAGCGGTTTGCGCGCCCGTTTGACGTCCGGCTTGGCGCCGGGGTGACCGGATTGGACCGCACCGGACCGAAACCGGTGATTTACACGCGCGACACAGAAGAGGCCTTTGACGCAGTCATTTCAACAATTCCAATGCAATTGTTCACTGGCATCACCCAGGCCAGCGAGCTTGAGCAGCGCGTTGCCGACAGCATCAGCTGGAAGAATTACACGACGACGCTGATTGCATCCAATGACTGGTTCACAGGGCATCAGGTGATCGGATACTCAAGAGCCTCCAGGAGTAGTGAACTCCGCGGGGCAATACTCGGCGGACGGGCAGAGGGCGAAAGTTTCGATCTCGGCGGGCGGCTTTACGTGACCGGACAATTTTCTGACGGCCTCACGCCAGACGAATTGCGCGAAATCCTGTTTGCCGACGCCGCATTGCACGGCTTCACAATCAACAACGTAATCCTTCAGAAAACATGGCAATATTTCCCGCAATATCGGGCCGAAGCCGTCGGATCCGGCCTGTTTGGCGATCTGCGACGCGTTCAGGGTCACAATAGCACCTGGTTCAGCGGGTCGACATTTTCCCACGAGCTGGTCTCAAGCGTGGTTTCGCGCAGTCAGACCGTCGTTCAGGACATGCTGGCTTCCCTGAAAGACAAAGAGATGGAGCTTGCCTGACCATCAAACGGCAGGCCGGCATGAGCGCTCGATTATCTGAAGAAAACAACGCCTGGCAGGGGCAGTAGGACTCGAACCTACGACACCCGGTTTTGGAGACCGGTACTCTACCAACTGAGCTATACCCCTACAGGCGAAGCGGTGGTTTGCCCCAAATGCTTGCGGGCTGCAAGACAGAAGGTTCAGACAAACATCAAAAGCTGGAGCCGTTTGGCCCCCTCACCCTGCCCTGACAAAAAAGGCCGCTTCCTTTTGGAAGCGGCCTTTGTCTTTGGGTTGCTGTTTCCAGCTTACTTCTTGATGGCCGAGACGACGCCGGCGCCGACGGTGCGGCCGCCTTCGCGGATGGCGAAGCGCAGGCCCTGGTCCATGGCGATCGGCTGGATCAGCTCGACATCCATTTTCACGTTATCGCCTGGCAGAACCATTTCCTTGTCGGCCGGCAGCGTCACAACACCCGTCACGTCGGTCGTGCGGAAGTAGAACTGCGGACGATAGTTGGTGAAGAATGGCGTGTGACGGCCACCCTCTTCCTTCGTCAGGATGTAGGCTTCGGCTTCGAACGTCGTGTGCGGCGTGATCGAACCTGGCTTGCAGAGAACCTGGCCGCGCTCGACGCCTTCACGGTCAACACCGCGAAGCAGCGCGCCGATATTGTCGCCAGCCTGGCCCTGGTCGAGCAGCTTGCGGAACATTTCAACGCCGGTACAGGTCGTCTTAACCGTCGGGCGGATGCCGACAATCTCGATTTCCTCACCCACCTTGATGATGCCCTGCTCGACACGGCCGGTCACAACCGTGCCACGGCCAGAAATCGAGAACACGTCTTCGACCGGCATCAGGAACGGCTTGTCCAGCGGACGCTCTGGCGTCGGGATATAGTCATCCACAGCCTGCATCAGCTCAAGCACCTTGTCCTTGCCGATCGCATCATCACGGCCTTCGACAGCCGCCAGCGCGGAACCCGCGATGATCGGAATGTCGTCGCCAGGGAAGTCGTACGAGGACAGAAGTTCACGCACTTCCATCTCGACCAGTTCCAGAAGCTCGGCATCATCAACCTGGTCAACCTTGTTCAGAAAGACAACCATGGCCGGCACGCCAACCTGCTTGGCCAGCAGGATGTGCTCGCGCGTCTGCGGCATCGGGCCGTCAGCTGCGTTCACAACCAGGATCGCGCCGTCCATCTGGGCCGCACCGGTGATCATGTTCTTCACATAGTCAGCGTGGCCCGGGCAGTCGACATGCGCATAGTGACGGTTCTCCGTCTCGTATTCAACGTGCGCCGTGTTGATCGTGATGCCACGCGCCTTCTCTTCCGGCGCAGAGTCAATATCAGCATACGATTTGGCTTCGCCACCCGATGCCGCCGCAAGCGTCATCGAAATCGCCGCCGTCAGCGTCGTCTTGCCATGGTCAACGTGTCCAATCGTGCCGATGTTCACGTGCGGCTTGTTGCGTTCAAACTTTGCCTTGCCCATCGGGCCTCTCCTTAATGTGTCTGGTGTCCGGCCCGCCGGACGAGGTTTGATATCCAAATAGCAGGCAGACTGCCCGTTAAACGCGCCTCATACCCATGTGTGGCACGGGTTTCAAGCGGGCATTTGTATGCCGACTGTGCGAGGTCACGCGGCTTGCCTTCGAGACCCAACGCCGGATATGCCATGAACCAGTTCATTCACCGAGGGACGTTTTATGGTTGTTGACCTTTCCGCGCACGCTCAGCGGGTTCGCACAAGCCCTCTGGCAGAGATAGCGGCGAAACGCGCCGGTTTATGTACCTTGTCTGCGGCTGGCTGGCGCATCGATATGGCGCGCCACTACCTCGACGCTGAATCAGAAACCGCGCTTATCGAATTCGGCCGCGCCATCGATCTCGAATCGACGGCGGAAGCGCTGTTCGGATCGGCTATCGTCAATCCGTCCGAGGGGCGTCCCGCCCTGCATTGGGCGCTCCGGGCACCATCACCCCTCTCCGGAGAGGCTGAGACGGTCAGGCGAAGCATACTGCCTGCCCTGCAATTCGCCCGTGACGTGCGTTCAGGCAAACAGACGACCGCCAACGGCAAACACTTCACCTCCATCGTTCATATTGGAATCGGTGGATCCGATTTCGGGCCACGCCTCATCGCGGACGCATTCGAAGATTCCGCGCCTGCGGGAATAGATCTTCGCTTCTGCGCCAATGTCGATCCGCTGGATCTCGACCGTGCACTGGCAGGCCTCAATCCCGAAGAGACACTCGTTATCGGCGTATCCAAGTCGTTCGGAACCGAAGAAACCCTTTACAATCTGGCGCGTGCACGCAAATGGCTGGAGCGTACCTTGGGCAACGATACCGCTCGCCACCTGGCTCTTGTGACTGCAGCCCCGGAGAAGGCGAAAGCCTGGCTGGGCGGACGCGACGCTCATGTGTTCGACATGCCGCTATCGGTCGGCGGACGCTTTTCACTCTGGTCCGCCGCATCTCTCGCCTGCATGATCTACCTGACCGCCGACATCTTCGAACGCGTTCTGGCGGGCGCCGAGGAAATGGACAGGCACGCTCGCGAGACACCGCTGAACAGCAATGTCCCAATGCGTCTTGCTCTGCTCGACTACTGGAACACCTCTGTCCTGGGTGACAGGATGCGCGTTATTCTGGCCTATGCAAACCGCCTGAGACTACTCCCAACCTATCTGCAGCAGCTCGAAATGGAATCGAACGGCAAGAGCGTCGGCCCGGACGGCGCGCAGGTGCCCGTGGCCACAGCCCCTGCCCTGTGGGGTGGAGAGGGCTCGGTTGGCCAGCATTCCTATCATCAGTGGCTGCACCAAGGCTCTCAATCTGTACCGTGCGAGTTCATACTCGCGCCGGACACCGGGCGTGATTCCGAAGGCCTGGCTGCGCTAACGGCACACGCCCTCGCCCAGGCCGAAGTCCTCGCCAATGGCCGCAACCTTGCCGAGGTCATGAAAGAAGAACCCGGCCTAGAGGACAGTGTCGCGCGCCAGAAGGTCCATGCCGGAGGACGCGCTTCGACATTCATGATGCACACCGCGTTTGGACCCGAAGCATTTGGAGCGCTTGTCGCCATGTACGAACATCGCACCTATTTCGTCGGCAAGCTTTGGGGCCTTAATCCCTTCGACCAGTGGGGCGTCGAACGTGGCAAGACCATGGCGGCGCGTTTGAAGCCAGTTCTGACGGGCGATGCGTCCGCCACCGATCCCGTGACGGCCTCCTTGATCGCAGCTCTGCGCTGACATGCCGCCAAGCCGGATCCTGCGTGAAAAGGCTGTCGGGGAGACGCGATGGGTCGCCCTTGACGCAACAGATCGTCCCATCGCCCTCCGGCTGGACAGATGGAGCGATCAGGGGGCGCGCGCGCAACTTGGCACCATCACTGAATGCAGAATTCGGGCGATCCACGAACGCCAGGGAGGCGCTTTTGTCGAACTCGCTTATGGACCGGAGGCCTTCTTGCGCCTTGCTGAGGGACATCGGCTGACAGAGGGCCAAAGCATTGCCGTCAAAATTGCTGCGGAAGCCCGGCGCGGAAAGCTCGCCCGCGTGCAGTTGATTGATGCTGCCCCTGAAAAGGGACAGGCTAAAGCCAGCGCAGCAGACCTGTGGCTTTCACGCCTTTCCCATGGGGCGAGCGTGACACCGGAAGATGTGCCTGTCGGCGACCCGAATATTCAGGCTGCATTCGACGAGGCGCTTTCTGAAACCGTAACATTGCACGGCGGTGGCACGCTCCGTATCCAGCCCACAGCCGCGATTGTCGCTGTAGACCTCGATACATCAGGCCGCAGCGACACCGGCCGTGCAGCGGCCCGCGCGCTTCGCATAAACCTCGAAGCCGGTCGTGAACTCGCCCGCCAGCTCAGCCTTCGTAATCTCGGCGGCGCCGCCGTGCTGGATTGCGTGTCGCCGATAAACCGCGACGCAGGCCTCAAGGTGCGCGATGAATTCCTCGCAGCTTTTTCTACCGTTTCAACACGGCAGGCCAAGGCACTCGCTCCGTCTCCTTTCGGCCTGATGGAAGCATCGATTGCCTGGGGAGAAACACCGATTGCAGACCGGATGCTGGATTCAGACGGCTTGCCGAGCGACGAAACCCTGTGTCTGGACGGGCTTCGCCACCTGCAGCGCGAAGCTCTCGCGCAACCCATGGCGCGTTTTCAGGTGAACCTCCCCGAACGCGCACATGCGTGGATGACAGGATGCGGTCTTGACCTTCAGCCCCGCCTTGACGAGGCTTTCGGTGCCAGATTGGCAATATCACCCCACGCCAAGCCCCAGCCTGAAGTGTTCCAGATATGAGCAAGCCGATTTCACCTGAGAAACGCATGCCAAAGTGCGCCCAGTGCCGTAAGAAACCCGTTTCGCCAGACTATCGGCCTTTCTGCTCGAAGCGATGCGCTGATGTTGACCTGGGCCAATGGCTGAAGGGCGGATATGCCATCCCCGGCGCACCCGTTGAATTGGACGAGAACGTCGACAGTGGACGCACGCTGGAAGACTTCGCAGGTGATGACTGAAAACGCGATAGACAAGCGTGCCTGCCTTGGTTATTACCCGCCTTCCCTACTGGCCCGCCCGGGTAGCTCAGGGGTAGAGCAGCGGATTGAAAATCCGCGTGTCGGTGGTTCGATTCCGCCCCCGGGCACCATTTCACCACCGTGCTGGAAACCGTTCGCCCCCCTATCGGGCCAACCAACTGCCTTAAAATCGGGCAGTCCCAACATTATTCGCACGTCCGACGCCGCAGAACGGAACCGGCTAAAGGTTCGTGAGTACCCTTGCCAAGTGCTCATATGAACAAACCGCGTCCACATTCGTCCCGTCGCCTCGTCGCCGTCTCCAATCGCACGTCGTTTGGCAGCCCCGGCGCTGGCGGGCTCGCCGTAGCCCTGTCGGACACGCTGGCCGAAACAGGCGGCCTGTGGATCGGCTGGAGCGGCAAGATCTTTGACGTGCCCAGGCGGCGCGTGAATTTGACCGAGGAAGGTGGCGTGTCCTTCGCCCTGATCGACATGTCTAAGGCAGATTATGAGGGATTCTATCTGGGCTACGCCAACAGCGTCCTTTGGCCAGTCATGCACAATCGACTGGACCTGGCCGTATTCGACAGTGAGTATTTTGCCGCCTACGTCGCCATCAATCAACGATTCGCCCAGGCCATCGCAAACCAGACGACCCCTGACGATATAATCTGGGTCCAGGACTACCATTTCTTCCTGCTTGCGAAACAGCTGAAAGAGCAAAATTGCCCGCGACAAACCGGGTTTTTCCTTCATATTCCGTTTCCCGCGCCAGAAGTCTTCCGTTCTATCCCTGACCACAGGTTGCTGGGAGAAGGCCTGTGCGCCTACGATGTCGTCGGCCTTCAAAGCCCGCACGATTGCAAGAATTTCTCCCGCTACATGCAGGAGGAGCTGGGCGCCGAGCAGGTCAGCGAAGAACGCTACAGGATCGGCGACCACACACTCACGTTGCGGCTTTGTCCGATTGGAATTGACGCAGAAGGATTCAGTCAGAGCGCCACCAGCGACACAGCTGAAAACGCGGCTCAAAAACTCGCGAAATTCCTTGGCGACCGACATCTAATCATCGGTGTCGACCGGATGGATTATTCAAAAGGCCTGCCTCAGCGGTTCGAAGGTATGGCAACGCTTTTCGACAAATATCCAATTCTCCATGGCACCATATCATTCACCCAGATTGCGCCGCCATCCCGTTCTGTCGTCGAGGAATACGCCCAACTGCGACAGCAACTCGACGAATTGTCAGGCCGCATAAATGGTGATTATGGCGATCTCGACTGGATACCGATCCGTTACCTGGCACGCGGCTATGAGCGGGATGAACTTGCCGGGCTTTACCGACTGGCGCGAGTGGGGCTCGTCACGCCACTGCAGGATGGGATGAATCTCGTCGCTAAGGAGTATATTGCGGCGCAGGATCCGGAAGACCCCGGCGTGCTGGTGCTCTCTCAGTTTGCAGGCGCGGCCGAGCAGATGAAGGAGGCCCTCATCATCAATCCTCATGATCGGGACGCTGTCGCCGATGCCGTACTCACGGCGCTGAACATGCCGCTCGCAGAGCGAAAAAGGCGCTGGCGCGCCCTGTATGACGGCATTTGCCGTCAGGATATCACCTGGTGGCGTGGACACTTCCTCGCTGCGTTTGACTCAGACCCGGCCGGTATCTAGTGCAGGTCATGCCCTGTACTCCTCAACGAACCTTTGCGCTCTCGGCGCAGGACGCCGTCTTTCTCGACTTCGACGGAACGCTCGCGCACCTTCAGGATGATGCGAAATCTGTCTGCCTTGCAGATGGCATGGCCTTGGTATTAGAGGCCTGCGCCAATCGCTTGAGCGGCGCGCTTGCCATCATTTCCGGACGTGATGCCGATGACCTCGCCAAGCGGGTGCCGCAAGCGATCTGGCGCTTCGGCAACCATGGCCTGCGCGCGCTGGCTCCGGGCGAACATTCTGGTAACCGCATAGCGGCCGCACCAAAAGACCTGATCGACACATTCTCCAATATTGCGAACCGGCATCCCGGCGTTCACGTAGAACCGAAAGGGCCGGTGCTTGCCGTGCATTACCGCGCTGCGCCTTCAGTCGAATCGGCGCTTGGCACCGCCCTGAGACAGGTCATCGACGCTTTCCCGGACTATAGTCTGCAACATGGAAAGATGGTCTACGAAGCCAAGCCTGCCGCAGCCAACAAGGGCGCCTGCCTGCTGAAAGCGATTCAGACGGAACCCTTCGCAGGGCGTCGCCCGGTGATGATCGGAGACGACACCACTGATGAGGACGCGTTTATCGCTGCCCAGAGCGCTGGCGGTATTGCGGTCAAGATCGGTGAAGGCAAAACGGCCGCGCGCCATCACATGCCGGCGGTAGATGACGTGCACGCACTATTGAGGGAGTTTGCAACCGAATGAGCACATTGGATATGGGCATTGTCGGCAACGGAACCATTGCCGGTCTGGTCAGCGCTGAGGGTGACTATCAGTGGCTTTGCCTGCCGCGCTTTGATGGTGAGCCCGTCTTCAATCAGCTATTGGGCGGTTCCGGCACTTTCAGTGTCTGGATTGACGGGCTGAAATCCCGGTCACAATCCTATGATGCCAATACCGCCATTCTCCGCACACGTCTGGAGGCAGAAGATGGCGCCATACTTGAAATCGTCGATTTCGCACCCCGGTTCGAAAACCGGGGCCGTGTATTTCGCCCGGTATCAATCGTGCGCCGATTCCATGTTGTCTCCGGCACGCCCCGCGTCCGGATCACACTGACGCCCCAGACTGACTGGGGCGCGCGGCAACTGCCTTCGGTACGCGGCGTCAATCATATCCGCTTTACCGACGGCGAACTTGCGTTCCGGGTCACCACGGATGCGCCTGTTTCCTACGTCCTGTCCGGCACAAGCTTCCTCCTCGAGCATGATGTCTCTTTTATCCTCGGTGCGGATGAGTCACTCACCGATACGGTCGATGTCATCACGCTCGACTGGGAAGAACGCACGCGGAAATACTGGTCAAAATGGTCGCGCAACCTCGCCGTACCGTTTGAATGGCAGGAAGCCACCATTCGTGCCGCCATTACGCTGAAACTCTGTGTGTTCGAGGAAACCGGCGGCATTGTCGCTGCGCTTACAACCTCTGTTCCCGAACACGAAGGGTCAGAGCGAAACTGGGACTACCGCTTCTGCTGGATCCGTGATGCCTATTTCACGGTGTCTGCCTTGAACCGCCTGTCGGCCATGGGCACGCTGGAACATTACATGCGCTGGGTTCGCAACATCGTCGCCCAGTCACGCGGCGGACACATTCAGCCAGTCTATGGCATTGGTCTTGAGGCCGACCTCACTGAAGAGATCGCCATGCACCTGCCCGGTTATCGCGGGATGGGCCCGGTCCGCCGCGGCAACCAGGCAGCTGAACATGTCCAGCATGACGTCTATGGCCAGGTCGTTCTTGGCGTGGCGCAATCCTTCTTTGATCATCGCCTGCTTTCGCCGCCAGGCATTGCCGAGTTTCGCCAGCTCGAACCTGTCGGTGAACGCGCCTTCGCCGTGCACGACACACCGGATGCCGGCATCTGGGAATTCCGGACGATTGCAAACGTGCACACGTCATCTGCGATCATGTGTTGGGCCGCTTGCGACCGCCTGTCAAAAATCGCCGCGCATCTTGGCCTGCCGGATCGGGCAACGTATTGGTCGGAGCGCGCCGCGATCATCCACCAGACGATTGTTGAAAAGGCGTGGAATCCCGACATTGGCGCCTTCACGGCCGCCTTTGGCGGCGGCGAACTCGACGCATCGGTGCTGCTCATGGCCGAAATTGGGTTCCTGCCTGCAGGTGACGCGCGCTACATCGCAACCGTCGATGCAATCGATAAGACCCTTCGCGAAGGAAACCACGTCTATCGCTACAAGACCGAAGACGATTTCGGACGTCCGAAGACTGCCTTCACCGCCTGCACATTCTGGCATATCGATGCCTTGTTTCGCGTTGGCCGCGCAGACGAGGCTCGCGAAATGTTCGAATCTGTCCTCGCCAGTCGCAACCATGTGGGCCTGCTTTCGGAAGATGTTGATCCCGCCACAGGCGACCTCTGGGGCAACTTTCCGCAAACCTATTGCATGGTTGGCATCATAAATTCGGCAGCCCTGCTCAGCAAACCCTGGACGTCCGTCATCTAGATTCAGGCAGCAGGAACAGGCGTTCCAGATCGCGCGGCCGACGCGTCGAGCACGCCCGGAACGTCCCATTTCCCCTCGGGGCGGATCATGACCATGGGATCCGTCGCAGGCTTTAACGCCTGCGGATGTTCGGGTAGAGGAATTTCGATCTCAAGATAATCGAAATCCGAGAATGAGAAATGTGGGCGCCCTTCAGCCTGCTTGCACCGGAACGTGCGCGACCAGACCGGCCATAGTCGCGACTGGATCTGCGCGATCATCAACCGGTAACCTTTTCGCGTCGCCAGTTCGAATGCCTCAGCCAGTATCACCTGCAGCGCCGGGCGGCCCCTCTCATTGCGCAGCAGAACAACGCGCTCCAGTTTGGCAAAGCCAGCAAACCATCTCATCCTGAGTGAACCGACCGCATTTTCACCGTCAAAAACGAGAAAGTGAGTGGCACACAGGTCATTACCGTCAAACTCCTCCGTGTACGGGCACGCCTGCTCAGCCATGAAAACCGCCGCACGGATGGATACCATCTTCTGGAAGTCCTCAAGGGTCCGCACTGGCCGCGCTGTGTAATGCTCAAACGCTCCGGCGGGAACGGCGCGACACAATACCGACTCTCCAATCAAGGGCCGGCTGGTCACGCCAACTCCCCTGAAACAGGTGTGAGCGCTTCCTGGACAAAGAGGTCTGCAAGGCCGCCTTTACAGGGCTTGAAGCCCAGGCCTTTCATGGATCGCCGTCCATCCTCGGTCGCGCCGCGCGCAAAGCATGGATAGGCACTGAACAGTTCCACACGCATGACAGCCGCCGCCGTCATCACGTTTCGGCGCGCCTCACGCGTCGCACCGGCATAAACGCCGATATAGAACGCCGCGCATCCCTCACCATTGGCACACAGATGTGCCGGATCAGGGCTCGCCGGATTGTAGGATCCATCCCTCACCGCCGCCTCACCCTTCTGAGACAGGGGCAAGGTCAGGAAAATGCCTTCGACGGGGTCTCCGGTCACCCACGCCGTCATCGCCGTGATCCGATCCATTTCGGCGACAGCGTCGGGAGAGGCAATCTTTGAAGACATCAGAGACTCGGCGAGCGAAATCCCCTGTTCGAGCTCCGAACGGGTCGCCCGGCGAAAGCCGAATTCCGCGCCCTTCTCAGCCACGCGCACCACGTCGATCAGGCCATAACCTGAAGAACTATTTCTGATTGTATTCATATTCATTTACCACTACAGGCGTACTTGAGTGATGCCACAGGCGTTGCAGTGTGGCTTTACCGACAGATGAAACGGGGGATTACACCCGTGAAAGGGGACGCACGTGCTGAACGAGACATTTGACTGGGATCGCATGCGGATTTTCCGCGCCGTCGCCGAACTGGGCAGCATGTCTGCCGCGGCCGAAAAACTGGGTGGATCAGTCCCCACAATCAGCCGGCGCATCAGCGAGCTTGAACACGCCCTCCGAACGGAGCTCCTGAAGCGATCCACCAGGGGGATTGACCTGACTGAGGCAGGCCGCCTTCTGCTGCGTCACGCCAATCTCATGGCTGATATTGTCTCTGCAGCGCATGATGACGTCTCAGATACCGATACGCCTGATACAGGCCCGGTTCATATCGTGACATGCGATGCACTTGGCCCCTATTGGCTCGCGCCGCGGCAGCCGGAATTTAAGATCCGTCATCCCGGCGTGGAGCTGACCCTCTCGGCCACAGATCGTGTTCCGGACCTGCTCGACAATGAAGCAGATATTGCGATCCAGTATGAACCGCCCACACGCAGCGAGCTCATCTGCCGCCGCCTGGGCGTCGTTCACTATCTTTGTTTCGCGTCACAGGACTATCTCGATCAAAATGGCGTTGCCACTAGCCTGTCTGACTTTCATGAACACCGGTACTTACTGCACGAAGGCTATACTCATCAGTCAAAAAGCTGGGCAAACGGCGCCGAGCTGGCGAGACAGCTGATCCCGTTTTCGCTGGTCACCAATTGCACGGCCACACTTATCTCATCTTGTCTGGCTGGCGGCGGTGTCGCCGTACTCCCGTCCTATATTTCGACTGCTTATCCGGCACTTATCCCCTTGCCCCTTCCGGCCATGGCATCGATCCAGTTCTGGCTCAGCTATTCCGAACGCATCCGGCGCCTCGGTCGAGGCCAGGTCGCCATCGAATGGTTGCGCCAAGCCTTCGATCCATCAAGATCCGACTGGTTTCGCCAAACCCTCGTACGACCATAAACAACAGGAAGCATCAGTTTCGAGACACCAATACGCCGACGAAGGCGCATAATGCGAAGAATTTCACTCCGGTTTTCCTATTCCCGCGCACGGTCTTTCCCGCTAGGTCTGGGACATCGTCGCACAACAGGAATCTGCCAATGCCGAGCGAACTCGATCATCTCAAGGCCCTCGAGCAACGCCTGCTCTGGCTGTCGGCCTGGACCGTCCACAATGCGAACCACCTGCGCGACAAGCGCGACGATGATGTAAAGGTCGGCGGTCATCAGGCTTCCTGCGCCTCCATGGTCTCGATCATGACCGCGCTCTATTTCCACACACTGCGCCCGGAAGATCGTGTCGCCGTCAAACCGCATGCCGCACCGGTCTACCACGCCATGCACTACCTGATGGGCAATCAGACACTTGAGAAGCTCCAGAACTTTCGCGGCTATGGCGGCGCGCAGTCCTATCCCAGCCGCACCAAGGACATTGACGATGTGGACTTTTCCACAGGCTCGGTCGGCCTCGGCGTTGCGGAAACCGCCTTCGCATCGATCGTGCAAGACTATCTCGAAGCCAAGCCATGGGCCGCACACCGGACGCTCGGCCGGATGGTCGCGCTGGTGGGCGACGCCGAACTCGACGAAGGCAACGTCTACGAGTGCCTGCAGGAAGGCTGGAAGCACGACCTGCGCAATACATGGTGGATCATCGACTATAACCGCCAGAGCCTCGACGGCGTCGTGCACGAAGGACTCTGGGAAAAGGTCGAAGCCATCTTCAAGGCATTCGGCTGGCGCACCGTCGTGCTGCGCCATGGCGCGCTGCAGCGTGCGGCGTTCGCAGAGGCCGGTGGCGAGGCGCTGAGGGAATGGATCCAGTCCTGTCCGAATACTGACTATTCCGCCTTGACCTATCAGGGTGGCGCCTCCTGGCGCAAACGGCTGATGGATGATCTCGGCGACCAGGGAGACGTCACCGCCCTCCTCTCGAAACGGAGTGATGATGAACTGAGTGCGCTAATGAACAATCTCGGCGGCCAGTGCATCGAGACCCTGACAGAGGCCTTTGACTCCATCACCGATGATACGCCCACCGTCTTCCTCGCTTACACGATTAAGGGCTGGGGCACGCCGCTCGCCGGTCACAAGGACAATCATGCCGGCCTGATGAACAAGGCCCAGATGGCCGACTTCCAGGCCAGGATGGGAATCGCCGAAGGCGAGGAATGGGCCCCCATGGCAGGCGCCGAAGACCCGGATGCCCTCAACGCCTTCCTGCGGAGCGTTCGGTTCTTCGAAGGCGGCCCCCGCCGCTTCATTGCGCCCCGGGTCGCCAGTTCCGGACCGATTTTTCTCGACGATGATGTCCAGTCCACGCAAGCTGGTTTCGGCAAGATCCTGGATGCCCTCGCCAAGTCGAAATCCGAACTCGCCGACCGCATCGTCACGACATCGCCGGATGTCACCGTCTCGACCAATCTTGGCCCCTGGGTGAACCGGCGATCCCTTTTCGCCCGCGAGGCCAAGGGAGACACGTTCCGCGACCAGCAGATCCCGTCGACGCAAAAATGGCAGTTCTCCCCGACCGGCCAGCATATCGAACTCGGCATTGCCGAAATGAACCTCTTCCTGCTACTCGGCGCGGCGGGCCTGTCGCATTCCCTGTTCGGCGAGCGCCTTATCCCCATCGGCACGGTCTACGACCCCTTCATCGCCCGCGGCCTCGATGCGCTGAACTATGCCTGCTACCAGGATGCGCGTTTCATCATCGTCGGCACGCCCTCGGGGGTCACGCTCGCCCCCGAGGGCGGCGCTCACCAGTCAATCGGCGCACAGCTCATCGGCATGAGCCAGGACGGCCTCGTCTCGTTCGAGCCCGCATTCCTCGACGAACTTTCAATCATCATGGACTGGTCGTTCGACTATCTCCAGCGCGATGGTGACGGAGACCCTGACGAGCGCACCTGGCTGCGCGACGAGACGGGCGGTTCAGTCTATCTGCGCCTCACCACGCGCCAGCTGGAACAGGTCCGGTGGTCTGATCGCGGCGACGACACCTTCCGGCAGGGCGTTATTGACGGCGGTTACTGGCTGCGCAAGCCCGGCCCGAATTGTGAGATCGTGATCGCCTATCAGGGCTGCGTCGCGCCCGAAGCCATCAAGGCCGCCGGGCGCATCGGCAATAATCGCCGCGATATCGGTGTCCTTGCTGTCACCTCTGCAGACCGCCTCAATTCAGGCTGGACCGCAGCCCGCCGAGCCAGAGTCCGCGGCAACAAGGGCGCAAAAAGCCAGATCGAACGCCTGATGGAACTGGTGCCCCGCGACTGCACGCTCATCACCGTCACCGATGGTCACCCCGCCACGCTCGCCTGGATCGGCGGCGTGAAAGGCCACGCGACGACGCCGCTCGGTGTCGAACATTTCGGCCAGACCGGCACGATTCGCGACCTCTACCGCCACTTCCAGATCGATGCCGAAGCCATTGTCTCGGCGGCGAGCCACCTGTCGCCCGGCAAGGTCATCTGATCAGGCCGTTTCAAGCCATCCCTGCAGGCGCGCCGCATCGCTGCGGCATTGTTCCGGGCTGCCGAAGAGCTGCCTGTTCACGCCGATCCGTTTGAACCAGTAATGCAGGCCGACAAGGTCCGTGAACCCCATTCCGCCATGCACTTCTGTCGCTGTCCGCGCGATGAACGTGCCGGCTTCGGCGAGGTGCGACTTCGCCAGTGTCGCCATGACCAGTCCTTCCGGCTCGCGAGTATCCAGCGCATGCGCCGCATGCCAGATCAGCGCCCGTGACGGCTCCAGCCGCGCAGCCATCTCGGCGCACATGTGCTTTACAGCCTGGAACGAACCAATCACGCGCCCGAATTGCTGGCGCTCGCCCGCATAGGCCACTGCCTTGTCCAACATGGCCTGCGCCGCGCCCAGTGTATCGGCCGCCACCAGCAGCCGCGCCGCTGCCAGCACTTCATCGTCACGTTTCAGCGTCATTTCGCTCGTCTGACCACCAAAGCGCACTTCCGAGAAAATCCGCGTCCGGTCGATTGTGTGCATCACCGCAAGCTCCGGCGTCTCCACGACATGAAGTACGCCGCTGATATCTGCAGCCAGCAAATGCGTCGATCCCTCTGCAGACAGCGCCAGCAGCGAGGTGCCCGAAAGCTTGTCTTTTTCCACCGTCACGCCGGCTCCATCGCGGCGCGATGACAGCTCGGTCATAGCCAGCCCCATCCTGGTCTCGCCCGAAGCGATCCCCGGCAGGTACTCTTCCCCGGCAAACCGCATGGCATGCGCGGCCACGGTCGTCGCCATGAACCGGCTAGGCGCAATCGCATAGCCGAGCGCTTCCTGCACAACACAGGCATCCAACAGGCCGAGGCCCAGCCCGCCATGGTCTTCAGAGACGTGAAGCCCGGCGAGCCCAAGTTCATCCAGCCCCGATGCCAGTACGGCACCAGATGCTTCATCCCCGACCGCGATCTTGCGAATGGTATCGAGCGATGCGGCATCCTTCAGGAAGCCGTTCAGACTGTCCTGCAACATGCGCTGGTCTTCAGAGAGCGCAAATTCCATCGGTCTTCTCCTCTCAGGCCTTGGCCGGTTTGGGTTCGCGCGGCAGGCCAAGGCCCCGTTCCGCGATGATATTCTTCTGGATTTGCGCCGTGCCCCCGCCAATGATCAGGCCAAGGTCGTACATGTAGCGCGCCTGCCACGCGCCATCGGCCCTCAAATGCTCGCCCTGCTCGTACATCACGCCCAGCTCGCCCAGCGCATCAATCGCCAGCCGCGCAATCTCGTGGTTGAGTTCGCACCCCATCAGCTTCACGATGAGACCCGCGAGGCCTGCACTCTCCCTCTTGAGGCTATGAGTCGTGATCCGAAGTCCGTTCGCCTGCATCGCATAGACTTCACCTTGCAATTTCAACAAACGGTCGCGCAGTAGCGGATTGTCGATCAGGCGCTCGCCATTCACCCTCTCCCGCTTCATCATCTCGACCAGCTCGACAAGGCGTGCCTTGGTCGCGTTCGGGTCACCCAGCATGCCCCGCTCGTGGGTCAGGGTCGCATTGGCGACCTGCCAGCCCTTGTTGGCCTCGAACACGATCCCGCTCTTGGGTACGCGCACATCGGTGAAGAACACCTCATTGAAATTCGCCGTGCCGGTCATGTCGACCAGTGGCCGCACCTCGATGCCAGGCGTGTCCATCGGGAACAGGATGTAGGAAATACCAAGGTGCTTCTTGGCGCCAGGGTCCGTCCGCACAAGGCAGAAGATCATGTCAGCCTGCTTGGCGGTCGATGTCCAGATCTTGCTGCCATTGATCACGTAATCATCGCCGTCTTCCACTGCCGCTGTACGCAGCGCCGCAAGGTCCGATCCCGCACCCGGCTCCGAATAGCCCTGGCACCAGATCATTTCGCCGTGCAAAGTTGGCCGAATATAAGCCGCCTTCTGCTGCGGCGTGCCGAGTTCCAGCAATGTCGGCACAAGCATTGAAATGCCTTGATTGGACATCGCACGCGGAAGGCCCGACCGGGCGAATTCCTCGGCAATGATACGCGACTTCAGGATATCGGGCTCAGCGCCATACCCACCATACTCGGTCGGAATGGTGCGTGCCGCGAGGCCTTTTTCGATCAAAAGCTTCTGCCAGGCCAGCCGCCTGGGATTCTTCATCCCCTTGTCGTCACTGGTCGGCGCGAGGTGCGCATTTGCGGCAAGAATGTCGGCCACTTCCTGGCGGAAGGCCTCATATTCCGGGCTGAATGTTAGATCCATGGTCGCGAAGCTCCCTGATTTTTTCGGGACACTGGCAGCCCTTCCCTTGCGGCTGCCAAGAGGAGTTTGGCGCTTTCGCGTCTTTCTGCTTGCTGAACGCAGCGTAAGCCACCCTAGTGTCAGTCAAACCAATATGGAGGACCGCCCCAATGTCAGTCGAATATGAAACCCGAGGCCATCTCGCGATCATCACGCTCAACCGTCCGGAAGCCCGCAACGCCATCAACGGCGTCATGGCCACCGGGATCGAGAGCGCACTTGACCGTTTCGAAGACGATCCGGAAATCTGGGTTGCCATCCTTACCGCCAATGGCAAGGCATTCTGCGCGGGAGCAGACCTGAAAGAAATCAACGCCGGAAATGGCGGCAAGCTTGGCACCGAAAAAGGCGGCTTTGCGGGCATCGTGAAGCGTGAGCGCACCAAGCCGCTCATCGCAGCCATCACCGGCAGCGCACTTGCTGGCGGCACCGAGATTGCGCTCTCCTGCGACATGATCGTGTGCGCCGACACCACGAATTTCGGCCTGCCGGAAGTCAAACGCTCGCTCGCTGCCGCTGCGGGTGGCCTGTTCCGCCTGCCCCGCGTCATCGGCATGCCGACAGCGCTCGAAGTGATCCTGACAGGTGACCCGCTGCCCTCGCAGCGCGCCTACGAACTCGGTATGGTCAACAAGGTCGTCCCCGAAGCGGACGTCATGGACGAAGCCACGAAACTGGCTGACCGCATCATCGCAAATGCGCCACTGGCCGTTCAGGCCAGCCGCAAGGTCGCGGCAGCCGCTCTGACCGACAATGACGAAAACCTCTGGCGTGCCAGCGGCAAGGCCTTTGCCGGCCTTGTCGGAACGGAAGACTTCAAGGAGGGCCCGCTTGCGTTTATCGAAAAGCGTGCGCCGGTCTGGAAAGGCAAATAGCCTAGTCCTCTCGCACGACACGTGCCTTTCCGCGGCCGAGGGCCAGCGCCTTGATCGCGCCGCGGAAAGTCTGCACTTCCTGCTCGGTCCAGTCCGCCCGGATGAGGGCTGCACGCAGATTGTCCTTCATCAGGGGCGTTTTTGCCGGCGGAAAGAAATACCCGGCCCGTTCCAGCTCTGTCTCGAAATGTTCGAACATCCGGAACACATCATCGCGCGCTGCGGGCGGTGATCCTTCCGTGTCGGCGTCCGCTGGCGCCCCGACGGGTGTGACATGGCTCTGCGAAGGATAATCAGCCGGGTTTTCCGCTGCATTGAGCTTGCCCCACTCGTGCGCAAACACGCAAACCGCCTGCGCGAGGTTCAGGCTCTTGAATTCGGGATTTACCGGATAGGTCATCAGAAGATCAGCCAGGGCCACCGCCTCGTTCGGCAGGCCCGACTTTTCCCCCCCGAACATCACGGCTGCAACACCCTTCCCGGCCACAGACCGCCCATGCGCAGCCTTCGCCGCCCCCACCGCATCCGTCACGCGCTTCTCGATGCCCCGCAACCGCGCCGTCGCTGCGATCAGGTAAGTCACACCCTCCAGCGCGCCCTGCAGTGTTTCATGCACACTCACAGTCACGCCCGCGTCGAACGCTCCCGCTGACATCGTTTCTGCGGCCGGATTTGGCCAGCCATCGCGCGGGGAAACCAGGCGCAGGTCCGTGAGGCCAAAATTGCGCATCACACGCGCCGCAGCGCCAATATTTTCGCCAAGTTGCGGGGAATGAAGGATGACGCAGGGTCTGCGCTGTTCTGACATGGTGGAACCTGTTTTGACGCGGGCAGCCGCTCTGCTATAGCGCAGTCCAATAGCTTCAACCGCAAGGATTACAAAACATGGCTAAGATCAAGGTCAAGAACCCGATTGTCGAAATGGACGGGGACGAGATGACCCGCATTATCTGGCAACTCATCAAGGACAAGCTGATCCATCCCTACCTGGATGTCGATCTGAAGTATTATGACCTGTCGATCCAGAAGCGCGACGAGACTGATGACCAGATCACCGTCGACGCGGCTGAAGCCACCAAGAAATACGGCGTTGCAGTCAAGTGTGCCACGATCACACCTGACGAACAGCGTGTTGAAGAGTTCAAGCTCAAGAAGATGTGGCGCAGCCCAAACGGCACGATCCGCAACATTCTTGGCGGCGTCGTTTTTCGCGAGCCGATCGTTATCTCCAACGTCCCGCGCCTTGTTCCTGGCTGGACAAAGCCAGTCGTCATTGGCCGCCACGCCTTCGGCGACCAGTACAAGGCCACTGACTTTCTTGTGCCCGGCAAGGGCAAGTTGACCATGACCTGGGTCGGCGAGAATGGCGAAAAGATCGAAAAGGAAGTCTTCGACTTTCCCGAAGCCGGTATTGCCATGGGCATGTACAACCTCGACCAGTCGATCCGCGACTTCGCCCGCGCCAGCTTCAACTACGGCCTCCAGCGCAAGTGGCCCGTCTACCTGTCGACCAAGAACACGATCCTCAAGGCCTATGACGGCCGCTTCAAGGACCTGTTCCAGGAAATTTTTGACACGGAATTTGCGGACAAGTTCAAAGCGTTCGGCGGCACGTATGAGCATCGCCTGATCGACGACATGGTGGCAGCGGCGATGAAATGGTCGGGTGGCTATGTCTGGGCCTGTAAGAACTATGACGGCGACGTGCAGTCCGACACCGTTGCCCAGGGCTACGGCTCGCTGGGCCTGATGACATCGGTTCTGATGACGCCCGATGGCAACACGGTCGAAGCCGAAGCCGCTCACGGCACTGTCACGCGCCACTACCGCAACCACCAGAAGGGCGAAGCCACCTCGACGAACTCGATCGCCTCGATCTATGCCTGGACGCAAGGCCTGAGCCATCGTGGCCGCATGGATGGCACACCTGACGTTCAGGCATTTGCTCAGACTCTGGAGCAGACCATCGTGAAGACAGTGGAGGCCGGTTACATGACAAAGGATCTCGCACTCCTCGTGGGTCCCGATCAGGAATGGCTGACGACCGAAGGCTTTATCGAGAAAGTCTCGGAAAACCTGAAAGCGGAAATGGCGAAGTCCTAGGCGTCTCGCCTAATGCGCAAAAAAACCCCGGCACTCGACTGTGCCGGGGTTTTCTTTTTCTGGCCTACGCCTGCGAACATCAGTCTAGATCACCCCGCCAACCAGATGGCCAATCCCTGCCGTCAGTGCCATGGCCAGTGCGCCCCAGAATGTCACCCGCAGGGTTGGCCGCCATATGCTGGCCCCGCCTGCCTTCGCCCCCACAGCGCCGAGCAAGGCCAGGAACACAAGCGACGCTGCCGCTTCGACAGGTACAAGCATACCGAGCGGCACCAGCCAGATCAGTGACAGAGGCAAGGCTGCACCGACGGCGAAAGAAATTGCGGATGATATTGCGGCCTGTACCGGCTGTGCCACGCTCAGATCGGTTATGCCGAGTTCGTCGCGTGCATGCGCTCTCAGCGGATCGTCCGCCATCAACTGGCTCGCAACCTCCTTGGCCGTCTCCGGATTCAGGCCTCTCGCCTCATATATGTCGGCCAGTTCCGCATGCTCTGCTTCTGGCAAGTCGATCAGTTCCTGTCGCTCTTTGGCGAGCTCTGCCTGTTCGGCATCGGACTGCGAACTGACTGACACGTATTCACCCGCTGCCATCGACATGGCTCCGGCAACCAGCGCGGCAATACCTGCAACAGCAATCTCGCCCTGGCCGGCAGAGGCCGAAGCCACCCCGATGATCAGGCTGGCCGTGGATACGATGCCGTCATTCGCTCCCAACACGGCAGCCCGCATCCAGCCGATCCGGGACAACCGATGATGTTCATGATGAAAATGAGACCGAGCCATACGAGTCCTCGTTGAAGGCGACTTCCTGCACGGTCAAGCGCAAGAGACAACCGCAGAATGCGTCAGATTCCGTATTAATCGACCTGGTTCACCGAAACACCCAGGGATTCTACGGTACTGACAGTCAGGTGGCCCACAGGGAGTCCATTGGCGCGTTGGTAGTCTTCCATCGCCTTGCGCGTCTCCGGTCCAAAATCGCCGTCTGCCGGAACGGTGTAACCTTTTTCGTTCAGCGCCTGCTGCACCGCCTGTATCGTCTCCGGAGAGGCATTTGTGTCACACAGGCTCTCTCGCCGCTCAACGCTGCCTCCGCCCGTCACCACGCGCTTCTCGACAGTGCGGTATGTTGCTGGAATGACAATCGTCTCTTCCTGCGCCGGCCTAACCACTCTCTGCAGGGTGATGGTTTCGTACACTGCCGGAACTTCCTCCTCCACAACCCGGGCAGGCGACTCCACGATTTGCCGGGATATCGTCCGGTATCGCGCTGGAATGACCTTCGTCTCCGCTCGCTCCGGGTTCACCAAGCGTGTGCGTGTGACGTCCTCATACTGCGCGGGCACCTCCACCCGCCCCAGTGGTTCCCCGGTCGACACAGCAGATCCGGCCTCTTCACCCTCATCCGGGATATTTCCGCCATGGAAACCTGCCCCCGGCTTCCAGGTCGTATAAGCAGGCCTAACGAGCACCTTCTCTGTATATGTCTCGAAACTGGCAGGAATGATTCTGGTCTCGATACGCTCCGGTTCCTCCAGAATCTGTTCGGTTTGTGTGATGAATTGCGCCGGAATCACCGTGTAGGCCTTGGAGGCTTCCGTGACCAACACCTCTTGTGTGTAAGTCTCGAATACCGCCGGAATGAATTTCACCTCGGTTCGCTCGGGTTCATCAATCATCTGTTCCGTTACGATCTCGGTCGTTTCAGGGACCAATACGCGCGCGAAGCAGGAACCGGCATCCGACGCGGGTGGGTGGGCCTCACCCTCCTGCGCAAGGACGCACCCGGAAAGCGCGATGGCTGCGATCGAAGCGATAATCAACTTGCTCATACTTCATTCCCCTGGCCGCGGTCAGCCTCCCCGCGTCAATCATGCATCTTCACCGTGTTTAAACCAGCGCCAGGCCACCGACCAGACCGTTCAGCCCCTGCAGGATTTGATTCGTGTGGCCCGCTGGCACTGGCATTCGAGGGATTCCGGGCTATACGGGCCTCACAAGCAGAGAGGCGCGATATGATTCCCCGGTACACCCGTCCTGAAATGGCTGAAATCTGGTCTCCCGAGACACGTTTTGGCATCTGGCTCGAGATCGAAACGCTTGCCGCCGAAGCCATGGAAAATCTCGGCATCATACCAGCGGGCGTCACGCAGGCCGTGCGCGAGCGTGGCACGTTCGAAGTCGAGCGTATCGACACGATTGAACGCGAAGTGAAGCATGACGTCATCGCCTTCCTGACCAATGTCGCAGAACATGTGGGCGGCGAAGCCCGCTTCCTTCACAAGGGCATGACCTCGTCAGATGTACTCGACACCTGCCTCAGTGTTCAGCTCGTTCGTGCCGCCGATCTTCTGATGACAGGTCTCGACCGTGTGCTCACCGCCCTTGAAAAACGCGCGCGTGAGCACAAGTTCACCCCCACAATTGGTCGCAGTCATGGAATACATGCAGAACCGACGACGTTCGGCCTCAAGCTGGCAACGTTTCACGCGGAATTCCAGCGCGCACGGACCCGCCTCGAAATGGCGCGCGAAGAGATCGCGACCTGTGCAATATCAGGTGCAGTCGGTACGTTCGCCAATATCGACCCGGCCATCGAAGCGCACGTTGCCGCCAAGCTTGGCCTTATCGTCGAGCCTGTTTCCACACAGGTTATTCCGCGCGACCGCCATGCCATGTTTTTCGCCGTGCTGGGCGTGATCGCATCATCGGTCGAACGCCTCGCCACCGAAGTGCGCCACCTGCAGCGGACTGAAGTGCTGGAAGCCGAGGAGTTCTTCTCTGCCGGACAGAAGGGCTCATCTGCCATGCCACACAAGCGCAATCCCGTTCTCACCGAAAACCTGACGGGTCTCGCACGGCTCGTCCGGTCGGCCGTTACGCCTGCGCTGGAAAACGTCGCCCTTTGGCACGAACGCGATATTTCGCACTCCTCCGTCGAGCGCGGTATCGGTCCGGACGCAACGATTCACCTTGACTTTGCCTTGCACCGCCTCGCGGGTGTGGTGGAAAACCTTGTTGTTTATCCAGAGAACATGCTGCGCACGATTGAAAGCATGGGCGGCCTTCACAATTCCCAGCGCATCCTGCTCGCACTCGTCGAACATGGCATCAGCCGCGAAGATTCCTATTCCCTCGTTCAGCGAAACGCCATGCGCACCTGGCGCGGCGAAGGCAATTTGCTCGACCTGCTCAAGGCAGACCCGGACGTATCAGCGAAGCTTACTGACGCTGACCTCGAAAACCTGTTCGACCTCGAATATCACTTCAAACATGTCGACACGATTTTCGAACGCGTTTTCGGAACCGCTTGAAGGCATACTCTTCACACTGAGTTCTACCAGATAAAAAACACCCCGCAGCACGCTGCGGGGTGTTTTGTCATGTACTGGGCAACGCCTGACTAGAATGTCGTGGACAGGCTGGCCGAGATGGTCGTGCCGCGCTCATACGTATTGTACTCGGTACGGCCTATTTCGCTTTCAGACGTCTGATACTCGGTGTGCTTTTCACCCAGAAGGTTACGCCCTTTCAAACCGAGCGACAGTTCCCGGCCAGCAATCGTGAAGTCACGATTGTAGACGAGATCCAGCTGTATACCGGGATCTTCGATCACGTCCGGCAGTGCTGCCGCGCCCACGCCAAACCCACGCTGCAGGATACGTTCATCAACCCAGCCGACGAGAAGCGTCATCTGCTCGACGTCGCTTTGCCAGCCAAATTGTGCGTTCAGAATGTTTTCCGGCGTGCCCTGAAGGTCTGATCCATCAAGCCCGAAAAGGGATGCATCACGGAGTGAACGCGAGATTGGATCGAACACCTGATCCTCATCCTGTGCCTGGACTTCAGAAGCCGTGTAAGTGTAGTTCGCCGAGAACAGCCATTCGCGATCATCCATCCAGGGATTGGAGATCGGCATGCTGAAATTGGTCCTGTATTCGAGCTCCGCACCATACAGCTCTGCTTTCGGGCTGTTGATGAAGGTTGTCTCGAACACGAAAGACGCTGTCGAATACTGCACTTCCTCGATCGGATTCTTGATGTCCTTGTAGAACGCTCCCAGTGTCACGAACTGATTGCGACCAAGATAATATTCCAGGCGAGCGTCATAGTTTTTCAGTTCGCTGTCCACCAGGCCACTGTTCCCGCGGTAGGTACGATCAGTCTCTGGATCAACGAAGGACGACAGTGCAAGTTCGCGAAATTGCGGACGGGCAATCGTTTGCGAATAGCCGGCACGCAACTGCAGGTCGTCTGCAAAGTTCCATGTCAGGGTCAACGCAGGCAGGACATAGTCGTTGCTGAGATTCACGTCACCAGCACCCTGATTCCCGAACCGGTCGAACGTCTCCACGGTTTGCTCAGCATCTTCGTACCGGAAGCCAACCGTTCCGCGGACATAGTCGAGAATGTCCAGCTCCGTCTGCACATAGAATGCGTTGACATCGAGCGCACCTGAATAGGAGTCATTTGGCGTAATGACTTCCTGCAGGAAAAACCGTGCAGGATCGATATTGTCGGGAGAAAACAGGTAATCAGGTCGTGCGGCCTGCGCGTCTGCCGGCAGGGCGTTACCACCGACGAAGCGAAGGGACAGATAGTTGTAGTCGCGATCAGTCGACGCAACGTCAAAACCACCTGACATCACCAGTTCCTTGGCGTTTCCGATGTCCACAGTATACGTGGCGTCCGCACCAAAGCTGGCAATCGTGTCCTCAAGGTCGGAGAAGACAATGTTGTAATTGTTAGCCGTGGAATACAGTGGCACGCCATCCGCATCGGGGCTGCGACGGAGTGAACGGTCATAAGGCGCGTCACGTGTGGAGACAGCATATGCGCCGCGCCAGTTCAGATCCAGGTCTCCAATTCCATGTTCACCGCGCAACTGGAAGAATGCCAGTTCACGTTCGAACCAGCCGCTCGATTCATCAAAGATCTCACCTGTGGCGCCCGGTGCGTTGAAGTCCGTGCCGGTGGTGATTTCTGCCTGCTTCGAAGTCGTATGGACATAGAACATTGTGGCCTGGATCTCGTTTTCGCCCCAACCGATGGAGCCTGATCCGAGCGCATTAAGCGTGGCATCATAAGTTGTAGAGAACTGGTTCTGGTCGCTGCCGAGCACGCCAGCTTCTACTGATTGACGGATGGCATCTCTGGTTGTCCATCCAGAGTCAAAACCGACAACGCCGATCAGGCCGATATCGTACTGGCCTTTGTCAAGGATCAGGCCGCCCTCGATCGAGCCACTTGGATCCGGACCGAGCTCACCCTGCTGGATGACCGACAAGGGCGAATTGACCAGGCTCTCGCCAATGGTCTCGATCTGTTCTGGGGTTTGATCGCTCAGCCGTTCTCCGGATGCAAGAATTGCAGCCAATGGTCCCGGAATGTCCCGGAGGCCGTCATCGTAACCCGACCAGTCGAGGTCGCCGCCATTGACGTACAGTCCATCTGATCCAGTCGTTTCAGTGTTGGCCGAAATGCCGCCCTTGACCGTCAGAAAATTCTCGGACGGCTGGCGAAGCGTCTGAAGGTCAATCACACCACCGCCAAATTCACCCGGATAATTGGCCGAGTATGTCTTCTGGACGGCCGCACCAGCCAGGACGCTCGACGGGAACAGGTCAAGCGGCACAGTACGACGCAGAGGTTCAGGGCTTGGAAGCGGTGATCCGTTGAGCAAGGCCGACGAATACCGATCGCCAAGGCCCCGCACGAAGGCGAAGCGTCCGGATACGATGCTCAGACCACTGAGACGGGTCAGGGCAAGCGCCGCGTTGGAATCGCCTTGACGCGCCAGATCCTCGGTCGACAGGAAAGTCGCAACCTGGGACGTTTCACGCTGCGGTTCCGGAATGAACTGCCCGCGCACGACCACAGTCTGGAGGGTGCGGCTCTCTTCGGGCGTTTCTGCAGGAGGTGTTGCTTCCTGCGCGCCCGCGACGGGCGATAAAGCAAGCATGATTGCTGTCGACAGCAACCATTTGTATTTGACGGAAGTGATGTGCATTTTTCTTGACCTAGCTTGGCGTGGATCTGAGGCTTCCAATCGAGAACCTCGGTATCTGCCCTGAAATGAAAGTGCCGGGATGGCGCACGGCTTGCGTGGCCATCCCGGCGGTTCTCAACTTAACAAGGATCGCTGGCTTCGAGGCCGCACGACCAACCCTGCCACCAGGTGTCCGAGGCGTTCTCGACGGCACCGATATAGTCGACTGGCTCAAGGTCAGCAGACAGGCCCGTTACATCGAAGGCCGTGACGGCCGACTCGGCTGCACCATTGATGAAACTGTTGATCAGGGTGCTTGCCGTTGCCGTGGAGTTATTGGTGCCCGCTGCGATGGCTGCTGTTGCAGCACCCGGATCGGAGTTTGCCGTTTCCACGCCAGCGGCGCAATCAAACAGCACCGAGTTGAACGCCGGGTCCACACCTGCCTGGTAACCTGCCACGCCATTGCCTGCCGAAGATTCCCAGCGGAAGCATTCCGTGACTTCCTTCACCACGCCATTGACGTAGGTGCCGACCGTACCTGTGTTCAGGCGGAAAGCGTTACCGCCAGCTTCACCAAGGAAGGTGAAGTTGGAGACCTTGGCATCGGAAGGCGGCGAAATGCCTGCAACCGAGCTGGCTTCAACCATGTTGTCACCACCGGCCGCACGCTGCTTCACGATGACGAACTGAATGCTGCCATTGTAGCCATTGTCGGTGTCGAGCGAGTCATCATCATTGCCCGTCAGCACGAGGTGCGTTGCGTTCACCCCGCCGCCGAAGAATTCGATACCGTCGTCCGAACTGTTATGGACCTGGACATGATCAACCGTCGTACCCGTACCAACACCGGCTAGCGTGATCCCGTTCAGCTCATTGCCCGTCGTAACCTCGAAACCGGAATGCTTCATCACCGTGTAACGCAGTGAACCGCTATTGTCGGTTGGCACGGCACCGCCGTAAACCGCATCAGGATTGGTCACGCCTTCAACCACGTTGTCACAATCGACTGTCGCAGGCGTCGCTGCATTGCGGCAGCGGTTGATCGGCGCGCGGCCGAGGATAACCAGACCGCCCCATTCGCCAATAGCGTTTTCCGGGTTTGGTTGCGTACCGGTGACATCAGCTTCGGATGTCAGGACGACCGGATTTTCCTTTGTTCCGTTCGAGAATATCTGGGAGCCGCGGTTCACGACGATATAGTCTGCGCCGCTTCCGCCGAAGAGGGTGACGCCGGACTCAATCGTCAGAGTGGCTGGATCACCATCAGCAGCCGCACCATCGGCACCGACATCTACACCGACACTCACACGTCCAACAACTTCGTAGATATTTCCGCGCGTCAGACGAACATCATCGGTGATCACACCTGTGATGCGGCAAACCGTTTGGTCGTCGATTTCGAGACCTGAATCGGTCGTACCGGTCGGACACGTCGGATCAGGGAAAAGACCAAATGACCAACCGGATGCCCAGTTCTGGGTTTCCGTTTCGGCCGGACCAAAGGCGCCGATATAGGTCGTCGCATCGAAAGATGCAGACAGCGTTGTCGCATCAAATGGTGTGACAGCTGCTTCGTTCGGGCCAGGGAAGAAAGATGCGGCGAGCGTGCTTTCCGTTGCTGTCGAGTTATTGGTGCCCGCAGCGATTGCCGCTGTTGCAGCACCCGTATCGGAGTTTGCCGTTTCCACGCCAGCGGCGCAGTCAAACAGGACCGAGTTGAACGCAGGGTCTACACCCGCCTGGTAGCCGGCCACGCCATTACCCGCCGAAGCTTCCCAGCGGAAACATTCAGTGACGTCGGTCACGATGCCGTTGACGTATGTGCCGACCGTACCTGTATTCAGGCGCAGGGCGTTGCCGCCTGCATCACCGACGAAGGTGAAGTTGGAGAACTTGGCGTCGGACGCAGGCGAGATACCTGCAACCGAGCTGGCTTCAACCATGTTGTCACCGCCAGCCGCACGCTGCTTCACGACAGCATACTGAATGCTACCATTGTAGCCATTGTCGGTGTCGAGCGAGTCATCATCATTGCCCGTCAGCACGAGGTGCTTGGCGTTAACCGTGCCGCCGAAGAATTCGATGCCGTCGTCCGAGCTGTTGTGGACCTGGACATAATCAACCGTCGTGCCCGAACCAACACCCGCAAGCGTGATGCCGTTCAGCTCGTTGCCCGTGCCGATTGCAAACCCGGAGAAGCGCAATGAGACGTAACGCAGTGTACCACTGTTGTCCGTCGGGTCAGCGCCGCCGTAAACGGCGTCAGGGTTGCTCACGCCTTCAACCACGTTGTCGCAATCAACTGTCGCCGGCGTTGCGGCATTGCGGCAGCGGTTGATAGGCGCCTGGCCCAAAATCACAAGGCCGCCCCATTCACCGATATTGTCGCCGCCAAAATCATTCGACGGATCGCTGTCCGCGCGGCGGACAAGGTCGTTCGCGCTGGTCATGACGATCGGATTGGCTGCATTACCGTCTGCATCGATCTGTGAACCGCGATTGACGACGATATAATCAGCACCGGAACGACCGAAAACAGTCACGCCTGGCTCGATGGTCAGCGTTGCCGATGTTCCGTCAGGGTCCGTGCCGTCAGCACCGACGTCTACGCCGATATCCACCCGGCCGTCGACGGCATAAGCGATGCCCGAAACAAACGGAAGCGTCAGGTCGGCGAGATAGGTGCCGGAAAGGTTACAGGTCGTGAGGCCGCCGACTGCAGCGCCTTCCGTGAAACCTGCCGGGCAGGAAGCGGTACCGCCGCCGCCACCGCCGCCACCGCCACCGCCACCAGGAGGCGTGCCTGGATTGCTTGGCCCCGGCGAAGCAATGTTACTTCCTTGCGAACACGCTGCTGCTAAGCACAGCGCAAGCGCGCTAACCGACCTGCGAAATATCATTGGAACCCCTTAAATTAACCGTTGGACAGGCCGACTCCGATGCGGCCCCGTCAGCGGCTCAATAGCTGTCGGCCATGACAAACAATTAACGGATATATTTCGCTTTTAAGACACTCAGAAGTCATTCTGGTATTGAGGCAGGGTCGCTCACAGGACTCACACTTCCATAGCAAGTGCCGTCACAAAACTTTCGCGAAAACGACATGTGAGCGCGTTAAATCCAGAATAATTGAGCGCCAGTTGAGACCCAGAGGAATAATGCAACCAAGGGGGCTGCCTCGGTGGAAAATATGGATCTTATTTACAGACTGGAGGGGCGCCTGATCGATCTTGAGCTGAAGGTCGCGCAACTTGAGAAGACCCTGGCTGAATTGCCGACGGCCGAACCGGCCATTCCGGAAGAGGCGCAAAAGCGTATTTCTGCCGGCGAACACCCGGTTCGCGTCATGCGCGAACTGAGATTGCTGACACAAAGTCAGTTGAGCGAATTATGCGGTATTCGTCCCAATCACATATCGGCAATCGAGCGCGGCCAGACGTTTGGCCTCAAGACAGCGCGCAGGCTGTCAGAAGCACTGGACGTGCCGGCAAGCGTGCTGTTTTGAATGGTTTTGATGTCCAGATGACAGAAAACCGTACATTATCAGGACAACATCCAATTATTGAGTATCAAAACGATGATCTGCAATTCAGCTTGGCATTATTGACCTGTTTGCTTCATCAACATTCTAAATACCCGAGCCCGGCGATGGCTCACCTGTTTAACAGGTAAACCGGCAATCCAATCCGGGCAGGGATTTTGCAGTCAGAGTCGAATATGAGCCAGATAGACATTCTTTCGAAGAAGGCACTGCATGTCCTGCCACGCCTGCGCGTTGGCCTCACATTCCTGCTGGTCGCGATTCTGGGGCTGCTGTCTGCGCGTTTGCTCTGGCTCCTCGTCGAACCAGGCGGCGCGGTCAGCCATCCCTTGCGCTTGCCCACCACAACCGCCGCCGCATCGGCAAATTCCAATCTCGCCTCTGCCGACCTCACCCTTTTGACGCGCTCAAGCCGCTTCGGAACGCAGGCGCCCGGCGGTGACATTATTCCGGATGCACCTGCGACCAGTCTCAACTTGACCCTGAAGGGCGTGCGGTTTGTCGCGTCAGACACCCGCGAGCTTACTTCCCGCCAGGTTCCAACGGCTATCATCCTCACCCCGGATGGTCGGGCGCTGACATATCATCCCGGCGACGCGATCATTCAAGGCGTCACCCTTGATCGGGTCCTGCAGGACCGCGTCCTCATCCGCAAGTCAGGCGCGCTGGAAACGCTGGTGATGGACAGCAGCAGTGATTCACTGGCTGTCCTCTCGCGTGCTGGAGAAAGCGGCTTGATCGAAGGCGCGCCCCGTCCTGCCACGATTTCTCAGTCGCCGACTGCCATTGTGACCCGGTCATTGCTCGCATCGGTCGACATCGCTCCCGTATATCTGGAAGGGGTCCTGACGGGCTATCGCATCACGTCCCCACGCTCACCATCCGACCTGTCAGGCACTGGCCTCCAACCCGGTGACCTTGTCACAAGGGTTGAAGGCAGGCCTGTCGGAGAAATCGACATCCAGAGCTTCACGGAGCGGCTGTCGAATTCAACCGAGTTATCCATGACGGTACAGCGCAACGGCGCTTCTGTGCCCGTCACGCTCCGCTTCCCTGAGGGAGATTAGAATGAATTTCCGCATTGGCCTGTCGGCAGTTTTGCTGGCCTCCACAGCCTTGCCCGCCTTCGGACTAACCGGAGAGTCTGCGAAGGAATCGTCACGTCATGTGCTTAATTTTGACGATGTCGAACTGAGTTCGCTTATTGCCGATGTTTCCATCGTGACCGGATACACTTTCATCGTTCACCCCGATGTTCGCGGCAAACGCGTCACCGTCACATCATCCTCGCCTCTCTCGAAGGAAGGCGTCTTTGATGTCTTCCTGTCCACGCTGCGTGTTCATGGCTTCACGGCCATTTCCGCCGGCAAGGACACCTATCGCATTATCCCGGAGCAATCCGCCGTCAGCGAAGCGGGAACGCGTTCAACAGGCGCCAACAGTCTGGTCACTGAGATCATCCACCTCAACAATTTCAACGCGCTGGAAGCAGCGCAAATGGTGAAGCCGATCGTCGACGCACAAGGTCAGGTGATCGCCAACCCGCGTTCCAACACATTGGTCGTTGTCGACTATGGCTCGAACATTCCGCGCATCCGTCAGCTGGTCGCCGGACTGGACGAAGATCGTACGCGCACCGAAACAATTTCGCTCAGGAACATTCCATCGGGAGAAATGGAATCAATCCTGATGGCGCTGCAAAAGTCTGGTAGCGAGGAATCTTATGCCTCGAACTTCCAGGCAATTGCATCCCCTTCCGGCAACGCGATCGTGATACGCGGCGACGACCTGATGGTTGAACGTGCCTTGAAAGTCGTGAACCAGCTGGACGCGACCGACCGCGTCGAAGATACGCTCCGCGTCATCTCCCTGAAGAATGCTGACGCTGCTGACATTGTTCCCATCCTCGAAAAAGTCGCAGGTGCCATGGCATTCAGGCGCGGCGAGGCGGGCGGCGAAGTAACGCCCAGCACCATCGCCTTCCATGACTCTACCAACTCGCTCGTCATCAACGCCCCGGGCGAAACGCTGCTTACCCTTGAACGCGTAATACAGGACCTCGACAAGCGCCGCGCCCAGGTCCTCGTCGAGGCCATCATTGTCGAGATGTCCGACGACACTGCGCGTGAACTCGGCCTGCAGTTCCTGCTCAGCGGCACGGGCAATTCGTCAGTACCATTCGTCTCGACGAATTATTCGCGATCGGCCCCCAACCTGCTGGCTCTTGCAGGTGCCCTGAGCGGCGACACACCCTTCAATAGCGGTGATACGAATCCTTTCGCCTCTGCTGCAGTTTCGTCCCTGCTTGGCCTGTCAGGCATAAGCGCGGGTGTTGGCGGCCAGGATGGGAACACACTGTTCGGCGCCATCCTGACAGCCGTGGAATCCGACAAGAACTCTCGCGTCCTGTCGAAGCCGTTCAACATGACACTGGACAACGGAACCTCTTCCCTCCTCGTTGGGCAGGAAGTCCCGATCATCACCGGAACGGTTCTCGGCGCCGACAATACCAACCCCTACCAGACTGTAGATCGCAAGGAGATAGGCGTCCGGCTTGACGTCACGCCGCGCATTTCGTCAGACGATGCCGTCCGTCTGGAGATCAACCAGGAGGTCTCCAGCATCGATGGTGCCATTTCGACAGCGACGTCGGATCTTGTCTTCAACAAACGCCAGATCACAACGGATGTCCTCGCCGACAGCGGTGAAATAATCGTCATTGGCGGGTTGATCCAGCAATCCGATACGATCGCCAACGAAAAAGTCCCCATTCTCGGCGACATGCCGGTTGCGGGTCGCCTGTTCCGGTCAGAAGGCAAGGCGACCAAGCGCACCAACCTCATGGTCTTCATCCGCCCAACCGTCATCCGCGACCGCGAGAGCGCCCGCGAAGTCACTTCGCGCAGCTATCGCTTCGTGCGCGCCGAAGAACTCTGGAACGACAAGAAGTCGAACGTGAATTCACTGGACGCGTTTGTCAGCGAAGTTCTCGGGTCACCACCACCGCAATAATCCCATGAACACACACGCCGCCTCTGCCCGTCAATTCACCTACGCCTTTGCCAAGGAGAAGGGCCTCATCGTGATGCCTGATCGCGATACGCTAACCGTAGGCGTACGCACAGGTGCTGACGCGATGTCGCTCATAGAGGCACGCCGGGCGCTCGGATGTCCCCACGCCATTGAATCGCTTGATCCGGCAAGTTTCGACCGTGCCCTGACAGCGGCCTTCAGCCAGGGACCGCTCGGCAATACGGATATCGAAGCCGCCGTCGCCAGCCGTGGCGGACTCGAGAGCCTGATTGACGACATACCCGAAGCTGCTGACCTGCTCGGTGGCAGCGATGATGCCCCCGTCATCCGATTGATCAATGGCCTCATCTACGAGGCCATGAAACGCCGGGCCTCTGATGTCCATATTGATCCGTTCGAAGACAAGCTATCCATCCGTTACCGGATAGATGGAGACCTCGTCGAAGTCCTCACACCGCCGCGCAAACTGGCGGCCCCCCTCGTGTCTCGCATCAAGGTCATGGCCCGCCTTGATATCGCCGAAAAGCGCCTGCCTCAGGACGGGCGCATCTCGCTTCAGGCTGGCGGTCGCTCGATCGACGTCCGCGTGGCCATCCTGCCAACGCGCTTTGGCGAACGCGTCGCGCTACGCCTGCTCGACACGCAGAATGCGCTTCTCACACTTGAACAGCTCGGCATGGATTCCGACACCTACCAGCGCTTCGATCAGGTGCTCGGCCAACCCAATGGCGTGATCCTGGTCACTGGCCCTGTCGGCTCAGGTAAGACGACGACACTTTATTCATCCATCTCGCGTCTGAATACCGGCAACGTGAACATCATGACGCTGGAAGACCCCGTAGAGTATGGCCTGCCCGGCATCAGCCAGACCCAGATGGACTCCAAAGTCGGCCTCACCTTCGCCCGGGCCCTGCGCAATATCCTGCGTCAAGATTTCAACATCGTCATGGTCGGTGAGATCCGTGACCTTGAAACGGCCGAAGCAGCCTTTGAGTTCGCATCGACTGGCCGCCTCGCTTTCTCCACCCTCCACACCAACAGCGCCGCCGGTGCAATCACCCGCCTGCGCGACATGGGTGTCGAGACCTATCTCATGGCATCCACCCTGCGCGCTGTGATGGCGCAACGCCTCGTGCGAAAGCTCTGCGATGTCTGCAAGGAACCTGCGACAGCCGGAGCGGCCGAATACGAAGCGCTCGACCTGCCACATGCCGATTCCTTTACCCATTACACGCCCAAGGGCTGCATGGCCTGCGGCAATACCGGCTTCCATGGCCGTATCGCCATTTACGAACTTCTCGTCGTCGACAATGCCGTGCGCAACCTGCTGCATGCTGATGCGACCGAGGATGCCATTGAGGCCGTCGCCTTCGCCGACCATCACCGCCTGATCGAAAATGCGCGGCGTTACGTATTCTCTGGCGAGACAAGCGTGACCGAAGTGCTTCGCGTCTGCCGCAAGGAGACCCGCGATGGCAGCGTTTGAGTACATCGCTGTCGATAATGGCGGTAAGCGCACGCGCGGCGTTATCTCAGCTGACAGTCCCCGCGCGGCCCGCAAGGAATTGCGGATGCGGGACCTCATGCCGGTTGACGTCTCTCCGCTCAATGCGAAGACAGCCCGCGGGGGCAAGGGCGCGAGCGGACGCATATCCGAAAAGGACCGCGCCCTGCTTGCGCGCCAGCTCGCCGTCCTGCTCCAGTCCGGCCTGACGGTCGAACAGGCCCTGACAGCGGCCGCCAGTGACGCCAAGCCGGAAACCATCGCCATCCTCCACCGGGTCCGCAACGAAGTGACAGAGGGCTCGCGTTTTGCCGATGCGCTGGGCACGGCTCCGCGCGCTTTTCCACCCTTGTTCAAGTCGGTCGTTGCCGCTGGCGAGATGTCAGGGCGTCAGGGCGAGGTAATGGAACGCCTGGCCGTCTATCTGGAAAACACCTGGCGCCTTCGCCAGAAGGTCCAGTCCGCCCTGATCTATCCCGCACTACTCGCCACACTGGCCATTGGCATGGTCGTCGCCCTGATGATCCTCGTCGTGCCTCGGCTCATCGAACAGTTCGACATGTTCGATGCGGACCTGCCCTGGCTGACCGAGCAAGTCATCGGACTTTCCAACCTTCTGCGCAACTGGGGTTTGCTCATCGCGATAATCATCGTCGGCGGAGTCCTTCTTCTCACCCGCATCATGCGCGCACCCGCCATTCGTGAGATGGTGGACCGGCTCGTTCTACGCCTTCCCATCGTCGGCAATCTCGCACGCACGGTCTCAGCTGCACGTTTCGCCCGCATTTTCGCAACCCTGTCTTCATCCGGCGCAACCGTTCTTGAGTCGCTCCAGGCCGCGCGCGGCGCCATGTCCAACAGCGTCTTCCGCAAGGCAACCGACGAAATTGCCTTGCGGGTCAGCGAAGGCGCCTCCTTCGCTGCGGCCCTGAAAGGCACAGGCGCATTCCCGCCAATGATGGTCCACATGGTCGCCAGCGGCGAAGCAGGCCGCGACGTTTCCGGCATGATGACGCGCGCAGCCGAGTTCCTTGAAGAGGAATTCGAGAACGCCACATCGACCGCGCTCAGCCTGATGGAACCTATCATCATCGTTGTGCTCGGCGGCCTTGTCGGCATGATCGTCTTGTCGATCATGCTCCCCATCATCCAGCTTAACACGCTGGCGCTGCAATAGCGCCGCAACCCATTCAGGAGGCCATCATGACCTATCACACACACCAACAGGCTGGCAATTCGCGCTCGAAGGATGCCGGCTTCTCGCTCGTCGAACTGCTGGTTACCGTTTCGATCATGGCCCTGCTCGCAACGGCCGTGGTCATTTCGGTGGGCCCGGTACTAGGCAAATCCCGCGTCGACCGCGCCCGCGCTGATATCGCCGCGCTGGAAAGCGGTCTGGAACAGTACAGTTTCGACATGTTCAACTATCCCGGTGCCGATGCCGGACTGGACGCCCTGAAAACGCCGCCCAATAATGACAAAGTCGACCAGTATCGCCCCGGCGGCTACATCAAGCGCATTCAGCAAGACCCATGGGGCAACGACTATTACTATGCCGTACCCGGCCCCCGGTCCGGCGGCGCCTATGACGTCTATTCCGCCGGCCCTGATGGCGAGCCCGGCAATGACGATGATATCGGCAACTGGAACTGAACTTAAGCATGACGCACACACGCCACTTTTCCCACACCACTGATTCAGGCATGACCCTGACCGAAGTGCTGGTCGCAGTGTTCATCATGGCGCTGGCAGCCGGCATGGTCACGATGACCATGCGCCCCCGGGCAGACCCGCTTGAAGAAGCCGCCACGCGTCTGGAACGGGACATTACCGCTGCCCTTGATCTGGCGCTGGTGACGGGCGTTCCGCAAGGGTTCATGGTCACGGATAGTGGCTACCAAAGGGTCAGCTGGACCAACCAGCGCTGGGTTCCTGCGCCAGGCGGCACGGTCACGTTTGGGCGAACGGTTGAACTGGATGCGCAACGCTCGCCGACGCAGACACCATCCGATACAGATACGCCTCTCCCGGACATCGTGCTCGACACGACCGGCACGGCTGAGGGCAAACCGCTGAAGCTGGTACGCGACCGCGAGACAATCGATCTGACCATTGCGCCTAATGGAGATGTGACATGGGAGGCACCCGATGCCTGACCATTCATCTCAATCCGGGTTCACGCTTGTTGAAGTCATTGCAGCGCTCGGCGTGTTCTCCATATCGGCCATCGGCCTGATCCATCTGAACAGCGAAACGACTGTCGGCGCAAAGCAGGTCGATATGCGCGCCCTTGCAGAGATTGAAGCCAGTAACCGCATGGCAGACACCATGACCCTGCCCCTGGCGCTCTCCACCGGTGTCACTGCCGGAGACGCCATCCAGCGGGGCCGCACGTTCGACTGGACGCGCGCCGTCACACCCACACAGGAAGACGGCCTCTATCTCATTGAGGTTACCGTATCCGCGCCGGAAACCGGACAAGTGCTCGCACGCGTCCAGGCATTGAGGGCGGGCGAATGAGACAGACAGACGCTGGCTTCACACTCATTGAAACGCTGGTCGCGCTCGGCGTCACAGCCATGCTGGCAACAGCCGGCACACTGATGATGCTGCAGACCCTCCAGGGCAGCCGTGCCATCGACACCCGGATGGAACAGGTCCGCCAGCTCGAGGCAGCCAACGGCCTCCTGCGGGCCGACTTCAGCGAGATGACCAAACGACTGTCGTCCGCGCCTGACAGCTACACACCCGCCCTTGGATTTTACGGACGCAAGGGAAACGCCAGCGGCGACCTGATCAGCTTTGTCCGAACCGGGTGGTACGACCCGCGCGCTGAAAGCGACCGCAGCGATCTGCAGCGCGTTGCATACGTACTCGACGATGGAAAACTCATCCGCAAGGCATGGCTCCGGCCAGACCCTGTGCGCACCACGCCCACGGTCGAGCGCGTTCTTCTGGATGGCATCGACACACTCTCCATTCGCTACCGCCAACGCGGCGCATGGTTCGATGAATGGCCAGCAGATATATCGGGCCATCACCCTGACTTGATCCAGCTCGACCTGACATTCGCGGAGGATGACCAGTTGCGGCTCATGTACATGGTGGGCTCAGCGCATTGACCCCGTCCCGGACCCCTAATGATCGCGGCGCCGCACTCCTGTCGATCCTGATGATCGTTGCGGTCATGTCGGTTGCCGCGCTCACCGCTGTCGACGCGCTTGGCCGCTCACTCGGTCTTGCGCAGGTTTCTTCGCAACGCTCGCAGACCATGTGGGCGGCCCATTCTACCGAATCCATTGGCGCGGTCGCGATTGCCCGCCTGCTCAAGCTTGACGATGACGCGTTCCGGCTGGCCATGGAAAACCAGCAGGATATCACGTTGCCGTTCGAACGCGGCGTGATCGAGGCAAGGTTGAGTGACGATTCGAATTGCTTCAATCTCAATGCCATCGCCGCTGAGCCAGGTGACGTTGCAACCGTCCGGCTCCGCGCACTGCTCGAAGCACAGGGCATGTTCCCGTCGGATGCGCGCGCGCTGGCAGACAGCCTCACTGACTGGATTGACCGCGATACGGAGCCGCGCGCCTATGGTGCCGAGGACAGCTATTACGGAACGCTCAAGATTCCCTATCGCGCAGCCAACACGCACCTCGAGAACCTCTCTGAGCTACGGGCAATCAAAGGGTTCACGCCGGAAGTCATGGACGCCATCCGGTCTCTGGTCTGTGTTCGCCCATCCCGATCACAGTCCGCTCTCAACATTGAGACACTCACCGAGGCAGATGCGCCTTTGCTGATGGCCCTTTACTCCAGTGAACTCGGTCATGAAGACGCCCTGTCCGTGATCCGCGCACGTCCCCTGTCTGGCTGGCAATCGCGCGACGCATTCCTGGCGAATAGCAGGATCCAGTCAATAGCAGCTGAGGCCCGGAATGACACCATTATCGGCGTCAGGCCGACACATCTGCGTTTGACAGCCCGCATTACATCAGGCTCAACTCAGGAAACGCTTCATCTGGTCTATGCGTCCGATACAACGGGCAAGGCCGGTCTCATCCAACGCACGACGGGAGACTTTTGATGGCCCGGCGACTATACACTTTGCTCCCGAGCCAGGGTGAACCAGCAGAATATGCCCAATCGGGTGAAAAGGGCGTTCGCCTCATGTCCCCGAGTGAGGCGCAAATCGATCCTGGCGACGAAATCATCGTGTTCGTTCCGGGTACTGAGGTTGCCTGTTTCGACGTTCGCCTCCCTGCTCAGGGCATAACGGAACTGCGTCGTTCGGCAGCGTTCGCCCTGGAAGACGATCTGGCCGTGGCTGTGGAAGACGCGCACGTCGCGATTGGCCAGCCCCTGCCCGGCGGCCTGCGGCCTGTCCATGTGGTCGATCCCGACTTGATGGCGCACTGGGTGTCACTGCTGAACGCAGCTGGCCTGAAATCTGCCCGGCTCGTTGCAGACGTGTCGGTTCTGCCTGAAACGCCGATAGCGGTCGACGCCAGATCCCACATTCTCTTTTCAACAGGGAATCGGTGTTTCGCAGCAGATGCCAGCCTGCCTGACGATGCGCTCAGCGCGCTTGCCCAGACCGCCGCAACCCCGCTCACCACATACAGTGCCCAACTGGCGCGCAGGCTCGGCGTAACGGCCTGTGAACCTTCGTCCATGCCCCTCCTCGGCCAGCTCGCCCAATGGGCCGAGAAGTCTGGCCCGCTGACGGACCTGCGCCAAGGGCCCTTCGTGAGCCGGAAGCAGGCCGAGTTCCGGATCGGCGCGTGGCGGCCGACCTTGATCCTGGCGGCTGCTGCCCTTGTCGCGTTCCTCTCGGTAACGGCCCTCGAATCTCACTCATTGTCCCGGCTCGACTCTGCACTGGACCGCCAGGCGCGCGACATCTATTCAGCCGCCTTCCCCGGCACACCTGTTCCCGGCAACCTCGCATCAGCTGTCCGCAGTCAGGATACCGCTCCCGTCGCCAACCGTCTTCCCTTCCTGGAAGCGGCCGCCTTGCTCTATGAAGCTGTCCCGACTGATAGCAACATCTCCATTCAGGGCCTGCGCTATGATCAGACCACAGGACGCCTGATCGCGAACATGACCTATCCAAGGTTCGGGACTGACACCGACCTCAAAAACGCTCTTGAGGCCAAAGGTCTGGCGGTCTCCTTGGGCGACTCACGCCAGCAGGATGGACAGGTGCTCGGCGACCTTACCCTGGAGGGGCCCCAATGATGGAATGGTGGGAAAAACTCAGCCAGCGTGAACGCACACTTGTCGGCGCGGCAACAGCGCTGCTCGCCCTGATTGTGCTGCTTCAGGTCATCCTGATTCCGCTGCTTTCAAGCCGGTCCGATGCAGCCCTTCGCGCGGAACAGTCGGCACGCACACTTGACCTGATGACCTCGCGCGGTATGTCCTCCTTAAACGGAACAAATGCAGCATCCGCCGCGGCAGCGCCCATGGATTCCGATGCTCGCCGGCGCGCAATTCTTGAGGCCGCCACACGCCGCGGTCTGGCCATCGCCCGTGTTCAGGTCAGCGAAGACGGTGTCGTCACAGTGCAGGTCGACGATGCAAATGCCGAGGCCGTCTTCGCCTGGCTGTTTGAACTTCGCTCCAGCGCGGGGCTTGAAGCAAGCCGGGCCGCCATCAATGAGGCCGGCCCCGGAATTGTCCGCTCCAGTTTTGAATTCGGAGGCCAGATTTCCGGATGAAAAACCTGACACTCATTCTCGTCTTCATCATCACGCTCGCTTTTGGAATTGCATCCGGAATCCCGTTATCCTTTGTCATGCGGAATGCCGGTATCGCGCAAAAGGGTGTCAGTTGGCAGCAGGCACGTGGCACGGTCTGGCACGGGCAAGTGACCGGTCTTGGTTATCAAGGCCACGCGATCGGCGCGCTTGATGTGAAATCGTCGCCCTTGTCGCTACTCTCAGGTTCAATCGGCTCCAAAATCAACTGGACAAGCCCGGCAGGGCGCGCCCGCGGCAATATCAGCGTTTCGACATCGGCCACAAAAATTTCGGACGTGGCTGCAGAGCTGGACATCAGCCGTCTCCAGGGCGTTCATCCCGAACTGCGCCGTGTCGGCGGCGTACTGAAACTCTCCAACGCCGCTGCCGCTTTCGACGCCTCCGGCACATGCGCAGACGCCAGTGGCACCGCCCAGCTCGACCTCGTCAGGCGCCTCGGCGTCCAGTATGGACGCGACTGGCCGATGCTGACCGGCGCGCCCGCCTGCAATGCGGGAAACCTGCAGCTTCCGCTATCTGGCGACGGTCCGAATGGCGAACGCTTCGAGATCACATTGAAGGCGCTGTCCGATGGCAGCACCGGTCTGGATATTCGTGTCGAGCGGCTTGACCCGGAGGCGAACGCCGCTCTTTCGGCAATGGGCTTCACAAACACCGGAAACGGCTACACGCTGCGCCAGGAAGCAGCATTGGCCGAGGAGAACTAGGCATGCAGACGCTCAACGCCATCGGTCTCGTCGCGGCACTCGCCACTCTTGGCGCCTGTGCCGGCACGCCCGATTCCTCGTCCGGGATGACCTCTGCAACCGAGGTCATTTCGAACTCTGGCGAACTCCCGTCGCAAACGCTCGCCCCGGGCGCCTGCGGCCTCTTCCTGTGGACTCAGTCACCCCCTGTACGTTTCGTTTTCTTTACCGAAGCCGGCTCGGACACCGCCATCATGAATGTCGACGGAACCGAAACGCCGCTACAATTGACATCGACCGGTGGCAGCCTGTTTGGCCAGTTCATGACCCAGATGACCTACCGTTCCCCAACCGGTAATGTCGGCGTCAGCTACCAGCCCGGCGAGCAGCTGGACGGCGGACAGAGAATCCGGAATGGGCGGCTGTCACTCGTCGGCAGGGACGGCTGGGAGACCATGATACCGGTTTTGGGTCTCAGCGCTTGCCAGCCGGCTGAACGCTAGCCCTTCAGGACACACAACTCTGTAGCTAAAGGACAATTCATCCCGTGACCGGGCTGGTGACGCTTTTCATCGCCATCAACCGGACATGCGGCCATGTGGCGGAAAAACCGTAAAACAACAATTCTTTGTCGTTTATCATCCATCACTTATTGTTTTTCAATAATTTCGATGCTATCCAGACTCATCAAGGTGGGCGGCGCCACATGGACGCCATGTCCCCGCCAGCAAAAGTCAAATCTGGGTACCTCAACCATGTCCTACGCCGAAACAGCTCAAAAGCCGCCATTCAGGTTTGGACTGCTTATCAAGCGCATCCTGTTCCTGGCGCTCCCGGTATTCGTTCTGATTGGCTCAGTCGGTGGTTTCGTCGCCATGGGCGCGCTGAAGCCTGCGCCGGAAGAAAAAGCCAACATTATCGAGGCCCTCCCCGTCCTCACCGCCACCGCACGGTCCGAAGCGGTCTCGATCAAGGTGCGCGGCCAGGGTGAAGTCAAAGCCCGGTCTGAAGTCGTTCTTGCCTCCGAGATCAGCGGCCGTGTCGCGTACGTCTCTCCGAAATTCCTTGCCGGTGGCCAGTTCGAGCGTGGCGAGACGCTGGTCCGCCTGGAATCACGCGAATACGAACTAGGCATCGTCCAGGCTGAGGCTGCCGTGGCCCAGGCCAATACGGCCCTCATGCAGGAAATTTCCGAAGGTCAGATCGCCACCCAGGGTGCAGAACAGCTCGGAATTGACCAGGTATCCGACCTCACGCTTCGCCGCCCCCAGCGGGCACAGGCCGAGGCCCAGCTCGCATCGGCCCGCGCGCGCCTCGATGACGCCCGGCTCCAGCTTCAGCGCACCCGCATTGAGGCTCCATTCTCAGGGCGCGTACGCGAGAAATCCGTCAATATCGGCGCCTATGTTTCACCCGGTGTTCGTCTCGGTGAAATCTATGCCAGCGACGTCGTCGATATCGCCATCGCCCTCACCGATTCCGACCTTGCCAATCTCGGTCTCGGTATCGGCTTTTCAGAAACCAACACGCAAAAAGGCCCGCCAGTGACCCTCTCTGCCATCGTCGCTGGTGTGCCGCACACATGGACAGGCCGCATCACGCGCACCGATAGCGGCTTTGATCCCGAGACACGCGTCCTCTTCGCCTATGTCGAAGTACAGGACCCCTATGGCAAAGGCGCCGACAATGGCACGCCGCTCGCCACCGGTCTTTTCGTTGAAGCGGAGATTGACGGACGCACGCTGGAAGACAGCGTCGTCCTTCCCCGCACTGCGCTGCGTGGCAAGGACAGCGTGTTCATCGCACGTGACGACGAAACGCTTGAGATCCGTCCCGTTCAGGTCGCCTTCTCCGAACGTGAACGCCTTATCCTTGCATCCGGCGTTGACGAGGGTGAGCGCGTGGTCACATCACCCGTGCGCGCCGCTTCGAATGGTATGAAGATCAAACCTGTCGATCGCCTCGAAACCGCTTTTGCGGTCGATACCAGCGCATCTGAAGAATAGAGGGAGCCAGGGGCATGTCTGGAATCGTTCGCTGGTGGGCCAACAACAAGGTCGCAGCAAACCTGCTGATGATCGCCATCATCCTCGGAGGCCTCGTTGCCTTCATCCGCATGGAACGTGAAATCGAACCCTATGTCGAATTCCCGGGCGCCCAGATTTCAGTCGTCTGGCGCGGTGCCTCTCCGCAGGACATCGAAGAACAGATCACCGTCCGCATGGAGGAAGCTGTCAGTTCGGTCGAAGGCATCAAGGAACTGCGCTCGGTGTCGAATGAAGGCGTCGGTACTCTTATTGTCATCGGCAACCAGGATCTCGACGAAGGCAAGTTCCTGCAGGAACTGAAACGCCAGATCGACTCCATCAGCAGTTTCCCCATCTCGGCCGAACCAGCCCAGCTCAATGTCTTTCGCAGCCGCGACGAGATCATCCGCATCGCCGTATCCGGTGACGACACCGTCAGCGAACAGGCGCTGAAACACTTCGCCGAAGCCACGCGCCGCGAGATCGGGCTGCTCGGCCATGTTCCCGCTGTCGAACTGTTCGGTGTTCGCAACGAGGAAATCTCGATCGAGGTTTCCGAAGAAGCCCTGCGTCGCTATAGCCTCAGCCTGTCCGACGTCGCCGATGCCGTTGGCGGCACCTCGGTCAACATCTCCGCCGGCAATGTCCGCAGTGACGGCGGCAACGTGCAGCTTCGCACGCGCTCGCAGGCCGACACCCAGGCCGAGTTCGAGAGCATCATCGTGAAGCAGATGCCAAACGGCGCCGTTGTGCGTGTCTCTGACATGGCCAAAGTCATCGACGGCTTCGAGGAAGTGAACCTTCTCGCCACCGTCAACGGAAAGCGCACGATCCTCGTCCAGGTCATGAGCGGCCCGAAGATGAACATCGTGAAAATGTCGAAGAACGTGAATGCCTATTTCGATGAGGCCGTGAAGAACCTGCCGCCCGGAATCTCGATGACAATCTGGCAGGATTCAGCCGAAGACTATACCAGCCGCATCCAGCTTATTGGCTCCAACTTCCTGACAGGCCTCCTCCTCGTCCTGATCACGCTTCTTCTTTTCCTCCGGCCCGCCATCGCCCTCTGGGTGGCAGTCGGAATTGGCACGGCCTTCGCGGGCGGCCTCGCCCTCCTGCCGCTGGCGGACGTCTCGTTCAACATGATCTCGACTTTCGCCTTCCTGCTTGTCATCGGCGTCATCGTGGACGATGCCATTATCGTCGGCGAGGCGATCCACTCACGCACGGAAGAGGGTGAGGAAGGCTTGGTCGCCGCTGTGAACGGCACGAAAATGGTCATCAAGCCGGTTATATTCGCCGTCTTCACCACGATGATCTTTTTCGCCCCATGGATGTTCCTCTCAGGTGGCACCAGCGAGTTCACGCGCTCAATCTCTCTTGTCGTGATCTTCGCGCTGCTCTTCTCGCTCATCGAAGCCCTTCTGATCCTGCCTGCCCACTTGTCCCACCTGAAACCGGTCAATCCCGAAAGCCGGATTGCCCGGTTCCAGGGCGCGATTGCCAACAGTATCGTCTGGGTTGCCCGCAACCTCTACCGCCCCCTGATGATACGCGCGCTACGTCATCGCTACCTCACGGCGTCCATCTTCATTGGCGGCATGATCCTCTCCGTTGGCCTGCTCAGTAACGGACTCGTCAAAACCGTGTTCTTTCCGGAAACCGAATCCGACCAGATCGAAGTCACAGTCGAAATGCCGGAGGGAACGCCCTATTCCCGTTCGCTCGAAGTCCTCGCCCAGATCCAGGCAGGCGAAAAGGCCCTCGAGGAAGAGATCAATGCTTCGACCAATGGCGAGGGCAAACTGATCGAAAACTGGTACACGCGCTCACGCGACAACAATATCCTTGCGTTGGTAAAGCTCGTCCCGCCTGAAACCCGTACGCTGACGGCAAAGGAAACCGCCGAACGTCTCCGCGTGCTGATCGGTGAAGTACCGGATGCGGAAACCATAACGGTGAACTACAAGAACGCCGACACAGACCCTCCGATCCAGTACATGCTGAACTCGACGGATCTCGACGCACTCAACGCCGCGGCTGAGGATCTGATGCTCAAGCTGCGGTCGTATGATGGCGTCTACAATGTCGTTAACGACGTCCAGAGCGCGACCGATGAAATCCAGTTCGACCTCAAGCCCGGCGCAGAATCGCTCGGCATCACCACGGCCGAGGTCGCCCGCCAGGTCCGTCAGGGATTCTATGGCGAGGAAGTCCAGCGCCTGCCCCGCGATGGCGAAGACGTTCGCGTCTTCGTGCGCTACCCGCGCACAGACCGGGAGTCGCTCGACTTTCTGAACAATATTCGCATCCGAACTGCGGATGGACGCGAGTTGCCGCTCTATGCCGTGGCGGACATCCGCTTTGAAAAGGGCATCTCCCAGATCAAGCGCCGCGAACGCCGCCGAGCCGTTGTGGTCAGCGCTGAAGTCATCGCTGAGCGCATTACGGAGATCCGGGGAGATCTCAATGACAATTTCTTCGCGGAATTTGACAAGGCACACCCCAAGGTCCGGCGCGGCAGTATCGGCCGGGCGCAGGGCGAGGCCGAATTCTTCGTCGAAATCATGACATTCCTCCTGATTGCTATCGGCGTCGCCTATTTCCTCGTCGCTGTGGCGTTCAAGTCCTATGCGGAACCGATCCTCATCTTGCTGGCGGCAATCCCGTTCTGCTTCACGGGCGCCATGGTCGGACATCTGGTCATGGGGTATCCGCTCAGCATCCTGTCCTATATGGGCATCATGGCTGCGGCGGGCGTGGCGGTGAACGACAATCTCGTGCTCCTCGATTACGTGCACCAGCTGCGGGACAAGGGCATGGACGGGGCACGCGCGCTGATCGAGGCTGGCACCCGCCGCTTCCGGCCCATCCTGCTCACGTCGCTCACCACCTTTGTCGGCCTCCTGCCGCTGATGATGGAACGCTCCATCCAGGCCCAGTTCCTTATCCCGATTGCCGTCGGCCTGGCCTTCGGTGTGCTGTTCGCCCTGCTAGTGACCCTTTTCTTCGTCCCGGCCCTTTATGGTATCGGCGCAGATATCAAGCGGTTCTTCGGTTACCTCATCAGCGGAAAACCCCGGCCCGGCTTCAATGCCATGCTCGATGACGGCAAACTGAAGGACCTGGCACCGGTTCCTGCCGAGTAACACGCCCATGCCGCCAAAGTCTGAAGGCAACAGAGCATAGGCTCTTGCCTTCAGACCCTTGACCGTTAAACCCCCCGATATGCTCACAATATCCAACCTCGACTATCGCATCGAAGCGCGCCTCCTGTTTGAAGGCGCATCCTCCCAGGTTGCGTCTGGCTGGAAGGTCGGGCTCGTGGGCCGCAATGGCACCGGCAAGTCGACGCTGCTCAAACTGATCCGCGAAGAGATCGAGCACCCGACAAATGACTCCGCCATCCGGCTCAATCAGGGCGCCCGTCTCGGCTGGGTCGCTCAGGAAGTCGCCCCAACCGACGAAACAATTCTCGAAGTTGTCCTCGCCGCCGACACGGAGCGTCACGCCCTGATGCAGGAAGCCGAGACGGCGGAAGACCCCATGCGCATCGCCGACATTCACACGCGCCTGGTTGATATCGACGCATGGTCGGCTGAATCCCGGGCCGCTGAAGTGCTGATGGGCCTTGGATTCACGCAAGCCGACCTTGAGCGCCCGACCCGCGAGTTCTCCGGCGGCTGGCGCATGCGCGCGGCCATAGCCGGCGTCCTCTTCTCCCAGCCGGACCTGCTCCTTCTCGATGAACCGACCAACTATCTCGACCTTGAAGGCGCCGCCTGGCTCGAAGGCTACATCAAGAAATACCCGCACACCGTGCTGATCGTCTCGCACGACCGGGAAATGCTCAACCGCTGCGTCACGCACACGATGGCGCTGGAGCACAGGAAACTCACCATCGTGCCCGGCGGGTATGACGCCTGGCTGCGCCTGCGCGCCGCCAAATACGCCCAGCTGGAAAGCCAGCGCGCCAAGCAGGAAGTCGACAAGGCCCACCTCCAGGCCTTCGTTGATCGTTTCCGCGCCAAGGCTTCCAAGGCCCGACAGGCCCAGTCGCGCGTCAAGATGCTCGAGAAGATGCAGGACATCTCGATCCCGATGGCCGAACGGACCGTGCCCTTCCATTTTCCCGAGCCCGGCGACAAAATGGCGCCGCCCCTGCTTGAACTGCGCGGCGCGGAACTCGGCTATGGCGGTGATGCCAGCATCCTGCGCGGTGTTACGCTCCGCCTCGACCCCGATGACCGGATCGCCATTGTCGGCACCAATGGCCAGGGCAAGACAACACTGGTTAAATCCATTGCCGAGCGCCTGCCGCTGATGGACGGCGCCCGCGTCACCCACAGCAAAGTCCGCATCGGCTATTTCTCGCAGGACCAGCTCGATGAGCTGACCCCAGGCGAAACCGTGCTCGACCACGTCCGCCACGCCATGCCCAAGGAAACGCCGGTCGCGAAACAGCGCTCGACCGCTTCCCAAATGGGTTTCAGCCATGAAAAGGTCGAGACCAAGGTTGAGAAGCTCTCCGGGGGCGAAAAGGTCCGCCTGCTCCTCGGCCTCATGGCCATGGAAAAACCCCACATCCTGATCCTGGACGAACCGACCTCGCACCTGGACATCGACAGCCGCGAGGCCCTGATCTACGCGCTGAACGATTTCAAGGGCGCCGTCCTGCTGATCACCCACGATATCTTTCTGGCAGAGGGCACCGCCGACCAGCTCTGGCTGGTCAAGGATGGCAAGGCCGACGTCTATGATGGCGACCTGCAGGATTACCGCGCTCTTGTGCTTCAGGCCGACCGCAACAAGTCCGATCCGAAGCCGAAATCAGGCAAGTCGCAAGCCACTGAAACGTCCCCCAAGGTCAACAAGGCCGACCAGCGCCAGCGCTCATCCGAAAGCCGCAAGGCCGCATCGGGCCTGAAACGAAAGGCGGACGACGCCGAAAAACTACTCGACAAGATCAATGCGACGATAGCCACCATCGATTCCGAACTCGCCAAGCCGGGCTTGCCGTCGGAACAGTTGCAGGATCTGCTGCGCCAGCGCGCCGATCTCGTCGCTGAGGCGGAAGGCACTGAGGCGATCTGGCTTCAGGCAGTCGAAGACTATGACATGGCCCTCAACGACTGATCGGTGCGCGCCGGTCGAATAGTTGGTCACTATTTGTGCTATCATGCAGGATAGGTGAAATTTGCTTAAGCCAGACAATATGTTTGAAGGGTCTGTCACAATAGTACCACTATACAAACGGGACGAAATTTGCGCAGTTAGAAATTGAAAACGCTCGCGAAGAACTTGTGAGCCGACAGCGTATATTGTCCGGACATGAGAACGTGCCCGCAGAGGATTGAAATGGGTGTTTCAGATAATCTGAAAAGGGCCATCGCCTACCCGCGGGAACAGGTGGCTCTGGCGCACGCGACAGGCGCGGGTCTCACGATTCTCGATCACGACCGCCCTTCTGCCGCGCCTGCGAATGCCATACTGCTGCCTCCCATCTACCCGGAATGGCTGGGTGACCGCCTCTTCTCCCACACCCATGGCTGTCGCTTTAACTACGTTGTCGGCGAAATGGCCCGCGGAATTGCCACCACCCGCATGGTGGTTGAAGCGGTCCGCGCGGGTTGCGTCGGTTTCTATGGCAGCGCCGGCCTCACACCCGACGTCATCGAAGCCGGACTTCGGGAGATCAAGTCGCAACTGACCCCGGACCAGACCGCCTGGGGCGCTAACCTGATCCATTCGCCCCAGCAGCCCGGCTATGAAGCGCGCGTGGTCGATCTCTTCCTGGCTGAGGGGGTAAAGCGCGTCTCAGCTTCTGCTTTCATGAAACTCTCGGTTGATCTGGTGCGCTATACAGCAATCGGCCTCTCGCGCGCGCCGGATGGCACGATCAGCCGCGAGAACCATGTCTTCGCAAAAGTCTCCCGGGCTGAAGTCGCCGAACCTTTCATGTCGCCCGCTCCGGACAAAATCCTCGCAGACCTCGTCGCCAGCGGCGCAATCACGGCCGAACAGGCCGATCTGGCGCGTCAGGTGCCAGTCGCCGCCGAGATCACGGCCGAGTCCGATTCCGGGGGCCACACCGACAACCGCCCCGCCAGCGTCCTTTTCCCCTCGCTCACCCTTGCCCGGGACCGCGTTGCCGCGCGCACAGGGGCTGACGCCAATGCCATCCGCATCGGCCTCGCAGGCGGCCTCTCCACACCGGCATCGGTCGCCGCCGCCTTTTCAATGGGTGCCGCGTACGTTCTCACGGGGTCGATCAACCAGTCCGCTGTCGAATCCGGCCTGTCGGAAGCGGGGCGCCGCCTGCTCGCCAAGGCCGGCCCGGCAGATGTCGCCATGGCGCCTGCCGCCGACATGTTCGAGCAGGGTGTCGAAGTGCAGGTGCTCAAACGCGGCACTCTCTTCGCCATGCGCGGCAAACGCCTGCATGCCATGTACCGATCCGGCGCGAGTTACGAAACGCTCCCCGAAAAAGACCGCGCGTGGCTCGATGACGTTTTGGGCGAGCCGTTCGATGCCGCGTGGCAGCGCACCCTCGCCTATATCCGGCAGGCCAACCCCGCTGAAGCCGCCCGCGCTGAATCTGACGGCAACAAGCGCCTTGCCCTCGTCGCCCGGCGCTACCTGTTCATGGGGGCCCAGTGGGCGCGCGAAGGCACGCCCGGCCGCGAGATGGATTACCAGGTCTGGTGCGGCCCGGCCATGGGTGTGTTCAATGAATGGGTCGCCGGCAGCTTTCTCGAGCCGACCGACAACCGCACTGTCCGCCAGATCGCGTGGAACCTGCTCGAAGGCGCCGCCCAGGTCACCCGCGCGGGCCAGTTACGCGCCCTCGGCCTGCCCGTGGCCCCGACAGACTTCGCCTACACACCCCGTCAATTCGCTGACGCTGAATGAGATCTTCCATGCCAAACGAGACCCGCACGCAAGCAGAACCCGTCGCCGTCATCGGCATCGGGTCGATCTTTCCGGGCCGCGGCGGCAATACCGGCTATTGGCGCGACATCTTCCAGGGCCGCGACACGTTGAGCGAAACGCCCGCCACGCACTGGCTGCTTGATGATTATTACGATGCCAACCCGCTCACCGCCGACCGCACCTATGGCCGTCGCGGCGGCTTCATCTCTCCTGTCGCCTTTGACCCCATGGCCTTCGGCATTCCGCCCAACGCCCTGCAACAGACCGACAGCGCCCAACTCCTCGCCCTGATCGCTGCCAAGCATGCGCTGGACGATATCGAGAGCACTACGGGCTGCGAGATAGACCGCACACGTACCAGTGTCATGCTGGGCGTCGCCTCGGCAACTGAACTTACCGCGCACATGGCTGGCCGCCTCCAGCGCCCAGTCTGGGTCAATGCCCTGCGCCAGTCTGGACTCGGCGAGGCAGACGTGCAGGCCATCACGAAGCGGATGGAAGCCCACTATATCGAGTGGAAGGAAAGCACATTCCCCGGCCTGCTCGGCAATGTCGTGGCGGGCCGCATCGCCAACCGCCTCGATCTCGGCGGCAGCAATTATGTCACCGATGCCGCCTGCGCCTCCAGCCTCTCGGCACTCCAGATCGCCCTGCACGAACTTCGCTCGGGCGATTCCGACACGGTCCTTGCTGGCGGCGTCGACGCGCTCAATGACATCCTCATGTACATGTGCTTCTCGAAGACGCCGGCCCTGTCGCCCACGGGCGACTGCCGGCCCTTCTCCATGGACGCAGATGGCACGATGCTGGGCGAAGGCGTCGGCATCCTCGCCCTGCGCCGCCTGTCGGATGCCGAGCGCGACGGAAACGTGATCCACGCTGTCATTCGCGGCCTTGGCGGCGGATCGGACGGCAAGGGCACCGCCATCTACACGCCGCTCCCCTCCGGTCAGGCCCGCGCCATCGAACGCGCCTATGTCCAGGCGGGCTACGGTCCGGAATCGGTCGATCTGGTCGAAGCCCATGGCACCGGCACAAAAGCGGGTGACAAGGCAGAGCTTGCCGGCCTGCATCTCGTCTTTGACGGCAAGGGTAGGGGCGAACCGTGGTGCGCTGTCGGGTCGGTCAAGTCCCAGATCGGCCACACCAAGGCCGCCGCAGGTGCTGCCAGCCTGATCAAGTCCGTCCATGCCCTCAGCCGCAAGATCCTTCCGCCCACGATCAAGATCGGCGAACCGGCAGACGTCCTGAAAGACAGCAAGAGCTTCTATCTCAATAGCGAGGCCCGTCCTTGGGTCTCGCCTGAAACCCGCCCGCGCCGGGCCTCGGTCAGCTCCTTCGGTTTCGGCGGAAGCAATTTCCACGTCGCGCTCGAGGAATATACTGGCCCGAACGCCATCCATCCGCCACGTGTGTTCCCGTCGGAACTCTTCCTCTTCTCGGCCAGCTCCACCGATGCGCTCGTCGAAGAGATTGAAAGCCTGATCCATACGGAGACTGGTGAAGATGGTCTCGCCGCTCTCGCCACGTCCACCCATGCCAGCTTCCAGCCGGATGACCGTGTGCGTGTCGCCATCGTCGCTGACGACCAGAAAGACCTTGCCGCCAAGGCCTCGCGCCTGATTGGCCAGATCGAGTCTGGCACGCTCGGCACCGCCCCTCTGGGCGCAGGTATTCACGCCTCCACCACGCCGCCAGAGACTGGAAAGATCGCTTTCCTCTTCTCCGGTCAGGGCAGCCAGTATGTCGGCATGGGCGCCGACCTTGCCATGGCTTTCCCCGCTGCGCGCGCCGTCTGGGATATTGCAGCGGGCCACAAGGTCACCGGCCCGAAAAAGCTTCACCGGCTTGCCTTCCCGCCCGCTGCCTTCGATCAGGTCGAGTTTGGCGAACAGACCCAGCGCCTCACCGAAATGCAGAATGCGCAGCCCGCCATCGCCGCTGTCGCCCTCGCCCAGCTCGCCCTGCTTGAGCGCCTCGGCATTGATCCGGACATGGCCGGCGGCCATAGCTTCGGCGAGATCATGGCGCTCCATCTGGCGCGCAGCTTCGACATCGACGGCGCACTGACCGTTGCCGCCGCGCGCGGCCGCCTCATGGCAGACGCTGCAAAGTCCACGCCCGGCGCCATGATGGCTGTGCAGACAGACGCGGAAACCATCGGCCCCATCGTCGCGAAAGTACCCCACATTGTCCTCGCCAATGATAACGGGCCAAGCCAGGTCGTCCTGTCCGGCCCGGTCGATGCCATCAAGGCGGCCGAAACCCTCTGCATCGAAAAGGACCTCAAGGCGCGCCGTCTTCAGGTCGCAACGGCGTTTCACTCGTCCATCGTGCATGCGGCGGTCGATCCCTTCGCGGCAGAGCTTGCATCCCTTCGCCCGCGCAAGCCGAAACTACCCGTCTATGCCAACGCAACGGCCTCGCCCTACGCCGTCAAGGTCGCCGACCTGCCCGCCGTCATCGCGGGACAGATCGCCACCCCCGTCCGCTTCCGTGAACAGGTCGAGGCCATGTATGCGGCAGGCGCGCGGCTGTTCGTTGAAGTTGGCCCCGGCTCCATCGTGACCGGTCTTGTAAAGGACGTGCTGGGTGACCGTCCCTGTCGCGCCCTGTCACTCGACAACAAGCGGGCCAACGGCCTGACACTATTCCTTTCAGCCGTCGGCGAACTCAGCATTGCAGGTCAGTCACTCGACCTCGCCGCCCTGTTTGCCGACACGCCGCCACCCGTTCCGGCTGCGCCACCTTCCAGACACGCGGTTTACATTTCCGGTGCCAATTACGACAAGCCCTATCCGCCCCGGAATGGGGCCGCAGGCCGCGCCGCACCAAACACCGTCCCGACAATGACGGTCCAGCCACCCATGGCCGCGCCGGTCACGCCCCCGCCAGCCACCACGCCCACTGCACCTCCGCCACCCGTATCAACACCGTCGACCACTCCGATTTCCAACAGGACCACAGCAATGCCCGACACGCCCCAAACCTATCCCGCGCCCGTGCCAGCTTCTTCCTCAGCCGAGCGCATCTGGAGCGAAGTGTCCCAGCTTCATTCTGAATATCTCGCGACAACCGCAGCCAGCCACACGGCTTTCCTGAACGCGGCCGCGTCCCTGCTCGGCGGCCAGCCGCTCGCGCCATCGCCAGCGCCTGTTCCTGTCCAACGCATTGCCGCGCCCACCCCAACGCCTCAGCCCCAGCCGGTTCCTCAGGCTGCTGCCCCGACACCAGCGCCCCAGCCCTACACGAACGGCGCCGCCACCCCGCCCCCCCAACCGGCCCCGGCCCCTGCACCTGCCGCAGCCCCTGCTTCTGCGCCCGTCCCGGCTGCCGCCAGCGGCCAGAACCCGGTCGAACTCGTCCAGGCCATCGTCTCGGAAAAGACGGGCTATCCCGTCGACATGCTCGACCCGGATATGGACCTTGAAGGTGAACTCGGTGTCGACTCGATCAAGCAGGTGGAAATCCTCTCCACCCTGCGTGAGCGCCTGCCGCACCTGCCGGAAATCGATCCCGAACATCTGGTTGAACTCCGCACAATCAACGCCATCGCCGCCATGATCAACGGATCCGCCCCACCGCCCGCAGCCGCCGCCCCAGCGCCTGCGCCGGTCGCAGCAGCGCCAGCCCCTGCCGCCCCACCTGCTGGCCTGACCGCCCCCGCACCTGCCGCAAATGGCGACGGCATCACGCCGGACGTGATCCGCGCCCTCGTCGCTGACAAAACCGGCTATCCGTCCGCCATGCTGGAAGACGACATGGACCTTGAAGGCGAACTCGGCGTCGACTCGATCAAGCAGGTGGAAATCCTCTCTGCCCTGCGCGACCAGCACCCCTCGCTGCCGGAAGTTGACCCGGAAGCCATCGCCGAACTCCGCACGATCCGGAAGATTGCCGATTTTTTCAGCTAGGGGCCGGTGAGGATACGTCCTCAGCTCACCGTCCCCCGCCCACGGATCAAGAGATCGCCGCCTATGGCAGCGATGTCCGCCCGGTCAGCCTTGGCGCACCCGTCGCGCTGCCGCCATGGTCCGGAAAAATTGATCTGGGCCGCGTCGAGATCACGCTGGCCGAGCCGGTACTAGCCGAAACCATCGCTGCGGCACTGAACGCGAACGGCGTGCACGCCACCAGCGTCGCCATCCCCACCGGATCGGCCCATACGGTGATCGTCACCGAAGGCCTCTCATCCGCTGCCCCCGCTGATCGCCACTGGCAGGCCCTCGCCCAGGCCCGCGCGGCGCGCGCACCCGGTGCCCGCATCATTCTGCTGCAGTCAGCCGCCCCCCAAAGCCATGCCGCAATCTCCGGCATGCCCGGCCTTTCCCGCACGCTACAAAAGGAATGGATCGATGCGACCATCGCCGCATGGTCACTCACCACGCCAGACGCCACCATCCGCGTACTCCACATCCTCTCCGCCCTCGGCGCCACGCTGGGCGACGCCGTCCTCACATCAGACGGACAGGCCCGGCAGACCCATGTCGCAGCCTCCCTCACCCCGCCCGCCACACGCGCAGCCTCTGGTCCTGCGCTCTGGCTCGTCACCGGCGGTGGACGCGGTGTCACCGCCACCTGCGCCATCGAACTCGCCCGGCGCACGGGCGGCACGTTCCTTCTCGCCGGCCGCTCCGCCCTCAGCCCGTGGCCGCATGGCATAGATCGCGCGACAGACCTCAGGATCCTCCGCGCCGCCCTCGCCCAGAATGCCGTCGCCAGCGGCCAGAAGGTCAAACCCGCCGATATTGACCGCACGGCCCGCGCCGCCCTCGCTGGACAGGAGATCGAACACACGCTCGCCGCCCTCGCCGCGACAGGCGCGACCGCTCATTATGTCCAGCTCGACCTCTCCGACACTGCCACGCTCGCTACAGCCATCGCTGCCATCCAGAGCCAGCACGGCGCCATTACCGGACTCGTGCACGGTGCCGGCGTTCTGGCTGACAGGCTGGCCATGGAGAAAACAGAAGCCGAAGTCCGCAAGGTCTTTGGCCCCAAGGTGAACGGCATCCTCGCTTTGCTCGGCGCCATCAATGTGAGTCAGCTGACCCATGTCGGCCTGTTCTCGTCGGCCTCAGCCCTGTTCGGCAATACCGGCCAGGCTGACTATGCGATGGCGAATGAAAGCCTCAACCAGCTCGCCCGCCAGCTGCATGCACAGCTTCCCCACGCGCAGGTCAAATCCTTCAACTGGGGCCCATGGGACGGCGGCATGGTCGATGCGGGCCTTGCCGCCCATTTCGCCCAGCAGGGCATCGCCCTCATCAATCAGGCCGATGGCGCACGCATCTTCACTGACCAGTTGCTCGACGGCGACCGCACCCTTGTCGAACTCCTCGTCGGGGATGAGTGGAGCGGCGAATGACACGCTTCGAACCGATTGCCATTGTCGGCCAGGGCTGCGTGCTGCCCGGCGCCCTCTCGCCCGATGCACTGTGGCAGGCCGTGGCCGGAAATGCCTGCCTCATAACTCCCCCGGCAAAAGGCGCCTTCGGCCTGACCGACGCCGAACAGGCCGCGCTGCCATACGTGTCGGGCTTCGTCTCCGATTTCGATGCCGTCTTCGACCCAAAGCGCGCTGCGCTTCCCGGCCTCAACATAGCGACGCTCGACCCGGTCTGCCAATGGCCCCTCCACGCCGCACTCGAAGCCTGGAACGAGGCCGGCAACGTCAGCATCCCATCAGACCGGCGCGGTGTCTTCCTCGCCAACCTCTCCTATCCGAGCCGCGCTAAATCCGCTTACGCAGCCGATATCTGGACCCGTGGAAAATCCGCGCGCCCCGCAACGGATGCCTTCAATTCCGGCTTCCCGGCCCACGTTCTCGCGCAGGCTATCGGCGCGACCGGGTCAGTCCTCGCGCTGGACGCCGCCTGCGCCTCTTCGCTCTACGCGCTCGAAATCGCCTGCCGGAAACTCCAGACACGGCAGATCGATGTCGCTCTAGTCGGCGCGGTCAACGCCGCTGACAACCTGATCCTCCATATCGGCTTCGATGCGCTGCAGGCGCTCAGCCCGTCCGGCCGCTCCCGTCCCTTCATCAAGGGGGCCGATGGCCTCGTGCCCGCCGAAGGTGCTGTCGCTGTCGTGCTGAAACGCCTGAGTGACGTAACAACCAAAGACATGGTCCACGGCGTTATTCGCGCTATCGGCCTGTCGAATGACGGCAAGCGAAAGGGCCTCCTTGCGCCTGACAGTGAAGGCCAGGCGGAGGCCATGCGCCGCGCCTATGTCGAGACGGGCCTCGCGCCGGATAGCATCGACTTCCTGGAATGCCACGCCACCGGCACATCCGTCGGCGACAGTGTCGAAATCACCGCTGCAGCAAGCGTGTTTGGCACAGACCGGCATCTTCCCATCGGGTCGCTCAAGGCCAATACCGGCCACCTGATCACAGCCGCAGGCCTCGCCAGCCTGCTCAAGCTGACGCAGGCCATGGCGCACGAAACCCTCCCCTCCATGCCGCTCGACGGTGACCTGATCGACGCGGTGAAATCACCCGCCCTTCATCCGCTCGCCAGACCTGCCGACTGGACATCCGGCGAAACGCCCCGCCGCGCCGCAATTAGCAATTTCGGCTTTGGCGGCAACAATGCCCACCTCATCCTTGATCAGCACCAGCCTGCAAAAGGCGCCGTACAGGTCAAACTCCCGGACACTTTCGAAGACGAGATCGTCATATGCAGCGCCCGCCTCCTGGGTGGAAGCGATCAGGGTGAACGCGACGTACTCCGTCGCCTGATGAATTCTCCTGTCAGCCCGGCCCGGCCTGCACAAACCATAGGCGCGGACCCCCGCTATGCCCGCACTCCGCCGAATGACCTGTTGCAGGCCGAAGCCCAGCAACTCGCGGTGCTCTCGCTCACACGCTCAGCCCTGGGCGGTATAACGCGGCCTGATGCCGAACGCTGCGGCGTCTTCGTCGGCATGGGCTGCGCCGCTGACTCCGCACGCTGGCTCTTGCGCGAACGCGTGGCAAAACGCTTCGGCCTGACGCCCGGCTCACCCGAACACGCCGCTGCGCAGGACGGCATCGCGCCGCCCCTGCAGGCTGCCACCGTGCTCGGTGCCATGGCCAACATGACGGCCAACCGCATCACCTCGGCGGAAGACCTGCGCGGACAGGGCTTTGCCATCTCTTCCGAAGGCGTCTCCAGTCTGGCGGCCCTCGATGTCGCCTGCGACGCCCTTCGCGCCGGGCGTCTCGATATGGCCATCGTCGCCGCCGCAGACTTCGCGACTGAACCGGTCGCCGCCGCTGCGCTCGCAGAACTCGGTACGCCTCACACAGGCGACTCGGCCGCCGCCCTCGTCCTCAAACGCCGCGCAGATGCCGAAGCGGCAGGTGACCCGATCCTCGCCTCCCTGGGCCGAGTGCAATGGGGCAGTACCGGTGAAGCCTCGCCCCTCTTCGTCAAAACTTACGGCGCCTCCCCGGCTGCCTCGCCTCTGTTTGAGCTTGCGGCAGCAGCGCTGCTCATGTCGCGCGACCAGGTCATCGCCGCAGACTGCGCAACCCCCAACCTGACAGGCGAATACGCCCGGCACACCGTCACCACTCCCGCCAATGCGCTGTCGAAAGGCGCGAGCGTTCAACTGACCGCCCACCCCGCCCAGCCAAGTCCCGATCCGCTCCGCCCGCCGCCTCACCTTTTCTGGGCGGCAGGCGCCAACCGTGCCTCCCTCGCCAAGAAGCTTAGCAGCGGCAAGACCGGTGGTAAGGGCAGATGCCGCATCGCCCTGACTGCGGCCAATGAAATAGCCTTCGCAGACCTCATCAACACCTCCGCCATGACGCTTGAACGCGACGCGGCACCCTCCGGCGATCATGTTTATTACGGCGAAGGCGCGCCCGAAGGTGAACTTGCTTTCGTCTTTACCGGTTCGGCGGCTGTCTATGCCCGCATGTCGCGCGGCCTCTTCATGGCCTTCCCTGAACTCGGCAAAGCCCTGTCCGGCATGTCGCGGGCAACGGACATGGCCCACCTGCTCACGCACTCAGATCTGTCCGAATACGAACAGCTCTGCGCCGGAACGCTGGTCAGCCAGGCCCATGCCATCCTGCTGCGCGATGTCCTTGGTGTCTCGCCCACTGCTGCCATCGGTCTCTCGCTCGGCGAAAGCAATGCCCTCTTCGCGTTCGGCTTCTGGAAAGACCCCGGCAAACTGCTCGACGAGATCGACGACGCGGCCATGTATGAACGCCACCTCGGTGGCGAGTTTGAAACGGCGCACGCGGCCTGGGGGCCGAACGTGCCGACTGACTGGGCCAACTGGCATATCAAGGCGCCCCTGGCACGGCTTCGCGCAGCAATGGCCAGCCACCCGAAGGTCGAAATCACGATCATCTATTCGCAGGAAGACTGTCTGATCGGCGGACCGGCATCGGCCTGCCGCGCCGTGGCCGAAACACTCGGCCCTGGCTCCGGCGCCGCCATGAACCAGCATCTCATCGTGCATGCCAAGGCCATGAAGCCCTTCGAGGACACCTGGCGTAAATTGCACACTCGCCCGGTCTCCAAAGTGCCTGGCATCCGACTCTACGCCAATGCCATCAATGCCAGCTATACGCCGACTAAAGCCAGCGTTGCTGACATGCTGACACGGCAAGCCGTCGACACGGTCGATTTCCCGGCAACGGTCCGTCAGGCCTATGAGGATGGCGTGCGCACCTTCGTCGAAGTCGGCCCCCGCGCCACGCTCTCGCGCGCCATTACGAGCGTGCTGGGCGACAAGCCGCATGTCGCCGTCGCCACCGACCGGATCGTCGCGTCCGATCTCGGCCAGATCGCCCACCTCACCGCCACGCTCTTTGCCGATGGCCGGGGCATCAATATTGCCTGCGTGGCGCACCGTCTGGACGCCGCCCGAAACAATCCCTGGACAGGAACCGACCCCATGCCCCTCACCAAGCCGGTTCACTACCCCACGCCCCGGATCCCCGAAGCGCGCACCGCTGGCGGCCTGTCACCCGCCCCGCACCTGCCACCCCCTCACTACACCCCCAGCCACGCAGCACCGACGCCTGCCGCCCCCCTCAAGCCAGCGGCCGTGGCGACGCCCCGCACCTCCACCCCGCCTCGCAAGGTCGTCGCGGGCGCCACACCGCTCATGCCGCGCGCGCCCAGCGGCCCCAACTGGACCCGCCTGGCCATAGAGGCGTCCACGCGCGGGCTGATGTCGAATTTCTTCGGCCCGGCCTTCACCGGACAGGACGGCTTTGACCGCCAGGTCCGGCTGCCAGCCCCGCCGCTCCTGCTGGTTGACCGCATCACCGGCATTGATGCCGAAGCCGGCGTCGAGAGCACCGGCGTCATCTGGACCGAAACCGATCTCAAGGCCGACGACTGGCACGTCCGAAACGGGCGTGTGCGCCCCGGCCCGCTGATCGAGTGCGGACAGGCCGATCTCACCCTGATCGGCTGGATGGGCGCAGACCTGAAAAACCGCAACGAACGCGTCTACCGTCTGCTCGGCTGTGAAATCACCTTCCACGATGGCGGCCTGCCCGGGCCGGGCGACACGCTCGCCTTCCAGATCGAAATTACGGGCCACGCCACCCTCGCGGGCGTGCGCATGTTCTTCTTCCAGTATGACTGCTTGGTCGCAGACCGGAAGGTCTTCTCGGTCCGCAACGGTCAGGCCGGCTTCTTCACCGATGATGAACTGGCTACCGGCAAGGGCGTCATCTGGGACGCCGCAACCGACGCCCCGCCTACATCCTCGCCGCACCCTTTCGACACCTCACGCGCCAGCGCCAAGCGCGCCTTTACCGCACCAGACGTCGCCGCCTTCCGCGCCGGGGATGCGCTCGCCTGCTTCGGCAAGGGCTTCGAGTTCTGCGCCGCCCATTCCCGCCCGGCCCACCTGCCTGATGACAAGTTGGCCTTCTTTGACGAAGTGGTCGCCTTCGACCCTGCCGGCGGCCCGTGGGGGCGTGGCTACCTGAAAGCCCGCGCCCATGTGCCGACCGATGCCTGGTTCTACTCAGGCCACTTCCACGAAGACCCCTGCATGCCCGGCACATTGATGGCCGAGGCCGCCGTGCAGGCCTTGGAATTCTACGCCGCCGCAGCAGGGCTCACCATCGAACGCGACGGCTATGTCTTCGAACCCATGCCCGGCGAAACTGCGAAATTCGTCTGCCGGGGCCAGGTCATCCCGGACCGTGATCACGAAGTGACCTATGAAGTCTTCATCGACGACATCATTGATGGCGAGAGCCCGGTCCTTTACGCCTCGCTGCTCGCCTGCTCCGACGGAAAGAAAGTGTTCCACTGCCCGCGCTTTGCCATCCGCCTGCGCAAGGACTGGCCAACACCTCACACAACGGACACCCCGCTCCGCGTCGGCCCGATGGGCGAAAGCCGGGGCGACCATGCCGCCCTGCTGAACTGCGCCGCCAGCGCCCCCTCCGCCGCCTTCGGAGACCTCTACCTCCCCTTCGATACGGCTGGCCGCGCCCCGCGCCTGCCCCAGCCGCCCTATCACATGATGACGCGCGTCATCCATGTCTCGACCCGTCCCGGCGTCAAGGAGACCGGCGCCCGTGTCACCGCCGAATACGATATCCCCGCTGACGCGTGGTACTTCCGCGACAATGCCAATGGCCACATGCCCTTTGCCGTGCTCTCCGAAATCGTGCTCCAGCCCTGCGGATGGCTCGCCAGCCATTGCGGCTTTGCCCTTGAAGGCGGCGAACGCTTCCGCAATCTCGATGGCGACGGTCAGGTCTTCATGGAAATCGGCCCGCACGATGGCACAATCACCGTCGACACCACGCTTTCCTCCTTCTCCAAGGTCGGCCCGATGACGATTGTCGCATTCGAGCTGAAGGCGACGCTCGCTGACGGCCGCCCGGTCATGACCCTCAAGACCCAGTTCGGATTCTTCCCGGCGGCCGCCCTCGTGCGTCAGGCTGGCCTCCCCACGAAGGATGAACACCGTGCTCTGCTCGCCCTCGCGCCAAACCGTTCCGGCACGACATTGCCAACAGCGCCCACCGCCACCGGCGACCTCGTCATGCTCGACCGCATCGACTATTTCGATCCAGCAGGCGGCTCTGCGGGCCTCGGCCTCGCGCGCGGGCGCCAGTTGGTCGATCCGCACGCCTGGTATTTCAAAGCACACTTCTTCCAGGATCCGGTCCAGCCCGGCTCGCTCGGCCTCGATGCCCTCGTCCAGCTCCTGTCGCACGCCGCCTGCCTGAAAGGCTTCGCCAACGGCATGGCCAACCCGCAATTTGAAACCATCGCCGCAGGCGCACCCGTCAAATGGGCTTATCGCGGCCAGGTGACGCCGGACAAGCAGGAAGTCACAACGGTCATGGAGATCATGGAAGTCGTCCAGTGCAGTGACCGGCTGCTCATTACGGGCAAGGGAACACTCTGGTGTGACGGCTTGCGTATCTACGAGGCAAGCCCGCTGACAATCGCCCTGTCGGACCGCACCTAAGCGCAGGTCACCCCTTGCACGTAAGGCATCGGGTTCGGGCCGAACGCAATCCCTGCCTATGAAGAGGATTGTTTTCCGGGCGATTTTTCCGGAAACGCGCCCAATTGCGGCTACCGGCTCATCGAGACAAAGCCGACATATTCGCGATCTGATACAACGCACTTGCAACATTTCATTTTCTACAGCATTCAGCGCAGATACGGGGTTTGGGTCAGGTTATTGCAGCTTGGTAATGCTGCGCCGCAAAATAACCTGATTTCTCAGCGAAACGACTGTGCTGGTGAGGCGTACTGGTCAGAACGAAGGCGCTTTTAGCGGTGCCGCGCGTCTGCGCAGTAATTTTGTTGCCTCGGGAAAATCTAAACGCTTTCAAAGACCGTGGCTTGATGGCTCGACGAGGTTGCATTGAAACTGACACAGCGCCCCTACTTCATTCCTGCCGCCGCGCTTGGCGCAGCGGCCGCCGCTTTCCTTGCCGGTGTCATCATCGTCGTTACCGGGTCGTCCGGCACGACCGAGGCCACCGTTGCAAGCGTGACTGGTGATGCGGACATCATCGTGGCTGACGTCGAACCAGCCCCCGTCCCGGTCGCACCGATCATAGAACCTCTCGACTCTGTTGCCGACTACACGCCGGAAGCATTGGAAACCGGCGATGCGGCGCCTGATGCGGTCACCCCTGACACTGCGACGCCGTCCAGGGCGCCATTTGCGTTCGATCAGGTGATCAACAAGGCGCAGGCGCTGTCAGAGCATGCATTTCAGGAATCGCGCCCGGTCCCTGCCGCCGCAGCGGCCTTCGATTACGATCAGTACCGCCGCCTCGAGTTCAAGCGCGAGTCCGCAGAGTGGACCGACGACACCTCGATCCCGTTCCGCGTCCACTATGATCCACGCGGCTACCTGTTCAACGAGGAGGTCAAGCTCAACATCATCGACAAAGGCGTATCAACGCCCAAAGCCTGGGCCGAGGCCGACTTCAACTTCTTCGACCTGCCGCTCTCGGAAGATGACAAGAAGGCCCTCGGCTATGCGGGCTTCCACGTCACCGCACCGCTGAACTCCTCCGGCAAGTTCGACGATCTCATCAGTTTCAAGGGCGCCAGCTTCTTCCGCGTGCTCAGCGCCGGCACGGTGTACGGCGCATCCGCCCGTGGCATGGCAATATCGACCGCGTCGCCTGCGGGTGAAGAGTTTCCGTCATTCCGCGAGTTCTGGCTCGTAAAGCCTGAACCCGGCGCCAAGTCGATGACTGTCTACGCCTTGCTGAACGGTATCAGCACGACCGGTGCCTTCCAGTTCGTCATCACGCCGGGATCGACGACGAATGTCGATGTCGAGGCCGTGTTTTTCCCGCGCCGCAAGCTGACTGAAGTCGGCGTCGCGCCGATCACATCCATGTACTATTTCTCGCCCCACAGCCTCAATCGTGGCAACCGCGACTACCGCGTCGCCGTGCACGATTCCGAAGGCCTGATGATGGAATTGCACAATGGCGAATGGGTATGGCGCCCCCTGGCCAACCCGAACCAGCTCGAAATCTCCAGCTTCGCGACCCAGCCGCCTCTCGGTTTCGGCCTGGTCCAGCGCAAGCGCGACTTCGAAGCCTATGATGATCTCGAAGCCAATTACGAACTCCGCCCAAACGTATGGATTGCTCCCAAGGATGGCTGGGGACCGGGCAATCTGACCCTCGTGGAAATTCCGACCACCAATGAATACAACGACAATATCGTTGTCTCCTGGCGTCCGGCCGACGCGTGGGAGGCCGGCAAGCCGGTTCGCCTCTCCTATGAGATGATCTGGAGCCTACCGCAGCCGGTCGTTGCACCTGTCGCCAAGGTGACCGCCACGAAGGTGGGCATTTCCCCCGCTACCAAGCGGCCAATGTTCATTATCGATTTTGACTCCGACAATGGCGAATTGCTGCGCGATGCCTTGCCGCAGGTCTCGACCTCGGCCGGCACGATTATCGCCCCTGTTGTCCAGCCCAATCCCAAGACAGGCGGCGTGCGTCTCAGCTTCGAGCTCGACACAAAGGATGCCGGCCTTTGCGAATTGCGGGCGTTGCTGACCAAGGCCGACCACTCCGTTTCTGAAACCTGGCTCTACCGCTGGAGATCATGATGATCACATCACGTGCCCGCCCTGCAGAATTGCCGATTTCGATGCCTGACCAGGCCTTCGACACCGGTCCGACTCAAAACGCCAGGGCTCCGAAATCCTTCCTGTGGCGCAAGATCATGGTCTTTTCGCTGGCGCTCGCCCTGGCCGCCTGGGCCACTGTCGAGATGTACCATGTGCTCAACGTTTCCGGCGTCACCACGCTGGAGAAAATGCTGCTCGGCGTTTTCAGCCTGAATATCAGCTGGATCGCCTACGCCTTCGTCAGCAGCACGATCGGCTTTCTTGCCGCGCTGACCGGCCTGTTCAATGCGCACCGCTCACGGCCAGTATCCGGCTCTGCACTGATTTCCGGCCGCACCGTTGTCGTCTTCCCGATCTATAATGAGGAAGTCGAGCGCGTGTTCGCCACCGTCGAATCGACAGCAAAATCGCTTGCCAACGCGCCCGGCCGCTTTGAATGCTTCATCCTCAGCGACACGAATGATCCCGAGGTTGCGCTTCAGGAAGAAGCCGCTTTTGAACGCCTGCGCTCCCGTCTCGCGCCCGGCACGGCCGTCCATTATCGCCGCCGCACGATGAACCTGCATCGCAAGGCCGGCAATATCCGCGATTTCATCTCGCGCTGGGGTGGCCGCTACGACTACATGATCGTGTTTGATGCCGACAGCTTCATGGAAAGCGACACGCTGATTGAACTGGCCCGCCGCATGGATGCATCGCCCGAAACCGGTCTCATCCAGACCATTCCGCAACTGGTGGGCGGGCGCACCCTGTTTGCCCGCACCCAGCAATTCGCCGCCGCGCTCTATGGCCCTGTCCTTGGCAGCGGTCTCGCCTGGTGGGCCCAGAACGAGGGCAACTTCTGGGGCCATAACGCCATCCTCCGCATCTCGGCGCTCGCCAACGCCGCCGGCCTGCCTGAAATTCCGGGCCGGGCACCTTTCGGCGGATCGATCCTCAGCCATGACTTTGTCGAGGCCGCCCTGCTCCGGCGCGCTGGCTGGAACGTCCAGATCGCCCCCGAACTCGGCGGCTCGTTCGAACAGGGCCCGCCATCCATCATCGACCTGTCCATCCGCGACCGTCGCTGGTGCCAGGGCAATATGCAGCACATGGCCGTCCTGCTTAAGACGCGCGGACTGACCTTCACCAGCCGCATGCACCTCATCATCGGCATTTTCTCCTATCTCGCATCGCCGCTCTGGCTGCTGTTCATCACGGTCGGCATGCTGCTATCGCTGCAGAACATGTTCCTGAAGCCCCAGTATTTCGGCGATGCAGCATCCCTCTTCCCGTCCTGGCCGGTCATCGACTCCGAACGCTCGCTGAACCTGTTCATCATCACGATGGCCATTCTGTTTGCGCCGAAACTCTACGGCCTCATCTATGGGCTCGCTGCGCCGCGCTGGCGCCGCACGGTCGGCCCGGTCAAGACCTTCATGAGCGTCCTCGCCGAAACGGTGATCTCGGTCCTGATCGCGCCCGTCATGCTGGTCGAACAGACGATAGCAGTTTACCGTGTGTTCTCGGGCCGTGACGGCGGCTGGAACCCGCAGGCGCGCGATTCGAACGAATACTCGCTACACGACACGTTCCGCCACCATGCCCCGGCCATCGTGCTCGGCACCGTGCTCAATGTCTCCGCTTTCGCCATCTCGCCCATTTTCGCCGCATGGCTTGCGCCTGCCACCATAGGCATGCTGCTCGCGGCAACCCTGTCCTACTGGACCGGCCGCACGAAAAGCGGCGACTTTGCCCGCCGGATGAACCTGCTCGAAAGTCCTGAGGAAATCGACCCGCCGCAATCCTATCTGGACTCTGTGGCCGATCGCGCCGCCTACGAAAACCTCGGCGCACCAAGCCTGAACCACCTGTTTACCGACCGCAACCTGCGCAACCGCCGCACGCATATCGTCGATACGCACTGGCCGCTGGCCCACAGCGAAGTCCACACGCCGCTCGCCCTTGCCCGCGCCCGTGCGAACCGCCTTGCGACAATTGACGAGTATCTCAGCGCGCTAGAGCCGAAGGAAAAGCTGGCCCTCCTCAACTCACCCGGCGACCTTGATGCGGTCATCGACCAGTACGGCATGCGCGGCCTGCACTTTTCCACGGGAACGACCTGAGGCTAGAGCTCTAGATCAGCGGCTGCTTCACCGCCGTCATGGCCTCAATCATCTCGTCGAACTCTTCCTGCACCTTCGGGTCAGGCGAACCGCGCATCAGGCTGACCAGAACGGTGACCACGAGGCTGAACACAAAGCCCGGCACGATGGCATAAATCGTGTCGGAGAGCGGCATGCCGCCAACCGTGATTGGCGCATAAAGCCATACCAGAACGGTCACCGCACCCGTGATCATGCCTGCGAGCGCACCATTGCGCGAAATGCCCCGCCAGAAAAGGCTCAGCAGGATCAGCGGACCGAACGCCGCACCGAAACCGGCCCACGCATAGCTGACCAGCGACAGGATATTGCTCGACCGGTCAAACGCCAGGAAAATGGCAACGAGCGACACGGCCAGCACTGACAGGCGCCCGATCAGCACCAGCTCTTTCTGGCTCGCTTCCTTGCGCAGGAACGTCTTGTAGAAATCTTCGGTGAGGGAGCTCGACGAGACAAGCAGCTGTGACGAGATCGTGCTCATGATCGCCGCCAGGATTGCCGCCAGAAGGAAGCCGCTTATCAGCGGATGGAACAGCACCTGCGAGAACAGGATGAAGATCGTTTCCGGGTCAGTCAGTTCGCTATTGAGATTGTTCCCGTTGACATAGGCAACCCCGGCAATACCGACAGCTACAGCGCCGGTAACCGTCACAATCATCCAGCTCATGCCGATATAGCGGGCCGCGGCGATGTCCTTGAGCGAGCGGATCGCCATGAACCGCACAATGATGTGTGGCTGGCCGAAATAGCCGAGGCCCCAGCTTGCGGCGGAGATGATCCCGATCAGCGTCATACCCTGGAACCAGCTGAAGAAATTCACGCGGCTCGGGGCGTCCGCCACGCTCGCCGGTGGCGACGCCATGACGGCAGAATGCGTGGCATCAAACCCGCCGAGTGACGTGATCGCAACGACCGGCACAAGGACCAGCGCGATGAACATGATGCACCCCTGCACGAAGTCGGTCAGGCTGACCGCCAGGAAGCCGCCGAACAGCGTATAGGCCACAACAACACCCGCGGTCACGAACAGGCCAAGCGTATAGTCCAGCCCGAACGAAGCCTCGAACAGCTTGCCTCCCGCAACGACACCGGACGACGTATAAAGCGTGAAGAAAATGACGATCACGACGGAAGACAGGATCCGCAGGGCTCGTGTCTTGTCCTTGAACCGCTTCTCGAAAAAGTCCGGAATGGTGATCGCATCCTCGGCAAGCTCGGTATAGACGCGCAGCCGGGGTGCCACGAGGCGGTAATTGAAGTACGCGCCGATCACCAGACCGACAGCAATCCACGCTGCGCTGAAGCCCGACACGAACACCGCGCCCGGCAGGCCCATCAGCATCCAGCCACTCATGTCTGACGCGCCTGCTGACAGGGCACCAACGGCGGGATGCAGATTGCGGCCGCCCAGCATGTATTCGGATACATCACTCGTCGATTTGCGATAGGCGTACAGCCCGATCAGCATCATGAGGATGAAATAGGCACCAAGCGAAACGAAGGCTGCTGTATTCATGTAATATTCTTCCCTGTCGTCTGTGTGTCCGTGAAGGATGTGTCGGCAGTCATGCCAGAAACGGCGCGAAACGCCTAACGCAGCTCCACGGCCCTGTCATAGGCCGCCTGTGTGGTTCGGCGCATCAGCTCGGTCAGGGTGCCATCTGCATTCAGGGCCTCGAGGCCTGCCTGCGTCGTGCCATTCTTGCTGGTCACCGAGTTGCGCAGGCTCTCGACGGGCTCATCCGATTGCCGCGCCATCTCCACTGCGCCCGCCATCGTGCCCAGCACGAGTTCGCGGGCCTGGCTATTGGTGAAACCCAGGTCTTCAGCCGCCGCGATATAGGTCCGCGCAATCTCGAAGACATAGCCAGGGCCGCTTCCCGCCACCGCCGTCACACGGTCCAGCGCGTCTTCATCATCCACCCAGACCGTCGTGCCGGCCCGCTGCATCAGGGCCTCCACGGCGGCTTTCTGGTCTGCCGAACAGTCAGGGCTCGCATACAGCCCGCTTACGCTTTGCGCTATCAGGGCTGGCAAGTTCGGCATGATGCGGATGACCGCTGATGCACCGGAAACGGCCTTCAGCCGGTCCACCGAACACCCTGCTGCGATTGAGGCGACAAGTCCGGAAGGCGCCAGAGTTTCCTGATAGGCAGGAATGATCTCGTCGATCATTTGCGGCTTTACGGCTACGATTATCAGGTCAAACAAGGATTTCGGCAGGCTGTCGCGATCCTTGAACAGGTTTACGCCATCAGGGACTGTCTCGGTGAACGGGTCGACAACGGTAAATGTCCAGTCTTCAGACTTGGCCCACTGCTCGAGCAGTGCGCCACCCATTTTTCCGCAACCAATCAAAAGTGCATCCATTGTGATATAAGCTTCCTTATGGGCGTGAGTTTCGGGAATCGCCGATATCCCTGTATGAGGCCTTGGTAGACATTTTTGCTTTGAGTTCAAATTTTTTTCCCAGAACACACACCTTGGGCTTTTCACTTATTTTTCAAGGCAAGCGCACAGGACTTTGCTTTTGTTACCATTATTCAGGCATGGTTCGCCTGCCAGACGAAAAACATCAGACGTTTTGTCCGCCAGTGAGTTGTTTCCGCCTCAAAACACTCCTAGTTCGGGCAATCAGATTAATGGAGTTGGAAATTGACGCAAACAAAACGCATCGTCGTGAAAGTCGGATCGAGCCTTCTGGCCAATCCTGACCTGCTCACCCCACGGTGGGCGTTCATACAGCGGCTCCTCGAAGATATCGCCCTGCTGCGCAACGAAGGCTATGAAGTCGTGCTGACCTCGTCCGGCGCCGTCGCGCTTGGCCTGAATACGCTCAAGGTGAAGCCGGAAGATGCCGGCCTGCGTGACAAGCAGGCAGCGGCAGCCTGTGGCATGCCCATCGTGCTGAACGCCTACAAGCAGGTCGCTCACGAATTCAATTTCGACATCGCGCAAGTGCTCGTTACGCGCGGCGACCTTGAAGAGCGCCGTCGCTTCCTCAATACAAAGAACACGGTCCACCGCCTGCTCAACGGCAATGTCATGCCGATCGTCAACGAGAATGACACGATCACGACCGAGGAAATCCGCGTCGGCGACAATGACCGGCTCGCTGCCCGCATTGCCCAGATGATCCAGGCCCAGCAACTGATCATCCTGACCAGTGTCGACGGCCTTTACGACAAGGACCCGTCAGAGCCCGGCGCCAAACTGGTCGAAGAACTTCACGATGTCTCCGAATACCTTTCCGTGACAGAGGGCACGAGCGCGCTCGGCAGTGGCGGCATGCTCACCAAGATGCAAGCGGCCAACATGGCCCAGCATGCAGGCTGCACCACGCTCATCGCCAATGGCGAAGCCGACAATCCGGTTTCCTCCGTGCTCAAGGGCCAGCGTGCTCACACCAAGTGTATTGCCAACACTGAGCCCGCCTCCGCCTGGGCCGCATGGCTTACCGACCGCCTCCAGATGGCTGGCAGCATCGTCATCACCCAGCAGGCGGCCGACCAGCTTGAAGCTGGCAAGCGCGGCGTCGAACGCGCTGATGTCATCTCGATCCACGGGCCCTATGTCCGCAGCGATGTCATCCATGTCTATGACGAGGAGGGCATCGAACGCGCCCGCGGCCTGTCGAACTTCTCATCTGAGGAAACCATGCTGCTCGCGCGCAACCTCGGCGATCCGACCACGAAGCTTCTCGGCTACCACACACAGGCCACGATCATTTCGCGTGACAACCTGGTCGTGCTCGACGAGCGTCACCTGCCGTGGGACAGCCCGGCCGAAGACCAGATGGAACAGGTCGAACGCTAGGCTGGGTCCGGCGCGCCGGGCGACAGATCGCCAATCTCCAGAATCGGTGCCGCCTCCAGCCCGTCGGCCTGCATCATCGCGGCAATGCGCTGCAGCGACGAGACAAGCAGCGTCTTCTCCCATTCATCCAGCGCGCCAAATCGCTTGAGGAAGTCGTGCTGCAGGGGCGCCGGCGCGTCCTTCAGGCGCGCCCGTCCGGCATCGGTCACGACAACTTCTATCACGCGCTTGTCCTCGGCATTGCGTTCACGGTCCACCAGTCCGGCCCGCGCCAGCCGGTCAACAATCGACGTAATCGTCCCCTGGGAGAGATTCACCGACCGCGCGATTTCCGATGGTTTCCGCCGGCCATGTACACTGACGGCCTGCAGGACAAGAAGCTGCGGCGAGGTTAACCCTGTCTCCTTCAGCAGGTGTCTGGAATACAGGTCGATCGCCTGCGTGATCTGCCTCAGCGATTTCAGAAGGTCATTGTGATCTGCCATGTGTCTGTCTCGTAAGGGCTGAATTGCAGGCTCGCAAGCAAGCGCCTCACAAGGCCCCCAACGGACGCACGCGATCAGCGTGACGATAAAGTCACGGCCACCGGGAAAGCGGCAAGTCCCAGTCAAAGCGATTGACAAAGCGTCCGATTTGAGGCGTTTTTCAACAAATGTTGAATTTGAGAGTCGAAGCATGTTGCATTCGACCCCATGGAGGAACGGCATGAATAAGCACACATCCCGCGTCGCGTTGATCGCCCTGGCCGCCAGCGCGCTGACGCCACTGACACCCGCTTTCGCGCAGGTTGACGATGAAACGGCCACACAGGCTGAACGCCGCTTTGGTGCCGTCGTGGTCACCGCCCAGCGCCGCGAACAGAACCTGATTGACGTTCCATTGTCCGTATCCGCCTTTGACGGCGAACTGCTCTCCCAGCTCGGCGTCTCCGACATTACCGAAGTCGCCAAAGTCGCGCCAAACGTGACCCTTGAAGTGTCGCGCGGCACCAACTCGACTCTCACTGCCTTCATCCGTGGCGTTGGCCAGCAGGATCCGGTCGCCGGTTTCGAAGCCGGTGTCGGCATCTATGTCGACGATGTCTATCTCAACCGTCCACAGTCCGCCGTTCTTGATGTCTTTGATGTGGAGCGCATCGAGGTCCTTCGCGGTCCGCAGGGCACGCTCTACGGTCGCAACACAATCGGCGGCGCAGTGAAATATGTCACCAGGTCACTCTCGAATGAGCCAACCCTGAATGCGCGTGCTGCACTTGGCACCTATGGTCAGCGGGAAGTCGTTGTGTCCGGCAGCGCGCCGCTGTCCGACACGTTCCGCGTCGGTGCCGCGGTTGCCGCCCTCTATCGCGACGGTTTCGGTGACAACATCATCACCGGCCAGGACAATTACAACAAGGACGTTGGCTCGGCCCGCCTGTCGGCAGAATGGGACGTAACGCCTGACTTCCAGCTGCGTTTCGCCGGCGACTTTACCCGCGACGAATCGAATGCTCGTCAGGGTCACCGTCTGATCCCGGACCAGTTCCCGCCATTTACCTACCCCGTTCTGGACGACGAGTATGACACGCGCGCCGGCCTCAATGTCGTCGGCCAGGAATCAGAAGCCTGGGGTGGTTCGATCACTGCTGAATACGTCGTGTCCGACACGATCACAATCAAGAACATCCTCGCCTACCGCGAAGACGACAGCACTTCGCCCATCGACTTTGACAGCCTTCCGGAAGCTGACCTCGACGTCCCCGCGAACTATGCGAACGACCAGTTGTCGGAAGAATTCCAGGTCCTGTATTCCGGTGATCGCTTGAATGGCATCGTCGGCGTCTACTATCTCGATGCCAACGCTTCGACGGTGTTTGACGTTCTGCTCGGCACCACTGGCGACCTGCTCTCCCTGCCCGGCCTGAACGCCCAGACCTTCGGCGATGTCGGCACCAAGACATGGTCAATCTTCGGCGACTTCACCTACGACCTGACCGATCAACTCAGCATCGCGCTTGGTGCGCGCTACACCGAAGACGAACGCAGCTCGCAAGTCCTGCGTCGCACCTATATCGGCGGCTTCTCCGAATATTTCGGCGGCAACCCGACACTCATCGCGACCACGTCGGACTTCAACGGTTCGGCCACGTTCGACGATTTCAGCCCGCGCGTTTCGATCAGCTACAAGCCGACCGATTCAAGCAATATCTACGCGACCTATTCCCAGGGCTTCAAAGGCGGCTCCTTTGACCCGCGCGGCCAGACATCGGCTGCGCCGGATCTTGACCTCGACGGCACGGTAACAGCAGACGAAGTCTTCGAATTCATGCAGTTCGATCCGGAAGAAGTCGACAGCTACGAAATCGGCTACAAGGGCAGCCAGAATGGCGGCGACCTTACCTACAGCATCGCTGGATTCTACTCTGACTATAAAGATATCCAGGTGCCAGGATCGATTGGTGTTGACACGGACAATGACGGCGTCAACGACACCTTCACCGGCGTAACGACCAATGCCGGCGCGGCCACCATCTGGGGCGTCGAATTCGAAGGCAACGCGATGCTCGCAGAGCAGGTCTTCAACCAGTCCGACCTCTTCAATTTCGGCTGGTCGATCGGCTATGTCGATGCGCAATATGATGAATACGTTGATGCCTTTGGCAATGACGTGTCCGACCAGCGCGTCATCCAGAACACGCCTGACTGGACCGCAAGTGGCCGCCTGTCCTATGACACGCCACTGACGATCCTCGAAAACAATGGCCGCCTTCTGGTCAACACCCTGATCTCGTACCGTGGCGACTCAAGCCAGTTCGAAGCCCCGAACCCATTCCTCGACCAGGAGGCCTTCACGCTGATTGATGCGGGCCTGCGCTGGGAGACGGAAGGCGGCCGCTGGGGCTTCAGCCTGAATGGCAAGAACCTCACCGACGAACGCTATATCGTCGCTGGCTACAATTTCGTCACGATCAACCCGAACGGCACGTTCACGCCAACGCTCGGTCTCGAAGGCACGCTGACGGCCTTTTATGGTGATCCGCGTACGGTCACGATGGGCGTAGACTACAAGTTCTAGTCTCCGGAAACTGCTTCTCATCAATGGCGGCGTGGCAACACGCCGCCATTTTTCTTGGACATCACTTGCACGGGCGGATCGACTCAAATCCCGCCGTGATGAAGCGCACGACATGCTCATACGCTCCGTCCAGGTCATCCGAACGGCAAAGCCCCTTGGACAGCTGGTCAATACGGCCGGTCTCGGCAAAGGTCAGCGTCAGGGCACCCGAGAAGCAATGGTATGACCAGAACAGGGCCTTCTCGTCGACATCACCAAGGCTCAGCCGCAGGGCATCGATGAACTGGTTGATCAGCGGGTCGAAGAACTGGGTCATCAGCTTGCCGCCCCATTCGGGCGAGTTGTTCACATAGGCGATCAGCGCATAATAATGCTTCCAGCCGGGCTCGCTTACGTGAGATCCTGTCAGCAGCGGGCGCAGATAGGCCCGCACGATCGCTTCGACACTCGCCGGATTGGGGCGCGCCTCCGACAGCGCATCTTCCAGGGCTTTCAGGCGCCACGCGTTCAGCACTTCAGCCCGGCGCATCAGCACGGCATCGAACAGATCGCGCTTTTTCCCGAAATGATAATTCGCAAGCGCAACGTCCACTCCGGCCTCGCGGGCAATTGCTCTCAGGTTCACGCCATCATAGCCGTGCTGGGCAAATTGCGCCTCGGCAGCATCAAGAATCGCGGTTCGGCGAAGGGGCTTTGAATCGTCGGGCATTACTCGGGCCATGTCTTGTTTCCGTTCGAGCGCATTCGCGCTGATTCATGGATACTACCGCCACAGACGCATTTGTCTTGCCCCTAGTGGAAAAGCAGGCCATATTTCAACACTTGTTGAAGTGGGGATCAACCTCGCTCGTTTCGCTTAAAGGGGAGCCGATAGCTGATCGTCGCGAGACTGTAAGTGTCTCCCATGCCTCCCCGGCTCTTCCTCTTCCTCCGCCAGCTGCGCGCCAGAATACAGGTTCCGACCCATGCCCACTGCTACGCCCCTCGTCCCTGTAAAAGCCGCCAATACGGGGCGTCTCTGGGTTCTGCTGGTTCTGACGCTGGTCTACACGTTCAACCATGTCGACCGGCAGATCCTCGTCATCCTGCTCGAGCCGATCAAGACGGAGCTCGGCCTCAAGGACAGCCAACTCGGCATGCTCACCGGAATTGCATTTGCCGCCTTCTACGCCACGCTGGGCATCCCGGTCGCCATGTGGGCCGACCGCGGCAACCGTCGCAACATCATCGCCCTCGCCCTGACCATCTGGTCGGGCATGACCGCCCTGTCCGGTCTGTCGCAATCCTATTGGCACCTCCTCGTCGCCCGCATGGGCGTTGGCGTTGGCGAGGCCGGCGGCACGCCCCCCGCCACCAGCATGATCGCAGACCTCTACCCCCCGCAAGAACGCGCCACAGCCCTCGGCGTCTACACCACAGGCATCGGCCTCGGCGTCATGCTCGGCTTCGCGCTCGGCGGCCTTGTCTACGAGGCCTATGGCTGGCGCATGGCCTTCTTCGTCGCTGGTGTGCCCGGACTGCTCCTGGCGCTGGTCGTGCGCTTCACGGTGCGCGAGCCTGTACGTGGCCAGTCCGAAGCGCGCCAGGATGATCGCGCCGCGCCCTCCCTGAAGGAAACCCTCTCCTTCATCTCCGGCCAGTCATCCTATCTCTGGCTGCTCGCGGGCTGCCTCCTCATCTGCATCTCGGCCAACGCCTTCCTCGTCTTCACCTCCAGCCACCTCCAGCGCACCTACGGCCTCAGCCCTGGCCAGGTCTCGTGGCCGCTCGGCATTCTCATTGGCGGCGTCGGCAGCGTCGGCGCCGTGGTCATCGGCCTCATTTGCGACCGCCTGTCGAAAAAGGATCTGCGCTGGCGTCCGCTCATCATCGCGCTCTGCGCTGCGATCTCCCTGCCCTTTGCCTTCATGTTCCTGCGCGCCGAGACCGTGGGCATGGCCTATGCCTGGAACGTGGTGCCAAGCTTTGTCGGCCTCATCTATGCCAGTATCGCCTACACGGCCTCACAGGAACTGGTCCAGCTGCGCATGCGGGCCTTCGCCTCGGCCTTCATGCTGTTCTGCCTCACGCTGATCGGCATTGGCTGCGGCCCGTGGATCGCCGGCATGCTCAGCGACTATTTCACTGCACAGGGCGAAGCCCAACCGCTCGCGCGCGCACTGGAACTGATCCTCATTTTCAACGCGGTCAGCATTCTCTGCCTGCTGATGTCCAGCCGCAACTACCGGGCCGACGCGCTGCGCGCCGCCCGGCTCGACAGCTAGCCGTTCGCTACTCGGTCTCACCACTCACCAGGCCGCCACCCAGCGCCCGGAACAGGGCCACCACGTTCAGCGCCCGGTCGCGTTCGGCATCGATCAGGGTCTGGCGCGACTGGTAATCATTGCGCTGGGCATCCAGCACCGAAAAATAGTCGTCGATGCCGACACGGAACCGCTCCTGCGACAGGTTCAGCGTCACCGACGTATCCTCGACCAGCCGCCGCAGCGCCCCAATCCGGTCATCCACCGTCTGCACCACGGCCAGCGCATCCGCGGTCTCGCGGAAGGCCGTCTGGATCGACTGCTCATACTGGGCCAGCGCCAGGTCGCGGTTCGCCTTTGACACACCGAGATTGGCCTTGCGGCTGCCGCCATCGAAGATCGGCAATGACACTTGCGGGCCAACGCTCCACGTCCCGCTGCCATCGAACAGATCGTCCAGGCCTGTGCTGCTGTATCCGGCGCTGCCGGTCAGCGAGATCACGGGGAAATACGCTGCGCGCGCAGCACCGATATTGGCATTGGCCGCCTGCAGCTGGCGCTCTGCCGCCAGAACATCCGGCCGCGACAGAAGGACATCCGACGAGGCCCCCACAGGCAGATGGTCCATCAGCGGAGACGGGCTGAGAGCCGCCGCCTCTGCGATGCCCGCCGGCAGGTCCGCGCCCACGACAAAACGCAGCGCGTTCAAGTCCTGCCGCACCAGCCCGGTAAACTGCGCCACCTGCGCCTTCGCCGTCTCCACGCTGGCTGAGGCCCGACGTACATCAATCTCCGTCACCACGCCGGAATCAAACAATTCCCGAGTCAGCGACAGCGACGCGCCCTGGCTCTCGACCGTCTCCTGCGCCAATCGCAGGCGCTCCCGGTCGGCCGCGAGGGTCAGCCAGGCCTGCGCAACGGACGAGATCAGTGAAATCTTCACGCTGCGCTCGCCTTCCACTGTCGAGAGGTAGGACTGCAGCGCCGCATCATTCAGACTCGCCACCCGTCCGAACAGGTCAAGCTCGTAGGCCGTCACGCCCAGTTGCGCCCGCGCACTATCCATCAGCAAGGGCGAACCATTGTCACCGTCGAATGATCCGGTCTCTGTCACCGACCCTGATGCTGACACGCCCGGCAGGCGCGCTGCCCGCGAAATGCCGTACTGCGCTTCGGCAATCGCGATGCGCGCCGTGGCCGCCCGCAAATCCCGGTTATTCTCCAACGCCAGCGCAATCAGGCCTTCAAGCGCCTCCGATTGCACGAGCGCCTGCCATCCGATCACAGGCGCGGCGACCGTTTCGGTGTCACTCACCGGCAAGGTGTCCGGCACAGGCGCTCCGGCACGTTCATAGGTCGGCGCCAAGTTGACACAGCCAGCCAGCGCTACTGACAGCATCAGCGGGGCAAAGCGTAGGGAAGGCGTCATGATACAGCTCCATCAACAGTGTTGCGCGCTTTCGGCGTGCGGGTCGTCAGCTTGCGGACCACGACATAGAAAAGCGGCGCCGCAAACACGCCAATAAATGTCACGGCGATCATCCCGCTCAGGACAATTGTCCCCAATGCCGCACGCGACGCTGCCCCCGCACTGGAACTCAGCACAAGCGGCGTAATGCCAAATCCGAAGGCTAGCGACGTCATCAGGATCGGCCGGAAACGCAGCCGCACCGATTCCATCGTTGCCTCGATCAGCTCCTTGCCTTCGGCCTCCAGGGCACGGGCAAACTCGACGATCAGGATGGCATTCTTCGACGCAAGGCCAACCGTGGTCAGCAGTCCCACCTGGAAGAAGACGTCATTGTCATATCCGCCCAGATGCGCGCCAATCACCGCACCAAGCATGCCGACAGGCGCCACCAGCAAGACGGATACTGGTACTGTCCAGCTCTCGTACAGTGCCGCAAGGCAGAGGAAGACGAACAGTCCGGACAAGAGGTACAGCAGCGTGCTCTGGTTACCGGAGCTGCGCTCCTGCGCACTGATGCCCGTCCATTCCAGGCTCGTGCCCCTTGGCAGCTGCGACACCAGTTCCTCCATCCTGTCCATGGCAACGCCGGAGCTTTCGCCCGACGAGGGCTGACCCTGGATGTTGAGCGCCGGTGAACCATTATAGCGCTGCAACAGGGACGCGCCGTAATTCCAGTCTGACGTAACGATTTCCGAAATCGGCGTCATGTCTCCTGTGGAATTGCGGACACGCCAGTCGCCAATGTCATCCGGCTGCATCCGGAACGGGGCATCGCCCTGCACATAGACGCGTTTGATCCGTCCCCGGTCGATAAAGTCATTCACATAGGTTCCGCCAAGGCCAACCGACAGCAGGCTCGTTGCGTCTGCCAGATTGATACCCAGCGCCTGCGCCTTCTGGTAGTCGAGGTTCAGCTTGAATTGCGGGCTGTCTTCCTGGCCATTAGGGCGCACACCCGTCAGGGCGGGTTCCTGCGCAGCCATGCCCAGCAACTGGTTGCGTGCGTTCACGAGGGCGTCATGGCCAATGCCGCCTGTATCCTTCAGAAAAAAGTCAAAGCCGCTCGCATTGCCCAGTTCCCGGATCGGCGGCGGGATGACAGCGAAGATCATGGCATCCGTGCGCTGGCTGAACGCGGCCGAGGCACGCCCCGCAATCGCCGATGATTCCTGCGCCTTGCCGGTCCGTTCCGTCCAGTCCTTGAGCGGGGTGAAGGACAGGCCAACATTCTGCCCCTGCCCGGCAAAGCCGAAACCGGCAATTGCCATCACACCCTCGACATTATCAGTCTCATTCTCGCGATAATGCAGCGAAACGGCATCCATCACTTCCGTCGTCCGCTCCAGCGACGCGCCTGTCGGCAGCTGGACAATCGTCATAACCGCGCCCTGGTCTTCATCCGGCAGGAAGGATGTCGGCAGGCTGCGGAAACCCAGTCCCAGCAGCACCAGCATCACCCCAAACACACCAACGAAAATCCAGCGGCGGCGCAGCACACGCGCCACCGTCGCAGCGTAGCCGTCCCGCAGGCGCGAGAACCCGCGCTCGAACAGGGCGCCGCCACGCTCCGCCAGGTTCTTCTTCTCGGACACGTTATGCCCGTTCGCCTTCAGCAGCGTCACACACAAGGCGGGCGACAGGATGATCGCCACGAGCACGGACAGGGTCATCGCCGTGACAATCGTGATCGAGAACTGGCGATAGATCACGCCCGCAGAACCCGGAAAAAAGGCCATCGGAATGAACACAGCTGACAGGACAACTGCGATGCCCACAAGCGCGCCGGTGATCTGCTGCATCGACTTGCGGGTCGCATCACGCGGCGACAGGCCCTCTTCCGCCATCACGCGTTCCACGTTCTCGACCACGACTATGGCATCATCGACCAGCAGGCCGATGGCCAGAACCATGGCGAACATGGTCAGCGTATTGATGGAATAGCCAAACATCAGCAGCACAGCGAACGTGCCGAGCAGAACCACCGGAACGGCAATCATCGGAATGAAGCTCGCCCGGAAACTTTGCAGGAAGACGAGGATCACGAGGAAGACCAGCACAACCGCCTCGATCAGCGTCTTCTGCACTTCGTGGATCGACGTACTGATGAACGGTGTGGAATCATAAGGATAGACAACCGAAATATCGTCGGGAAACTGTTCCGACAGTCGCTCCATCGCCCCACGGACACCTTCAGCCGTTTCCAGCGCGTTCGCGCCCGAAGCCAGCGAAACCGCCATGCCGGCGGCTGGCTGGCCATTATACTTGGCCACCGTCGAATAGTTCTCGGCGCCCATCTCGACCCGCGCAACATCGCCAAGGCGCACGGATGCCCCCTCGCCCGTCGTCAGGATCAAGAGGTCGCGGAACTCGTCAGGCGTCGACAGCAGCGTCTGCAGTGAAATCGTTGCCGTAATCTCCTGGCCTTCAATCGCTGGGCTGCCGCCCAGTGCACCGGTCGAAACCTGGGCGTTCTGGGCACGGATGGCGGCGATCACGTCACTCGGCATCAGGCGATACTGGTTCAGCTTGCCCGGATCGAGCCATATCCGCATCGCATAGGGCGAGCCGAACAGCTGCACGCTGCCCACGCCATCGACCCGGCTCAGCACATCGGTCACATTCGAGCGCGCATAGTCGCCCAGATCGGTCTGGTCAAAGGTACCGTTCGGCGAAATCAGCGCCGTCACCATCAGGAAGCCGGAAGACGCCTTGCTCACTGTCACGCCCTGACGTTGCACCTGCTCGGGCAGTAATGGGGTCGCCAGCGCCAGCTTGTTCTGCACCTGTACTTGTGCGATGTCCGGGTCCGTCCCGGTCTTGAAGGTCAGCGTGATTGAGGCTGCGCCCTGCGAGCTTGACGAGGACGAGATGTAATCGAGGCCATCCAGCCCCGTCATCTGCTGCTCGATCACCTGCGTGACTGTGTCCTCGACCGCCTTGGCGGACGCGCCCGGATAGACGGCATTGATCGACACGGTCGTCGGCGCAATGTCAGGGTACTGGGCAACCGGCAGGGTTCTCAGCGCGATTCCGCCTGCGATCATGACAATGATCGCCAGCACCCATGCAAAGATGGGCCGGTCAATGAAGAAATTAGCCATGGGGGTTCAGCTCGGTTGGATTACTGTTTGACGACGGGTGTCGCCCCGTCGTTAGGCTGGGCCGCCGCCGTCATCGGGGGAACAGGCGCCACGGGCGCGCCTGGGCGCACCATCTGAAGCCCGCCAATGATCAGCCTGTCACCGTCTTCGAGGCCCTCAGACACGATCCAGTCATTGCCGCTTGCCTCGATAATCGTCAGGTTGCGTACCTCAGCCGTGCCATTCGCGCCGACCACCATCGCCGTCGGGTCGCCCTTGACCGTCCGGGTGACAGCGCCCTGCGGCACGAGAAACACATTGTCATAAGTGCCCGCGCTGAAGCTTGCATTCACATACATGCCCGGCAGCAGGAAACCGTCAGGGTTGGGAACAACTGCGCGCAGGATCACCGATCCGGCACTCTCGTCCACGTTCACTTCGCTGAATTCCAGCCTGCCCGGCTCGGAATAGGTGCTGCCGTCTTCCAGCTTGATCGACACGTCCACGCTCTCGCCGTCCGCAGACTGGATGCGACCTGCTGCAATATCCCGTTTCCATCCGAGAATCTTCGAACTGCCCGCCGTCAGGTCCAGGTAGATCGGGTCCAGTTGCTGCACAATGGCCAACGCCGCGGCCTGGTTCTGCGTCACCAGCGCACCCGGCGTCACACTCGACCGGCCAATCTGGCCTTCGATAGGCGAGGTGACCTTCGTTCGTGCAAGGTCGATATTGGCGCGCTGCAGCGCCGCATTCTGAATGGCCACATCGGCCTCGGCCTGGCGCTGCGCAGCAACGGCCTGGTCATAGTCTTCGCGGCTCACCGCGTTGATTTCGGCGAGGCGCTCAAACCGGCCGGCCGTCTGGCGCGCCGCATCAGCTGTCGCCTCTGCGCGCTGAACGGCGGCTTTCGCGCTGTTCACAGCGGCGGCATATTCGGAAGCATCAATCTGGTAGAGCGCTTGTCCCTGGCTGACCAGTTCGCCTTCCGTGAACAGGCGCGACTTGACCAGCCCCGTCACCTGGGGGCGAATCTCGGCCTCCCGGAATGCGCGGGCACGGCCCGGCAATTCGCGTGTACTCTCGATCCGCGTCTTGTGCACGACCATAACGTCAACCGGCGCCGCGGCGGGCGCTGCTGCTACGGCCCCTGCAGGCGCGGCTGGCTCGGACGCCCCACACGCCGCTGCCGCGCCGATCAGGGTGCTGGCGATCAAAACTCTGAAACTGTTTGATATTCTTGGCATTAATGTCACCTTGATCAATCGCGCCTATGTGTGTTCAACAGGTTGAAAAGTTAGAATGAACGTTCGAAATAATGTTGCAGCGCAACAAATCAAGAGTGAAGAGCAGAAATTTTGAAAAAATGACCCCAGCGATTGAGAAAAATTCGCCCCGCGCCCGGGCACGGTGCGAGCAGATACTTGACGCAGCGACTGCCTGCTTTGTGGAACAGGGCTTTCATGGCACCGGCATGGCGCGCATCGCCGAACAGGCCGGCATGAGCGCCGGTCACATCTACCACTATTTTGATGGCAAGGACGCCATCATCGCCGCCATCGTTGACCGTGAAAACCGCCTCCAGACCGACAAACTGTCCAATTTCGAGGAATTTCCGTCGGACCAGTTGCTCAATGCGCTTGTCGAACGGGCAGAAGAAGGCGTGCGAAGCCTGACGGATCCGTTCAAGTCGGCCCTCAGCCTTGAAATCATCGCCGAAGCCCAGCGCAATCCCGCCATCGCCGAGCGTATGAGGGTCCATGACGCGAAAGTCCGGGCCCACTTCGCAAAGCTTCTGCGCGACAAGCTCCAGCTCGAAGACACTGATGGCCGCGTCGACATGCTGTTCACCCTGTTCGACGGGCTGGCCATCCGGATGCTCCGCCACCCCGATCTTGATCCGGTCACGATGCTGCCCTTCATGCGCGCCTCCATCATGTCCATCCTGGAAGCATGACACGCCGCCCTCACCGCTCTGGACAGCATGGGGCAAAGCCGGGCAAATCATGCGTATGACAAAATTCTCCGGCCCGACCTCGAACAGTTTCATCTCCCAGCGCCTGCGCCTCCATTATGTTGACTGGGGCAATCCGGATGCCCCCCCGCTCGTCCTTGTCCATGGCGGTCGCGATCATTGCCGCAGCTGGGACTGGGTGGCCGAGGAACTCAGCAAGGACTGGCACGTCGTCGCGCCGGACCTGCGCGGCCATGGCGACAGCGCCTGGTCGGAAGATGGCGAATATTCCGTCCGCGCCTGCGTCTACGATCTGGCCCAGCTGATCCACCAGCAGAAATTCGATCCCGTCACCCTCGTCTCCCATTCCTATGGCGGGGCGATATCCCTGCGATACGCCGGCATCTATCCCGAAACTGTCCGCAAGATTGTCGCCATTGAGGGGCTCGGCCCCTCACCGAAAGTCATCCGGGAGCGCTTCAGCGGCCCGCCCGGCGAACGGATGCGCGAATGGATCGAATCCAAGCGCGCCGCCGCCGGCCGCACCTCGAAAAAGTATGCCACGCTCGAAGACGCCTATACGCGCATGAAAACCGAGAACAGCTATCTCACGGACGAACAGGCCCGCCACCTCACCATTCACGGCATCAGCCAGAATGAAGACGGCACCTATTCCTGGAAATTCGACAATTATTTCCGCGTCATGACACCCTATGACATCCCCTATGAGGATATCGAGAAGCTGTGGGAAGCCATCACCTGCCCCACGCTCCTGCTGTATGGCGAAAAGAGTTGGGCTTCGAACCCGGCCGAGGACGGACGCCTCAAACATTTCCAGAATGCCGAAGTGAAACTGTACGAGAATGCCGGCCACTGGCTCCACCACGACCAATTCGACCGCTTCATGGCCGACATGAAAGCCTTCCTGTAGCGTCAGTCCTATCCCCCTTGAACGCCCGTCCTGAGCGAAGGCTTGTCCCTGCGGAGGCAGGGATCAAAGGACGCACGCGGGCGACACCTGCTCAGCTCAGCCCCAGCGCCTCCACCGCTTCGGCCACACCCCGCATGCGCGGCTGCATGTCGCCCGCAAGGTGCGCGTGCGTCGGAATATAGAACAGGCCCAGATCCAGGCCTTTCAGGGCAATCTCCGCGCAGCGTTCAGGCATGATCAGGTTGAGCTCCGGCGGGGCCTTGCTCGGGTCGGGCATATGCTTCGCGATCAGCGCCGTATAGACAGCGCCCGGCATCAGCACATGCACGTCCACCGGCACATTGCCCGCCTCGAATTCCAGCTTCATCCACTCGGCCATGACCAGCACGCCATGCTTGGTCGCCGCGTACAGGGCCAGCCCGCTGCCTCTCACGGCGGCAGGCACGCTGAGCGAATTTTCGGATCCGGTGATCATCAGCCGCCCCCGGCTGCCCTGCGCCTCCGTCCAGCGCGCATAGGCCTGTGCCATCCGCAGGTTCGCGAACAGGTTCACCTCGAACAACCGCTCGGCCCGCTCATCCAGTTCCTGCTTGATGACACGGCGGTTGAGGCCGATCCCGGCATTCGAGCACACCAGGTCCAGCCGCCCCTGCCAAGTGCCCGCATCATGCACCAGCGTCACCGCCACTTCATGATCGGCCATGTCGCACACGATGGGCAGCGCACGCTCGCCCAGGCCCGCCGCCGTCTCATGCACGCCGTCCGCATCAATATCCGCGCAGACCACTCTGGAACCCCGGGCAGCCAGCGCCTGCGCCAGCGCCCGTCCGATGCCGGATCCCGCGCCGGTCACCAGCGCCACCTTGCCATCATGGTCGATCATGTGCGCCCTCCTCAGGGGTCAGTCAGTCGACGAAATTGCCTGCCCGTTTCTGCAGGCCCGCCATCACCGCCTCGATCTGGTTCTTGCTGCCCATCAGTTCGTCCTGGAGAACGGATTCCGTCAGCAGCGCCTCACCATCATCCTTGTCGGCGATGTGATTGTACAGCTTCTTCGCGGTCTGCACCGCGCTCGGACTTTTCGATGCAATCTCGCGCGCCAGCGCCATCGCGTCCTCATACGGCGTTTCTGACAGGTGCGTCACGAAACCATATTCCTTGCCTTCTACGCCAGAGAACATTCGCCCGGTATATGTCAGCTCCCGAATGATATCTTCACGCACCAGCCGCCGCATGATCGCGGTCGAGCTCATGTCCGGCACAAGGCCCCACTTCACTTCGAGGATCGACAGTTTCGTGTCCGGGTGCACGATACGGATATCGGCGCCCAGCATCACCTGGAACCCGCCGCCCAACGCCACGCCGTGCACCGCCGCGATCACCGGCACGCGCAGGCTGCGCCAGCCCCAGACGGCCTGCTGCGCCCGGTTGGCAATGCCATAGGTCCGCTCTGCCAGCCCGCCGCCGGCAACGCTGTTCTCACTGCGCTTGCCGTCCGCCATCTTCGCGAAATTGCCCATGTCCAGGCCAGCGCAGAATGCCCGTCCCAGTCCCGACATCACAACACACCGGATGGATGTGTCCGCATTGATCTCCTCGGCCGCCGAGATCAACCGCGCAAACATCGCATCGTCCAGCGCGTTCATCTTGTCTTCGCGCACCAGGCGCACATCGGCGACGCCGTCTTCGACCTTGATTGTAATTCGCTCGCTCACTTGATCCGTCCTGTTCTGTGTTTCCTGAAAGTCACCCTAGGCGCAGCCCGCTCCGCGCTCAATATCAGCGCCCTGCGCTGGCCTCAGGCCTGGAATTCCAGGCCCTCCATCGCGCCCGCGCTGCGCCAGCCATCGAGGATCGCGAAATAGGCGTTCGACCCCGCCCCATAGGACGTGTTCTGCCGCGCCAGCCTGCTCAGCTTGCCCTCATTATTGTAATAGCCCGGCGTGCATTCCTCGAGGAATTTCTCACGCATCATCGCCTTGCTGATGATCTCGCTCACCCAGGCCGTCTCGGCCTCTTCAGTCACTTCGAACACCTTCGCCTGACGCTTCTCGGCCTCGGTCACCAGGTAGGCGATCTGCTTGGCCTGCTCGTCCAGAAGGTGCGGATAGTTCGCGGTGAAGCCCGCCTGCACCGTGCCCATCACGATCAGGTTCGGAAAGCCGTTCACCAGCATCCCGTGCAGGCTGCGATAGCCCTCGGCCCAGTGCTCGGACAGCTTGCGCCCGTCGCGCCCGCCCACATCATACCCGGCGCGCCGCGTGTATTCCGTGCCGACCTCGAATCCCGTGGCATAGATCAGGCAGTCGATCTCATAGGTCTTGCCATTGGCAATGATCGCATTCTCGGTAATCCGCTCCACGCCCTGTCCGTCGGTATGGACCAGTTCCACATTCGACCGGTTGAACGTAGGCAGATAGCCGTCATGGAAGCACGGCCGCTTGCAGAACTGGCGATACCAGGGCTTCAGCGCCTCAGCCGTCGCCTTGTCCGCGACGATCTCGTCCACCCGCGCACGCACCTGTTCCATCTTCTGGAAATCGGCAATCTCCGCCAGTTCGGCCAGGTGTTCCGGGCTGAGGTCCTTGTTGCCCTCCTGCTGTGCAATGAAAAGCAGGTTGCGGATGATATGCGTCCAGCCATCCATCACAAGGTCCTGCGCGGCAAAACCCCCGGACACCAGCGTATTGAAATTCTCCATACGGTCCTTGTGCCAGCCAGGCTCCAGGCTTTTCGCCCAGTCCGGATCGGTCGGCCGGTTGTCACGCACATCTATCGAGGATGGCGTGCGCTGGAACACATAGAGATGCTTGGCGGCTTCACCGATATGCGGTACGCACTGCACGGCCGTCGCGCCTGTCCCGATAATGCCGACCCGCTTGCCCTTCAGGCCCGTCAGCCCGCCCGAGGAATCCCCGCCCGTATAGTCATAGTCCCAGCGGCTCGTATGGAAGCTGTGCCCTTCGAAACTTTCCACCCCCGGAATGCCCGGCAGCTTTGGCCGATTCAGCGGCCCGTTCGACATCACGACATGGTCGGCCGTCATCCGGTCTCCCCGGTCCGTCTCGATCACCCAGACATTCGCGTCATCATCCCAGTTCAGTCCGGCAATCTCGGTCTGCAGGCAGGCCTTGTCATACAGGTTGTAATGCTCGGCAATCCGCCGGCTATGCGCCAGGATTTCCGGTGCGCGCGAATATTTTTCGACCGGCATGTAGCCCGTCTCTTCCAGCAGCGGCAGGTAGATATAGCTCTCAATATCGCAGGCCGCGCCGGGATAGCGGTTCCAGTACCAGGTGCCGCCAAAATCGCCGCCCTTCTCGATCACGCGGATATCCCTGACGCCCGCATCACGCAGCCGCGCGCCAGCCAACAGGCCGCCAAACCCTCCGCCAATGATGACAACATGCGTATGATCGGTCAGAGGCGCCCGCTCGACTCGCTTGATATAGGGGTCTTCAATATAGTGCGCGAACTCACCCACCATGTTGACATATTGTTCATTGCCGTCGCTGCGCAGGCGCTTGTCGCGCTCTTCACGATATTTCGACCGCAATTCATCGGGATCGAGTCCCAGCTCTTCAATTACGTCGCCTGAGGCCATTGCGTGTCACTCCCGTTATCAGCATAAGCAGGCATGATAGCCCGCGCACCTGCGGAGGCTTGCGCACACGGGCGTCCCCCTCTGGAAGAACAGTCTAGCTCGCTAATCGGTCCTGAAAATCTGTTCCCTTGCGGCACCTGCCCGGTAGAGGTCCATTGGCTAAGCGTCAGCAGGCCAGATTGCCAGTCCCCGCGACACCAGGCTTTCCCACACTTCCTCCGCGCTGTCGGCGAATTCGAAGATGCCGAGATCCTTTTCCGCAATCATGCCCGCCTCGAACAGGGCGTCGAAATTGATCACCTTTGACCAGAACGCCCGGCCGCAGAGCACGACCGGGATGGGCGGGGCCTTGCCGGTCTGGGTCAAAGTCAGCAGCTCGAACAGCTCATCCATCGTGCCGAAGCCGCCCGGATAGATGACCAGCGCCCGCGCACGCATCGCAAGGTGCATCTTGCGCATGGCGAAATAGTGAAACTGGAAACACAGGTCCGGCGTAATGTAAGGGTTCGGCTCCTGCTCGAACGGCAAGGCGATATTGAAGCCGATCGTCACCGCGCCAGCCTCCATCGCGCCCCGATTGGCGGCTTCCATGACGCCCGGCCCGCCACCGGTGGCGATGACGTTTTCCCGCAGGCCGCCATTATGGCAAAGCGCGCCGCCGCGCTCCGATGCGATCCGGCCGAACTCACGGGCGGACGCATAGATTGCTGCCTGCTTTTCGTCGCCGTCCTCGCGAACCCTTGCGCTGCCGAACACGACAATGGTCGAGACAATCTTCTTCGCCCGCAGATGCTCTTCGGCCTTGGAATATTCCATCATGAAGCGCGCGCCGCGCATCGAGTCGCCAAGGATGAAATCGGTATCCAGCGCCGCGAGCTTGTAGGTCTCTTCCCGGTCGTATTTTCCGTCAGGCATCATCGTCCCTCCTTCACATGGAGAACCGTGTTAACCCCGCATGCGCTCATCCGGCAATGCGCCGGGGTCACGTGCGCTCCGGGCGCTTCATGCTGAGGGCGATCCGCTTACGGCTGACATCAACCTCCTTGACCAGAACACGCACGACCTGACCGGCCTTCACCACGTCATGCGGGTCTTTGACAAATGTGTCGGCCAGCTCGGAAATGTGCACCAGCCCATCCTGATGAACGCCCACGTCCACGAAGGCGCCAAATGCAGTGACATTCGTGACCACGCCTTCCAGACGCATGCCCGGCTTCAGGTCAGATATTTCCTCAACCCCGTCCTGGAACGTGGCCGTCTTGAATTGCGGTCGCGGGTCACGCCCCGGCTTTTCCAGTTCGGCCAGGATGTCTGTGACGGTCGGCACACCGAAATCGGCATCCGCAAATGCCGCAGGCTTCAGCGTCGACAGGAACGCCTTGTCGCCAATGATGCCCTTCACCGGACGCCCGGTCTTTTCCGAAATGCGGGTCACGACCGGATAGGCTTCCGGGTGCACGGCCGAGGCATCCAGCGGGTTCGTGCCGTCCATGATGCGCAGGAATCCGGCGGCGAGTTCGTACGTCTTCGGCCCCATGCGCGGCACTTTCTTCAAGGCCGCCCGCGTCTTGAACGGGCCGTTCTTGTCGCGATAGGCGACGATATTGGCCGCAATCGTCGGATTGAGGCCCGACACGCGCGCCAGCAGCGGCGCCGACGCCGTATTGACGTCCACGCCGACGGCATTGACGCAATCCTCCACCACGGCATCCAGCGAGCGCGCAAGCGCCGCCTGGTCCACATCATGCTGATACTGGCCGACGCCAATCGCCTTCGGCTCGATCTTCACCAGTTCCGCCAGCGGGTCTTGAAGACGCCTTGCGATCGATACAGCGCCCCGCAGGCTGACATCCAGCCCAGGAAATTCCTTCGCCGCCAGTTCCGACGCCGAATACACCGACGCCCCGGCTTCGGACACCATGATCCGGGTCAGTTTGAGCTCCGGCATCCTGGCGGCGAGTTCAGCGACCAGCTTGTCCGTCTCGCGGCCCGCCGTACCGTTGCCAACGCTGACCAGTTCCACCTTGTGCCGCTTGCTCAACTCCGCCAGTTTCGCCATTGCGCCCTGCCAGTCCTTGCGCGGTTCGTGCGGGTAGATCGTCACGGTCTCCAGCAGCTTGCCCGTGGCATCGACCACCGCCACCTTGCAGCCGGTGCGAATGCCCGGATCAATCCCCATGACCACCCGTGGCCCCGCAGGCGCGGCCAGAAGCAGGTCATGCATGTTACGGGAAAACACGCGGATGGCCTCGGAATCGGCGCGCGCCTTCAGGCGAGCAATCAGGTCGCTCGCGCTGGACGCGGCCAGCTTGGCTTTCCACGCCATGCGGGCCGTATCGGCCAGCCAGTCATCCCCTGCCCGGCCCTTCTTCGCGATGCCGAATTCGGACATGATCATGCCCACAGCCGGGTGGTCGCCCTTGGGCTCATGCGGCACGTCCAGCTTGACCTTCAGCACGCCTTCCTTCTCGCCACGCAGCAGGGCCAGCGCCCGGTGCGACGGCATCTCCCTGATCGGTTCATCGAACTTGAAATAGTCGGCAAACTTGGCGCCTTCCGCCTCCTTCCCCTTGACCATGCTCGAGCCAAGCCGCCCCCCGGTCCAAACATTCTCGCGAATGGCGCCGACAAGGCGCGGGGTCTCGGCCATGCGCTCGATCAGTATCTGGCGCGCCCCTTCGAGCGCTGCCTCCGTATCGGCGACCCCCTTCTTGCCCGACACGAAGGCGCCCGCTTCCTTGCCCGGCACAAGCGCCGGATTGGCGAGTAAACGGTCGGCCAGCGGTTCAAGGCCGGCTTCACGGGCTATCATCGCCTTGGTCCGCCGCTTCGGCTTGTAGGGCGTGTAAATGTCCTCGAGCGCCACCTTGGTCTCCGCACCGGCAATCTGGCGTTCCAGGTCGGGCGTCAGCTTGCCTTGTTCTGTAATGGATTTGAGCACGGTCTGCCGGCGCTCATCCAGTTCACGCAGATAGGCCAGGCGCTCGGCGAGGTCGCGCAGCTGCGTATCGTCCAGCCCGCCCGTGCGCTCCTTGCGATACCGCGCAATGAACGGCACCGTCGCCCCCTCATCGATCAGCGCAATGGTCGCGACGACCTGCGCCTCTGCAACGCCCAGTTCACGGGCGATGATGCGGCTGATCGGGGCAGCTGAGATGGCTTTGGGACGCGCAGTGACAGTGGACATGTGAGGGCCTTGTGCAGTTTCGGAGGGGCATGGAACGGCGCGTAAAAACGCCAGACCTCCGTTTGCCCGCCAATTCCTTCACAGCGCGTTTACTTTACCGGTTCGCCCCCGATTTCGCTGTCATACGCGACCCGAAAGCCGATATGCGACGCGGAAAAGCCAACATCCTGCACCTGCCGCCCGAACGGATTGGCATTGCGGCAGAAATTCTCCGCGCAAAGGTAGGATCCGCCAACGAGCAGCCCCTTGCCCGCCCGGTCCCGGCGCGCATCGGGCTGCACCCATTCCCACGCATTCCCGCTCATGTCCCTCAGGCCATATCCGTTGGCGGGAAAGCAGCCGACCGGTGCCAGCCCGGGATAGCCATCGCGCGACAGGTTCTCCACAGGAAAAATACCCTGCCATGAGTTGGCATTGGATGCGTTGTGACGCCCTTCCGCCCCCACTTCAGGCGCCTCATCACCCCCATGCGCCGCATGTTCCCACTCCGCCTCCGTCGGCAACCGCCCTCCGGCCCACGCCGCAAAAGCCTCCGCATCGGCCTGCGCAATATGCGTCACCGGCTCCAGCGGCCCCGGCTCATGGTGTCCCGCCTCGCCGTCAGGGTCTTTCCAGCTGGCCGCGCCATCAAACACCCACCAGTTCATTGCCCCCACCGCAGCGGGCGGGCGGAACACGGCCGACCCGTTGCGCTGCCCATCCTCCAGCACCCGCTCAGCCATGGTGACATAGCCCGTTTCCGCAACAAATTCAGCAAACCGCGCCATCGTTACTTCGGTCACGTCCAGCCTGAAAGCGGCGATCTCATGCGTGTTCCCGCGCAGCGTCAGCGTCCCCGCCGGAACCTCCACAATGCCTGCCGCACTGTCGCACACATCGCTCGCACCTGCTGGCGCAGCAGTGATCACTTCACGCTGAGGCCCGGTGTCGGCATTCCCGCAAGCGGACAGGGCGACCAGCGCAAACGCCAGTAACGCAAATCCCAAACGCCCTGAGACGCAGCGCCTTCCAGCAGGGTTTCCCACCGGCTTCAACCGGTTACAGCCTCGTCGAGCTCGCCGATATCCAGCGCGGGCGCCGCATCGAGATCATCGGCATCCAGCAGGCCGGACACCTGCTCCAGCGCCGCCACGATCAGGGATTGCTGCCAGTCAGGCAAGTCATTGAAGCGGTCCGAAAAAGTCTCCTGAAGCAGATCAGGCGCGTCGGCCAGAATTGCGACACCCGCCGGCAAAAGCCGCAGCCAGACGCGCCGCCTGTCCTCATCACAGCGGCGCCGCGCAATCAACTCGCGCGCCTCCAGCTTGTCGGCCAGACTCGTAATCGTGGCCTGCTTCAGCAGCGTGGCTTCCGAAATCCGCCCTGATGACAATTCGCCCGACTTATCCAGCAATCGCAGCACAGCCAGTTGGGAGGGCGTCAGACCGGCGGTCGCCGCAAGGCGCCGGGAGGCAAGCTCGGTCACACGCTGTATCTTGCGCAAGGCAATGAGGGCATCGACTGACCGCTGGTTCACTGGACCTGACCTTATTCGGACGCGGGGCCTGCTGGCCCCAACGCAAGTTTCAACGCTGTCAGATGTGCCTCATAGGGCCGCCATTGTTCAAGCCCGTTCTTGTTGATCGGCTGGCGCACCTGTTCGGAACTGGCCGTCCGCACGGCGCGTCTTGTCTGGTGGAAGTCCACGCAGCGCTGGTCGAACGGCAGGCCGCAATAGTCCAGAATACGCCGTACCTGCCCTTCGATATCGTCCAGCACATCCTCGTGCTGGACACGCAGGATTCGCCCTTCCGGCAAGACGCTGTCCCAATGGTCCATCAGGTCAACATAGGCGCGATAATACTGCCCGATCGTATCAAGGCCGTAAGTGAACTCCTGGCCTTCCGCGAACAGCTGCTTGTAAGCGGACCAGCAGCAATCCATCGGATTGCGACGCGCATCAATGATCCGGGCATTCGGCAGGATCAGGTGAATCAGGCCGATATGCCGAAAATTGTTCGGCATCTTGTCCGTGAAAAAAGGTGCGGCCTGACGATGAATCCGCGTTGTCTCGATATATTCCTGCCCCAACGCTGACAGGTCCCCATCCGGCATCTCCTGCAGGACACGCGGATAGCGCTCGCGATCCGAAAGGTTCTGGCGTCCGCGCAGCCGGTGGGACAGGGCCAGGATGTTCGGCAGCTCAAGCGTGCCATCCACATCAGGATGCGAGGCGAGTATCTGTTCGATCAGCGTCGAACCGGCGCGTGGCAGCCCCACGATGAAGATCGGGTCCGGCGCGGCGCAGCCCTTCCCGCTACGTACATCGAACAGGTCTGACGTGCAGATGGACTTCTGCGCCGCGAACTCGTCCAGCATCTGCTCGGTCGTATAGCGCGTTGTCTGCTGCTTCAGCGCATTGCCCTCGGCAAAATGCGCGAAGGCTGCATCATATTCTTCCCTGTCCTCCAGCGCTTTTCCCAGGGCAAAGGCAATATGGATGCGGGACATGTGGTCCAGTTCGCCGGAAGCCACAGCAACCGACATGCTGTCCAGTTCACCATCGCTGAAACGGTATGTCTTCAGGTTGGCCAGCCCATACCACGCATCCCCCAGCTGAGGGGCCACGCGGGTCGCCGCCTGGTAGGATGCAATGGCCTCGGGCGTCTTGCCATAAGTCTTCAGGGCATGCCCGCGTGACGTCAAGGTCGCCGGGTCATCGGGAACCAGCACAAGGACTTTTTCGAATGTCTCAAGCGCCGTTTCATAATCTCCCGCCTGCATGCTCTCAATCGCCAAATGCGACAGGAAGACCGGGTTGTCCGGCTCCCTCGCCGTCAGCCAACGAGCCTGTTCAAGAGCGTCCGCGAACCTTTGCTGCTTTCTCAGCACCTGTATGAAATCGAGGCGCAGCTGGATGTTTTCCGGGTCGAGCTCAATGGCACTCTCCAGAAGGAAATGTGCATCCTCCTGCACGCCGAGCCGCCCGCCAATGTCCGCCAGCAGGCGCATGGCCTCGACATGGGTGGGGTGGCGCTTGAGGAATGCCCTGACCATTTCTTCCGCCCGGAAGGTGCGGCCCTCATGGATATGGTTCGTCACAGCCAGCAGTTCGCGCGGCAAGGCGCTGAGCCGCTGCGCCTGGGCACGGGCGGCCGTTGCGGCAGTGGCATGTCCCTGCGCTGCCAGAAGCTCAGCCTGCGCGTTCCAGCTTGCGATCAGGGCCGGATTGTATCGGGTCGCCCTCTGATAGGCTGCCAGGGCGGCAAGATTGTTCTCCGTCTTGCGCCGTAAATGTCCCTCTTCCTGATAGGCGCGGCCAAAGTCTGGAATGACCGCCTTCAGGCGCGCCAGATGGCGAAGCGCATCATCGTCGCGATTGTCATACCGGGCACATACGGCAGCGATGTAGAGCGCATCGCGATTGTCCGGATCCTGCGACAGTGCCACCTGAACCGCACCGGTCGCGCTGTCCAGATCCCCGGCCTGCAAGGCCTTCTGGGCCTGTTTGATCGTGTCGTCGATGTCAGCAAGACTGGGCATGAAGAATTCTGGTACTCCAAAAAAGACCGGCGCCCTGAAGGTGTCAGGGCGCCGGGATCAATTCAAGTCGGATCGTGTGCCTAGTATGAGAAGGACACGCGAACGCCGACCGTGCGTGGCCGCACGGGCGTCACCCGCTCGCGGTCAAACACGAAATTGTTCGCAAGTTCCGCGTACTCGTTCGTCAGGTTCGACCCGAACAGCTCTGCCGTCCACTTGTCGGCACTCACCCCGAGCGTTCCGCCCAGCGTCACCCAGCCATCGATCTCTGCCTTGTTGATTTCGATAATGTCGCTGAACGAACTGTCTGAGAACACGATCTGCGGCATAACATGCGCCCGCAGGGACGAACCCGCCAGGCGACGTTCCAGATCCCATTCATACCGTGCACGAAGATTGCCCTGATAGGCTGGTGCAAAGGCCAGTTCGGATCCAAGCAGGACGTCATCCGTCGGCGTAATGACTTCCGTCACCTCCGTGTCGAGGAACGAGAACGCACCAGCAAGCGTCAAGCCGTCGACCGACGCGGGAGCCCAGGTGAACTCACCCTCAAGGCCCTGGATTTCGGCATTCGCCGCATTGTCGGAGAAGAACAGGTTGACGATCGAAGGGTCGAAAATTGTCGTCTGCAGGTTTTCGATTTCGACAAAGAAGGCCGAACCGTTCAGCCGGAGAGAATTGTCGAACAGTTCGGTTTTCCAGCCGAGTTCATAATTCTTCACTTCATCAGTATCGAGGGCATAGGGGACCGTATATCCGTTCGGGCCGGGTGCGCCGCCTGGGCGGTTGAGCAAGCCGGGCCGGAAGCCTTCCGAATAGGTCGCAAAGAAAAGCATGTCGTCCGTTGGCGTCCATTCACCGGTGAGCTTGTAGATAAAGCCGTCTGTCGCGGCCTTGTCCGGCGCACCCACGGCATTGCCCGGAGCGAATTGCGCCGAGATGTTCGTGCCGAACGCCTGTGCGTCATCGGTCTGGCCGAGATTGAAGAAAGATGAGTTCGCGCTGCCTTCGAGGTCGACTTCGATATCGTACCAGCGCGCGCCCACCGTCAGTGCGAACTGGTCGGTTAGGTCAAATGTCGCTTCACCGAAGAGGCCGAGCTGCTTGTCCGTACGCTTCACGTCATTGCGGAAGATGACGCCCGCCGGAAACGGACCGGGTTCACTGAAATAGCCTGGTGATGCGTTCCCGACAGCCCCGGTGACCGCCGTGTTGGTCAGCGGATAGTTTGGAGCAAAGCCAACCTCACCGTTGAAGCCAAGGATCTGTGTCGAGCCAGGATAAGTGAAGTCATTCAGTTCGCGCAGTTCCAGGTCGCTGAAGAAGCCGCCAAAAGTCGCGCGGATGCGATACGCGTCCGGCGTGTTGAAACGGAGTTCATGCGTCTGAATTTCGGTTTCGGTGCTCGACTTCACGAACAGGTTCGGGGCGTAGCATGTACCGCTGGGCGCGGCCGCGCCCGGATAGCTGACAGAGCCGTCGCAGATATAGTATGGCAGGTATTGAGCGACGAACAGATAGTCGGAATAGTCGACAATCTGGTCCGTCGTCCGTTCCGTGTAGGCGCCGGTATAAACCGCCTCGAGCGCGCCCAGCCGGCCATCCAGTGTCCAGCTCGTATTGTGGTAGCTGTCCTCGATCTTGTCTTCGCTGAACCGTACGACATCATAATCGTCGAGCTCGGGATCGGCAAAGAAGACGCCGTCCGCATCAAGCCTCTGCTGCGCATGGGCCACATTGAGCCGCCAGTCGGCATTGAATTCATAGAGGCCGCTCAGGCGGAAACCCTGATAGCTGGTATCATTGATATTCTTGTCGGCAATCGACGCGTTGTTGGCCGAGATGAAGTTTACATCCGACAGGTCTGCGCCCGCCTGGAAGCCGGCACGATTGGGCTGAACAACCGTACCGTTTTCGCGGACCGTTCCGGCAGGCCGGAAGCGCGCCGACTGCGACGCGTCCAGCACGCCGCCGACATTGTCGATATAGCCCCCCTGATTGTCGGTATAGATGACGCCGCGCACGGCAAAATTATCCGTGACGGGCAGGTTCATGACCGCCTCGACACTGTTGCTCATGTCGCCACCTTCGGTGAACGAGGTCGACGCCTTCACCTTTGCCTCGAACCGGCCGAGCTGCGGCTTGTTCGTGATCAGGCGAACCGTGCCGGCCTGCGAGCTGGCACCGAACAGGGTGCCCTGAGGACCGGAAAGCACTTCGACGCGCTCAAGGTCTGCGGCATAGACGTCGAGATTGCGCCCGGGCTGCGAGACAGGCTGCTCGTCAAGGTACAGCGCCACATTGGGCGCCAGGCCGGCAACGCCTGCGGTGGTCAGGTTCGGCGTGGTTGATGCAATACCGCGAATATAGATCGTGCTCTGTCCCGGTCCGGAACCGCCCGCCGTGACGCCGGGAAGCTGGACGAGGTAATCGGTAAAGTTCTTGACCCCCAGATTGTCGAGCTCGGTTTCTCCCAGTGCGACCACAGCAACCGGAATGCTCTGGGCTGTCTCGCTGCGCTTTGTCGCCGTAACCGTGACCGCCTTGAGGCGGCGGGTTTCCTGTTTCGGCGCCTTTGGCGCGGGCTCTTGCGCAACGGCTATCGGGGTAAGAAGGCCGGCCATTGCGACCAGCGAAGCGCCATACATCAACTTGTTCATTTGTCGTCCTTTTAGGTCAGCTCCAGTCGTCACCCGCGCCATTTTGAGGCGCGCCACGTGAAACGACGACTGATCGATAGGTCTTTGGAGCTACCATAAACTTCGACAATAAAAAGGTTTTTGCCGTGCACTTGCCCGGAGAACCTGCGAACTGTTGCATTTTAGCCCCATTTTACAAAGAATTTCCGCCATGTGCGCTGGCGGGCGCTGTCATCCACGCAGCATTTTACTTTAATAATTGAATTTTTTCCTGCAAAACCCGGCCATGACCATCGAATCAACGACTCCAGAGCCTGATGCCCCGATCACCGGTGAAGAACCGCTGTTTGAGTATGAGACCAATTACGAAGTCGGCCAGGATAATGTCGCCGTGCTGGGCTTCGACATTCACAATCCCGTCTTCTTCCTCAGCGCCGGCCTTGTCCTGCTCTTCTCGGCGGCCACACTGATATTCCCCGAATCCTCCACCCAGACACTCATGGCGGCCAGGACGTGGACCCTGCAGAGCGCTGACTGGCTGTTCGCCATCACGCCCATCATTGTCCTTCTCTTTGTTGTCTCGCTTTGTGTGAGCCCCCTTGGACGCATTCGCCTAGGTGGCCCGGACGCCCGACCGGACTTCAAGATTCACTCATGGATCGCGATGCTCTTCGCATCAGGCGTCGGCATCGGCTTCATGTTTTACGGCGCCGCAGAACCCTTAGCCTATTACACTGACTGGTTTGGCACGCCGCTGGGCGTTGAACCCGGTACGCCCGCGGCCGAGCGCCTCGCCTTCAGCGCCACGATATTCCACTGGGGCCTCTTCCCCTGGGCCATCTACGCGACTGTCGGCCTGTCCCTCGGATTCTTCGCCCACAATAAGGGATTGCCACTGAGCATTCGCTCGACATTCTACCCCATACTGGGTGAGCGGGTCTGGGGCTGGCCCGGCCACATCATCGACCTGTTTGCGGTCGTGTCGACCATTTTCGGCCTCGCAACGACGATAGGGATCGGCGCGACGCAGGCGACGAGCGGCCTCGCCTACCTCTTTGGATTCGAGCCCAACACGGCGGTGCAGATCGCCCTGATCGCCGCCATGACCGGTCTGGCCGTCCTGTCTGTCCTGCGGGGGCTGGATGGCGGCGTGAAGCTGCTCAGCAACATAAACATGGGCCTGGCCTTTGCCTTGCTGATGTTTGTCATCATTGCCGGCCCAACCATCGCGATCTTCACGGGCATCGGCCAGAATTTCATGTCCTATGTCACCGACACACCGGCGCTGACCGGCTGGATCGACCGAACGGACATTCTCTGGTTCCACGACTGGACGATATTCTACTGGGCCTGGTGGATTTCCTGGTCGCCCTTTGTCGGCATGTTCATTGCCCGGATTTCCCGCGGCCGCACCGTCAGGCAGTATTTCGCAGTCGTCCTGCTCGCGCCGTTCACGATCTGCGTGATCTGGTTCTCCGCCTTCGGCAAAACAGCGCTGGCGCAGCACCAGTCCGGCACAGGTGAACTGGCAGGCGACATGACCAGCGCATCCCTCGTCCTGTTCGAAATGCTGGCGGGAATGCCATTCCCCGAAATCACCTCGGCCGTGGCCATCATGCTGCTGATTATATTCATCGTGACATCGGCTGACTCAGGTGCACTGGTCGTCGACACGATCACGAGCGGCGGCAAGACGGATTCGCCCGTCGGACAACGCGTATTCTGGGCCACGGCGCTTGGACTTACAGCCTCGGCATTGCTGTATGGCGGCGGCACGGATGTTCTCCAGTCACTCCAGGCCGGCACGATCACGGCAGCCCTGCCATTCACGGTCATCCTGCTCGTCTGCTGCCTCAGCCTCTATATGGGCATGCGGGACGACCACAAGCAGATGAATGCCAGCGCTCCGGACGAAGAAGTGGCGGAGCCTGCCTGATCCTGGCGTGGTACGCGCCCCTACGCTTTCGCGAGTGCCGCCTCGATGAAGTCTATGGTGCGATGTGCGTAGTCTTTCTGGACTTCCGCGAAAACGCGCGTCTTCACCTGGGCTGACAAGGCGCTGCGTAAAACGCCCAGTGTCCGACTGTCCGCCACGATGACAAGCCCGTCGAACCTGTCCTGGCTTGCCCATTGATCCAACCGATCCGCAAGATCTTCTGCAAACCGGGTTTCTCCGAGCGCATGCCAGTCGGTTTCCACAGTGCTGCCGCGTCGGTCCGAGGTCTTCTGGAACCTGCCCGGCCGGGCCGTTCCCTGCTCGCTCGTCTTGGGATTCTCCATTGCTTCATGGTCCACCACACGCAGGTCCATCACATCCTGATCGCCATTGTTCTCGAGCAGTAGGAACTTGCCGGCGTCGCAAACAATTACCCAGGTTCCGTTCTTGAGTTTCATCAATTCGTCCTCCCGCTTTCGGACAAATTATTTACGGGCAGCCGTAAGGCGTCACTACGTAATGCTCCGCAGACGCCCAAGGCCCTTGTCCGCTAGCCGGCCGGCACCTCGGTGAACCGCCCGCCATCCCGCGCCAGACGCTTCAGCGATTCTGCGGGCGCGAATCGGTCATCGTCTGCGCCCAGCCGTTCCATGGTCGCAAGCACCGTCTCGGCGCCCACCATGTCTCCATACAGCATCGGGCCGCCCTTGTCGGCAGGCCAGCCATAACCGTTGAGCCAGACAATATCGATGTCCGACGCGCGCTGGGCCTTTTTCTCTTCGAGGATTTTCAGCCCCTCATTGATCATCGGGTGTATGCAGGTCGCGATCATCGTCTCGACCGATGGCGCGGACGCGGAATCGACCCCTGTAATGTCGCGAATGATTTCGGCAGTGACGCTGGACGGGACGGGGTTCCGGCTCTCGTCATAATCGTAATAGCCCGCGCCGGTCTTCTGGCCGCGCCGGTCGATTTCGCACAAGGCATCCCGGATGGGATTGGCCGTCTTGGCGCCCTTTTTCCAGCCAATGTCGAGACCGGCCAGATCGGACATCTGGTAAGGCCCCATCCGGAAACCGAACGCGTTCAAAGCCGCATCCACATCCCAAGGCATGGCGCCCTTATAGACGAGCTTCTGAGCCTGTGCCTGCCGCGCGGCAAGGATCCGGTTCCCGACAAATCCGGGGCAAACCCCGACCAGAACCGCAACCTTGTTGATCTTTTTCGCAAGGTCCATGCAGGTTGCGATCACGTCATCCGCCGTGTGGTCGGCGCGAACGATTTCCAGTAGTTTCATCACATTGGCCGGCGAGAAGAAGTGTAGGCCGATCACGTCCTCCGGCCGCCTGGTGGCACTGGCAATGGCGTCAATATTCAGCGCGGACGTGTTCGTCGCGAGGATGGCGCCGGGCTTCATGATCCGGTCCAGGTCGGTGAAAATCTTCTTCTTCAGGTCCATGTCCTCAAACACGGCTTCGATGACGAGATCGCAGTCGGCAAATGATTCCATGTCGAGCGTTCCGGTAAGGAGGCCCATGCGAAGGTCAACGTCCTCTTGCGGGAAACGGCCCTTGTCGGCACTGCGCTGGTAGTGGCCGCGCACGACACTCAGCCCGCGATCAAGCGCCTCCTGCTTCGTTTCAAGGATGCGAACCGGAATGCCGGCGGTCGCAAAATTCATGGAGATGCCGCCGCCCATGGTCCCGGCACCGATCACGCCGACCGACCTGATCTCGCGCAGCGGTGTATCAGAAGGAAGGCCCGGAACCTTCCAGGCATCGCGCCCGGCCTGGGCAATATAGGCGGAAACCTGTTCCGGGGACATGGTGATTGATGGCATCGTCGCTGGCTTTCAGATTATTGTTCAACACGTTGGGGTGCGCATGAATTGCGCGGGCCGGCCCACGCTACGCGCCCCCGCCCCCGACCTCAAGAGTTGTAAATAATGCACCGCCGGAGCCATCGAGACGGCGACACCACCAGGCGGTTAGGCAAACCCGATCGCCTTCACACGATTGCGACCGGCCTTTTTTGCTTCGAACAGGTAAGTGTCAGCCTGATTGATCAGGTCGCTCACCGTCATGCCCATCTCGAAACGCGCAACGCCGAACGAAGCCGTCGACGTTGTAAACGTCCCCTCCTGATCGTCGACAGGCGTCTTCAACTCTTCAAACTGGTGCTTGATCTTCACAAGGAGATTGTAGGCTGACAGGACGCTGGTTTTCGGGAAGATTATCGCGAACTCTTCTCCACCATATCGCGCGACCATATCCTGGCCCTTGATATTGTCACCGATCAGTGACGCAAACCTGCGCAGCACGGTATCGCCGTGCTGGTGTCCGTATGTGTCATTCACGGCCTTGAACGCATCAAGGTCTGCCATGGCGAGGCACAATTGCTGGCCAGAAGCTTCGGCCTCCATAACCTCTTCTATGATCCGCTTGTCGAACGCCCTCCGGTTCCAGAGGGACGTGAGCGGATCACGCAGGCTTTGAATACGGGCGCTGGCCAGTTCCTGGTTCAATGTCTGGATCTGGCTTTGGGATGCGACGAGGCTATCGTTCATCTGCCGGGTCGCGTCGGCCATGCGCTGGTTTTCCTGCACAAGCTGCGACACGATTGCATCGAGGGCTTCGCTGGTCTTCGGCCCCGGCAGGCTCTTCTGAACATCGCTCAAAGTGTTGCTGAAACTGTCGCTTCGCTCGGCCCCCGCCGCGATGACCTTCAGTATGCCTTCAAGTTCCTCTTCGACGGCCTTCCCGACATTGTGGGCAGCATTTTCGCGGGCGCCCGGCGCCTCCAGCGACTGACAAAGCTGTTCGATATCATAGGGGTTCAAGCCGCCATTCTTCGCCAGAAATTCGTCGATCCGTTTGACCAGTTCGCTATCGAGGCCGGATACATAGGCGTACCAGAGGGCATAGGTTCCGGGAAAAGGCGGCGTCCGGTAGCGTTCAATCAAGCCGAATGCCTTGCCGGCATTCTTGTACACTTCGACAAAGTCGAGTGATGGCGTGCTGTGGGTGCTCATAACCTCGTCATCGCGCAATGCCGCCCGCATGAATCCACTCCAGTCCGTTACCATTTCATTTCCAATATAGAATCAAATACTGGAGCATGTTTTCCCACTCGTTAACGCTGCGGTATAGGCTTGCGCGCGGAGCTTTTCTTCGAAAGGTCACCGCACGCTCGGAGAGCTTTACGCGCCCATCACGGCTCGAGCCGATTCAGTGGCAGGCGCCATGCTGATACCCCCGCACACGGGATCTGCGCGCCGCCGATCAGGAAGGCGCCTTCATCGGCCGGGGCACATATCGACCTCAAATCGCATGCTTCCGGGCCATAATTGAAAGCAAACTGCACGTTTCCGGCGCGTCGCAGCCGAAGCCCCGGTCCAAGGTCGCATATCGACAGGCGAGCGTCCTCACACAGACGGCGCAGGACATGATCCAACAGGTCATCGCCGGGCCAGCATGCCAGGTAGTGACAGCGCTTATGCTGCAGCCATGCCGGTTCACCATCGGGAAAGTGCGCGCGCACATCTGCCGGACTGGTCACGGACTCGCGCCAGAGACGGGCATCGTACACCTTACCTTCCACCTCGACATCCAGCTGGATGAAAGGCGCAATGCTTTCGAACCGATCCACGCGCATGGGAATCAATTCCGCAAAGGTTCCCGGCGCCAGTCCATCGGGAATATGCCCCTCTCCGGTTCGCGAGCCGGTCAAGGAGGTTGCTAGCACGGTCGCACCGGACTCCGTTAGCCGTCTGACAAGATCCTCATTCATGATCGTCAGGCTCGGCAGCAGGATCAGTCTGTACCCTTCTAGGTCGGAACGCGGCGGCACGACATCCACGTCCAGTCCGAGACGACGACAGGCAGAATAGATGGCCCGGCTCATTTCGAGCACGGACCCTGCCCGCCCTTGCGGCTGAATCTCATGCTGCCACAGGCTCGGATAGTCGTGGAGGATCGCGACAGGCGCGCGCACCCGATCCTGCGCGCCGATCCGTTCCATTTCGTCTTTGACCTGCCGGATTTCGGCTATGACTGGCGTATCGCGGCGGTCGGGCATCAACAGGCCCGCATGTGTCTGCTCCTGTCCAAAAGGCGCCTGCCGCCAGCGGAAATAGCTGACGAAATCCGCGCCATGGGCAAAGGCCTCCCATGTCCACAAGCGGACCATGCCCTGCGCGGGCGCGCAATTGTGCGTGGCCCAGTTTACCGGTCCCGGTTGCTGTTCCATCACGCCCCATTTCGGCGAACAGTGGCGGACAACGTCGTGATTGAAGGCGGCAAAGTCCGGGTGACCATTGCGCAGCCAGCGGGCTTTGTCCGCATTGCTGTGATCGCCTTCGCTGAGCAGGCCGATGGGGTAGCTGTCCCAGGTAGCATAATCCAACGCCGCGCTGACATCATGATGGTCGAACAGCGTGAAGTCACCGATATAGTTGTGCGCGATGGGCCGCCCGGGACTGAGTTCGCGCAGGATATCGACTTGCATCTGATTGTACGCACAGATCTCGTCGCTGGAGAATCGCCGGTAGTCGAGCCGGTGCGACGGGTTGGCCTCTGTTACTGTGGCGTTGGGTGGGTCGATCTCATCGAACGAACGATATGTCTGCGACCAGAACGCCGTTCCCCACGCCGCATTAAGGGCGCTGATCGTCTTGTAACGATCCTCCAGCCACATGCGAAACGCCCGGGCTGCATCTGGCGAGAAGCTCTCATGCGTACCATGGTGGCCATACTCATTATCGGTCTGCCACATGATGACAGCCGGGTGGTCGCCATAGCGGCTGGCCAACGCAGTCACGATCCGCGCGCTCTCGCGCCGGTATGTCCCGGAGGAGAAGCAGTAGTGCCGGCGCGAGCCGAATTTCTTGGGGTGGCCATGCTTGTCGCAGGGCAGGATATCCGGATGCCGGTCTACCAGCCATTTTGGCGGCGTTGCGGTCGGCGTACAGAGAATGATGCCAAGGCCTTCGCCATGAAGCACTTCAATCGCCCGATCGAGCCAGGCCCAGTCAAACTGTCCGGGCGCTGGTTCCATTCTGCTCCAGGCGAATTCGCCGATCCGCACCCGGTCCAGGCCCAGGCGCTTCATGCGACGCGCATCGTCCGCCCAGTCCTCTTCGGGCCAGTGTTCCGGATAGTAGCAAACACCCAGACTCGTCATGCATGCTCCATGATGCGCTTGAGGTAAAACAGCCTGCCCTGGTTGGGTTTGACAGGGTCCATGGCAAGGCCGGTCCAGGCAAGCCCTTCGGCAGATGCGATCCCGAGGTCTGTATCGGCGCCTCCGTCGAACGAGACTTCCGAGACCGCGAATGATGCGCCCCGGTCCAGTCCCGGAACGGCGATTTTCGGATGCAGCGAATAGGGGGCCATATCTGTCCTGAGCACCCTGACAAGGGAATGGTCACCATCGGCGGAACCGATCAGAGTGATATCCAGATTCGAGTCTGCGTTGGAAATTGTCCGGACATGCCCCGAATGCATCCATGGCCGGAATCGCTTATGTACCGCGATCGCATGAGAGAGCGCTGTCCTGTCGGACGCTGACAGCTTGTCAGGGTCGAGTTCAAGACCGAAATGCCCGAACATGGCGACCAGCGCCCGGAAGCGGACTGAAAATACCCTGCCCGTGATCGGGTTGGGCGCCGGCCCGACATGGCAGCCGATCATCTCCATCGGAATATAGGTCGAGAGCGAACGCTGAATGCGTAACCGGTCGAGCGCGTCAGTTGCATCACTCGCCCAGAACCGCGTCACGCGCGGCAGTATCCCGAAGTCTATCCGGCCGCCACCGCTCGCACAGCTTTCGATCTCAAGCTGTGGATATCGCGCCTGAAGCCGGTCCATCAGACTGTAAACGCCCAGTACGTGACGCGTGGCGCGGGCAACGCCATCAACCGTAGCCGGATAGATCTCGCGGTTGCAGTCCCATTTCAAGTATTCGATGGGCGCAGCATCGAGGCAGGCGGATAACTGCGCGAACAAGTGATCCTGAACATTCCTGTTGGAAAGATCCAGAACCAGTTGGTTCCGTCCGGTCGGCGCATCAAAATCAGGGTAGCCCAGAACCCAGTCCGGGTGCTGCTGGTAAAGCCGGCTCTCGCGACTGACCATTTCAGGTTCGACCCACAGTCCGAACGACATGTCCAGCTCGCGTATCCTGTTGGCCAATGGCGCAAGGCCCTGCGGAAAGATGTCCGGGTCCGGCTCCCAGTCGCCAAGACTGGTCGTGTCATTCCGGCGCCCGACAAACCATCCATCGTCCAGCACGAAACGTTCCGCACCAAGCGCAGCCGCGCCTTTGGCCAGCGCGACAAGCGCGTCCTCGTTCAGGTCGAAATAGCGCGCTTCCCACGTATTGAAGTGGACCGGCCTGAAGACGTCTCTCGATTGCCTGCGTGCGAGGCGGTGCAGACGGGCGCGCAATTCATCAAACCCATGCGTTCCGATCACGACGATGAATTCGGGTGTCTCCAGTTGCTCCTTCGGCGCGAGCCTGATTTCGCCGGGCTCATACAGTGCTTCGGCGCAGATTTCGCCAGAGCCGTCAGGCAGGCGTTCCACGCTGAGGGAATGACTTCCGCTCCAGGCGAGGTGCAAGGCCATTGCGCGTCCACTGCGTGTGCCAGCGGCTCGTTCGCAAACAGTCAACGCGGGTGAACCATCAAAGCCGCTTCGCCCCAGACGCCCCACGCGTTGCACCCTTCCAGCCCCCAGCGAACGCCGTGACTCATGCCCTTCACGCGCCCATCCGCCATGCGTCATGACGACATCATCGGCCCAATCCGGCAAGGGGATCACGCCAGCAGCGCATCGGTGAACGTCGATTGCCTCGCTTCCTGCGTTTCGGACAATGGTGCGGACTTTCAGGACGCCGCCTTCGAGGCTAAGCGTGGTTTCCGCCTCGACACCGCAGGAGTCATCTCCGGCCTGCAGGACCAGTTCGGCTTCAGACACCAGCGTCATGCCCTTCGGCGACAGAATGATCCGCCGGGCCGATGGCTGGCAAACCGCGTCAATCAAGCCTGTCCCCGCATATCCGGCGCCCCTCGCCGCCATCAAGCTGGGACCGGGAACATGATCGGGGCTGGCAGGTAAAATGGCCGGCAGCACATTGTTCTGCAGGTCCGATCCGGCTGCCGGACCCAGATAGGCCAGTTTGAACCCGGATCCGGGAACAAGGGTGACTGTGCAGCTGACGCCGTCACCGCTGAGAGAATATGACTGCACCCCGTTTCCCTTTATCCCATGTGGCAATCCCCGCAAACGTGGCGCGGAGAATCCTGTCGCAATCCTTCCTGTATGCGTTAGGTACATGCAAATCAGAATTGCATAAGTGGTCTACGTCATGTCCGACGATTCATGTCCCGTGAAATTGCAGGGCCGGTCACGGCCTCTGTTCCGTCGCCAGCACACGAAAGCCGATGGACGCTCGGTCTCGCTCTACGGCTTCAAGCCGCATATGGGTCAAGCGGGCGTGGAGCTTGTCAGGACCGCAGGCCACCATTCGGAACTCCGGCGCGACCCGTTGCGCGGCACATGGGCGATTTACTCTCCCCATCGGCAGACACGCACGTTTCTTCCTTCGGCTGCGGCCGATCCGCTTGCGCCATTTCGCGATGGCGCAGCGCCGACTGAAATCGCCTTTTCGGATTTTGAACTGGCCGTGTTCGACAATCAGTTCTCCAGCCTTCAGCCCGAGACCGGACCGACGGGGCACAGCCAATGGGCCAGCGGCCCTGCGACCGGGCAGTGTGAAGTTGTCGTTTATTCGTCCGAACCGGAGGGCAGTCTTTACTCCGTCGGCCAGGATCGCCGCGTACTGCTTCTCGAAGCGCTGATTGATCGATACGAGACCCTGTTCCAGAAGGGAGCCGCCTACGTCCTGCCCTTTGAAAACAGGGGCGAGCAAGTAGGAGTCACGCTCGCCCATCCCCACGGCCAGATCTACGCCTTTCCCTTTGTCCCCGCGCCACAGGCGGCGGCGGCCAAGGCGTTCGAGGACGGCTATGATCTTGTTTCGGACCATGCGACCTGGGACGGGCACTTCAATGTTGCGACCGACGGAGGACTCACCGCTTTCTGTCCGCCCTTTGGGCGTTTTCCTTATGAAACTTGGATCATGCCGAAACGGCCCTGCCGCGGGCCATGGGACCTGAACGCTTCCGAAATCGAGGAATTGGCGAGACTGTTGGGCGATATCCCACGGCGACTGGATGCCCTTTTCGGCGCACCGATGCCCTACATGATGAGCTTTCAGGCGTCCCCTCGTGAGGCAGGCCCTGACTTCCAGTTTACCGTACAATTTTATCCCATCATGCGAGATGCCGGACGCCTCAAATACCTCGCCGGTGTCGAACAATTCACGAGTGTGTTCACGGTCGACATTGTGCCGGAGACGGCTGCTGAAAGGCTGCGCGGCCTATGACCAGTCCCCAGAATGCCATCATGCATTCCGCCACGGTGCCTTGCCGGGTCAACCTGATTGGCGAGTGGATCGACTTCAATGGCGGAACAGTCCTGCCCATGGCCCTGGCACCCTCGGTCACGGTCGACATCCAGGCCAACCAGACGACCAGCGATCGCATTTCCTCGGCCCAGTTTGAAGGCGCTCAGCACGTCGCCATTGATGCGCCCGCCACCCACCACTGGGCCGACTATGTTCGCGGCGCGCTTCAATATGCCCGCAAACAGGCATGGATATCGACCGGGCAGGATGTTCACGTCGAAAGCGCGATTCCGGTCGGCGCGGGGCTTTCCTCCTCAGCGGCGATCATCGTCGCCACACTCAAAGCGGTAAGACCTCCGTCCGCTTCTGTGACGGATACCGATCTGGCCTTTGCTGCCAAGGACATCGAGAACACGTTCATCGGAGTTCCGTGCGGCATCATGGATCAGATGGCAGTCGCGCTGGGAAAGCCTGGCACAGCCTTGGCGCTGGATACACGCGATTGCTCCTATGAACTTCTGGATATGCCTGCTTCGTGGACGATTGTTGTTGCTCATTCCGGTCTCCAGCGGGCCCTGTCGGATGGCCGCTATCGCATGCGACGGGATGAATGCCTGGAAGCGGCGCGCCAAATCGGAACCGAATTCCTTTGCGACGCGAACCCCGATAAGCTGGGCGGGCTGGATCAGGCACTCGCAAGCCGCGCCCGACATGTCATCAGTGAAGGGAAGAGATCTCAGGAAGCGGTCGTGGCTTTGCGCGCTGAAGATCGTGCCCGCTTTGGTCATTTGATGATTGAAAGCCATAACTCCCTGCGCGACGATATGGATGTATCCGTTCCCGGCATTGACCAGCTTGTGGCCGACGCAGTTGACCTCGGAGCAAACGGCGCGCGCATCACAGGCGCAGGTTTTGGCGGCTGTATTGTAGCCTTGGTTGATCCCGCGATTCTTGAGGAATGGTGGAGGGATCTGAAGGCCCGCCATCCGAAGATTGCACGCATTGCCTAAGTCATGAATACACCGCTTGTCGAAATCAATGCGCTCGGATGGCAGATAGGCTTCGATCCTGCGCGTGGCGGTCAAATCATCCGGTGTGACCTGGAAGGCGAGCCAATACTGAAGCCGGGTATTGCGGGACGCTGGCCGGAAATGCAAGATGCTGGCTGCTTTCCCCTGCTGCCGTTCTCGAACCGCATTTTCGATGGCGCCTTCGATTTTGCAGGCAAAAGTATCCGACTGACGGAACCTTATTTTGCGATGCCGTATGCCTTGCATGGCCATGGCTGGCGTCACGCCTGGCGTGTCGCGGAGTCACGTGCGGACGCGGTGAAAATGGTTCTGGATCACGATGCCGGGAACTGGTTCTGGACCTATCGTGCTGAGCAGTGCTTTTGCGTGGGGCCAGAAGGTTTAACGCTTTCACTCAGCGTGGAGAATTTGAGCGCGGACGCCATGCCGGTCGGCATCGGCTTTCATCCCTACTTTCCGCGCCGGAGCGACACACGCATCAACGCCGATTGCGAAGGCTACTGGATAGCGGACCCGACCGAACCAGGGCTTCCCGTCAGCTGGAGACCGATTTCACCGGCTGCGGGCTTCAGTAAATCCAGACCGGTTTTGGATGTCGACCTCGACAATTGTTTCACGGGCTGGAACCGACATCTCCAGATCGAATATCCGGACACATCCCTTTTGATTTCACTGCGCGCGAGTGAAACGCTCGGCAATCTGGTCATATACTGCCCTGCCATGCGCAGCGATATCCTTTGCCTTGAGCCCGTATCGCACGCGACGAATGCCATAAATCTGCAAGATCTGCCTGCAGGACAGGCCATGGATCAACTGGCACCGGGCGAGCGTATCAGCGGAGAGATTCTAATTTCAGCGCGATATACGCGTTGATATTCCGACAGGCGTGTCTTGCTGAAGGATGCGGGCGGGAACGGGGCTAGAGAAAATGGCGGCGAGAGCCGGGACGGCACGCCCTCACCCGTTCCCCAACCCGGCTGATACGTTCATTCAACCAGATTGATGGGGCATGTCTCCAGGCCATAGTTCAGCAGGCCGCCGCGCTGACGCACGCGCTCGCCGGCAGGCTCCAGGCGGCTGTACCGGTTGAGCAGGCTGTTGATCATTTGCGCCGCTTCATTGCGAGCGATCCCTGCCCCCATACAGTGATGGATACCATGCCCGAACGTGGCCTGCTTGATCATGTTGGGACGCTTGAGGATGAACGCGTTCGGGCGTTCAAAGACAGCGGGATCCCGGTTGGCAGAGGCATGGAAGATCGCAACCCAGTCGCCTTCCCTGATCAGCGCCCCGCCCAATTCATAATCCTGCGTGCAGACCCGGTGAAGCCGCTGGACAGGGCCGTCACGGCGCAGGCTCTCCTCAATAAAGGCGCGGACCAGCGACCGGTCGGCGCGCAGTGTTGCGTACATGTCGGGATCATCCGCCAGCACGTCAATGAGATTGCCGAGCAGATAGCCTGTTGTCTCGGCGCCGGCCACGACGAGTGTCAGGCAGAAGCGCACAACTTCGTCATTGGTCAGCCTGTTGCCCTCGGACTCGGCCTGGATGAAGGCCGACATGAGGTCATCCGGCACCGCCCTGCCCGAAGCAATGTCGGCGTAACGCTGATCGACCGCTGACTGGTAATAATGCCAGAGCTCGACATTACATTGCTGGCGTTCGGCAATGGTGAAATCAGACGTCACCATGAAGGCATTGGCCCATCGCCGGAGCCGGACATAGTCCTCTTCCGGTGTGCCGATCAGTTTGGTCATAACCAGGGCCGGCAGGTTGGGCGCGAGATCACGCATGAAATCCACTTTGCCGGCGCCAACCATGTCGAGCTGTGCCTCGACCGCGGCTTCCATCCAGGGAGCAACATCGCTCATCACCCGTTTCGGGGAAAAGGCCATCTGGGCGATCTTGCGAAGCTCGGCGTGGCGCGGATCGTCATGATTGACCAGCATCAGCGTCGGCGCTTCGGATTTTTCCTGCATGATGTCGCGCGACGAGAAGACGTCGGAACGGCGGCAGACCTCCTGCACGTCGGCGTGCCGCAGCACGACCCAGGCCGGGAACGGCTTGTCCATTCCGGGGATCGTGCCGGGCGGGTAGTCTTCAAGACCGAACTGGATAGGCTTGTCGCGCAGGTGATCGTAGTAGGGATACGGATTCGCCATGACATCCGGGGAATAGAGATCGCGGACATGGAAATCATCGGGAATATTCGGTTTGGCAGTGGTGAGTGTCATCAGTTCTTCTCCCGGGCGAAGTGGCCCAGCCTTGCGCTGGCAACCGGCATGAATGCTGGTGGTTTGGCGTCTGCAGGAATTTGTTGCTTTTGAATTATTGTGTCCTTAGGACCTTTTTGTCACATGGTGGATTTCCTACGTGTTTGGCTTGATGGATTATCGGTGTTTGAAGCCCGATCCGACTTCGCTTATTGTCGAGCGCGTAACAAAGAACCGGAGATCGAATGGACATCTCGAGGCGTAAACAGGCGAGTAATGACTTCCTCGACCTGTTCTTTCCGATCCACTATCTGGTGGGCATGCAGATTGAAGACGCCCTGAAATGCGGTGTGCTTACGCGGCAGCAGGCGTGCCTCCTGTGGACAATCCATACGCGCGGCGTCGATGGACGGAAAATGCGCCGCAAGGACATCGCCAGTGCGCTGGCCTCTTGGTACGAGGTGACGAGTTCGGCGATTTCGAAATCCCTCCGCGCCCTGTCCAAGGCGCCCCTGAACCTGATCACGATGACCGAAGACCCCGAGAATGGCCGGGAAAAATTCGTGACACTCACGCCTCGCGGCGTTCAGTTTGTCGAAAGCATGATGCGCAATGGCAGCGCCTTCCTGGATACGATGGTCGAGCGACTCAGCGATGAAGAGATCAAGGCCGGCGTTCACTTCCTGGCGCGCGTAACAGAAATCCATCACGAGCTGGCTGCAGAGGCGGCGGCCAGGCAGAAACCGAAGCCACGCCGCGCGGCCAAGCCGAAGGAACTGGCCTGAGAATCGGGAGCGGATATCGGCTGCTATTATCATGGCATGACGCTCCCTAGCGCTCAGGCGTGATAAGATTGAAGGCCACATGTGCGGCCTGGGCAGTGTCCTGGAAATCGCGGAACCTGACGACCTGGCCATCCCGAATGGTGAGGATGTGGGCATAGTCCGCAGCATAAAGCCGGCCGGTTGCCTTCAGCACCATGCGCAGGTGACCTGTGACTGCGACTTTGTCGCGCTCAGCGATGAACTCGTCCTGCCTGAATTCCTCGATGTCCACGTCATTGCCGACATGCCCGAAGAAGATCTTGCACTTCTCCTTACCGCGAAAGATTCCGGCAAACGGGATTACGTCCGGCCCGTAGAATTCAATCGTGCAATCATCCGCCATGACGCCGAACAATTTGTCGAAATCGCCTTCGTGCACACCGGCATACCAGGCCTGAGCCGTTTCCAGTGGTGTCCTTGTCATCCTTGATCTCCTCTGGCTGCCACCACTAGAACCGGGTCGACAATTCGATGCCGTATGTGCGCGGCGCCCCTAGGGAGCCGACGAACTCGGCGCCATAGGTCGTCCCGGTCAGGATCTGGTTAGTGAAATAGCTCTCGTCGGAAAGGTTTTCGCCGAACAGCGCGACCTGGTAGCGACCACCGGCAGGTGCATATGTTGCCCGTGCACGGACGACACCGTAGCTGTCCTGCGACGCCGCACTGATATTGAACACAGTGAAGAATATCTCGTCCTGCCAGGCGTAATCCGCCCGTAGCGTGACATCGCCGCCAAAGGCTGCAAAGTCCGCTTGCGCGCCGATATTCATTTTCCATTCCGGGGCGCGTGGCAGTCTCAGGCCAGCGAGGTTGCGCAGGACGGATCCAGGCGCCTGCGTCAGGGGCGCGGGACGGAGCGGCTCTGCCAGTTCGCCTTCGGTGAAGACCGCATCAAGATAGGTCACCGAGCCGTCGATCTGGAACATGTCGCTGAGCAGCGCCGCAAATTCGAGTTCGGCTCCTTTGACTTCTGCCTTGCCGACATTCCGAATGATCGGCTGGTTGGCGATCGAGTCTTGGGCCTGCAGGTTCGTGTAGTCATACATGAAGGCAGCCGCGTTGAGGCGGAAGCGGTTATCGAGCAGCCCGGCCTTGACGCCGCCTTCATAGGCCCAGATTTCCTCAGGCTCATAGGGCGTGCGCTGGCTGGACCCGATATTGTAGCCGCCGCTCTTGAACCCGCGTTGGGCACTGGCATAGAGAAGCAGATCGTCCGCAGGTGCCCATTCCAGCGCGACTTTTGGCGTGGTGGCGTCAAAGGTGGCTGGACCTTCAACCGGGGCGACCACAAAGCCGAACGGGTCTGGCTGAACGCCATCGCGGCTGTCGCTCACGGCATTCGGGAAGAACAGGATTTCCGGTGCGAAGCGTATGAGTGCGCCGCCCGGCATGGCCGGCAGGAAAGCAAGATCGAAGTTCTGGAACCCGTCGCGCTCTTCCTCTGAATAGCGCACACCGGCCTTCAGCGTCAGCGTGTCGGTCAGGTCGAAGCTGGTATCAATGAAGATGTTGAATGCTTCTGTTTCCTGACGTCCGTTCAGGTGAAGCTCGCAGCATAATGTGCTTTCCGGGATGTTCACCGGGAAAGGCGGCAGCACACCCGCCGTCTGCAGGTCCAGCAGGCCCTGGGTGAGGATCGGCTCCCAGAAATCGCCAAAGATATTGTTCTGGATGGCGTTTTCCTCGGAGAAATAGCCACCGCCGGCGATCCAGCTGAACCGGGCATTCGACGGGGAGGATATCTGGAAGTCGGCATTCCATTGCTCATGGTCTTCGGCACGATGGATGTAGGTGTTGAACGTGTCACCAAGATCAAAGGAGTTCTGGAAATCGGGATTGGAATTCTTGTAACCAGTGATGATCTGAACGTCATGGTCGCCAAGCGCCCAGTCAAGTCGGCCGGTCAGGCCCCACACGGTTGTGGTGTTGAAATAGTCAACAGCCGAATAGATGTCACGTGACCCGGGCGCCGAGACGCGGCCGCTGTTCTTGATGCCGAAATAGGGCAGAGTCTGAGAGCCCTCGCGCGAGGCGAGCCAGCCGGGCACTTCTTCCTGGTAGCCCAGACTAGCGAAGTGAAAGACATTCGCCCGGTCATCGGCTTCGTAATAGTCGCCTGTCAGCGTGAGCATAACGGTTGGCGCCAGATCGAATTCCACCGTGGCGCGGGCCGTGACGTCATGCTTGTCCTCGGCATCGAACGTGCGGTCCGGTTGCGATGGCGGCAGCGCACCGCGCGGCAGGTGGACCGTGGTGAAGCCGCTACTGTCTTCCTTCTGGACGGCGAGGCGCGCCCGGACAGCATCATTGAGCGGCCCACTTAGCGCGGCAAACACCTGCATACGGTCAAAATTGCCGACGATGAGGCGCGCATCGCCCGAAAATTCATCGGTTGGCCGCTTGGTGATGATGTTCACGGCGCCGCCGGTGGCGTTGCGCCCATAAAGCGTCCCTTGCGGCCCTCGCAGCACTTCGATCCGTTCCACGTCAAAAAAGCCGGGCCCTATGGCAGCAGCGCGCGACAGGTAGACCCCGTCGAGATAGGTTGCTGTGGAACTGTCGGCGCCGGCGACAATGACGGGAGTTCCAATACCGCGAATGAAGATGGATGTATCGCCCTGGTAACTGGAGACCTGAAGACCCGGAACCAGGTCTGCTACATCTTCAACGGACTGGACCGACCGCGCCCGAAGGGCATCATTGTCGAGCGCCGAAACGGACGCGCCGGTATCCTGAATGCTCTCCTCCCGGCGGGTGGCCGTGACCGTAACGGTATTCAGCATACGTGATTCCGACTCTGCTTCCGACGGAGCGGTCGCATCCTGCGCAGCAGCTGAATTCATGACCATGGCAAAGGCACACACCGACACGGTGGCGCAAAGAGCGCGTTTCAACATTATTTCCTCCCGTCCCCCGCGACGCAGGGGTTCATTATCATTGCGCTTAGTTGCCTTTCGTTGATAGTTGTCGTCAAGACCCTTTTTGGAGCGCCAGATTTTCCATTGCGAAAAACGTGAGGGACGGCACACCTGACCGGCATGTCGAACTGTGTTATTTACATTGTTTTTGTTATTTTTATTATCATTCGTCAGCGCCATCTATGCGCGCCAACCCGACCTGTTGCCAATTTGCCGATAATACTTAAAAGGGTCTTTGAGACCACTTTACTGCCAAAGGAACCAGATCATGTCGGGATATGCCATCAGCGTGAATGCCGGAATCGCCCATCTCGTGCTCACACGACCAGAGGCAGGCAACGCGCTTGTTGCCGAATTCTGGAACCGACTGGCTCCCGAAATTGCCGCACTCGACCGAACCGGAAATGTCCGGGCGATGGTTCTGTCATCAGAAGGATCCATTTTCTGCGCAGGTATGGACCTCGGCGAGTTTGCTGGCGGCATCCCCGATCCAGACTCCCCAGCCGCGCGCGAAAGCTTCTACCATCTCGCCTTGTCCCTTCAGGAGACTTTTTCCTGCCTAGAGCGCGCCCGCTTCCCCGTATTTGCAGCCATACAGGGTGCCTGCCTTGGCGCAGGCCTGGAACTCGCCGCAGCATGCGACCTGAGATATGCATCCAGCGATGCCTATTTCCGGATTGAGGAAGTCAATACCGGTATCATGGCCGATGTCGGCGCCTTGCAACGCCTTCCCAAGATCCTCCCAGAACCTGTCGTCAAGGAAATGGCCTTCCTTGGGCGCTCACTTGGGTCAATAGAGGCCGCAAAGCATGGTTTCGTAGCTGACGTAGCCGATGACGCTGCAGGTGCGCTTCATATGGCCATGACAGCAGCGCAACGAGTCTGCGAAATGGCGCCCGTCGCCATTGCAGGATCCAAGGCGGCCCTGCGATGGGCGCGCGACCATTCTGTTCCGGACGCGCTTGAATGGTCCGCCCGCACCCAATCAGCCCTCTGGAGCACGCAGGATATCGCCGCGTCGCTGCAGGCGCGACGATCAGGCACCTTACCTGAGCACGAACCCCTTTTGCCCAAAGCCAGTATCGGTTTGTGACGGACCGGAATCCCCGGCCCGAACAGATTCCGGGGCGTGACATCCTGCGCATCGACAGGCCTCTGAGCCACGCCTATGTACATAGCAAGCCCGAGACGAATGCCTGCCTGAACCGGATATAGTTACCCATGCCTTTGTCCACGAATCCTGACTCTGGCATGACGTTCGCGCCACTGGCTCCTGACCTGAAATGAGCGGCACCCGTCACCTCATTCTCGTTCTCGGCGACCAGCTCACGCCCACCTTGTCCAGCCTCGCCACCGGGGACCCAAAATACGACCGTGTGCTGATGGCAGAGCTTCATGACGAGGCAACCTATGTACGCCATCACAAGAAAAAGATCGCCTTTATCTTTTCCGCGATGCGCCATTTCGCTGAAGAGCTGCGCACAGCTGGCTGGACAGTCGACTATGTCAAGCTGGATGCGCGCGAGAGCCAGGGCAGCTTTTCAGCCCAGGTGACGCAGGCCGTTGCCGAACACCAGCCTGAGCGTATCATCGTCACCGAAGCCGCCGAGTGGCGCGTTTCGCAAGTACTGGCAGGCTGGCAGACGCAGCTATCTGTGCCGGTCGACATATTACCGGACGACCGCTTCCTTTGCACGCCGTCCGCATTCAGGGATTGGGCGGAGGGCCGCAAGCAACTACGCATGGAGTATTTCTACCGCGACATGCGTCGCAAGACCGGACTGCTGATGGATGGTGACAAGCCAGCGGGGGGCAAATGGAATTTCGATGCTGAAAACCGCAAGGCGGCAGATGCCAACCTGTTCATGCCCCGCCCCAGCGCTTTTCCGCCCGACGCGATCACACAGGATGTGCAGGCATTGACCGAAGCCCGCTTCGGCAATCATTTCGGCGACCTTGCGCCTTTCTGGTTCGCGGTCACCCGCACCGATGCCGAGGCGGCCTTTAAGGCATTCGTGGAACATGCCTTGCCGCATTTCGGGGATTACCAGGATGCGATGGTGGAGGGGGAACCCTTCCTCTATCATTCGGTCATTGCCCAGTACCTGAACTGCGGATTACTGGATCCGCTGCGCGTATGCCGCCAGGTCGAAGCCGCCTACCGCTCGGGCAAGGCGCCGCTTAACGCAGCCGAAGGGTTTATCCGTCAGGTCATTGGCTGGCGCGAATATGTGCGCGGTATCTACTGGCTAAAAATGCCCGGCTATGACCGCAGCAATTTCCTTGGCCACACACGGCCCCTCCCTGAATTCTACTGGACGGCTGAGACCGGCATGGCCTGCGTCAAAGCCGCTGTGACCCAGACGAGGGATGAGGCCTACGCCCACCATATCCAGCGCCTGATGATCACAGGCAATTTCGCGATGCTGGCCGGTATTGATCCGCATACGTTGCATAAATGGTATCTGAGCGTTTATGCCGACGCTTATGAATGGGTCGAGTTACCCAACACAGTGGGCATGAGCCAGTTTGCCGATGGCGGCCTGCTGGCCTCGAAACCTTATGCAGCCAGCGGCGCCTATATCAACCGCATGTCCAATTACTGCAAGTCCTGCCAGTATGACGTGAAGCAAAGAACCGGAAAGGATGCCTGTCCTTTCAATGCGCTCTATTGGGACTTCATTTCGCGCCATCGCGACAAGATCAGCACCAATCCACGGATGGCTCAGACTGTGCGCACCTATGACAAGTTCAACGCAGCGGAGCAGCAACGCATCCGTGACAGTGCTGCAGACTTTCTGGCAAGCCTGTGACAGACAAACGCCACTCCAAGTCGAATCTGCCTGAGAAGACCTGCGCGGCCTGCGGAAGGCCTTTTGCTTGGCGCAAGAAGTGGGCGCGAGACTGGGACAATGTCAAAACCTGCTCGGAACGCTGCAAAGGTGAGTTACGGCGAAAGACCCGTAAGGGCGAAGAACAGACATGGTCTTGAGGCATTTCAGGCTGGGACGCACCCAGGATTCCTTCAATTTTCGGATAACACGATAAAGCAGTGGCAGGCTGTGGACCCTTTCCAGCTTGGTATACAGGTAACACCGTGCGCACTGTCTATTGGTTCGCCAAAGTTGCGGGCATGCGATGCAAATTGTCCAATATCGATATACACAAACCTGTATGCGGATATGACGGGTTGCGCCGCTCGATAGATGCCGCAGGCGTTTCCTTGTGGGCGTGGAACGTCGATACCGATGATTTTGCCATGGACCCGCACGGCTTCAAGCTCTGGGATCTATCCCCTGGCCATGACATCACTTCGAGCGCCTGTCCGAAAAGATCCACCCCGCGGACCGGGACCGGGTGAGAGCCGCCGTCTCAGTCACCAGGGCGACTGTCGGCTCACATGAAATCGGCTTCCGCACCATGGTCGGACCGGACGTCAGGTGGATTTCCGTGCACGGATAATGAGATGATCCCGGAATGGGGAAAGGCGTGGTCCCGGGCATCTTTCCCGACATCACGGGCCGCAAGCAGGCGATTGTCAGGCCGAGCCGAGTTCCGTGCACAGCCGGCCATTGCCAGCCAAGCAGCCTGTATCGGCGCGGGATATTAGCTCCGCGTGGAACTCCTCAGGCGTCTTTGCTTTGGCGACGTTATTGTTCTTCTTGCGTTTCTTGCCGTCTGCCACCGAGAATTTCCTCGGCGGCTATCCTTTCGGCGTCCAGATAATCATGGGACCGTTCGCATGTATTATAGTCACTTTACTGCCGACCGGCAGCAATAACAGCCGTAGACTTAGCCCTTGCTGCCGGATTTGCAGCCATAAGCAAGACCACAAGCACAAAGCCGATTCTTGCCATAAATGCCTTCTGCCAACTCTCTCCGGCGTGCGTCCCGTCACTTCACTTGAAGTCCCACCCACAAGTTCAGCCACATTGTGTCGTCAGTTGGCGCGCAGGGATTGTATAAACTCGCCATTCCCGCCAAGCTGGCGGAAAATCGGGAGTATGTCGGCCGTGATGCAATTTCAGTATTTCCGCCCGAACGAAACGATCCGCTCGCTGGTCGGAAGCTATTACAACCTGACCATCATGAACGACCTGGCTGATGTCATGCGGGCTGAAATTGCGAATGTCCGGTTCATCATTCGCGGCAATGTTCACTCGGATTTGGGCGGTACCGAAGTGAAGGTTCCGGCTGGCAGCGCCGTATTGTGCGGACCGACCTTTCGCTGGAGCAACGTTCGCTTTGAAGCCGGCACTGTGATCTTCGGCGCGGCGATCACCCCCCTCGGGTGGTCGCGCATGCTGAAGGTTTCAGCAGAAACCTATGCTGATAAGCTTGTCCCGCTGGACAACCTTGTCGATAGCAACAACCGCGATCAGATCCGCGCAGTCACGCAAGCGCCTGACGCGGAATCCCGCGTCGTAGCGGCCAATCGCTTGTTCGCATCACTTAACGACCCTGACATATCGGTGAACGAGCGGTTCCTGATGCAAGCAACGCGCTGGATTGTGGATCCGGAACCGAACGAGCTTGACGACCTGCTGTCGGCAACAGACTTGTCAGCGCGCCAGGTTGAGCGGCTGTGCAAGATCTATTTTGGCAGTGCACCCAAGCGGCTTCACCGTAAATTCCGGGCCTTGCACTCGGCTAATCGCCTGACCTGGAAACAGCTCACCGACTGGCGCGACATCGCCACGACGGCCTATTTCGACCAGTCACACTTCATCCGCGAGTTCAGGCAGTTCAACGGGCGAACCCCCAGCGAGTTCATCAAGGGCGCGCATCTGCTCGTGCGCATGACGCTTCAGGAGCGCCTGCAGATTGATCATGAGTCGCCGTTCAGCCTCGTTGGATAGGGGCCATGACCACTGGCTGCAAGGTGGTCTGCTCCGGGATTAGCCTGTATTGAACACATAGCGTAAGACGAGACCCGGAGTCTGGGGGACGGGCCATGCAGGCAGATCAGTCACAACGAACTTTTGTGACCTATCACAGCAACGCACTGCTACTGAAGCTCGGCCGCTTCGTCTGGCAGATGCATATCCTGTCGGCCATATTGCTAACCTACGTCCTGAACTCCGTCGTCGTCCCGCAACTGCTTTGGCCATGGGCCGGCTGGATGACTGTGTTCGGGCTTGCGCAGGCCTATATATGTTTTCATGGCGCCGCGCGTGCCGATGCCAATGCGCCTCTCGACCGTATCTCTACCGCCTTTGATGCGACGGCGATACTGCTGGCGCTGGGCTGGGGCTGGTTGGGGTTTATGCTGTTGCCAACCGACGATACAGAACTGCGCACCTTTGTCGGTTTCATCATCAGCGGCGGCGTACTGACCGGAACGGGCACGCACAACATGCGCTACCCGATTCTTGTCCTTACCCTGAGTATTATCATGTTTGCGCAGGCAGCGCGGACCTATCTCGACAATCCGGATGGGCAAAGGGTGATTGCTGCCGGGATGCTGGTCCTGTTCCTACTCTTGATGTTGGGACTAGGCTGGGTGCTCCGGGGTTTCACACGCCGTGGCTTCGTGCTGCAATGGGAAAAGATGCAGCTTGCGGACGCACTCGAAACCGCGCGTGCCGAAGCCGAGAATGCGAATAGAGCCAAGTCGCGCTTCCTCGCACAAGCAAGTCACGATCTGCGCCAGCCCATTCATGCGATGGGACTTCTGCTTGCGTCGCAATCCGAAACGCAACTCACGCCTGAAACGCATCATGTTTTCGAACGGTTGAAACAGTCCGTCGAGATACTGTCAAAACTGTTCACTTCGCTACTCGACGTCACCCTGCTGGATACACAGCAAATTCGGCCTAACTTTCACACCTTCAGCCTGGGAGACCTGATCAACGACATCATCACGGAGTTTTCTCCGGCAGCCATTGCGGCCGGCTGTAGCCTGCGGGCGGAAGCTGGCAACACGATGATAGAAAGCGACCCGTTGATCGTGCGACGTATCCTGCAAAACCTTGTCTCCAACGCCATCCGTCACGGCGAAGGAACGGACATACTGGTGACTACGGAACAGTCTGGCAGGCAGTTCACCTTGCTGGTGCGCGACTGGGGGCCCGGCATCCACAAGGAGGAACAGGCCCGGATATTCGAGGCCTTCCAGAAAGGCAGTGAGCTAACCGATGCCAGCGAAGGCGTGGGACTCGGACTGGCTATTGTCCAGCGCCTCGCCGAGCTTGCAGGGGCACGCGTATCGGTTGCGTCAAAGGCGGGCGAAGGTGCCACTTTCCGGGTCGGGCCGTTTGATATGTCAGATCGTGCCGCAGCCGTGCCCGAGAGTGACCCGGAAAAGCTCAAGATGCAGGACCAGCCCGGCAGGGCGCTCATCATTGACGACGATCGCTCAACCCTGGAGGCGACAGGCGATTTATTGTCCAGCTGGGGCTGGAGCGTTGATCTACGCGACTCCCTGTCCAGCGACGAGATGGAGAGCCTGTTCAGGCCAGACCTGATCATCTGCGACTATGACCTGCGTCGCAATCAGACGGGGCTACAGCTAATCAAGGTCTTGCAGGAAAAGTTCCCGGGTACGCCTGCATTGATCATGACAGGCAGTTCGTCACCGGAGACAGCGAAACAGATCAGGCAGACCGGCCTGCTGGTTCTGCTGAAACCGGTCCGCCCGGTCCAGCTGAGGTCAGCGCTGATCAGTCTCGCGGGGTGAGTGAAGCGCACCGTGATTGAGGCCAAAGGTGGCAGCAGCGGTGCGGTTGGTCACACCGAGCTTCTGGAACAGGGCCGACACATGGGCCCGCACGGTGGACACGGAAAGGTCGAGCTCCTTGGCGATTTCCTTGTTGGACAGGCCGAGGCAAATCAGTTTCAGCACGTCACTCTGCCGCGGCGGAAGGGCATGAACGGGATCGTCCGCTGTCGAAATGGGTCGGCCAGGCCCGCTCGGCGGCAGATAGACAGGGCGTCCACCCTGCATGACTTCCCGGATGCCTTTCAGCATGCTGTCAGGTGGCGAACGCTTGGAGACAAAGCCATTGGCACCGGCCCGCATCAGCCGCTCGACGGCTCCGCGTTCCGTCAGCATGGATACGACGAGTATCGCCATCAGCGGATGCGCTAGACGAAACCTGCGAATGTCGCTTTCTGGTTCCAGCCCCGGGAAAAAGATATCGAGGATCAGCAGGTCTGCTGGTGCAGTGTCGAGTTCCCGCCTCAGAACCGTGGCCGTTCCTGCTTCCCGCAGCCGAGCATCTCCCAGAGCCGAGCGAACGATGCTCAAAATACCGGCCCTGAACACCGGATGATCGTCAGCGATTATCAGTTCAAGCGCATGCGTCCCCATGCCTGAAAGCTATACCGACACGCTGATGGGAAATAAACTAGGACATTCGTACTGGTTGATATTGTGCAGTATTTTCCTGAACATTGCGCCTCATCTTGAAGGGACGCACGCGATGAACAGGACCATTTTCGGATATGCGGCGACAGCGCTGGCGCTAACGTTCGCCTCTCAGGCTGGCGCGCAGGGGCTGGGCGGGTCACAAGCCGACAGGTTCGAACAGCGCATCAAGGATGCGGTGCAGCTAATTGAGCAGATGGACCCTCAGGAACTTGTCATGCCCGTGTCGGACGAGACGCGGCACTTTGCGATTTCCGATGGCGGCCTTGGCAAGATGGCGAAATCGCAGACTGATTCTCGTAGCTTCATGCTGGAAGCAACGAGTGGTGCAGCCCTGATCCAGAACTACAGCCCCGCAGGCGGACCCGACTGTGACCCTGAAACCGAAGAACCGCTGATCATCTATTATGGCTTCTTCGCGGATGCAGATGCGAGCGTGATGTCTATGAACGAAGCAGCCCGCCTCGGCGCCATCCTGGCCACCGGCCATGCCGTCAGGTACCGGCCCGGGCCCACTTTTTGCGAGGATCAAACTTATATCAGCGATCCGGAACAACCCGCATTTCTGCACGTGCCTTTCTCCCTCTTCGGCCAGAGCCCCCGGAATTTCCAGGCCATGCTGGCTGAACAGCGCGGATTGCCGGTACAGGCCATGTTCGGAACGTCCGGCTTGTCGGCACGCATGACGGGATATTCCGACGCTCGCAGTTTCGGGCAGTCATCCGCGATGAGCGAACTCGGCACTGGAGGCGCTCTTGGACAGTCCATGCTCAACGACGTGCTCGCGAATAATCCGGAAGCAGCTGCGGCACTGTCACAGATCCCGGGTGGGGTCGGGAGTGTTGGCGGAGACGGGTCGATCCAGATGGACCTGTCCACGAAACCCATGTCAGAAATCGGCGGTAATAATGCGGCCTACACCTACGCACAAATTCGATTCGCGCATCAGGGACACGCCCTCATACCGGGACGCTGGCTCGACGACCTTCAACAGGCAATCCGTATAGACGGCGCGATTGTCGACGGCGCACCCGCCACCCCGAACGGCGGGGCGCTGGAGGACTGACCTGTCAGTCCACAGCCCAACGGCTCATAAGTGTGCCCGCCTGGTCCAGATAGACAATCTGGCTCGCCGCGCCTTCAATTCCGATCACGACGGTGCGGCCATCAATCAACCACCAATCGACCTCTGCCAGAAAGTCGCTCGATAGCGGCGCGGAATCCGTCCCGGAAGTGAAACCCACCAATGTCAACGTCTTCTGCGCCTGCTGGCAGACCACAAGACCGGACTGATTGCCTTCCGGCCGGTCCACCAGCGCGACAAGATCATGGCGTCCGTCGCCGTCGAGGTCCGGCTCAAGCCAGGCCCGCTGGCGGGAACCGGGGCGCGGCATACGCCCGGACAACAACATCGTCTCGGGAAGGCCGCAATCCTCGAAAGCCGTGACGACCCAATCCGGGAAATTCGCGAGGTCTTCTGGTGTTGGATAATGAGATGTGACGGGTTCACGCGGCCCGTCATTCCATGCAACGCAGCCCTCGAAGGCCATATACACCTTGCGCGACGCCTCACCTTCCGCAAACGCCTGGTCTGTGACAGCAAGCCAGCCCTGCCCCTGCTTTCCCGGAGACGGCTCGACCGTCGCTGCATTATGCGGGTTGCCAGGCACGGTCAGTTCCCGATTGTGGGCCGGTTCAAACACATCTGGCCCAAAGATGAAGCTTTCCGTCGGATTGTTTTCGCCCCGGACCGGCGGAATACCGCGCGCAACGGGCCGAGACGGGATGACTTCACCGCCTTGACCCCTCATTTCGACATGCCAGCCCGACTCATCCGGTTGAAGCGTGAAGGAAAGCCCCTCTGCAAGTTCTGCGCGGAAAAGATTGGTGCCAAAGACAACACCTTCGATGGGCGTAGCGGTAAACATCCAGTCCGACTGGCACGCAGGCGCGGCGTAAGCGCTGTCTGCAAATGCGCAAACCGAGAAAACGACGAACAGGCCCCTAAGGCTCGACATGATGGTAGAGCCTCTCCATCTTCATTTGTCCGTATTGCCAGTAGACCAGCACCGCCTCCTTTTCGATCCGCTCGAGGACGAGCATATCTCCGTCTGCCTCGGGAAGGTCGTAGCCGGTAATGTGGAGCGGCACGCTCCCACCAGGCGATATCCATTGCCAGGCCTCGGCCTGACCAGCATATCCTGTCCGTACATCACCCCTCGGGGAGCTTTCGAAACCCAGGACCTCCAGCCTTGTGCCGGAGCGACAAATCGCTATCCCGCGCTGGTCGTCGGAGATGCGACGCACTTGTGCGGCTTCATCCAGCACGCCGTCGCTATCCAGATCTCCGCCCAGCGTGCGCGGCAGGAACCGGGCACTGAGATCGTATGTCTCAAGGTCGAGGCCGCAACTACCGAATGCCTCCTTCTCCTCATCGACAAAGTCGAGGCTCGCCCGGTCCACCAGGTGAGCTGCCTCATCATCTGTTCGCGGCCATGACAGACAGGCATCGAACTTCAACCAGTTCATGCTGGCTGGCGTGCCCGTCACGGGATTCGCCAGCCCGAAATCGATCACTTTCAACCAGCCAATACCGTCTTCAGGGCCAGGCATTTGCACACCATCCGACGCGCGCAACCCGGCGGTTCCCTGCAGGCCCGGCGAAATGACAAATGCGCGCAACTCTTGTGGCGCGTTGACATCGCCTGTGTTGGGCGCGGTATTAGCCTTGTTCCGGAAGTGCCAGCCCAGGATATCCCGAGGGTTTGCCGCACCGCGAAGGGGCGGGGTGAGAGATGTAAGATCAACAGCGGAACCGACAGGTTCTTTCTCATAGAGTCTTATCGACCAGCCGTTCTCAACCCGCATCAAAGCGAACACCCAGCCATTGCCAAGCGTCTGGTAAAAGCTCCTGTCGCCCGCCACTTCCGGAAAGTCCGCCACCGACGCGCCTTGCCTGTCCTGCCCAACGATCCGCACAGCATGACTTTCCGCAGTCGGTTCGCAGACCTGGCCGAAAGCGGGCAGCGAAGTCAAAATCGCTAGCAATAAAGCAAAGGCGAGCGGCCTCATCGGATCTCCTCCTCATACCATGTCTCGACGATCCGCGCCGACTGCGCAATCCAGGCTGCAGCCTGATCGCCACCTTCGCCTTCCAGCTGTTGCGTGAGTTTCAGTATGGCCTCGCCTGTGTACTCGATATAGTCCGGCCAAGTCTTGCCGCCCTCCGCAGGCCGTCCGGTTGCCGCGAGTTCAGCCAGCTTTGCGTCAATGACGGATATGACTGGCTCCTTGTCCAGACGCAGGGCGACTGCAGAAAATGCGTGGGGTGGATCTTTCATCCTGCTGAGTGTCTTGTAGGCAACCAGATAGGGTGGCAGCATTTCTATGTCGAAACCCTTTCGGGCCCCCTCTATCCAGAGTGTCAGCATCTCAGCGTCGCATTCTGTTTCAGCGACACGTTTCGCAGTCTCTGTCTTCAGTGATTCGACATGCGCCTGCGACCACCCTTCGCGATCCTGCAAGGCCATTGCCCGCAGGGACAGGCTTTCCCATTGACTTAAATGCCCACACTCAACACCACGCTGCGCGATCATTTCGATATAGGCACCGGAACGGACCTTCGATGGCAGCTGATCGGCCGAACCAGTCGCGCCAACCATGAAAGCAAGTGAAAGGCATGCCAGGTATTTCATGAATAGTTCCTCTTACCATCCCCAATCCAGTCCTCACACTACCACCTATTGACGAGGAAAATACTGGGTCATCTGTACCAGTTGACCATTGCCGCCGGCGACCGAATGCTTAAACTTGTCTGGGGACAGAAATAAACGTGAGGGCACGGATCAATGGCGCTAATCAAAATGCTCGCGGCTAGTGGAGTGCTTGCGGCTGGCCTTTGCCTTTCGGCCATTGCCGACGATGCGACACCACTGGATGACACGATCCTCATTCTTGATGCATCCGGTTCGATGTGGGGACAAATCGACGGTACCAACAAAATCGTCATTGCCAAGGATACTGTCGAGGGCCTTGTGCGCGGCCTGCACGAAGACCAACGCCACCGGCCTGCAGCATCAGGTATTGGCGCGCGATACGTTCACTGTTGTCGATTAGGATAAGGGAAAGACGAATGAAAACCGGAACAGGAATACTTGCCATCGCACTGGCGACTGGTCTCATGGCTGCATGCGGTGGAGGTGACAGCAACAGGAGCCAGGAGAAAGCGATGGAGGACGCCGCTGCCCGCCACGGGATCGATGCGGATGTCTCGCTGAATGGCGAAGGCGAAACTGAGCAGATCGTCATCAATGCGGGCGGCGGCCAGGTTGGACGCAACCTCGATCTGCCGTCAGGCTTTCCAGACGACATCGAGCTTCCTGCCGCCTGGGATATCATTGCCACAGGCTCCCCCCTGCCCGGTAGCCACAGTGTGCAGGCCCTGTCGGAATCTTCAAAAGAGGACATTATCTCAAATATCCGCGACCGTCTGACAGCGGATGGATGGACCGTGATGGATTCGGACTCATCAATGCCACACATGGCCCGGATCAGCTTGGAAAAGGACGACAGAATGGCGAGTTTCAGCGTCATGGAAAATGGCGATACGCGCGCCGTCCAGATACTCACCATGCCAAAGCCTTGAGATCACCAGGAAGGATCCATACGAAAGGTGGTGAAAGTGATCTGGGCATTGCATTTAGTTTCTTGTCCGCGCTGGGACTTAACACCTGGCCGCCTTGGCACTCAGGGTGGTCACGCAGGCATCAGAAGTGACTGAAGGCCAATGGCAGGTCTGGTCCCAGCGTACGCATAATGATCGTGGAGCGGATTCCCATGTAGCTATGTTGGAGTACCGCTTCTTGGCTATTTCGCCGCCAAGGACAGACCCCTTAGCCGATCACCGCCAATCGGTGTTGGTTCAGGAACGTCGAGGCCCCCAAGCGCAGCTCATGCCCTGAATGGATCCGGGAAGGGCAATCGATAAGTCCGTCTGAGGGAGTCTGGTGCTCTCACGGAATACAAGCTACCGGGGACGACCATCGCGGGTCCCTGAGAGCCGTGCGCCTGACGCACTAGTGACCTTCTAATCACACGCGACGACAAAGCCCTCGTGCTCACTCGAAATCAGAGCGCGCGCATTTTCGTAGACTTCCGGGGTCATCAATGCCCGCAATTCGCAGACATTGAAGCTTTCGGGTGCAAACATGGATACGTTTCGCCTGGCCTCGCGCGCCACATCCTCGTCTCCGACGGCTTCGGCCGACAGAGCGCGGACCAGCTCATTCCAGGCAAACAATCCTGTCTTTTCTATTTGCTTCGAGTGCGCCAATGCCCCTTGAAAGTCGCCGTCACGCAGGTAGGTGAAGCTAATGTTTTCAGCCGATCCGCTCTGCTGGTTTTCGGTCTGGCCGAGCGCAATTCTCAATGCGATCGCCTTGTCGAGGCAGGCGCGCGTGAGCTTCATCAAGGTCGATCCGTCTCCAGCATCGCCCGAACCGCATACCCGTTCTGCGAGCGCGCGGGCCGCGTCGACCTCTGCATCAGGCGGCAGGTCTGCGGTCGTGATCAAGACAGTGCCCAGACCGTGAAAGGCATTCATCTGGATCAGCTGTTCAGCAGGATCCGGTGCGTCTTCTGCTGCTGGATCCACCCGGTTGAGGGCGAGGGAATAGTCGCTGAGTGCTTCCCGCGTCCGCCCAAGCTTGCGGTTACACTGAGCTCGCCAGTAAAGCGGCTGGAGGCCAAGCGCATCGTCAGTTCCAATCTGCCCCACAGACGCGTCCACCGCCTGGCAGTCCGCCAACGCGTAACTCGAGCGCAGGGATGAGGCTTCCATGAAGCTGATCCAGGCGAGGCCCGTCTGCGCAAGTGATCGCAATGCCGGGTCAGTCAGGGCCGCATTGAAGGACTCCTGCGCGAGTTTGAGTTGCTCCGGCAATCCGGCGTCATCTTTCTTGATTTGCGCACCGCTGCGTTCCCAGCCCAGAAGACCGGCGGCGCCTTTCAGCAGGGCTCCCTCGGAGCCACCACCCGGTTTGGCTGACTGTATCTCGATCAATCGCTCATCGGCGAGAGAGTGACGCCCGCGTTCGAGGTAGTCTGCAACCACCGGCAGCGCCCGGTCGAGCGCCTGCTCCCCCACGGACCCCGCATACATCTGGCGCATTTCATCATACGCCCGGCGGATGGCGGCTTCCTGGGCGGCGACACGATTGTTCTGTTGATCGATATCGCGCCTCATCGTGAATGCATGCCGCTCGAGCCGGTCAGAGTCGGCCGTCAGGCGTTCTGATTTGACCGAAAGATCTTTGGCAACAACATAATAATAGACGCCAAGCCCCGCCGACATCATGACGACGAGAACAAGCGTCGTAATGCCGGCAACAAGTATATGCCTGAGGCCACGTTGCTCGCGCGATACGAGTTCGATCAATTGCCGATCAGCTGAGTCCGACATGGTTCCGTCCTATGCTACGATTGACCCAACCATGTCCAACAGGAGACTTCGCTTCTTCTTGCTCGCGCACTGGAGTTCACGGACAAAACCTTCGAAGAGCTTGTAGCGCTTAGCCTGCGCAGCATAGAGCGAGCGATCAATCGAGTTGATGCAATTGTGTGCCGCACACCAGCTGGCGAAAAAACCAATCATCGCAGCGGACAGCGGCGCGAGCACCTGCAGGATCATGGGAGAGGCCCGGTCATCTCCACCCGGCGTGCTGGCGATAAAGGAAAAACCAATAACGCCCATCGCGCAGAGCAGGAGCACAAAGCTGAAGACGAACATGCCAAAGCATAGCGACCGAATATGACAATGACCCTTGCGCTCCTGCTGAAGGATCGCTGCGAGGACTGCGATATCCCCTTCTTCCGCCTCTTGTCCATTCGACGCTGGTATCATCCTCGTTTACCCAATCAGATACACTTCATCCCGCTTCAGCCTCAAAACTTTAAGTCCAAATACTGGACAGAAAGCCTAATCTCTCTCCATGCTCAGTCCTGCCAACCCGGCGGCGCTGATGCTGCATCAATAACGGTTTTTCAGCATTATGACGGTTAGCACCTGCTTTGCCTTCTCGGCATCGAGGCGCATCAATGCCGTTACTTGATTGAGAAAGTCAGCCTCAGCCTGACGAAGTTCGCCATCCGCCAGCACAATGTCAACGCAGTGAGCGAATACAGACAGACGCATTTCGTTTGGCAGGGAACCGCAGGCTTCCTTGAGACCTTCTGGGCGAGCCTGCAACCGTTCATTCACGATCGCATTGACCTTCGCGAGTTCAGCCTGATCGAGGCGTTTCATTGTGCGCGAACGCATGACCAGCGCAGCGATTTCCTGACGCTCTTCAGGGGCTAATTCGCCATCGGCAAAGGCTGCCGACAGAATGAGGGCCATGTAGGCTTCCGGAATGCTCCAGTCGGTGTCCGGCGGGAACCCCTCGCCCCAGATGTCATTGAGATCAAGGGGCTTTTCCTTCTCTGTCGTTGTCGGCGCGAAGATGATTTGTACGTCGCTCATGTCGGTCTTCCTGGTTGTTGTATCTCAGCCGTCGCCAAGCTGCGACACACTGATTGGTCTGTATTCTATTGCGGCGTTCCGGAAATCGTACCCTCGACCGGCTTCGGCTTGACCGGGCGCGGGCCAATGACTTTTACCTTGTGTGCCCTGAGGGCGTCGACGTGTTTCTGAAGAATCTCGATGGCCGCATCGTCCCATGTTTCCGGGATCGTCTTCAACTCGGCAGGTATTGGTGCACCGCCCCTGCGCTGATCCGCCAGTAACTCTTCGATTTCCGTAATCAGCGCAGCACTCTCCCCTACGAGCCGGCCAATATTTTCATTAAACATTTCCTGGCTATCGCCAATTGTCTCGACCTCGACACGCAGTGCATCGCGGTCAGCGGTAAGCGCTGCGATCTGAGAGTTAAAGTCGGCCGTCATCGCCTCGCCGCTCTTCGCTTCGATCGTATCAAGCTGGGTCTGCAATTGTTGCACCTGGCCGGTACTCTGCCAAACAAGGTAGCCAAGCCCGGCGCAAGGCACGAGCATAAAGAGGAAAATCAGAATGGGTACGACAGACCCGCTCCGGTTCTTTGAAAACTGTGCATCAATGACCGGCGCCTGTGGCGGGGGGAAAAGTGTCCGCTCCTCGAACACTGTTGGCATGCTTCCACGTGGAAGCCCCTCAGACCTGACGATGTTCATTTTTGTTCACTCCTGAAATATCTTGCACTAACGCGTGCATGCTCCAACCTGGAAAAAATCAAACTGACTTGCAGCGGCATTCACATCGGCTGGCGGCAAAGCAAGGTTCACTGACGCGCCGTTGCACGCAATCGCCTTCGCCCTGCCAAACTCAAGCAAGGTCGCGATCGACATTGCTGTTGGCGCTCTGGGCCAATCGCTCTCGAAAACCGTTACAGGTGTACCAGCCGCAGGCTGGCCAATGAGGCCCTTGCCCTGAATGAATGCGCTCTGGGCTTCATCGCGCAAGGCGTTCCGCCGTGACATTGGTGCCGTTTGCGCGATCCGCAGATAATACATTCCAAGAAGAAACTGGCCATCCGCGCCGCCAATACCTGAACACCAGCTTGCATTGCCCGGATCTGCTGCAGTTGGCTTGAAGGTCACAATATAGGACAGGCACGCCGCCTTTTTGTAGCGAATCTCGGAACCATCCAGTGAAACTGCATCCCGGGCGTATTTGATGCCGGCTGCGCTGGTCTGCGCACGTGTGCCTGAGCTTGCTTTCAATGCCTCTGCGCGGCCAAGTTCGTAGAAGGCTTCGGCACGCTCTTTCTCGCGGCCAACGGATGGGGGGCCATTTGGCCCGCCAGTGGCGTTCACCACGTTCAGGAACGCCGTGTTTGCCCCCGCCCAGTTCGCGGGCGGTGCAAGATGAAGCCGCCCAGCTTTCAGCGAGGCCTCAATCAGCGACGGCTGGGCGGCCAGTGCCGCATTCAAAAGACTGAGCGCAATGTCCTTACGCAACCCGCTTGTCGCAGATCGCGTTTCGTAAAGAGCCATGATCGCCTCAGCGACGTTGCGCCGATCTTCCATCGTAGGCAGCGCATTCGTCTTCTGCAGAAACAGAGGCCCAACCGGCGACTGCCAGTCCGCAGCAATCCAGTCCGTATAGGCCAGCTTCATCGCGACATATTGCCGGTAAGCCTCGCTCGCCCGGTCAGGCTGGGTTGCTTTCAGTGCGTTCGCCAGCAGCAACTGCGCATTTGCATTACCACCGCTTCCACTTGCAGCCTGCGCGTAGGCGTCAACAGAGCCCTGTTTGTAGAGCAGTATGTTGCTGTCTCCCGGATTTACCTTGGCCAGTTCCGTAGCTGCCACAGAGAGCGATTCCCCAAGCCCAAGGAAGACAAGGGTCTGGTCCGCCCCAGTGAGCCCCTTGGCCGTCTCAAATGCGTTGCGCGCAGACAAGCAATCAGTCACTCGTTGCGCTGGCGTTGTCGTCGCATCACGGCAAAGCTGCAAATAGGATTGGCCCAGACCCATGTGCGCCCGCCCGCTGTCGGGCTTGGCGACAAGGGCAACAGTATAATATTTGACTGCCTGGGCGAGAGACATGCCGCCCCGCGCACGATTTTCATCTGCAATGCTCAGTGCCAGCGCTTCGAGCGCCGTTGCAGCATTTGCCTTGCGTTCAGCGCGTCGGCTGCTGAGCACCGTCTTGTAGTCTTCGATGGCCATATCGGTATCGGCCAATTGTCCCCGAGACTGATAAAGCGCGCCACGGCGGAAATAGAATTCATTGTACCGCCAGTCGCCCTGTGCAGACCCGCGGGAGGCGAAAGGCGCCGCAATGTCTTCGCTTGCCAGCTGCGTCAGTGCCTTGCTGCGGCAATCCTGCTGGCTTGAGCACACATTGGTCGCGATGAAAGGCACAGCATTTGCGAGCCCCTCCAGTGCGCTTGCATAGGCAAGCGACCGTTCAAAGCGAAACCCCGTAAGGGGCGCCTTTTGCCACTTCCTCCATTCCTTCTTGCTGAATCCCAGTGTCGCCCGGTCAGGGCTCAGCAGAGCTGCGTCAGTCAACCTGTTGAAGGACGTATTCAAAAGCTCAGCCGCTTTGGCGAAATGACTGGCGGAATTGCTCGCGCCGTGAGCCTGGCTCAGATAGGCACGCGCGGCATTGAATGACGCAATGCCCGCCTCATAACCCTTCAAACTGGGGCTCGCTGCCACCCCCTCGCACTGCAGGCTGATTGACGATTCAGGGGCAGCGATCTCGAGGCAACCTGCCGTTGACGGCGCAGCATAGGCAGGCATCGCAAGCGCGAACAAAAGTCCGAGCATCGCAATCCCGATATGCACTTGTCCCACGTCTCGTTCGCACTTGGTCACCGGAATTCCCCCTCTGGCTACCTTGCGCTAACCATAATGGCTGAGTGCGCACCAAGGTCAACGCAAAACTCCAAATGCGACAAAAACCAGCTCAGAATGCCTCTTCAGGGTCTATCCGAAGCAGGCTCGACTGATCCTGCTACGCTAATGTGACGCCATTTTTCGCCGCCAGCAGGCAATGGCGAGAAAGCCATCAAGCTGAAATTGACTGAATATCGTACGGTCTGGCGCGGCCTGAAGGGAGATAAAGAATTGCAAGCGAGAAGTACAAGTAACTCGTTCCCGACAATCGACGGCACGCGTTTGACCCGCCGCGCCAGACGTAGAGTTTCAGAACGAATACCGGCTAGGAGACACTCCAAAGGCCCTCTGGAACATCGCGCAGAATGCGCTCGCGCTATCATAGCCCACATCCATTGCGACACTGGTGACGCTAGCCCCTGTCGAGAGCAGTGACAACGCCTCGAGCAGACGCACCTGCTGGCGCCAAAGCGCCACGCCCATGCCCGTTTCCCGTTTGAAGGCGCGCGTGAAGCTGCGCCGGCTCATGCCCGCAATATCAGCCCATTGGTCAATGTCGCGCTGGTCAGCTGGATGCTCGATGATCTCCCTGCATACCCGGACGAGGCGCGGGTCCATCGGCATTGGTGCCGCATAAGGGACTTTTGGGGACGCCAACAGCTCGCTGAAAAGGAGACTGACAATCTGCCCCTCCCGGCCGTGAAGGTCGTACTCATGTTCGAACTGGGTAACCTCAAGGATCAGGGCCCGGAGCAGCTGGCCAACCTCAACAATATGACAGTCCGGATCGTCTCGCTCGTACCTTGGATCAATATAGAGCGTGCGCAGCGATACCGCCCCACGGCAGGATACTTCATGCTCCACCAGGCTTGGAATCCACACGGCGCGTTGAGGCGGAATGACGAAGCTCGTCTTGTCCGTGACAACAGACATCACACCAGAGCACGCATAGAGCAGCTGAATACGCTCGTGAGAATGCGCCGCATCGACGAATCCAGACGGATATTCATCCGCCAGGGCCACAACGGGACGACGGCCGAGATCGAGCTGATGGGTGCTTTTCATCCTGTCCTTTCGGGACTGCATAACACCCGTTGATGATGTCACCGTCCCTTCCTGTGACAAGATTATGACTGATTTAGTGGCCCAAATCAGCAAAAATATGACCTGCATGAACGCCGTGGGCCAATATTAAGGCAGCCAATGCTCGAAGCCTGACCGAAACGATCACCCCAGCGGTGTGAAACGATACCGTCAGTGGGTCAATGAGAAGCTGACCCCTGCCGCAATCCCTGAAGTGGTGAAGGAGGTGACACTACCGCGCTCGATGCGGCGCGCGAAGGCGTCTTCATCCGCAACATCCGCACGCGCGAACAATCCCAATTCAATAAAGTTCGACACCGGACGCGTAGCGCCGAGCTCAACCCCGCCATAGGAGCGATGGGCAGACCCGTCACCCGGATGAACAAAACCCGCGCGGCCAATCGCGTAGAGGCTCCATGAACCAGCATCCCATTCGGGTCCTGCGGACAATTCCAGCCCCCGGTCTTCGATGTCGACGTCATAAAAGCCAATCAGTGTGGGTACCAATGGCACATCAAGTGTCACAGCACCCGCGAGCTCCACGCTCGACTCGGCATCTTCCCCCGGAAATGTCAGCAAATTGACCGAAGCATCAGCGCTATAACCGCGCCCCTCCCAGGCAACGCCCAGTGTATAGTCTGCTTCGTCATCAAAAGCTTCCTGTTCACCGCCAAAGGGAAGCAAACGATAGAACGCGCCGTAAACAGTCGCTTCCTGCACGTCCATCTCAACGCCAGCACCAAATTCCAGAACCTCACGCCCGATCTGCTCACCCCGATCATGCAGCGCCGAAACGGTGCCCACATCCACAAACACACGTCTCTCGCTTGCTTCGGCGACGAGCGGCGGAAAAGTCAGGAGGGTCGTCGCAGACAATAGGGTTCGTGTAAGGGTCACTTTCGTTACTCCTGAAGGCATTTGTTGAAATTTCATTTGCGGTGGCAACCGCGTTACTGGCTCGCCGCCCCATCCGCTTCAGCGAGTGTCTCTGGCTGATAAAGCCGTCCGTTTTTCATTACATACCGGATATCGAGCGTGTTCCTTATATCCGCCAACGGATTTGTATTGAGGATCACGAGATCGGCGAATTTTCCTGTTTCGAGACTGCCAAGTGCGGTATCGCGCGCAATCGTCCTGGCGCTGCCCATGGTCGCCGCCCAGAGAGCTTCGCCAGGCGTCCACCCGCTCTCAACGTAGGCCTGAATCTCCCATTGAGTGCCCAGGCCGGGAACGTCTCCATGCGCGCCAAGACCGACCAGCCCACCGGCGCGATGAACCGTCAGGCTGCTGGCACCTACTTTGCCGAACGTATAGTCACAGAGCGGCGCCGCCGGTACATTCCGGAACCGCATCTCACGAAACCATTCGGGAACAAAACTGGCATACTTTTCATTATTAAATGCATCTTCGCGCGCGATGAAAACACGGTCTGCTGGCAACCCGCCATGCGTGATCATCAGTGTCAGGGTACTGCTGGTTCCGCTCCGGGCCAGAAGTTCCACGAAATCCCTGTGCTGGTCTATCGGCGGAATACCGTGTTCAACGCCCGAAAACCCATCCAGAATAGCCGTCAGGCCAAACCGGTAGGAAAGCGCGCCTTCTGTTGTTGCTGAAAGCCCAATTTCATTGGCCGCCTCAGCCACCCACTGGCGCACCCGGCGATTGCCTGTGCGATACTGTTTGAGATTCGAAACCCGGTAATAGTCACGGTAGCGGCGAAGGACCGCGACAACTTCATCCTTTGACCGGAAGTCGTTGAAGTCAAAGATCGCAGGGCCGGTTGTAAAGAGACGCGATCCAACTACATCACCGGCCTCAATCAGATCCTGATAGGTAAGCATGTCGATAGAAAGCGACGAAGGATCAAACAAGGTCGTCACCCCGAAAGCCAGATTGGCCTTCAATCCCCATACATCGAAATCGAGAACATCCCGGCGAATGTCCGCGACATGGTAATGCGCGTCGATCAAACCTGGAATGACATAAGCGCCAGATACATCGACGACCAGGACATTATCCTCAGCCCCAATCTCTCCGGCCTGCGCGATCCTGGCGATGCGGCCATTCTCGATGAGGATGTCATGATTTACCAGGACTGTTCCGGGTGCCGCGCGGTCACTCATCGGCACGACATTTGCGCCGATCAGAAGCACGCGGCCCTTCGGCCGATCGCGCTCTGCCATTATCGCAATATCGACGCGGCTGGCCCCCGTCTCCGCGCTACCTCGCTCAAAAGCTACATCCTCCAGGCGTATGCGGCGCAGCGTAGCGCCAAGCGACCAGTAGATGTCCTGCCCGTCTTCACTCCATCCAAAATAATCCGCACCGATATTCGTCAACTGAACATGCATCCCGGTAGGGTTAGACAGGTCAAACACCTCTCCGGGGATGGCGATGCGATAGAGATGCAGCTGCTGGGCAATCTGCGCCAGTGCCCACTGACCATCGGGTGAAACACGCAGATCATCGGCGGCCGCTGATCCTTCAGAAAAGTACCAGCCCGGCCCGACAGCTTGCGTCACCACACGGCGCGCGCCATCAGCCAAAGAAATGGCCTCAACACCGTCGCCAGTGTTGATCAGAACCTCATCGGGATTTGAAGCGAAATGCGGCGTACCACCCATACGGCCAGTGGCAAACACGCGCGCCCCCGATCCATCGAGCGGCATCAGCACCAACTCGGCCTCGCGCCACTGACCATATTCCATATAGGTCCGCCGTCGCGTTTCAGCTGGCGAGCGCACGACCACAATCGAACGCCCATCAGGCGTGAAAACAGGGTGCGTATAAAAGGCAGAATCGGAACTTAGCGTGCGCGCGAAACGTCCATCAGGTGTCGCGATCCAGACATCGCCACCGGCTTCCTTCGACCAGCTCACAAAGGCGAGCGCAGACCCATCCTCAGACCAGGAAGGATGGTAGCCTGTGACGCCTGGCGGACGCACAGGCTGCGGCTGGCCGCCATCGAGCGCCTTCAAGAACAACCGCCCCAGCGCGGTGAAGGCGAGGGTCTTGCCATCAGGCGAGAGTTCCGGCGACTGGATCAGTCGCGCGCGGACTGGCCCTTCTTCGATGATTGCCGGATGCCGCCCCAGCGGCCCGAGCTTCTGCGATACATCGGCCGTGAACGGAACTGTTTGAGCCTCTCCGCTCTTCAGCATCACACGGTCAATTCGCCCCTGCCGGTTGACATATATGGCCTTCCCGTCTGACGAAAAATCATAACGCGCAATGGCATCATTCGTCAGCCCCGCAAGGATCATGTCCGGGTCAATTTCAGCGAGCGTACGCAACACACTGCTTCCCAGATGCTTCACTTTGAGCTGAGTCACGCCCTCGCGGCGCTCTCCAAACACGAGATATTGGCCATCCGGTGAGATGGCCGGCCGGAAGTTCGGCACTGTGCTTTCACCTTCCACGCCTGCAGGCACGATAACCGTCTCTTCACCCGTCTCCGGATCAAACCGTGTAATGCCCCAGGCCGATAGTGCATTGAATTCCGGGTCACCCTCAGAAAGCGAGGCCAGATAAATGGTGTTTCCATCCGGTGAAAATCGAGCACCCAGCGAGTTAATACTCGTATCGCTGCCGTTCTCGGCCCGCGTAGAGCGCAGAACTTCGCCCATATCGCCAACTATGGGCAGGAACTGCCACAACTCATAGGCATTTCGATCCGCCCAATAGCGCGTAACGATGATGCTTTGCCCATCCGGTGCCCATTCCGGTGATATGAATACAGGATTGTCGTCATACAGACTTATCTGGCGACGATTGTTGCCATCCGCGTCCATAAGCCAGAGATTCTCAGCGCCGGAGCGGTCACTGACAAACAGGATCGTCTCACCATCGGGCGACCAGACCGGCTGGCCATCGAACGCCATGCCCGAAGTAAGCCTCATCGACTTGCCACCCGTCACTGGCAGCGTGTAGATATCCCCCAGCATATCGAACACCAGCATGTCGCCCTTTGGAGACACATCCAGTGACAACAGAGAGCCTTCATCTGTGTCGAAGGAGATCGCGCGCACCGGCTGCATCGGCAGCGCCTGACCGGGCTTACCCAAAAGCTTGTCCCGTTTGCCTGTGATGCCAGCTGTAGCAGAAGGAGCGTCTTCAAACATCGGATCTGCCTCCTGCGTCGGCGTAGCGCAGGAGGACAGACCTATGAAGAGTGCCGCAGCCATCAGGCTCGCACGGAACGAAGCGACGCTTCGGCACCCTCCTGGCTTTATACGAAACATTCGGTATCCATACCGTTTGCAGATCAAAACTTGCGCGTTACCGTCGCAATAACCTGGCGACCGGCACCATAGGTGCAACCAGCCGGGCCAGAGCAACGCGCCACATACTCTTCATCGAAAATGTTCGAGCCGTTGATAGCAAAGCGCCAATCCTGAGTGTCATAGCGGATGATTGCATCGAACAGCGTCGACGCTTCGCCCGTATAGATCACCGGCGCGAACGGGCCGGGCAAACCACCCTGGCTTTCGCTTGTGTAGCGCACGCCACCGCCAATACCGAAGCCGGCAAACATGCCGCTCTTGACTGTGTAATCCACAAAGAGCGAGGCTTTCTGCTCAGGTGTCACTGGCAGTTCGGCCCCCACTTCCTGAGGCGTGGAGCTTTCGACCACTTCGCTATCGGTGAGGCTGAGCGACGCATTGATCGAGAGCTGGTCATTGATCCGGCTGACGAGCTCAAACTCGACCCCATTGACCTCGACCTCGCCCGTCTGCGTACCAAACACAGGCGTGACAGAAGGCGCCGTGCTGACGACATTCTGCTGCTTGATCTGGTAGGCTGCTGCCGTAAGGAACAGTTTGTAACCATCCGGCAGACCGCGCGCGTCATACTTTACACCCGCCTCGACCTGTTCGCCTTCGCTCGGCTCAAATTCCTGACTGGTGACCGAGTCGATGCCCAGAACAGGCTCGAACGATGTCGCATAGCTGATATAGGGCGCGACGCCATTGTCAAAAATGTAATTGCCGCCAATCCGGTAGGTTAGCGCATCCTGTTCCTGCTCCGCACTCGTCGTGTTATTCTCAACGGTTACCCAATCCTGCCGCGCACTGGCGGTCAGGAAGAATTTCCCAAAGCCAATATGGTCCTGAACGTAGATGCCCGTCTGCTTCAAGGTCTGGTTGTTGAAGGCAGACGGATATCCAGGCTCCAGCGTCGCCTGTACCGGATAGACAGGATTGAACAGATCGATCTGACCCGCAAAGATAAACCCGAAATCCGCCTTGTTCTCCACACGCCGGTAATCAATACCGCCAATGATATCATGCGTAATGCCGCCTGAATCGAGCGAAATGTCGAACCGGTTGTCCGTCGTCAGGCTTTCAACCGATTCCCTGTAGGAGAAGTTGTACTGCTGAACCGTGCGGTAGTCGTCCGGGGTGCCATCGAAATCAGCATCGACCAGCCCGCCGCCACCATAAATTCCGGTGGGGGTCTCTTCTTCATACTCGCTGACTTTCAGGTTCGAGATGAAAGTCACCCCATCAGAGAGCGCGTGAGAAAATTCGTAGCCCGCACCCCATTGATCACGCTCGAAAAGGTTGTTCGGGTCGCCAAGATTGGTCGAAGGGTCAATCTTTCCCAGAGGGTTGGGCAGCAATGTACCGTAAACGGGCAAGAAGCCGTTGGTGTCACCCCGGACTTCATCAGACTGGAAATAGCCAAGCCCGGTCAGCTTGGTCGCCGGGCTAATCTCCCAGGCGACCGCCGGGGCCACGAGAAGGCGTTCGGCAGACACATCATCGCGCTCCGCACCGCGATCAAGATACAACCCGGTCAGCGAGTAGCTTACCGTTTCACTCAGCGGACCATGAACCGTTCCTGCGACCTGCTTGTAATCTTCTGTACCGAGTTTCGCCTGCACTTCACCGCCAAACGCGTCACTCGGGCGCCGAGAAATCTGGTTATAGAGGCCGCCTGGAGGAGAGCTACCATATAGCGCTGAAGCTGGCCCTTTGAGCACATCAAAGGAGTCAAAGGCGTAAAGGTCGAGACCAACGCTCTGGATGGAGGTCGAAACAGGTGCAGCCAGACCATCAATATACTGTTTCGGCGTAAAGCCGCGCACGGTCACGAAGTCAAAGCGCAGGTCCGGGCCATAATTCTCGCCGAATGCCCCTGCGGTGTAGCGCACCGCCTGCTGGGCATCGATGAAGGCCAGCAGGTCTATCTGGTCGCGCGTGATGATGGACACCGACTGGGGTGTCTCGATCAGCGGAATGTTGGCTTTATTGGCCGTCCCACCATCTTCCGCAACATATTCAGGCGCAATAACAATGATGGTTTCCTGAATACTCGCTGCATCTTCATCTGCTTCCTGGGCAAGCGCCGTGGGCGCAAGTGCCGAGAGGCTTGCTGCCGCGCCGAGAAGCGTGGCCTTGAAAAATTTTCCATTTGCCGATTGGCGTTGTCTTGGCACCATGACTTGCACCCCTGCTGCGTCTTGGTTCGCCCAATGCGAACCATGTATCGAATAGCATTTCATGGAAAGTTTGTATTTCGGCTTTGGGTCTGGAACTGTCCCTAATTGGCCAAACTGTGCCTTCCAGCAGTTCAAATAGCGCTGGCGGACCCGATTGAGGCAATTTTAGACCCGGCACGTTATGGCTGTTTCCCGCAGACCCACCTATCGTCCCTATTGGAAGAGTGCGGGAGAGGCTACCCATGGCGAGCGTGGCAACCAAGAATACGTGGCTGATACTGCATCGCTGGTTCGGCATTATAACGGCGCTGTTCCTCTTCGTCGCCGCCGTTACTGGCAGCGTGCTAACCGCGCGCGCCACAATTGACCGGTGGGCCAATGACGACCTTTTCACCTACACTGGCGAGGCCTCAGACCGTCTCGCCCCCATCGATGCGGTCGCCCTCTATGAAGCGGCTAACCCTGGCATCCAGGTCACGGGTTTCCCACTGAGTTCTGATGACACGGAAAACATTGTCATCACCGTCGCTCCCAAGCCGGGGGAAGCCGCGCTGGCCTATGACGAAGTGTTTTTGAACCCGGCCAGCGGCGAGGCTACCGGCACGCGAAGCACTGATCCCGGCCTATCGAATCGCCAGATCATTCCCTTGATACTTGAACTCCATTATAACCTTCTGGTCGGTGATGTCGGCCGCATATTCATGGGCTTTGTGGCTATCGGCTGGCTGATCAGCTCGGGTATCGGCCTCTATCTCACTCTTCCCCGCAAAGGTCCCTTCTTCAAGAATTGGCGGCCAGCATGGACCTACAGCCCAAAGCGCAGCCTTGCGCGCCAGATGCTCGACATCCACCGCGCCAGCGCGCTCTGGCTATTCCCGTTCCTGTTCATCCTCGCCTTTACATCCGTAACATTGAACTTCTTCAGCGAATTCTGGGACCCGTTCGCCACCACGATCGCTCCGCTTGAAAAGTCGTTGTTCCATCTTGATGCGCCCTATCCGGAAGGCGCTGTTCCCGTGCTGACTTATGCCGATGCCTTGGCCCTCGCCGAATCGCAAGCAGCTGCCGTGGGCAGCGAGTGGAAACCCGCAACCATGCTGTATTACCAGAACTGGAACCTCTACGGCACGACCTTCAGTGATACGGGGGACCTGAACTACAAGTATCTTGGACCGATTTATCATTACTTCGACGCCGTCAGTGGCGACTGGGTTCATGAAGTCAATCCCTATACGGATAGTGCGGGCCTGGTCATGATCCGGTCCGTCTATCCGCTTCACTCCGGTGAAATCGGCGGCTGGCTCACTGTCTTTTTTGTGTTTGTTCTCGGTCTTGCGACGGCAGAGCAGTGCTTCACGGGCATCTGGCTCTGGCTAAAGAGGCGCGGACCGCGTGTGGCAGCCAAAAAGAAAACTCACAGCTCCGCCTCGGGCAAAGCCTGATCCGCCTTTCATCCTGGGCGGGAACGCCCAGCAGCCTACATCCACAGAAGAGCATTTTCATATGAGCGTTTCGCCTTTGTCCCGCGCAGATGACATAGATCCCGACGTGCGCAGCTTTATCGAGCGCACGAGCGCGGACTTTGCTGCCCTGTCCACTGTCGCCCCGCCCACCAACATTACCCGCCAGCGGGAAATTGCCGAACAAGTGCGTGCTCCATGGGCGAGCGGAGGACCGGACATGGCGGAAACCCGCATGGTTCAGGTCGCCCCCGATGGCGTGCGCGCCCGCATTTACATTCCGGCCGCTGGTGCGGGCAAAGGCACGCTGATCTACCTTCATGGAGGCGGCTGGACCTTGTTCAGTATCGACACCCATGACCGGCTGATGCGCGAATATGCCGAGCGAATAGGCTGCGCTGTTGTCGGGCTTGATTACTCCCTCTCACCCGAACACCGCTTTCCTCGTGCGCTGGACGATGTTGATGCCTGTATCCACTGGCTACGCAGAAATGGCACCGTGTACGGCCTCTCGGTTGACCGCATAGCGATCGGCGGGGATTCTGCGGGCGGAAACCTCGCGCTTTCGACCGCGCTGCGTCTGCGGGATCGCGGCGAGAATCTCCCTGCCGCCCTTCTCCTCAATTATGCCGCCCTAGATACCGAACCGCGTCCGTCCTACACGCGCTATGATGGCGAACCCTACATGCTCAACATTGATGAGATGCTCGACTTCTGGATCAATTATCTTGGTAAGCCGACGATTGACGATCCTTATGCTCGCCCTCTGCTGGCTGATTTCACAGGCCTTCCGCCGGTGCATCTCTGCGTTGCTGAATGCGATATTCTCGCCGACCAGAACATCGAACTCGCTGATCGCCTCAAAACTGCCGGAGTCGAGGTTTCCTCCGTCGTTTACCGGGGGGCAACCCATTCCTTCCTCGAAGCTGTCAGTATTTCGGAATGCGCAAGCCGCGCGATCCAGGATGCGTCCGACTGGCTGGCAAGATTCCTTCGCGCATGAGCGCTCGGTTCGCAGACGTCCCTAACGCTGACATCCTCCGCTTCACGGCAGAGAACCCGCTCGCATGGATCGTACCCCATTCAGAGCCGGCCGACGCGATCCTGATGCCGCTTCTGGTGGAGACAGACAGTGCGGACCTGCCCAAGACACTGCTTGGTCACCTGCCGCGCTCAGGCCGCCTGGTCTCTCAGCTTTCAAAAGACCCGCGCACCACCTGCCTTTTTCTCGGGCCCCACGCTTACATTCCTCCCGGCTGGATATCCAAATCGGGATGGGCGCCCACCTGGAATTTCGTCTCCCTGAAGATTACCGGCACGACTGTCCTCGACGACACCCTCACCGAAGACGCTGTCCGAGCGCTTGTCGCGCATATGGAAACCTCCTCCGGATCAAGATGGACCGTCGACCGGGTCGGTCCGCGTTTCGAAACGCTCCTTCAGGGCATCATCGGTTTTCGAATCCAGATTGACACGCTCGTGCCTCGCTTCAAGACCGCACAGGACGAGTCCGATACATCCCGGACCGAAATCCACGCCCGCCTAGAAGGCCACCCCCTCCAATCCTGGATGGACAATATTTGACCTGGCACGTGCAATGGATTGCTCCCAATTGTCCCTGCCTGTCCGGACACAGAAGCTAATTTGGCCCAATCACGCAACTCACCGTCCCTGCATGGATCGCCTGTCGCCGCAATCGCTGCTAGTCTCCTCTGAGAAGAGGGAGACACCCATGACCCTTCCCAAGACGCTGTTTGACGATGGAATTGTCCACTGCTCGCTCGAAGACAACGCAGGTGGCACGTCGGGCCTATTGTGCTGGTCTCCCTCATGTACAGCGACGCAGATTAGCTTTCCGCCTGCGCGCCACACCCAACCGCACCCGACAATATGATGGACGCCCTCCGCGATGTCCTTTCGATTTTTGGAGAGTGGCTGATCGGCGTGGTCTTCACTGCGATCCCTGTCTTCGGGGTCGAGGTAAACCTGATCGTCCTCTGGCTATTTGCGGGCATGGTGTTCTTCACGCTCCGGCTAGGCTTCCTCAACCTGCGCGGCTTTGGCACATCCCTCTCCATTCTCCGGGGCCGGAATTACGACCCCACTGCGCCGGGTGAAATGACGCCTTTCCAGGCGCTCTCCACGGCGCTTTCAGGCACGGTTGGTCTCGGCAACATAGCGGGCGTTGCTATTGCAATCGCCATGGGCGGGCCTGGCGCGGCCTTCTGGATGGTCGTGGTCGGCTTCTTCGCCATGAGCCTCAAATTCGCGGAAGTCGTCCTTGCCGTGCGCTATCGCACAATCGACGAGACAGGGCGCGTTTCAGGTGGCCCGATGTGGTATCTTAGCCGCGGCCTTGCCGAGAAAGGTCTGCCTCGCCTCGGCAAGGTACTTGGCACGCTCTATGCCGTCTTTGCCCTGGTCGCTTTCATCCAGATCGTGCAGGTCAACCAGTCCTATTCCCAGGTCAGCACTGTGCTTGGCCTGGAGCAAAATACGTCCGCCGCTCTCGGCTATGGCGTGCTGATTGCGTTCCTTGCGGCCATTGTCCTCCTTGGCGGCGCTGCCTCCCTGGCGCGGATCACTTCAAGGCTAACGCCCCTTATGTGCGGGCTCTATCTCGCCGGTGCGCTCATCGTGCTGGCGGCCAACCTCACCGCCATACCAGCTGCACTGGAAACGATTATAATCGAGGCCTTCACGCCTGATGCTGCTGTTGGCGGCCTGATGGGGGCCTTCGTCGCGGGCATGCGCCGCGCAGTCTTCTCAAATGAGGCCGGCATCGGCGCCGCCTCTATCGCCCACGCCGCCGCCAGGACACGCCACCCAGCATCGGAGGGATTCGTCGCCCTGCTGGAGCCCTTCATCGACACGGTGATCGTCTGCTCCGCCACCGCACTCGTTATCGTCACTACCGGCGTCTGGCAGGATGGCCACACGGATATTGCCATGACTTCGGCAGCCTTCGGCACGGTGTCACCCTGGTTCCCGGTGATTCTCGCTGTCGCCGTTTGCCTCTTTGCTTTTTCCACCATACTGGCTGTCGGCTATTACGGCCTTCAGATCTGTGCCTATCTCTTCGGCCCGCGCCCGCTCATCCGTCGGATCTACCTCACCCTATTCTGCGTCCTACTGCCTCTCGGCACGATCGCAGACGTCACGACGGTGCTCAACATCATTGATAGCCTTTTCTTCCTCCTCTCGGTGCCAAACCTCATCGGGCTCTACATCCTCTCTGGTGTTGTCTGCGCTGAGCTGCGCGCCTTTCGCGAGGCACAGTTGGCGAACCGTTGACACAGTACGGTTCCTGGTCGGCACCCCTGTCTATCTGCGCAAAGAAGAAGCGAAACTATAATCCGTACACTTGTCTCCAAGTCAGGTCTCATGATCTCTCGCGAGATTGCTTTTCAAGCTGCTGACCAGACTTTGAACAATGGTCGAGGCCAAATGCCTCACCTGTTCTACGCCACCGGACCGCCTGAGCATATGACTTGCAAAGCTGGAGCGATAACCTGCTCTATCGACCGATTGGCACTCTGAATAAGGCACATGCTGCCCGATTCTGCGAGGTCGCTTCGCTGCAAATTTTGCCTGCACATCCGGAGAAATCCGAATGCAATTGCGCGCTGAAATCATGGCTATAGCATAGTTTTTTTATATCAATATGATTGAATTATACGATTGGAACTATAGCGGCCCCGCATCCAGATCTTGACGATCAATAACGAGCGGCTCGACCGCTCATAAAGGGTAGTTCCAATGATTTCTTCGACACCTCGTTCAATCTATCTGGCGGGAGCTGCGAGCCTTATTGCGCTATCAGCGGCTGGCTGCACGACACCAGATCCTCAGAGCGCGGATACGCCAAGACCCGAGGCGGCCGAAGCGGGCGCTCAGACGGTCATGGCCGATAATTATTCTCCAAAGCCGGATCTGTGCGTTGGGTCGGGGCCGCAAACGCCTCGAGACATTTCGAGCGCCGACGGTCTCAACCCAATCAAGTTCGCAATCGCGCCGGAGCCGGAAACGCTCAATCTCTGCAATATTCACTCTCACACAAATGCCGAACACAAGGCACCAGGCTTTAGCGTTTACGCCGGTGACGGAGCATATGGTGGCTACCAATGCAATGAAACCGCCGAACTGACTGAAGCCGAACTGGCCGATCCAGCCAATGGTGAAGGCGCCTTCAAGGGCGTCAAGCCAGGTGACACGATCGAAGTGCACTGGGTCTACTCGTCATGTGATGTTTCGCCGGGAGAGGGACTCGGTTCCTGCCTGAATGATGCGTGCGAAAATCCGACGCTGCGTGTCGAAGCACAAGCATTTCTCGTGGTGAATGACACTTCGGCGATCAATTTCAATGACTATGTGTACGAGAATACCGTCATCAATGGAGTACACCAGCCAAAGGCCTTGCCGTCAGGAACCGGAACACCCGTGGTCTTCCGCGGATCGACGACCGGTCCAAGTTTTGACCAGTCAACATGTTCACCACTGCAGGTGACCTGGAGCGTTCGGCCCATGTGTGCCCGTCTCGACATAAACTCTCTCAATGAGTGGGCGGCCAATGGCAACACATTCAATGAAACGACCTCTTATGGCGTACGCGCACTCGTGACAGCACCGGAGCTGTTGTCGCCCATAGAATAGGCGCCCTCATCATCGACCAATCACGGACAGGTCGTTTGACCTGTCCGCACATTTTCTTGGCGTAAAGCCGCGGGGTGAGCCAGGTGACGGTTCAGAACCGATCGCCTGGCGAAGGCAGCAGGCCCTGTTTCAAAGGAATGAGATTCAAATAATGTCCCTTGCACCGAAACTGATCTTTTGTTGTTCCTCAATTGTCGTGATGACTGGAATTGCAAGCGCACAGTCCCTCACGGGCAATGTCGGCTCAGCAGGCGTGACTTCGGGCGAACAGGCCGCCGAGTTCCGCGTTGGTATTGATGACACAGGTCTGGCACAGAGCCGAATTCACTACGAACAGGCTTTTTCTGATTGGTACCAGTTGCGAGCAATTGTGTTGCTCAGGCGAGATGACGGCGAAGCATGGGATTATTCTGGATTCACAGTCGAAAACTGGTTCCAATGGGCTGAGGAACAAAGTGATGGAGCAGGCTTTCATGGCGGCCTGCGTCTTGCCTACACATTCGCCGATGGCACCGCCGACGACGAGTTCAATGTTCGCCTGGCGCTGACTGACCGGTTCGCAAGCAGCTGGGAGTGGCGGGCAAACATCATCGCGGGGTTTGAGACAGGTAATCAGAGAACTGACGGAGCGGACCTTCAAAGCCGTCTCCAGATTACAAAGGCTGTGCCACTTACGCTATTCAACGCCGACAAGTGGCGATTTGGAGCAGAGCTGTTCAGTGAATATGGAAACTCCGAAAACTTCCTGAGCCTGGAAGACCAGGCGCACCAGATTGGTCCTGTCGTCAAGACGACATGGCGCAACGGCATCTACATGCAAGTTGGATTCAGATCTGGTCTCACCGATGGATCCGACGATTACATGGGAAAATTTTTTGTCGGCCGCGAATTCTAGTTCACCCTCGCGATCCAAGTCACAAAGGAGCCCCCGCCCGGCAGCACATTAAGCGAACGCCAGGCGGGGGGAGGTAGAGATCGCTGCACCTAACGATGCAGGGTCCCGTGCGATCGCGCAGGCGCATGCTGTGAAACAGCGTTGGACCGGGTCTGGGGGAGCTTGGCCCTGCGCTGCGGTTTCGCTTGAGGGAGACAGGGAAACAACATCACAAAGTCTGCGGCAGAAATCATGAGACTATTCTTACACGCAAAGCTGCTTGGCGTACCGCCGGTCTCGCCTCTTGCGCCATTGACGCCGATCAGCGACTTTCGGGCAGTCTTCATTTCTGGCGAGCGCTGAGTTCATAAGAAAATTCTCAGTGTGGCCACCTTGCCCATTCATCCGGGATGGAGGCACTCGGGTTGTCATTTCAGTCTCCTTTTTAACGAGCCATTCATCTGGCTCAGACTTGAAATACATCCAGAGATGCCATAGTTCCAATATTCATATTATCTCAAAACCATAGAAAAAAACTATTTCATGAGACCGACACTCAGACAGATGCAGTACCTGGTGGCGATTGCTGATACAGGAAAATTTGGCGAAGCCGCCAAGGTGACGAATGTCAGCCAACCGAGCATGTCGGCACAGATCGCCGAGATGGAGGCGCAGCTTGGCGCCGTGCTGATCGAGCGCGGTCGCCAACGGGCATTTTTGACACCCATTGGTGAAGAAGTGGTCCGCCGAGCCCGTCTGATCTTGAGGGATGCAGAAGACCTCAAAGCTGTGGTACGCGCCGACGCGCAAGACTTGACGGGCCGTATCACGCTAGGGGTTCTGCCGACAATTGGTGCATATCTTCTTCCCTCTGTCACGCGTCACCTTCATTTGGATCATCCGGACTTGCGGCTGATCGTGCGGGAAGAGCGCACGATCGATCTTGAGCGCCATCTTCACGATGGACTTTTCGATACGGTTATCTCCACAATTGAAGATCACGCTGATGTAGACCATGAATTTCTGTTCCAGGAAGACCTTTGGATCTGCGCTGCTCCCGATGATCCACTGGCACAGAAGGTGGGCGATATCTCACTGGCTGACCTGCGTGAGCGGACTCTTCTTACACTGGGCTATGGGCATCGCCTCAATCTTATTATCCAGTCGCTGGCTGAGGTATCAGGCGCTTATGTGAATTCCGAATATGAAGGCACAAGCCTGGACGCAATCCGACAGATGGCCGAGATGGGTGTTGGAATTGCCGTATTTCCAAGCCTGTATGCCCTGACGGAAGCACGACGGGATCCTGATCTCATTGTCAGACGCATCAACGATCCTCGCGCAAGTCGTCAAATTTCCCTGATCTGGCGCTCCACATCCCCCTTGTCGGCCCGGTTGCGTTTACTGGCTACGGAACTTCGCGAGACCGCAGGAACCATACTCCATAAGGTAGACGCTCGGCCTAAACGCTAGAGAATTGCCAGCTGCGCAAGGGACGTTCGGCTCCGGAAAAAGATAGCCTGACCGGATCGATATCCGGCAGACTGTGAATTTGAGATGATCGCATGCGCGCGCTAGCCTGATGGGGAGCAAAAGCAATGACTGAAATGAGTATGTTGCTCGACATGCTTTCGGAAATTTCGGATGCGATATCGGACAATGCCAAGAGACAGGCTTCCCAGACCATCCGGTCAGACGCACGACGGTAATGGATGCATGACGACGACACCTTGTCCACAATATCCAGGAACTCGAAATCGCGCAGCCGCCGGCAATCTGACTTTCTTGATTGGGACTCATTCCACCTACCGCTCATGTTGAAATGGCGGGTATGCAATCGGGATCGTCCTTGCTTATTCTGACAAGACCAACCGGACTTTTTCTGCCATGTCGGACACAGCTGGTTCATCGAAAATGGTGGCATGGGTCGCATCAACCTCCATTTCGATGAAGGGTTTGGAGAGATGCTGTTCCCAACCGAGAGACCGGCCGAGCTGAAGGAAACGCAGATTGGTCCGGCGTGCACGCACAATAACAAGCTGACCATCGTAGGGCTGCGGGAAATAAGCGTCTTGCGCCCGGTGATAGGCATCGCTTACGCGCCAGCTGGCAGCTTCGAGCTCGGTTTCCTCGTGCAGTGGCCCGCTATGCTTTGGAATCAGGGATCCAATCACCGGCAGCTTCTCAAGGCGGGTTTCGATTGCCTCCCGAACGATGCTGGGATGCAGGCGTGGAAGGTTCTTCAAACGGTCTGACAGGCGGAAAGGAATATCGCCCGCGCGCGGGTGGATCGTATCAAACATAATCACCAGGTCAGCGGTCTCGCCTGCTTGTTTGAGCTGTTGCGCCATCTCAAACGCAATTACACCGCCGCCTGAGTAGCCTGCCAATGTGTAGGGGCCGTTCGATTGAACGGTCTTGATGATTTCGACATAACGCCGGGCCATCTCAGGGATCGAATCCAGCGGTTGCTGAACGCCGTCCGTACCATACGCCTGAATTCCATAGACCGGACGGGTGTCCGGCAAACGGTCTGACAGGGACTTGAACTTCATGATGTTTCCCTGCGCGCCATGAATGGCGAAAATACCACGCAGGCCCGGCAAGCCTTTTTTCATCGGCACCAGAGGCGACCATTCCGTCGGTACCACCGAACTAGTGGCCTGGTCAGCGGCTGATAGAGACTCACCTATCCCGCGCTGAGCCAGCAGGGATGAAAGCTCTCGAATGGTTGGTGTTTCAAACAGGGTCGCGAGTGGCAAGGACAGGCCATGCTTCCTGCGAATTGCCGCGAATAGCCGGACCCCGATCAGGGAGTTGCCGCCCAGATCAAAGAAGTCGTCTCTGATGCCGACCTTTTTCACACCGAGCAATTCTGACCAGATTGCTGCCAGCTCGATTTCAGCAGGAGACTGAGGGGCCTCGAAATCAGCGGAGAGCTGTGGACGCTCGAAAGTGTCCGGCGTGTCGTCATTACCAGATTCATTCTTGCGTTCATCATCGAGCTGGCAGCGCCAGAGCCTGGCATCGACCGAGGAAGCGATGGTTTGCACAAGTCCCTCTTGCGCCATGATACGGTTAAATGCTTCGACGCCCTCATGCGGAAGTATGGCTTGCTCAAGAATTGCATCCAGCCTGCCTGCCCGCAACGCGTGAGCCGCGCCATGCGATGGCTTTGCCTCAGAGGCAAAGGCATCGTCTGATGCCAGTCGCTTCATCGTAAAGCGTGCGATTTCCGCGAAAACGATGCCGGAACCATCCGTCAAGGTGATGTTGAAATAGGCTAAACCATCACCACTCCCAGGCAAGCACTTCACATGGCTAAAGACGTGCGCGGGCATCTGGCCATAAATCTGTACGCTGTCATAGCTCAACGGCACATAAAATTCCCTGGATAGGTCTACGCCGGGAATGAGTTTTTGAACTCCGCCAGTTGCCATGTCGAGCAACGCCGGATGCAAGCCGTATGTATCGAGGTCACTGGAAAATTGTGAATGCAATTCCAGTTCCACCAGAGCTTCCCCCTGACCAAACGCAGCGCATTTCATGTTTGCCCAGCGTTGCCCGAAATCCATGAAGTCCTGCTCAAGGAAGCCGTCAGGCGAATGCCATCTGTCCTGATCACATCGTGCAGCAACCTGCGAGAGATCAAGGTGTTCAGGCGGTTTTGTTCTGAGCATGGCAGCATCGCAAATCACAAGGGGCGTGCTGTCGAGATTCGATCCATCGCGGATTGCGATTTGGATACTGCCGTGACCATTTGGTATCGTCTGGAGGCTGAGACGGCGGGGATTATCATCTGCCACAATGAATGGCGCGAGGAATGTGAGGTTGGAGAGCTTGATGGGTTCTCCGGGGTAAAGATCAGCAAAGGCGGCACGGGCGAGCTCAAGCATGCTTGTGCCCGACAGGAGCGCCTGCCCGTTCTTGACCACATGCTCATTCAGGACCCAGTCATCAGCCCGCTTGAAATCGCGAACATAAAGCCGGTTGGTCCCGATTTCGGTGTAGCCATCCCAGACTGGGCTGGCGCTCGGCATGCTGGCAAGCGCCTCGCCTGTCTGACGAAGGTGGACGGCCGCAGCCATGCCGACATTGCGCCAGGCATTCCAGTTGATCACGATCGAGCGACCGGCCGCGCGTTGGTTGCGGGCGTGAGCAAACGCATCAAGAAAGGCATTCGCTGCCGTGTAGTCCACCTGCCCAGGCAGGCCGAGGAAAGAGGCCACAGAAGAGAAGAGCACAAAGACATCCAGCTGCTCCTGGATGATGTTGTCCAGATTGATTGTCCCAATCACTTTGGGCCCGAGCAGTCGACGCATCATTGCGGTGTCTTTTGACATGACTGGGGCATCATCCATTTCGCCCGCAGCGTGGATCACGCCGTTGAGAGGACCAAATGCCGATCTTATCTCACCGATAGCCGCCGAAAGACTTCTGGTATCGGTGACATCGCCAGCCAAGACCATCACGTCCGCGCCAGCGGACCGGAGGGCACGGACAGCTTTGATCCGCTGCGCAGTCTGGCTCTCGATTTTTGCAGAAACAATCTCGTCCCAGGCGCTCTCAGGTGGCAGGCCAGTCCGTGCAAGCAAGGCGAGTTTTACTGGCTTCAGGGAAGCCAGGTGCTGCGCCATTTGCAAGCCGATGCCACCGAGACCGCCCGTAATCAGATAAGCCCCGTTCTCACGCAGCCAGTCTGCAGGCGTCATGTCCTGGTCTTCTGGTCCTGCGATCGGACTAGGTGCGATGTCGCGCACCCAACGCCCCGTCGAACGGAGCAGTACAACTGGGTCTTCAGCCTCGCACAGCAGCTCGTCTTTCAGTCGATCGAGGACAGAACGATCCCATCTCCCAAGCCGTGACTGTCGGGGCAAGTCAATGCAACGCGCATAGAGATGCGTGAGCTCTCGTGGGGCGGCAAGTACAGGTCCGAGGGCAAGCGATTGATAAGGGTCAATTTTCTCACCGCAGATGCTCGCAAGCCCTGTGGTTACAATAGACACTTGCACTGGGTTCGAAGACCCACCAAGAGCCTGAAGCAGATAGGTGGGCTGCATGAATAGCCGGTCCTGTCGCGCCGAGTGACTGCGCGCATTCCTGCGATTATCCTGCGCCAGGAAGACAATATGCTCGGGCGGTCCGCCCTGCTCGTCGATGTCTTGCAAAAGGCTGGTATACTGTTCTGGATCGTTGAAATCGAAAACCCACTCGCGGTCGGCCGTGCATCTGAGCGATCGGCCGGGAGTGGCCACAATCACATCTTCGTCAGCGAGTTCGCGTTTGATCTCGCTAGCGAGCGATGGCGTATGACTGAGAACAAGCCATCTGCGCGGGAGACCCGTTTGACGGCGGCGCACAAGGGGCGATTCCCGGTAAGTGAGCTGCGCGAACCAGTCGGTTACGTCCTCACGCTTGAGCAACTCCCGCGAAGAAGGATCCTTGCTGGTTCGTCCTGGTTCAACCCAATAGGAGTCACGCGCAAAGGGATAGGTTGGCAATGGAATACGATTGCGCAACTGCGCACTGTAGAATTCCGGCCAGTCAACTTGTGCGCCGGCAGCCCAGATCTTGCCAAAGCTGGTAAGTGCATATTCCAGATCACGTGCCGGTTCCTGTGGATGGCGAACGGTATTGAAAGCGCTGCGATAGGGTTTTTCCTGCGCCTTCGCCAACATGGAGAGGGTGCGCCCCGGACCCATTTCAACCAGGATCGGCTCCCCGAGCGCACGAAGCGTAGCCAGTCCATCTGCGAACCGTACTGTCGAACGCAAATGATTGACCCAGTATTCTGGATCGCACGCCTGATCCGGCCTGATCCAGTCGCCTGTCAGATTGGAAACGAAGGGCAGCCTTGGCGGCTGGAAACGGATCGTTCGACAGGCCTGCCTGAACCGGTCAAGGATCGGGTCCAGCATGCGCGAATGGGCAGCCACATCAATCCGGATCGGTGTGAAGTCGATTTCGCGCTCCGTCAGTGTTTGTTGAAACGCGGCAATCTCGTCTCGCGGGCCGGATGCGACACACAGATCGGGTGCGTTGACAGCTGCGATATCGAGTGCCGCAGGGGCGAGCGCGCGAACGTCTTGCTCTGATAGTGGAACACTTAGCATGCTGCCCTGGTCGATGCACTCAAACAGCTCACCGCGCAGCATCACAAGTGTGAGCGCCTCTTCCAGCGTAAAGACCCCGGCTTTACATGCGGCGACATACTCTCCCATGCTGTGCCCAATGAAGGCGTCTGGCTGCAGCCCCCAGGATTCATAGAGGCATGAGAGCGCATAGGATGTCGTAAAGAGCGCAGGGAGCGTCAGGGATGGCTGCTCAAGTATGCGGGTCGCCTTCTCGACATCATCTGCCTGCGGATACAAAAGCTGTTCGAACTCGCGGCCAAGCTTTGGCGTTATAATGTCCAGGCATTGCTTTACCGCATCGCGATAGACCTCTTCCTGCATGTAAAGGTCATGCCCCATGCCAGCATACTGCGCGCCGCCACCGGGAAACATGAAAACAACATTGGGTCGGTTATCATCTGCCCTGGCGGTGGCAGTGAGCTTGTGTTGGGTGTCGCGCAAGCGGGCAATGGCGTCCTCGCGGTCACCTGCGACAACAATGCGCCTATGTGGCATCTCGCGGCGCCCTACAGCGAGTGTGTAGGCGGCATCGGCAAGCTCTATATCGGGGGCCTGCTCCAAGGCCATTGCCAGATTACCGGCCGCTTCCTGTAGCGCTGTTTCAGTCTTGGCCGAGAGGACAAAAAGCTGCTGGCTTCGTTCATTTTCGCCGGGTAGGGCAAGCGGTGCCTCCTGCAATATGACGTGACAATTGGTACCGCCGGCGCCGAGCGCGGTGACGCCGCATCGCCGAGGGCCGTCCGTTTGCCAATCCTGCAGTGTGTCATTCACATAGAAGGGGCTGTCCTCCAGGTTCATGGCTGGATTGGGAGCTTCAAACCCCAGGCTGGGTGGTAATTGACGGTTCTTGAGCGCCATTATGGCTTTGATCAGCGCTGCAACCGCCGCCGTCTCTCCGAGATGGCCAATATTGGATTTAACCGAGCCGATGCCGCAATAGCCGCGCTTGTTGGTGTGGCGACTATAGGCCTCGTTGAGAGCCTCCACTTCGATCGGATCACCAACAAGGGTCCCGGTCCCATGTGTTTCTATATAAGTTATACTTTCAGCCGAGACATTCGCGGCTACAAGGGCAGCGGAGATCACATCAGCCTGCCCTTCAACGCCCGGGGCAAGATAGCCGACCTTCATTGCACCATCATTATTGATGGCCGACCCCTTCACAACGGCATGAATTGTATCGCCATCATCAAGCGCGTCGTCCAGACGTTTCAGAATAAGTGCGCCTGCGCCGCTACCAAACACTGTTCCGGCGCTGTTGGCATCGAAGGGACGACAATGGCCATCAGGTGAGAGAATCTCACCTTCCTTGTACAAATATCCCTGGCCATGTGGGACAAGAATTGTAGAGCCCCCGATCAGGGCCATGTCACATTCTTTCTGGTTCAGGCTCTGGGCTGCCATATGCAACGCGACAAGCGCCGATGAACAGGCGGTCTGAATATTTATACTCGGACCCCGCAGGTCCATTTCATAGGACACGCGTGTCGCCAGAAAGTTCATGTCGTTGCCAGTATGGCGGAGGAGAAAATCGCCCATGGAGCGCACCAGATCCGGACGGGTCTTGACATTTTCCATCAGGTAGAGCGGCGCGCCTGACGTGGCCCAGACCCCGACCGAACCATCTCCTGGCAAAGCCGAATAGCCGGCATTCTCAAACGCCGCCCAGGCGATTTCCAGAAATATGCGATGCGCAGGGTCCATGACCGAAGCTTCGCGCGGATTAAAGCCAAAGAACCCCGCATCAAACTTGTCGATGTCATCGAGGAGTGGGCAGACCTTTACATAGTCAGGATCATTTATCTCGGCCCGGCTCACACCCGCTGCAAGCAGCGTCTCATCATCCAAACTGACAATGGACTCCACGCCGTCACGGACATTCCGCCAAAACGCCTCCACGTTCGGTGCGCCCGGCAAGCGCGCGGCCATACCAATTATCGCGATGTCGTTCGAACAAACAGATGCAGTCGTGGTATCCGGCATCTCAGTTCACTTTCTCTTCGCGAAGCGCCCGACGTCTCGCGGCAGCTTCCTCGCGCCGATTAACACGCTGCTCAGGTTCATCCGTCGCAGGAGAGCCGACTTGAAACGCTGCGCCAAGATGGGCAGCCAGTGTTTCCACAGTCGGGTAGCGGAACATGGAAACCAGCGAGACTCGCTTGCCGAGTTTTTTGGACAAACGCTGGTTGGCTTGTGCCGTCAAAAGTGAATTGGCACCGATATCAAAGATCCTGTCGGTACGCCCGACCTGCGGGATGTTGAGGATCTCCTTCCAGACGTCTGCGATAGTCTCTTCAAGGGCGCTGGTTGGTGGCACATAGGCAGTTGTCACCGGCAGGGAGACTTGCTTGGGAGCAGGAAGTGCCTTGCGGTCGATCTTGCCATTGGGAGTGAGCGGGAAGGATTCCAAGGCGACAAAGGCCGATGGAATCATGTATTCCGGCAGGTGTTCACGCAAATGCGTGCGCAGCTCCTCAATCAGTTGGCTCTGGTCCTTCCCCTGCCCTGCTGGTGAATTTGCGTAGGCGTTTGCCGGTTTGAGAGAGGTCCGATCCGGATACGGCAAGATACCAACGGGCGCACGACTCTTGTGACGGAAAACAACATCGAAGGTCGATGGTTCTTCAGAGCCGGAATATGTCACATCGGCGCGATAATCCGGGTGAATGTCGAACAGGGCACCGGGATTGATGCCGTCTGCCGCCTCGGCCTCGATCAATGAACGAAGTGTGCTGACGTCGGCGTCTCCTGCCCCGGACAGGGCCTCACGAACCTTGTAAACATTGGCAAGCCGTGCATTTTTGATCCCCCGAAGGTAGACCATATCTTCTCCGGTCTTCAGCAGGGATGAGATTTCATCCAGGGTTTCAGCAGTCTTTGGCGCGGGCAGTGTAATCGTCGCTGGCTGCGCTTGCCCCACATGCAGGACGACATCGTAGCGGAATGCCGTCATCTCATTGGTGTGCAGGCCGCGTTTCAAACTGATGCTCACGCCGTTCAGCTTTGGTATGTCGCAAACCAGCGCCTGAAAATATTCCTCGGCCAGCACCAGTTCGCTATCGCGAGCAGTGCGCGCATCAATTCGGCTGTTGAGGGCGAGTTTCTCGACATGACCGGGCGCCTGATTTAGTTCCACCATGGTGTGGAAAGCTACAAGCTGATCCAGGCTGCGCACATCACCCACAAAAATCTGTCCGCCATCAGCGACCAACTCGCTGGCTGATCTCAGGACGCCCGTTAAATATTCTGCACTCGGAAAATATTGCGCGACAGAGTTGATGATAACAGTATCGAAGGCGCCCTTTTCGAAATCCTCAATTAGATGGGCAGGACGTTGAAGCAATGTAACCTTCTGCTTCTCGTCTGCGGTAAGTTCGCTGTCGATTTGTTCGAGAGCGCTGGGCGATATATCTGTGCCGGTATAGTGCTCGACCTCCGGAGCAACAGAAAACAAAACCATGCCGGTGCCGCACCCGATCTCAAGTACTCGGCGTGGATTAAGGTCAAGAATATTGCGCTGCGTTGCATCGCGCCATTCGCGCATGTGTTCTTCAGGAATGGGCGCGCCGGTATAGCTGTCATTCCAGCCAGAAAAATTGAATCGCGGATCGATATCGCTTTCACTCTGCTTGTAGGCCGCATCCCAAAGAACTTTCCACTGATCAACAACGTCAGTGCTGTCAGACTGACCATGGGATGAATTGTAGTAAGCGACGAGCTGGGAAATGCCATTCTCGGTATAGGTTGAAACGACGCTCTGCCAGACATCAGGATGGCGGCTGAGTTGGGTTTCAATCTCGCCAAGCTCGATGCGGTAGCCATTGATTTTGACCTGTTGGTCAAGGCGGCCGAGAAACTCAATCTCTCCGGATTCCGTGTAGCGAGCCAGATCGCCGGTCTTATACAGGCGTTCACCAGGCGCAAATGGATCGAGTATAAACCGTTCGGCGGTTAAGTCATCGCGACCAAGGTAACCTGGCACGACGCCGTCACCACCAATGCACAGTTCTCCAGCCGCGCCTTGCGCTACCAGTTGATGGTTCCGATCCAGCAAACGAATGGTGGTATTGGCGATCGGTCGCCCGATGGTGATCGGCTCGCCTTTGCGGATTGCTGAAGTGGTCGACCAGATTGTTGTTTCCGTCGGGCCGTACATATTGGTGAATTGACCAGTCAGGTGCTTGTGCAAGGTGTCAGCGAGGTCATGCGCAAGGGCTTCCCCCCCGAGCATGAGATGCTTGAGCCTGCCCAAATGACCCAACACATCGGGATCATCGATCAGCATACGCGCCATGGACGGTGTACACTGCAAGTGGGTGACCGCGTGCGCCTTCAATGTTTCTGAGACTGTATGATCGTCATTCTCTTCCTGTGTGGTTGTGCTGGCCGAATTGGCAAGTTCCCGCAGGCGATTGAGATGAGCCAGGTTTTCAAGCACGACGCCCGAATCAATTCCGAAATCGACAAGACAGGCGATCTCATTGACGCCGATCAGCTTTAGCTTTTCGACCATGCCGATGGCATGCTCTGGCGAGCCGAACAGTCCTCCGGTCTCAAAATACCGGTCAAACGCATATTCCAGGAGCGCAGCAAGGTCTTCGTCAGTAAACTGCGTTGTATCGAGTTGCGCGTCGTCGCCGTCCAGTGACGGACGCTTGAAAGCCGGAAACATCCAGGGCGCGGCTTTGACCAGGTCAAAGGAGCTTTTCAGATAGTTGCAGAAAGGCTCGCGGGCGATCTCGCGTGCCGCTTCTGTATCATCGCATACAAAGGTGTGCAGCATGAGCGAGACATGACCCGGTCCCTCATGGCCGCTTTGTGTGCGGGCTTCGCGATAAGCAGAAAGCTTGGTGCGCAGGTCATCAATATCCTGGCCGAGCATATTGGTGAGGACATTGGCCCCGAGCCGGCCGGCCGCCCTGAACGTCTCAATATTCCCGGCGGACGCAATCCAGATTGGCGGACGCTTCTGGATCGGGCGCGGAAAGGATTTTACCTTGATCGTCTGGCCTTCGCCATTTTCGACATCAATTTCTTCGCCAGCCCAGAGTTTGAACACCGTCTCAATATTCTCGACCATCAGCTCGCGGCGACGTTCATAATTTTGTGGCATCAGAGCGAAATCGTTTGCGTGCCAGCCTGAGGCAAAGGAGAGCCCCACACGGCCATTTGAGAGCTGGTCGATAACCGACCAGTCTTCAGCAACACGCACAGGATTGTGCAAAGGCAGCACGACACTGCCGGCGCGCAGATCGACGTTTTTGGTGATGGTTGCAATCGCAGCTGTCGTGACTGCCGGGTTGGGATAGATTCCGCCAAATTCATGAAAGTGACGCTCTGGCGTCCAGACTGACTGGAAGCCGTTCGCGTCGGCAAACTTCGCCCCTTCGATCAGTAGCTTGTAGGTCTCGCCGGGCCGCGTGTCGCCTTGCGATGCGGAGAAATAGAACAAGCCAAAATCCATCGGGGTGCTGGAAACTTCTACCCTATCGGTAGCGGCCAGCGAGGTGCGATCGCTCTCGCCCTGGATAATCACCTCGAATCCGCGCGACAGGGTCCAGAAAATCTCCAGAACAGAAATGTCAAAGCTCATGCTGGTCACCGCAAGCCAGACCCCTGGATCAGTACCAATCACATCGTCCATGCCAGCAAAAAAGTTAGAGACATTGCGATGGGCGACTTTCACCCCCTTGGGGCGCCCCGTCGAGCCGGACGTAAATATGACGTAAGCAAGGTTGTCTGCAGTCACATCACTCTTTGCCGGCGTTTGCGGTCCATCTCGATCGATCGACTCCAGGGTGAGGATGTCGGCACCCTCCAAAGCGAGGGCTTCCGCAAGCGCAGTCTGGGTCAGCAATACCTTTGCGTTTGAATCTTCAAACATGATTCCCAATCGGTCACGCGGATAGACAGGATCCATCGGAACATAGGCGCCCCCGGCCTTCATGACCCCGAGAAGGGCTGCGACAAGCTCTGTTGACCGCTTCAGACATACGGCAACGAAATCACCCGGGCCGACGCCCCTGGCGACCAGTCTGTGTGCGATCTGATTGGCTCGAGCGTCCAGCTCGCGATAGGTGAGCTTCTGGTTGCGAAAGACCAGTGCGGTTGCGTCCGGTGTGCGGCGGACTTGCGCTTCAAAGTGCTGGTGAACGCATAAATCGCTGGCATAGGACTTCACTGGCCCCTGAGCGAGTTCCAGCAAGCTGCGCTTTTTGGCCTCGGAGAGCAGGTTGATGGCCGCGACGGGGAGGCCGGAACGTTCATTGGCATCCGCCAAGAGTGTTTCCATCCGCTCAGAAATGTCCTCGACTGCGACTTGCGACATCGCATTCTTGTCGTAGCTCAGGACGTATTCGTCGGAAGCCTCATCAACAAAAAGGGTAACGGCAGTGCCGGGAACAAGTCCAGCCTCACCGCCCAGCGCCAGACCGATCGGAAGCTTGCTGGCGTTTGGCGCGGCGCTGCGCAATGCGCTATAGCGGGTCACGATATCGCTTGCATACGTGCCGCGCCTGGCCTGTTCAGAGAGTTCGCGCTCAACAGCCATCAACAGGGTGGCAAATGGAGCGTCAAGATCAACCGATATCCGCATGGGAGCTGCCGACGCGTAGATGCCTGCACCTTCGACCGGAAGGGACTTCGCGAGCGCCAGGTCAAAAGGCTCATTCTCGCCGGAACGGGCGATAGAGGCTGCAAGCGCTGCTATGTAGGCAGCGGCAGGATAATTGCGCTCATGACGCACAAAGCTGACCTCAGCGTCGCCCCCATGCGCATAAATCTGCCCAAGGGCGGGGCCGCGTTGGCTAGACAGCCTGCGCACCCAGAATCTCTCATGTTTGGTCAGCTTGGCATCCAGGGCACCAAGAGCCACGCTCGTTTCTGCCGAGGAGGGGACAAAATCGCCGACTTTCATCCCCAGGCGAACGGGATCAATGTGTGCGCCGTCAGCAGTTGCCAGCCGACCAAAACGCACCACCCCGTCAGAAGCTGCTATGTCGATACGATCGGCATCAACAGCCATAACCTGCCCCGGCATGCCGGGGTTGGCGTCTACAAGTAGCTCTGCCTGCTCCACCAGGAAGGCTTTATCCCCAATGAGCAATTTGGGCCGGCACATCCAGTTGTCTTCGTTTCCCAGATCAAGACCGCGTACCAGGCGGTCAATCTGTGATGCGGAATGTTGGAAATCGATCAGCCCTGGACCTGGGCGATCCGAACGCAGATGAAACTGATCTGTCGGACCTTGCGGCGTTACCGATATGGGGACACCGCTTTCCGCTTCTGATTCAAATGCGGCCAGCAGCTCAACAAAGGTTTCCCGGCAAGCCGAAGCGCATTTCACGCCGACCGAAAAACCAGTATCTTCTGACGATATTTCGAATGTCTTTTGTAGTAGAATGTCACCGGAATCGACATTTCCGGTCATGCTGTGCCAGGTCACACCGTGCACCGCTTCGCCGCCCATAATGGCCCAGGAGGTCGCATTGAACCCTGCATATTTAGGGAGGGCTGAGTCATGGAAATTGACAGCGCGCCTGGTTGGAAGGGTTAGAACCTCATCCGGCAGGATTGCGTGATTAACAATTGAAAAGAGATAGTCGAAAACCTTGCCGTTCAAATGTCCTGCGAGGTCACCTTTAGCCGACACGACCGGACAGTTGGAGATGGCTGCCCATTCGCCTACTTCCGGGCAGTCACTGATGATCGATACCAGCTTGTGTCCCGCATCAACCCAATGCTGCATGCACCCGACAAGAATCTGACCCTTGCCAACAAAAATGCCTTTAAATTGCGTCATGCGCATATCCCCCCAACCCTTTAATATTAATGAACTCTTGCGCGTCTTCCGGCAAGCTCACCTATCCCGACCATTGAAAAAGCAAGAATCGTTCCAGACGCGAATTCCATTCAGACATCGTCGTCCTATGACCGGTAACGCGGAACTCTTGCAGGTTTTTCCTAGCGTCATGGAAACACCAGGACAGTTAACAAAGGGGTTAACCCATGCAGCGCGCGACGGGCTGCAGCTTAGGCATTTGTTGACGCGGCAGGGCGGTCTTTGGACCGAAGGGCATGAAAATCATTCAATATTCCCCGAACGAATCGACGGAAAAACAGACCCATGGACAGCGCATACGCCGCAGCCCCAATGGACACCAGTATCAGCAACTGGAGTGGACTCGGCAGTGCTTGCAGGCCAGGAACCACCGCCCCGACACTCAGCAGGCCACCTGACATGATGAGGGTTGATACGAATTGTGGGGCAAGGGATTTCAGGAAGCGTAACGCAGACAGGTTCAGCTCCTTCAACACCCCAAGCTGGAAGGGAACCAGCAAGACGATGTTCGCAATCAGATAGGCCGTGGCCATTGCAGTAAGCTCGCCGAAATAGATGCCTATTGAAAAGGCTGTCACGAAACCAACGGTACGGATCATCGCCCATCGCAACAAGAGTCCGGAACGACCTCTGGCTTTCCATATATCGTTGGCAACAGAGCCAACACATTGGAGCAGGCCAACGAAAGCAAGAATTTGCACGATAGGCGCAACAGGTCCCCATTGTGCCCCGAACAAGACATCAATGAATGGCACCGCGACAATCGCAAGTCCCGTCAACATGGGAAACACGATGACGCTCAGCATTGAAACCGCTCTGACGTATGCTCGCCCCAATCTGGCCGTATCTGTGTTAACGGCCGACAGAGCCGGATAAAGCGCAAAGCTTAGCCCTCCGCCAAGTGTCGTCACAGGTATCATCATCACTTGGTAGGCGCGGGAGTAGAATCCCAGGGCATCAGCCCCGAGATACCGACCAATCAGCAGATTGTCCGTATTGCGGTTGATGAACCCGACGAAAGCCGTGCCCGTCAGTCCCATTGAGAAAGAGAAGACCTGTTTGATTTCCTCAATGTCGAAAGTGACTTTCAAAGGGGCTTTGTGAGCGAGCAACCCTGCAAGGGCCTTCACGGCATACATGATTATCTGCTGCCAGACCAAGGCCCACACGCCATAACCGTTGAGCGCAAGAACGACAGCCGCAACTGACGAGAGAACGATCCCAGACAGATCGATTATAGCAATGGTTTGAAACTTGTAGTTCCGCTGCAGCCACGCCATCGGAACCAGAAATGCGCAATGCAGAAGCAATATGATAGACAAGGCCCGAACCAGGTCCGCAGCGACAGGTTCCTTGAAAAAGGCGGCAACAAGGGGTGCGGTAAAGTAGGCCAGCAGCGTAAGGGAAATGCCGAACGCCAGATTGATCCAGAAGGCACTTGACCAGAACGCGGCTGAGGGCTTCTCCGCGCGAACCAAAGCTGCCGAAATGCCGAGATCATTGAACATCGTGAAGAAGCCGACAAACGTCATCGCCATCGCCACCTGTCCGAATTGTTCAGGTGTGAGGATCCGAGCCAGGATGGGAATGATGATAAGGAACTGACCGACATTCTTCGCGACGGTCACACCGATGTTCATCGCAGCTCCACCAGCCGTCTTTTTTGCCAGCTGGCTCATTCAGCCCCCCGTTCCTTGGTTCGACGCCCACTCTGGAGGCACTTTGACAGTCATACAGATATCAAATTTCACGAGCTCGCGTACCGTTCGCACTCAGTCAACGCTCGAGTCAAGCTGAACCACCCGCCCGAGCACGCCGCCATGTGCGGACAAGGCCAATCATACAAAAAGAGTGCCAACAGACGAGAGCAAACGAGGTGCTCAGGCAATCGACAGGGAGCTGGTCACTCTCACAGCAGATGGGCATAACTCGCTCATGAAGAGATTCTTGCCCATTTCGAAGCGAGATCTGAAGCCGAAAATGTAGCCTCAAGTCTGGTTCCAAGTGAGAACAGTTCAGTCCCGCACCTGCCCGGCCGGTGTGAGACAGCAGCCATGGCGCGAGCGATCGCTTCTGCACGGCGCCGAAGACGCGCTGACGGATTCGATGATAATGTTTCGTATGAGACTGAAGAGCGACAAGCGGCTGATGGCGCTGACTGTCAGCCCGACTGGCTCTACGAGGGCGACCGCAGCCGATTTGTTGCGCAGGAATGAGACTCTCCCTGCCCGGGCGATGTGCAACTCCACCTTTTTGGCACAGCAACGCTCAGCATTGCCGACGGGATCGAGACGAGACAGAGTGACACGATCGAGATTGAGGCGCTCTTTTTTTTAGCCTCCCCTCAGAAACCGGATGGCGACCCTCGCCGCCCGCGGAAAGGCCTGCAAAGCAATTTTTCCAGCCACTGGCGACAGACCAAAGCACAGATGCAAAATTCTCAAGCGGCGCGAAGGGTTGGTGAGCCAGCGCGCGAGGTCAGGCCTTCAAAAGGGTCACGAGAGACGTGGCTTCTTTAAGGATCCTAGCTCCTCACAAGGAACTTTCGCTGAACCAGCCGCGTTTGAACAGAATGCCAAAGACACCGGATGGAACAGGCCGAAATGGCGACAATAGCGGTTCGACGAACGCGCTCGCGGAAGATCGTACCGACTGGGCGGAAGACAGAACCCTTCTGGCGAACGAGCGCACGTTTGCCAGCTGGATGCGAACGGGCCTCACATCTGCCGCATTGGGGCTCGGCTTTCATGCAGTTTTCAAGGCTGTAGATCCCACATGGCTGGCCAGATCCGTAGCCACGCTCTTTGTCATCACCGCACTCATTATCTACGCGCTTGCTTATCAAAAAGCGCGAAGCGTTGGGCAGCGTATGAATTGCCATTCAGTGGAACCACTCAGCCAGCGATCACTTCTAGCCATCGCCCTCATTCTCAGTGCGGCAACAACCGCGCTCGGCCTTGTTCTCTGGATTGTTTAGCGGCGCCAGCCTGACCGCGCACCTTGAGGCGACGTACCGCCCCCCCGGCCGCCTCAAGGTCGGCTCAGGTGATGCTGTCTGACAGTTAGATTGACCCGTTTCGTCTGAAGTTTGCGCTTGTTCCAGTGACCATAATGATCTGCCGATCAGAGAGACGAGGACGTTCGCCATGAGAAAACTCTTCACCGCAATGCCATTGATGTTTGTTCCGATACTTCTCTACACGAGTGTGGCCATTACCACGGGCAGACCAGAGGATGCATCGGCCGCGCCGATTATGAGCGCGCTAAGTACAACAATCTTCCAGATGCCAATGGTGTCCGGCGGCAAATGGGTTTTTGAAACGGGCGACGGCATCCTGTTTGCAGGTATGATCATGTTGTTCATCGAAATCATCAAGTCGACTAACTCAAAGACATTCTCCCTGATCAATCATGGCTTGTCGATGGCGATTTTTGTGCTGTCGCTTGTCGCTTTCCTGTTGGTCAGGAATTTTGCGACGTCGGTTTTCTTCTTGTTGTTATTGATGATGCTGCTTGATGTCATTGCCGGATTCCTGGTGACGATCGTAACTGCCCGTCGCGATTTCGGCGTCGGATCGGGACTGCTCGATTAATTCAGATGAGCCTTAGTCAGCAGGAAGCGATTTTCCCGGCGAACAAGCGAGCAAGGCACAAATGGAAAACACGGTTGATGGAAAGACAGTGCTTTGCCGGTCTCATACCGGCAGGCCCAGGAGGCCCATCTTAGCGCTTTGCCTGTATTTGCTCGCGTTCAGCCTTACCATTCTTTCGGCTGCGTTTGTGTTTTTTGACGGCCTGCGACTGGGGCTCATTGTCTTTGTTCTGGCGGTATGCATCTTTCTTCTTGGAAGGTTTACTTGGCGTAATTACCAGTCCGCGCGTCGCTGGCGAATCGAAATTGAGCCCGGCGAAATACTCATAGACTTACCCGTTGAGCGGTCAGTGACTGAGCCGCAGCAACGTATTCGGCAGTTGATGGAGTTATCGCATATCGCATGTGTTGAGACGCGTCTGGAAGTCTATCAATCCTTCGGCGTGACAAACATGCAGCGAAGCTACGCATTTCGCATGAGGTCTGGCGAATTGATTATGCTTGGCAAGGACCGGGCGCTGACAACGCCACCGGTTGATCACACGATGGGCCAGACCGTGGAAACGATTAGTCTCAAGACCGGGTTGGCGTTACGTGACCTTGGTATGGTCGCAAGCAAGGCTGGACTCTTGGGTGGCTTATTCACTGCGATACCGCCATGGGATTCTCACGATACTCGAATAATGCGCACGGTCGACTTGTGGCGTGGGGCGGTACTGACAGTCGGAACGACGGGAATTGCCATAATCATCGGATTGATCCTGGCCGCAATGTTCTGAACACTTCGTCACACTACTCTTTGCAAAGGGGATATTGCTCAAGATAGGCAGCTATTTCAGGACGATCGCTTTCTAGCATTGTGCCTGAGGACTCCATGATGTCGGCATAGCGCTTGATTTCCTCAAGGTGGCCACAACGCTTGGATTCATCAGTGCCCCAGCCTTTGTAGAACTCGTGTAGCTGGACGTGCTGAACTAGCATATTGCGCTGGTAAGCGCCGCGCTCAGGCGACCGTTCGTAGCGCTCACGAAACCATTGGGTCGCCGAAAGAAGGCTCTGCTCGGCTTCGTCCATACGCTTAAGATCAAGCAGGGCGTAGGCCATTTCTCCGTTATATGTTGCCCTGTTCTGTCGGGCATCCTCATCATCGGCGTCGAGCGCAATACGCCGTTCGGAGATTTCCAGTGCGTCCTTGTAGTCCGCAACAGCCAATTCAGGTTCGCTGATTTTATAGTATGCATAAGCACGACGCCACAGGCTGAAGCTGCGCGCGCGCCAGAATGAGACGGTCTCTGCTGGAATAAGATGGCGGATCTTCTCGAGCGTCACCAGTGAGGCAGTGGCTGCAGCGACGCCTTCGGTCGCACGATTAGAATTTGTGAGGACTTCCGACTGAATGCGCTGGGTCCTCGCAAGACCGTATAGAAGGTCGACGCTGTCGGGATATGCAGCGAGCAGTGGTTCGAAAGCTGCGAGCACACCACCAAGTGTTTTGAGCGACGCCTCCCTGTCATTGTTGCGAAATTCCATGATTCCCTGGTTGCCCTGCATGGCGAGGAGCTGAAAGCGCTGATGCAGATCATCCTGATGACGCTCAATGTAAGAGGAATAATAAGCCTGTGCCTTGGCGTTCTGAGCAAACGCTTTTTCCATGTCGACATCGACATAGAGGGAAGCATCGGCCAATTCAGCATAGAGATCCCCAAGGGCGATGAGTAGTTCGCTGGACTTTGGTTCGACGTCTTCAAGCGGCTGGAGTATGCCTTTGGCGCGTACAAGGTTGTCTTCGGCCAGACCGACTTCCTGCAAAGAGCTGAATCCCGGTGTGCCCTGAATTTCGCTAAGGCGAACAAGACCTCGGCCAGTTTCGATACGCAGTTCGTCGGAGGCGCGCGCATCGCTGGCCAGAGAGTCGAGATAGGCCTGGGCAGCCTCAGCGAGTTCGACCTTGGCACGGGTAGAACCCGGCACGAGATCGATCTTGTCGTAGACATCGAACATGAGTGAATTGGCGAGTGTGCGGACCTGCTGGAAGCGGTAGTCACTTTCCATTCGGGCCGCCTCAGCGCGCTGGTATTGCCAGAAGGTTATGGTGAGCGCAGTGGCGAGGCCGACAAAGGCCAGGCTTGTGCCGACCACGACGAAGCGCCGCCGCTTCATGAATTTACTCAGGAGGTAGAGGGAGCCGCCTTCACGAGCGTCGACTGGTTTGTCCGCACGGAGATTGTTTATGTCGTCCATCAGCGCATCGACGGACGCATATCGCTTTTCCGGCTCTATCATCGTGGCTCGGGCAATGATTGCGGAAATATCGTCAGAATGCGGCAAATCTTCGGTCAGGGCGTCAAGCAGCTTGCCGAGTGAGTAAATGTCGGACAGCGTGTTCGTGCCAACCCCTTGGGCGCGTTCCGGCGCGGCGAAACCTGGCGTGAAGCTGAGGCTGACGAGTGAGCTGGAGCTGGATTCTTCCGGGGAGACGTCAATGTCGTTCGGCTTTGCAATGCCAAAATCAATCAGTTTTACCTGCCCAGCCTGCGTAACCAGGACATTGGAGGGAGTGATGTCGCGGTGGACGATCAGGTTCTGGTGTGCAAAGCGCACGGCACTGCAGGCATCGGTAAAAAGCCAGAGCCGGTCGTCGAGTCCGAGTCCGTGTTGGTCGGCCCAGACCGTCATTGGCTGGCCGTCGATATATTCCATAATGATATAGGGCGACCCGTCATCGAGTTCTCCGCCGTCAAGCAGGCGAGCAATATGGGCGTGGCCAAGATCGGCGAGTATTTGCCGTTCACGGCGGAAACGCGCGATCAGGGCGTCAGACAGGACACCCGGTCGTATGATCTTGATCGCGACCTTGTGCGCAAAGTCGCCAGAATCCCGCTCGCCTTTGAAGACGGCACCCATGCCTCCCTGACCGATCAGGCCGGTGATGCGGTAAGCGCCAATCCTCTCAGGGGCGGGATGCGGGATGGTGTCGGCGCTCGCTCCACCGGTCTTGAGCGAATTGCTATCCGACCCATCTGCGGCAAGCAGTTCGAGCGCCCGCCTGCGCAGGGAAAGATTGTCGCCGGCTTGCTGTTCGATCCACTCCCGACGCGTTTCGGACGGCTGATCAAGTGCATCGGAAAAAAGCTCAACCGCGAGTTTTTCAAGGTCCGGCGTATCCATTGACATGTCCCCACATGTGCGATGTCCAGCCTTCAGCCATGCAACATATGCGCCGAACCTGCGCGGTCGCCTTCCGGTGGCTGAATGGATGTGGACCCGTTTCTGATGCAAGTGTGGCCGATCCAGCGGTGAGGATCAACGGTCCACGCAAAATTGAAATTTATTTGGGCCGGTGTGACCCCGATCACACGAACTCTGCGCCTTTCCTAATGAAGCCCCAACGAAACTGTCAGGGCTTCCTTTGCCGGGTGGGGGACGCCCGCGAGGACTGCCACCCAGATTTCCAAACGGGCGCTGGGTGGCGGTCCGTTTCCGTTTGGGTGCCTCAAGTCAATATCCGCCACCCGCACCCGGACCGCGCAGGCGTTCACGGATACCTCGCTTTGACTGTTCCAGGCTCGATTCCAGATCAGCGCCTAGATTACGCTTGAGGCGAGAGAGTGCACTGCTCATCTGAGCTGGCGCCTCGGCCCGAACGGCCGAGAGGGCCTGCTGCTGGGACGGTCCACTCACCGCGAGGTTTGCTTTGCTCTCAATCGCGCCGATGGTCCAGAAGGCGTGCGGGTGACTGTAGCGCTCCATCACGTCATAGGCGATCCAGAGGTGCCCGCCCTCGCCCCACTCCGGTCCCCAGGAGTTGCGAACAAGCCATGCACCGCGGGCATCATCATAGCCGACGATCAGCATGGCATGGCCACCCGACGGCTGAGGCCAGCCCCCGCGCGGACTGGCAATTTGGCCGGTGTCGCGCGCCTCGATCATTAGCATTTCGTGGGGAAGACTTGTTCCGAAAACGACCGGCAAACCGTTAGCAACGGCGGCCTTGGAGCCAAGACCGACCCCGGTGCGCGCATAGGAGATCGCCCCGAATTGCTCGGCCCCCTGGTAGCATGCCTTGATTGGCTCGGTAGGCCACATGGCCTGCTGGTAGGGCCACATGCGCTCAGGGCATGCACCGAATGCCATTACAGAGGCCATGACATGGTGAATGAATGTGCCGCTGTCGGTGTCAGTCGTACCACCAATCTTGCGAGCGTTGTAATACACAAAGAGCCGCGACAGATCGGTCACGGCCTGCCCAGAGAGGCGTTGATGATATTCCAGAGCCCCAACGACCGCATTGGCTGCGCAGGAGCCGACAACGCCCTGGTCCTCGACCGGTGAGCACAGGCCGCGCAGGTCTATCCGATCCGGCAATTGTCCTGCATGGTCGGCTTTCAGCGTCGGGGCCGCGCTGGGTGTTTCTTCCAGCAGGCAGCCATCGGTCCGATACTTCGAATAATCCTGGGCCATTCTCAGTTTCCTTCTGTGCGTGTGTCGGGGGCATCGGCCTGCGGGCGCAGGTCAATGGGCTGGCCTGCAGCAACGAAGGCCGGGTGATTGAAATGGAGCAGCCCATGGGCGTTGAGCGAGCCGTCCATGTTCCGGGTCTCAAACAGAGCGTGGGCGTCATCGAGGAGCCGGGCACCGCCGGTGGCGATGGGGGGATTGGCCGGTGGGGCGATTTCATAGGACAGCATGGAATCCTGAATGGCGCCGACCATCACCAGGCCTGTCATGGGACCAGACGTGAGCGGGCCGGTCAGGCTGTCGCCAGATACGCTGATGTCCCAAGTATTGCCAAGACCATCCTCCCAGCTACCGGAAGGGAAATACAGCGGTTGAGGGGCTGGCGTGCCTGCGTCTGGCACAGAGGCGTCCCCGCCGAGCAGTTCTTCCTTGTGGCTGCCGGGACCGAACACGGCGCTGGGCTTGCAGCCGGTCAATGCGAGTACGAGTGCAGCAATCAGCAGAGGGCGCAGTTTCATGGGCATGGCGCTCCGGGTTCATGATTGACGTGGAAAGTTCCCGAAAGGTTGATGTTCCCGTAGACATCGAATGTCTGGAAGTTGAAGTGACACTGGTCGGTCTGCATGCCCCGCCCGCTGGCCACGTCATTGCCCCGCACATTGAGAACGTATTGGAGGTTTTGCCCACTGATGCCGCCGCGGATATTGAGGGGCGTGCCATCGGCCCCGCGGCCGGAACCGGTAAAGGCGCCGTTGCGGTTGAACTGTAGGTTGTAATAGCCGCCTATGCCGTCTGCCCATGTACCGGAATAATAGGCGAAAGGGGATGGAGGAGCCTTTGGCGTCGGTGTAACGGGCTCTTCGAGATCGTCCAGGACATCATAGCCATCGTTGTCATACGGGAAGGGATCGTCAATTTTCGGCGGATCATAAGTGCCGCCGGTATCCATAGTGCCAATGGCGACCCCGGCGATCACGAGCGTTACAAAGGCGGCCGATCCTGCGGCGATCCAGATGAGGGGCTTTGCGGAGACTTTCGGCGTGTCGCTATCCACGTTGCCGCCGTTCACCGGGAGGCGGTTGACGGCGCCGATCAGGGACTGGCGATACTCCGCCGCCGATTGCGGGCGGGAGTTGCGATTGTCCGACAGGCCCTTGAGAATGAGGGCGTCGACTTCGGGCGGCACGTCTGAGCGCCCTCCCGAGGGCGGCTGCCAGTGGCGGCCAGGGACGACGCCGACGAGGAGTTCGTAGAGCATGACCGATATGGAATAAAGATCAGCTGACGGACCGGCGGCATCCGGATTGGTGCGCTGTTCGGGCGCCATGTAATCCGGCGTGCCGAGACCTGTGCCGCTGGAGGCGCTGGCGAGGTTGCCGGCCGCGCGGGCAATGCCGAAGTCGAGCAGTTTCAGCGGCGCGGACCTGTCGGTGGGCTCGTGCAAGAGAATGATGTTCTCGGGCTTGAGGTCGCGGTGGATGACGCCGGCATCATGCGCGGCGCGCAGGCCATCGAGTATTTCGACCACGATGCGGGCCGCGACGCGCAGCGGGACGGATTCGCCGCGCTGCACAATGCGGCCATGCCAGCTGCGCAGGGAAATGCCGTCGAGATACTCCATCGCGACAAAGGGCTGGCCGGCCGCAAGGCCGACATCATAGACGGCGACGACATTCGGGTGACGGATGTCGCGTGCGGTGACGCCCTCCTCGATCAGGCGCTTGACAGCGCGTTCCCCGCCGAGATGGGCGGCGTTGATGAGCTTGAGCGCGACGGGCTTGGCTGAGACCGTGTCAGTGGACTTGTAAACCACACCCATGCCGCCGCGCCCGATGACGCTGTCGATCGTGTAGCGGCCAGCGAAGACCTGGCCTGGGGCGAGGGTGGGCGAGGATTTCGATTCCATGCTGGTCGGATTGTCGGGATCCGGCGTGATCAGCCCGGTCATTGGCGTGACCTGGTCGACGGCGCCCGATGGATCGCTATCGTGCACCGGCTTGCCACATTCGGTGCAGAAGGCGGAATCCCCTGGCAGCTCTGCGCTGCATTTGTCACAGGTTATCATGGCTTTTCTCCCACCAGACGCGTGAAGATGATCCGGTCGACTTCATCGTGCCGGGTTTCGAACTGGACTTTGAGGGCGATCAGGCCGGGATTGCGCACGAGGGGCGCGATCAGGTCACCCTCATTGAGCGCCACCATCTTGCCGCGACGCAGGGCGGTGTCGTTCACCAGGAGGCCATTCTGGCTCTCTACGCGAAGCATGAGACGATCATTTTCTATGAATAGCTGGAAGTGGCGCCGGGAGATGTGAACAGACGCCTCCTCATCCAACTTGCCCTTGCGCGTGATCAGCAGGCGCACGTCATTGAGGCCGCCTTCGGGCGCATTGGAGGCGCGGCCAAAGCCAAGCACGCCGGCATGGGTACGGATCGGGCCATCAAGCGGGGCGTGGCCCTTGTCGAAGCCTTGCCAAACAAGAGACGTGGACTTGGTGACCGCAAGATTGCCTGTGTAACCGCGATGGCCAAGCGTACGCTCCAGCGTATCGGCGCGCCGCAGCGTGAGACGGATCGGTTCGGCATGGGTGGCGATGCCGGCCTCGCGTTCCTTCTGGATGCGCGTGGGGTTGTAGATGGTCATGCCAGCGCCGATGGCATCAGCCTGGATATTGTAGTTCTGCACGATTTCCGACGGGCCTTCCGGATCGACCGGAATGGCGATGGCGGTGGTGAAGACGTAGCGCTCTTCACGCCAGAGATACCGTGTAGCGACCGTGATGTGCACATCGAACCGGTGAAGACCGGCAGTTTCGAGCACGCCGGTATGCAGGCCGACTTCGGCGGAGGCGGCCGAGTTCAGACGCTGGAAGGTGAGGTCTACCTGGCGAGACTCGCCATCGCCGCCGCGTATCCACATTTCCTCCACGAAAAGCGGGCGGCCAACAGGCGAATTGTTCGACACGACCAGCGGCAGAGCAAGTGTACCACCGACCTTGATGCTGGAGGCCGAGCCCGCATCAAGGCTCAGCTCCGGCGCGACACAGACCGGGCAGCAGCCGGCCGCATCGAGCAGGCCCCCACACTCGTCAGTGGCCATACAGCGCTGCAGCGGCAAGCCGCATTCGTCGCAAAAGGTCGCATCACGGTCTAGCGATGCCCGAAAACAGCACTTGCCCGGATGGGACATGGTAGATGGAGACGGAGCCATCAGCGTCATGTCCGCAGCTTGTGACCGCACTGCTTGCAAAAGTTTGCCTTGGCAAGGTTTACGGCGGAGCACTTGGCACATTCGACGCTGGCGGTTGCTGCAGCTGCGGGGGTGGTACCGCCAGGCGCGCCGCCTTCCTTGCCGCCCGCACCATGGGCGACGCCAACCGCGCCGTCCATGCCCATGCGGAACATGTCGCGCGCCTGCTCCTCTGACCGGATCTGGGCGGCGGTGGCGGCTTCGACCATGTCGCGCATGGCCTGCATGGTTTCACCAGAGGAGCTGCCCTTGGCACGAGCCTGCTCGGCCAGCACCATGGCAACATCGCTGGAGAGCCCCGCATTGATCGCGAGAATCTGTTCCGGTGACATGGTCTTGAAGGCATTGATCTCATTGGCCTTGGCCCGCGCCTTGGCGTCGAGGAGGGAGATTTCGTTACCCGCTTTCGAGTCGGCGAGCCGAATGGCGAGATTGGCTTCGGCCTCATTCGCCTGAATTTCGATTTGCTGCAGGCGGGCGATGTGATCAGCCTGCTGCTTTTGCACGGCGGCAGTGATCTCCACATCCGTGAAGGCACCGGACTTGCGCATCTGGTCAGCCTGGCTCTGCTGGACAAGTGCGATGTCGCGTTCGACACCGGCCTGGCGCTTGCGGATTTCAAGCAGCTCCACATCGTTGCGCGCGGTGGCAAGCGAGTCGTCGAACCGTGCCTTGCGCTCGATTTCAAGCGTGTTGATTTCATGGCCCAGCGCTTCCAGTTCCTGACGGCGCTTGGCGCCTTCGCGCGCATCAAGAAACTCAATCTCGCTATTAAGTGCCATGTGCTTCAGTTCATCTTCCGAAGCGCTTTGCAGCTTGGCCTGATCGACTTGGGATTTCAGCGTGATTTCTGTTGCGTCATTCTCGCGTTCGATTTCGCGCTTGATGAGTTCGAGCTGGTGGTCGAGCGCGTCCTGCCTCCGGTCGGCATCTGCGCGTTCCATGGCTGCGACTTCCTCGGTATTGATCGCCCATTCGATAGACACAGCCCGGACGATGAGGCCGAGATCACCAACAATGCGCTCGACCTCAAGCATGATGTCGGCCTGGACCTTGTCCTGCAGGGCGGTCTCACCGCGAATCTCTGCGGCGTTCATGCGTCCGATGGCAGATTCGAAGACGCGGTCTGTCAGATGGGGGCGGATGCGGTCCAGAACATCGGCCTTCGAGAGCGCCTTTCGACCGGGTGTTTCGGGATCACTGCCAGAGCGCGTGACACCGTGCATCATGCCGAGAATATTGGATGGCTTGTCGGGGTCGACCTGCAGTTCGAGTGTGGCGACGCCAACGATCTCCACCTTGTCCTTAGACATCGCCTTGAGGGTTGTCTGAACCGAGAAGGGTTTCAGGTCCGCGATCATCATTCCGATATGCGTGGAGCCGCCAACTAACCCCTTGATCTTGTCGACAACGCCGCCAACCGAAAAATGACCGCCCTTGAAGGCATCGATCAGCTGGCCGTTCTTGAACAGGAGGGCTGCATAGTCCGGCGGAACGGCGAAGCGCTTCTCGAAGAACGCCTTGAATTCGGACTGGCGCATGAATTCGGCGAGCATGCGTGGATCGCTGAGAATGACAGGTTCGGATGCCATGGCTATTTCTCCTCCCATTTACGGTTGGTGACGAAGGTGACGAGGTTGTAGAGAATGACGAGGACCGTGACGCCGACGCCGATCGGATGGGCGGTGACAACGCCCCAGAGACGTTCGCTTGCGGAATACTGCTCCATGATCCGCCCCATGAAGGTGACCTGAAACACGGTTCCGGAAATCATCGTGGCAAGCGAAAAGAGGGCCATGAACAGTGAGATAAGCCGGGCGACGCGACTGATACGCGTTTCCTTGGAGCGGGCTATGCGGCGAGCGTGCTGTTCCTCTTCGCGCTCGCGCTTGTCAAGTTCCTTGTCGAAACTCTCGCCGCGTTTGATCGCCTGCTCGCGGGCTTTCCGGTCAACGGAAAGGAAGTCCGGCTGTGCCTTTCGATTGGGGCTGCTCGAACTGGCCGTCGTGAGGTTGGATGCCGATCGGCGCCAGAGCACGAACACTGTCCAGGCCAGCCAGACGGCTGTAACCACGCAGGTGGCATTGAAGAGGATGTCGATCAGGGGCCATGCTTCGGCCGGTATTGATTGCAGGGTCTCGTCCATGGCTTGCTCCTTGCATCGGGGTTCCAATTACAGAGGCGCAGGACTTGGGCGTTTCGGTTCAGGCCGAGCATAAATATTTTTTGCTGGGTGTCGTTTGACCTTCTTTTGTGATCCTATTCTCAAGGGATTATACAGGATCAGGGTGTGGCGGATACAGACGGAACAGAAGCCAAGCAATTGCTGGACGCGTGGCGTGCAGGAGACACGCTCGCGCGTGATAGGCTCTTTACGCTTCTGTACAGCGAGTTGCGACAGGTGTCGGCGGCTCTGCTCCGGGCAGAGCGTAACAGTTCATTGTCGACGGGAGATCTCGTGAACGAGGCGGTTATGCGTCTGGTACAGCTGGATCAGATAGAATGGGCCGACAAATCCCATTTTCTCGCATTGTCGGCGCGCGCCATGCGGCGCATTCTGATCGACAATGCCCGGAAAAAGCGATCCGATAAGCGCCACCATCACAAGGTAACCCTGGTCACTCGCCTCTCCGGAATGCCAAGTGATCGCATCGATCTTGATGTACTTGAAAAGGCATTGATCCGCCTGGCTGCGATTGACAAGGAGAAAGCTGAGATTGTCGAAATGCGCTACTTTGGCGGGATGAGCCATCAGGAGATTGCGGAAGTCACCGGCACATCGGAATCCACCGTCAAGCGCGGCTGGCGGACCGCCAGGGCCTGGTTGTTGAGCGCGTTAAGCGAGGAGCGCGCAGAGTGAACAATGGCGCCTGCCGCAGCGCGCTGTCAATTGTGTGCGAACGCTTTGTCCCAGCTCTCGAACCTGCTTGTGCTTGCATGAAATTGCCGGGGCGACAAGGACCCCGGCGACCATAGTACTAGCCCGCAATCCTGTTACGGGCATGTGCTCACTTCCTGACCATCGCCAGAGCAGCACCGGCACCAAAAGCGACGCCAAACGCGATACCGACCGACGAAAGCGGATTGTTCCTGACGCGAGTGGTCAGCTTGGCGCGGGCGTCTTTTGCCTGCGCGCCTGCGACTGTCGCAAGCTGCCTGCCTTTATCGAGGGCGGTTTTGGCCGCTTCTGTCGCACCGTCCGCGACGCGGGAGGTTGTGTTCTCAGGTTCCTGGTTGAACGAATTTTTCTCAAATCCAGATTGTGTCCGGCCAGAGGAGTTCTGTGTTGCGATATCGGTCATTCTCATGTGTTCCTTTCACGGTTACGCATAAGGTTAAGACGCTGCGCCAACGCGGACGTTCCCAGCATGCTGCATGAAGTTTGCGCAACCTCCGTGTAATATCAGCCATTCAGCGAGGCACCTGGCTACAAGCGTTTAGTCAGGTGTCTCGCTGAATTTGTACAGATCTACATACCTGACATTTCCACTGTTTTTTCTAAGACGGCTAAAGTGAAGGTCGACTGATGAATGGCTCGAAACGAATTTCGGCAGGCTTCGCATACGCCAGAATCGAGACATCGTCCGCTCTCGCCTCCGGCACGGCAAGTTAGCGTCCTCAGACCGATGAATGAGATGCTTTCCGTGTCAGGAAGTGCGTCAGAAATCCAGGGGAGGCAGCCGTTTCCACGCAACTTCTTCATCACTCAGTCGTTGCAGGGTGCATGACGGCGGGCTCAGACCAATCTAAAAAAAGGCTTACACGGACAATTTCCTTACCAAGCCTCGTGTTCTACGGCGTTGGCACCATTCTCGGCGCCGGGGTCTTCGTCGTTATCGGCGAGGTCATTGGCGAAGCCGGTCGGCTTGCACCCTTGGCTTACATATTTGCGGGTCTCGTGGCGTTAGCGACGGCCCTTTCCTACGCAGAAATCGCCGCTAGGGTCCCCACCGCTGGTGGGCCTATTGATTACGTCGAAATCGCCACTGGAAATCGACATGCCGGGTCTATGGCCGGATGGATGCTGATGACCGCCAATACGGTCTCAGCCGCGACGATTGTCAGCGGTTTCATCGGTTACCTTAGTGTTTTCGCTGAACTTCCAGATTGGGTTGTGGCGATAAGCATTGTTTTCTTACTCGGTCTGATTGCTGCTGTAGGCATGAAGATGAGCACGGGCTTCATGACTGTGACGACATCCATCGGCATCTTCACCCTCCTGGCTGTGCTCTGGGCCGCGCGCCACGGACTGGCAGTCACGCCGGAGCAGACTGTAAACGGGCTTGCCAGTCTATCAACGGTGACAGCTGCGGGTCTCTTCGCGGGGTCTTTTCTTGCGCTCTATTCGTTTATCGGCTTTGGCGACATGGCACTGACAGCGGAGGAAGTGAAAGATGTCGAAAAGACAATGCCACGTGCGATTATCATCGCCTTCATCATCGTTTTTGCGTTCTACGCACTCGTTTCTGCAGCTGTCGTCGGCGCAGGATCCACTGGTCACATCGCCGAGGCCGACGCACCTCTGGTCGCAGCCGTGGTGCGTGAAGGCTGGCCAGCCTGGCCCGTGGGTCTGGCCAGCCTCGGTGTGATCGTAAATGGCGCGCTGACGCAGACGATTGGAGCCTCACGTTTGCTCATGGATATAGGGCGAGATGGCCGGGGCGCTCCTCAAGTTTTCGGACGGATCAACGACACGACCGGGACACCGCTTGCCGCGACAGGGATCATTGCAATGACGGTCATGGTTCTCGCCACACTGGTTTCTCTGAAATTCCTGGCCGAAGCCACCAGCCTCATTATCCTCCTCGTCTTCGTGGCCGTAAATACATCACTGGTATTCCTGAAACGGAAAAGTCAGCCAGCCGATGTTCCCAATATGTGGATTGGCGTTCCGGTCATTGGCGCCGTCACGTGCACAGCCGCCGCATGTGCGCAAGTCGCCCGATGGGTCGCAGGCTAAGCTGACCTGCGATTAGACAATACCATGTATCGAGGACGATAATGGGACGCTCTGCGACGCGAAGCGCGAGCATGGCGGTTTGGTTGTGTTTCCAATCCGGCTTTTCAAGCGGCTTCGCGGTTAAACGTCCCTGATAGCCCGCCTCCAAGGCGCCGGAAGATGCCGGTCAGCAACTGGCCCCATTGATTAATGGTCTGGCTGCGTTCGATGAGGGCTGTTATACGACTCAAGCTGTTATGTATTGCGGCTTGTCTGTACGGGCTGATGCCATACATTTTCCCATGAAATGAGCATCAGGGTCGGCGATTGGCGGCCAATGATCCAGGCGCTGGTAATCGTATCCATCAGAACGCGGTAAGCTTGTCCGGGTGCCGCAGCGCCAAGCACAGCCGTGATCGAGAGAAACGAGGCAGAATAGTTGTGGCCGAACTGAGCCATCTGGAAAGCCGAGTTGGCTATCTCGCGAAGCGCAATCGTCTCATAGCCGGCCGTGATGTGCCAGAGATCATGGGCCTGCAGCAGGAAACCACTCGGCCGGCCTGCGAGAATCACCTGTAGCAGCAGGTGCGGTTCGATGACTTCACCAGGGAATGCAACACAGAAGTATTCCGCTCGCAAAAATGTCTGCGTCAAACCGGCACCCGGAGCAGAAGCCGTCTAAAAGCGATCAGGCCTCAGGACCTCAACCCGAGATGTATTCAGGATGCCGATATGCTGATCGAGCAGTTCGTGAAGTTCCAACAAGACATTCCGGATCGGTGATTCATCGCTAATGGAAATGATCACGACCATGTCCTGACTGGCCGACAAATCCCTGTCACGTTGCCATCGGCTTCCTCGGCCATAACCGGAAAGTGCTGGCAGCACAGTATAACCAGAGACGCCTGCCGTTTCGAGAATGCGGCAAGCTCGCTTCAGCGCCATGCGCTCTATGATCAATTCCAGTCGGATTTTTTCGTGCACGTTTTCATCCTCAACCTTGAATCAGATTCGCGAAATAGAGGTAGAGCGGTATCCCGACCGCCAGATTGAATGGAAAGGTCACCCCAAGCGACAGTGTAAGATAAATCGATGGTTTGGCCTTGGGCATCGCAAGCCGCATCGCGGCCGGAACCGCGATATAGGACGCAGAGGCCGCGAGCACCATGAGCAGCGCCGTGTCGCCGGCCTGTATTCCGAGGCTCCAGGCGATCGCTCCGCCAAGGGCCGCTGACACAAGTGGCATATACAAACCGAATGCAACTGCGCTGAAATCCAACTGGCGCCAGCCCTGCCGCAGTCCTCTGCCTGCAGACAGCCCCATGTCCAGAAGGAAGAGGCAGAGAACGCCCTGAAAGGGATCAACAAAGAAGGGTGAAATCCGCTCCATGCCTGAGTCTCCCGTAACCCATCCTATGGCCAGCGCACCAACCAGAACCACAATAGACGCATTGAGGAGGACTTCACGATAAAGCTCGCCCGATTCCGAGCCCGCCACCGACGGCGCCTTCTTCTGGCCCCGCTGCGCCAGAATCAACGCTGTGATGATCGCGGGCGCCTCCATGAGTGCAGCAACTGCAACCATGTACCCCGAACTCTCGAGCCCCGCAGACCTGATAAATTGTGTCGCCGCGACAAACGTGACGATCGAAATGGACCCATAATGAGCAGCGGTTGCAGCAGCATCAATCCTGTCCATCCTGCTGGTCCGGCGCAAGAACGCAAAGGCAATGACAGGCAAGCAGAAGGACAGGATTATGCCCGCAGCCAGGACGGCCCAAACCTGAAGAGAGAAGTCGCTCCTTGACATCTCTACGCCTCCTTTGAGGCCAATCGCCATCATCAGATAGATCGCCAGCCCCTTTGCAAAGGCTTCAGGAATTGTCATCTGTGATCGGAGCAGGGCTGCTGAAAGCCCTAGCACAAAGAACAGCACCATTGGCGACAGCAAGGTAGCCAGAATCAGGTCCATTGGGTTTTCATGCTCCAGTGTGCGCTTGAAAAATGACCTCGCCTGGCAGCGCGCCAAGTGAGGCCAATGACTCTTTTCAAGTTGGGTGTTTCGTGTCCCTGTCTCGGGTCTGCATTCATTCTTACCCTGCAGGTGCTCATATCAGGTTAGATCGGAGTCGACCTCGTGCGACGGTCTCAGAATATGTACAAATCTGTCAGGCGGGCGACAGAAACAAGAATGATGCGAACAAGACTTTCCCATTCGGCCTCAGGACCGAAACACCTGAACCTGCAAGCCTCCAGTCAATGGTCGCGCGCATCTACATAACGACTCTGAAATAGCGGTGAGTTCGAACGGACCCCAGCTTATCGACGACCCGATATGATACTGCAGGGCCTCGTTGGAGCCGTCCCACGCGGCAATCATGTCCCGTACGTTGGAGCCCCCAAGCCGATCGACTCTCACGCGGCAGCTCCTTTTTAATCCGGACCGGCCGCGCTCCTGATCACGGACGTCCCGGATCGGAAACCTAACGGGGCGCGGACCCGGCGAGGCCTGGCAAGCTGCTCTTGCGGAGGCAACTGGAATACATCTGTAGCAAGTATCGTCATGAATGGATCTCCTGTTCGACTCCCTCAGCGAACAGGATATCCAGAAATACCGATAACAATATTCGAATTATAGTGTGGCCTTCATAGGTTTTTCTTATATCAGTGTGGCGCATTTGGGCTACCAACCTCCAGAACAAACGTTTGTGCACCGTTCTCCGGATCGCGCAGCACAGGAATAATATTCTCACCCGGCAATATTGCGTTTCAACAATTTCAACACGGCAACATCTCGCAGTGCCCGAGGCAGATGCAAATTGCTGTTCGGTTTTTCGCGCGAATACCACTTCATGTCGCACCGAACGCAGGACACCTTTTTCCTATCAGCTCGAGATATTTATCCAATTTGAAAAATGGTTTCGTCGCCCTCAACTCAATTTGGTAATCGCCATCGGAGGAGCAGATGTCCCGCTTTGAAAAGCAACGTGAATCAAGCCGATTTCTACAGACCTGGATCGGTGGCTTCCGCGTACCGGGCCTTGTCGTACAGCTCAACGCAAAGCCTCAGAATCCACCAGCAACTTTTGCAAATCCGAAACGCGATCTCGCACAATGCCGCGAAACGGGTTCTTGACCCTTTCTTGAGTCTAAACTCCCCTGCCCTGCGCCCCAAGGCCAGTTGCCCCGACACTGCCAGCGTACCCGTATTCATCGTTTGCCATTGAGCGATTCCTTGGTTGGTAGATCAGATGCGCGCGAGTGGGGATCAAGCAGCGAAACGGCTTTTGCGTTAACCGCCTGAACTAATCACCGCCATCTCGGTTCACCTTTAAAATGCCGCTCAGAGTGCGTTTCCAGCCCACTTTGTTACTTTGTGAGCGCGTCGATGATGCTGGTGAGCGCATTTTTTGCTTTGGTTCGCATTTCATCATCCGTAGCATCCTGAATAGGATGTGGGACGAGGACAAAGCGTGCGTCTTCCATGCCAAGAGCACTTCGCTGAAAATTGGCAGCTTCCTCGAACTCGGACGAAGCGATGGAGACCGATGGGATTCCCTGGATTTCAAACCAGACTGTGTCGTGCAGACTGCACGTCGTACAGGAACCTCAATCGGCCAGTGCCTCGACCAGATAGTCCACTTCGCTTGCAATTTCGCGCCGCAGGTCATCCGGACACGGCTTGGTGAAGGTTGGCTTCGAATAGCGCTTCACCGTAATGCCGGTCACGGTCGTCGTAAGCTGGCGCTCAAGCTCATCGAGCAAGACATTGCCGCGGGGCTTGCGGATGTCGAGCAGACCGACCGTACCGGTGAGCACCCCAGCTCTCGGCGTGACCTGGCGCACGACCGGCTTGCGCTCGTCAGTGGGATCAAGAATTGTTGTCATTTTCAGTCCTTCTTCTGCTCGCTTGTCTATTGAGCATAGCTGTTTGGGAGTCTGTTTCTAACCTAAATCGATCTTGCGCGACACAGATTGCGAACCGATTTCGCCGGTCGCCCACCCATGGAAAGCAGAGCTGAACTTGCCTGCATCAGATCCCGCCACAACAATATGGATATATTCCGGACCCGCGAATTTCGGCACTTCAGTCTTGAGCTTCCCCCCGCCCATTTTTTCGGCGGTTGCCTTGGGGATTCCTGCGCCTGACATTTCGTCGGCAACCATCTCGCTCAAGGGGCGCCGGGTCACTTCCTGGATTCGGGCGCGTAGCCGATCCTTGGTGTAATCTCCTTCACTCATCAGCGTGTCGATGTGCTCCGGGCAGACAACGAGAAGTGCGTCTATTGGCAGGTTTCTCAATTTCGGCAGAAACACCCCCTCCAGTCCCAATCCGATAGATCCGGCGACCTGTTCGGGCTTGCGCGATTCCTGGTCAACGATATGGACCGGGCCGCCTGTCATGGCGAAGACCGTAACGACCGAATCCTCTTTCTTGAACCCGCGCTCAACGTGAAGCGGCGGCCACGGAGAGCGTTCTTCGTTTTCTGCAAAGCACATCGTGTATTTCATCGGATTGCCAAGCGTAGAACGCTCGACACCACCGGGCTTTCCGCCACCCACATTGCCGACGATGAGGCGCAAGGCACGGCCGATCGTTGCGTTGGCGCGATTGCCAGACCCGAGCGCACCCAGACCCTTGTTCATGCCGATCCTGTCACGGATGGGACCATTGACCACGATCACTGGCGCTGCGCCCATGGTGGTGGCCGTGACACCATGAATATTGAAGGCATCGGTACAGACGGCCTCCAGGGCGGCGATGATAACGGGCATGTATTCCGGCTTGCATCCCGCCATGACCGCATTGATGGCAATCTTTTCGACGGTCGCTTCACCCATATTGGGAGGGACGGTGGCGACAAGGTCTTGCGCAGGGCGATGCGTGCCCTCGAGCATTCGCAGGACCCGTTCGGGTGTTGGCGGCACGAGCGGCAGACCATCGGAAAATCCTTGGTCGAACATGAACTCGTTTACGTCGTCCGCAGGGGCAATATCGATACGTCGCGCCTGAATCACACTTCCCTCTGCGCTTGCGCGGAGCTTGTCGTAAACTTCAGGATAAAGATGTCTGGAACCACATCCGGGACGCCACGCCGGGAGGCTTGCCCAGTCGATCTGGGCTTGCGGCACATCCAGGCTCCGGGCCAGGTCTGCACTGAGGCGTTCCCATTCTTCACGAACGAAACCCTCGAATTGCGACCTCACCCTGCCATTAGCGTCTATCCAGAACACCGAAGGCACGATCTCGATGTCCCAGTCGAAGGAGGCCTTGCAGGATGTGTCATCGAGGATCGGGAACATGAGACCGTGCCGTTCCTTGAGGGTAGCGTTGTCAGCGCCCGATTGCCCCGGCATCAATACGCGCAGCTGTTCACCGTAAGCCTTGTGAAAGGCTTCCACGACAGGCGCGGCCGTGTTGCACGTTTCACAGTCTTCCTTAACGAACACAACGAGGTGCGGGCCGTCGCCCGGAAACGTATGAGTGTCGCCGGATAGAGACTTCAGAGAGAAACTCGGTTTGGTTTCCGTCACGGGCTGACTCCTCATTGCTACATGCCATACTGGGGAGGAGAGACAAGTTTTGTCTAGGGTGACGCCGGGGCTGGCGGAGGTGGATGGGAATCGAACCCACCACACGTCTTGTCGACGCGTCCATGGTTTTGAAGACCAGGGAAGCCACCAGACTCCAGTCACCTCCACGAACAGCAGACAGTAGCTGCAGCCAGCTGTACGTCAAACGTCAGCCATATATCGCGTGTCGCCAGTACGGACTGTCGTGCCTCGTGAATCGAGATGCTCAAGAATGGGTACAATAAACTTGCGGGTTGTGTTCAGGGTCGAACGCGCCTCCCCGGTCGTAAAGGAGGTCTGCCCCGGATAGGCGGACCTGAGTGTTCTGGCCGCAGCGGCAATGGCGTCAGCGTGAAACGCGAGAGATTGCCTTAGTGAGACATTGTTCAGGCGAATGGCCGTTCCTTCGTGAATGAGCAGGGCAAGGAGGTCGGCGTCGTCAGGGCCTGTAATGAATGAATCTGGCGAAGGAGGCGCAAGACCCGATTCCTTCAGTTTTGCGGCCATGCAGGCCATGCGCTCTTGTTGCTGCACTGTCAGGTAGTGGAGGGGAGCGTGAGTTGGCAAAGCCACATCAGTACCGGAAATAACCAGCTTTCCCTCCAAGACGAGCATCGCCTCGACAAGCTCGATCAGCGCCTGTGCTGTGTGCGGGACATGCATGTGAGCACGCGGTGCGAGTGGCTTGAGCAGGCACGTCGCATGATAGGATTGAAGTCGCGCAATATATGCTTCTTTGACCTCTTCAACAGTGGATGACTCCGCGACAAGAGTGTCCGTGACGTCTATAAACATCGCTGCCAACTCCTCGCGCACGCTTGCAGCAGGACTGCGTGCAAGGCGGCAGATGTCGGCGATACGCGCAATCCCCATATGTTCTCGAGCGAGAGCTGCCGCGATCCCACGAGTGTCGCCAAGCTGTGCCGCTTTCAGGGTCTCGAGCCGTTGCTTTTTGCTGGCCTTGTTCGAGGCCGCAAAGGGATCGAGTATTATCGCTCCGCCGATCGTCTCAGCTGGTGAAAGGCAGCGGATGATTGCATGCTGGCCGGCAAAGTTGGTGATGGCCGCAGGGAAGCGAAGCCGGGCAAAGGCCGATGCGCCTGGGCTTAATTGCTCTCCCTCAAAGAGGCGGAGGCTCGCGACAGAATGGGCGGTGCCATGCATGACCCGGACCTGCTGCATGTGCTTGAGGGGACGGCGGGCGCTGGGGGACAGGCTGATAGAAACATCACATTGACTGGAAGGAGCGAATGTGTCCGGGGCATGCACAATGTCACCGGGCTTGATTTCAATGGCCGCGATGCCTCGCAGGTTAAGCGCGACGCGCTCGCCGGGATTGGCCTGAGATGTTTCCTGACCGCGCACCTGTATCCCGCGGATGGTTGTGGATCGCTGTTTGGAGGCAAGGACAAGGGCATCATCTACCCGTATCGATCCACCACGCAGCGTCCCCGTGACAACGGTGCCACGCCCTTGCGCAACGAAGACACGGTCGACAGGAAGAAAGGCCGCAGAAACTGGTTCGGTGCCGGTTGGCCCGAGGCCAAGGTGGCCCAGTGCATCGCCAAGCGCTCCTATTCCCTGCCCCGTTGTGGACGAGCAGAAAATGATTTGTGCGTCGTGATATCGAGTGCCTGACAACGCGGCGCGCAGCTCGGCTTCCCGGGTAGCGTGTTCAGTATTGGGCACCCGATCTGACTTGGTGACGGCAACAATTGCCTCATGGATGCCGAGCGATTCCACAATTTGAAGGTGCTCCAGAGTTTGTGCCTGGACGCCATCTGCTGCGGATATGACAAGAAGCGCTGCGCGGGCACCAGATGCGCCGGAGACCATGGCGCGGACGAAGTCTTCATGACCGGGGGCGTCGATGAAGTCGACCATGACATCGCCGCACTGTCGGTAGGCAAAGCCTGGCGTGATCGAGAGCCCACGTGCCTTTTCCTCCGGCAACCTGTCGGTTTCCATACCCGTAAGCGCGCGCACCAATGAGGTTTTCCCGTGATCAACGTGCCCTATGACAATGACCGGACAAGTCTTCATCGTGCGCGGACACCGCGAAACGCATGCATGACAATGGGCAGATCTTCATCGTTGAGGGTGCGGGCGTCCATCACGAAGCGGTCACCCCTGATGAGACCTATGATTGGAATTTCGTTGGAGCGCAGGGCAGCAACAAGCGCATCCGCGGTATAAGACGGTGCAGACAGAGAGACGGCATAGCTTTCCAGATCTTGCTGGGGGAGAGAACCTCCGCCGACATAGGCTGCGCTCTTGGCAACGGTTACGTCTTCCAGACCAGACGCGATGAGCGCGTCGGCAAGCCAGTCGGCTCGCGCGCGAACTTCACCGACGGTTTGTGCGATGGCCCGAAGGACAGGCACGCTTTGGAGAGGATTGTGAGGTTCCCGGTAGAGCCGGAGTGTTGCCTCGAGCGCCGCGAGCGAGAGCTTGTCAATTCGCACAGCCCGGCAGAGCGGGTGAGCCTTCAGGCTACCCACCAGATCGGCGCGTCCGGCAATAATACCTGACTGGGGACCGCCGAGCAGTTTGTCACCCGAAAACATGACAAGATCGACCCCCGACCTCAGGATGTCAGACACGACAGGTTCATCGCGCAAACCATAGGCGGACAGGTCGATCAGGACGCCACTGCCGAGGTCTTCCATGAGGATGGTGTCTGTATTGCGCGCAAGCAGGGCGAGATCTTCTCGCTTGGGTGCTGACGTAAATCCGACGACGCGGAAATTACTCGTGTGACTTTTTAGGATGACAGCCGTCTCGCTGTCTATGGCGCGCTCATAGTCCGAGGCACGGGTTTTATTTGTCGAGCCGACTTCTTTGAGGATCGCACCACTTTGCTCGATGACGTCAGGCAGCCGAAAAGCACCACCAATTTCGATCAGTTCACCACGTGACGCGATGACTTTCTTACCCTGCGCAGTTGCCATCAGGCTGAGCAAAACAGCCGCAGCGCAATTGTTCACGACGAGGGCGGCTTCAGCACCCGTCAGGTCGCAGATGAGATCTTCGACATGGGCGTAGCGGGAGCCTCGCTTTCCGGTATTGAGGTCGACCTCAAGGTTTGAATAGTTTGCCCCAACTTCCTGCATAGCGGCTATCGCTTCAGGCGCGAGACGCGCCCGGCCGAGATTGGTATGGATGATAATGCCCGTCGCATTGATGACCGAGCGCATACTCGGCCGACGCCGCGCTTCGATCGAACTGGCAAGGCTGGTGGCAAAGGTTTCGCTCTCGAAATCAGGGAGGCTGGTCCTGGCGCCCGACCGCACGCTGCCACGCAGGGCTTCAAGCATAGAACGAAGAGCCCGCGTAACCTCCGGGCGTGTGTAAGTCTGAAGTAACGCCCGGATGTGCGCTTTTTCCAGGAGCGCTTGCATCTGCGGCAATTGTCTCAATAGATTATCCAAGTGTTTTGACCCTATCGCCTCGCGCCAGTGTAGGCATGCACTGAGGCCGTTCAAGTTGAAACACCAGGTGCGAATCCTGGGACATTGCCAATGAGATGCTGTGTCCGGGTCGGACAAAGACTGGCTGGCGGAGAGACAGGGATTCGAACCCTGGGTACCCTTGCGAGCACATTAGTTTTCGAGACTAACCTATTCAACCACTCTAGCACCTCTCCGCGCCCCGGTGGGAAGGGAGGTGACCTATACTGACTGCAAGAAGATTTCAACCACCTGAAATCGCCTGAAGATGACATTTGACAGCAGGTCCGGTTTGGTGTTTACCCCCCGCTTCAGGCGCGGACCGGCAACGGTTTCGCGCGTATTCCATTTTGATTTCATGCCGGAAGGATGAGACCCATGTTCGCGGTCATCAAGACAGGTGGCAAGCAGTACAAAGTTTCCGAGGGCGACACGATCGTCATTGAGAAACTGGATACTGAAGCCGGTAAAGACGTGACGTTCGACAACGTCCTGATGCTCGGAAGCGGTGAGTCCGTTACGGTTGGCGCGCCTCTCGTGGCTGGCGCGACTGTTTCCGGCGAAATCGCAGAGCACATGCGCGGTCCCAAGCTGATCACGCGCAAGAAGCGCCAGCGCCAGACTTATCGCCGCACAATCGGCCACAAGCAGCACCTGACGACCGTGACGATCACGTCGATCAATGCTGACGGCGCCAAGCCTGCGAAAAAGCCTGCTGCCAAGAAAGAAGCCGCCCCAAAGGCTGAAACGGCCGCCGCTGAGGCTCCGAAGCCTGCAGCAGCAGGCGCGCCGGCCGCAGAAGGCACTTCCGCCGACAATCTGAAAAAGATGACCGGTGTCGGCCCCGCGCTCGAGAAAAAGCTGAACGCTGCCGGAATTACGACATTCTCGCAGATCGCTGCCCTCACCGAGCCGCAGATTGCCGAACTCGAAGAACAGCTGAGCCTGACTGGCCGTTTTGAAAAAGACGGCTGGGTCGCACAGGCTCAAGAATTCGCCAAGGACGCATAAGGGCGCTATAAGCCCCTTCAGACAGGACAGGAGCAGAGTATGGCTCACAAAAAATCAGGCGGCTCGTCACGTAACGGTCGCGATTCGAACCCGAAATACCTTGGCGTCAAGAAGTATGGCGGCGAGCACGTCGTTCCGGGAAATATCATCGTGCGCCAGCGCGGTACGCAGAAATATCCGGGCAAGGGCGTCGGCATGGGCCGCGACCACACCCTGTTTGCGCTGACCGAAGGCAAGATCGAGTTTGCCAAGAAGACCGGCGGCCGCATGTACGTAAATATTGTACCGCTCGCGAACGCAGCAGAATAGCGGCTGACAGCGCGGCCGCGGGAACGTGGCCGGATCGCGAAAGTCGATCATTCCGAAGGGGAGGCAGGCCACTGCTTCCCCTTTTTCTTTGCCCTCCCCTGCCCTTGTCCTGCCCTGAGGAGGCGAAGATGAGTGACGAAATGAGGACGCAGCGGCTGCTGTTAAGGCCGGTCGGGCCTGTTGATGCCGGCCCGATCACGCAGGTGGTGCAGAATCCCGGCGTCTACCGCATGCTTGCCAGCGTGGCGCCTGGCCAGTGCAAGGCCCAGACACTGGGCTGGATTGCCGGTCATGGCGCCGCCGCAACGTCAGACCGTGAACATGTCAGGGCGATGATCCTGGACGGCGAACTTGTCGGGGTCATTGGGGCGAACCGGAAGGTGGCCGGCTTGCCTTTCACGATCGGCTACTGGCTCTCGCCCTCAGCTTGGGGCAAGGGCCTGACCACGGAAGCGGCAGCGGCCCTGCTCTCATGGCTGGAACGGCGGGGCGAGACTGCCTTTCTGTCGGGCCACTTTGCGGACAATCCGGCATCAGGGCGGGTCTTGCAAAAGCTCGGCTTCATGCGGGCCGGCCGCAGCAAACTGTTTTCCCTCGGCAGGGGCGAAGCGGTTGATCACTTCGACATGGCGCGGATCGCGCGAAACGCGTAAGAGGACCCGATGAAATTTCTTGATCAGGCCAAAGTCTATATCAAATCCGGCGGCGGCGGAGCGGGGTGCGTCTCGTTCCGGCGCGAGAAGTATGTCGAGTATGGCGGTCCTGACGGGGGCGATGGGGGGCGTGGAGGTGATGTGTGGGCCGAGGCAGTCGACGGCCTCAACACGCTGATCGACTATCGCTATCAGCAACATCACAAGGCCAAGCGTGGCGGTCACGGCATGGGCAAGCAGCGCACCGGCGCCAAGGGTGATGACGTCACGCTGAAACTGCCGATCGGGACCCAGATTTTCGAGGATGACCAGGAAACGCTGATTGCAGACCTGACGGAAGTGGGACAGCGTGTCCTGCTGGCCACCGGCGGCAATGGCGGCTGGGGCAATCTTCGCTTCAAGTCATCGACAAACCAGGCGCCGCGCCGGGCCAATGCCGGCGAAGAAGGCGAGGAGCGCTGGTTGTGGCTGCGCCTGAAACTGATCGCAGACGCCGGGCTTGTCGGACTGCCGAATGCCGGCAAATCGACCTTCCTGAGCGCCGTAACGGCCGCAAATCCCAAGATCGCCGACTATCCTTTCACCACGCTTGATCCTGGCCTGGGCGTGGTCGACCTTGGTCCGAACACGCGTTTCGTGCTGGCAGATATTCCGGGCCTGATCGAAGGCGCCGCCGAAGGCGCCGGTCTCGGCCATCGTTTTCTCGGGCATATCGAGCGCTGCAAGGTGCTGCTGCATCTGATCGACTGCACCCAGGACAACCCGGCTGAGGCATATCGCACGATCCGCAAGGAGCTGGAGGATTACAGCCCGGAACTGGCCGAGCGACCCGAAATCGTCGGCCTGAACAAGATTGATGCGCTGAACCCGGAACTTGTCGCCGAGCAGGTCAAGCAGCTTAAGAAAGCCTATAAGGGCAAGCCGCTTCTTATCTCAGGTGTCACCGGGACCGGCGTTCGCGAGGCGCTCTTTGCGATTGTAAAACATCTGGGACTGCAGGCTGAAGCTGAGGCAGATGGCGCGGACGAGGACGGGTCATGGTCCCCCTGAGCGCCGCGCGGCGCGCGCTAGTGATGATGATGGTGCGGCTCTGTATTGAGGCGCCCGCACTTGCCGCATTTGATCACAACGCCATGCGCGTCGTGATGGCCGACATTCACAAGAAGCGTGGTCTTGCAGGATCCGCAGCGATAGGTCTCGTCGCCGCCGCCTTCACGCACGGGGCTGCCAGCGGTGTGCTCAAGGATATCCGCTCCGGCAGCAGCCTCAGGCGTGAGAAGAATCATGTCGAATTGGGGCATCGGTTCGGCCTTGTCGAAAGTGGATCGGGATTAGCAGTCCACACAGCACAGGGCTGGCCAAATTTCCAGTACCGGATGAGTGTTTGCACATGACACGGGATGTGTTCCAGAATGCAAAGCGGATCGTTGTAAAGACAGGCTCCGCACTGATGGCCGACCGCGGGGCTGCGCGTACCGACTGGCTGGCGCGACTGGCAACCGACATTGCTGATCTGCGCGCACGGGGCAAGGAGGTTATCCTTGTGTCGTCTGGCGCAGTGGCGCTGGGACGGGTTGACCTCGGTTCACCCTCCCCTGCCCGATTGGACCAGAAACAGGCGGCAGCGGCGATCGGGCAGCCGCGCCTGATGGCTGCGCTTGCAGGGGCCTTCGCCCCGCATGGCGTGACCGTCGGACAGGCGCTGCTCACATTGAGCGACACCGAAATACGCCGGCGCTGGCTGAATGCTCGGGCAACGCTGGATACGTTGCTCGACGCGGGCATTGTGCCGGTGATCAATGAGAATGACACGGTTGCGACGGATGAAATCCGTTATGGAGACAATGACCGTCTGGCGGCGCGGGTGGCGCAGATGATGGGCGCGGATCTGCTGGTCCTCTTGTCTGACATTGACGGATTGTACACGGCAGACCCGAATACGGACCCGAACGCGACACACATCCCTGTTCTTAAAGAACTTTCTGCCGAGCACGATGCCATGGCAACGGGCGCCAATGTGGCGTCTGGTGTGGGGTCTGGCGGCATGGTAACCAAGCTGGCAGCGGCCAGGATAGCGCATGCTGCGGGGTGTTCGACGATTATCACGCGGGGCAACCGGGACCAGCCGCTCCGAGCCATCGAGAACGGCGCGCTGTCGACGCTGATTGTCGCCAACATTACACCAGCCACGGCACGCGAAGCCTGGTTGATGGGCCATTTGAAGCCCGAAGGCACGCTGATCGTGGACGCGGGCGCTGCACGGGCCCTGCAGGCGGGAGCGAGCCTGCTGGCCGTGGGGGTGACGGGGGTGGACGGGGTGTTCGAGCGGGGAGCTGCAGTGGCGGTCAGGTTGGCTGACGGCAAGACGATCGCCAAGGGCGTGACATCCTATGGTTCAGCCGACATCCTGCGCATACTCGGCCTGCAAAGCGACGAAGTTGAAGCCGCCCTCGGCTATCGCGGCCGCCCCGCCATTATTCACCGGGATGACATGGTGCGCGCATGAGCGATGCCGGCGCGGTGCAAATTCGACTGGCTTCGGCAGCTGATCTGGATGCGCTGGTCGGCATTGAAGACTCCTTTCCTGACGAAGACCGCTTCGCGAAACGGACCTGGAAACGCCTTCTGATTGGACACACGGTCGCGCATGTCGCGGTTCTGGACGGAACCGTCGTGGGGGCAGCCGTGTTGCTTTTTCGACGAGGCAGCCGGGCGGCACGACTGTACACACTGTCTGTCGCGCCGGAATTGCGGGGCAAGGGTATTGCCCGGCAGCTCCTGGCGGCTGGCGAGGCTGCGGCCAAACAAAAAGGATGCGAACGCATGCGTCTGGAAGCGCGCGAATCAAACCAGAATGCTATTCTGCTTTACGAGCGCAGCGGTTATCGCGTAATTGCGCGCGTGCCTGGCTATTACCCGAATGGAGAGACCGCGGTGCGGATGGAGAAGCCTCTGGGCAGTTCCGAAAGTTCGAGCCGATGACCGACTGGGTGATCCTCGTCGAATCAGCGAGCGATATTTCACAAGCCGAAACACCTCACAAGGTTCTGCGGGTCAGTGACTACATCTCCAAACCGGCTTTGTTCGCCGGACGCCGACCCTATGTCCTGAACCTGTCGCGGTCATACGCCTACCAGTCGGAAGGTTATTATGCGTCCCTCTTAGGCGAAGCCCGCGGGCACCGCGTCAGTCCCAGTGTGCAGACCATGGTCGAACTGTCGGCCAAGGGACTCTATGCCCACGCCCTGCCCGACCTGGGCGAGCGGGTGCGCGAGGCCCGGGCCAAGGGCGCGCCTGAAATTTCCAGCCTGTTTGTGGCCTTCTCGAAATCGGAAGTTCCCGGTTACGAAAAGCTTGCCAGGGAAGTGTCAGACTGGTTCCGGACGCCTGCGTTGGAAGTCGAGTTCGACGAGAGTGCACCAAGCGGCATTGCTCGGGTTCGCATGATGTCACCGCACAAATTGAAGGACGCAAGGCGCACCTTTTTCCTCGAGGCGATGGCGACCTATACGAGCGGCCGGATCAGCGCGCCAAAAACCCGCACGCCGGCCAAGTGGTCGCTGGCCGTTCTGGTCGATCCGAAGGAACAGCATGCGCCGTCCAAGCCCGCCTCTATCAAGCGCCTCGCCGATGTCGCCGCCAAGATGGGCGTGGAAGTCGAGCTGATCGAGCCGTCGGACCTGACCAGCCTGGCCGAATTTGACGCGCTGTTCATTCGCGCGACGACCTCCATCGACAATTTCACTTATCGGTTCGCGCGCCGAGCCGAGCAGGAAGGCATGCCGGTTATCGACGATACGCATTCGATGATCCGCTGCACCAACAAAGTCTACCTGAAGGAAATCCTGGAGAAGGCGGGCCTGCCAATTCCCCGGACCGAAATCCTTGACGAGAAGTCAGACCTGGCCGCCGCGTTTGCCGTGCTTGGATCCCCCGTCATCCTGAAGACACCGGACGGGTCGTTCGGGAACCATATGGTCAAGGCGACGACGCTGGAGGAACTGAAAACGGCCGTCAAAGGCATGTTCAACGACACCGCGCTGGTGATTGCCCAGGAATTCATGCCGACCAAGTTCGACTGGCGTATCGGCGTACTGAACGGCGAACCGCTCTATGCCTGCCAGTACCGGATGGCCCGTGGCCACTGGCAGATCGTCAAGCACGCCCCCGGCGGCAAGACAACCGAAGGCGGCTTCACGACGATGCCGGTCGAGGATGCCCCGCCGGATGTTGTCGACGTCGCTGTGCGTGCGGCGCGCCTGATCGGCGACGGCCTTTACGGCGTGGACCTGAAAGAAACCGACAAGGGCGTCGTGATCATTGAGATCAATGACAATCCGAGCATCGACCATGATGTCGAAGGCGCCGTGATGAAGGACGAGATCTGGCGCCGGATCATCTCGTGGTTTTCAACGCGCCTGGAACAGCGGATGGCGCGTTCAGGCTAGACGCTAGAACTTGAAGGCGCCGGACCGGAGCGAGTCAAAGCGATCTTGCGTGAACGGCACATATTCCTTGCGTTCAGGATGATACATCCAGATCGGATCTGTCACGTCATCCACGTTGAAGCCGTCCTGGACCAGCTCCACCTTGCGATACTTGAACGTGCCGGTCGTCTCGGCATCACGCTGGATCCGGATGAAGATTGGGATGGCATAGGGCGGCAGCTTCTCGTCCAGCGCCTTGTAGAGCCCTTCAAAATCAACGTCGTCATCCGTCGTCACAGCCGCCATGCCCGCCTTGCCGTCATAGCCCGGAAGCGGAACCCCATAGACATTGGCCGTGGCGATGCCCGGAATGCTGGATAGCGCTTCACCGACCTCATTCGTGGAAACGTTCTCGCCCTTCCACCGGAACGTGTCCCCGATCCGGTCGACAAAGTAGATATAACCATCCTTGTCCTTGCGCATGAGGTCGCCGGTGCGGAACCACATGTCGCCCTTCTCGAACACGTCCTTGAGGATCTTCTTCTTGGTGGCCTGTTCGTCATTATAGCCTTCGAAACGGTGGCGGACATCTTCTCCGATGAGGCCGAGCGCCTCGCCAGCCTCATCGACATCCGTGCGGATGCAAAAGCCTTCAGCATTGCGCACAGGCTCTTCTGTCTCGATGTCAAACTTCACAAAGGCAATATTCGCGAACTGCTTCTCCAGCCAGCCCGGAATGCGGCCCACTGCGCCGACCTTGCCGTCAAAGTTGAGGAAGCTGACATTGCCTTCGGTCGAACCATAGAATTCGCAAAGGTGAGGGATCTTGAAGCGTTCGAGAAACTCCGCCCAGACTTCCGGTCGCAGGCCGTTGCCGAAACCGGTGCGGATCTTGTGCGCCCGCTCCTTCGGGTGCGGCGACTGGTTCAGCAGGTAGCGGCACAACTCGCCGATATAGACGATGGACGTGGCGCCCTGGTCGGTTGCCTCGTCCCAGAAGGCACTCGCCGAAAACTTGCGGCGAAGGATGATCGACGCTCCGGTCATCACCGCCTGGCCAACACCGCAGAGGCCACCCGTGCCATGATAGAGCGGCAGTGTCAGATAGATGCGATCCCGCTCGGTGATGTTGCAGGGCGCAATGAAGCTGCGCATCATGCCTTGCGTGCGGGCATAGGTAAGCTTGGCGGCTTTCGGCAGGCCCGTCGTGCCGGATGTATAGACATAGAGGCAGAGGTCGCGGCCAAAAAGCGCCGCGCGGTGTTCGCGGGACGGCCGCGCGGCGGAGACGCCCGCCATCGCGGCCTCAAGGTCAGCCCCCTCGGTCCCGCCAAGTGTCCAGACCGGTGGGCTGGCGGTGAACAGGCCCTGCGAACCGCGGATCACATTGTCTTGCTCGGTTCCGGTGATGACATGCTTTGCTCCGGAAATATTGATGCAGTGCGCGAGCGAATCGCCCTCGAGATTCGAGTTGATCAGCGCGGTGACGACGCCGATCTTGGACATGCCGTACCATACCGCGACATAGTCGGGCCGGTTTTCCATGAACAGGGCAACGCAGTCTCCCGCCTTGAGCCCCTGCTCCAGCGCCCAGTTGGCGATACGGTTGGCGCGCGCGTCGAACTCGTCATACGTGGTCAGCGTCCCTTCGAAGCGGAACGCGACATTGGCCCCATGCCTGTCGACCACGCCCTCGATGTCATCGGGGACAAGGTTTTGCGAATCCGGGCTGATATCACCGGTCCATTTCGTGAGGGCACGTACTGAGAGGAAGTATTTGACTTCGCGGACAAGAATGGAAACGAAATTCATATAGACATTATCCTGCAGGCGGACGGGCGCATTTCGGCCCGAAATCACTATTCTCGACAAGGTGAACGCGGGATTGGCTGAATTGTCAAAGGGGTGCAGCCATCGGCCCGCAATGACGGGTTTGCAGGCGCAGGCGTCTCTGATAGGTCCGGTCGATGCGAAACGGAGTGCGCGCGATGTCTGATCCTGTCGGAAACCTCTTGGAATTGCTGGATATCGAGCGGCTGGAGCTCGACCTCTTTCGCGGCCAGAGCCCGGACGAGCGTGCCAACCAGCGCGTGTTCGGCGGTCAGGTGATTGCGCAAGCGCTTGTCGCTGCCCAGCGCACGGTAACTGACCGGATGTGCCACTCCCTCCACGCCTATTTCATCCGGCCTGGCGACCCGAAAGTTCCGATCATCTACCAGGTCGACCACGCGCGGGACGGCGGCAGCTTCACCACGCGGCGGGTCGTTGCGATTCAGCACGGCAAGCAGATATTCAACCTCGCGGCCAGCTTCCAGGTGGCCGAAGACAGCTGGGAACACCAGCACGACATGCCCGACGTGCCGCCCCCTGAGTCGCTCAAGGAACTGCGCGAGCGGCGCCTGGAAATTGTCGACAAGGTGCCGGACCGCCTGCGTGAGGAATTCACGCGCGAACGCGATATCGAAATGCGCGATGTTTCGCCGCTCGACCTGTTCCATCCGGAACCGTCAAGCGACGTGCATCAGGTCTGGTTCCGGGTGGCCCGTGAGGTGGGCGACGATCCGGCACTTCACCAGTGCCTGCTCGCCTATGCCTCCGACATGAGCCTGCTTGGCACAGGCAACCGGCCGCACGGACTGACCTGGTTTGATCCGAAGCTGATGTCTGCGAGCCTCGACCATGCCATCTGGTTCCATGCACCGGTTACATTCTCCGACTGGCACCTATACGCGATGGACAGCCCGTTTGCCGGCAGCGGCCGCAGTTTCAACCGGGGCAGCATATATAACCGACAGGGCAAGCTGGTTGCCAGTGTTGCGCAAGAGGGCCTGATGCGCATGAAGAAGCCCAAGACCTGACCTTCTTCAGCCGAACAGCGTGAATAGAGCCTTGTTTGGCCGGATTTTTTCAGCTGTCCGCAAAACTGTTGAAAATAACAGACAAAAGGGGCTTGCGCGCGCCAGCACGCTCATTATTACGGGACTCCGGAGCGTAGCGCAGCCTGGTAGCGCATCTGGTTTGGGACCAGAGGGTCGGAGGTTCGAATCCTCTCGCTCCGACCAAAACCTTCTCGAAGACATGAGGCTGGCAGATGGAAGCGCGGATCTACAGACCCACCAAGAGCGCGATGACGTCCGGCCGGGGAAAGACCAGGGCCTGGGTGCTAGAATTCGTCAAACCCGGTGTCCGCCGCAGCGCAGATCCGCTGATGGGATGGACCAGCATCGACGATACGTCGGGCCAGGTTCGCCTCGAATTCGACACGCAGGAACAAGCCGTTGAATACGCCCAGCGCGAAGGCATGACATTCCGGGTTGAAGAAGCCCGCGAGCGCAAGCGGCTGGTCAAGACGTACAGCGAGAATTTCTCGTTTGACCGCAAGCAGCCCTGGACGCACTAAGGGCGCGTCACTGACCCGACCCCTTAGCTCAACTGGATAGAGCACCGGACTTCTAATCCGACGGTTGCAGGTTCAAGTCCTGCAGGGGTCGCCATCAGTTTGCCCGCTTTATCGTGCCGACTCCAGCTGAAAAGCCCCCTATTCGGCAGGAGCGCCAGCAAGATCAGCCTCTTCCGCTTCCTGCTCAAGCTTGCGTGCGACATCGCCGGGCGAGCCGGACCGGCGCGCAAGGAGCGCATAGGTGGTCGGCACGAACAGGACGGTGATGACGACCGCCGTGATGACGCCAAACAGGATGACGACACCGATCGCCTGACGGGTTTCCGCGCCAGCGCCGGCAGACAGGATGAGTGGAAGCGAACCGGCGGCCGTCGTCAGGCCGGTCATCACGATGGGCCGGAACCGTGCCAGTGCGGCCTCACGCAGCGCCTTGTCGAATTCCATGCCCTGGTCACGCAACTGGTTGGCAAACTCCACGATGAGAATGCCATTCTTGGCTGACAGGCCGACCAGCATGATGAGGCCGATCTGCGTATAGATGTTGATCGTGTTACCTGTCAGCCAGAGGCCAAGCAGGCCCCCTGCAATGGTCGCAGGCACGCAGAGCATGATGATGATGGGGTGTCGGTAGCTTTCGAACTGGGCGGCCAGCACAAGAAAGACGATCACCAGTCCGATCGCAAACACGAACATGATCGAGCTGCCGGATTCCCTGAATTCCAGTGACTGTCCCTTGAAGTCAATCTGCGCCTCGGCAGGCAGCACGTCCCGGGCGATGCGCTCCATGCCATCCAGCGCCTCGCCAAGCGATACGCCGGGCGCGAGCCCTGCTTCGATCGTGATCGACCTTACCCTGTTATAGCGATTGAGACTGGGGCTGTCGGCAATCGACTGGATCGTGGTCAGGCTGGACAGCGGTATCAACTCGCCGGATCGCGTTGACCGCACATAGATGTTCTGAATGTCGGTCGGAGAGTTCTGTTCGGAGCGCAGCCCTTCGAGGATGACATCATATTCTTCGCCATTGTCGGTATACGTCGTGACGCGGCGTGAGCCGAGCATGGTCTGCAATGTCGTACCAACCTCCGCCACGGTGACGCCGAGATCAGCGGCGCGTTCATAGTCGATGGCCACGCGGAACTGGGGCTGGGTCTCCTTGTAGTCCCAGTCGATATCGACCAGCCCGGGATTGTCGGCCTCCAGCGCCGCAACCAGCGTATCGCGCCATTCGGTCAACTGGTCATAGGACGGCCCGCCTATCACGAACTGGATTGGCTTTCCGCTGCCGCCTCCCAGCCCCTGCCGCATGATCGCAAAGGCGCGTATGCCTGGCAGATCCGAGAGATTTCCATTGATCTCGTTGATGATCGTGTCAGCCGGGCGCCGTTCGGCCCAGTCATTCAGCACAACGATGACAAAGCCCTCATTGAACCCGGCTGAGCCAAAGCCGGGCGCGCGGACGAGAAGGCGCTGCGCCTCACCCGACTCCGCATAGGGCAGCAACCTGCGCTCAATCTCGTCCATATAGGTGGACATGTATTCAAAGGACGCGCCCTCTTCACCCCTCACACTGATGAAGAAGCTGCCGCGATCCTCTCGCGGCACGTATTCCTCATTGATGTTCTGGAACAGCACGACTGCACCGCCAAATATGCCGATAAGGAAGACCGATACCAGGATCGGCCGATAGATGAGCCGGTCAAGTATCCACCCGTAGCCGGCCTTCAGGCGGGAAAACGCGCCGTCGATCACATAGGGCACGATCCGCAGGATGCCGGACGTCGCCTTTGGCTTGAGAAGCTTGGACGACAGCATTGGCACGAGCGTCAGCGACAGAAGACTCGAGAAGGCGACGGCCGCTGACATGGTCAGGGCAAACTCGGTGAACAGGCGCCCGACATTGCCCTCAAGGAATGTGATGGGGATGAAGACCGAGATCAGGACGAGCGTCGTCGCGATGACGGCAAAGCCGACCTGGCGCGCACCGCGATAGGACGCGACCAGAGGGGACTCGCCCAGCTCGTCCATGCGCCGATAGATATTCTCCAGAACCACAATGGCGTCATCGACCACCAGACCGATGGCGAGGACGAGGGCCAACAGGGTTAAAAGGTTGATCGAAAGACCGAGCGCAAACAGGACGATGAACGTCGAAAAGATGGAGATCGGAACGGTAATGGCCGGAACGATCGTCGAACGCAGGCTGCCGAGGAACAGGAAGATCACAAGCGTCACCAGCCCAACGGCGATGAACAGCGTATTGAAAACCTCGCGAATGGACGCGTCAATAAAGACGGATGAATCATAGCTGCGCGCGATGACCATTCCTTCGGGCAGCGTCTCGTTCAATCGGTCTGCGAGTTCGCGTGCCGCCTGCGCGACATCGACCGTATTCGCCGTTGACTGCTTGCTGATGCCCATCCCGACCATGGGAACACCATTGCCACGGAAAATATTGCGGTCTTCAGCGGTGCCCCGCTCCACGCGCGCAACATCCCCCAGCCGCACGAGGTAGCCGTCATCGCCCTGCGCGATGACCAGTCCGGCAAAATCCTGTGGTGTCCGGAAGGCCCGTTCAATGCGCACCGTATAGGTGCGCGTGTCTGATTCCAGGCTGCCGGCCGGGGCCTCGATATTCTCACTTCGCAAGGCGCGCTCGATGTCACTGATCGCGAGATTGCGCGATGCCAGGGCGCGCCGGTTGATCCAGACGCGCAATGCATAGTCGCGCGAACCGCCAACACGCACCCGCGCAACACCGTCGAGCGCCGAGAACCTGTCCACGAGATACCGGTCAGCATAATCCGAGAGTTCAGGCGTGGTCATATTTTCGCTGGCAAGATTCAGCCAGATGATAACGTCATCATTGGCATCCGCCTTCTCGATCTCGGGCGGGTCAGCTTCGGGAGGTAACTGATCGAGAACCCCGGAAACCCGGTCGCGAATGTCATTGGCTGCGGAATCAATATCCTGATCGATGCTGAATTCGATGCTGATACGTGATCGCCCATCGGTCGAATTGGAGTTTATGAACCTGATGCCTGAGACGCCGGCGATACGGTCCTCGATGACACGGGTGATGCGGCTCTCGATAACGTCAGCCGAGGCGCCGGGGTAACGCGTGTCGACGGACACGATTGGCGCGTCAATATCGGGATATTCCCGCAGGGGCAGGCGCTCATAAGCGACCAGCCCGAAAATGATCAGGATCAGGGACAGGACCGAAGCGAAGACTGGCCGCTTTACCGAGATGTCAGATAGCAGCATCCGGGCTACTGTGCATTCGCTGCGGCGCCGTTGCCGGATGATCCGCGCAACACGGCCGAGCGGTCACGCACGATCACCTCGGCCCCCTCGCGCACGCGAATGGCACCTTCGGTAATAATGCGGTCACCAGCCTGGAGGCCCGACAGGACCTCAACGCTGGCGTTCTGGCGAAGGCCGATCTGGATCTTGTGCTGGCGCGCAACAATCTTGCCGCCTTCCTCTTCCGCCAGGAACACGAAATTATCGGGGCCTAATGGCTGGATGGCGCCTTCAGGAATGGCCAGCGCCGTACGCGGATCGGCCATAATGGTCACCCGCATGAACATGCCCGCTTTCAGGGTCTGGTCGGGATTCGGCAGGATTGCGCGCACACGAACCGACCGCGTGACGGGGTCGATCGTATTGTCGACGCTGTCGATGACACCGGAGAAGGTCATGCCCTCGATGTCTGCGGTTGACGCCGTGACTTTGACGCCCGGTTTCAGCGAAGCCAGGAATGTCGATGGCACCGAAAAGTCGAGTTTCATTTCACTGTCATCGACCAGGGTGGCAACAACGTCTCCCGGGCGCACATAGGTGCCGACGCTGACCATGCGAAAGCCAAGGACACCTGCAAATGGCGCGATGAGAACGCGGTCTTTCTGGCGAACCTGAACAGCCCGCAACTGGGCCGTGGCATTGTCGAGATCGCGCCGTGCCGCATCAAGCACCGTCTGCGCGACGGCATCCTGCGCTGAAAGCTGCTGTGCGCGCTCAAACTGGCGCCGGGCCTCATCGGCATTGGCTTCGGCCGCTTCGACCAAGGCCACCTGTTCACGCTGCGCCAGCGACAGAAGCGTCTTGCCGGCAGGCACACGCTCACCATCATCAAAATAGATGGCGGTCACCCTGTCGGCGACATTCAGCGTCAGTTCGACGCGTTCATTGGCCATGAGTGTGCCGAGGGCTTCGATGCGCATTGCGAAATCCTGTTCGGCGACCTCGGCGACAAACACGCTCGCAGGCGCCCGGCCCTGCGCTGCAGACGGCAAAGCGACGCCCAGCATGGCTGCCAGCCCGGCGACCAAGGCGAGAAGTCGGAAACGTTTCAAGCCTGTCGCAGGATTTGCCATACAAGAGCCTTCTGGTGTTACGGAAACACCCGTTCAACCAAGACGAATGCCGTGCCGATGCGTGTCAGGAAATAACCCTGCTTTTCCAGATAGGTCGGTTTGCAGGAAAGCCAATTCTGATCTCAGGCGCAAGTATAGCAAGAAAATGCCAACGCCCTTATAACGATGACGATAAGTTTACCTGAAAATTGGTGCGGATCAGGCCTTTTGGCCGGATCTGGTCATGCTGGGCAGGCCCAGTTCCGCAAGAACCGCGTCGGTTTGCTCTCCTATGAGCGGCGCGGGGGATATTGCGCGAGCATCCTGGCCTCGAAATATGACGGGCGGTTGTGTTTCCCAATAGTCGCCTTCCGTCGGATGCGTTCGCTTCTGAAAGAAACCGACGGCCTGAAGATGGGGATCGTCGCGCAATTCACCGATATCGTTGACACGCGCAGCGGGAATGTCTGCCTCGGTGAAGGCATCCAGCCAGAATTGGGTCGGCTTCCGGACCAGATAGGCCTGAACGCGCTCCATCATATAGGGCATGTTGTGATAGCGGCCACGACGGTCGTTCAAACGCTCATCCTGCAGCTCCTGCGGGGCTTCCAGCACGTCGAAAAGCCGAATCCAGCGCGCATCGACATAAGGTGCAATGGTCATCCAGCCATCGGCCGTCTGCAGGGGCTGCCGGGATGGATCAACCTGGCGCTGGTAGCAGACTGGGCCGTTGGGCGGATCGAAAGTCTCACCGTAAAGATGCTCTTCGAGCAGGAAGTGCGTGACGCATTCCAGCATGGGCACTTCCACATGCACGGCCTCACCCGTCCGGTCGCGCTGGCGCAAGGCTGCCAGTGTCGCGTACACGGCATGCAGGCCTGACACCTTGTCCGCGATCGCCATGGGCAGGAAACGCGGCGCAGGATTTCCATCCACACGCGGCAGCAGGCTGGCTGTGCCGGACAGACCCTGGATCAGATCATCATAGGCTGGCCGACCGGCATAGGGGCCACCGGACCCGAAGCCCGTGCAGTGGACGTAGACAATGTCAGGCTTGATCGCCTTGACCTCGTCAAAGGTAAGACCGATGCGGGCGACGGCATCTTCCCGCACATTATGAATAAAGACGTCACTTTTCTGAATCAGCTTTGTGATGGCCGTCTTGCCCTCATCTGTTTTCAGGTCCCATACGACCGACCGCTTGCCCCGGTTGATCGTCAGGTGGCACGGGCCCATGCCGCGCGTGTTCACAGGCTTGCCGACATTGCGGAAATCATCGCCTGCCGCAGGCTCAACCTTGATGACATCGGCCCCCATGTCCGCAAGCGTTTGCGTGCAATAGGGACCAAAAATCACCGTCGTCATGTCGGCGATACGGATGTCGGAAAGCACGTTTGTGCCGGGCATGGCGGGCTCCGCTTCATTAGCTCTTGTGGCGCCTCGCAAGGCAGAATGGCCCTTTGGTAAGGGGTTCCAAAATTCATATCAATGTGAATTGGCGGCGTCCCGACGTTGGCCCCGCGTCAACAAAGAAGGTTCCGCAGGGTCAATTTACCGGGGCTTTTGACTTCGCCTGAATTGATGCCCAAGTGGTAAGAGAGCGTGCACCCGAACCGAACATGCGGATCGCGGCCACGCAGCCCTGGAGCCGCACATGCCATTATTGTCCATTCTCGATCTTGTCCGCGTCACACAGGACGCGGATGCGCGCACGGCCATGGACAATGCGCGTGACCTGGCCGCCCATGCCGAAACCTGGGACTATAATCGCATCTGGATTGCCGAGCACCACAACATGGCCGGCATCGCCAGCGCCGCGACATCACTGGTGATCGCCCACATTGCGGCGGGATCGAAAAAGATCCGGGTCGGCGCCGGCGGCATCATGTTGCCCAACCATTCCCCCATCGTGATTGCCGAGCAGTTCGGAACCCTGGAGCGGCTGTTTCCCGGAAGGATCGACCTCGGGCTCGGCCGTGCGCCCGGCACGGACCAGATCACCATCCGCGCGCTGCGGACAACGGCCGAGGCCTCCGAACGGTTTCCGCAGGACGTCATGGAGCTTCAGGCTTTCCTTGGCCCTCTCCAGCCCGGCCAGCGTGTCCAGGCCGTGCCGGCTGCCGGTACAAATGTGCCGCTATGGATTCTCGGCTCCAGCCATTTTGGCGCGATGCTCGCGGCTGAACTGGGCCTGCCCTACGCGTTCGCTTCGCATTTCGCCCCGGCTCACCTGATGTCGGCGCTGCAGATCTATCGCAGCCGGTTCAAGCCATCGGAGCAATTGACAAAGCCTTACGCGATGGTCGGCGTGAACATCATCGCAGCGGATACGGACGCAGAAGCCGAAAGGCTGGCGACGACGCAGAAGATGTCCTTTGCCAATCTGCTGCGCGGCACACGCATGCTCAGCCAGCCACCCATTGACGATATCGACACCTATTGGAGCGCTTCGGAAAAAGCGCAGGCACAGAACATGCTGGCCCGGTCGATTGTCGGATCACCGGACACCGTACGCGCCGGGATCGCGGCCCTGACGGAAGAAACCGGGGCCGACGAACTGATCATTGTGTCTGATGTCTATGATCACAAGGCACGGCTTCGCTCGTTCGAGCTCATAGCCTCAACGCAACACTAGCAAAACAAGAACAAGATGAGGGAACAGGATGGCACAGAATGATACCGACTTCAGCGGGAAACGCGTCCTGGTGGTCGGCGGATCCAGCGGCATCGGCAATGGCATCGCCCATGGGTTCCGCACGCGCGGAGCTGAGGTGCATGTCTGGGGCACACGCGCCAAGGCGAGCGACTATGACCCAGCAGATGGCAGCGACCTCGACGGCCTGACATACCAGCAAGTGGATGTCGGCGACCCGGACGCCATCGCGGCGGCACACGCCGGCTTCGACGCGCTCGACACGCTCGTGCTCTGCCAGGGTACGGTTGTCTACAAACGTGGTGAGTTCGAGCGCGAAGGCTGGGACCGCGTGATGGCCGTCAATCTCGACAGCCTGATGCACTGTGCCCGGAGGATGAAGCCGATGCTCGCAAAGGCTCAGGGGTCCGTCATCATCGTCAGTTCGATTTCGGGATATTCGGCCAATGTCGGCAATCCGGCCTATGCCGCATCAAAAGCAGGCGCCATCAGCCTGACCAAGACGCTCGGCCAGGCCTGGGCGTCGGAAGGCATTCGCGTGAACGGTCTCGCACCAGGACTGGTCGACACCAAGCTGACAAAGGTGACGACGGAGAACCCCAAGCGGCTGGAAGGCGCGCTGCGGGCGATTCCGGTCGGACGCATGGGCCTGCCCGGCGATATGGCCGGTGCCGCAATCTTCCTGGCGAGCCCTCTGGCGTCCTATGTATGCGGGCAGACACTCATCGTGGACGGCGGCCTCTCGCTTTAGGCCCGCGCCGGGAAAACCTGTCTTACGCAGGCTGGCCAGAGCGGCCTCCTTGCGGACCAGCCATGCCGCATGTTTTGCCTTGCCATCTGCGGCAGCCCACATTACCACGCCCTCGTGCTGCGCTGCAGCATGCTGCTGGACGTGTCCGGTCTAATTCACCGAAAACTGGTTGTGTTTACAGGCGAGGCGCGTCGAGCGGGCCGCGGACACGCATTGCACGAGGATCCTGTCGCGATGGCGATTCCAACACTGACATCCTTGCGAGAGACCTGGGCCTTCAACATCCGTGGCGACCTGCTCGCCGGACTTGTCGTCGCGCTTGCGCTCATCCCCGAAGCGATTGCTTTCTCGATCATTGCGGGCGTCGACCCCAAGGTCGGGCTCTATGCTTCCTTCTCCATTGCTGTCATCACAGCGTTCGCTGGCGGCCGGCCGGGCATGATCTCGGCGGCGACCGCAGCAACCGCCGTTCTGATGGTCACCCTGGTCAAGGATCATGGCCTGCAATACCTGCTGGCAACGACGGTTCTGGCGGGCCTTTTACAGATCGGCGCGGGCTATCTGAAACTCGGACGGCTGATGCGCTTTGTGTCGCGCTCGGTGCTGACAGGTTTCGTCAACGCGCTCGCCATCCTGATCTTCATGGCGCAGATACCGGAACTGATCGGCGTGCCCTGGCTCACCTATCCGATGGTCGCTGCGGGCCTCGCAATCATCTACCTATTCCCTTACATCACGAAGGCCATCCCATCGCCACTGATCTGCATCATTGCACTGACAGCCGTGGCCATTGGCTTCGGGCTTGATGTTCGAACGGTCGGCGACATGGGCGCGCTGCCCGATACGCTGCCGGTCTTTCTCCTGCCCGACATTCCGCTGACCTTTGAAACCCTGCAGATCATTTTCCCCTATGCGCTGGCTGTCGCCATCGTCGGTCTGCTTGAATCGCTGATGACGGCGTCGATTGTTGACGAACTCACCGACACGCCGAGCGACCGCAACCGTGAATGCATCGGCCAGGGTGTCGCCAATACCGTCACGGGCTTCTTCGGCGGCATGGCAGGCTGCGCGATGATCGGCCAGTCGATCATCAACATCAAGTCCGGTGGACGCGGACGCCTGTCGACCCTGTCGGCCGGCGTCTTCCTGCTGGCAATGATCCTTCTGATCGGTGACTGGGTGAGCCGCATCCCGATGGCCGCGCTCGTCGCGATCATGATCATGGTGTCAATCGGCACATTCAGCTGGTCGTCGATCAAGGCGCTGCGCGTGCATCCGCGTAGTTCCTCGCTTGTCATGCTGGCAACCGTTGCCGGCGTGATCATCAGCCACAATCTCGCCATCGGCGTCCTGATCGGGGTCCTGCTCTCGGGTGTTTTCTTTGCCGGAAAGATCTCGCAGATTTTCCGGATCACATCCGAGCTCACGGAGGATGGCCGCAAGCGCATCTACCGGATCGAAGGCCAGCTGTTCTTTGCATCCGTGGAAGCGTTCAATGCAGCCTTTGACCTGAAAGAGGCACTTGATGAGGTCGTGATCGATGTCAGCGCCGCCCATATCTGGGATATATCCAGTGTGGCCGCGCTCGACATGATCGTGCTGAAGTTCCGACGGGAAGGTGCCAGGGTCGAACTCATCGGCCTCAACGAGGCGAGCGAGACCATCGTTGACAAGCTTGCCCTGCATGACAAGCCGGGCGCACTCGACAAATTGCTGTCGCATTAGGGAGACTGACCAGATGACCCATATACTCGCCCTGATCGACGGATCGGTCTACACGCACAGCGTTTGCGACCATGCTGCCTGGGCAGCCCGCCAGTATGGCGGCGACATCGAATTGCTTCACGTCCTCAGCCAGAAGAGATCAGGCTCACTGCCGTCTGACCTGTCCGGCGCGATCGGCCTTGGTGCGCGCTCGACGTTGCTGGCAGACCTCGCCAGCCATGATGCGGCGACTGCACGCCTGGCCAAGGAACGCGGCCGCGCCATTCTGGATGCCGCGCAGTCACGCCTGGAAGAAGAGGGCATCACCGATGTCAGCCTCGCCCTGCGCCACGGGGAAATCGCCGAAACGCTGACCAAGCGCGCGGGCGATCTCGTCATCATGGGCAAGCGTGGTGAAGGCGCCGATTTCGACAGGCTGCACCTCGGCTCGAACCTCGAACGCGTCGTCCGCTCGGTCAACCGCCCGGTCCTCGTGGCAAGCCGCGCCTTCAAGCCCATCGAGACCGCTGTCTTCGCCTTCGATGATGGCGTCAGCGCACGCAAGGCCCTGGCCAGCCTGACCACGAATCCCCTGACGGATCGTCTGAAAATAATCGTCCTGACAATTGGTGCGGAAGAGTCCGAACACGCCGGCGCTGCCCAGAAGGCCGCAGACGCCCTTGTCGCGGCTGGCTACAAGGCTGAGACACGGATCCGGCAGGGGCACGCCGAAAAGGTCATTACAGAGGAAGTCGAGTCATCGGGCGCAGACCTGCTCATCATGGGCGCCTATGGCCATTCCCGCATCCGCTCCATGATCATCGGGTCGACCACCACGTCGATGATCCGGTCCTGCCTGATCCCGCTATTGCTGTTCCGGTAATACGATCTGGGGCTGTTCGGTTGAGGTCCTGCAGCGAAGCTGGTTACCTTTAGCGATTCAAAATCATTGGTCGAGGCTTCCACCGAAGGAATGATCCTGACCGGCTGTTTAGGGGGCGAATCCTTTCTTTCCGCCGGCCGAAAGTTGAGTTCTGGCCAGCCCGAAGGCGCGCCTTTTGAGGCGCGATCGATAATTTCTATGAAGGACGGCGTGCAAATCCGCTCGGTCTGGATCTGAAAAAAATAAGCCCCGCCGGGATGCGCTCTAGACCTTCCGGACCGATCCGGGATAGGAGGCGACGAAATCGTCCGATGTCAGGAGCAATAGCCCTTCTTCGTTCGCCTGCGCCACAAGAAGGCGGTCGAAGGGGTCCTTGTGGATCGCTGGCAAGGCCGCGACAGCAATCGCATGGTCGCTGGTGATAACGAGTTCGTGCCAATCATTGTCGAGGAGCCCGCGGCGCAGCAAGCGCGGGTCAACGATGAAGTCGTCGCGCCCCAGAGAGCCCTTGATCGTAATCTCCCACAGGCTCGCAGCGCTGAAATAAACGGTGTTTTTCTCGTCTTCCAGATAGCGCCGCGCATCCGGAGAGAGCCGGTCTGGCTCCCCCGCAGCCCACAGAATCAGATGGGTGTCGACAAGCAGGTTCATTGCGCGCCGCCGAAGAGGGTTTCAATCTCTTCCCGGCCCATGTCGTCGAAATCGTCAGGAACCTTGATGGCGCCCGACAGGAATCCAAGCCGCTTCCGGTCTGCGCCAAGCGGTGCATCGAGCGCAACCACCTTGACCAGAGCCTTGCCTGCTTTGGCGATGATGAAACTTTCGCCTTTAGCGGCGGCGTCGACAAGCCGCGACAGATGCGTCTTGGCTTCGTGAATATTCACAGTTACGGTCATTTTTCACCAATCCTATAGACTTAGTTTACAGAACTTAGTCTATCGTTCGCCGATATTCAAGCAGAATCCTTCCACGGATCAGCCTTTTCCGTCTGCGCCCGCCAGAGTTCGGCGATCCAGCTCCGATCGAGACCGCGCTCGCCAAAGAGGGCGTCGCACAGCCTTCGCCATCTTGCCCGTGAGGGCGTCTCTTTGAATTCGCCGGCCATGGATGCATTTTGGGATTGGCGCGTCACTCAATGTCTTGCGCCCCAGGCTGACGCTGGAGGTTGTGTATACAGCCTCCGGAACCCAGCCATAATGTGGCAATGCGGTTTCGAACGACACATAGCTCTCCGGCATGAGGGCCTGCCCGTCTGGCCGCCTCAAGAGAGATGCCCACCAGGGGGATATCCCGCTCAGACGTATCCGCTTTCACTTCCCGGTCCGTGCGGGCCCTGATCGAGATGTAGGGCACGGGCCCGTCGATATGGAAGTCTTCGACACGCAGGTTGATGATCTCGCTGGGCCTGCACCCTGTCTCGATCAGCATCATTGTGATGAGCTGCAATTCCGGGCGCCATTTGCGTGTTGCCCCAGGCGCAATAACTTTTGTCCTGACCCATTCACTTGAATAGGGTGGCACTTCGGTGCGCGCCTTTGCTTTGAAATGCATGTTCCGGAATGGATTTGACCGCTCCTCTTCTCCAACATGTTTGAAATAGTCGGCATAAAGCGAGCGGATGTTTCCGATGTGGCGATTGGCCGTGTTGGGCGCGACGGGCGAGACGTTCCCGTCTCTGGGTTTGACCTGCTTTGCCCAGTGCTGCTGGTATTTCAGCGCGATCTCGCGCGTGATGTCTTCCAGGGCGATGTCGCCGGCAAAATCGATGAAGTACTGGATCGATGTCCGCTTGGTCTTCTCCCACAAATTGGTCCCAATCTGGTCCACAATTTCCGGCCATTTCAGGCAAAGAAAAGCAAGCGAATCCGAAAAATTCGTTTGTTTTCAATGTCTTGTGTGAAGTCCATTTCATAGGAAATGGCGCGAGTGACGGGACTTGAACCCGCGACCTCCGGCGTGACAGGCCGGCACTCTAACCGACTGAGCTACACCCGCGTATTTCTTCTGCCGCATCGCGGCGAGCCGTCTCCTTAGTCAAGCGGACAAAGGCGGTCAAGCGAGGAACGTCAGGCCAGACGCGATTATATGCTTTTCAAGCGTCATTCATCGGTCACAATGTCGAATTACGAGTGGAATCGACGGAATCTGGACCATCTCATGAAACGCATACTTCTCATCCTCGCTGGTATCTTTGGCTTGCTCGTGGTGGCGGCACTGGTCGTGCCCTTCCTCGTGCCCAAGGATGTCTACAAGGCCCAGATCGAGAAGGCCGCAACCGGGGCCCTACAGCGAGACGTGACACTCACCGGTGCAGTGAAGATTTCCGTGTTTCCCCGCATTGCAGCGAGCGTCGGCGGCGTGACCGTGGCCAATCCTGAAGGGTTTGACCGACCTTACATGATAGAGGCCGGTGAATTGCGCGGATCGGTCAAATGGCTGCCGCTGCTGTCAGGGCGCGTCGACGTGCAGGAAATTTCCTTCGTTGATGCAAAGGTTGACCTGCACAAGCTGGCCGATGGCACGTCGAACTGGGAATTTGGCGCGAAGAAGTCGGAGCCTGATGCGGATACAGGCGAGGCTGGCGTCGGCTTTGATGCGGGTGTCGCGTCTGCAAGGCTGAGGAATGCCAGCCTGACCTATCGCGATGACGCCTCGGGCGCGTCTTATGACCTCAAGGAACTGGACATGCAGGCGTCCCTGCAGTCGCTTGACCAGCCTCTGGATCTGGAAGCATCCGGCCTGATTCAGGGTGAGACCTTCGACATGGTTCTTCGGCTTGATTCACCCAATGCCCTGTCCGCTGGCGCACCAGCCAATGCGAATTTCGCGCTGGAATCATCGCTCGGCGATGCCAGCTATGAAGGCGGCGTGACGCTGGGTGACGCACCCTCCCTCTCCGGCGCGTTTACGGCGGGGTCAGACGCCCTCGGGAAATTGGTGGCGTTCACTGGCACTGAGCTGGCAATGGACGTCACCCAGCTCGGCAAACTGGACACCAGGGGCACCGTCTCCGGTGATCTGACAGCACCCGCAATCACATTCGAGACGCTGACGCTGAAGGGCGCTTTGATCGACGCCAATTATACCGGCGGCGTAAAGATCGGCGAGGCGATCAGCCTAGACGGCAGTTTTGCGGCGACCCTTCCGCTGGCGGGTGACCTGGCAACACAGTTGGGCATCGACCTCCCGGCCAGTGACGCGCTGGAACGCGTGGAAATCAAGGGCGCGCTGAACGGTGCACTGGACGCCTTGAAACTCAGCGCACTCGACGTGAAACACACGGGCGCGCTGCTGAACGCGACATATGCCGGTGAGGTTGGGCTTGGCGGTGACGGGCGCGTCAATGGCCGTCTGACGGCCTCCAGCGATGAACTGCGCGCCTTGCTGAAGGCAGCAGATGTCGAAATGGCGCCCGGCGAAACGCTCAAGGCATTCGACGTCAAAAGCGCAGTTGCCGGCAGCTTCAAGACGCTGTCCCTGACTGACCTGACGATGACCCTGGACGGCATCACCGGCGCGGGTACAGCCGGCGTGGACCTTTCGGGCGAGCGACCAAAGCTGACGGGAAACCTTGCAATGGGCCCGCTCGACCTGTCGCCATTCCTTGGCGAAGGCAACCAGGCCGAAAAACCGAAACAGGCGGGCACGGGCTGGAGCAAGGAACCACTTGATCTTGGCGGCCTGAACGCCCTCGACGCCGATGTGCAGATCACGACCAGCGCTCTGACAATCGGCAAGGTGAAGCTCACAGATGCGGCCTTGTCGACCCGGCTGGACAAGGGCGTTCTTGCGGCGGACCTGTCACGTTTCAAGGCGTTCGGAGGCGATTGGAACGGCAAGCTGGGTGTCAATGCGCGAGGCGAGACGCCTGCCCTGGATTTCACGATGAATGGCAGCGGGGTGGGCATGTCGAGCCTGCTGGGCACGCTTGCCGGTTTTGACAAGCTCACCGGCACAGGTGGTTTCACGGTGACGGGTGCCGCGTCGGGCAACTCAATGAATGACATCATGAATGCACTGGACGGCAAGGTGACGACGAACCTGTCCGATGGCGCGCTGAAAGGGCTGAACGTGGCGCAGCTGGTCCGGAGCGCGTCGTCTCTCCAGCAGGCGCTGACATCCGGAAATCTGGCCAGCCTCGATGTCTCGCAGGCCCTGTCGCCATCGGCAGAAACCGACTTTTCGCGTTTCGACACGGTTCTCACCATTACTGATGGTGTGGCCAATGTGGACCTGATGAAGCTGATCAACCCGGTGCTGGGCATTGACGGTTCGGGCAAGATCAATCTCGGCGGTCAGGCGCTGGACCTCCGGCTGGCAACCAGTATCGACAAGGCTGGCACAGGGTCGGGAAGCGTTGTTCAATTGAACGGAATCCCGGTACCGGTGCGTGTTTCGGGGACGTGGAGCAATCTGAAAGTGTCGCCGGATACGTCAGGTATTCAGGCCGCGCTGAAGGCCGAACTGGGCAACAAGCTGAAGGACCAGCTTGGTGGTGAAGCCGGCGCCATTCTCGGGAATGTGCTGGGTGTTCCAGCGACACCGGACAAGACGGGCGCGCCGGACAGTGCGGACCCTGCGACCGCGCAGCCGGAGGAGACGGCACCCGTCACGCTGGAGGATGCAGCCGAGGAAGCCGCCCGCAATGCGCTCGGCGACCTGTTTGGCAACAAGAAGAAGAAAGAACCGGCGCCCGCCGAACCGGAATAGAGCCGGGAACGCCCCCTAGTAGTATTGGGTTAGCGCGTATTCGATCTGCTGGCCGCGGGCCTCGAAGGCGAGTTTGACCCAGCGCCCCTGGTCATCGTACCAGAGGTCTACATCTATATCCGAATCCATCATATAGCGGCGGGCATCGACTGCCTGGCCGCCAACCATGACTGTGTCAGCGCCCTTGTCCTCGACATTGACCTTGATCAATTCACCATCCTCGGTGGAGAGCAATTGCGTCGCTTCCGTCTGGGCAATGTTCCAGTGGCTGGATGGCAGTATGCCCAGGGGCACGGCGCCTGAATATTCGGTCCCCTTTACCTGAAGCGTCTCGCCATCGCGCGACGCCTCAACGGATCCGTCCTTGCCGCTATCATCGACAGCGCCTGTCAGGCCAACCAGCTGGCCCTGTTTCCAGGTTTCAGTGGCATCCAGCTCATACTTGAACACGGTGATTGGCCCCAGGCCGGCCTTCAATCGCACGCCGGTCGTCGCGGTCAGCGTGCCGTCTGCGGCGAGATCGAATGCTACGGAATGGCTGCCAAAAGGTTTGCCATTGCGCAGGACATCGAAGCGGATCTCGTCACCGTCTTTCGGTGTCCAGACCGGCGGCGGCGGCGCAGAGGCAGCATTTGGGGTCGGCGCCGTATCGGCAAGCGCCGGAATGGCGAGAAGGGCCAGCGAGAGGGTTGTCAGCGTGTGGCGGATCATCGGAACAGGTTCCAGAGTGGGTGGCTGGTTTCAGCGACGAAACAGATACAGGTCTCATCACCAACGGCGGCTGGCTTGTGGCGCTTGCCGGGCTCTCCCAGAACGATATCACCGCGGGAATACACGCCATGTCCATCACTGAAACGCCCCTGGAGCACAACGGTTGCCTCCAGTGCACCGTGACCGTGGGCGGGGGCGGACTGCCCGGGGTCCAGACGCATGAATTTTGCCCCGCGCGTCCGGGTGTTTGCGTAGGAAACGCCCGAGATCCCCCGCTTCCAGTCAATCGCGCCATCCGCCATCGAGACCAGGTCCTCGGCAGTCTCCTTCAACCGTTCCTGCCGGCGACGCCGGGCAACACGGGCGCTGACTGTTGCGACCTGTCGCGGGTCACGCTCAAGGAACGCACCGCCGACAATCGACCATATCTGGTCTTGTTCTGCCCCTGAAGGGCTGAGCATCAGGTGCATGTCTGCTGCCAGCGCCAGCGCGTCCGCGTGGTTGCCGGCGGCATGGTCCATCATGAAGGATGCGTAGGATTCCTGCCTATTCAAACGGTGATTCCAGTTCGGTCTTCGTGTTACATCACCTCGTCTACGGTTCACGGTTTCATCTGGATCACTTTGGATGTGGCTGTTGTGCATTGGCGCGCCGCACCCTAGCTTGGCCTGATCCGCTCCCCCAACTGAACCGGACTGACTGCATGACCATTCACCGCTCCGTCATTGACCTGATCGGCAATACTCCCCTCCTCCGCCTCAACGCCATATCGGATGAAACCGGATGTGAAATCCTCGGCAAGTGCGAGTTCCTGAACCCCGGACAGTCGGTCAAGGACCGGCCAGCCCTGGGCATTGTGCGCGATGCCGAGGCCGCAGGCCTGCTGAAGCCGGGCGGCACGATTGTCGAGGGCACGGCGGGCAATACGGGGATCGGCCTGGCCCTTGTCGGCGCCGCGCTTGGCTATCGCGTGGTCATCGTCATGCCGCGCACACAGAGCCCGGAGAAGAAGGACGCCATCCGCCTGCTGGGCGCAGAGCTGATCGAAGTTGACGCGGTGCCCTACGCCAATTCCAACAATTACATCAAGTTTTCCGGTCGCCTCGCGGAAGACCTCGCCAAGTCGGAAGCGAATGGCGCGATCTGGGCGAACCAGTTCGACAATACGTCAAACCGCAAGGCCCATTTTGATACGACCGGACAGGAAATCTGGAACCAGACGGATGGCAAGCTGGACGGTTTCATTTGCGCTGTCGGGTCGGGCGGCACGCTCGGGGGCGTTTCGATGGCCCTGAAGGAAAAGCGCAAATCCATTCAGATCGGTCTCGCTGACCCCGGCGGCGCCGCGATGTACGAATACTTCAAGAATGGTGAATTGAAATCAGAGGGCACGTCGATCACCGAAGGCATCGGACAGGGACGCATTACGGCGAACCTTGAGGGCATCGAGGTCGACCGTGCCTATCGGTGCACCGATACCGAAGCGCTCAATGTCCTGTTCGACCTCGTCCAGAAGGAAGGCCTCTGTCTTGGCGGATCGGCCGGGATCAATGTGGCTGGCGCCGCCAAGATGGCACGCGACATGGGGCCGGGCCACACAATCGTGACGATTCTGTGCGATTATGGCAATCGTTACCAATCGAAACTGTACAATCCGGAATTCCTGAAATCGAAGGATCTGCCGGTGCCGCCGTGGATGGAGACATAACCAGATGGAATCGGGTGACCCGCTCGTCAGTGCAGACTGGCTGATCAACAATATCGTCGCGCCGGATGTCCGCATCCTGGATGCGACCTATTTTGCCGATTTCACCAATCCGCCGGAAACCGGTCGCCAGGCATGGTCGCGCGGCCACATTCCCGGCGCCGTGCATTTCGATATCGACGAGATCGCAGATACGTCCTCTGACCTGCCGCACATGCTGCCGGACTCCGTCAAGTTCTCGGCCCGTATCCGCAAGCTGGGCGTGGGGGATGGCAACCGGATCATCGTATATGACCAGAACCGGTTTTTCGCGTCGGCCCGCGTCTGGTGGATGCTGCGAGTGATGGGACATACCGACGTGCGCGTGCTCGATGGCGGGCTGCATGCCTGGGTCGCGGCCGGCGGAGAGCTGGAAGACCTGCCGCCGGTGGTGAGCGAGCGCCACTTCACGCCGCGGGTGCGCACCGATCTGGTCATGGATGCCGACGGACTGGAAAAGCTGGTCGGAACGGCGCGTATGACTATCGTGGATTCCCGGCCTGATGGACGCTTTTTCGGCCGTGATCCCGAACCGCGCAAAGGGCTGGCGTCGGGGCATATACCCGGCAGCGTCAACCTGCCGGGCAGTGCATTGATCACGGAAGACGGCCACATGAAAACTGCCGACAAGCTGGCCCGGCTGTTCAAGGATCCGAAAGCCCCAACCGTGACGACGTGCGGCTCTGGCGTCACCGCAGCGATTGCGGCGCTGGCGCTGGCGCGCCTCGGCAACTGGGACGTGGCAGTCTATGACGGCTCGTGGACCGAATGGGCGTCCGATCCATCCCGCCCGGTTGCGACGAGCGCCTGATGAAACAGAAGGAAACCCGCCTGATTCATACCCGCAAGGAGCGGCTTGGACGGGTGACGGTGAACCCACCGGTTGAACGTGCATCCACCGTGCTGTTTTCGACCGAAGAAGCGCTCTACGGCCCGAAGCCGACCTATGGCCGGATGGGACTGACGGTACACCGCGAGCTGGAAGCGGCCATGTGCGAGCTGGAGGGCGCGACCTATACGCGCCTCGCGGCCAATGGGCTGCAGGCCTGCGCGCTGGCCATCGCAAGCACGGTGCGCGCGGGCGACCATTTGCTGTTCCCCGACTGTTCGTATGGCCCCACGGCCCGGTTCTGCGAGCGGCGGCTGCCGGCGATGGGGGTCAAGACATCGCGCTTTGATCCGCGCATCGGCGCAGGCATTGGGGACCTGGTTCAGGACAATACGAAAGCCATCTTCCTGGAATCGCCCGGCTCTCTCACATTCGAAGTCTGCGACACACCGGCCATTGTTGAGATTGCAAAGGCGCGCGGCATTCACACGATCATGGACAATACCTGGGGTGCGGGCCTGCATCACCAGCCGCTGGCGCTTGGCGTTGACCTGTCCGTGCAGGCGCTGACGAAATATGTATCGGGGCATTCCGATGCGTTTGGCGGCGCGGTGATGACCGGCACGCCGGGCATGGCCGGGCGTCTTGAGGCTGTGTCCGAAGACTGGGGCATCGGCCTGTCTCCGGACGATGCCTTTCTGTGCCTGCGCGGCCTGCGGACCCTGAAGACCAGGCTAAAGGCGCACGAAGCGGCAGGGCTGGCCGTGTCGGAATGGCTGGCGGCGCGGGACGAAGTGGCCGAGGTGCTGAACCCGGCTTTGCCCACCCATCCGGACCACGCACTGTGGGCGCGCGACTTCAGCGGATCGAACGGCTTGTTCGGTATCGTGCTCAATCCTGTGGATGATGAAGCCTTCGCGCGCTTTCTGGACGCATTGCACCTTTTTGCCATGGGCTTTTCCTGGGGCGGCTTTGAAAGCCTGATCATTCCATGCGACCCGCAGCTGACGCGCACGAAGGGCAGCTGGACCGACAGCAAGGCGGGCCGCCTGTTGCGCGTGCATGTGGGACTGGAGGCGGTGGACGATCTTGTTGCCGATCTCGCGAACGGGTTTGCGGCCATGACGGGGAAATGAACGAAGCATGGGGGTGAAACAAGTCGGACTGGTTCTGGGCCCTGCCCTGGCGGGACTCATGCTGCTGGTCGGTGTGCCGGACGGATTAAGCTTCGCCGCCTGGGCCACCGGGGCGCTGATGGTGCTGATGGCGACCTGGTGGGCGACCGAGGCGATACCGATCCCGGCCACATCGCTGCTGCCGCTGGTCGTGCTGCCCCTCATCGACGCCGGTACACCGCGACAGGTCGGCGCAGACTATGCGAACTATATCGTCCTGCTTCTGCTGGGCGGCTTCATCATCGCGATGGGGATCGAACGCTGGGACCTGCACAAGCGTATCGCGCTGAATGTGATTTCCCGCGTGGGTGCGCAGCCGAAGGCGCTGATCTTCGGCTTCATGCTGGCCACCGCCCTTCTGTCCATGTGGATTTCGAATTCCGCAACGACCCTGATGATGATGCCGATTGCCTTGTCGGCCGCCCAGACGCTGGACGACAGGAGCGGGCGCTTTGCGACCGCGCTGCTGCTGGGCATCTGTTACGCCGCATCCATTGGCGGTGTGGCAACGCCGATCGGAACGCCGACCAACCTGATCGCGATCAACTGGTTGCAGGTCGAGGCTGGCGGCAATATCGGCTTCCCGCAATGGATGGCCTTTGGTGTGCCGGCCGCGGCCGTCCTGGTGCCGGTGGCCTGGTGGTCACTCACGCGCACCTTGCCGAAAATGGGTGGCGGACAGGATGTGCTCGATCGGGTGCGGCATGACAAGCACGCGCTGGGCCGCATGACGCCGCCGGAAAAGCGGGCCGCAATCGTGTTCGGATGCGTCGCCCTGCTCTGGGTTTCGCGGCTGTGGACGGTGGACCTGCTGGAAAGCGCAGGCTGGGGAACGCTTGGCGCGTATGGCGGCGCCGAGGTGGATATGATGATTGCCATGGCGGGCGCGGTCGTGATGTTCCTGGTGCCCGCTGGCGGCGGCGAGAAGCGCATGCTGCTGACATGGGACGAGGCCGAGCGGCTGCCCTGGGGCGTTCTGGTGCTGTTTGGTGGCGGCATCGCGCTGGGCAATGCCATTTCGCGCACGGGCCTGTCGGAATGGCTGGGGCAGCAATTGTCAATCCTGTCGACCTTCCCGCCGATCCTGTTCATTGCCGTGGTTGCGGCACTGGTGATTTTCCTGACCGAGCTGACCAGCAATGTCGCAACCATGACGACACTTGCCCCCATTCTGGGCGCACTGGCGGTCGCGGTGGGCATGGCACCTGAAAGCCTGCTCGGGCCGGCAGCCGTGGCAGCCTCCTGCGCATTCATGCTGCCCGTAGCGACCGCGCCGAACGCGATTGTTTATTCGACGGGGCACGTGCCGATCCAGGACATGATCCGCCGCGGCCTGCGGGTGAACCTTATCGGCATCGTTGTGATTACGCTGATCGGCTACTTCATCGCACCTCTGGTGCTCTGACCGCGCGCAGTCCCCCCACTCGAGGGGTGAGAAGAGTGGGGGGACACCGCTGCGGGCCAGGGGGAGGGTTTGGAGGTACCAACAGCGGGAACGCAAACAGTCCGTGATGCCGGACAGGCGGGAAGTCCTGACCGGAATCACTTGGGTTCAACGCGCATCTGGGCATGACCCGTCGCGGAACAAGCGATGTTTAGGATGACATTTTCGTCATTTACCAGCCGCCGCGTCCTGCTGCGGCTGCAACAGGACGCGGCGAGAAGCTCAGTTCGGCTCGTCCGAGACCTGGACGACCAGCTTTCCGAGATTCTTGCCTTCGAACAGGCGCGACAGGCTGGAGGGCGCGTTCTCGAGGCCGCGCACCACGTCTGTCTCGAACTTCAGCTTTCCCTCCATCAGCCACTGGGCCATCTGCTGGATGCCTTCGGCAAAGCGTGGGTAATAGTCGATGACGATGAAGCCCTTCACCAGTGTCCGGCGCATCAGCAGATTGTCGAAATTGTACGGCCCCGGCACAGGCTCTGTGGCGTTATAGGTCGAGATCAGTCCGCATAGCGGCATGCGCGAGAAATCGTTCAGGCGGGCGATGACGGTGTCCATGATCTTGCCGCCAACGTTTTCAAAGTTGATGTCGATACCGTCGGGGCAATGCCTGTCGAGCGCGGCGCCGAGATCTTCGGTCTTGTAATTGATGGCCGCATCAAAGCCGGCCGTCTCGACCAGCCATTTGCACTTCTCGTCCGAGCCAGCAATGCCGACGACGCGGCAGCCCTGGATCTTGGCGATCTGGCCGACCATGGAACCGACGGCACCAGCGGCAGCGGACACGACGACGGTTTCGCCCGCCTTCGGCTTGGCAATGTCCATCAGGCCGAAATAGGCCGTCATGCCGGTTGCCCCGAGGGGGCCCATGAAAGCAGTGAGGGGTACGCCGGGAAGCTGGGGCATCTTTGCGAGGCTCGCGCCGGGCAGCGTATTGTAGAGCGACCAGTGGGCGAGGCCGGTATTGACGATATCGCCGGCCGCAAGCCCGTCAAAGCGGCTTTCGGTCACGAGGCTGAGGCCGCCGCCCCGCATGGGTTCGCCAAGGCCGACCGGCGGGAGATAGGCATCCTTGTCGCTCATCCATATCCGGTTGGTCGGGTCGAGCGAGAGATAGATGGTGCGTGCGCGCACCTCGCCATCCTTCAGGGGCGCGAGCGGCGCCTCGACCAGTTCAAGGTCGCTCTCTTTCACATCTCCGACGGGCCGCGCGCGCAGCACCCAGGTCTTGTTCATCTCTGTCATCGCTTTCTCCCGTTTTCAAGGAAGCTACGACGAAACAGGTTCAGCGCAAGACATCCCGCCGCGACATCCACCCGGCGTAGACCGCCAGCAGCAGTGCGATCAGGATGATAATGGCGCTCATAACGCCGGCGCCTTCCATGCGGGGGGCGTCGGCGTCGAGCATTCCGACAAGCATGCTGATTGCGGCGGCAAGGAAGGATGCGCCGAACAGCGGGACTGCGAGTTTCCTGCGGAGCAACAAGAGGACGCTGCCGAAGAATCCGCCGAACACGCCAATCACCCACAGCGCCCAGACCCACATTGGCATGGCGAACCAGTAATCGAGCATTTCCTGCGGATAGGGCTCAAGATAGGCGGCATTGCGGGTGGCCGTCATCGTGAAGTCGAAACAGCCAAACCCGTTCCAGAGCAGGCTGAGGACGCCAACCACCCACAGGTGCCAGGGCGTTTTTGTTTGGGTTTGGTCTGAAGTGTCTGTCATGTCTGAGCCCTCCCAAGCTTCGCTTGGGCGAGAATACTCCAAAATGGGACACGGGGGAACGCCTGCACCGGAAACAGGATCGCGGGGGGGGACGCGTCCGGTTGCCTTTACGGATCGGGCGGGCAGGAAGCAGACCGCGTTGACATGGGCTGGTGTAACAGGGTTTGGGGTCGCGATTACCCGTCCTGCCCGAAAGCCTGCGCCGCGCATGCTGGCCATGACTCTTCGCCACTATTCAGACGACCGGCATATAATTCACCGGTTTGACCTGTGTCGGATAAGCAGCGGGTGACGGGCCCGCCGCGAGGCGCTAAACCTGCGGCCTGCAAAGGATTCCCTGCTCATGGCCACTGCCCCCGTTACCAAGGACAGCCACCTCTATCTGGTGGACGCGAGCGCCTATATCTTCCGCGCCTTCCATGCCCTGCCCCCGCTTACGCGCGCGTCTGACGGCCTGCCCATCGGCGCCGTGTCCGGCTTCTGCAACATGCTGTTCAAGCTGCTGGAGGAAGTAAAGGGGCCCCAACGGCCGACGCATTTTGCCTGCATCTTCGACGCGTCGTCCCACACGTTCCGCAATGAGATGTACGACCTCTACAAGGCGAACCGGTCCGAGCCGCCCGAAGAGCTGCGCCCACAATTTCCACTGGTGCGGCGCGCCGCGATTGCCTTTGCCGCCCATGCGCTGGAGCTGGAGGGCTATGAGGCCGATGACCTTATCGCCACCTATGCGCGCCAGGCCGAGGCCAAGGGCGCGCGCGTGACCATCGTTTCGTCGGACAAGGACCTGATGCAGCTCGTGTCGGACCGCGTCGTGATGCTCGACACGATGAAGAACAAGACAATGGGCATAGACGCGGTGTTCGAGAAGTTCGGCGTGGCACCTGACCGCGTGGTCGACGTGCAGTCACTCGCCGGTGACAGCGTCGACAATGTGCCGGGCGCGCCGGGCATCGGCATCAAGACAGCCGCGCAGCTGATCAATGAGTATGGCGACGTCGAAACGCTGCTGGAACGCGCGGGCGAGATCAAGCAGCCGAAGCGGCGCGAGAGCCTGATCGAAAATGCCGATCAGGTGCGCCTGTCGAAACAGCTGGTGATGCTGAAGGATGATGTGCCAGTGACGCTGGAACTGGAAGGGCTGGCCGTGGCCGATCCGGACCCGGACACGCTGATCGCCTTCCTTGAGGAAATGGAGTTCCGGACGATTACGCGGCGTGTGCGAGAAATGATGGAACTTGAAGGCGCCATTGAGGCCGCCTCGCCCGCCGAAGCGCCGATTGACCGGACGCAATATGAGTGCGTTCGCGATTTCGAGCGGCTGGAGGAATGGGTCGCGCGGGCCACGGCGCAGGGCCATGTCGCGGTGGATACCGAGACCGACAGCCTCGATTCCGTGGCCGCCAATCTTGTCGGCGTTTCGCTGGCACTTTCGCCCGGCGAGGCGTGCTACATTCCGCTGGCGCATAAAGACCCGAACGGCGCGGGCGATGGCGACATGTTCGGCGCCGATCCGCCACGCCAGATACGGATGAAGGATGCGATGCGCGCGCTGAAGCCGATGCTGGAGGATCCGTCGGTCCTCAAGATCGGCCAGAACATCAAGTATGATGACAGTGTCTTCGCAACGCAGGGCATTCGCGTGACGCCGATTGATGACACGATGCTGCTGTCCTATGTGCTGAATGCCGGCAGGCATGGCCATGGCATGGACACGCTGTCGGAGCGCTATCTCGGCCATTCGCCGATTGCGTTCAAGGAGGTCGCCGGCACCGGCAAGCAACAGGTCAGCTTTGACCGCGTGGCGCTGGACAAGGCCACCGAGTATGCTGCCGAAGACGCCGATGTGACACTGCGCCTGTGGCAGACATTCAAGCCAAAACTGCATGCGGAGAAAGTGACGACCGTTTATGAAACGCTGGAGCGGCCACTGGTGCCTGTTCTGGCCGAGATGGAGCGGCACGGCATCAAGGTGGACCGGGACCAGCTCTCGCGCCTGTCGGCAGACTTCTCGCAACGCATGGCCGCGCTGGAATCCGAGGCCGAGGAACAGGCGGGGCGCGCCTTCAATATCGGGAGCCCGAAACAGCTTGGCGAGATCCTGTTCGACGAGATGGCCCTGCCCGGCGGCAAGAAGACCAAGACCGGCGCCTGGGTGACCGACGCCGATGTGCTGGAAGGCCTAGCGGCGGAAGGCCACCCGCTGCCCCGCACGATTGTCGACTGGCGCACGCTGTCCAAGCTACGGTCGACCTATACCGAGGCGCTCCAGGCGGCGATCAACCCGAAGACGGGCCGCGTTCACACGAGCTTTGCCATGGCTGTCGCGCAGACGGGGCGGCTCTCATCATCCGACCCGAACCTGCAGAACATCCCGGTGCGGACGGAAGAGGGCCGCAAGATAAGGCAGGCCTTCATTGCCGACGAAGGCAATGTTCTGGTGAGTGCGGACTATAGCCAGATCGAGCTGCGCATCCTGGCGCACATTGCCGATATTCCGGCGCTGAAAGAAGCGTTCCGCGAGGGCCTCGACATTCACGCCATGACGGCCAGCGAGATGTTCGGCGTGCCGATCGAGGGCATGGACCCGATGGTCCGCCGGCAGGCCAAGGCGATCAATTTCGGCATCATCTATGGCATTTCCGGCTTCGGCCTCGCGCGCCAGCTCGGCATCCCGCAGGGCGAGGCATCCGAGTATATCAAGACCTATTTCAAGCGCTTTCCCGGCATCCGCGCCTATATGGACGCGACCAAGGATTTCGCGAAGGAAACCGGCTACGTGCAGACCGCGTTCGGGCGGAAGATCCATCTCGAAGCGATCAAGTCCAAGGGTCCGGCCAAGGCCTTTGCCGAGCGCCAGGCGATCAATGCGCCGATCCAGGGTAGCGCGGCGGACGTGATCAAGCGTGCAATGATCCGCATGCCGGAGGCGCTGGCCAGGACGGGCCTGAAGGCGCGCATGCTGCTGCAGGTGCATGACGAACTTGTGTTCGAATGCCCGGAGGCCGAGGCCGATACACTGATCAGGGTGGCGCAGGACACGATGCAGGGCGCGGCCATGCCGGCCCTGAACCTGTCTGTGCCGCTGGTGGTGGAGGCGCGCGCGGCGAAGAACTGGGCCGAGGCGCACTAGGGCAGGTCGGGGTGGTCCCTGCGAAGCGATAACCCACTACAAGCCCTCGCCCCACACACCGAACTCATGCTGTGCGAGGTCGAAGGATGGAGGAGGCAGCACACGCCCGGCCCGCCCGCGACCGTATTTCGACTTCGCTTAGCATGAGCGCTCCAAAAGGTCCGGGCGCCGGGCAGGACGCACTTCTGCGGGATCCAGAGGCAACCCGCCCGCCCGCTACGGAAATGTCAGACCGTCTTTCGTAATCATGGCCACCCGCCATCTTGTTTCCTTAAATCGCCGTAATGTGAGCGTTTGCTTGCCCTAGTCTGCTGTTTTCATTGGGACAGCACCGAAGGAGGGCTTTTGTCATGTCGCGAACCGTGGTTGAACACCATTATGCAAAACGGCCAGACCCCGCGCTGGGGTACACTCTGGTTGAGAAGGATCGAGCGATGACGACTTTGGCACTGGTGGATGACGACGAGAACATCGTCGCCTCGCTGAAAATGTTCTTTGAGGCGGAGGGCTATAATGTCCGCACCTATCATGATGGCGAGTCCGCGCTGCCGGCCCTGACCGAAACGCCGCCGGACATTGCCATTCTCGACGTGAAGATGCCCAAGATGGACGGCATGGAACTGCTTCGCCGCCTGCGCCAGACCAGCGAGCTGCCGGTGATCTTCCTGACCTCGAAGGACGAAGAGATCGACGAGGTGATCGGCTTCAATATCGGCGCCGACGATTTCGTGCGCAAGCCCTGTTCCAACCGGCTGCTGGCCGAGCGCGTGAAGGCCGTGCTGCGGCGCGCGCGCGGCGGCGTGGCGGGGCCGGAAGAGGGCGACCACAAGCCGATCGTTCGCGGCAAGCTGACGCTGGACCCGAACCGCCATGCCTGTACTTGGGATGGCCACCCCGTGCGCCTGACGGTTACCGAATTCCTGATCCTGCAGGCGCTGGCCTCGCGCCCCGGATATGTGAAGAGCCGCGACCAGTTGATGGACGCGGCCTATGATGACCAGATCTATGTCGACGACCGGACCATTGACAGCCACATCAAGCGGCTGCGCAAGAAGTTCCGCGAAGTGACGGACGAGTTCGATGCGATCGAAACACTCTATGGCGTCGGCTACCGCTATACCGAGTAGACATTCGCCCGACAGCCGGGGCGTTGCCGAGATCTATATCGGCGGCGCCGCGGACGGGCAGTCGCGGATTGTCGCAAGCTTCGCACAGGCACGCCGACGCGCGATCATGAGCAGCCACGAGCCGCGCGACCGGACGGCTGACTGGTTTGCCCATTATGACACTGATGCCGCCGCCGCGCATTGCCAGACAGCCCTGACCACGGGCCGGGAACTGGTTCTGATTGGCCATAGCTGGGGCAGCGACGCGGCGCTGCGCGTTACCCATCAGTTGAACGGGCCTGTTGCCTTGCTGGCAGGTGTCGATCCTGTGATGCGGCCGGGAAGCGCGTTTTCGCGGGTCAGCCACAGGCCCGGCAACGCTGTTCTGGTGGTGCATGTGGATGCCCGCCCGCGACGGATGGATCGTTCCGACCTGGTCAAGGCGACGGGCGTGATGCTGGGCGGCGGCGCGGCGCAGGCCTATCGGCGCGCAGACGTAACGATCCGGGCGGAACTGAACCACTGGGCCTTTGCTGACATGATGGCCGCGCCGGGCAGGGATGGCGTATCGCTGAACGACCACATCCGGAACACCGGCCGGCCCCGGCCAACTAGCCAAACAGGCTGAGGCGCCAGCTCCAGTTCGGCATCATCAGAGTGAGGCCGAAGAACGCTAAGCCGATGAAAACACAGAGCGGCGAATAGAAAATGCGGTTGAGGCGGAGGAATGGCTGCTCGGGCAAGGCCCGCTCAAAAGTGGGCAGAACGCCGATCACACCGCGGATCAGGAATACGGCCGCAAGGACCAGGCCGCCCGGGGCGATCAGCCAGTCTGACACCGGCGCCTCCACAAGACGTCCGAGCAGGAGCGCCCATAGCGATGCCGCAAACAGGCAGAGCGCCACGAAGCCCGACGCCGCCATTGACGGCATGCGCGTAATGCCCCGGCGCCCGACGACGGCGCGCGCGAGCGCCTGCTGATTGGCGTAGGGAAATGTGCTGCCGAAGGCCCAGGCCAGATGTACCAGACCTGCAATGCCCAGTACGGAAGACAGCAGGATCGAGAGGAAATGCGCAATCATGAGCTGACGTGTCCTGATGTGAGACAAGCATGATAACATGCCTGTTGGGCTTGCCGCCATCGCCTTCATTCAATAGCCAGTCATAAACTCGCGCCACACATAAGGACATTTCCATGAGCGACCTTGAAAATACACTCCTTCTCGAAACCTCCAAAGGATCCGTGAAGATCGAACTGCGCCCTGATCTTGCGCCCGGACACGTTGAGCGCATCAAGGAACTGGCCCGTGAGGAATTTTATGACGGGATCGTCTTCCACCGCGTGATCGACGGTTTCATGGCGCAGGTCGGTTGCCCGAAGGGCAATGGCACTGGCGGCTCCAGCAAGCCTGACATCAAGGCAGAGTTCAATGCCGAGCCCCATGTGCGCGGCACCTGCTCGATGGCGCGGACCGCCGCGCCGAACTCCGCCAACAGCCAGTTCTTCATCTGCTTCGATGATGCCAGCTTCCTGAACCGCCAATATACCGTGTGGGGCAAGGTGACCGAGGGCATGGATGTGATCGACCAGCTTGCGAAAGGCGAGCCGCCGCGCAATCCTGACAAGATTGTAACCATGCGCGTTGCGGCCGACGCCTAAGATTCGCCGCAGCCCGGAATCAGGGTGAACGGGATGGGCGATTCAAAACGCATCAGATTGCCAGGCTCAAGGCGCGGATCCATGTTTCTGGGTTCGCGCATTGCCCGGCTGATCTTTGCGTCCAACCTCGCCGGTCTCGCCATCCTGATTATCGGCGCGATGGTTCTGAACGAAATGCGCGCCGGTTTCGTCGTGTCGAAAAAGCAGGACCTGGTCGCGCAGGCGCAGATTTTCACCAGCTTGCTGGGCGAAGATGCCACGACGCCTGAGCCGAGCCTGGATGTCGATGCGGCGCGGCAGACCATTGTTCGCCTGAACCTGCCAGAGCGCGTTCGCGCGCGCATCTATTCTCCGGACGGTGAACTGATTGGCGACAGCTTCTACCTGTCGGAACGGGTCGATATTGACGCCCTGCCTCCCCTGAAAGAACCGAGCCGCATCGCTCGCACCGGGGCGGCCCTTTCGGAATGGGCTGGCCGCGTGTTCGGACCCATCATGCCCCGGCGCAGCTCCGAAGCAGTACGTACACAAAGCTTCGATGAGGAGTTCGACAGCGCCGTTCTGGGTGATATTGCCGCCAGCCAGCGTTTCTCTGATCGCGGCCAGCGCATTATCTCCGTATCGATGCCTATACAGCGGGTCTCTGCCGTCGTCGGCGTGCTGACGCTGGAGGCCAGCGACATTGACGAAATCATCCAGTCGGAACGCGCCGCGCTCGTGCCCTTCATCGGCGTGGCCGTGATGGTGGCGTTTATCACGTCATTCCTGCTGACGCTGGGCATTGCCCGCCCAATGCGGCGGCTGTCGCTGGCGGCGGACCGCATCCGTTCCGGGGCCTCCGACAGGATCGACATTCCGGCGCTCACCCGCCGCAAGGACGAGATCGGCAATCTAGCCTCCTCCATGCAGGGCATGACCGAGGCGCTGCTGGAGCGGATCGAGGCGAACGAACAGTTTGCAGCGGATGTCGCGCACGAACTGAAGAACCCGCTGACATCGATCCGCTCGGCCATTGAAACGGCTGAACGTGTTCAGGATGACCCGGTTGCCAGCGAACGCCTGCGGGCCGTCATCGCATCCGATGTGAAGCGGCTCGATCGTCTCATCACGGATATTTCGAACGCCTCGCGGATCGAAGCTGAGATGACCCGTGTTCCAAGCGAGCAAATCGATATTGCACGTTTTGCGCGCGACGTGGTGCGCACCTATGAATCGATGAGTAACGGCGAAGAGGCGGTCACGGTCGTGTTCGAAGACGCGACGATGGGCGCCCGGCTGCTGGTGCGCGCGCGTGAAGGCCCGCTTGGGCAGGTGATCCGCAACCTTGTCGACAATGCCCGCTCCTTCTCGCCGCCGGGCAGCAGTGTGCATGTGACGCTGGAGCAGACCAATAGCGGTCCGCAGACAGTGGCCCGGCTGCGCGTTGAGGATTCCGGTCCCGGCATCCCGACCGACAAGCTGGAAGAGATTTTCAACCGCTTCTATACTGACCGCCCGAAGGGTACGGCCTTTGGCAACAATTCCGGCCTGGGCCTCTCCATCGTGAAACAGATCATTGCCACGCATCGCGGCATTGTGTTTGCCGAAAACCGCGAAGAGGGCGGTGCCCGGTTCATCGTGGACCTGCCCGCGATCTAGCGGTTCTGGCGGTTTTCGATCAGGTCGTGCACGACTTCCGGTTCTGCCAGCGTGCTCGTGTCTCCCAGATTGGAAAACTCGTTCTCGGCGATCTTGCGCAGGATGCGGCGCATGATCTTGCCGGAGCGCGTCTTGGGCAGGCCGGGAGAGAACTGGATCAGGTCTGGCGAGGCAATCGGTCCGATCTCATTGCGCACATGCTGGACAAGATTCTTGCGCAGCGCGTCGTCCACCTCAACGCCCTGGCGGAGCGTGACATAGGCATAGATGCCCTGCCCCTTGATATCGTGGGGATAGCCGACGACGGCGGCCTCTGCGACGGCATCGTGGCTGACCAGCGCGCTTTCAACTTCGGCCGTTCCCATGCGGTGGCCTGATACGTTGATCACATCATCCACGCGGCCGGTGATCCAATAGAAGCCCTCCTCGTCGCGGCGGCATCCGTCGCCGGTGAAGTAATTGCCCGGATAGGCAGTGAAATAGGTGTCCACGAAACGCTGATGGTCGCCATAGACGGTGCGCATCTGGCCCGGCCAGCTATCGGTGATCAGCAGGTTGCCGTCGGCCGCGCCTTCAAGGATCTGGCCTTCCGCATCGACCAGCGCCGGCTTCACGCCAAAGAAGGGGTGGCTGCCAGCGCCGGGTTTCATGTCGGTTGTGCCAGGAAGCGGCACAATCATCGTGCCGCCGGTTTCGGTCTGCCACCATGTGTCGATGATCGGGCAACGCCCCTCGCCGACAGTGTGATAATACCATTCCCAGGCTTCGGGGTTGATCGGCTCTCCGACGGTACCGAGGAGGCGGATGGATTTGCGGGACGTCTTGTTCACCGGGCCTTCGCCCTCGCGCATCAGGGCGCGGATGGCCGTGGGCGCGGTGTAGAATATGGTGACCTTGTGCTCGTCGCAGGCCTGCCAGAAGCGGCTGGCATCAGGATAGGTCGGGATGCCCTCGAACACGACACTCGTGGCCCCGTTCGCAAGCGGGCCATACACGATGTAGGTGTGGCCGGTCACCCAACCGACATCCGCCGAACACCAGAAGACATCGTCTTCCTTCAGGTCGAAAACGTATTCATGCGTCATGGACGCCCAGACGAGATAGCCGCCGGTCGTGTGCAGCACGCCCTTCGGCTTGCCGGTGGACCCGGACGTATAGAGGATGAAGAGCGGGTCTTCGGCATTCATCGGTTCAGGCGGGCAATCTGCCGACACGCTGGCGCCGATCTCGTGGAGCCAATGGTCCCGGCCCTCGGTCATGCTGACTTCAGAGCCTGTCCGGCGGACGACCAGCATCTTCTTGACCATGCCATTAGCGATCTTCGCGGCCGCATCGGCATTCACTTTCAGCGGCACCTTGCGCCCGCCGCGCACGCCCTCATCAGCGGTAATCAGCACTTCGGATTCACAATCGACGATGCGACCCGCAAGCGCCTCGGGCGAGAACCCGCCAAACACGATCGAATGTACCGCGCCGATGCGGGCACACGCGAGCATGGCATAGGTCGCCTCCAGGATCATGGGCATGTAGATCGTGACGCGATCACCCTTCTTGACGCCAAGTTCCTTCAGGACGTTCGCAAACTTGCTGACGGCAACATGGAGCTGCTTGTAGGTTACCGTGAAGGAATCGTTCGGGTCATCGCCTTCCCAGATAAAGGCCGCCTTGTCGCCGCGCGTCGCAAGATGGCGGTCGATACAATTGGCCGACACGTTCAGCACGCCGTCCGAATACCATTTCACATGCAGGTCGCCGGTTTCCCACGACACATCCTTCACAACGGAATAAGGCGTCATCCAGTCGAGGCGCTTGCCATGTTCGCCCCAGAAGGCATCTGGGTCGGCAATCGAGGCCGCATACATTTCCCGGTACTTTTCAGGCGTCAGGTTTGCCTTCGCCGCAAAATCGGCTGGAACGGGATATGTCTTGGTGGCGTCGCTCATGTCGGGCCTCTCCTTTGGATCGTTTCTGACTGTTGCTTATAGGGAAGTCCGCAACTTGAGAAGTTTTCTAGCCAATTACCGGCCGGATTAAAGAAAGTGCAGCGGTTCGGCACAAACCTGACCCATTGGACTGTATCAGAAACGAGACAGTCCGATGGGGCAAATTCGGGCTCGGATAACCATCAAGACCTCAATCAACAGGCAGCATGCCCGCGTCCGCCACGCCATGCGGCGATCGCGTGCCTGGCACCCGTATATCCTCGACCAGATCCTGAATGTCCTGTGGCGGCGCCTTGGTCATCAGCGAGACGATGATGCCGATGACGAGGGCCACGAACATGAAGACAAATCCGATGCCTTCCGGCGATACGCCAAGGAACCAGTCCGACGCGGTCGATGCCTTCCCGGCGCCAAGCTTGAAGTGCCAGATATAGGCGAAGGTCGGCACGAGGCCCGTCAGCATCGCGGCGATGGCGCCTTCACGGTTCATGCGTTTCCAGAAGATGCCGAGGAATATGACCGGAAATAGCGAGGCCGCCGCAAGGCCGAACGCGAAGGCGACGACCTGCGCCACAAAGGCGAGCTTGGCCGAATAGATGCCCATGAAGCCGGCGGCGACAACCGCCCCCGCCGCCGCAACCCGGGCGATGCGCAGCTCTGTCGTATCAGACATGCCCTTGAAGAAGGTGCGCCGGCAAAGGTCATGGCTGATCGCGGACGAGATGACCATTAGCAGGCCTGCCGCCGTGGACAGGGCCGCCGCGAGGCCGCCCGCGACAACGAGGCCGATCACCCAGTCCGGCAGCCGTGCGATTTCCGGGTTCGCCAGAACATAGATGTCATTGTTGATGGTCACTTCATTTGCGAGACCATCCGGCGCGGCCGGGCCACGTATCTGCATGCGGCCGTCGCCATTGATGTCGTCAAAGCCGACAAGACCGGTCTTTTCCCAGTTTGCAAACCAGGCCGGGCTGGGCGTGTCGCCGCGCTCGGTGATCGCCGCCGCTTCGTCGTCATAAGCGGCAGCGGGCACATAGGTCGTCTCATTGACCGAACTGATGACGTTGAGGCGCGCGAAAGACCCGACGGCTGGGGCAACCGTGTAGAGCAGCGCGATGAAGACGAGCGCCCAGCCAGCCGAGAGGCGGGCATCGGCCGCGCGCGGCACGGTAAAAAAGCGCACGATGACATGCGGCAGTCCCGCCGTGCCAAACATCAAGGCCGCCGTGATGCAGAAGATATCGAACATGGTCTTGTTGGTGCTGGTATATTCCGCAAAGCCGAGACCGGTGACCGTCTCGTTCAGCTTCTGAAGCATCGAGACGCCTTCACCCTTGATGTCGGAGATGAAACCGAGCTGGGGCACGGGATTGCCTGTCAGCATCAGCGAGATGAAGATGGCGGGCACGGTATAGGCGAAGATCAGCACGCAATACTGAGCTACCTGCGTATAGGTGACGCCCTTCATGCCGCCCAGAACGGCATAGACGAACACAATGCCCATGCCGACGAAAATGCCCGTATTGAAATCGACGCCCAGGAAGCGCGAGAAGGCAAGGCCGACACCGGACATCTGGCCTGCAATGTAGGTGAACGACACGAACAGGGCGCAGATCACGGCGACGACGCGGGCGGCGTCACTGTAGTAACGGTCACCGACAAAATCCGGCACCGTGAATTTGCCGAACTCGCGCAGGAAGGGTGCGAGCAGGAGCGCGAGAAGCACATAGCCGCCGGTCCAGCCCATCAAATAGACAGATCCGCCATAGCCAAGCCCGGCAATCAGGCCCGCCATGGACAGGAAGGAGGCCGCTGACATCCAGTCCGCTGCCGTGGCCATGCCATTGACGACCGGATGGACGCCGTGCCCCGCAACATAGAAATCATTGGTCGAGCCGGCGCGGGCCCAGACTGCGATGCCGATATAGAGCGCGAAGGTCGCGAAGACCCATGCAAGTGTCCAGTCCATGGTCCGCTCCTAGCCCTTCACGCCGAATTTGCGTTCGAGACGCCGCATAGCGACGCAATAATAGAAGATCAGGCCGACAAAGACGTAGATGGACCCCTGCTGGGCAAACCAGAAACCGAGAGGCGCCCCCCCGATGTGAAACTGGTCCAGCCAGTCCCGCAGCAGTATGCCCGCGCCGAACGACACCGCAAACCAGATGACCAGCAAGCTGATTGTCAGGCGTATAACCGCCTTCCAATAGGCCTTTGCGTCAATTCCAACCGTCTTTTCCGTCATTGTCGCGCACGCTCCCCGTCGTTTTTGTTTTCCCAGTCATCCCGCAGAACCGCGCGATAGGCAAACAGGACTTGCGAAGGCTGCCGGCCCTGCTTGCCAGCTGATGCCTGATCGCCTATAGGCGCCGACTGGAAACGACGGCGCAAGGCCGTACGTGTCAGGCTGTCACCGTCCGGGCGTCCGGCGGCGGACTTCAGGGCGAAAGGAAAACACATGTCCAAGAAACAGATTTCATTCAATGTCGAAGTGCGTGAGCGCACCGGCACCGGCGGCGCACGTGAAGCACGCAACAATGGCTTCGTACCCGGCGTCCTGTATGGCGGCGACGACAAGCCGGTTGCCATCAACCTGCGCCTCGCAGAAGTGCTGAAAGCCATTGAAACCGGCCACTTCCTGTCTTCGACAGCGACGCTGGTCCACAAGGGTGAGAAGCAGCTCGTGATCCCGCAGGCGATCCAGATGCACCCGATCACCGACCGCCCGGTCCACGTCGACCTGTTCCGCGTCACCGCCAACCAGAAGATCAAGGTCGAAGTGCCTGTGCACTTCAAGGGCGAAGACGTCTCGCCAGGCCTGAAAAAGGGCGGCACGCTCAACGTCGTGCGCCACACGGTGGAGCTGCTTGTGCCAGCCGGCCATATCCCGGAATACCTCGAAGCCGACGTTTCGGCGCTCGAAGTGGGCGACAATATCAAGATTTCCGACATCAAGCTGCCATCGGACGCTGAACCCACGATCAATGATCGCGACTTCACGATCGCAACGATTGCCGGCCGTGTGGCTGTTGCCGACACGGAAGAAACCGGAGACGAAGATGCTGCTGAAGCCGAAGGCGAAGAGGCAGCTGAAGAAGGCGGTGAAGACTGATCCGTTCGGTCTGGCGCAGCGTGCTTGGCCTGTTCGGGCCAGGCACGCGGCCATCCCCTGCCCGGTCGCACGAGGGAGACTGCCCCATGCTGATCCTCGCGGGACAAGGTAATCCAGGCGCAAAATATGAGGGCAATCGCCACAATGCCGGGTTCATGATTCTGGACCGGATTCATACAGAATTCGGTTTCCAGCCGTGGCGCTCCAAATTCGAGAGCCAGATTTCCGAAGGCACGATTGAAACCTCCGCCGGCCGGATCAAGACGCTACTGGTGAAGCCCGAAACCTTTTACAATGAATCAGGCCGGGCCCTGTCCAAGGCAGCGAGCTTTTACAAACTGCCTGCCGAGGACGTGGTCGTGTTTCACGACGAGATCGACCTGGCACCCGGCCGCGTGCGCATGAAACAGGGCGGCGGCCATTCTGGCAATAATGGCATCCGGTCGATGATTGCGCATCTGGGCGAGAATGTCCGGCGCGTGCGCGTTGGTGTCGGCCATCCTGGCGACAAGTCGCAGGTCATGCCTTATGTCCTGTCGGACTTTTCCAAGGCGGACCAGGACTGGTTCGAGCCGCTGCTGAAGGCGGTTACGGGCGCCCTGCCTTTTCTCGCGGCGGGAGATGACGAGCGCTTCCAGACGGAAGTCATGCGCCTGGCACCCGCTCCGAAGAACGATCCCAAGCAATCGCAACGCAGCTAGGTCAGGCGTCCAGCTTGGCCAGTGCAGCGGCTTCGGCGGCCTCTGCCATTGCGACCGCCGCGACGGCCCCGTGGGCTGGCACCGGACTGCGAGCCAGACCGAGACAGGCCGCGTAGAAACCCTCATCAGCCGCGCCGAGCGGGTCTGGCAGGTCAGCCGCAATATCCACGCGCACTTCATAGGGTGTCGAATTGTCGAGCTTGCGCGTAAGAAAGTCGATCGCGATTTCGCCTGACGGGTAGACCACCCGCATGGTGCGTTCGCGCTCTTCAGCAGCCCGGCTGGCACGCAGCCGCGCCACACCGCCACTCGCATAGGTAAACTGGGCGCTGGCCTCGTCAAGATGTGGTGAATGCACCCGTTTGCCCGTAGCCATGACGCCGGTGAATTCCGTACCAAGCATCATAGCCGCCAGGTCGAGATCGTGGATCATGAGATCCCAGATCACCGAGACATCACCCGCCCGGTTTTCCGGTGCAGGCGGCCCGGCGCGAACCGATTCGATCAGCAAGGGTGTTTCCTCAATCGAGAGGACGCCCATAGCGCGCGCCACAAAGCGCTCCTGATGGCCAACCTGGAGGATTCGGCCACGGGCGGCCGCTTCGTCTGCAAGGCTGCGGGCAGATTTGCCTGATAGCGCCAGCGGCTTCTCGACCAGCACATGACAATGCGCCTCAATGGCTTCGCGCGCCAGCGGTTCGTGGAAGGTCGCCGGAACGGCAATCACGATGGCATCGCACATCTCGAGAAAGGCGCGATAGTCCGACATGCCGGGCGCACCGAAAGTGCTTGCCACGCGTTCGGCCCGCGCCTTGTCGATATCGTACACACCCATGAAATCGGTCCGCGCCGACGCCGCAGCCTTTTGCGCGTGGTAATTTCCGAACACGCCCGCGCCCGCGACGCCCACTTTCAATTTGCTCATCTATCAGGCCCTCGTTCCAGGGGACATGACACCGCATCGCGTCCTGCTGCAAGGGCTGCGGGCAGCATAGATTGCCACATGCCACAACAGGCGTGACCGAAGATAATCGGCGCGCCCCCCTTCACAGCCGCTGTGTCACGCGCCACTTAAGCGGCAACGAAACAGGAGGAAATCACAATGGCTAAACTGAATTCAACGGAATGGGCCCTCGCATCTCGCCCCGAAGGCATGCCCAAGCCTGCCAACTTCGCGAAAAAGACCGTCGAGATTGCCGAACCGAAGGATGGCGAAATCCAGGTCCAGAATGAATGGATGTCGGTTGACCCCTACATGCGTGGCCGCATGTATGACCGCGAGAGCTATGTGCCGCCCTTCCAGATCGGCGAAACCATGCAGGGCGGCGCTGTCGGTCGTGTGACCGCGTCTGCGCACCCCGACTACAAGGCCGGCGACCTGGTCTCCTCCATGCTTGGCTGGCGCACGGCCTGGGTGGCGAAGCCCGAAGCGGCCATGGTGCAGAAACTGCCGGACGTGGGCCTGCCCGAAAGCGCCTTCCTCGGCGTTGCCGGTATGCCCGGCCTGACGGCCTATGCTGGCCTTCTGCGCGTCGCAGAGCTGAAGGAAGGCGATGTGGTTTTCGTCTCCGGCGCGGCGGGCGCCGTCGGCTCGACCGTGGTCCAGATCGCCAAGAATAAGGGTTGCACCGTGATCGGCTCTGCCGGCGGACCCGACAAGTGCGCCTTCGTGAAATCGATCGGGGCCGATCATGTCATTGACTACAAGAAGGCCGATGGTTTCGAAGGCCTTGTAAAGGCGCTCAAGGAGGCATCGCCCAAGGGGATTGACGTGTATTTCGACAATGTCGGCGGCGATCACCTGACCGCGGCAATCGAAGCGGCACGTCCGATGGCACGCATGGCGCTGTGCGGAATGATCGCGCAGTATAACGAAACCGGCACGCCCGTGGGACCGCACAACCTGATCCAGGCGGTTGGCAAGCAACTCAAACTGCAGGGCTTCATCGTGTCGACGCATGCCGACATGCAGCCGGCATTCTTTGCGGACATGGCGAAGTGGATACCGGCCGGAAAGATGAAGTTCGAGCAAACTGTGATGGAAGGGATCGACAAGGCGCCCGAAGCCTTTATGGGCCTCTTCACAGGCGCCAACACCGGCAAGATGTTGGTCAAACTTACCTAACTCAAATACGCCGCATCGCGTCCAACGGGCCGCGGTGCGGCCACGGAGACGCAAAAAATGGCACGGCTGTTCGATGCCTATATCATGGTCGACTGGAGCGCGGCGACGAAGCCGACGCTCGGTGCGAATTCAATCTGGATCGGTATCCTGGCAAAGGATGCCCGGCTGAAGCTGCAGTTCAAGGCGGTCAATATCGACACACGCCTGAAGGCGCGCGAATTCCTGGAGGACATGGTGGCCAAGCTGACGCGGCGCGGCGACCGTGTCCTGCTGGGCTTTGACTTTTCGCTCGGCTATCCGGCCGGCACGGCTGAGGCACTTGGACTCGATGTGGCGTCGCAGCCAGCCTGGGCCGCAATGCACGCGCACCTCGCGAAAAAGCTGAAGGACAAGCCGGACAATTCGAACGCGCGCTACGCCATCGCCGCCGGGATGAATTACGCGATTTCGAAAGGCCCCTACCCGTTCTGGGGCGCTCCGGCGCGTGACGTTGTTTCGACACTGTCATCGACGAAGCCGGACTATGCAGCACAGCCTTTGCCCGAATTCCGCATTGTCGAATCCTATCTTCGCGACAACAAGCTGGGCCAGCCCAAGTCTGTCTGGCAACTTGCCTATACCGGAAGCGTCGGCAGCCAGTCGCTGACAGGCATTCCACATGTTCACGCGTTGAGAGCGACCTGGACGAACGCGCGGATCTGGCCTTTTGAAACCGGAGCGGGTGAAATGACCGCGCAAGACCTCGAGGGTATCGAGGTCGTCATGGCGGAGATTTATCCTTCGCAGGTCAAGGTAAAAGCCGAAAAAGGCGAGACTCTCGACGAGGCGCAGGTTCGCGAGATCGCCCGTCATTATTCGCAACTTGACGAAAAAGGTCTACTTGGAGGTGCGTTTTCCACAGGCAAATCGCTTGACGCGGGAAAAATTGAGCAGATTCAGGCCGAAGAGGGCTGGATTCTAGGCATATAGCCCGTGTTTACTGGCGTTTCGGCGTATTCACATAAAACGAATCGTGGGCATGTCGACGCAACGGCGGGGGATCGCCGTTTAACTTAGAGGAGAACCCCTATGAACAAGGGTGAACTTACAAAGGCAGTTGCTGCCGAATCCGGCCTCTCGCAAAGCGAAGCTGGCAAGGCTGTTGACGCTGTTTTCGACACAATCGCTGCTGCAGCGAAGTCGCGTCAGCAAGTTGCAATCGCCGGCTTTGGTACGTTTGCGGCGAAGACCCGCAACGCGCGTGAAGGCCGTAACCCGGCAACTGGTGACAAGATCAAGATCCCGGAAAAGACGTCCCTGGCTTTCAAACCAGCCACGGCTCTGAAAGACCTCTAGGGCTTCGGCCTCCTTTACGGAGGCCAGCCTCGACATTCAGGCGGCGCGTTTGCTTTGCAGGCGCGCCGTTTTAAATTCCAGAAGCAATGTCTGACTGACGCCGGCAACCGCCATGCCGATGAACGCACCTTCCATCATGCCCTGCGCCCCCCTGCCTGCCACAAGTCCGAGCATGTAGCAGGCCGGGATCATCACGATGAAAAATGAGCCAATATGGATGATGCCGGGCGACCAGACGATTTCCTGCGCCCGCAGCGCCATGGACGCCGTTGCCTGAAGCCCGTCGAATATTGAAGCCGCCGCTGCGAGAAAGAGGAGGCTTGCGATAGCCGGTGCCAGGACAATGCCGTTCAGCACAGCGTCCGGCCGCACCAGGATGCGTGAAATCGGCCCGTGGAAAAGCACGAGAATAATCCCGAGGATGATGCCCATAATGATCGTCGCCGCGACGCCAAGGCGGCTGGCATTGCGGATCTGGTCAGCATTGCCACGTCCGAACGCCTCTGCCACCCGCACGCTCGTGGCCGACCCAATGCCCAGATAGAACATGAAGCAGAGACCGACGATCTGGATCGCATAGCCATAGATCGAGTTGGCCGCGAGGCTGATCCATGTCGCGATGATATAGGTCATGTTGAAGCCGCCCCATTCAGCAACATTGCTTATGGCGGTGCCGATGCCGACATTGAACTGGCGGCGCGCCTCGCCCAGCGGCCCCGCGACCGACTTGCGGAATGCTGGCGTCATCACGACGACGAGGATAAACATTGCGATTGTCAGCAGCCAGCGTGAGCCTGTCGTCGCCCAGGCGACGCCTTCAGCCCCCATCGGGGTGACGCCCCACCAGCCGCCGACAAAAGCCAGGTCCAGCACGAGGTTGATCACCACGCCGACATACATCACCACCGTAACGAGCAGCGGCCGGCGCAGGGCTTCGAGATAGAAGCTGCACACCTGCGACACCATGAAGGCCAGCAGGCCGCTGGAGAGGATGCGCGTCACCTTGGCGGTTTCTGTCGCGATGAATTCAGGCGCCAGCTTGTCAGCGGCGTCAGACACGGGCGCGATGGTCACGAATATCCAGTGAAACAGCGGTTCTGCACCGTAAAAGACCAATGCGGTCAAGACGACACCGAGCCCGAGCGCTACCCACAATCCCCGCCGGAATATCCTGCCCGTCTCAGCCTTGTGTCCTATGCCCAGCAATTCGGATGTCAGCACCTGCGTGCCGAGCAGCAGCCCCATGCCAAAGCCGAGGGAGACACCCATCGGCAGCCAGGAATTCAGGATGAAGGGCAACTCTCCGGGCGCATACTGGCCAAGCACAATCGCATCGGTGATGCCCATCAGCATCATCGACATGCGCGAAATCGCAATCGGTACGGACAGCCGAAGCAAATCCGAAATGTCGGAGGCCCGCGCCCAGGCGGGCCAGCCTGCGCGAGCCATTGGTTGTTTCGTCCCTGATTATCCGGCCTTCAGGGAAACATTCGTCTCCCCCCGGCTTACTCCCTGCAGCTTTTCGGCGATCATGAACGCGAGTTCAAGCGCCTGTTCGCCATTCAGGCGAGGATCACAGTGAGTGTGGTATCGAGACGACAGGTCCCCTTCCGAGATTGCCTGAGCACCACCGATGCATTCGGTAACATTCTGGCCGGTCATCTCGAAATGAACGCCGCCGGGATAGCAGCCTTCCGTCGACAGGACATCGATAAACTGGCGCACTTCCGACAGGATACGGTCAACAGGACGCGTCTTGAAACCGCTCTCTGTTTTCAGCGTGTTGCCATGCATCGGATCACACGACCAGACGACCGTGCGGCCACTCTTCTTGATGGCGCGTGCCAGCGGCGGGAGACCCTTTTCAACGCCTTCGGAGCCGAAGCGCGAGATCAGGGTAATGCGACCCGCCTCGTCCGTCGGGTTGAGCGCATCAATGAGGCGCAACAGCTCATCGGTTTCCATGCCAGGACCGCACTTGATGCCGATCGGGTTTTTGACGCCCTTGCAGAAATTGACATGGGCGTGATCGACCTGACGCGTGCGGTGGCCAATCCAGAGCATATGGGCAGACGTGTCGTACCAGTCTCCGGACGTGGAATCGATACGGGTCATCGCTTCTTCGTAGCCGAGAAGCAGCGCTTCGTGGCTGGTGTAGAATTCGACCTGCGCCATTTGCGGCACGCTGTTCGACGTCACACCGCACGCCGCCATGAAGTCCATTGATTTGGTGATCTGGTCGGCCAGGGCTTCATACCGCTCGCCCTGGGGGCTGCGATCGACGAAGCCGAGCATCCAGCGGTGGACGTTGGACAGGTCAGCATACCCGCCCTGGCTGAAGGCCCGCAGCAGGTTCAGCGTGGCGGCCGATTGCGAATAGGCCTGCATCAGCCGCTCCGGATCGGGGATGCGCGCTTCGGCGGTGAAATCCATGCCGTTGATGTTGTCGCCCCGGTAGGATGGCAGCGTGACCCCATCAATGGTTTCGATGGGTTCCGAGCGCGGCTTGGCGAACTGGCCCGCTATGCGGCCCACTTTGACGACCGGTTTGGCCGCCGCGAAGGTCAGCACGACCGCCATCTGCAGGATGACGCGGAACGTGTCGCGGATATTGTCCGGGTGGAACTCCTTGAAGCTCTCGGCGCAATCGCCGCCCTGAAGCAGGAATGCCTCGCCCGCAGCAACCTCTGCGAGGCGCTTTTTCAGGCGCCGCGCTTCGCCGGCAAATACGAGCGGTGGATAGCCTTTCAGGCGCGTCTCAACTGCAGTAAGGGCTGCAGCGTCGGGATAGTCCGACGGGATGTGCTTGGCAGGCAATTTCCGCCAATCTGAAGGTGTCCAGGTCATGTTCCATTGCTCCGTTGGAATGCTGCATAAATCACATGGACGTCCCTTGCTCAAGTTTCACCACAATTTCACAGCACAAAGGTGGCGGAATCAGCGCTAAGCCCTTTAGAAACGGGATCACAGCCGCCACCTGAAGGACCGTTCAAACCGCATGTCGCATGTCTACATTAGCCATTCATCCCAGGATCTGGACGCGCTGCTCGAAATTCACGAAGCGCTGCGCATGGCCGCGATTCCTGATTGGTACGCGCCAAACGAGAGCCAGGACCGCCCGAAAGCCGACCAGGCCATCGATGACGCCTTCGCGATGATCGTTCTGGTCTCGGCCAGCGCCGTCAGGTCGAAGTCCGTTCGCCAGGATGTGGAACGCGCCAAGGCGCGCAATGTGCGGCTCATTCCCTATCAGATCGACAAGGCGCGCCTGAACGGCTTTTTCAAGCACGAAGTCCTGCCGCACCTGAAACTGTCTTCCACGCTGGCCGACGGGACCGTGCAACTCGTGAATGAGGTGCAGAAGGCCTACAAGCGCAAATGCCCCGTTCTGGCGGTAATGAACCTGAAGGGCGGCGTCGGCAAGACCACGGTGACGAGCCAGGTATTCGGCGCGTGGCAGGGGGCGCTGGGCGGACGCGTGCTGCTCGTCGATCTAGATCCGCAATACAATCTGACGCAGACATTCTTTGACATGGAATATGCCGATGCGAGCGCGGCGGCGGACCGGTCCGTGATTTCCCTGTTCGAACGGTCGCGCCTGCATTCAAAGGACGCCGTCAGCCCGGGCGAGAGCTGGCTGACATTGTCGACCGAACCGTTCGCGGCTGCGCCGCGCAAGGATCTCGTCCACGACCTGATGGGCGAAGGCAGCCCCGGTGGCAGGCTGGACCTTATTTCCGGTCAGTTCGAGATTTCGAAATACGCGTTCGCGAATGATTCCGAGGCGCTCTTGAAGGTGAAGTCCCAGTTCCTTCGCATGGTCGACAACTATCGCAGCGAGTATGACCTGATCGTCTTCGACACCAATCCGAATGCAACTTTCCTGACGCGTTGCGCCCTGGAAGTCGCTGACCGGGTGCTGGCGCCCATGCACGCTGATGTCTATTCGCTTCGCGGCGTGCGCCTGCTGAACCAGGTGATTTCCGAACAGGTTGAAGAGAGCCGTCGGCCGGCGCTTTCCGTCTTGTTCAATGCAGTCGGGCGCAGCGAGCAATCGACGTTCGAAGCCGATGCGCGCAATGGGGCATTCGATGCGAAAGCCGGTTTCCCGCTGTCCAGGGCACTGCTGAAGTCAGCCCTGCCCCGCTCTGGCCACCTTGTGGTGAAGGCGCCGAAGGACGGCCAGCCACCCTGGCGGCAACTGCTGATCCACTCCGGCAGGGGCGGCGGATTGAAATCAGTCCGCGAGAGCCTGAAGACCGTGGGCATGGAGTTGCAGGCCCTGCTTGAGAGTTAAGTGGGCGAAGTCAGGCGGTCACTTCGGGCACCCATTTCTGGCGCATTGTGACCAGCTCCTCGGCGACGCTCGGATGAAGGGCGCATGTCCGGTCGAAGTCAGGCTTGGTGACGCCCATCTTGATCGCGATGCCGATGGCCTGGATCATTTCGGCCGCATCATCGCCGACGATATGGACGCCAAGGACGCGCTCGTCGTCCGGTTTGACGACCAGTTTCATGAGCACGCGGCTGGTGTCACCATTGAGCATGTTTTTCATCGGCCGGAACCGGGTCTTGTAGATGTCGACATTCCCGTACTTTTTTCGCGCATCGGCCTCTGACATTCCCACGGTTCCGACTTCGGGCTGCGTGAATACGGCCGTCGGGATATCTGAATGGTCGAAGTGCCAGGGCTTGTCGTAGAATTCGGTCTCGGCGAAGGCGTGGCCTTCCCGAATGGCGACAGGTGTCAGCGCGACACGATCGGTCACGTCGCCGACAGCCCAGACGCTCGGGACATTCGTCTTCGACCATTCATCCACAATGACAGCGCCATTATCGTCAAGCGCTATACCGGCCGCTTCACAGCCGAGCCCGTCCGTATTCGGGTATCGTCCAACGGCCATCATGATGACGTCCGCCTCCAGGTGGTGACCATTCTTGAGCTGGATATGAAGCGGAAGCTCGCCGTCAGTCTTTTCGATTTTCTCGAACACTGTCTGCGTAATGACGCGCACGCCAGCCTCTTTCAGACCTTCATGCACTGCCATGCGAACGTCTTCATCAAACCCGCGCAGCACTGTATCGCCGCGATAGACGAGGCATGTCTTCACGCCCAGCCCGGCGAAGACGTGAGCGAACTCTACGGCGATATAGCCGCCGCCCGCGATGACGAGGTGTTTGGGCAGGGTTTCGAGATGGAAGATCTCGTTCGAGGTGATGGCGTGCTCGACGCCCGGCAGCTCCTCAGCCGGAGGCATCCACGGACGGCCACCAACGGCAATCAGGATCTTGCGGGCCGTCACCGTCGTTCCGCTGGCCTTCAGGCGCAGCGTGTTGGCATCGATAAATTCCGCGCGCTCTTCGATGACTTCAACGCCCGCATTCACAAGGTTTCGGTGATAGATGCCGGACAAGCGGTCGACTTCGGCATGCATCGCTGTCGCGAAGACCTCGTGGTCGTAGGACACTTGGCCGACGCTCCAGCCATACCCCTCGGCATGCTTGATGTGCTTTCCGTAGCCGCTGGCATAGACCATGAACTTCTTCGGCACGCAGCCACGGATGACGCACGTGCCACCCATCCGGTATTCCTCCGCCACTGCGACTTTGGCCCCTGAGAGCGCAGCCAGGCGCGCGGCGCGCACGCCGCCGGAACCGCCTCCGATGACAAATAGATCAAAGTCGTAGGTCGTGTCGGCCATCGGGCAGTCCTTGTGTGCGGCCCGTATGGTTCGACGCACCTTGTGGCGCGGCTGCGGGCAATCCGTTGATTCTTCTGCAGATGTAAGAGGCGCAGCCTAGAATTCAAACACGGTTGCGCCGTTTTCGTTACCGATGATCACGGTGCGCGCGATATTGATGAACAGGCCATGCTCGACTACGCCGGGCACATTGGAGAGGCGCGCAGCCAGCGCTTCGGCGTCCGGAATCCGGCCGCAATGGCAGTCGAGAATGTGGTTGCCGCCATCGGTGACCAGGAGATCCAAACTGCCCGCCTGCTTGCGCAATTCGACCCTTGGGCGGTCGATACCCGCAGCGCACAGGACGTCATAAACCTTCTTGGCGGTGATCGTGTATCCGAACGGCGTGACTTCGACCGGCAAGGGAAAAGCGCCAAGTCGCTCGACCTGTTTCGAAGGGTCGGCGATCACCACCATGTGATCGCTGGCGCTGGCAATGATTTTCTCGCGCAGGAGCGCTGCTCCGCCGCCCTTGATGAGATAGCCATTGCTGTCGACCTCGTCGGCGCCGTCCACGGTCAGGTGGATACGGTCGACCTGCTCGAACGGAACCAGCGGTACGCCGAGGCTGGTCGCGAGGGCCCGCGTCTGCTCGCTTGTCTCGATGCAGCGAACGAGCAAGCCATCCGCAACCTCGTCTGCCAGCATCTCGACAAAGTATTTCGCCGTTGAACCGGTGCCGAGACCAATGGTCATGCCATCTTCGACATACTCCATCGCCGCCTGCGCCGCGTTTTCCTTCTCATGCTCGTTTGCCATCGTGGCCTAGTCCTTCTTGCCAGCTGCGGCCTTTTCGGCGCTCTTACGGGTTCGGAAACTGATCGCCCAGCCCTCGCGCTGGACGAGGTGTCCGCGCGCGACGGCGAGCGCATCGGCTTCGACATTTTTGGTGATGACACTGCCGGATCCGACAATCGCGCCCTTGCCGATATCGACCGGTGCGACGAGCGCGGAATTAGAGCCGATGAAGGCCTGTTCCCCCACATTTGTCATGTGTTTCATGAAGCCATCATAATTGCAGAAAATGGTTCCGGCACCGATATTCGCCTGCGCTCCAATGCGGCCATCCCCAAGATAGGCCAGATGGTTTGCCTTGGCCCCTTCGCCCATATGCGTATTCTTGGTTTCGACGAAGTTGCCGACATGAACACCCGCTTCGAGAACCGTGCCGGGGCGGAGCCTTGCATAAGGGCCAATCTCGCATCCCGCGGCGACAATGGCGCCCTCAAGGTGGCTGAACGCCCGGATGCGCGCGCCCGTTTTGACCTGAACGCCCGGGCCGAAGACGACGTTGGGCTCCACCAGCACATCGGCCTCCAGAACGGTGTCGTGACAGAAGTACACAGTTTCCGGCGCAACCAGCGTGACGCCCGATGCCATGGCATCGGCGCGTCGGCGTGACTGGAAAATGGCTTCAGCCTCGGCAAGGTCTGACTTGCTGTCGCAACCGATCAGGTCTGTTTCGGCGCAGCGCACGGCCTTGCAGATGGCGCCCTCGGCGCGCGCGAACCCGACCAGGTCTGTCAGGTAATACTCCCCTTTGGCGTTCTGGTTGGTCACGTTTCCAAGAAGCCGGAACATGGTTTCGGCGCGGCCCGCCATGACGCCTGAATTGCAAAGGTGAACGGCAAGCTGTTCAGGAGTAGCTTCGCGCGCTTCGATGATGGCATCAAGGTCGCCATCGTGCGCGAGAATCAGACGCCCATAGAGACCGGGTTCAGCCGCCTCGAAACCCAGAACGCCAAGCGCAGCGCCGGTTTCGAGCGCGGCAAAGAGGTCTTCAATGGCGCTGGCCGGCACAAGGGGACTGTCGCCATAAAGGACGACAAGGTCGCCATCAAACCCGTCGAGCGCGGCTTGCGCACATCGGACAGCGTGACCCGTGCCCTGGGGCGGATCCTGAAAGGCAATCGCATCGCGGCCCAGACTGGCGGTAACATGGTCGATAAGGACGGTTTGCGATGGATGGGCGATGACGACAATACGCGCGCAACCGACCTCATGCGCGAGGTTGATCGACCAGTCGATCATCGGGCGGCCGCCCACAGCATGCATGACCTTTGGCAGGTCGGACTTCATGCGCGTGCCCTTGCCAGCGGCAAGGATAATGGCAGCGCGGTCTCTGGCGATGTTTGTCACGGGCGGGCCCTCTCGCTTTCCCCAGACCTTTCGCCTAGACCAAAGGCCGATTCAAGGCGAGTGGCGAGAAAGGAATTCATAGAGGGATGAATGGCGTGTTTGACGGCTGGACGATTGTTTTCGATCTCGACGGGACGCTCGTGGATACGGCGCCGGACCTGTTGGGGGCGCTGAACCATGTTCTGGTCGAGGCAGGATTACAGCCTGTCGGGCTTGGGACGATTGCTACAATGATCGGCCACGGGGCCAAGGCGATGATCATCAAGGGCATGGCCGCGCAGGGCGTGGAGCCCGAAAGCCACCGGATGGACGGCCTGTTCAATCAGTTCCTGGCCTATTATGAGGCCAATATCGCGCTGGGATCGCGCCCTTTCCAGAATATGGTCCCGGCCCTGGACGCGCTGGCGGCGGCGGGTGCGACGCTGGCCGTGTGCACGAACAAGCGACAGAGTTCGACCGACCGGCTGCTGGCGGCGCTTGAACTGACAGACCGGTTCGCGGCGATTGTCGGTGCAGACAGTGTGCCCGACCGCAAGCCGCATGGGGACCACATCCTGCTCACGGTGGACCGCGCAGGCGGCGACCGGTCGCGCGCCATCATGGTGGGCGACAGCCGCACGGACGAAAGGGCAGCCCGGAATGCCGGGCTGCCCTTCATTTTCGTTCCGTTTGGATACGAGACCGAAACTCAAGAAGAAATCGGTGCCGACGCAGTTGTCAGCAACTATTCAGAACTGGTTTCGGTTTTACTTGGATTTGTCAGCTAAGCTGACGCCTCGGCGCGCGGACGATAGCTGGGGCGTGCTGCACCAGCTTCACCTGCCGCACGGCGGCGAGGCATTCCGTTTACCATATTGCTGCGAACATCCGTGCGGGCACTGCGCATTGCGGGGACGAAGCCTGCGTCGATCAGGTCGACATCAACTTCATAGCCACGCTCGGCCCAGTACGCATTGATCTTCTCACAGAGGCGCTTTGCGCCGTCTTCGTCACACCAGTCTTTCATTGTCTCTCTCTCCAGGCTTCTTGTCTATATTGGCGAATTACTTCGCCAAGGCCTGTCCTTCTTAAAATCAACACCGCGAACTGCTCTTCAGTTCATCGTTTATGACATGAAGATGACTATGTTTGGCATGTTTCTCAAGGGCGAATTCGAATGAAAATCGCGTAACAATACAACATGAACAACCGTTCATTATGAACAGTTGTTCATCCAGCTTTTCCGTAGACCTGATCCAGCCCGCAAATCGTGCAATCCTTTGCACAACAAGCAACCATTGCCGTGTTCTAGCCCCTTGAAGGAAACATGATCGTATGGAAGCGAAAATAAGGCAACACGGCTAATGCATACAAAATAGCTTGGCGACGGGATACTGCTTTGCATTTTTGCATAAACAAATTGTCCGCCAAAAGGCCCCGCGGCCCCGCGATGGTCTTCCCGGCTTGACGTAAACGGGCCATCGGATTACGGACGCGCTTTCCCGGAAACGGGGCGATTAGCTCAGTGGTAGAGCACTGCCTTCACACGGCAGGGGTCGCAAGTTCGAACCTTGCATCGCCCACCATCCTAAACAAATCAGTTGTCATTGCCAGCAGTCGTGGCGCAAGGCGCAAAGCGAAGTATAAGCGACGCGATGAAGTCCCTGTTCCGCTCCAAGCCTGTCACTATCCTGCTGGGTTTCCTTATATGGTCCTGGATGGCCATGATTGGCCGCACTGTGCGCTGGACTGTCGAGGGCGCAACAGAGGCCAGGGCATCATGGGTCTCTTCACCAGGTATCATCATCGCCATATGGCATTCCCGGATCATGCTTATCCCGTCGGGCTGGACACGGCTGATCCGTTTCTGGCCCGGGCGGACGGCAGATGTATCCATGCTGATCTCCATGTCGGGCGATGGCGAACCGGTCGCACGCGCGATGCGCCACTTTGGCGTCGGAACGATTCGCGGCTCTGCTGGCAACAAGAAGAAGGTCAGGAAGGACAAGGGCGGCGCACGCGCCATCATTGATGCGGTCAAGCTGCTCAAATCCGGCGGCGCGCTCTGCATCACACCCGACGGCCCCCGCGGGCCGCGCGAGCAGGCCGGCCTGGGAGCTATCCTGATCGCGCAGCGGGCAGGCGCGCCCATCCTGCCCTATGCCGTAACTACCCGGCCTGCCAAAAGGCTGAACAGCTGGGATGGGTTCTTCATCCCCTTTCCTTTTACAAAAGGCGCCATCGTGTTCGGTGAATTGCTGCAGGCACCGCGTGATGCCGACCCGGAAATGTTGCGCGCGGAATTGCAGCGGCGTCTTGATACAGCCACACGGCGTTCTGAAAGCCTTGCGGGATATGAGACATCACACACTGAGGTGGAGCCGACGAGAGAATGACGCCAGCCTTTCATCTCTATCGTATTGCCGGACGGATCGCATCACCGTTGTTGCCGGGATTGTTGCGGCGCCGCGGACGGGCCGGCAAGGAAGACTTTGGCCGGCTGAACGAGCGGCTGGCGCGCTACATGCCAAATCGTCGTCCCGGACGGCTGGTCTGGCTGCATGGTGCAAGTGTGGGGGAAAGCCGCCTGCTGCTTGAGCTCGGCCACCGGCTGGTGGAGGAACGGCCCGACCTGATGCTGCTCTTCACCAGCCAGACGCTGACATCGGCGCGCCTGCTGGGCCCTGCCCTGCCGGACGCGGCGATCCACCTGATGGCACCATTGGATACGCCTGCTATTGCAAGGCGCTTCATCAGGCATTGGCAGCCTGACCTGTGTGTATTCGGCGAAGGCGAGATCTGGCCGAACCTGATTTTCGAAGCGGAACGCAGCGGGGCGAAACGTGCGCTGGTGAACGCACGGATGACTCAGGGCTCGGCAGACGGCTGGCGCAAGGCCAGGAAGCTGTTCCAGAAACTTGTGGGCCGATTTGATGTTGTACTGTCGGCAGACACGGACACGGCCCAGCGGCTGGGAAGCTTGCTGGGACGCAATGTGCGGTCAGCCGGAAACCTGAAATCTGCCCTGCCTGGCCCCGAGGCGAGCGACCTTGAAATCAAGCGGATCCAGGACGGATTCATCGGCGGGCGCCGCTGCCTCGTGGCCGCATCGACACATGCTGGCGAAGAGGAACTGTTTCTTGATGCCGTGTCTGACATGCCGGATACAGCGATCATCATTGCGCCGCGCCACCCCGAGCGCGGTGATGACGTGGAAGCCGTGATCAAGGCGCGCGGCTTGCCGCATGCGCGCCGGTCCAAGGGACAGGTGGCCAATACGCGCACCCGCGTGCTGCTGGCGGATACGATGGGCGAAATGGGTCTGTGGCTTCGCCTGGCAGATGCTGTCTATCTGGGAGGGGGACACGCCGAGGGGGTTGGCGGACACAACCCACTGGAGCCGGTCAGATTTGCCAAGCCGGTTGTTACCGGTCCGCACGTGTTCAACTTTGCCCCCATGATGGCTGACCTTGAAACGCGCGGCCTTGTCAGGATTGCAAAGGATGCAGCAGGCGTGGCCGACGCGCTGATGAACGGCGCGCCGCCGTCACAGGCGGCGATTGACGCATTGGCGGAACATGCGGATGCGCCGATGGTGGAGACACTTGCCGCGCTGCTGCCGCTGATACCCGAACCCGGACTGTTGCAATGAAGGCGCCGCATTTCTGGTCAGCCGGACTGGACCCGCGATCGCGGGAAGCCGCGCCAATGACCCGTCTTTTGCTGACGCCGCTGGCCTTTGCCTACCGGCTGGGCGTGCAGCGCAAGCTGAAGAAGGCCATACCGGTCAGCGTGGACATTCCGGTGATTTGCGTTGGAAACCTGACCGTTGGCGGCGTAGGCAAGACGCCTGTCGTAGCCGCGATACGGGGCGTGCTGGCGGCCCGCGGGATGCGGGCGGCGACCCTTTCGAGGGGGTATGGAGGGGGCGCGAAGGGTGTGGTCAGGGTGCAACCGGGTACACACACGACGGCTGACGTTGGCGACGAGCCGCTGATGCTGGCCGCAAGTGGTGAGAGCTGGATCGGCCGGGACCGTGTGGCCGCTGCCCGCGAGATGCAGGCAGACGGCGTGCAGGTGATTGTCATGGATGATGGTCACCAGAACCCGTCACTGCACAAGGACCTGTCTTTCGTGGTGATTGATGCAACCGCACCGTTCGGGAACGGGCACTTGCTGCCCAAGGGCCCGCTGCGTGAACCCGTCATTGACGGGCTGGCGCGGGCGCAAGGCGTTATCCTGATGGGTGAGGGCGACGTTCCGGCGCCAGTCATGCGTGCGGCGTCCCCTGTCCTGCGGGGAGCTGTCGAGCCCGTCGACGCCATGCCGGAGGGCCCGCTGGTGGCGTTCGCCGGCATTGGCCGGCCGCTCAAATTCTTTGACGCGCTGAAGGCCGCAGGCGCGGACCTGCGTGAAGCGGTGGGCTATGGCGACCATCATGTCTATTCCGAGGGCGAGCTGAAATTCCTGCACAAGCTTGCGAGCCACCATAGCGCCCGGCTGATCACGACGACCAAGGACCATGTGCGCCTTTCACAGCCGGAACAGCAGCGCGTGCTTGCCTTTCCGGTCGTCGCCCGCTTTGAAGATGCGAGCGCGCTTGATGCGCTGCTGGCCCCGATCATCACCTCTGCGAGCAAATGAGCGAAACGCCTTCCACCTATGTCCGCCCGAAGGACATCGACAACCGCGCCTCGTTTGGCCAGCGGGTACAGTGGCGGCTGGAGACAATTGCCTGGGATGTCATCTATTGGTGGCCAATGAAACTGCTGGGGCCGGACAAGGCATCTGACTTCGGTGGCTGGGTGATGAAGAAGATCGGGCCCCGCCTGTCGCAGCACAAGACAACACGGCGCAACCTGAAGCTCGCCTTTCCCGGCTGGAGCGATGCCGAGATAGACCGCACCGCGCTGGCAGCCTGGGAAAGCGCCGGACGTACGGCGGGCGAGATGCCCCACCTGCCCGCAATTGACCCGTATTCGAGCGGCCGCGTGGAGGTAGTCGGCGTTGAACGCCTAGATGCCATCAATGTCAGCGGCAAGGGCGCGGTGTTCATATCCGGCCACTTCGCGAATTGGGAAATCATGCCTGCGGCCATCTGCAAGCGCATCCCGCATGCCGTGATGACCTACCGCGCACTGAATAATCCGCATATAGACCGGCGTATCAACAAGTTGCGTCATGACTATGGCACGGGCACGGCCGCGCCCAAGGGCATCGGCACGCGCGAACTGATGCGGGCGCTGGCACGCGGTGCGCCGGTTGCGCTGATGAATGACCAGAAGTTTCGCGAAGGCATTGCCGTGCCCCTGTTCGGGCATGACGCGATGACCGCGCAGGGGCCAACCCGGCTGGCACTGAAATATGGCGTGCCGATTGTACCGGTGTCGACTGTGCGCACTGGTCCGGCACGGTTTCGCGTGGAAATCCATGAGCCTTTTGTTCCTGAAGACACAGGCAATACGGAGGCGGACATCCTCGCCTCGGTGACGCGGATAAACCAGTTCCTTGAAGCCTGTATCCGCGCCGAACCCGGCCAGTGGTTCTGGCAGCACCGGCGCTGGCCAAAGGACGCCTGGCGCAAGGCAGGCGTGATCTGATCGCGGTCAGGCAGCGCAGGCTGGCTCTGGCAGCAAGCGATCCATGCTATTTGGGCTCGTCAGGTCTCAATGTCTGCCTCCAGCGCGACGTCCTTCTCCTTGAGCTTGAGAAGGTTTGCCAGCGGTGCGATGGTCCACCCTTGCGCGACGAGTGACACGACGACGATGACGAAGACACTGTTGAAGAACTGGATGGTGATTGGTCCGGGCGTGACGACGGGATAAATCGCCAAAAGGACCGGCACGGCGCCGCGCAAGCCGACCCAGCTCAGGAATACGTTTTCCCGGACCGAGAAGCCCATCCAGCCGATACTGACCATGACGGCGAGCGGCCGGGCCACGAACATGAGCACTGCTGCTACGGCAAGTGCAGGTCCGATATCCTCAAGGAGCTGGCTGGGTGCCACCAGCAGTCCCAGCATGAGGAACAGCGCCATCTGGCTGATCCACTGAAGCGCCTCATTGAAGTTCAGGATATTGTCGAGGGGGCGCCTGAGCCGGTTCCGGATGATTATGCCGACAATGTAGACTGCGAGGAAGCCGCTGCCTCCCAGCAAGGCAACAAAGGCATATATGGCCAGTGCTCCAGATAGTGCCATGGCAGGATAGGTGCCATTGGGAAGCGTCATCCGGTCGACAATGAATGTCAGGGCGCGCCCGCCCAGAATACCACCAGCCAGGCCGAAGCCTATCTGTGTACCGAGGAAGATCAAAAACCCGCCGACCTCCTGCAAGGATTCCGGCGGCCCGCCATTCACGATAGCCGTCAGGGATACAACGAGGAAAATGGCCATTGGGTCGTTGAGGCCGGATTCCAGCACTAGCGTGTTCTTGACGCGATCACTGATGCCCGCCTTGCTTTGCTGGATCAGCAGGAAGGTTGCAGCCGCATCGGTTGACGCCACTGTTGCGCCGAGCAGCAGGCCGACAATCGGAGGCAGGCCGATGACGACACTTGCGAACAGACCCACAACCAGCGCCGTCACGAGGACACCGAGGGTGGCCATCATGACGGACGAACCGCGCGCATTGTGGAAAATGCCGCGCTCTGTCTCCAGGCCACCTGCGAACAGGATGATGGCGAGCGCAATGCTGCCGAGATCAAAGCCGGTCTGGAAACTGTAGAACCGGATGCCTCCCGGACCATCGACGCCGAGCAGCATGCCGATGCCGAGCACGATGAGCAGGATGGGCGCGCCGGACCGGCGGGCGAGCGGCATGAGCGTGAATGTCGCGAACACGACCACGCTGGACAGAAAGATCGCCAATTCCATTTCCGTTCCTTCAAGGACAGGTCGAGCAGTTTGGTGCAGGCATCATGTTCCCGGCGCGACCGGCGACCAGAGTCCACGACCAAGCGGACAGGTTCGCGCAGGAATGATGCCTCCCATTGCCGCCGGGAGAGGAAGCGACAGCGAGACATCTGCCAAATTGATGCTACTCCTACGCTTTCAGCACAAATGCTCTAGGTTGGGAACAAGATGGAGGATGGCAGAATGCACTATGGAGAAATCATTTCACTGCTGGCACTGGGCTTTGGCGCCATTCTGGGTGTCATGGCACTGATCTCACCCAATTGGGCATCCGGCGTTGTCCGATTGATTGAAGACCCCGATCCAGACAAGCCGGGCGGCTATTCCGAGTTCCGGGCGACGTTTGGCGGCTTTTTCATGCTGTCCCACATGATGACAGCGGCCCTGCTGCTGACTGTTTCCGCGAGCGAGGTCAACCTGCTGAGTGTGCTTGTGGTGCTGCCGGTGGCGGCGGCGTGGATCGGTGCATCCTTCGGGCGGACGGTTTCCCTGCTGGTCGATGGCAGCAAGAACCGGTCGAACGGCATGATCCCGGTGTGGATTCCGATGGAATTTCTTGTCGGACTTGCTATTGCGGCCCCTCTCCTGCAATTCCTGTAGGAAGCCCGCAGGGGCCAAAACGAAAGATATTGATATGACGGAGCGTCGCGAGACGGGCCGCTCGCGCCAGGAAAAGCCTGGTTCGCGCCCCCAGAAAACCCGCACAGGTGCGGTCAAGAACAGCCCGGACACAGCACGTAAAAAGCCCGGACACAGCCCGAAAACGCTGGCCGAGCCCGACTGGAGCGAAGGCGAGCGCATCGCTAAATATCTCGCGCGCGCTGGCGTCGCCTCGCGCCGCGAGGTCGAGCGTATGATCGAGGCTGGCGAGGTGATCGTGAACGGCGTGAAGCTGACATCGCCAGCCTTCAAGGTGACGGGTCGCGAAACGATCAAGGTCGGCCGCAAGACGATCAGCGCGCCGGAACCGACGCGCCTGTGGCGCTATCACAAGCCATCCGGCCTGATCAGCACAAACAGTGATCCGGAAGGGCGCCGGACCATTTTCGACGAATTCCCGAAATCACTGCCCCGCGTGGTGACTGTCGGCCGGCTCGACCTGACAACCGAGGGCCTGTTGCTGCTGACCAATGATGGCGAGTTGGCGCGGGCGCTGGAATTGCCGAAAAACGCGCTTGAGCGGACCTATCGCGTACGGGCGCAGGGCACGGTGACCGACTTCAAGATCGCCGATCTTGCCGCCGGAATCACGGTGGACGGGGTGGACTACGCCCCCATCACGGCGGTTTTCGACCGCGAGAATGGCGCAAATTCCTGGCTGACCGTGACCCTGACCGAGGGCAAGAAGCGCGAGGTGCGCCGTGCGCTGGAAGCGGTGAACCTGAAGGTGAACCGACTGATCCGTATCAATTACGGCCCCTATGAGCTGGGCGACCTGCGCCCCGGCGCGGTGGAGGAAATCCCCTCCGAACTGATGCTTGAAACGGTCGGCCACATGATTGCCGAGGCCAACAAGCCGCTCGGGGAGGCCCCGAAACGTGACGCACCTGCCGCCAAGTCACGGCTTGGCACGCGGCCCGGTTCCACTAGACTTGCCGACAGGAAACGTCGACCCAGGAAATAGTAACGGAGAGCACCATGGCCGATACCGCGCTTGCCACCCCACCCGAGACCAAAATGGATCCGGGCCGGACAATGAGCGCGGCGGCGGCCGCGACGTGCAACCAGATCGTTGATCCGGCAGTCTATGCGAACCAGCCTGTGCTGGACGCGGCATTTGCCCGGCTGCGGGCGGAAGACCCGCTGGCCTGGTGCGAGCCGGAGCATTTCCGCCCCTTCTGGGCCGTGACCAAACATGCCGACATCATGGAGATCAGCCGCCAGAACCAGCTGTTCACCAATGGCGAACGGGAAATGCTGTCCTACAGGCAGGCCGAAGAAGGCGTTTATGCGCAATTCGGCCAGCCGCACCTGCTGAAGACGCTGGTCCAGCTGGACGACCCCCTTCACTTTAAATTGCGCCACCTGACCCAGGAATGGTTCATGCCGCAGAACGTGAAGAAGCGCGAAGATGGCGTGCGCGCTATTGCCAAACAGTTTGTCGACCGGATGGAAGACCTGGGCGGCGAATGCGACTTCCAGCGCGATATTGCCCTGCACTATCCGCTGCGTGTGATCATGCAGATCCTGGGCGTACCGGAATCCGACGAGCCGATGATGTTGAAGCTGACACAGGAGATCTTTGGCGCGCAGGATGAAGACCTGAACCGCAACAAGAAAAGCCTGGAAGACCGGGACGTCGAAGGCGGCCTGGCTTCCATCCAGGCCACGCTGGCCGAGTTTTTCATGTACTTCACCGCGATCACCGCAGACCGCCGCGCCAATCCGCGCGACGATGTTTCCACCGTGATTGCCAATGGCATGGTGGACGGTGAGCCGATCGGCCAGCTGGAAGCGATGAGCTATTACATCATCACCGCCGCAGCCGGCCATGACACGACAAGCGCCTCAACCGGCGGCGGCGTGCTGGCCATGCTGCAGGACCCGGCGCAGCTGAAGAAGATGATCGATGATCCGAAAGGCATGGCCCGCACCGCGGTTGACGAGGCCATCCGGTGGACAACGCCGGTGAAGCATTTCATGCGCACGGCCCATGCCGACTATGACCTGCGCGGAAAGACCGTGAAGGAAGGTGAGAGTCTGCTGCTGTGCTATCCGTCGGGCAACCGCGACGAGGATGTCTTCGAAGACCCGTTCAAGTTCAGGGTGGATCGCAGCCCCAACAAGCTGATCTCGTTCGGTCATGGCGGGCATATGTGTCTGGGCATGCACCTCGCGCGCCTTGAAATGCAGATCATCTATGAAGAGCTTTTCAGCCGTATCAAGTCGATCGAGCTGGCGGGCGATCCGACCTTCATCAAGGCAAACTTCGTCGGTGGTCCAAAGTCCATTCCAGTCCGCTACAAATTCTAGGAGACGATCATGGGCCTTCAGAACGTCACGGACACCTATCAGGTTGAACACGCGCCCACACAGCCCCGCCATGCGCCTGTGTTTGACCTTACACCGCCGGTCGACCTGACCTCGCCGACCGTCTTCTCGGACAATGGCGGCTATACGTTCGACGCCTTTGCGACCATGCGCGAACGGGCACCCGTGATGTGGCATCCGGAAGAGTATGGCGCCGGCTTCTGGGCCGTCACATCCTATGATCTGGTCAAGAAGATCGAACTCGACCCGGAGACCTATTCCTCCCAGAAGGGTGGGATACTGATGAATTACGGCATGGAGGGAACACCGCGCCACCCCTTGCTGCACTCGTCTTCGCTGAACTCGCTAATCAATCTGGACCGCCCCTACCATACGCCTCTGCGCATGGAGCATATGGCCTATTTTCGCGCTGACTTTGTGGCCGAACTTCGCAAGCGCGTAGCCGCGCATGTTGACGTATTGCTCGACAATATGGTGGCGCAGGGCCAGGTGGTCGACATGGTGGAACTCTTTTCTGCAGAGCTGCCACTGTTCACACTGTGCGAAATCCTCGGCGTGCCGCCCGCTGACCGGCCGAAGCTGGTCCACTGGATGCACTTCCTTGAGACATCGCAATACCAGGCGCAGCAGGAAGGCCTTGGCAATGTGAGCATGGAACAGATCACCGCCTTCATGAACGAAATCCAGGCGATGTTCGACTATGGCCGTTCCCTGCTGGCAGAACGCCGGAAGAATCCACAACCGGACCTGCTGAGCGCCATCGCGAACGTGGAGATTGACGGCAAGCCGCTGTCACCGGAATTCCTTGATGGCTCATGGCTGTTGATCGTGTTTGCAGGCAATGACACGACGCGCAACTCGCTGTCTGGCACAATGAAACTGTTGACGCAGAACCCGGACCAGAAGGCGAAACTGATGGCCGACGACAGCCTATTTCCGAACTTCGTGCACGAGTCGATCCGCATGGTCAGCCCCGTGACCTACATGCGCCGGACGGCGACGAAGGTTACAGAGCTTGGCGGCCAAGCCATTGCCGAGGGTGAAAAGCTGGTCATGTATTATGCCGCGGCCAATCGCGACCCGGCAAAATTCGATAATCCGGATACGTATGACATTACCCGCGCCAATGCGAAGGAGCATTTGGCATTCGGGCACGGGCCGCATGTTTGCCTTGGCCAGCGCGTGGCCAACATGCAGCTGGACGCAGCCTATCGCCAGATCCTCAGCCGCTTCCCCGACATTGCCTGGACAGGAGAGCAGGAGATTGCGCCGAACAATTTTGTTCACGCGATTTCAAAGCTGATGGTGGATATGGGCAAGCCCGCATGAGCGCGCTGGTCACGCGGGAAGACATAGACGGGCTGGCGCTGCTGACGCTAAACCGGCCGGACAAGCTGAACTCGCTGACCGTCGGCATGTTTCGCGAACTGCGCACGCATGTGATCGCCCTGAAGAAAGATGACACGATTGGGTGCGTGGTGCTGCGCGGCGCGGGGCGTTGCTTCTCGGCGGGGCATGACCTTGGCGACATTGCCGAAGGCGAGAAGGTGCCCTCCCCCGGATGGCATTCCGAAACGCTGCGCATGCTGGAAACCCTGCCCCAGCCCGTGATCGCCGCCGTGCATGGGCATTGCTATACCGGCGCTCTGGAAGTGGCGCTGGCGGCTGATTTCATTATCGCCGCTGACACTGCAAAGTTTGGCGACACGCACGCGAAATGGGCACTGACCCCGATCTGGGGCATGAGCCAGCGCCTGCCGCGGCGCGTGGGCGTGGCGACTGCGAAGCGTCTGATGTTCACGGCGGAAATGATCGATGCGGCAGAGGCCCTGCGGATCGGGCTGGCCGAACAGGTGGTGGCAGCTGACGGGTTTGACGCGGCGATCGACGCACTTGCGCGCCAGATCCTTGCGAACTCTCCCTTCTCCCATGCCGCCAACAAGCGGTTGCTTGAAGCCACAGACGCGCGCGATATGGATTCCGGCCTTCAATGGGAAATTCTCAGGAATGAAGGTGTCGGACCTGACATGCAGGCGCGAATCGGCGCCTTCATGCGCAAAGACTAAGGGGACGCAAACCATGGACTACCTGATCAGGCGCGATGACCTTCGCGATTGCCACTGGGCCGATGCGCCGATGACCGGCCTGGCCGACGGCATGGCGCGGCTGCGTGTGGACGCATTTGCGCTGACCGCCAACAATGTGACCTACGCCACGTTCGGCGAAGCGATGGAATACTGGAAATTCTTTCCGGCAGACTCGCCCAAGTTCGGGCGTGTGCCGGTCTGGGGCTTTGCGACGGTGATTGAGTCAAAGGCGGCCGGTGTGGATGTCGGCAGCCGGGTCTATGGCTACCTGCCAATCTCTGACACGTTTGAGGTTCAGCCCGCGCGTGTCGGCAGGGAGAGCTTCCTTGACGGCGCGGCGCACCGGCAGGGCCTGGCGCCGATATACAATACTTATGTGCTGACCGCAGCGGACCCGACCTATGACCCGGCCTTCGAAGCGCAGCAGATGCTGTTCCGGCCATTGTTCACAACCGGCTGGATGATTGATGACTGCCTGATGGAAACGGGCGATCCCGTGCCGGAGACGGTCGTGATTTCGAGCGCGTCATCGAAGACCGCGATGGCGCTGGCGCATTGCCTGAAGGCACGCGGCGTCGTCGAGGCGGTGGCGCTGACATCGCCGGGCAATGTGAAATATGTTGAAAACACGGGGCTTTATGCGCGCACACAGACCTATGATGAGGTCGACAGCATGCATGCGCGCGGCCTGACGGCCTTTGTCGATTTCCTCGGACGGCCAGCCCTGACGGCAGACGTGCACAATGCGTTGAAAGACCGGCTCGTGCGCAGCCTCGTGATTGGCGTGACCGACTGGGAGGGCAATCGCGCGCCGATCAGCCTGCCTGACCCGCAGCCGGAATTCTTCTTCGTGCCGACCTATGCCGCGCAGCGGGCAAAGGATCTGGGCGCCGATGTGCTGAACCAGAAGCTGGGCACGTCGCTGATGGCCTTCTACCGCGCATCATCTGCATTCGTGACACCGCAGGAAGAGGCAGGAATGGATGCCATTGATGCGGCATGGCACGACACGCTGGAAGGCAAGGTCAGCCCCGCGACGGGACGCATCCTCACCTTCTGAGGCCTATTCGGGGCGGCGGGAAATCCTGAATTCGGTCCGCACGTTGCGCTCACGGGATTCCGGCGTATCAGCCTTGTCCAGCGGCATGCTTTCACCAAAGCCGATGGCGGTAAGCTGGTCGATCGCCACGCCCTTTTCCAGCAGGTATTGCCGGATCGCATCGGCGCGCTTCTGCGACAGGACGAGATTGTATTCATCCGACCCGCGCGAATCGGTGTGGGAGCCGATTTCGATGGCATAGGCGTCACACAGCATGGAAATGCCGGCGACGGCATCAAGCAGGCCGGTGCTGACAGGCGAGATGTCACTGCGATTGGTCGGGAAGTAAACCTTCTGGCCTTCCATGGTCTGGTTCAGGGCCTGCTGGCAGGTTGTTTCGGAAATCCCGCCCTGGGCAAGTGCTGCGAGACTTTCGCCCACGCCCCGCACGCCACTTTCAACGCCGATCCCGTCGACGATGAGTGTGATCTCAGCCGAACCGATTGGGTCAGACTCCAGCGCCGACGTGCCGATTTCGACAGCGCGGCGTTTGGCGTCAGGATCGGGGGCCAGGCCGGTAAGCGTCGCCACGTTTTCGCGTGCCACGATACCCATCCAGGGATAGCCAGCCGCCGCAAGGGCCCTTTCGATCTCGCCAACCCAACCGGTCGACGCACGCGTCACCCGCTCAACCACTTGCGGCGCAGGCGCAGCAGCTGCGGTGAATTTGCCATTTTCGAACACATACAGACCTTCGGCAATGGAGACGCATTCAGCGTCATTGCCCGCTGGGCTTGCGATGACTTCGTCCGCCTTTTCGCCGCCGCAGGCCGCAAGGCCCATCAGGGCGAAAGAGGCGACGATCCGGGCCAGTTTTCGGTCGCGATGAACCATGGCCGACCCTTTTCCGGCAATGGCCCGAGGTGCTGAGGCTGGTAAATTATGCATACCCAACTTTCATTCCTTTGCCGCGCATTGTCAAAATGCTTCGCGGATTAGGCGAAAGCTTTGCACATTTCGGGCCAGAAGTGTCTGGGAGGCGCTAATTCAGATCCTTGTAAACGATACCGTCCTTCATCACGAAGTCGACCGATTCAAGTTCCGTGATCTTCTTCAGCGGATCAGCCGTCACTGCGATGAGATCGGCGTACTTGCCTGCCTCCAGTGTGCCGATGTCAGCCGCCATCTCCAGATGCTTCGACGCGGTCACCGTCGCGGAGCGGATCGCCTCCTCGGGCGTGAAGCCCGCCTCGACCATGAGTGCGAATTCGCGGGCGTTCTCACCATGGCGCGAGACACCCGTATCGGTCCCGAAGGCTACATTCACGCCGCCTGCGTGGGCCCGGCGCAGCATGTCAAGCATGAGCGGTCCGACGATTGCGGCTTTCTTGCGCGAGGCTTCCGGAAGCCAGGGCTCATTGGTCCAGCCCGTGACAGTTGCACCGGCAAGCACCGTCGGCACGAGGGTCGCATCGTGCTCCATGAACAGCGCAATCGACTCATCGTCGAGGTAAGAGCCGTGCTCGATGGAATCGACGCCGGCGCGAAGCGCGGCATTCACGCCGCCCTTGCCGTGAGCATGAGCGGTCACCTGTCGCCCCATCGCATGTGCCGCCTCGACAATGGCGACAAGCTCGTCCTGCGTAAATTGCTGCTCCAGTCCGGCGGACGTGTTCGACAGGACACCGCCGGTTGCCGTGATCTTGATCACATCAGCCCCTTCCTTGACCTGCTGGCGGACAGCGCGACGACAATCATCCGCGCCGTTGCAGACATTCGTCCCCGTAAACAGTTTCATGACAGGCGAAGAATAGCCGTTCACGTCGCCATGACCGCCCGTGACTGAGATCGACTGTCCCGCTGCGCGCATCCGCGGACCAGTGACCGCACCGCGGGCAATGGCATCGCGCAGGCCGAAGACGGAGTCATTGATCCCGCCAACATCCTGAACGGTGGTGAATCCGGCTTCCAGTGTGGTCCTGGCGAAGGCGGCGCCGTCAAAGGCGGTATCCACGGCGGAGTCCGTGAAGCCCTTGATGCGATCATCCGGGCCATTCTCGCCGGTGATGTGGACATGGCTGTCGATGAGACCGGGAAGGACATAGGCGTTCTTGAGGTCAATGACCGGTACGCCCTTCGCGCCGGACTTGTAGCCAGGCTGGATGGACACGATGCGCCCTTCCTTGACGGTGATTGTCTGCTGGGTGAGGTAGCCCTCGCCCGGAACCGCCAGCACGTGGCCTGCGTACACGACGGCGTCCTGTGCGCTGGCAGGACCTGTCGCCACGATGCAGGCAGCAGAGAGGGCGAGAGATTTCAAAAGTGCGTTCTTCATCGGATTGGTCTTTCTCAGGGCATCAGGATCATTTTCATCGCGCCATTTTCGCGAGCGTCGAACATTCGGTAGGCTTCGGCCCCTTCAGACAGGGGCATGTGATGGGTGATGGTTCGCTCGGGACGCAGTTTTCCCGCCTGAACAAGCGGGATGAGCTGTGGCCACTGGGCCGGCACCGAGCAGGTTCCAGTCCGGAAGGTGAGGCCCTTTATGAAGGCCAGCGCCATGGGAAACTTGAAGTCCATTGTCTGGTTAACACCGATGCAGGATACCGTGCCTGCATTGCGCGTGAGCTTCATGGACAGGTGGATGGCGGCATCTGCGCCAACGCATTCGACGACGCTGTCACACATGTGGCCTGACGTAAGCTCGGCAATCTGTTCCCGGGCCTCGGCCGCGTCAAAGGCAATCGCGCCTATCTCTTCTGCCAGCTGGCGACGCTCAGGCACCAGATCCACGGCAAAAACACGGGCCGCGCCCAGCAGGAACGCGCCTTCGACCGCCATCAGCCCGATCGGGCCACACCCGACAATTGCGACGGTACTGCCGGGCTGTATGTCGGCGTTCCTGAGGCCAAACCATGCGGTCGGGAGATTGTCGGTCAGCAAGACAGCCTGGTCTTCGCTGATGCCGTCCGGAATCCTGGCGAGGCCAAAGTCGGCAACCGGCACCATCGCGTACTCAGCCTGGACACCTTGCAATCTGGGGCCGAGCCCGTAGCACCGTGCGCCGATGGTTTCACACTGCGTGACATTGCCCGCCATGCAGGAGGGGCAGGCCCCGCAGCCGACTGCCGCAGAGATCATCACCCTGTCGCCCGCCTTGAAGCGGGACACGGCGCTACCGGTTTCAATGACTTCGCCGACGGCTTCATGGCCGACGCAATAGCCATCCGTTTCGGAAAACCCGTGGCCCTGATAGATATGAAGATCGGAGCCGCAAATGCCGCATGCCGTGATTTTCACAATGGCGCTGCGGATGTCTTCCGGCTGTGGTTCCGGCGCGTCGTCAAACAGGATGTCCCGTGCACCGCGATAGAGGAGACCCTTCATGAGGCGTGTGTCCTTGATGCTGGTTCGGGATTCAGGCTGGCAGCTTGTCGGCCGGGTAGTGCGGATAGCTGGCCTTCAGAACACCGTGATTGAGGAGGGTTTCCGCGACCTGCCTTGTGCCGGTCGAATCGAAAATGCGTGTACGGATCCAGTAATTCTCGGCCCGGCGGCTGGCCGACAGTGCGACGACCTCTCGGCGGAGGATATAGTCTTCACCGACAAAGAGCGGCCCGTCGATCATGCGCATTTCAAGGTCGGCAAACAGGCCGATGGACGGATGCTTGACCGGCCAGTTGGCCATGCCGCCTGTATAATTGGCGAGGACACTGACCATTTCCAGCGGAATGACAGGGCGCCCCCATGGAGACATTTCAGCATCGCTGTACCAGCCGCTTGGCTCAGTGATGACAGCGAGTTTCTGGTTCAGGCTGAACGGGTAGAGGTTTCCCATATGCTGGTCGGCGTCCATTCGGACCGGTTCGTCTTTCGTGGTCGTCAGGCCGACCTTCATGTCGGCGAGGATGACAAGATCATCGGCCGGACGCAGTTTCGCCATGCGGGCCTCAAGCAGGGTTTCGCCATGGTCAGGGCCAAGCGTGGCGCTAGCCTCCAGGACCGGCGTGCCATCCTCCTTTTCGGCCCAGCATCTGGTCCGGGTGTCACCAAACGCCGGGCGTTCGACAAAGGCGCGGACCTTCTCGCCCTCGAACACCATGTTCAGGAAGTGGGTAGAGAGGCAGCCGCGCTCGAACCAGTCCCTGCCCCAGATATCGTAGAGCATCGGCACGAATTGCTGGAAGTGTGTCGGACCTTCAATCGGGCCGGCCTTGATTCCCAGCCGTTCGGCCTCCGCATCGTCGTGGAGCGACTTGTGGCCGCCATAGGATTGCTCCTGCAGCATTTGCGCGGGCGCACGAAGCGGGCCTTTGAGGATGTCGGTCATGTCTTCTCCCTCTTTTAGCGGACAGTGCCACCTTCCTGCTTTCGCGTCACCTGCGGACGCGGCGCGGCATATCTATTGCGTGTCTGAATCGATGGCGCGCTGCACTGCCTTGTAAAAGGCCTTGCGGGCCTCGAACTCACCGTCGCGGTCGCCCAGCGCCGATGTCCAGCTGCTATTGGATGCAATCACCAGATCGCGCGACGGATCAATGAAGATGCCCTGCCCGAAAATACCGTCTGCCTGGAACGAACCGTCATCCCATGTCCACCATTGGTATCCGTAACCTTCACCCGGCACACCATAGCCGACCTGCGCTTGGGTGGCTTTGCTTAGCCATCCATCCGGCAATACTGGCCCGTTGGCCGTTGTGCCGCCGTCAAGGATGAACTGGCCGAAGCGAGCGAAGTCACGCACCGATGCCTGGATGCAGCAGCCGCTGATCTCCTGCCCGTCCGTACCCAGCAACCAGGAAGCGTCCTGCTGCATGCCATAGGGTTTCCAGATCTTTTCCGACAGGTAGTCAGCCAGTGACTTTCCCGTAGCGCGACTGACCAGCACGCCGATCAGATTGGTCTCGCCGGTGGAATAGTGCCAGACCCGCCCTGCCGGATGTGCGCGATCCAGCGAGGCCATATAGGTCGCAATCGCGCTCTGGCCAGGCTCGACCGCCAGCGTGTTGAACCGCGCCACGTCTGAATTGGGATCGTCGTAATCCTCGTTCCAGGCAACGCCCGATGTCATCGTCAGCAATTGCAAGACTGTGACGTCATCATAGGCCGATCCGCGCAATTCCTCGATATAGTTCGCAACCGGATCATCGATGCTGGCAATTGCGCCGTCTGCGACGGCCGCGCCGACCAGCGTCGACGTCATCGACTTGGCGACAGAGAAGCTGGTCCACCGGCCATCGGCCTTGAAGTTGAGGCTGTAGCGCTCCAGCCGCACCTTTCCGCCGTGGAGGACAACCAATCCCGATGTCCGGTTATCATAAATATAATCGCCAACATTGATATCCAGAACGAGCGGATCACCCGCCGACAGGGGATGGACATCTGTACCCGATGCAATCTCCCGGGATTCGGCGATGAGCGGCATCTGGTCGATCATGCGGAATCCCGCATCCCGCTGCCCCTGATCCCAGAACAGGATATCCTTGTCATACGGCTGATCACCGAGAAGAGTACGCCCTTCAGCACCGGTGGCCGCGCAGCCAGTTGCCGAAACAGCGGCAATAGCTGCCAGGCCGATACCGAAAAGCCGCAGAAAATTCATACGTTTACCTGTTACCTGAAATTGCCCGGAGGCATCACCCGGCCATACCGGCCTTGCGCGCGTAACTGGCCGCAAACTGTGCAAGCGGCACAACGCGTTCGGCATTGGATTCAGCATTCGCGCTGTTTGCCGTGCCGTCACGCACACGTCCGACAATGCCCTGCAGAATGCCCGCGAGCCGGAAGGCATTATAGGCGAAGTAATAGTCAAGCTCCGGTAAACCATCGCGGCCCGTGTGCGCGCAGTACATCTCGACATATTCTTCCATGGTCGGGATGCCCCAGGCCTTGAGGTCCGGAATGGCCGACAGGGAGCCACGGCTCGAATCGCCGGGTGGCATGACCCAGTTCATCAGGTGGTACGAGAAATCGGCCAGAGGATCGCCCAGTGTCGACAGCTCCCAGTCGAGCACGGCGATCACTTTCGGCTCAGTGGGGTGGAGCACCATATTGTCGAGACGATAATCGCCATGAACGATCGTTGTCTTGTCGCCCGGTGGAATATTCTTCGGAAGCCACTCGATCAGCTGTTCCATTTCCGGAATGTGCATCGTTTCCGATGCCTTGTACTGTTTGGTCCAGCGATGGACCTGGCGGGCAACATAATCCCCTTCCTTGCCAAACCCTTCGAGCCCCGCCTTCTTCCAGTCCACATTGTGCAGGTCGGCGAAGGTCTTCAGCTTGGATTCATAGATCTTGCGGCGCATCGCGGGCTCATAATCGGGGAGCGTACCGTCCCAGAGGATGCGGCCCTCAACCATGTCCATTACGTAGAAGATCGTGCCGACGACATCTTCGTCCATGCAAAGGCCATAAGGCCGCGCAACCGGATAACCGAGAGGATACAGCGCATTGATAACGCGGAATTCACGGTCGACGGCGTGCGCGCTCGGCAGGAGATTGCCGGGCGGCTTGCGGCGCATGACATATTTCTTGCTGGGCGTGACCAATTGGTAGGTCGGGTTGGACTGGCCGCCCTTGAACTGGCGCACCTCCAGCGGGCCTTCATAGCCTTCAACATTGGCCTCCATCCAGGTAGCCAGACTGGCCTCGTTGAACTTGTGTGACTCAACAACGGATTTGGTGCCGCTGAACAGGTCCTGTGCCGTTTCTGTCTCTGCCATGGGGGTACTCTCATTTCTGACGTTTCCTCGAGGGCACCATAACGGACCACTGCGCGGTGCCAAGACCTGCCGTAAGGTCGCCGCATTTGGCGGGAAATGTGCCACCCATGATACGCTCGCTCAATGCCCTCGCCTTCTTCGCTTTTACGGCGCTCGGTGCGCAAGCTGTAACCCTTGACCCGCAAGGCCAGATCAGGCCCGACCTGCTGGGAAAGGCCCTCGCTGCGCACGAATCCCACAAGGCAAGCACGCGCGAGACGGGCCGCCTCGTCGTGGTCGACTATTCGCGGCATTCGCGTGAGGCGCGACTTTATATCGTGAACCTGCAGACCGGCCACGTGGTCAGTTTCCGGGCCGCCCATGGCAAGGGCTCCGACGCAGACCATGACGGCCATCTTGACCATTTTTCAAATGAGTCAGGCTCCAGCGCCAGCCCCGAGGGGGCCTTCATCACCGCCGAGGAATACGTTGGAAAGCATGGCCGCAGCCTGCGCCTCGACGGGCTGGATACGGCCAACAGCGCGTCACGCGACCGGGCGATCGTGATCCATGCTGCCGATTATGCCGAGCCCGCCTTCCTGGCGCAGCATGGCAAGCTCGGCCGTTCCAATGGCTGCATCGTGTTCTCGAAGGCAGACCTGAAGACATTCCTCACCGATGTGCCGCAAGGCACGCTGATCTTCGTGGGCAAGTAGACCCGCTAGAGCGCCCGCCAGCCGATGTCGCGGCGGCAGAAGCCACCGGGCCAGTCGATGCGGTCGACACCTGCATAGGCGCGCGAAATCGCCTCTTCGAGGGTCGCGCCGGAAGCGGTGACGTTCAGGACCCGCCCGCCCATGGCAACGATGGCCCCTTCAGAATCCCTGTCGGTTCCCGCGTGGAACACGGTGACACCTGGCAGATTGTTCGCCTCGGCCAGGCCATTGATCACCGATCCCTTGGCGTAGCTGCCGGGATAGCCTTCAGAGGCCAGCACCACGGTCGCGGCCGGATCAAAGCGTTCGAGTTCCAGCAGGGATTCGAAGGCATCCTCGTTTCCGTCGAGCCCGCCGGTCGCGGCGGCGAGAATGGCCGGGACGATGTCACCAGCGAGCCCTTTCATCAGGACCTGGCATTCCGGATCGCCGAAACGGGCATTGAACTCGACAACTTTTGGCCCGTCACCGGTCACCATGACGCCGACATAAAGCACGCCCTGATAGGGCATGCCGTCTTTCGCCATGCCGTCCAGCATGGGCCGGACAATCCCGGATTTGATGCGATCCATGACGGCCTGTGTAACGACGGGCGCGGGAGCGTAAGCGCCCATGCCGCCCGTGTTCGGACCGGTATCACCGTCACCAACGCGCTTGTGATCCTGCGCGGCAGGCAGGTAGACAGCGCCATGGCCGTCGGTGATCACGAAAATGCTGGCTTCCTCACCCTGCATGAACTCCTCGATGATCAACGTAGCAGAGGCCTCACCAAACTTGCCGGAGAGCATCTCGTCGACTTCGGCGTCAGCCTGCTCAAGCGTTTCGGCGATGACGACGCCCTTGCCCCCGGCAAGGCCATCCGCCTTGAGCACGAAAGGCGCCTCCATCGTGCGCAGGAAGTCCTTGGCGAGCGCAGGCGTCGTGAACTCGCCATAGGCGGCCGTGGGCACGCCATAGGCCATCATCCGCGCCTTGGAGAATGACTTGGAGGATTCCAGTTGCGCAGCGAGGCGACTGGGACCGAACACATCGAACCCGCGGGCCCGCAGGATGTCGGCAAGCCCGAGCGCGAGGGGGGCTTCCGGGCCGATGACGACGAGGTCTGGCTCCACCTGCAGGGTCAGTTTTACGAGATTGTCGATATCGTCAGCGGCAACGTCGAAGCACGGGCCGATCACGTCCATACCGGGATTGCCGGGTGTTGAGTGGACCACGTCCACCAGGGGCGACTGGTCGATCTTCCAGGCCAACGCATGTTCGCGCCCGCCGGATCCGATGAGGAGGATGTTCATGGGATTTGGCCCCTCGCCTGCAGCTTTCCAGCCGCTATAAAGGCTGGATGCCCGACTCGCCAGTACCCAATGACCATGCTGTTTCCGTCTCGGAGCTCGCCGCGAGCCTGAAGCGGACGATTGAATCGAATTTCGACCATGTGGTCGTGCGCGGCGAGCTTGGCCGGGTGACGATTGCCCGGTCAGGTCACATGTATGCCGACATCAAGGATGAGAAGGCGGTCCTGAACACGATCATGTGGAAAGGACAGGTCGACAAGCTGCCTTTCCGGCCCGAGGAGGGGCTCGAAGTGATCGCCACAGGGCGATTGTCAATCTATGAGGGGCGGTCAAACTACCAGCTGATCGCAAGCTCGATGCGCCCTGCCGGCGCTGGGGCGCTGATGGCACTGCTGGAAGAGCGCAAGAAGAAGCTGGCCGCAGAAGGCCTGTTTGACGCCAGTCACAAGAAGAAACTACCATACCTGCCGCACACGATCGGCGTGATCACGAGCCCGACAGGCGCAGTAATCCGCGATATCCTGCACCGCATCCAGGACCGCTTTCCTGTGCGCGTGATCGTCTGGCCTGCCCTTGTGCAGGGCGATGCAGCTGCGGCGCAGGTGACCGCTGGCATCAAGGGTTTCAACGCCATGACCGGGACTGACAGGCCCGACGTGCTGATCGTGGCGCGCGGTGGAGGCTCAATCGAGGATCTCTGGCCTTTCAATGAGGAGATCGTTGTACGCGCGGCCTTTGACAGCGAAATCCCGCTGATCTCCGCGGTCGGCCATGAGACCGATACAACCCTGATCGACTATGTCTCCGATGCCCGCGCACCCACGCCCACGGGCGCTGCAGAGATTGCCGTGCCCGTACGTAGCGAGCTTTTGCTGAGCATTGAGGAAAGCGGGGCCCGCCTGAAGCGGGCGCTGGCGCGGCGGACGGCACGGTCCCGCGATGCCCTGCGTGCGGCGCGCATGCCCCGGCCTGAAACGCTGCTGCAGTCGAAACGCCAGAGGCTGGACTATGCGGCGGCCAACCTGCCCCGCGCGACCCGCGCCCTGATCGAGCGCAGCCGGTCACGGCTGGCCGCAGCGCAGGTCAGCCCGGCCGGGCTGAAGGCAGATATCCGCCGGTCGCGCCAGAGCCTGCGCGAGACGGCCGTTCGCGCTAGACCGGCCCTGATGCGCCTGATCGAGCGGCGCAGCGTGGCGCTGGAATCCCAGGGCAAGCTGCTGGAAACGCTCTCTTACCATGCCACCCTCAGCCGGGGGTATGCCATCATCCGGGGAGAGGATGGCAAACTCATTCGGTCGTCCGGCATTGCTGAAAAGTCGTCGACCCTTCGCCTCAGCTTCTCGGATGGCGATGTCTTGGCCGCGCCTCTGGCCGGCCCTGCCCCATCGCCACCGGCGGCTCCCAAAGCGAAAAAAGCCCCAGCCAAAGGTGGCCAGGGCTCTCTGTTCTGAGCGGCGGGCGCGATCAGCTACCCGAGAGGTCTTCCTGCAGGACCGTCATCTGGAACTGGTAGGACGTCTCGCCTTCGTCGATATCCTTGTAAACTAGGGCAATGAATTCGGCGCCGAGATAGACCTCGACGGAATCATCCGTCTTGTCGCGCGCCAGCAGGCGCAGGCCCGGGTGCAGCTTTTCTTTCAGGTACGCCTCAAGACGCAGTGTTTCTTCACGTTCCATGACGCGTACTCCTTCGTAATTCAGCGGCGCAACCTAGTCTTTTTCTTTTGCGGCGCAACAGGGGCGCCTGCAAACAGATGTGAGCAGGCTCGCTTGACTTACTTGGCCATTTCGTCCGGGATGTTCTGATCCATCGTCCTGGCCGGTTGGCAACAGAGGGGTTTGCCGACAATCTTCGCCGGTACGCCAGCCACTGTGGAATGCGCTGGCACATGCTTGAGCACCACGCTGCCGGCAGCCACTTTGGCCTCATCGCCAATCGTGATGTTGCCCAGAACCTTTGCACCAACGGACACGAGGACGCCCTTGCCAATCTTCGGGTGACGATCGCCGACTTCCTTGCCCGTTCCGCCAAGCGTTACGCCTTGCATGATCGAGCAACCATCGCCGACAACTGTGGTTTCGCCAATTGTTATGCCGGTGGCATGATCGAGCATGACGCCTGTTCCGATGCGCGCGGCGGGGTGGATATCGACACCGAACAATTCTGATGCAACGCCCTGGAAATGGAAGGCGAGCGATTCACGGCCCTGCCGCCACAGGACATGGGCGACCCGGTGCGTCTGCAGCGCCAGGAAACCCTTGAAGAACAGGAATGGTTGCAGCATGCCCCGGCATGCCGGGTCGCGCTCAAGCACCGCCTGCATGTCTGCCTCCGCCGCCTCAAGCAGCGAGTGATCGGAATCATAGGCAGTGGAAAGGATGTGGCGCACCTGAAGCGTGCCCATGACAGGACCGCCCAGTTTTTCGGCCAAATGATAAGACAGGGCCTGACAGAGCGTGGAATGCGCAAGGATCGCCGCATTGATATAGCTCGCGAGCGTCGGCTCTTCAGCCGCTGCAGCAGCGGCCTCGAAACGCAGCCGGCGCCATGCGGGCGGTGGGGCACCGATATCAGGGTTTTCGACCATTCAGGCCTCCGTCAAAAATCGCTTCTTAGGCACATGGGCAAAGATTGCGCCCGTATCAAGTTCTCCGGCTTTCCCAGTTCACTCATTCAGCCGGCATCTGGCGCCGGCCAAACAGGTATGTCAGCGTCTTTCGCATGGGTTTCAGCGTCATGATCCGGAACACGGCCGGGGTGAAATAAAGCGCCAGCAGCGCTGAACCGGCGACACCGCCGGAAATGCCGGCGGCAAGCGGCATCCAGAACGAGTCGCCCGTCAGAAGGATCGGAATGAAGCCGCCCATCGTCGTGAGCGTGGTGGCAACAATGTGCCGGGTCGCATCCACGACAATCTCGCGCTGGGCGATGATGTCATCGGCCATGGCTGCGGGGCTGGCGGTCAGCAATGACAACACGACAATTGAGCCATTGATCGCAATCCCGAGCAGGCCAAGACCGCCGATGATGGCATTGAAACCAAATGGCAGATTGAACAGCCAGACACCAAAGAAGGCGAGACCCAGGGACAGGAATCCTGTCGTCAGGATCAGCAGCATCATCCGGAACGAGTTGAACACCAGCATGATCGCACCGGCCATGACGAGGACCAGCGGAATACCCACACCTGCCAGATTTCCGATCGCCTCGCCCGAATTCTCCGCTTCGCCACCGATGCGGATAGTGTAGCCCGGCGGCAGTCGGAAGCCGCTGGCATCGAGACGTGCCTGAAAATCAGCAAAGACCGGTGCCGGCAGGGTGTAGGGATCAAGAAAGGCGAGAATCTGATTCATGCGCTGGCCATCACGGCGCGACACCACAGCTGTCTTGGCCTCGAGCGTCATTTCACCCAGCGCAGAAATCGGTGTGCCGTCGCCGACCGTCATGGCGCGCAGGTCTGTCAGTGTACCGCGCCGGCTCTCCGGGCCGATAATGATAACGGGCAGTTCTTCGGTGCCCTCAACAATGGAACCGGCGCGAACACCTTCCAGTTCGGCATTCATGGCCGAGGCCAGTTCGGTCAGGCGCTGCCCGGCCAGTGCCGAGGCGGATTCATCTGCCTTAAGACTGACGGTCGGAGCGCCAAGTTCGAGCGACGCGACAGTATAAGTGACACCGGGCGTTTGTGCCAGAATGGTTCGGGCTTCGTCACCGAGGCGGCCGAGCGTTTCAAAATCATTGCCCATGATCGTGAAATCGATGGGTGCATCGGCAGGAGGCCCTTGCTCGAAGGGCAAAGCGAGGAACCGAGCGCCGGGAAATGCGTCGCGCATTTCGTGCTGCACTTTGGCAACAATTTCATGCGTCCGCTGGTTGCCGTCCAGCTGGACCCAACCGGCGGCGAAGCCTTCCACGCCCTCGGTATTGTCGATCATGTTGTAGTAGACGCGCGGCGACGGCTCGCCCAGCACCCAGGTGACTGACTGCACGCCTTCCATTGATTCGATCAGTTCGCTCGCTCGCTGTGTCGACGCAATCGTATCTGAGAGATTGGCTTCGGGCGGCAGCTGCAACGAAATCTGGAACTGGTCTCGCTCCGTTTGCGGAAAGAATTGCGAAGGCAATTGACCGACCAGATAGAAACCAAGAATGGCCGGCGCGACACTCAAGGCGATACCCAAGGGCGGGAAACGCAGAACAGCTTCGATTGTTGCCCGGTATCCATCCGCGATGAAGTCGACCGTGACGCCGTCCCGCCACCAGCGGCGGGGCCTTCTGGCGATGCCCGTTTCCCAGCCACGTGTTCGGTCGAACCAGCCCGCCATTGCCGGGATCAGGGTCATCGAGACGATGAATGAAGCAGTGATAGAGAAGACAACCGACAGGCCAATCATGCCAATGAATTCACCCGCGCCGCCCGGCAGCAGAGCGATCGGCGCGAAGGCCAGCGCGGTGGTCAGAGTCGAGGCCGCGAGAGGGGCAAACAGGTGGCGCAGGCTCTTGTCGATGGCCTGCAGCCGAGACGAACCGCGGGCGCGCATCTGATCGAAATCGTCAACGACAACAATGGCATTGTCGATGAGCAGACCCAGCGAAATGACAAGCCCGGTTACCGACATCTGGTGCAGTGGGTGTCCGAACACCTTGAACAGGATGAGCACGAGCGCGACCGTCAATGGAATGGCTGACCCCACGACCAGTGCCGACCGCCAGCCCATTGTGAAGAACAGAACCACGAACACGATGCAGGCCGACATTAGCAGGTTTCTGGCGAGGCCATTCAGGCGCGCATTGGTATATTTGCTCTGGTCGAAAACCGTTTCGATACGCAGCCCCGGCGGGGCGTTCTGAGCGAAATCTTGGACGACCTGCTGCGCGGTCGCGGCCCACTTGTCCACGCGCTGGTCCTCGGAAATGAACGCGCCCACGAAAATGGACCGTTTTCCGTTTTCAAGCGCCATGCGGACTGGTGGATCTTCGAACCCTTTCTGGACGGTTGCGATGTCACTCACCCGCACTTCGGAACCATCCGGGCGCTGTACCAGGGGAACGGAACGAATGCGGGAAATGTTTTCGAACTCGCCGCCGACTTCGAGGCCCACATTGCCACCGTCCGAACGCAGGCGACCGGCGGGGGTCTTGCTGTCTGCCGATGCGACCAGCGAAGCTGCCTGGCGCACTGTCAGACCGGCAGCGGACAAGGCCTCAGGGTCAACGACGATGCGGATTTCTTCAGCGGGCACGCCATAGAGGTCGGTCAGTTCGGTTCCGGGCAGGCGCTGGAACCGGTCCTGCAGGTCAAGCGCCATGCGCCGCATCACGGCGAGCGGGGGAGCCTCCTCGCCCTCCCAAACCAGCCCGACGACCAGAGTCGCCGCGCCGACATATTGCCGATTGATTTCCGGCGTGTTTGTGCCCGCCGGAAACTGTGACTCCGCAAACGCGACCTTCTGGCGGATCAGCGTCCAGGCATCATCGACTTCAGCCTCGGTGAGGTCCTCCCGCACCTGCAGGCCAACTTGCGACACGCCCGGCCGCGATACGGACTGGATTTCATCGACCTCAGGCAGCTCCATCAGGGCTGCCTCGATCGGCTGCGTAACGAGCGCTTCCATGCGTTCGGCGTCAGCGCCGGGTAATGTGGTCAGGATGAAACCATACCGCTCGATCAGCGTCGGGTCTTCCTGCCGGCCCAGCGAAAACATCGCACCGATGCCGCCAATCAGGATCACCATCATGGTGAGGATCGCGAGGCGCGGGAGACGGAAGAAGATGGTGCGCATGGCGGACCGGTCCTCAGCCTTCGTTCGGCGCGTCGGCGCTGGTCGCGTCGCGCGGCATCACCGGCATGCCGGGGGCAATCCGCTGCAGGCCGTCAACGATCACGCGGTCGCCTTCCTGCACAGGCCCGCGAACGAACCCGCGGCCGCCTTCGGAATGCACCATCTCCACGGGTCGCGGCTCGGCGCGCCAGCCCGTATCGGATGGCGCCGCCACGAACACCGTCCACAGCCCCCGCGAACCGGTCGACATGGCTTTGACCGGAACCCAGAAGCCCGGCTCGTTAATCTCGCGCTCCATGGACAGCCGCACGACAGCCCCCGCCGGAAGCTCGCCCGGATTTTCGATATCGAAGACGGCTGTCACCGTGCGCCGGTCGGCATCGATGACACCTGTAACTGTGCGCAGAATGGCATCCACAGTGCCCGTATCGGCGATGAGTTTATAGGTGTCGCCGGTCTTCAACCGCGCCGCACTGACAGCCGGAAGGCCAATCTTGGCTTCCAGATGCCCCGCCTCGACCAGCTCGAGGATCAAAGTGCCGGGCCCGGCAATCGCCCCCTCATCCACCATCCGGGATGTCACCACCCCGTCGAATGGTGCAGTGATACGGGCAAGATCTATCTGGACACGCAATGTGTCGGCCTGGGCCCGGGCAGCTTCAATACGCGCCATGGACGTGTTTGCCTGCGCTTCTGCCTCATCGACCCTTTGCTGGGAGACGTGCCCCTGAAGTTTCAGTGTCCGTTGGCGCTCAACCGTATTCAAAGCGAGTGAATGGGCGGCGCGGGCTTCCTGGACAACCGCCTGGGAGGAAGCCAGCTGCGCAGCGAGACTGCGCGTATCGAGCCGCGCGAGGGTTGCCCCCTCTTTGACACGGTCGCCGACATCAGCACTCATCAAATCAATTCGGCCACCGCTTGAAAATCCGAGCTGGCTCTTGCGGCGGGCTTCAGCGAGCCCGCTGAACGTCTCATCGATACGGAACTCACTGGCCAGACGCACGGGCATGACCGAAACGGTGAGCGGATCGGGCGTGACGGAGGCAACTTTAGGCCCCTCCGCGCTGCGCAGTTGCGTCGCCGCATACATCAGGCCAGCCGCCGCAATGCAAAGGATCACGAGGAAGATGATGCCCTTCAGGAAGGTCGGGCGCTTCTCGCGGGTCTCGTCGCCCTGATAGTCATCGGAAGGCGTCATGGTCTCAGTCCTCGAGAGTCAGATCAGTTTGCCGCGCCAGGGCAGGTGTTTGCAATCCCCGAAACACCAGGTCGGCGTGAAAGGCGATAAATGAGCTGGCCGAGACGGGCGTATTCGACGCCAGCAATGGAGAAATATTCGGCATGTGCGTAATCAGCTGCGCCAGGCCGTGGGAAGAAGCCCAAACCGACTTGGCAGATAGGAACGGGTCCAATCCGGGATCGAACACATTCAGTGACTGCCCCTCGCGAACCATGTCGACGAGAATGTTGAAGGCCCGTCCCTTGTAGGTCTTTTCGAATTCTTCCCATTTCCGTGGCGGCGTCTGCGTATCTGGATCGGCCGCAAGGGGGCCGGAAAAAGCCGCAGCATAATGATGCGGGCGCTCCAGGGCGGTTTCGATATAGGTCGAGACGCAGGCCCGTCCGCGTTGCGAGAACGGCGCATCAGTGCAGGATATCCTGTCAACGCGCGCCAGAAGACGCTCAAAGAAAGCCTCCTTCAGTTCGTCAATCAGCTCCTCCTTGGAGCCGAAATACTTGTAGATTGCGGACGGTGAGTAATCGATTTCTTCGGCCAGCCGCCGAATGGAAAGGCCGGTCTCGCCCTCCGACGCAAAAACGCGCTCGGCCGCGTCGATAATGGCGCCGCGCACTTTCAGGCGCCGGCGCTCGGCCGGTGTGGGCTCAAGGGACAGGTCAGAAGGCATGAAGCGCAGTCTATTACAGATGAATGTTCAAAAAGTGAACGCTGTTCTCTAACCTAGTCTTCTCCTCCATGTACGACAAGAAGAAACATGGAACCCTGCTCTTTCGGGAGCCATACAGGCCCGCTATGTAGCGTCCATGTCACACCTATTCCCCCCTGCACCTCCTGTCGGCACCACGATGCTGCCCGCACGCCCCAGCGCAGACGCCCGCGCCCTGCTCGCGCTGCGCCGATCCGCCAGCAAGCATCACCTTGCTGAGCCGGGCCCATCACCCGATGCGCTGGACGAATTGCTGAAAGTTGCTGCCCGGGTACCCGACCACCGCAAACTGGCTCCGTGGCGCTTTATCGTCTTCGAAGGCGATGCCCGAACGGCATTCGGCGAACAGCTGGCCCGCATCCATGATGCGAATAAGCCAGATGCGGAATCCAGCGACATTCTGGACGCTGCGGGCCTGCCCCTGCGCGCGCCTGTGATGGTCGCAGTCATTTCATCGCCCGACCCGACGCACAAAACACCCGTGTGGGAGCAGGAATTGTCAGCCGGTGCGGTGTGTCAAAACCTGCTGCTCGCCGCAAATGCTGCTGGCTGGGGCGGTGTCTGGTTGTCCGAATGGATGGCATTCGATCCGGACGTGGCAAAACTGCTTGGCCTGACTGATGACGAACGCGTCGCAGGGTTCATCTATCTTGGAACGGCCACGATGGGCTGCCCGGAACGGCCGCGGCCAGATATGCGCGAAAAGATCACACGGTGGACAGCGCCAGCGTAAAGTCAGCCCCGGCCGCGATAGCTCGCGACGCCCGTATCCGGAACGTACAGGCCTGCGGGCACATCGCCGGACTGCCAGAACACATCGATCGGTATCCCCCCGCGCGGATACCAGTAGGCTGATATGCGGAGCCATTTAGCCTCGGTAAACTCATGAATGCGCTTGCCGATCGCGACTGAGCAATCCTCATGGAATGCGCCATGGTTGCGGAAGCTCGTCAGGTAGAGTTTGAGACTCTTGCTTTCGACCAGCCATTCTCCTGGCGCATAGTCGATCACGATATGCGCAAAGTCCGGCTGACCCGTAACCGGGCAAAGCGAGGTAAACTCAGGCGCCACAAAACGCGTGAGGTAGAACGTGCCCGCATGGGGGTTGGGGACGCGTTCGAGGCGGGCTGCTTCTGGTGTTTGGGGCGCGCTGGTTTGCTGGCCGAGCTGGCCGAGCCCCTGATAGATCGGATTGTCAGCCATAAGGTATGATTCCCGGGACAGGGATTAAGTCGAACAAGAGACCGAAATAGAGGCCATAGGCGAGCAGGAGTACCGCACCTTCCCACCGTGCGATGCGTTTTCCCGTCATCGCGAAAAGCATGAGCAGGAAGACTGACAGGATGAGCGCACCGATGTCGGTGGATGAAATGATGCTCGAAGCGCGCCCCTGTGACATCGCTTCAGCTGCGATATCGCCGCGCAGCGTGAAAGGATGGACGACTGCCGTGATGCCAAGAATGCCGAGCACGTTGAAAATGTTGGAACCGATTATGTTGCCAAGAGCCACATCCGATTTGCCACGATAGGCCGCCACGACAGAGGTCACAAGCTCAGGCAGGCTGGTGCCCACAGCCACAATTGTGAGGCCGATGACCGTTTCGCTGATCCCCAGGTCCCGTGCGATGACCACGCCGCCATCGACCAGCAACCGGGCACCAAGTATGACACCGACCAACCCGCCCAGCGCAATGAGCAACCCGACAACCAAGCCATAATTCGCCTCGACCACTTCACCTTCAGCGGCGTGCATAGCGGCCGCATCACTATCGCGGCGCTGGTCGGCGATGAAGGAATATGCCAGGTACGCAAGCAGCAGGCCGAGCAGGCCCACGCCCATCGGCCGCGTAAACATGTCGAACCAGATCAGCGCACAGAGCAGCGCCGTCACGCCCAGCATGATCATGCCATCACGGGCCAGGGCCCGCGGATTGGTCAGAATGGGGCGGATCACTGCCGCCAAGCCGAGCACGAGCAGGATATTGGCGATGTTCGACCCGACCACGTTGCCAACCGCAATCCCGACGGCATCTTGCCCGATCGCCCGCAGGCTGGTGACCAGTTCCGGAACGGACGTGCCGAAACCGACAAGCGTCAGGCCGATGACCAATTCCGAAATGTTGAGCCTGCGCGCGACACTGACCGATCCGCGCACAAGCGCCTCGCCGCCAATGAAAAGCAGGATAAGGCCGCCCAGGACCATAAGGTAAGTCATTCATTGCCCCGCTAAGATTCAGTTTGCCAATCATACGGGGTATCCAGGCAAGCTGGCAAACGGAGAGTGCTGTGCGTACTGCTGTCTCCCGCACGAGGCAGAAGCGCATGTCTTTCCTGCAGAATCCCGGATTAACCTGCAGTGTTTGGGGCGAAAATGGCCGTAATATCGCCTATCTTCAGGTCAAACGAGCCAGTTCAGCCTTCATTTAGGAAAACTGGCGCAATCCTCGCATTCAGATCTGGATGGTGAATTCTTCGATGGCACAACGGCTGACGCGCCTTACAACAGTGGCCGGGAGCGTCCTGACGCACCCGGTTACGGGCGTGTGCCTTATGGGTGCGGTAACCGCCTGCGCCGGCTTTCCCGGAAGCAATGCAAACGGCATTGGCAGCACCGCTCGCCAAGTGCCTGTCGAGATCGATGGTGTGCCGGCCGGCCTGGAGGCCAGGGCCAAGACCGTACTCGAAACCGATCATGCTGCGCCGCGCAGCGTCCTGGAGGCGCGCAACCGGGCAAGCATGTCCGCAGACACGCTGGAGGAGTTTCTCGCGTCCGAAGGATATCTCGCTGCAGACGTTTCACCTGAACTTGTCGAACGGGTCGAAAAGAAGCCCCGACTGGATGTGTCAGCGGGCGACCTGTTCCGCATCGCTTCCGTGAGTGTAACGCTCGCCACGCCGGTCAGCGATACGCTGCAGGCCAGACTTGATGCGGAGAAGCAAAAGCTTTCCCCGGGAGCGCCCGCGCGGACTTCAGATATCGAAGATCTCGACCGCAGGCTGGTGCGCACCTTGCGAGATCGTGGTCATGCCTTTGCCGAAAGCGATGGCATCGATGTACTGGCATCGCGCAAGGATAAGACCGTCGAACTGACTTACGCTTTGCGTCCAGGCCCGTTCGTGCGCCTGGGTGACATGGTGATGACGGAGACCGGCGGCACGGATGCCGATGCGATCCGCGTCTTCCGCACCTGGACGCCGGGCGACCCCTATTCTGCCGAGAAGATTGATCAACTTCGCCTCCGGCTGCGCAGCAGCGGCCTGTTTGACGGGATCGGCGTAGAGGTGTCTGAGACACCAGACGACAATGGCCTTTACCCCGTGAACCTCACCTTGAGCGAGGCCAAGCAGCGCTCGATCGGCGCGGGCGTCACGGCATCAACCACGGACGGCGTCGGCGCCGACGCCTTCTGGGAACGCCGGAACATAACGGGCGCCGGAGACACGCTCCGTGTGCAGGCCGAAGTCGCGACGCTCGCGCGTGAGCTCGCCACAACCTATACCCGCCCCAATATCGGCCGATACGGACGCACGCTGACTGCGGAGGCGGGTGTACGCGGCGAAGAGACGGATGCCTACGATCTGCAGGGTATCAAGTTTGGTGCCGCGCTCTCACAGCCGTTCAACAAGAATTTCACGCTGTCGGCCGGTGCGTCGCTCGATGCCACCCGCACCAAGGAACTGCGTCTTCGCGCCCTTCTCGAGCCCCGGGAACTCTACACGCTTTCCTTCCCGCTTGCAGCGACCTACTCTACCGTGAAGAAGCCACTCGATCCGCAAGAGGGGGTCCGGGCATTCCTGGGGGTTGAACCCGGCCTGTCGCTCGGCGATGCAACCGCAGGCTATACGCGGATGCTACTGTCGGGATCGACCTATCGCAAGATCGCTGACGGCCCCTTCGTTGCCGCACTGAGAGGCGAACTTGGTGCGTTCCTTGGATCGGACTCTGTGCCGCTGGACCGCCTGTTCTTTGCCGGTGGGGGCGGATCGGTTCGCGGGTTCGAATACCAGAGCCTGTCGCCCCGCGATTCAACCGGCGCACTGATCGGCGGACGAAGCCTGTTCGACATGTCAGCTGAACTGCGCTGGCGTCGGAGCGACAGGCTTGGATACGTTCTGTTCGTCGATAGTGGTGCAGCGGCAGGCAGCGTCGAAGACGTCTTCGGTGATCTGCGCACTGCCGTGGGTGTCGGCGTGCGCTATTATCCGGGCTTCGGTCCAATTCGCGTTGACATCGCCACTCCGCTCGACCGGCGCGACGGGGAAGACCCTGTCCAGTTCTATGTCTCGATTGGTCAATCCTTCTGATGACCAGGGTCCGCTCCACGCTTGACATGATACGCCGCCATCCGTTCGTTTCCGGGGCGCTGGCAATCATATTTCTCATTCTGGCCGTCATGTTGGGCCTTCGCTTGTGGATCAACAGCGACGGCGGTCGCGCCTATGTCCTGTCGCAGATTGACGGCCGCGAGATCGGCAGTCTTGGGCGCATCTCTGCGTCTGGCCTGACAGGGGATCCCCTGACGCAGATGCACCTGGAACAATTGTCGATCGCGGACGCAGACGGCATTTGGCTCGATACACGGGACCTCAGCCTGAAATGGACCCCGCGCGCGCTTCTGTCCCGAACGGTCGATCTCAATCTGGCCAGCGCGGAGGAGATTTCGGTCCTCAGGCGGCCAGAGATGCCATCAGGCGAGAGCGAAGGTGGCAGCAGCTGGGCGGTCGAATTGGACGATCTCAGCATCGCCAAACTGTCGCTGGCCGAGGGCGTGGCTGGCCCCGCCGCTGCGTTCAGCGTTTCAGGCGCATTCAACACGGACCGCAGTGGCGGCATAAGCACCCGACTGGATGTCGCGCCGCTGGAGGGCCTTGGCGACCGCCTCAAGATTGACGCGCGCCGTGATTCCGCAGGCCATATTAAGCTTGTCGCAGACGGCACGGCACCAGCGGGCGGAACTTTCGCGACATTGATTCGCCTGCCAGATAATCAGGATGCTGATTTTACAGCATCAGCCGATGGCACGCTGGAAGAAGGCGACGGATACTTCCTGCTGAAAGTGTCTGGCAGAAATGCCGCGTCGATGACTGCAAAGATTGTCGACGGGCGCCTGACGGCGAATGCCGACCTTGATGGCACGCTCCTGCCCTTGCCGGATGTCGCAAAAGAGATGTTGGGGGCAAACGCCCGCTTTGTTCTGGATGCAGGTATCGGTAAGCGTGAGACGGTATTCGACTTGTCGGCGACACTGGCATCGGGTGCATTGACGGCCAAAGGCACCGCCGACACCGATACCAGGGCGCTGATGGGACCAGTCGCCGTCAATCTCGACTTCACGGGCTTTTCTGATCTCACCGGCATTTCCGCAAACCTGAAACTGGATGGCGCGGTCGATATTGCCGATGATTTGCCCACCTACACGGGCGCTGCGGAGCTCGTGGCACATGAAGGCGCTGACCTGCCCTTCTCGCGTCTTGCCGGCCCGGTTTCTGCCTCGCTGACACCTGAGCGAATTCCATTCAAGGCGGACCTGACGGGCGAAGGCGTCTTCGCCGGGAATGACAGCTTGGCTGGCCTGATCGGCAAGCAGCCACACCTTGTCACCAGCGGGGTGTACGCGCGCGAAACAGGCGTTCTGACCCTGAAGCCTTCCGCGCTCGATTTGCCCAATGGAATGGTAACCGCATCAGGCACTGTGGGAACAGGTGACCGTATCCTGGGCCTGCGCGGCACGATCGAACAGGCCCTGAAAAGCCTGCCAGGCGACTTTGAAGGGCGCGCGTCAGGTACATTTCGCTTGTCAGGCACATTCAGCAAACCGCAAATTGAAACCAATTTGTCCGTCGCTGATTTCTCAGGGCTTCCCGATAGTGTCGCTCCGCTGATTGGCTCGGCGCCAGATGTCAGCGCATCGCTCGCAATCGACGGCAAGGCAATACGAATCAGCAAAGCTGCCGTGAAAGGCGACGGGGTCAGGTTTGATGGCAGCGGCAACTACCAGATTGATGGCGTCAGTTCCCTGCAATTTGACTTTTCGCAATCGGAACCACTTTCCATCAGCGGCAACAGTTTCGACCTTCATGCCGGCACCGTCTCCGTGTCCGGACCATCTGGTGCACATGAGATTGGCATCACGTCCTCCGATGGCGTGTTCAACATCGCCTCCCGCGACCTCTCCAGTGTCACGACGGGCGCCACATTGACCCTCACCGAGGGACAGGTGTCCGGGCCTCTCTCGCTGACCGGTCAATTTGCCGGAGAGGCCTTGGAACTGACGGCAAAACTGACCCGCGCAGACAGCGCAACTCTCATAGAGGCAATTTCCGGATCCTATGGCCCACTCGCGCTTTCGGGCCGGGCCGAGATTGGTAATTCGGGTGACCTGGTCGTGGCGCTGAATGCCGATGGCGATGGCCTGAAGACGGATGACGTCCAGGTCGAGAGCCTGAGAGCCGTCATCAGCATCCTGAAGGAAGGTCAGAACCCGATCGCAATCGTCGCCCATGCTGAAGGGACCGGTGCCAGACTGCCCGCCGCCATCCAACTTGATTCCTTCTCGGCTGACATCAAGAACAACAGGGACGGGTACGACTTCAAAGTCAGCCTCAGAAGCGATGCGCCGACCCGACCGTTCAACTTCACATTTTCCGGTCAGGCCGACCTCTCGGGCGAGGCGCCCAACGGAACCTTCAGTCTATCGGGGTCCGCCCTTGGCGAACTACTGAGCACGCCCGAACCGGCACGCTGGCGCCTCGGCGAAAGCCCGGACCTGAATGGGCGTCTCTCCATCCTCGGCGGCGAAGTGAAGGCCGAGCTATCCGGCGCTGGTGAGACTGCCCTTCTCGCCGTTGACGTCAACGCCGTCGATTTCGGCGCCTTGTTCGCAATGGCCAATCTCGGCGAGGTCGACGCGCAGTTGAATGGCCGGGGCGAATTCCGGCCGATCGGCCTGTCACCCACCGGCTCATTTGCCTTTTCGGCGACAAGTCCGATTCCGGGTCTGGAGACATCACTGACGCTGGACCTGACCGGGCGCCTTGATGCCAGCGCAATGAAGGTCAATGCCAGAAGCAATTATGGAAACGACCTCGTTCTCGTTGCGGATGTCGCCCTGCCGATCATACCATCGGCAGACTCCCTTGCGAGCCTTGATCGCGAAAAGCCCCTTACAGGCCGCGCAACATTGAACGGAGACCTGGGCGCCCTTCACTCGGCCGCCCTCGCCTATGGTCACGATATCGGCGGACGGGTTGATGCGAGCGCGACCCTTTCCGGAACACTGGCCAAGCCGGTCGCCGCGGGTGATGCGAACGTTTCAAATGGCATCTACGAGTTTGGCGCAACCGGCCTGCGGCTGACCGGGATAGCGCTCAATTCCTCCTATGCTGACCGGACTTTGAGCCTCAATGGATCCGGCGGCAGCGCAGGTAATGGAACGATTACGCTGGACGGCACGCTCGGCCAGGATGAAGGACGGCTGAGCGCAGATCTGTCTCGCCTTCTGGTCTATGAGCGCAATGGTGACATCGCGCGCCTGAGCGGAAAAGTTGCGTTTTCCCAGGACAAGGAGGGCCGCCTGTTATCGGGCAAGCTCTTCGTGGATGAAGCACGCGTTTCACTCGACAACCTGCCATCTGCCGGGCCCAAGGCCATCGACGTCCGCTGGAGTGAAGGTGACGATCCGACGAATACCCCCAGTGAGCTGCGGCAATCACTGAAGCTCGATCTTGATCTCGATGCGACACGCCGCGTTTATGTTACCGGTCGCGGACTGGACAGTGAATGGGCCCTGGACCTGACCGCGACCGGGACCGCCTCCGATGTCAACCTCAATGGCACGGCGACCATGCTGCGTGGAGACCTTGATCTTGCGGGCCGGCCTTTTGTCTTCGACACGGGCGCAATCACATTCAATGGCGCGCTGGACACAGCCCGCATCAACATTTCGGCCAATCGGTCCGTGAATGGTTTTGTGGCGCGTGTTGAAGTCTCGGGCAAGCCGACCCAGCCTGTATTCGAGCTGTCGAGCACACCCGACCTTCCGCAGGATGAAATCCTGTCCCGACTCCTGTTCGGGCGTTCATCGATTGACCTGTCCCCGGTGGAGGCTGCGCAGCTGGCCTCCTCAATTGCCCGCCTGAGCGGCCGGAACGCGGGGTTCGACCCCGCCGCTGAGTTGCAAGCCGTACTTGGCGTGGATCGCCTGTCCATCGGCGCGAATGACGCTGGTAATGCCGAACTGGGTGTTGGCCAGTACCTGGCCGAAGACGTCTACCTCCAACTGAACGCCGCCGGCGCCGATGGCAGCTCTGTGGAAGTCGAATGGGAACCTGTTGACCAAGTCTCGGTCACTTCCGAAACGACATCAACTGGCGAGAACAAACTCTCCATTAGGTGGAAAAAAGACTATTAGTCGCGATCTTCGTGAAATCTGCCATTTGAAACCAAAGGTATGAATATTGGGGCTTGTTTCCCTCTCAAGTAGCAGGTCCAACGGCATGAGGGATACAAACGCACCTCATGTTTCATTTTTTTTACAAGTGCAGCTGTTGCCTAAACACCCGTAGCGCGAAATGCATTGGTCAAATTGAAGGGGTTTATTGTGAAGCACGAGCCAAGACAGTCCAGTTCCCGCGCGCCAACCAAGGTTGATCAACGTGTCGGGGGGAAGATACGTACCCTTCGAATCGCCCAGAACCGGACCCTGGCAGAGCTCGGGACAGAGCTCGGTATCAGCCACCAGCAATTGCAAAAATATGAGACCGGAACGAACCGTCTTAGCGCAGGAATGCTGTCCGTCGTGGCAGAGGCATTGCGCGTTCCGATTGCCGACCTTTTTGAAGATGAGAATGACGACGCCATAAGCCCGCTGGATCCGGCAGTAAAAGTGCGCGCTGAATGTCATGACTGGATCGAGCGGACCAAATCGACTGAAAAACTCGAAACCATGGCGCGCGTACTGAAGGCCCTGTCAGCCGGCTGAATGTGGGGGTGGCGTAAAGGGCTTCAGAGCTTCCTCACGATTCGCTGCCCGGTTGGGATGGATGAAATGTTCTGAAAACCAGAACGCATCCTCCGCTTCAAAAATGGCTCTGAGCCATTCTAGCACAATCTTTCCCTGTGGCTGACGCCAGACTCTTTCGGTGTACGTCATCCAGAATTCTATCGGTGCGACTTCAGGCAATTCGAGCGGGACCAGCGTCGGCGCGACGCCCCCGATATAAGACGGCAAAAGCGCAATCCCGCCACCATTCTTGCAAACCTCGATCATTGAACTGGCCGAGTTGGTGACAAAGGCATAGTTGATCATCTTCTTGAGTTCCGACATCTTCGGCGCCCAGCGTTCGATCTGGTTTACGTAGGATTGATGAAGGATGCACTTATGCCGAAAGTATTCGAAAATGCTGGCCGGCTCGCCTTGCTTCTCGAGATACTCGCGCGATGCAAAGCTGATATAGTGTAGAGTGCCCAATCGCCGCGAAATGATGTCATGGCTCTTCGGCTCGGTGAACTGGATACCGATGTCGGCCTCGCCGGATTCGACATCAGGCACACCCGAAACAATATTCATCTTGATCTGGATGCGCGGATTTTCAGCATGGAATGCCGGAAGGCGCGGCGCGATCCAGTACGGCCCCAGACCGTCGCCGGTCGCCATCGTAATCATGCCTTCCGTCGGCTGACTTTTGCCCGACGCCTCATCGTCGATCAGTCTGGCCGCTTCGGCCATGGCATGCGCATGCCCGAGTGCAATCTTGCCCGCATCTGTCAGTTCGACACCGCGGGTCGAACGGATCAACAATCGTGTATTAAGCGCCTTTTCAAGATCATCAATCTTGCGGCCAATCGTTGGGGGTGACTCGCTCAGACGCGTGGCAGCCGCGCTCATGCTGCCAAGTTCAGCAACGATCCTGAAGACCCGCAGATTATCCCAATCAAAGCGCTCTGACGACATTGCCGGTTCCTTGCCCTGCGCGAACGGCCGCGCGTACTGTCAGGCACGGTATATATAGTGGGCACCCAATGGCGTCATCACATCAAGTGGGCGAGTATTCGAACCGCAACTCGCCCGAAGGCCGCGCTTCATGCTGCGCGATGCAAAGTGATGAATCCCGGCTCCGCCAGGACAGATTGACACGTGATCTTGAGCACCCAGTCGCAAATGCGGCCCGGACCACCAAGAAACAGTCGTCCCTCACGCCGCGCGATGGGCAGCGGACGTGCCAATACTGCGCCGATGCTTGAGGCCCCACGCATGCATTGCGCTTCACACCACTCCCACCGGTCGTGGACTGTGGCACACTTGAAATCTCCAACCTCTACCGGCTTGCGCAGAATGAACACATCCCGGCCATCGACGACGAGGTGTGAGACTGCCGTATCGAAGTATGTCGGGGCGCGCCCGCCAAATGTCTCGGGATCTGTCAGGAAGCGAACCGTTTCGACCTGGGATTCCGGGATCGTCATGCCTGGCGAGTTATGTCGCGGTATTGATGCAAGGCGGGCAGGTACGTCTGGGTAAAACATCGGGAGGCTCCAATCACGACGAACACAAATGCCCCGCCATCCATGATGGCAGAATAGGTCGTCGATGATACCGTCACCAGTTACGATCACGCCATGTGACGATATTTTAAGGTTGGCCGGCCCTGCGCGTTCACGCATTCAGACAGAGCCATGCATGATGACTGGCGGTGCCCAACCCATCACCAGCAGGCGCACGCCCCAATCAGTCCGGAAATCACAAGGCCCCGTTCCCGCCTGTCAGGATGAACCGCGCCTCTGTGACTTTTCCTGGCCTCGGGCCTCGACAGGCCGCCGAATACCCCTCCCACAACTTCAAGATCTCGCCTGCATTCGTTTCCTGCAGCCCGGTAAAAACCGTAGACGTACTAATTCATCGACCAAGCGGAACGCTCCATTTCGGTTGAAAAATGATGCCTCATCCCCATATCAACCGGGAAGTCGGAGTCTCTGCACCTGTGCGCCAATAAGTCCGGCTTCGGAAAGAAGAAGGAGAGATGGAAAACGATTATGTAGACAAGCGAATTCTTACGCCGCAGACATACTATGAGAATCCTGAACACGTGCTCGCAGACGCCAGACTAACACACGATGAGAAAAGACGCGTTTTGCGCTCGATGAAAACGGACGCAGAGCTGCTTTCCAGAGCCACAGCCGAAAGCATGGATGGCGGGAAGAGGCCCAACCTTCAGGCTATCGAGATCGCTTTGCAGGATCTAGAGCAGAACAAGGGGGCGTAATTGATGGCTCGACTGTTCAATAAAATTCTTGTCGCCTTGCCCAATGACGGTGAAGAAGCGGCCAACATAGCCAGAGCCGGATTGGCCATTGCAAAGGTCCACGAGGCTGAAGCGCGCATACTGAACGTGATCACGCCGGTCCTTGAACCGTCGTCTCCGGCCATTCGGTTTGCAGCGGCTGACACGCCGATCATGAGTGTTGCGCAGGTATCGGAACCGACCATCCAGAGCCGCAAGGCAATGATTGACGACATCCTGAAGCAGTATTCACCCGAGATGAAGGCAGACCAGACTGTGCGGGCCGGGCACCCGGCAATGGAAATCGTCTCTGAGTCCGAGAGCTGGGGAGCTGATCTGATTGTACTTGGCTCACGCGACAGAAACTGGCTGGAAAGGGTGCTTGATCCATCGGTCAGCCGAGAGGTCGTTAAAAAGGCCGGCTGCGCGGTTCTGATATTGCCGGACAAGAGCAGATAGAATGCAAGGGCGTTTGCGGTTGCCTCATCAATCGCTCCCTGACTGGCGGCGAACCACAATGGTCGGCACGTAAAAGTCACGGCGGCCTTCTCATCGCCAAACCCGTATCCCTGCGCGAGCATTCGAGGCCGGTTTACGTGAGACTGAAAGCCTCGCATGGAAGTGCATCTGATCCTTCCAGCATATCCTGAAGCCCGTGGATCCTGCCTGCCAGGATGGCCATGCCCTTCGGGGTGGCAGCCCCGCGCAGCGCCAGGGCGTAGCCAAGTGCCCCGGATGGCAAAAGCTTGTCAGTTGCAAGCGTTCCCATCGACCAGGACAGCATCACGCCATTGGAAAAAAATGCCAGCGTATGTTCCAGCATGCTTGCCGGGAAGGCCGGGTCCAGCAAGCCATCAGCCTGAGCGTCATGGATGAGTGCTTCCCACGCCCGGCTGTTGCGCGCGAGCCGCTCGGGCGTCGCCAGCCCCGTATCGTTGGCCCCCTGAACATCCAGAAGCGCCTTCCAGAGCGGGCGGTAGAAGTCCGGGTCTTCCGTGAAATAGCTGGTTGCCAATGCATGGGCATCGAAAAGGCGGTCGATGGCATTGTCCGCCTTCAACTTTCCAAAACGTTCGGCGAAGTCGCGTTCGTCCTCAAACACGGCCAGCACGACCGCATGCTTGGATCCAAACAGATTGTAAGGCGTGGCCAGGCTCACGTCCGCCCGCTTGGCGATCATGCGCATGGAAAGGTTTGTGTCGCCCGTCTCCCTGATCAGGTCTCGCGCAGCCCGCACAATCCGAGAGCGGCGCTCAGCTTTTGCCTGCTCGCGCTTGCCGGGTTCGTCTGTCAGAACTGTTCTGGTGTCCGCCATCCTGGCTCACGCTCCCTGCGCGATACGGTCAATGTCGGACTGGAAGTTCACTGACAATGCTTTCAGCATCTCGGTGCGCTCAGGCCCAGGCTTGGGTGGGTAGGCCGCTGCATTTCGCTTCTTCCCCCGCGCCCAATAGTAAAAGACCCGGGCAAGGTTGCGCGGCCGCCCCAGCCACTTGTTGGGATGCTCGAGCATGTGGAAACCCCGCATCGCGTCGCGCAGCAGATCGACGTCATTGCGCACCGCAATCGCCACCCCATCCTCAAAGAAGCTTTCAATAAGCCTTGCGCGGAAACTCTTCTTGTATCCGGGCGTCAGCGCCTGGCGGGCGCGCTTGATCGCTGAACGGTCCTGTGTACGCTGGTTGATGTAGTAGGGGCGCAGCTCTTCATGCAACCGTTTGTGATAGGCCAGTGACCTGGCCGTCCGATCCGCCGACTCCTCGAGCGTTGATCTGAGAAGCTGCGCACTCGCCGCCGCAAAGGAACAGCCGCGCCCATACAGCGGATTCGTGCGGACAAGCGTGTCGCCCAAAGCAAAGTAGCCGCGCGCCGCAGGCTTGCCGTCGACAACGACATCCCGCCACCGGCTGATAAGGTCCCCCATGCCGTGCACGCGCCCGACAGGCTCTGACCGGTCGGCATTGGTCCACGGCACCAGTCCCGGCAATTGCAGGGTCAGATTGTGGAAAAAGTCTGGATCGAGGATGGCCTTGCGAAGCTCCATCTCCACGTCCGGAACCGCGATAGTGATCGAGAAACAGCCATTGTCACCGGGAAAGGCACCAAACTTCAGGAAGCCGAGATCACCCGTCGCCGGCGGGTTGCCGATCCGTGGTGGTTCTTCCATGCCGGGTTTGAGCCGGTAGTGCAGGGTAAAATAGAGAATTCCCGATGATTCCTGCTCCTCTGAAAAGTGGGCCGATTCCTCCTTGATCTGATCGATCAGGAATCCGCTCTTGCCGGAACAATCGATAATGACGTCCGCTTCCAGCACAATTTGCTCACCACCGCACTCACCTGAAACCCCGCGCACATCGACAACGCCATCTTCCGAGATCTCGGTCACGAGGCGCCGCACCAGAAAATCCGGGCGGATTGTCACGTTTGGCAGCGTTCCGACATATCGGCGCATCACCAGTTCGAGCGTGGTTCGCCGGCTCGTAATGATGGTTAGTTCGGCATCACCGGCATCCGGCCGATAGGATCCGAGTTGCGCTTCCGTCAGCATCGACTCAAATGGCAGCTCGCGGACACCTGAAGCGAGCAGGTCTTCAAGCAATTGCGGGTGATCCCGTTTGAACATCTTTCTCATGCGGGCAAGGAAGGCATGACTTTGGCGCAACTGACCGACGCCCGTATGGCGCCAATCCTGAAACACGACATCAGGATCATCACCCGGCGGCGGCCCGTCGCGCTCCAGAAGGGTGATGGCTCGCCCTGTTGGCGCCAAAGTCAGCGCCGTACAAAGACCTCCAATACCTGCGCCAACAACAAGGACCGTCTCGCTCATCCGTCCAACTCTTCAAGGAAGGAAAGCATGAGATCGTTGACCGCCTCCGGTGCTTCCTGCTGGGTCCAGTGACCGATATTCGGGATCAGCTCATTCATCCGCAGGTCGGTGACAAAGTGTGGCATGATCTTGATTGCCTCCTGAGCCATCATGACAACACCATCATTGTCGCCCGCGATAAAGAACGCAGGCTGCGAAATCGTTTGCGGAGCGTCTTTGGTGAGCTCCCAGGTCAGGTCATGGTTACGATAGTAATTGAGCGGACCGCGCATACCCGAACGCCTGAACTCCCCCTCATAGAAATCGAGGTCCGCCTCTGTCACCCATTCAGGTAATTCATCCGGCTCAGGCAAATTGGAGAACATGTCATCGCCTTCCTGCTTGGCTGGAAGCGCAGACAGATCTGTCTCTCCCCCCGCCATGACGAGGAACTTCTTCAAGGCCATGCGTATGTCCGCTTCAAACTCTGCCTCGGCCACGCCCGGCTCGTAAAAGTACAGCTGGTAGAAGAACTGCCCCTTGAACATTTCGCGCAACAGCGACATTGGCGGCACGGGCGAACGCGGCATGAAGGGCACAGACAATCCCCCAACAGCGCGCACCACACCCGGATGATTCAAGGCACAGGCCCAGGCCGTGGGCGCGCCCCAGTCATGCCCGACCACGACGGCCGTTTCTTTTCCAAGTGCCGGAATCAGCCCGATGATATCATTGACGACCTCCACCTGGTTATAGGCTTCAATCTCCGCAGGCTTGTCGCTCTTGCCATAGCCGCGCATGTCGGGCGCAACGACGTGATAGCCCGCATCCGCAAGCGGCTTGAACTGATGGCGCCAGGAATACCAGGATTCTGGAAACCCGTGCAGCAGCAAGACGAGCGGCCCTTCCCCGGCTTCCGCAATGTTCAGCTCAATGCCATTGGTCGCGATACGCCGCTCGGTGACACCCGGCCAGCTCATGCGGCAACCTTCCGGTCTTCAGCACCGGGAAGAATTTCACCGCATGTTTCCTTGTACCCGTCTACAGCTGTCCAGGCCACGCCACCGCCAACGATGACTGTTTCCACACCGTGGGAATCGCGGACGTAGCGATATCCCTCACCGGGAACGTCATTGACAAACTTCTCTTCGCCGCGCTTCACGGTCGCAGGATCAAAGACCGTGATATCGGCGACGTAGCCGGCCTGAAGCAATCCACGCTCAGGGATTCCCCAAATGGCGGCCGTGTCAGACGTGATTTTCTTCACGGCAGATTCAAGGCTCATGGCCTTCACATCACGGACGAAGTGGGAGAATAGGTATCCCGTATCCCCATATGTGGAGAAGGACAGGATGTGCGCGCCCCCATCGCTCGCGCCGATATGGACGTGCGGATGGTTGAGAAGACCGCCGACGGCGTCTGAGTCATTGTGCCCCATGCTGGACGCCAGGAAGTGGGCATCCAGTTCTTCTTCGAGTGACAGGTCGATCATGGCATCAACGGGTGTGGTTCCGCGCTGCTTGGCGATTTCAGCCAGCGTCTGGCCAATATATTTCTGGTTCGCGTCCGTTTTCGCATGCCGGAAAACAAGGTTCGGCCACAGTGGCGCAAGCGCTTCTGCTTCCTGGATCAGTTTCTTGCGATTTTCCGTGTCCGCAAAGGCCGCCATGATCTCCTTCGGCGTGCCGAACCGCATGATGTGATACCAGGACGGGAACCGAATGAACAACAGGCTTGGAACGGCAAAGCTGAAACTGATGTCGATCGGCCGGGTCTGAACCTGGGGCCACACGCGGGCGCCCCGGGCGAACTGTTCATCAACCCTTTTCATTACCCGTGCAACAGCATCAACATTGTCCGCATTGAGGAAAAGGGGCGAGAAAGTCGTCGGGATATTGTATTTGAGCGAGGTTTCCGCCAGCTGGTCAAGCCGTGCGATCGTCAGGTCGGCATCGTAGAATTCAGGAACGATCTGCAGCACACGGCCATATTCGCCCAGGACGCTTGCCAGCGCATCGACTTCCCTGGCATCCGCAAAACGGCTCGGTACCGGCTGCAGGCGCTCATCCATGTCGACATAGCTGGTCGACAGGCCGACCGCACCCGCTTCGAGGCATTCACGCAGCACGCCCTGCATCTCGGCAATCTCCGCGTCGGTCGCGGTGCGCTCCATGGCAGCGTCATTCATGACCCAGAGGCGGATCACGCTGTGGCCGACAAGCGGCGCCACATTGATGGCCAGGCCCTTGCGGATGCGCGAGATGTATTCGCTGAACGTCTCCCAGTCCCACACGACGCCTTCCTTGAAGGCCTTCAGCGGCATCTCCTCGATCTGGTTGAACATCCCGACCAGTTTCATCCTGTGCTTGGCCTTGAGCGGCGCGAGCGACAGCGAACAGTTTCCTGAAACGATCGTGGTAACGCCATGCGACAGGGCCGGCTTGGCACATCCGTCCCACAGCAATTGCGCATCGAAATGCGTATGCGGATCGATGAATCCCGGTGCAACCACCTTACCCGCCGCGTCGATCTCTTCTCGCGCAGCGCCGGCTACAGTGCCGATTTCGACAATCCGGTTTCCCTTGACCGCCACATCTGCCTTGTAGGCAGGTGCGCCTGAACCGTCGACAATATTTCCGTTTCTGATGACAAGATCATACATTGTCATATCCTTCTCTCACTGATCATTTGAATTGGAATTCATGAATCTGTTCGAGGACGCTTCAAGCGCATCGCGCACGTGTCCCCACCCTTTCCCGACCAGCTGGTCGGGGTGCTCCACGCGGCAAGATTCCATCAGGACCCGTACCGCATGCTCGTCCAGCGCGACGGGCGACTCGCCGCCATTCTCGAAGCGCAGCGTCACCGTGAGTTCGGCTTCGCCATCATGGGCTGCGGCAAGCTGAACACGACTGATGACGGCGCCGCTCATCCGTTTGCGAGCGGCGGCTCGACGAAGATCACGTCGCTGGGGAGAATTGGATTGGCCGAGCCGGCCCGTCCCATCCCCGCGGCGGCGCGCATGAAGACGTGCAGGTTCCAGCTCTGCAGCTTTGACACCGCCTCATCCTCGGCGACACCGGGCAGCTCCTGGCCCGCAATTTCAGCCCAGGTGTCCCCCTCGGAAGGGAGTATCGATTTTCGAACCCGTGAAAGGCTTTCGACCGGCATGACTATTCCTCCAGATTATTATTCTTGTAACTCGAATTAGAACGCGTTCTAATTTTGTTGCAAGGCGTTCCCTTGCGGAACGGCCCGAAAAATTCCGAGGCCATCCCGGTCAGAGAATGGCCCACTGTCCATGGCGGAACGCGTGCGGTGGATGAGGGACACATACCGCCACACCGTTGACGCAGCAGGCCAGCCCATGTCCACTGGCGTGCGTTCCTCGCCCCCCACTCCTGCCGCCAATGGACCTGTTCATGACCCGACACACCTCGCTTCCCGGCCTTCCCCCGCAACCGAAAGCAACGCCATGGCCAACAGCGGACTGGCCGGTCGCGGATCTCTCTGACACGGTTGACGCGGCCGGGCTTGACGACCTGCTTGGTCTCGCCTTCAGCGACCCGGCCCCGGACATCATGGGCGAAACCCACGCCTTCCTTGCCGTCCACAAAGGCCGTATCGTCAGCGAGCGCTATTGGCGCGACCTGTCAGCCGAGAGCACTTTCCCGTCATGGTCGCAAGCCAAGAGCATCACGCACGCACTGATCGGCATCCTCGCACGCGACGGCCGGATCGACGTGAATGCGCCCGCCAATGTGCCCGAATGGCAGGACGAGGATGATCCGCGCCGCCACATTACACTCGACCAGCTTCTTCGCATGTCCAGCGGCCTGAAATTCACGGAAGTCTATGTCGAAGATAGCGGCTCGGATGTCGTCGAGATGCTGTTCGGCGCAGGCAAGACGGACGTGGCCGGCTTCGCCGCAAACTGTCCGCTCGAGCATGAACCCGGCACAACCTGGAGCTATGCAAGTGGAACCACGAACATCATCGCCCGCTGCGCGGCGCAAGCGGTCGGCGCCACCGGGGCTGCGTTCCGGTCCTGGATGTTCGACGCCCTGTTCCACCCCATCGGTGTTCGGTCGGCCCTGCCGAAATTCGACGCGCAGGGAACCTTCATCGGGTCATCCTTCTGCTACGCGACGGCGCGTGACTTCGCACGCTTCGGCCTGCTCTACATGCGTGACGGCGCATGGGACGGACAGCGCATCCTGCCCGAAGGCTGGGTAGACTATGCCCGCACACCGACTGAAACGCCGCCAGAGGAGACACTTGGCTATGGCGCGCACTGGTGGCTCGGCATGTGCGGACCAGGAAGTTTCTCGGCCAATGGCTTCAAGGGCCAGTACACGGTCCTTGTGCCGGAACTGGACCTCATCCTCGTGCGCCATGGCAATTCAGTGGATGAGCAAGGCGATGAAGTCAGGCGCTGGCTGGCCCAGGTCGCAGAGTGTTTCCGCTAGTCCCGGTCACGAACGGCCACTCGCCATCTCGCGCGACACCTTATCGGCAATCATGATCGTGGGCGTATTCGTATTCCCTGACACGATGGTCGGCATCACCGATGCGTCGATGACGCGCAAACCGTCAACGCCGTGGACTTTCAGGTTCACGTCAACCACCGCCATCGGATCATCGGCCTTGCCCATCCGCGCAGTACCGACCGGGTGAAAAATCGTCGTGCCGATATCGCCGGCTGCCTTTGCCAGGGCCACATCGTCATCGTCGACTGCGGGGCCGGGCAGAAACTCGTCTGGATGAAAGCGCGCCAGTGCGCGCTGCGACATCAGCCTGCGCGTCAGCCGGATCGCATCCGCTGCAACGGACCGGTCCTGCGCCGTCGCCAGGTAATTCGGACTGATCCGGGGCTTCTCGTCCACGGCAGGCGAAACAATCGCGACTTCCCCGCGAGACGTTGGCCGCAAGTTGCAGGCGCTGGCCGTTATCGCTGGAAAGCGGTGCAGCGGGTCTCCGAATTTGTCCAGTGACAGGGGCTGAATATGGAATTCAAGATTGGGCCTGTCCTGTCCTGCATCAGACCGCGCAAAAATGCCTAGTTGCGATGGCGCCATGGTCAGCGCCCCGCGCCGCCGGGCAACGTAGTCCAGCCCCATCCCGATACGTCCGATCAGGGAATGATAGGTTTCGTTGAGTGTCCTGGATCCGGTCACGCGAAAGACCGCGCGTTGCTGCAAATGGTCCTGCAGGTTTCTGCCGACACCTTGCCGGTCAATCACCGCCACCACGCCAGCGGCTGCCAGCCATTGTGACGGCCCGATGCCCGAGCGATGAAGAATCTGAACCGATCCGATTGCCCCGGCGCAAAGGATCACCTCGCCTTTGGCCATCGCGAGTTGCGGGCTCCCGTTCCGCAAATAGGCGACAGCTGTTGCGCGCCCATTCGCCATGACCAGACGATCCACAAGGCACCCGGTTTCGATACGCAGGTTCGGCCTGCGCGCTACCGGCTCCAGGAAGCCGCGCGCCGCTGACCATCGAAGGCCACGCTTCTGGTTGACGTGGAAATACCCCGCGCCCTCATTATCGCCGGTATTGAAATCATCCGTTGCCGGAACGCCCATCTGTGCGGCCGCCTCGCGCACGGCGTCCAGAATGTCCCAGCGCACACGCGGATACTCGACACGCCATTCGCCGCCTGCGCCATGATGGTCCGTTTCACCAAGGAAATGATCCTCAATTCGCCTGAACACAGGCAGAACGTCAGACCAGCCCCAGCCGGGCAGGCCCAGGTCCTGCCAGTGATCGTAATCCGCAGCCTGTCCCCGCATCGAGATCATCGCATTGATCGCTGACGAGCCGCCAAGCACCTTGCCACGCGGATAGGACAGCTTGCGCCCATTCAGGCCCGGCTCCTCGACAGTCTCAAACATCCAGTCGGCACGCGGATTGCCAATCGCGAACAGGTATCCGACCGGGATGTGAAACCAGATCCAGTTGTCTTTCCCGCCAGCCTCCAGCAGCAGAACGCGCTTGCGCGGATCGGCTGAGAGGCGGTTAGCGACGACACATCCGGCAGATCCCGCCCCGATGACAATGTAGTCGTATTCGCCGTCAATCAGGTCGGGTGCAGACAAGGCCATAGTCCTCAATGGTGGACGACCTGCCTACATCACGCGTCCGCCCGGCACCAGACGCACAACAGGTCAGCTCGCAATCCGCCCGGCCAGCCGCGCATCGGCGCGCATCCGGTTCAGCACGACGCCAATCACGCGTCCGCCCCGGCTCTCGATGGCAAATTGCGCCTCTGCAACCTCCTCAGCCCTGGTCACTTCAGCCTGCACAACCAGCACAACGCCATCCACTTCGCTTGCCACATCAAGCGCCACGTCAGAACGGTCCAGCGCCGGTGAATCCACGACAATCCAGTCGGTTGACCGTCGCAAGGCCTTCCACCAGCCAGGCTCAGAGCGCAGGTGCGCGCGCTGGCCCGCCGCGAGTCGCTCTGTCCGAAACCTTGTGACCAGCAGGCGCGTCCCCGTCACAGGACATGCCGTCAGCAACTTGGCACTGCCACCAACGCCTGCAGGCTGTAACGCATAGATCGGCGCGCATCCGAGCGACGCATCATAGGCTCGCCCCGGCCGCGCCAGTTTGCCCACAAAACCCCTGTCGAAGGACTGATGCGCCGCGTTGTGCATCAGGTCGAGGTCCACCAGCCAGGCCGTGCGCGTGACATGCTCTGCGGCCATCAGCGCAAAGGAGGCCGCCATGCTGCTGGTGCCTTCTCCCGAGCGCGCCGCGACGAACATGATGCTGCGGGCGCCCTGCGCCGGGCGCAACCGCGTCGCAACACTCCACAGCGTGGCCAGATCCGCTCGCAGATCACGCATCCCGGGTCAAACCTCCCGAACCGTCGCAAGCACGGGAAGGTCAAGCGTGCGCTCAACCGACCGCCGCGTCGCAAAGCCCGTGCGCGTCAGCGCCTTCATCAATCCGGCAATCAGCGCCGCAAGACAAGCCAGCACGAAGGCCAGTCCTGCCATGATCGACTGTGTCGGCACGGGCTCAACCGGAAGGCTCGCCGGTTCCAGAACCTTGATTCCGTCAGGGCGCTCCGCCCCCGGCACTTCGCCCCGCCCGGCAGCAACCAGCAGTTCGCCTTCCAATACGTCGCGTTTACGCATCAGCTCGCCATAGCGCGGCGCGAGACCGGCCAGTTCGGCCTGACGCGCCTTAAGGCCTGCAATCTGCTGCACCAGGCCGGCCTGCCTGTCCTTCAGCGCCGCCGCCTGCGCCCGCAACCCGTCGATCATCGACAATATCTGCTCGTAGCGTGGGTTGGGTCCGGTCCGCACGGTCCCCACGGGGCCGTCCAGCGTCGCTATGAAGGCCTCAACGCGTTCGATGCGCCGGTCCATGTCCTGCACTTCCTGCGATCCCGGATAATGATCCACGAGCATGGCTTCCCGCTGCAGTTTCAGGTCAAGCAGCGTTTGCGCGGTGGAATCCTCGACGAACAATTCCTGTTGAGGCCGGATTGACTTCAATTGCGTGCGATACGCCGTCAACTGGCTCTCAACCTGCTGCAATTGTGACCCGGCTTCCTGCAGGTCATGGCGAGCCGCCTGGTGAAGCGCGTTCACGGTTTCGCGCTCGGACTCAAGGTGTCCGATCTGCTGTGTTTCAAGGAATTTGCCCAGGGCCGTTTCGGCTTCCAGCAACCGCATTTCCAGACCCGTCCGGTCAATCTCGGGCGCAACCGCCTCCGGCGTCGCGAGCAGTTGCGTGCGATAGGCAAGATAGGCGCCGATCAGCGCGTTCAGCACTTCCGCCGATGTCTCTGCATCCTCATTCCGGTAACGCACGGCAATGACCGGCGCGCGCGAGGAGGCCGAGGCGCGAAAATCGCGTTCCATGGCCTCGATGCACAGTTGGCGGCACTCCGCCGCGAGCCGCCGAAGCCGCTCGGCATCCCCCCGAACGGCACGGCTGCGCGTCTCGCAGGCCGCGTTTATCTCAGGATACAGCCGTGACATCGGAAACCGGTCGAGAACGCGCTCGATAACCACCGGGCTGTGCAGGAATGCCAGTTCGGGCTGCACGAGCATGTCATTGTTTGCCGCCCCGGCCGGCGCAACCATCAGGCGCGCGCGCGATTCGAACTGGACGGGCCGCGACAGGGCCGCAGCCAGGCCCAGCGCCAATACCGGCACGAACACCAGCAGCATTAGCCACTTGGCCCGCCAGAACTGCACAATCAGGTCCGCGGTCCCCAGGCGTGGCCGCGATGCGGATACCCGCATCATGCCATGTCCCGCCGGTTCTCGGTTGGGGGCCTCGGAAACGGGCATGTCGATTGCGGCTCCTCACAGCGCGTGAAGTATCAGGATCGCATGCCGGCGTTTGATAATTCCTTAAGCTTAACAGCCCACCGGGACGGACGCATCCGCCCCTGGTCCGGCCGCAATGGCCTAGTTCATCAGCTTGAGCCATTCACGCGCCGACTGGAGCGCCTGTTTGACTTCATCCGAGCTCATCATGTCGGCCAGTTCAGCGCGCTGTATCTTGGCGTCGTCCGAACCGCGCAGCGCGGCCAGGTTGAACCATTTGTGCGCGGCAATCAGGTCCACGTCCACATTCAGTCCGGTCGCATAGACCAGTCCTGCCTGGTAAAGCTCCTCCGGGGCCGAATCCGGTCCCAGCATGGCTGCGAGGTCGATAGCGTAATCTGCAAAGGGCATTGTCTTGTTCCTGTTTCACCTTGCCGTCGCATGCCGGGATCATTCCCGTGTCCTGCTCTGGCAACCACCACCCGCCGTGTCCGGCGATGGATGCAGAGTGCCGTCAGAGATTTGCGTTATGGTTAACACCAGCCCCTCCCAAGAGGCAGAGCGTTAACGCGCGGACGGCCCAGGTTAACCTGCGATGGAAGGCCGGGCCAAAATGCCGTAGAGTCCCTAAATCCGCATCCGGGACACTGGAGCGCAGCGGGCCTCGGCTGAAATGCCTTTTCGCTCCGTCCGCAATCTGGCAAAACATTTCCATGACCGATTATTTCAAACCGATCCCTTACGCGCTCTGGCGCACTGACAAGGCCGCCTTTGCCGAAGCGCTGGGACAATCCTTCCGCGAGACAGGCTTCGCCGTGATCTCAGGCCACCCTGTTGACCAGCGCGTCATCGACGAAAACCTACGTGTCACCAAGGCCTTTTTCGCCATGCCCGACATTGCGAAAATGGCCTATGACGGCCGCGACGGCGGCGGCCAGCGCGGCTACACCGCCTTCGCCACCGAGAATGCCAAGGGCGCGGCGAAGGCCGACCTCAAGGAATTCTGGCACACGGGCCGACTCCTGCCGCCGGGCTCGCCTTATCGCGAGACCATGGCCGACACGCCGAGCGTCGAGGAAATCCCGGATTTCGATCAGGCTACCCGCGCGCTCTACGATGCGCTGGACGAAATGGGCCGAAATCTCCTGCGCGCGATCGCCCTTCATCTCGATCTCGATGAGCTCTGGTTCGAAGACCGCGTCGAGATGGGCAACTCCATCCTCCGCCTCCTCCACTACCCGCCGCAGCAAAACCCGCCGCCGGAAGGCACCGTCCGCGCAGGCGCGCATGAAGACATCAACGTCATCACCCTCCTGCTCGGCGCCGAGGAGGCTGGCCTTGAGGTCAAGCACCGCTCCGGCGAATGGCTTGCGGTCAACCCGCCGCCCGATGCCCTGGTCATCAATTGCGGCGACATGCTGCAGCGCCTCACCGCCGGCGTGCTGCCCTCGACCACCCACCGCGTCATCAACCCGTCGCCCGAACGCGCCAAGTTCCCGCGCTACTCGACGCCCTTCTTCCTGCACTTCAACCAGGATGTCGTGATCGAAGCCCTGCCAGGCTGCGTGGCCGAAGGCGGCGAACCTGAACCACCCATCACCGCGCAGGACTATCTCATGGAACGCCTCCGCGAGATCGGCCTCGTAAAGGCCTGACCCCGCGCCACCCCTTGCCTCGCCGCCGCATTGCGCCTGAATAGGCGCCACAGCTCGCCAGAAGCTGGCGACAAGGCAGGAGGAACGCATGTTCAACAATAATGAATGGCTCGCACAGGTCCGCGAAGAGGTCATCGACCCAGACCGCGAGATTATCGACCCCCACCATCACCTCTGGCCGAAACCCCACCTCAGCTATGACCTTGAGGAGCTCTGGTCCGACACTGAAGACGGCCACAATGTCACCCAGACCGTGTTCATGGAGTGCGGCTCCGCCTATCGCACGGACGGGCCCGACCGCCTGAAACCCATCGGCGAAACGGAATTCGTCGCAGCCGCTGCCGCCCGCTCTGCCGCAGACCCGGGCAAGGCGACCATTGCAGGCATTATCGGCCATGCCGACTTGCGCGGCGCCAGCCTCGACGAAGTTCTCGACGCGCATGTCGCGGCCGGCAACGGCCTGTTCCGCGGCATCCGCCACGCGGGCTCTTTTGATCCCCACAAGGACATCTTCTCAATCCCCGGCCGGGCGCCGGAGGGCCTCTATCGCGACACTGATTTCCGCCGCGGCGTCGCGCGCCTTGGCCAGCGCAATTTCACCTATGACACCTGGAATTATCATCACCAGATCCTCGATTTCGCCGATCTCGCCCGAGCCGTTCCGGAAACAACAATGGTGCTCGATCATTTCGGCACACCCATCGGCGTCGGCCCCTATGCCGGCAAGCGCGAAGAGATTTTCGCCCAGTGGAAAGACGATATCGCCGTCGTCGCCGAAAACAGGAACGTCTTCGCCAAGCTTGGCGGCCTGGCAATGCCCGACAATGGCTTTGGCTGGAATACGCGCGCCACACCGCCCACGTCCGACGAATTCGTCGCGGCGCAGGCCCGCTACTATCACCATGCCATCAAGTGTTTCGGCCCGGAGCGCTGCATGTTCGAAAGCAACTTCCCCGTCGACCGCCTGTCGATCAGCTATCATGTCCTCTGGAACGGCCTGAAGAAAATCGCCGCTGACTATTCCGACGCCGACCAGACCGCAATGTTCAGCGGCACGGCGCGTAAGGTCTACCGGCTGGGGGCCTGAAGCCAGTCTGACGCGCCCTCGCCAGCTGCCTTGCCGGTCGCCAGGCAGGCAGTGATGAGATAGCCGCCCGTGGGCGCGTCCCAGTCAATCATCTCGCCGGCGCAGAACACGCCCGGCACTTCGCGCACCATCAACCCATCATTCAGCGCCGCCCACGCCACACCGCCGGTCGTCGAGATCGCCTCGTCCAGCGGTGCCGTACCGCTAATCCGGATCGGCACGGCCTTGATCAGCCACGCCAGCGCCTCTGGCTCGCTGGGCAGTGCCCCGTCGGCTGTCTCATGCAGCAGCGCCAGCTTCACGCCTGACAGGCCCAGGCTCTTGCGCAAATGATTGGCCATGGACTGCTTGCCCCGTGGCCGCACCAGATTCGCAGCAATCGCTGGCAAGTCCGTATCTGGCAACAGGTCCACGAACAGCGTCGCCGTGCCTGCCCGCTGCAGCTCATCCACCAGCGCCGCTGACAGCGTGTAGATGCCGCCGCTCTCAACCCCGCGCTGCGTAATCACGAATTCGGATCGCGTCTCTACCCCGTCTGCCCACAGACGAACAGACTTGACCGGAGCCCCGGCAAACTTCTCCCGAATGTGATCAGACCATTCGACATGGAAACCGCAATTCGATGGCCCGAACGGCGCCACATCAATCCCCTTCGCGGCCAGAACAGACGCCCACGCACCATCCGATCCAAGACGTTTCCAGCTCGCCCCGCCCAGCGCCAGAATTGTCACATCGGGACTTGCCGTCACTTCCCCGACCGGCGTCCCGAACACTAGCGCCCCGTTTCCATCCCATCCCTGCCAGCGATGGCGGGCATGCAGCACCGCTCCCGATTCCTGCAATTGCACCAGCCACGCGCGCAGCAGCGGCGAGGCCTTCATCATTTCCGGAAATACCCGCCCCGTCGGCCCCGTATGCGCGGCAATGCCCAGCCTCGCCATCCAGTCCACAATCTCCGCCGACCCGAACGCCCGCACCATATCCTGCAGTAGCGCATTGCCCCGATAACGCGACAGGAACACGCCACGCTCTTCTGCATGGCTGATATTCAGCCCGCTCTTGCCCGCCATCAGGAACTTGCGTCCGAAGCTCGGCATCGCGTCATAAATGTCGACATCCACGCCCCGCGCGGTCAGCGTCTCAGCCGCCATCAGCCCGGCCGGTCCCGCGCCAATGACGGCAGCGCGCAACTAGATCAGCCCGGCGAGAGGGCTGCTCGGATCGGCATACATCTTTTTCGGCATGCGTCCCGCAAGGTACCCCTCGCGCCCGGCAATCACGGCATGCTTCATCGCGCTCGCCATGAGGATCGGGTCCCTGGCCGCCGCAATCGCAGTGTTCATCAGCACGCCATCACAGCCAAGCTCCATCGCGACGGCTGCATCGGATGGCGTACCCACACCCGCGTCCACGATCACCGGCACGCGCGTCTGCTCAACGATCAGCCGGATGTTCACCGGGTTCATGATGCCAAGGCCCGATCCGATCAGGCTGCCCAGCGGCATGATCGCGCAACAGCCGGCGTCTTCCAGCATTTTCGCGTAAACCGGATCATCCGAGCAGTAGACCATCACCTCGAACCCGTCCGCGATCAGCGCCTTTGCGGCGGTCAGCGTCTCCGGCATGTTCGGATAGAGCGTCTTCTGGTCGGCCAGCACTTCGAGCTTCACCAGGTTCCATCCGCCCGCTTCCCGCGCCAGCCGCAGCGTCCGCACGGCCTCGTCGGCCGTGTAGCAGCCAGCCGTGTTGGGCAAATAAGTGAACTCATCCGGCTTGACGAAATCGGTCAGGATTTCCTTGCCCGGGTCCGACAGGTTCACCCGGCGCAGCGCCACAGTGACAATCTCTGCCCCCGCTGCCCGTGCCGCATCGGCATTCTGCTGGTAATTGGCATACTTGCCCGTGCCCACGATAAGGCGGGAGGAATAGGATTTTCCGGCAATCGTCAAAGGTGTGTCAGTCATGTCCGCAGATCTGGCCGCCTTGTCCCCGTCCGTCAACTCCCCGTCCCTGTCAGCCCCCCCCCACAAACTGCACTAGCTCCAGCTGGTCGCCTTCTTCCAGCACGGTAAAGGCATGTTCGGACTTCGGAACGATCTCCAGATTGCGCTCCACGGCGATCCCGCGCGGGTCGCGGCCCGTGGCCTCGGACAACTCTTCCAGCAGCATTGACAGGGTCGTGCCCTGGTTAACCTGCCGTGCCTCACCATTCAGTGTGATCTGCATGTCTGCGGCCTCCAATTCAAAGCCCCTTGCCTTGCCGGGCGTTCCAGAGCAAGACGGGGCCCATGTCTAGACCGATATATGTTCTCGGTGGGCCAAACCTCAACCTGCTCGGTACGCGCGAGCCGGAGATTTATGGCCACGAAACACTCGAAGATATCCATGCCCGCCTGCGCACACTCTGCGGCAGCGTGCCCCTCGAGGCGCGCCAGACCAATCATGAGGGCGAACTGGTGGATTGGGTACAGGAAGCCTCCCGGGAAGGGTCGTCCCTTATCCTCAATGCGGGCGCCTATACACATACATCTGTGGCCTTGCATGACGCCCTGCGGGCCTGCAAGGTGCCAGTGATTGAGGTGCACTTGTCGAATCCGGCGGCGCGCGAGGCTTTCCGCCATGTGAATTATGTTGCACCTGTTGCAAAAGCTACGATTGCGGGCCTCGGCGCGTATGGTTATGAGCTTGCACTTCTGGCAGCCAAGTCCCTGACGGGCCAAGGAGATAATTAGCGTCCCATGAGTACTGCAAAGACAAAACTCGACACCGGCCTTGTCCGGGAACTGGCTGCCATCCTGCGGGAAGCCGATCTCGGCGAAGTCGAAATCGAACATGAAGGCCTGCGCATCCGCGTCAGCAAACCTGCGGCTCCTGTGATGCAGACGGCCCAGTATGCCGCCGCCCCGGCCCCTGTAGCCGCCGCAGCACCAGCTGCAACCGCCGCCGCTGCAGCCGCCCCCGCCGCGCCTGCCGTATCCGACAATGCCATCAAGTCGCCCATGGTCGGAACCGTCTATCTCGCCCCCGAGCCCGGCGCGAAACAGTTCTTCAATATCGGTGACAAGGTCAAAAAGGGCGACACGCTCATGCTGGTCGAGGCCATGAAGACCTTCAACCCGGTCGAGGCCGACCGCGCCGGTACGCTGACAGCGCTTTACGTCACCGATTCCCAGCCGGTGGAATTTGGTGAGCCGCTGGCCCTGATCGAATAGTCATGGCCGAGCAACGCACGATCAAGAAGGTGCTGATCGCCAATCGCGGCGAGATTGCCCTGCGCATTCACCGCGCCTGCAAGGAAATGGGCCTCTCGACGGTCGTCGTCCATTCGACCGCAGACCGCGACGCCATGGCTGTGCGCCTTGCTGACGAAAGCGTCTGCATCGGCCCTCCGCCCTCGTCTGAAAGCTACCTGAAGAAATCCCAGATCCTGGCCGCCGCCGAAATCACGGGCGCTGACGCGATCCATCCCGGCTATGGCTTCCTGTCGGAGAACGCCCAGTTCGCCGAAATGGTCGAGGCACACGGCCTCGCCTTCATCGGCCCGACGGCTGAACATATCCGCATCATGGGCGACAAGATCGCTGCCAAGGTGGCGATGATCGAGGCTGGCGTCCCCTGTGTGCCCGGCTCCGAGGGCGCCCTGTCATCCATTGCCGAGGCCAAGAAGGCCGCCAAGAAGATCGGCTTCCCGGTCCTTGTGAAAGCCTCCGCTGGCGGCGGTGGACGCGGGATGAAACTCGCGCGTACTGAGGCCGATCTCGAAAACGCGGTAAAAACCGCCAAGACCGAAGCAAAGGCGGCCTTTGGTGACGATGCCGTCTATCTCGAGAAATATCTCGAAGGCCCGCGCCATATCGAAATCCAGATCATCGCCGACACCCATGGCAACGTGGCCCATCTCTGGGAGCGTGACTGCTCACTCCAGCGCCGCAACCAGAAAGTCCTCGAAGAGGCGCCCTCCCCGGCCCTCAACCAGGCCCAGCGCGAAGACATCGGCGGCATCTGCGCCCGCGCCATGCAAAAGCTCGGCTATCGCGGCGCAGGCACGATCGAATTCCTCTACGAGGACGGCAAGTTCTACTTCATCGAAATGAACACCCGCCTTCAGGTCGAACACCCGGTCACCGAAATGATCACCGGTATCGACCTCGTGCGCGAGCAGATCCGCATCGCCGAAGGCAAGACCCTGTCCTTCCGTCAGGAAGACGTCATGCTTGTCGGCCATGCCATCGAGTGCCGGATCAATGCCGAACATCCCGAGACGTTCGTGCCATCCCCCGGCCTGATCTCCGATTTCCACGCGCCGGGCGGCCCGGATGTGCGCCTCGACAGCGCTGCCTATGCCGGATACCGAATCCCGCCCCATTACGACTCGCTGATCGGCAAGCTCATCGTGCACGGGCGCACGCGCCGCGAATGCATCATGCGCCTGCGCCGCGCACTGGCAGAGATGGTTGTCGGCGGCGTTTTCACCACGCTAGACCTGCATCGCCGCCTGGTCGAAAACGAGGACGTTCTGGCTGGAAATTACAATATCCACTGGCTCGAAAAATTCCTCGCGGAAAACAAGATCACCGTCGAATAGGCCGCAAGCCTTCTTCAAAACCCTTGTCGCCTGCCCCATGGACAGGCGCGCCGACGAGATTCATATTCAGCTGATGTCGTCCCGCTTTGGAACCCAGGATCTGCTTGCCTGCTATCAGCGGGGCGTGTTCCCCATGGCCGATGCGCGCGATGATCCGAACCTCTTTCTCGTCGATCCCGACATGCGCGGCATCCTTCCTCTGGATGCATTCCACATTCCACGCCGCCTGAAACGGACCGTCATCCGTGAGCCCTACCGCGTCACCGCCGACACCGCCTTCACGCGGGTCATGGAATACTGCGCAGAGGAAACAAGCGGCCGGGAAAGCACCTGGATCAATTCCGCCATCCTCAACCTTTACAGCGCGCTGCACCGTGAAGGCCATGCGCATTCTGTGGAATGCTGGGACGGCGACCAACTGGTTGGCGGGCTTTACGGGGTGGCGCTGGGAGGCGCTTTCTTCGGTGAAAGCATGTTTTCGCGAGCCACGGACGCATCAAAGATCGCGCTGGTCCATCTGGCCGCCCGCCTCATCGAGGGCGGGTTCACGCTGCTCGACGCGCAATTCCACAATCCACATCTGGAACAATTCGGCCTGATCGAAATCACCCGCGCTCAGTTCAAGGAACGCCTGCGCAAAGCCCTGACAGTCGAGGCGAACTTCTATTCCGGCGTTGGCTCTGTATCGAGCGATGGCGGCACGTCGTCCAGCATCGGCTCATCGTCCGGCGTCGTGACGGGCGCAGGCAGCTTCACCGGATCGGGCGCCGTGCAGCGGATCACCCAGATATCATAGACCGGGTGCTCAAGGGCGCTCAGGCCCGGCGACGAGGCATACATCCAGCCGGAGAACAGTTCCGGGTTCGCTTCATTGACCGTTTCGACACCTTCTGCTGACACGGCGGCTTCCATCGTCTCAACCGCCACGGGCTGGGTCGAATGGATCTTGAGGAAAGCGGCGCTTTCGGGCGCCTCTTCAGGCGGCGTCTGGTAGCAGGTTTTCAGTTCCACTTTCAGCGACCCGAATACAACCGGCTCACCGACTTTGACATCGATATCGGTCGACCGCCCGGTGATCTTGTCCAGGGCCCGCAGGGTTGCTGTGTCCTTCTGCGCGAATGTCGCCGCGTGTGCGCCGCCAAACAGGCTCAGGCCAATAATAGTTGCAGCCAGCAGTCGGATCATTGGCCATCATCTCCGGCAGGATCGGGATCGTCCACCGGATAGGGGTCCGCAGCCGGGGGCGTATCCGTGGCCTCAGGTTCAGCAGGCGTCTCGGTGACATCGGGCTCAGGCGTCACGACAGGCTGTGGCGCAGGCTCGGCAGGCTTCTTCACCTCCGGCTTTTTCGGCGCCACAGGCTCGGGTGCAGGCGCAGATGCAGGTTCGCCTACGGGTTCGTCAGCCGGTTGCACCTCTGCCGATGCGGCATCGCCGCCACCACCGCCCGCAAAGGAGGCGAACAGGGTCAACAGGTCAACGCTGCCGCGCGTATACATGATTTCGCCGGTGCCATCCTGGGCAATCGTGTCAAATCCGCCGCCCGGCTCCAACGCAATATAGGACCCGCCCAGAAGGCCATCGGTCGAAATGCGCGCGTCCGTATCGTCCGGAAGTTCCCATTTCTTGTCGAGCGACAGGGTCAGCATCGCTTCGAACCGATCCGGATCGCCCTCGATAGACTTCACCACACCTGCCTTGACGCCCGCGATGCGCACATCGGAGCCGCGGGAAATGCCTGACACATTATTGAAGCGCGCCAGCACACTGTACTGGTCACCCTTGACCTCGCCGTCCCCGCCAACCGCCAGCGCAAACCAGAGGAATATACCGGCAACAAGGATAACCAGACCGCCTACGAGGGTTTCAAAGACAGACTCACGCATCGGGGGTCCACGCCTCGTAATCATCATCAGATTTCTGGCGTGTTCCGCCGCTCGACATGCTGCCTTTCGGCTTCACCGCATAGGGTGTTCCCGTCATGTTGGGCATGTGATCCGTTTCCCAGTCGCGCCGCTCCAGCGGCATGTGCGTCGGCGGCTCGTTCACCGTATGGTGCAGCCAGCCATGCCAGTCAGCAGGTACTTTCGACGGTTCGGCCAGGCCCTTGTAGATAACGTACCGGCGACGACGGCCCTCGATGGAGGCTTTGCGGTCCTCGAAATAGCGATTGCCGTATTCATCGGTGCCGACATAGCCACTGCGCCGCTTGATATCGAAAGAGGCGCCCACGGTAATACCGCTCCACCAGGTGAAAATCTGATTCAGCATTGTTTGCCCGTCCTGACGTGACTTGATGGCCGCAATATGGCGTTACTCGGGCTGTTAATCCAGACCGCGCAGGCAGGCAATGCACGACATCGGCCGGATGCAGACTTTCGCCCCGGAATGACAGGCAGATCGGGCTGACTCGGCCGCCTTTCTCGCCTAGCATCTGCCTCTACACGCTCTGGCAAAGGACAGTATCGCATGATCGTGAACGACAGATGCGCGGCGTTCGCCCTCCTCTTCGCCACCAGCGCAGGCGCACATGCCCAGTCTCAGGTCCGGCCGGAATCGCCCCCGCCGCCGCAACACTTTCAGGTCTCGCCATGGTTCTATGTTGACGCGTTCGACACGGAAACCGTCCGGGCAGACAGTGCCACAGTGCAGAATGGACAGCCCGCTCCTGCATCCCTCAACAATGGCGCGGGTCAATTCACGCTGGCAGGTGGGCCGGAAGGCGATCCGATCAATGCCGCCCTCGCCGACATGGACGGCGACAGCGCCCCGGACCTCGTCATCTCCCGGCGTTCAGGCGCAAGCCTGTTTATGCGCGGCAACGGAATCGGGGGATTTTACCTCGCGACGCCCCTGCCCGGCACCGAATCGGGCGCTGTCAGCATCGCCGCCGCCGATATTGACGCCGATGGTGACACGGATATCGCCCTCGGCGGCATGGACGGGCAGGACAGCCTCGTCCTCCTGAACAATGGCTGGGGGGAATTCACGCCGCTCCCGGTCACTGGCAGCGCCGGAACCTATGTACAGATCGGCCTTGATGACTTCACCGGCGACGGGCAGATCGATATCGCGCTTTATGCCGCCGGCGGTGACAGCCGCCTCTTTGCCGGCAACGGCGCCGGCCAGTTCACGCAAAAAGGCTCACTCGCGGCCATGACCGAATTTGTTGACATCACCGGCATGGCCCACCCGTCAGACGGCCCGGACTTCATGGGCGAAGCCCCCTATGACCTCCCCTTTCGCATCCTGATCGAGCCCGTTTCCGGCTATGGCCCGGAATTCTCGGTCGGGCTGGCTCTCAGTGATGCCAACGGGGACGGCACGGCCGACCTGATCGCAAGCGAATCCGGCAATGAATGACGCGAAACCCGCCTTCCGGCCATAATAAACCGCGCAAGACAGTTGAAGCCGCCCCGCTCACCCGTCACGCTCTGCGTGAGTGATTCGCGAAGGAGCCGCTTATGCCTGACCAGAGCCGGGACGAAATCCTGATCGCCGCCGAATCCGACGGCCTCCTCTCACCTGAAATCCCGTTCGGCATCCTCTGCCGCGCCGCCGGTTACATGCCGGGTGACATGACGCCTGTCGCGTTGGACCACCTCGCCGCTGCGGCCTCCGCCGCCAGCCTGCAAAGCGTCTCGCAACTCGCCCTCGCCGAGATGCTAGAGCGCCTCGGCCCCGCCCCGCGCAATGCCGACCTGGCCGAGGCGCTAGCCGCCGGCCTGCCGCAGGACTTGCTGGAAGAGGCGCTCCGCCTGCCCGGCGGCATCCTGCGCACCGCAGACGCCCTGCGCGCTGCCGCGGTCGACACCCCTGCCCCTCCCCCGGCTGTCTTTGCGGCCCGCCCCCTCGATATCGCGCTGGAACCCTCCCTGCTCGCAGCCCTCAAGGAAGGCGGCGAAATCTACTTCCTGCAGGATGCCCTGCCCGCCGGCGATGCGCCTGCCCGCCTCGTCGACCTGTCACAGGCCGTCAGCCCGGATGGCTTTCAGGACGGCTTCCTCGTCTCGGCCATCGAAACCGCTGCAGCCGGCATGAAGGACGGCGTATTCCTTCTCTCGGGCCTTGGCGCCGCCGTCATGGCGCTTGGTCTCGACTATGCTTCCGACGCAGGCATCGCAGCGGGCGCAGCGCTTTCGGCGCTCGTGCGCTCGGCCGCGACCGGCACGGCCTTCAGCGCCGCCCATTCCCGGGCCCTGAACATCGAGCCGCGCAAGACGGGCAGCAAACGCGCCTGCCGCGTCCTGATCCTGCCGGTATCCGATCCCATGCTGGCCCTGCCCGATTGTGACAGCGACGGCGCAGCCCCGGTGCGCGCCGTACTCACCTATGGCGACGACGCGCCCAGCCTGTCGCGTGCCGCGCGTATCGGTCTCGCATCCCGCTCGCCTGAATCCCTGCCCCTTGTCCTCGACCGGATCGCCAATTCCGGCGTGCAGGATCTCGAAAGCTCGCTCGGCCGGGAACGCCTGCGCGATCGCGGCTTCACCGAAGCGGCGCTCGACCGGGTCAGCCGGGCACTCGGCGAAGGTCTGCCCCTCAACGCCGCCTTCTCCCGCTGGGTACTGGGCGACGAGATCATCTCGCATGACCTGAAACTGACGCCCGAGAATTTCGATGCCGACGGACGCGGCGTCCTCTCCGCCATGGGCTTCTCGCGCGCCGACATTGCCAGGGCGGAAGCCGCCATTGATGGCGCTGGCGAAGCCATTGCCGCCCGCGCGCTGGTCGAATGCGGCTTCATCGTGGATATCAGCCCGGACGATGAAATCCGTTTCGCGGCGGCGTGCAACAAGGCGCTCGGCGGCGGTGTGGTCGTTTCCGTCGGTGCGCGCGCCGGGCTCGACATGGCCGAAGCCGCCATCGCAGACGGCCTCTCCGCCCACCTCGTTGGCCACCGCGCGCCACCACCTGATGAGGTCCGCGACCGGATGGAGCATATTCTCGTCCTCGCTGAAGAACTCGCCGAAGAAGCCCATACGCCCATGGCTTCGCCTGAATTCGTCGAGCCGCGCTTTGCCGCGCGCACGCGCCTGCCGGACAGGCGCAAGGGATATATCCAGAAAGCCACCGTTGGCGGCCACAAGGTCTACCTGCACACAGGCGAATTCGACGATGGCAATCTTGGCGAAATCTTCCTCGACATGCACAAGGAAGGCGCCGCCTTCCGCAGCCTGATGAACAATTTCGCCATCGCCACATCCATCGGCCTGCAATACGGCGTGCCGCTGGAAGAATATGTCGACGCCTTCGTCTTCACCCGGTTCGAACCGGCCGGCCAGGTCACGGGCAATGACCGGATCACCCGCGCCACCTCGATCCTCGACTACATCTTTCGCGAACTCGCCGTCTCGTATCTCGGCCGCGACGATCTCGCCGAAGTCGACGTCACGCATGACGGTCTCGGCCGGGGCGCAGGCGACGCCACACGCGAGCCTGCCGAGTTCACCGAGGAAGCCGCCCAGATCATCTCGCGCGGCTTCTCACGCGGCCACCTGCCGGACAATATCGTCATCCTCGACAAGCGCCGCGCCGAAAAGCAGGCTGAAGCCGAACTCGACGCCGAAACCGAGGAACTCGAATCGCCCGCCTATCTCGAACAGGGCTGTGAATCCTGCGGCAGCTTCACGGTCTTTTCGATCAGCGACGAGGGCGACACGGCGTGTGACACATGTGGCGAAGAAGGGCGTGTCTCCAAATAATCGCAGTGGATTGACAGGCAAACACGCCGGCTCCCCCAAGGGAAAGCGTGCGCGGCAGTTTGGCAACACTTGTGGCTCTTATGCAGTTGTTACGGTTTGTTCAGTATAGCTGCATAAGACAACGCGATATTCCGGGGACATGACTGGTATGCCTCTTCGCCTGAACGTGCTTGCCGTGATCGCGCTGATTGGCGTGTCCATGACGGCTTTTGCGCAGAGCAAACCTGTCGCATGGCAACCCGGCTATGTTGGCTCGTGCGGGGGATGCAATCTCGCCGGCCGCAATATGTCCGGCTGGACCCTCAGCGGCGCGGACTATGCAGACGCCAATCTCGAATTCGCCTTCATGCGCGGCATTCAGGCTACCAGCACCAATTTTGAACGTGCCAACGCGGCCGGGGTCGATCTGCGCAGCGCCATGCTGAATTCCGCCCGGTTCTCAGACGCGATCCTCTCCAATGCCCGCCTCATGGGCATCCAGGCGTCTGGCGCAGATTTCCGCGAATCCATTATGCGCGGGGCAAACCTGCAGGGCGCGCTGATGGTCGGTGCCAATTTCTCGAATGCCGACCTCGGCGAGACCCAGCTTGATGAAGCAGACCTCTCGGGCGCCAATCTCACGGACGTGAAATTCGACAAGGCCGTGATGAAGGCCACCATCCTGAATGGTGCCAACATGACCGGCGTCATCATGACCGGCTCGGATGTTGCCGGTGCCTCGTTCCGCGATGTGCGCTTCATTCGTGCAGACCTGTCAGGCATGCACCATCATGACATGGCAGATTTCGACGGCGCCTGCAGCTCGATCGACACATTGATGCCGTCGGGCCTGCTGCTCCCGCTTTGCACCGAAGTCCTCCTCGCCACCAACGCCCCGAAACGCTAGTTCCGCTTCCCAAAGAGGATCATGCGCAGAAGCAACCCTCAGGTTTTCGCCTGAGGCGCGAGCCGGATGTTCAATTCCTTAAGTTGACGATCATCCACAGGGCTCGGTGCACCCATCAACAGGTCACGCGCCTGCTGGTTCATCGGGAACAGGATCACGTCGCGCAGGTTCTCGACCTCTGCCAGCAGCATCACGATCCGGTCCACGCCCGGCGCAATCCCGCCATGCGGCGGCGCGCCGTAGCGGAACGCGTTCAGCATGCCGCCAAACTTCTCTTCAACCACTTCGGGGCCATATCCGGCCAGTTCGAACGCCTTCAGCATCAATTCCGGCCGGTGGTTCCGGATCGCGCCGGAAGACAGTTCGATACCGTTGCACACGATGTCATACTGGTAGGCCTTGATCTCCAGCTGCTTCTCGACCGTGTCGGCCGCCAGCAGCTTCTCCATCCCGCCCTGCGGCATCGAGAACGGGTTATGGCTGAAGTCCACCTTCTTGTTGTCCTCGTCCCACTCGTACATCGGGAAGTCGACAATCCAGCAGAAGCGGAAGATGCCCGGCTCGATCAGGCCCAGCTCCTCACCCACGCGCGTGCGCGCCGCGCCGGCCAGCTTCACGGCCGCCGTCTTGTCGCCTGCCGAGAAGAACAGTGCGTCGCCAGCCTTCACACCCGCTGTGTCGGCCAGCGCCTGGAGGGCTTCCGGCGCGAAGAATTTGGCAATCGGGCCGGTGCCCACCAGCCTGCCGTCCTCGTCCACAAAGCGGATATAGCCAAGCCCGGGAGCCTGCATTTCCTTCTTTGCCCACGCGTCCATCTTGTCGAAGAAGCTGCGCGGCTGCTCGGCCGTGTTTGGCGCCGGGATGGCGCGCACGATGCCGCCGCCATCGACGATCTTCCTGAATACGCCCAGCGTCACATCCTCGCGCGTCGCAATGTCAGACACGTCGGAAATGATGATCGGGTTGCGCAGGTCCGGCTTGTCGGAGCCATATTTCAGCATCGCCTCGGCGAACGGGATATGCACGAAAGGCTCGTCCGGCACGGTGCGCCCCTTGCCGTCCCAATCGGCAAACTCCTCGAACACGCCGCGCAGCACGGGCTCAATCGCGTTGAACACGTCTTCCTGCGTGACAAAGCTCATTTCGATATCGAGCTGGTAGAACTCGCCCGGCGAGCGGTCGGCCCGCGCATCCTCGTCGCGGAAGCAAGGGGCGATCTGGAAATAGCGGTCAAAGCCCGACACCATCAACAGCTGCTTGAACTGCTGCGGCGCCTGCGGCAGCGCATAGAACTCGCCCGGATGAATACGGCTCGGCACCAGGAAGTCGCGCGCGCCTTCGGGGCTCGAGGCCGTCAGGATCGGCGTCTGGTATTCAGTAAAGCCCTCGGCCACCATGCGGCGGCGCAGGCTCGTGATCACGTTCGAGCGCAGGATCATGTTCTTGTGCAACGTCTCGCGGCGCAGGTCCAGGTAGCGGTGCTTCAGGCGGATGTCTTCCGGATAGTCCGGCTCGCCAAACACCGGCAGCGGCAGCTCGGCCGCCTCTGACAGCACCTCAACCGCCCCGGCAACCACCTCGATCTCGCCGGTGCCAAGGTTTGCATTCACAAGGCTCGAATCACGCGCCACGACCTTGCCCTCGATGGACACGACGCTCTCCGTGCGCAGGCGCTCCACGGTTTCAAAGCCAGGCGCACCCGGATTGAACACGACCTGTGTCAGGCCGTAATGGTCGCGCAGGTCAATGAACATGACCCCGCCATGGTCCCGGCGGCGGTGCAGCCAGCCCGAAAGCTTTACAGATTCGCCCACATGGGACGTGCGAAGTTCACCGCAGGAATGGGTGCGATAGGCGTGCATCGGATCGTTTCTCCGCAAAGACGGTCATTAGAAATCAGGGGCGCAAGGGCATTTAAGCCCTTTCACTTGTCAAGGGCCTGCGATACGCAACCCCACGATGACTGACAACACCTTGACTCCCATTACTGAGCAGTCGGCGCTCGAAGACCTGTGCGGCAAACTCGCCGAATCGGACTTCATCTGCGTCGATACCGAATTCCATCGGGAAACCACCTACTGGCCGGAACTCTGCCTTGTGCAGGCCTCTGCGCCAGGTGTGGAAGGCCTGATCGACCCTCTGGCCGAGGATCTGGACATCGGTCCCTTCCTCGACCTGATCGCGGCCGATAACCGGGTGAAGGTGTTCCACGCGGCCCGGCAGGACATCGAAATCTTCAATCGCCTCATCGGCCACCCCCCCGGCCCGATCTTTGACACGCAGATCGCCGCCATGGCGCTCGGCTTCGGCGATTCGATCTCCTACGACAATCTCGTCCAGCGCGTCGTGCGCCGCCAGATCGACAAGTCCAGCCAGTTCACAGACTGGATGCGCCGCCCGCTCAGCCAGAAACAGCTCATCTACGCCCTCGGCGACGTCACCCACCTGCGCGACATCTACCTGATCATGCGCGAGGAACTGGAAAAGACCGGCCGCATGGGCTGGGTCCGCGAGGAAATGGCCGATCTCGAGGATCCGGTGAAGTATGACACCGACCCGATGAATGCCTGGCAGCGCCTGAAACTGCGCAAGCCCAAGAAGGACTATGCCGCCGTGGTGGTCGCCGTCGCTGCCTGGCGCGAACGCCTCGCCCAGGACCTCGACAAGCCGCGCCGCCGCATCCTCAAGGATGACGCGATCCAGGAAATCGCCGCCCAGAAGCCCCGGTCAGAGAATGACTATGGCCAGCTGCGCGCCGTTCCCGGCGGCTTTATCCGCTCCAAGCATGGCCAGAGCCTGATGGAAGCGGTGCTGGAAGCCATCGACAATCCGGACAAGTTCGCCCCCGAACTGGAACCGCGTGTCCAGAACGCCCAGATCCCCGCCGGCGCGCCGGAACTGCTCAAGGTCCTGCTCAAGCATGTCAGCGACGAGCACAATGTCGTGCCGCGCCTGATCGCAAATGCCGCCGACATCGACCGCATCGCCCGCGGCGAGACCAGCGACGATATCGCCGCCATGACCGGCTGGCGATATGACATGTTCGGCAAGAAGGCCCAGGCCCTGCTTAGCGGCCAACTCGCCGTCTCCTTTGAAGGCGGCGAAATCCGCCTGTTTGACGTCTGAAGAGTTCCGATCCCGGATACTCGAACAGCGCTCATCCTGAGCGAAGTCGAGGGGCGGGCGCCTACCCCACCACGACCCTCGGTTTCAGGTGCAGCTGGTTCGCCGATTGCGTCAGGCGCCGCACCACCGTGTCCGACACCATCGGCGCGTCCACCTTCAGCACGTGCAGCTCCAGGTTCTCTCCATTCCGTGCCAGGCTGGCCCGCTGGAGGATCGGCCCTGACCGGCCGGAAAACACCGCGCCCAGCCGCATCGCGCTGCCCAGTTGCTTCGCCCGGTCAGCCTGCTCGTCCGTGGTCAAGCCAAGATAGTCGCCCGGTCGCTTGAAATCCTTCTCGTACCGGCAGCCGACGGCATAGGCGATGATCGCCCGCTCGGCATGACTGACGCCAGCATAGGGTGCCCGCAGCGCCTGTTCATAGGCCAGCAGCGCCCTGTGGTCGGGGTGGAACCGCCCGGCACTGTCGGCCATCATGCAGGCCGCCTTCTCGATCCGCGCATCGGCCGCGGGCGACCCCAGCAGGTCCGGCTCCGGCCCAAAGGCCGGGCTGACGAACTCATGCAAGGCCTGCCCGAACGCGATCTGGTTATGGTCCAGCCGCCCGAACGCAATCACGCCGTCCAGCAGCGGGTCGGTCACCGCCGCACCCGTGAGGTCGCGCAGCACGCCCTCGCGCACGCCAGCCGACGAAATCGTCACGCCTTCCAGCGGGCTGATCTGCAGCAGTTCCTCAAGGATGATCGCCGCAATCGGCAGGTGTTTCGCCCGGCGCCGGTCGATCTTCTCGATCATGGTCCGCGCAGTGGGATTGGTCACGCTGTCGAGGCAGAGCTTTGCCGCCCGCGCAACCTGTCCCTCGGTCATCTGGTATCCCTGCAGCACGTGCAGTGGATAATCCTCCACCGCCATGTTCAGGCGCGCAAACGAGCGCCACGCGCCGCCCACGGCGTAGAACCGCCCCGTCGATCCCGGCAGCACTTTTGATGTCTTCAGCTCGGCCCGCACCTTCTTGCGCAGCTCGCGCAGGTCATCTGCCTGTTCGGCCAGCGACAGCGGCCCAAGCAACAGGCTCTCGCCCTTTGACTTGCCAGACCCGATGCGCTGGAACTCGAGGCTCGACCCGCCAAGGTCGCCCATCACGCCCTTTGGCTGATGGAAGCTCGCCTCGACACCCAGGGATGACAGGCGCGCCTCGTCAGGGCCCGACAGCACGGTCACCGGCCGCCCGAGGACGCGCCCGGCCTTCCTGACGAAATCCGGCCCGTCGCTCGCCTCGCGCACCGCCGCCGTGGCAACGGCCGTATAGTTTCGCAGATTGAGCGCCCGCAGGATCGCGCGATACCGGCTCAAGGCATTCAGCGCCGACTCCCGCCCCGTGGGCGACAGGGTTCCGCGCTTGATCAGACCTTCGCCCAGCCCCGCCATGACCTTCTCGTTGAACGTCTGCAGGATAGACGCCCCCAGCACATCATAGATCACCAGGCGAACGGAGTTTGACCCGATATCGATGATGCCCGCGCGCTCTGATTTCGGGAACATCATGCGAGCTTGTCAGTGCGGTGCGACAGTCTCGGCGGCAGGGTGACTTCCAGTGCGCTGCCCCGACCCGACAGGCTGGGATTGTCCATGAAATACTGGTGCGCTTCGAACGCTGACTCCGGTTTTTCCGGCTTCACGCGGCGATAGGAGCCATTCTCCACCATTACCCAGCTTTGCAGCTCGTCATTCAGGTTCGCCACCATGATCTGGTTCAGGATCTGCCGGTGCACTGTCGGATTCTCGATCGGCACGAGCGCCTCCACCCGGCGCGTCAGGTTGCGCGGCATCCAGTCGGCAGACGAAATGAACACTTTCGCATTGGCAGATGGCAGCGCCTCGCCATTCGCAAAGCAAACGATCCGCGAGTGTTCCAGGAACCGCCCGACAATGCTCTTGACCGTGATGTTCTCCGACATGCCCGGCACACCCGGCCGCAGGCAGCATATGCCGCGCACAACCAGCGTGATCGGCACACCGACCTGGCTCGCCCGGTACAGCGCGTCGATGACTTCGCCATCCACCAGCGAATTCATCTTCGCCCAGATGCCGCTCGGCTGGCCTTTCTTTGCCGCCGCCGCTTCTGCCTCGATCATCTCGATCAGGTCGTGCTTGAGGCTAAGGGGCGACATGGAAATCTTTTCCAGTGCCGGCCCGACATCCGGCGGCTCGCGATAGGCGGTCACGAAATTGAACAGGCGGTTGGCATCACGCCCCAGAGCGGCGTCGGCCGTGAACAGTGACAGGTCCGTATAGATACGCGCATTGATCGGATGGTAGTTCCCGGTCCCGAAGTGCGTGTACGAACGAAGGTCCCCGCCCTCGCGTCTCACGACCAGCGATACCTTGGCGTGCGTCTTGTACTCAATATAGCCGTAAACGACCTGCACGCCTGCCCGCTCCAGGTCGCGCGCCAGCCGCAGATTGGCTTCCTCGTCAAACCGCGCCTTGATCTCAACCAGCGCTGTCACGTTCTTGCCGGACTCTGCCGCCTCGATCAGCGCCGCCACGACAGGTGAGTTGGATGTGGTCCGGTACAGCGTCTGCTTGATCGCCACCACGGCAGGGTCGGCTGCCGCCTGCCGGATGAATTGCACGACAACGTCAAAACTTTCGAACGGGTGATGAACCAGGATATCCTTCGCCCGGATTGCCGCGAAGCAATCACCGCCCATCTCGCGGATACGTTCAGGATAGCGAGGCTCATAGGGCGGGAACTGCAGGTCCAGCCGCTCGTCGACGATCAGTTCGGACAATTGCGCCATACCCAGGATACCGTCATAGAGAACGGTGTCGGCCTGCTCCGCGCCAATCTCGCGCGTGATGAATTCCCGCAATTTCTGCGGCGCACTCGACTGCATTCTCAGCCGCACGATCCGGCCCCGGCGGCGCTGCTTCAGCATCACCTCGAATTCGCGGATCAGGTCCTCGGCTTCTTCCTCGATCTCGATATCGCTGTCACGCACCACGCGGAACAGGCACCGGTCCTTTTCCTTGAAACCCGGAAACAGGTCTTCCAGGAACAGGCCGATCACGTCTTCCAGCGCGATGAACCGCAAATGCCCCTTGGCTGATTTCGGCAGGCGGATGAAGCGCCGCACAAAGGCGGGCAGCGGCACGATTCCGACATGCCCCTCACCGCCTGAATTCGACACGAGGTCAATGGCAATCGAAAAGCCGAGATTCGGAATAAAGGGGAATGGGTGGGCCGGGTCCACGGCCAGCGGCGTCAGGACAGGAAAGATATTGCTCTGATAGAACGCCTCAAGTTCGGCGCGGTCTTTCCTGGTCAGCGCCTCGGCGGAAAGGACGTGGATATTCTCCGCCGCCATCTCTTCCTTCAGCTTGCGCCATCGTTCCTGCTGGCCGGCGATCAGTTTCAGCGAGGCCGTCTCGATCTTCTCGACCTGTTCGAACGGCTTCAGCCCGTCCTGGCCCGGCCGCACGATGCCCGCCCGCACCTGCTCGCGCAGGCCCGCATAGCGGACCATCTCGAACTCATCGAGGTTGCTGGCCGAAATCGACAGGAACCTCAGGCGCTCCAGCAGCGGATGAGCAGGATTGGCCGATTCCTCCAGGACACGCTGGTTGAACTCCAGCCAGGACAATTCCCGGTTCAGAAAACGGTCCGGCGACGCCATCAGCGCCTTGTTAACTCGTCCTGTTCCATCCGCCATATCAGCCCCGTCCGCTTGTTCAGTACATCAGTCCGGCTTTGCCCGGTCTTCGGCGTCTGCTTCCATCGCATCCAGCACCTCCTTGACCAGCGGCACGCTCGGCGCCCGGCCCATGTCGGTCACGCCATCGCTCAACCGTTCAGCAAAGGTCTCAACGGCCTCATAGGAGAGATCAAGCCGCGGAACCAGATATTTGAGGACATCCGGCTCCAGTTTGAGGAAATGCCGCACCGCTGCAGCTTTCAGGCGGCCCAGCATCATCGCCTCGTCCGGCGCATATATCTCTGCCACAGGCATGGAATTGAGGCGTGACTTCAGGTCTGGCGACGGGGCCTGCCAATGGGGTGGCGGCCGGTTTGCCGTCAGCAGCAGGCGGCCCGCACCGGCCGACACAAGGTTGATCAGCGACAACAGGCGGTCCCCGGCCGGCACCCGGTCTGCGCCATCAATCGCGGTATAGGTGGCCGCGCGCGCATCTACGTCGCGCCCCCTGGCCGCTGCGAAGGCTCTCGCCTCGAAGACGTCACCACCAAACTTGCGTGCCCAGGCATGCGCAATCACAGTCAGGCCAGACTTGGGCGGCCCGACAAGGCACAGCACCGGGGTCGGCCAGTTTTCGGGCCGCTGCACGATCGCCAGTGCGCTCTCATTGACCGGCGAGTTGACAAGGTCGTCAAAGCCGAGCCCCGGGGCCGGAAATCCGAAACTCAGCTGATCTGGCATAGCGGGCCTGACAATGTCGCGCGCTACTGCCTCACCGCAGCCGACACAGCCGAGCGTATCACCAGCCCCTCGACATCCGGTGCAGCACCCAGCGAAACGCCGCGCTGAAGCAGGTCATTCTGTAGCCTCGGCTCATCGCCCGCATAGGAGAAGTTGACCAGCGCACCATCGCGGGCAATGGCCGTGATCTTGAAATCGGATACGAGCGGAGATCGCGCCAGCGCCGTGCGCAGCGTGTTCCACTCGGCCAGTGATGTGTAGCGCACGCTGGCGCTTGTCGCCGTGCGGGCGCCCTCGCGAATGATCGAGCGGCGCTTCCAGTCTTCATCCATGAATGCTGCCGCAGCCTCTGCTGCGCCCGCCAGGGAGGCTGCAGACCCCGTCGTGCCAAGCAATTCCGTGCCCGCGACCGTCACTGTCGACAGGGTCACCCGATAGGCACCATTGCTGCCGGACAGTTCGGCCAGAACGCCCCGGCGCGCACCCACGGTCGCGGCCTCAGCCGAAAAGGCTGACCAGTCGGAATAGGCAGTATATCCCGGATCGGACGCCGTCACGTATGGCGCCAGGGCATTGGCATTGCGAGCGCCCAGCGCGGTCCGCCAGGCTTCCTGTGTCTGGTAATCCCTCGCCAGCGGCACGATCAGGCTCGTCGGCCCCTGTGTATCGACATAGGGCACACCCAGCCCGTCCAGATGTGCGCGGACCATCAACGGGTTCAGCACCACCGAGAGTACGCCGCGATACCGCCCCGCACCCGCCGTCTCCTCCTGGACGTCCACGGCGGCCGACAGGCGCTCGGCCAGCGCATAGTCCACCGGCAAGCCACCCGCCGCGGCGCGGTCATCCGACAATGTGATCTTGGTCAACAGTGCCCGCGCGGCCTTCTGGCGTGCCACAGACATCGCCTTGTCGCGCGCTTCAATGACGCTCGCCGCCTGTTCATCCACTTCGATATCGCGCACCGTGTAGACCTCCCGCGTATCAGCGAAAGCGGGCAGCGTAGCCATGCAGGCAAGGATAACCGAAGCGAGAAGCAAGCGAATCATGGTCAACGACCTCCGTGTCAGCCTTCCTTGTAGCAAGCTGATGCGGTGGCTGGAACCGCAAGCAGCACTGGATAAGGCGATTTCCCCATGCTAACGCGCGAGACATCATGACCGAAACGCCTAAAACGCCCCTTTCTTACCGTGACGCTGGTGTCGATATTGAGGCAGGTGAACGCCTCGTCGGCGCCATCGGCCCCATGGCAAAAGCCACAGCCCGCGCCGGCGTGATGGGCGGCCTCGGCGGCTTCGGTGCCTTGTTTGACTTGAAGAAAGCAGGCTACGAAGACCCTATCCTCGTCTCCGGCACGGATGGCGTCGGCACCAAGCTGATGCTCGCCTTCGAGGCCGGAATGCACAGCACGGTCGGCATAGACCTCGTCGCCATGTGCGCCAATGACGTGCTCGCCCAGGGTGCCGAGCCGCTTTTCTTTCTCGACTATTTTGCCACCGGAAAACTCGAAGGCGGCATCGCCGAAGCCGTCATTTCCGGCATTGCCGAAGGCTGCCGCCAGTCAGGCTGCGCCCTTGTCGGCGGCGAAACGGCCGAAATGCCCGGGATGTACCCGCCCGGCCATTATGACCTTGCCGGCTTCGTCGTCGGCGCGGTAGACCGCGACAAGGTGCTGCCCCGCATGGACGACATGGTCGAGGGTGACGTGTTGATCGGCATCGCCTCCTCCGGCCCGCATTCCAACGGCTATTCCCTCATCCGCCGCATCGTCGAGCGCGAGGGCCTCACCTATGCCTCGCCCTCGCCCTTCAGCAACCAGACGCTCGGCGAAGCCCTGCTTACCCCGACCCGCCTCTACGCCGACCTCGCCCTGCCGCTGATCCGCACAGGCCTCGTCAAAGGCCTCGCCCACATTACCGGCGGCGGCATCACCGAGAACACGCCGCGCATGGTGCCCGGCCACCTCAAACCGGTCGTTGACCGCGCCGCCTGGACGCCCCTCCCGGTCTTCCAGTGGCTGCAAAAGGCCGGCAATATTACCGAGGACGAGATGCACCGCACATTCAACATGGGTATCGGCCTTATCTTCGCCGTCGCAGCCGAAGACGCCGACGCCGCCATAGCGCAGCTCTCCGAAACAGGCGAAACTCCCGTCCGCCTCGGCCATCTCGCCGCGAAATGAGCCGCCTCAACCTCGCGATCCTGATCTCTGGCCGCGGCTCGAACATGGAGGCGCTGATCAAGGCGGCCACCGCGCCGGACTATCCGGCCCGCCCCGTCCTCGTCCTCTCCAACCGCCCCGACGCCCTCGGCCTCGAAACCGCCCTCGCATCCGGCGTGCAGACCGTGGCCATCGACCACAAACACTATGGCAAGGACCGCGAAGCCTTCGAGCGCGCCATGGACACAGCCCTTATCGGCGCAGGCACCGAGATCATCGCGTTGGCCGGTTTCATGCGCGTGCTGACGCCTTGGTTCGTGAACAGGTGGCAGGGCCGGATGATCAATATCCACCCCTCGCTCCTCCCCAAATACAAGGGCCTCAATACCCACCAGCGCGCCATCGACGCGGGCGACACTGAGGCGGGCGCCAGCGTCCACTGGGTCAGCCCCGGCGTCGATGATGGCGAAATCATCCAGCAGGCCAGCCTTCCCATCCTTCCCGGCGACACCGCCGAAACCCTCGCCGCCCGCCTCCTGCCCGTGGAGCATGAACTCTACCCAGCCGCGCTGGCAAAGGCGTGCGCGGTCGTGGCCTCGGTGGGCTGAGCCACCCGAGACACCCGGACTTACGTCCTTGTTGATGGCGGCAGATGCGGTATGATCTTCTGATTGAGCCGGAGATTTTATGTCCCGATAATATTGGCGCGCATGGTGCGGCCAAAACAAGTTGCAGAAGATCAGTCTCGCCGTGCCTCGCAACGCCGAGCGCTTTGACTTGACCCACAAAATCCCAAAAACACGCGCCCGGCATTCGCCGGGCTGCAAACCATGAAAGAGGTCTCTGACAATGATCAGGCCCTATACTGACCACGATGCTGACGCCGTAGTGTCTATCTGGCGTGCTGCCAGCGAGCGCGCCCATCCGTTTCTGTCCATACCGTTTCTGGACAGCGAGGCGGAGAATGTGAGGAACGTTTATCCACAGTTCGCTGAAATATGGGTGCTGGAAGACGCTGACCAGCCCATCGGATTCATCGCGCTACTGGGTGCAGAAGTCGGCGCTATCTTCCTCCGCCCGGAACATCATGGGCAGGGCCACGGCCGCGCCTTGATGGATTTCGCGGTGGCGAAGAAGGGCGCCGTGACGCTGGACGTGTTCAAGGCTAATGCCATCGGTCGTGCCTTCTATGACCGTTACGGCTTCAGGCAGGTCGGTGAATACGTTCACGAAGCCTCCGGGCAGGAAACGCTGAAACTGGCATTCGCGCCCGCAGAAGGCTGACAAATCCGGGGCGCCGCTTTCGGGCGACGCCCCACCTACCCACAGCAAGCGTCCACCAGCACAGGCAGAGGAAGGCGTCTTCCCCTCCCGTTACCCAGCACCCATGATCCCTCCCACTTACCCAATTCAACCGCACCCGCCGCCATGCCATACTCCCCGTGCTGCCCGGCACCGTGTTGTCATCGGGGCGGCAGCAAGCGGGAAGGCCGGGTCGCAACCTGTCTACCCAAAACACCTTCAATGCCAGCGGCCCCGTTTGCCCCGCTCGCTTGCAACGCAAATAACCGGAGAGCATTCGCCCGTCCGGTTTCTGGTGCTGACTTGCTCCGCGCAAAATTTACTTCAGCTCACGCCGGGCAGCACGCCGTGAACCGCAGGCACACGGTCACTTGCGCGCGGCGGCACTCGCTTCCCGCAAGCCCTTGAACTCGGACGTCGGCTTCAGCTCCGGCCACTCTGTCGAATTGGCCAGATCGCGGGTCATGTCGAGGAACAGTTCCACATCCTGCGCGGCGCCCCGCAAGTCCCAGTCAGCATCCCAGGCATCGTTCTGATTGTGGTAGCGGTTGTCGATAAATCCCTTTACCCACGCGTCGCCTGCTTCGCGTCCGCCATCCTTGAGGTCAGACCCGCCGGCGATCCCCATGATCAGGAGCACTGGCACCCCGCGGCGGGCAAGTGAGAAATGATCGGCGCGATAGAACAGGCCATTCTCCGGCAGGCCTTCCGGTGAAACGGTTCTGCCCTGCGCTGCGGCCGCCGCCGCCATCAGCTCTTCAAGGTCGCTTTGCCCCTCGCCAACCTGAATCACATCATTGGCCGGCCCCGCCGTCTGCAGGATATCCAGCGTAAAATTGGCAACAGTTGTCTCAAGCGGATAGACCGGATCCTGCGCATAGGCTTCAGAGCCGAGCAGGCCGCTCTCCTCGCCTGTCCAGGCGGCAAAAACCACGGTGCGTTCCGGCGCAGGCCCGGCTTTGAGGTTGCGCGCGATCTCCATGATCCCGGCCAGGCCGAGGGCATCATCATTCGCGCCCGGCATCACAACCCGTCCCTGCGCATCGGGCTCGCCGATGCCATAGGCATCCCAGTGGCCTGACAGCATGATCGTCTCATCGGGCCGTGTCGTACCGGAAATCTTGCCAAGCACATTCTGGCTCTCGACCGTTTCAACACTCAGCGCCAGGTCCGCATTGAAGCGCAGGTCGCCCAGCGTGAAGGCTGTGAAATCCCGCGTCCGGGCCGCCGTCCGCAAATCATCCAGCTCATAGCCGGCCTGCGCGACCCATTGCCGGGCCATGTCCTCATGCAGCCAGCCCTGCAGGTCAACCGACGCTTTCGACTTGTTGCCGGCCACGGCATAATTCTCGCCTGGCGACGAGGCAGCGACATTCCAGCCATACCCGGCTGCCTTTGTCTCGTGGATCACGAGGGCCGCGACAGCGCCCCGGCGCGCCGCTTCTTCGAATTTGTAGGCCCAGCGACCATAATATGTCATCCGACGTCCACCGAAGAGGCCGCTGACGGCATGGTCTTCCGCCACGCCAAAATCTGGATCATTGACCAGGAACAGCGCGACCTTCCCCTTCAGGTCGATATCGCCGAAATCATCCCAATCCCGCTCCGGCGCGCTGACGCCAAAACCCACGAACACGACCGGCGCATCTTCAACCCTGATCACACCGCGCGCATTGGCCGAGCTGATCTCGATATCGCGGCCCTGCGCCATTTCGATCGCATGGCCATCCTGGTTTGCACTCAATGTACGAACATCCGTGATGACAGAATGCTTCATCGTGACAGCGTCCGTCCACGCACCATTGCGCCCGCCGGGCTCAAGGCCGAGTTCTGTGTAACGCGTGATCAGGTAATCAACCGTCTTCGTTTCCCCCTCGGTTCCCGGCGCGCGGCCCATGAATTCATCGGAGGCCATGATCCTGACGGTTTCCGACATTGTCGCCATGTTGATGGGAGACCCATCATCGCCTGCGACCGGGGCGGTCTGGCAAGCCGCCAGCACCATTCCTGCGCTCATCCATGCCGAGAGTGTCTTGATCATTGTTTTGTTCCCTATTCTGCTTGCGGCAGCACAACCGTTGCCCCCGTTGTAACTGAATTTCCCTGATTACCTATGATTGTTGCAGTGTGCGGGCTTGTCCACAGCCGGGCTCATGGCTTTTGCACGGCATTCTCCCATCGCCGCGCCCAGAACGCCGTACGATTGATGCGCAACCTTATCGCGGGCCATTTGTTACCCTCATGATGAACCAGCCAACCGCCCCGCCCGAAGATGGCAGTGACGACCATATCTCCGCCGAGGAACAGGTCGAAGCCAAGGAGCTGACGCGCCTGAAGTCGCGCGTCGTCTACGAAATCATCCGCCAGGAGGGCGAATCCGAACTCAGGCGCCCGCAATCTGCCATCTGGTGGTCCGGCATTGCAGCTGGCGGCGGCATCACGCTCTCCCTGATGACCGAAGCCATGTTCCGCACCTATCTGCCGGACGCGCCCTGGCGCCCGCTGGTGGAGAATTTCGGCTACACGGCGGGCTTCCTCCTGGTGATGCTGTCGCGCATGCAGCTCTTCACCGAAAACACGATCACAACCGTCCTGCCCAGCCTCGCCGAGCCGTGCAGGCGCACGCTCGTCGGCACGTCCCGGCTGTGGGTCACGGTCTTCGCGGCGAACATGATCGGCACATTCCTGGCCGCCTTGCTCATCGCCCATGGTGGCATCCTGACGCCGGACGTGACCGCCTCGGCCGTCGAAATCAGCCGCCATGTCGCCGGGTGGAGCGCCTCGGAAACATTCCTCAAGGCGATTCCGGCTGGCTTCCTGATCGCCGCCATCGTCTGGATGTTGCCGAGCGCCGAGGGCAGCGAATTCTGGGTCATCGGCTTCTTTACCTATATCATCGCCCTCGGCGACATGGCCCACGTCGTCGTCGGCTCGGCCGAGCTGTTCCTCCTCGCCATCATCGGCGAGGAAAACATCTTCAAGCTCGTCACCGTTAACCTCCTGCCCGCCCTCCTCGGCAACATACTCGGCGGCACCGGCCTATTTGCCCTGCTCGCCTGGGGCCAGGTCAGCAATGAAATGAGCGAAGACAAACACTAGCGCCGGTGCCGGGACGCACACCTTGCATCAGCCCCTTGCAGATCCGCACGTCCCGCGTTCTATTTACGGGCACAAGCCGGCACGCGCAGGCGCGATAACCGAAAACGGGGGAGGCCCGTCACATGACAGTCTTCCGCGTCTTCCTCATCGCCGCAGCGCTCCTGCTGCTGGCCCTCTTTGTAATCGCCCTGCTGGCAATGGCCGAGACACGGCAGAGGGTCGCCGCTCTGGAGGCAGAGCGGTCCACCGCCGACACCCGGCACGGCCCCATCGAATATGTCAGCTGGGGCGAAGGGCCACCTGTACTCGTCGTCCACGGCGCGGGCGGCGGGTTCGATCAGGGCCGCATCCTGGCGAGGGCCATTGGCGGCGACGGGTACAGATGGATTTCCGTTTCGCGCTTCGGCTATTTAGGCAGCGCTCTGCCCGAAACACCCTCGACAGCGGCGCAAGCAGAGGCCTTCGCCGATCTCCTCGATACGCTGAACATTGGCCGCGTCAGCATCCTCGCCATGTCGGGCGGCGTGCCCCCCTCCCTCCAGTTTGCCGCCATGCATCCCGAACGGACCGACCGCATGATGCTGCTGTCGCCAGCCCCGTTCACGCCCTTTTCGCCCGAAGTGGGAGACCGGCCGATCCCGACCTGGGCCTATTCGGCGCTGCTCGGCAATGACGTGATCTACTGGACGCTCACCAAACTGGCGCGCCGCCAGCTAGAGGCCGCCTTCGATGCCCGCGCCGACCTGCGCGAGGGCCTCACGGACGAGGAGGCGCTGTTCGTTCGCGATCTGATCGACGCCTTCCTTCCGGCCTCGCGCCGCCTCGCGGGGGTCAACAATGAGGGCGCGGCCGTCGATCCGTCAGCCACCTACAATCTGGAAGCCATCCGCGCCAACGTTCTGATCGTGCATGCGCGCGACGACCGGCTGAACCCGTTCGCCGTCGGATCAACCCTTGCCGCCCGTATCCCTCAGAGCCGCTTCCTGCCCCTGGATCGCGGCGGTCACCTCCTCCTCGGCCACCACGCCGACCTGCGCAGTGAATTCCACCAGCTGCTAGCTGAATGATGTGGGATTGGTGGTGCGACGCACCGGGGCCGGAGCGCAACGGACCCAATGACAAGCAGAAAGTCATTTTACGCGAACTGAACGGACGACGGCAACTGGCACAGAAGCAGTCAAAGGAAACGACACGTTATGCAGGCGGCCTTTCTGGATCCTGAAAGTCGGGTCTCCACTTGCGCCGGTCCAAACCAATTCTGCGAGACATGGTGATGATCACTGGCCTCCGCTAAAGGGCCGACGTCTCCGAAAAGCGACATCACGCGATAGCCGTGTTCGAAGCGCATGGTAGAACGTGCAGATCACAACGGCGACGACGGGCATTGAAAGAAAGAGCGGTGTCCTCAAAGCTGCTGGCAGCACGTGGTTATTGCCGAAGAAGAAGATGCCTGTGGCGAGGAAAAATGAAAACCCCAGACGCCAAGCGTGCCGTGTGATGCGACGCTGGTCGCTTGGTGTTCTTGTGAGGCAGAAAACAAGATCATAGTAACAAAGCAGGCAGCCGATCCCGGCGATCAAGTAAAACGCGGCTGGCGGCAGGCCATTCAGCGCGCCTCCCGTTGTCCCTGCCGCCTTTAGCCCCCCCAGAATTGCCCCTGTCGTCATCGCGCCTGCGGAAAACCCTGAGGCTTGCGTGATAGTCCTGGCAATCCTGCGCTGCAGCGCGGCTGCAGCCCAGCCGGTGACAAAGGCGTGAAGGGCAATCGCCGAGAGAAACACCGTGAACAGGATTTCGCGGCTGATCGACATCCACAGCCCGCTGAGTGTAAGCACAAGCATCGCCAAAAGGAAGATCTTGCCCGCTGCGCGGTGAGTTGCTTCGCCCTTTCGTGCTGCCAGCGCAGCGAAACCAGCCACGACCGCAGCGCACCCGACATGGAAGTGGAGCATACCCACCAATGCTGGTTCAGGCATCACACACTCCGCTGTCGGCGTGCGCCGGACCGGAAATAGGTGTTGCCCAGCCAGAAAAGCATCAGCGTGATGATGATCAACTCCGGCAAGGCGAGAAGGCCTGAGTGTCTTATTGCTTCGGGAAAAGCATCTGCTCCGGGGCCCGTGAATGCAGAACCCGCTGCTATGAAAAAGCCAAGGCACATGCGCCAGAGATGGCGAGCGATCCGATTTCGATTGGAGAAGTCTTTCCCGATCAGGACCTTCGCATCGCCGACAAGGGCGAGACCGGCCATGGCAGAGAGGAAGAAATAGTCTTCCGCAGGAAAGCCGAATAATGCGCCGTCCGTCATCGCCTGCGCCCGCAATCCGGCAACGATCAGGGCAATGGCGTTCATGGCATTGACGACACCGATGACGCGCATTGCGCGCGCCATGCGCCGACTGTGTATTCGGACCGTGGTCCAGCCACTGATAACCAGTGTGAAAGCCAGAATGCCGGCATGGGAGGTGATGTAGAGGGTTTCGAACTTCACCAGGCCCAGAATGGCGCCCAAAGTGCAGGAGAGAGCCATGGACGCGACAAAGAGACGACCGGCAAGAATATGAGCCCTTGCGCCCTTCCGAGCGATGAAAGCGACGGCGCCCGCCAAGACCGCTGCAACGCCAAGGCTGACATGGACCATGGAAAAGACAGTGTTGGGGTTGGATGCGATTTCCATATTTGCTCCAGATTGAACCGGCGGGAAGAAAACCCCGCGCATCCATCTCGCCTCAGATCATCGGTGTGTCGTCCTGGCGGGACGGCTCGAACTCATACGCTGTGGTCGCCAGAGGGTTGATCGTTCATAAGAGGCGCTGAACGCACGAGGTTAATTGAACACGATGCAGAGCACTGCCATGATTGCACTTTCGGCGACGGCCCTTGGCGTTGCGCTGACAGGTGCCCTATCGACCCTTCGCGGGATCGGCGCGCCGCTTGCGCCACGGCGCCTCTTGATCGTGTATGCGCTGATCGCGGGCCTGGCAGCGCTACCTCTCGTCATTGCATTCGTGCCAAGCCTTATGCCCACCTATATGGCAGCGACCTTACCTGTGCTTCTGGCTCTGCCCTCTGCGCTGTATTTCTATGTTGAGGGACTGACTTCGCCGCAGCACACGGGGCGGCCGACGCTGCTGCATGGCATCCTCCCTCTGATGGGCAGTCTGATTACATTCGGATACTGGTGTTTGCCCATCGCGGCGCAGCAGACGATGTTCATGAACGGATCACTACCGCCCGGTCTGTTCCCGGCAACCCTTGCTGTGAGCACGTTCGTGCTGATCGCCATTTGGTGTTTGGCCTCCCCGGCCTATCTGCTCATTGTGTTGAAGCGCCTCGCCAGGTTTCGCGCGCGGTTGAGAGACCTCTATTCAAATGTTGAGACGCGCGAATTGCGATGGGTCGAATGGCTGATGGCATTTCTTGTCGTGCTCTGGGTCGCAGTCGCCGCCACGCTTTTGAGCGACAATTTCGGACCCGGGCTCCTGGTCCCGGACGAATGGATAATGGCATTGACGGTCTGCCTCCTTGCGTTCTTGTTCTGCACCTCGCCAATCAGGGCTGTCGCTTTGGAGCCCGATCTTGCCATCGACAGTGCGCCGGATAAGCCCGGCGAAGTCGTGACGGAAAAGTATTCGCGCTCGTCGCTTACAGCCGATCACGCCCAGCGACTCGCAGAACGCATCGAAACGGCCATGCGCGAGCACCATCTTTATCTCGATGCGAATCTGTCACTCAGCAAGCTTTCCCGGCACGTCGCCAGTGCGCCCAACCTTGTCTCGCAGACCCTGAACGAGCGGCTTGGCGCGACCTTTTTTGATTATGTGGCCAGGTGGCGCGTCGAGGCAGCAGAACCGCTGATTCTCCGAGGACAACAATCGATCCTGACAATCGCACTGGACGTCGGGTTTAATTCGAAATCGACCTTCTACAAGGCGTTCAAAAAGCAGATGGGCATGACACCAACCGCGTATCGCGATGCGCGCAGCGAGGGTCAGATTTCGTAGCCCCGACGCTTGAAAAAATGTCGCCGCCCGAATCCCCGAGAGCCGCTTCCTGCCGCAGTACCGCGGCGGCCACCACGCCGACCTGCGCAGCGAGTTCGACAGCCTGCTGGATGAATGACGCGGTCATTCCTGAAGCGGAAACCGTAAGGCGGCGCAATGACATTCCAAACAAAAAGGGCCCAGCCTGCTGGCGGGCCCTTTCCTTAATCTCGCACCGACCCGTAAGGCGGCCGCGTGTCTCTAGCCGACGATCTGGTCGGCCGTGAAGAATTGCGCGATCTCGATTTCTGCGTTCTCGGCGGAGTCCGAGCCGTGCACCGAATTCTCGCCAATCGAAAGCGCGAACAGTTTGCGGATCGTACCTTCGGCGGCGTCGGCCGGGTTGGTCGCGCCCATCACGTCGCGGTATTTGGCCACGGCGTCGTCGCCTTCCAGAACCTGAACCACGACCGGTGCAGAGGTCATGAATTCCACCAGTTCGCCAAAGAAGGGGCGTTCCTTGTGTACGCCGTAGAATTCTTCGGCTTGCGCCTGGCTCATCTGGATGCGGCGCTGGGCGATGATGCGCAGGCCGGCCTTTTCGATCACGGCATTGATCGCGCCGGTCAGGTTACGATTGGTCGCGTCAGGCTTGATGATGGAAAAGGTACGCTGGACAGCCATGGGGAGGTTCCTGTTGTGTGGGAATGGAAGTGTTCGCGCGGCCTATAGCGGCGCCCGCCCGCCGGGGCAAGGACAGAGCGCCGCCTTGCGCAAACCGGATGCAGGGCGTAGGGCGCAAACAGCTTCCTATCCGCAAGGTTTCCCCATGACACCGCTCCCGCCCTGCCCCAAATGCCAGTCCGAATTCACCTATGAAGACGGCATGATGCTGGTCTGTCCCGAATGCGCCCATGAATGGGCCCCCGGCGAGGCCGCCGAGTCCGGCGAAAAGGTCATCAGGGATTCCAATGGCAACCCGCTCGCCGATGGCGACACGGTCACCGTGATCAAGGACCTCAAGGTGAAAGGCAGCTCCCTTGTCGTGAAGCGCGGCACCAAAGTGAAGAACATCCGCCTCGTGGACGGCGACCATGACATCGACTGCAAGATCGACGGCATCGGCCAGATGGGCCTGAAATCTGAATTCGTGAAGAAGGCCTAGACGCCCGCCTCGCTCCAGCCGCCCTTCGGTGTCTGCTGGAAATAGCGCGTCACCAGGCCGGCATCCTTCGCCGCCTTGAACTGCGCCCGCGCCTTGGTCCGCGCACCGCTGTCGCCATCGTCGAACATCACCATGCAGCGCGTATAGGGCGCGTCCACCGGCACCGTGACGCCGTCCATCAGCACCAGCGCCGCCGCGCCGTTCACATTCTCGGCCTTGGCTGACAGCAGCACCGGCTGGCGCGCGGCGTCCAGCCCCGGCGCCTCAGCCTGGCCGTGCGGCAGGAAGCTCTTGTCCTCATAGGTCCAAAGCGCAGCATCCAGCGCCGCCCGCCGCTCGGCACTGGGGCTGACGGCCAGCACGCGCCACCCCGCCTCCAGACATTTCGCCATCAACGGCGCCGCTGCCTGCTCCAGCGTCGTGCGGGAGAGATGGTAAAACCACCATTCAGGCGCGGGCGTGTGCGCCACAGGCTAGTCCTCGTAATTCTGCGCGATCCAGCGGTCGAGCAGGCGCGGGCCGAAGCCGGAGGCCCAGGTCACGTCAATCGCCTCCTTGTGCCCTTCGACCCAGGCGACGCCCGCAATATCGAGGTGCGCCCATTTCACGCCGTCCTTCACGAAGCGCTTCAGGAACTGCGCCGCCGTGATCGAGCCGGCCGCCCGGCCGCCAATATTGCGCATGTCGGCAAACTTGGATTTCAGCAGGCTGTCATATTCCGGCCCCATCGGCAGGCGCCACACGCGCTCGCCCTCGAAAATTCCCGCCTTGCTCAGCTCGTCGGCCAGGTCGTCGCTGCCCGTGAACAGGCCGGCATGATGGTGGCCGAGCGAGATCACGATGGCGCCGGTCAGCGTCGCAAGGTCGACAATGGCCTTCGGCCTGAAATGCTCCTGCGCATACCAGAGCACATCGCACAGCACGAGACGCCCTTCCGCGTCCGTGTTCTGCACTTCGATCGTCTGGCCGGAGGCGGATGTCAGGATGTCGCCCGGGCGGATCGCATCGCCGTCCGGCATGTTCTCGACGAGGCCAACGAGGCCCACGACATTCACCTTCGCCTTGCGCTGGGCCAGCGCGCGCATCGCGCCCGTCACCGCTGCTGCGCCGCCCATGTCGCCGCGCATGTCTTCCATGCCCGGTCCCGGCTTCAGCGAGATGCCGCCTGTGTCGAAGCAGACGCCCTTGCCGACCAGGATCACCGGATCCTCGCCCGGCTTGCCGCCATTCCATTTCATCACACCCAGCTGGCTTTCCCGGCGCGAGCCCTGGCCTACACCCAGCAGCGCATTCATGCCCAGCTTCTTCATCTCCTTCTCGCCGAGGATTTCCACCTCGACACCGAATTCGGACAGGTCTTTCAGGCGGCCGGCAAAGCTCTCCGGATAGAGGTCGTTCGGCGGCAGGTTCACCAGGTCACGCGCCATATTCGTGCCTTCGGCGGCGGCATCCAGCGGTCCGAACGCGGCATTGGCGGCCTTGGCATCATCCACCACCAGCGTCACGGAGGTCAGGCTCGGCTTCTGGTCGGCCTTCAGCTTGGTGAAATAGGTATCGAACCGATAGGCAGCCAGCTTTGCGCCCAGCGCCACACGCGCCGCATCCTCGGCAGACCCGGCATGCACGGCCAGCGACTTGAACCCGCCGCAGGCATGCGATTTCACCAGATTTGCACCAATCGACTCCCAGATGCGCGCATCGCGCTTCTTCACCTTGCCGCCGCCGATCAGCACGGCCCGGCGCGCTTCGCCGCCTTTCGGCAGCACGACAACCGCCTGCTGGTCCTTCTTGCCGTCAAAGCGGGCGCCTGAAAGTGCCTCGGTCAGCAGGCCGCCAGACGCCGCGTCCAGAGCCGCCGCTGCGGTCGGCAGGCCCTCTCCCTCATCAATGATGAATGCGACGATATCGGCCTTGGCGGCGTCGGCGAAAGAAATCTTCATGTGTGTATTCTCCATTTGTGACGGAAACTAAACGTCGACGGGCGCAGCGCAACTCGTTAGCTAAGAAAAAAGCATGCCCCATATCGGGCAGAATGCCGGAATTTATTGTCCACTTGAGCGTATGAGCAAAGTCCAGACCTATCTTTTCTATGAAGTCCTGCGCGCGGTCGTCATCATCGTCGGGGGTCTGGCCATGCTCGCCCTGCTCGCGCAAGGCCTCGCGCGCACCGATCTCATCCTCGAAAACCGCCAGTCGGCCCTGACTTACTTCTATATCGTCATGCTGGGCGCGCCGCAGGTTATCGCCCTGCTCACGCCGCTCGCCCTGTTCGTGGCGGGTGTCTGGTCGCTCAACCGCATCCACAAGGACAGCGAGATCGTGGTCGCCCAGGCCGCCGGCATGACGCCGTGGCAGATCGCCTCGCCGATCATGCGCCTCGCCGCCCTCTGCGCCGTCGCGCACCTGGCGGTCAATCTCTGGGTCCAGCCCTCGGCTCAGCGGGCCATGCGCGAGACCGTCTCGGAGGCCCGCGCCGACCTTGCCGCAGCCCTCATCCGCCCCGGCCAGTTCACATCGAACGGGGAACGCCTCACCTTCTATGCCCGTGACCTGATCAATGGCGAGCTGCGCGGCGTGCTCATCTCGGACATGACCGATCCGGAATTCCCGACCGACATTCTTGCCCGCAGCGCCGCCCTCGTCGAAGTCGAAGGGCGCCCCACCCTCCTCCTGCGCGACGCTACCAGCCAGCAGCTGGACGAAAACCAGCAGCTCTCGATCCTGGAATTCGACCAGTACATGTTCGACCTGACCGACTTCATGAAGGAGGATTCCGACCTCGTCCTGAAGGCGTCCGACAAATATCTCCACGAACTCTTCTTCGTTGACCGATCAAACTATTTCGAAGCCAAGGAAGCCGACAACCTGCTTGCAGAGGCCCATGCCCGACTGACCACGCCCATGCTGAACATCGTCATGGCCCTGATCGCGGTCTTCGCCGTTCTCGGGGGTGATTTCAGCCGCAAAGGCTATGGCAAGCGCATCGCGTTTGCCGGCGCGGGCGCCATCTTCGTGCTCATCGTACAACTCGCGCTGCAATCGGCCGCAGGCAACGACCCCACGCTGAACATCCTGCAATGGCTGCTGCCGGTCACCGTCATTGGCGGGCTCGGCTACATCTATTTTCATCGCGGCCGCAAGATCGGCCGGGTGGAGCCGCCGGACAGCAGCCGCCGCAGATCAGATGATCCGGTGCCAGCATGAGTTTCACCTTCTCCCGCATCCAGCGTTACATCCTGCGCGAATGCCTCTCCGGTCTCGCGCTCGTGCTGGGCGTGCTCCTGCTCGCCATCCTGATGATCGACGTGGTGGAACAATTGCGCACGATCGGCAGCGACGTGAAGCTCAGCCTTGCCGGCGCTCTGCGCCTGTCGCTGATGAAGCTGCCGCTGATCATGGAACAGACGCTGCCCTTCGCGATTCTTGTGGCCTCCATGCTGGCCTTCACGCGTCTCAACCGGCGATCGGAACTCTCCATCATCCGCGCCAGCGGCATCTCGGCCTGGCGCTTCCTCGCCCCGGTCATCGTGCTGGCGCTGGCGCTGGGCATTTTCACCACCACGATCCTCAATCCCTTTGCCGCCAGGCTGACGGAATCCTTCGAGCTTGAGCGGGCCCGCCTGCTGAATGAAGGCCGTATGGCAATGACCGTCTCCGATACCGGCGTCTGGCTGCGTCAGGGCGACGACACGAGCCAGATCGTCATCCATGCCGATCGCGTGGAAGATGGCGGAATCGTGCTGATCGACGTGAAGATGATTGAGGAAGAACGCCTTTTTTCAGGCAGCCGGCCAACCAATGACTATGCCTTCGTCCGCCGCATCGACGCGGACCGCGCTTACCTGCGCGATGGCTTCTGGCAGCTCGAGAACGTCGTCGAGAACGTCCCGAACCTTCCACCCGAGCGCAAACCGAACCTGGCCATCCCGACATCGCTCGATGCTGTCACGCTGCTCGACAAGTTCGCCTCGCCCAATACGATCGGCTTCTGGCGCCTGCCGCGTTTTGTCAGCCAGACACGGGCCGCTGGCCTTGATGCCTCGCGCTACACGATGCGCTGGTACACGTTGATGGCGACCCCTGCCCTGTTCGTCGCCATGGGCCTGATCGGCGCGATCGTCTGCCTGCGCCTGTCACGTCTTGGCGGCACATCGCAGCTGCTCGCAGTCGGCACGATGCTCGCGGTCGGCCTCTATTTTTTCACGCAGTTTTCGTCGAGTCTCGGGGCCACAGGCGCAGCACCGCCAATTGTTGCGGCGTGGAGCCCGCCCTTGTTTGTGCTCTTCTGCACCCTCACATGGCTCGCCTATCGGGAAGATGGCTGAACCAGTTCCGGCCTTGACATATAGCGCCCGCACCCCCCATCACTCCCGCCCTTGAAGAGGTGCCCCCATGAAACTTGTCGTCGTCGAGTCGCCCGCGAAGGCTAAAACGATCAACAAATATCTCGGCAAGGACTACAAGGTTCTCGCCTCCTACGGACACATCCGCGACCTCCCGTCGAAGAACGGATCGGTCGATCCCGAGAATGATTTCGAGATGGTCTGGGAGGCTGATTCCAAGTCTGCCAAGCGCATCACGGACATCGTGAATGCCCTCAAAGACTCCGACACGCTCATCCTCGCGACCGACCCGGACCGCGAAGGCGAAGCCATTTCCTGGCACCTGGTCGAGGCCCTCAAGAAGCGCCGCGCCCTGAAGAAGGACGTGCATGTCGAGCGCGTCGTGTTCAACGCGATCACCAAGAACGCCGTTACCACGGCCATGGAGCACCCGCGCCAGATCGACCAGGAACTGGTTGACGCCTATCTGGCGCGCCGCGCCCTCGACTATCTTGTCGGCTTCAACCTCTCCCCCGTCCTCTGGCGCAAGCTGCCCGGCAGCCGCTCGGCCGGCCGCGTGCAGTCGGTGGCCCTGCGCATCGTCTGCGACCGCGAGAACGAGATCGAACTGTTCCGTCCGCAGGAATACTGGAATATCGCCGCCACGCTGCGCGCCCCGGACGGCACCGATTTCGAGGCCCGCCTCCACGCCATGGATGGCGACACGCTGAAAAAGTTTACCCTCGGCAACAAGGGCGACGCTGACAAGGCGCTCGAGATCGTCAAGACCGGCGGCTATTCAGTGTCCAGCGTGGAAGCCAAGCCCGTCAAGCGCAACCCGCCACCGCCCTTCATCACCTCGACGCTCCAGCAGGAAGCCAGCCGCAAGCTCGGCTTTGGCGCCAAGCGCACCATGCAGGCGGCCCAGAAACTGTATGAAGAAGGCCGCATCACCTATATGCGGACCGACGGTGTCAACATGGCCGAAGAGGCCTATGCCGCAGCGCGCACCATGATCAAGTCGAACTATGGCGCCCGCTACCTGCCGGAAAACACGCGGCGCTATTCCTCCAAGGCCAAGAACGCGCAGGAGGCCCACGAGGCCGTCCGCCCGACAGATTTCAACGTCCGTCCGGAAGACTATCACGGCGACGGCGACCTGAAGAAGCTCTACACCCTGATCTGGCGCCGCGCTGTGGCCAGCCAGATGGAAACCGCCCTCTTCGAGCGCACCACGATCGACCTCCTGTCGAAAGACCAGCGCGCCCAGCTGCGCGCCACCGGCCAGGTCCTCGTATTTGACGGCTTCATCAAGCTCTATACCGAAGGCCATGATGCCGGCGACGATGATGACGATGCCGAAGGCCGCCTGCCCAAGATGGAACAGGGACAGCACGCAGACCTGCTCAAGGCCGACGCCAACCAGTCCTTCACCCAGCCGCCCCCGCGCTATACCGAGGCCAGCCTTGTCAAGCGCCTCGAGGAACTCGGCATCGGCCGGCCGTCCACCTATGCGTCCACAATGTCGACGCTGGAAGACCGCGGCTATGTCCGCATCGAAGGCAAGGCCCTGATTCCCGAAGACAAGGGCCGCCTAGTCACCGCCTTCCTCGAAAACTTCTTCGCCCGCTATGTGGAGTATGATTTCACCGCAGGCCTGGAGGAGAAACTCGACGTCATTTCCGATGGCAAGCTCGACTGGAAAGCCTTCCTGCACGAGTTCTGGAAACAGTTCGCGTCAGATATTGACGGCACCAAGGAGTTGCGCGTCTCTGCCGTGCTTGACGCCCTCAACGAGACGCTTGGCGCCTATGTCTTTCCGCGCCAGGACGCTGACGGTAATCCTGTCGAAAACCCGCGCCAGTGCCCGCTCTGCAAGGAGGGCGAACTCTCGATGAAGCTCGGCCGGTTCGGCGCCTTCGTCGGCTGCTCGCGCCACCCGGACTGCAAGTTCACCCGCCAGTTCAGCGCCGATGGCGACGCCGCCGCCGCGATCAATCCCGACGGCAACGAGATCGGCCTGCACCCGGAAACCGGCGAGATGATCTATCTCAAGACCGGCCGCTTCGGCCCCTATGTCGAAATGGCGAATGGCGAGAAGCCGAAACGCGCCTCGCTCACCAAGGCCGAGAAGGAAAAGCCGGAGGATCTCACCCTCGATCGCGCCGTGGAGCTGCTGATGCTGCCGCGCGAAGTCGGCCGCCACCCGGAAGACAATGAGCCGATCCTCGCCAATTTCGGCCGCTTTGGCCCCTACGTTCAGCACGGCAAGACCTATGCGAACCTGAAAGACCCGGCGGATGTCTTCGCCATCGGCCTCAACCGCGCCGTGGCGCTGATCGAGGACAAGAAGGCCAATCCGGGTCGTGGACGCGGCGGCGCCACGCCGCTGAAGGAACTCGGCAAGCACGCAGACGGTGAGCCGGTCCAGGTCTTCGCCGGCCGCTACGGGCCGTATGTGAAGCATGGCAAGGTCAACGCCACGATCCCGAAAGAGATGGCGCCCGAGACGATCACGCTGGAACAGGCCGTGGAACTGGTAAACGCCCGCGCGGCGGCCGGCCCTGCCAAGAAAAAAGCCCCGGCGAAAAAGCCTGCAGCCAAAAAGAAACCGGCAGCCAGGAAAAAGCCCGCCGCGAAGAAGGCCGACTGATCCGGGCCGGGCCCGCAAGGCACGGCATGGACATAACGCGATGCGCCTCTCGCCCCGCCAGATCTTCCCCTATGCGGCCATTGCGGCCTGTGTGGCGTGGATCCTTGCGCTGCAGGGCCCGCCATCGCTGCCTCCCCTAATGGAAGAGGTCATCGTTGCCACGCCGCCGCCCCAACAGGCCCTGCCGGTAATCTACGACTTCCCCGTCTCCCTGTCGCTCTGCCCACGGCTCGGCATCGCCAACGCCCCGTCAGCGGACCTCGCGCTGCACATTATCGGCTACACCGCCACCGTCCGGGTCAATCAGGTCACCCTTGCCCGCGCGCCGGTCGAACGGGCCTGCTTTTCCTCAGGTTTCGGCCACCGCAATGGCCAGGTCCATGCCGGCATCGACCTCTACCATCGCGATCCGGTCGCCATCTTTGCGGCGGGCGACGGCGTGGTACGCGAGGCGCATTACCGCAACGATTACGGCAACATGCTGGTCATCGACCATGGCCACGGCGTCTTCACCCGTTACGCCCATCTCGCAAGGCCCACAGGCTTCTCCGAAGGCGACACCGTCACCTCCGGCCAGATCATCGGCACCATGGGCAACACGGCGGCCTACCGCATCCCCCGCCACCTCCACTACGAAATCCTCACCGGCACCTGGGGCCGGCAGGCCGGCGCCTTCGCTCTCACGCCTGTGGACCCGCTGACACGGCAAGACGAACGCGAATAAATTTCTCTTTCTAGGAGACTTTTTAATCCACTGATTGTATAGGCCCGCTCCATGGGCGGACAAACACGACTCGACAGTCAGATAGGTGCGGCCCTCCCGCTTGCGGAGAAACTGTCGATTCCGCGACAGAAACGGCTGACACGCCTTGTCCGGCAATTCCTGCATGATGTCGAATTCCGCGATGCCTGCCCAAAGGACCCAACGCCGGACGCTCCCCTAAAAGTTGCATCCCACGCCTGCCTTCTGCTCTTGAACCGCCAACAGGATCGCTTCCATATCGGCCTGCGCATCGTCATCCATGCGAACGGCATTAGCCCGCGTCCGGGCGGAAAGGCGCGCCATTTTCGCTGGGGCCACATGGACATTGACTGGGCCGAAATCAGGCGGGATGGCGCCACATCCGCCGCAGGCATCACGCGCATGCTGCACGAATTCGCCCACCGCCTCGACAGCCCGCCTCTGCGCACCAACAGCACACCGGCCTTGCTTTCCACCCAATGCCACGCCACATGGGCCAAAGTGATGGAGGAGGAACGCGACGTCCTCCGCGCACGACTGGACTATGGCGTCCCGACGCCGATTGACCCCGCCGCTGCGACAAGTCACGCCGAATTCTTCGCACGCACAACGGAAGCCTATTTCGAGCAACCGGACATGCTGCAAGACCATTTTCCGCGCGTTTACGCACAGCTGGCCCATTTCTACGAGGACGGCGCGTAGGCATTTCCCACAAGCCTTTCCTGTAAGAATCCCCTATATCCACACACATGACATTTCCAGATAAACAGACTGTCCTCGATTACATTCGGGACAACCCCACCGCCACCACGAAGCAAGCCATCGCCAAGGGCCTCCGGGTCAAGGGCGAGGAACGCAATGTTCTTCGCGCCATCCTCAAGGAACTCGAGGCTGAAGGCACGCTTGAGCGTACCGGCAAGCGCGCCTGGGCCCAGGCTGACCGTCCCCCGCCCACCGGCGTCGTCGAGTTCACCCATGTCGACAAGCAGGGCGACCTGATCGGCAAGTCCATCGGCGACAATGGCCCGTTCGGCCCCGACATCATCTATGCCGGCCCGTCCGGCAAGCCGAAGGCGAAAGCCCCCGGTATTGGCGACCGGGCGCTCTGCAAGATCAGCGAACGCGACGGCGAATGGCGCGCCCGCTCCATCACGATTTTCGAAAAGCGCCTCTCGGACCGTCTGATCGGCCTCTATTCCACGGGCCCGCGCGGCGGCAAGGTTGCGCCCGCCAGCCGCAAGGAGCGCCGCGAATTCGTGATCCAGGAGGCTGACACGCTCGGCGCCAAGGATGGCGACCTCGTGATCGCCGAACCCAAGCCCCAGGGTCGGCGCCATTATGGCCCGGCGCTCGGCGAGATCACCGAGATCATCGGCCACATTTCCGATCCGCGCTCGGCCAGCCTGCTCGCCATCCACGCACATGACATCCCCACCGAATTTCCGGAAGCTGCCCTCGAACAGGCGCGCAACCCGCACCCGGCACCCAGCGAGCGTGAAGACCTCACCCAAATCCCGCTCATCACCATCGACCCGCATGATGCGCGCGACCATGATGATGCCGTCTATGCCGAGAAGCTGGACGATGGCTGGCGGGTCATCGTGGCCATTGCCGATGTCGCCGCCTATGTCACCGAGGGCTCGCCCCTCGACAAGGAAGCCCTCAAGCGCGGCAACTCTACCTATTTCCCCGACCGCGTCGTACCCATGCTGCCCTTCGAGTTGTCGGCCGACGAATGCTCGCTGAAGGAAGGCGAACTGCGCCGCACGCTGGCCGTCGAAATGATCTTCGGCAGTGATGGCCACAAACGCTCCCACCGCTTCATTCGCGGCATGATGAAATCGGCTGCCAAGCTGTCCTACGAAGAGGCGCAGGCCGCCATTGACGGCAAGCCCGGCGGCAAGGCCGGCGAGATGCTGGAGGAGGTACTCAAGCCGCTATGGGGCGCCTATGCCGCCCTCGCCAAGGCGCGGGACAAGCGCGCCCCGCTCGATCTCGACCTTCCTGAACGCCGTATCCAGTTCAAGGCGAATGGCGAAATCGAAGGGATATACACCAAGGAACGCCTCGAGGCTCACCGCCTGATCGAGGAAATGATGATCCAGGCCAATGTCGCCGCAGCCGAAACGCTGGAGCGCCAGAAAAGCCCGCTCATCTACCGCGTCCACGACACGCCGACCGATGCCAAGATCGCAGCCTTCGCCGAATTCCTGCAGACCATCGAACTGAAATGGTCGGTTGGCGAACGGCCCCAGACGCATAAGTTCAACAAGCTGCTCGGCGAACTGAAAGACGGCGAATACGACCAGATGGTCACCCAGATGATCCTGCGCACGCAGGCCCAGGCCATCTATAGCGAGGAAAACCTTGGCCATTTCGGCCTCAACCTCGTGCGCTATGCCCACTTCACCTCACCGATCCGCCGCTATGCCGACACGATCGTGCACCGTGCCCTGATCTCGGCCCTGAAGCTCGGCCCCGATGGCCTCAGCAAGGAAGCCGCCTCGCAGCTGGAACAGACCGCCCAGCACATTTCCGATACAGAGCGCCGCTCGATGGCTGCCGAACGTGAAGCCACCGACCGCTATCTCGCAATCTTCCTGAAAGACCGGGTCGGCGTTGAGTTCGAGGGCCGGATCACCGGCGTCACCGGGTCTGGCCTGTTCGTCCAGCTCGCTGGCGTCGGCGCGGACGGCTTCATCCCGATCTCCTCGATCTCGAATGATTACTGGGTCCAGGACGAAGCGGCGATGGCGCTCTATGCCCGTGGCAGCGGCGACACTTACAGCCTCGGCCAGACCGTCCGGGTGAAGCTGAAGGAAGTCACACCCCTGCAGGGCGGCCTGCTGCTGCAGATGCTGTCCGATCCCATGCCCGCACCGGAAGGCCGCAAGGAACAGCGGCGCAACATGGATCTTGGCCACGTTCCCCGCCGTAAGGGTGGACCTCCCCGTTCCGGCAAGCCAAAGTTCAACAAGAAAACGCTCCCCAAGCACAAGAGAACAAGCCGGGCCAAGGGACCAAAAAGATGAACACGCGCTTGCCGGGTCTGAAATCTGCCTATGACAAGGAGGATGATGGCGACGTCATCCTGACCAGCCAGCGCAGCCCGCGCCCAAAGGATGCCGCTACGCTGATCCTGGTCCGCCGCGACGGCCCCGCGCCGCGCGTCCTGCTCGGCAAGCGGTCCGGCCGGCACAGCTTCATGCCGGACAAGTATGTGTTCCCAGGCGGCCGGGTAGACCCCCACGACGCCCGCGCGCCGACGCTCACACCGCTTGCCACCCCCGTCGCCACCAAGCTCGCCATCGGCACCCGCCGGGCCCCGCACGCCTTCGCCCTGACCGCCATCCGCGAGACGTTCGAAGAGACGGGCCTGATTGTCGGCCGCGAGGGCCAGGCGACGGGCAAGCCGCCCCAGGGCTGGGACCGCTATTACAGCGAGGGCGTGATGCCCTGCCTCCAGTCCTTCCAGTTCATTGGCCGCGCCATCACCCCGCCCTACAGGCCCAAACGCTTTGATGCCCGGTTCTTCATGGCCGACGCGGAAGACGCCCTGATCGACACGCGCCCGCCCGTCGACGGCGCCGAGCTGTCAGACCTGCAATGGGTGACCTTGTCTGATGCGCTGGACCTCGACCTGCCCTCGGTTACACGCTTCATGCTGGGCGAGATCGACGAACGGCTGGCCAGGCCTACGGCAGACAAAGGCCCGCCCTTCCTGCGCTGGACACGCAATGGCCATACGACCGACAGGCTTTAGCGCAGGAACACTGCTTGACTTCCCGGCCGGGCCCCGTCATTAAGCCGCTTTCCAGTTTCAGACGCTAGCACAAGCGAGCCAATCCCATGGCCAAACCAGCCACTATCAAGATCCGCCTCAATTCGACGGCCGACACCGGATTCTTCTACGTCACCAAGAAGAACCCGCGCACGAAGACTGAAAAGCTCGTGCTCAAGAAGTATGACCCCGTGGTCAAGAAGCACGTCGAATTCAAGGAAGGCAAGATCAAGTAAGATCCTTGTTTATCCATGTATTTTGTGAAGGCCCGCTTGCGAAAGCGGGCTTTTTGCAATTGCGGGCTCAGGTGTCCGGATTGCCATCATGCAGGTTGCGCGCCTTGCGGATGCCGGGGAACAGGGCCGCCCATGCTGCCGCCACGCCCACCGCCGCATAGCCCCCCGCCACAACCGTGAACACCGCCCCCCACTTGGCCGCCATGAATCCCGCCCTTGCCTCGCCCAGCTCGTTCGATGCGCCCAGGAAGATGGAATTGACGGCATTGACCCGCCCGCGCACCTGGTCCGGCGTCCACAGCTGCAGCAGCACTTCACGGATATAGACCGACACCATATCGAACGCCCCGACACAGACCAGCGCCAGGATCGACAGCCATGCCGCCGTCGAATGCCCGAACACCACGGTCGACAGGCCAAACAGCGCCACGCAGACGAACAGGATGATCCCGGCATGGTCGCGGATCGGAAACGCCGTGATCACCGCCGTCACAATCAGCGCGCCTATGCCCGGCGCCGCGCGCATCAGGCCCAGCCCCGTCTCGCCAACCTGAAGGATGTCGCGCGCATAGACCGGCATCAGCGCTACCGCGCCGCCCAACAGCACGGCGAACAGGTCCAGCGAGATCGCCCCCAGAACGATCTTTTGCTTCCAGACATAGGCAAACCCGCCCAGCACCATGCCCAGCGTCTTCGGCTCGCTCGACACGTTCTGCGGCGGCTTGGGGATCGAGAAGATCAGCGTCGCCGCCACAGCGAACAGTGTCACCGCCGTGGAATAGGCAATCCAGGGGGCCAGCCCGTACAGCAGGCTGCCCACGACCGGGCCGATGATCGATGCCATCTGCCAGGCAGACGCCGTCCACCCGACTGCGTTGGCAAAGTCTTCCTTCGGCACGACATTCACGGCGAGGCTGGCCGAGGCCGGCGACAGGAAGGCCCGCGCCACGCCGAACACGGTGAGAATGGCCAGCACCCAGACCGGATGGAACTGCTGTGTCACCGCCAGGAACAGGATGCCCGCCGCACACGCCATCTCGACCAGGATCGACAGGCCCATCACCAGACGCCGCCCGAACGTGTCGGCGGCAAAGCCCGTTACGAAGACCAGCACAAGCGCCGGCAGGAACTGCACCAGCCCGATCCAGCCAAGATAGATCGGGTTCAGCGTCTCGTCATAGATCTGCCAGGCGACAGACACCGAAACGATCTGCGCGGCAAAGGCGGTAAAGAAGCGGGACGTGAAATAGCGGCTATAGGAAAGGTGCCTGAACGCGGCAAAGCGGTCTGTCATGTCCTGCAACCTGCGTCAGCCATTTTGACGGCCCAACTGGGCCGCATCGCGCGTCAAGTCAATCAGGCGGCAAGGCTTTCGACACGGTTCCGGCCCGCTGACTTGGCCTGGTAGAGCGCCGTGTCCGCGCGCTTTGTCAGTTCGGCCATTGTGTCCTGCTCGCCGGCAATCGTCGAGACGCCCGCGCTCAGCGTTATTGATATCTCGCGCTGTCCGCCGCTGACCCTGAACGGCTGGCTGGCCACGGCCCGGCGGATGCGTTCTCCGGCCGCGCAGGCAAGGTCACCCGGCGTGTCGGGCATGATCACGAGAAACTCCTCGCCGCCCGGACGGCAGACAACGTCCATTGGCCGCACATTCTCGCGCAACCGGCCGGCCACTTCGACCAGCACTTCGTCACCCGCATCATGGCCGTACGTATCATTGACCGACTTGAAATGATCGATGTCGCACATCAGGACCGACACGGGCTTGCCGCCCATCACCGCGCGATGCATCAGCTGCTGCAGCTGGCTCACCATGTAGCGGCGATTGTACAATCCGGTCAGCTGGTCGATCACTGACAGTTCCAGGCCCCGGTCCACACGCTTGCGAAGCAGGTCGATATAGCGTGACCGCCGCGCCTGCGTGCGTACCCGTGCCATCAGCTCCTGCCGGTCGACCGGCGAAATGATGACATCGCTCGCGCCGATATCCAGGCCCTTGCCGGCCTTGATCCGCTCGGACTGGTCGCAGACAAGGATGATCGAAATTGCCCGCGTCGCCTCGGTCATCTTGAAGTGCGCGCAGAGCTTCAGAGGGTCGAAGACCTGTGCCGAGAGCGACAGGATCATGATATCGACGCCCAGCTCTGCCAGGTTCGACATGTCCCCTGCCTCAAGCAGGGTCGTCGCCACATGACCGGCTTCGCGCAGCATGTTGGCCATGCGCAGCGAGGTGCGGGGATTATCATCGACGACGAAGACACGCGCCGGGCGGTTGAGCTCTTCTTCGCTGATCACGTCAACGGCACCGGCCTTCAGGCCACGCGCCTGACGCTGGCGCAATTCAGAAGCAACGGCATTGTAGCGCATCAGCGCGCCCATGCGGGACATCAGCGCGAAATCATCCACCGGCTTGGTCAGGAAGTCTTCCGCGCCCACATCCAGCCCGCGGATACGGTCCTCGGCATCGCTGAGCGCCGTCACCATGACAACGGGAATGTATGATGTACGCGGGTCGGCTTTCAGGTGCAGGCATGTCTCGAAACCGTCCATGCCCGGCATCATCACATCAAGCAGGATGATTTCCGGCAGCTCGGCGCGGGCAATGTCCAGCGCCTGCTGGCCATTCTCGGCGTGCATGACGGTGAAATAGTGCGCTTCAAGCTTGGCCTGCAGCAGGCGGCGATTGGCTTCGATATCGTCAACAACCAGGATACGGGCACTCATGCCGGCTCCTTCGGCATCAGCGATTCGACCGCCTTGATGAAGGTCATGATCTGTATCGGCTTGGACAGGTAGCCTTCGCAACCGGCTTCGCGCACGCGCTGTTCGTCGGCGCGCATGGCAAAGGCCGTGACGGCCAGCACCGGAATGTGCGCCACCTTGTCGTCATCCTTCAGCCAGCGCGTGATATCCAGGCCCGACACTTCCGGCAGCTGGATGTCCATGATGATGAGGTCAGGCAGTTCCCGGCGGGCAATCTCGACCGCCTTGGCGCCATCGCGGCACTGATACGTGTCGAATCCATAGGCATCGAGCAAGTCGCAAAACAGGCGCATGTTGAGTTCATTATCCTCAACAACCAGCACTTTTCTGGTGCGCTTCTCCGCCATAATTCCCCGTAGCTGCTAATGATTCGGCCGGATATTAATCGATCCGGTCCAGCTATACCCCAAATGCTTAACACCGCTTTACGCGGGGTCGTACACTTCATTGCCCTGAATCGCGGAACATGGCATGAACATTCTTGAAATGTATGCACTTTGCCGCGAATGCCTGCATCTGCAGCAGGGTGCTGCAGCCGCCTGTCCGAATTGCGGACGGGGCCGCATTCTGTGCCATCCTGCCCTGAAACGGCTCAGCATAGCCCATCTGGACTGTGATGCCTTCTTCGCGGCCATCGAGAAGCGCGACGATCCGAGCCTCAGGGACAAGCCGGTCATTGTCGGCGGCGGCCAGCGCGGTGTCGTCTCCACCTGCTGCTACATCGCCCGCCTCTACGGCGTGCGCTCGGCCATGCCGATGTTCACGGCGCTGAAGCTCTGTCCGGACGCGGTCGTGATCGGCTCGCACTTTGACAAATATCGCGAGGCCGCCACCCTTATTCGCGAGAAAATGGACGCTCTTACCCCCCTGGTTCAGCCCGTGTCGATTGACGAAGCCTATATGGACCTCTCCGGCACCGAGACCATGCACCATGCCCCGCCTGCCGTGAGCCTTGCCCGCCTCGCCCGCGACATCGAGCGCGATGTCGGTATCACGGTCTCGATCGGCCTCTCCTCCAACAAGTTCCTCGCCAAGACAGCCAGCGAACTCGACAAACCGCGCGGCTTCGCCGTCATCGCACCGGAAGAGGCCGAGGCGCTGCTTGGTCCGAAACCCATCGACTTCCTGCACGGGGTCGGCCCGAAATTCGCCCAGAAGCTCACGCGCGACGGCTTCGAGACCGTGCACGACATCCAGAACACGGAGCTCAAGGCCCTGATCGCCCGCTATGGCGAGACCGGAATGTGGCTGAAACAACGCGCCCACGGTCTCGACAACCGCCCTGTGCGCAATGACGAGGAACGCAAGTCCGTCTCCAGCGAGACCACGTTCCGCACCGACCTCAGCGATTCTGCCGCCCTGGAAGACCAGCTCTGGCAGCTCTGCGTCAAGACGGCCGACAGGGCAAAATCTGCCGGTGTCGTGGGATTTGTCGTCACGCTGAAGCTCAAGACAAGCAATTTCCGCGCCCTCACCCGCCGCATCTCGCTGGCCGAGCCGACCCAGCTGGCGCAGGAGATGTTCCGCGCCGCACGGCCCCTTCTTGCCCGCGAAGCCAATGGCCGCGAACGCTTCCGCCTCATCGGCATAGGCCTCGCGAACCTGCACGATCACCGCTCCGATTCCGTTGACCTGCTCGATCCCAGAATTGCCAAGCGCGCTGCCGCCGAACGCGCATCGGACGCCGCCCGTGCGAAGTTTGGCAAGGATGCCGTCGTCACCGGACGCGCGGCGCGCATCGCAAAAGCGCGCGAGAGCGACGCCTGAACTTGCCCCGTCCGGCGAGGTGCGGCATGCAGGTCGCACGCGACATTCACGAACCGGAGCCTGCCCATGTCCACACCCGAAAACCGCCTCGACGCGCTCGGTATCGAACTGCCCACGCCCATGGCGCCCGTCGCGAACTATGTGCCCTTCGTGATCACGGGAAACATGCTGTTCGTCTCCGGCCAGGTCAGCGCCACGCCCACGGGCCGCATCAATGGCCGCCTTGGCGACGACATGGAACTCTCCGCTGGCCAGCATGCCGCCCGCCAGTGCGGCATCAACCTGATCGCCCAGTGCAAGGCCGCTGTCGGTGATCTCAGCCGCATCAAGCGCGTCGTGAAGCTCGGCGGCTTCGTCAATGCGGCGCCGCACTTCACTGACATACCGCAGGTCATCAATGGCTGCTCCGACCTGATGGTCGAAGTCTTTGGCGATGCCGGCCGTCACGCACGCTCCGCCGTGGCCTGTCCCGTCCTGCCCATGGGCGTGGCGGTCGAAGTCGATGGTGTGTTCGAAATCACAGGATAATCCGATATGGCGCGGCATTTTGACCTGACAGCTTTCACCTATGCCCATCGCGGCCTCTGGTCTGCTGACGGCCACCCGGAAAACTCGCTGGCCGCTTTCAAGGCTGCCGCCGAAGCGGGCCTAGGCATCGAATACGATGTGCGCCCGTCAAAGTCCGGCGAGATCATGGTGTTCCATGACCCGACCCTGGCTCGCATGACGGGGGTGGAGGGCGACTTCCAGGACCAGGACATGTCCCTGCTGGACTCGCTGCGCCTCGCCGGCACCAGGCAGCCGATCCCGACCCTCGACGCCCTGCTCGACATCTGGCCGACCTCGCTGCCCTTGCTGACGGAAATGAAGATTGACGGCGACACGGACCCCGAGGTCTTTGCCCGCCAGGTCGGCGATCACCTGACCCGCCATATCGGGCCGGCCGCCGCGATGAGCTTTTCCGAACCGGCCGTCGATGCCCTGCCCGAAGCCGTCATGCGCGGCCAGCTTATCCACCCCATCCATCGCACCAGCGAGGCCGGGTTCGACGCCAAACTGGCGCGCGCTGTGGACCGCAAGGTCGACTATCTCGCCATCAATGTCGCCGACGCCGAGCGCGCCGCGGTCAGGCTTGGCGGCAAGCTGCCCTTTGTCGTATGGACCGTGCGCACGATGGCAGATGTGCGCCGCATCCGCCTTCTGCATGGCGCAGTCATTTTCGAACACCTGCCCGTTCCGCTGGCATCATGATGCCGCGCGCCCTAGATTGACGGGCATGGACGACAGCGCGCTCAAGATCACCATCGTCCCCGGCCTGGCCGAGGTGTCGCCCGATGAGTGGAATGCCGTCGCCAATCCGCCCGGTGAACGCTACGATCCCTTCCTGACATGGCAATTCCTCGAAGCGATGGAAAGCTCTGGCGCCGCAGCGCCAACCACCGGCTGGGTGCCGCGCCATCTCCTGATCCGGGGCGGGAATGGCCGCCTGCGCGCCGCCATGCCGCTCTACGCCAAGATGCATTCGCGCGGCGAATTCGTGTTTGACCAGAGCTGGGCCGATGCTTATGAGCGCGCGGGCGGGGCCTATTACCCGAAACTGCTCTCGGCCGTGCCCTTCACCCCCGTCACCGGCCGCCGCCGCCTCGTTCCCCGCGGTCCGGACGAGGCCCAGCTGAAGGCTGCGCTCCTGGCCGGTGCCATCCAGCTCGCCGAGGAAAACGACCTCTCCTCCCTCCATATCAATTTCGTCGACACGCAAGACGCCGAAATCCTCGCCAATACCGGCCTCCTCTCGCGCACCGACCAGCAATTCCGCTGGGTAAATGACAGTTACGGGACCTTCGACGACTTCCTCGCCGCCCTCTCCTCAGCCAAGCGCAAGAACCTGCGCAAGGAGCGCGCGAAGGCGCAGGAAGGCCTCGAGTTCGTCCACCTCACCGGCGATGCCATCACCGAGGACCATCTCGACCATTTCTTCCATTTCTACATGGACACCGGCAGCCGCAAATGGGGTTCGCCCTACCTCACGCGGCGGAGCTTCTCCCTGCTTCGCGAGCGCATGGCCGGTGACCTCCTCTTCATCTTCGCCATGGAGGACGGCGAGCCTGTCGCGGGCGCCATGAACCTGATCGGCTCGGACACGCTCTATGGCCGCTACTGGGGCTGCAGCGAACAGCGCCCCATGCTCCACTTCGAGACCTGCTATTACCAGGCCATCGATTTTGCGATTGCGCGCGGCCTGCAATATGTCGAGGCAGGCGCCCAGGGCGGCCACAAGCTCGCCCGCGGCTATGTCCCCGTCCTCACCCGGTCGGCTCACTGGATCGCCCATCCGGGCCTGCGCAACGCCGTCGCCGACTACCTCACCCGCGAACGCGACGCGGTTGAATCCGACATGGACTATCTCATCGAACGCACACCCTTCAGGAAAGACACATGACCCTTCACGATACGTACGACCCGACCAACATCTTCGCGAAAATCCTGCGCGGCGAGATGCCTGCCGTGAAGGTCTACGAGGACGACACCGCCCTTGCCTTCATGGACGTCTTCCCGCAGGCCGAAGGCCACACGCTGGTCATCCCGAAAGACGTGACAGCCCGCAACCTGCTCGACATGCCGCCGGAAAAGCTCGGGCCCTGCATGCTTGTGGTCCAGAAAGTCGCGAAGGCCGTCGAGGCCGCGCTGACGCCGGATGGCCTTGTCGTCACCCAGTTCAACGGCGCCCCCGCCGGGCAGACCGTCTACCATCTCCACTTTCACGTGATCCCCCGCTGGGAAGGAATCCCCCTCGGCCGCCACGGCGGCGGCATGGCGGACATGGGAGAGCTGGAAAAGCTGGCGGCGCGGATTCGGGCGGGGCTTTAAGCGCGCCCCTCCACTCCTTCGGGGCACCTCCTCCGCAAGCGGGGGAGGAAATGGAGAGCGGTTGTCCTCCCCTGCGATACGGGTGAGGTGGCTGGACGCAAAGCGGCCAGACGGAGGGGGCTTATACGCCCTAAACTCCCAGCTTCGCCTTCAATATCTCGTTCACAGCCTTGGGGTTGGCCTTGCCGCCTGAGGCCTTCATCACCTGGCCGACGAACCAGCCGAGCGTCTGCGGCTTGTCCTTCACCTTTTCGACCTGTTCGGGGTTCGCCGCGATGATCTCGTCGACGACCTTCTCGATGGCGCCAGTATCGGTCACTTGCTTCAGGCCGTGTTTCTCGACAATCGCCGCCGCTTCGCCCTCGCCCGCAATCATGCGCGCGAACACATCCTTGGCGATCTTGCCGCTGATCGTGTCGTCGCTGATCAGCGCGATCAGGCCGCCCAGCGCATCCGCCGAAACGGGGCTGTCGCCCAGCTCAAGACCTTCCTTGTTGAGATAGCCGAATAATTCCTGCGTCACCCAGTTGGCGGCCAGTTTCGCGTCGCGCCCCTTGGCGACAGTCTCGAAATAGGCCGCCTTGTCGGCGTCCGCGATCAGCACGCCGGCGTCATAGTGCGAGATGCCATATTCGGATTCAAAGCGCGCGCGTTTCTCGTCCGGTAGTTCCGGCAGGCTGGCCCTGATCTCGTCGATCCAGGCCTGCTCGATTTCCAGCGGCAACAGGTCCGGGTCCGGGAAATAGCGGTAATCGTGCGCATCTTCCTTTGAACGCATGGACCGTGTCTCGACCTTCACCGGGTCGAACAGGCGCGTTTCCTGGTCTACCGTGCCGCCGCCCTCGATGATCTCGATCTGGCGGCGGGCCTCGTATTCGATCGCCTGCTGGATGAAGCGGAACGAGTTCATGTTCTTTAACTCGCAGCGCGTGCCGAGATGGCCGAAATCGCCCGTCTCGCGGAATTTCTCGTACTGGCCGGGGCGGCAGACGGACACGTTCACGTCGGCGCGCAGATTGCCCTTGTCCATGTCGCCATCACAGGTGCCGAGCGCGATGACGATGGCCCGCAGCTTCTTCACATAGGCGGCCGCCTCGGCAGGCGAGCGCACGTCCGGCTTGGACACGATTTCCATCAGCGCCACGCCGGAACGGTTCAGGTCCACATAGGTCGAATTCGGGTCCATGTCGTGGATCGACTTGCCGGCATCCTGTTCCAGGTGCAGGCGCTCGATGCGGCAGGTAAAACTGTACGCCTCGCCGCCATGCGCGGGCTCGACATCCACCTCGATCTCGCCTTCGCCGACAATCGGGTGGGCGAACTGGCTGATCTGATAGCCTTGCGGCAGGTCGGGGTAGAAATAGTTCTTGCGGTCAAACCGGCTGTAATGATTGATCTCGGCCTTCAGGCCAAGGCCCGTGCGCACGGCCTGTTCCACGCATTTCCGGTTGATCACCGGCAGCATGCCCGGCATCGCCGCATCCACCAGCGAGACATTGCAGTTCGGGTCTGCACCAAATTCCGTCGAGGCGCCCGAGAACAGCTTGGCATTCGAAGCCACCTGCGCGTGGATCTCAAGCCCCATGACGACTTCCCAGTCGCCGGTGTCGCCTTTGAGTACGTAGGGTGTGCGCGCTGACATGACCTGCCCTTATGACCAATTCAAACAAGCCGTCCTTCTAACGGCAAGCGGCCCGCTCTGTCGAGCGGACATGACCGCACGCTGGCGCGAAGGCTTTTCTTTTTCGCCGCACTGATCAAGAATGCGGCAAGCGCAATAGCGCACGGGGAGGAAAGCCATGTTGTTCAAGATGATTCTGGACGGTTCAGGCGAGGACGAACGGCCGATTGTCCGCGGCCTTCTCAAGCACCTGATCATCGGGTTCGGGTGCGGCCTGATGGTCGGCGCCGTGGGTCTGTTCCTCGTGCTGCAGGCGCTTGGCAATATGCGGCTCGACATGCCGATCATCTTCGTTGCAGCCATGATGCTGCAATTCGGCCCGGTTGGCGGGCTTGTCGGCGTCGGCATCTATCTCTCGCGCATTACCGACAGGTCGCGCAGCGACGAGGATGATAATGATGACGGCCCCGGCGGCGGCAGGAAAGTGCATGTCGCAGGGCCGGCCGCGCCCCGTGCGGCCACGGTCACGCTCCGGCCTGCCAGCGCCTGAGCGCTATATCTTGCCTTCTTCCTTGGCGCGTTTGTAGCGCTCGCGCCGGGCGTCCATCCGCTCCTTGACCGAAGCGGTCTGCGGCACCCGTGTGGGCACTTCGCCCTCCGGCACCGGCGGAGTCTCGGGCTCGGCGGGTGTGTCGTCTTCCAGCTTGCCCTCGGAGATCAGCTGCTTGCGCCGCGCGGCCACACGGGCTTCGCGTGCCTGCTGGGCCGGGCTCTTGGAATTGAACAGGCCGGACAGTTTCGATTTCTGCGCGCCCTTCAGCGGCGAGCCGTCATGCTCCCGCTCCGCCCGCTTCGCCAGGATCCGCGAGATCCGGAACGCGACATAGGCCGCCACCAGCACGGCCACGAGCAGCATGCCGCTCATCTCCGGCGCAAACAGATCATACCCGTTCTGCGCCATCATCCCCCACATCAGGGCGAGACAGATGACGAGCATGACGGCGAAAAGGGCGAGAAAGCGTTTCATGTGTGCCAGCCTACCACCAGCGGTCAGGTTTTGCCACGAAGCCAGCTGCACGTTCCAGTTCGCCGCCGACGCGGAAGCAGGCTGCCTCGTCCAGCGCCTTGCCGATCACCTGCAGGCCGAGCGGCAGGCCGCTTTTCGACAGGCCGGCCGGCACGGAAATGCCCGGCAGGCCGGCAAGGTTCGCCGTCACCGTGAACACGTCATTGAGATACATTTCCACCGGGTCGCCGCTCTTCTCGCCAAAGGCAAAGGCAGGTGACGGGCAGGTCGGCGTCAGCACCGCGTCGCAGCTCTCAAAGGCATCGACGAAGTCGTTGAGGATCTTCGTGCGCACTTTCTGTGCACGCAGGTAATAGGCGTCATAATAGCCGCTGGAGAGCACATACGTGCCGATCAGCAGGCGCCGCTGCACTTCTTTGCCAAACCCGCTGGCCCGCGTGCCTTCATAGGTCTGCGCCAGGTTATTGCCCTCGACGCGCGCGCCATAGCGCATGCCGTCATAGCGCGCGAGGTTTGACGAGGCCTCCGCGGGGGCCACGATGTAATAGGCCGGCAGCGCGTATTTCGTGTGCGGCAGGCTGATATCCACGATCTTGGCCCCTGCAGCCTTCAGCCAGGCAATACCCTGGTTCCACAGTGCGTCGATCTCCTCCGACATGCCGTCCATCCGGTATTCCTTCGGAATGCCGATCCGCATGCCTTTCACGCCCTTGCCGACATCGCCGCGCCAGTCCGGCGTGGCAATATCCAGCGAAGTGGAATCCTTCGCGTCATGGCTGCACATCACTTCCAGCAGGATGGCGCTGTCTTCCACGGTCTTGGCAATCGGCCCGGCCTGGTCGAGCGAGGAGGCGAAGGCCACCATACCGTAACGGCTGGCCCTGCCATAGGTCGGCTTGATGCCCACGGTGCCCGTGAAGGCGGCTGGCTGGCGGATCGAGCCGCCGGTATCGGAGGCTGTCGCCGCAAGGCAGAGGTCCGCCGCGACGGAGGCCGCAGAGCCACCCGACGAGCCGCCCGGCGTCAGGCCCTGATTGTCGCCTGCGCGGCGCCATGGGTTCACCACATTGCCAAAGTGCGATGTCTCGTTGGACGAGCCCATGGCGAACTCGTCCATGTTGAGCTTGCCCAGCATGACCGCGCCTTCATCCCACAGGTTCTGCGTGACAGTGGATTCATAGGTCGGGGTGAACTCGCCGAGAATGCCGCTGCACGCCGTGGTGCGCACGTCCTTGGTGCAGTAGAGGTCCTTGATGCCCAGCGGCGCGCCTTCCAGCCTGCCACCCTCGCCCCTGGCAAGTTTCGCATCCGACGCATCGGCCATGGCCAGCGCCTTGTCCGGCGTTTCGACCACATAGGCGTTCAGCACCCGGGCGCCCTCGATGGCGCTCACGAAGTCCTGCGTGATCTCGCGCGACGAAAACTGCTTGGCTTTCAGGCCATCAAGCGCTGCGGCGAGGGTGAGTTTGGTCAAATCGGTCATGTAAAATCCCGCGAAGAAATCTGCCCGCCTGCTATGACGGCTTGAGGGGAAAGTTCAAGTCTCCGTGAGCGCGCTTGTCAGTTCCGAAGGCCCGGCGCAACACTTGGGAACGGAACATTTGCCCGGGTTTCCACGTTTTTCCAGGCAGCAACCCGAAAAGGATCTCCCATGCGCCTTGCTCTCCTTGCCACAACTTCAGTCCTCCTCGCTGCCTGCGCCAGCCAGGCCCCCGCAGACGCAAAGCCAAAGGGTGTCGCCCAGTTCGCTGGTGATGCGCGCCTTGGCGAAGAAGTCAGGAATGTCTGCTTCACCTCGACGATTTCCGGCTTCCACGATGCCACGGATGACACGGTTGTGATCTCGAAAGGCTCAAAAGACTACCTGATCGAAGTGCATGGCAGCTGTTTCAATCTCGATCATGCCCAGCAGCTCGCCGTGGATTCCACCACCGGCTGCCTCAGCAAGGGCGATTATATCATCACCTCTGATTCCATTGCAGGGTTTCACGATGATACGGGCTTTGGCGGGCAGCGCTGCATGGTCAAATCGGTCCATGAATGGGATGGCAAGGCTAAGGCCCCGGCAGATGCCGAAGAATCTGAATAGCGCCCGGACACAGCTGTGCTAGATACGGGCGCATGCCACAATCCGCACAGGCTTCGTTCGTCGAGGTAAAAGATTCGCCCTTTCATGGCCGCGGGCTGTTCGCAGCCCGCGCCATCGTCCCCGGAACCGTTATCGCAGTCTATCCGCTGCTGGTGCTTTCGACGGAAGACACCGCCACCGTGCGCTCGACGCTGCTCCACCATTATGTATTCTATGTCGACGAGAACGCTGAGGGTGAGATGCGCGGCGCCGTCGCCTTCGGGGAAATCTCGATGTGCAATCACAGCCGGAAGGCCAATGCCGATTTCACCATCGACGCCTCGGCCCGAACAGTCACCCTGACAGCCAGGCAGGCGATCGCACCCGACGACGAAATTCTCATCGATTACGAGGAATTCGCCGATGAGATCATCTGAGCGCCGCCCATCATGCGAGCATGCAGGCGGTATAGGCTGCCAGCGTGAAAACCATCGCGGATGATCGCAAGGTAAAACAGCGCCGTGTCTATCGCGGCGATGACCTGTCCAAGCTGGCCTGACCGGCGTGTTTTCGCTTTCATCTGCCTGTCTTCTCTTTGGCGTGTTGACACACCGAGAAGTACGCCTGGACGGGCGGGCAAATCGTTCTGGGTCTGGAGCGATCCGCTTCAGGATATGAAACAGCCTACTCACGATTGCGAAGCGTCAGTCGCCAGCCGCAGCCTTGACCTGCGCGCGCAGCTCTCGCCGCACCACTTTGCCGATCGGCGATTTTGGCAATTCATCGACAAAATGCACCTTGCGCGGACGCTTGTAGGCCGTCAGGCAGGAGGCGCAGTGCGCCATCACTTCAGCCGCTGTCAGGTCCGGGTCGCCCCGCACAATGAAGGCATGCATCGTGTCGCCCATGTTTCCGTCCGGCACGCCTGCCACGGCGGCCTCTGCGATCCCCGGATGCGTGGCCAGCACGGCATCAACCTCGTTCGGGAACACATTGAAGCCCCCGACCAGAAGCATGTCCTTGATACGGTCGACCAGGTAGAGGAAGCCGTCATCATCGAGATACCCGACATCGCCCGTTTTCATCCAGCCGACATGAAACGCCGCCGCCGTTGTCTCGGGGCGGCCAAGATAGCCTGCCATCACCTGAGGCCCGGCCACGACGATTTCGCCTGTCTCGCCCGGCCCGGCAAAGCTGCCATCGTCACGCAGGATCGAGACGGCCGTTCCCGGCAGGGGCATGCCCACAGACCCGGCGCGTGTGCGCGCGTCTGGCGGGTTCACGCTGATAAGCGTCGTGGTCTCGGTCATGCCGTAGCCCTCGATCACGCTCGATCCTGTCAGGCCGATCCATTGCTTGCGCACTTCGGGGTTCAGCCCCATGGCGCCGGAAATGGTCAGCGTCAGCTGCGGTGGGTTTTCGTAGAACCACGCCTCGTCCATCAGTTTGGCAAAAAGGGTGCTGACACCGGGAAAGGCGTTCGGGCGGAACTTGCGGAAAGCCGCCTTCAGGTTCGACAGCGGCTTGGGGCTCGGCACCAGAACCAGGTGCGCCGCATTGCGCAGTGCGATGATCGAGGAAAACAGGCCAAACACATGATATACCGGCAGCACCAGAAGCATGGTCTGGGAAGGCGCATCGATCATGTGCGGCGACAGGCTGGCAAACTGTTCGACATTGGTCACAACACCCGCTTCGGTCAGGCGCACGCCTTTCGATATGCCGGTCGTACCGCCGGAATACTGGAAGATCGCATCTTCGTTCGCATCCCGGTCCTTCGCATACAGTGACATCGGCGTGTCGTGTGCCGCGCCGCGCTTGAGCGCATCGGCCATGGGCACATTGTGAATCTTCAGGGGGCGGCCCATCTTCTTGACGTGCTGCAGCACGAAATCCATCACTGTTTTCTTCAATGGCGAGAAAAAGTCGGTCAGCGACAGGCTGATCACGGACACAATTCCGGTGCCCACAACGGCCTCCTCGGCCACGTCCGGAAACAGGCTTGACGTGATCAGCACCTTGACCTCAGCATCGCGCAGCTGGCGGCGCGTCTCGTGGGCCGTGTAGAGCGGATTGATATTGGTCAGCACAAGGCCGGCCCGCAGCACGCCCAGCATGGCCAGCACGTTGGAAATGCAGTTCGGCGCCTGGAGCGCAACGACGTCACCCTTCTGAAGTTTCAACTCTTCGCGCAGGTAGCGTGCAAGGTTTGCAGAATGCCTGTCGACTTCGGCAAAGGTAAGGGTCGCACTCGCGCCATTCGGCAGCGCCGTCGTCAGGAAAGGCTTCTTGCCAGACCCTGCGGCAGCCTGCTCCATCAGTGTTTCGATCCGTCGCGGGACATATTCTCCCAGCTGCGACTGGAACGCGGCGGCTTCCGGATTGTAGAAGTCCAGGATCGGCTGGTCTTCGAACGGAACAGGCGAAAATTGCGATACGGCAGACATAACTTTTCGGCCCCCAACGGCTTTGGTCATGTCCCTTACTGACACATCAGCTTTGACTTATGCTGAAACCGATCGGTGAAATTTCATCGATCCTGTATCTACCGGCCTGTAAACACTGGCTTTCGCTTTTCCAGAAAAGCGGCAGCGCTTTCGGCAGCGTCCTCTGTTTCCATCAGGGTCCGGATTTCCTTGATCGCCCAGTTGCCAACATCGCGCCAGTCGGGGTCCAGCGTGCGCCGCAGGCCGGCCTTGATCGACTGCACCGCACGCGGCGGGTTGGTGGCAATCTTTGCCGCAATCTCCATGGCTGCCGGCAACAGATCATCCGGCGCCACGACCCGCGAAACGAGGCCGATCTCCTTCGCTGTCTGCGCATCGATGATCTCGCCCGTGAACAGGAGTTCCGCCGCCCGCTCGCGGCCCACCACCTGCGCCAGACGGCCAAGGCCCGGCGCATCGCAGCACAGCCCGCGCTGCACGAACAGCTCGCCGAACCTTGCCGCCTCAGACGCGACGCGGATATCGGCCATCAGCGCCAGCTCCATGCCCCAGCCCAGCGCAAAGCCGTTCACCGCTGCAATCACGGGAATGTCCGTATAGAGCAAGGCGTCTGCAGCCGGCGTCAGGCCGCCGGTGCGACGACCGCGTGCCTTCATTTCCGCCGGCCCCTTCGCCTTCTGGCTCAGGATTTCCTTCACATCGTCACCGGTACAGAAGCCGCGCCCCTCTCCGGTGATGACAATGACCCGCGCATCGCTCTCCCGCACGGCGTCTTCCAGCGCCATGTAGAGTTCGTAATTCAGCGCGTTCATCACCTGCGGCCGCCGCAGCGTCAGCAGGGAAACATGATCCCTGGTTTCGATCGTCATCACGGACATGGCATCCTCCCGGTTTGTGTCAGGAGACTATGCCGCCGGTCAGCAGTCACCGGCAATCACGGACGCAACGTCAGGTCCGGTCAGGGCAGCCTAGCGCTTGAGGTGCTCAAGCCCCTTGATGGTGCCTGGTTTGACCGAGGGGTTGGACGCGTTCGTCTTCACTTTTTCCGCCTTCGGCTTGCGGACTTCCTTGTTCGTCTTCTTCTGACCCTTGGCCATGATATGCGTTCCTGTGCAGGGACCCAAATCGGATCCTCTCCAACAGGTGGGGGGTCACGGCGCCTTAAATAAGGCCGTTCCGGCACTTCATTTATGGGTGAAGTCGCTGCGCGCCTACTCGACGGCCTTGGGCACGATGAAGAACCCGTCTTCGCTGCGCGGCGCATTGGCCAGAACCTGGTCCTGGATGTTGCCATCCGTCACCACATCCTCGCGCATCGGCAGCTTTGTCTCGACAACCGAGGTCATCGGCTCAACGCCCTCAATGTCCACTTCGTTCAGCTGGTCGATCCAGCCGAGAATGCCGTTCAGCTCTCCGGCCATTTCCTCGAGGCGCTCCTCGGGCACGGCAATGCGCGACAGGCGGGCAACCTTGCGGACATCATCCTTGGTAACACTCATGGCGCGGGCTCCGGTGACATGGCTTCGATCCGGCCCGAATACGCGATAGGCAAGGGCGTATCAAGCCGCTATAGCGCTCATCCTGAGTTGACCTCTATCCCGGACAGGACCGTTTTGGCCGTAACTGATCTTGCCTCCCTGCCGCGCGTCGGCGTGCTTGTCGGTATCGACCCCGGCACACGGACCATGGGCGTCGCGGCGACTGACGCCACGCGCATGATCGCCAGCCCCGTGGAAACCATAAGGCGAGGCAAGACGCTCGGCCCCTCCATCACGCGCCTGTTCGAGATCTATGACGACCGCCAGGCGGTTGCGCTGATTGTTGGCCTGCCGCTCCATATGGACGGCACCGAAGGCCGCCGCGCCCAGTCCACCCGGGCGCTGGTCTACAATATCCTGCTGCGCCGCGACGTGCCGGTCGCCTTCCAGGACGAACGCCTGTCCAGCGCCGAGGCGGAAAGCGTGATGATCCAGGCCGACATGTCAGCGAGGCGCCGCGCCGAACGCATTGACGCCTCGGCCGCCGCAATCATCCTCAAATCCGCGCTCGACGTGCTGGACCGCCTTGGATGAGCGGCTTCCTCTACGCCCTGCTGCCGGTCATCGCGATCGTGGCGCTGGGACACGTTCTCTCAGCCCGCAAGTGGATTCCTGCTGAAAGCTGGCGCGCCATCGAGCGGCTCTCTTATGTCGTCCTGTTTCCGGCGTTGATCATCCGCACCCTTGCCAACACACCGTTCGAGACCGCGCCCTGGCGCCTCGCCGCCGCGCTGATCCTCGCCCAGCTTGTGCTGGGTGCCGTCGGCCTCGCCGCCCGATTCCTGCCCGGCATGGAACGGCCGGCCGTCGGCACCATCATCCAGTCGAACGTCCGCTGGAACACGATGATCGCGCTCTCAATCGGCAGCCTGCTGTACGGGCAGGAAGGCCTCGCCCTCGTTACCATCGCTGCCGCCGTGATGATCCCGACCGCCAATGTCCTGTCGGTCTACGCCCTCATCGCCCATGCCGACACGCCTCATGGCCCCACGCCCCGGCCCTTGCTCGCCCTGGCACGCAACCCGATCGTACTCGCCTGCATCATCGGCCTCGTTCTGGCCGCGGCCAGTATCGACCTGCCCCGCCTCGCCAATGACATGCTGCGCATCCTGGGCGACGCGGCGCTCGCGCTCGGCCTCCTGTCTGCCGGTGCAGGCGTTGACCTCTCGGCCCTGAAGCGCGCCGGGCCTCGTACGCTCGCCTGGTCACTCGTCCGCCTGCTTGGCCTGCCCGCCCTGGCGATCGGCTTCGGCCTCGCCTTTGGCCTGTCGGGCATGGCCCTCACCATCGCGGTGATCTGTGCCGCCACCCCCACCGCCACCAGCTCCTATATCCTTGCCCGCGAACTCGGCGGTGACGCCCCCCTCGCGGCCAACCTGATTGCCGTCCAGACCGTGCTCGCCATGGTGACGCTGCCGCTGTTCTACTTCCTCGCCAGCGGCTGACACTTGCGAACAGCCGGAAACGGGCCTAAACCGCCAAAAATCGAAAGGGCCTCCATGGCAATGGCGGGATACAGCTACAACTTCGATCATGAGCATCTGCTGGGAATCGAAGGCCTTCACCCCCTCGACATCACCCATATTCTCGATCTGGCCGACAGCTATGCGGATGCGACCCGGGCTGGCCAGCGTGCCGATCCGGTCCTCACCGGGCGCACCGTGGTAAACCTGTTCTTCGAGAACTCCACCCGCACCATGAGCAGTTTCGAAATCGCCGCCAAACGCCTCGGCGCCGATGTCATCAACATGCCGGTCGCCAATTCCAGCGTGAAGAAGGGCGAGACCCTGATCGACACGGCGATGACACTGAATGCCATGAAGCCGGACGTGCTGGTCATCCGCCACTCGGCCTCCGGCGGCGCCAAGCTGCTCTCACGCAAGGTCGACTGCGCGGTCATCAATGCCGGCGACGGCACCCATGAACACCCCACGCAGGGCCTGCTTGACACGCTGACCATCCGCCGCGCCAAGGGCCGCGTTGAGGGCCTCAAAGTGGTCATATGTGGCGACATTGCCCACAGCCGCGTCGCGCGCTCCACCACCATGGCGCTGCACCTGCTTGGCGCCGAGGTCCATCTCTGCGGGCCCCGCACCCTGCTGCCCCCCGGCACGGACACCTGGGGCGCCGCCAGCGCCACGACAGACTTCGATGCTGCCCTCAAAGGCGCAGACGTCGTCATGATGCTGCGCCTGCAGCTGGAACGCATGGACGGCGCCTTCCTGCCCAGCCGCCGCGAATACTTCCGCTATTTCGGCCTCACCGCAGACCGCCTCGCGCTCGCCTTGCCGGACGCAACAGTCATGCATCCCGGCCCGATGAATCGCGGTATCGAGATCGAAAGCGCCATTGCCGATGGCCCGCGATCGGTCATTACAGAACAGGTCGAAATGGGCGTCGCTGTGCGCGAAGCCGTGCTTGACCTTCTGGCGGGGACACAAAGATGAGCCTTTCCATCCACAATGCCCGCCTGCTGGACCCGGCCACCGGCATGGACGAGCCCGGCGCGATCTTCATCGACAAGGGCAAGATCAAGGACGTGGCCAGGGGCCAGTCCGGCCCGCACGCGGAGGCGAAGGCAACGCTCGATGCGGGCGGCCTCTGCCTCGCACCCGGCCTGATCGACCTGCGCGTCAAGACCGGCGAGCCCGGCGACGAGCAGAAGGAAACGCTGGCGACCGCGTCGCGCGCCGCCGTCGCCGGCGGCGTCACCAGTTTCGTCGTGATGCCCGACACGCGCCCGGTCGTGGATGATGTCGCGCTTGTCCGCTTCATTATCGAACAGGCCCGCAAGACCGCCAAGGCCCGCATCTACCCCTCCGGCGCGCTGACGGTCGGCCTGAAGGGCGAACAGATGGCCGAGATCGGCCTGATGGCGGATGCCGACGCCATCATCTTCACCAATGGCGACATGCCCATTGCCAGCGCCTCCATCATGAAGCGCGCCATGGCCTATGCCGCCAGCCGCAACACGCTGGTCATGTCGCGGCCCGATGATCGCAGCCTGTCAGGCTCGGGCGTCATGAATGCCGGGGCCTTTGCCGCGCGGTTCGGCCTTTCGGGCATACCGCAGGAAGCCGAATGGATCGGGGCGGCCCGTGACGTGATGCTGGCCGAGGCGACCGGCTGCCGGCTCGTGGTCGACCAGGTCTCGACGGCGCGCACGCTGCAGATCATCGCCGCCGCGCGTGGCCGGGGCGCGAAGGTGCACGCCACTGTCGCGGCCCACACGCTGTTCTTCAACGAGCGCGATGTCGGCGACTATCTCACCTATTGCAAGGTCAATCCGCCCTTCCGCGACGAGGACACACGGCAGGAACTGATCGCCGCCCTGAAACGCGGCGAGATTGACGCTGTCGTGTCGGCACATGATCCCCAGCCCCCGGAGGAAAAGCGCCTGCCCTTCGGCGAGGCTGCCTTTGGCGCTGCAGGACTCGAAACCACGCTGGCCGCGCTGATGAGCCTCGTTCACGATGAAGGCCTGCCCCTGCTCGACGCCCTCGCGCCGGTCACCTGCCGCCCGGCCGACCTGCTCGGCCTGCCGCAGGGCCGCCTGAAGTCCGGCACGCCTGCTGACCTCATCCTGTTCGATCCCGGCAAGCCCTGGCTCTGCGTGCGCGAAGACCTGCGCTCACGCTCGACCAACTCGCCCTTCGATGGCCGCCGCCTGCAGGGCCGCGTCAAGCGCACATTTGTGAGCGGCGAGACCGTGTTCGATTTGTAGCCGCATCCTGACCCCTGAAAGCCCGGCAAACCTGGCTGACAAAAAGTGATCGGCCCAAACTCCCTTATCGGGTGACTTGGCGTTGACCCGTCGCACTGCTGCTGTCAAATCCTCTCATGGGGAAATTGTACAACAGGTCCATGCGTGTTGTTCTCGCATTTGCGCTGACGCTGGCAGTCAGCGCGGCGTGCGTATCTGATCTGGGCCGCGTTGCGTACAAGCCCCCGGTTTCACCCGTGCAGCGCTGCATGAACCTGAGCGGCGCGCTGGAAGGCCCTTCCGAGGGTGTGTGGGGTTATACCGTGCGCATGTCGGATATCGACAGGATAGCGGACGCTGGTTTTGACACGATCCGGCTGCCCGTGCGCTGGTCGGCGCATGCCGACCACAGAAGGCCCTACGAACTCGACAGTGACATGCTGGCGCGGACTGACGAGATCATCGACCATGCCCTGGCAAAGGGCATGAAAGTCATCCTCAATGTGCATCACTATCACCATATCCACCACAACCCCTCCCGCCACGAAAGACGGCTGGAAGGCATCTGGAAACAGCTGGCGGCCCACTATGCCGCCTATCCTGACACATTGATCTTCGAAGTCCTCAACGAGCCCAACACGAAGATGACGGTCAAGCGCACCGACGCGCTGAACAAGCGCATCGTCGCTCTCATTCGCAAGACCCAGCCAGACCGCTGGATCATCCTCGCGACGGCTGAATGGGGCTCCCTGACCGGCCTCATCGAGAGCCAGCCACCCCATGATCCGCGCATCATTCTGTCATGGCATTATTACGATCCCTTTTCCTTCACCCACCAGGGGGCGGAGTTCTTCAAGCCGACACCCCCCGCCGGGGCGGAATGGGGTAGCGAGGAGGATCAGGCCCGCATGGCAGAGGATTTCCGCGCAGCTGCAAGCTTCCGGGACACGCATGGCATGCCGTTGCTGCTCGGCGAGTTCGGCGTATTTGATGCGGCATCGGTCGATGAGCGCGTGAAATGGATCAGCACGGTGCGTCACCTGTCTGAGTCAAACCAGTTCGGCTGGTGCCATTGGGGCTTCTCGTCCAACTTCCGGGCCTATGATCCGGAAAAGGAAGCCTGGATCGAACCGATCCGCGCCGCCCTGATGGACGATTGACGCAACGGGCCTTGCCGCGTGCGGGCCCTGTTCGTAGACCATTGCCAGGCAACACGGCAGGGAGTCGGTGGCATGCAGGCATGGATCGGATATGGCGCGGCGCTGGTGTGCGGCTATCTCGCAGGCTCAATCCCCTTTGGCCTGTTGCTCACCCGGGCCGCGGGCCTGGGTGACATACGCGACATCGGCTCCAACAGTATCGGCGCCACCAATGTGCTGCGCACCGGCCGCAAGGATCTCGCATTCGCAACCCTGCTCCTCGACAGCCTGAAGGCGGGCCTCGTGGCTTTCGTCTTCACCTGGATGTTTGGTCGCGAGATCGGTTTTGTGGCGGGCGCCATGGCCTTTGTCGGCCATTGCTATCCGGTCTGGCTCGGATTCAGGGGCGGCAAGGGTGTTGCCACCTATGCTGGCCTGCTGCCCTTCGTCTCGCTGCCCGGATTCTTCGTGGCTGCGCCGGTCTGGCTGGTCGTGTTTGCCATCACGCGTATCTCGTCCCTGTCAGCCCTTACGGCGGCCGTGCTGGTCCCGCCCGGCGCATACCTCCTTGGCGAGCACAACCTGTTCATCATCGGCGGCCTTGCCCTCTTGTCAGCCTTCGTGTTCTGGACCCACCGCACCAACCTGTCCCGCCTCCTGAAAGGCACCGAACCCAGGTTCGGCACATCAAAGGCCAAGCCCGAAGCATGAGCCCGGCATGGCCCCAGAATGTCGGCCCCGTCATTGCTGAAACGCTTTAACAGCCCGGCTGCCGCCCTGAGCGCCCGGCCCATCCGGCCCCGGTGGTCGCGATCGAAATCCTCTCATCCCTGCGCTTTGGCCACGTCTCCAGTCCTGACATGTCCGCTTTCGACCCCGAATCGCATGATGAGCCCCCCGCCATACAGCCAGGTTGCCAGGGTGAGCGGATCCTTCTCCGCCCATGCCGATTGACGAGATCGCCCGTACCAGAGGGCTGGGCGCGGCGCGTTGCGCAGCAATCCTTGCAGAACGAGACCTGTCTGGCGTCGCCCTCACCCTGTCAGGCGGCCCCGCAGTTCTCGGGGTCTGATTGACCGCCTGTGTCGCGAAAACACCGCCAAAAGCATGAAAATGCCGCCATCAGCCACCGATGGCTGGACGATCCGGGCCATCGCCTCTAAGCCTCCAGTCTGATTTGTGAACCCGGCGCCGGCACATCGTGCTCTCTCCCCGCGCCATTGTAACTGAGGTAACCCGGACTTGGCGAACTGGCTCCTCTACGCCGCAGCATTGGGTCTGGTTGCATCCGGAGCCGCCTCCGCACACGCGCAGGAGGCTTCAAGCCTTGCCCAGCCCGCCTCTGAGGCAAGTGAACACGTCGTACTCGAAGCCGATTACATCTACGAAATCCAGGAAGAAAACAGCATTGTCGCCGAAGGCAATGTCGAGGCGCTGTACGAAGGGCGTGTCCTGCGCGCCGACAGGATCGTCTACAACAAGATGACCGACCGTGTACGCGCCACCGGCAATGTCGTCATCGTCGACCCGGATGGCTCGCAACAATTCGCCGACGAGATCGAGGTTAACTCCAATCTGGCCGACGGCTACGCCATCGGTTTCTCGGCCCGCCTGCCGGATGGCGCAACGGTCGTCTCGAACGCGGCGATCCGCCAGACAGATGGTATCAACGCACTTGAGCAGGTCATCTATACAGCCTGTCCCGTATGCGAAGAGGATACGACGCCAACCTGGTCCCTGCGTGCCCGCCGGGCCGTGCTTGACCAGGAAAGCCAGATGATTTCCTACCGGGACGCAGTCTTCGAAGTCGCGGGCATCCCGGTCTTCTATTTCCCGTATCTGGCTCACCCGGACCCGACATCGGACCGGCGGTCGGGCTTTCTCGTGCCGTCGGGCGGCGTCTCGTCAAAACTCGGAACGTTCTACCAGCAACCATACTATTGGGCCTATTCGGACTCCTCGGACGTCACAATCGCCCCGATGGTCAGCGCCAACGTGAACCCTCTGCTCGGCCTCGACTTCCGAAAGCGGTTTTACTCCGGCGGCGTCAAATTCAGTACCAGCATCACGCGCGAAGCCGATTTCGACAGTGACGGCGAACGCTTTGGTGACGAGAAATGGCGCGGCCACATCTACGGCAAGGGCCTGTTTGCGATCTCGCCGGAATGGCAATGGGGCTTTGGTGTCGAGAACCAGACCGATGACCTCTATGACCGTCGCTACGATATTGACGGACAGGGTGAACGGCGCGGCCTCTATTCCAGCCAGCCCCGCCGGCTGCTGTCGCAGATATTCGCGATCGGACAGGGCGACAGTTACTATACGGATATCGCGGTGCTGGACTTCCAGGGCCTGCGCGCCGGCGATGTGGACGGCGGCCTTCCGACCCTCGCGCCCGTCTTCTTCGGCGAGAAATACTGGGATCTGGGCGATTACGGCTTTGCCGCCGTCAACGTGTCTTCCGCCATGCTGACCCGGGAAGTCGGCGCCGACAGCCAACGCGTCAGTGTGGGGGGTGACTGGTCGAAACTGGACATTCTTCCAGGTGGCTTCACATTTGAACCTTTCGCCGAAATCCGCGCCGATTATTACGCGCTCGATGAAAGCGTCTCAGGCAAGCCGGACGTCACACGCGCCGTCGGCAATGCGGGCGTGAAGATCGCCTATCCCCTGGTGCGACCGGGCAAGATTGTCGACATTGTTGTCGAACCTGCGATCATGGGCGCATGGGGTTTTTCCAATGTCAACGACCCGGCCATCCCGAACGAAGACAGCCTTCTCTATGAATTTGACGAGGGCGACCTGTTCGCCGCCAACGGGTTTGGCAATTACGACCTTTACGAAGGTGACGGCAAGGCGGCCGCCGGGGTCACGGCCCGCGCCCAGTTCAAAAGCGGCCCGGAATTCAGCACGACAGTTGGCCGGCGCTGGCGCTCGCGCACCGATCCCAATTTCGATGTGGCCAGCAACCTCGACGGCACATCATCGGACTGGGTTGCTGAATCCACGGCAGATTTCGGCAGTGCGCTACGTCTCGATACGCGCCTCAGGCTGGATGATGACGGGTTCAAGCTGAACCGAATCGACGCCCGGCTGAGCACGAATTACAAGCGCCTGCGTGCGGTTGGCCAGTATTACAAGATCAATGAGCGCGTCAGCCCGCTCGGCAGACCGGACGAGGGCATTTTCCTGCGCGGAGAAGTGCAGGTGACCAACCGTTTCTCGCTGGTTTTCGGCCAGCTGCGGGATATCGTGGGCGATCTGAACGCCAAGCGGGAAGTCGGCATCGCCTATGAGGACGACTGTTCGCGCTTCGAGATCATCTACCAGCGTTCGGAACTGACGGATCGCACCCTCGGCCCGTCGGAAAGTTTCCAGTTCCGCTTCTCGCTCAAATCCATCGGAGATTTCGGATCCAGTGAATTCGACTGATTCGGCCACCGGTCCGTTGCCGCGCCGCGATCACGCTCAACCCTAATTATCCGTAACGATTCAGGGAACACTGCCCTGATCCGTTGCACCTGCCCGCAGGACTTGTATGGTCCGCCTAACTTGAAAGACCTGGGGCCTGGCTGGGTGCCCAATGGAGAGACTACATGATCCGTCAGTTACTTGTTGCTGCCTCCCTGTTCGCTTTGTCCGCTACAGGCGTCGCCATGGCACAGGACGCTGCTGATCCCGGCCGCCTGCCGCTTGAAGGCGTCGCTGCAGTCGTCAATGACAAGCCGATCTCGTATTCCGACGTTCGCCAGCGCGCGCGCCTCCTCCTGCTCAGCGTTGGCGGCCAGCAGCCGTCTGCCGAGCAGATCCAGCAGATCACCGGCCAGGCTCTGGAGCAATTGATCGACGAAAGCCTCCAGCTGGAAAAAGCGTCCGAATTCGAAATGGAAATCGACGCCCGCGAAATCGCAGGCGCGGTCGAAGACATGGCCCGCCAGGGCGGCACGACGGGCGACCAGTTGAAAGCCCAGCTTCTGCAGTCAGGCGTCAACCCGGCCAGTCTTGAAGAGCAGATGCGGGCTGAAATCGCCTGGAACCGCGTCATGAGCGGCCTGTATGGCTCTCGCATCCGTGTTTCGGACAACCAGGTTGACGACCAGTTGGAGCGCATGCGCACCGCCTCGCAAAAAACCCAGTATCGCGTCTCGGAAATTTTCCTGTTTGCACCCGATCCTGAAACCCGCGAGCAGGCGATCACGGCGGCCAGTGCCGTCCTCGACCAGCTCAAGCAGGGCGCCGATTTCCGCGTCGCAGCGCAGCGCATCTCATCGGCCCCCACCGCCGCTACAGGCGGTGACATGGGCTGGATGTCCGCCGAAGACCTCGCGCCGGAACTGGCCGCCGCGGTCTCTGCTGCCGAACAGCCCGGCCTGCTGGAGCCGATCGTGGTCGACAATGGCGTCTACATCCTTCTGGTCGCCAACAAGCGCGAACCCAGCCAGGAAGTGACCAAGGTCAATCTCAAGCGTCTTTACGTGTCCGACGGGTCTGAAGCCGACCTCAAGGCCGCCATGGAAAAGATCACCAGCTGCGATGACGTTCAGAGCATCGCCAATTCCAAGACCAATCTGCGCGCCGCAGACCTCAACGAAATCAACGTCGAGGAACTTGGACCGGAGGGCAAGTCTCTCGTGCTGGCCACGCAAGTCGGCCAGGCGACGGACATTTTCGCGGCTTCGGGCGGCCTTGCCGTCATGTATGTCTGCGACCGTCAGGATGGCGCCGAAGCTCTGCCTTCGCGCGAAGACCTCAAGGGCAGCATCAAGAACCGCGAACTCGGCATGATCTCTGAACGCGAGCTTCGAAATCTGCGCCGCGACGCCACGATCATCTATCGATAGGGCTTGCACGGCCGGTCTTTTGCCACCAAACCTCCGCGCGTGACCCGGACACACACCCCCCTTCTTGCCCTGACCATGGGCGACCCCGCTGGCTGCGGCCCCGCTATCACGACGGCGGCCTGGGAGAAACTGCAGGCCGATCCCGCCCTCACCTTCTACGTGATCGGCGCGCCAGCGCTCTATGCCGCCCGCGTCCCGGTCCGCAAAATCGCTTCGCCCGCGGAAGCCCGCGACATTTTTTCCGATGCCCTGCCGGTGCTCGCGCTGGCCGATGTACCTGACGTGCGGCCCGGCCAGCCCGATGCGGATGCCGCGCCCGCCATCATCCGCTCCATCGCACTCGCCACCTCCCACGCGCTTGAAGGCATGGCAGACGGCATTGTCACGAATCCCATCAACAAGGCCCTGCTCTACAGCGCCGGCTTTTCCTATCCGGGCCACACCGAATACGTCGCCCACCTTTGCACCAACCCGAACGAGCCCGCTCCGCAGCCGGTCATGATGCTGGTCGGCGGCGGCCTCCGGGTTGCGCTCGCCACAATCCACATTCCCCTGATGAAGGTCGGCAAGGCACTGACCGTTTCCGGGCTCGTCGAACTCGGCCAGATCGTCAACCGCGCCCTGAAACAGGATTTCGGCCTCGACGCGCCACGCATCGCTTTTTCCGGCCTCAATCCGCATGCGGGAGAAGAGGGAACGATCGGTGCCGAAGAGCAGGCGATCATAAACCCCGCCGCCCATGCCCTGCGCCTCTCGGGCGTGGACATGTCCGACGCCCGCCCCGGCGACACCGTGTTCGCCGAAGCCTTGTCGGGCGCCTATGATGCCGTGATCGCCATGACCCATGACCAGGGCCTGATCCCGGTCAAGACTCTGGACTTCTGGGGCGGCGTCAATGTCACGCTCGGCCTGCCCGTGGTCCGCACCAGCCCGGACCATGGCACCGCCTATGATGCCGCCGCCGCAGGCACCACACGCGCCGACAGCCTCATCGCCGCCCTCCGCCTCGCTGCCTCGATGACCCTTGCAAGGACAGATGCTGCGTGACGGATCCCCAGCGCCCGCAATTGACAGATGCCCCCGCCCGCAAGGCGCTCGGCCAGCACTTCCTGTTCGACCCCAGCATCCTGCATCGCGCGGCCACTGCCGCCGGCCCGGTGAAGGACCGCGTCGTCATCGAAGTCGGCCCTGGCCCCGGCGGCCTGACGCGCGCCCTGCTCGACGAGGGCGCCGGCAAGGTCATCGCGGTCGAGACCGATTCGCGCTTTGCCGAGGCGCTCACCCTGTGGCCGGAAGCAAAGGATGACCGCCTGATCGTCGTCCAGAAAGATGCCCGCAAGGTCAATTTCGAAAAACTGGTGGAAGAGGCTGGTGCCACCCAGCCCGCCATGGTCATCGCCAACCTGCCCTATAATGTCGGCACACCACTCCTCGTCGGCTGGCTCAAGGCGGGCGACTGGCGCGGCGAGATGGCGCTGATGTTCCAGAAGGAAGTCGCCGAGCGCATCTGCGCTGCGCCCAATACGGACCATTATGGCCGCCTCGCGGTTCTCGTCCAGTCCGCGACCCGCCCCCACATCGCCTTCACCCTGCCGCCGGGCGCGTTCAGCCCCCCGCCCAAGGTCGACAGCGCCGTCGCCGTGCTGGAGCCACTGCCCGCCGATCAGCGCTTCGCCCATATCGACCTGCTCGAGCAGGTCACCGGCGCTGCCTTCGGCCAGCGCCGCAAGATGATGCGCGCCGCCCTCAAACCGCTGGCAAAAAAACGCGGCATGAAAGCCGCCGAATGGCTCGAAAGCGTCGGCATCGACCCGACCGCACGGGCTGAAACACTGTCGCAGGATGATTTCCGAAGGTTGGCGGCAAGTTTGGCTTAACAAGCTTCCCCCTCTCCCCTGATTTGCGAGGATCAGCCATAGCGCTGCGATTGCCCGAGCAAGTCGCCGGAGTGAAGGGTCACGGGACAAGCCAACACAGTCCCGCCATCTGCGGCGATGCCATCGCCCCTCACTCCCAGCCCTTCGCCCGGAGGAAAAGGCTGCGAATGACGGTCAGCGTTCAACAGGAAAGCCCCCTCTATTCTTTCCCGTCAAACGGTTCCACGACGATATCGGTCACTTCCTCGAACGTGTGCGTGCGGTCGAGGCCGCCGCGGATCACGTACCAGGCGGAGGTGACGATCAGGGCAAACGGCAAGAGCCAGAGCAGCCAGATGGCCTTTGCCTTGGGGCGGGGCGGCTGTTGCGGCGACTCGGGCGCCCGCTCATCCGTCTGCGGTTCATTATCATTTGTCATGCGCGGGCCTTTTCAGGGAAGACTTGCGAAAGGGTAGAACGTGCGAGCACGCATTCAGGCCTCTCCGAGGAGACGCCTGACATGGTCTTCAAGGTCCAGCTGGCGCAGCCGTTTCAGGCGCTCGACCAGCAGGATCCGGCGCAGGCGCTGATAGGCCTCGTCGAGATTGTCATTGACGATGGCGTAATCATAGCGGCGCCAGTGCATGATCTCGCGGCGCGCATCCACCATGCGGCGGGCCACATCTTCCGGCGTCGAGCCTGCGCGGGCGGCCAGGCGCGCCTCCAGCTCCTCAATGCTCGGCGGCAGGATGAAGACGGAAACCACATCATTCGGCATCTGGTCATGCAGCGCATCGGCGCCCTGCCAGTCGACGTCGAACAATATGTCCTCGCCGCTCTCCAGTTTTGCCACCGTATCGGCGCGCGGCGTGCCGTAATACTTGTCGAAGACATGCGCCCATTCGAGGAATTCGCGGTTGGCGATCATCGCCTTGAATTCATCCACCGACTTGAAGTGATAATGGGCACCATCCTGTTCGTTCGGACGCGGCTTTCGCGTCGTGGCGGAGACGGACAGGTTCACATCCTCAAACTCGTTCAGCAGCATGTGCGACAGCGTCGTCTTGCCTGCGCCCGACGGGCTCGACAGGACAAGCATCAGCCCCCTTCGCTTTCCCATTTGCTCATTCGACATTCGCAGCCTGCTCCTTGAACTGGTCGATCACCCCTTTGAGGCCCAGACCGGCATTCGTCAAATCCAGGCTGACCGATTTGGAGCAGAGCGTATTGGCTTCGCGGTTGAGTTCCTGTGCAAGGAAGTCCAGTTTCCGCCCGGCAGGAGAGCCACCTGCGATCAGCTCGCGCGCGCCAGTAAAGTGCGCCGCCAGCCGGTCGAGCTCCTCGCGAACGTCAGCCTTGGCCGCGCTCAGCGCAATCTCCACGGCGGCCCTGTCTGCATCGACGCGGCCTTCGGAATCCAACTCGTCGAGCTGCTTCTTCAGCCGGGCTTTTAGCAAGGCCGGCTGGCCGTCAGCCAGTTTCGCCGCATCGCCGGCAAAACCTTCCATCTCGCTGACAAGCCCGGTCAGAATTCCCGTCAACGACACGCCTTCGGCCCGGCGCGCTGCGGCCAGCTCCGTCAGCGCGGCTTCCGCAGCCCCGATCAGCAGGCGGATGGCCGCGGCATCCTGCGCCAGGTCCCTCAGAGAGCTACCGCCGGTTTCCACAACGCCCTTCAGCGTCATCAGCGTGGCGATCGCCTCGCCCGACAGGCCAGCGCCATGGATCGCCTGCGCCGCATCGGTCAGGGCCGTCAGCAGGGGTTCGTTGACCGTAACGGTCTCGTCGCCTGCGCTCATGTCGATCCGCAGGGACACCTGCAACGACCCCCGATTGAACAGTTTCGAGGCTGCCGACTTTACCGCGCGTTCGATGGCGTCAAAACCGGGTGGGGTATTCACCCGCACATCGAGGCTGCGTCCGTTAACGCTCTTCGCCTCCCAGGCCCAGCTTCCCCATGCCGCTTCTCCCGCGACACGGGCGAAGCCGGTCATACCCGACAATCCACCCATTACTCAGCCCTCTCCCGCGCGATCTCGCCGCGCTCATACTTCCGGTAGGCCGCCACATTGCGATTGTGCTCGGCCAGCGTCCTGGCGAAGAGATGCCCCCCTTTGCCGTCAGCCACAAAGAATATGTACTCCGTTTCGGGCGGATTCAGCACTGCAGCAATTGCATCCCGCCCCGGATTGCAAATGGGTGTCTTGGGCAGGCCGTCAATCTGGTAAGTGTTCCAGTCCGTCTTGCGGTCGATTTCCGATCGATAGAGCGTCCGGCGCTTGCCTGCCTTGTTATAGAGCGGCTCGCCCTGCGAAATCCCGTAGATGATTGTGGGATCGCTCTGCAGCCGCATGCCCCGCTTCATGCGCGCCGTGAACAGGCCGGCAATTTCCGGCCGCTCATCCGCAAGGCCGGTTTCCTTTTCCACCACAGATGCAAGGATCACCGCTTCGTAGGGACTGGCGAAAGGCAGGCCTTCCTGACGTTTGGGCCAAAGCGCCTTGAGAAGATCATCCTGCGCCTTGGCCATCCGGGCGATCAGTTTCGCCCGCGTCATGCCGCGATGGAAGAGATATGTGTCAGGCAACAGGCTGCCCTCGGCGACAGGCAGTTCAGGCATGGGCCCGATGAGCACGGGATCACTCTCGATGAGGCGCAGCAACTGGGCCGTCGTGCGGCCTTCCGGCAGCGTGATCTTGTGCATGACGGCCTTGCCCTCGATCAGGATGTCGAGAATCTCGCCCAGGCTCGCCTGCGGCTCAAGCGTGAACTCGCCGGATTTCAGCGCTGTTTCAGTGCCATCAATCCGGGCCTTGAGACGCATGACCCAGGCCGAGCGAATCACGCCGTCACTCTCCAGCCGGGTCGCTACGGTGGACATGCCCTCGCCGGGCTCGACAATGAAGAGCGTTTCAGCCGGCAACGGGCCATCCTTGGCCACTTCATTACCAAGCCATATCCAGCCAGCGCCCATAACGGCGCCTGCGAGGATCACGACCGCGACAATCAGCGATAACAGGCCTTTGATGAACTTCATGGAACGCCTCACACGAATCTGGCAAAGCCAGCCTACATGCCCGCCCCTGCCCGGCGATAGTGGCCTATTTCACTTCCCGCAGCACAAGCGACGCATTCGTGCCGCCAAAGCCGAAGCTGTTTGACATCGCAGCCCGCACACGGCCCTCCTTGGCCTTGTGCGGAATGAGGTCGAGCTTGGTTTCGAAGCTTGGATTGTCGAGGTTCAAAGTCGGCGGCATGATCTGGTCACGTATTGCCAGAGCACAGAACGCGCTTTCAATCGCACCCGCCGCACCCAGCAGGTGACCCACGGCCGACTTGGTCGACGACATGGACATGTTCGCTGCATGATCGCCATAGGCCCGCTCAACCGCACCGGCTTCGCCTTCGTCACCCTTCGGCGTCGAGGTTCCGTGCGCATTGATATAATCGACTTCGGTCGGGTCGATGCCGGAATTTTTCAGCGCCATCTTCATGGCGCGATAGCCACCCTCGGCACCTTCGGCAGGCGCCGTGATGTGATAGGCATCGCCCGTCAGGCCATAGCCCGAGACCTCGGCATAGATCTTCGCGCCGCGCGCCTTCGCGTGCTCATACTCTTCAAGCACGAGAACAGCCGCGCCGTCGCCCATGACAAAACCGTCGCGGTCCTTGTCATACGGGCGCGAGGCCTTTTCGGGCGTATCGTTGAAATTCGTGGACATCGCCTTGGCGGCGCAGAAGCCGGCAATCGCGATGCGGCCGATCACGGCTTCCGAACCGCCAGCCAGCATCACGTCGGCATCGCCGTACTTGATCAGGCGCGCCGAGTCGCCAATGGCATGCGCGCCGGTCGCACAGGCCGTGACGACCGCATGGTTCGGCCCCTTGAAGCCGTGCTTGATCGATACCTGCCCGGAGGCGAGGTTGATCAATGCCGACGGAATGAAGAAGGGGCTGACCTTGCGCGGGCCATGCTCGTGCAGGGTGACAGCCGTATTGTAGATGGATTCCAGCCCGCCAATCCCGGAGCCGATCATCACGCCGGTGCGTTCACGGCTTTCATCGTCTTCAGGGCGCCAGTCGGCGTCCTCGACAGCTTCTTCTGCTGCCGCAATCGCGTACAGGATGAATTCGTCGATCCGGCGCAGCTCCTTGGGGGAGACAAACTTGTCCGGATCAAATGCATGGGGATCGCCTGCGCCACCGCCGCGCCCGTTGGTCCATGGTACCTGGAACGCGATCTTGCACGGCATGTCCTCCGGATCGAAGACATCAATGCGTCCTGCTCCGGACTTTCCGGCAATCAGGCGTTCCCAGGTTGCCTCGCGCCCGAAAGCGAGCGGAGAGACAATCCCGATACCCGTTATAACAACGCGGCGGTCAGACATTCAGGACAGCTCCGTCTCAGACGTGAGCTTTGATGTGAGTCACCGCGTCACCGACGGACCGGATCGATTCCTGCACATCGTCCGGGATTTCGATATTGAATTCTTCTTCGAAGGCCATGACCAGTTCGACCAGGTCCAGCGAGTCTGCGCCGAGGTCGTCGATGAAGCTTGCGCTCTCGACAACTTTGTCAGCGTCCACGTCGAGATTATCGACTACGATTTTTTTCACACGCTCAAGAACGTCAGACATGAATACCTCTCTAGATATGCCCGAAAAGCCGGTCCATTTCTGAACCATTGTGTTGCGCCTAGCACACACTTGACGAAAGCGCCAAGCCCTAGTCGCAACGGTTACTGTAGCGAAATCAGATCATTGCCATACCGCCATTAACATGCAGCGTTTGCCCCGTCACGTAGGAGGCTTCGCTGGATGCAAGGTATACTGCCGCTGAGGCGATGTCTCCACCCTGCCCCAGACGGCCTGCGGGGATGCCTGCCAGAAGTGCCTCTTTCTGCGCATCGGGCAACCCGTCCGTCATGGGCGATTCGATGAAACCGGGCGCAATCGTGTTTGCCGTTATGCCGCGACTGGCCACTTCTTGCGCAATGGACTTGGTGAATCCGATCATGCCGGCCTTGGATGCGCAGTAATTTGTCTGGCCCGGATTGCCGGTCACGCCAACGATCGAGGTGATCCCGATGATGCGGCCGTAGCGGCGCTTCATCATGCCCCGCACAGCACTCTTGGTGAGGCGGAAATAGCTGCCAAGATTCACCTGCAGCACGTCGTTCCAGTCTTCATCCTTCATCTGGATCAGCAATTTGTCCCGGGTGATGCCCGCATTGGCAACCAGAATGTCGAGTGGCCCGACCGCTGCCTCCGCGCGGCCCACCAGGCCATCCACGGCTTCGGCGTCAGACAGGTTGCAAGTCACGATGGCGCTCTCGCCTTTAAGCGTGGCAGCCACCTCCTCCAGCACGCTTTCGCGCGTACCGGAAAGCGCAACCTTCGCGCCAGCCTCCGAAAGCGCTGTGGCAATCGCCCGGCCAATGCCGCCCGATGCGCCGGTAACCAGGGCCGTCCGGCCGGTGAGATCAAACATGGGCTTCTCCCTTGATAAAGGCTGCGAAGGCTTCAAGATCCTCGGGCGTTCCGAGTGTGAAGCCGTTCAATGATTTTTCAATGCGGCGCTGCATGACCGTCAACACCTTGCCAGCGCCAGCTTCGGCCGTTGCCGTGACGCCCCTGCCCACCATGAACTGGACGCTTTCGGTCCAGCGCACGCGACCTGTCACCTGGTCGATCAGGTTTTGCCGGATCGCCTCGGGATCCCTCGTCGGCCTGGCTGAAATGTTGGCAACAACCGGAACGTTCGGCGCATGGATCGTCACATCCGCCAGCGCGGCGGCCATGGCGTCAGCAGCAGGCTGCATCAGCGAACAATGGAACGGCGCTGACACGTTCAGCAGCATGGCCTTTTTCACGCCATTGGCCTTCGCATACTCGCATGCCGCATCAATGGCGGCCTGCGAGCCTGACAGCACAAGCTGGCCGGGGGCATTGTCATTGGCAATCTCGCAGGCGCCGCCCGTCGCCCGGCCCGCATCGCAGGCAGCTTCGGCCTGTACCAGGTCTGCGCCAAGCAGCGCCGCCATGGCCCCTTCACCGGCGGCTACCGCCCCCTGCATGGCGTTCCCGCGTATGCGCAGCAGACGGGCCGTGTCTGCGAGGCTGATCGCACCCGCCGATGCCAGCGCCGCATACTCACCCAGAGAATGCCCGGCCACGAACATAGCGTCAGACGCGGAAATACCAAACGTCGCTTCGAGCGCGCGCATTGCGGCAACGCTGTGCGCCATTAAGGCGGGCTGGGTGTTCGCCGTCAGCGTCAGTTCGGCAAGATCGCCCTCCCACATCAGTTTCGACAGGTTCTGGCCGAGAGCCGCATCGACTTCGTCGAACACGGCCCTGGCGACCGGAAATGCGTCCGCGAGGGCCTTGCCCATACCGATTTCCTGGCTGCCTTGGCCGGGAAAGATGAACGCCAGTCCTGTCATCGCGATTTCCTCCAGATTTTTGTCGTGCCTAATCGGGCTCGCCAATGTGTGCAAGCGCTTGAAATCTCCACCAATATAGGCTTAAGACGCGCCTTCACTCGCAGGGATGCGGTCCTCATTAGCCCGGAATGAGCCGGACGAAGAGGGGCCATCGCCAGTCAGTTTCCCGCTGTCTTGCGCCGCATGCCTCATTTTTGGGAATAAAAACATGGCACTATATGAGCACGTCGTGATCACACGACCTGACATTTCGCCGGCACAGGTCGACACATTTGTCGAAGAATTGTCCGGCTTCCTCAAGGAAAAAGGCGCAACTGTCGGCCGTACCGAGTACTGGGGCCTGCGCAACCTTGCCTATCCGATCAAGAAACAGCGCAAGGGGCACTATTCGCTCCTCAACATCGACGGCCCGGCTAATGCGGTCCACGAACTGGAACGCCGCCTGCGAATTTCCGATGATGTGATGCGCTACATGACGATCCGCGTCGAGTCGCACAGTGACGAGCTTTCGGCCGTCCTGTCGCGCAAAGAACGTCGTCGCGACTAGAGAGGACAGGAAACATGGCTCAGAAACTGAACATCACGAACATTCCTGCCCGTCGCCCGTTCGGACGTCGCCGCAAGGTGGACCCGTTTACCGGTGAACACGCCCAGGAAATCGATTACAAGGACGTGAAACTGCTGCAGCGTTATATCTCTGAAAAAGGGAAAATCGTGCCTAGCCGCATCACGGCCGTAAACCTCAAGAACCAGCGCAAGCTTGCCCAGGCGATCAAACGCGCCCGCATGCTGGCCCTGCTTCCGTTTGAAGTGAAGTAGGAGACACCGACATGCAAGTGATCCTTCTTGAACGCGTCGAGCGCCTTGGAAAGATCGGAGACGAAGTCTCCGTGAAGAACGGCTTTGCACGCAACTTCCTCATCCCGCAGGGCAAGGCCCTTCTCGCAAATGACAAGAACCGCGCGCGGTTCGAAGCTGAGCGGGAAATTATTGAACAGCGTAACGCATCGGCGCGTGCCGCTGCCGAAACCGAGGCTGAAAAGCTGGAAGGCCAGTCCTTCACGCTGATCCGCCAGGCTGGCGATACCGGCCAACTCTACGGTTCGGTCACCGCCCGTGACATCGCCGAAGCCGCTGTCGCTGCAGGCTCCAAATTTCCTGTCAGCGGCGTGCGTCTCGACAAGCCGATCAAATCGATCGGACTGTATGACGTTGCCGTCCGCCTCCACGCGGAAGTCACCGTGACCGTTCAGGCCAATGTGGCCCGTTCGACGGAAGAAGCTGAGCGTCAGGCCAAGGGCGAGGACATCGTCGCGGCGCTGCACGAAGCCAATGCCGCGTATGCCGACGAACAGGCCAGCGAAATGAAAGAGGCTGCGGCTGAACTTTCCGACATGATCGGTGGTTCGGACGACGAGTAAGCCCTGCTCGCAGGAACGAATGAAATCAGAAAGCCGCAGCTATCCACAGCTGCGGCTTTTTTTGTGACTCGATCCGATCTGCTGCCAGTTGAGGGGCGCATTGAGCGCGCATTTGAAGTAACATTAACCAATGCCTCTCGACGATCATTCCTCCGAACCGAACATCATCGCTCCGAACAACCTGTCGGCTGAAGCGGCCGTGCTGGGCGCTATCCTGTTTGATAATAATGCCTATCAACGCATCGCCGATATCCTGCGCCCGTCCGACTTTTACGCACCCGCGCATCAGGAACTATACGACGTTGCCGCGACGATGATCCAGCAGGGCCGCGTCGCCGACGGTGTGACGCTGCGCGAGCATTTCGAGAAGGCAGAAAAGCTGACTGAAATTGGCGGCGCGCGCTATCTGGAACAATTGCTCGACAGCGCGGCGTTCGGCCCTGAAGTGTCCGACTATGCCCGCATGATCCGCGATCTTGCGATGCGCCGGGCGCTGGTCGACATTGGCAGCGAACTCAAGGGCCGCGCCCTGACGCCCGGCCCCGACGAGAATGGTGAACGCCAGATCGAACTGGCCGAACGCCAGCTGTTTGACCTTGCCGAACGCGGCGCCACGGGCCGGGGCTTTACCAGTTTTTCGGAAGCGCTGACAGAATCCCTGAAGATGGCCGAAGCCGCGTTCAAACGCGAAGGCAAGATTGCCGGCATTCCGACCATGCTGCGCGACCTCGACGAAAAACTTGGCGGCTTCCACCGGTCCGACCTTCTCATCCTCGCCGGCCGCCCATCAATGGGGAAAACCTCGCTCGCCACCAATATCGCCTACAATGCCGCCGCAGCCTACCGGGCTGAGGTTCAGGATGATGGGTCGAAGAAAACCGTCGAAGGCGCAGTCGTCGGCTTCTTCTCGCTCGAAATGTCGAACGAACAGCTCGCCACGCGTATCCTCGCCGAGCGAACAGGCATTACCACGCACCGCATCCGGCAGGGCGATCTCGACAAATCTGACTTCGAACGCCTGCGTGAAGCGACGGAAGAGCTGCAGAATCTGCCGCTCTATATCGACGATACCGGCGGCATCTCGATCAGCCAGCTCGCGGCCCGTGCCCGCCGCCTGCAGCGTTCGGTTGGCCTTGACCTGATCGTGATCGACTATCTGCAGCTGATTACGGTCACCAATGGCAACGCGAATGCCAACCGCGTGCAGGAAGTTACCCAGATCACCACGGCCCTGAAGGCACTAGCCAAGGATCTCAACGTTCCCATCCTTGCCCTCTCCCAGCTCAGCCGAGCCGTCGAACAGCGCGACGACAAGCGCCCGCAACTGTCTGACCTGCGCGAATCCGGGTCTATCGAGCAGGACGCCGATGTCGTCATGTTCGTTTACCGGGAAGAATACTATCTCGCGCGTTCCGAGCCTGGCGCCGACCCGAATGATCCGTCATCGAACGAGAAATGGACCCAGTGGCGGGCCCGCATGGACCAGATATACGGCATTGCGGAAGTCATTATCGGCAAGCAGCGCCATGGCCCGATCGGCAAGGTCGACCTCGCCTTCGATGCGAACATCACGCGCTTCGGCGACCTGGAACGCAGCCGCCACCTGGAAGACACCAGCGAATAGGCGTTCTGCGGTCTCCGGCGTCGGGTTTTCTGGCCGTCTCGGAACCACTCGAGCCCATGCCAACAAGATTGCACGCCTCCGCGAAAGCCCGCATGGTGCGGCCAGCGAAATCATAAAATGCAGGATGGAAACGCATGACGGACCTCAACAGTGAACTCTTCGAACTCAGCATGTCGGAAAAGGCCAAGCCACTTCTCGCCCGTGTGATCAAGCACTTGGAAGAGAACGTGGCCCCGTGGCGCGACGAATTCGAGGCGCTGAATGCCGAGAAGGAGGATCGCTGGACGTGGCACCCGCGCCAGCTCGAGCTGATGGAAGCGGCCAAGACCAAGGCGAAGGAAGCGGGCCTCTGGAACTTCTTCCTGCCGGATGCCGAGACGGGCGAAGGCCTGTCAAACCTCGACTATGCCTATATTGCCGCCGAGCTGGGCAAGCATCCCTACGGGTCAGAGACGATGAACTGCAACGCGCCCGACACCGGCAATATGGAAGTTCTGGAACGGGTCGGCACGCCGGCGCAAAAGGAGCAATGGCTAAAGCCGCTGCTCGCCGGTGAAATCCGGTCGGCCTATGCCATGACGGAGCCGAACGTCGCCTCGTCGGATGCCAAGAATATCAGTACGACGGCTGTCCTCGATGGGGATGAATGGGTCATAAATGGCGAGAAGTTCTACATCTCCGGCGCCGGCAATCCGCGCTGCAAGATCATGATTGTGATGGTCAAGACCAGCCCGGATGCCCCGGTCAGCAAGCAGCAGTCACAGATCCTGGTGCCGATGGACACGCCCGGCGTGAAGATACTTGGCGCCATGGAAGTCATGGGTGAAGACCACGCCCCCATCGGGCACATGCACCTGAAATTCACCGATGTGCGCGTGCCGAAGGACAATATCCTGCTGGGCGAGGGGCGCGGATTCGAGATCTCGCAGGTCCGTCTCGGCCCGGGCCGCATTCATCACTGCATGCGCTCTATCGGCAAGGCCGAACTGGCTCTGGAAATGATGGTCAAGCGCGCCGGAACGCGCACCGCCTTCGGCCAGAAAATCGCAAAACTCGGCAAGAATCTCGAGGTGATCTCTCGCGCACGGATCGAGATCAATGCAATGCGCCTGGCCGTCCTGCAGGCCGCCAAGGCGATGGATGTGCTCGGCAACAAGGAAGCCCGCGTCTATGTCAGCGCGGTAAAGGCCATGGTGCCTGAGAAAGTATGCCTGATCATCGACCAGGCAATGCAGATGCACGGCGCCGCCGGCATGTCGCAATGGTTTCCGCTGGCCGGCATGTATGCCGACATGCGCCATCTTCGCTATGCTGACGGGCCGGATGAAGTCCACCACATGGTTGTCGGGCGCGCCGAGGTGCAGAAGCACGGCCTCTGGTAGACCGGGCTAGCTCGGACGGGCGCGCTGGGCCGGGATGACCGCGACGGTAAACCGGCACAGGCAGACAAGGCGATCGGACTCGTCGGTGATCCGGATGGTCCAGACCTGGGTCGTGCGGCCCAGCACCTCGGCTTTGGCTGTCGCATAGACAAATCCGTCCTTCACCGGTCGGACATGATTGGCATTGATCTCGAGGCCGACCCCGACGCTCTCACCAGAATCAAGCGCAAGGTTGGCCGCGATCGAGCCGACCGTCTCAGCCAGCGCGACGGAGGCCCCGCCGTGCAGGCGTCCGTGCGGCTGCAGCGTGCGATGGTCGACCGGCATGCGCGCGGTCAGCGTGTCGTCGCCGATGCTGACCAGCGTGATGCCGAGGACGCCGCCCATCGTGCCCTGCTGGGCTGCGGTGATTAGGTCGAGGTCTATGTTCGTTTGTCGCCAGATTGACATTGGCAAGCCTTTTCAAGTTCAGACAAGAGGATGCGCAAGCCCGCGTCCCCGGATGTGACCGGCACATGTGGCACACGCGCCGCCTGCCCCACAACCCGCTGGGGCCTTGCCGTTGCGGCATGCATGCCGGGCTCGCGAACCTCGTAGTTTCCCGTATTGCGGATCGCCGCCTGGCACGCCGTAATTGCCTCCCGCCCCGTCGAAGGGAGATTGACATGGATGGCAGCTTTCAGGCAACGCAACCGGCGACCCGGACCGCGGCGGACGGGCGTGCAGATCTCGCTTTCCGGGCCGAGGTGGATGCTTTCCTTGACGACGCCCTGACCGAGGAGCTCAGCGCAGCGGGCCGCGCGACGACCGGACTGAAATCCGCGCCGGACGCGTGCCGGGCATGGCGCAAGGCGTTGCACGCCCGTGGCTGGTACGCACCGTCCTGGCCGGTGGAACATGGCGGAGCCGGCTGGAGCACGGCGCAGCGCCTGTATTTCGAGAATGCCTGCGCCGCGCGCGATGCGCCTCTGCTCATGTCGTCAGGCGTCCGCACCATCGGCCCGCTGATCATCGCCGAAGGCACACCCGCCCAACAGGCGCACTACCTCCCCGCCATCCTGCGCGGCGAGCATGAATGGTGCCAGGGTTTTTCCGAACCGCAGGCGGGCTCTGACCTGTCCGCCCTCTCGTTGAGGGCGACGCGCGACGGCGCCGACTTTGTACTGACTGGCAGCAAGCTGTGGACGAGCTTTGCCCAGTACGCCACCCACATGTTCCTGCTGGCCCGGTGCGAACCGGAATCGACAGGTGGCGACGGACTGGTCTTCCTGCTGGTCGAGATGGACAGACCGGGCATTGCGGTGCGACCGATCCGCTTTATCGATGGCGAAGACGAGACCAATGAAGTCTTCTTCGACGGCGTCCGCACGCCAGCCGCCGACCGGATCGGCGAGATTGGCAGGGGTTGGAAAGCGGCCAAGCGGCTGATGGAGATCGCGCGCTCAAACAATACGACGACCGGACTGCTCCGACGCGCGCTGCGGGCGGCGCACCGTGGCGCGGTCGAGGCGGGTGAGGAGGACGCTTTCGGTCAGGCCCATCTGTCCGGCATCGCGCGGCGGATCGACGAATTCCAAGCACTTGAAGCGCATGCGGCTGCGGGACGGATTGCCATCGCCTCGGCGCCGGCGACATCCGCACTGAAGCTGCTCGCGACCGAGCTGCACCAGTCGATCACCGAAATCGGGCTGGAACTGGCGCCTAATAGCGCCTTCGCGCAGGCAAAGTATTTCGCCACACGGGCGGCGACGATCTATTCGGGCACCAGCGAGGTGCACCGGAACATCCTCGCGCGCGCGATTGGCTGCCCCTGACGGCCCACGCCGCGCTGCCCTACAGCACGCCGAGCCAGTCGAGCAGCAGGGCGTTGACCTCATCGGGGCGCTCCTGCTGGGTCCAGTGGCCGCAGCCTTCCAGCAGGGTCGCACCGCGCAGGTCAGACAGGTTTTCCCTCATCGCCGCCAGCATGTCGCCGGGTGACATCTTCAGCACAAGGTCTTTCGTACCGCCGATATAGAGCGACGGCTGAGCGATGGTCCTGGGCGCCGGATGAGCGGTGAGGAAGGCATGGTCGCGGTGCCAGTTGCGATAGCGGTTGAGCGGCCCGCGAAACCCCGAATCGCGGAACTGGGCATCATAATAGGCGACATCCTCAGCAGACAGCCATGGCAGCGGCATGGGCGGCTCGGGCAGGCGGTGCAACAGCGTGTCACCATGCTTCTTGTCGGTCGGCCAGGTGCCCTCCGGCGCGTCGCCTGAGATCGCATAGTAGAATTTGCGGATGGTTTCGGCCGGGTCATTCTCCAGCTCGGCCTCGGGTGGGCCTTCGTCCTGGAAATAGACCTGATAGAAGAACAGGCCGCGCGCGGTGAAAAAGGCGCGCACGGCATCGATGAACACAATTTCGTTCGGCGGAATGTAGGGCACTGACAGCCCGGCCACGGCCCGGAACCTGTCGGCATGGAGCCGGGCCGTATTCCAGGCGATGGGCGAGCCCCAGTCATGGCCGACCACGACGGCCTTCTCGCCCGGTGACAGAGCATGGGCGAGACCGGCAATGTCGCTGGTCAGGCTTTCCATGTCATAGGCTTCGACCGGGTGGGGCCGGTCAGAGCCGCCATAGCCGCGCACGTCCGGCGCCGCGACACGGTAGCCGGCCGCCGACAGCGCCTTGATCTGGTGACGCCAGGAATACCAGCTTTCGGGAAAGCCGTGCACGAGAATGACCAGCGGGCCGTCGCCCGCCGTCGCCACACGCAGCCGGATACCGTTCGTCTCGACGTGCTGAAGGTCTGGCGACATGGCGGTCTAGTCGTTGCCGCCAATCCAGGTGAATTCCGGATCTTCCCACCAGGGGAAAAAGTTCGGCATGCCGTCAGACACCTTCACCGGGTATTCAGGCTTGCGCTTCTCGAGGAAGCTCATCACGCCCTCCTTGGCGTCCGGTGTCTTTCCGCGGGAGTAAATGGCGGCAGAATCGACGATATGCGCCTCCATCGGGTGGCTGGCGCCCAGCATGCGCCACATCATCTGGCGCGTCAGCGACGTGGAAACGGCCGCCGTATTGTCGGCAATCTCGCGAGCCATTTCCTTGGCGACGTCCAGCAATTCGGCCTGCGGGTGGACCGACAGGACAAGGCCGCCGGACAGGGCTTCGGACGCCGGGAAGACGCGTCCGGAATAGCACCAGGCCAGCGCCTGCTGGATGCCGACGAGGCGCGGCAGGAACCAGCTCGACGCCGCTTCCGGGTTGATACCCCTTCGGTTGAACACAAAGCCGAAACGCGCATTGTCTGACGCGATACGGATATCCATAGGCAGCTGCATGGTCACGCCAATGCCAACGGCCGCGCCATTGATTGCGCCAATCACGGGCTTGAGGCTGTCGAAGATCCGCAGCGTCACACGCCCGCCGCCGTCGCGCTGGATATCAACATCAGCCGAGCGACCTTCCTCGCCGGTCGAGGCGCGGGCATCATAGTCGAACGTCTTGGCGCCCTCGGACAGGTCAGCGCCGGCACAGAAGGCGCGGTCGCCTGAGCCCGTAACGATCACGGCGCGAACGTTGTCGTCCGCGTCGGTAATATCGAACGCCTCGATCAGCTCGTACATCATCTTGCCGGTGAAAGCGTTCATCTTTTCGGGGCGGTTGAGCGTCAGGATGGCAATGCCGTCCTCGATGTCCAGGATAATCTGCTCAAACTTTTTCGGCTGTGCCATGTCGTGTCTCCCTTGGGGCAATCATTGGCCCCACACTGCCCGCCCGGCAGCAGAGGTCAAGCGCGCCGCAGGGGAAACCAGCCACCGGCTTGACCGGCTGGCGATTTCATCCTGATAGTTGCGCCGAATCCCAGCTGAACAGAGTGCACATATGACCATTTCCCGACTCCTCCTTGGTATCGTCGCCATCGCCGCAAGCGCCGCAGCCCATGCAGACCCCGTCTATGTCAAGGCCGGGGCCATCATTGATCCGGTCACGGGCAAGGTGTCGCAGGACGCTGCGCTCGTCATCGAGGCGGGGAAAATCATTGCCGCCGGCACCCAGCGTGCGACGAGATTGCCCAAAGGCGCGACGGTGATAGATCTGGGCGATGAGACAGTCATGCCCGGCTTCATCGACATGCACACGCACCTGACCGGCGACGCGGAAACCGGCGCCTATGAATCGCTTGGCCTGTCCGACGAGCGTATGGCCATCACCGGCGTCAAGAACGCGCGCCGGACACTGCTCGCCGGCTTCACGACGGTTCGCAATGTCGGCGCGGAAAGCTATGGCGACGTGGCCCTGCGGGACGCCATCAACGAAGGCGAGGTGCCCGGCCCGCGCATGTTCGTGTCCGGCCCACCTGTCGGCATTACCGGTGGCCATTGTTCGGACAACAATTTGCTGCCGGCGGAATACCGTCTCGAAGGGGAAGGCGTGGCCAACGGCCCGTGGGAAATGCGCGCCAAGGTGCGCCAGAACATCAAATATGGTGTCGACCTGATCAAGACCTGCTCGACAGGCGGCGTGTTCTCGAAGGGCACCAGTCTCGGCGCCGCGCAGGGCACGCTGGAAGAGCTGACAGCGGTAGTCGAGGAAGCCCATGCGCGCGGCCTGAAAGTGGCAAGCCACGCCCATGGCACAGTCGGCATCCGCAATGCCATCCTGGCCGGCGTCGACACGGTCGAGCATGCCAGCATCCTTGACGAGGCGACGATCGAGCTGGCGAAGGAGCGCGGCGTCTTTTTTTCGATGGATATCTACAATACTGAATACACGCTGGCTGAAGGCGAGAAGAATGGCGTGCTGCCGGAATCGCTGGAGAAGGAAAGATCGATCTCGAAAATCCAGCGCGACAGCTTCACGGCGGCCCATAAAGCAGGCGTGAAAATGGTTTTCGGTTCAGACTCCGGCGTCTATCCGCATGGTGATAACCCCAACCAGTTCTCACGCATGGTTCAGTTCGGCATGACGCCGATTGAGGCGATCACGGCTGCCACGGCCACGGCCGCCGAAGCGCTCGGCAAGGGTGGCCTGCTTGGCTGTGTCGATGTTGGCTGCGCGGCCGACCTTGTTGCCGTCACCGGTGATCCGCTCAAGGACATTTCTATGCTCGAGAACGTCAACTTCATCATGAAGGATGGCCACGTCTACAAGCAGGCCGGTGCCATCATCGCGGAACCGAAGTAATGCCCGAATGGCTCGCAACCATACAGCCCACAACGCTTGCAGCGCCCATCTTCCTTATTTCCGTCATATGGGAATGGTGGGCGGTCCGGGCGGGACACGCGAAGGGCAGATACGAGACCAGGGACGCCCTGGCCTCTCTGGCCATGGGTACCGGCAGTGTCGTCGTCAACACGCTGACCGGCATGATCACCATCTGGTTGATGATGCTGGCCTGGCCCTACCATCTGTCCATCTCGGCGATTTCCGGCTGGGGTTTGGAGGGGATCCCGTTCACATGGTGGAGCGTTCTGCTGGCATTCGTCCTGTATGACTTAACCTATTACTGGAAACATCGGCTGGCTCACCGCATGCGCTGGTTCTGGATGGAACATGTCACCCATCATTCCAGCACGCACTACAATCTCACCACGGCCCTTCGCCAACCCTGGTTCGGCCCGTTCACGGGCCTGATCCTGGTCGGCGTGCCAATGGTGCTGATCGGCTTCCACCCCTACCTGATCTTCTTCGTCGGCGGCCTGAACCTGATCTACCAGTTCTGGATCCATACCGAAGCCATCGACCGGATGCCGCGCTGGTTCGAGGCGGTGTTCAACACGCCGAGCCATCACCGCGTGCACCATGGGATAAACCCGCGCTATCTCGACTCAAATTATGCCGGCGTCTTCATCACATGGGACAAGATGTTCGGTACGTTTGTGCCGGAACTCGACGCGGACAAGCCCGTCTACGGCATCGTGAAGCCCCTCGGCACGTTCAATCCGTTCATCATCGCCTTCCACGAACTTGGCGGTCTTGCACGCGACTGCGCCCGCGACGGCCTGCGGCCCGACCGCTGGATCCGGCGCGCGATCAATGCCCCCGGATGGAGCCCGGATGGCCAGCACAACCGCTCTGCCGAACTCAAGGCCGCCTATGTCGCACACTATCCGGAACAGGCCGGCACACCCGGCCTGCCGCCTGCAGGAACACACGTAGCATGAACCCTGCCGACCTGATCGCCCGCTATTACGCCGCGTTCAACGCCAAGGACTGGGACGGCATGCTGGCCTGCGTCAGCGACAATCTCAGCCACGACGTCAATGAAGGCGGGCGGCATGGCGGGAAGGGAAAGTTCGCGGCCTTCATCGCGCACATGGACGAATGCTACGATGAGACCCTTACCGACATCGTGATCATGGTCTCGGCGAGTGGCACGCGCGCCGGTGCCGAATTCATCGTCAACGGCATCTACAGGGAAACTGATGACGGACTTCCTGAAGCCTGCGACCAGGCGTACTGCCTGCCCGCCGGTGCCTTCTTCGAGATCAGAGATGACGAGATCACGCGGGTGACCACCTACTATAATCTCCAGGAATGGATCCGGCAGGTCTCATGATCGTCAGGTCATTGACAGGTGCGAACATGGAACAGGCCCTGCCTGCCCTTGCCCGCCTGCGCATCAGTGTCTTCCGCAGCTTTCCCTATCTCTATGCCGGCACTGAAGACTACGAGCAGGACTATCTCCGCAGCTTCGGCACCGCGCTGGACGCGTTCATCGTGGTGGCCGAGACAGACCATGGCAACATTGTCGGATGCGCCACAGGATCGGCACTGACAAGCCATCACGCAGACTTTGCCGGTCCGCTGCGCAAGGGCGGTTTCAATCTCGCCTCGACATTCTATTTCGGCGAGTCTGTCCTGCTGCCCGCCTACCGCGGACGGGGGCTGGGCCACGCCTTTTTCGACGCCCGCGAAGCTCATGCCATGTCCCGTGGCTATATCTCTGCCTGCTTCTGCGCTGTCGACCGCCCGCCCGGTCACCCCCTGCGCCCGCCCGCCTACCGCCCGCTGGACGCATTCTGGACCAAACGCGGCTACGAGAGGCTCCAGGACACGACCTGCACGTTTGACTGGCCCGAAACCGACGGCGGCCCGCCCATATCGCACATGATGCACTACTGGCTCCGCCGCTTCTGAGGTTTCCCTTGCGTCGGCAGTGGACGCAGGATGCAGGTCGGATAGATTTGGCCAAACCATTCGGCAGGCGCCGTGAACGGCGCCGCCCTTCCAACGGAGCGAAACGCAAATGCACCCCTTCCATCACGCCAGATCCCGGCCTGATCACCCCGCCTACACCATGGCTGGTAGTGGCGAAGTCGTCACGTTCCGCCAGCTCGACGAGCGCTCCAACCAGATTGCCCACGCGCTACGCGAAGCCGGTTGCCAGCCCGGTGACACGATCGCGCTGTTTGCCGAAAACTCGCCACGCTATTTCGAAATCTGCTGGGCCGCCCAGCGTTCGGGCCTGTATTACGTCTGTATCTCGTCGCGCCTGACCACACCGGAAGTGCAATACATCATCGAGGATTCAGGTTCGAAGCTGCTGATCGCGGATGCCCACAAGTCGGCCATTGCGCAGGATGTGAAGTCGGTTACCAAACTCGACGCGTACTGGTCGATTGACGGGGACATTCCGGGCTTCACGCCGATGGAAACATTGCAGAGCAAATTTCCTGTCACGCCAATCCCGGACGAGATGGCCGGCACCGACATGCTCTATTCATCCGGAACGACCGGCCGGCCAAAGGGCATCCGCCCGCCACTGGAGCGAGGCCTGCCCATCGACGCCGACAACGTGCTCGTGCAGATCTGCCGCGGCCTTGCGGGCGTCACGGAGGACTCCGTCTACCTGTCGCCCGCCCCACTCTACCATGCCGCGCCGTTGCGCTGGAGCATGTCGATGACGAAGCTCGGCGCGTCACTCGTCATCATGGAGAAATTCGATCCGGAGACTTACCTCCAGCTTGTCGAGAAACACAAGGTGACGCATTCTCAGCTTGTCCCGACCATGTTCGTGAAGATGCTGAAACTGCCGCCTGAAGTGCGTGAGAAATATGACGTCTCGAGCCTGCAATTCGCTATCCACGCCGCCGCACCCTGCCCGATTCCGGTCAAGCAGCAGATGATCGAATGGTGGGGGCCCATCATCGATGAATATTATGCCGGCTCCGAAGGCAACGGGATGACCTGGGTCAAGTCCGCCGACTGGATGACCCACAAGGGCACAGTGGGCAGGCCTGTACACGGCGTGGTCCATATCTGCGACGAGGAAGGCAATGAAGTGCCGGTTGGCGAAGAAGGTCAGGTCTATTTCAGTGGCACAGTGCCGCCGACCTATCACAATGATCCGGACAAGACCAAAGGCGCCCTCCACGCGAAGCACGCCGATTGGTCGTCGCTCGGCGATGTCGGAAAGCTGGACCAGGACGGCTTCCTCTACCTGACAGACCGCAAGGCGTTCATGATCATTTCCGGCGGCGTGAACATCTATCCGCAGGAATGCGAGAACATCCTCATCACCCATCCGAAGGTCGCCGACTGCGCCGTGATCGGCGTGCCGGACGAGGAATTCGGCGAGGCCGTGAAGGCCGTGGTCCAGCCAATGCCGGGTCAGGCCCATTCGCCGGAACTGGCCGCCGAACTGATGGCGTTCTGCCAGGCCAACCTGTCGAAGATCAAATGCCCCAAAAGCATCGACTTCGATCCGGAATTGCCGCGCCATCCGACGGGCAAGCTCTACAAGCGCCTGATCCGCGACAAGTATTGGGGCAATTCCAAGAGCCGTATCGTCTGATCAGGGCGACTAAACGAAAACAGCCGCCCCGGAAGGAGCGGCTGTTTGAATAATCACGTCCGGTGGAACCGGATCAGAACATCCAGCTGCCGGGATTCTCGATCGCCTGGCCAGCGGACAGCGCCTGCATGCCCTTCACGCAGCGAATGATGTACCAGACCAGCGCAGCGAGCAGGATCAGCACGCCGATCAGGACCACTGTCAGCACCGCGCCGATCACACTGTAGAGGAAGCCCTTCCAGAAAATGTTGATCTGGTTGTTGTAATGGCTCTCCAGCACGGGATCGCCCTTGCCCTTGCCCATATAGGCCATGATGACGCCGACGATCGGCGTAATGCCAACCACGATGCCGAGAAGATAGAGAATATAGATCAGGTTGGCGTTGCCCTTTGTGTTCGGATCAACGGAAATCTGGTTTGGATCGGTCATGTGGCATCTCCCATTTCAGCCCATTCGCGCAGTATTTGCGAGAATCAGCTCTAGGTCCAGCAAATTGACGCTTGGTAAACCTTGCCGGAATGCCCTCCCCGCGCCAGAACTAGCGCCAGCAGAAACTCTGGAGGAAATCCCTATGGCCAATCCGAAAAAAGTCGCGTTTGCCGACCTTGAAACCCTTGCAGGCACTGAAGTCGGCGTGTCCGACTGGCACACAATCGACCAGGACCGCGTGAACCTGTTTGCTGAGGCCACTGGCGACCACCAGTGGATCCATGTCGATGTTGAGCGGGCCACCAAGGCCATGGGCGGCCCCATCGCGCACGGCTTCCTCACGCTCTCGCTCCTGCCGATGCTAGGCTCCGAAGTGCTCAGCGTTTCAGGTGTCACGCGCGGCATCAATTATGGCTCGGACAAGGTCCGCTTCACCAACATGGTACCGGTCGGTTCCAAGGTCCGCCTTCGTCAGAACTGCAAGTCCGTCACCGAGAAGTCCGGCGGCAAGCAGATGATCATGGAAAGCACGGTCGAAATCGAAGGCCAGGAACGCCCGGCCCTCGTCGCCGAATCGATCACCGTTCTTTACGGCTGACCGGCAGACCTCGCTGAATGATGTGCCCCATCTGGATGGGCAGGAATGGGAGGCCCCCCCGGGCTTCCCATTTTTCATGTCGGGCATACGCCAATCATTGCTCCCGGCATGGCTGGCAAAGGATGGCCGCCATCGTTGGCGGTATCGGCAGGACGGCCTATATATAGGGCAACCCGGCACAGGAGGCTCCCATGTCTGCCACAGGCACAAAAATCCAGCGTTCAGACCGCGAATGGCGCGACATCCTCACCGAAGAGGAATTCCGCGTCGGCGTGAAGGAGGGCACCGAACGCGCCTTCACCCCTGGTAACTACGAGGGCGAGAAGCGCAAGGGCGACTATCACTGCAAGGGCTGCGACACCGTCCTCTGGTCTTCCGAGCACAAGTTTGAAAGCGGCACCGGTTGGCCGAGCTATTGGCAGCCCGCGTCCGAAGGCGTCGTCGCCACCAAGACAGACTTCAAGATGATCATCCCCCGCACTGAATGCCACTGCGCCGTCTGTGGCCTGCATCAGGGCCACGTCTTCAAGGACGGCCCGCCGCCAACCGGCGAACGCTGGTGCATCAATGGCGTCGTGCTGGACTTCCGGCCCGCAGAATAGGTCTGGACAGGCGCAGGCCCGCCTGATCCACTCCGCCCATGTTCATTGCTCTAAACAAGACAGGAGCCGGCCGCATGCGCCTTTCAATTCTTCTCGCCAGCGCAGCCACGGCTGCCCTTCTGACCGGATGCACCATGACAGATACCAATCTCACCGAGACCGTGGCCGAAACACCGGCCGCAGCACAAGCGCCCCAGCCGCCGGTCGCCGAGCGTATTGACCACGAGATCACGCAGGTGAACCGCACCCGCAACGATCCTTATAACTGGATGAAGGATGATAACTGGCAGGAGGTCATGCGCGACCCGACCGTGCTGCGCAACGACATCCGCACCTATCTGGAGGCGGAGAACGCCTACACCAAGGCCGTTCTGGAAGAGCCGACAACGGAGCTGCGCGACGTATTATTCAAGGAAATGCGCGGCCGCATCAAGGAAGACGACAGCACCGTCCCGGAAATCGATGGCCCGTGGGCCTATTACACCCGCTACCGGCAGGGCGGCGAATATCCGATCATCGCCCGCCGACCGGCGGTCGATGCCTTCAATCCTGACGCGACTGAATCCATCCTCCTGGACGGTGATGCGATGGGCAAGGACAAGGAGTATTTCTCATTCGGCGGCATCGACACCAGTCCTGACCACAAGCAGGTCGCCTACGCGGTCGATACCCAGGGCAGCGAATTCTACAAGATCCATATCCAGGACGTCGAAACGGGCGCCGAAACCGCCGCCGTGATCGACGATGCCTATGGCAGCTTTGAATGGTCCGCCAACGGACAGGCCATTGTCTGGGTGCATCGTGACGAGAATGCCCGCCCTGACGCTGTCTACCAGCGCAACCTCGCCACCGGCGAAGACACATTGCTTTATCAAGAGCAAGACCCGGGCTTTTTCGTCGGTATCGACAAGAGCGCCAGCGAGGAAGTGATTTTCATCAATGCCTCCGGCCACACGACATCGGAGATTCACTGGTTCAAGGCCAGTGAACTCAACCCCACCCTGCACACAGTGGCGCCACGCCAGACCGACAATGAATATTCCGTCGTCCACTGGGACGGCCAGTTCTACATCTCCACCAATCTTGATGGAGCGGTCGACTTCAAGATCATGAAGGCTCCGATGGAGGCCACTTCCCGCGACCAGTGGGAGGAGGTGATCCCGCATCGTCCCGGCACGCTCCTGCTCGGCATGCAGCCCCAGAAGGACTATCTCGCCCGCATGGAGCGCGAGAACGGCCTGCCGCGCATCGTGGTGCGTGCCCGTGCAGACGGGGCCGAACACGAAATCAGCTTTGACGAAGCCGCCTATGATCTCGGTCTCGACAGCGGTTATGACTTCAACACACCCATCCTGCGTTTCGACTATGCCTCGCCCACCACGCCCGACCAGGTCATCGACTATGACCTCACCACGCGCGAGCGCATCCTGCGCAAGACACGCGAAGTGCCATCCGGCCACAATCCGGATGATTATGTCTCAGAGCGCGTTATGGCACCGTCATGGGATGGCGAACTCGTTCCGGTCACCGTGCTGCGCCGCAAGGATACGCCCGTCGACGGGTCTGCCCCGCTCCTGCTCTACGGCTATGGCTCATACGGCATCACCATTCCGGCAGATTTCCGCACCGGCCGTCTCAGTCTGGTTGATCGTGGCTTCGTGTACGCCATCGTCCACCCGCGCGGTTCAATGGCCAAGGGCTATCAGTGGTATCTCGACGGCAAGCTCGAGAAGAAAACCAATACGTTCAAGGACTATATAGCTGCCGGCCAGTTCCTTGTCGATCAGGGCTATTCGTCGAGGGGCAAGCTGGTCGGCCATGGCGGCTCGGCTGGTGGCCTGCTCATGGGCGCTGCGGCGAACATGGATCCGGAACTTTTCGCGGGCATCATCGCAGCTGTACCCTTCGTCGATGTCGTCAACACGATGTCGGATGAAAGCCTGCCGCTGACACCGCCGGAATGGCCCGAATGGGGCAATCCGCTCACCAGCGAGACTGATTATGACACGATCGCGGCCTACAGCCCGTATGACAAGGTCACCAGCCAACCCTATCCGGCCATGCTGATCACCGGCGGGCTGTCCGATCCGCGCGTCACCTATTGGGAGCCCAGCAAATGGGCGGCAAAGCTGCGCCACGAGGCACCCGAAGGCGGGCCCTACTTCCTGCGCATCAACATGGAAGCCGGCCATGGTGGCGCCTCTGGCCGTTTCGAAGGCCTGAAAGAAACCGCCATTGAATACGCCTTCGCCCTCGCCACCGTCGGCAAGACGGATGAGCTGGATCTAACAACGAAATAGATTGGCTTGAGGGTGCCCGGAGCCATCGCTGGCGCTTCGGGCATTTTCCCTCTGAAATCGATCCTTGATCGATTTCAGCGCCTCCGGCGCAACGTGTAAAAATGGTCGGAGCGATAGGATTCGAACCTACGACCCCTCGCCCCCCAGGCGAGTGCGCTACCGGGCTGCGCCACGCTCCGACTCTGGCGGCTTGTAGCCAAGCCACCGGCCTTCCGCAACAAGTGAATGCCGCTTTGGCTCATAGCAGGTTTCAGGTGGCCATGCTCGAAGTGGCCTTTGCCGGGAGCTCAGCTTGCCATGCTGTGTCACAGGCGTGATCGAGAGGGCTTGTGTCGTCTCATTCACAAGCAGCTCTATTTGAACAAGCGCGGCAGCATTCGCTTGAAGAACGGCGTGCTCACCAGCATGCCGTCATGCACAGAGTAGGGCATGTCTTCCTGAGGCGCTGGAAATGGCTTGCTGACTATAGCGATCGGCGCCCTGACCCGCGGGTCGAGTTCGCCGTTTTCAATGATCGTCATGCAAGCCTGTCGCATTTCCTCATACTCGTGCCCGAGCCCAAGCCGTTCGTTCAAAAAACCGATGCGGTCGCTTCGCTCGCACAGCGCTGTCAGGATTTCGATGAGTTCAGGGACCGATACGCCAGTCTCGAACATGGAAGCGTGATCACCGGTCAGAAATTCACGAGATGGCGACCACAGCAGCATCCACCCGGCTGTCGCCCGGTCCATTTGCGGCTGTTGCACGAGCCACGTGAGGAAGCCGTGCTCATCGCCCACATAGGCTAGTGCAGCGATCGCCGCCTCATGCCAGATCGCAGGGTCGGCTTGCGCTTTCAGCCAAGCGACATCGGCCTCTTTGGTAATGTCAATCTCGTCCGGCAGATCGGCGTCCTGATACAATATCGGTCTCCAAATCCGGCTTCATTCGCCTGCACAATGGTAGGGCTGTTTCGCGGCGAAAATTGTCCGCGCCGCCTAGGCTGCGCGCCTGACCCGCATGGCGTCGAGCCGGGCCTTCAGATCGGTCAGGCCGACCAGCGCCCCTTCGAGGCGCTCCTGCCGCTCTGGCGCGGTTTCGGATGGAATCTCGGCATTGAACGCCTTCGCAACCGTCCGCTGCAGCTCGCGCGCCGGGCTGGCGACCGTGCCATTGCCCAGTGTCGCAGCGCCCGACAGCACGGCCTGCAGGCCCTGTTCGGCCAACAGCGATTTCGCGCCTTTCAGCGTCAGGCCGCGCTCATGCACCAGTATCTGGATCGCGCGCAGGGCGTCGATATCCTGCGGACGGAACAGGCGGCGGCCGTCGCTTCGCTTGACTGGTTTGACGTCGCGCGGAAACTTGGTCTCCCAATAGCGCAGCACATGCGTCTCCAGACCCAGCTCGGCGGCCGCCTCGCCAATCGAACGAAAGGCCGTGGCTGATTTCTCGATGCGGTTCCGGGTGGCAGTCATGTCGCTATCCTTTTTGTGGGTCAGCCCTTGTCGACGCGGGCCTTGAGCATGGGGGATGGGCGGAAGGTCACCACGCGACGCGGCGCAATGACGGCTTCTTCGCCTGTCTTGGGGTTGCGGCCTTCGCGAGCGGATTTTGACCGCACAACGAAATTGCCAAAGCGGGAGAGTTTCACTTCGTCTTCATGCTCCAGCGCACTGCCGATCATGTCGAGTGTCCGGTCGAGCAGGTCCGAGGATTCCTGGCGGGTAACGCCCACTTCGCGGACGATGGCATCAGTTACTTCAGCACGGGTCAGGGTCTGGTTGCTCATAAGGGTCTCTCGCCTTTCGTTAATGGATAGCCAATGAAACTTAACGGATTCCTAGCGAAACCGTCAGCTTAATTCGTTGAGATGTTTTGATTTGTCCAAATCGCACCCAAAACTGTGGATCAATTTGAGGTCTATATCTTAAAGGCGGAACAGGCTGGCGCCCCAGGAAAATCCGCCACCCATCGCTTCAGACAGGATCAGGTCACCCTTTTTTGCCCGGCCGGATCGAACCGCATGGTTCAGCGCCAGCGGAATGGAGGCCGCAGACGTATTGGCGTGCTCGTCAACCGTGATCACGACCTTCTCTTCCGGAATACCGATCTTCTTCGCGACGCCATCAAGGATCCGCTTGTTGGCCTGATGTGGCACGAACCAGTCGATATCCTCGGCCGTCAGGCCCGTCTCGTCGAGAACGGCCTGAATTGCTGACGAGATGTTCGTCACCGCATGCTTGAAGACGCGATTGCCTTCCATGCGCACATGGCCGATCGTGCCGGTGGAACTGACGCCTCCATCGACATAGAGCAGGTCAGACTTTGTGCCATCGGTGCGGATATGGTGGGTGATGATCCCGGCATCGGCCGCGCCGGTCCATTCCTCGGCCTCGATAACCACCGCGCCGCCGCCATCGCCGAACAAGACAGCCGTGCCCCGGTCAGACCAGTCGAGAATGCGCGTGAAGGTTTCTGCCCCGATCACCAGAGCCCGGTTGAAAAGGCCCTGCTTCAGCAGGCCGTCAGCCGTCGCAAGGCCAAAGAGGAAACCGGAACATACGGCCTGAATATCGAAGGCCGCACCGGGGCCTGTGCCCAGCTTGGCCTGCACGGCCGTCGCCGTGGCCGGAAACGTCTGGTCCGGGGTGGTCGTGGCCAGCACGATCAGGTCGATGTCTTCAGGCGCAATCCCTGCCGCATCAAGCGCCTGGCGAGCAGCCGCGGTCGCAATATCTGATGTCAGTTCACCATCGGCTGCCACATGGCGCTGCTTGATGCCTGTACGCTCGCGAATCCATTCATCAGACGTGTCGAGCATTGTCGACAACTCATCATTGGTCAGAACCTTTTCGGGAAGGTAACCGCCTGTGCCGCGAATGAAACTGCGCCGTGCCATATGGTTCCTCTCTACGCCGGCTGCCCTATTCGGCAGCCATGCCGCCTTCCCTGATGCGGGCAAGGTTTGCAAGTATTTCGTCCCGATAATGGCTGCCCGCCAGATTGGCCGCCAACTGGCAGGCCTGGGCAAATCCACGCGCATCGGTACTGCCATGGCTTTTGACTGACACGCCGCCCAGACCCAGCAGGACGCCGCCATTCACATTGCTCGGGTCCATCTGCGCGCGCAGCTGCTTCAGGCCGCCCGACGCTAACACGGCGCCAAGCTTGGTCATCATGCTGGCCATGAAGGCCTCACGCACGCGGTTGCCCAGCATGCGGGCCACGCCTTCGCCCGCCTTCAGCGCCACATTGCCGGTGAACCCGTCAGTCACCACGACATCGACAGCACCCTTGGATATATCGTCGCCTTCAACAAAGCCGCGATAGTCAATGTCCAGCGTGGCCGCGCGCAGCCATTCATGGGCCTCGCGCACCTCGTCATGGCCTTTCATCTCTTCCGAACCGATGTTCAGGATCCCGATGGTCGGCTTTTCGATGCCCAGCGCCGCGCGGGCATAGGCTTCGCCCATGATGGCAAACGTCACCAGTTGCGCCGCGTCAGCCTCAAGGTTGGCGCCGACATCCAGCACCACGGTGCGCCCGCGCATCGTGGGCCACAGCGCCGTCATGGCCGGGCGATGCACACCTTCCATCTTGCGCAGGATCAGCATGGAAATCGCCATCAGCGCGCCGGTATTTCCGGCAGACACGGCTGCACCTGCCTGCCCGGTCTTGACCGCCTCAATGGCGTTCCACATGGATGATCCCTTGCCCCGGCGCAGGGCCTGGCTCGGCTTCATGTCACTGGTGATCACGCTGTCGGAATGCACAATCTGGCACCGGCCAGCCAGCACGGAATGCGCGGCAACCAGGGGCGTCAGCGCCGCTTCGACGCCGTGTAGAATAATGCCGATATCAGCGCGGTCTGCCAGCAGGCTTGCCACACCATCGACCACCACACCCGGCGCGGCATCACCGCCCATGGCATCAATCGAAAGTATTGTGCCTTTAGCCATTCGGGCCTTCCAGATACATCGGAAACCTGATGTTTCCTGTTGGGCGGTGTTTACGGCGCGTCAGGGGGGTTGGCAACGCTGCGCCTGTACCTGCTAAGGGATTTCTGACAGGGCATGCCAGGCAGGCTTCCCTGCCAGAATCTCGCTATCCGGCTGTTCTTTCAGGCGATCCGCAAGGCAGATCAGGTATCCTGTCAGTGCCGTCGCTAGTCCCTTTTCTGTAACGCCATTGCGTTCCAGCACAACGATGAGGGCTGATTCCCGGTCAGGATCGTCCAGCGCCCTCGTCACGGCCTTGCCCAGACCGTAATGCGCTTCGGCCAGCTTGCGCACTTTCCGGGCAATCGAGGAATCGCCAACGCCCTGTTCGCGATAGGCTGCATCGAACCCGTCCAGCACGCGTGCGTTCAGTGCTGCGGCGAGCCTCGCCGATTCGGCGCCTGCAATGGCATTGATCCGCCTGATCGCCAGTGCCGCATGGAGGGTGACCATCTGCGCGCGCCCCTCAAACGTATCCGCAACGTCTCCGGCGAGATAGAAATCCGGTGCCAGGGCGGCTTTCATCAGGCCGCCATAGGCCTGCCCGACGGCGGCCTTGCGGGCCCGGCGCCGCGCCAGCCAGCTGATTGAAAATCCCGTCACGATGTACTCCTGTGTTGCCAAGGGGGGGCTGCAACCGCTAGGTCTTTCGCGAAGCCTTATCAGGAGTTTCTCCATGTCGCGACGTGCGATTTTGGCCATTGGCCTTCTCATCCTGCCCCTCACCGCGTGCCTCACGCCGTCGCGGGACTTTCACGGCTATGTGGCAGACGACGCCCAGCCGCGCGACATGAAGCCGGACGAGGACACACGCTCCTCCGTGCTTGCCCAGCTGGGCAGCCCGTCAACGGAAAGCGTGTTCGACAACAAGACCTGGATCTACATGACCGACGTTCAGGAACGCGTCGCTTTCTTGAAGCCAAAAATCGCCAAGCGGTCGATTACCGCCATACGTTTTGGCGAGGATGACAAGGTCGATGAAGTGCTGGAATACAACGCCGCTGACGGCGAAGTCATCAAGTATGCCGCGCGCGAAACGCCGACCCGTGGCCGCGAACTGGGCCTCTGGGAACAGATCTTTGGTACGGTCGGCGGCGTACGCCTGCCCAACTCCGACGAAGCCACTCCGGGCAACCCCACCGGCCGCCGCCAGTAGCGCCCGCCCACCAATCAACTTATCCCAGGCCCTGGAACCCCCGGTTCCAGGGCTTTTTCGTTTCACCCAGATGCGGCTGGCATGCGGCCTCTGCAGGCGGATTCCGACCTATAGACACAGCCTATAATTCAAATCCCAATAATCGATTAGATCAATGCCATCGGGCAGGATACACTCGCGCACAAGGCGAAAGTGCCGCAAGCATAAGCAATGGGAGAGCAATATGGACGGAAATGATATGCCAAGTGCCGGCAAGTGCCCGGTGATGCATGGCGGTATGACCGCGATCGGCAGAACGGTCATGGAATGGTGGCCCAACGCGCTCAATCTCGACATCCTGAGCCAGCACGACACGAAGACCAACCCGATGGGCAAGGACTTCAACTATCGTGAAGAACTCAAGAAGCTGGACGTGCAGGCGCTCAAGCAGGACCTGCAGGACCTGATGACCGACAGCAAAGACTGGTGGCCGGCTGACTGGGGCCATTATGGCGGCCTGATGATCCGCATGGCCTGGCATGCCGCCGGTTCCTACCGCCTGTTTGACGGACGCGGCGGCGGCGGCACAGGCAATCAGCGCTTTGCCCCGCTCAACTCTTGGCCTGACAATGGCAACCTCGACAAGGCCCGGCGTCTGCTTTGGCCGATCAAGAAGAAATATGGCAACAAGGTCTCCTGGGCCGACCTCTACATTCTCGCCGGCAACGTCGCTTACGAATCCATGGGCTTCAAGACATTCGGCTTCGCCTTCGGCCGCGAAGACATCTGGGCACCTGAACAGGACGTCTACTGGGGATCGGAAAAGGAATGGCTGGCCGACAGCATCCTGCGCTATGCCAATGCGGAAGACCCGGCCTCGCTCGAAGCGCCGCTCGGCGCCGTCCACATGGGCCTCATCTACGTCAACCCGCAGGGCCGCGACGGCAAGCCCGATCCGCTCAAGTCTGCCCATGATGTGCGTGTCACCTTCAAGCGCATGGCCATGAATGACGAGGAAACGGTCGCACTCACCGCGGGCGGCCACACCGTCGGCAAGGCGCACGGCAATGGCCTGGAATCCAATCTCGGCCCTGCCCCGGAAGCGGCACCCATCGAGGAGCAGGGCTTTGGCTGGATGAACCACAAGACCCGCGGCGTCGGCCGTGACGCCGTCACCAGCGGCCTTGAAGGCGCCTGGACCACCCACCCGACCCAGTGGGACAATGGTTATTTCGACCTCCTGCTGAACCATGAGTGGGAACTGAAGAAGAGCCCCGCTGGCGCATGGCAGTGGCAGCCTGTCGACATCAAGGAAGAGGACATGCCCGTCGACGTCGAGGATCCTTCGATCCGCAAGATGCCGATCATGACCGACGCCGACATGGCGATGAAGATGGACCCCGAATACCGCAAGATTTCCGAGCGCTTCTACAATGATTTCGAGTATTTCTCGGAAACCTTCGCACGTGCCTGGTTCAAGCTGACCCACCGCGACATGGGGCCGAAGGCACGCTATTTCGGTCCCGAAGTCCCGCAGGAAGACCTGATCTGGCAAGACCCGGTCCCGGCTGGCAATACCGGCTATGATGTCGATTCCGTGAAAGCGAAAATCGCCGCCAGCGGCCTGTCCATAAATGAAATGGTCTCAACGGCCTGGGACAGCGCCCGCACCTATCGCGGCTCTGACATGCGGGGCGGGGCCAATGGCGCCCGTATCCGCCTCGCGCCCCAGAAGGATTGGGAAGGCAACGAGCCGGCCCGGCTCGCGAAAGTCCTGAAGGTCCTTGAAGGCATCGCTTCCGACACTGGCGCAAGTGTCGCCGATGTCATCGTGCTCGCCGGCAATGTCGGCATCGAGCAGGCCGCGAAGAAGGCCGGGGTCGACGTGAAAGTGCCGTTTGCACCGGGCCGCGGCGATGCGACGGCAGACATGACGGATGCCGAATCTTTTGAGCCGCTGGAACCCATCAATGACGGTTACCGCAACTGGCAGAAGGCGGAATATGATGTCAGCCCTGAAGAACTGATGCTCGACCGCACACAGCTTCTCGGCCTGACGGCGCCGGAGATGACGGTTCTCGTCGGCGGCATGCGTGTCATCGGTACCAACCATGGCGGCACAAAGCACGGCGTATTCACGGCCCAGGAAGGCGCGCTGACAAACGACTTCTTCGTCAATGTGACCGACACGGAAAATTACTGGAGGCCATCAGGCAACGGCATCTATGAAATCCGCGACCGGAAGACGGACGCCGTGAAGTGGACGGCGACTCGAATGGATCTTGTCTTCGGATCCAACTCCATCCTTCGCGCCTATTCTGAGCTCTATGCCCAGGATGACAGCAAGGCCAAGTTCGTTCATGACTTTATCGCCGCCTGGACCAAGGTGATGAACGCGGATCGTTTCGACCTCGCCTGATCTCCCCCAAGAGGCAGGTCTTCGATCCAGAGAAAAGCCCCGGTGCATTGCACCGGGGCTTTTTGATTGCGAGGGCAGATCGCCTTAGTGCGAGGCAAGCACCGCCAGAAGCAGCAAGGCCACGATATTCGTGATCTTGATCATTGGGTTGACGGCCGGTCCGGCAGTGTCCTTGTAAGGATCACCCACCGTATCGCCGGTCACGGCAGCCTTGTGGGCTTCGGAGCCCTTGCCGCCATGATTGCCGTCTTCGATATACTTCTTGGCATTGTCCCAGGCACCGCCGCCTGAAGTCATCGAGATGGCCACGAACAGGCCAGTCACGATCACACCCAGCAGCATGGCACCGACAGCTGACAGGGCGGCGCCGGCGCCGGCGATCACGAAGATCACGCCGAACAGCACGATGGGCGACAGCACGGGCAGCAGGGACGGCACGATCATCTCCTTGATCGCCGCCTGCGTCAGGATATCAACGGCCCGGCCATAATCAGGCTTCACTTCGCCTTTCATGATGCCCGGCATTTCGCGGAATTGACGACGCACTTCCTCGACCACCGACTGGGCAGCGCGCCCGACGGCCATCATCGACATACCGCCGAACAGGAAGGGCAACAGGCCGCCAAACAGCAGGCCGACTACGACATACGGACTGGAGATGTCGAAATCGACCACGACATTGTGGAAGAATGTTCCCGGATCGGCCTGGGCGATGAAGTATTTCAGGTCTTCCGAATAGGCCGCAAACAGAACCAGCGCGCCGAGACCCGCAGATCCGATGGCATACCCTTTGGTCACAGCCTTGGTCGTGTTGCCAACGGCGTCCAGTGCGTCGGTCGTCTGACGCACTTCCGATGGCAGTTCGGCCATTTCCGCGATACCGCCTGCATTGTCCGTCACCGGACCAAAGGCATCGAGGGCCACGATGATACCGGCAAGCGCCAGCATGGTCGTCGTCGCAATCGCAATGCCGTAAAGGCCAGCCAGGTTGAACGTCAGCAGGATGCCCGCCATGATCGTGATCGCTGGCAAAGCTGTCGACTCGAGTGAGACAGCCAGGCCCTGGATCACGTTCGTGCCGTGGCCCGATTCAGATGCTTTCGCGATTGACCGGACAGGACGGAACTTGGTCTCTGTATAATAGGCCGTGATGTAAACGATCAGACCGGTGACAACCAGGCCCGTCACACCGCAGAAGAACAGGTCGAGGCCCGTAATGTCGCCCACCATGCCAAGCCTTGCCCCGGCCTCGTTCAGCACGCCGAAACCTGCTGGCAGGACACTGTGGATGGCAATGGCAAGACCACCGACCGACAGAATGCCGGTCACGATCAGGCCCTTGTAGAGCGCCCACATGACATCCGTGGAGCCCTTGCTGAGGCGCACGAAGAACGTGCCCACAATCGAGGTAATGATACACACGGCAGCAATCGCCAGGGGCAGCATCATCACGGCGGAAATGTCCGGCGATCCTGTGAAGTAGATACCGCCCAGAACCATGGTCGCAACCAGTGTCACGGCATAGGTTTCGAACAGGTCAGCCGCCATGCCGGCGCAGTCTCCGACATTGTCACCGACATTGTCAGCAATGGTGGCCGCATTGCGCGGGTCATCTTCCGGGATACCGGCTTCCACCTTGCCCACCATGTCGCCGCCGACATCTGCACCCTTGGTGAAGATACCGCCGCCAAGGCGTGCGAAGATCGAGATCAGCGAGGCACCAAAGCCCAGTGACACGAGCGCATCAATGACGTGCCGCTTGTCGTCACGCACCGACAGGTCCAGCCCGAGCGGTCCGGTCAGCAGGCCGTAATAGAGTACGATCCCAAGCAGTGCGAGGCCGACAACCAGCATGCCGGTAATCGCGCCCGACTTGAACGCCAGCGCAAGACCGGCGCTCAGGCCGCTCTTGGACGCTTCCGTCGTGCGCACATTGGCGCGAACCGACACAAGCATGCCGATGAAACCGGCAGCGCCCGACAGGACGGCACCGAGGATAAAGCCGACAGCGGCCATCCAGCCGAGCAGCACAAGCAGAATGATGGCAACGACGGCGCCGACAATGGCGATCGTCCGGTACTGGCGCTTCAGGTAGGCATTCGCGCCCTCCTGAATGGCCAGGGCTATTTCACGCATTCGTGCATCGCCTGACGGGGCCTTCATGATCGAATTGATCTGAAGATAACCGTACAGAACCGACACAACGCCTGCGGCGAGTGCTAGATAAAACCACATGGGTACTTCCTTCCTTCCCTGAGCCTTTTTGCGGGTCCGGGTTGGTCCCGGATCTCCAAAACCTGGTTATTATGGGTAAATGCCTGCCAGCCCCTCCTGATTGAGGCAACCTGCCTCCCTTCATACGCGAGTCACTGGCGACCCGATTCATCCATGCTCGAACCCAAGGGTTTCGGGCAGGTTAACGCTCTGACCGCGCAGAATCAGCGACAGGCCTGATCCGCCTGAGATTTTCCCGATTCGGGCGAGTTGTATGCCCTTCTCGCTCGCCTCTTGCGCGATACTGGCCGATGCCGCCTCGGACGCCGTGAACAGGACCTGGTAATCGTCACCCCACGTCGCCAGCTTCAGCATCTCCGCCTCGCCATCCGCACCGCCCGCAAACACCACCGCCCCTAGCTCGATCTCCAGACTGACCCCGGAAGCCGCCGCCAGCGACCCTGCATCGATCAGCAGGCCGTCCGACACGTCCATGGCGGCGCTTGCGTGACTTGCGATGAAAGCGGCGGTGGCAAGCGGCGGCAGTTCCGGCAGCCAATAGGCATTGGGTGACCGATCAACATCCACTCCCTTGCCACCCCCGGAAACTGCCTCCCACCCCCTCGCGGCACTTCCGATGCACCCCGTCAGCCACACAGAATCACCCGGTCTGGCACTCGTCCGGCGCACCGGACCATCCGCCAGGCAGAGCCCTGTCAGCGTCAGGGACAGGAACAGGCCGTGGGGACTGGCCACCGTATCACCACCGATCAGCTGCGCGCCCCACGCGCTCAATTCGTCACCCAAAGCTGCAGCAAATGCTGCGATTTCAGCCTCTCCACGCGCCTTTGGCCAACCCAGTGTCAGCAATGCTTCGGCAGGCTCGGCGCCACTCGCGAGCAGATCCGACACGTTCGTCCGCACCAGTTTGCGCGCGACAGTATCAATCGGATCAGTGGCCAGGAAATGCACCCCCTCCACCATCGCATCTACAGTGATTGCTACAGACCCAGCCGTTTCAAGCAGCGCAACATCATCCCGCAATCCCGCCGCGCCCTGCCCCTTTGCCAGCGGCGCGAAGTGACGCGCAATCCATTCCTTTTCCGCCATTTTCAGTGGCCCAAAGGGTGTTTTTGACCCGCCATATTCAGGGAGTTTGCGTCTGAAGTGAAAAAATACAAGGAATTAACCTCCAACGATCCGGCATCAGCCTGACCGTTCGGGCGAACGATGACAAGCAGTGCCTAAGCGATCTCGCGGCCGATGGCATAGAATCGGTCGCGTCGCTGGCGCCGCAATTCCTGCGGTGACATGCCTTCGAGCTCCTTGAGGGCAGCATCCAGCGCCTTGGCCGCTGCCGCCATGGCCCGCTGCGGATCGCGGTGCGCGCCGCCAATCGGCTCCTTGACCACACCGTCGATCACCTTTGTCTTCAACAGGTCCGGCGCCGTAATCTTCATCGCTTCCGCCGCATCGCGCGCCTTGGCCGGATCGCGGTACAGGATCGACGCACAGCCTTCCGGCGAGATGACCGAATAGATCGCATGCTCCATCATCAGGACCTTGTTCGCCGCCGCGATACCGATGGCGCCGCCGGACATGCCTTCTCCGATGATCAGCGTGACGAATGGAACGCCCAGCGACAGGCCGCGCTGCGTCCCGCGCGCAATGGCTTCAGCCTGGCCGCGCTCTTCGCCGCCCTTGCCTGGATAGGCGCCCGCCGTATCAGGGAAACTGAGGACTGGCAGGTTGAACTTCTCCGCCATGTCCATCAGGCGCACGGCCTTGCGATAGCCTTCAGGGTGCGCCATGCCGAAATTGTGCTTCAGACGCTTCTCGGTCGTGCGGCCCTTCTCATGGCCCATGATGACCACAGAACGGCCCTTGAACCGGGCAAGGCCGCCGATAATGGCCTCGTCATTGCCAAACAGACGATCGCCGGCGAGTTCCTCAAAATCCTCGAAAATCGTGGCGATATAGTCAGACAGGTGCGGACGGTCAGGATGCCGGGCGACCTGCGTCTTCCGCCAGGCGGAGAGGTCTGAGTAGATATCTTTCAGCTGCTTGGTCGATTTGGCCTTCAGCTTGTTGAGCTCGTCCTTGATGGACGGCCCACCCTTCTGGCCGGAAAGGGCTTCAAGCTCGGCAATCTTGGCGTCGAGCTCGGCAATGGGCTTTTCAAAATCGAGATATGTGGTGCTCATGCGACTGTTTCTATCAATAGAGGCCTGACTCGCCTAGCGCCCATTTCATCAAAGAACTTCCTGGAACATCACCACTGCTGGCATGATCAGGACGCCCAGCAGAACCGGAAAAACGAAGAAAACCAATGGCAATGTGAGTTTTGCTGGCAAAGCCATCGCCTTTTCTTCGGCATAGAGAATGCGCCGCTGGCGCATGTCAGCCGAGAAGACACGTAGCGTCTGCCCCAGGCTGGTACCCATTTCCTCGGCCTGACGCAACATGGTCGCCAATGACCCGGCCTCTTCGATTCCCATCCGGTCGGCGAAGCTCCGCCAAGCTGTTTTCCGGGCCCGCCCGGCACGCAGTTCCAGTGATAGCGTCCTCATGAAGCCCGCTATGATCGGGTGGCGCAGTTCCAGCTCTTCACCGACACGCTGTACTGATGCATCAAGGCTAAGCCCGGCCTCCACGCAGGCAACCAGCAGGTCCATCATGTCTGGAAAGCCGGCTGAACATTCCTGCTTGCGGGCCTTGGCGCGTTTGTCGAGGTACATGCCAGGCGCTATCAATCCGATCATGACCAGCATTACAGAGATGATGAGTGGCGTGTTTCCTGGCAGGTCTGCCAGATAAGGTAGTGCCGCCAGCAGGCAGAGTTGCGGCAACAGGATGCAGACAAGCCTGGCAAAATAGTAGCGTCCAACGGCAGACTTGCCTGTAAAGCCTGCAGAGGCGAGGCGGGCCTTGGCGGCGCTGACGCCCTGCTCGTCATCGCCGGGCGCCATCTGGTCGGCCATCCCGGCCACCGCCTTGCCGATACGGCTCTGGTTCCGGCGTTGCTCAGGGTTGGTAATTTCAGGCCCGCGCCGCGCCAGCCTGCGTTCCACGCTTTCAATATCGCGGCGACTGCGCAGAAACGACAGCACGCTCGGAAACAATAGCGCGACCGCCGCGCCCAGCATCAGTACGGGTGCCCAGATTTCCGGAGAAGATGACAGGTCGAGATTCACTGCGGCGTCCTACATCTTGAAATTGATCATTTTGCGCATGACCAGGTTACCGATGAACATCCACGTAAACAGGCCAGCAAAACCGTAGCGGATGAGCGGATCGTGGATCACGTTGCCGTAGAATTCCGGGCGTGTCAGGTGGATGGCCAGCATCACGAGGAAAGGTGCGGCCGTAAGGATCAGGGCCGACATGCGCCCTTCGGACGATGCCGCATTCACCTTCAGGCGCATCGTCTGGCGCTCGCGGATGGTCGTCGTATTGGCTTTCAGCAGTTCGCACAAATTACCGCCTGTCTTCTCCTGCAGACGCACTGTCGCACCAAATAGTTCCATGTCGGGATCACCCGAACGCTCGGCCATGCGCTGCACGGCATTGGTCAGCGAAAAGCCATAGGATACTTCATCCGCAGTCATGCCAAATTCCGTTCCGATCGGATCCGGCATTTCCCGCGCCACGAGCGCAACCGCTGTCGCCACAGGATGGCCTGCTTCCAGACTGCGGCAGACAATCTGCAGTGCATCCGGCAATTGCGTCGCCAGCTTCTTCTGTCGTTGTCCGCCAACATGCTTGAGCACAACCAGCGGCCCGATCAGGAAGACCACAAGAGCAATGCCCGCAGCGGGCAGCCAGCCGCCGACAAAATGGATGTAAGCAATCGCTGCGACCAGCGCACCTGCGAGAGACATCGCAGCCCATCTCAGGGGCTGGTATGGCAGGCCGGAACGAACAACCAGACGGTTGAACCGCTCGAGCGTCATTGCAAAGTTTCCGTCCGCATCAAGGCCTCGGCTCTTGCGTAGCTCGACCATCGCTTCGCTCGTGCTCGCAAACTTGTCCTTGAACTGAAGCCTGCGGTTCACAATGCGCTGAGTCCGCGCCTGTGTGACGAGTTCCAGTGACGCCTGGATGACGAAAAAGAATGCGCCAGCCGCCATGATCGCGCAAATCACGAGGAACATGTTGTAACTGGTGAGGTCTGGCAGGCCGAACACGTTGCGAACCTCTAGAATACAGTCGCGGGGTCGAACATGCCGGCAGGCATGGGAACACCGCGCCGTTCCATCTCGTCCAGAAACTTCGGACGCAGCCCGGTCGCAACAAACTTGCCGATTACCTTGCCTTCCTCGGACGTGCCGGTTCGCTCGAACTTGAAGATTTCCTGGATCTGGATCACAGATCCTTCCATGCCGGTAATCTCGGCAATCGACATGACTTTGCGCGACCCGTCTGACAGGCGCGATGCCTGGACGATGAAATTCACGGCGGAAGCGATCTGGCCACGGATGGCTTCTTCGGAGATCTTCATTCCGCCCATCATGACCATCTGCTCAAGGCGGGTAATCGCATCGCGCGGGTTGTTGGCGTGGATCGTCGCCATCGACCCTTCATGGCCGGTATTCATGGCCTGCAGCATGTCAAATGCCTCTTCGCCGCGCACCTCGCCGAGGATGACCCGGTCTGGCCGCATGCGCAGCGCATTCTTGACCAGTTCGCGCTGACGGATTTCGCCCTTGCCTTCAATATTCGGCGGGCGCGTTTCCATCCGTGCGACATGCGGCTGCTGCAGCTGGAGTTCGGCAGCATCCTCAATCGTGATCATCCGCTCCTTAGGGCTGATCGCCGATGACAATGCGTTGAGAAGGGTTGTCTTGCCTGAGCCGGTACCACCAGAGATGACGGTCGACGCCTTGCACTTGACGGCTCCCAGAATGAATTCTGCGACCGGCCCCGGAATGGCGCCAAAGCTGACCAGCTTGTCCATCGTCAGCGGAGATTTGGAGAATTTTCGGATCGACACCAGCGGGCCGTCAATCGCAATCGGCGCGATGGCGGCGTTCACGCGGCTGCCATCCAGCAGGCGCGCATCGACCAGCGGCTGGCTTTCGTCAACGCGGCGGCCCACTGCAGACACAATACGCTGCACGATACGCAGCAAATGGTCATTGTCGGCAAACCGGACCGGTGCCAGTTGAAGCTCGCCATGGCGTTCGATGTAAACCTGATCGTAGCCGTTGATCAGGATATCAGCAATGGAATCGTCCTTCAGCAGGGGCTCGATGGGGCCCAGACCGGTCATTTCATCCATCACGGCATCGGCGAAGGAAATCTCTTCCGACGAGGAGAGCGCCATTTCTTCCTTGCGGATGATTTCCGAAATGATCCCGCGTACACGCTGACGCATCGTGCCATCATCCAGCTTGTCGAGCGCCGACAGGTCGAGTTCATCGATCAGCTTCGCATGTACGCGCAGTTTGGCATCCAGCAAGTCGAACGCCTTGGTTTCATCCTTCGCTTTCACCGTGGCCTGCGCTGGCGTAGCCTTTGGGCCGTCCGGTTTCACGACCGGCATGATGACCGGCGCAGCTGCTCCGGTATTCGATCCGAACCGGCTCATTTTGCACGCCTCCTGGCCAGGGGTTGTTCCGCGGAAGCGACGGCGTCCTCCGGCAGGAGCCGGTCGACGAACTTCTGGACGTCCAGCACGAGCTGGCTCCTGGGTTTCACGTCGGCAACCGGCTTGCCGAGATTGACCGCCGTGCGCGCCGCGTCCCAGTCTGACGCGATCGTGGTATGGATCTCCCGCTCGATGGCCTGTTCGGCCTTGTCGACCGCGAACTCGGCGCGGAAACGCTTCTTCGGGAACATGCGGTTGAGGACGAGTTTGGACGTGCCGCGATCACCGCGCAAAGCATCCGCTTCACGGCACATATCGGCGGCCGCGTGCAGGCTTGGCACGGTCAATTCACTGACGATGATCGCCTCGTCGACGGCGCTCAGAATGGGCTTTGTCCAGGGCATCATGTGCCGCGGCATGTCCACCAGCACGTATTCGAATGCGCTGCACGCCACGTCCAGAAGGCGCAGAATGGCCGGTTCGCCGGCCAGCAGGTCGGCATCGGGGTTGCGCGGCGCCGCGATCAGCGAGACACCGTCTGCGTGCTGCCAGCACCAGGCCGCAAGCAAGCGCTGGTCGAGGCGATCAGGCGCATCGGCGAGGGCGTAAAGATCCAGCTTCGGTACGGCTTCCAGAAAAGACGTGATCATGCCATCTGCGACGTTCAAGTCGACGAGGCAGACCTTTCCGGGACCCACCTTGCGTGCCAGCGCAAAGGCGCTCTCAATGGCAAGTGTCGATACACCTGCGCCGCCAACCGCGCCGCGAAACGCCCAGCATCTGGATGCCGCTCCGGCGCCCTGAACCGACTGCGTCTCACGCAATTGTTCGGCAGCATCAATCACTTCTTCAATGCCTGCCGAAACGGGCAGAATATCGGATGCATCGAGCTTCATCAGCGCCCTGACCATGTGGCCCGGCAATTGGTCAGATACAACGATGACCGCCGTATTGGGGCGCTCGACAGCCAGTGTCAGGATCACCTGATCATACCCGTCAACACCCTGCTCGACCAGCACAAGCCCCCCGCCGTGACGCAAGATGATGTCGGATGCCGAAAGCCCTGAAAGATCGGAAAACTCTGCGCAGCAGGCCGTGAGCGCCGCCATCCGTTCGGGGCTGGCCAATACGGCAAGTGAGGGGATCACCCGGTTCGACGGCGGCGGGGCCGGCTCTGGTTTCAAGACAGGTTCAAACATCTCAGCTGCCCGATCCGCTGTCGGATGCCTGACGCAGCTCTTTCGACTTGCCTTCGTTCAGCGCCTTCACCGCATTCGCCGCTCTCACACCGGATGTCGATTCGATCTGCCGCGAGTTCGGAAGGTTTACATCGCGCACTGACTGGGCGGCGATATTGGTTTCTGTCGCACCGCCCAGCAGGTACACGTCCTGATGGTCGTGGCTCGCGCAGGCAGTCAGCAGGGCAAGGGCTGCGATGGCGCCAGCAACCCGGTTGTGTTTGCTCATGTCGTGGCCTCCCTAGTTTGCCAGTGGAACGGTTGCCGTCTGGTCCAGCAGGAACAGTTCGGCTTCTGTCGGTTCAGCGAATGCGTCCAGCGGCGAGCCCAGCATGTCCGGGTGCGGTGCAGGCTGCACGAGACGCGGCGTGACGATGATCACAAGTTCGCTTTCATTTTTCTGATAGCGCTTGGACGAGAACAGCTGGCCCAGAACAGGCACATTACCCAGCCACGGCGTCTGGCGCACATCATTGGAGTAATCGTTTTGCAAAAGGCCCGCGATCGCGAACGCCTGGCCATCATGCAGCTCGATCGTTGTGTCGGCCCGGCGCACCGATATGCCCGGAATTTCAATGCCGGCCGACCGGATGCCATTGGCCCGGTCCAGCGACGACACTTCCGGACGCACACGCAGATTGACGAGGCCATCGCCCAGAACGGTTGGTGTAAAGTCCAGGCTCACACCAAATTTCTTGAACTGCACGGTGATCTGGTTGTCCTCGGTGGCAATCGGTATCGGATACTCGCCGCCCGCAAGGAAACTGGCCGTGTCACCCGACAGTGCAACAAGGTTCGGTTCCGCCAGTGTACGGATGACCCCCTTCTGTTCGAGCGCACGCAAAGTGATGTCGACATTCTCGTTTCCAACATTGGTGAAAAGCGCGACAGTCTTCTCGGCAATACCCGAAACAGTGCCGCCCTCGGTCACGCCGACAACGTCATTGGCATCGAAGGAATTGCCAAAGCCGATTTCCTTCACAGCACTGCGGCTGGCCTCGATAAAGCGCACTTCCAGCAGGACCTGCTGGCTCTGCCCGACTGAGAGTCCATTGGCCACACCGCCTGGCACATGCCGCTCCGCCAGCTGCAGCGCCATTTCGGCAGCCGCTGCCGTGGTCAGCTTTCCATCAAGGAAAACGCCATCATGCACCGCATAGACATTAATGTCCTCGCCGGGCAGAAGGTTCTTCAGGTCCGTTCTCAGTTCATCCAGGCCGAGTTCGACTTCGACCTCGATCAGTTCGGCGATTTCACCGGCAGCATTATAGATCAGAACGGTCGTTGTGCCGGGCAACTTCCCACGTAGGAAGAAGGATCGGTTTGAGGTTGCCATCGCGTCTGCAATCTCGGGATCAGCGACCACCAATGTCGCAAACTTGAGATCAGCTTCGACAACGGTCGAGCGGCCCTTTTCGAGCACGAGCACCTTTGCACCGTCAGGCGCATTACGCTGGACCCATGCGCCGGCACACGGCGCCACCAGAATGATCGCTGCAAAACAGGCAGCCAGAAGTTTCGGGAACGTTTTCATTTGCTGACGCCTCCAGCCGGAGCCTTTTCCTTGGCCACCGGTGTGGTGACTTCCGTTTCTGCATCGCCATTGATCACCCGGATACGCGCCGTCGATGGGGCCCGCACCACGCGGGGCCGCGAAACGACACGCGCCGGTTCCGGTGCCTTGCGGACCTCGGCAACAAGATTGGCTTCCTCACGGCGCCCGATCAGGGCCAGGCCGAGCGCACCACGCTGACTGGCCGCACTCAGTGCCAGCGCATCATCCGGCGTAACCTCCAGAGTCACCGTGCTGGAAGGACGTGCGCCCTCGAGCCCGGCTTCGAATGTCTGGTCGATGGCCAGGACATTCACGTTCCTGAGTACGGACCGCGCAATCACATCTCCCGATGCGCGCTCGCCGTCGCGGATGGAGAACCGGCCGCTGTCTTCACGCGGCACAAATTCATTTACGTCGACCCGGTCACCTGGAAGAACAAATCCTGCCACGCCCGTATCATTGCCTACCACAACCGACACGGCTCGCATGCCCGGCGTGATCGACGCGGCAAGCGTCAGAACTGACCCGGTTTGATCGAGCTTGGTTCGCATAAGGGGTTCGCCCGGCACAATCAGGCCGCGCGCATAAGCAACCTCATTGAGTTCATCCAGGCTGCGCAGCGCGTCGGCCGGAATCGAGTCCGCGGGCCAGGAGGTTGCCTTCAGCGCCGAGCGATCAATCAGGTCACCCGTCTCGATAACCGAAGTTGCAACGAGCACGGACGACATCTCGACAGCTGGCACGAGACTTGCTGCAGAGGCATCAGACGTATTCGACGTCATGTAGTTGCGGCCAAGGAAAACCGCACCTGCACCCAGCAAGAGCGATAGCCCCAGACTAATCAGGGTTGTTGGCTTCATCGTCGGATACCCTCTTTGCCCATGACCGCCACCTGGTCAGATTGGGACACTAGAGTGCAGGCGATAAAGTCTGTTGAAGAGCGCCGTCCAAATCTTGGACAGCGCCCGAACTCCCTGTTAACCAAAACCTAACAGGTATTAAGCGGTGTTGAATCATGCCGTTGCGGGGAAATCATCGTTCTGTCGATAGGGACGCAGGGTCCGTTTTCTTAGCTATGAAGGAAACGTGGTTCGGCGCCCGGCACCAGGATCGCCGCCGTCAGTTTCCCACCATATACAGCTCCGGTATCAAGGTTGATCCTGCGTCCATCGGCGGTGACATCGGGCTTCCAGTCCATCGTCGGCGTGTGGCCGTGCACCACGACCTGACCGATCAGGGCCGGCGCTGTCCAGCATCGCGTATCGAAGAACTCCCGGCGACGCGTCCACATTCGCACACGCTCTCCGCATTCGGGGAACGCGTCCGGGTCGACCCCGCCATGAACGAAGACAAGTCCCTGCTGTTCGTCCCTGTGGATGGTCGGCAAGGCGTGCAGCCAGTCAAGATGGGCATCCGTCGGCCCGTCCAGCCCCCGGCGGCGATAGCTCTCCATGGTTTCCTCACCGCCCCATTTCAGCCAGTTGCTGTGCGCCGCCTCATCGTCGAACCGTAGTGCTTCGATCATCATCTGCTCATGGTTGCCCCGAAGGGTAATACTGCGCGCGCCCATCCGGTCTTCCATCTCGATAAGGTGATCGACAACCCCACAGGAATCCTCGCCCCGGTCGATCAGGTCGCCGAGGTGTATCCAGGTCACGCCAGCGCCGTCCAGTTCCCTGTCGACGTAAAACCGGACCTGGTCGTGCAATTCCTTCAGGCGCTCAAGCTCACCATGGATATCGCCGATTGCAGCATAAACAGTTTGGGTCATGCCTTTCACCTAGTGGCAGACTTCGGGCAGAAAAGGGCCGCGCAGCCAAAAGGTGTCAGGGTTCGAACCGCCAGTGCTCAGGCCGTAAGCCCATACCCACAGCGCGGCCCGTCAACCCGCGAAGCGGCGCAACGGCGTCCAGAACCTTCAGGAAGAAGGGCACCTTCACGGCCGCCGCCCTCTGAATTGCAGGCACCAGCACCCGGTTCTGGGCAGCAAGCTGTACACTTTGCGTCATGCGTGCCGGCAGGGCGCGGCGTTTCTGGACACGGGCAAGCACCTCATCAGGCGCCTCATTCCTGCGCAGGGAGGGGGCGAGGATCCGCGACGCTGCGGCGGCATCCTGAACAGCGAGGTTTATCCCGACACCCCCGATCGGTGACATTGCATGTGCTGCGTCGCCGATGCACAGGAATCCCGTGCGCCACCATTTCTCCAACCGGTTCACCTGAACGGTCAGCAGTTTGACATCATCCCAGCTCGTGATGGAACCGGTCACATCTGCCAGCCACGGCGCCAGACGCACCAGGCGCGCCCGGAACGCCTCAATGCCGCCCGCCCGGATCGTATCGGCCGCACCCTTTGGAAACGGCAGCGCGCATTGCCAATAGTCGCCGCGATTGATCAGCACCAGAAACCCGTCCGCGCCAACCTGGCCAAGGGAATCCGGGGGCGCGTCAGGTGTGCGCGGCAGGCGCATCCAGAAAACATCCATCGGCGCGCCCAGATCCTTGACCTTGAGACCTGACTGGTCTCGCAGACGCGATCCTCGGCCATCGGCGGCGACCGTCAATACGCTTCGCACTTCAAGCGGTCCGTCCGCCGTGTGGCCCCGCAGACCAGCAACTGCTCCGTTCTCCACGACCAGTTCGTCTGCTTCGGCAGGCATCAACAACTGGAAGTTTGACAGTTCGCGCGCCGTATCGGCAACGAAATCAAGCACGTCCCATTGCGGCATCATCGCTATGAACTTGCTGTGCACGGGCAGTCGCGTGAAATCGGCCACAGCGAAGGAACGATTGTTGATGCTGACCGAAATCGCCTCCGTTTTTTGATAGGGACGCATCAGCAGTCCTTCCAGCAGACCGAGTTCATGGAACAGTTCCAGCGTCGATGGATGCACCGTGTCGCCGCGGAAATCCCGGAGGAAATCGGCATGCTTCTCCAGCACGATCACGTCGACACCGGCCCGTGCCAGAAGGTAGCCCATCATCAGTCCGGCCGGGCCACCGCCCGCGATGCAACACTGGCTTGTCAGCGAAGTCATGAGACGCTCCGGGAAGTGCGAACAAGAATTAACATGAGTTTGCAGGCCAGGTACAATCAGCCATCGGTGGACAGGATTTCGGCGAACAGGGCCGCATCGACATTGCCCCCCGTCACCACCACCCCCACACGGCTCCCGCGCCACGCCTCCGGTACCCCTTTCAATACCCCCGCAAGCGCCGCTGCCCCACCCGGTTCAGCGACGATTTTCAGGTGCCTGAATGCCTGCCGCATGGCGCGGCGCACGTCGGCATCGCTGACGGTCAGCCCGCCCGACAGAAGGCGCTTGCCGAGCGGAAACGTCAGGTTCCCAGGCTTCGGCGTCAGGATGGCGTCGCAGATTGACCGCGTACCCGGCGCATTCTCAATGATCTCACCAGCCGCCAGTGACCGGCCCCAGTCATCGTGACCCTCCGGCTCAGCCGCCCAGATTCGGGTTTCCGGGGACAACTGCTCGAATGCCAGCGCCACGCCTGTGATCAGTCCGCCACCACCCGCACAACAGACCAGGTAGTCGAGCGGCTTGCCCATGGCCGCGACCTGCCGCGCGAATGTGACGCCGAGCGTTCCCTGGCCAGCGATGATGTCCGGATCGTCGAAACTCGGCACCAGGATGGCCCCGCGATCTGCAGCCAGTTGATCTGATATCAATTCACGGCTTTCCGAATTCCGGTCGTAGAGGTGTACTTCACCGCCATCGGCAAGCACGCCGTCCACCTTCACCTGCGGCGCATCGGACGGCATGACGATAAGCGCGGGCATGCCAAGCAGACGCGCTGCCCGCGCGATGCCTTGCGCATGATTGCCGGACGAAAATGCGACAACGCCAGCCCTGCGACCTCGCGCGGGGATCTGGGACAGCCGGTTCATTGCGCCGCGTATCTTGAAACTGCCGGTGACCTGCAGGCACTCTGCCTTCACGAGCAATTCTGCGCCCGCAGCCGCGTCCAGTGCCGGATGGGTCAGGACAGGCGTTTCGCGCACGATGCCCGCAACCCGCGCTTCAGCGGCGAGGACATCATCAAAATCAGGTAGTTTGAAAGGCTGGCTCATGGACACAGCCCTACCCTGTCCCGGGCCTGCCTTCAAACCTGATTCAACCTGTTATTTTGTCAGACGAAGTTCCCGGGCAGCAATGGCTGAGAATGTCTTGTCCAGTTGCGATGACGTGATGTTGAACGTCCGGTCAGGGTCAGCTGCGCAGTCGCTCAGAAGCTTGGTGGCGGCGCTATCGGAAATGTCCACAGCAATCGTGTAAAGCTCGATCTCATAGTCTTCGCGAATGGCCTTGCAGGAATCCAGGGTCAGGCCATCAAGGCTGCCACCGTCGAGGCTTTTCACGCCCTTGGCCTTCCAGCACTTGCCCGCAGCACCTCGGTCGCTGGTTTCGTTACATCCGTAATAGCCTTCGAAATGGTACGGGGCCTCGTTCTTGCCGTCCGTCAGCAGGATCATGATCTTGCGAACGCCCGTATCCTTGAACGGTTTTGGTTCCTGATCACCTGTCGTCCCGAAGAAGCTTGCCCAGGTCGAACGGGGAGACAGTGCACGCAATCCCCACATCAGGCCAATGTCGGCCTGTGTGCCACCCTGTACCGGATACATATGATCGAGCTTGTCGAGAATCTGCCCCCGGTCACCTGACAGTCCAAGCATAGCAGTCGGACAGTTCATGTTTGGCCCGGAGACTGGCTTGTAGCTCGACCACGGGAAAATATCCTGCTGCCAGCCACAGGCTTTTCCGCCGTCGGCGAAATAGCCGAACTCCGTCGGGTCAGACACACATGCCGGTGACATGACACTTAGCGGCTTCTTGTAGGCGGTCGCACAAAGCTGTGTCTCATTCAGGTAGACGTTCCGAAGCCCGTCATAACCTGCCTGATTGCTGCTCTGAGTACACTTGAGCAAGCGATGGCTCGGAATATCGAGCGCAGCATTCTGGATGGGCGGCGCAAGGTCAAAGATCGACCCCTGCGGGCCTGGCACGGGCGGCTTAGGTGGCGCAGGCGGGGACGGCGGTGATGGAGGCGATGGTGGTTTCGGCGTCTTCGGCGGCTTTGGTGGTTTTGGGGGCGAAGGCGGCGACGGAATGCTGTAGGTCTGCAGCTCCGGTTCCAGCCAGGAGGCGTGCCAGCGCATGCCCGAGACTGCATCGTCGCTCAGGCGCTGGGTAACGAAGCCACCCGCGCTCACGACACGCTCATTCGGTGCCGACCGGACACAACCACGCCATTCGACCGGCGCGAAGTCACGCGCCATAGCGGCGGATGTGTAGGCCTTTTCAGCTTCCGGTTCATAAAGATACTTCCGGCGGCTTTCGAACGGGGCGTTTGGCGTGCGGGCCGAGCCGTATACTGGCGGCGTACCCGCCATGGCAGGCGCAGGATTCCACGCGCCCGGCGCTTCGGAATTGATGTTCACCACGGATGCCCACGGCACGACACCAATCGACATAAGCCCCGCAGCTGGCGTCTGGTCGAACATCGTGTTCACGAAGCCCTTCGAGGCTTCCCGCATCTTTGTGAAGCGACCCTCTTCGAACATGGAACTCGTATTATCCAGCGCGAGGATCACTTCGATCTTGCGGCTGTCACCAGCCTGAGCCGCTCCGGTAACGGACAACTCCTGAAAGGAATGACCAAAGAATCCACCGAACACCATCGGCAGGTCGGATACCGCAACCGCTGTAACTTCTCCCACTTCGCTGATGGTCGAGGTCACGATTGCCTTGCCGAGATCAGCGTGGGCGGTCGCAACGTCCTGATGGTACATGTTCTCGATCGCAGCCTTCGTAAGCGTCTCGCGCTCGGCATCATCCGTAGCAGCTTGGTTCACGAATTCACGCGCACCATTCAGCACTGCGGCGTCCATTGATGCCTGCATGTGTTTCCTGGCAGAAACCAGGCGCGCGCCATCTACTGCCACACCGACAACCATGGTCAGCGGCAGCAGGCACAAGGCATAAATCACCGCCGTGGCGCCATTGATGTCACGCTTGAAACCTCTGGCTTTCGCTCCGATTTGACGTTTCATGATAGAACACTCACCAAGCTAGTTCCCCTGACACGTGCAATACGCATGCCATGGCGCCCGCCTGAGGGGACAACCCGCAAGAACGAAAAATTGCGAATTTCCGAATATTTACAAAGCGTGACGAGTCCAATCCCCAGCGAAACGCGCTGCAGACCCATCAAAGCAGGCGATCAAATCAGATCAGGCGGGGTTGGCGCCTAAAGCGACGCGGCAAACTTGCGAATGAGGTCCCGCGCGCCTTCGGCCGTTTCCTCATTGTCGACTGCATGGGCCATGACAGCTTCGAAATAGCCGAGTTTCGACCCGCAATCATACTCACGGCCTTCAAACTCGTAGGCGTAGTAGCTCTGGGTTTCCATCTGGCGAGCCATGGCATCAGTCAGCTGGATTTCTCCGCCAGCGCCCGCAGCCTGGTCAGCCAGAAGGCCAAAGATTTCCGGCTGCAGAATGTAACGGCCCGTGATCTTCAAGTTCGAAGGCGCTGATTCCACGGGCGGTTTCTCGACCATGCCCGACATTTCGATCAGGCGTCCGCTACGCGATTTCGGCGCGATCACACCATACGACGACACCCGTTCCATCGGAACGGGATCGACCGCAACAATGTTCCCGCCCACTTCATCATAGGCCGAAACCATCTGCGCGAGGCAAGACGGGCTGGATTTGACGATGACATCGGGGAGCAGCACGGCAAACGGTTCATTGCCGATAATGTCACGCGCGCACCAGATCGCGTGGCCAAGCCCGAGCGGTGACTGCTGACGAACGAAACTCGCAGCACCTGCCGGCAGCACGGTGCGCTGCACTTGTGCAAGGATCGCGTCCTTGCCCTTTTGCTTGAGGGAGGCATCAAGTTCGTAATTGATGTCGAAATAGTCTTCGATCGCGCTTTTGCCTCGACCGGTGACAAAGACGATATGCTCGATTCCGGCTTCGAGAGCCTCGTCGACGACATATTGAATGGCTGGCCGATCAACGACGGGAAGCATTTCCTTCGGGATGGCCTTGGTGGCGGGCAGAACCCGCGTACCCATGCCCGCGACCGGTAAAACTGCTTTCCTGATGCGCATAGGCGGCTCCTGTTTCAGACAGTATTTGCGCGTCCCTATCGCCCAAAAAGGACAGCAAGGCCAGAGGACAATCCTCGATCAGAGCGCGGAATAGAGAACAAACCCGGCAAGCCATGTCGACAGGCAAAGCACGAGCAGTGTGGCAACGATCCTGCGCGCGGACCTGCGGCTTGGCCTGGACAGCTCCGACACGATCCGCGCCTGCAGGGCATGTGCCGGCGAGGCGACGTGTCTTGGAGAGTCGTGCGTATCAACAGCCTGAACGCCAGACTTGCCCGTAACGATATCCGCTTCAGGCACGTCCGCCTGTTGGGGCGCCTGTTGGGGCGGCTGATTGTGTACAGGCTGCGCAGCCATGGGGCTCTCCCGTCATTTCAGGGAGACAAATGGCATGGATGCCCTAAGTTTTGGCTAACACACTGTTGCAAAATGGTTTCGCGCCGATTCACCAATCGGGCCTTACACGATCGGATCAAACACGCCCTGATCGTTTCGGCGGACGCCAAATACGCGCGCCAGGCAGCCCCCGTCAAGAGCCTTGTCCGGCGCGCCGTCTGCAACCTTCATCCCCTGGTCGAGCACAATGATTCGGGTGCAAAAGCGCGAGGCGAGGTCAAGATCGTGCACCGCCGCCACGACAGCGCGCCCTGCATCGCACTGTTCCTGCAAGACACGCATGTGGGCCAGGCGGTGAGCGATGTCGAGCGCGGCGCCCGGCTCGTCCAGCAAGAGGGTGCGCGAGGGGGCGGCAAGGGTGCGGGCGAGGTGGAGACGCGCCTGCTCTCCGCCCGACAATGTCTGCACAGCGCGGTGGCGGTATGAGGTCGCCCCGGCGCGCTCGATGGCGTCGTCGATGGCTTCCTGATCGGCCGGGCCGCAATGCTCATATGGCGCGGGGCTGGTGACAAAGCGGCCAAGCGCGACAAGGTCTTCCGCGATCAGATTCCACGCGACGGGCCTCGCCTGAGGCAGCCACGCGCACAGCAATGCGCGCTCGCGATGGGTTAACGATGCAATATCGGCGTCGCCATAGCTGACCCGACCCTGCCGGGGCGCCAGCAAACCGGCCATCACGCGCAGCAGCGTACTCTTTCCGGCGCCATTGGGTCCGACGAGCCCGACGAACTCCCCTGGCGAGAGACCGAACGATACGTCGGTCAAAACCTGGCGGTTGCCGAGATTGACGTGGATACCCGACACAGTGATCATCGTGTGCTTCCCCCCAGTCGCGCGGCAATCCAGATGAACACGGGCGCACCGAACAGGGCGGCGGCCACGCCAAGCTTCAACTCTTGTGAAAACGGCAACACGCGCACCAGCATGTCGGCGCCAAGCAGCATACCCCCTGCCGCCAGCGCCGACGGAAGCAGGACACGCTGGGGATCATGTTTCACAAGCGGCCGAACGATATGAGGCGCGACCATGCCGACGAACCCGATCGTGCCAGCCACGGCGACACTCGCGCCGGCCAGCAGCGAGGTGCCGACAATGATCAGAAGGCGCGTCCGGGCAGGATTCACGCCAAGCGACGCCGCCGTCTCCTCGCCGAGCGACAGGGCCCGAAGCGACGGGCCCGCCATGATAACGGCTGCCGCGCCGAGGACCCATGCCGGAACGGCCATGGCGACATCCGTCCAGGACCGGTTGGCAACCGAGCCGAGCATCCAGTTTATCAGGTCTGACAGGCTATAGGGGTTCGGCGCAAGGTTCAGTGCGAGAGACGTGAGCGCACCCGCAAGGCTCGACAGGCCGATACCGACCAGAAGAAGTGTCACAGTGCTGGCACCGCGCCCGGCTGCAAAGAGCAGTAGCGCGACGGCCAGACCGGAAAAGAGGATGGCGGCCAGGGGAACGGCGAAACTGCCCGCTGCTGCAAGACCGAAATAAATAGCAATCACGGCCCCAAGTGACGCGAACGCCGATACGCCAAGGACGCCGGGCCCGGCGAGCGGGTTCTGCAACAATCCCTGCAAACCCGCACCTGACAGGCCAAGCGCCGCGCCAACACCGAATGCAGCCACAGCGCGCGGAAGACGGATTTCCCAGACAATGATGCGCGAAGCTTCCGTCCCCTGCCCGATCAAGGCAGCAAAGGTTTCGCCCAGCTCCATTGGCGCACTGCCAACCAGGGCGGAAAGCGAAAGCAGGACCACGCAGCCGGCCGCGAGGAAGAGGGAAACATGCTTCATGGCGCGGCCTGCAGCGCCGCAGCAACATCACGGGCTTCATCGGCGACAAACCAGGCAGGACAGGTCAGGCGGCTTTCGGTCATGCGCACGACCTTTGCATCCTTCAGCGCATAGGCAAGTGCCGGATGGCGTGCACTGCTCCATTGATCGAAAGCGTAATCATCAAATCCGAAAAAGGCCGTCAGGGCGACGGCGGGTGGCTGCATGACAAGTTTTTCAAGAGGCAGGCTGTGCCAACCGGCCCCTGTTGCGGCGTTCTCAAGTCCTGCCCGCTGCATAATCGCATCGACCATCGTGCTCTTGCCGGCCGTTACGCCTCCGGGTGTGATGTAAAGCGCGCTGGCACCGGTTGCAGGCACGGCGTCCGGCATCGATGCCACGAGTGCGTTCGCCCGCGCATCCTGCCCAAGTGCCGCACCGACTTCACGGGTCACACGCGCCGCACCGTCCATATCCGATGCGTATCCGATCTGGACCGTGCGAATACCCATACGCTCGAAGAATGCGAGGGCCCGCTGATCGCCGCCCCAGCTACGTACAACGATATCAGGCTGCAGCGCGATCACATCCTCAGCCGTGGCGCGGACTTTGGGCAATCCCTCGGCCCGTTCGCGCAGAAAGCTGAAAGGCCGCCCTGCATCCCTCGAAAGGGCGCGGACCTGTTCGCGATCGGCCAGGCCGAGCACAAACTGGTCCGCGCAATAGTCGAGCGACGCGACGGTGGGGCGCACCTCGCCTGCTGCCGCCAGGGGGGACAGCGCCAGCAGGCAAAGGAGCGCCCAACGCATCATCGCAGTTTCAGCCCGACCAAGGCTGTTGCGCCGGGCGTCTCATAGCCGAACACGTCAGTTGCTGTTTCATCGAACAGGTTCTCACCGCGCAGGGTGAAAGCCATGCGTTCGGTGATCGGATATTCGAAGCTGGCCGAGAACAGCGTGTACGCATCAAGCGCGACACGGCGCGACGGGAAGCTGCCAAAGTCAAAATCATCCTGCTCGCCGACATAGTCGAACGCGGCACCGATACGGTAGCCATCCGGTTCCGGCTGCCAGTCGACCGACACGGACGCCGTATTGTCGGGCACGCGGATCTCGTTGCTACCATCTTCGCTTTCGCTCTGCAGGAAGGTTACCTGCCCGGCGACGCTCAGTGCATCCGATGCGCGCCAGCGTCCGGAGAGTTCGACGCCGCTACGTTTGGATTTTCCGATTCGGTTCGCTGCGGTTGAGTTGAAGCTGGAATCAAACGCCGTGTAGATTTCATCTTCAAGGTCAGCCTCAAAGTAAGCCGCCGACAGTCTGGCCGGACCGAATTGCTGGTCCCAGCCGATTTCCCAACTCGTGGATTGCTCCGGCTTGAGATCGGGATTGCCGATGAAGCTTCCCGGGAAGAAGCCGAACAATTCCGTGAACGTGGGGTTTTTCACCCCTGTTCCGACCGATGCACGTGCCCGGCCCTCGATGGAATCGAATGCGTAACCTGCCCCGACACGCCATGTGGTCGCATCGTCGAACCGGCCATCATTGTCATCGAAGCGGCCAGAGGCGCTGAGATCGAGCGCATCAAGCTTCACGTGATATTCAAACGCAACTCCCACGCTTTCGAAGGTTTCCGACGCATCTGTCGCGCCAGCGTAAGCAACGTCCGTGCGGTCATAGTCTTCCTTTTCGTAATCGATAAGACCGATCAGCTTTTGATTACCAAACGTGATTGACGGGCTCCACGACGCCTTGAGGCGCTCACCTTTCGAATCGTCAGTTTTCGCACCGTCGGTCGTGTTCTCGCGGGTCACTTCATTATAGCTGGTACGGAAGACATGACCGATTTGGCCTGTCTTACCGGACAGCGACGCGCCGACAAGGTATTGATCAGCTTCTGTTTTCTTGTCGACATTGTTGAGCAAGCCATCAAAATCGGTGTCGGAATCGATATCAGCATTCGACCGGCGCGCCAGGGCGAGCCCCGAAAGCGTCCAGTCTGTATCGAGATCGATGGCGCCGCGTACGACACCGGAAAACGCGTCGGATCCGTCCTTTTCGCCGCCGAACCCCGAAACGTCCACGCCTGCTGTCGTGAATCCGCTAATGCCCACGCCATAGCGCGCAGCGCCGCTTTCGCCGGCATAGGACGCGCTGGCGCGGGCCGTGTCGTCCGTGCCGACCTCGCCGAACGCCTGCAGGCCCATGGCGCCATCGGTGGACAGGGACACTACGCCGCCGATGGCATCGGAGCCGTAGATTGACGAAGCTTCACCGCGCAGCACTTCGATGCGCGTAGCACCTATGCCGGTCAGCAGGCCAAAATCGGTCTCACCATTGACCGGATCGGACACTTCGATTCCGTCAAGCAGGACAAGCGTGTGATTGGCCTCCGCGCCGCGCAGGCGAACCTGGCTGAGAGCGCCGGCACCGCCCGAGCGCGATACGCCAACGCCGGGAACAGCGCGCAGCTGGTCAGCTGCGTTGGGCGACATGCGAATGGCGAGGTCGTCCGCGGTCAGCACGTTGACGCTGGCGGTGATGTCGTCGACCGGCGCTGGCCGCAGGCCGGTGACAGACACGATTTCGAGATTAAGGGCAGATTCCTGCGCCGACGCGGCACCGGATACGACGAGCACGGCTGCGCCGGCCAGAAGGTATTGTTTGAGCATCGCTCACACTCCGTTATCCCGGCGCACTGGCCGGGCGTTACACCAAAAGTGTCGCGTAGACGGAGTATTAGCCTCCGCTGCCATTGGCCTGAACCCGGACCAGGGCAAACGACGGCAAGAGGCAGGTCTCCTGGCTTGCGGATCGATGGAACAGGCCGCCTTCCCGGGAAACTCCCAGTGGCTTTATGGCCAGTCCCTCTCCGCTTACAGTTACGGGCATAGCGCCGGATTCTCACCGGCTTCCCTTTTCACCTGTGGCTAAACAGGCACCTTTTGCGTGGAGAAGGCTTTAGTCCGGTGATTCCGGGATGGCAAGATCAAAGCGGCATCAGCGTGTGACCGCCATCGACGACGACGGTCGCCCCGGTCATGAAACTGCCAGCATCAGACGCGAGCAGCAGAAGCGGGCCGGACAGTTCGGAAACATCGCCGATGCGGCGCTGGGCGATTCGACGAATCATTTTCAGGCCCTCCTCCGATTCGAGGAAATCATCATTGATCTCGGTCTTGAAATATCCGGGCGCGATCGCGTTCACCCGGATGCCGAAACGCGCCATCTCGACGGCCATCTGACGGGTCATGTGATCGACCCCGGCCTTGGAAACCGAATAGGCGGTTGTCATCATTTGCGTGCGCAGGCCCGTGATCGAGGCAATGTTGATGATGGAGCCAGGCAGTTTGGCATCGATCATCGCATTGGCGCCATGCTTGGCAACACGCCAGACACCTGTGAGGTTGGTATCGATGACGGCGTTCCAGTCATCTTCAGGCATTGCCGTGAACCAGCCTTCACGCGACATGCCGGAATTATTGACGATCACGTCGCACGGACGCCCCAGTGCATCAGCAATTTCCGCGAACGCGCCCGTCACACTGTCTTCGCTCGTGACGTCCATTTCCACTGGCAGGGCCTTGCCACCGCGCTTTTCAATTTCTGCAGCGACCGCTTCAAGCCGGTCCATCCGCCGCGCCGCCACGACGACATGAGCGCCAGCCTCCGCCAGAACGCCCGCGAAATGGCGACCAAGTCCGCTGGACGCACCGGTAACCAAAGCCGTCCGATTAGTTAAACTAAACATACCCATGCCCTCAACCTCCAAATTTCATGTTGCGTCACGCAATATTTTGCCTCTATCTCAGCGTCATGAAAATATCAGTGCTGAGGGAGCGACGCTCCGGTGAGACCCGTGTGGCCGCAACACCGGAGACCGTCAAGAAGTTGGTCGGTCTGGGACATTCTGTAACCGTCGAGACGGGTGCAGGCGTGGTAGCGGGCTTTTTGGATGATGCCTACAAGGCCGAAGGGGCAGAGATCGGCAGCGATGCCGCCAATGCGACCAAAGGCGCCGATGTAGTGTTCAAGGTGCGCGGCCCGGAGGTCGCCGAGATTGCGGCATTGCCGGACGGTGCGGCTCTGCTCGCCCTGATGGACCCGTTCGCGCTTGAGCCCGGCCTGCTGGACGCGCTCAATGGCAAGAAAATCGCGACCCTGTCGATGGAATTCACCCCGCGCATTTCCCGCGCGCAGTCCATGGACGCCCTGTCTTCCCAGTCCAACCTCGCGGGCTATCGCGCCGTGATCGAAGGCGCGCAGACCTATGGCCGCGCCATGCCGATGATGATGACGGCGGCCGGCACGATCGCGCCGGCCAAGGTGTTCATAATGGGCGTCGGCGTTGCCGGCCTGCAGGCCATCGCCACAGCCCGCCGGCTCGGCGCAGTCGTCACGGCAACAGACGTTCGTCCCGCCGCCAAGGAACAGGTGGCATCGCTGGGTGCCAAGTTCATCGCGGTCGAGGATGAAGAGTTTAAGGCCGCCGAAACGGCTGGCGGCTACGCCAAGCAGATGTCGCCGGAATACCAGGCCAAGCAGGCCGAACTGACGGCGTCGCATATTACCAAGCAGGACATCGTCATCACGACGGCGCTGATCCCCGGCCGCGCCGCGCCTGTCCTCGTCACCGAAGCCATGGTCAAGACGATGAAGCCCGGTTCAGTCATCGTCGACATGGCAGTCAGCCAGGGCGGCAACTGCCCGCTTTCGAAATCTGACGAGATTGTCGATGTGGGCGGCGTGAAAATCGCAGGCTTCTCTAACCTGCCAGCGCGTCTGCCAGCCGATTCCAGCTCGCTGTTCGCCAAAAATCTTCTGGCTTTCCTGCCGCTTGTCACCGCCGAGGACGGCGCGCTCAACCTCGATACCGATGACGAAATCGTCACCGCCATGCTGCTCACGCGCAATGGCGAAACCGTGAATGACAGGGTGAAATCATGAAACGCCTCAGCAGCCTCGCCGCGACGGCGTTCCTTCTCGCCGCACCTGCCTTTGCAGAGTCCGGCGGCGTGAACCCGACCATATTTCTCGCCGCAATCTTCGTACTGGCCTGCTTCATCGGCTATTACGTGGTCTGGAGCGTGACGCCGGCCCTGCACACGCCGCTGATGGCCGTGACGAATGCCATTTCGTCCGTGATCATCGTCGGCGCACTTGTCGCCGCTGCCGCAGCCGGCCTCACCGCCGACAACTGGATCGCCAAGATCCTCGGCGGCGTCGCTGTCATGCTCGCCAGCGTCAACATTTTCGGCGGCTTCCTCGTGACCCAGCGCATGCTGGCCATGTATAAAAAGAAGGGGGAGTAGTCTGATGGACAGTTTCCACTCCACCTGGGCGCCCGCGCTCTACCTCGTCGCAGGCGTGCTCTTCATCCTGGCCCTGCGTGGCCTCTCCAGCCCGGCCACCAGCCGCAAGGGCAATCGCAACGGCATGATCGGCATGGCCATCGCCGTCGGCACGACCATTGCCCTTCTCTGGAACCAGCTTGATCTTGCCACCTGGGCCATCATCCTCGGCGGCGTCGCCATCGGCGGTACGATCGGTGCCGTGATCGCCAAGCGCATCGCCATGACGGCCATGCCGCAGCTCGTTGCTGCCTTCCACAGTCTTGTCGGCCTCGCCGCCGTGCTTGTGGCCGGCGCTGCGCTCTACGCTCCACTCGGCTTTGGCATTGCAGACGCGCAAGGCATTCACGCCGCCTCGCTGATCGAGCTGTCGCTTGGCTCGGCCATCGGCGCGCTGACATTCACCGGTTCGCTGATCGCTTTTGCCAAGCTCAATGGCAATATGGGCGGCGCGCCGATCATGCTGCCAGGGCGCCATGTCCTGAACATCGCACTCGCTATCGGCATCGTGGTGCTGGTCGGCGTGCTGATGGCCAGCCACGGCCACGCGCACTGGGCCTTCCTGGCGCTTACAGCCCTCGCGCTGATCCTCGGCATCACGCTGATCATCCCGATCGGCGGAGCCGACATGCCCGTCGTCGTCTCGATGCTGAACTCGTACTCGGGCTGGGCCGCTGCGGCGCTCGGCTTCACGCTTGGCAACTTCGCCCTGATCATTACCGGCGCGCTCGTTGGCTCGTCCGGCGCGATCCTGTCGTACATCATGTGCAAGGGCATGAACCGCAGCTTCATCTCGGTCATCCTCGGCGGCTTTGGCGGCGACGATGCAGCCGCTGGCGGAGGCGGCGTGCAGGTCGACCGGCCGTTCAAGCGCGGCTCGGCTGAGGACGCGGCCTTCATCATGAAGAACGCTTCCAAAGTGATCATCGTGCCCGGCTATGGCATGGCAGTGGCGCAGGCCCAGCACGCCCTGAAGGAAATGTGTGACAAGCTGAAGGAAGAAGGCGTCGAGGTGAAATACGCCATCCACCCCGTTGCAGGCCGCATGCCCGGCCACATGAACGTGCTGCTCGCCGAGGCCCAGGTGCCCTATGACGAAGTCTTCGAACTGGAAGACATCAACTCCGACTTCCGCAATTCCGAAGTCGCCTTCGTCATCGGCGCGAACGATGTGACCAACCCGGCCGCCAAGACAGACAAGACATCGCCGATCTACGGCATGCCTGTGCTCGATGTGGAAAATGCGGGCACAGTCCTCTTCATCAAGCGCTCAATGGGCTCCGGCTATGCCGGTATCGAGAACGAACTCTTCTTCCGCGACAACACGATGATGCTGCTCGCAGACGCCAAGAAGATGGTCGAGGATATCGTCAAGAACCTCTAGGTTTTGAGACTTTGAACATGAAGGGCGCGCCGGAAGGCGGGCCCTTCATTTCGATTCGAGAACGGCCTTGATGAGGTCCGTGGTCTCGTCATCGACAACGCAGTCATTCGGACGCGCCGCCGCCTTCAGGGCCTTGGCGCGTGCGTCCATGCGTTGAGCGCCCAGCAACAGGTCCGGCGCGACTTCAGCCAGCGGAGCGATGACGAACAATCGTTCAGACATACGCGGATGCGGCAGGGTCAGAAGGTCGGTCCGCATCTCCACGCCGGGAATGATCAGCAGGTCGATATCGATCTCACGCGGTCCCCAGCGCTCCGATGCCGTGCGTCCCATCGACGCCTCGACGTCTTTCACCGCAACGAGCAGGTCTGTGGGCGAAAGGTCTGTATCGATCAGGGCACACATGTTGATGAACTCGCCCTGGTCTGTCTTGCCCCACGGGCGCGTCCTGTAGGCGGATGATACACGCGTCAGCCTGCAGCCCGGCAGCGCGTCGATGGCGCGCAGCGCTGACGCGAGGAACACCGCGCGGTCTCCAAGATTGGACCCGAGAGCGATCGCTGCCTCAGTCATCGCGACCTCTCGTTACGGACACACCGACATGGTCGACGATATGCTTTATGGGTGCAGACGGCTTTCGCACTGTGACCACCACTTCGTGCACCATGGCAAAACGCGACAGGATCGCCGCCGCGATATCGTGCGCCAGCGTTTCAATCAGGTTGAAATCGTCCTGGGCCGACACTTCAGCGGCAAGATCGCACAGATCAGCATAGTTTACCGTCCCGCCCAGCCTGTCGATAGCATCGGCTTGCCGAATGACGCGGCAATCAATATCGACCATGAATTTCTGGCCGAGGGACTTTTCTGCGTCCATCACACCGTGATGGCCGTGGAGCCTGAGATTCGAAACGAAAACCCGGTCTGTCATCCTGCCTCGCCTATCGCTTTCCACATTTTCAATGCGTCTGCGTGGGCGCCCACATCATGGACGCGTACGATTGAAGCGCCTCTCTGGACGCTTGCAAGACCTGCCGCAAGGCTCCCGGTCAAACGATCGTCGACATCACGGTCCAGCAACTTGCCGATAAAGGACTTGCGCGACACGCCGATCAGTATCGGCGCGCCATAGTCGAGTAATACGTCAAGACGGGCCAGAACGGCAAAGTTCTGCTCCCACGTTTTACCAAAACCGACGCCGGGATCGAGGATCACATGCTCACGCGGCACACCCGCCGCCTGCGTAACGGTGAACGCCCTGTCAAAAAATGCGCGCGTGTCATCGACAAGGTTCAGGTCCGGATCGGCTTTTCCGCGATTATAGGTCACGACCACGGCGCTTTCGGTGTCAGCGACCGCATGCGCCATATCGGTATCACGGGTCATCCCCCATACGTCGTTGATGATGACTGCGCCGGCGCCCGCTGCCTTGCGCGCGACACTGGCCTTGTAAGTATCGACAGAGACTACGCGCGATGCATCGGCGCACAGGCCCGGCAGAACTGACAGGACACGCTGCGCCTCGTCCTCAGCGCTGACAGGTGCTGCACCGGGACGGGTCGACTCCCCGCCAATGTCGAGAATGTCAGCGCCTTCGGTTTCCATCCTCTGCGCCTGCGCTATGGCCGCGGCCGAATCAAAAAACGCCCCGCCATCTGAAAACGAGTCCGGCGTGACATTCAGGATTCCCATCAGCAGCACGCGCTTGCTAGCCTGCTCCAGTATTGAATCCCGCAAGGCCGCTCGCCTGATCCTGCCTGCGTCCATCCGACTCGCCTGTTAGTAACGTGTGACAGGCTTATCGGATCGCTGCAGGCGCAGGCAAGGTGTCGCCTGCTCAGCTTTTGGTGTTCACGCCGGGATTGTTCTGGGAATAGGCGTCTTCAAGCTCGGTATTGTCGGGTGCGGGTGTCACCGCGCCGGGCGTCGCCTTCCGGCTGCCCTTGTCGGCATTCAGCGTTCCAGGCACATTCGGGGATCGGTCGTCATCCTGGCTGATCACGGGGCTGGACTGCGCATCAATATGCTCGCCTGCCTCACCTTTGGGGCGCGGCTGGCCATCATCCCGCAGGATGCCATGATCATCGCCCGCATCGGGGGTCTGCCCTGCACGATAGCCGGCTTCAGCCGTTTCACTGTCGCGGCCCGGCGTTTCGCCATAGCCGCGTTGCTCGCTTAGATCCTGTTCACGTTGAGGGTCGTTATCTGCTTTTGTAAGTTTCATTTGGGACTCCTGTGTCTGGAGAACCAATGGCTGAACGAGCGGGGCGTTCCGAATACCGGCAAACAGGGGCGCGCAGGTGCGCCGATCCTGTAGCGGATTCAGGGTTTTCTCGGTCGTAAAGGAGGGTAATGGTGTGCCCAGCAGGGTTCGAACCTGCGACCTACTGATTAAAAGTCAGTTGCTCTACCAGCTGAGCTATGGGCACGCCGAAGGCGCCATTTAGGCAACGGCGCTTCCCGGGTCAACCGCTACCTGCATAGCGAGGCTTGATGTCGCCATATTTTTCGCTTCACCCTCACCATATGAGCACAAGATTAATTTGTGCTGGCGCCTTTGCTGCGCTTGCCGCATGCGCCAGCACCCCACAGTCAACGGCCCCCGCCAATGGCAGCTTTGCCCCCTCCCTGGGCAGCAATGTCAGCACCGCAACGACCAGCGCGGTGGAAAAGACGCGCGAAGGCCTGCCGGACGCTGCATTGTCTCCGCTGGAAGACCTCAACCTTCGGAGAGACGAGATTCCCCCCCTGCTGGAAGGCATGGAGAGCCCCTACGAACTCTCGCCGGTTCTGACCTGTGACGAGGTGGAGGCCCAACTGGCACGGCTTGACCTTGTGCTGGGACCAGACTGGGACACGCCCAATCCGGACGAACGCCTGCGCACCGAAATCCTCGCCGATTCGGCCGCTGAAGCGACATTGAACGCGCTGGCATCCGAGGCCCGGGGCTTCATCCCTTTCCGTGGCCTGATCCGGAGAGCCACGGGTGCTGCAGGCCATGAGAAAAAATACAACAAGGCGTTCAAGATCGGCGCGCAGCAACGTGCGTATCTGAAGGGTTATGGGCTGGCCAAGGGCTGCCCGCCGCCTGCCCGTCCGGACTTCATGGTGCACCCGTCTGTAGACGAGGACATCATGTTCAAGGGCGATTTTCCTCAGCCGCCTCCAGCCGCGCCTACGCCTCAGTCTCCGCCTTCGGCGACGACTTTGTCCCAGCCCACCTCACCGCCAATTCAGAGCGAAGGGCTTCAAACCGTCCCGCCCGAATACTGAGACGGATTTCGGCCATCAGAGCCTGGAAGAAGGCTGTGTTGTGCCAGCTGAGCAGCATGGGCCCCAGATACTCGCCCGCCTTGAACAGGTGGTGGTAATAGGCCCGTGAATAGTCGCGGCTGGCCGGGCAATCGACTCCATCATCGAGTGGCGACAGGTCTTCCGCAAACTGCGCATTCTTGACATTGACCGGCCCGGCCCATGTCCAGGCCTGACCGTGACGACCTGACCGGGTGGGCAGCACGCAGTCGAACATGTCGATGCCGCGCGCGACGCTTTCCACAAGGTCGATCGGCTTGCCAACACCCATGACATAGCGCGGCAGGGCGTCAGGCAGGTGGGGGACAGTCATGTCGATGGTGGCGCACATCTGCTCATGCCCCTCACCCACCGCCAGTCCGCCCAGCGCGATGCCGCCAAAGCCCTGCGCGACGACACCCTTGGCGGACTGCTCACGAAGGTCAGCAAAGTTCGATCCCTGGATGATGCCGAACAGGGTCTGTGTCTCGCGGTCGCCGAAGGCGTCCAGCGAGCGCTGGCCCCAGTCGAGCGACAGGGTGAGGCTGCGTTCGGCCTCCCTGTGGGTGCACGGGAAATTCGTGCACTCATCAAGCTGCATGGAAATATCTGCGCCCAGCAGGTCGGCCTGGATCTCGATGCTGCGCGCGGGTGTGAGCCGGTGCGTGGAGCCGTCAATATGGCTCTGGAAGGTGACACCATCGGCGTCCATCTTGCGCAACTGGGCAAGGCTCCAGACCTGGAAGCCGCCACTATCGGTCAGCATCGGGCCTTTCCAGCCGGAAAACGCATGCAGGCCGCCAAGACGCTTAACCCGTTCCGCGCCTGGTCGCAGCATCAGGTGATAGGTATTGCCCAGGATAATGTCAGCCCCTGCCCCGGCCACCTGATCCATATAGAGCGCCTTGACGGTACCGGCGGTGCCCACAGGCATGAAGGCCGGCGTGCGGATCTCGCCGCGCGGCGTGGTCAGGGTGCCGGTGCGGGCCGCGCCTTCGGTTGCTTTGATCTGGAAAGGGAAAGTCGCCATGCGCGAGGCCTATAAGCGTTGTGGCCCTGCCTGCCTAGGCTTCCGATGCGTCACGGCTTGTCCTGAAGGTCCGTGCGTCGCAAGCTGAAAGAAAACGAGGGACGGAAATGAAAGAACTGGCTGGCAAGACGGCATTCGTGACGGGCGCGGCATCAGGCATTGGTTTGGGCATTGCCACGGCACTGGCGCAGGCTGGTGTCAAAGTGATGATGTGCGATATCGAGAAGGACGCCCTGGACAAGGCGTTAAGCGACCTGAAGCAAACGAATGCTGACGTCGACGGCGTGATCGCGGATGTGTCCCTTAAGGACCAGTTGCAGGCCGCAGCCGACGCCACGATCGAACGCTTTGGCAAAGTGCATATTCTCGTCAACAATGCGGGTGTCGGTGGCGCAGGCGGTTATGGCCAGTGGAACGATGCGGCCTGGGACTGGACAATCGGGGTCAACCTCATGTCCGTTGTCTGGGGCATAGAGATTTTTGGACCGCTGATCGAATCGCATGGCGAGGGCGGCCAGATCGTCTCAACGGCTTCGATGGCCGGCCTCGTGGCTGCTGTCGCACCGGCCTACAACGCCACCAAATATGGTGTCGTGGCGGTGTCAGAGGGCCTGCGGCCGGAACTCGCCGCGCGTGGAATAGGCATGTCAGTACTCTGCCCGGGCTTCATCCGCACGAAAATCATGGAATCGGCACGTAACCTTCCGGGGCGCTATGCAGACAAGATTGATGGGGACGCCGCGGCGGCTCAGGCAAGCGAATCTGAATTTGCCAAAACGGCGACCGACCTCATCAATAAAGGGATTGATCCGCTCTATGTTGGCGAACTGGTCCGCGAAGCCATTGAGGGCGATTGGCCCTATATTTTCACCGACACCCAGTTCGAACCTGGTGTCGACGCGCGGTTTGCGATGATCAAGGAAGGGTTCGATCGCATTCGCGACCGGACACCCCGGCACTAGAATTCGATTTCAGCGCCAATCAGTTCCGGCAATTGCAGGACGATCAGGAGGTCGCGCATTTCCTGGCGCGCGGCCACATGGCTCATCGTGAAGGACACGTTGGAGCCTTTCTCGGTGAGGTCAAGCAGGGTCAGCCCTGCCGGAAAGAGCTCGCGATAGATCACGCGCTCGGACAGGCCGGGTGCAAGGCGGAAACCAATGCGCTTGGACAGGTTTTCAAGCGCTTCGCCGACGCGTTCCTTGTTCTTGGCGGCCAGCGGCGACATGCGATTGCGCATGACGATCCAGTCAATCGGACGGCGACTGGCCTGTGCCTTTTTCTTGCGGCACGACCAGACCATCTCCGAATAGAAGCTTGGCCGGATCACTTCGAGCGTCTGCGGGTTCACGTCGCCCAGCAGGTCAAAGTCCACGAAGCTGTCATTCAGGGGCGTAATCAGGCTGTCGGCGCTGACATGCGCAAGGCGGGACAGGAACGTGTCACCGCCGGGCGCATCGACCAGAACGAAATCACAGGCCTTTTTCAGGCGCGCGAGGCTGGACAGGAAGCGCTGGGTTTCCTCGGCTTCTGCCTTGTCGAGATCACGCTCTGTGCTGGCATCGACGCGGATGATTTCCGGCATCGGCAGCTTGGCACCGGTGGAGGTCATCCAGCGCAGGCGGTTTTCGAGATAGCGGGTCAGGGTACGCTGGCGCACGTCAAGATCGATGATGCCGACCTTCTTGCCCATGCGCATCAGCGCAACGGACAGGTGCATGGAAACAGTCGACTTGCCGGCTCCGCCCTTTTCGTTTCCGATGACAATCACCCGTGCATCGCGTTGCTGCACTGACATGTCCGGGCCACCCACCTGACTTACCGGGGCGAATCCATCTGCGGGCATGTTGGGCGACTCCACACGATCTCAGGGGTTGAAAGAAAAGGAACGAATTCCTCAGGCGACTCGCGAAACTTCCTCGCTGCCGCGACGAGTCGCGGCTGGCAAGAAGGCAGGCCGGTCGTCGAACAGGTCAGCGTCTTCGACTGGTGCCGGACCGTAGCTCGCCGCCATGGGCTCGCCATCGAACAGAAACGCATCGCCCACGAGCGCACCGAATGGCACGCCTTCCGGCATCCTGTCGAGCACCGGGGCGTGTGCCGAGATCTGTGTGAGCAGGGACCGCAGGCCGCTGAGGGCACCCGATACGCGCGACATCTCGCGTGAGAAAACATAAGCCTCAGCCGAGACCGGCGTGGCGCGCGAATCAAACATCCATTCGTCGGACAAATGGTCCGGTTCAAAAGACCGTACGCGCGGCTCTGGTGCCACAGCTTCAAGCATTTTGGACCTGCCAGCAGCGACCCGGAGGGCTGCAGAAAGCGCGAAAGACTTAATCGGAGCGAGGATGCGGTGTGTCATGGCTTTAAAATTCCCTCGTTTGGGTTAACAACACGTTTACTTCATAGCCAGTCGGGGCCTTTTCAAAGTGAATTCGCGTACAGGTAAACCGGTCACGGTCGTTAACACACGTGCCCAGCTGTCACAGTGCATCCGGGCATGGAAGCAGACAGGTGAGACAGTGGGATTCGTGCCGACGATGGGGGCCCTTCATGGAGGGCATCTCTCCCTCATTGAAAAAGCACGGGAAAAGGCCTCCCGGACCGTTGCCAGCATCTTTGTGAACCCCACGCAGTTTGCTGCCGGAGAGGATTTCGATACCTATCCGCGCGACGCAGATGCCGACATTGCCAGGCTGGAATCTGTCGACTGCGATCTGGTGTATTTGCCGTCCGTCGAAGAGATGTATCCCGAAGGCAACACCACGAACGTGCGGGTCGAGGGCATGTCAGATCTGCTCGACGGGGTCTACCGGCCGCATTTCTTCTATGGCGTCACAACGGTGGTCGCCCGCCTGTTCCTGCATGTGCAGCCCGACGTCGCTGTGTTCGGCGAGAAGGACTACCAGCAGCTGCAGATCATCCGGCGCATGGTGCGCGACCTCGGATTTCCCGTCGAAATCCTGGGGGGGGAGACAACACGCGATGGCGATGGCCTCGCCCAGTCATCCCGCAATCTCTACCTCAAGCCGGACGAGCGGATCGCCGCCGGCGCGTTGCAGGGGGCACTGCACCGGGCGTCAGTGCGGCTGGCGATTGGCGTGACGCCATCGGTTGCGCTGGACGAAGCACGGGCCCTGATCATGGCGGCCGGCTTTCGCACGCTCGACTATGTCAGCCTTGTTGACCCCGACACGCTGCGCGACCTGCCGGATACGCCGCTGGCGCCGGGAACGGTCGCGCGGCTGCTCGGGGCTGCGTGGATGGGCAAGACGCGCCTGATCGACAATATCAGCGCGACGCGGTGAAGTCCCTGAGGGCGGCGAGAACCGCCTCATTGTCCTCGGCCGAGCCAACGCTGATGCGCAGGCGGGTGGGAAGGCCGTAACCACCAACCGCGCGCACGAGAATGTCACGCGCCTTGAGGAAGTCATTGGCCGCGGCCGCCCGCTCTGCCGAACCGAAATCCGGCAGCACGAAATTCGCTTCAGAGCCCGGCGTGGCGAGGCCCATTGCATTGAGGGCATCCGTCATTTTCGCCCGCCAGAGCGTGTTGTGCTCGCGGCTCATTTGGATGAAGGCCGGATCGCTGATGCTGGCAATGCCGGCGGCAACGGCAAGGCTGTTGACATTGAAGGGCCCGCGAATGCGCTGGAAGGTCTCGGCAATCTCCTCAGGCAGATAGGCCCAGCCGAGGCGGGCTGCCGCCAGTCCGTGGATCTTCGAAAAGGTGCGCATCATCACCGTGTTCGCCCGCCGATCGACGAGGTCGCGGATGGCCGCCTCATAGTGCGGGCCGACATATTCGCCATAGGCGCCATCGATCACGAACAGGACATGCGGCGGGAGCGCATCCTGCAAAGCCGTCAGCGCATCGACTGACATCATCGTGCCGGTCGGGTTGTTCGGGTTGGCGAGGAAAAGTATCCGGGTCCGCTCCGATATGCAGGCGAGTATGGCATTGGCACCGGCCGTAAGGTCTGTCTCCGGCGCCGAAATACAGGCCGCGCCGTGGGCGGTGGCCGAGACGGCGTACATCGAAAACGCGTGCTCGGTTTGCAGGATTTCGTCGCCGGGTCCGGCATAGCATTGCGTCAGCAGATGGATGATCTCGTCTGATCCGGACGAGACGACGATCCGGTTGGCATCCGTGATGCCCATCGCCCTGGCGATGGCGCCGCGCAATGCGCCATAGGTCGGATCGGGATAGACATGAACGCTGGCCGCCGCCTCGCGCATGGCTTCGATGGCGAGGGGATTGGGCCCGAACGGGTTCTCGTTCGAGGCCAGCATCACGACGGGACCTTTGGCGCCGGCAAGCTTGCCGCCGGGCACGTAGGGCTTTGTCTTCATGATGTGCGGCAGGGGACGAATGTCGGTCATTCCGGGCGGTTACACCAAAGCAGGCTGGCGGGAAATGCCGATTTCGTCGCGCCACCCAAGAAAGCAGGCCGCCTTGTGAGGGCGGCCTACCTGCAAAAGGACAAGTGGATCGCCTAGTTCACCGAGCCATAGTCGGCGCCAGCCTCGGTGAAGTAGGCGCGCCAGAAGGCCTTCACATCAGCCAGTGGCAGGTCGTAGATCTGGCGCGGCACGATGCGGGCGACGACCTGGACACGTTCCATCTGCGGCTTGGTCTGGGCGAGTTTCGAGCCAAGATAGGCGTCATAATCGGCGCCCACCTTGTACATCGAGAAGGCCTCGGAATGCTGCATCAGGTCTGACACAACCACGACCCGACGGTTCTCGTTGGTCGACTGGAAATCGGCCCGGTCAGCGATTGTGAACAGCGCCTCGAACAAGGGCGAGCTTGGCTGGCGCGTATCTTCAAGTGCGGTTTCAATCTCGGCGATCAGCGGCTTGTAGAACGTCGACTGCCATGCCTGCTCAATCATCCGCGGATTCTGCGTGATGGGATTGGCATCGGCGATGCTGCCCGGCGAGCACTTCACGAAAATGACCTTGGGGTCATACGGGCTCGCAGCGTTCGGCGTCATCACCGTGAGCCGACCGTATTTCGGCAAGGCCCGCGCTTCATTGTCGACGAATTCATGGACCCAATCCAGGTCGTTCGGATTGAACGGATCGGACTGGTCGAGCAGGATAATCGTGTGCGCCGGGTCCTTGCGGTCCATCCGGCAGGACGTGTCTGCCATGACACTTGGCGGAATGTTGAATGCGACCAGTGCGAACAGGCCGAACACGCCTGCCAGCATGGCCCCGATCATGCCTCGCCAGAACCAGGGCCCTTTTTCTCGTCTTCTCGCCATTGTCTCTGCCTCCTGCCGCCGGGCCTAAGCCCGGCGCGCTTCGTCCACGGATACGAAGGCCTTGCCGGCGCTCTTGCCGTCACGGACCTTCTCGATTTCTTCGCCCACTTTCTTGTCGATGCTAGAGAGGCCCTTCTGGACCTGCTGAATATGGGTCTCCAGCCACTCGCGGGTCATGTTGAGCGCTTTGAGGTTCTGGTCGATCGCCTTGATTGCTGCATTCGCCTGCTCGCGCTCTTTCGAATAGTCGAAAGGCGGCAATTGGGGCGTGACGATCTCGTCGAAATAGGCCGGGCAGGCTGCCTGCTCGCCGAGCTTGTCGCGCAGCAGGTTGCGCTGGCGGCGGTGCGCCTGGCGATAGGCGACTTTCAACGAGCGCTCCTGATCGGCCGCCTTCGCCGCGATCGAGACCGCCACATCGCGGCGCGATTCCAGTTCATTCATGGCCTTTTCGATTTCACGCTTGGCGGCCGCATGGCGCGAGAGCTGGGTCTCGAACCAGAGGCGGCACTGTGTGAAATAGTCTGACAGGTCATCGCGCACGCCATTGCGCACCTGCTGGCGGCGCTCATAGGCCTTGCGCTCCTTGCGCCATACGCGGCCATAGCCCGGATAGCGGTCGGATATGCGGTCATAACCTTCGTAAACAGCGAGGCCGAATACGGTGAGCCCCATGAACAGGAGGCCGAGGGCGATGAAGCTTTCGAGGCCAAAGATGTTCGGGAACATGCTGACCAGCACGGTGCCGGGCGCGATGTCGAACATCGAGAATTCCGCCATCGTTCCAGCTTGGGTGGCCGCAATCAGTCCTGTCTCCACGGCGTCACGGAAGTGCGCGACGAAGAAGTTCAGGAGGACGCCACCGACGAGGCCAAAGGCGGTCACGATGCCGCCCAGAATCTTGAGGGCAATATGCGGATGGTTCAGCGCGTAACGCAGACCGAAAAAGCCCGTGATCACGCCAAAGCAGACGTTCACGGCGCTGACGGCAAAGGCAATCATAAGGCCGCCCAACAGGCCGGATGCCTGTGCGTCCTTGAACAGGAGTGCGTTGAACCCACCTTCGAGCACCATGATGAAGATCAGGATGGCCACTGTCTGCTCGACATTCTTTTTGATGTCGGGCGTACGGTCGCCGATCCGGTCGCCATGACGGGCACGGAAGGTCTGCAGCTCGATGATGGCGGCAGAATGGCTCTCGCGGGCATCGGTCACGTCATCCATCTCGTGATGGCGGTATTCATTCTCTTCCGACTTGATCGCCTCGCGCAACTGGTCCGGGTAGATGTCGATCGGGGTGCAATCGTGAATGAAGTTGCGGACGCTCGCAGCCGTCGTGCTGAGCCAGGTGGTCAGGCCACGGCGCACGGTTTCGGCGCGTTCGGCGATCTGCTGCTCGCGTTCGCTCCACTGGTCCTGCGTGATGGCGTCGGATGCCGGGATGGCATCGGTGGCGTCCTGCTTGGCGTCGCGCTTGGTCAGCGCACGATTGAAGCCGAGCTCACCCTGGGCCAGCTTTCCTTTCAGACCGAAATCAGACAGTTCTGCCGTCGTCTCCAGCGGCTTGATCTTCGACTGGCATCCGACGTCTGCGCCCCAGCGCACAGTTTTCTTCAGCATCATATTACCTCTTAACAACGGAAGGCTTGGTATTAACCTTCGCCGAGAATGCGCCGGACCCGTAAACTAAGCGTGAAAGCCTGCGCCTTGTTGCAAATCGGTAATGATCGTTAACGCGGCCCCATATGCCGTGGGGCCGCGAGTTAATTTTCTGAATTTATTCAACCCATTGCGTTAACCGCAATCACAGCGAATCACACCTTTCGAAGGCGTCGCGGCCTCCAGGATTCTAACAAGGCCTGTAACAGTTTTTGCAGTGGCCAATTAGCAACACCTATTACAGGGCCAATGTCAGGTGCCCTGTTCGGCTGGCGCCGGCTCAATGATTTGCGGCACATCGGTGAAGGGCTTGATGCCGAAATAGGGATAAATCTCGCTCGGGAAATAGACGACACCGTCCTTGGCGACGAACGTAATCGTTTTGATCGCCTTCAGGTCCTCGACCGGATTGCCGGGCACGAGGAAGAAGTCTGCCTTCTTGCCGGGCGTGATGGAGCCAAGCTCATCTGCCAGCCCCATATAGGCCGCTTCCTCAAGTGTCGCCCGGGCGAGGATTTCTGCCGGGGTAAACCCGACATTCTGGTAGAGTTCGAGCTCGCGATGGAGGGTGAACGAGCCACCCATGTCGGTTCCGAAAAGGATCAGGATGCCGCGATCCTTCATGCGCTTCAGCGTGTCGGTGATCTGGTCGAAGGCACCGGCATAGGCTGCATCATCTTCCGGAGTCTCGATATTCGACCAGGCCGCGCGGGCATCGCGCTGGACGCCGACCGGCATGTGATCGACATAGTCGGCCATGCCGGGCTGGACTTCGCCATTGCGCGACAGGAGCAGCGCCTCGTGGATCGCATAAGTCGGGTCGATGGCAACATTGTTTTCCGCCATGAGATCCAGGGTGTGCCGCACGATATCACTGTCGAGATCGAGCCTGGGCAGGCGCTGGAGGGCGGTCAGGCGCAGCAAGGTGCGTGTGTCCTCGTCTTCGGCCAGCACCCAGCCGAGCATGACCTGGTTGATATGGGTCATCTCGTCATAACCGGCTTCAATCATGGCATCGGCATTGGTGAACGCCGGGACGTGTCCGGCCACACCGAGGCCGCGCTTGCGGGCCTGAGCGACCATGGCGGAAACCCAGGCCGGGTTCATCGAATTGTAAATCTTGATCTGGAAGAAATCGCCTTCATCGGCATAGGCATTCACGGCAGCGATGGCCTCGTCTTCGCTATTGACCAGCGTGCCATTGTTCGAGCTGAACGGGCTCTTGCCTTCGATGAAGCCATTCTTGACGACGCGCGGCCCGGCGAGGAGGCCGCTGTCCATCTTTTCGATCAGCGTGTTGAGCACACCATTGTCATTGCCCATGTCACGCACCAGAGTGATTCCGGCGGCGATATTGAGCAGGGCGTCGTCCTGGCCCAGATGGGCGTGCATGTCAGTGAGGCCGGGAACGAGGGTTCCGCCCTTGCCGTCGATAACGGCCTCTTCGGGATGACTGGCATTGGCTGCATCGATTGACTTGATCACGCTGCCTTCGACACGCACGGAGACCGGGCCGGTCAGTGCCTTGGTGACCGGATCGAAGATGCGGACATCCGCGATGCGCAGGGGGCTGTCGAACGTGTGGGCCGTCTTGGCCTGAATGGTTTCGAACCGGTTGGTCGAGAGGGACACGGCCAGATCGTTGAGCTGTTGCTCGGCCTCTTCATAACCGGTGCGGACAACTACGAAGCTCGGAGAGATCAGCGCGAACAGGGTCTCGGATTCGTCGAGCAGGAAATAGGTCGGGTCGAGGCTTTCCCCTGTCAGGGCATAGGCCGTGGCCGAGACGACGCCCGGCGTGCCGTCGACGGTGGCCGTTTCCAGTGCTTCAAGGCGCAGGGCGCCTGCGGGAAAGGCCGGCAGCGTCTGGTCTTCATCGGCCAGCAGGGCGCTGGAGTAGATGGCGAGCGAATAGGGCGTCGGGTTCTGCGCGATATAGATGGACGGCTCGGTGACCGGGGCACTGCCGGGGCCGGTCGTGTCGACCCAGCTGGCCGTGCCTTCGGCGCGCGAGAAGCTCTCCGCGATCCTGTTACCGAACGTGGTGTTGCCATCGACGGTCCAGCTGACCGGCAGGCCGTCGTCGCCGAGCGTAATGGATTCAGCGAGTGTCGGGCCACGGCCATTGTTGCGGTATTCGTAATTGACCGAGATGTCGTCGCCAGTGCGGGTGGCCGTCAGGGCGCCGATCCTGGTCTTGTTGGTGAGGATGGAATAAGTCTCGACCGTCGGCATGGGCGCCTCGGCGACGGGCGCTTCGACCAGCGTTTCATCCCGGGTGGAGGCCGCATGCGTGCAGGCGCCAAGCCAAAGCGTGCCACCCAGCGCGGCCAGTGCAATCCGGTTCATCATCGCGAAAATCTCCCGTCGCCGCGCGCCCCTTGCGCTGCAGCTCTGGAGATTGGTCGCACAGATGATGACGCGGCGCTAGGTCAGGCCCAGCACGTGCGGCGCCTGTGAGGGCGCTTTGGGGTAGAACTGGCGTGTCAGGATCAGGCGCAGCGTCCGCTGTCGGGGATGGGATCGATCCGGCCTTGCCCTGCGCGCGCTTGGGCCTGCTTCGGGGTCGTCGCGGTGCGCTGGTAGATCGGTTCTCAGCTCCGTCGTTCGCCGGGGATACGGAGTCTCTTCCGAGCTCAGGGCGAGCCTGAGCTGATCCGATAGTGGTGCACGAATGAGACTGACGCGCCCTGTCTTTGTGAGCCACCGGAGCATCTGGCTGCCGGAGCCGCCGTTTTCCCTGAACCGTGCCTTGAGGCGCTGAATCGGGAAGAAGATCAGCGGCGAGAGCAGGGAGAAGGTTGGCATTGGTGGGCAATGTACACCGGGTCAATCTGGGTGGGGAAAGAGGCCCTCACCTCCCACTGCCTTCGTCAGCGGGTCCCTCCTCTCCCACGCGCGGGAGAGGGGCTGACCGCGCTGAATGACCTGCCCCCTCTTCCTGTAGGAGAGGAAGGGCCCGTCGCACAGCCATCGGAGGTGAGGGCCTTTCGGCCTTACGCCATTTCGATGATGGTCACGTTGGCGATGCCGCCGCCTTCACACATGGTTTGCAGGCCCCAGCGCTTGTTACGGGCTTTGAGGCCGTAGACCAGCGTGGTCATCAGCTTGGTGCCGGTGGCGCCGAGCGGGTGGCCAAGAGCGATGGCGCCGCCATTGACGTTGAGCTTGTCCGGGTCGGCGCCGGTATGCTTCAGCCAGGCCATCGGGATGGAGGCGAAGGCCTCGTTGACCTCGTACAGGTCAATGTCGGCCATCTTCATGCCGGCGCGCTGGAGGGCACGGTCGGTGGCGAAGAGTGGCTCTTCCAGCATGATGACCGGGTCACCGGCGGTAACGGTGAGATTGTGGATGCGCGCCAGCGGCGTGAGGCCATAGCGCTTCACGGCCTCGGCCGAGGCGACGAGGACGGCGGACGAGCCGTCGCAAATCTGGCTGGACGTGCCGGCCGTGAGAATGCCGCCTTCGGCCATTGTCTTCAGGCCCGCAAGCGCTTCACGCGTTGTTCCGGGGCGAATGCCTTCATCGACCGTGTGCATTTCGATCTCGCCTTCGGGCGTGATGATTTCGACAGGCACGATTTCGTCAGCGAAGGCACCCGCCTCTGTCGCGGCGGCAGCACGGCGCTGGCTCTCGACGCCGAAGGCATCGGTGTCGTCGCGCGTGAAGCCATGCTTCTTGGCGACCATTTCGGCGCCGACGAACTGGCTGAAGCCCTTGATGCCGTATTTCTGCTTGATCGTGTCGGAGATGGGCGAGATGCCGGAGCCCGGCAGGTAGTTCGAGCCCATCTGGGCGCGCGACATGGATTCGACGCCGCCCGCGATGACGACATCCTGTGTGCCGGACATGATGGCCTGCGCGGCGAACTGGATGGCCTGCTGGGACGAGCCGCACTGGCGGTCGATGGTGACGGCAGGCACGCTGTCGGGCAGGCCCGAGGCGAGCACGGCCATGCGGCCGACCTGGCCAGCCTGTTCGCCAGCCTGCGTGACACAGCCGAAGATCACGTCCTCGATGACGGCGGGGTCAATCCCGGCGCGGGCGACGACGGCGTCCAGCGCGCGTGCACCGAGATCGTTGGCGTGGATGCCCGAAAGGCGGCCATTGCGGCGGCCCCCGGCGGTGCGCACGGCGGCGCAGATATAGGCTTCAGCCATGATTGTGTTCCTTCCTTTGCGCCGCCGGGCGGCGTGTTCCGTGGTGATGGAAGGAATGTAGGAAGGGTTCCCTAAGGGCGAGCAAGGGGGGGATTGGGCGGCGGCGTGTTTTGCTCAGCCGAGCCGCTTTTCCAACAGAAGCGTCGTCAGCCCGCTGTTCCATTCCTTGTCGGGATAACGACCCGTTTCGACATAACCGCGCGCGGCATAGAAGGCCTGGCTGCGCGTATTGAACGTGTCGGTTTCGAGCCGGGCGGCGGGGAAGCCTTCGCGGGCGATTTCGCCTTCGGCGCGATCCATCAGCGCCGTGCCGACGCCGGAGCGGGCATGGGCGGAATGGACGTGGAGCGCATGCACGAAATCATCCTGCCAGTCGACAAAGCCCACGACGGCGCCCGCGCGGGTTGCAACCTGGAAGATATGGCCGCGCACGGCGACATAGGCAGCGGGGCGGCTGCCTTGCCGGTAGGCCGCCACGGCCGCGGGCGTGATCTGGGGGCGCCATGTGGAGTCGAACGTGTCGTGCAGGATGGCGACGAGGGCGGCGCTGTCTGTGGGGAGCGCGAGGCGGAGTTGGAGAGACTGAGACATTGGGCGATGGTGAGGTAAACCGGCGTGGCGGGCAATGGAGCGTATCGCTGCGTTGAGCCCACGGTTTGCGGACTGGAAGCGGATTTCGCGGAGCGAGTCCGCCCGACCCCTGCCTGACCTCCCCCTTGCTACGCTTGCCGGACAGTTAAATCCGCACGGCATGAGCCGACCAGGTGATCAACGGAGCCCTACTGCTTGACGCGTCCCGCAAACTCTAGCGTTCGAAAGCTCAGTCATGCATTCCTGATTGCCGACGAATGCGCACGCCTGAAGGAGCTACTTTCCTGTGTCGAGCGATGATTGCTCGCCAAGCCGATGCTCGACATGCAGTCTGCCTGGCGACAACATGGCCAGGCTCTCGCTTTTCGCTGCTGCGTGCTCGAGCCAATAGGACGCCAACGCGTCGTTCTGCTCGACGTTTTGGTAACAGTACATCAGTGCCGCCCCGATCTCGCTCAACCCAAGCGCGCAGTCTTTCTCGGCGCTCTTCATCAGCAAGTACATCAAAGTCCTGCTTTCAAGGTCTTCATCGTCCTTGCTTGTTTCAGCGCACCTGAACGCCATGCGCGCGATCTCGTCTCCGCTCTAGACGGTGACGCTATCGTGCCAGGAAGCAGATTCTTCCGGTGGGAGACGTGTCACTTCCTCAAGAGGCTTCAGGTTTGTCGAGCTGCACGATTTGGATTTCAACTTTTCGGTCAATGTTTCAGTCAGGGCATCCAGGTCCATCGTGGGCACATGTTGCGATGATCGCTCTCGCACTGCCTGGTTGTCACAACCAGATGCCAACAAAGCAGTCATAATTGCCGCGAGCACTACGTTGCTCCGCATACGAAACACAAAAAACACTACAGCGGAATGTTATCGTGCTTCTTCCACGGATTTTCCAGCTGTTTGGTGCGCAGGGTGCGGAGGGATTTGGCGATGCGGCGACGGGTGGAGTGGGGCATGATGATGTCGTCGATATAGCCCTTGCGGGCGGCAACGTAAGGATTGGCGAAATTGTCTTCGTATTCCTTGGTGCGCGCAGCGATCTTGTCCTTGTCGCCCAGTTCCTTGCGGTAGATGATCTCGACCGCGCCCTTGGCGCCCATCACGGCGATTTCGGCCGTGGGCCAGGCATAGTTCACGTCGCCGCGCAGGTGTTTGGAACTCATTACGTCATAGGCGCCGCCATAGGCCTTCCGTGTAATGACGGTGACCTTGGGCACGGTGGCCTCGGCGTAGGCGAAGAGGAGTTTCGCGCCATGCTTGATGAGGCCGCCATATTCCTGCTTGGTGCCCGGCATGAAGCCCGGCACGTCAACGAAGGTGACGACGGGAATATTGAAACAGTCGCAGAAGCGCACGAACCGGGCTGCCTTGCGCGAGGCGTCGATGTCGAGCACGCCGGCAAGCGTCATCGGCTGGTTGGCGACGAAGCCGACCGTGGAGCCCTCGATGCGGCCGAAGCCGCAGATGATGTTGGCGCCGAAATTCGGGCTGATCTCGAAGAAGTCGCCTTCGTCGGCGACCTTAGTGATCAGCTCCTTCATATCATAGGGCGTGTTCGGGTTTGGCGGGATCAGCGTGTCGAGGCTTTTCTCCACGCGGTCGATATCGTCATGCACGGGCCGCAGCGGCGCCTCTTCGCGGTTTGACAGCGGCAGGAAATCGACCAGGCGGCGCATCTGGGTGAGCGCCTCGATATCGTTCTCGAAAGCGCCGTCAACGACGCCGGACTTGTTGGCATGCACCGACGCGCCGCCAAGGGATTCGTGGGTGACTTCCTCATTCGTCACGGTTTTCACCACGTCAGGCCCCGTGACATACATGTAGGACGTGTCCTTCACCATGAAGATGAAGTCTGTCAGGGCGGGGGAATAGACATCGCCGCCCGCGCAGGGGCCCATGATGACGGAGATTTGCGGGATAACACCGGAGGAAAGGACGTTTTCCATGAAGATGTCGGCATAGCCGGCAAGCGAATCAACGCCTTCCTGGATGCGCGCGCCGCCGGCATCGAAGATCCCGACGACGGGCGCGCCGTTCTGAACGGCCATTTTCTGGACCTTAACGATCTTGGCTGCATGGGCCTTTGACAGCGAACCGCCGAAGACGGTGAAATCCTTCGAGAACACATAGACGAGGCGGCCATTGATGGTGCCCTGGCCGGTGACGACGCCGTCACCAGGTATTTTTTGCTCAGCCATGCCGAAATCGGCGCACTGGTGTTCCACGAACATGTCGAATTCCTCGAAACTGTTCTCATCGAGGAGAACAGCGACGCGTTCGCGCGCGGACAGTTTGCCCTTTTCGTGCTGCTTCTCGATCCGGGCGGCGCCGCCACCCTGACGGGCTGCTTCGCGGCGTGCTTCCAGTGCGTCGATTACATCCTGCATTCGGGGCCTCTCCCTGCCATAAACCTGTTGTCCAGACTGATAAACGGCGTGGCTGGCTTGGCAAGTGCGGCAATCGATGACGGCGCGTCAGCATGAGGCCGGGCGCCGGGCAGGAAAAAGGCCCCGATCGCGAGACCGGGGCCTTGTACGGGCAGGACGGGCCTAGTAGCCGCGCCGCCCGTTTGCGTGACGGTAGCCGCGCTTGCCATGGGCCGGGAGCCCCTGAATATCGACGACCTGACCGCGCCGGATGGTGCAGGTCACGTCGCGCTCGATATCCCGGCGACGGTTTTCGAACTCGACATCATCCAGCACGACCCGGAAGCCATGGGGGCCGATCTGGCGGACGCGGCGGTCATTGTCGAAATCCACGTCGCGATAACCGATACGATAGGCTTGTTTCGCCACCACACGGCGGCAGGCCTGTACGGCATCCCGGCGCAGGGCGCGCACTTCCCGCTGGGACTGGCCCCACTGGTTGACGCGGTAGTCGCGCCGGTCGTGGCGGCCGTACCGGTCATTCTGGCCGACCTGGACCACGAGGGACGTGTTGGCGCCGAGTTTCTGCTCGAGTTGAACAATCGCCCCGCGAACCGGGTCTGCACCAGCAGGGGCAGCGAAGAGCGCCGGTACAGCAAACGCTGCAGCAGCCACTCGAAAGGTCATGATACGCTTTATCATGGGTGCAGGAAAACACGGGGCATTGGAACCGGGTGTGAAGCGAGCATTCATCCTGCGTTCGGCCACGGAGGGCCTGCCGGAAGGCGGATCAGCCCAGCGCGCGGAACCAGACGCCGAGCGCCTTGGCCTCCAGCCGGCGGGCTTCCGTGGCGGCCTTGGCCTCGTCATCCTCGCCCCATTGGTCGGCCTGCCAGGCCTCGTCAATGCGCGAGACTTCGAACGCATCCTCGGCATTCATCGCCTCCTGCTCAACCGCCAGCGCCAGAAGCGCGGAGCCGAACAGGCCGGCAGCATAGAGCAGGCCGGTCAGCCTGAACGCATCGAGACCGAGCGCATGCTGGCGGGCCGCCTCAAGCGAGGCGTCCGGCTGCGGCGAGGCGATGATGCCGATAACGGGCACAAGATTGACGCCGAGCGTATCGCCCGCCCAGTCGCGTACAGGCGCCCAGTGGGACTCTTCGGCCCCGGCAAGTTCGTCAGGCGTTTCGGCGATGTGGCAGATGAGGTCCGTCTCGCAATAGCGGGCAAGCTCGTCAGCCATATCGTCTCGCGCGTCTTCGACCCGGTCGATGGCCACATTGGCAAGGCGGGTCAGGTGCATGGCCGCGAGGTCGATATACTCTTCCTGCGCATTCCATTCGGCGGCGATCGCCTTGGCAAGGCGCTCAGCCGGGAGCGTGAGCGGGAGGCGCGCGGGCGTCTTGATACTGCGGCCATCAAGCATGACGGTCCAGCCGCCGTCGATCTTGTCTATGGCGGCCTGCTTGTAGAAGCGTTTCGGATTGTCAGAAGATGGTTTGGTCATGCTGCAGGCTTTAGGCCCGCTGGCGCTTTGTTCCAAGGGGGATTTCAGACTTTTGGCTCCAGGCGACTGTTCTGGGCAGATACGAAATCCGGCGCAGTGAGGTGCAGCACGTCCTGGACATAGCGCGAACCGGGCTCCACCAGAGCCAATGTCTGCCCGTAAGCCACAGTGCGGAACTGGTCTGCCTTGAGGCTCGTTTCCACGACGACACGGAACTGTGTGCCCATATCCGGAATATAGTCTGGCAACGGTTCACCCCGAACGATGTCGCTCTCCATCGGTGATTTGTGCATGCAGATTTTCTGTTCGACCAAACCCAGTTCGCAGCGCGCACCTTCCAATTCGAAATTGCGGTCAAACGCATCATAGTCTGACTGGACGAAGTGATCGACAGGTTCTGCACGAACAGCTTCCTGCTTCATCATCATGTATGTAAGGAAAGCAGTGAGCGTCAGCGCGGCGACGCCGACAATGCCGGCTTCGAACTTCCAGCTGCCTGTCGTTTCTCTCTGAGAGGGTGTCATGTAAGCCATGACAACCTAACGTAGGCTTGACCTATTGGTTCCCTATGGCGTTGCCAAAAGCGGCAAGACTGTCTTGCAGGGTCGCGTAGCTGTGGTGAACTTCGTGCGCACCCACCTCTTCCAGTTCCTGTGCCGTGCCGAAGCCCCAGCTGACGCCCAGCGTGCGGACGCCCGCGGCATTGCCCATGTTTATATCGTGGATGGCGTCGCCGATCATCAGGCTCTGATGCGGCGCGGCGCCGAGCGCGCCCATGGCCTGTTCCACCATGAACGGGTGGGGCTTTCCCGGGCCGTCATCGGCGCACCAGATTGTATCAAAATAGGATTCGAGGGGATGCATTTCGAAGATGGCACGGATGCCGCGATGTGATTTTCCTGTCGCCATTGCGATCAGCCAGTTGTCATCGCGCAGCCGCTGCAGGGTTTCCATTGCGCCGTCATAGAGCGGCTCGAAGAAACCGGGCTCGGTACGGCGCAGGATGAAGGCATCCCGATAGGCGCTGACCAGGTCTTCCAGCTTCGCGTCGGAGATTTTGTCTGGCGCGAGAATGCGGCAGCCATCGTGCAGGCTGAGGCCGACAATCCTGCGGGTCTGGTCGTGGCTTGGCGGGGCGAGGTCGCAGGCCTCGAAGGCACGTGTCATCGCCGTCAGGATGACGTCCCGGCTGTCCACAATGGTGCCGTCGATGTCCCAGATTGCCAGCTTCAGCATCAGACGAAAGGCGCCAGCGGGTTCTTGCCCGCTTCCTGTTCAAGGAATCCAAGCGTTTCGAATGTCTCCTTCATGTGCGGGGAGAGCGGCGCAACAATACTGATCGGCTTGCCGTGTTCGCGCGGAATGATGAGGGCGCGGGCATGCAGATGCAGGCCGGGAGCGAGGCCGTTGGGCACTTCGCGCCGGCTCTGGTATTTGAAGTCGCCGAGGATGGATGTGTCCATTTCCAGCATGTGGAAACGCAGCTGGTGCATGCGGCCTGTGAGTGGTTTCAGCGCGACCCAGGCCGCCTTCTGGCCCGCCGTGGAAATGACGGCATAGTCCGTAATCGAATGCTTCGCACCTTCGACGCCCTGCGCCGTACGGATCATGCGCTCACGGTCGGCATCGCGGCGTTTGACGTTCGGGCTGACGGGGCGCCAGCCGCTTTCTTCGCGGTCGTCGGGCACGCCCTTGACCATCCAGCAGCGGATCTGGCCGAAAGGCGGGTTGGGCACGCCCACGGTGACGGCCCAGTAGACCTTGTCCATTTCGCGGCCCCGGAAGAGTTCGCCGAGGCGCGCGGCAGCAGCCGGATACTTCGCGACCAGCAGGACGCCGGATGTGTCCTTGTCCAGCCTGTGAACGAGGACCGGGCGGTGTTCACCTTCGGAGAGGGCCGGCAGCATGCCGTCAATATGGCGCCCCTGCCCCGACCCGCCCTGCACGGCAAGCCCGGCGGGCTTGTTGAACGCGATCATCTCATCGTCTTCGTAAATGATCAGCTCCTTGAGGAATTCGCGGTCTTTCTGCGACGCGTTTGCAGCAGGGTCGCGCTGGCGCGGCGCTTCCCCATCAAGGATCGGCAGGCGCACGGCCATGCCGGCCTCGAGGCGCATGTTCGCCTTGGCACGGCCGCCATCGACGCGGATCTGCCCCGTGCGCAGCCATTTCTCGACCTGGCCCTGCGTGACAGGGACGCGGCGCTTGACCCAGCGGTCGAGGCGCGTGCCTTCTTCCTTGGTGGTGACGGTTTCGGTAATGATCTGGCCGCTCATGCGAGCACCTTCCGTGTAATATAGAGTGCCACCATCAGCGCGAGTACGGACACGATGACCGACACGAGCGCATAGCTGAGCGCGCGCATGTAAGCGCCGGTTTCCATCATGATCACGACTTCACGCGAAAAGGCGGAGAATGTGGTGAAGCCGCCGAGCAGGCCAGTGCCGAGGAACATCAGCCAGGCGCCCTGAGACGGACCCTGGCGATGCATCAGCCAGGCCAGCAATATGCCCATCAGGGCGCTGCCGATGACATTGACAATCAGGGTGGCACCCGCAGCGCCGCCCAATGGCAGGCGCAATGCGGCCAATCCGACGCTGTGCCGGAGCATGGCGCCGAGCGCGCCGCCTGCTGCTACGAGTAAAAATCCGTTCATGCCGGGCCTTCTACGCCGACAGGCCGCAAATCGCCAGAGACAATGGCAACGGGCCTTGCGCAGGCCGGTTTTCACGGTCAAATGGGGAGGCACGCGGGTGTAGCTCAATGGTAGAGCAGCAGCTTCCCAAGCTGAATACGAGGGTTCGATTCCCTTCACCCGCTCCAGCAGCCCGTTAAGGAAGCCGGGAGATCAATACCGTCACCATGGTGGCGTAGATGACCATCAGGGACAGGGTCTTGGCCGCAGCGCTGGCAATGTAGGGTTTCAGGTCGTCCCACGAGGAATGGCGGGCAATATCGGCGACGGCTTCGGCGATTTCCTTGTGCAGGGCATCGCGATTGTGGCCGGACAGGCTGATGAGCAAATTGTGCGAGCGCGATTGCGCCAGCGCCTGGGCTTCGGCGAGGACTTCCTCGAAGACCAGCGCAGCAACGGTTTCGCGCAGGGCCCGCAACGGGCGCCAGCCATTGCGCACAAGCGTACTGATCACGAACCGGGCAGTCGGGTAGATCACCCAGGCATCGCGGATAAGGAAGGCCACCAGTGCAACGCCAACCGAAATCGAGATGGCCTTGTCGCTGAGGCCATGCGCAACCCAGATGATCCAGAGTGTTGCCAGGATGGCCGCTTTCACACCCGTTGCGGTGGCGAAGTGGAGGAAGCTCTTCTTCAGGAATTTATGCGCCTCGCGCCGGATGCGGATGCGCGCCTCCTGCGCCGCTGCTTCGATCGCCTTGTGCTTGCGACTGGTGACTTCGCCCGAGAGGAGTTTGCGCGCAAGCGCGGCGCCCGCTGTAAGGGCGGAAACAATCAATATGGCAGGGTGCATGAATCTCCTGTCGGGGCAGCTCACTTATTTCAGAGCAAGCCTACCATGAAACGCTGGGCATGGCGCGCCACACCTGCAGGATCACGCGCGAACGAATAGCCTGCGATCAAGGCGAGCGCCGCCACAGTCAGCGGGCGCTTTTCGATGATCGACTGGATGGCGTCAAATGGCAGGTCTGCCAGCGCATCGGCGGCGGCATCCTCCATGTTGTCCACTTCATCGGACGAAGATGTCTGCGGCTGGAGAAACAGGTAGAGACAGAGACAGGCGACCGACAAGAGCAGCGCGGCCACTGTGAAAGCGGCGCCGACCAGGCCCATGACACTTGCAAGGGCAAGTGTCGAAGCCACGGCAAGCGAGAATACGCCGCCGAGACCGAACAGGATCCCGGCGACTGCTGCGAAGAGACGAAGTTTCGTCGTGTCCATTGAGACTTAGTTCCGGCGCATCATTGCGAGGACGAGTCCTGCTCCGAAAGCGATACCTATGGCTGTCAGCGGATTTTCCCGGATGCGGGTCTCGACCGCGTCCTTGGCTTCTTCCATCTCGGTGCCGGCTTTCCGGGCCAGTTCAGCTCCTTTCTCTACGCCTTGCTGGGCGCGAACGGATGCCAGCGAGCGCATGTCCTTGACGACTTCACGCAGATCGTTGCGCAAAGCGGCAATGTCGTTTTTCAGCGCGTCCACGTCATCATTGATCTCTGATTTGAGCGCGGTGCTGGTTGCGGTCTTGGTGTTCATTCTGAGCTCCTTGTTGGTGTTATCTGGCGCCTCATCAACGGCCCGGCAGGCGCTATGTTCCATACTGACGAAAAGGAATTTACCGGGAATACGCGGAACTCCGTAGTGCCGTGTGCGACGCCATGGCCCATGCGCCGGAACCATCAGCCCCCCTGCGCGTCAGTCCCGACAAGGAGGCTACATGATGGAACACGAAGAAAAAAAGATATCCAAGGACGACGCCCGTCAGGGACAGCGCATTCTCGGCATGCCCAGCACACTCGTCGCAAGCCTCGTGCTCGCGCTCGTTGGCATGGCGGTCCTGCTCGCGATCTTTCGCTAGCGCCTGACCTCAGGCGGTGACGTTGGGCGATTTGGCCGGATTGAAGAACAGGGCCTGTCCGATTGCCGCCTTCACCGTGTTTTCCTGGAAGGGTTTGGGAATAAGGAAGGTCGGCTCCGGCCGCTCACCTGTCAGGAGACGTTCAGGGAACGCCGTAATAAAGATGATCGGCACGTTCATGACAGCCAGAATGTCATGCGCGGCATCAATGCCCGAAGACCCGTCAGCCAGTTGGATGTCACACAGGATCAATCCCGGCGGATTGGCCTTGGCCATGTCGACGGCTTCCGAGCGGGTCGTGGCATTGCCGGTCACTTCATGCCCGAGATCCTGGACCAGATGTTCCAGATCTGCCGCAATAATCGGCTCATCCTCGATGATGAGGACTTTTGTCTTGAGATCCTGCTCAATATCCCGGTGCGCCGCAGCGACCAGCTCGCCATGCTCATCCTCTGAAATGCCGAGAATATGGGCGGCCTCCTTCACGGAGAAGCCTTCCAGGGCTGTCAGGAGGAATGCCTGGCGCTGAATTGGCGCCAATGCCTGCAATCGCGCATCGGCGGGACTGTTGCGGCTTTGCGCATCAGCCTCGAGCCGCGCACCGGTTCCACCCCATATGACATGGAAAAACCGATAAAGCGCGATGCGGGCATCGCCTTCGCGGTCTATCTGGCCGGGATCTTCAACAAGTGCGGCGAGAGACGCGCGGATATAGGCGTCGCCACTGTCCTGGCTTCCTGTAAGCGCGCGCGCATAGCGTCGCAGCAACGGCAAATGTGGAGCGAAGTTTTTTACCAAATCCATAGGAACCCTCTTGCGGTTAGTCTGGTTCTTAACACGCGTCCGGGAGAAAGGTTGCACGCGCTGCAAAATTATCATCGTATGAGCGGAACCAAACCCGGACAGTGCAGTTGTTACGCCGTATGATTTAGACAGAACGAATTTTACAGCAGGCACAATCCCTTGATAGAATCCAGAGTCCCGCCAATGAAAAAGAAGCCACCAAGTCAGCAAAAAAACGACGCTGACCTGAAGCGGCGAGGTGCGAAAATCGGCGACCAGCTTCGCCGGCTTTACGACGACGTCGCCCAGGAAGACGTGCCTGACGAGTTTCTGAAACTGCTGGAAGAGGCCGACAAGAAACAGTCGTCAAAACCTTCCGCATCGGACAAGTGAGCGGACATATGACCGAGGAGCAGGAAAAACTTGATAATGCCACTTTCAAACGCGAATTGACCTTGCTCATTCCGCACTTGCGTGCCTTTGCGCGCAGCCTGTGCCGGGATGCGTCACTGGCAGATGATCTCGCGCAGGATGCGATGTTGAAGGCGTGGAATGCACGCGAAAGCTTTCACCCCGGTACGAACATGAAAGCCTGGGCGTTCACCATTCTCCGAAATGCCTTCTATTCGGAAAAGCGCCGCAGCTGGCGCCGCCAGCCCCTGGACCCGGAAGTTGCTGAAGCCACACTGGTGTCAAGCAGCAATCCGACGGACGGCCTTGAACTGCTTGCCCTGCGCAATGCGCTTGCAAAACTGCCCGTCGACCAGAAGGAAGCTCTGATCCTGGTGGGGGCGGGCGGCATGTCCTATGAAGAAGCCGCCGAAGTCTGTGCCTGTGCCGTCGGCACGATCAAGAGCCGTGTATCGCGGGCCCGCAAGGCAGTGATCGAAATACTTGAGACAAACGACACCGGCTATAACACGGACCCGAACATGTCGGCCGGACAGGCGTTTGATGACATCATGAAACAGGCGGACGAGATAGCCGGTGCCTCATCAGTCTGAGCCCGGAGCGGATCAGCCGACATCCAGAACTGGATCGCTACGCAAACGGCTGGTGATGACGCTGGCTGTGGCTCTGACACCGATTCTGGTGCTATCAGTCATTTCCGCCTACCTTGATGCCAGCAAGGGGCTCGACGCACGCCGGGCGAACCTGCTGCTTCTTGCTGATGCGTCTCTGGACAGCATCGAGCGATCGATTGATGAAGCCGCCCTGCTTCTGACCCTGCACCGTGAAGATCTCGTCAGGCGCCGTTGCAAAGGCGTTTATAGCACGCTGACGGAAGTTGTTGTGCCACTATCTAACGTAGCGCGGTTTGACGAAGATGGTGTTGCGATCTGCTCAGCAACATCAGACCCGGGCTGGAAGCTGCCCAACTCCGCCATCAATGAGCGCCTCAAGCGCGGCGAGAAACTAATCCGCACAGATACATACTATAGCGAACGTTCCCATGAATGGGTGTTTGCCATATTGCTTCGCCTTGAGGATTCCGAAGAGGCTTTTGCAGGGTCAGCCGGCCTGGAGCTGCGCGCCGACCAGCTGGCATTACTTTCGCGGGACGTTGACCTTCCGGAAGGCGTGGAAATTGCGCTGCTCGATGATCGTGGTGAGGCTTTCGGCAGTGCGCGTTTCGGAAAAGTCGATGCCAACTGGATAAAACAGGTGGAGCAAGTTCAAGCTGCAGAACTCTACGTCATGAGCAACAAGGGTGGTCCGTCACTGGATGTTGTGATCAAGCCGGTCGGAACCGGCAATGTCTTTGCCGCGATTTCCCGAAAGTCTCCCGGCTTCTGGAGTGAATTCACGCTGCGCCCGATTTCGTCAATCGGCCTGCCACTGATCGCGTTCAGCGTTGCCCTGCTCGCAGTCTGGCTGGCAATTGACTCGCTGGTCCTGCGCTGGCTGTCCCGGCTGACGCGCACTGTTCGTGTGTATGGCGCCGGGCGTTACCAGTTCAAGGCAGGGCAGACTTTCGACAAGGCGCCTGACGAGATTGCGGGCCTGGCCCGCGCAATGGATGTGATGGCGAAGGATATCGGCGAACGTGACCAGGATCTCAAGCTGGCCATTGCCAGCCGCGACGCTGCGGTGCGGGAAATCCACCATCGCGTAAAGAACAACCTGCAGATCGTCACCAGCTTCCTCAACCTCCAGGGACGCCAGCTGCAGGACCCGAAGGCCAAGGCGGCAATCTCTGCTGCGCGCCACCGGATCGACGCACTCGCGATTGTCCACCAGACACTTTACCAGAACGAGCGCCTGGAGCAGGTACATCTGAAGCCATTCCTCACCGGCCTGGTCACCCACCTGTGCGAGGCGCTCGGAATGGAAGATCTCAGCGTGAGTGTCACGCAGTCCTACGATGACGTCACGCGTCCGGCCGATGATGCGATTCCGATGGCCCTGTTCGTCGTGGAAGCGATCACGAATGCGATGAAGTATGCCTTCGACAAATGGGGGGGTGAGATTCACATCTCGCTGACCGTGGATGAGACCGAAATCAGACTGAAGATTTCCGACAATGGGCGCGGCTGCGATGCCGCCACGGTTTCCGGGCAGCCCGAAGGCACGGGATTGGGCTCCAAACTGATGAAGGCGTTTGCGCGGCAATTGTCAGCTGAACTCATTATCGACACCCGCGAAGGTGACGGCTGTCGCCTGACACTGGTGATCCCGGAAGCGTACTCGGATCAGAACTGACGACGGGGCTCGTTCGCCGACCACGTTCCGAGACGCCTCGGCTGGAAATCTGTTCCATCGAAATCGTGCGTATTCACACGCAACGCGCCATCTGAAATGTCGAGACTGTTGAAGGCAGCCGGTGCGCTGCGCAAGCGGGTAGAAAGCGTTCCGGCCGTGATCGCCAGATAGGAGCCTGTCGCTTCCGTGATCAGTTCGGCATGCGGTGTGTGGACATGTCCTGTCAGCAGGACCGAAACGGGGCTGGCTGCGAGCAGCTCGCTGGCCGCGGCACCGCGGCGCGTTCGCGTCCGCAGCGGTGCATCCCTGGGTGACCTGAACGGGTGATGGCAGGCCAGCATACGGATCGTGTCGTCACCGGCGTCCTCATCGAGAATATCCACAAGGTGCGCGAGGCGAACGGACCCTTCGGCCCAGTTCGACCTGACTTGCCAGCCGCGCGCCGTGTTCAGGCCGTCAATGCGGATGTCACCGACGCATTGCGGCGCCGAATGGTCTTCAAAATAGCCGTGATGCCGCTGGAACGGGCTGCTCGCCCGGGAAACCAGGTTGAGTAGCGGTGTGTCGTGGTTTCCGGGCACAATCAGCGTCGGACGATCCAGGGCATCAATCCAGTTGCGGGCAGCCTCGAATTCGTCATGCTTTCCACGCTGGGTCATGTCGCCGCTGACCACAATGACGTCGGGCTCAAGATCTGCAATTTGTGCGGCCGCCGCATCCATCGCCCGCGGATTTTCAGCACCAAAATGCAGGTCGGCCAGTTGCACGATCCGCATCAGGCTCTCCGGGCGCGCAGCACATTGGCCGCGTGACGCTTCAGGCTGATCACCGTACCACTGGGCATAATGACGGATTCACCATCAATCGTTGCCGAGAACTCGCGGCCGTCAATATCGGTAATGAGAACATTGCGCGTTTCATCCATGTCGATCGACTCCGCATCGCGCCAGCCATTCATCAGGGCGTCGAAGGCAATTGCCATCCAGTCATATGCAGAGCTCGGTTCGATTGCCGCAACTTCCAGCCTCGGTACGTCGCCGTCGCCAATCACGACGGCTGCAGCAACAGCGTCGAATGTCTGGTTCCCCGAGGCATGACGCGATTCAAGTCGCAGGCGTCTCTCAACGCTCATGGCATCGGATTGCACGGCCACTTCGGCCGCCTTAAACAAGTGTCCCTGTCGGACCGCTTCGCGGGACTCAGCCAGCAGCGTCACCTGGCCCATCATCGCCGCAACAAAGAACTGGTGTTCAGCCACGCAGCCTGCGGCGAATGGCTCTGACACAGGCGATTGCATCGCGGCGGCCACGATCGTCTTCCAGTCGGTTTCGCCATAGTGGAGCCGTTTGTGGACGAGATTCATCGTGCCACCGGGCAGCGCCAGCACCGGGGGACCGGATGGGCCGCTTGCTGAGAGCGCGCAGGCCACCGATCCGTCACCGCCCCACACGATCAGGGCGTCAGGCTTGCTATCAAGCGCCTCCTTGACTGCCAGTACAATATCACCGCCGGATGCCGGCAGGACATCCGCTGTCAAACCCAGTTTGCCCAGTTCTTCCAGCAAGGCTTCCTCGGCGTTGCCCGGGGTTGAACCGGATTCGCCGTTGATCAGTGCACACAGTTTCAATGTTGATCCTTTCGTCATGCCAGGCAGAAAACAGCCGTTTTGGCGCGCGCCTGTCATCTCGCAGGAAGCAGAAGAGAGGCACGCGCGCGCACGTTCTGGTTACATAACGCGGCCGTCATTGCGATGGTTCCCTGAACAATTTCCGGAACTGATTCATCATCGCCCGAGTTGATCCTGTAACGGCGCAGCAAGCCGGAAACAGTCACATAAGGAGATTTATCATGCTCGGTTGGGCACTCGCATTTTTCATTTTTGCCGTTATCGCCGCCGCACTTGGTTTCGGCGGGATCGCTGGCGCTTCGGCAGGCATCGCACAGATCCTGTTCTTCGTATTCCTCGCACTTCTGGTCCTGACCTTTGTCGTCAGGGCAGTTCGCGGCAGGAATGTGGTCTGACATCCAGGCTGATCGCAATGGAACAAGGGCGCTGGAATCCCCAGCGCCCTTTTTGTTACAGCGCACAAGGCTGATGACGGGATCAGGAATGGCTCTGCCCAAGTGGCTCCGAGACGGTATTGCTGGCCAAAAAAATGTGCCTGTACGGGCATTGATGCGGGAACCGGGTGATCAGACACGCGTTGGGTCTGAAGGTTAACTTCAAGGAGAATGAAAATGAACAATGTACTTAAAGTCGCGGGAACCATAGGCGCTGCAGCCATGGTCATGTTCCTCACGGCCTGCAACACGGTTGAAGGTGCTGGCCAGGACATCGAATCGGTTGGTGAAGAGATTGAAGAAACGGCTGACGAGAACAAGCCTGACTAGTCCGGCCATCTTGGCCTGGAATGGAGAAGCGCGCTGGCACTGCCGGCGCGCTTTTTTTTGCCCATGAACTGCAGGCACAAAAAAACCCGCCTCACGTGTGAGACGGGTTTCTGTGTTTGGGTGCGGGAACAGGATTTGAACCTGTGACCTTCAGGTTATGAGCCTGACGAGCTACCGGACTGCTCCATCCCGCGTCAACTGTTGTACATTTAGGAGACTGGCCCCTGAAATGCAAATCCGGCCCGCCATTCCAGGCTGAGCCGGACAATACCCGCGCCGGACCTGAGCCCGTCACGGTAGGCCATCGCGAAATGGCCCTTCGAAGTAAAGGAAAGATGTTGTCTGCAAGAGGCATTATTTTACTGATTTCTGCGGACCCGGCAGCGACTTACTCTCCCACGCCTTAAGACGTAGTACCATCAGCGCAAGGGGGCTTAACGACCGAGTTCGAGATGGGATCGGGTGGGGACCCCCTGCCATAACCACCGGGTCGGCGGAAATCAGCAAGGTATAATGCAATATGAAACCAAAATGTCTTTTCGAGGCCCACGTATGAGCGAAAGCGATGCGCTTTCAACTACACACGAGTTTCACGATCAAGCCTATCGAGCAATTAGTACTGGTTAGCTCCACGCATTGCTGCGCTTCCACACCCAGCCTATCGACGTGCTGGTCTTGCACGGCTCTCAGGGAGACCTAGTTTTGAGGTTAGTTTCCCGCTTAGATGCTTTCAGCGGTTATCTAGTCCACACATAGCTACCCTGCAATGCGGCTGGCGCCACAACAGGTCCACCAGAGGTGTGTTCATCCCGGTCCTCTCGTACTAGGGACAAATCCTCTCAAGTCTCCAACACCCACGGCAGATAGGGACCAAACTGTCTCGCGACGTTCTGAACCCAGCTCACGTACCACTTTAATTGGCGAACAGCCAAACCCTTGGGACCTGCTCCAGCCCCAGGATGTGATGAGCCGACATCGAGGTGCCAAACGATGCCGTCGATATGGACTCTTGGGCATCATCAGCCTGTTATCCCCGGAGTACCTTTTATCCGTTGAGCGATGGCCCTTCCACTCGGGACCACCGGATCACTATGACCGTCTTTCGACTCTGCTCGATCCGTCGATCTCACAGTCAGGCAGGCTTATGCCATTGCACTCAACGAGCGATGTCCGACCGCTCTGAGCCTACCATTGCGCGCCTCCGTTACACTTTGGGAGGCGACCGCCCCAGTCAAACTACCCGCCACACAGGGTCCCGGACCCCGATAAGGGGCCGCGGTTAGACATCAAAGAAGACAAGGGTGGTATTTCAAGGTTGGCTCCACACGATCTGGCGACCATGCTTCAAAGCCTCCCACCTATCCTACACATATATTCTTTAATGCCACTGTGAAGCTGTAGTAAAGGTTCACGGGGTCTTTCCGTCTGACCGCGGGTACCCCGCATCTTCACGGGGAATTCAATTTCGCTGAGTCTATGTTGGAGACAGTGGGGAAGTCGTTACGCCATTCGTGCAGGTCGGAACTTACCCGACAAGGAATTTCGCTACCTTAGGACCGTTATAGTTACGGCCGCCGTTCACCGGGGCTTCAATTCAAAGCTTGCACTTCTCCTTTTAACCTTCCGGCACCGGGCAGGCGTCAGACCCTATACGTCGCCTTGCGGCTTCGCAGAGCCCTGTGTTTTTGATAAACAGTCGCAACCCCCAGTTTTGTGCCCCTCAGCACTGGTTGCCCAATGTGAGGCCTCCTTCTCCCGAAGTTACGGAGGTAATTTGCCGAGTTCCTTCAACATAGTTCTCTCAAGCGCCTTGGTATGCTCTACCTGACCACCTGTGTCGGTTTCGGGTACGGTCTAATAGGGAGGCTATTTCCTGGGACTTCCAGGCCGCATCCTCAATCCAATAAGAGGATACAACTTTCGAAATCCGTCACTCATCCCTTGGCCCACGAATATTAACGTGGTTCCCATCGACTACGCCTTTCGGCCTTGCCTTAGGGGCCGGCTAACCCTGCGCAGATTAACTTTACGCAGGAACCCTTGGTCTTTCGGCGAGAGGGTCTCTCACCCTCTTTGTCGCTACTCATGTCAGCATTCTCACTTCCGATACCTCCAGCAAACCTCACGGTTCACCTTCACAGGCTTACGGAACGCTCCGCTACCGCTCATTACTGAGCCCGCGATTTCGGCGTATAACTTTAGTCCCGATACATTTTCCGCGCAGAGGCGCTTGATCAGTGAGCTGTTACGCTTTCTTTAAAGGATGGCTGCTTCTAAGCCAACCTCCTGATTGTCTCAGCACCTCCACATCGTTTCGCACTTAGCTATAACTTGGGGGCCTTAATCGGCGGTCTGGGTTGTTTCCCTTTTCACGACGGACGTTAGCACCCGCCGTGTGTCTGCCACGCATAACTTCTGGGTATTCGGAGTTTGAGAAGGTTTGGTAAATCGGTGAGATCCCCTAGCCCATTCAGTGCTCTACCCCCCAGAGTCTCATCGTGACGCTCTACCTAAATAGATTTCGCGGAGAACCAGCTATCAGCAAGTTTGATTGGCCTTTCACCCCTAGGCACAGGTCATCCGAGAGCTTTTCAACGCTCAACGGTTCGGCCCTCCAGTGCATGTTACTGCACCTTCAGCCTGCCCATACCTAGATCACTTGCCTTCGGGTCTAATGCTACGTACTCAGTCGCCCTATTAAGACTCGCTTTCGCTGTGCCTACACCTAACGGCTTAAGCTTGCACGCAACACTAAGTCGCTGACCCATTATACAAAAGGTACGATGTCACCCCTAAGGGCTCCATCAGCTTGTAGGCATCCGGTTTCAGGATCTGTTTCACTCCCCTCATCGGGGTGCTTTTCATCATTCCCTCACGGTACTTGTTCACTATCGGTCGGTAAGGAGTACTTAGGCTTGGAGGGTGGTCCCCCCATGTTCAGACAGGATTTCACGTGTCCCGCCCTACTCTAAAAGGTCTTCATTTTACGGCTACGGGGCTATCACCCACTATGGCGCACCTTCCCAGATGCTTCGCCTTGTTTCAGACCAGGCCTGGTCCGCGTTCGCTCGCCACTACTAACGGAGTCTCAATTGATGTCCTTTCCTCCAGGTACTTAGATGTTTCAATTCCCTGGGTTTGCTTTTTAACCCTATGTATTCAGGTTAAAATATCTCACTATTGAAATGTTAGACAGGTCGAGCGCCGAAGCGCTCGAATTATCCAACATCTCGGAGATGGGTTTCCCCATTCAGAAATCACCGGATCAAAGGGTGCTCTCGCCTCCCCGGTGCTTATCGCAGAGTGCCACGTCTTTCATCGCCTCTTACCGCCAAGACATCCCCCGGATGCCCTTTTGACGCTTGATCGTTTTTGAAACCCATGTGCAGTGGAAAACGCATACGCGCCGCCACAAACATGGATCTCGATCAGACATGTTGGTTTCTTGCAGACTGACCCTTTACCAATACCACGCATTGCTGCGAGGCCGGTTATTCGGCTGAGGCTGGTGACGCACGCCCACGAGGGGTGGCGGCCAGCCGGATCAATCTTTCCCTTACAATGACAAATATCCCGAGACCCCAGGGGGCCCGGAAACGGTAAACTTCTTTCGTTCGTGTCGAATAGCGGATGGTGGAGCCTAGCGGGATCGAACCGCTGACCTCCTGAATGCAAATCAGGCGCTCTCCCAGCTGAGCTAAGGCCCCAAACCGGGCATCCGCAAGCGCGCTCCCTACCCTGCCGGAACAGGTTTCGATGGTGGGCCGAGGAAGAGTTGAACTTCCGACCTCACGCTTATCAGGCGTGCGCTCTAACCACCTGAGCTACCGGCCCGTGACCAGCAACTCATCAGAGCCACACAGTCAAAGTCGAAGACAGGCGATAACAAGCGCCCGCGGGGCTCGCTTACTTTCCGGACTGCGCGAAGCAGCCCGAAGTACGAACGAAGGAAGAGAAACGAAGACGGCGTGAAAGCCGCTATAGTTTTGCCTCTCAAGGAGGCGATATGTTCTTTAGAGCTCCAGAGCCTGGCGAACCAGACAATCCAAAGCATCCTTAGAAAGGAGGTGATCCAGCCGCAGGTTCCCCTACGGCTACCTTGTTACGACTTCATCCCAGTCACTGATCCTACCGTGGCTCGCTGCCTCCGAAGTTAGCACACGATCTTCGGGTAGAACCAATTCCCATGATGTGACGGGCGGTGTGTACAAGGCCCGGGAACGTATTCACCGTGGCATGCTGATCCACGATTACTAGCGATTCCACCTTCATGCCGTCGAGTTGCAGACGACAATCCGAACTGAGACAGTTTTTGGGGATTATCCCATTGTCACTGCCATTGTAGCACGTGTGTAGCCCTACCCGTAAGGGCCATGAGGACTTGACGTCATCCCCACCTTCCTCCGGCTTGCCACCGGCAGTTTCCTTAGAGTGCCCACCCAAACGTGATGGCAACTAAGGATGAGGGTTGCGCTCGTTGCGGGACTTAACCCAACATCTCACGACACGAGCTGACGACAGCCATGCAGCACCTGTATCCGATCCAGCCTAACTGAAGGAATCCATCTCTGGAAACCGCGATCGGTATGTCAAGGGTAGGTAAGGTTCTGCGCGTTGCTTCGAATTAAACCACATGCTCCACCGCTTGTGCGGGCCCCCGTCAATTTCTTTGAGTTTTAACCTTGCGGCCGTACTCCCCAGGCGGAGAGCTTAATGCGTTAGCTGCGTCACTGACAGGCATGCCTGCCAACAACTAGCTCTCATCGTTTACGGTGTGGACTACCAGGGTATCTAATCCTGTTTGCTCCCCACACTTTCGCACCTCAGCGTCAGTACCAGTCCAGTTAGCCGCCTTCGCCACTGGTGTTCCACCGAATATCTACGAATTTCACCTCTACACTCGGTATTCCGCTAACCTCTCCTGGTCTCTAGACTTCCAGTTTCAAATGCAGTTCCAGGGTTGAGCCCTGGGATTTCACACCTGACTTAAAAGTCCGCCTACGTGCGCTTTACGCCCAGTAATTCCGAACAACGCTAGCCCCCTTCGTATTACCGCGGCTGCTGGCACGAAGTTAGCCGGGGCTTCTTTACTAGGTACTGTCATTATCATCCCTAGCGAAAGAATTTTACAACCCTAAGGCCTTCATCATTCACGCGGCATGGCTGCATCAGGCTTTCGCCCATTGTGCAAGATTCCCCACTGCTGCCTCCCGTAGGAGTCTGGGCCGTGTCTCAGTCCCAGTGTGGCTGATCATCCTCTCAGACCAGCTATAGATCGTCGCCTTGGTAGGCCATTACCCTACCAACTAGCTAATCTAACGCGGGCCGATCTTTCACCGATAAATCTTTCCCCCGGAGGGCGTATACGGTATTACCACTCGTTTCCAAGAGCTATTCCGTAGTGAAAGGTACGTTCCCACGCGTTACTCACCCGTCTGCCACTATATCGTTCGACTTGCATGTGTTAAGCCTGCCGCCAGCGTTCGTTCTGAGCCAGAATCAAACTCTCAAGTTGAGTGTTGATCTGACGATCCGTCCTTTGGAATAAGGACGGCAACTGTTGCTATATAAGCATCAAGTAATTGCGTTCTTTGACGAGAAACCCTTAGTCACAAAGACCAGGCCGAAACCTGATCGATGGAAAAAGAATTTTCTCAAGAAACGCATCCGTCGTGATCGTTTGGACCGTGGCCGAAGCCCGTGTCCGCAAGCCGTCACGCCGCCTGCGTTTCTCTTCCTAATCTCTTACAATGTCAAACAGCTGGAACCGAAGTTCCGGTAGGCCATCTAGGGCGCCGCCCCTTCCGGAAGAGGCGGCTTATATGGGCCACCTTATTGCCCGTCAACACCCTTTTTCGCGCCTTCTGCAGTTTCGTGTTTGACCACGTTTTCTGCTAAACTCAGGCACAAACGAATTTGTCGACCGTTGTGACGGCCTGCAAATTCAGGCATTTCGAGGAGCCGCATATATAGCCGCTGTTCGGGGGAAAAAGCAAGAACTAATTCACCTAATTAGCAGCCCGTCTGCGGGCCCCGCTTCAGAAACCCAAGGGCGTCTTCAGCGGAGGCCGGGGAATAGCCGCCATGAGGTATGGCCGCAACCCCCTAAAACAGCCTTTTGTCAAAAAACTGCAACTTTCGCTGCAATCAGATCAATACTGGGCCGAAAGATAGGATTTCATCGCCTCGGCTTCGGCTTCCGTCTCGGCGATTTTCCATTTCACGAGGTCGCCGATCGACACAAAACCGACGAGGCGCTCGTTCCGCAGAACCGGTAAATGGCGAATCCGGCGGTCGGTCATCAGCTGCATGGCGTGATCGATGCGCATGGTCGAAGGCACGGTCACGACATCGCGGGTCATGGCGTCGCCGACTTTCATCTCGAGGGCCGCATGCCCGAGACGTGCAACCTGACGCACAATATCGCGTTCCGACAGGACGCCGATAACGGATTCATCGGAATCAAGCGCGACCACCGCCCCGATTCTACGCAGATCCAGCACCTTGGCGGCCGCGCCAAGCGTGTCATCCGCGCCGACAGAAATCACTTCATTCCCTTTATCGTTCAGAATCTGGTCAATCGTCATTCATCATCCTCCAGGCCACAGTCGGTGAAGTCCGACTTCTATATACCTGAAGCGTACCACAACATGTGCGCCGAATCGAACACGAACAGGAATCAGGCTTCCACCCCCTCCAGCCGCCACATCAGGAACCGGAACACGAGCGCGCCTGCCACATAGCCGCCAACATGCGCCTGCCAGGCGATCCCCGCTCCCAGCATGGCCGGCCCGATGAAAGCGAGCACGAGGTTGGCGACAACGAACAGCGCAGAGGCTGTCAGGAAGGGCCGCGACAGCAGACGCCCCTCTGCCCCCTTCTGCCCCAGCAGGACGGCGGCTATCAGGCCCGACACGCCACCAGACGCCCCGACAGCCGCCTGGCCGACCGGATAATTGGCGATCAGGTGCGCAACAGACCCACCCGCCACGCTGATGAAGAACAGAAACAGGAACAATTCGGACGTGCGGCGCGATTCGCTGCCCCGCGCCCGCGCCAGATAGTCGTGGACCGGCTTGCCGACGCCCAGCAGCATTGCCGCATTCAGGCCGACATGCGCCCAGTCACTGTGGACAAAGGCAATCGAGAAAAGCGGCATCATGGCTGCAATGATGTTGGAATAGGGCTCGGGCGCGCCCGGAGGCAGGCTGGCGCCCACCCAGCCCCAGAATCGCTCCGGAAACAGCGCCGTGTGCCACAACAAGGTGCTCTGAAGCGACTCACTCAGCAATATCCGCGCGCCATGCGTCGCCAGGAGGGTCAGCGCCAGCGCCGTCACAAGAGGCGGTGCATTGATGATCGGCGGGCGTCCGGGATTGCGGGCCATGCAGCCTCCAGAATGGGGAATCGGGTTCTTCTCTATATAAACACGGTCTTGCACAATGGCAGGCCATCGGTGCAACACTCAGGAACCGGCTTTTCTCCCGGCCGCGTTGCCCTAGGTCCACTCACATGATGATCCGCATTTTCCTCGCCGCCATGGCCGTTTGTTTTGCGGCTTTCGGGCTGTGGTCACTCCTGAATCCTATTATGATGGCCTCAGGCCTCGGCGTGGAGGTCGGCGGCCCGAATGGCGCATATGAGCTGCGCGGCATCTATGGCGGTGTCAGCCTCGGCGCAGCCGCGCTCGCTGGCGCTGGCGCTGTCCGCTCCGTCATGACGCGCCCGGCCCTCTGGTTTCTCGCAGCCTATCTTGGCGGCTATGTCTTTGCCCGCGGCGCTGCCCTTGCGCTTGGCCCGCCACCGACAGCCGATTTCTACGTCTTTATCGGATTTGAAATCGCAGGCTTTATCCTCACCCTTTTCGCACTGCGTGCAAACGCTGGTCGCTGAATGCAGAAAAGCCCCGCCGCAATGGACGGGGCTTTCCGGATTTTCAGCAGACTGGCAGGCTAGAACGATTTGCGAACAGTAATGCCATAGGTTGCCGGCTGGTTCGGGTAGCCGCTGAGCGAGCCTGCCTGTGCCACAGACGGGAATGCCACCGCAACGTAGTCATCATCAAAGATGTTCCGCCCCCAGACAGTGACGCCGAGCCCATTCTCGGTGGTAAAGCCGGTCGACGCGTTCCAGGTATTGACCTCACGCTGGTTGCTGATCAGCGCCTGGTTGGCTGGATCGTCGAAATAGGTTGTCGGGCTTTCATACTGCCAGTCCGTGCGAATGAACGCTTCCAGCGTGTTGATATCGAACGTGTAGGTCGCCGATGTCGATGTTGCGGTGTCGGAAATACCAGATGGCGCCGAGCCGCTGATGTCGCCGCTCGCCGAGTTCGGGAACTCGTCATAGATCGGATCCTGGAACGTGCCTGCAAAGGTCAGCAGCAGGTTGTCGGTGACATTCCACGAGGCATCCACTTCAAGACCCTTGGTCGACTGCTTACCGGCATTGGCCAGCGCAAAGCCTGTTCCGGTGAACACGTTCGACTGGAAGCCTTCGATAACCTGGTCGAAATAGGCCACGTTGAACGCGAACGCGTCATAGGCGAATTTCGCACCGAGCTCGATCACACGGGCTTCTTCCGGTCCGGCGTAACGCGTGCCGGTCGTCAGGTTTGTCACGGCAAGGCCCGCGTCACGGATCGGTGACGAACCGGGGCTTGTCACAGGTGAACCGGGCGTGAAGTCTGCCGCAAACGGCCGGCTGTCACGCGACAGGTTCCACGACGTCGCCTTGAAGCCCGTGCCATACGAAGCGTAGAGGTTCAGGTTTTCGGTCGCGTCATAAGCCAGACGGAACGTGTAGGTCAGGTCATCATCATTCGACTGGCCGTCTTCAACAGCGTTCGGGAAGCCGAGGAATGGCGGCAGGAACTGAAGCGGCTGGAGGCCCAGCAGCGGGTTCGTTGCCGGATCCTGTGCGCCCGCCTGAATGGCCGCGAATGCACCGGGATTGGCGCCGGCGAAGGCTGCGACCTGTGCCGGGTCCGTCGCGTCAACGCCAAAGCCGCCAAGCGCCTGTGCGAAACCAATCGCGACCAGGTCCAGGCCCGAGAACACGTCCGTGTTCACGATGTTGCCATACGCGTCTTTCTCGTCTTCCGTATAGTTCAGGCCCAACGTGGCCGTGAAACGGTCCGTCATGTGCCAGTCAACCGTACCAAAGACCGACCAGGCCGTGTTGTCCTGACCGAACTCCTCGACCAGGCCTTGCCCTTGCTGGCCAAAGACAAGCCCAACCGGCAGACCAAGCGCGCCTTCGACAGTCGCCAGCGCACCACCCGACAGGAAGTCAGCATAGCCGCGGAAATCGGAGCCATAGAAGAACTCGTTGTCGATGACGACCTTCTCATCGAAGTAGAAGCCGCCGACCATCCAGTCGACAGGGCCGTCACCACCCGACGTCAGGCGAACTTCCTGCGTGAATGTCTCGATATTGGTCTTGTTATAGTTGCGCCCGATCAGGTCGGCTGATGTGAAGTCGGAGTCAGCATTCTGCTCGAGATCGGATTCCCGATAGGCGGTGATCGATGTCAGCGTCATGGCGCCAAGATCGAAGTCGCCCTGCAGCGACAGGCCGGCATTGTCGATCTTGTTTTCGGAACCGAAATTGTAGGCCACTTCATAGGAATACGGGTCCTGGGGATTGAATGTGCCCCCCAGCGCATTGATGATCGCACCGGTCGGACCGTTGACGATATTCGCCGCAGCGCAGCAAAGCTCGTCAATCGTGTCATAGTCACCGATCAGGCGGAGGGACGTGTTTTCGTTCGGCTCGAACAGGAGCTCGCCGCGCAGGCCGTAACGATTGCGCTCATTGGTTTTGTCGCCCGTACCAATGTCGTCGACATAACCGTCGCGCACATTGTAATTGCCGCCGAGGCTGAATGCGAGCGTGTCGCTGATCGGTCCGGTGACGTAACCCTTGGCACGATAGCCGTTAAAGTTGCTGACCGTACCTTCCACATTGGCGCCGAACTCGAATGACGGCTTCTTGGTCACGACCGAGATGACACCGGCAGATGCGTTCTTGCCAAACAGGGTTGATTGCGGTCCGCGCAGTACTTCGACCCGCTCGATGTTCGGAAGGTCGGAGATCTGCGAGGCAGAGCGCGAACGGTACACGCCATCGATGAACACGCCGACCGAAGGTTCGATACCGGCATTGTTGGCGCCGTTGCCGAAGCCCCGGATCACGAAATTGGTATTGGCAGATGACTGCAGCTGGCTGACGCCGAGCGAAGGCACAACCGACTGAAGGTCGTTGAGGTCCAGGATCTGGGCTTTTGCAATAACGCTCTCATCGACAACGGAAACGGCGATCGGAACATCCTGCAGCGTCTGCTCGCGCTTGGTCGCCGTGATGGTGACAGTCTGCAGCGTGCGTGCCGAGTCTTCTGTGTCTTCCTGCGCCATGGCGGGCATGGCAGCACTGGCAATGGCGGTAAATCCGACGCCGAGGCACAGCGCGGCTTTGAGATTCGTTTGCGCGCGAGGGCGCGAAGGTGTCTTAGACACTCGGTATTCTCCCTAATTATGTAGTCAAGCTTGAGAGGAGCCGCGTGATTCGCGGCGGCGGATAACTAACGGTCCGTGAGAACTAGCTGAGCCGCGTATCTTCGCAAGACCCCGACCTGACAATTCTGTTATAAATTCTGTCTCTTTCCGTGGGGTCACGCCGCCCGCAATCCCCTCACACGGAGGGAGCGGATGACCGCAGGAAGAGTGTTCCGCCATGACACGCCCAAGCCGGTCAATTGCGATTTCGACCAGCCGTGCACGCAATGCGCAATCCCTGAGAGGCGAAATTCGCGCCCTCCATGGCTGCTTTTCCCCAGACAGATGACGCTGCAACTGGAATGGATATTGCGAATGCCACATCCGAGCGGTCTGCACGGACCGATAGTAGAGCACGGAGAGAGCCTGTCATGAACGACCGGTCGATACACCCAAACACCCGGATCCTGATTGACGCGTGGCGCAGGATGAGCGCCAGCCCTGTCGCCAATGCCGTGGATGACCCGCGCGTGGCAGAGCATCCCGATCTCATCACGCAACTGTTTGTCGTCCAGCACGACCGCGAAGCGGGCTGGCTGTTTCGCACGGCGGGCCAGGGCCTGTCCGACCTGCTGGGCCGCGACCTGACCCATCATGACTTTCTCGAGCTATGGACCGGGCCTGACCGGTTCATGATGGCCCATTTCATGGAGGCCGTTCGCTATGATGGCGCGCCCGGCGTGATCCGTGGCCGTGGTGAGACTCTCTCTGGCCAGCGCGTGGAAGTCGAAATCACGCTTATGCCGCTGGTGCGCCCTGGCGCCCATACTGACACCCCGCGCCTGCTGGGCCTGTACCAGACCCTCGGCGGTGAGCCCATGCTGGGAGGTCGCCCGGTCTGGCGCCACCGCATCTCGATGCTGGTCCCGCCCGATACCCGTACCGAAGGCCGCCAGCTTCGCCTCGTCGCCAGCAACGCCTGATATCAGGCGGTCAAGAGCGCTTCCTCGCGCGCCAGAGCAGGCCGGCCGAGCATCATGTCGGCCGCCTTCTCCGCGATCATGATGGTTGGCGCATTCGTATTGCCGCCCACCAGTGTGGGAATCACCGACGCGTCGACAACCCGCAGCCCGTCAACACCGCGCACCCGCAGCTGACCGTCGACCGGGCTGTCATCGCCCGCCCCCATCGCAACCGTACCGACCGGATGATAGATCGTCTCGCCCATGCGGCGGATGAAGCTGTCAATGTCGTCGTCCGTCACAACGCTGGCGCCCGGCATGATCTCGGCGCCGCGCAATGCGTTCAGCGCTGATTGTCCGCATACGTCGCGCACCATCTTGACGGCCTCGCGCATGGCACGGCGATCCTCTTCTGCCGCCAGATAGTTCGGATCAATCGCCGGATGCGCGAACGCGTCGGCCGAGGCCAGGCAGACCGTGCCGCGGCTTTCCGGCCGCAACTGGCAGGCATGAACCGTGAAACCATCCTTTTGTGGATCATGGTTGCCATGGTCCATCATGATGGCGTTGACGAGGTGTAGCTGGATGTCGGGCATGGACAGGCCTTCGCGTGAATTGATGAAGGCGCCTGCCTGCAGGAAATTGTCTGCGCCGGCGCCTGTCTGGTTGAACAGGTATTGCAGGCCAACGCCCAGTTTCTTGATTCCCTTCTGCGCCGAATAGGCTGACACGGGCTGTGTCATCTCATGGATCACCGTCACATCGAGATGGTCCTGCAGGTTCTGGCCCACGCCGGGTGAATTCACCTTCGCCTTGATACCGAACCGGTCCAGGTGTTCCGGGTTGCCGATGCCCGACAGCATCAGGATTTGCGGAGACTGTACGGCGCCCGCGCATACAATGACTTCCTTGTCGGCATGGATCACCTGCGTCAGCGCGCCTTTCCCCTCGACAACTTCGACTCCCGTTGCCCGGCCATTTTCGATCAGCACCCGCGTCACCAGCCCGGTCGAGATCACCGTCAGGTTCGGCCGAACGCCCTCGATCGGGCGAAGATAGCCGTAGGAGGCGCTCCAGCGCTCGCCCTTGTGGATGGTGCGCTGGTAGCGGCCGAAGCCTTCCTGCTGTGCACCATTGAAATCGTCCGTGCGCTTGAAACCGGCCTGCTCGCCGGCCTGCACGAAGGCCCGGAAGACCGGGCTCGACATCGGGCTTTCCGACACGCGCAGCGGGCCTGCGCCGCCATGGAAGGCACTGTCGCCGCCTTCATGGGCTTCCGACCGTTTGAAATAGGGCAGCACATCCGCAAAGCTCCAGCCCTGCAGGCCCATCTGGGCCCATTGATCATAGTCGCCGGCATGGCCACGAATATAGATCATGCCATTGATCGAGGATGAACCGCCCCAGCCCTTGCCGCGAGGCCAGTACAGCTTTCGCCCGTTCATGTGTTTCTGGGCTTCGGTATAGAAGCCCCAATTATGGTCGTTCGGCTGCTTGATCAGGCTGCCGACACCGGCCGGCATGCGGATCATCAGCGAATTGTCCTTCTTGCCCGCCTCGATCAGGCAAACCTTGATCGCGGGGTCAGCCGACAATCGGTTGGCAAGCGTACAACCGGCGCTGCCAGCGCCGACGATGACATAATCATATGTTTCCATGGATTCAGGCTCCGGCTGAAATAGGTCTTGCAGGTTCGCCCGGAATGCGAATTCCGGCCTGCCTCTGCAACACTTTGTGAACCTAAATTGCCTAAGTAAAGCGTTCACGGTGCGACAGGCCCTGTAATTTTCGGGCCTCGGGGAGCAGCAAATGACCGGTCTGCGCAGTTCGGCGCTCAGCAATAGTCCGCTGATCAATCCAAATAAGGACCGCCGCCTGCACAAGCGCGTCCCGTTGCATCTCGACGGCCAGGTCCTCGACACTGACCAGGCCGATCACCCCATGAGCACGATCGACATTTCCTGTTCGGGCGCCATGATCCTGTCAGACTTCCGGCCGGAATCAGGCGCGCAGGTCGTCTGTTACTTCAACGAACTCGGACGCGTGGCCGCGACCGTCATTCGCGCCACGCCCACGGGTTTTGCCGTTCAGTTCCGGATCGTCGATCACAAGCGCGACAAGCTGGCCGACCGGCTGACCTGGCTGCTCAACAAGGACCAGCTGGATCTGGTCGAAGACCGCGCCGCAAGCCGCAAACCCGAAAGCGGCCCGGCCCTGCTGATTCTCGAGGATGGCCGCGAGATCAAATGCCGTGTGCTTGATATCTCGCTGACAGGTGCCAGCTTCGAGGCAGAAGATGCCACGCCAATGGTTGGCGATACGGTGTTTGCCGGCAATGTCCGGGGACAGGTCGTCCGCGTGGGCGGCAAGAGTTTCGCCATCCGCTACGTGCGCCAGTAAGGCTCAGTCGATCCGCCGGGTCCCGTCACGGTGCTTCTTCCAGTTCTCGACATAGTGCATCGCCGACATTTTCAGCATCTGCACCTGCGGGCCTGACAATTCCTTCACCACTTTCCCGGGCGCGCCCATCACCAGAGAATTGTCCGGGATCTCCTTGCCTTCGGGGATCAGCGTGTGGGCGCCGATGATGCAATTCTTCCCGATCTTCGCATGATTGAGGATCGTCGACCCGATACCGATGAGCGTCTCGTCGCCAATCGTACAGCCATGCAGCATCACCATATGGCCGACCGTCACATCCTTCCCGATCGTCAGCGGCGCGCCAATATCGGTGTGTAGCACGCTGCCATCCTGGATATTCGTGTTCTCGCCTACGGTGATCGGATCATTATCCCCGCGCAGAACGGCGCCATACCAGACAGAGGCATTCTCCATCAGGATCACATTGCCCATTACTTGGGCATTTTCCGCCACCCAGTAATTTCCACTGGCTGGCAGGTGTGGCCGTGCCTCTCCGATCTGGTAGATTGCCATTATGATTCGTCCTCTCGTTTCGCCTGCGGAATGTCGCGTAAAGGGTTTGATAACCCTGCTAGCATATCAACAGCAACAGATTCGGAAGTGGAGTCGGTCATAGGACGACCTTGCCTCACCTCGCCACCGGGACCGATTGTTTCCGGACAGGCCATGCCGCCCTCAGGGCGATCCGTCCAGCTTCCCCCCGTTTTCGCCAAGCCGTCCGCAATCCTGCTGACGGCTTTTTTCATGTCTGGAACCAAGGAGTCCTCCCATGGGTAAACGCAACGCCGCCAAGCGAATGAAGACAGCATCAGAGGTGAAAGCCACTGCCTGGATTCAGGAAGCCGGTCGCGGCCAGCCGCCCCTTCTCCACGCCATCGAAGGTGGTCGCAGCTGGCATCCCGACGATGCCGACACACGCAAGCGACAGCCCGATCATTCCGAGCCAGACCGCACCCAGCGCTACCAGAAAACCGTCAAGCCCCGCTCCGAAAACCAGGCTCAGCTGATGAACGCCATGGACACCCATGCCCTCATCGCCGCCCTCGGCCCGGCCGGCACCGGCAAGACCTATCTCGCCGTCTGCAAGGCGGTCGAAGCCCTGCAGAAAGGCAAGGTCGCCCGCATCATCCTGTCGCGCCCCGCTGTCGAGGCTGGCGAGCAGATCGGCTTCCTGCCCGGCGCCATGGAAGACAAGCTGGCCCCCTATCTGCGGCCGCTCTACGACGCCCTGTCGGACCGGCTCTCGCCTGCCCAGCTCAAGCACATGCTGTCGGAGGGCGTGATCGAAATCGCCCCCATCGGCTTCATGCGCGGACGCACGCTGAACAATGCCTTCATCGTCGTCGATGAGGCGCAGAACTGCACCTATACGCAGATCAAGATGCTGCTCACCCGCCTTGGCTGGCATTCCACGATGGTGATCACCGGCGATCCGGCCCAGACCGACCTGCTGCCGGAATTCTCCGGCCTTGCCAATGCCGCCGAGCGGCTGGAGAAACTGGCCGGCGCTGCCGTCATCCGGCTCGAAGGGGCTGACGTCGTTCGCCACCCGCTCGTGCAGGAAATGCTCGAAGTCCTCTAGGCAAACCAGATCCCCCGCCTCGCCCGTCCGGGAAACCGGGCGGGCTTTTTCCTGGCCCGGCGTCAGGCTTGACCGGTGCGCGCTCCGCGCGTCAGGTGCGCGCAAGAGAAGCGACACAAGGGAGAAACACATGATCCGCCTCGCCGCGCTGGCCCTCGCATTCGCCCTCCTTCCCTTCGCAACCACCCGTGCCGAGGAGGCCCCGGCAATGCACACTTACGACTCCTTTGACGGCACGCCGATCTCCTATCAGGAACTTGGCACCGGCCCCCTCGTCGTCCTGCTGCACGGCTTCACCGGCAATGCCGATCTCAACTTCTTCCAGCCCGGCATCGCCCAGAAGATTGCCGCGGCGGGGTATCGTGTCGTGGCGCCGGACCTGCGCGGCCATGGCGCGTCGCCCTACAATGCCCCGCCCGCAAACTGGCCTGCCGACGCCGTCGCCCGCGACCAGATCGCTCTCGTCGCGCATCTCGGGGATAATCCTTACGCCACAGTCGGCTATTCCATGGGATCAATATCTGCCCTGCGCTGGCACCTGCTCTCGCGCAATACCGGCCGCATGGCCCTCGGCGGCATTGGCGATTCTGCCGCAGACGAATTCAACACCGATCGCAACACCGCCTTCCGCGCGGCCATCAATCAGGCCATGGCGGGCGAAGACACACCCGGCGCGAAGGCCATGCTGGCGCGTGCCAGATCCACCGGCGGCACGCTCGAAGGCTATCTCGGTGCCCTGTCGGCCCGCACCTATACCCCCGCCGACCTCCTTGCCACGTTCGACGTGCCGGCACTGGTGCTGACGGGCGATGAGGACCTCGACAATGGCTCCGGCCCCGGCCTCGCCGCCCTCCTCCCCGGCGCAACCCATCACACACTGACCGGCACGCATCTTTCCGCCGTGGTGGACCCCGAACTCCCCCGCGCCGTCATCACATTCCTTGAGGAAGGCCGCCCCGCCGAATAAGCCTCATCACCGGATTGTTATTCCAAATCAGCCCGGCATCCCTACATGTAGACCCAGTGCCAAACCAGAAACCACGGAGCAAGCGACATGAGCGACCCGACCTACACCCCGCCGAAAGTCTGGACATGGGACAAGGAAAGCGGGGGCCGGTTCGCCAGTATCAACCGCCCCATTGCCGGGCCAACCCATGACAAGGAACTGCCTGTCGGCAAGCATCCCTTCCAGCTCTACTCTCTCGGCACGCCCAACGGCGTCAAGGTCACGATCATGTTCGAGGAACTCCTCACCGCCGGCCACACGGGCGCGGAATATGACGCCTGGCTGATCAATATCGGTGAGGGCGACCAGTTCGGCTCCGGCTTTGTCGACATCAACCCGAACTCCAAGATTCCGGCCCTGATGGACCATTCAACTAATCCGCCGACCCGCATCTTCGAATCGGGCGCCATGCTGCTCTACCTTGCGGAAAAGTTCGGCGCCTTCCTGCCAACCGACCATCACACGCGCACCGAAGCCCTCTCGTGGCTGTTCTGGCAGATGGGTAGCGCGCCGTTTCTCGGCGGCGGCTTCGGCCATTTCTACGCCTATGCGCCAGAGAAATACGAATACCCGATCAACCGCTATGCCATGGAAGTGAAGCGCCAGCTCGACGTGCTCGACCGCCGCCTCGCCGACAATGAATACTTGGCCGGCAAAGACTATTCGATCGCCGACATGGCCATATGGCCCTGGTATGGCGCGCTTGTCACGGGCGCCGTCTACGAGGCGGGCGAGTTCCTGCAAGTGCAGGACTACACCAATGTCATCCGCTGGATGAAACAGATCGGCGCTCGCCCTGCCGTCAGGCGCGGCCAGATGGTCAACCGCACCTTCGGCAAGCCTGAAATGCAACTTCGCGAACGACACGATGCAAGCGACTTCGACACGAAAACCCAGGACAAGCTCGAACCGCAGAGCTAGCCCTCCGGCCCTCTCCCGCCTATGGACGGGAGAGGGCCGTATCATCCGGACGGCCCCCTGAAGCACCACAGGAGCGGGCCCATGTCCCCCGAACTCATCCTCACCCTTTTTGACCGCGTCGGCGTGTTCGTCTTCGCCATTTCCGGCGGCATCATGGCCGTGCGCAAGGACATGGACCTGTTCGGCATCATTGTGCTCGCCTTCCTGCCTGCCATTGGCGGCGGTACGCTGCGCGACCTTATCCTCGACCAGCCGGTCTTCTGGCTGTCTGATACGCCGACCCTGATCCTCGCCATCGCGGGCGGTCTGACCGCTTTCGCCTTCCACCGCTTCCTTGAAAACTTCCGTCCCCTGCGCTGGGCGGATGCGTTCGGCATGTCGCTGTTCGCCGTCACCGGCGCGGCCAAGGCCATGGGCCTCGATCACGGGCTCGCCGTCGTGCTCATCATGGGCGCCCTCACCGCCAGCGCCGGCGGCCTGATGCGCGACGTGGTCGCCAATGAGGAACCGCTGCTCCTGAAAAAGGACGTCTACGCCACCGCCGCCCTGCTCGGCGCGGGAGTCTATTTCGGCCTCGCCTCTTTCGGCTTGCCCGAAACCGGCGCCTTCATCGGCGGCCTTGCCGCCGCCTTCACGCTCCGTGCACTGGCCATTATCTTCCAGCTATCCCTGCCAAAGTCGCCGTTCTGACGCACGCCTCAAGTCAGTCGCGCTGAGCGGTCACCAATGCGGCAGTTGAGAACGCAAGGCCCGACAGCCAGAGTGCAGGACCAAGCACGGCCTCGGGTCCGGCCATGTGGCCCGGCACCACAGTGAAAAGCACAAAGGGAATATCGGCGGCTGAGACAGCCAGCAGGTTGATCCACTACCCAACCCGGCTGTTCTTCCAGTTGAGCCTGAGGGCAACAATAATCGCAACTTCCGCAAAAAACCGCGACATAGATCGCCCCCCTTGAAAGACCGGTCTCACTGGCAAGTTTGTAATGGCTGCCAACGCTTTACCGGACGTCTTCGCGAGGTCGGAAGTATTCGAACTGCATATCGCTTGGGGCTCCCTGCCCCTCCCGGATCAAGATTGCTCAGAATGTCGGTTTTATACAATCCCTTAACGCCGACTGCCTGCACAAACGGTCATACAGGCATGGCCAGGTAAAGCTGGCAGCGGGGGCAAGGCATGAGACGACAACATCTGGCCGCCGGGCCTCGTTCCGTTGAGGTATGGGTGAAACACACAGTGTTGGCTATTCTTGCCACGCTTGCGTCTGCCGCGCTCCCTGCGATCGCGGGGCCTTCGACAGCGCAATCGGTCAAATCTGACAAGGCAGCCTGCACCCAGGCGAATGACAATGTCGCCTGTGAAGCGGCCTATGATTACCTGTATGCGGAGATGCAGAAGGCCAGGGGCAAGAGAGCTGAAAAATATTTCCCTGACTTACGCACCATGGCCGTGACAGGGTGTGCTGATGGGAATGCCTGGCTGTGTCAGGAGGTGGGCACCATGTACAGGAAGGGCAGCATGGGCGTTGCCGAAGACGACTCGCTTTCCATCCGATATTATACTCAGGCCTGTGATCTCGGGAACGGATATGGCTGCGCGCGCCAGGGTGTTGCCCTTGAGCTGGGCCTGACAATTCCCGTCGACCGCGTGGAAGCAGACCGCTTCTACAGGAAAGGGTGCGAGCTTAAGTCGAATTCTGCCTGTATGTGGAGGGCAGATTTGCTGCTTTCCAATTATGTCCAGGCCGCGCCGCCTCTGCCTGAACCGATTGTATTTTTGAAGGACAAGTGCCGCGATACCGATCTCGACGGGCCAGCCTGCGTCGCGCTGGGCATCGCCTATTTCAAGGGCGACACTGTGTCCAGGGATGAAGACCTTGCGCGCCAGTACTGGAGCAAGGGCTGCAACCGGGCGGTCCACGCGCCGGCCTGCTATCTCGACAGCCTCGGGATTCTGCGCGAGGAAGACATGGCTGGCGTGAAGTCAGGTGGTCTGTTCCCGGGCCTGCGGTCGCTGGTGAAGGCCTGTGATTTTGGCATACGTGAAGCCTGCGAGTTTGCCGTCTATGCCGGTCAGGATTTTGCCTGGGACAATGCGTGGGTCATTCTCAAGGGCCGGTATAATCGCTGCCTGTATAATTCAAATCAAGCAGACTGCGAATTCGCGGGCGACACCTACAAGCTTGCCAAGGTTCTGGGGTCGAACGGTGCTTTGCAAAGCATCGAGTATGATCAGGGCCGTGCGACGCGCGCATGGCTTACCGCCTGCCGCAACTTCAACACGCGCTGCGTGGAGGCGGCCGACATGCACCTCCAAGACTGGCACCTCAATTATGCCCTCGCGGCCCCTAACCTCGCCATCAGCATCCTCGACACAGCCTGCGAACGCGGAGACGCCACATCATGCGCAAGAAAGGACGAAGTTGTCGCTGAAACCGGTGGCGTGAAGGGCAGCTACATCGATCCGATGATCAGCGACGATGAGCGGTTCATGCTGGCCCAGTTCGACCTGCAACATGGCGACACTCAGCGCGGGCGGGAAACCATGCAATGGCTGGCCATGTTTGGCTATACAAGCGCTGAGATCGAGCTGGCGAACGCCTACCGCTCCGGACTCAAGCCGACCCCGCCAAAACCCGATGGAACGTATACAAACATGGCGATTTTCAACGCGTCCGACATGTCATGGGCCTTGTACGAAACACTCGCGAAGAAAGGCATTCCTGAAGCGGCCATGCTGGTCGCCTGGCGCAAGTACCAGGGACACGACGACAATTTTGATGGGGTTAGCTACGAGGAAGCCATTTACCGCGCGCTCTATCTTGGTGCGGAGGGTGCTGCTGAGCTTGATGCTGCCGAGAAGGCTCAGGACAAGGCGCGGACCGATGCGCAGATTGCAGCCATCCAGGAAATGAACCGCCAGAATATCCAGTCCCGCGACAATATGGACCGCCAAACGGTACAGCGCGCATGGGACCAGTACGCTGCCAATCGAAAGCGTGAGGCCGACGAGGCCGGTGGCACAGTCTGCGGCACGGTCTATGGTCCGGGCAACTCCACCCATCGCACCTGCATGTCCCGCGATACGGCCAGTAAATATTACCGAGGCAACTTCTAACCACTTCGCCTCAGCATGAGACCCGAGGAAAAGTAGGGGAATTCGACATCATCACTTAAATGCGCTCTCAGACAGCCAAGAGCCCGGTAACGCCATGAATTATCGTCGTTTCCGAATAATCTATCCCACACTTGCGCACTGCGCGTACAAAACGCCGCATGCATTTCACGCATGCCCTCCTCCTTGAGCTGATCGCTTTCAACTGGGCGCGGGCGCATTCATGTGTTCGGCTCCGGCATGGTCTGGCGTCGGCTTTCCGTCGAGGCGCCGCCATCCCCGCTGCCCGCCGCGCCCCTGCTTGCCCGCCTCGGCCGCCTTGGTGCCGTGCTGGCAGACTCTTACGCCCATGCCGGTCATCGCCCATGTCTGCTGGGGCGCGGAGACTGCGCTCGGGGGTGCGTGGGCGTCTGGCCAGTCTTGGCCTGGCTTTTTTTTCGTCAAAATGTGAACCGTTTGCACGCGCTTCCGTACAAAGGGCATGCGTACCTGTGCGCATTGCAAGGAGATTCACATATGCCCCTGAAAACCAACCTGTTGCTGGCCGGCGCTTTCGCCGCGTCACTGTCGCTCGCGGCCTGCGAAGATGCTGCCGACCAGGCAGACTATGATGCCGCTCCGGCTGCTGCGGCCGCCGAAACCGAAATGATGGCCGAGCCTGAAACACCGCCGGCTGAACCAATGATGGAAGAAGCCGCTGCCGAACCCGGTACGATCGTCACGATTGCCGCCGGCAATGACGACCTGTCGACTCTCGTTGCAGCCGTAACAGCGGCTGAACTGGTCGACACGCTGAACAGTGACGGCCCGTTCACCGTGTTTGCTCCGCCGAACAGCGCGTTTGCAAAACTGCCTGAAGGCACGGTCGAAACCCTGCTGATGCCTGAGAACAAGGCGACGCTCGCGGGCGTTCTCACCTATCACGTCGTGGCAGGTGAAGTCATGGCCGCTGATCTTGTCCAGGCCATCACCGACAATGGCGGCACCTACACGGTCACCACCGTCAATGGCGCAGCCCTGACCGCCTCCATCGTTGATGGCAATGTCATCCTGACCGACGCAGCCGGTGGAACGGCCACTGTCACCGCCACAGATATCGATGCCTCCAACGGTGTTGTTCACCTGATCGACACGGTTGTCATGCCGGGCTAAAGCCCCTCGTCCAGCATGAACCCCGGCCCCGCACTCCTCCCGGTGCGGGGCCACTTTTTGCCGCGCTTGCAGTAACGCGCCTCCCTGATACTGTCCCCGCTTCAACAGGATGCCGAGGGCTGAAAATATGCGTGGATTGTTGCTGGCCTTGTGCCTTGCCGTGTTCGTGACTCCGGGGTTTGCCGAAGAGAAGGCCGATGCCGCCAGCGACAAGCCGGACATTCCGGAAGCGCAGGCCTTCACCTCAGACCACACGCTGAAACTTGACGGCCAGACCATCAAGTACCGGACCGTCGCCAGCGAAACCTATCTGCGCGACGCCAAGGACGAACCAACGGCTTCCATCTTCTCGGTCGCCTATATCCGCGACGGCGTATCCGATGCCCGCCAGCGCCCCGTCACCTTCATCTTCAATGGCGGCCCCGGCTCGGCCTCGCTCTGGCTGCACATGGGCGCTTTCGGGCCAAAGCAGGTCATCACTCCTTCGGACGCGACGGATGTCGGCGCCCCGCCCTACATAATTCGCGACAACCGGAATTCCCTGCTCGACGTGACAGACATGGTCTTTATCGATCCCGTCGGCACCGGCTATTCCCGCCCGCTCGGCGACAATACCGGCGAGGAATTCTACGGCGTCAATGAAGACGCCGAGAGCATCGCCGAATTCATCCGCATATGGATCACCGAGAACGGCCGCTGGAACAGCCCGAAATATCTGGCCGGCGAAAGCTATGGCACCACCCGTGCCGCTGCCCTCACCGAAAAGCTGCAAGGTGGCTGGAACGGGATCGGCCTGAATGGTGTAGTCCTGATTTCCGCAATCCTGGACTTCCAGAATGCCCGCTTCGCGCCAGGCAATGACTCCGCCCACATTTCCTTCTTCCCCTCCGAAGCGGCCACCGCCTGGTTTCATGGCAAGGTCGACAAGACGAAATGGAATGGCGACTTCAACGCCTTCATCGAAGCGTCCCGCGCCTATGCCATTGAAACGCTTGCCCCCGCCCTGATCCGGGGCAACACGCTCGGCGCAACCCAGGAAGCCGCGATTGCCAATGAGATGAGCGCCTATCTCGGCGTCTCGGCGGAATGGATCCGCCAGGCAAAGCTGCGCGTTGACCCGACCCGCTTTCGCAAGGAACTGCTCCGCCGTGAAGGCTATACGGTCGGCCGCTTCGATAGCCGCTACAAGGGTATCGACAGCGAAGGCACGTCGGACACGCCGGAGAATGACCCGTCCGGCTACGGAATGGATGTCGCTTATGTCGCCGCCATCAATGACTACCTCACCCGCGAACTGAAGATCGACTTCACCCGTCCCTACAAGGTGCTGACCGGCGAACCGGGTTCGCAATGGAACTGGAGCATGAATGAGGGCGGCTGGCCGGCTTACGTCAATGTCACGCCATGGCTCGGCAAGGGAATGCGTGAGAACCCGCAGATGAAGGTGCTGCTCGCCTCAGGCTGGTACGATCTCGCCACGCCTTTCTTCGGCGCCGAAATGGCCCTGTTCAAGAATGGTGTCGTACTCGACCGGGTCCAGTTCGATTACTATGACGCGGGCCACATGATGTACCTGTCCGAACCGGAAGGCAAAAAACTGTCAGACGACGTGCGTGCATTCATCCAGGCAGGGCAGTAGGCTCAGGCCCTGCGCACGACCGCCGTGGTCATGCGCGCGCCTTCCACCACCACGGCGTCACCGGCTCGGATCGGCACATTGGGATCGGCTGCTTCTGCGCCCCAGACAGTGTCGCCCACCTTGATCTGGCCTGCTCCGCCGGCAAAATCGCCCGTCGCAATGCCGCGCTGACCAATCAGGCCTGCCATCCGCTTGTTGAGAGTTGGATGTTCGTCCACCGTTCCTCGCAGTCCGGAGAAAAGTGTCCGCCCCAGCGCCACCAGAACGAAGGCCGCCGCGCCGAAAATGACCAGCTGGCCCTGCCAGGTCGTATAGGCGTCCGGGCCGAAATAGGCGAAAGCGCCGGTCAGCCATGCGGCAATCGCCAGCATCATCAGGTCGAACGTCCCTGTCATCATCTCGATACCGAACAGGACAAGGCCCAGGGCCAACCAGTGCCAGACGGTCAGCTCGTTGAAAATCAGTTCCATGATCAAGGTCTCCCGGTTGGGGTTGAGATCGAAACCGGCGCCCGGCCGCTGACCGGGCACCGACAGTAGATCAGTATTCCGTCCGCGTCGGTGGAACGGCGCTACCCTGCGAACGTGCGCCCTGCTGTGCTTCCTTTGCCGCTCCGGTCAGGCCCTTGATGCCTTCGATGGCGCCAATGATGCTGGAGAATTCGGCCGGGATGATGACTGTCCGCTGCTGCGGGCTGGTTGCCAGTTTCTCGAACGCTGCGACATAGGCCTGGCCGAGGAAGTAGTTGATCGCATTGACATCGCCCTTGGCGATCGCCTCGCTGACCATGGCGGTCGCCTTGGCTTCGGCCTCGGCTTCGCGTTCACGGGCTTCGGCGTCGCGGAAGGCCGCTTCGCGCCTGCCCTCGGCTTCCAGGATTTGCGCCTGCTTCTGGCCTTCTGCCTTGAGGATGGCCGCTTGCTTGTCGCCTTCAGCCGTCAGGATTTCCGCTCGCTTGAGGCGCTCGGCTTTCATCTGGCGGTTCATGGCTTCGGTAATGTCGGCAGGCGGGCTGAGGTCCGCGATCTCGATCCGCGTTACCTTCACGCCCCAGGGATTGGTCGCCGCATCGATGACGTGCAGCAGGCGCGCATTGATGTCGTCGCGGTTTGAAAGAACCTCATCGAGATCCATCGAGCCGACCACGGTACGGATATTGGTCAGCGAAAGATTCTGGATGGCGTTGTGGAGATTGTTGACCTCATAGGCCGCCGAGACCGCATCGATCACCTGGATGAACACAATGGCGTCGCACGACACCATGGCATTATCCTTGGTGATGACTTCCTGCTGGGGCACGTCCAGCACGGTCTCCATCATGTTCATCTTGCGTCCGACCTTCTGGTAGACCGGCATGATGAAATGCAGCCCGGGAGTCAGGGTTTTCGTATAGCGGCCGAAATTCTCGACCGTCCAATTGTACCCCTGAGGGACCTGCTTGACCGTGGACACGATCAGTATGAGGCCGACCACTGCAATCAGCACCGGCACTGTCATTAGAAAATCCATGGAACCCTCTCCGTTTCAACTAACTTTCATGTGGGGGAGGATTTGCCGATAATCAATAATAAAGTGACGAAATCGGCGCGCCCGGTCCCCCCGAACGCGCCGATAATGGCTTGATTTGTTTAACAGATACTACGCAAGCAGCCCTAAAGCTGGCCGAGCAGATAATCGGCGCTGGAGACCTTGAATTCAGGCCCCTCTTCGACGTTGAGCTCTGACACCACGCCGTCCTTGACCAGCATGGAATAGCGCTGCGACCGCTTGCCCATTCCGAAGCCGGACGCGTCCATCTCGAGACCGAGTGCCGACGCGAACGCGCCATTGCCATCCGCCAGCATGCGCACGGTCTGCTCGGCGCCCGCCGACTTGCCCCAGGCGCTCATCACGAACACATCATTGACCGAAGTGCAGACAATCTCGTCAACGCCCTTGGACTTCATGTCGCCAGACTTGTCGATGAAGCCCGGCAGGTGGCGGGCCGAACAGGTCGGCGTATAGGCGCCCGGCACAGCGAAGAGCGCGATGGTCTTGCCATCGAAGACATCAGCCGTTGTGCGCGGCTGGGGGCCGTCATTGGTCATTTCCATAAAAGTTGCTTCGGGAAGCTTGTCGCCGACCTTGATGCTCATCTGTTTCTCTCCTTGCAGATTTCACTTTGCACATAAGGCTGGCGCGCTGCTGCGGCAAGGCGCATCGCCCTTGCCAAATGGCAACGCATGCCCCAGCCTTCCCCTCAATGGAGGCCCCTGGCGCATGAATACCGACCTTACCGGCAAATTGTTGATCGCCCTTCCCGGCATAGGCGACCCGCAATTTTCCCGTTCGGTCATCCTGCTGTGCGCCCACTCGCCGGACTTCGCGATGGGCATTGTCCTGAACAAGCCGATGGAAGGAATCCGCCTGCCGGAACTGTTCGATCAACTGGACGTGTCGACGGAACTCGGCGCCCCGGATGCCTGCGTGCTCAATGGCGGCCCGGTCAGCACAGAGCGCGGCTTCGTCATCCATACAGGCGACGTCATCAGCGAGGGGGCGACACTGGAAATCGATGGGGTCTTCTGCATGACCGCCACCCGCGACATGCTGGAGATGATCGGCTCCAGCGCTGCGCCGCGCAAGTCGGTGCTGGCGCTGGGCTATTCTGGCTGGGGCGCCGGCCAGCTGGAAATGGAGCTGGCGGCCAATGCCTGGCTGGTGGGTGATCCCGATGACGACATTGTGTTCGGCGATGATCACGGCCAGAAATGGACCCACGCGCTCGGCCGCATGGGAGTCGATTCCGGCCGGTTGCAGATCGATGGCGGCTCGGCCTGATCAGGCTGTCAGGAAAGCGGCCGCCGATTCCGCATTCATTGGACGGGCAAATGCGAAACCCTGAACATGGTCAAAACCCAGCCCGCGCAACAGCACGGCGTCATCCTTGTCCTCGACCCCCTCTGCCGTGCTGGTCATGCCAAGGCGGCTCGCCAGCAAGGTGATGGTGGAGAGGATCGTGTCGATGCGCTGCTGGCCCAGGCGGCATGTCAGACCGTGGTCGATCTTCAGGCTGTCGGCCGGCAGGTCCGCGAGCCACTCGAATGAGGAATGCCCCGTCCCGAAATCATCAAGCACCAGCCCGGCACCGACGGCTTTCAGCGCCATCGCCGCGGCCAGCGCATGGCTGGCATCGCGCAGCGCTGCCTGCTCGGTCAACTCGATCCTCAGGGCGCGGGGCGGCAGCTTGTAGCCGTTCATCAGCGCCTCGACCAGTGCCGGCACAGTGCCCCGCGCCAGGTCGCGCGCCGTCAGGTTCACGTGCATGAACACATCATCCCGCCCGGACCGTTCCCGCAGCATGGCCAGCGTCTCGGCTGACCGGATCAGCATATTGGAGGCCAGCGCCTCGTCTTCATAGCGGCTCGGCGGCGATGTCCCCTCGGCGCCATCCCACCGCGCGAGCGCCTCGAAGCCAGCAATCCGGCCATCGCGCAGCGAGATGATCGGCTGGTAGACTGGCGCAAGGTCCGGTCCGGGTTTCAGGTCTGACGGATCGATTTCCGGGAAATCATCTCCGACAAGCAGCATGCCGCGTGCCTCCGACCGCCCGATGAAGGCGCCGACAAGATGCACGTCCCGCCCGTTCGACAGGCGCAGCGCACAGCGCACCGGCCCTTCGCCTGTGCCAAGCGCTTTGCCGAGGCGGCCGCGGCTCAATCCCTCCAGCATCTGTTCCAGCGCCGTGATCGACCAGTCGCCCGACATATCTGACAGGAATGTCGCCTTCGGCGCGTTGATGGCGAGGCGCTGCGTCGGCGCATGCCAGTGCCAGTTGCCGTGAGGCTGTGAAGGTTGAGGCTTTGCCATTAAGTTGAATCTAGCCGTGATTTTGTGGCCTGACGAGGCCGAAAAGGACGTGATCGCGACGTTCGCCTGCAATCTCGAGGTAGCCACGCGCATAGCCCTCTTCCTCGAAGCCTGCCGTTTCAAGCACTTTGCGCGACCGGTTATTCTCTGCCAGCGTACCCGCATCGATGCGCCACAGGCCGAGGCGGTCGAAGCCCCAGGCGGTCAACGCGATCACGGCTTCGCGCATGTAGCCTGACCCCTCAAAATCGGCCCCGAGCCAATAGCCGAGGCTGGCGCTGGAGGCCGGCCAGGTGCGGACATGCGTCAGCGATGCCCCCCCGATCAACGTATTGTCGGATACGCGGCGGATCAGGAACACATAGGCCTGCGCGTTTTTCCATGCCGCGTTCCAGGCTTTCAACCGCCGTGCCCAGTCCGCTTTCGAGTTCGCGTCTCCCGGCCAGACAGGTTCCCACGGTTCGAGATGCGCGCGGCTCGCCGTCCGCAGTGCCGCCCAGTCCTCATAGTCGCTCTTGCGGGGTGGTTCGAGGACAAGGCGCTCGCTGGCAATCAGTGTATCGCGCTGGGTGACGGCCATCAGGGGACCGTGTGTGTCTTGGCTTCAATCGCGCCGCGTATGGCGGACAGGTCGGCCGGCAAGCGGTCGAAGACCTCGCCCCGCGCCAGCAGCGCGCCGCTCCGATGGGGCAGCGGCGCGTCAAGGCCCGTGGCCTCTTTCACGGTTTCCGGGAACTTGGCCGCCGCCGCCGTCGCCAGCACGATTGTCGCGATGTCGCTGCGCGGCAACTGGCGCGCCCGGAACGTGCCGACAGCCGTGTGCGGGCAGATCAGCCAGCCCGTCTCGGCTTCGAACCGGGCCATTTCCGCCAGCGTATCAGCGTTGCTCACGGTCGCCGCCGTGATGCCGACACAGCCCAGACGGCCGATGGCCGTCTCTGGCAACGCGGCTTCACCGGCCTGCTTGTAGCGGTCATAGACACTGCGCACGGCGTCGCCGTCCCGGCCTGTCGCTTCATACAGAAGCCGCTCGAAATTCGACGGTACGGAAATATCCATGGCTGGGCTCGGCGTGGCGACCGCCGGGGCGCGCGACATGACGCCTGTGTTGAACAGGCGTGCCAGCGCGTCATTCTCGTTGACCGCGCAGGCGATCTCGAAGCCACCGGTCATCAGGCCGCAGCGTGCGGCGACATAGCCGGCCAGCGCGTCACCCATGTTTCCGCTCGGCACAACGAAGCGGATCTTTCTGCCGAGCGCGGCTTGCGCGGTTGCATAGTAAACCGACTGGGCCGCAATCCGGGCCCAGTTGATCGAGTTGACGCCCGACAGGCCCACGCTATTGGCGAACGCCTTGTCCGCGAACAGCGATTTGACGATCGCCTGGCAGTCATCAAAGTCACCATCAACCGCCAGGTTGGTCACATTGGACGCTCCGGTCGTGGTCATGAACAGGCGCTGGACGGGCGAAATGCGCTCATGCGGATGCAGGATGAACAGGTCCGCATGCCGGGCGCCGGCAAAGGCCGCAGCTGCCGCGCCGCCCGTATCGCCGGAAGTTGCGCACACGATCGACAGGCGCTTGCCGCTCTTGCCCAGCATGTAATCGTAGAGCTGGGCGATGATCTGCATCGCCACATCCTTGAAGGCCAGCGTCGGGCCGTGGTGGAGTTCCATCAGCCAGAGGCCCGCGCCCGCCTGCGTCAGCGGGGCAACGGAATGGTGGGCAAAGCTGGCATAGGCGCGCTCGCACATGGCCAGCATGTCAGTCTCGGGAATCGCGTCGCCCGCAAAGGCGGACAGGATGCGTGCCGCGACCTGCGCGTAGGGTTCATCAGGTCCGGCCGGCGCAATCTGCGGATAGGTTTCCGGCACATAGAGGCCGCCATCGGGGGCGAGGCCCGCAAGGCAGGCGCCGACGAAATCAACCGGTGCGGCCTGTCCGCGTGTCGAAACATATTTCACGCATCGCTCCCTTTGCGAAATCTCAGGCGACCCTGCTGGTAGTGGAAGGCGAGATACACGCCGATCAGCGCCATGGCGAGCCCCCACCAGGTGATCGCATAGCCAAAATGGCGCTGTGGCGGCAATTCGCTGTCGGCCCGCACCCGGGCAAACGGATTCTCGCCCACCATGGTACGGCCATTCTCGGTCAGCTGAACCGTTTCGGGCTCGAAGACGCGCCCGTCGACACGGCCAGCCAGATCGGCTGGCAGCACCGCTGCCAGCACCGCCGGATCCAGCGTGTAATAGATGCCGGTCTGGGGACTGTCCTCACCGCTGAACGCATTACGCCCGCGCGGCACCTGGTAGAGCCCCCGCGCCGCATAGCGAAGGCCGGCGTTGCAATCGGGCCCTTCGCAGGGACTGGGCGGTTCGACCTGATAGATGATCTCGGTTGGCGTGAAGACCACGTCGGGTCCGGTATCAATGGCCACCACACGCCGCCAGGCTGCATTCGCATCGACATAGGCATAGACCATGGTTTCACTGCCCGGAACCACCGAGCCATCAATCAGGGCCCATTCCGGCTCTGCCCTGTCGAGCGCCATCTTTTCGGTGAAACGGCCATATTGCCAGTTCCCGAGCCAGACCAGGATGACCAGGCTGGCCAGCGTGAACAGCGTAAGCACAGGAAGCGGACGGAAAGTCATGGCGGGTCTTGAGGCCTTTTATGAAAAAGGCCCGCCGGGCGGTTTGACGCGCCGGCGGGCCTGGGTTCGGATCAGGTTCGCGTCAAGGCGCTTACTTGCCGCCTTCCATGATGAGGTAGGGCGCAACGTAGACGAACGCGAAGAGGAACAACCAAACAACATCAACGAAGTGCCAGTACCAGGCCGCGAATTCGAAGCCGAGATGCTTGGTCGGCGTCATGCCGCCCATCATCAGGCGCAGCAGGCAGATCGCGAGGAAGATCGTACCGATCACGACGTGCGCGCCGTGGAAGCCGGTGGCCATGAAGAAAGCCGAGCCATAAAGCGTGCCGTCATAGGTGAAGCCGGCATGGCTGTACTCAAGTACCTGCAGCGCGGTGAAGCCGAGGCCGAGCAGGACCGTCAGCAGCAGGCCGAGCTTGGCACCCGACCGGTCGCCATGCTGGAGTGCGTGGTGTGCCCAGGTCACGGTCGTGCCGGACAGGAGCAGGACCAGCGTATTGATCAGGGGCAGGTGGAATGGGTCAAACGTCTCGACGCCTGCCGGTGGCCAGTCATTGAACTTGGCCAGCGCATCCGCATAAAGCGGGTTGGTTGCGTCCCACGTGCTGCCGGTGCGGGCAGACTCATAGATCGTGAACTCAAAGAAGCCCCAGAACCAGGCAACGAAGAACATCACTTCGGACGCGATGAACAGGATCATGCCATAACGCAGGCCGATGCTGACAACCGGCGTGTGGTCGCCGAGCGCCCCCTCCTTGGCCACTTCGCGCCACCAGCCGATCATGACCCAGGCGACCATGGCGAAACCGATGGCCATGAGCCACCATGAGCCTGCTGCAAGGCCGAACAGGCCTTTCATATAGGTCACACCGCCCACCGCCAGCACGAGCACGGCCAGGGAACCGAGCAGTGGCCACGGGGAGGGATTTACGAGGTGGTAATCATGTTTGACATCGCCGCTGGACATGGCTTGGAAAACCCCTTGAAATTATCACGTATAGCTCTGCGCTGTTTAGCCCGCTCCGCGCCGGAAACGCAACAGTCTCAGCCTGGCGAGGCCGAATTCGCCGCACCCCGGGCTTCCTGATTAAGCGGTCCCTTATAGGTCGAACTGTCGAAAAACGTATAGCTAAGCGTAATCGTCTCGAGCTGGCTGGCGACATGATCTTCGATCATATCTGGCGAAACGAAGTAGACGATCGGCAGTTTCTTTGATTCGAACGGCGCAATGACGCGCTCCTCGAAACAGAAACATTCCAGCTTGTAGAAATACGGCCCGGCAAAATGCGGCGTCACATTATAGCTCGCGATGACGCGAATCGGCTTGTCGGTTGGATTTTCGACTTCATAGAAGGCGAGACCGTGCTGGCCGATCTTTACCGTCTGTTCGCGCTGCAGCGGACGGAAAATCAGCGCCGTGTCCGCCACGTTCGCGTCGAAACGCATGGTGATTTCCTGATCGAGGATCGTATCCGGCGCGCGCGTCGCAATCCGCGTCGTGCCCCCGAAACCCGTGATCTGGCAGAAACTTTTGTAGAGCGGCTCGGCCATGAAGGCGAGGCCCAGCATGCCAAGGAAGACGCCGCCGGCTGTCAATCCGATGGTGCGGTTCGAGAATTTCATTCGGGCGCCTCTTCGGGCTCAAGTCCGGCGGGCGGAGCCGCCTGTTCTTCGGTCATGCCGGGCGGCAGGGCCGGCGCCTCCTGCAATGGCGCTCGGGCCTTCTTGTTCGGGCTGTAATAGAAGCTGGCACCCTCGCTCAGGTCAGTGCTCGACAGGCGGATGACGGTTGTGACGCCGACCAGTACGACAAAACCGAACAGCGCCAGGCCGAGCCAGACATTCCGCTTGTTGCGCGCGGCGAGCGCTTCAGGGTCCAGCCTGGCCGCGGGCGTAAACTCCCCGGCATAGGGTTCTTTCTCGTCAGCCATCTAGAAGCCCTTCACAGCGAAAAACAGGCCGGTCGCATGCTCGAAAATTACCGCAGCAAAGACCAGGAACAGGTAGAGAATTGAAAACAGGAACATGGACTTTGCGAGCTTCTTCTCCGCGTCGCTGCAACCGGCATCGCCCGCATTCGACCGGAACACGCGCACGGCGTAGGACAGGAAGACCACGCCAAGCACAGCGGCCGTGACCGCATAGATCCAGCCGCCGAGGCCCGTGAGTACAGGTGTCAGCGCGAGTGGCACCAGCAGGATCGTATAGAGCAGCATCTGCAGGCGGGTGGCCTTCGCCCCATGGGTCACCGGCAACATCGGCACACCGGCCTTCTCGTATTCGCCATGGGCCAGCAGGCTGAGCGCCCAGAAGTGCGGCGGCGTCCAGAAGAAGATGATCGCGAACAGGATCCACGCATCCAGTGGCATATTGCCCGTCACGGCGGCCCAGCCGATCACCGGTGGGAATGCCCCTGCCCCGCCGCCGATGACAATGTTCTGCGGCGTCGAGCGCTTCAGCCACATCGTATAGATGACGCCATAATAGAAGATAGAAAATGCCAGCAGGGCCGCCGCGATCCAGTTCGAGGCGAGCCACATCAGCATGACCGAAACGCCGGACATGATGAGACCCATGGCAATCGCTTCCTCGCGCGGCACCGCGCCTGACGGGATTGGCCGGGTCGAGGTGCGCGTCATGATCGCGTCGATATCGGAATCGAACCACATGTTGATGGCCCCGGCCGCGCCAGACCCGAGCGCAACCGCCAGAAGGGCGATGGCGCCCATTAGCGGGTTGATCGGCGTGCCGGTAACGCTGGCTGCAGCGATCAGGCCGGCTGCCGCCGTGAAGACGACCAGCATCATGATGCGCGGCTTCATCAGGTTCACGTAATCGCTAGCGGTTGCATAGCGCCGTGCGGGCGTGGCGGGTGCATCGGTCATGGTCAAAGCCTTATGAGCCATTCAAGCGAAACGGCCCATACGCCTTTTCAGCGCAGGGCCGCCCGATTTTGTGTTGCCTGCCAGCGGCCGATACCGGGCGGGCGGCGCGAGCGAGCTAGTGGCCGCCCTTGGTCGTGACGTGCGGCAGCTCGTTATACTGGTGGAACGGAGGCGGCGATGGCAGCGTCCATTCCAGCGTTGTGGCACCTTCGCCCCATGGATTGGCGACACCCTTGCGGCGGCGGATCATCGCTTCGGCAAGGCCGATGAAGAAGATCAGCGTCGCGACCAGCGTGATGGCGTAACCAACCGACGAGATATAATGCCAGGTGGCGAAGCCGTCTGCATAATCGATATAGCGGCGCGGCATACCCTGCAGGCCAAGGAAGTGCTGCGGGAAGAACAGGACGTTCGAGCCCACGAACATCAGCCAGAAGTGCAGGCCGGCGATCATGCCATTATACTTGATGCCGAACATTTTCTCGAACCAGTAATACCAGCCGGCGAACAGGCCGAACACGGCGCCAAGCGAGAGCACATAGTGGAAGTGTGCCACGACGTAATAGGTGTCGTGCAGGGCGTGGTCGATACCGGCATTGGCCAGCACGACGCCGGTCACGCCACCGACCGTGAACAGGAAGATGAAGCCGATGGCCCAGAGCATGGGCACCTTGAACTCGATGGAGCCGCCCCACATGGTGGCGATCCACGAGAAGATCTTGATGCCGGTCGGCACCGCGATGACCATGGTCGCAGCGATGAAATAGGCCTTCAGGTCCACATTCATGCCGACTGTGTACATGTGGTGCGCCCACACGACGAAGCCGATCACGCCGATCGAGACCATGGCATAGGCCATCCCGAGATAGCCGAAGATTGGCTTCTTGGAGAAAGTCGACACGATGTGGCTGACAATGCCGAAGGCCGGCAGGATCATGATGTAGACTTCGGGGTGACCGAAGAACCAGAACAGGTGCTGGAACATGATCGGGTCGCCGCCACCCGCCGGATTGAAGAATTGCGAGCCGAAATTGCGGTCTGTCAGCAGCATGGTCAGCGCGCCTGCGAGAACCGGCAGGGACAGGAGCAGCAGGACGGCCGTGACGAGAACGCCCCAGGCGAACAGCGGCATCTTGTGCATGGTCATGCCGGGGGCACGCATGTTCAGGATGGTCACGATGAAGTTGATGGCGCCAAGGATGGACGCGATACCGGCCGTGTGCAGCGACAGGATGAGAAGGTCCATGGCCGGGCCGGGGTGGCCAGTCGTGGATGAGAGCGGCGGGTACAGAACCCAGCCACCGCCAAAGCCATTGCCAGCCGATGTGCCTGGAACCGTCATGGAGATACAGGCCAGCACGAATGCGGCCACCGTCAGCCAGAACGAAATATTGTTCATGCGCGGGAAGGCCATGTCCGGCGCGCCGATCATCAGCGGCACGAACCAGTTGCCAAAGCCGCCGATCAGCGCGGGCATGACCATGAAGAAGATCATGATCAGGCCGTGATAGGTGATTACGGTATTGTAGAAATGCTTGGCTTGCGCGATGGCCGCGTCGCCCTGAACACCCTGGAACTGCTCGACAATCCAGAGCATTGGGCCGATGCCCGGCTCAGCCAGTTCCCAGCGGATCAGGCCGGACAGCGCATAGCCGACAATGCCCGCACAGAGTGCGAAGATGAGGTAGAGTGTGCCGATGTCCTTGTGGTTCGTCGACAGGAACCAGCGCTTGAAGAAGCCAGGTGTGTGGGCGTGATCATCGTGGTGATGGTCGAGGGCGATTTCATCCATTGGCATGGCGTATCTACTCTTCTCTCAAAGCTTAATTGTTGGCGGCGAGCTGCGTGCTCGGCTCAAGTGCGGCCATTGTCCGGACCGACGCTGCGGCGGCATCATAGTCACCGGCCATCATCATCTCTGCCCAGGCATCGAACTGGGCCTGCGATACGACCCGCACCTCGATTGGCATGTAGGCGTGATCCACACCGCACAGTTCGGAACACTGGCCATAATAGACGCCCGGCTCGTCCACGAGGAACCAGCCCTCGTTCAGGCGCCCTGGCACGGCGTCCGTCTTGACGCCGAAAGCCGGAACCGTCCACGAGTGGATGACGTCCGCGGCAGCAGTGTAATAGCGTATGTAGCGGCCGACCGGTATGACCATGGGATAGTCGACGGCCAGGTTGCGCGGGCGCATGTCCGTGTCGGTCGGATCCGCCGAGGTTCCCTTGTGGATACCGTTGGAAACGAATTCGAGCGGAAAGCCGTCCGCATCGACGATGTCGGGATAGGAATAGGTCCAGTTCCACTGGTTGCCCTGTGCCTTGACGTTGACGAAGCCCAGCGCGGCCGCATCGGGGAAATTGTTCTTGGTGTAGCGCTCGTATTCAGCCGATTTGCCGTCGGCGAGCAGCGCCGCTGATTCGGTCTGGATCTTTTCGAGGTTCGGCACGACATCCTGATAATAGAGATTCGGGAAGGACAGGCCGGCGATCGCGACAAGGATGAGCGCCGGCACAACCGTCCAGATCACCTCGATCAGCGAATTATGGCTGAATTTCCGGGACACGGGGTTTGCCTTGCTGTTGTAGCGTACCATCACCCACACCAACAGGATCGACACGAAGATCGTGATCGCGGTGATGATCCACATGACATAGTCATCGTGGAAGAAGTGAACGCGCTCTGCAATGCGCGTAGCAGCAGGCTGGAAGCCGAGCGCACCGTCGACAGGCGTGGCAGCAAACGCCGGTGCAGCCAGAATTGAAGCGCACAAGGCGGCAATGAAGTGTCGCACGAAGGAATCCTCGTCTCGTTGGAATTGCTCCGCTGTATCTATATCAGACCGCCCCTGCAACCCAGCAGTTTTCGCGCTCAATATTGTCGCAGGCGCTCGCCGCTAACGGCCAAACATGCTATTATTGCCAAAACGAAAACATAAGGGAGACGACAATGAGGAAAATAGCGACATTCACTGCGATTGCTTTCGTTCTCTCAGCTCCGTTCGCAACAGCACAGGTCTCGATCATTGGCGGCGGTATCGCCAAGGACTGCTATGAAGCGGCCAAATACCAGCGCACCTCGCCTGGCGAGGGCGAGAAACTCTGCACCCGCGCCATCGAATCCGAGCTGATGAACGTCACGAACAAGGCCGCCACATATACCAATCGCGGCGTTTTGCGGATGCGATCCGGACGGCTCGACGCCGCCCTGTCCGATTATGACATCGCCAAGCGGATGCGACCGGAGGAAGGCGCCACCTATCTGAACGAAGGCGCGGCGCACATCCTGCGCAAGGACTTCAATGCCGCCCTCGTGTCGCTGGACAAGGCAATCGAACTCGATTCCCACGACCTTTACGCTGCATATTACAACCGGGCGATCGCCAAGGAAAATACCGGCGACATCCAGGGGGCCTATTTTGACTTCAAACGGGCAGATGAACTGAACCCCGATTGGGACCTCGCCAAACGCCAGATGGCCCGCTTCCAGGTGACAACAAACTAGACTTTTCGCGAGCGCTCTCGACCCCCGTCAGGGCGAGAGTTTTCGCGGAATGTGGAACCAAAATCTGCCATCGCCGTTCCCTTTCCAAGCCTCTCTGGAAAAGGAAAAAAACTCATGCTGCGCTGGGCTATCATCTTTCTCGTCGTCGCACTTGTTGCGGCCGTTCTTGGTTTTGGTGGAATTGCGGGCACAGCCGCCGGCATTGCCAAAATCCTCGCCCTGATCTTCATCGTCCTGTTTGTGGTCTCGCTGATCTTTGGCGGGCTGCGCAAAGGATGACCTCGGCGTCATCCGAAATCTCGGATGAGCCGAAGCGAGCGCCCAACCATCACAGCTGGGCGCTCGTTGGCATATTCTGGATCATGGCCCTGAGCGTCCTGACCATCGCCCAGGGCCTGATCGTTCCCATTGTGACAGCCATGTTGCTGGCGCTGATCTTCAGCCCAGTTCGCCGTGCCCTCGGGCGGATGGGCCTGTCCTCAGGCATATCAGCGGCGATTATCCTGCTGACCCTGCTCGGCAGCCTGGGCACACTCGGATATTTCGTATCGGACGCTGTGAAGGACAGCCTCGCGGAGGCACCGCACATGATCGGGGAGGTCGGTGTCAAGCTGAAGGAACTGACGGGCACCGTCCAGCCCGTCATGGACGCCTCCGAGCAGATCCAGGACATGGCCACAAGCGAACCTGCGACCGACACGGTGACAATCCGCGAGCCGGGTTTCATGGCCGGGTTTACCGACCGAGCGCCGATAGTTGCCGGCCAGATCGTGATCTGCCTGACGCTGACCTTCTTCCTGATTGCCTCCGGCAACCTGTTCTATGAAAAACTGGTGCAGGTCATGCCGACGCTGAAGGACAAGCGGCGGGCGCTGGCCGTCGCGCGGGCCATCGAGAACCAGCTCTCGGTCTATCTCCTGACAATCACCCTTATCAATATGGGACTGGGTGTTACGATCGGTCTCACCATGTGGGCCCTCGGGATGCCGGATCCGCTCCTGTTCGGGCTGGCAGCATTCCTGCTCAATTATATCCCCTATATCGGTGCCATGGCAGGCGTGCTGGCATCCTTTCTCGTGGCGCTGGTCACCTTCGACTCGGCGACGGCTGCGCTCCTCCCGGCTGCCTGCTTCTGGGCGCTGACCTCATTTGAAGGCCAGTTCGTCACCCCTGTCCTTGTTGGCCGGCGGCTGAGACTGAACGCTGTTGTCGTATTCGTCTCCTTCGCCCTCTGGGCCTGGCTCTGGTCCTTCATGGGCATGCTGCTCGCCACCCCGATGCTTCTGACCATGAAGGTCGTGTCGGATCATGTTCCCAGCATGGCCGCCTTTGGCAAGTTCCTTGCTGACCGGGATGACCTGTCACGATCGGACAGGCGCATCCTGAAATATATTTTCCGTCGTGATGTGCCCCTCAGCAAACGGCAGGAGGCGCGCGAAGCGAAAGAGGCGAGAAACGCGAAGACGAACACGCCCGCACGTCCCCTTCCGGATGCAAGCCCCGGCCCCGAAGCCAATATCACTGCGTGACAGGCTTTGCCCTTGCTGCGGGCGCCGATCACCCGCATTTAGGGTGCATGACCCAGACCCAATTGCCTTTCGATGTCGCCCGCGCTGCGGATATCCTTTCTGATGCCGTCTCTGGCGGCGACGATGGTGACCTGTTCATTGAGCGCTCGCGCTCTGAAAGTTTCATGTTCGATGACGGGCGGCTGAAATCGGCCGCATTCGACACCGAGCAGGGCTTTGGCCTGCGCGTCGTGGCCGGTGAAGCCCAAGGCAGCGGCTATGGATCGGAACTGTCACTTGGCGCCATCACACGCGCGGCGCAAACCGCCTCACAGGCCAAGCGCGGCTATTCCGGCAAACTGGCAGATGGCCCGCAGCCAACCAACCGGCGCCTCTACGCACCGATTGACCCGACATCCGCGCCTGATTTTACCGTGAAGACCGGCCTTCTGGCTGAAATCGATGCGTGGACCCGGGCCCTCGATCCGCGTGTGGTTCAGGTGTCCGTCTCGCTTGCCGGCAGCCATCGTGAGGTCGATATCATCCGGCCCGACGGCGCCGTATTCTCCGAGGTGCGTCCTCTGGTGCGTCTGAATGTGTCCGTCACGCTTGAGGAAAACGGCCGCCGCGAATCGGCCAGTGCAGGCGCCGGTGGCCGGGCGGCCTATGACGAATGGATCCAGCCGGAACGCTGGCAGGGCATGGTCCGCCGGGCGCTCGGCAAGGCCTCCGTGAATCTCCGGTCAATCCCCACGCCTGCGGGCGTGATGGAAGTCGTGCTCGGCCCGGGCTGGCCCGCCGTTCTGCTGCACGAAGCCGTCGGACATGGGCTTGAGGGCGACTTCAACCGCAAGGGCACGAGTGTCTATGCCGGACGGATCGGCGAACAGGTCGCCGCCAAGGGCGTCACGGTGATCGACGATGGCAGTATCGAAGCGCGGCGCGGCTCGCTCTCCTTCGACGATGAGGGCACGCCGACCCAGCGCACGGTCCTGATCGAAGACGGCATCCTGAAAGGCTATATGCAGGACCGCCTCAACGCACGCCTGATGGGCGTCGCACCGACCGGCAATGGCCGGCGCGAAAGCTATGAGGCGCAGACCATGCCACGCATGACCAATACGGTCATGCTCGGCGGCGACAGGGACCCGGACGAAATTGTCGCCTCGATCAAGCGCGGCCTCTGGGCCGTGGACTTCGGTGGCGGTCAGGTCGACATCACCTCCGGCAATTTCGTATTCCAGTGCACCGAGGCCTATCTGGTCGAGAACGGCAAGATCGTTGCGCCCGTGAAAAACGCGACGCTGATCGGCCACGGACCGACCGTACTGCAGCAGGTATCGATGATCGGTAATGACTTTGCCATGGATGATGGCGTCGGCGTCTGCGGCAAGGCCGGACAGTCGGTTCCCGTAGGCGTCGGCCAGCCAACGCTCAAGGTCGGTGCCCTGACCGTAGGCGGCGCAGGCTAAAATTCCTGTCATGATTAACGCTGACTCTTGCGGCCGCGCGAGGGTTTTGCCACTTTATCGCCACAATAGGGCGCGCCGCCGTTACGGATGTCGCGCCTTTTGCGTAAAGGGTGACACGACGGATGCGACGCAAATTCCTGACTTTGGTCTGTGCAACCATTGGACTGGGCAGTTCGGCGCTGGCCGACATCGAAACACTATCGGCCGATACGGCCTTCCAGATGTCCCAGAAAGGCGAGCTCATCCTGATTGACGTGCGCACGCCCTCTGAATGGGCAATGACAGGCATGCCCCGCGACAGCGTCGGTGCAACCCTTCAGGACATCGACTTTGTTGCGCGGGCGCGCGGAGCGGTATTTGGCGACCTTGAGCACCCGGTCGCGGTGATCTGCAAATCCGGCAACCGCTCAACCTCTGCGGCCCAGAAGCTCGTCTCGGAAGGCTTTGCCCACGTGTTCAACGTCACCGAAGGCATGGCCGGACACCTCGGCACCGACGACGGCTGGATCAAGCGTGGCCTGCCCACCGATCCCTTCAATCCTCCCATGCGATAGCCGGTCGGGCATCTGCAACGAAAAAGGGCGGCCCGCAAAGGCCGCCCTTTTGTTTTGAAGCTGCGGTGCGTCTAGACCATCTCGCCTTCATCGGTTTTCATCCAGCTCTTGATAAGCGGCGATATGAGCAACATCCCGACCGCAATGCCAACGCCGATATAGCCAACCGAGCTGTAGACGCTGACATAAGTCGCCTTTGCGGCTGCCATGTCCGTCAGCTGACCACCAATCGTCTCCGAGCCCGTCGAGCGGGCGATGACGCCCGCAAGGAAGTTTGAAAGGCCGGAATACAGGAACCAGGCACCCATTGTCATGCCGACCACCTGCGCCGGCGCCAGCTTGGTGACAGCAGACAGGCCGACCGGAGACAGCATGAGCTCTGCCATCGTGTGGATCCAGTAGATCAGGAAGATGAACAGGACAGGCGTCATGGCCGACGGCCCAACCGTCTGGATGCCTGCCACGAGCGCGAGGAAGCCGAGGCCGACGCCGAACACACCGATGGCGAATTTCACGGGCGTGGAAGGCTCCTTGTTGCGCTTGGCCAGCCATATCCATAGCCACGCAATGATCGGCGCGAAAATGAAGATGAAGCCGGCATTCAGTGACTGGAACACAGGCGCTGGCACCGACCATCCAAGAAGTGTGCGATCGACCAGTCGGTCAGTGAACAGGTTCAGCGAGGAACCGGCCTGTTCGAACAGCGCCCAGAACGGGATCTGCGCGAGGACAAAATAGATCGCCGCGAACATCCGGTTGCGTTCGGTCCCCTTCAGCCGAAGGAACGCATAGCTGACGAGGAACAGGAACATCAGGACGCCAATCGGGCCGAGTATGCCGCCAACGATTTCCTCGTTCATCACAAGCAGCATCGAGACGGCGATCATCAGGAGGCCTGCCAGGTAGCAGGCCCATTCCACGTTGATCGGACCAAGCACGGACTTCTTGAGTTTCGCCTCATCTGGCGGATCGGCGCGGCCGCCGAGGAATTTCTGCCCCCAAAGGAAAACGACCAGGCCGGCCAGCATGCCGATACCCGCGAGGCCGAAGCCCCAGGCCCAGCCATACACGATACCGAGGATGCCGCAGGTGATGGAGGACAGGAAAGAGCCGAGATTGATGCCCATGTAGAACAGAGTGAATCCCGAGTCGCGGCGCACATCGCCAACATTGTAGAGCGTGCCGACAATTGTCGAGATATTTGCCTTCAGGAAGCCGACACCGGCGATGATCAGCGCCAGTGACAGGAACAGGATGTTCTTGAACAGGTCCTGCGTAACGATCTTGGTCTCGTAGGTATCGCGATCAATCCGCTCTGGCAGACCCATGGCGTCCGGATCCGCGATGATGAGCTCATTGGTTTCATTGTCAAAACTGATCAGCGAAGTCTTATCGCCCTGAACGATGATCTGATTGGCATCGCCGCCGCGTCCGTCCAGTGTCAGTTCATATTCGGCGCCGTTAATCGTGGCGATCTGCTGCGAGCCCGACCCCTCGAATGCCATACCGAAATGCCCGAGTACGAGCAGGATGGCCCCGAACGTAACCGCCTTGCGCTGCCCGAGATACCGGTCAGCCAGCGTGCCGCCGATGATCGTCATCACATAGACCAGCGCGGTATAGGCGCCGTAGATCAGCGCGGATTTCTCGTCCGAGAACAGGAAATGCTGCGTCAGATAAATGATAAGCAGGCCGCGCATCCCGTAATAGGAAAAGCGTTCCCACATCTCGGTCAGGAACAGGATGAACAGGCCTTTCGGATGCCCGAAAAAACTGGTGTCTCCCGTAACGGGATCCGGTGTTGATACTGGAATGTCTGTCACAGTGGCCCTCCCCAGGCTCATTGCAGTCTGTGGCGCGCCAACAGCGCATGAGGCGCAGTTTGACCATGCGCCGCGTCAAGGCTCAAGGCAATTTATGCTTTCCCGAAGGCCCGGGAGCGCGAAAGCGTGCCCCTAATACGCCTCTTCAGCGAAAATTGGCCGTACGTCGCGGTTCCAGGGGCCGTAATAGCGGGCGAGGAGGCGGTCTGCGGGGGTCAGACCGCTGGTGGCGATCTCGTCGAGTTCGGTGAGATAGCCGGTCTCGTCATCGCCGGATGTGGAGAGATTCGCCCGGTTCCTGAGTCCCTGCCGCGACAATGCAAGCACCTGCTTGGCGAGATCCTGCATCGACCCGCCGCCCGGCACCGGCGTTTTCAGGCCAAGCGTGCGAACGCTCTGGCGCATCGCTTCACGGTCGGCATCCGTCCAGTCCTTCACCACGTCCCAGGCCGCATCGAGGCAATCGGGGCAATACAGGAGCCCGGTCCAAAAGGCTGAAAACGCGCAGAGGCGGCTCCACGGGCCGGCATCCGATCCGCGCATTTCAAGGAAACGCTTCAGGCGCACTTCCGGGAAGATCGTCGACAGGTGATCGACGAAATCATCCATCGCCGGCAATTCGCCCGGCAGGATCGGCAGTTTGCCAGCCATGAAGTCCCGGAAGCTCAGGCCGCTCGCATCGAGGTATTCACCCTTGCGGCGGACAAAATACATCGGAACGTCGAGCGCATAGTCGACATATTGCTCGAAGCCGAAGCCCTGTTCGAACACGAAGGGAAGCATGCCCGTGCGGTCAGGGTCTGTGTCCGTCCAGATCTGAGAGCGATAGGACAGGAAGCCATTGGGGCGCCCGTCGAGGAAAGGCGAATTGGCAAACAGCGCCGTGCCGAGCGGCTGAAGGGCCAGCGACACGCGGAATTTCTTCACCATGTCGGCTTCCGAACCGAAATCGAGGTTTGTCTGCACGGTGCAGGTGCGGAACATCATCTGGCGGCCGAGGCGCCCCACCTTGTCCATATAGGCCGTCATGATGCGATAGCGGCCCTTGGGCATGACCGGGGTTTCGGCAAGGCTCCAGAGCGGGCTCGCGCCGGCGCCCAGGAAGGCGACGCCCATCGGCTCTGCGATCTGGCGGACTTCCTCCAGGTGGCGGCCGACCTCGTTGCAGGTCTGGTGAATGGTCTCAAGCGGCGCACCCGACAGCTCGAACTGGCCGCCCGGCTCCAGCGATACGCTGGCCCCGTCCTTTTTCAGGCCGATCAGGTGCCCGCCTTCAACAATCTGCTCCCAGCCGAACGTATCACGCAACCCTTCCAGCATGGCGCGAATGGACGCCGTTCCCTCATAGGGCAGCGGTCGCAGGCCGTCCTTGATGAAGCCGAACTTCTCGTGCTCTGTGCCGATACGCCAGTCCGCCATGGGCTTTGACCCAGCGGCAAGGTACTCGACCAGTTCTGCCCTGGATTCGATGCGCGTGGAGGACTCGTCGATGTCCGAGGTCGGTGTGGTCATCTTAAGCCTCCCAAAAACGGCGATGGAAGTGCACATAGGGATGTTTCATCCCGACGCCAACCGGGTTATCGTCCTGCCTGAAATGAGAGTTCAGAGGGACTGACGTGAACAGACTGAAGGCAGACGAACGGGACGACCTGAAAATGTGGGCACATATCCACGTTCGGGGCGGCTACGAGGAAATTGATGAGATCGAGGATATTCTCTTCGAACTCACCGAGGACTTCGAAACGTCGATGTCCGACCGCGACCGCCGGATAGCCGTGCGTGACGTGCTGATCGCGGCCATCCAGACACTGGTGGACGAGCAGGAAAGCTGGCCCGTGCTGACCGATTACGACCGGCTGGAACTGGCCCTGGACACGCTGGAAGACAATGGTGTGGTCGCGCGGGCGAACTTCACCTGTTGCGGCAATTGCGGTGCAGCGGAAATCGCCACCGAAATCGAGGACTATGAAACCATGGGTCACCGCGCCCGCGGCTATGTCTTCTTCCACCAGCAGGACACTGAAAGCGCCGTCGAAGGCCACGGCCTCTATTTCAGCTATGGCGCCGCCCACTCCGATCTGGACGCAGCGCATATTGCGATTGCGCAGGAATTGTTCGACCTGCTGCAGGCGGTTGGCCTGAAACCGCATTGGGACGGCAAGATCGACCACCGTGTCGGTGTCGTGCTCGACTGGAAACGCCGCTGGGTCGATGACGTGCCGGTCCCGCTGAAGCGCTGGTCGTTCTAGGCTGGCCATGACGGCCGCGTCTGATCTGGTGATTCGCCCGCTGGCCGCGTCGGACGAGGCCGAATGGCGCAGGCTGTGGCACGCCTATCTCACCTTCTACGAAACCGAACGGCCCGAGGCTGTTTATGCCTCCAGCTTTGCGCGGATGCTGTCGGGTGCACCGTGTGAGTATCGTGGCCTGATCGCCCTTCAGGGCGGACGCCCCGTGGGCATCGCGCACTACCTGTTCCACCGCACAAATTGGGAGATTGGCGACACCTGCTACCTGCAGGACCTCTATGCCGACCCGGATGTGCGCGGTTCAGGCATCGGCCGGGCCCTGATTGAAGCGGTCTATACGGCCGCGGATGCGCATGGCGCCGCCTCGGTCTACTGGACAACGCAGGAATTCAATACCGTCGCGCGTCAGCTCTATGACCGGATCGGGACGAAAACACCGTTCATCAAATATGTGCGGGCATAGCGCACGGGCGCCTTAGCTCCAATCTCCGCAGAGGGCCTGCCAGAGCGTCATGGCCGAAACGGCAGCGGTTTCAGCGCGCAGGATTCGCGGGCCAAGGCTGACGGGATACGTATCGGCGCGGCCGCGAAGGAAGGCGCGTTCGGCTGGGCTGAAGCCGCCTTCAGGGCCAATCAGGATGGCGGCGGGGCGATTGCCCAGTTCTCCCAGCACGTCGGCCATGGGGGCTGCGCGGCCCGCCTGCCCGCCCCAGGGGGCATCCGCCTCATCGCCGGCCTCGTCACAGAAGACGACTGGCGTGCCCGACGGCAAGGCCTCCAGCGCTGCATCGAGGCTGACCGCATCGCTCACCTCCGGAAGATCCAGGCGCTCGGTCTGTTCGGCAGCTTCGAGGGCGATCTTGGCGAACCGGTCGAGCCGGACAGTGCGCGTCTGGGTCCGCTCGGTGATGACGGGCTGGATGCGGGCGGCGCCGAGCTCGGTGGCCTTCTCGACGATGAAATCCGTCTCCGATTTCTTGACCGGCGCGAAGAGCAGCGTCAGCCGCGCGCCGCCATGTGCCTGCTGGCTCCGCAAGCGCGCGACGGGCACAAGATCGGCGCGGCGGCCGTCGGCCTTGCTGATCTGCGCGCGCCACTCGCCATCGCGGCCATTGAACACGCGGACAGGATCACCAGACCCCAGCCGCATGACCCGGATCAGGTATTTCGACTGTTCCTCATTGAGCGCAAAGGCATCGCCTGCGACAAGATCACTGTTCACGAATAGGCGAGGCATGGAACTCATCGGGGTTCTATATGCGTATATAGGGTTCAAGTTAAGCCGAAGGATCGTCTCATGAGCAAGCCCGTCGTCACCTCCATCAACCCTGCAACAGGCGAGGTACTGCAGACCTTCACCTCGCTGGGCAGTGCCGAAGTGGACGCGGCGATCAAGCAGGCCGATGACGCGTTCCAGTCCTGGCGGCTGACGAGCTTCACCCAGCGCTCCCGCCTGATGCACAAGGCGGCCGACATCCTCGACGCCCGCAAAGAGGCCTTCGCCCGCACGATGACGATGGAAATGGGCAAACCGCTCAGCGAAGCCGTGGCCGAAGTGGAAAAGTGCGCACTGGTTTGCCGCCATTATGCCGACCATGCCGAGGACTATCTCAGGGACGAGGTGATCGAGACCGAGGCAAGCCAGTCCTTTGTCCGCAACCTGCCCCTCGGGCCGGTTCTGGCGGTAATGCCGTGGAACTTTCCGTTCTGGCAGGTTTTCCGCTTTGCCGCGCCGACGCTGATGGCGGGCAATGTTGGCCTGTTGAAACACGCGTCCAATGTCTGGGGATCAGCGCTGAATATTGCGAAAGTCTTCAGCGAGGCCGGATTCCCGGAGGGCTGTTTCCAGACGCTGCTTATCGGCTCAAAAGCCGTTGAAGGCGTGATCCGCGACGCGCGGGTAAAAGCCGTGACGCTGACAGGATCCGGCCCGGCCGGGCGCAGCGTCGCCAGCATTGCCGGGGAAGAGTTGAAACCCTCGCTGCTGGAGCTTGGCGGTTCGGACGCCTTTATCGTGATGCCGTCGGCAGACCTCGACAAGGCCGTGGAGACGGCGGTGAAATCGCGCACCCGAAATAATGGCCAGTCCTGCATCGCGGCGAAGCGATTCCTGGTTCACACCGATATCTATGACGCTTTCACGCAGGCCTTCGTGGCCCGGATCGAGGCGCTGCACGTCGGCGATCCGCTGCTGGAGGAGACCGATATCGGACCGCTGGCGACCGAGACGATCCGCGATGAACTGGCGGGCCAGGTCGAGGCGACACTGAAGGGCGGCGCGAAGCGGATCAGCAAGCTGGCACAGCTCCCCGACAAGGGCTGGTGGTTTGCGCCGCAGGTTCTGGCCGAGGCGCCGGACGGCACGCCGGGCGCGGAGCAGGAAATGTTTGGCCCGGTCGCCAATCTCTGGCGCGTCGACAGCCTGGACGATGCGATCGCGCGGGCCAATCGCTGCGATTTCGGCCTCGGCTCGGCCATCTTCACACAGGAGGCGGCCGATATCTCTCACGCCGTGCGTGATATCGAGGCCGGCTCGACCTTCGTGAATGCGCTGGTCGCCTCAGACCCGCGCCTGCCTTTTGGCGGCGTGAAACATTCCGGCTACGGACGCGAACTCGCCGCCGATGGCATCAGGGCTTTTGTGAACCGCAAGACCGTTTCGATAAGCTGAGCCGCGCCGGGCGCCGATTGCGTGCAAGTTACGCCCTTCTCCCTTGGGAGAAGGGTTGGGGATGAGGGAAAATCGGGACACCGTCACATGATGTCCCGGCATGCGCCGAGACTGCGGGCGGGGGGCTGGCCTCGCGCCGCCCTGCCCGTTAGGCTGGCCGGGAACGCAATCATCAGAGAGCACGCATCATGAGCACAACACCGCGCAGGCTGGGGTCTGACAGCGTCTATCCCGTCGGCCTTGGCTGCATGAACCTGCATCATGGCTATGGGCCGCCGTCGGATGAGGCGGAGGCCGCCGCGCTGCTGAATGCGGCGCTCGACCTTGGCTATGATTTTCTCGACACGGCGACGATCTATGGCCTTGGCAAGAACGAGACGCTGATCGGCACGGCGCTGAAACACCGGCAGGGCGAGTTCCTTCAGGCGAGCAAATGCGTGCTGCTGTTCGATGGCGACAAGCGCAGGATCGACGCGCGGCCGGAGAGCATCAAGGCGGCCTGCGAGGCGAGCCTGAAACGGCTGCAGCGCGAGACGATTGACCTGTATTACATGCACCGGCCGGACAGGAAGGTGCCTATTGAGGATTCCATGGGCGCGATGGCGGACCTGGTGGCCGAGGGCAAGATCCGCATGGTGGGCCTGTCGGAAATGGGCGAGGGCCTGCTGCGCCGGGCCCATGCGGTGCACCCGGTGGCGGCGATGCAGTCGGAATATTCGCTGCTGACGCGCAACCCGGAAATTGCCGTGCTGGACGCCTGCCGGGAGCTGGGCGTGACCTTCGTGCCGTTTTCGCCTGTCGGGCGCGGCTACCTCGCGGATAATCCGCCCGCGCCGAAGGATTATCATGCCAGCGACATGCGGCGGATCTTCCCGCGCTGGACCGAGCCCTACTGGAGCGAGAACCTGCCGCTGCTGAAACAGGCGCAGGCCATGGCGGGCGACCTCGGGATGACGACATCGCAGCTGGCGATTGCGTGGACGCTGGCCAAGGAGCCGGGCTGCGTGCCGATCCCCGGAACGACCAGCCGCAAGCATCTGGCCGACAATTTCAAGGCTGCAGAACTGGCCCTGACGCCCGACCAGGTCGCGGCGCTCGACAGCGTGTTCCAGCCGGAAGCGGTGAAGGGCCCGCGCTATTCCCCGGCTGCGCAGGCGAGCGTCGACACCGAGCAATATGCCTTCGAGGCCGCCGAAGGATGAGCGTTCGCGCGAGGGTTGCTTGAGGCTGTGAAAGGCCGAAATTCCCTGTATAAGCCGCGCCATGAACCAGATCGACACTTCTGGCAGGCCCGGCCTGCAAGCCATTCCGGCTGACAGCGCCCTGCCCGGCCTGCTGGCGAAACTGCCGGACTGGATGCAGCCCTATGCCATGCTGGCGCGGCTCGACCGGCCGGTGGGCATCTGGCTGCTCTACCTGCCCTGCCTGATCGGCCTCGCCTTCGTGCGGATGCGCACGGGGCTTTACCTGGTGGACCTGTTCTGGGTGCCGCTGTTCCTGCTGGGGGCGGTGGCGATGCGCGGGGCGGGATGTACGTGGAACGACATTACCGACCGGGATTTCGACGCGCAGGTAGCGCGCACGGCGCTACGGCCGTTGCCTTCCGGCGCGGTAACGCTGCGCGAGGCATTTGTCTTCCTGGGGGTGCAGCTGGCGGTGGGGCTGGCGGTCTGGGCCTGCCTGCCGGGGGATGCGAAACTGGCGGCGCTGTGCGCCCTGCCGCTGGTGGCGGCGTATCCGTTCATGAAGCGGGTGACCTGGTGGCCGCAGGCGTGGCTGGGGCTGACCTTCAACTGGGGCGTCTGGGTCGGCGCGGCGACGGCGGGCAGCCTGACAGTGCCGGTCTTCGTGCTCTATGCGGGTCTTGTCCTGTGGACGATCGCTTATGACACGATCTATGCCCTGCAGGACCGTGAGGACGATGCGCTGATCGGCGTGCGCTCCACCGCGCGCCTGTTCGGCAAGCGGGCCGTGCTCGTGAGCTTCTGTTTCCACATGGGCGCGGCAGCGCTGGTGGCGCTGGCGGCGGTGACGAATGGATCGGTGCGGGCCGGCGCCGTGACGGCGCTGGCCTTTCTGGCTCACGGCCTGTGGCAGGTTGTGCGCCTGAAGGGCAGCCAGGAACAGGCGGCACTGTCGGTGTTCAAATCCAATGTCTGGGCCGGAGCGATCATCGCGGGTGGGTTCACGCTGGCGGCGATGCTGCCGACGCCCGCGCCGCGCACGCTGTTTGCCGAGCATGAGATCGTGCCCGCCGGTCCGCCGGAAAAGGTGGCCCTGCCATTCGGCCTGGAGCTGAAGCGCACGCCCCAGATGGTCCCTGCAGACACATGGATGGCAAGCGATGTGCTGCGCGCGCTGGAAGCCGAAGGCGTGATGGTGCCGGAGCCAATGGGCGAGCCGGCAGAATAGCGCCATGGAAAAGGGTGCGGGAACGGAGTGCCTCGCCAAAGGGTTAGGAAAGCAAGCTGGTGTTTCACGCGCGCTGACTGAAACTTGAATATACCCCATGGGGGTATTAAATGGGCGTGTGAATGCCGGACCCGGAGCGCACACCCATGACCACAGACACATATTCCCACACTCATAGCCATCACCCTAACGATGCCCCGGACGAAGGGGACACAGCGCATGCCTGCTGTCATGGCAGCGCCAAGGCAGCAAAACCCGACAGCGCCTATGACCAAGTGCCCGAAGGCTATTCCGGCACGGTGTGGACCTGTCCAATGCACCCGCAGGTGCGCGAGACATCGAATACAGGCTGCCCGATCTGCGGCATGGCGCTGGAGGCCGAGACCGTCTCACTGGAAGAGGACCGGAGCGAACTCGACGACATGACGCGCCGGTTCTGGATCAGCACGGTCTTTACCCTGCCCCTGTTCCTGTATGCGATGGGCGACATGATTCCCGGCCGGCCGCTGCACGCCATTGTGCCGGCGGGTTGGGCGGCATGGATCCAGCTGGTCCTGGCGGCGCCGGTCGTGCTGTGGGGTGCGGCGCCCTTCTTCATGCGCGGGTGGCGGTCGGTCAAAACCATGAACCCGAACATGTTCACGCTGATCGCACTGGGCACCGGGATGGCGTTCCTGTTCAGCCTGGTGGCCACCGTCGCGCCGGGGATTTTCCCGGACAGCTTTCGCGGCATGAATGGCCAGGTAAATGTCTATTACGAGGCAGCGGCGGTCATTACGACGCTGGTCCTGCTGGGACAGGTTCTGGAGCTGAGAGCCCGCAGCGCAACCTCAGGCGCGATCCGGGCGCTGCTGCAGCTGACGCCGCCGACAGCGCGCATCATCCGCGAAGATGGCACCGAGCAGGACGTCAATCTCGATGAGGTGAAATCCGGTGACCGGCTGCGTATCCGGCCCGGCGAGAAAGTGCCCGTGGACGGCGAAGTGGCCGAGGGCAAGTCCAATATTGACGAGTCAATGGTCACAGGTGAGCCCCTTGCAGTGGCCAAGGCGGCCGGTAATGCGGTAACGGGCGGCACACTGAACACGACCGGGACCCTGGTGATAACCGCGACGCGCGTGGGCGACGACACGGTGCTGGCGCAGATCGTGCGCATGGTGTCCGAGGCGCAGCGCTCGCGGGCGCCGATCCAGCGGCTGGCGGACATGGTAGCGGCCTGGTTCGTGCCGGCCGTGGTGGTAATAGCTGTGCTGACATTCATCGTGTGGGCCGTGTTCGGGCCGGATCCGGCGCTGGTCTTTGCGCTGGTCAATGCCGTCGCCGTGCTGATCATTGCATGCCCGTGCGCCCTTGGCCTTGCCACGCCCATGTCGATCATGGTGGGCACCGGCAAGGGCGCGCAGAGCGGCATATTGATCCGCAATGCCGAGGCGCTGGAGACACTTGAGAAAGTCGACACAGTGGTCGTCGACAAGACCGGAACGCTGACCGAAGGCAAGCCGAAACTGGTGACGGTGGAGCCCGCAGACGGCTGGGATGAAGCCGGATTGCTGGCACTGGTTGCCGCGGTTGAGGCCGCGAGCGAGCATCCCCTGGCGGCAGCGATTGTCCAGGGCGCGAAAGACCGCGGCGTCAACGTGGCTGCCGTAAAGGATTTCGAATCCGTCACGGGTGAAGGTGCGCAGGGCAGCGTTGATGGCAAATCGGTCGCCATCGGCAATGCGAAGATGATGCGGCGGACGGGCGGCTTCGATGATGCGCGCGCCAAGGCTGCGCAGACGCACAGGAACGAAGGTCAGACGGTGATGTTCGTTGCCGTGAACGGCAAGGCGGCCGGCCTGATCGGCGTGGCTGACCCGATCAAGGCGACGACACAGGGCGCGATTACAGCACTGCACAAGCAAGGCCTGAAAGTCGTGATGCTGACCGGCGACAGCGCGGCGACGGCTGGAGCCGTGGCCCGGCAAGTGGGCATCGACGACGTGCGTGCGGACGTTTCGCCGGAAGACAAGCACCGGATCATCAAGGAATTGCAGGCTGACGGCGCTGTCGTGGCGATGGCCGGCGACGGCATCAACGACGCCCCGGCGCTGGCGCAGGCCGATGTCGGCATCGCCATGGGCACCGGCACCGACGTGGCGATGGAAAGCGCCAGCGTCACGCTGGTGAAGGGCGACATGGCAGGCATCGCGAAAGCCATCACGCTCAGCCATGCAACCATGCGCAACATTCGCCAGAACCTGTTCTTCGCCTTCATCTACAATACGCTCGGCATCCCGCTGGCAGCGGGTGTCCTGTACCCTGTGTTCGGACTGCTGCTGAGCCCGATGATCGCTGCGGCGGCGATGAGCCTGTCGTCGGTATCGGTGATCGCAAACGCCCTGCGCCTGCGTGCACTGAAACTCTGATGGGCATCTCATACGCAAGGAACCGACTGACGCCTGCCGGCATGGGCGGCATTTTCGCCCTGGAGCATTCCGGCCTTTCAATGACCGATGACGGCGACGATACTGCAGGCTCCCCGACAAAGGACACCGCTCCATGAAAACGCAAACGAGAGATGCCGCCGCAAAGCGCCTCGCCCGGATCGAGGGGCAGGTGCGTGGCGTCGCCAAGATGGTGGCCGACGACCGATACTGTATCGATGTCGTCCGGCAGGTGCAGGCGATCAAGGCGGCGCTGGTGGGCCTTGAGGGCCTCATCCTCGACGACCATATCGCGACCTGCGTGGACCATGCGCTGAAAGACGATGACATGGATACGCGGCGCGAGAAGGTCGAAGAGCTGGTGGCCGTTCTGGGGGGACGGAAAAAGTAAGATATGCGCATCAAGCCAAAAAGAAGCGCAACCCGATAACAGGACGGCCTACCCCTCCTGGTTGGTTTATTCTAGATTTGTTCACCGAGTACAAACCGGTACGTTTCAGTCCACCGAACAAGATAGCCCGGCCCCTCCCTAATGCCTGAGGGATGATTCCGTCGACACCGCCTCACCTGAGGATCGATCAAGATTTTCGACGATCCATTCAAAGGATCGATCATCCGCATTCGACCACACAATGTCGGGCATAACCCCGGCGCCACTCTCCTCGCCCGAAGCGCGTGTCAGAACGTAAAGCGGTGCCCGAACGTGAAACCCCGTTCGTGGCAGTGCAAAATGCTGGACTTGCGCAGTTTGGTTGGCCTTACCCTCTGTCTTTTCTCCAGCTACCGATCCAAGTTGGAAATCCTGGATGATCGTGGCAAATACGATGGCTTGCGAATAGGTCGCCGGGCCGACCAGTATGATTACCTCACCATCGAAAAGGTGGCCCATGGGGCTTACAGGCTCAACCCACTGGGCGAAGGGCATTGCCACCACAGCCCCCGGCTCGCCCCCCGGAATAAGCCCCATATTGTCTTCAGTCACACGGGCGCGGACCGCAGACATTGGCGTGTAACGCTCCGACGTGAGATAGCCGAGCAGTCGATCCGATAGTTCATGCGCGCCGCCGCCATTGCCGCGGAGATCAATAACCAGGCGCGTTGCTCGCGCACTTTCGATTCGCTCAAAACTCTCTTCAAGAAATGCAGTAAAGGCCGCCTCGTAATCTCTCTCGAAAGTATCAATCCTCATTACAGCTGTTGACTTCACAAGCAGCATGTCGAAAGGGGCGGTCTCCGAAGCGCCAACCGTTGATGATACATGCGCTACAAAACGCTCAGTACCGTCCGTTCCCTGCAGTCGAATCTCCACGGGCAATGCGCCGTCAAGATGAAGCGCAAGGAGCTCCCGGAAGCGAAGCTCAAGAATGCGCGATCTCAAGGAATCGGATTCGCCGCGCAACAGTGGCAAGGTCCGTACGATCATGTCCGAGACGGAAGCGCCGTTTACCGCGATGATCTCCTCGCGTTCCTCGTCGGGATTGCCCGCGGGAATGTAAGCGCGCGCATCTTCAATTTCGACGCGCCAGATCTCAGAGCCCCCGACTGCGGCAGGCAGATCCAGCCCCATGTGTGCGTCATCCAGATAAGGGTTCAGCTGCGCAAATGTGTGCCACACCTCAGACACGCCCATTTCATCACGCAACTGCGCGCGAACCCGATCGACCTGGCGCCCAAAAGTGTCCTGTTCGACGGCCAGTTCGAACGCCGGATGGGTCGAGCGTGTCCAGTCCAGCCAGGTATCGAGATCCGCCTCCAGTTCCGTCCGGCTCCAACCTGCATGCTCTCGCTGGACCTGAGAGTGTGCCACGCAGCCCACGAGCGCGAGAACGGTCGCGATCAGGGTCGCGGTGATCGCAGAATTCAGCATTGAAAATCACTCCTCATTTCATGGAAACCGAACTGAACCGATCGGGTTCACATCTTCTCTGACCACCTAAGCAGGCTTGCACCAGTCGGGCGGGTACATGCCCGTCGGATCTGCTGGGTGTGGCAGCAGCATGAACTCAGGAAATGGAGTCACGCGAGGATAGTCGCCGATCCCGTCGAAGGCGGCTTTCACGTCGCCAATGGCGCTTCCCGGCAGTTCAAGTAAGTGTTCGCCGTGGCGCGAATTGTTCTGTTGGCCAAACGACTGGCCCGCCGTTGCCTTCATCTCCACATGCCCACCGAGCAGCCAGTCGATCTGATGAGTCTCCGCAAAACTCGCGACACGGTCGATGGATGCCGCATACTCGCCAGCCTTTTCACATACAAAGAACAGCCGCCCCGGATAGATGGCGTCCCCCGAGAACAGGATGCGCGTCACCGCGTCATAAACCATGACGTGCGAGGCATGGTGCCCCGGCGTCGGCAGCACATCCACTTTGCGGCCGCCCAGATCAAAAGCGCCATTATCCACCGGCCACTGATCGATACCGAAGAACCCGGCCACATCCTCAGCCGTATGCCCGATGATAATTGTATCAGGTCGGTCGGCAAATTGTGCATCGCCACCAACATGATCGCCATGACCATGCGTGTGCATGACTACGAGTGGCATTCCGGCGCGTCCGCTGGCCGCAAGCAACCTGTCCACTTCGGCGCGAAGGTCCACGCCTTCAACGCCCGTGTCGATGAGTAACGCCTTGTCCTCTCCAAGGAGGAGGTAAAGGAATGGTGCCTCGAAACTGGTCCGCAGCGACTGACGCAGGACGAACGTGTCCGCAACTATCTCCTGAACCTGGACGGCGGGCTCATGCGGATCAATGCCGCTATTCCACGCGTGCGCGAACAGCACGGATGGCTTGGGCGATTCCTGCGTTTCACAGGCCGAGAGGCTGGCGAGCAGCATTGCAGACACGAAGAGGATTATCAGTCTGGTCATGTCAGTTGTCTTCCATGCGAGAGAGAAGTGAGGTGCCGAGAAGCGACTCTGTCGCGCGCTGGATGACGGCGGGAAGATCACACCCGATTTCGTCGAAGAGGGCTCCGAAGACCTGGCCGGCTTTCGCGAGCTTTGCCGTCAGAATCTGGAATTGGTTCTTACCCTGACGGGTCAGACGTAGTAGTTTTCGGCGGCCGTCGTCGGGATCGTCGACGCGCTCAACGATACCGAGACGGATCAGGATATCCACGCGCTGGGTGGCAACCTGATGGGGCTGGCCAAGGGCACGGGCGATGTCTGCCGTCGAGGTCGGCTGGTGTTCGCCGATATACAATACAGTCGAGACAGCGCGGGACGGGAATGTGATCCCGGCCGCGTCCAGCATATCGTTTCCCTGGGCGACGATCAGTTCGGTCAGTTGCTCAAGCTGGAACGCGATGAACGCTGAGCCCAGCATGTGTCTGTCGATAAAATCATCGTCGCTCATGTCCGTGGCGCCTTTTATGCAATTAATTGTACAATTGATTGTATTTTTGCTCCTGTCAAGCCGGACGCCGTGCTCTTCCAACAGATCTGGTTGTGCCGGTTGCCTGCGACAGGCTCGCGGATTAGGCTGGCACCATGACAGTCGTTGTGGAAATGGTATCGGATCTGGTTTGCCCGTGGTGCTGGCTGGGTCTTCGCAGGATCGAGGCGGCGCGGGAACTCGCCCCCGAGGTCGATGTTCAACTCATCTTCCGGCCTTTCGAGCTGGATCCGACAATCCCGGCGGCAGGTGTCGACTACAAGGAGTACATGAAAGAGAAGTTCGGCGGTTCGGATGAGAGCCGCGAACGATCCGGCCAGATGCGGCAGGCGCTGATCGACTATGGCGCGGCCGAGGGCATTCCCTATCAGTTTGACAGGATCACCCGCCGGCCGAGCAGTTTCGATGCGCACCGCGTGGTGCGCTGGGCGCAGGGCCAGGACAAGGGCGCGGCGGCCAAGGAGGCCCTGTTCAAGGCTTTCTTCGAGGACGGGCGCGACATTGGCGACCATAAGGTCCTGGTCGATATCGCCCGCGAGATCGGGCTTGATGCTGAGATCGTCGCAGACCTGCTGAAGACCGATGCCGATGTGGCGAATGTGCGCGAGGAGGCCGAGGCCTTCCGCCAGATGGGCGTCAGCGGCGTGCCGACCTATATCGCCAATCGCAAAGTGGCCGTGCAGGGCGCCGAGAGCGCAGAGAAACTGGCAAAATTCCTGAAGCATGCGGCGGCGCAACTTCCGCAGGAACGCAAGGCAGGCGACGCCTGAATGAGCGCCCTTGTCAGCGTCACGCGCGAAGGCCGGATTGCGACCGTCAGGTTCGATACGGGCAACCGCGCCAATGCGCTGAGCCAGGAATTGATGCGCCAGCTGACCGAGACGGCGCAGGGCTTCCATGACTGCCCGGATATTTCCGCCGTCATCCTGACCGGCCGCGACGACCAGTTCTGCATGGGCGCGGACCTGAAGGACCCCGACGGCACGGCGGCGGCGCAAGCCTCTCTGAGCCAGCGCCGGGTGATGCTGCGCCGGGGGCCGCGGATGTGCCAGGCGTGGGAGGATGTCGATGCCATCACGATCTGCGCGGTCGAGGGGTGGTGCGTGGGCGGCGGCGTGGCCCTGGCGACGGCCTGCGACCTGCGCGTGGCGGCGGACAATTCAACCTTCTACGTGCCCGAAGTCGAGCGCGGCATGAACATGAGCTGGGGCTCCATCCCGCGCTTCGTGGCGCTGGTAGGACCGGCGCGGACCAAGCGCATCGCGGCGCTGTGCGAGAAGATCACTGCAGGGTTGGCGCTGGACTGGGGCCTTGCCGACCATGTCGTTGCCGCAGGCACGGCCATGGCAAAGGCGCGCGAGATTGCCGAAGCGGCCGCGGCCCTGCCTCCGACCGCATTGAAAAGCGTCAAGCAGGACGTGAATGTCGCTGCGCTGGCACTGGCCCGGGCGACGGGGCACCGAGACCTCGAAGCGTTTGCCCTGCTGCAGCAGTCTGATGATTTCAAGGAAGGCGTCAGCGCGTTCCTCAAGGGCCGCAAGCCAGATTTTACCGGCGACTGAGCGGTGCAGCGCGTCGCATTGATCCTTTAGCTCAGCTGCAAGTCCACCAGCCGGCGATAGGCGCCGTTCCTGTCCATCAGGGCGGCGTGGGTGCCGTCTTCAACGGCGCGGCCATCTTCCATGACAATGATGCGATCAGCGGCGCGCACGGTAGACAGACGGTGGGCGATGATCAGTGTCGTGCGACCCGCGGAGAATTTCGCGAGCGCGTCCTGCACCTTGGCCTCGCTTTCGGCATCGAGGGCGGATGTTGCCTCATCCAGCAACAGGATCGGCGCGCCGCGCAGGATCGCGCGGGCAAGCGCCACGCGCTGGCGCTGGCCGCCGGAAAGGTTCCGCCCCATTTCGCCCGCAGGGGCATCATAGCCGCCCGGCAGCGCACGGATGAATTCGTGAGCATTCGCGAACCTGGCGGCAGCCTCGATCTCTTCATCGCTGGCGCCGAGGCGGCCAAGCGCGATATTGGCGCGGATCGTGTCATCGAACAGGGCCGCATCCTGGGCAACGATTCCCATGCTGGCCCGAAGGCTGGCTCCGCTGACATCGCGCACATTCGTTCCGTCTACGGAAACTGCGCCGCCGGTCGGGTCATAGAGGCGCAGGAGCAGGTTGAACACAGTGGACTTGCCCGCGCCCGACGGACCGACCAGTGCGATCGTCTCGCCGGGCGCGGCCGTGAAGGACAAGCCTTTCAGGGCTTCAGTACCATCGGGATAGGCGAAGCGCACATCGTCAAACGCGATGGCGCCGGTAACCTTCGCGATCGCCAGCGCGCCGGGCATGTCGGCGATCTCGGGCTCGGCGTCGGTGATCTCGAACACGCGGTCGGCTGCCGCGCCGCCTTCCTGCGCGACGGAGTTCAGCGTGCCAAGGGCGCGCAGTTCCGGGGCCGCAACAGCGATGGCGCCGACAATGCCGACAAAATTGCCGAGCGACGTATCGCCCTGTGCGATACGCCATGCGGTGAGTGCCAGGATGCCGACAAGGGCAAGCCCGCCGGTGATCTCGAGGATCGGATCGACGGCGGCGCGGTCTGTCAGCACTTTGAGGAACAGGCGCGAGCGTTCGCGGAATCCCTTCGCCGCGCGGGCCTTCTGGTAGTCTTCCAGACCATAGGCCTTGACCACGCGGGCCGACTGGAAGGCCTCGCCCAGCAAGGAGGTGACTTCGCCGATCTGCTGCTGCGACTGGCGCGAGCGTTTGCGCACCCGGTTGCCGAGGGCGAGGACCGGCGCAAAGGCGATGGGATAGATGACCAGCAGGATCAGGGTCAGCTTCCAGTCCATGACGAGCATGGTGATGAACACGCCGATGACGGTCAGCACGCCCTTGGTGAGATTGTTGGCGATGCGCAGGCCGGCATCGCGCAGGGCGTTCACATCATTGATGAAGCGCGAGACGAAGCCGCCGGAGGCTTCCGCCGCGATGCGCGCATAGTCGCCATCGGTCAGGGCGCCGAACTGGTCCTGCTGGATGTCGACAATCGCCCGTTGCACGCCGGTATTGTTGAAGATCGTCATGCCATAGAGGGCGAGCGAGCGGACAATGGCCGCGACGCCGATGATGGCGATCAGCCACCACAAGCTGACGGGAACGGTGACTTTGTCAGGCCCGGCAAGCGCTTCGAGCCCCTCGACGACGAGTTTCAGGAGGTAACCGTAGGAGGCCGCCGCAATCGAAGTCAGCGCGGCGCACAATGTGCCAGCCGCGAACCACCGCCAGTGCGCGGCGAACCGCTCCCTGCCAAGACGCGTCAGGGCGCCGGATCGGCGCACCGGTTTGGCCCGGTCAGACGTGATGGTGTTCCCCCGTCTCCGGGTCCAGCAGCCGGTGGGCATGGAGGATGAAATAGCGCGTTTCGGCATTGTCCACCGTGCGGTGGGCAGCAGCCTTCCACGCGTCATAGGCATCCTTGTAGCTGGCGAACGCGCCAACGAAATCGACTTTCGTGAGATCCTCGAACTCGACTTCCCGCACGTCTTTCAGTTCACCACCAAACACGATGTGAAGAAGCTGTTTTTGCGCCTTTGGGGCGTCACCCATTTTTTCTGGCTCCGTTTTTACTGTTGCTGCGACCGGGGCCGCCTTTTCCTGTGGGTCAGGTATAGCCACAAATCCTGACCGGCGCACTAACAGAGGATGCAGGCGTTTTCCAGACGCGATCATGCTGCGTTGTGCAGCAATCGGGCGATTGAAGTGCATGGGCTCACCCGTGTGCGTCGTCGCCATGCCGCCCGCCTCATTGACCAGGATGGTCCCTGCCGCCAGATCCCAGTCCGATTTATGGCTCAACACAAGGGTCGCATCCCATGCACCGGACGCGACAAAGGCCATGCGCAGGAGGGTGGAATTGGGCTTTGGGCGCGGTACGGTGACAACGGGCCACGGCTCGGGCCAGCCCTTGTGATTAAGCATCTCTTCAGCCGCGATCAGGCGGCATCCGGCCTCCGAATCGCATTCCGACACCCGGATCAGGTTTCCGTTGAGATAGGCCCCGCCGCCAATGCGCGCCTCATATAGCTGGCCGAGCGCCGGAGCATAGAGAACGCCCGCGACCGCCTGGCCGGCCTCGACGATTGCCAGGCCGACACACCAGTTCGGGTCGCCGCGCATGAAGGCACGCGTGCCATCTATCGGGTCGACCACCCAGCACCGGTCTTTCTGGCGAGCCGCCGGATCATCCAGCGTCTCCTCCGACAGCCAGCCATATTCAGGGCGGGACGCCGACAGGCGCTGGTCGCAGAGATGGTTGACCGCCATGTCGGCCTCAGTGACGGGACTGCCGCCGGTCTTCTCCCACGCGCGGGCCGACTGGCCTTCCAGCGTATAGGACAGCGCCAGATGCCCTGCCTCAATGGCAAGGCTGCGCAGGGTCACCAGGTCTTCGACCAGCGTGCGTTCAGCTGCCGGCAAGGCTCATGTCCTCGACGAGGATGCTTGGCGCATCGCGCGTCCCGCGAAATTCGAGGTCGGAGGCCGGGATCAGGCGTGCGAAAATGGCTGGCAGGTCACCTGCAATCGTCACTTCCGATACGGGATAGGCAATCTCGCCATTTTCGAACCAGAACCCGGCCACGCCAACGGAATAATCGCCCGTATTCGGATTGATCGAGGGGCCAAACATGTCGGTCACGAGCAGGCCCTCGCCCGCCTGGACCATCAGTTCAGCGGGTGTTTTCTCACCCGCCTGCAGGTAGAGGTTCGACGTGGTGACGCCCGGCGGATCGCCAAAGCCTAGGGCGGAAAAGCCATTGGGCCTGAGGCCGAGCTGGCGCGCTGACGGGCCATTCAGCAGCCATTCGGTCAGGCGGCCATCCTCGATCAGGTAGGTTTCCTTAACCGGCAGGCCTTCGCCATCATGGCAGCGCGATCCCATGCCCATGGGGCGGAACGGATCGTCAATCACATTGATGCCTTTCGCAAAGACCTGTGTGCCCATGCTGTCCTTCAGGAAGCTGACACCGCGCGCAATGGACGGGCCGGAAATCGCGCTCATCAGGGCCCCGAGAAGGCCGCCGGACACGCGCCGGTCATACAGCACAGCCGCTTTGCGGGTATTGAGCTTGCGGGCACCGAGACGCGCGATCGTGCGTTCGCCTGCCGTGCGACCGATGGTTTCGGCGCTCGGGCGGTTGCGCGTGCGGCGCACCGACCAGCTTTCATAATCGCGCTCCATCGCGCCGTCCTTTTCGGCAACCGAGGCGAGGCCGAGGCTGGTGCTCGTGCCGGTCTTGTAGGCGGAAAAGCCGTTCGATGCGGCGACCCAGCGCGAGGAGCGGTTCCACGAGGCGCCGCAGCCGGCCACCGTCTTGATACCCTTCACGGCCAGGGCCGCGGCCTCGGCGGCCAGCGATTCCTGCTCGAGCGTTTCGGCCGATATCTCCGGCTCGCCGGTCAGGTCCATGTCGAGCGGGCCCGTGGCCAGTTCGATGGCGTCCGGCAGGCCGCAATACCTGTCTTCCGGCACGGCTCGGGCCATGGCGGCGCACCGCTCGGCCAGGGCGTGGAGGCCTTCGGTCGAGAGATCGGAGCCTGAGACATGGGCCTGCCGCTTGCCGTAGAAGGCGCGCAGGGCCACGTTCGTGCTCTCTTCACGCTCAATGCTTTCCATCCTGCCGTCTCGGACAGAGACGTTGACGCCTTCTGTCGCGCCAATACGGGCATCTGCAGCGTCGGCGCCTGCTTTCAGGCACTGGTCGAGGAGGCCGGCGAGCAAATCAGCCGGTGGAGTCTTGAATTCAGCCATTCCGGCTAAATGGACCGCCCCGCCGGGCCGTGCAACTGCTCAAATCAGACAATGGCGTGATAAATCAGCATGCCTGCGGTCAAGGTCATGGCGATCCATGTCAGCAGCATGCCCGTCACGCGGGCTGGCAGGATTGTCTGTGACAGCCCGATCACGTGCAGAATGCGGCCAAAGGTGAACCCGGCGCCGAGAATGTGGATCCACAGCGCCGGGATGCCCATATAGGCCGCCGTCACGAGGCCGACCATCATGGCCGGGATGTATTCGGTCGCATTCCCATGCACGCGCGTACGCAGTTCCAGTTCGGCATTTCCGCCATGCCCGACCGAAATCTGGGCCGATCGGCGCACGAAAACGACACGCGATGACAGGTAGATAAGCAGTAAAATGTTGATGCCGATATAGACGGCAGCGGCTTCCAAAGGTGGCATGTCTCAGTCCTTCCAGAAAAAATGCCGCCGGTGATTCCCGGCGGCATTGCATGATTTTCTCGGTTTCATCGACCGGTCAGTCGTCGCGGCGCGCGTCCGGCAGGCGATCATTGATATCGTCGCGAATGTCCATCAGCGTGACGATCAGGCCGCAGACAAGGCTGGCAGCAATCCAGCCGGCTGCGGTGAAGATGGCGAAGTCTGCCACCTGGGACAGGCCACCAGCCAGGCCGAGCATTTCATTGCTGAATTCGCCCTTATTGTAGAGGCCGAGCGCAATGCCCCCGACAATGATTGCGATATAGGCCACGTAGACCATGATACGGAAACTGTTGATGATTAAGAACTTCATGGGTGTCCCCTTCCTGTTTCGAAGCCGAATTTAGGCGGATAAAGGCGCGCCGTCACGCGATTACACGTATGAAACGAAACTCACCTGCGGGCCGGTGCGGATTTGCACCAGTCCGGGCGGGCCCATTAGCTCTTTGGCGGCGACAGTTTGCAGGTGAACATGTCGGTCACGACGCTGGCAAACTGCATCTGCTCTTCTCCGGTCAGCGACGTGACGAACGCCTCGACATCGCGTTTTTCGCGCCCGATCGACTGGGCCGTCCGCTTGAACAGGTCCGGATCGAGCTTGGCCTCCATCGCGTCGGCAATGCACGAACAGGTCTCGGCGCTTTCACCATCGACCGTGCAGGCGGTCACGAGGGCCTTGTGATCGCTGTTGCCGCTACAGGATGCGAGCATGGTCAACGCCGCAACTGAAAGGATTATGTGGCGCATTCCGGCATCTCCGTGATCAGGTCAGGTGCCAAGGCAATCATGAATCTGGTGACAGGGGAAGCGCCTATTCCCGCCCGATAATCTTGTCGAACTGCACTTTGCTGCCGAAGGATTCGAGGAATTCGGCTTTTACGGCAACACGGTCATAGTCTTCCGCGACCCAGTCGAGGAAGGGTTTCCAGTCCGCTCGCGCCCGACCCGCATTGAACCGCGCATAGGCATCAAAAAACCAGTCCAGCATGCCGGTCTTGCCATGCTTGATGTGCAGGTACTTGAACGAGAGCTGCTCGCGCGCCTCCTCGAACGGCACCTTCTCGTGCAGCAATTTGTAAAGGACAGCCATCAGGCCGGCCCGGTCAGCGCCTGACTTGCAGTGCATCAGGGCCGGATATGCTATTTGCTCGAACAGGTCGCGGGCAGCGAAGATGGCTTCGCGCGTGGGCGTGTCGCGCGAAAAGACCTGGAAATCGACCAGTGCGATGCCCGCCGCCTCGCAGGCCTCCTTTTCCAGCAGGTAATACCCCTTGGTACTGGCCCCGCGCAGGTTGATGATGGTCCGGATGCCGCGTTCCCTGGCATGGGCCACGACCTGGCGCGGCGAGGGCTGGTTCGCGCGCCACATGCCGGGCGCAATCTGGTGCAGGTTGCTGAACCGCGTCCGCAGGAAGCCATGATCGCCCCATACAAGCTCGCGCCGCGCCCGTTTGCGCCCGGAAGGCGTGGCGAGATCAGCTGCCACATGCGGGCGCTTTTTGGCTTTGGGCGTGAGTTTCACCATGTCGCCACCGCGATTACAGGCCTGTTCCGGCCCCTGCAAGCAATCGCGGCAGGAGTTTTTTTTACCCGGCTGCATCCAAACGCCTGCCTCGCGGCATCTACCTAACGAAGCCGGGCAAAAGGATCCGGTGAAACTGTAAGAAAGATATCATCATGGAAGACGTCCTCGTCCCAATCGTCCTGTTTTCTGTCGTGCCGGTCTGCGTCTGGCTGGTCAGCTATTTCAATTATCGCAAGCGCCTGACGGCGCATGAAACCGTCCGCCATGCCATTGATGCCGGCCAGACCGTTTCACCGGAACTGATCGAAAAAATGTCGCTGCTGGTTGATCCGGTACGGGCTGACCTGCGCCGCGGCGTCCTGTTCATTGCCTTTGGCGCCGCCTTTGGCGTGCTCGGCACGATGATCAATTTCGAGGAAGGCGATGCCCTTCTGCCGATGCTTGGTGTGGCGTCATTTCCGGTTTTCCTCGGACTGGCCTATCTTGGTCTCTGGGCATTCGGTCATGGCCGCAAACCGGCCTGATCTCTGGATCGTCGCTGCGGGAGGCACCGACATGCGCACCGACCCTGACCTGGCAGCTGATGCCGCACGCGGCAGCGAAAGCGCCTTTGCCGAACTAGTGCGGCGCCACCAGGCCAGGGTGCGGGGCATGGCCCGGCGCCTGACGGGCACAGCCAGCGACGGGGACGATATTGCTCAAGCCACGTTCCTGACCGCCTGGCAGAAAATCGGCACCTATGCCGGGGGCACCTTCGCGGCGTGGATCTGCACGATCTGCTACCGCGAATTCCTGCAGGTCAGACGGCGCCAGAAGCAGGAGATCGTGTTCGATGAAACGGCCGAGATCATTCCGTTCGACCGATCCACGGCGGACACGGGTGACAAGATGGATCTGTCGCGCGCCCTCGCCAGGCTGCCCGAAGCCCAGCGCATATGCGTCACCCTCTGTGTCGCCGCCAGCCTGAGCCACCGGGAAGCCGCCGAAGCGACCGGATGGCCGCTTGGCACGATAAAATCCCATGTGACGCGCGGCGTGGCCGCACTTCGCAAAGACCTTGCCGCAACCCAAGTGGCGTGATGGAGTAAAAACCATGCGAGACGAAGACACTTACGCAGACCTGACAGCCCTGTTCACAGCCGAAGACCGCGAACAGGCGGCCAAGCCGTTCATGGATCAGGTGATGGGCCGCATCCAGGCACAAGCTCGCCTGCGCAAACTGCTGTTGGCCGTAACAGGCCTGGGCGGCGCACTTCTGGCCGCATCGCAAATGCCAAAATTGCTGGCCGATTCCGTAGGGCTTGATGCGTCGCTGACAACATCGATCATACAGGCGCAGGCAGATGTCAGCGCGCTCGCCAGTGCCAATCCGCTATGGCTTGGCGTCGGCGCTGTCGTGATGCTCAGCCTGATGGCCGTCGCCGCGATGGAGCGGACCTAGGACACAAGGGCGAGGGCGATCACATGATACACCTGCGTGACATGCAGACCGGTGAGTTCGCCGATTTCCTCGCCTATTTCATTCCCGACTACGCAGCAGAGATTTCTGCCAATTATGATGAAGACATGGCCAATGCCCGCGCGCGCGCCCAACGCGAGATCAAAGCGGATTTACCGTCCGGCGTGGATACGCCGGGTCAGACCCTGCTTTGCATGGTGAGAGACGGCGATGACAGCGACGCGCCGGTTGGATACCTGTGGTGCAAGCCCGAAGAGTCCGGAAAGACCGTTTTCATCAGCGAGTTTTACATACTGCCAGGTCACAGGGGGCAAGGGTATGCCAAATCCGCCTTGATTGCCCTGGAGGACATGTTCGCCAAAACCGGGCACCGGGAAGCCAGATTGCGCGTGGCCGCAGACAATGAAAAGGCGCAGCGCCTGTACCTGGCAGCAGGATATCGCGCGACGGGCATCAACATGAGAAAGTCCTTCGGCGGATGATCTGCGAACGCTGTAGCCGTAGCGCAATCACTCGCACCCTGGCCAGGACGGTGCGAGACTGTATGCGGCCATCCGGCGCCGGAAGAGCTAGCCAAGAAAGACTTCGCCTTCAGGATACTTGACCCGCGGTGGTGCCTTGGAGGCAAGAAAGAATCCGAGCGTCAGTGGCCCCAGCCGCCCCAGAAACATGATGGTGCATATCACCAGACGCCCGACATCGTTCAGCTCACCTGAGGCACCGCGACTGAGCCCCACCGTCCCGAATGCTGACGTCACTTCGAAGGCCGCGTCCAGAAAATCGATGTGGTGATGCGTTCCCACCAGAATGAACAACCCTATCAGGATCACGAACAGGCTGACGGTCAACAGGGCCATCACCTTCAGCCCCTGCTCCAGCCCGACGCTGTAACCAAAGGCCCGCATTCGTCCGGAATTCTTGAAGAAGGCGATCGTGGCCATCAACAGCACCACCGCTGTCGTGACCTTTATCCCGCCGGCCGTTGATGTGCTGCCCGCACCAATCACCATCAGGACCATTGTGTACAAGGTGGTGCTGTCATGCATTCCGGCCGTATTCATGGAATTGAAGCCTGCCGTGCGTGGCGTGACCGATTCAAACCAGATCGCCTGCAGTTTGGCCTGCATCGAGTGCAGTCCGCCAAGGGTCTCGGGATTGGACCATTCAAGAAGCCCGTAGACGACGCAGCTCGTGCAAATCAGCACCAGTGTTCCGACAAGCATGAGGCGTGTATGCAGCGAGAACCGCCCCCATTTCCGGAACAGCAAAACATCCGACAAGACGGCGAAGCCCAGCCCGCCAATAATGAACTGGACCGAGATCGTGAAGATGATGAGGGGATTGTCGACATACCCCATCAAGCTGTCGGGGAACAAAGAGAACCCGGCATTGTTGAAGGCCGATATCGAGTGGAACGCCGCCTGCCAGAGCCCTTCGCGCCAGCCAAATTCAGGAACGAACACGATTGCCATCAGCATCATGCCAAGCAGTTCGCAGACAAGCACAATTCGGAAGATGACCCAGACCAGGTCAATCAAACCGGAAAACGAAGCAAGCCCCATTTCCTGCCGCAGATAGCGCCGATGCGTCATGCCGATCTTGAGACCAAGAGATGACAGCACCATCACGGCGAAGGTCATCAGGCCCATGCCGCCCAGCTGAATCAGGAGCATCACAACGCCTTGCCCGAACAGAGTGTACGCGCTGCCAGTATCGACGACGACCAGCCCGGTCACCGTGACGGCGGAGGTCGACGTGAAAAGGGCTTCGGAGAGAGAGATGCCGTGTGTCGACGAAATGGGCAGCATCAACAATGCCGCACCGACGGCGATCCAGCTGAGATAGACCAGCACAAGCAAAGCGGGCGCCGGCAAATTCAGAAGCCACTTCATAGCGGGTTAGAACCCGTCAGCGAAACGGCGCAGGTCCGGCCGTTTCCCGTAGATCAGCAGTCTGTCGCTTGCGGCTAACTCGATGGTTTCCAGCTGAGCGTCCAGCAGGGCACCCGTTCTGAACACGCCAAGGCATCTCAGATCAAAGTGTGCGAGCTTTAGCTTTCCCACACAATGGCCAGAGAGCTGCTCCGGCACCTTCATCTCGGCAACGTATTGTCCACCACCGAGGGCGAGGTAGTCCGTAACGCGGGGATTGTGGATCACCTGCGCAATCCGCAGCCCGAAATCCTGTTCCGGTCGCACGATGTCCCGGATTCCGATGGCCGTCAGAATCTTGAGGTGCGCTTCACTCTGCGCCTTGACCCAAATCTGCCTGCATCCGATTTCCTGTACATTCATCGAAGCCAGAATGTTGGCCTGCATGTTCTCGCCAATCGACACGACGACGCTATCGCATGCGTCGAGGCCGCATTCCTTGAGCGCTTTCAGGTCGGTTGCATCAACCTGCATGGCCGAATCAATTTCGTCGGCCAGATTGCTCACACGCCTTGCGTCGCTATCGAGCCCGAGGACCCTGTCGCCCATCCGGGTCAGCTCGCGCGCCAGAACGGTTCCGAACAGCCCCAATCCGATAATGCCAACGGTTCTGCGTTTATTGGCCATTCTGTTCTCTTTATCTGTTTCGGATCAGCTGAGCGTTCAGATACTGGCCGCAAACACATTCAAAGTTCGACGGTTAGATCGCACAAATACCACCAATTCGGCATCGCGCAACACGTCACCCGCGCCAGCCCATCCCGTCGAGCAGCGACTTGGTTTCGTACAGCGGTAAGCCGACAATCGCCGAATAGCTGCCATTGATATGCGTGATGAAAGCGCCGGCCATGCCCTGGATGCCGTAGCCGCCCGCCTTGCCCTGCCATTCGCCGCTGGCGACATAGGCGGCAATTTCTTCATCGGTGAGGCGTTTCATCCGCACCCTGGCCAGGACGGTGCGCGACTGTACACGGCCATCCGGCGCCTTTACTGCGATCCCGGTGATGCACTGGTGCGACCGGCCGGACAGCCGGCGCAGAAAGGTCTCAGCTTCGGCTTCGTCCTCGGCTTTTTCCAGGTTACGTGTGCCCAGCGCAACGACCGTATCAGCCGCCAGAACGAAGCCGTCAGCCTCGCACGCCGCCGCCTTTTCCCGGGCGAGGCGTTCGGCCAGTACGCGCGGCGACTCGTCCTTGCGGCGCGTTTCGTCAATGTCGGTGGGGGCGATGCGGGCCGGGACAATCCCGATCTGCGCGAGCAGTTCCCGGCGGCGGGGACTGGCGCTCGCAAGGATGAGCGGCGCGTGTCCGAAGCTCGCCATGGGATACTACTTGAAGCGGTAGGTGATGCGACCCTTGGTCAGGTCGTAGGGGGTCATTTCAACCATGACCTTGTCGCCAGTCAGCACGCGGATACGGTTCTTGCGCATCTTGCCTGCCGTGTGGGCGATGATTTCGTGCTCGTTCTCGAGTTTGACGCGGAACGTCGCGTTCGGCAGCAGTTCGACGACCGTGCCTTCAAATTCGATCAGTTCTTCTTTCGACATGAAGTCTCCAAATTCAGAGCGGTCCGTTGCGCCGCCGAAACATATGTAGGGCGCGCCATAGCCCTTTGCACAGATTCCGGCAAGCTTGGAAGGTCAGATGGCTTAGTGGTTGTTCGGCGGGCCATGCAGGCTTACGACTGTCGGCCTTGGAGGATACCATGCTTGATCTTGATCGTTTCGTCGAAGATTGTCGCGCGGCGGCGCGTGCGGACCCAACTCACAGGGCGGTAACCGAGATTGTGGCACGCGCGCTGAACGAGCCGTCAAATGTGCTGGCGGCGGTCGGCGAACCGACGGCAGGGGGCATTTTCCCGATCTATCAGGCAGATGACCTCACGATCCTGAATGTGGTCTGGAAGCCGGGCATGACCCTGATGCCGCATAATCACGAAATGTGGGCGGTGATCGGCATCTATGGCGGCCGCGAGGACAATATCTTCTGGCGGCGAGTCAAGGATGATCCGGACGGCCGAATCGAGGCAGCTGGCGCCAAAGCAATGTCGACAGGCGATGTCACGCCGCTCGGCAAGAACATCATTCATTCGGTGACGAACCCTATTGAGAAACTGACCGGGGCTATCCACGTCTATGGCGGCGACTTCTTCGGCATCCATCGCAGCGAATGGGACCCCGGGGACCTGACCGAACGGGCTTATGACGTGGAAAGAGCCAAAGCCCTGTTTGCCACCTGAGCCGGATGCGGCCTACCGCGTCTGCCCGGCATGCAATGCGCAGATCAGGGTGAACAGGCGCCTCGCGGTGGTGAAATCGACCGCGACCTTGCCTTCCAGTCGCTCGGCGACGAGCTCCGAGCCTTCGTTGTGAACGCCGCGCCGCGCCATGTCGATCGCCTCGATCTGGTGCGGGGTCTGGTTGCGGATGGCGTCATAATAACTGTCACAGATCATGAAATAGTCGCGGATCACGCCCCGGAACGGTCCCATCGACAGGATGAACGTGTGCACGTCCTCGCCGGCCTCGTCGCGGACCGCAAAGACCAGCTTACGCTCGACCTGCGACAGGGTCAGTGCATACGGGCCCCGATCATGGTCCAGCAGGGCAAAACTGTTTTCCTCGATCAGGTCGAAAATCGCCACGCGGCGCTCGTGTTCGGCATCGGGGCTGGTCGCACCCAGCGTGTCTTCGTCAATACTGACCGATATCAGCCGGTTATCACCCATCGCCCTCCCCCCGATTGGTGCGGATCGAGACCGAGCGCGCGTGGGCCGGCAGGCGCTCCGCCTCTGCCAGCCTGATGGCGGCGGGCGCAAGCGCGGCAAAGCCCCTTGAGCTGACGCGCTGGACGCTCATCCGTTTGAGGAAGTCATAGAGGCCAAGGCCGGAACCGAACCGGGCCGCCCGGCTCGTCGGCAGGACGTGGTTCGAACCGGTGACATAGTCGCCGAGCGCTTCCGGCGTCAGGTGGCCGAGGAAGACTGCTCCGGCGTGCCGGATGTGCGGCAGGAGCGCGTCCGGATCACTGATGGCGAGTTCGAGGTGTTCCGCCGCGATCTGGTTGGCAATTCCTGCGGCGACATCAAGATCCGGCACCGTGATGATCGCGCCATGGCGTTCCCAGGAAACCCGGGCGCGTTCGCCGGTCGCCAATTCCTTCAACTGGTTTTCCACAGAGATTTCCACAGCCTTTCCCACAGCTTCGTCCACAGTGATCAGGATCGACTGGCTGGAAGGGTCATGCTCGGCCTGGGAGAGGAGATCGGCCGCGATCCAGTCCGGGTTGGCCGTGTGGTCTGCGATAATCAGGATTTCCGACGGGCCTGCAATCGTATCGATACCGACGCGGCCGAAAACCTGGCGCTTGGCCTCTGCCACGAAGGCATTGCCCGGGCCGACAATCTTGTCGACGGGTTTCAGCCGTCCGGCCCCGAATGCCAGCGCGCCAACGGCCTGCGCCCCGCCGATCGGGTAGAATTCATCGACGCCCGCTTTCAGCGCGGCATAGGCCACAGCCGGCGCCAGCTCACCGCCCGGTGCCGGCGCAACCATGACGATACGCTCCACACCGGCAATCTTCGCCGGGACCGTGTTCATCAGGACAGACGAGGGGTAGCTCGCCCGCCCACCGGGAACATAGACACCGACGCTTTCCAGCGCTGTCCATCGCCAGCCCAGCTCGACGCCTGCGCTGTCGGTAAAGGAATGGTCTGCCGGGCGCTGGGCCGCGTGATAGGCCGCAATCCGGTCATGCGCGAAATCGATGGCTTCACGAAGGTCTGCCGGGCAGTCGGCCGCCAGCGCATGCAGGTTCACATTGTCGGATTCCAGCGTGGTTGGATCGATCTGCAGCTCGTCATACTTGGCCGTGTAATCAGCCACCGCCTTGCCACCATGCCCTTCGACATCATTCAGGATCCTGGCCACGATGCTGGCCACGTCATGCCCCGTTCCCCGGTCTTCAGCGAGGAAAGCGGTAAACGCATCCCTGAATCCAGGTGCGTTGGAATCGAAACGGCGCGCCACCTAACGACGCCTCCGCTCATGGCTCGGCAGGTTGCGCGTCGGCCAGACATAATCGCTGTCGAGCAGGGTGGCGTCGAGCACTTCAGCGTCCAGCGTAATCTCGCCATCTCCTGCAAACAGCAGCGTGACGATGCCGCCCGGCGGCTCGTCTGCAGGGGTAAAGGTCACGTCAAGCAGGGACAGGATCAGTTCCGGATCGGCCTTGGTAACGGCCCGCGTCTTCGCGCCCAGAACGCCGTCAAAGGCGAGCAGTGAGCGCACGCGCGCGCCCTCTTTCGCGCGGGGCTGACCGGCTTCCCAGCGAAAGCGGTTGAGTTCCAGCGAGAAGCGGTTCTTGCGAGCTTCGTATTTCAGGCTGCCAGCCTTCACGACGGAGTCCTGGACAGCCGCCGCAATGACCTGAAGGTCCTCGGCCGTTTCGGCCAGGAGACGCAGCGCTTGTGGTTCAGACATCCCAGTCCCTTACTCGTCCTCGCCCGACAGGCGCTGGATAGTTGCGCCACAGGCATTCAATTTTGCTTCCAGCCGCTCAAAGCCACGGTCCAGATGGTAGATACGGTTCACCACAGTCTCACCCTCTGCGGCAAGCCCCGCAATGACAAGCGAAACCGACGCGCGCAAATCGGTTGCCATGACGGGTGCGCCTGTCAGGTGCGGCACGCCTTTGACCACGGCCTCCTGTCCCCGAACATTTATGTCGGCGCCAAGACGCGACAATTCGGGCGCATGCATGAAACGGTTCTCGAAAATCGTCTCGCGGATGATGCTGGTGCCGTCGGCAAGGCTCATCAGAGCCATGAACTGGGCCTGCAGGTCTGTCGGGAAGCCCGGATGCGGCTGGGTCGAGACACTGACAGCCTTCAGGCGCGTGCCATTGCGGCGAATGCGCAGCGTGTGGGCCGCCTCGTCAGCGTCCACCGTGACGCCCGCTTCGCGCAGCTTGGCGATCATCGCACCCAGCGCCTCGACCGGGCAACCGTCCAGCGTGACGTCACCACCCGCCGCCGCGGCCGCCATGGCATAGGTGCCTGCCTCGATACGATCGGGCATCACCGCATGGGTCGTACCGTGCAGTTTTTCGACACCCTGGATGCGAATCATGGACGTGCCAGCGCCGGATATCTTCGCGCCCATCTTGTTGAGGCAGTCAGCGAGATCCTCGATCTCGGGCTCGCGCGCTGCGTTTTCGAGGATCGTCTCTCCGGATGCCAGCGTCGCCGTCAGCATTGCGTGTTCGGTCGCCCCGACACTCGGCATCGAGAACACGATATGCGCGCCCTTGAGGCCCCGGATCGCAGCGGCCTTCACATAGCCCTGCTCCACTTTCAGGTCCGCGCCCATGGCTTCCAGCGCCTGCAGGTGCAGGTCTACCGGCCGCGCGCCGATGGCACAGCCGCCGGGCAGCGACACCGTCGCATGGCCCGACCGGGCGATCAGCGGGCCAAGCACGTTGAAGCTCGCCCGCATCTTGCGCACCTGTTCATATGGCGCGATCGTGCTTTTCAGCTCCGCCGCATTCAGGTGACAGGTCGACTCACCCTTCGGCCAGTAGACCTCGACGCCCAGTGTTTCCAGCAATTGCGCCAGGAACCGCGTGTCCGCGAGGCTTGGCATATTGGTGAGTGTGATGGGCTCGTCGGTCAGCAGGCATGCAACCATGAGCTTCAGCGCCGAGTTCTTGGCGCCGGAGACGGGAATGCGGCCATTCAGCTGAGCGCCGCCAATGATGTTCAATCTATCCATGGCGCGCACTTATAGTCTTGTTCACGGCGCGGGAAAGGCGTGATTGTGGAACCATGCGGCGCAAACGCAGCAGGTTCAGGGCGCCCCCGCCTCAGGACAGGCCGACGGGCAGAGTCTCAAGCCCCCGCAGACCGGATCGTTTGATCCATTTGAGCGCATCCGGCGGCGCTTGCAGCGTCATGTTCGGCGCCCGCCGGAACAGTTCGGCCAGCGCGATCTCGGCCTCAGCCCGGGCAAGGTGCAGGCCGAGACACATGTGCGGTCCGCTGCCCCAACCGAGATGACGGTTGGGACGCCGCGCAAGGTCCAGCGCCAGCGGATTGTCGAACACGTCCGGGTCGACATTTCCTGCGGCCAGCAGGCCCACAACCTTCCAGCCCTTTTTCAGCGCCCGGCCCTCGAATGCCATGTCCTGGCGCACGAAACGCGGCTTCGTCATCTGCACCGGACCAGTGAATCGCATCAATTCATCGACAGCGACCGACAGGGCCTCGCCCTCAAGGCTGCGAAAGGTCTCTGCGGCGCAGGGTTCGGTCAGCAGGGTATAGATGCTGGCCGAGAGCAGATGCGTGGTCGTTTCATGGCCCGCGACGAACAGGATGAACACCATCGTGACCAGCTCGTCCTCGCTCATCTGCTCGCCCGCGTCCCCGGCATGGACAAGCTCGCTCATCAGGCCGGGGCGCGGATTATCACGCAAGTCGGCAAGCTCGCTGCGCAGGGCCTTCAGCAGGGGGCTGAGCGAAAAGGCCGCGCGCAGCAGCATCAGGGGCGATTCGCCCCCGCTGAACGCGCCCATTGCAACATCAAACCGGGCGCGCGTCGTCTCGCTCATGCCCAGCACCGTATAGATCACCTGGAGCGGCAGTTTGCGGCAGAAACCGGCCACAAGGTCCGGGTCGCCGCTGGCCATGTGTTCCTCGAGCAGCCGGTCGACCTCGTGCTGGATCTGCGGCCGCATCGCCTCGATGCTGACCCGCCGGAACGGGCCGTCCGCCAGCTGCCTCAGCCGCCTGTGGTCCGGATCGTCGAGCGAGAGGACATTGTTCGCGAGCGTGCGGAAAACCTTTGGCAGGAACGGCAGGCCAAAGGCCGACCTGTGCCCCGCATTGCGCGCATCTACCGCGAAATGGTCTGCATCCTTCAGCAGGGCCTGAATGGCTGAATGACGCGTTGCGCACAGCACAGGCCCGAAAAAGGGCAGCCTGATTTCGCAAAATGGCCCATCTGCAACCAGCCGCGCCAGCGTCGCGTGGGGCGAGCGCCTGAACGCCTGCGACGACAGGTCCGGCCGGTTCACTCGCGCTTGCCGTCTGCCGGTGGCGGCGGCTCGTCCTTCGCCTTGCGCGCGGCGGCCTTGCGACGCTTCAGGTTCGCTCGCAGCGCTTCGGCACGACGGGCGGCTTTTTCAGGGTCTTTCGGCGTGTGGGACATTTCCAACAGCTTTTCGCGGCTAAACGGTCTTTTCATCTGGTAAGTCATAAGCTAAAGCCGCGATTTGCAAACGGCAACGCCGCGGTAGCTCAGTGGTAGAGCGCGTCATTGGTAATGACGAGGTCGGGAGTTCAATTCTCCCTCGCGGCACCAGTTTCCGGGTGTATCCTTCGCCTTGTGCCACGATGGCGGCTTTCATCAAAGTCCATGCGAACCTGCCCCTGCCTCGTCGTGAAGCGGGTCGTGGCGGCATTGGGCATGCTGTTCCAGCTCCTCCATGAAACGCAAAACGTCCCGATGCCTGGGCACCGGGACGTCTTTGAACTTGCATGGCCCAACGGGACACATGCCTTGGCCACTGACCTGACCTACATGTTGCACGTCGTGGTCAGGAACCGATCGATCTGTTTCAGGATGTCGCCCTTGTGCTCAGGCAGCCACTTGTTTCCCTGGTGACCCATCTGCTTGTAGACGATGAATTCGCTGTCAGGCTGACGGTCCTTGATCCCATTGTAGAAATCGCGGCTGTGGAAGATCGGCACCCGGACGTCATAGTCGCCGTGATAGATCAGGATCGGAATGTTCACCTTGTCGGTGTTCTGCTGCGGATCCATGCCCTTGACCGTGTCGCCCTGAACGATGCGCTGGATGCGATTGTCGCCCCATTCATTCGACAGCTTGGCCAGGTTGCCCACACCGGCACCGGCGATGGCACACTGGTAAGGGCTGTTCGGGCGGACGGACGCGGCAATCGCGGCAAACCCGCCATAGGAATAGCCGTGGATCGCAATCTTGTCGGCATCGACATAGCCCTGCGAGACGAGCCAGGCGGCGCCATCATCCTTGTCATCCTGCATCTTCTGGCCCCACTCGCCGTCACCGGCCAGCCAGAGTTCGCGTCCCCACCCGGCGCTGCCGCGATACTGGGGTTGCATGATGATATAGCCGCGGCTCGCAAAATACTGCGTCCAGCCGGACGAATCGAACCCGGCATAGTCGCGTGCCCACGGCCCGCCATGAGGCACCAGAATGGCGCCCTTCGCCTTGTCGCCTTCCTTGAAGCCGGCCGGATAGGTGATCAGGGCCGGAATTTTCATGCCGTCACGCGCCGGGTAGTAGACCAGTTCACCCTTGCCGAGCGACTCCTCGGAAATCCACGGACGCTCTGATCCGATGACCGCCACTTTCGACTTGTCCACGAGCAGGTAATAGGCTGGCGGTGAATTCGTGGCCGAGACCTGGAACAGGACGCGGTTGCGGTCTGCGGTATAGTCCGAAAGCGTGACATTCTTGCCCGGGAACGCCGCGTCGAGACCGTCCTGAATGCCCTTCATTTCAGGATCCAGCCAATAGGTGGTGCTTTGAGCGCCGTCATAGACGAAGCCGAGAAGCTCACCGAAATCCTGTTCGCGCTGCGAGAAGATCAGGTTGGTGATGTCAAATTCGGGATGCGCGAGCACGGCCGTGTCGCTGAACGTGTTGGCGCCCGCATCATAAAGGTAGACCGAGGTCTTGTCCGAGAACTTGTCGGTAATGACGAAATACTTGCCGGTTCCGTTCTGGCGGCCGACAACATTCATCGTGTAGCGATTGGAAATGTCAGTCGACAGGGCGTCCTCACGGCTGAACTTGCCATCGGCGTCCGGAAGGCTGATGTGCTGGCGCCAGGCGCCGCCCGAATAATCCAGTTCCGTGCGGGCAACCGGCATGCCGTCCTTGCTGGAGACAGCGATCGCCTGGGTATCGCTGGCCTTGTAGAGGAATTTCTCGCGGCCATTGGCCAGGTCATGCGAGAAATAGCTGGTGCCGTTCTTGGTCGAAGCGCGCGAAATGATGATCTTGCTCGGATCGAGCGGAAGAATCGTCTCGATCGCGGTTTCGCCCACGAGTTCGAAACAACGCAGCGTATCCTTGTTGGCGCCGACTTCCGCACGGCCCGAGGGAAGATCGTCAATCTCCGTGATCATCTCGTTGCCCATATAGGCCTTCTGGAGGTATTTCTTTGTCGCGCCCGTATCGCGGCCTTCACCGCAGCCATACAGCGCGCCGATATAGGGCTGGACGGTAAACCAGAGCGACTTCCTGTCCTTCAGCGCTGATGCCGCGAAGAACATGGTCTTGCCGCTGGAGGGCGTAATGGCCGAGGGGACGAGCGGCTTTGTCGTGTCAATCTTGCCGGAAATGTCCCAATAAGCTGCGGCGCGCGTTTCGCCTTTTTTGGACGGATCGGCGATCACACCGACCAGCATGTCGCCTTCAAGCGACATGGAAACACTTGAAACATTAGGATGTTTGGAAAAATCTTCGCTTGAAAGAGGCTTGGCTTGCGCGACGAGGGCGCTGGCGATTAGCGCGGCGGAACCCACCGCGACGAAGCGTTTCAACATCGTTTATTCCTCCAAAGTGAAGTAACTGCAGTATTTTCCGGGCTCGCCCACGTCAAGTGCGCCATGCACGCCGCAGCTGCGAATTCCGCCATAACGTTAAGATTAGGGCGCTCGGTACGCTGAGGCAAATTGTTGCCGAAAAATCACACCCTAAGGGTGGAAATGTCCACCTCATTAAGATTCTGTCACATAGGCCTTGTCAGGACCTATTCAAGCGGCTCAACCTGTTTTTGGGCCCGGAGAAATCTATCGGGGTTGCTGGCGTGTGCGCCAGCGAAGTAATCTTGAGGTCAATAGTTAGGGGTATTTTCAATGAAAAGACGATCCATTCGTCATTCTGTCTTCAGCAGCGTCGCAGTTAGCGCGCTGGTCCTGACAGGCGCAGCAAATGCGCAGGAAACAGATACAACGACCGAAGACGACGCCGTCATCTCGGTCATAGAGGAAGATGTAACAGAAGGCGAAGCGCGTCAGGAAAAGATTGTTGTTACCGGCTCGCTGCTCGCACGCGACAACTTCGCATCCTCGTCGCCAATTCAGGTTATCACCGCTGAGGTCGCGACCCTGGAAGGTCTCGTCGATACGGCTGCCATCCTGCAGGGCTCTTCGCTCGCTTCCGGTTCGACGCAGCTGAACAACACGTTCCAGAACTTCGTCACGAATGGCGGCATCGGTGCCCAGACCATCGACCTTCGCGGTTGCGGTGATACCCGCACCCTGGTCCTGGTCGACGGCAAGCGTCCCGGTCCGGCCGGTACGCGCGGTTCCATCGCCGCGCTCGACCTCAACGTTCTGCCACAGTCGATCATTTCGCGTATTGAAGTCCTGAAGGACGGCGCATCGACCATCTACGGTTCGGACGCTGTGTGTGGTGTTGTCAACATCATCACACGTGACTCGGTCGACAGCCTCGAACTGAACGCCCAGACGACCCGCCCATTCGACTCCGGCGGCGAGCAATATTCGCTCAGCGGTGCCTACGGTTTCCAGCTGGGTGATTTTGCTGACTTCACAATCTCGGCTGAATACCGTCTGTCCGAGGAGCTGGACACAAGCGAGCGCGACTATCTTGACTGTTCGCGCGACTATGTGAACAGCCCCGACGGTACGGGCCTGATTGATCGCCAGAATTTCTCGGCACAAGGCCTTCGCCCAACCCAGAACTGTAACAATCTGTACTACAATACGGTCATCGACGCATTTTCGGGTCAACGACTTGTCCCGTCACCTAACGGCACAACGATTGCCACCGTCAATGGCGTCAGCGTACCAGGCTACCGGCCGCGCGTTGGCACGGGTTACACGGCTGACGGCGTTGCCTTCTTCGAAGACTATCTGGACGGTGAGTTCCTCGACAACCGCGATTTCATCCCGCGCAACGAGAACATCTCGCTCTTCGGTACAGCTGACGTGGAACTGGGCGGCATCGCCTGGGACACGGAACTGCTGTTCAGCCGTCGCGAAACGAATGTCGAAGGCTGGCGCCAGTTCTTCCCGGTCGTCGGGTCTGGTTCCCAGTGTGGGTTCTGTGGCTACATCGATGATCCGGCTTATGATAACGCAGCAGGCGGATTGGTGCAGATCGTTGCGCCATTCCCAACGGTCGATGACATCAAGCTCGACTATTACTATGCAAGCTCTTCGCTTTCCGGCGGCTTTGCACCCGGTTTTCTCGACGACTGGTCGTGGAAGATCGATGGCAGCTATTCGCGTGGCGAAGGCAGCTATGGCGGCAACGAGATCCTTCTCTCGAAGTCGGGCGACTGGAACTTTGATGGCGTTGCAGACGTTGATGGCGATGGCCTTGCCGACACGATCGCTCCGCCAAGCATCGACTTCCTGAACCCTGACATTCTCTCAGGCGTCGCATCGAATGATCTCGTAGCCGCAATTGGCGGTTACCAGACCGGCAGCACCATTTACGAGCAAACGACCTTCACGGCCGTTCTCGCGGGTGAAGTGTTCGAACTGCCAGCCGGCCCTCTGGGTCTTGGTCTGGGTGCAGAGTATCGCGAGTTCTCGATTGACGATCAGCCGGGTGTTCTCACCCAGGGTGGCGACATCTGGGGCTCGTCAACTGCAGGCCCGACGAAAGGCACGAACAGCGTTTCGGAAGTTTTCGCCGAAATCAGCGTGCCGCTGCTTAAGGGCGCTCCACTCGCTGAAGATGTTGAATTCTCGGGCTCCGTCCGTGCATTTGACTACGACATCGGCGGATCGGGTTCGATCTACAAGGTCGGCCTGAACTGGCAGATCACGCCAACTTTCCGTGCGCGTTCCAGCTACGGTACATCCTACCGTGCACCGGCTCTGTTTGAGCTGTTCCTGGAAGACCAGACCGGCTTCCAGAGCCAGACGGTTATCGACCCGTGCATCAACTGGGCTGACAGCACCAACCCCAACATCCGCGCAAACTGTGCGGCTGCGGGTGTTCCGGACAATTACACCGGCGCCGGTTCTTCTGCGCTTGTGGTCACGTCCGGTGGCGGCGAGCTGCTTGAGCCAGAGACCGGTGACACGTTCACGGCTGGTCTCATCTGGACGCCAACCTTCGCTGACCTGAACATCGCTGTCGACTATTACGAGATCGAGATTCAGGACCAGATCACCAGCCTCTCGGCTGCTCAGATCGTTGGTGGCTGTTATGCAACCACAGTCTACCCGAACGATTTCTGTGACCTGTTCGAACGTGCCCCCGGCACGGCAACGATTGGTGCCTATAATGTTGACAACATTCAGGCCCCAACCCTTAACGTTGATGCCCAGTCGCAAGCGGGTATCGACCTTGAGGTCCGTTACACGAACGAGTTCAACTTCGGCACGGTGATCGCCGAGGGCTCCATCAACTGGGCACTCGAGCGTTACATCAACGTGTTCGGTTCCGACTTCGTTTCAGGCGTTACGGACAATGACTTCAACGGCACCATCGGCTTCCCGAGCGTCGTTGGTGATGCGTCCGTCCGCCTTGACCGTGGCGACTGGACTTACACCTGGTTCACCGATTTCATCGGTCGTCAGGATGACAACCGCTACTTTGCGGCCGACTATAACGACCCGCAGGCGTACTTCGCTCTGACAGGCCTCTACAAGGTCTACACTGAAGCACAGTTCACGCACGGTCTGTCCGTCCGCTGGACGGGTGACACGTGGACGATCACGGGCGGTGTCCGCAACATCTTCGACGAGCACCCACCACAAGTGTCTGACATCGTTCAGCTGAGCGCCGGTAACACGCCGGTCAATGCAACGGGTTACGACATCCGTGGTCGCCGTGCCTTCGTGAACGTGAGCAAGAAGTTCTAGTTAAACGAACGCCAGAAAACAGAGACCGGCGGAACACTGTTCCGCCGGTCTTTTTTTGTCCGAAGTCTGTTCGCTTTGCTGCCCCGCAGGCGGCGCACGTCTCAGGCCAGCGTCCTGCGCATCGCGTCCTGCCAGCCCCTGATCAGGGCGTCCCGCGCGCCGGTGCCCATCTTCGGCTCAAAGCGCCGGCCCTGCACGGGCCGCTCGGTCCATGCTTTCGCGTCCAGCCAGCCAAGCTGCATCGCCGCCAGGGCCGCCGCGCCGAGCGCCGTCATCTCGCGGTAATCAGGCCGCAGCACAGGCCGGTCGCAGATATCGGCCAGGAACTGCATCAGCCAGTCATTCGCCACCATGCCGCCATCGACCCGCAATTCGCGGATCTCCGCGCCATCGGCGGCAAAGGCGTCGAGCAGGTCCCGCGTCTGGTAGGCCGCCGATTCCAGCCCAGCGCGCACCAGGTGCGCCGCTGTCGTCGCCCGTGTGATGCCGCTTATCGTACCGCGCGCATCGGCGTTCCAGTGCGGCGCGCCCAGCCCGGTAAAGGCCGGCACGATATACACCCCGCCATTCCCCTTCAGGCCCGCCGCAACGCTTTCGGTCTCTTCGGCGGAATCGACAAGGCCGAGATCATCGCGCAGCCATTTCACCACCGTCCCGGCATTGAAGATCGAGCCCTCCAGCGCCATCGCCCCGCCGCCGGGCAGCTCGTAGCCCACCGTGCCCAGCAGGCGGTGCTGCGAATCGGGCCGCTCGGTGCCCGTATTCGCTACGAGGAAGGCGCCCGTGCCATATGTGATCTTTGCCATGCCCGGCGCGAGACAGCCCTGCCCCACAAGCGCCGATTGCTGGTCACCCGCCGCTGACAGGATCGGCAGCGCCGCGCCAAGCAGACTGTCATCGCTCATCCCGAAGTCCGCAGCGTTCGGCTTCACCTCCGGCAACAGGCCCGGCGGCACGTTGAACAGGCGCGTCATCGACTCGCTCCAGCCGCCCTGCGCGCCCAGTCCCAGGCGATAAAGCAGCGTCCGAGAGGCGTTCGTCACGTCTGTCGCGTGCACGTGTCCTCCGGTCAGCTTCCAGATCAGAAAGCTTTCCACCGTGCCGAAGGCAAGCTCGCCCGACTCCGCGCGCGCCCGACCGCCCTCGACAGAATCAAGGATCCAGCCGATCTTCGTACCGGAAAAGTACGGGTCGAGCAGCAGGCCCGTCTCGGCCTGCACCGCCGGCTCGTGGCCATCGGCCTTCATCGTCTCGCACACGCGGGCCGTGCGCCTGTCCTGCCACACAATGGCGGGCGCAATCGGCTTTCCGGTCGCCCTGTCCCATATCAGGGTCGTCTCGCGCTGGTTGGTGATGCCGATCCCGGCTATCTCGCCAACCCCGCCAGCCGCCGCGATCGCCTCGCGGCATACGGCCAGCGTTCGCGTCCAGATTTCCTCGCCATCCTGCTCTACCCAGCCGTCTTCGGGAAACCTGAGCGTCAGGTCCTGCTGGGCCAGCGCGACCTCGGCAAAGGCACGATCAAATACAATCGCCCTTGTCGAAGTCGTGCCCTCGTCAATCACTAACAGCTTGTCCGGCTTGGCCATGCCTCGCATCTCCCGCAAAGCCTGATCTTGGCCCAGCCCGCCGGGCCGCGCAATCACGCGCCACCTATCGCGTGAGTCCGGAAGATTCCATGAGCTGCGCCAGGGCCAGCGTCGTCCAGTCACCAAAGGGCGCACCGATTAGCTGCAGCCCAATCGGCAGGCTCCCGGAACTCTTCGCCACCGGCACGCAGGTTGCAGGCAGGCCGGGGAAGGTCGCCAGTCCCGCCCAGGCCAGTTGCGCGCCGTAGGGCTGCGGTACCCCATCGACCATCAGGGTCCGCTTGGCCCAGTTCGGGTCGGTCTGATAAGGAAAGGCCGGCGTACTGAACACGGGCGCAATCACGACATCATACTGGTCGAACACGGCGCGCCAGGCGCGGATGATCCGCATCTGTTCGTCCACCAGTTCCATCCATGTGTGCGCATCCATCGGCTCTGCGCCCGGCGTACCACGCGTGATCACGGTATTCAGCATCTTCACATAGGAAGAATGCATCGTGTCTAGGCGCGGCAGAATGCTGACATTGTCTGAAACCAGCGCGCCCGCTTCGGACAGGCTGTCAGCCAGGTTTGAAACGGCCGTCCGCGTATCGGCATCCGCTGCGACACCCGGCAACGCGTCCAGCACCAGAACGCGAAAGTCCTTCAGCGCACCATGCCGCGGCGGTGGCAGGTCCAGCCTGTAGCCAATGCCGTCTTCCGGGCCTGCGATCACGTCCATGGCCGTCACAAGGTCGCTCGCATTGCGCGCCATCGGGCCAACCACTGCCAGCGGCACATCCACCCCATCCGTTCCCGGAAAGCCATGCCCCTTCGTCGGCACGATTCCATAGGTCGGCTTGTGCCCGAACACGCCACACATATGCGACGGCACGCGGATCGACCCGCCAATGTCCGAGCCGATCTCCAGCGGCACCATGCCGGTCGCCAGCGCCACGGCGGCGCCGCCCGATGACCCGCCGGGCGACCGGCCCGGATCATAGGGGTTCAGCGTCCGCCCATAGACGGGATTCTCGGTTTGCCAGTCCGCCAGCGCCACCGGCGCGTTGGTCTTGCCCAGGATAACCGCCCCGGCGGCCTTCAGGCGCTGCACGACGACTGCATCGGCCTCTACCGGCAAGTCCCTGAAAGCCTCCATGCCCCATGTCGTCGGCAAGCCCGCGACATCATTGGATTCCTTCACTGTCATGGGAACGCCCAGCAGGGAGCGCGGGTCATCTGGCTGGCGCGACGTGTCGATCTGGCGGGCCGCCGCCAGCGCCCGGTCGAAATCCCTGACCACAACCGCATTGACGGGCCCGTTGAAATGCTCGATCCGCGCAATGGCCGCTTCGCAGGCCTCCTGCGCACTTACGATCCCTGTACGTACAGCCTTCGCCGTCTCTCTTGCGCTGGCTGAACCGAGGTCCACCATCTCCTGCGGTGCCATCACGGTTCTCCCTTTTCGGAGAAAGGATAGCACGCCACCGCAAAGGATCAACGCAGGTCACGTCTGGCTCGGCGCTGCGGCGCCGGACCCGGGAGACACCCACCCCCGGCATCAGCCACAATAAAAGCGCCAGGACAGGCCGCGTCAGCCCCCGCACGGCATTCACCCAGCGATACAGTGTCGCCGATGGGCTCCTCGGCTGCAAACCATGTGTTGGGGCCCTGCCGTCCGCCGGCGACATTGGCCGTCTGCAGCGCCCTCTCGCTTGCCTGCCAATCCGCCTGCATCTGCAGGTCCGGCAAGCGGAAGCCGTGCGCCCGGCGCGGTCCCGGTCGGATAGAAAAAGCCCGCCCGCCTCCAGTCAAAGGCGAACGGGCGACAGGATCAGCGGTAAAGCCCCGCCGAAATCAGGCAGTCGCGAACGCCGTGGCCGCCTTGTAGGCCAGGCGCTTGGCCAGTGCTTCGCGGGCGCCATCATACTCGCGCTCCAGCTGATCGACATATTCGGCGGTCGACATCCGGGTCCCAATTGCGCCAATGCCCTGGCCGCAGCCCCAGATGTCTTTCCAGGCCTTGGCTTCCTGATTGCCGCCGGAGCCGAAATTCATCGCTGACGGATCAGATTCCGGCAGATTGTTCGCGTCGAGGCCCGCCCTGGCAATTGATGGCGCAAGATAGTTGCCGTGCACGCCGGTAAACAGGTTGGAATAGACAATGTCGCCCGCCTTGGAATCGACGATCATGTCCTTGTAGCCTTCCACCGCATTGGCCTCGTGGCAGGCAATGAAGGCCGAACCGATATAGCCGAAATCTGCACCCATGGCCTGCGCGGCCGCCACCGCATTGCCCGTGGCAATCGAACCGGACAGGGCCAGCGGCCCGTCGAAGAACTGGCGGATTTCCTGGATCAGCGCGAAGGGGGACAGAGTGCCCGCATGGCCGCCCGCGCCGCTCGCGACCGCGATCAGGCCGTCTGCACCTTTCTCCAGCGCCTTGTGTGCGAAGACGATGTTGATGATGTCATGCATCACGATACCGCCATAGGAATGAATCGCATCATTCACTTCCTGACGTGCGCCCAGCGACGTGATCACGACCGGCACTTTCCACTTCACGCACATTTCAACATCATGATCGAGGCGGTTATTCGTCTTGTGGACGATCTGGTTGACGGCATAGGGTGCTGACTTGCGGTCCGGGTTTTTCTCGTCCCACTCGGCCAGTTCCGTCGTGATCTTGTCGAGCCATTCGTCCAGCACAGGGCCGGGGCGCGCATTGAGCGCCGGAAAGCTGCCGATCACGCCCGCCTTGCACTGGGCGATGACCAGGTCAGGGTTGGAGATGATGAACAGGGGCGAGCCGATCACGGGCACGCGCAGGTTTTGCAGGACGGGTGGCAGGGCCATGGAATTTCCTCACAAGATTGATGGACTTTGGTTTGAAACTAGGTGCCCCGGTCTGCGGGGCAAGCGGTCACGTAGGGACAGGTAGGCCAGGTCCGCCTATCCCAGTTTGAGGCTGTCGACGCTGATCACCTCATTGATCAATTGATCCACACCCTTCGGCGCGATCTGTCCGCTGAGGATCAGCATCGCCAGGCCATGCACCACCGACCATGCTCGCAGGATAGCCGCATGGCGCTGGCCGGGCGTCGCGTTCGGGCCGGCAAGGTCAGTCACTGTCTGGCGCAACAGCCAGCCAGGCGAGTCTTCCGGGTTCGCGCAATTGGGGTCTGCTGCCGGCGGCAGCGATGAATAGATCAGGCGAAACAGCGCCGGATTGTTCATCGCAAAGCGCACATACGCCCGGCCCATCTCCGCAAAGCCCTGCCTGCCTCCTGCCACGCCCGCCAATTTCTGCTCACGCGCGAGCTTGGCCAGCCCTTCGGCTGCCAGCGCCGCCAGCAGCGAGTCCTTGTCCGGGAAATGGCGATAGATCGCCGTCGCGCTGACGCCAATGTCGCGTGCGATCTCGCGCAGGCTCAGGCTTTCGGCGCTGCCTTGTTCGAGCCGCCTCAGACCGGTCTCGATCAGGGCAACCCGCAGGTCGCCATGATGGTACCCGCCCTTGGACGAACCCATGTTGACAGTGTTATCTTTCGCGTTCATGTTAGTGCTGTAAACATTATTTGCCTACGTTTCAACCCCGGAGTTTTCCCATGGCCAGTCCCGTCGAAACCGTCATCCGCGATAATGTCACCAAGGGCATCATGAAGATCGTTGCCTTCAACCGCACACGCCCCCGCCTCGGGCACACTGAGAACACATTCCTCACCGGCATCCACACCCCGGTCGATGCGGAAATGACCCTGGAAGACCTGGCAGTGACGGGCGAAATCCCCGCCGCCCTCAACGGCCGTTACCTGCGCATCGGGCCAAACCCCCTCGGCAACCCCAACCCGGCCACCTATCACTGGTTCTCCGGCGACGGCATGATCCATGGTGTCTGCCTCAAGGACGGCAAGGCGCTCTGGTACCGCAACCGCTGGGTCCGCTCGAATGCGGTCTCAGCCGCCCTTGGCGAGACACCCGCCCCCGGCCCGCGCCGAGGGAGGCAGGACAATGCCAACACCAATGTCATCGGCCACAATGGCAACACCTGGGCCCTGGTCGAGGCCGGCGCCTGGCCCGTGCGCCTGAATGACAGGCTCGATACGCTCGCGCACGACCCGTTCGGCGGGACACTGAAGAATTCCTTCTCCGCCCACCCGCACCTCGATCCGGAAACCGGCGAGATGCATGCCATCACCTATTACGCCATGGACCCGACCACCATCCACCACACCGTCGTCGATGCCAGCGGCAGGGTGATCCGCGAGGAACCGGTCAAGGTCGAACACGGCCCCTCGATCCACGACTGCGCCGTGACGAAACACTATGTCGTCATCATGGACCTGCCGGTCACTTTCTCGATGAAAACCCTGCTCGCAGGCCAGTCCTTCCCCTATCGCTGGAACCCGGCGCACAAGGCCCGCATCGGCCTGATGCCGCGCCACGGCACCAATGAGGATGTCATCTGGTGCGATGTCGACCCCTGCTATGTCTTCCACCCATGCAATGCCTATGAAGCCGAAGACGGCACAATCATCATGGATGCCAGCGTCCACGACACCATGTTCGCCGACAGCAAACAGGGCCCGGATTCTGAAAAAGTCACCTTCGAACGCTGGGCGATAGACCCCGCCGCCCGCAATGTCACCCGCACCATTCTGGACGCTGCGCCGCAGGAATTCCCCCGGCCCGACGAGCGCTATACCGGCAAGAAATACCGTTACGCTTACACAATGGCCCTGCCCGAAGATCACGGCTTCGAAGTGTTCGACCAGACGAAACTCTACAAGCACGATCTCGATTCCGGCACCCGCGAAACCCATGATTTCGGCCCCGGCCGCGTGCCTGGCGAATTCGTCTTCATCCCGCGCACCGATGATGCACCGGAAGGTGACGGCTGGCTGATGGGTTATGTCGTCGACACCAACACGGACACGACAGACCTCGCGATCCTCGACGCGCAGGCCTTCACCGCGCCCCCCGTCGCCCTCGTCCACGTCCCCCACCGCATCCCACCCGGCTTCCACGGCAACTGGGCCCCGGCCACTTAGGCCAGGACACGGCCACTTGCCGTGGCAGCTTGTGGCGGTAACATTCACGCATCGCCGCAAGGAGATGCCTCATGACTGATCTCGTCCTCACGACCTATGACTGGGTTCCCGATCTGCCACGGGGATATGTGCGCGACCTGCGGGTGCGGTGGGCACTGGAAGAAGCCGGATTGCCATATCGCGTCGAAAGCACGCCGTTCCGTGAACGGGGTGCCGGCCATTTCGCGCATCAGCCCTTCGGTCAGGTGCCTTGGCTGACCGATGGCGACCTGTCGATTTTCGAAAGCGGCGCGATCCTGCTCCACCTCGGCGAATTGAGCGACAAGCTAATGCCCGTCGATCCGCGCGGCCGCAGCGACGTCCGAGAATGGCTGATCGCAGCGCTCGCGTCTGTCGAGGCCGCGAGCCAGCCCTGGTCCTTCTTCATGTTCTCAGGCGGCACTGACCAAACGCCAATGCGAAAATTTTTCGATGACTTCCTCTTTCAGCATCGGCTCAAACACCTTGAGCCGGTCCTGTCAGACTGCCAATGGCTCGTCGGCATGTTCTCCATCGCCGATATACTCATGGCGGATGTCCTGCGCCTCGTTGATCGGTTCGACGGGCTCGCAGAATTCCCTGCTTGCCGCGCCTACGTCGCACGCGCCACTGCCCGTCCGGCTTTCGAGCAAGCACACGCAGACCAGATGGCTCACTTCGCAGCGGCGGACTGATCTCACACGGCCACGCCGCATCCACCCGGCTTCCACGGCAACTGGGCCCCGGCGGCGTAGCAGTGCCCGAAAGGCGCCCCAAGCGCCTGCCTCAGTTGCCCGGCTGAGGACCTTCAGAACGCGTGATCCCGGAAAACGCTGGCCACCGGTTCGTCAGGGTCAATACGGATAACAGAGCCCCTGTCAGTTCTCTGCGCGCTTCTGAATGTACCCTAGCAACAACAGAACTGTACCGACAATCATTGCGAGCGTCAGGGAAAGCAGCCCGACCGTGACGATGAGTTCCTGCCACGGCTGCGCAGTGGGGCTGGGCCCGTGAATGGGTGTCATGTCTCCCGTATTCCAGGCGGCGGCCAGCGTTGTCGATAACCAGTTCACGGTGGTGCCATACGCCAGAAGCCAAAATGTTGCGCGCGCGGCAGTCCTGCCAAGTTCGACAAATCGCCAGGTGGCACCGACAGCGAGCAAAAACGTGCCGTTGGTCAGGCCCTGCATATGGGCTGACAATCCCATTCGGGGATTTGCCATGACGCCCGTCGCAAGACCGGTCAGCAGTCCTGACAGGAAGAGTGCCGCACCAAGAACGAGAAAGGATTTCTGGACCTTCATGCCGCTCTCCCCCAACGATCTGCTGCAAAATGACAGTGCTTCGTTCTGAGATCAAGTCAGAGCGCATCGGGAGTTGAACCTGAACGACCGCTTTGGGCCGCCCCCTGATGATCACTGCACCTGAAAGAATGACCGAGATCGCGACGGCCACGCTGCAAGACCGGGGTGCTTCACCCGACCCGCGCGCTGCCGCCGCCATCCACCGGCAGCACCGCCCCGGTTATGAACCGCGCCTCGTCGCTCGCCAGGAACAGCGCTGCGTGCGCCGTGTCCCAGCCGGTGCCCATGAACTTCATCGGCACGTTCGCGGCGCGCTCCTCGCGCAGCGCTTCCTCGGAAATGCCCCGCGCCGCCGCAATGCCACCAATCGCCATCGGCGTGTCCATCAGGCCCGGCGTGATCGCATTGCAGCGCACGCCGCGCGATGCCCCGCTCATCGCCACACTGCGTGTCATCCGGTTCATCCCGGCCTTTGACACTTCATAAGCCATCTGGAATCCGCCCGCGATGGAGGCGAGCGAAGAGATGTTGATGATGGCGCCGCTGCGCTGTTCCAGCATGCCGGGCATCACAGCCTGCGTCACCAGCCATGCGCCCTTGAGGTTCACGCGCAGGATGCGGTCGAACGCCTCCTCGGTCAGCTTGTGCGGCGGCCCGTCGCCATGGCCGCCAATGCCGACATTGTTGACCAGTATGTCCACACGCCCGAACAAGGCCGTGCAGTCGGACGCAATCCGCGCAGCCTCCTCGGCTTTCGCTACATCGGCAACGCACAGCGCGGCGACGCCGCCTTCCTGCTCGATGTCTGCCACCGTCGCGGCGGCGCGGTCGCCATCGCGGTCGACACACAGCACGCCAGCCCCGGCCCGCGCAAACAGCAGCGCCATGGCCTTGCCATTGCCAATCGTTTCGCCCGGCGTCTGTCCGGCACCGCTAATGATCGCCACCTTGCCTGCCAGGCGGCCTGTGACATCGCCGAGGCTCACCGTTCCAGGTCCGGGTCCGCTTCCAGGTCATCGTCCAGCTGCACGCCAAACGTATTCAGCATCATCGACACCTGCGTGTACTGGCCGACCGTCATCACCAGGTCCATGCGCTGCTTCTCGCTCAGCCCGGCCAGCTCGTTCCATGTCCGGTCGGAAATGAAGGCGTCGCCTGTCAGCTCGTCCACGGCGCGTAGCATCGCGCTTTCCAGCGCAGACCAGCTCGGCGCCAGCGGCCCTTCCTTGATGTGCTGGATTTCGAGGTCGGTCATGCCGCATTCCTTGCCGATGCGCACATGCTGGGCCCATTCATAGCCGGATTTCCAGTTATAACCGGTGCGCAGGATGACCATTTCGCGCTCGCGCGGGGCGAGGCTGTTATTGTCCGACAGGATATATCCGCCCCAGCGCATGAATGACTTGAACGCCTTCGGCGCGCGCGCCAGCGTGCGAAAAATATTGTACACAGGGCGACCATTGAACGTCTTTTCAAGCGTCTCGCGCTGTTCGGCGTCCATCTCCGCGTCCGCCAGCGGGGCAATCCGCGCTTTTTCGAGTCTCATGTCATACTGCTTTCCTGCTTGGCGGCGCCAATGCGCTCGCGCGTTTCATCCCTGTGACTGCAGTAAATACGCTTCCTCAAAGGGCCACAAGCGCCATAACGGCCATCAGGCCGCACCCCTGCCGTTGCGCAAGGCCTTGACCTTACGTTGGCGTCAACTCCATTACCAAGGCACACTCGAGAATACAGGCACCGCATATCATGGCAGATGACATCCTCCCCCTCAGCAGCGCGTTCAAGGATGCGACCGAAGCCGAATGGCTGGCCGCCGTCGAAAAGGCCCTGAAGGGCAAGGGCATCGATACGATCACCCGCGTCACCGCTGACGGCCTCAAGGTCCATCCGCTCTACCGCGAAAGCGATTTCCCCTCGGCCACCGACCCGCTCGGCACGCCCGGCGCAGCGCCCTACCTGCGCGGCCCCACCGCGGCGCCCGACGCCTGGCTGCCATGGGACATCCGCCAGGCCTTCACCCACCCCGACCCCGCCACCACGAATGCCGAAATCCTGCGCGACCTCGAACGCGGCGTCTCCTCTGTGGAACTCACGCTCGACCCGGCCGGTGAAAATGGCGTCCAGATCCTCAGCCTCGCTGACCTGCAAGCTACACTCGCCGGCGTCGATGCCAGTATCGCCACGATTGCGCTGGACCCGGTCGACGAACCAGGCTTCGTCGCCGCTGGCCTTGTCGCCACCTGGGCCGAAGGCGCCGCCGACCCGGCCGCCCTCAAACTCGCCTTCAACCTCGATCCCCTCGGGGCCCTCGCCCGCACCGGCACCCTCGCGGCATCGCTTGACGACACGTTCGCCGCCCTCGCCGACACGCTCGCCCGCCTCGCTCCCTTCACCGGCGCCAGCCTGATGCGCATCGATGCCCGCATGGTGCACGAAGCGGGTGGCTCCGACGCCCAGGAACTCGGCGCCCTCATCGCCAGCGCCGTCGACACATTACGCCGCCTGCCCGATGCTGAGCTCACCGCCCTCGCCCCGCGCATCGGTTTCACGCTCGCCCTTGATGCCAATTACGGCCTCGGCGTCGCCAAGCTGCGAGCCGCCCGCCGCCTCTGGGCCCGCTGCCTTGAATTGCTTGACGTTACGCCCGTCCCGATGCGCATCCAGGCCACCACATCGGCCCGCATGCTCACCCGCTACGATGCCTGGACCAACATGCTCCGCTGCACCACGGCCGCCTTCGCAGGCGCCATTGGCGGGGCTGACATTGTCACCGTTCGCCCGTTCAATTCTGCCCTCGGCGTGCCCGAAGAGCTCGGCCGCCGCATCGCCCGCAACACCCAGATCATCGCCATGGAGGAAAGCCAGCTCGGCCGCGTCGCAGATCCCGCTGGCGGTGCCTGGTTCACCGAGACTTTCGCTGAAGACCTCGCCAAAGCCGCGTGGGAAGAATTCCAGAACATCGAGCGCGAAGGCGGCTATGCTACCTCGCTCCTCTCCGGCGCCTTCCAGGACCGTGTTATCACAGTCCGTGACGCCCGCGCCAAGGACATTGCCAAACGCAAGGTTCCGATCACCGGCGTGACAGAATTCCCGACGCTCGACGCCATTGACGCGCCGATTTCAGATGCCGCGACGCCCCGGCCAGCGCCTGCCGCCCCCGCCCCGGCCCTCACCTGCACACCGCTAGCCCCCGTGCATCTCGCCGCGCCCTTCGAATCCCTGCGTGACACGGCCCCCGCCGCGAAGAAAGCACCCACCATCTTCCTCGCCACGCTCGGCCCCGTCGCCGAACACTCGGCCCGCGCAGACTTTGCCCGCAACCTGTTCGCCGCAGGCGGCCTGGCCGCGAAAGAGCCGCCCGTCGCCCCCAAAACCGCCAGCGAACTCGCCTCCGCCTTCAAGGCCTCCGGTTGCCACATCGTCGTCCTCTGCGGCAGCGACACGCGCTACCCGGACGAAGCCGAAGCCGCCGCCACCGCCCTCAAGGCCGCTGGCGCCCGCCACGTCTGGCTCGCCGGAAAGTTCGAGGCGCCCGGCATTGATTCCAACATCTTCATGGGCTGCGATGTGCTCCACACATTAAAGCTCGCGCACGCAGAACTGGGGCTCTCCCAATGACCAAATTCCCTGACTTCACCAAGGCCGACCTCGGCACGCCCAGCGCCAGATCCGCCACGCCATCCCTCGGCACGCCATGGCACACGCCGGAAGGCATCGACGTCAAAACAGCCTTTACTGCCGATGACACGAAGGGCCTCGATTTCCTCGACGATTATCCCGGTCTTGCCCCGTTCGGCCGCGGCCCCTACCCCACCATGTACACCAACCAGCCCTGGACCGTGCGCCAGTATGCCGGCTTCTCCACGGCTGAAGACTCCAACGCCTTCTACCGCCGCAACCTTGCCGCCGGTCAGAAAGGCCTCTCCGTCGCCTTCGACCTTGCCACCCATCGGGGCTATGATTCCGATCATGTCCGCGTCTCCGGCGATGTCGGCATGGCGGGCGTTGCCATCGACTCCATCTACGACATGCGCACGCTCTTCTCGGGCATCCCGCTCGACAAGATGTCCGTCTCCATGACCATGAACGGCGCCGTACTGCCCATCCTCGCACTCTATATTGCGGCGGCCGAAGAACAGGGCGTCACACCGGACAAGCTGGCAGGCACGATCCAGAACGACATTCTCAAGGAGTTCATGGTCCGCAACACCTATATCTATCCGCCCAAGCCCAGCATGCGGATCATCTCGGACATTTTCGCGTACACGTCCCAAAACATGCCGAAATACAATTCCATCTCGATCTCCGGCTATCACATGCAGGAAGCTGGCGCGACCGCAGATCTCGAGCTGGCCTACACGTTGGCAGACGGTATCGAATACATCCGCGCGGGCGTCGCCGCTGGGCTCGATGTTGACAAATTTGCCCCGCGCCTCTCCTTCTTCTGGGCCATCGGCATGAACACGTTCATGGAAGTCGCCAAGATGCGCGCCGCGCGCCTCATCTGGGCAAAGCTCGTCGAGAAAGAGTTCAAGCCAAAGAACGTCAAATCCCTCAGCCTGCGGACGCACTCGCAAACCTCCGGCTGGTCCCTCACTGCGCAGGATGTCTACAATAACGTCATCCGTACCTGCCTTGAGGCCATAGCCGCCACTGGCGGCCAGACGCAGAGCCTGCACACGAACAGCTTCGACGAAGCTCTCGCCCTGCCGACAGATTTCTCCGCCCGCATCAGCCGTAACACGCAGCTTTTCCTGCAACAGGAAGCCGGCGCCTGCCAGACGATCGACATGTGGGGCGGCTCCTATTATGTCGAGCGCCTGACCCACGATCTCGCGGCGAAGGCCCTCGCCCATATCGAGGAAGTCGAAGCCATGGGCGGCATGCGCAAGGCCATCGAGGACGGCCTGCCAAAGCTGCGCATCGAGGAGGCTGCCGCCAATACGCAGGCCCGCATCGACAGCGGCACGCAGACCGTGGTCGGCGTCAACAAGTTCCACCTCGATGAAGACGAAGACGTGCCCGTACTGAAGGTCGACAATGCCGCCGTGCGCCGCATGCAGCTCGACAAGCTTGCCCGCCTGAAAGCGGATCGCAACCAGGCCGAAGTGGATGCCAAGCTGGATGCCATCGCAAAAGCCGCCGCCGGCACGGAGGGCAACTTGCTCGCCCTCGCCGTTGATGCTGCCCGCGCCAAGGCCACAGTCGGCGAAATCTCCGAAGCCGTCGAGCGCAGTCAAGGCCGCCACAGCGCGGTCATCCGCTCGATTAAGGGCGTCTATGGCGGCGGCGTCAAAGGCAACGCCAGGGCCGAAGACGCAAAATCACTCGCCGCAGTATTCGAGCAAAAACACGGCCGTCGCCCGAAAATCTACATCGCCAAGATGGGCCAGGACGGACATGACCGCGGCCAGAAAGTCGTCGCCTCAGCCCTGATGGATCTCGGCTGGGAGGTCGAGATCGGTCCCCTCTTCCAGACGCCTGAAGAGGCCGCCGCTGACGCCCGCAAGGCCGGGGTCGACATTGTCGCCGCCTCATCCCTTGCCGCAGGCCACCTCTCGCTCGTGCCGGAACTGAAACGCGCCCTGGGCAATGAAGGCGCCGCGCATACGCAGATCATCGTCGGCGGCGTCATCCCGCCCGGCGACTTTGATGCCCTCTACGCCGCCGGCGCCACCGCCATCTTCCCCCCCGGCACCGTCATCGCCGACAGCGCGATCAGGATGCTGGAAGTTCTGGACGGGGATGATACGACCGTCGCAGCGGAATAGGACACAAGACCATGATCGTCTCCACCACACCCACCATCCAGAACCGCGACATCACCGCCTACAAGGGCATCGTCTGCGGCGAGGTCATCATCGGCGCCCATCTCGGCAAGGATATCCTCGCCAGTTTCACCAATATCGTCGGCGGCCGCTCTGACGCCTACGAAAAGACGATCCGCGAAACCCGTGACGGCGCCCTCAGCGAGATGGTCCGCGAGGCCGAACGCCTTGGCGCAAACGCGGTTGTTGCCGTGAAGTTCGACTATCAGGTTATCGGCCAGTCCGGCTCGATGATGATGGTCGCCGTGTCCGGCACGGCGGTCACCGTCGCGTAAGCCCTTCCCATTCACCGCCACAGGTTCCAGACTGCGGCAAAAGCAGAGGGACGCACCGGATGGACGAGGCATTCAAGGATTATGACGCGCTGGGCCTTGCCCATCTTGTCCGCACGAAGCAGGTCAAGCCATCGGAATTGCTGGACGCGGCGCTCGCCCGCGCCGAAGGCGCGCAGGAGAAGATCAACTGTTTTTCCGCCCTCTTCCCCGAACTCGCCCACAAGCAGCTCGAACAGCCCCTCGGCGATGGCCCCTTCGCCGGGGTTCCCTTCGTTACCAAGGATCTCGCTGTCGACATCAAGGGTGCGCCGATCACGCAGGGCTCCGTCGCCTGGAAGGGCCATGTCGCCGCCGAGGACAGCACGCTCGCCGCACGCTACCGCAAGGCCGGCCTGGTCTTCTTCGGGGCCACCACCACACCTGAATTCGGCCTCACCCTGACAACCGAATCCACCCTGCACGGCCAGACACGCAACCCGTGGGATACGACCCGCACCTCCGGCGGCTCGTCTGGCGGCGCGGCGGCAGCAGTGGCCTCCGGGGTCCTTCCGCTTGCGCAGGCCAGCGACGGTGGCGGCTCCATTCGCATCCCGGCGGCCTGCTGCGGCCTGTTCGGTCTCAAGCCCTCACGCGGGCGCATCCCGATGGGCCCCGGCCGCACCGAAGGCTGGAACGGCCTCTCCACTGTCCACGCCGTCAGCCGCAGCGTGCGCGACAGCGCGGCCCTGCTGGACGTGTCCCACGGCCCGGAAGTCGGCAGCCGATACCATGCGCCGCCCCCGTCGCGTCCCTTTCTTGCCGAGCTCGACCATGATCCGAAACCCCTGAAGATCGCCCTTTGGCGCAATGCCCCGAATGACACCCAGCCTGATGCTGACGCAGAGGCCGGCCTGAAATTCACCGCCGAGCTGCTTGAACGCCTCGGTCACACCGTCGTCGAAGCCTCGCCCGAAATGGATGGCGCCGCGCTCGGCAAGGCGGCCCTGTTCACCATCTCGGCCAATATCGCCGCCATGGTGGATGAGCGTGCCAGAGCACTCGGGCGCGACATCCGCGAGGATGAGCTGGAACCGGTCACGTTCCAGATGGCCAATCTTGGCCGCACCGTGCCCATGGTGGAACTCGCCCATGCCAACAATACGTTCCAGACGGCCGCCATTGCCTATGAACGCTTCCTCGATGCAGGCGGCTTCGACATGACCCTGTCGGCCACGCTGGCCCGGGCGCCGGAAAAGCTGGGCGTCATGGCCCTTACCGCGCCGGACACGATGGGCGAAGCCGTGCAGACTTTTGCGCCGCATTGCGCCGTGTTCAACCAGATGGGCGCCCCCGCCATGTCTGTCCCTCTCCATTGGACACAGCCCACCTCCGCCGCGCCCTCCGGCCTGCCTCTTGGCATGATGTTCGGAAGTCGCTACGGCACGGAAAGCCTCCTGCTCTCGCTGGCCGGGCAACTCGAACGCGCTGCTCCCTGGGCGCACCGCAAGCCGCCTGTCTGGGTGGCATGACGCATTGTTTTGATTGCCATTACCCTGCGAAGTGTGGGAATCCTGATTCTCGCGCCAGTTGACCGCCGGAAGGACATCGCATGCTGAAACCCCTCGCCATTGCAGCAACAGCTGCACTTTTCGCCACCACCGCCTCAGCCGTCCCCGCCACGCCGGAAGCGGTCGAGGTGATGCTGACCGCCATGGACACGACGGAGATCCAAACCGAGCGCGTTGACGATACGATCGTCCGCATCGATGCGACCCGTCAGGGTTACAAATTCACGGTCCGTCTGATGGATTGTACCGACGGAACTGCTTGCGTTTCATCGATGATATTCGCGACCTTCAACGTGGACGCCCGCCCCACGCTGGCAGATTTCACACATATCAACGAATACAATGACAGCTACCCTTTCGGACGCGCATTCCTCATCGGTGACACCGAAACAGACGGCTATCTGATCGGCGTCGATTATGCATTCAGCATGGCCGACGAAAACGCGCTAGGTGCTGACGAAATCAACCTGTTCTTCGTTATCCTCGACTCCTTCATCGCACATATGCAGGAAGCTAGCTGATGACATCAAAGCCGCGTTCGGGCGGGTGCCATTGCGGCGCAGTCCGCTTCGAGGCCCAACTGCCGGATGCCTTTGAGATCGAGGACTGCAACTGTTCGGTCTGCGCCATGAGCGGCAACACCCATGTCATCGTGCCAGCCAGCCGGTTCCGTCTCCTGCAGGGGACTGAAAACCTGACGGAATACACATTCAACACCGGTCAGGCGCGCCACCTGTTCTGCAAGACATGCGGGATCAAGAGCTTCTACGTCCCGCGATCCAATCCTGACGGGTTCGCCGTCACATGGCGCTGTCTTGATGACTGGCAATCGCTGGATGTGACACGCAATGCCTTTGACGGGCAGAACTGGGAAGCCAATGCAGGTACGCTGGCCCACAAGTCCAGGGACTAGCCGAACGGCCTAATCGCGCGCGGGCCTGTCGTCTTCACGGTCACGCCCGCGATCCTTGCGCCGCCTGTGGCTACCCGGTTCCCGCGACAGCATTTCGGCCAGGGCCTTGCGCTGCGCGATGCCCAGCTCGTCCAGCCGGTCGACCAGCGTTTCATGAATTTCCGAATGCACCGCTTCATCAGAAGTCCGCAAGGTCACGAACGCCCGCCGCACGGCTTCCCGGTCATAGGGGTCGATCTGCAGCGCCTCACCCAGTGCAATGCGCGCGGCGCGCCGCTTTTCAACCTCGGTTTCAGCCGACAGAAACGCTTCCCTCATCATGCGGCGAACCAGAATACGATCTTCGGGGCTGGCCCCTTCAAGCATGGGCGGGCGGTGCCCCCGCATGCCATCGGACGGCGGTCCGGCAGGCTGGCCGCGCAGCAGCATCCCGGCTACCAGCCCGACCAGCAACAGGTTCGCCATGATTGACAGGGTCAGCCAGAAGGGAATCTGGCGCTTCGGACGGATCTCGCTCATTGAGCGGCCTCCTGGGTATAGGTGAGTGTGTCAAATCCAAGCGCGGCATACACAAGTGTATCAACGGCATCTTCCGGCGCATCATCGGCCACCGGCTGGGCCGTGCCAAGCCCGATCGCCAGGCCGATGGCCAGCGATGCCAGAGCTCCTGCAGCGGGCCAGCGCGGAATGGCGGCAAACCAGTTGCGCCGTTGCGGCCGTGGCCGGGGCGCAGAATCGATCAGCGCCGCCGTCAGCGCCGCCGATGGCAAAGATTCCGGCACGGTGCACAGCAGCGCGTCCATCTCGCGTGCGGCCGTCAGGTGGGTGGCAAAGCGTTGCGGCGCCTCAGCCAGCAAGGCAGCAGCCGCGTCGCGTTCCGCTTCAGGAAACGCCTTCACATCCGCGCCCCAGGCTTCGATCAGCGCGATCAGTCGTGCATCGGTCATCGTCTTGGTCATGCGTTACTCCTTTCCAGCAAGGCCCCGCGCAACGTGCGCCGCGCACGGGCCAGAAGGCTTTCCAGCGCCTCCACGCTGATCTCCATGATGTCGGCTGCCTCGGCCTGAGAATGGTCCTGCAGCGCGCACAGCGTCAAGGCCGCTGCCTGTCGCTCGGGCAGCGCGGCAATCGCCGTCTCCACCGCCTTCACGCGTTCCGACTGGTCCAGCGCCTCTTCGGGGCGCAGTGCCAGGTCCACCTGCTCCGGCGGCTCGGCCATGCTGGTCTCCCGGCGCTTGCGCAGCCGGTCATAGCAGAGGTTCAGCGTCACCCGGTGCAGCCAGGTCGAGAATTTCGCCCTTGGCTCCCAGTCCGGCAGCGCTTTCCAGGCCCGGATGAATGTATCCTGTGTCACGTCCTCGGCCTCCGACCTGTCGCCCAGCATGCGCGTGGCAAGCGCCAGCACACCGGGGCTGTAGCGGTTGACCAGCGCCGACACCGCCTGCCGGTCCCCGGCAGCCGCGCGTGTGATCTGATCGAGGTCTGACGAGAATGCCACGGGGCAATGTCTAGCGCGCGGTATGGCAAAGGGGAAATGCCTTCACCACAGGCAGCCAGCCGGGCCCCGGTCGCCAGACAGGTCGGACGCAACTGAAAGTGCCGAGAGGGGGGAAATTCTCGCATATCATGCATCCGGCCTGCCTGGCTTTCAGGGACGTGTCCCGGCTTATTCGGCGTCCGGCGCGTCAGGGGCCACGTCGCGGTTTTGACCACGCTTGCCCCACTTGCCATGACGCTCCTTCATCGCAGCCTTGGCCGCTGCGCGCTCTTCCTCGGTGACGACACCGTCGCCATCTGTATCCATGCGCTCCATGCCGCGCATCGGACGGCTGGCAAACTCGGCTGCAGTGATCTGGCCGTCACCATCAGTGTCCAGCTTCGCAAAATGGCGCGCCTGGCGTTCCGCCTTGCGCTGGGCTTGCTGCGCTTCGTGATGCGCCGTCATTTCGGCAAGCGACAGCGAACCGTCCTTGTTGGCATCAGCTGCGTTGAACATGGTGGCACGGAAAGCGTCGACTTCTTCCCTTGTGATGTCGCCATCACCATTGGTATCGACCGCTTTCATGTGCTCACCGCGAGATCCGTCATGCCAGCCATGACCGCGCTCGGCCTGGGCTGCAAAGGGTACGGCAACGACAATCGCCGCAGCGCCGATCAGGCTAGCAAGTGTTGTACGTTTCATTGGGGGAAATCCTCCGTTATCGTGATTGACCCATCACGCGTATAACGGTCCCGTCCCCTCAATCCGTCGCTGGCAACTGCAGTTTTTCTGCCGCGATGGCGTGGACACCAGATTTCAGCGCAGCCAGATGGCGCTCCAGCGCGCCGAAATCATCCTCGTGCACGGCGCGGCACAGCCGGTCCTTCAGTCCGTCCGGAATCGCATCCGCCGTCATTTCGCTGCCAACGGCAAGGCGCTGGACCTGCTGCAAGGCCTGAAGGTACGTCAATGCATCCTGCAGCGCAGTGCGCTCCTCTTCCGACAGGCTTCCCGCCTCGGCAATGCCTGCCAGCGCCTGGCCGACATTCGACCAGATACGCTTTGCTTCGCCCTTCAGCAGCATTTCCTGCTGCACGATGAATTCAATGTCGATCAGTCCGCCTTTTTCGGTTTTCAGGTCCCACAGGCCCTTGCCCGGTTTCTCCTGGTAGAGGCGCTGGCGCATGGCTGAAATATCCTGCGCGATCTGTCCCGTATCCTTGCGTGCCCGATCAGCAATCGCGGTCTTGCCAATGGTCAGCACTTTGGCGCCAAGACCGGCATCACCGGCAACATAGCGCAGGCGCGTCAACGCCATATGCTCCCAGGTCCAGGCGTCCTCATTCTGGTAGTGTTCGAATGCGGGAAGGCTGACCGCCACGGGCCCGCCCCGCCCGGACGGACGCAGCCGCATGTCGACTTCGTAAAGCGCGCCTTCTGCCGTCGGTGCCGTCAGCGCCGTGATCAGGCGCTGCGTGAACCGGGTGAACCAGTTCTGCGCTTCAAGCGATGGCGAATCATAGATGACAATAATGTCGAGATCGGAGCCTGCCGTCAGTTCCGCGCCGCCGAGCTTGCCCATCGCAAACACGCCCCATGTGCCCGGCGGCTCGCCATAGCGCCGCACCGTCTCCCGTTCGGCAACCGACGCCATCTCGCGGATCGTGTCATCGGCGAGGCGCGACCAGTGCTTGGCCGCATCCGAAGCATTGATCAGCCCGTGCAGCAACTGGTGACCGATCAGAAAACTCTGCTCACGGTGATACCGCCGCCATGCGTCAAGCGCCGCATCAAAACTCGTATTGTCTGCAATTTTCGGCACGTCCGGCGCCTGACCGCTGACCAGCGCCTCCAGCAGGTCAGGACGGCGCGACAGGATCTCGGCCAGGCGCGGTGCCAGCGCCAGCGTCGCCACAAGGTCGTCCAGCAGGGCAGGTTTCGCCAGCAGCATCGAAAGCGTCTGCACGCCCGATGACAGCCCGCTGAAGAACCGCGAGAACCAGCGGAACGCCTCATCCGGCTCCCCGGTCGCGCCCATCGCCGTCAGCATGCGCGGAAGGATGGCTGTCAGCAATTCCCGTCCGCGCACGGTTCGCGTCGCTGGCACGTTGCCCCTGTGCCAGTTCCGGATCGTGTCTATGGCCCTGGCCGGATCATCGAAACCGAGTCCCGACAGTGTACGAACCGTTTCCGGGTCATCATCAACACCAGTAAAAACGAGGTTGCCGATATCTGTGACATCGTCCTCACCGCTTTCATGCTCGAACAGCGTGTCATAGGCAGTCTGCACCATCTTGCGCGTTTCAAGCAGGTCGCGGTCAAATGCCTCAAGCTCGGGGTATCCGCACAATGCAGCAACGCCCGCGCGCTCATCCGCATCAGCGGGGATCGTATGGCTCTGTTCGTCGTGGCGCATCTGGATCCGGTGCTCCACGTCGCGCAGCACCTTGTAGGCCTGCGTTAGCGCTGCAGCCGTCCCGCCGGTCACGATGCCCGCATCGCGCAGCGCGGTCATGGCGCCCAGCGTGGAATTGTCCCGCAGCACCGGGTTGCGTCCTCCCAGGATCAGTTGCTGGGTCTGCACGAAGAACTCGATCTCGCGAATGCCCCCCGGGCCCAGCTTGATATCAGGCGCCGGATTCTCCAGGCCGACAGCGCCAATCTTCGTGTTGATCATGCGCTTGATCGCCTGGATGTCGTCGATGGCCCAATAGTCGAGATTGCGCCGCCACACATAGGCGCCCATCCTGTCGATGAACCGCGAAGCCGCCTCCATGTCACCTGCTGCGGCGCGCGCCTTGATCCAGACCATCCGTTCCCAGTTCTGGCCGACGCTTTCATAATAGGCTTCCGCCATGTCCGTGGAAACGGCGAGCGGTGTCGATGACGGATCCGGCCGCAGGCGCAGGTCCGTCCGGAAAACATAGCCGTCCGCCGTGACTTCATCCAGTAGCCGGACAACATCACGCAACACGCGCTGGGCGGCATCACCGGCGTCGCGTTCACCGCCATCAAACCCGCCACGCTCATAGAAGGCGGCGATGTCGATATCGCTGGAATAGTTCAGCTCGAACGCGCCCATCTTGCCCAGCGCAACGATAAACAATCCCGTATCCGTCAGGCCACGGCTGGCCAGCGCCACGCGCAGGGCGGCCTGCACCGATGCCGTCGCCAGTTCCGTCAGCGCCGCCGTCACGTCCATGACGCTGCGATGTGCAGAGAGGTCATCGGCGGCCAGCGCCAGATGCGCCGAGGCTTTCGCCTTGCGCAGAAGTGTCATCGCCTCTTCCATCGGCGTCTCGGCCTTCAGGCTGGTGATCACCGCCAAAGCATCCTCGAAGGGCCGGGCCTCGCAGCGTTCGTACAGGCGGCGCAGGTAAGGCGCATGGGCGAGGGCCGCCTCCAGGGCGGCATCCGGTGTCGCGGCAATGGGACGGATCTCAAGCATTCAGGTTCAGGCCCTTGGCAGGCGCAGTATCGCCTTGAGGCCAGGTTGCCCGGGCGGGCCGCCCGCGTCGAGCAGGATCAGCTTGCCGCCATGCATGTCGGCAACCGAATCCACCAGTGACAGGCCGAGCCCCGAACCTGGCTGCGTGCGCGCCGAATCCATGCGCTGGAACCGCTGCACGACAAGTTCACGCGCTTCTGCCGGCACACCCGGTCCGGAATCGACGACAGTGAGGTCAATCGTCCCGTCCGGCCCGCGCGCCACGGTGAAGGAGATCGCGCCCCCGGCCGGCGTGTACTTCACGGCATTGTCCAGCATGTTTGAAAGCGCCTGCCCGATCAGGTCGCGGTCGCCAAGCACCATCAGGTGACGCGCTATCTGGCTCTTGAACGACAGCTCGGCCTCCTCGCAGGCCGGGTCGAACAGTTCGGCCAGCTCCTCGGCCAGTTCGCTGACATCCATGCGCACCCGTTCGCCTTCGGCGCCCGCCTCAAGGCGCGCAAGCCGCAGGATCGCATTGAAGGTCGCCAGCACGCGGTCGACTTCTTCCACTGTCTCGTTCAGGGTTGCGCTGGCCGCCTCCTGCGACAGGGGCTTCGACAGGGCAATCTCCAGCTTGTTGCGCAGCCGCGACAGGGGCGAACGCAAGTCATGCGCGATGGCGTTTCCGGTATTGCGCGTTGCATCCACCAGTTTCTCGATCTGATCGAGCATGGCATTGATCCGCTGGCCCAGCCGGTCAAATTCGTCGCCCGATCCGCGCACCGGCACGCGCCGGCCAAGCTCGCCGCCCATGACCGCCTCGGCCGTGCGCGCCAGTTCGTCCGCACGGCTTGCTGCCCCGCGCGAGATCAGGACCCCGCCGAGCAGCGACAGGATCAGGCCAATCGGCGCGGCGATGAAGATCGCGCTCTGGATCCGCACCACGATGGCCGTCTGCTGCGCGGTATCGAAGGCCACAAGCAGCGCCCCGCCATTGTCGCGCAGGCGCACGAACTTTCCCGCAGCCGAGCGCACGATCATGGTGCCATCAGGCTCGGGCTGGTCAAAATCGAAATAGACGATCTTGGAGTCCACCTCCGGCGGCGCCACCGGCATGCGCCCGAAATGCCCGGCAATCTTCCGGCCCGAGGAATCCTCGAGATAATAGAAATAGGTCGAGCCGGTCCGCGTCATGCGCTCCAGCACGGACTGGCTAAGGCGTTCCATGCCGCCCGTATAATAGGCATTGCCCAGCTGCTCGAACTCAAGGTCCAGTCGCCGGTCGGATTCGGTGCGGATATAATAGACGGTCGAATAATAGAGATAGACCAGCAACGCCGCCGAAAACGCTGCAAACATGGCGCTGTAGAGCAGCGCCAGTTTGAACGTTGTCGTTCGCAGGAAGGTCGGCAGGCCGAGTTTCATGACTCGCCTCGTGCCAGTCTGCGGGCGGGCCGTCTAGCCCTGCAATCGATACCCGGCACCGCGCACCGTGTGCAGCAAGGGTTCTTCGAACTCCTTGTCGATCTTGGCCCGAAGGCGCGAGATATGCACGTCGATCACATTGGTCTGGGGGTCGAAATTATAGTCCCACACCTTTTCGAGCAGCATGGTGCGCGTCACCACCTGTCCGGCATGGCGCATCAGGTATTCCAGCAGGCGGAATTCACGCGGCTGCAGGTCGATCTTCTTGCCGGCCCGTGTCACCTTGCGCGTCAGCAGGTTCATTTCCAGATCGCCCGCCTTCAGCGACGTCACCTGCGGCTCGCCCACCTGGCGGCGGCCGAGGGCCTCCACCCGCGCGGCAAGTTCCGATGGCGCAAACGGCTTGGACAGATAGTCGTCGGCCCCGGCCTTCAAGCCCTGAACGCGGTTCTGGACATCGCCCAGCGCAGACAGGAAAAGGGCCGGCGTCTTGCCGCCCGCTTCCCGATATTCCTTGAGCAGGGTCAGGCCATCCTTCTCAGGCAGCATCCGGTCGACCACGAGCGCATCGAAATCGGTCGACCGCGCCAGTTCCAGGCCGCGTTCGCCATCAATGGCCATGTCCACGCTATGGCCCGCCTCGAGGAGGACCTTTTCGATGAAGCTCGCCATTTCGGCATCATCTTCGATCACCAGAACGCGCATGTTATCTCCCGCCAAGGTTTCAGCCATCATGGTACCCTATCCTTTTGCCGCGAGGTCGAGGGTGCGATAGTTCGTGATCTGGCCAATCCGCACTGCGACCAGCACCTTGCTGCGGCCAGACTTCTTCGCCTCGGCAACCGCCTTTTCAAATGCAGCCACCGTTGTTGCAGGCTGACTGTTCACCTCGAGGATGACCATGCCATCCTGCAGGCCGGCATCCTCGAAAATGCCCTTGCGGGTCACGTCCACAATGACAAGGCCCGCTTCGTCGCTGCGAAGGCCGAGCTTGGTGCGCGTCTCGTCATCCATCGGCTTGAACGTCACGCCCATATCGTCGAGCGCGGTGCCTTCCTCCTGAGACTTCGGCGGGGTCTCATCCGGCGCCTGACGGAAAGCAGCCGACAGGTCATCAGGGCGCTCGCCCACGGTCACGTTGACGGTCTGGCGCTTGCCGCCACGCAGCACTTCGAACTTGTTCGCCGTATTCGCGATCAGCTTGCCCACCAGACGGGTCGTCGTCGTGGCGTCGGTCACTTTCTGGCCGTTCACCGACAGGATGACGTCGCCGCGCTGGAGACCGCCCTTTTCCGCAGGGCTGCCCGTTGTGACGTCCGCGATGATAGAGCCTTCTTCATTCTTGAGGCCCTGGGCCTCGGCCATGTCGGCCGTCAGGTCCTGGATCGCAACGCCGAGCCAGCCGCGGGAAACACGGCCATCCTTGATCAGGGCCTGCGTCACTTCGCTGGCCAGTTCTGCCGGAATGGCAAAGCCGATACCGACGGATCCGCCGGTCGGCGAAAAGATCGCCGTGTTTACGCCAACCACATTGCCGTTCAGGTCAAAGGTCGGGCCGCCCGAATTGCCGCGATTGATCGAGGCGTCGATCTGGAGAAAGTCCGTATAGGGACCGGCGCCGATATTGCGTCCGTCAGCTGACAGGATGCCTGCCGTCGCCGTGCCACCCAGGCCGAACGGGTTGCCCAGGGCAACCACCCAGTCACCCTTGCGCATGCCCCGTGAATTGCCAAAGCTGACATAGGGATAGGTTCCCTTTTCGCGAATGCGCAGCACGGCAAGGTCGGTCTGCGGGTCCGTGCCGACCAGGTCGGCCTCCAGTTCGCGTCCGTCCTGCAGGGTCACCATGATCTCCGTGGCTTTCTCGACCACGTGATTATTGGTCACGACATAGCCATCCTTGGAAATCATGAAGCCGGACCCGAGCGATCGGGCTTCCTGCGTTTCGGGCTCTGGGCTTTGCTCTTCCTGTTCCCGGCGGTTCTCGAGGAATTCGTCAAGACCGGGCATGCCGCGGAACTGTTCGAAGAACTGTTCCATGTCGGCGAGCCTGCCGACTTCGCGCTCGCTGACCACGTTCACACTCACAACAGCTGGTTCAACCCGTTCGATCAGGTCGGCAAAACTCAGCGGCGCGCCTGCCGGTGCCTCAATGGCGATGGGCTGGGCGCCCGCGTCCTGGCTGAAGATGTTCGGCGTCAGCGCCAGCGTGCCGACGGCAGCTGCGCCAAAGACAGCTGCCACGAGGGCTTGTCTCGAAATGCCAAAATTCTTCATAAGTCTCTCCAAGTCACTGAAATTACGTCGGTTAGCCGATCATAGCCTAGATAAACATGTCACAGGCAATGTGGTCATTAAATGTCAGTTAGGTGGATTTGGGCGGCGTTTCCACTGTTCGCACATGTCCCCCGGCCTCAAGCGTCAGGTGCACCGGGCATTTATCCGCAATTTCCATCAGCCGGGCGCGCTGTTCACCGTCCAGATCACCCTCAATCGTGATCGCGCGATCAAATACGTCGATTCTACGCCCCTCCTCGCAATGCAGGCAGTCGTCGATATGGTCCTTGCTATGGGTAATCGCGACCGACACACGTGCCAGCGGCCAACCCTTTCGGTCGGCATACATGCGCAGCGTCATCGACGTACAGGCCCCGAGGCCAGCCCCCACATATTCATACGGATCCGGCCCGCGCCCGCCGCCGCCCACGTCCACCGGCTCGTCGGCAATCCCGACAAAATCACCGATCATGACCGCATTTTCGTATTTTCCGCCTCCCGTCTCCCTGACAACCACATCACGCGTCCCGCCGGTCTCCTGCACGGGCGCTGCAACACCGTCCTCGAAAATATAGGGTTCGGCCCATGCGGCGATCATTTTTCCGGCCCGCCGTGCATCGCCCGGCGCGCTCAGCAAATGGTCGGCCTTGTCGAGGCTGATAAAGGATTTCGGATGGCGCGCCGCCACGAACAGGCCCGTCGCATTGTCGATGCCCACTGTCTCATCCAGCGGTGCGTGCAGAACCAGCAGGGGCCGTTTCAGGCCGGCCGCCGCCGCTGTCACCTTCGCGCCGCGTACATCGTCCAGGAACTGGCGCTTCAGCACGAAAGGCCGCCCGGCCAGCTCGACCTCGGCCTCGCCTTCATCCTCGATTGTCTCGACATGGGTGCGGATTGCGTGGATCACATGCGCCGCGTCCGAGGGCGCCCCGATAGTCGCCACCGCCTTCACCTGCGCAATCTCATGCGCCGCAACGATCACCGCCGCCCCGCCCAGCGAATGCCCGACCAGCAATTGCGGCCCGCCATGCGCCGCCTCCAGCCACGCAGCCGCCGCGACCAGGTCCTGCACATTGGTCGAGAAATTCGTGTTGGAGAAATCGCCTTCCGAATTGCCAAGCCCGGTAAAATCGAACCGGAACACGCCGATGGACTGTTCCACCAGCGCCGCCGTGATCTCGCGTGCGGCATAAATGTCCTTTGAGCAGGAGAAACAGTGCGCAAACAGGGCCCAGGCGCGCGGCGGGGCGACAGGTACATCCAGCCGCGCCGCCAGCAGGCTGCCATCATGGCCGGCAAATTCAACGCGGTGTAATTGGCCCATGTCGGTTCCCTCAATGTGTCCAGCCAACAGAACTGGCGGAGACAGCCCCTCTGCGCAAGGCCGCGCCCCTCCCCTTTTGCGTGACCGAACATGTGTGCAGGCTTGACTTGCCAGGCCCGCATGCGGTTCGTGGCGGCCAGACCCAACCGCGCGGAAACCACCCGGAACGCCATGAAGCCCGCCTACATTTTCCTCGCGGTGGCCATACCGGCCATGATTGCCAGCGCCTGGCTCATGGCCCCGCCGGGCACGATCCTCCTGTCGCTCAGCCTCGGCGCGCTGCTCGTGGCACTGGCGGCAATCGACATCGCCACCCTGCGCCTGCCCGACGCGCTGACCTTCACGGTCCTGCTATTCGGCGTCATCATGGTGGCGCTCACAAGGCCGGACCTCTGGGTCCATCACCTGCTCGGCGCGGGGATAGGTTACTTCGCGCTGGTCGGGCTTGAGCTCGCCTACAGGCGCCTGCGCGGACGCGACGGCCTCGGCCGGGGCGATGCCAAGCTGCTCGGCGCGATCGGCATGTGGGTCGCCTGGCCGGGCCTTGCGCCCGTCCTGCTCGTCGCCTCCGTCACCGGCCTGGTGGCGGCGCTCATGGCCGGCCTCATCGGCAAACGCGGTCTCTCAGGTGAAACGCAAATGGCCTTCGGTCCGTGGATCGCACTTGGCGGCTGGATCATCTGGCTCGCCGGGCCGCGCATCGCGCTGGTCCCGCTCGGTTAAACGTCTTCCGGCGCCACCGGCTCGGCGCCCGTCTTGCGCCGCCGCGCCAGCACGAACACGATCAGCCCGCCGATCAGCAACAGGCCGAACGGCCCGCCCCACAGGATCACCCCGTCGACGCCCTTGCTGCTCGGCCGGAACAGCACGAACTCGCCATACCGGCTCTCGAACCAGTCGCGCACCTCATCATCGCTCGCGCCCTCGCTGACCATCGCCCGGACGCGCGAGCGCATGTCCTCGGCAATCGCCGCAGATGATTGCGAAATCGGCTCATTCTCGCACGCAACACAGCGCAGCTCGCGCATCAGCGCCTGCGCCCGCGCCTCCTCGGCAGGGTCGTCGAGAACCTGCGCCGCGCAAGCCATGGCCAGGAGGAAAGCCGTCAGGCCCATCAGCAGGGATCTAAGAAGCATCGGCAGTCCTCCGCCGCGTGGGCCACAGGCTCAACAGCGCCCCCAGTCCCATCAACAGGACACCAAGATACACCAGATCGATCAGCGGGTTGAGATACACCCGCAGCACCCAGCGGTCCTCGCCGCCGACATCCCTTCGGTCGCCGAGCGCAATATACAGATCGCCCGCTCCCGTCTTGTGGATGGCCGTTTCCGTCGTCGGCATCCGCGCGGCCGGATAGTATCGCTTGGTTGGCGCAAGCTCCGCCACGGTGCTGCCCTTGCGCGCCGTCAGATCGGCCTGGTCAGCATACCAGTTCGGCCCCTCGATGGCGTAAACATCCGTCAGGGTAATGGTCCATCCGGCCACGGTGCCCGTGCCTCCCACCGGCAGCGCCAGTGTCGCCTCATAGCGCTGTGTCGTTTCCACCACTGCACCGATGATGAACACGCCGAGGCCCATATGCGCCAGCGTCATGCCCCAGACCCGCAAGGGCAGCCGGAATACCCGGCCCGGCGTCACCGCCCGCCGCTTCAGCTCCCACACCGCCCCGAACATCAGCCACACGCCCAGCGCCAGCCCAAAGGCTGCGCCCAGCGGAATATCCCACAGGCCAACCCCCAGCAGCAGGAACACAGCGACCAGCGCCACACCGCCTGCCGCCCACTTCCACAGGCCCGACAGGTCCGTCTTGCCCCAGCTCCACACCTGCACCACAGGCAGGATCAGCAGCAGCAAAGCCAGCATCGGCACGAAGGTCAGCCGGAAATAGGGTTCACCGACAGAAATCGTCCGCCCGGCCGCCTCCGCGATCAGCGGGAACAGCGTGCCCAGCAGGACGGTCAGCGCCGCCACGACCAGAACCACATTGTTCGCAACCAGTGCGCCCTCGCGGCTGAACATCTCCCACGGCTTCCCGCCATCCAGCTTCGGCGCCCGCAGCGCGAACAGGCCCAGCGCAAATCCGCCATAGATCATCAGTCCGGCCAGCAGCAGCATGCCCCGCTTCGGATCGACGGCAAACGCGTGCACCGATGTCAGGATGCCCGAGCGCACGAGGAACGCCCCCATCACCGAGAACAGAAAGGCCAGCACGGCCAGCAAGGCGGTCCAGGCGGCGAAGCTGCCGCGCTTTTCCGTCACCACGACCGAGTGCATCAGTGCCGCCCCGATCAGCCACGGCATCAGCGAGGCATTCTCCACCGGGTCCCAGAACCACCAGCCGCCCCAGCCCAGTTCGTAATAGGCCCAGTAGCTGCCAAGCGCGATGCCGAGCGTCAGCGGGATGAAGGCAGCCAGCGCCCAGCGGCGGGCCTCCTTCGCCCAGACCCGGTCAATGCGGCCGTCCATCAGTCCGGCCGCCGCCAGTGCGAAGACAAAGGAATAGCCGACATAGCCGAGGTAAAGCATGGGCGGATGGAAGGCGAGCGCCGGATCCTGCAGGATCGGGTTCAGTCCCGACCCCTGCAGCGGCGCCGGGTCCAGCCGCAAATAGGGCGAGGATGCAAACAGCAGGTAAGCCAGCGCCCCACAGGCCAGCAGGCCCTGCACGCCCAGCGCGCGCGCCTCGAACTGGTCCCGGCCGGTGCGCATCCAGAATGCGCCCGCTGCGCCAAAGCCCAGCGTCACAAGGCACCAGAGCGCCATCGAGCCCTCATGGTTTCCCCACGCCCCGGCAATCTTGTAGATCATCGGCTTCAGCGTGTGGGAATTGTTAGCCGCCAGCGCCAGCGAGAAGTCAGACTCTGCAAAGGCCACCACCAGCGTCAGGAATGACAGGCCCATCACGCCGAACGCCACATGCGCAGACCGCCCCGCCAGCGCCCGCGCGCCTGTCAGGCCGAAAACGCCCTGCGCCAGCGATGCTGCCAGCGCCAGGAACGCCGCAAGGTGGCCAAGTTCGATCATGTCAGCTGGCACTTGCGGCCGGGCCAGCGCCCAGCGGTTTCAGCTCACGCGGCTGGTAATTCTCGTCATGCTTGGCCAGCAATTGCCGCGCCGTGAATGTGCCGCTTTCGTCAAACGTGCCGACAGCGACGACGCCCTGTCCCTCGCGGAACAGGTCCGGTGCAATCCCGGTAAAACGCACGCTGATCGTTGACGGGCTGTTGTCGATAACGGTGAAGGCCATTTCGCTGCCATCGCCCGGATAGGTCAGCGAGCCAGGCTCAACCCAGCCGCCGATCTTCACTTCCTTGCCTGCATCCGGCAGGCCGTTTTCCGCAAGAATTTCAGGCGTGTAAAACAGGTTCGCATTCTGCCGCAGGGCCACGAATGCCAGTGCCGCTGCGGCCAGAAGCAGGGCCGCTGCCACTCCAAAAGTCCACAATCTGCGGGTCCGCGCTCTCATGAAGCCATTCTATACTGGCATCCGCCCCATTTGACAGTGCGGCAGATACAGCAGGGACGAAAGCCCTACTCTTCCTGCGGCGCCTCCTGCCCGATCACGTCCAGCATCGGCTTGAACCGTTCGCGGCGCGGGTCATCCTCGGGCAGTTTGGCGAAAACGGCCCGCATCATATGCGCCGCCTTTTCCTGATCGCCCGCCTGCGCAGCGCCCATCGCCGCCCACATGCCCGCCCGCACCTGCGTATCGTCCAGTTCATAGGCCCGCGCAAACAGGCGCGCAGCGTCCGGCCCGACCTGTCCGTCATCCAGCTCGACCAGCACGCTCGCCAGCCCGACCAGGGCCGGCACATGGGCGTCGTCGCGGCGCAGCGCTGACTGATAGGCACGCACCGCATCGTCCGGACGGCTCTGACCGCGCAGTATTTCACCGATGAAATAGTGCGGCTCCGGCGCCTCAGGCTGATCGATGGCGGTCTGCTCGAGGCGCGCGAGCGTCTCGGCTGCTGTCAGGGTTTCCGGCGCCGTGCGGATCTTCTCCAGGATTTCGCTCTGGCGCTTGTCCATCGGCATGTCATCCATGCCCGGCCGCCCCAGCATCAGATAGCCGCCCACGCCGATAGCAAGGCATAGGGCCACAACAATCATCTGCATCCGGGTCATGTGCGGGCGCGTCATGATTTCGGAAACCGCAATCGCGCCCGCAGGCCGCCCAGCACACTCTCATCCAGCTCCAGATGACCCTTGTGCAGCTCCGCCAGCTCGGTGACGATTGACAGGCCAAGGCCTGTGCCCGGCGTTGTTTCGTCCAGCCGCACGCCGCGCTTGAGCGCGCCTTCGCGCTGCTCCGGCGACAGGCCCGGGCCGTCATCCTCGACATCAATGACCAGGTCCTGCGGCCCGTCGCTGATGCGCACCACGACTTCGGCCTTTGCCCACTTGCACGCATTGTCCATCAGGTTGCCGATCATTTCCTCGAAATCCTGTTTCTCACCGCGAAACACGGCCCCAGCGCCATCTTCGACACTCACATTGATGCCCTTTGCATCGAACAACCGGTTCAGCAAGCTGGCCAGCGACTCCACCACCGGCACCACATCCGTGCGCGCGCCCAGCGTTTCGGCCCTGGCCGCCATGCGGGCCCGTTTGAGGTAGTGCTCGACATTGGCATGCATCGTTTCGGTCTGGCGGCGCACGACATCATCAAGCAGGCCCTCTCCCTTGGCCTCATTCTTCAATACAGCGATCGGCGTCTTCAGGGCATGCGCCAGATTGCCCACATGCGTGCGGGCCCGCTCCACGACATCGCGATTGTGCCCGATCAGCTTGTTCAGCTCCTCCGTCAGAGGACGAACCTCGACAGGATATCCCCCGCGCAGTGTCTGGCGCGTCCCGGCCCGGATATCGGCAATGTCGCGCTCGATCCGCTTCAGCGGCTGCAGCGAGTAGCGAATGCCCACGACCATCGCGGCAAACACGCCACCGAACAGGGCGATCATCGTGCCCACCAGCATGCCACGAAACCGGACCGCAGCCTCGTCATTCGGCGTGCGGTCTGCAGCAGCCACCAGAACCAGCGGCGTCTCCCTGTTTTCCAGCAGGATCGCCCGGGCCGCCACCCGCACGCGCTGATCTGCCGGCCCCGCATAGTCGCCAAAATGGGTCGTTCCCGGATTGGCCACCGCACGCCCGATCTGCGCCTGTGTCACCGGCACAGGCTCGTCCCACAGGCTTCGCGAGCGCAGGTCACCCTGAATGGTCAGGTCAGGCTGCAGGCCGACAACGGCCCAATAGCGGCCGGAATACTGCGTCTGGAAACGGGGATCGTTGGACAGGAAATTGCGCTCTGTATCGGTTACCCGGCCATCGGCCAGGAAGGCACCTTCCTGGCTCATCTCGCGGGTCAGTGTCACCAGGGTCTGGTCGAGGTCTTCTTCCAGCAGGGAGAGCGTCTGCGCCCGGTACAGTGCCGACAATGCCAGTGCGCCGCCGATCAGGACAACCAGCCCCCACAGCGCTGCGGCCAGCATCATGCGCCGGGCCAGCGACACGTTCGGCCAGCGATCAATGAATCGGGTAACGGGGTTGCCGGAAGGGTCCATTCACACGGTCTGGCACGCCAGATGCCTATCCTGCAACGCGCGCCTCGTTTTCCGGCACGATCAGGCGATAGCCAAGGCCGCGCTCGGTCTGGATACGGTCAACGCCGATCTTGCGGCGCAGGCGCCCGATGAACACTTCAATCGTGTTGGAGTCGCGGTCGAAGTCCTGATCATAGATATGCTCGACCAGTTCGGTGCGTGGCACGACCCGCCCCTGATGGTGCATGAGATAGGACAGGACGCGGTACTCGTGGGCCGTCAGCTTGATCGGCTCGCCATTCACCATGGCCCGCGCCGCGCGCGTGTCGACCATCAGCTTGCCGGCTTCCAGCGTGGCGGCGGAATGCCCGGCCGCCCGGCGCAGCAGCGCCCGCAGGCGCGCCAGCAATTCTTCCGTCACGAAGGGCTTGGACAGGTAATCGTCGGCGCCGGCATCAAAGCCCGCCACCTTTTCGCTCCACTGGTCACGCGCCGTCAGGATCAGCACGGGGAAGGATTTCCCGTCGGCGCGCCATTTCTTCAGGATGCTCACGCCGTCCATCTTGGGCAGGCCCAGATCCAGGATCACCGCATCATAGGGTTCGGTATCGCCGAGAAAATGTCCGTCCTCGCCATCTGCCGCAAGGTCCACGGCATAGCCGGACTGGGACAGCACGTCTGCCAGCTGGCGACGCAGGTCAACGTCATCTTCAACGACCAGGATACGCATGGAGATTACCTTCCGTAGAACGGGTTAACATGAATCAGGCGCCGCGACGATCTGTGATCGCGCCAGACTGGGCATCCACAACAAAGCGCATCTTGCGCCCGTCCGCAGTCATCCAGTCAATGTGGTATTCCGCCCCGCCACTCCGTTTCGACACAAGGTCGGCGCCCAGCTGGTAGCCACCATATTGCTGCTTGAGCATGGAGAATATGCGGCTCAGCGGCACGGTCCTGCCGTCACGCACGGCGTCGCGCGCCTGCCCGGGCGAAAAGGAATCGCCCCAGCCCTGCGCAGCCGCAGGTCCGGTCGACAGCAGTGCCAAGGCTGCAAGAGAGGCAAAAATCCGCTTCATGGGCCCAGCGTATAGGCCGAAAGCCCTGAATGTGAAGTGAACGCGGACAGACAGTTTTATTCAGGTCGAAGGCGCCAGCCCGGGCTGGAAATCACGACGCGCGGGCCGAATCAGTTCGCGCGGGTCTGCTGTTGCGCCTGGAGTGTCACCTCCCAGCCCGACTTGCCGCCCCGCCCGCCTGTGAACCGGGAAAACATCATTTCCACGTAGAGGGGGTCTGCCTTGAAGTCGCCCACCTGTTCTTCCGGCACAACCGGCCTGAATGTCGTTTTACCATAGACCTCGTATTGCGCATTTTCCGACACGGCCTGGGTCGTCCAGGCGTCTCCCAGACACGCCTCAGCCGTGCTGACGGCCTCCTCATACGCAGCTCTGGCCAGTTCGCCGTCTGATTCCTGGTTCATCGTGCCCGCTTCAAACAGGGTGCAGGAATAGGTGAAGATATCCGTGTTGCCGCCAAAGAAGCCGCGCATGGCGCCCAGCCTGCAGGCGCTGTCCAGCAGGGTCTCGTTCGACTCCCACGCATCGGGCAGCGGCTCGTCTCCCAGCATGCGCGGATCGCCTCGCAGGCTGGTGAAGGGCTCATCCTCAGCCCGGGCCGCCATGATGGCGGAAATCTGCGCGCATGGGTCCTTTGGCTCAACGGCTTCACCTTCTGCGCACGCACCCAGCGCCGCCAGCGGCAGCAAGAACAGATATCGTTTCATCGTTTCCCCTCGAATCATCATGTCGGCCAGCAGCCTAGGGCCAGTCCGCCCTCTCATGCATCACCCCACGGGGGGGGGGCAGGCAGATCAGTCCCCAAACCGAACCTCCGTTTCAACCCTGAAGATCCAAGGACGACCGCACAGTCAACAGCCAGGTTGTCAATTTGGTAACCATCTAATCGTCTTCTGTATATAAATATACAGAACCGGATTGTTCACAGCCCCATGCGCCAGGTTTTCAACTGCATCACGAACGAGCATGATTTCGCGCACATGTTGATGGCCATGTTCGTATTGGGCTTTGGCACCTTGTGTACGCTTATCGTGTTCCACCGCAGCCAGGCCGCCATTTCGGTGCGCCTGCAGCGCATCTGGGTGACAGCTTCAGGCGTTGTGATGGGTCTTGGCATCTGGGCGACGCATTTTATCGCGCTGCTTGGCCATCGTCCGGGATTCCCCGTTGTCTTTGACGGCTGGATCACGCTTCTGACCCCCCTCATCTCCGTGGCCGGCTTCGTCGGAGTCACGCACCTTCTGTCCGTGAACAAGAGCACCAATAGCCGGATTGCCAGCGCCGCCATCGCCACCGTCACCGTCACCTGCATGCACTTCTTCGGCGTCAGCGCGCTCCACGCCTCAGCAGTGATCACATATGACCCCGCAACTGTCCTCGTCGCCATTGCGATGGGCTTCGTCAGCTTCTGCATGACCTATCTTCTCGTCACGAAAAGCGACCGGAACATGCGCAACCTCCTCGCATGGTTCGCCTGCATGGCCGCCGTGCTCTCAATTCACTTCGTCAGCGCCTCCGGAACGACCATGGTTCCGATTGACGGGTCCAGCGATCCTGCCTGGACACTCGGCACAGGCGGCGTAAGCCTCTTCATCGCCATCGGGTTCGGCGCCATCCTCATCGTGTCGGCGCTGGCTGCCGGGCTGGATACGGCCGTCCAGGACGTGCGCACCAGCGAGAACCGCAAACTTGCCCTTCTGGCGGATTCGGCACTCGAAGCGCTGTTCATCGTGTCCCCGGAAGGGCGCATCATCGATGCCAACAAGGCAGCAGAATCCATTCTCGGCACGTCGCGCGATGATCTGCGCGGCTCTGACATTTTCCAGGTCATGCAGCTTGAAGACGCCTGCGACATCCCGACGTGCGATAATCATGATTTCGGCGAGCGCCCGCTTCTCCTGTCCGATGGCCGCAAGATCATTGTCGATATCAACTGCCGCGCCTTCCACGACAAAGCGAGCGCCTTCAACGTCTTCGCCGTGCGCGATCTCACCCAGCGCCTGCGCAACGAAGCCCGGGTACGGGCCCTTGCCTATCAGGATCCGCTGACCGGGCTCGCCAATCGTGTGGCGTTCAATCTGGCGCTCGCATCCGCCATTCGCAAAAGTCCGGACCCGGCCGACAATCTCGCCGTGCTGATCATCGACATGGATGAGTTCAAGGAAGTGAACGACCAGTTCGGCCACAGGGCTGGTGACCTCCTGCTGAAGACCGTCGCCAAACGGATCAAGTCCAGCGTTCGTCACAGCGACCTGGTCGCCCGGCTCGGAGGCGACGAATACGCCGTCATCCTGCTGGGACGCCAGGGCAAGGCCGAGATCAGGACCGCAGCGGAATCCATCCTGTCGGCGATCTCAGCCCCGCTGCAGATTGGACAGCGCACACTCGGTGTCGGTGCCAGCATCGGTATCTCCGTCGGCGTTCCTGTAAGCGGCGGTCCGACACGAATCCTCACCTCAGCCGACCGGGCGCTTTACGCCGCCAAGGAGTCCGGCCGCGGCCAGGTCCGGTTCTATGATCTTCCGCTGCATCTCGAACTCGAGCAAAGACGGGGTCTTGAACGCGAGCTTCATCAGGCCCTGCTCCTCGGACAGTTCGAACTGTACTACCAGCCCAAGGTCTGCAGCAGCACACGAGCCGTCCTCGGACGCGAAGCCCTGATCCGCTGGAACCACCCGGATCGCGGCCTGGTCGATCCTGACCTTTTCATTCCAATTGCGGAGCAAAGCCTGCTGATCAACCAGATCGGCAACTGGACAATCCGGGCAGCTTGCGAAGAAGCCCGCAGCTGGGACGAAACCATCTCTGTCTCGGTCAATCTCTCCGCGCGGCAATTCCTTGACCCGGACCTTGTCGATCATGTCCGCCAGGCCCTGAGGGGAACCGGGATCACACCGTCGCGCCTTGAATTCGAGGTCACCGAGACAGCGCTGATCCAGAACCAGTCGCTCGCGATTGCCATCCTGAACGAACTCAAGGCGATGGGTGTCCAGATCGCCCTTGATGATTTCGGCACCGGCTATTCCTCGATGAGCTATATCCAGACCTTCCCGTTCGACCGGATAAAGATCGACCGCTCCTTCGTCAGCTCAATGAATGTCAATCGCAAATCGCGTGCGATTGTCGAGGCCATCATCCACCTCGCGCATGCGCTCCGGATCCCGGTCGTTGCTGAGGGTGTCGAAACCGAAGCCCAGGCGCTGGCCCTGGCAATGCTCGGCTGCGAGGAATTGCAGGGCTATCTCATCGCCCGGCCCGAACCGATGGCAGATCGCGCGGCAATGTCAGCCTTCGGTAATTCTCTTACCGCCGCCTGACACCGGTTGCTATTTTGACCGGCCTTCTGCCCACTTCCTGAGACCGGGGTCAGCCGGATCATCCAGGACGATTTTCAGCCGCGCGTAGAGGTTCCCGGGCGCACTTCCCTGCACGCCCTTGCCACGCAGGCGCAGTTGCGCGTCTGAATTGGATCCCGGCGGCACTTTCAATGTCACCGGCCCGGACGGTGTCCGCACTTCAACATTGCCGCCAAGCAGAGCCGTCTGCAGGCTGATCGGCACGGTCATGCGCAGGTCCTTGCCGTCACGTTCCCATATCTTGCTCGGCCGGATTTCCAGTTCCAGCAACGCGTCGCCCGGCGCGCCGCCATTCGGCGAAGGCTGCCCCTGGCTTTTCAGGCGCAGTGACTGGCCGGACTCTATGCCCGCCGGGATGTTCACGTCCAGCGCCGTGCCATCGGCCATAGTCATGCGCCGCCGTGCACCGGTTACGGAATCCTCGAAGGAAATCTCCACGCGGTATCGTATGTCCCGGCCCTTTTGCGGCCCGGGATTGCGCCGGCGCCCGCCGCCGAACATGCCACCAAGAATCTCCTCGAAAGGGTCGCCCTGCGCGCCATCGAACGGGCTGCGGCCCCGCGATTCCCAGCGATACGCATCGCCCGGTCCACCACCAGGTCCCCCGCCCGGAAACCCGGCCGGGTTGCCGTCGCCATCAATCTCACCCCGGTCGAATTTCGCCTTCTTTTCCTTGTCGCCAATAATGTCCCAGGCCTGGGACACGCGCTTGAACTCCTCCATCTTCTTGGCATCGTCGGGATGCAAGTCAGGATGCAGGGCTTTCGCCTTGTTGCGATAGGCTTTTTTGATCTCGGCCTCACTCGCGGTGCGCGGGACGCCAAGCACGCTATAGGGATCAAGGGCCAAGGGCGGATATTCCTTCCAGAACAGATTCAGTCAGCTTTGCACAGAGTTAGGATGTTCCGGTCCCGATTGAAAGCCACTGACCTGTGCGGCCATCCCGAATCCATGCCGCACCTCTTTTTCCGTGGAATGTGTTTCGATGCAGTGGACTTACCCCTGCCAGCATAACGGTCGAAAGAAAGAGATTTTTTCCAAGCAAACACCGGGCATTATACTGGAAACTTGAAGGAAATAGCGGTCCATGCCCTGTTTTTTTCCACTTCCGGCAATAGCCATGCCCGGCCAAATCTGCTTTGTGCCGCCCTTGTGACAGGGGCAAGAGGAGCTAGCAGAATGTCGGCACGCGTGATCTCGATCGCGAACTCGAAAGGCGGTGTCGGCAAGACAACCACCTGCGTCAGCCTGGCTGAAGCCTATGCGGCCTCGGGGCGCCGCACGCTCGTGGTCGATCTCGACACCCAGGCCAATGCGTCTCTCCTCGTTTACGGCCACGAAGGCGATGAACATCTTTTCCAGGCCATCACGGATTACGCCACAATATCCGACTGGCTGCTGGAGAATTTCTTCGCCGGCGAACAGAAGCGCCTCTCCGAATTCATCGTCACCAATGCCAGCGATGTCACCCATGATGGCAAGCCCCTGCCGCTGGACCTGATCCCGTCTTCCCCGCGCCTGCGCAAGACAGAGCGCGAGCTGATCTACGAACTCACCGCCAAGAAATATTCCATGCAGGCCCTTGAGGGCCAGGTCGGCCGCCGCCTGCGCGACGACTTTGACCTCATCAAATCGGAGTACGACATCATCATCTGCGATTGCCCGCCTGGCATCTCGGTGATGACTGAAAGCGTGCTCGCCGCCAGCCACCTCATCATTGTGCCCACCATCCCGGATTTCATGTCCACGCTCGGCCTCGATCTTTTCACCGGCGACATCATGAAAAACCTGCGCGACCGTGATATCAACAATTTGCCGGTCGTGCTCGCCACAAGGTTCGACAATACGCCCCACCAGCAGGTCGTGCTGCAGGCCATGCGCGATGCAGCCAATTCCAAGGAAGCCGAATTCGAGATGTTCGACACGGTGATCCCCCTGAAGACCGGCTTTGCCACCAACCCGATAGAGCTTGGCCCGGATCCGACCCTCAGCGCCAAATGGCCGGGCGAGGCGCTCGGCATTATCGACAAGCTCCTGAAGGAAGTGCAGGAGCGGCTGAAATGAGTGGACAGACCGGTTCCCGGGGTGCTGGCGCGCTGGCCGCCCTGCTGGAGAACAATGATCGTTTCGGCAAGCTCGCCGACAGGGATTTCGCTGCCGCGGCAGGCCTGCTCGTACGCAAGCTCATGATCTCCGCCGGGCAGACACGCGACGACATGATCTTCCTGCGCGGCGCCGTTGGCCAGGATATTTTCGAGAGCGAGCTGAAATCCCTCTCCGCCTATCATGCCCGCCTGCTCGCCCGCCGCCTCGACAAGCATGTCGACGATTACGAAGTCTCCACTGCCGGGGCCGCCGCGGCCCACATCCGCAAGATCATGTCGGGCGAGGCAACGGCAACAGAGGCCGCGCCCGATGCGCAGGAAGACCCGCCCGAAGACACACCGTCTACAGATGATGACGCACCGAAGAATACCTATTTCGGCCGAAAATCCTTCCGTACCGGGAATTAAGTCCCGGCCACAGCAACGAACAGTGCGCGGTTTTCGCGCATAATCATTGCCGTGTCCTCCGCGCTCGGCTCCAGTGACCAGTTGCCCTTCTGGAACGTGCCGCCCAGCACCACACCATCACGCCGCCCGAACATGTAGGCATGACCGCCAGTTAGGATGTTATAATCCACCTCCGCCTGCGGCTGCAGGATTACCAGCTGCCCCCGCGCAGGCATGATGCCCGTGTCCCCGAACAGCGCTCCTGCGCCCAGTCCCGTGCAGTTGAACACCACCGACTCCCGCAGCGCCACCACCTGCGACACATCGTCAAACGCCTTCACCGCGATACGGCCTCCGCGCAGGCGAATGTCGCGCTCCAGCACGCGCAGGTAATACGGCGTGTCGACCATCATCGTGTCAAAGCTGCGTGCATGGGGCGAGGCAAAGCTCAGCTCGCCTGGCGCATAGTCGCGCGCGTTGACCACGAATTCGTGCAGCGGATGGCCGACCGGCGCCGGCGTGTTCGGCTTCGGCTCATTCGACAGGACGTAATTAATCTCCCAGCTCACACCATATTCCGGCCCGGCCAGCAGCTGGAAGCGCCGGAAAGCAAACCGCGCCGCCGCCACATGCCGCGCCATATAAGCCGCGTCCACCAGGCTCTCCTGGTAGACCGATGCCGGCCACCATTGCCCGCCTGCAACGTTCGATGTCGTCTCCGGCGACAGGGCCTTGGCATAGATCGTCACGTTCGCACCGCGCTCCAGCAGCAGCATGGCCGTCGACAGGCCGACAATCCCTGCCCCCAGCACGGCATAGTCTGACACGTCAGGGTTCCAGCCCTCCTCCACGGCCTGGTGGGCCGTGCCCCATGAGAGGCTGATCCCGCCTCCGCCATGGCCATAATTATGGATAATTGCCGTCTCGCCCAGCATCTCTCGCTCGACCCGAAAGCCGGTCGGCCGGTAGGGCCGCAGTCCGACATCCACCCGCGCAATCCGCCCTGGATCCACCCGCACCGGCGGCACATGCCTCATCGCCACTTTCCGCTGGGCCGTCGGCACGCCCGCACACCCTGCTGCGAAAGCCGTCAGGCCGGTTGCGGCAAATGCCCGGCGCGTCATACATGTCATGGCCTGTATCTCCTGCGGCCCCGTCCAGAGCGCACCCTTGCCGTCGCCGCGCGCCAGATCAAGTCCAATCCTGCGGCCCGCGCCAAGCCACTCGCGCGGCCCCTGCGCCTGTTCCGTCATGAGTACACACACGGCGCAGACCGCGCGTCCACCCTGTCCGGCGATCCGGCAAGCCTCTATGCTCCGAAACCGGTACATCTGGTCCTCGGGCATCAGCAGAAGGGCCGACGCCCGGCAGCATCTGGCGCACCAACACGTCCCGCTGACTTGCCAGGGCTATGATCATGCTCGCCTCCACCTCCCCGGCCAGAGTCGCAGCCTGGCTCACGGTGTCCACCGGGCGCACGCCCGGTGCCCAGGCATAGCCGCGTAAGAAACCGCGTCGGCTAGACCCACCAACTTGACCACACCGACCGCAACGATCCTGCAGCCCTCCCAACGTGGCCCGCTTGCCGCGGGCGGGTCTCCCGCCCTTCAGGCCACCCGCCGTTTGCTGGGCCTTTTGATGAGCCATAACATATACGCGCAGCCACTCCGGTCGGAGCGGACCCGTCCGGTCCCTGCACCAAATCGCCCCAAACAAATCCCGTCCCGGCCTGAAAGCCTCTCCTTTCCCGCCGCATTCGGGGCGCAGCCTCTATTCATTGCAGACACGCAGTGAAAGGAGCCCGCAATGTACGCCGCAGCCAGGAACACAGCCCCTGCCGAAACCTCCCTGGTCCCTGCCTGCGCGCTCACCCTGCCCGATCCACAACCGCACGCCCTGATGCAGCTCGGCCGCGCCCTGCCGGAAACGGCCACGCTGTCAGACCTGAAACGCCTCGCGTTCATCATCCTTTTCCTGACAGGTTGCATGCTGAAACTCATATTCCGACGCATCCGGCAGGATATGACGACGCAGAACCACGCCACGCATCTGAATTGAAAGGGAAGACCTTGGAGCGGGTACACGGGATCGAACCGAGATAGCTAGCTTGGAAGGCTAGTGCATTACCATTATGCTATACCCGCAACCGGTATGTCGCTCATCCATAGCACAGACAGTGGTGGAGGGGACAGGATTCGAACCTGTGTACGCTATGCGGGCAGATTTACAGTCTGCTGCCTTTAACCACTCGGCCACCCCTCCAAGGGCTGCCTGCGACTCACGATAATTGACGCCGTCGCCCCGAACCGCCTAAAGGCACGGGCAGACCCGTCTCCTCCACCCGCTTCGGGAGACGGCCTTATAGGGACGAAAGAAATGGCGCGCAACCATCCAAAACGCCGAAACACACACGGGCCTGCCGGACAGGACGGATCGCCGCGGCCACGCCAGGATCGCCCGCGCGAACGCTCTGGCGGCGGCGACGGTGAAGGCTGGCTATGGGGCACCCATGCCGTCATGGCCGCGCTCGCAAACCCCTCGCGCACGATCCACAAAATGCTGGCCACCGAAAACGCGGCCGCCCGGCTCGGCCCCGCACGGATCACGCCGGAAATTTTGCCTGGCAAGGATCTCGATAATCGCCTGCCGCCCGGCGCCGTGCATCAGGGCCTCGCCATCAAGGTCGCCCCGCTCAACGCGTCCAGCCTCGAGGACCTGATCGACAGAGGCGTCTCCCGCATCTGCGTGCTGGACCAGGTCTCCGACCCGCACAATCTCGGCGCGATCTACCGGTCGGCCGCGGCATTCGGCTTCAACGGCCTTGTCCTGCAGACCCGCCATGCCCCGCCCGTCACCGGCGTCGTCGCCAAGGCCGCCGTGGGCGCTGTTGAAACCGTGGCAGAGGCCCGCGTCGTCAATATTGCCCGCGCGCTCGAACAGCTCGGCGAGGCCGGCTACCACACGGTCGGGCTTGACGGCGGCGGGCGGCGGAAACTCGCGGATGCTGTTGCGAACACAGTGAAAGTGGCCATCGTGCTCGGCGCCGAAGGATCCGGCCTGCGACCTGCAGTTGCCAAGGCATGCGCCGAACTCGCGCACATCCCGATTTCCCCCGCCATGGAAAGCCTGAACGTGTCCAATGCTGCCGCAATTGCGTTCTACGAAGCGAGCCGGGAAGGTTTCCCAGCCGCGTAAAGCTCTGCTAGGGTTAACGCGAGGAATCGCCATTCGGGAGCACGTGCGATGCTAAGACTGATCTCCATCCTGTTGCTGCTCGGCGGTATCGCAATCGCCGGTATTGGCGGCGCCGCCCTTATGGAAGAATTCCGCCCGCGCGAACCCGTGGCCATGTCGGTCGAAAGCGAACCTGTGCTGATGAGCGAGGCCCCTGAAGAGGCCGCGCCTGCGCCTGAAGTCATGACGGATTCCGCGCCGCCCCCGCCACCGCCTGTGGCCGCAATGGAAGCGCCGCCTGAAGTGGACGCCGCGCCCATCAGGCCAACAGCCCGCGCGTCGGGCCCGCGCACGCGCTCCCTGGCCAGCGGACCAGCCGAAGACGACCTCGCGTCCGTTGCTTCGGCCGACGATGGCTTCTCTGCAGCCGACACCGAAGAGGCGTTCGATGCATTTTCCGACACATCAGAGGCCTTCGCCGAATCCGCCGGCGTCGCAGCGCCAGAGCCGCAGCAGTCGCGCGCCGCCGCCTTCCTTGAAACCCTGCAGACCGTACCGGTGGCCCACGAGACGCCAACGTCCGCTGAATACAAGCGCGCCTTTGACGTGACCCTCGCCATTGATGCGACGGGCGATGACACCGCCGCCGATGCCCTGCCGGGCCGCGGCAATGTCGTCACTGGCGAAGCCAGGGTGTCCGACCGGGTCGAGGCCCGCGTCAGCGGCGCCAATTTCGAAATCGTCCCCATGTCGCCCGGCATCCAGTCCCTGTCGCCCCTGACCGAAAATGTCTGGCGCTGGTCCGTCATGCCCCTGTCGGCAGGCGACCATGACCTCGTGTTCGAGATCTATGCCATTGACCAGGACTCGGTCGTGCCGCTGCGCACGTTTCGCGACACGGTCACGGTGCAGGTATCGGGCATCAACCGCGCAATCGCCTTTGCCGATCAGGCCAATCCGCTGTTCGTGCTGCTCGGCGGACTTGGCTCGGCGATTGCCGGCCTCCTTGGCGCGGTCAAGTTCTTCGGCCGCCGCTAGGCTCTAGCAGTTTCTGCTGAGGCAGGTCTGCAGGTCTGTTGCGCAGGCGCGGGCGTGCTCTTCGTCGGCGTCCGACAGGTCGTCCCGGTTGCGCACCACGGCCGGTTTGCCCTCGCGCCAGTCGACCCCGTACAGGTCGCCCACGCTGCGCGCCGTCAGGCAGGCCGATGCCGTCTGGTAGCATTCATCATCCGTGCGGATGCGGCAGACAGGCGGCTGGGAAATCACGTTATGGCTGGCAGCCGGGCTTTGCGAGACGACTGGTGCGGGCGAAGGCTGTACGATGGATGAGGCCGGTCGGGCCGAACCGAGTATCTGGTCCATCGCGCCAACTGCTGGCTGCCCTGTTGTTGGCGCAAAGGCCACAGCAAGGCTGGCGGCCAATGCCGTCAATGTGCCCATCGCTTCAATATCCATCTACACTTGCCCCTATGCCGGCACCTTACTGATACGACATATCGGTGGATTGTGCCACACGCGACAGGCAATCCGGCCGCAAAACCTGCAGCCTGCCTTGCGCTTATGCAGGTCTCGTCTGCTTTGACATCGCCGCCAAAGGCGTCTTTGTGGTGAACACATGACTAACGCAGCGTCCACTCCTCTCTCCCTGGCTGCCGCGCAGGACTTCCTGCGGGCGCAATCGGAGCGAATCGCGGTCGATCCGATGACGAATTCTGTCTTCGCCTTCGCCCAGTCCCTGTTCCAGGATCTCGAATCCGGCCGCACCAGGGTGGCAGACCTGGAGAAATTCGCCGGAGACCTGCACCTGACCCTGATCGAGGAGCGCGCAGACCGTTTCCGCGAACAGCATTATGATGCAGACCCGAAAGCGGGATGGTCGCTTGTCCGTGCCGCACTGGAAACGCATGCGAAACAGGACTTTGACACCTACCGGGATGCAGTCCAGCAAAATACCGGCGGCATCGTCTTCACGGCCCACCCGACCTTTGCCCTGTCGCGCGCGCTGCGCCAGGCATTCACCTCGCATGTCAGCCGGCCCAGCAAATCCAGCCGCGCCGCGCTTCTGAAGCACATCCGCGAGGACAGCCGGGCGTGGAACCAGTCGATCAACCTGGTCGGCGAACATGAGGAAGTGCAGGACGCGCTGCGCAATGCGGCGGGCGCCCAGCAGGCCTATGCCGCCCTGGTCATGCAGGTGGCCCGCAAGGCCTTTCCGGACCGCTGGCGCGACCTCAGGCCTTACCTGCCCACTCTGGCCAGCTGGGTCGGCTACGATCTTGACGGGCGCACCGATATTCACTGGTCGCAATCGCTGACCTTCCGCCTGCGCGAAAAGGCCGACCAGCTCGCCCGCTATTGCGACAGGCTGGAGGCCATGTCCGGTGCGAGCAAGATCGCCCCGCTCGCCCGCCTCATCATCCGGCTGCGCGCTGCAGCAAAGGACGCGGACGCAGACGCAGGCCTTTTCGCGCAGGACCTGACAGATCCCGAACACCTCGTGCGTGCGGCGAACGCGCTGACGGACCACAGCAAGCGCATGATCCTAGATGCGGCAGAGATCACCAGCGTGCTCGATGAGGCGATCCCGGCAGCCGATGACGCCCTCGCTGCCGCGCTGATCGCCTTCCGCGCCGAAGTGGAATCGCTCCAGCTCGGCACGGCCCGTATCCACTTGCGGGTCAATGCCGCGCAGGTGCGCACCGTCATCAACCGCGACCTTGGCCTTGAGACCGAAGACCGCGAACTCGGCCGCCTCGCCCTTGCCGAACTGTCGCAGAAGGCGCGCCAGTCAACGCCGGTCCAGGTCAATTTTGCCGACCTCTTCCTTGAGCAATCCACGGCCCGGCGCCAGTTCATGATGTGCGCCCAGATCCTGAAACACATCGATTCCGGCTCAGTCATCCGCTTCCTGATCGCCGAGAGCGAGAACCCCGCCACCGTCATGGGCGCGCTGTATCTCGCCCGCCAGTATGGCGTGGCCGACAAGCTCGACATTTCGCCCCTGTTCGAAACGCCCGAGGCGCTGGAAACCGGTGGGCGCTTCATCGAACGCCTGCTCGATGAACCGGAATTCCTGCGCTACGTGCAGGAGCGCGGCTATCTCTCGATCCAGCTCGGCTTCTCCGACGCCGGCCGCTTCATCGGACAGGTCGCCGCCGACATGGCCATCGAGCGCATTCACAACCTGATCGCCCGGGCCCTCGCCGCCAAGACCGATGGCGTGGCCCTGCTGATCTTCAACACGCATGGCGAATCCATGGGACGGGGGGCCTGGCCGGGCAGTTTCGGCCAGCGCCTCGATCACGTGCTGACACCCTGGACACGCAATGGCGCAGCGGCCCGCAACCTGCGCCTGATGCACGAGGTCAGCTTCCAGGGCGGTGACGGCTTCCTGCACTTTGCCAGCCTGCCGATTGCCGAGACCAGCTATGCGGCCTGGTGCCACCGGGCCCTGTCCAGCCCGCCCGACACATCCAAGGACCCGTTCTACACGCGCACCGACCTGGTCTGGGATTTCTACCGCTCGCTGCGCGCCTGGCATGAGCGCCTGTTCGTCAACCGGGATTATGGCCGCCTGCTTGGCGACTTTGCGGCGGGCCTCGTGGTCAAGGCCGGCTCGCGCCAGAAACGCCGCACCGGCGGCCCGACCGGCCCGCGCGCGCTGCGGGCCATCTCGCACAATGCGACGCTGCAACAGCTCGGCGTTCCGGCCAATACGGCCGCTGGCATCGGCTCGTCCCTGCAACGCGAGAATGACCGCCTTGTCGACCTGATCAATCGCAGCCCGCGCATGCACGGCCTCATTCTTCTGGCCCTGCGCGCCCGCGTGATGACAAGCCTGCCGGCCCTGCGCGCCTATGCCAACGTCTTCGATCCGTCGGTCTGGATTGCCCATTCCCGCCTCGCCGAAACGGACCGCACGGCGGCCTATCGGGCCGTCTATTACGGCCTGCGCGACAATGACAATTCGGTGTCGATCAACCGGATCGCCAATGTCCTGGCGATTGACCTTGGCAAGTTCGACCGGCTACTTGCCCAGCTTGATGATGCGCCTTCGGCCGAGGAACGCCATGAAGGCCGGCTGGACCTGCACGCGCTGCACGCCATCCGCCAGGCGTTGATGATGCGCGCCTTCATCCTGGTCGGTCAGGTGCCACGCATCTCCGAGCGCCATGATGCCGACGCGCGCGACCTCATGCACATGGTGCTTGACCTGCGCATCGGCGAAGCCGTCGACCTGCTGATGGATATCTTCCCCCGCGCCCGCGACGAGGACACCCCTTTCAAGACCCTCACCGAGACCGGGTCCGAGGCCAAATCCGCTGCCTATGGCTATGACCGTATCCACCGGGACATCATCGCCCCGCTGGACGAGATCGACCGCGCCCTGCATGGCATCAGCCTGGCCATCACCCACGCATACAGCGCGTTCGGCTAGGCCATTCCCCTCGGGAGGCTTGTGGCGATTTGATCGCCTTTCCCAACGTCATCCCTTCCCTTGACGCTTACGTGCGCGTAAACCTCGCTAACACCATTCAACAGTGATGCGAACCGGGAGATACCCTCATGGCTGAAGCCTATATCATCGACGCCTGCCGCACGCCGCGCGGCATTGGCAAGCAGGGCAAAGGCGCCCTCGCCCACATCCACCCACAGCAACTGGCAGCCACGGTCCTCAAGGCCCTCGCCGAGCGCAACAAGCTCGACACGGCCACCGTCGACGACATTATCTGGGGCACCAGCAGCCAGCGCGGCGCGCAAGGCGCTGACCTTGGCCGCATGGCCGCCCTCGATGCCGGCTATGACATCAAGGCCTCGGGCGTCACGCTCGACCGTTTCTGCGGCTCGGGCATCACGTCCGTCTCGCTCGCCGCGGCGCAGGTCATGTCCGGCATGGAAGACTGCGTCATCGCAGGCGGCACGGAAATGATGAGCTACACGTCCGCGACTGCTGACCCGAAAACCCCGCCTGTCATGGATGCCGGCAACCTGCGCCTGCGCGCCAGCCACCCGCAGACCCAGCAGGGTGTCTGCGCCGATGCCATCGCCACGCTGGAAGGTATTGACCGCGAGGCCGTCGACCGCCTCGCCTATACAAGCCAGCAGCGCGCCGCCCGCGCCATTGAGGAAGGCCGTTTCGACAAGTCTGTCGTACCGGTCTATAACGAAGACGGCTCGCTCGCCCTCGACCATGAAGAGTTCCCGCGCCCGTCCACCACGATGGAAACGCTGGCTGGCCTGAAGACCGTGTTCAACATGTACATGGACATTCCGATCGACGATCAGGGCAACACCTATGGCAACCTGATGACGCGCAAGTATCCGCAGCTTGAAGGCAAGGTGAACCACGTTCACCATGCCGGCAACTCGTCCGGCGTCGTGGACGGCGCCGCCTGCCTGCTGATCACCTCGAAGGACTATGCCGACAAGCATGGCCTGAAGCCGCGCGCCCGCATCGTTGCGACGGCGAACATGGGTGACTGCCCGACACTGATGCTGAACGCCCCTGTGCCTGCAGCCAGGAAAGTGCTCGAAAAGGCCGGCCTGACCAAGGACGATATCGACGTCTACGAGATCAACGAGGCTTTCTCGGTCGTGGCCGAAAAGTTCATCCGCGATCTCGACCTTGACCGTGAGAAAGTGAACATCAATGGCGGCGCCATGGCGCTCGGCCACCCGATCGGCGCCACAGGTTCGATCCTGATCGGCACCGCGCTGGACGAGCTTGAGCGCTCGGGCGGCCGCTACGGCCTGATCACAATGTGCGCCGCCGGTGGCATGGCCCCGGCCATCATCATCGAGCGTATCCAGGCCTGATCCGGCCCCTTGCGGCTAAGGAATAATACAAAATGCCCGGCTTGCGAGCCGGGCGTTTTTCGTTTCCAGAGGCAATAGGTGAGCAGGAACCAAAAGCGCGATGGACCGCTAGTTCGGATGTTTTTCGTCTTCGTGGCCGCCCCAGAAGCGTTTGATGCGACCGAGGAAGCCTTCGCTTTCCGGGTGGCAGTCGGCGCCGGAGCATTCGCAGAACTCGCGCAGGATGTCTTTCTGGCGGGATGTCAGGTTCTGCGGCGTCTCGACGAACATTTCGACATAGAGATCGCCGGTCTGGCCGGACGAGCGCACGCTGGGCATGCCCTTGCCGCGCAGGCGCAGCTTGCGGCCGGTCTGGGCGCCTTCAGGAATGGCAACGCGAGCGCGGCCACCGTCAATGGTGGGAATTTCGATTTCGCCACCCAGGGCCGCCGTCGCCATCGGAACGGGCGCGCGGCAATAGAGATTGGGCCCGTCACGCTCGAAAATGTCATGCTCGACAACATCGACGAAAATATACAGGTCGCCCTTCGATCCGCCCGCCATGCCGGCCTCGCCTTCGCCTGACAGGCGGATGCGCATGCCGCTCTCCACGCCTGCCGGGATCTTGACCGACAGCTTGCGCTCTTCGCGGACCTGTCCTGCGCCGCCGCATTCCTTGCAGGGCTTGCGAATGACCTTGCCCTTGCCCGAACAGCGCGGGCAGGTGCGTTCCATGGTGAAAAAGCCCTGCTGGGCGCGTACGCGACCATGGCCATCGCACATGTCGCATGTCTCAGGCGTGCTGCCTTGCGCCGCGCCGCTGCCGGAGCAGGGCTGGCAGGGCACGGCCTGCGGCACGTGAATGTTTTCGTCCTTGCCGAAATAGGCTTCGGCCAGCGTGATCTCGAGATCATAGCGCAGGTCTGCGCCGCGTTGTGGTCCGCCGCGCCGGCGTCCGCCAAAGCCGCCTGCGCCAAACACCTGGCTGAACAGGTCCTGGAAGATGTCTTCGGGATTGGCCCCGGCGCCAAATGGGCTGCCACCACCGCCGCCATTTTCGAACGCGGCATGGCCAAAGCGATCATAGGCGGCGCGCTTGTTCGTGTCGCTCAGAACGGCATAGGCTTCGCCGACTTCCTTGAATTTCTCTTCAGCCTCGGCATTGCCGGCATTCTGGTCCGGATGGAACTTCATGGCGAGTTTGCGGTAGGCCGATTTCAGCTGCTTCTCGTCCGCATCGCGAGCGACGCCGAGCACTTCATAATAGTCGCGCTTGCTCATGATTTACTGCTGTCTTCCCGAATTCCCTGCTGTGCGCAGACATGTGGGGCGAACTTCCCCTGCCCGCAAGGGAAAGCTGCAGATTACACAGGGTCAGCTTGGGCCGGGACCAAAGGCGGAAAGGCCTTTTTCGACAACACTGGCACCGGATGCCTGAATTTGCATCACGGCAAGCCCGCGCTGCGAAGTGCCATCGATGCGGAAACGGAACAGGCCATTCACGCCCATGAAGCCGTCAGGATCGGTGACGCCATTATAGCGCATGTTGTCTTCGGCCCCGAGCCGCACCGACAGCGCCGCGGCGTCATAGGCGACGGCGGCCAGATCGGTCGGATTGCGGCCGTAAATGCGATTATAGGTCTGCCGGAAACCGGCAAGGTTTGCCGGGTCCGGCGCCGCATAGACGCCGCCGGCAAGGGTCGGTTCGCGCCAGATGCTGGAATCGTCCCACAGGCTGGTGCCCATCAGCATGACCTGGCGCATGTCGACACCATTGTAGGGCAGCAGCGGCGCGACAGAGAGCAGCTTCACGCCGCGTTCGGGGATCATCACGGCGACCTTGCCGCGTGCGATCTCTGACTGCAGAACTGTCGCAATCTGGCGGGCCTCGTCTGCAGCGCCGGAGCCGGCATCATAGAAGGCCGATGCCACGACGACACCGCCCTGAAGCGAAGCCTGATAGCGCATCGCCGCCTCGACCTGACGTCCGTAAGGCGTGCCGGGGCCAAGGAAGACGAACGAGCGCACGCCGCGCGCACCGGCATATTGCATCACCCGCGACACTTCCTCTTCCGGCGAGATCGAGGCGAGGTAGGCACCGCCGCCAGCGGCGCTGCGGTCATTCGAAAAGGCAATGATCGGCACCTGCTTCTGGTTGGCGACCTGCTTGACCGCCTTCACATTGTCGCCGAACAGCGGGCCCAGGATAATGTCAGCGCCTTCCTGCAGGGATTCATCGACCCGTGCCTCGGTGACCGACTGCTTGCCGGCCGTATCCTTGGGCATGATCAGGAAATCCTCGCCGGCATATTCGAACAGAGCCAGCTCGATACCGGCCAGCATGCTCTCGGCTTCGGCGCGCACCTGTGCATTGGGATGCGAGAAGGGCAGCAGCACGGCGGCGCGCTTCACATCGCGCCCGTCCATGAAGGGCGGGATCAGGCCGCCATCGCCGCGCACCGGTTTCTGCGGGGTCAGCTCGCCCAGCCGTGTCTCATCCACGTCGCCGGGCTGCAGCACCTCACCGGTCACCGGATCGACCCGGGGTTCGCCAGTGCCGATCTGGACTGGCGGACGCGGAGGCGCCGTGGCACAGGCCGTGGCCAGAAGAAGGGAAGCGAGAACAAGGCTTGGCGCTTTGAGCTTCCTGAGCAATGGTTGAAGCAATGTCATCTCCTGATCCTTCCGAGCCCGAGGCAATTCACGCACCGGGCGACTCTACGGGCAGCCGCCGTGCCGGGCAACCGGCACAGGCACTTGGTCCCGGGCTTTATGTTGTCTCCACTCCGATCGGCAACCTGAGGGACATCACGCTGCGGGCGCTCGATGTCCTGGGCGGTGTCGAGGAAGTGCTGGCCGAAGACACCCGTGTCGCCGGGAAACTGATGTCTGCCTATGGGCTTAGGGTCCGGCTGAGCCCCTACCATGACCACAATGGGGCGGAACGGCGGCCGGGCCTTGTTTCGCGCATGCAGGAGGGTGCGAAAATTGCGCTGATCTCCGATGCCGGCACGCCACTGGTCTCCGATCCGGGCTGGAAGCTGACCCATGACGCCCTTGAAGCGGGCGTGAAAGTCTTCCCCATTCCCGGTGCGTCCGCCATGCTGGCCGGGCTCGTCGCCAGCGGACTGCCGAGTGACCGGTTCATGTTTGCGGGCTTCCTGCCGCCCAAGAGCGGGGCGCGGCGCGCGTCTGCCGAGGCGCTGAAAGCGGTGCCCGGCACGCTGATTTTCTATGAAAGCGGCCCGCGCCTTGCCGCCTCGCTCGAAGACCTTGCCGCCTCGCTCGGCGGGGACCGGCAGGCTGCGGTCGCGCGCGAACTGACCAAGCTGTTCGAGGAGACCCGCCGGGGCAGCCTGTCGGACCTGGCCGCCCATTATGCTGAAGCCGGACCGCCGCGCGGCGAGATCGTGCTGCTGGTCGGCCCGCCGCTTGAAACCGAGATCACGCAGGCCTCGCTGGATGCTGCCCTGCTGGACGCCCTGAAGGATCAGCCGACCAAGGCCGCAGCCAGCGCGGTTGCCGAGGCTCTTGGCCTGCCCAAGCGCGACGTCTACCAGCGCGCCCTGCAACTGAAGGCCAATGGCTGAACGTGCCCGCCAGCGGGCCGAAAGCCGTCGCCGGTCGGCGAGATAGACCTCATCGCATTCGTGGACGTGAAAGCCCTCGCCGGCCGCGAACATGCCCTGGGCGCTGTCGCGGCGGCCATCTGGCACCCTATTGCCCGCGCGGCGGATTTCCGGATGGCCCGGCACGTCCGATATGCCGATCATGGCTGGCGCTATGACCTGATTGCCGTCCCGCCGGGCCGCCTGCCGCAGCATGTCCGCAACGCGTGACTGCCGGGAATGGCGTGACGCCCTATTCCTCTGCGGGCGGTTCCTGCTGGATCGATACGATATAGGCCAGCAGCACTTCAGCACCCAGCGGGCCAAAGACGAAATCAGGCATTTTCTCGTGCCCGACATGCAGACCGGCCTGGAAATCCTCCGACAACGTATAGGGATTATACTGCGCCAGCAGGTAACGCATTGGCGGCGGATCCTCAGGCCGCTTTTTCGCGTCAGTGTCCAGCGCATGGCAGTTGGCGCACTGCGTTTCGGCAATCTTGCGGCCATCGGCGATGGATTGCGCGTCGGTCTTGATCACGGTCATCGCGGGCGCGTCCTGCACGGCTCTGTCGCAGGCCGCAGTGCCCATCGCGAGGATCAGGGCAAGGGCGGCAGGGTGAAGGAAAGGTCTGTACATGGCAACTGGCACTCCTGAGCTGCGCCAGCCACGCACCTCGCTTGGACGACGATCCCCGTGTCTGGCGGTTTGACGGACATCCGCAGGCGCAACCATACACGGCCCTGCATTTGCGGCCATACGCAATGTCCCGGGGTCGCGCGGCCTGACGGGCACTGTAAGGCACATGAACCACGCCTTCACCCTGCCGTAATCAAATCGCATGTAAATTACGCCCTTGATTCGATGCACAGGCTGACATGGCGAAATCTGCACCCCCCTCGAACACGCCGCGAACGGTAAAGGTGCCGCGCGAGCCGATCTTCCGGTGGCCATCGACATGGCGCGGATGGATCATCCTTATCGTTGTGGCCGCCATCCTGCTGGCGGGCGGTTATGCCCTCTTCAAGTGGCGCTCGCTCTATTTCGGCATGCCGAAACTGCCTGAGACCGCCGAACTGTGGGAAGTACATCGCGAACCGGCCATGGAATTTGTCGACCGGGATGGCAACACACTGGCCGTGCGCGGGCCGCGCTATGGCCGCTCCACGGACGTGTCGACCCTGCCGGCCTATGTGGCCCAGGCCTTCATCGCCGCCGAGGACAAGCGGTTCTATGAGCATGATGGCGCCGACGACGCAGCCATTGCCCGCGCGGCACTCTCAAACCTGCGCGCCGGTGAAACCGTGTCCGGCGCCTCGACAATCACGCAGCAGCTGATCAAGAATCTCGTGCTCGACAACCGCCAGACGCTGAAGCGCAAGGCGCAGGAAATGAAGCTCGCCCGCGAGTTGGAAAAGCGGCTCAGCAAGGATGAAATCCTCTCCCTGTATCTCAACCGGGTCTATTTCGGCGCGGGCCTCTACGGCATTGATTCGGCCGCGCGCAACTATTTCGGCAAGCCGCCGCAGGATCTCGAAATCCACGAAGCCGCCCTGCTGGCAACCCTGCCCAAGGCGCCGTCGAAACTTAACCTGCGCGAAAACCTCGCTGGCGCGCGTGATCGCCAGCTTTATGTCCTGTCGGAAATGGTCGATCTGGGGTTCATCACCAGGGCGCAATCCGAGGCGGCGCGCACAGCAGACATCAGGATCATCGACCCGCCCGTCTTTGACCCGCAGCTCGGCTATGTGCTCGATGCAGCGGCGGAACGCGTCCGGGCCATGCTGCCGCGTCTTCCGGGGGATCTTGTCGTTACAATCTCGATTGATCCGAAGATGCAGACCGGTATCGAGAAACTGCTGATTGAGCGCATGGCGAAGGATGGTCAGGCTCAGGGCGCGACCCAGGTCGGCGCGCTGGTTCTGGCAAAGGACGGTCGCGTGGTCGCCATGGTCGGCGGCACTGATTATGCGGCGTCCGAGTTCAACCGCGTCACGCAGGCCAGGCGCCAGCCCGGCTCCAGCTTCAAGCCCTTTGTCTACGCGGCCGCCCTCGAAGACGGGTTCTCGCCTTATGACGTGATGATCGATGCGCCGATCACGATCGAAAGGTGGCGACCGGAGAATTATGGCGGCGGCTATCTGGGCCCGATGACGCTGAGCGAGGCGCTGACACGCTCGACCAATACGGTCGCAGCGCAGCTGGGTCAGGAAACCAGCGAGGAGCGCATTATCGCGCTTGCCAAGCGCTTTGGCATGACCAGCGCGATGCAGCCCTTCCCGTCGCTTGCCCTCGGCAGCCAGGAAGTGACCATGTGGGAGCTGGTGCGGGCCTTTGGCGCGTTCCAGTCCGGCGGCCTGCGCATGGATCCCTATCTCATCGACAAGATCGAGGATTCACGCGGCATGGTACTGTACCAGCGCCCTGAATATGAGCGCGAACGCGTCTATCCGCATGACCTTGCCGAAGACATGAACGCAATGATGACGCGCGTGGTCAACGCGCCCATCGGCACGGGCGGACGGGCAAAGGTGAAGAACTGGACTGTCGCCGGCAAGACGGGCACGTCACAGGATTCGCGCGATGCCTGGTTTGTCGGCTTCACGGCGGCCTATGTCGGCGCGGTCTGGGTGGGCAATGACGATGACAGCGCAATGAAGCGGGTGACCGGCGGCGGCCTTCCTGCTGACCTCTGGTCGGACATGATGGCGCTGGTCCATGCCGGCAAACCGTCCGAAAGCCTGATCGGAGCGGAGGGCGGCGTGGTGGTGAGCGAGTCCGCAGAGCAGCGCATCACCTTCTATCGCGGCCTCAGCCAGGCCTTCAGCGTGGCCGCGGCAAACCGGGCGGCCGCCCGCTCACCGCAGTAAAACCGGGCTTCCCAGAGGCTGCCAGACCGCTTAACACGCGTGCGCATGGATACTGACGTTCTCGACACATTGAAACTCGCCCTTGATGGCGGCGGCGTAACCGTTCCCGAATCCGGAACGGTGCTTTTCCTGCGGGCAGAACCGGGGCCGGTGCTGCCTTTGCTGCCAAGGGACCGGCTGACCTGCCAGCAGACATTCAAGCCGCCGCATGATGCGCTCAAGGCGGCTGGATACACGCTGCTTGCCCCCGGCACGGAGACGTTCGAACCCGCCGAACTGACGCTGATCCTGCCGCCACGGCAGAAGGACGAGGCACGGGGCCTGTATGCCCGGGCCATGCTGGCGGCGCCGGAAGGCGGGGTCGTGCTCGCCTGCCTGCCGAACACGCTGGGCGCAAAAACCGCCGAGAAGACGCTGGGCGAAATTGCCGGGGAAACCGAGAGCCTGAGCAAGAACAAGTGCCGGGCGTTCTGGGCGCGAAAAGACTCGTCCGTGTTCAACACGGCGCTTGCCGAGACGTGGGTCGCCGCCGACCAGCCCCAACCTGTTGCCGACGGGGCCATGTGGAGCCGGCCGGGCCTGTTCTCATGGGACCGGGTGGATGCCGGGTCGGAGTTGCTGGCCGAGTGCATTCCCGAGGATATCAAAGGCATGGGCGCCGACCTTGGCGCAGGCCAGGGCTATCTCACGAAAGAAGTGCTGACGCATTGCCCGAAGATCAGCCACATGGACCTTTACGAGGCCGAGCACCGCGCCATTGTCTGCGCCACGCAGACGCTGGAGGCCTTCAGCCATGTTACGATCAGCTGGGCAGACGTGGCCCGTGATGTGCCGAACAACCGCTATGATTTCATCCTGATGAACCCGCCTTTCCATGTCGGACGGGCGGATGCGGCAGGCCTGGGGCAGGCCTTCATCCAGGCCGCGTCGCGGGCGCTGAAGCCGCACGGGTCGCTCTACATGGTTGCCAATCGGCACCTGCCCTATGAGGCGACCGTGGCGGCCTGCTTCAAGCAGTATGAAATCATTGAGGATTCCGGCGGCTACAAGGTGATCCGGGCGGATCGTCCCAAGCGGCCAAAATGAAGGATCTGCGCGCCCTCACGAAATACCTGGCCGGGCTTGGCTATGGCAGCCGCAAGGAGGTGGAGGCCGCGGTGCGGCGTGGGCGTGTGGGAGGCATTGAGAGGCGTGGCGGGGGTGTGGCGTGGCCGTTCGAGGGGGTTACGATCGATGGTGAGCCGCTGGACCCGCCGCCCGGCATGGTCCTCCTCATGCACAAGCCTGCAGGCTTCACCTGCTCGCGCGCCGATGGCGGGTCGCTGGTCTATGAATTGCTGCCGCCGCGTTTCCTGAAGCGCACGCCGACCCTGTCCAGTGTCGGCCGGCTCGATGCGGCAACCACGGGCCTCTTGCTGTTCACCGATGACGGGCAGTTGCTGCACCGGCTGATCTCGCCGAAGTCGGAGACGGAAAAAGTGTATGAGGCCATGCTCGCCCGGCCGCTGGAGGGGCATGAGGGCGCAGCCTTTGCCAGCGGCACGCTGGTGCTGCGCGGCGAGGACAAGCCGCTGAAACCGGCTAGGCTCGAGGTAACGGGGGAGCGCAGCGCGCGCGTCACCCTCACCGAAGGGCGCTACCACCAGGTGCGCCGCATGTTCGCTGCCATGGGCAACCATGTGGAGACGCTGCACCGCGCCCGCTTCGGCTCGCTGACGCTGGACGGGCTGGCCGAGGGCGAATGGCGGGCGCTGGGGGACGAGGAGGTGGCGCGGCTGGGGTGACGCCCATTTGCGGTGAATGCATCGAGTTAATCGGCCTGAAACGACTGGAGGTGGACTGCACGACGGTGAAATGTGCCGCCTTCGCGGGGCAGCAGCGCGTGAGGCGCGGCGGTGATGCCAGCCGGGAAATCGTATAAGGTCAGTCATCGGATCGATTACACCCTGAGAGAAGACAAGATTTCCATCCGCGAGCAAACGCGGCGCTAGGACCGCCCGACCTGCTTCTCGTAGCGGGCGGTAGCCAGTACGCGCTTGCCTCCGGGGAGTAGTGCGCCCGGAATAACGTGGACGTTCGCGCCTGTCAGTACAGCGGGCGCAATACGGCGCTGCAGCGTCAGGACCTGCTGCGCGGCATCGGGGTCATCAAAATCAAAATACTCGTCATCCGCGAATTCGCGAAGGCCGGCGGCCTCATCCGATATCCATACTGTTTCGATGCGCCCGTTCTGGCCGGCAGTCTCGACATCACCATCAACCACCAGGCCGGAGGGCGGCATATCCTTGAGTGTATCAGATCCCAGCTGACGTCTTTCAGTCTCAAGCTCGTTCCTCAGCGCCTCGGCCAGGCGCTCTGCATCAGAGCCATCGCCTGCGGATGTAAGATAATCCGTATCGAAAGTAACGTCTCCGAGGAGGGCGCGCACATGGCCTGCACCGCGCTCGTCACCGACGAAGAAAACCTTGCGGGCCGTTCTGGGTAGTCCATCCTTCAGGGCGTCTGCGATGCGGCGGTGGAAGACCTCTTCGGTCTTTTCCTCTTCCTGTTCCTGCGTTGTGCCAAGCGAGTGAAATTTTGCAAAGCTGCCATGGCCCTGTGTGCGGCGGCCGCTGGACGCGGAATGGAACAGGACATCGAGTTGCGGCTCGCGGCGCGCTTCAATCTCGTCATAATCGGGAACCGACATCGTGTCGGAGAAGTCTTCAAGGCCGCGAGCGGTCGCCCGATAGATTTTCGGCTGGTCACGATCAACGATGACCGCCCATGCCGAGTTGCGGCTCGAGGCGTCAACGAGGACCGGCAACCACATCGCCTCCTGATCGCTGGCGACCATGGCCACGGGTGGATTGTTCAACCTGACCTCATGAAAGTCGCCGCCCGCAGAGAAGAAAGCCGAGCCTGCACTTTCCATGTCAGACATTTCCAGCGCGGTCAGGCGGTCGATGAGCTGAGTGTGGTCGCCAGGACAGCCGGCAATGGCCTGCGCGGCGTTCTTGGTCGCGATGCGAAGTTTCTCGCCACCTGTCTGCATATGCGGACGCGGGAGCAGCACCGAGACCACATTGTCGCCAAGGCCCGTGAGGGCCTCGTGAATATTCGCGGGTGAAAACCGATTGGTCATGACAGTGTCCCTTCATCTTTGCCGTTACCAACAGAACGGCATGGCAGGCGTTAAGTTCCTGAGCGTCCGCGCCGCACAGCATCAGCCCTTCCCCTTGCCGCCTGCACACGCTATCTGCGGCGCATGGCTCAACCTCCCCTGATTTCATTATCTGATGTGCGTCTCTCGCTTGGCGCCAAGCCCCTGTTCGAGGGGGTGACGCTGAGCCTGTCCAAGGGCGAGCGGGCGGCATTGGTCGGGCGCAACGGGGCGGGCAAGTCCACCCTGATGCGCATTATCAGCGAACAGGCGGAGGCTGATAGCGGGCAGGTCTGGCGCCAGCCGGGCACGACCTATGCCACGGTGGTGCAGGAACCGCGCTTTGACGGGTTCGACACGGTGCTCGACTATGTCAGCGACGGACTGGAATACACCTATATGGCCGAGGCCGAGCTGATGGAATTCGGCGTCGATCCGGCGGCCGATCCGAAGACCCTGTCAGGCGGGCAGCAAAGGCGTGCCGCGCTGGCGAAGGCGTTTGCGGCCGAGCCTGACGTCATCCTGCTGGACGAGCCGACCAACCATCTCGACGTGCCGATGATCGAATACCTGGAGGGGCGCCTGAAGGCGTTCAACGGCGTTGTCCTGGTGGTCAGCCACGACCGGCGTTTCCTTGAGACCGTATCGACCAACACGCTGTGGCTGCGTCAGGGCGTCGTGCTGAAATCGCCGGAAGGCTATGTCAAGTTCGACGAATGGGCCGAGGCCATCGAGGTGGAGGAAGAACGCCAGCTCAAGCGCGTGACCACGCAGCTGAAGGCGGAACAACACTGGCTGGCGCGCGGCGTGACCGGGCGGCGCAAGCGCAACCAGGGGCGCCTTGCAAAGCTCCACGACATGCGCGCTCAGCATGGCGCGATGCGCGCGGCGCTGAATGACCGAAAGAACGCGGCCGAATTCAGCGCAGGCGTCGGCGATTCGATGAGCAAGAAGGTGATCGAAGTGAAGGGCCTGTCGAAGGCGTTTGATACAGCCGCCGGACCGCTGGTGATCGCCACGGACCTGTCGCTGAAGATCCTGCGCGGCGACCGGATCGGCATTATCGGGCCGAACGGCGCGGGCAAGACGACGCTGGTGCGCCTGCTGCTGGGCGAGATCGAACCGGACGAAGGCAGCGTACGCCACGCCAAGACGCTCGACGTGACCTACCTCGACCAGACACGCGACACGCTGGACCCGAAGGACACGATCTGGGAGGCGCTGGCCCCATCAGGCGGGGACTCGCTGATGGTGCAGGGTCAGCAGCGCCACATTGCCGCCTATGCCAAGGATTTCCTGTTCAAGCCGGAACAGCTGCGCCAGCCCGTCGGCGCGCTGTCGGGCGGGGAGCGCAACCGGCTGGCGCTGGCGATTGGCCTTGCCAAGCCTTCGACCCTGCTGGTGATGGATGAACCGACCAATGACCTCGACCTGCAGACGCTGGACCTGCTGGAGGACATGCTTCTGGCCTATGAGGGTACGTTGCTGCTGGTGAGCCACGACCGGGCCTTCCTGGACTCGACGGTGACGAGCTGTCTCTGTCCGCTGGGCGATGGCAAATGGGTGCAGACGGCCGGCGGCTGGAGCGATGCGCAGGATCAGCTGGCGCATGCACGCCGCAATGACGAGGCCAATGCGCGAACTGAGAAGGCGAAAGCGGTTGAGGCCCCGAAGGCCCGGCCGCAGACAAAGCTGTCATTCAAGGACGAACACCGGCAGAAGGAAATCGACGCGCTGATCCCTGCGCTGCATGCCGAGATCACGAAGCTGGAGAAGGACCTCGCCGACCCTGCCCTCTATGCCCGCGACCCGAAGGCGTTCAATGCCAAGTCCGAACGTATCGGCGCGGCGCGCGAAGAAGCCGAAGCGGCCGAGATGGAATGGCTGGAAATCGAGGAAAAGCGCGAGGCGCTGGCGACCTGAACATAAAAGCTTCGTTAACCGGCGCGTCCTAGATTCCGGCTCTGGATATATGGGAGTTCAGCTGATGCGCCTGTCATGGATGCTTGCGATTGCCGCCTGCCTGGTGGCGCCTGCCTTTGCCGATGCGCCAATGTCGCTGAAGGCTGATGCCATGGCGACGCCGGAGACGGCCGGCGCGGAACACGGCCTCTACCGCTTTGGCGCCACCTACAGCGTGACACCGTCAGACAACGCATCGAGTTGCCAGACTGCCTGCGCAGACGATGCCAGATGCGTTGCGTGGAGCCATGTTGAAACGACCGGCGAGCATGATGCCTGGTGCGAACTGAAACGCGGCGGCGGCCGCATCGAGCGCAATCCGCTTGCCACATCCGGCATCTCGCCGCGCCATGAGGCAATCTTCGCACCCGTCTTGGAAGCGCCTGTGGACGAACTGCTCGGCGACGCGGATGATATCAGGGCGATTACGGTCGAGATGGAAAAGGTTGATGTCGACGGACCCACGGACCTGACGCCGACCAATGACTAGATCAGAGTGCTGATTCCAGGAATCAGCACTCTGATCGCGAATTCCTTATTGGTCGCAGCGTGTCCCCGAAAAACGGGTCCACTTTCCGGCACGCCGCTCTAGAGCGCGCGCTCCTTGGTCGACGTGAACCGGATCGCCGGGTTCTTTTCCTGTGCATAGCCGACATCCCAGGCGTTCTTCGCAAGGTAGACCGGCGCGCCATCCAGGTCCGTGCCGGAAGCTGACTTGTTCCGCTCAAGGAATTCTTCGAGCTTGACCGGATCGTCGCAGGCCATCCAGCGGGCGACATTGTAGGGTGCCGGCTCAAACACGACTTCAAGATTGTATTCGGCTGCCACGCGCTCGATCATGACTTCAAACTGAAGCTGGCCGACGGCGCCGACGATCATGTCGGAGCCAATGGCAGGCTTGAACAATTGCGTGACGCCTTCCTCGGCGAGGCTTTCGAGCGCCTTGCGCAGGTGTTTCGCCTTCATCGGGTCTTTCACGCGGGCCCGGCGCAGGAGTTCGGGCGCAAAGTTCGGGATGCCGGCAAACTGGATTTCGCCGCTTTCCGACAGGCTGTCACCGACACGCAGCTGGCCATGGTTGGGCACGCCGATCACGTCGCCCGCATAAGCCGTCTCTGCGATCTCGCGGTCCTGCGCGAGGAACATCAGCGGGTTGTGGATATTCAGCTGCTTGCCGCTGGCGCTCTTCAGGCGCATGCCGCGCCGGAACTCGCCCGAGCACAGGCGCAGGAACGCGACGCGGTCGCGATGGTTGGGGTCCATGTTCGCCTGGATCTTGAAGACGAAGCCGGAGACGTCATTGTCCGAAGGCTGAACATTTATCACTGCGCCCTTGCGTTCGGCTTTCTGGATACGCGGCGGCGGCGCATAATCGCGCAATGTGTCGAGCAGTTCTGCAACGCCAAAATGGCGCAGAGCCGAGCCGAACACGACAGGCGTCATGTTGCCAGCCTTGAAGGCCTCCTCGTCAAATTTCGGCAGCAGGCCGGTGACCATTTCCACGCCTTCGACGAGGTCGGCATGGACATAGTCATCGAGCTTGCCGATCAGGTCTTCGTCACTGCCGGGAATGCGGGTCGCCGGGCCGATATGGGGCGGCTCGCCCGGGCGGCGGTCGAACTGCAGAAACTCACCCGATGCAAGATCCTTCATGCCGGCAAAGCGCTGACCGGACGCGGCCGGCCAGTAGAGCGGCGCAGTGTCGAGCTGCAACTTGTCCTGCACTTCGTCGAGCAGTTCGATGGGTTCCAGCGCCTCGCGGTCCATCTTGTTGATGAAGGTGACAATCGGAATGTCGCGCATGCGGCAGACTTCGAACAGCTTCAATGTCTGCGGCTCGATCCCCTTGGCGGCATCGAGTACCATGACGGCGCAATCGGCCGCCGTGAGCGTGCGATAGGTATCCTCCGAGAAGTCTTCGTGGCCCGGCGTATCGAGCAGGTTGAAGACCAGGTCGCTATACTCGAATGTCATCACCGAGGCCGACACCGAGATGCCACGGTCCCGTTCGATCTTCATCCAGTCCGACCGGGTGCGGCGCTGCTGGCCGCGCGCGGCGACTTCGCCTGCCGCGCGTATGGCACCGCCTGCGAGCAGGATGTTCTCGGTGAGAGTCGTCTTGCCCGCATCCGGGTGCGAGATGATGGCAAAGGTGCGCCGGCGGGCGGCTTCCTGGACGTGGGACATTGCGGTTCCGGACAATTCTGGTTTCAGCCGCCAGCCCCTAGCCGATTTGGCGGCAGGAATGAAGGGCTTGTTCGCGGCTTCGCTTTGGCTCACGATTTATGTATCGTGGATGGGGAACGCAAATCCATGATGAAGGGGACATTTGTCATGACCAATCGACACCTCTTGCTGGCCAGCTGTGCCACGCTCGTCCTGCTCGTGGCGGCCTGTGGCCCGCGAGAAGCCCCGATCCCGGAAGTGCCAGAAACCATAACACCGGCAACAGACGCCGTCGAAGCGGGGGATGAAGCGATCGAGGCGGCCACAACCGCCCTGGACGCGGGCGATGATGCCGCAGACGTCGTGGCAGCCAGCCTGGAGGCCCCTGCCAATACGGCAGATGCCGTGATTGAAACCCCGAAGGGCCCGATGACGGTCATGGTAGTGATGGACTCCTCCGGCTCGATGTGGGGCCAGATCGATGGCCGCTCGAAGCGCGATATCGCGCGCGAGGCGGTGCGGGCCATGGTGGACAGCAATCCGGACCTCGGCTCGGCCGGGTTGATTGCCTATGGTCACCGGCGCAAGGGCGACTGCAAGGATATCGAACTGATGCGCAGCCCGGGCGCGAGCGTGCCGCTGGCCGATGCGGTCGACACGCTGGTGCCGGTGGGCAAGACGCCGCTGACTGCAGCGGTCGAAACCGCTGCCAATGCGCTCAGGATCGAGGAAACCCGCGCCACGGTGATCCTCGTCACCGACGGTATCGAAACATGCGATGCTGACCCTTGCGCGGCGGGCGTCTCGCTCGAACAGCGCGGCATTGATTTTACGGCCCATGTCATCGGCTTTGGCCTCAGCGCCGATGAAGGGCGCCAGGTTGCGTGCCTCGCCGAGGAAACCGGCGGACGCTATATCGAGGCATCCAATGCGGGCGAATTGTCCGAGGCACTGGAATCGGTTGCCGAGGCGGTCGAGTCCGGTCCACCAGAAGCTGCGACGGCGACCGCGTCGATCGACGGGCCGGAATCCGTTGAGATCGGCGCCAGCTTCACCGTCAGCTGGGATGGACCCGGGACAGAGAGCGACTATGTCGACATCGTGCCGAAAGGTTACACACGCACAAATGGCGAACTCTCCTATGGCTATACTCGCGAGGGCAAGCCGGCGACGCTGCGCGCACCGGGCGAGCCGGGCGATTATGAGCTTCGCTATGTCTGGACTGCGCCGCAGGGCCGCACCGTGCTCGTGACGCGCCCCATCGAGGTCACCGAAGCTGAGGTCGCGCTGATCGCCGCCCCGTCCATCGGCATAGGCGAACCGCTGACCGTCGACTGGCACGGACCTGACAATCCCGGTGACTATGTCGATATCGTGCCGCGCGGATATGCCCGCACCAATGGCGAGAAAGCCTATGCCTATACCAAGGGCAATCCCGATACGCTGACCGTGCGCGTGCCCGGCACGCCGGGGCCATATGACCTGCGATATGTGGCGCAGGCCGGGGATGGCCGGACGGTGTTAAAGGTCCTGCCCCTTGATGTGACGGAAACAAGTGTCGACCTGGCATTCAATCCGGCTGTTTCGCTGGGCGGTGTGCTGGAGGTCGACTGGTCGGGACCGGGAACCGAGGGCGACTATATCGACATCGTGCCGCGCGGATACACGCTCAGGAGCGGCGAGAAGTCCTATGCCTACATATCCGGCGGCAATCCGCTGGAGCTGAAACTGCCGGGCGAGCCTGGCAAGTATGATGTGCGCTACGTCCTGCAGTCGGCAGACGGCCGCACTGTTCTGAAGACCGTGCCCCTGACGCTGAACGCCATCGACTTTGCTGTCGAGCCGTCGACCGCCAGCGGCGTGTCGGGCGACACGATCAGCGTGACCTGGACCGGCCCTGCCAATGATGGTGACTATGTTGATATCGTGCCGCGCGGATACACGCAGACCAGCGGCGAAAAATCATACACCTACATCAAGGCTGACAATCCGCTGGCGATCAGACTGCCGGGTGCGGCGGGCGATTATGATCTTCGCTATGTTTTCGTGTCATCGACCGGGCGCGCGGTGAAGGCCGTCAGGCCAATCAGGGTGACACCGGCTGAGGTGGTGCTGGACGTGCCTGCGAGCGTTGTGGCCGGGGCACAGTTCGATGTCAGCTGGACCGGGCCGGGCCACGCCAATGACTATGTCGATCTTGTCCCCGAAGGCCATACCCGCACCAGCGGTGAACTGTCCTATGCCTACACGAGGACGGGCGAAACACTGACGCTGAAGGCGCCGGACAATGCCGGGACGTTCTTGGTGCGCTACATTCTTCAGGGGCCTGACGGACGCCAGGTGGTGACCAGCAAGCCGGTCAGGGTAGACTGAGCGGGATCAGGCCGCGAGCGGCCAGATCTCTGCAATGTCGGGCAGCGTGCCTTCCTGTTCGGCACGCTGTTTCAGCGCACGCAGGATGGCTTCCGGCAGGATGGTCAGGCGCGGCTCGCCGACGCTGCCATTCTGTGCGGGAAACAGGGCCGCATTTGCTCCCGTCTTGGCAATGATCAGTGAACCGAGGTCCTGGATCAGGACGGCATCAATCGGCATGCCCTCGCGGACATGGTCTGCGACAACCCGCGTGACAAAATCGAGCGCATCGCGCGCCCGCATGCCGTAAGGGTCGCCACACCCGAGGCTTTTCCAGCGTTTCGAGAGATGGATCTCCGGGATGTCTATCTCGGCGATCATGTCGTTGAGAAGAAATAGCATGGTCTGCTCGCCCCCAGCAGTGGTTACGCCCGGAAGCTGCCTTGGTCGGGTTAACAGGCGGTTTACCTGAAAACACGCGCCGGGAAATCACACGGCGATGCGCTATTGGCTCTCGATGTCCTCGGTGAGGAAATGCCGACCGTGACGGTCCTCGATCTCGATGATCCAGAGGTCGCTGTCGCGCTGACGGGCGCGCTGGACATAGGCATCCACATCCGCCTCATCCGGGCCCACGCCCTGGACCGAAAGATCGCGGAATACCCGGTCGCCATCGAGATTGGTCGAAGGCGTATAGGCGGTCGCCGTGCCGTCCAGGCGGGCGACCTTGATCAATGTATCGCCGCGGTCTGCATCGCCTTTCTGGACGACGAATGCCGACGCGCCTGCGACCTCGGCGCGGCGGATCAGGGCTTCAACCCAAAGTCTGGAAGGCAGGCGAACCATGGCCGCGACCTTTGCGCTTTTTCCGGCAGGCAGCAAGCGCCGCCAGCCTATTCGGCCGCGTCTTCAAGCGGTGCAATATCGGTCATGTCGGCCAGCGGAAGCGTCACTTCGGCGCGTGTGCCCCTGCCGGGCTGCGACAGCAGGGTCAGCTGGCCGCCATGCAATTCGGCAAAGCTGCGCACCACGGCGAGGCCAAGGCCTGTGCCTGCCCGGCCGCGCGAATTGCCGCCCTGGGAGAAAGGCTCGGTCACCCGTCTGAGATCGTCTTCGGACATGCCTGCCCCCTTGTCGATGACGCTGAGCACGGCCGCACCTCCGGCCTCAACGGCATCGAGCGTGACCGTGCCGCCCTTGTTGGAATACTTGATCGCATTGGACACAAGGTTCTGCCAGATCTGGCGCACGGCGCGCGCATCGGCGTGTGCCCAGACTTCACTGTCCGACTTGATTTTCAGCTTCACGCCTGCCCGCTCTGCCTGGTTATCAAGCTGGCGCACGATGGACTGGGCCGAGGCGATGAGGTCCACCGGTTCCGGCTCGAGGCGCTGGCGATCGGCATTGGCCTTGGCGAGGTCAAGAATATCATCGACCAGCAGCAGAAGGTCCTGGCCGCTTTCGTGGATGATGCCGGGATAGTCGGCATAGGCTTCCGGCAGCGGGCCGCGTATCTGGGCGCGCATCATGTCGGCATAGCCCAGAATGGCATTGAGCGGGGTCTTCAGGTCATGGCCGAGCGAGGCGAAGAAGGCCGTGCGGTCCTGCAACTGGCTGGCCGCCGCTTCGAGCGCCACGGAAGCCTCTTCGGCCTGCCGCTGGGAGGCGCTTATATCCTGCACCAGTAGGCGCGTGCCAGCCGGGCTGGCCTCTGCGGCAAAGGCGGCAAGGCGGCCATCGGCAAGCCTGATTTCGCCCCGCGCATGGCCGCTCTCGGGGCTAAGCCCCGATACGTCGGCATCCGGCTCGAACAGGTGTGCCAGTGCAGCGCCCTGTTTGGCTGAGACGAGCCCGAGCGTATCGCCCGACAGGCTTCGCACGCGCCCTTCGGGGGTCACATCCATCAGCAAAATGCCCGACGCTGCGGGCAGGATAGGCATTGGTGGCGCCGCAGGCGGGGTCTCTTCGATGGCGGTGTCACCGGCCACGCTGCCACGCCCGGCATACCGGTCGCGCACCAGCACCCAGACAAGCAGGCCCGCCAGGACAAGCCCGGCAAAGGCAATGGCAACGGTCAGCGCCTGATAGGCGTCAGCACCTGCGGGCAGCAGCCCGAAGCGTCCCATTAGCAGGACGGCAAAATAAGCGAGGACGCCGAAGATGGCGGCCTCGGCGGCCATGTCCGTATCTTCGAGGTTAAGCGCGATCAGGGGCGCCAGCGCGAACAGGATGGTCAGCGGCGACGATGCCCCGCCTGTCAGGGCCACGCCGAGAACAGCCAGCAGGGTCCAGCAAATGACCAGAAGCGGCGGCGCGATGGGGTATGCGGCCCTGTCCGGGCGGAGGAAGACCAGCCCGACAATGGCCGGCAACGCCGAGATCACCGCGCCCCCCAGAAGCGGCACGAAAGTGATTCCCCGCAACACAGCAATCAGCGCCGCTGCAGCGACCAGCGCCAGCCAGGCTACATTAACAAACTGTAACCGCTTCTGTGTCATGAGGGGGGACATATTAACATCCCATAGAGATTCCTTAGGCATTCTCGCCCCTGTACCCATCGTTTGCTGTATTTGTAATGTTATCTACAGGCAAGGCGAGGTTCCCCAAGGGGGGAAGATGGGGCAAGAGTATCGCGTGTCGCGTGAGGGAGAGTTGATACCATGAAATCCATCAGAATGATTGGGGCAGCACTAGTCGGGTTCGGCTTGGTCGCTGGCGTAAATGCTCAGGGAAAAGACCCGATTTCCGATACGGCGGCAGTCTATGCCACCTATCAGTCCGACGTTACAGACGTAAAAGACAAACCGCTGTCGTCCGCCGGAGACATCGACGACGCGCTGAATTCGCTGGGGGGTCACAATCCGGACCAGCTGTCGAAAGGCTGGATCGCCTATTCCGCGCTCATCGCCTCGCAAAACCCCGAATATCGCGCCGCCGTGCGTGACATTGAAAGTTTCTACGGCCGCGAAGCGCTAGAAACAGGCATGCGCAATGATGTGCGCTATGCCCGCACGCTGCATGGCGGTGATATAGCCGTCAGCTCTGCCCTTTCAGCCACCGAAGCCGACAGCCGCCGCCTGAGCACAACAGCCGCCTATGTCAAGGAGCAGGCCTATTCCCTGCAGGCATCAGGCTGGGCGAAAGCCAAGATTGGCAATTCCGGATCCAAGGCCAGGAAACTTGATTCCATCCAGGCGACCGGCATCCCGGCCAAGCTCGGCCTGCTGACCGCCATGAATGCTCCGGACTTCGATGCCGTGCTCGTTCAGGCTGGTAATACGGGTGCACCTTCCCTGTGGGACAATGTCTCCGGTGCAGCCGGTGCCATCAAGATCCCGGCCGCTGTGACATCCGGCCTGACCGGCAACCGAAAGCGCGTGAAATTCGGCAAGGAACCTGTTGCCGACCAGATCGCGACACTGGCTGCCTATCGCGTGCTGGGCGCCAGCACCGAGAAGAATGCCAGCCAGATCAATTCCGCCATGGCCGAGCGTGAGACCAAGGGCTGCCTCAATATGGCGAACCTGAACCTCCAGCAGTGCGTCGCAGCCGCCAACCAGCAGTATGAAGTGCCATTCTGCATCGGCGAACATGCCCTGTCCGATGTCGGCAAGTGCATCGGCGGCGTCTATCAGTAGGTGCTGCGCACACGCCTGAAATCAAACCCCCGGTACCGGTTGCGGCGCCGGGGGTTTTCTTTTGTGCGGCAATGCCCCATTTCAGGCGGATGAGCATCGAAACAGCCGCCGCCGAGATACGTGAAGAGTTTTCCTGGCTTGAAGACTGGGAAGCGCGCTATGCGCACATCATCGATCTGGGTAAGGCGAACCCTGCGCTGGCCGATTCCGAGAAAACAGCGCAGAGCGTTGTCAGGGGCTGCGCCTCCCAGGTCTGGATGGTGACAGACGTTGACGATGGCCACCTAGTCGTCCGCGCGGAATCGGATGCGATGATCGTATCCGGCCTGATCGCACTGCTCGTGCGGCTCTATTCCGGTGCACCCTTGCAGGACATCGAGACGTTTGATGCCAAGGCGCTGCTCGACGAAATCGGCGTGTCCGGCGCGCTGACCGCGCAACGCTCGAACGGGCTTGCGTCCATGCTTGAGCGGATCCGGCAGGACGCGCGCCAGGCTCTGGCCGCCTGACACCAGCCCGCGTCAGGCAACCGCCATTGCCGCGCTCAGCAGCACCCCGGGCGACCGGCCGCTGCCGACGGCCCGGGCGACAGGATGCTCTCAAGCTTCAGGCCCAGCGCGCAGGCGGTCAGGGCCGCGCCGAGACAGGCCGGGTCTTCATGTTTCTGTGGATCGAATTTCGCCATCACTGTCTCCGTCTGTTCTGGCAGGCAGAAAACGACCCGGCATCAGAGCGTGATAACTGTCCTATACCATCAAGCTGGCACCGGGGACTGCGGGCGATTCAGGCAGCCGCGCGCGGAGAAGAATTGTGGACAGCGCTGGTCTGGCCGTCCTTGGGGAACAGCATGCGGCGGCTCGGAAGCATCTCGTCATGGCAGAGGACCATTGTCAGCTGGCCATTTGAATCAGCCAGAGGCAGGCGCAGCCAGGCATGCATGCCGTCTTCCTGTTCGATCACACCGCCGACAGGCCCCCGGCGTTCGAGCGCGACGGAGAGGCCAAGCGAAAAGGCCTCACCATGGGCGCCGACGACTTCCGCAATACGGCGACCACGCGCCTCCATGCCGAATATGTCTCGCAGGCGCGACCCGGCGATTCGGAACCGGCCATCACCGGACTCATCGAACTGGACGATGGAAATGCTGGCCAGCATGCTGCGCAGTGCGCCGGGATCAATTTCGTCACGCGGAACGCAGCCCGAACGATCGCGCAGCCGCTTCCAGTAATTGATCAGTTCTTGTTGGGCAATTGTGACGCCCTGGAATAGGGTTTTGTTTGACATCGGTTGCACCCCCAGGTGATTCGATAGAATCACCTATCGCGCGAGTAGACTCCGGGATCAAGAGTCAACAACAGACATTCTTAACCTTTGTTACCGAATTATTTCGTTGCAAAGGCGTAACGACAAGTATTCGTGCCAGGTGACTAGGCCTTGTCGCCCTTGCCGAGCCCCATCTTCTTCGCAAGCATTGAGCGGTGCTTTGAATAGCCGGGCGCGACCATGGGATAGTCCGGCGGCAGGTTCCATTTCTCGCGGTATTCGTCAGGCGACATGTCGTATTTGGTACGAAGATGACGCTTCAATGACTTGAATTTCTTGCCATCTTCGAGGCAGACGAGAAAATCCTCGCCCAGGGATCGCTTCACCGATACGGCTGGTTTGGGACGGGCGGTTTCGGCGCCATTGCTGCCCAGGCTTGCCAGCGACGCATGCACGTTGCGGATCAGCTCAGGCAGGTCGGTCGACTGGACTGTGTTGTTACCGACATAGGCTGCAACGATTTCACTTGCGAGTTCGATGAGCACGCCGTCGCGCGGCGCAGCAGTCATGACATCGGGCATTTTCGTGGCTCCCCAGCTCCATTTCCACTCTGGGGTAAATGAAGACACGGAAGTGTAAATACCTAAATGGCAGCATTTACACCCACAGGTTGATCTTCGGCCCCGCTTGATGGCAGGCTGCTCGCAGCCATAATTAGCCGACTGCGATGAATCCGAGCAGGAGCACAAGGCCCAGCAAGGCCGCCGTCCATATGGCCATCGCGCCCGTCAGGGCGCCGCGCGCCAGCTCGCCCCGCGGGCTGAACGCATCCTCGATACGCTCATAGGCCCGGCCCGAGATGCCGAAGAACACCGCCGTCATGGCTGGGCCCACCTTGCCCCATACCGTGCCGAGCCACTTTGCCATGCCAAAGCCGACCTTGCGGTAGACCCAGTCGGTATCGAGGATGGTGCCGGGCTTCTCTGGCGGATAGAGGCCAAAGCGCTTGAGCATGACAAAGGCGAAGATGGCCAGGACCAGCAACTGCATTTGCGTCAGGATATGGTCAAACGTGAACGGCTGGTAGTTCATCGCCTCTTCGCGGAACGGCAGGAGGTTGTAGAGCCATTCATAGCCGAGGCCGGGAATGATGGCCGGAATGCCGACCGCGATGCAGATAAAGGCGCCCATGCCCATGGCGAGGAGCATGTTGAAGGGCGCCTCCTTCACACGCCGGCCGCTGTCATGGCCGAAGAAGGCGAAATACGGGATCTTGATGCCGGAATGCTCCAGCACACCGGCCGAGGCGAACAGCAGCATCAGCCAGACGATTGTCAGGCCTTCATACGATACCGCACTCATGGTGAGGGACTTTGCCACGAAGCCCGAGAAGAGCGGGAAGGCCGAAATCGACATGGCGCCGATGATGCAGAAAAGGGCCGTCCACGGCATCGAGCGGTAGAGACCGCCCAGTTCGGAGGCCTTGGTTGTGCCGGTGCGGTAAAGCACGGCGCCCATGCTCATGAACAGGAGGCCCTTGTACATGATGTGGACAAAGGCGTGCGCCGTTGCGCCATTGAGCGCCAGCGCATTGCCGACTCCGGCCGTGCCAAGCCCGATGGCGCAGATCATGAATCCGACCTGGTTGTTCAGCGAATAGGCGAGCACCTTGCGCAAATCATTCTCGATCACTGCGAAGAAGACCGGGAACACGGTCATCACGGCACCAATCCAGATCAGCGCATCCTGGCCCGGGAACATGCGGATGAAGGCATAGACCGCGAGCTTTGTGGTGAAGGCCGACAGGACCACGGCGCCGACAACGGTGGCCTTGGGATAGGCGTCCTGCAGCCAGTTGTGCATGAACGGGAAGGCCGCCTTTATGCCGAGGGCGATGAAGATCAACAGGGCGCCCGGCTCACTGAGGCTGACAAAGGCCCTGATGCTGAGGCTGCCTGTATTGTTGTAGACATAGGCTGCGCCTGCCAGCAGCAGGACGCCCGACAGGATCTGTATGCCGAGATACCGCATCGAGGCGAAATACGCGGCGCGCGTGCCCGCCGCCAGAACCATGAAGACAGATGTGACGGCCGTGATCTCCCAGAAGATGAACAGGGTCATCAGATCGCCGGAGAAGGTGGCGGCAATGGCCGCACCGGCATAGGCCAGCGCCATGCCGTCCTGCACCCGGTCGTCGGTATGCCACGCATAGATGGCGTTCAGCAGGGCCGCGAGGAGGAAGGCGAGACCGAAGACAAAGCTGAGCCCGTCAACGCGGTAGAGGACAAGATCATGTCCGAGTACGCTGGCGGTCAGGTGGTTCACATTCTGGTCGGCCAGCACAAGCAGCATTATGCCAACCAGCGGCGCGGCGATGGTGATGCCCTGACGGACACGCCGCATAGGCAGGAAGATGGCAATGATGCCAGCGATGATCAGCAGCCAGCCGGGGTTGAGGACAGTCAGGAAGGCGGGCATTACTCGTCTCCCTCATAGGTCGTGTGTGCGTCTTCCGGCGGCTGGGGCAAGTCGGGGTCGACATCGGCAGGCGGCCCGCCAGCATCGCGATAATAGTTCTCGTCCCGGCGCAGCAGGTTGCCGAGCGGCCAGCCCATCAGCACCACGAAGGCGAACGCGGCAAATCCGTACAGCCCGTAGAAGCCAGTGGCGTTGGCGAAGGAGAAATAGTCATGCCGGTTCACGAACAGGTCGATCACGATCAGCAGCGCGCTGAGCAGGCCGATGCCCCAGAACATGATCGCGCCGATATGCTTTGCTTCGGTCCATCCAAACAGGATTTTGGCCATCGGGTGCACACCCTCATTCGAGACAGTGTGGAGATCGTGCGCTTTTTCTGCCGCGCGTTTCAGGAAGCGGCCCGACTTGTCGCGCGTTTCGGGGGTCTCATTGCTCATGGCTGGCCTCCGGTCACAATCACAGCAGCGCCGCCGCCAACAGTGGGCGCCAGGAAATCGGCGAGTGGCCCGATCAGAAAGAACAGGACGATGCACAGCGCGGCGGTGAAGACCGGCGCGGCAACGGTCAGGGCCGGTGCGCCGCCCGGACGCTTGAACGCCCTCGGCTCGCCCGAGCCGGGCGGCGGCATCAGGGCCAGTATGGGGATCGGCAGGAGGTAGGCAATGTTCAGCAGCGACGAGCCGATCAGCACCCATGGCACATAGCCATTGCCGCGATCGACCGCCCCCTGCAACAGCTCGTACTTTGCCCAGCTGCCAGCCATGGGCGGAATGCCGATGATTGACAGGGCGGCAACGAAGAAGGCGATGAAGACCAGCGGCATGCGGCGGCCGAGGCCACGCATGTCGGATATATTGGTTGCGCCCGTGGCCACATAGATCGCACCGGCACACATGAACAGGGTTATCTTGCCGACCGCGTGAGCCGCAATCTGAACGCTGCCACCGAGGAAGCCGGCTTCATTGGCCAGCATGGCACCGGCGGTTACATAGGCGAGCTGCGCAACGGTCGAATAAGCGAGACGCGCTTTCAGATTGTCCTTGGTCATGGCGACAAGCGAGGCCACGATAATGGTGAAGCACGCGACCCCGAGCAGGAATTCACGTCCCGGCGTGGCATTGAGCAGGTCTTCGCCGAAGATGAAAATCGACACTTTCATCACCGTGAACACACCGGCCTTCACAACAGCCACGGCGTGCAGGAGCGCGGACACAGGCGTCGGCGCCACCATGGCGTTCGGCAGCCAGAAATGGACTGGCATGAGCGCCGCCTTGCCGATACCGAACACGAACAAAAGCAGCAGGCTGGTCGAGACGGCCGGGCTGAGTTCAACGCTTGCAAGCAGGCCGCCCTGCACGAAGTCAAGATTCTGTCCCGCAAGGGTCCACGTCCACATGAGGGCGGTCAGGAACAGGCCGATGGACGTGCCCAGCAGGGTCAGCAGGTAGATGCGCGCGCCGCGCTTGGCGGCCGCATCGCCCTTGTGCGCGACCAGCGGATAGGTCGACAGGGTCAGCACTTCATAGAACACGAACAGCGTGAACAGGTTGCCAGACATGGCGACGCCCATCGCGCCAAAGATCGCGATGGCAAAGCAGATATAGAACCGCGTCTGGTTGCGCTCGCGATTTCCGCGCATGTAGCCGATTGAATAGAACGAGTTGACGATCCACAGCCCGCTGGCGACCAGCGCGAAGAGCGCACCAAGCGGTTCCAGCTTGAAAGTGAAGGACAGTCCGGGCGCAGCCGCGCCAAGATCCAGCAACGGCACATTGCCCTGCGACACGGACACGGCCAGCGCGATCACGACAGCGAAAAGAATGACCGATCCCACGAGCGTGACGCCTTCGCGGATGTTCGGGAACCGCCCGGTCGCGGCAATGCCGGCGGCGATCAGCAGCGGAATGCAAAGGGCGGCAAGCATCAGCATATCGGGGCTCATCGGAACATCTCCAGTCCGAAGGCCGCGGCGGCTGCATCACGGGCGAGGCCAAGCGGAATCTCTGTCGCGATACCGAAAAAGATGTTCGCCAGGGCCAGGATCCAGAGTGGCACGAGCAGCACGATGGGGGCTTCCTTGCGGGTCTTGCGCGGATTCACAGGCGGCTGGAAGAACACGGCCTCAAGAACGCGGCCAATATAGATCACGGCCAGGAAGCTGGAGAATACGACAAGGATGACGGCCCACCACCAGCCATTGTCAAACAGGGCGTAGCCAAGCTGCATCTTCGACTGGAAGCCCGCTGTCAGCGGCACGCCGATCAGCGACAGGCCGGCAATGGCAAAGGCCGTCATCGTCCAGGGCGCCGAGCGGCCGAGGCCGGCAAAATCGCGAATATTGGTGCCCTTGTACGTCAGCACCACGCCCGCAACGGCCATGAACAGCGCGCCCTTGATCATTGCGTGGTTCAGGAGGTGGAACAGGCCCGCGCTGAGGCCGGCCGCCGTGCCGACCGAGACGCCGAGGATCATGTAACCCACCTGCGCGACCGACGAATAGGCCAGCATGCGGCGCACATCGGTCTGGAAGACAGCCTGGAAACTGCAGGCAATCATGGCCGCAATGCCGAGCGGCATCAGCAGCGCAACGAATGCCGCGCTCTCGAACACGAATTGCGGATTGAAGACCGAGAACAGGAAGCGGATCAGCGCATAGAGCGCCACCTTGGTCGCCGTCGCCGACAGGAACATGGTGACAAAGCTCGGGCCGTAGGAATACGCGTTCGGCAGCCATTGGTGCAGCGGCCACATGGCCGCCTTCAGACCGAGGCCCACGACGATAAAGGCAAAGCCCGCCTGAACCGTCCGGCTGCCTTCAAGGGCCGGGAGCTTGGACGCAATATCGACCATGTTCAGGGTGCCGGTTGCCGCATAAAGGAAGCCGACACCGATGATGAAGAAGGTCGCGCCGATCGTGCCCATGATCAGGTAGTTGAAAGCCGCGTGCAGCGCGCGACGGTCTCGCGATGCCCCGAGCGCCACCAGCACATAGGTCGACAGCGAACTGATCTCGAGGAAGACGAACAGGTTGAACGCGTCCCCGGTGATTGCCACGCCGCACAGGCCCGCAAAACAGGCCAGAAAGGCGGAGTAGAAAAGCGACGTCTTTTCCTTCGGGATCTCTGCGACGACCGTCGGGTATGACATGATCGATGCCAGGACACCCATTGCCGATACCAGCACCAGGATCATGGCGTTCAGCGCGTCGACACGGAACTCGATGCCCAGGGGCGGCAGCCAGTTGCCGAGCGCATAGCTGACCACACCCGATGTTTCGGGCGTCTGCACGATGGCCAGCAGGATGAGGGAGAAGACCAGTGAGGCAGCGGTGCCCGCGATGCTGATGAACCAGGCAACCCGGCCGCTCGGCACAAGGGTCAGCACAGGGGCCAGCACCAGTGGCACCATGACGAGCAGGGGCGCAGCATGGGCCAGCGCCCAGTCCGGCGCAGAACGCAACAGGAGATCGATCATGCGCCCGCCTCGCTGAGCCATTGGTCAATTTCGGCTTCCTGCGCGAGAGCGGTCTCAAGGTCGATCTCGCGCACTTCGTCGCTCTCGATCGAGCCATAGGCCTCACGAATGCGGACGATAAGCGCCAGGCCGACCGACAGGGTGGCCACGCCGACGACGATCGCCGTCAGCATCAGGACGTGCGGAAGCACGTTGGAATAGGTGTTGACCAGCTCGACCGGCGCACTGGCATTGCCAAGCGCCTGCGCGCCCGGAACCGTCACCGCATGATGCGCCTCTTCGGCGCCGTGGCCGCCGCCATGATAGGGCGCGTCTGCGCCGAACAGGATCGGCGCCGTTCCGCCGGCCACCTTGCCGAGCGTTACGTAGAACAGGAATACTGAGGTCTGGAACAGCGAGAGGCCGACCAGCCGCTTGATCAGGTTACCACTGGCAAACGTGATATAGAGCCCGATCATCATCAGTCCGATGATCGCCCAATAGTTTGCCCGTTCGAGAATGAATTCCAGCATTGTCTACCAGTCTTTGTCGCGAATTTCGGCAACGCGGCCTGCAAACGCATAGAAGATCGTGAGCATGGCGCCTGCCACAGCGAACAGGACGCCCAGCTCGATCAGGATGATGCCGACATGCTGGCCCTTGTGTTCGCCGGGCGGCTCCTGGAAGAGCGCCTGATACTCAAGGTAATTGCCACCCTGCAGCAGGGCCCAGTAACCGACACCCGAATAGAGCAGCACGCCAATCGCCGCGAGCGCGCGCGTGAACACGGGCGGTACGGCGCGCATCGCAGACGGCACGCCAAAGACCAGCGCGTAGAGAATGACCCCGACGGCAAAGATGATGCCGGCCTGGAAGCCGCCGCCAGGGCCGTACTCACCATGGAACTGCGTGTAGAACGCAAACATCACAATGACGGGAATCAGCATCTTGGAAATAACACGCAGGATGACATGGTGATCATTGTTCATGACGCGTCCTCCTCTGGCCTGGCTTCCTGGGCTGCACCCTTGCCCTGGCCGGGAAGCTTGCCGCCACGCCGGATGGACTCCGCCAGCGACCGTTCGCCGAAGCCCAGCAGCAGGGCTACGGAAAGGCCTGCCAGGAATACGACAGCCGTTTCGCCCAGCGTATCGAAGCCCCGGTAGCTGCCGAGCACAGAGGTCACGACATTGGGGATGCCCGTATCAGCCCAGTTGATTTGCACATATTGCATCCCGACGCCCGCATTGACCGGCGAATTGGGATCGCCCAGTGCCGGCAGGTCAACCGTTGCATAGATCAGCATCACACCGGTGGCGATAACGACCAGAAGCGGGCCAAGGCGCGCGAATTTCTTGTCCGGCTTTGCCGTGCGTGACGTCAGCAGCATTGCGCCGAGCAGTACGACCGTCGACATGCCCGCGCCCACGGCTGCTTCAGTGAACGCAACATCCACGGCATCTACAACGACATACCAGGTCGCTGAAACCAGCGAGTAGATGCCTGACAGCATCACAATGGCAAACAGGTTGCGCAGACGCGCGATTGCAATGGCAACCACGAACAGGACCGCCAGCAGGAGGATGTTCACGAGCGCAATGCCGATATTGCCGTCAAGTACGCCGGTCATGCGGCATCCTCCTCATCGTCACGGCCCGGCTTCACGCGGCCGATCAGCGGCTGAAGACCGGCCGTGTGCGCCGCATTGGCGACCGCATGGGACGCGGCCGGGCTGGTGAGGAATAACAGCCAGAAAATCACGCCCAGCTTCACGACGACGCCCCAGGCTGGCGCCATCAGCGCCATGCCAACCAGAATGACCGCTGCGCCGGATGTGTCGGTAATGCTGGCTGCGTGCATGCGCGTATAGAAATCCGGGAAGCGCATCACGCCAATCGTGCCGATGACGCACAGGATGGCGCCAGCCAGGCAGAGCGCCGATCCGGCCGGATAGCGCACCAGTTCGAAGAATTGATGGAGGTTCGCCAGGAAATCAGCCATTGCGCCCGCCTCCCTGTCCACCACGCCGGACCAGCGGAACCTGGAAAGAGCGGTAGCGGAAGAATTTGAGGATGGCGATGGTCGAGACGAAGTTGATCATCGCGTAGAGGATGGCGATGTCGAGGAATTCCGGACGTCCCATGACAAAGCCCAGCAGGCCAAGGGCAAGCACGGTTTTCGTGCCGAACGAGTTCACTGCGAGGACACGGTCATACAGCGTCGGCCCCAGCAGGGTGCGGATCAGCAGCAGGATCATGCCGAGCAGGATGGCGATGAGGGCAGCGGCAGTCATGCGGCAGCTCCCTTGCCGTCAATGGCGCGTGCAGACCGCCTGTCCATTTCAATGAAGGCTTCCGGCTGGGAATCCTGTTCGTACAGGCCGTGCACCAGCAGCTTGTCGCCCTCGATCTCCACTGTCACCGTGCCCGGCGTCAGCGTGATGGAATTTGCAAATGTCACCTTGGCGAGATCCGATTTGCAGACTGTCTTGAGCTTGACCAGCGTCGGTGCGATATCAAGTTCGGCGCGCAGGCAGGCCCGGATGACGGTCCAGTTTGCCTTGACGATTTCCTTGGCGAGCCACGGAAAATACAGTGCGAAACCGACAATCCGGACATAAGGCACGCCTTCCCGGTCAAGCAGGTCGAGGCGGTAAGCGAGAATCAATGTGAGAGCCAGCGACACAGCGCCAAGGCCCAGCAACAGGGGTGTGAAATGACCGGACATGCCCAGCCAGAACCCAACCAACGCAATCAAAAGCCCTAGAAAGTACGCCACAATGCGCCTTCTCTCCCAATACAACCCAAATCACGAACGCCTGACCTAAAGGCAGTGAGCGGGCTTGGGAAGGCTATTTCGGCGTTTTTCGATCGCTAACTGCCAAAAACCAGTCGGGCCGTGCGTTGGGAGGTCGAGAATGCCGCTTCCTCGTTCGCCGGCTCGCCGCCCTCCTGCGCCTCGCGCAGTGCCTGCGAGGAAAAGGCCGCTGACAGCGACCAGTTCCAGTAGCGCAGGGTTGTCTGGGCCTTTGCGACTGTCAGGATTTCATAGGTTTCGGCGACCATTGCGAATTGCGGATGGATCCGGCCTTCCTCGATCTCGAGCGGGCGTCTGAGGGCCGCCCAGAATACCGGCAGGAACTCACGTTTCACGCCTGTCGCCTTGCACAGCACGGCAACACCTTCACCGCCGGGGTCGGACAGGATCTTGGCAATCGTGACAGGCCGGACGCCGCAGAGATACCCGATCTCCTGGGCCAGTTCCGACGTCATGCCTTCCAGCGCGGCTGTATTGATGGCGCTTTCCAGGCTGTCGAACTCGCTGCGCTCGAGTGCTTCGCGGTTGCGCTGGCGCCGTTCGATCAATTGCAGGGCCTTGCGGGCGACCGGGTCGGCCCATTTTTCCTCAGCCATGATCTCGAACACGTCCTTGCAGGTTTCAATGACTTCGAGACGGTCAGCGGAATGGCGCTGGAGAATCTTGCGGCGGGTGATGCCGTCAGACCACCAGAACATCGCCATCGCCTGAGACGGGCGCAATTCGAGCCGTTCGACCAGCAGCTCGCACAACTGTGACTCGTCGCGCGAGCGCATGACCAGCTTGTCGACAGCTGTTTCCGACAGGACGGCCCCGTTATTGGTCACCATTTCGCGCACGACATGGGTTTCTCCATGCTCGGCGAGCGCAACACAGACGCTGGGCGCCACAACCTTGCGGCGGGCGATGGCCAGCCTGTGTTCGGTCGACGTCGCCTCGACGATTTCGCTGAGGTCGCAGGCATCAAACGCTTCGTTCTGTTCCAGCAGGGGCTGGGCGATCTCGAATGAACTCTGGGCCAGATAGCGCAACAGGCGGCGCGGAGCTTCGCGGCTTTGCGCCAGCCGGCTCGCGCACATCTTGCGTTCGCGTGTATTCGCGTGAAACAGCATATCCAGCAGGATATCGCCCACCATGTTGCGATCCTGATGGGCCAGTCGGGTTGCCGGCATCGCCACAAGGTCAAGCAGGCGCCGGAACAGTGCGTCCCGTGCGCGGCCGATTGGCGGCGTATTCATTGACTCTTCGAACTCGTCCATCTCTGTGCCCGCGTCGCAATGGCAGTAGAGTGACCTGAAACCGTTAACGAGCCGTACAGACGCGCGCCGGAATCAACCGTCTCAGTCGCGGGCGCGTGGATGCACGACCAGCACCAGGAGGCTGGCAACGAGCATCACGATGGCCAGCATGAACAGCATCCCGCCATCGGTCTGGGCCGTGCCCGCCTCAAGTGACACGGGAATCTCGCGGCCGAGCAGCGGTGACAGGTGAAACGCCACCGCGCCGCCCAGCACAATGGATGCGAGAACTGCGCCCAGCCGCCGCGTGTACGGCAAGAGCAGCAAAAACGCCGCGACCAGTTCAAGCACGCCCGTCAGCACCCGGCCAGCAGGCTCGAACAGGGTCTGCCCGGAACGCTCGGCAATGGTCTGGAACACGATATTGCTGCCGGGCGGATCAAAGAATTTGACCGATCCGGCTGGCGGGTTGGGCAAGGGATGGATCGTCGCCTGGACAAACATGGCAACCAAAAAGAGCGCGAGGGCCCAGCTGACGAGTTGCCTGAACAGTCTCATGATAATCCACCCGTGGCTTGTAACTGGAACACAGCCTTATTGAGAGGGTACAAACTGGGCAGCTCAAAGGCAACTGACCGTTCGCTGGCACGGCCAGTCCAAGGTCCCCAAGCGTCGAATTCTTCAGGAAAACCACCCATACCTTCCCGCCACATGGCTGAAATCTGGAGGAAAGCTGATCATGGGATTTTACATTCGATGATCCGGCGCTCTACATACTGTCGCTATCGCCGACGGGAGCAGGCATGAGCGACAAGATCGAAGACATTGTCGACGACATGGCCGAAGATGCTGTGGGCGACGTCACTTCGCCCGTCAGCGGAGTCAGCGAGGCGCTCGGCGCCGGCGCCTCCTTCCTGTCGACCGCAACCCATTGGCGGGCCCGGCGTCTGCGTCGCGGCGTGGGGATCGAGCTGCCCGCCTACCTGATGGTCCAGTGCAGCTGGTTCATGGCCTTCGGACTGCAGATGGTGCTGTTCCCCTACCTGATCACGGGCAGGGACCACCTCCATCTCGGCGGCCTTGAACTGGGTCTGGCCAATATGGCGCTTTCCGCGCCGTCCGTGATCTTCCTGCTGATTGGCGGCGTTGTGGCCGAGCGGGCAGACGGGCGACGCCTGTTGATCGTCCTCCACCTGCTGGCAGCGGTCCCCGCCTTCATCCTCGCCACGTCCGTTGCCCGGGGTCAGCTCTCCTATCCCGTCATGATCGCCTATGGCCTGACCATCGGCACGGTGGGCGCCTTCATGATGCCAGCCCGCGATTCCATCGTGAATGAAATCGTTGAACGCCGCATGCGTGTCGGCTCCAATGTCACGCTTCAGCTTGGGGTGACGCTGGCCACGATGGCGCAATTCCTGGCCCAGATCGCGGGCCTGATCGTGGCGGGCTATGCCGACAAGATGACCCGCATGCCGCAATGGATGGGCGGGTTCGGCATCGGCCCCATCGCCGCCGAGAAACTGCTGCTGGCGCAGGGCATTGTGCTCGCCTTTGGGGCGCTGTTCGCGCTCAACCTTGCAAAGGGACGCCAGGTCCGCACTGGCCGCAGCGGGTTCGGGGCAGCTTTCGGCGACATTGCCGAGGGTTTCCGGGCCGTCCGCGCAGACGGGCGGCTGTGGGCCATGACCGCCCTGATGTTCGGTGTCGGCATTTTCGTGATCGGCGCCTTCCTCGTGGTCCTGCCCATTGTGAACCGCGACGTTTACGGCTTCGGTTCTGACGGTATCAGGGACATGTTCGTCACGTTCTGGCTCGGCGCCTTCGTGTCGTCAGTTGTCCTGTCGATCTTCCGGCGCATCAAGCGGCAGGGTCGCCTCTTGCTGATCGCCCAGTTCCTTGGCTCCAGCAGCATTCTCGCCATGATGTGGTCGATCCCGCACTGGGCCTTCCTTGCCATCGTCTTCATCTGGGGCCTGGCCGCCGGCATCTCGATCGCGATGAGCCGTTCGATCGTGCAGGATGCGGCCCCGAAGAAGAAGCTCGCCCGCGTCCTGTCGATCTACCAGCTGGGTTTCATGGCCGGTGCCCCGTTCGGCGCTGCCCTGATGGGCGCGCTGGTCGACATTTTCGGACCGCAGAAGATCGCCATTGTCCCGGCCGGCGGCATGACCCTCATCATCCTGTGGATGGTGTTCTTCACGCCTGTCTGGAACATGAAGGGGCAGGCCTGGAAAGAGCATGCCGCGAGGAAGTGACACCGGCTGCGAAGCATCCTAAATCGCTGCCCATGAAACAGCTTCCGCGCGCCACAATCCATCTGACGAGCATCGTCTCCAACTGGCAGGCGCTGGACGGTCTGCACCCGGGCGCAACCACGGCGGCCGTGGTCAAGGCCGACGCCTATGGACTCGGCGCGGTTCCCGTGTCCCGCGCCCTGCTGCGCGCCGGATGCTCCACTTTTTTCGTTGCCTACCTTGAAGAGGCACTCGCCGTGCGCAAGGCGCTGGGGCTCGGCCCCCGCATTTTCGTGCTGAACGGCCCGGCGCGGGCGGAAATGTCGGCCTATGTCGCTGCGGGCATCACGGCGGTGCTGTCCTCGCCGGACCATCTGAAAGCGTGGGCCAGTGCGCCCAAGGGCACCTGCGCCCTGCATTTCGATACCGGCATGAACCGGCTGGGCCTGAAGACCACGACCCTGGCCACCACGCTGGCGGCCCTGCAAAGGCTGCACCCTGTCCTGGTCATGAGCCATCTCGCCTGCGCAGACGAGACCGGCAACCCGATGAACAGTGCCCAGCGCAAAGCGTTTGACGACATCACCTCGGCCTTTGCCGACACACCGGCCAGCCTGTCGAATTCGGCAGGATGCTATCTCGGCAAGGCATTCGGCTATGATCTCACCCGGCCGGGCATTGCGCTTTATGGCGGGTCACGGCCGCCGAAGGGCGTGCGCATCAAACCGGCCGTAACGCTCGATGCCGCCATTCTCAGCGTGTTTGAGGGCAAGGCCGGCGAAACCGTCGGCTACGGCGCCACGCAGACCCTGCAACAGGATACGCCGCTCGCAACCGTCGGCATCGGCTATGCTGACGGCCTGCCCCGAACCGGCGGAAACAACCTCATTGCCTATCTCGATGGCCTGCAATGTCCGGTCGTGGGGCGCGTTTCGATGGACCTGGTGACGATTGATGTTTCTGGGGCACAGGCGAAGGCAAAAACAGGCGCACGCGTTGAATTCATCGGCGAGCATGCCAAACTCGAAGATCAGGCCGCCCGCGCGGGCACGCTTGGTTACGAAATCCTCACAGGGCTCAACAATCGTGTCGAACGTGTCTACGCATAAAAGCGGCTTCCCCAATCCCCTGCGCTGGATCGGCGCCAGCCTTCTCGGCTTCTTCGCCGAGATCGGCCGCCTGTGCATATTCGCCGGGCGGGTCAAATTCGCCGCGTTCACGCCGCGCTGGTTCCTGGGCGAGATCTGGCGCCAGATGATCAGGATCGGTTTCTACTCCTTCCCGGTTGTCGGCCTGTCTGCCGTATTCATCGGCGCGGCCCTGGCGCTCAACATCTATGAAGGCGGCAGCCGCTACGGCGCAGAACAATTTGTCCCGAGCATTGTCGTCCTTGGCATCACGCGCGAACTCGGGGCCGTGATTACCGGCCTGATGCTCGCGGGCCGCGTTTCGGCAGGCATCTCGGCAGAGATCGGCGCCATGCGCGTGACCGAACAGATCGACGCGCTGGAAACCCTTTCTGCCTCTCCTTATCGCTACCTTTACGCCCCCCGCTTCCTCGCCGCACTGGTCACCCTGCCCGTGCTGGTCGCCGCGGCTGACATTATCGGCGTGATGGGCGGCTGGCTGGTCAGCGTTTACAGCCTCGGCTTCGATTCCACCGTCTACCTGCGCAACACGCTCGATTTCGTCACAAGGAACGACATCATTGTCGGCCTCGTCAAGGCGGTGGTCTTCGGCGGCGTCATCGCGATCATGGGCTGTTACCAGGGCGACCGGTCAAAGGCAGGCGCGACGGGCGTTGGCCGGGCCGCTACCCTGTCCATGGTCGGCGCGGCCGTGCTGGTGCTGGCAACCAATTTCGTCCTGTCCAACCTGTTCGTGGAGATCGGCCTGTGACCCAGCCCATCCTGAAACTGGAAGGCATCGAAAAATCGTTCGGCCGGAATGATGTCCTGCGCGGTGTCGATCTGGACGTCGCACCGGGCCAGAGCCTTGTCGTGATCGGCGGCTCGGGATCGGGCAAGTCGGTCATGCTGAAGGTTGCCCTCGGCCTGATGACGCCCACGGGCGGCAAGGTGCTGTTCGATGGCCAGGACGTCACCAATTCCACGGGCAAGACGCGGGAATCCATGCGGGCCCGCATCGGCATGCTGTTCCAGTCCGGCGCGCTGTTCGACAGTCTCACCGTGTGGGAAAACGTGGCCTTCCGTCTGATCAATGCCGACGGCGTGAAGCGCAGCGACGCGAAAGAGCGCGCGATTGCCACGCTCAAGAAGGTTCGCCTCGGAGCCGATGTTGCGGGTCTCTACCCGGCCGAAATTTCCGGCGGCATGCAGAAGCGCGTCTCGCTCGCCCGCTCGATCATTTCCGAACCGGACCTGATCTTCTTCGACGAACCGACGACCGGTCTCGATCCGATCACGGCAGATGCCATCAATGACCTGATCGTTGAACAGGTACGCGGCCTCGGCGCGGCGACCGTGACGATCACCCACGACATGAGCTCGGCCCGCAAGATTGCCGACGAAGTGGCCATGCTGTTCGAGGGCAGGATCATCTGGCGCGGCCCCGCCAGCGAAGTCGATCATTCCGGCCATGACCATGTCGACCAGTTCGTCCACGGCCGCGCCGAAGGCCCGATCCAGCCGGCGCTTTAAGAGCCTTTCCGCCTGCCCGCATCTTGACCTCGCGGCAGAGGTGCGCCCCTATCCGCGCCAACACGGCACTCGGGGGTGACACGTCATGATGGAATTCATCAAGTACATATCCGTGGCGTTTACCGCGCTGTCGCTCGCCTTCACCGGCTGGCTGCAATACGAGAAATTCCGGCTCGACGGCGAATGGCACATCGACACGTGCACGCTCGAGGCTGACATGAAGGCCTATGAGGGCCTGCATCTTGCCTGGCGCGTCTTCCTGTCGGACGACCCGCTGTCGGCCCCGGTGGTCGGCGATGGCGAGAAAGTGGAGGAGGCGTTCAAGCCGATCCCACCCGTCGGCCGGTTTCCCGTGCGCCTTGTCGGCACCAAGGAAATCAACACGGTCAGCCTGACCGGCCGGTTCGAAGGCGCCCGCCGCGCCTCGACCGGGCGGTTCGAGTTCCACCCGACCCTCTCCAAGCGGCTGTTCTCCGGCTATATCCCGTTCTACCAGCGCAATGTCGACGTGCTGGACGGCAGCTTCGCCTTCACGGCGGGCAATGCACGCGGCCCGGCCCGCGCCGTGCGCCTGACCGATGGCGAACCGCCAGCAGACCTGCCCCCTTTCGTCTGCAAGGCGCCTGACACGGTGCAGACGCCGGAATAGAGCGGCATTTCTTGCCGCGCCGGATCAGGATATGGATCTGGAGTCCTGTCCGGAGATTCCCACATGCCTTCGCTTCTGTCCTGGCCCGCGCTCGCGCCTGTCGGCCTCCTGCTTGTATCCAACGTGTTCATGACCTTTGCCTGGTATGGTCACCTCAAGTTCACCGACAAGGCCCTGTGGCTGGTCGTGCTCGCCAGCTGGGGCATTGCCTTCTTCGAATACTGCCTGGCGGTGCCGGCCAACCGGATCGGACATACGGTCTGGTCTGCGGCGGAACTCAAAACCATGCAGGAAGTGATCACGCTGGTCGTGTTTGCCGTCTTCTCGGTGCTGTATCTGCGCGAAAGCTTCACGCTGAACCACGCCGTCGGCTTTGGCCTGATCGCAGCTGGCGCCTATTTTGTGTTCGCTGGGCCGTTTCGCTGAACGCCAAACCCCGCTAGGGCTGCGCCATGGCCAAGACACCCACTTCCGCATTCGTTTGCCAGTCCTGCGGCGAGGTCCATTCCAAATGGACCGGCAAGTGCAATGGCTGCGGCGAGTGGAACACGCTGGTCGAGGAGGCCGTCGCAGCCGTTCCCGGCGGCCTGGCCCCGGCCAAGGCGGGCACCAAACGGTCAGGCAAGACCGAATTCGTTGCCCTCAATGACCGGACCGACCCGCCAAAACGCATCATCATGGGCGTCGAGGAACTCGACCGCGCCTTCGGTGGCGGCCTCGTTCCCTCGTCCGCCACGCTGATCGGCGGCGATCCGGGCATCGGCAAATCAACGCTGCTGCTGCAGGTCGCGGCCCGCCTTGCCCGCAACGGCCTGAAATCGGTCTATGTCTCCGGCGAGGAGGCTGCTGCCCAGATCCAGGAACGGGCCGTGCGCCTGAAGGTCGCCGACAGCCCGGTCCAGCTCGCCACTGAGACCGACCTGCGCAAGATCCTCTCTGCCCTGAAGTCCGCCGAGCCTGACTTCGTGGTGATTGATTCGATCCAGACGCTCTGGTCGGACAGTCTGGAAGCCGCCCCGGGTTCCGTCTCGCAGGTTCGCGCCTGCGCGCAGGAACTCACGCGCTGGGCCAAGAAATCCGGCGCGGCGCTTGTTCTGGTCGGCCACGTCACCAAGGAAGGCAACATTGCCGGCCCGCGCGTGGTTGAGCACATGGTCGACACTGTCTTCTATTTCGAAGGCGAGCGTGGCCACCAGTTCCGCATCCTGCGCGCCACCAAGAACCGCTTTGGCCCAACCGACGAGATCGGTATTTTCGAGATGCACCAGTACGGCCTCGCCCCCGCCAAGGAACCCTCCGCCCTGTTCCTGTCGTCAGATGGGGAGACAGCCGGCGGCGCCGCCGTGTTTGCCGCCATGGAGGGCTCTCGCCCCGTGCTGGCCGAAGTGCAGGCCCTCGTGGCCAAGAGCGCCTATGGCACGCCCCGGCGCAGCGTGGTTGGCTGGGATACGGGCCGTCTCGCCATGCTGCTCGCCGTGCTGGAGGCGCGCTGCGGCATCGGCTTTGCCGGCATGGATGTCTACCTGTCGGTTGCCGGCGGGTATCGCATTGGTGAACCGGCAGGCGACCTTGCCGCCGCCGCCGCGCTGCTGACCTCGCTGTCGGACATGGCCGCGCCTGAACGCTCTGTGTTTTTCGGCGAGGTGTCATTGTCCGGCGCTGTCCGGCCAGTCGCGCGCATCGAACAGCGACTGAAGGAAGCAGCGCGCCTCGGCTTCATGCGGGCCTTCGTGCCCGAAGGCAGTCCAACTTCAGTCGATGGCTTGACGATCACCCCGATTAGACGGCTTATCGAGCTTGTTGAGTTGCTTGCCCCGGACGCCCTGAATGCTTGATTTTGTTACAGCTTTCGACGCCATCGCCGTGGCTGTTATCGTCATTTCGGCCATCATGGCGTTTGCACGCGGCTTTCTGCGCGAAATCGCCACGATGGGGGCCTTCATTGGTGCACTGACGGCTGCCTTTTACGCCCGCAAGTTCCTGCGCGACGATCTTGCCGCGATGTTGCCGGAAACCATGTCGCAGCTTGATGTTGGCGTGTTTACCATCCCCGTGCCGGACCTCGTTCTGATCGTTACGGCCTTTATCGGCGTCTATGTCCTGGTCGCCTGGTTTGGCCAGCGCCTGTCCAAGAATATCCAGGGCGCCGACGGCATTGGCATGTTCGATCATGTCGCCGGTCTGGCTTTTGGCATAGCGCGCGGCATCATTGCCCTTGTATTCTTTGTGGTCCTTCTCCAACTCGCGCTGGATGAGAGCAGGATTCCCGCTTTCATCCAGAACGCAGCCTGCTACGACCTTCTCAGCAGTGTTGCCGATTATGTGAACGAGAATGCCACGAAAGTCGGCCAGGATGCACAAACTGCCCTTCCCTCCGAGGCCGAAACAGGCCAATAGACGTCACGAACCTGTCACGCACGAGGGAGGCTCCGGTCTCATATGATCCATTTCGATCATGACGATGACAAACCCCGTGAAGAATGCGGTGTTTTCGGAATTTACGGCAACAACGAAGCCAGCCTCTACACCGCGCTCGGGCTCCATGCCCTGCAGCATCGCGGACAGGAGGCCTGCGGCATCACCACATTTGACGGCAAGCGCTTTCCCTCCGAGCGCCATATGGGCCTTGTTGGCGACCATTTCGGCGGCGACCTGCGCACCCGCCTGCCCGGCTATGCGGCCATCGGCCATAACCGGTATTCGACCCAGGGCCGGCCGATGCTTCGCAACATCCAGCCCATCTTTGCAGACCTGTCCTTTGGCGGTTTTGCCGTCGCACATAATGGCAACCTGACAAATTCCCGCAAACTGCGTCACCAGCTGGTGCGCGATGGCGCGATCTTCCAGTCGACAATGGATACTGAAGTCATCCTCCATCTCGTCGCCCGCAGCTCCAAGCCGCGCTTCCTCGACCGCCTTGTCGATGCGCTGCAGCAGATCGAAGGCGGATATGCACTGGTCGGCCTGACCGGCAAGAAGCTGATCGGCGCGCGTGACCCGATCGGCCTTCGCCCGCTGGTCATCGGCAAGCTTGGCACGGCCTATGTCCTGGCTTCGGAAACCTGCGCGCTTGACATTATCGGCGCCGAATTCGTCCGCGAAGTCGAGAATGGCGAAATGGTTGTCATCACCGATGACGGCATTGAATCGATCCGCGCCTTCCCGCCGCGCGCCTCCAGTCCGTGCGTCTTCGAATACGTCTACTTTGCCCGCCCCGACAGCATCGTCCAGGGCCGCTCCATCTACGAAGTCCGCCGCCGCATGGGTCACCGGCTGGCCGCGGAAACACCTGCCGACGCTGACGTCGTCGTGCCCGTGCCTGACAGCGGCGTTCCAGCAGCGCTCGGCTATTCGGAAGCCTCCGGCATCCCGTTCGGAATGGGCATTATCCGCAACCATTATGTCGGGCGCACATTCATCCAGCCGACCAATGTCGGGCGTCAGGCAGCCATCTCGAAGAAGCACAGCCCGAACCGACCCGTGCTTGAAGGCAAGCGCGTTATCCTGGTCGACGATTCCATCGTTCGCGGCAATACGTCGAAAAAGATCGTCCAGATGGTGCGCGAAGCCGGAGCAAAGGAAATCCACCTGCGCTCGGCCAGCCCGCCCATCGTCAACCCGGACTTCTACGGCATCGACATGGCCGCCAAGTCGGAACTCTTCGCCGCCATCCACACGCATGAGGAAATGGTGCGCGAACTCAAGGTCGACAGCCTCGGCTTCCTGTCTGTGCCCGGCCTCTATGCCGCGATAGGCGAACCGGTACGCAATGCCATGCAGCCGCAATTCGCCGACCATTGCTTTACCGGCGACTATCCGACCAGCCTGGTCGATCACCAGCACGACGAGTCGGACAAGGAACGCCAGCTCTCCCTGCTGGACGACACGTAGGGCCTGCGCTAAGGGCGCGGCATGACTGACCAACCCAGACTTGTCCTCGTGACCGGCGCTTCGCGCGGCATCGGCCGCGCCGCCGCGCTTCATCTTGCCCGCCAGGGCGATCTCGTCATTGCGGTCGCCCGTTCAAAGGCGGCCCTCGAAAAGCTCGACGACGAAATCCGCGCCTTGGGCAATGAGGCCGTGCTCGTGCCGATGGACCTGAAGGATGCCAGGGGCATCGAGACGCTCGGCAAGGTAATTGGCGAGAAATTCGGCCGCCTTGACGGCTTCGTCGCGAATGCCGGCGTCCTCGGCACGCTGGGCCCGCTGGAAACCTGTGGACCCCGCAGTTTCGAGGAAACCATCGAGGTCAATCTCACCGCCAACTGGCGCCTGATCCGCGCCGTGGCGCCCTGGCTGCACCAGTCGGCTGCGCCGCGCGCCGTGTTCGTCACATCAAGTGTTGCAGCCAGTCCGCAGGCCTTCTGGGGTCCCTACCAGGCCTCGAAGGCAGGCCTCGAAGCCATGGTGACCGGCTGGGCCGACGAGACTGAGAAAATGGCCCTGCGGGTCAACATCTTCGACCCGGGCGGCACACGGACTGACATGCGCGCTGCCGCCAAGCCCGGCGAGGACCCGATGACCCTGCCCACCGCAGAGGCAGTCGCTGCCGAACTTGTGAAGCTCGTCTCGCCGGACGAGACCCGCACCGGTACCCGCATTCGCTACCGCGACCTGCAAACGGCAAATGGCTGATCCGGAGGTCACCCCCAAGCCGCTTCTTGTCCGGTCCGCAGGGCAGGACGATCTCCCGGACCTGCTGGCATTCGAACAGGGTATCATCACCGCAGAGCGGCCCTACGATCACACGCTGAAGCCTGATCCGATCAGCTATTACGATATCGCGGAACTGATCGCGTCCGATGAAGCCGAAGTCGCCGTCATCGAAGCAGACGGCCAGATCATCGCTTCAGGATTTGCCCGGAAAAAGCTGTCCAGGGCCTATGTCCGCGACACCCATCATGCCTATCTCGGCTTCATGTATGTCAGGCCTGACTATCGCGGCCAGGGGCTGAACAAACGGCTGATGACCCACTTCTTTGACTGGGCGAGGGCCAATGGCCTGCCGGAAGTGCGCCTCACCGTCTATTCAGGCAACACGCCCGCCATCAGCGCCTATGAGAAGGCAGGCTTCTCGCAGCACTTGGTTGAAATGCGTCTGAACCTCGATGACTGAACGAGACCAGCTCTTCCTGCTTCGGCCCGGATTCGCCGATCCGGCCTATCCCGGAGACATGTTCTATTGCTGGCACTGCGCCCTCATGGAAGGTGTGCTCGCCTCCTTTCCGGCGCTGGCAGGACGCATTGACGTGCACCGTATCGCCTGGCCGCGGCCGCGCGCCGAACTGGCCAGCCTGCTCGGTACAGGCGATGCGTCATGCCCGGTGCTGATACTGTCAGGCGAGGGTGAATACATCAGGGGCGTAAAGCGGCATGGCGCAGTCCGCTTCATCGATGACAAGGATGAGATCCTGCAAGCCCTTGCAGCCCGCCATGGCATACCCCTTCCCCATCCATGACCAGCCGGCCTGGATCAGAGTGCTGATTCCAAGAATCAGCACTCTGATCCAGAATTTCCTATTGGTCGCGGCGTGTCCCCGAAAACCGGGTCCACTTTTCGGCAGGCCGCTTCAATTGACCGACAGGGTCACATCCGAGGCCAGAACCGTCAGCCTGGACATGTCAGACGTCAGGGCGTCCTGCGGCGCCGCATCCGGATAGGCCAGGGCAAGCGCGGCAATGGCACGGGTCATGGCCTCGCCAGCCTCGGGATGGCTTGCCGCGATCTGGTCCTGCGACGCCGCAAACTGCATCTCGGCGACTTTGTAGAAGCCGTAGCCATCAAGATAGGGCTCGTAAGCGCCGCTCGCCGCTGCGATGCGGTACATGACCGCCGCCCGCTCGATCATGTCGGCAATCACATGCGCCTTCACCCCGGCGGGCGCCGTACCATTGTCGGGTGCCTTCAGCGACGCGGCCCGCAATGCGGCGATGATCTCATCGGTGCGCGCGGACACCTGCTCAGGCGTCTCGCCTGCCATCACCGCGGCGGAGGCATCCGTTAGCAGACTATCAAACAGCGTCACACCGCGAGCTTGCAGCACGGGCTCCATGTCGAACAGGACTTCGCTGACCGGGTGGGCGAACATTTCTGCTGCGGCATCGGTCTCACCGGCGCTGTAGGCATCGCGCGCGGCGATGATATGCGCCTCTGTGACCGCAAGAGCGATATTGAACACAACCGGGTCGGTTGCGGCCAGCTCGATGGCCACGCCGCCTTCCCCCTCTCCGCCAACCGAGCCGACGGGAGCAGGTTCGGCGGCGGGCGCCTGCGGCACGTCAGCCGGCGCTTCGACCGCAGCCGGCTCCGGCGATGAGGCCGGTGCGGGCTGGCCACAACCAGCAAGCGCAGTCGATCCCATCAGGGCGCCAAGGCCCAGCCGTGTCCAGCTATGATAGAAGTGTGGCATTTGCGACCCTTACACTATCGTGGTTTCCGGTTTACACGCCTTGCAGAAATGAAACTCATTCGCAAGCAGGTGCCGCATGTTTTTGACCCTTTCGGGCGTTCTTGACGCAGGCCAGCTGGCCACGGCGCAGCAACTCGCTGCCACCCTGCGCTGGGTCGACGGGGCGGCCACGGCCGGGCCTGCTGCCCGCGCGGTGAAGCATAATGAGCAGGCCGACCTTGCCTCCCGCACCGGCGCGCGGCTGCGCGACATGCTGGGTGACGCCATCCGCGCCCATCCCGTCTTCACCGCTGCTGCCCAGCCCCGGCGCATCTCGTCCCTGCTCGTCAGCCGCACGCAGGCAGGCGGCACCTACGGCCTGCATGTCGACAATCCGTTCATGGGCACGGGCGAGGCGCGCCTTCGGACAGACCTCTCCTTCACGCTCTTCCTGTCGGAACCAGGCAGCTATCAAGGCGGCGAGCTGGAGATCAACCATGCCGGGATGACGCATCACACGAAGGCACAGGCAGGCGATCTCGTGCTCTATCCCTCAACCAGCCTGCACCAGGTTTGCCCGGTCATTTCCGGCCAGCGGGTCGTCTGCGTCGGCTGGGTCGAAAGCAGTATCCGCGATGCGGCTGCCCGCGAAATCCTGTTCGATCTTGAAAACCTGCGCGCCACGCTCAGCCAGACGCATGATGTGCGCTCGCCGGAATACCTCACCCTGTCGAAATCCATCGCCAACCTGATCCGCCTGTGGGGCGAAGCTTAAAGCGCGAAATGCTTCGACAGTTTCAGGCCCTGGCCCTGATAGTTCGATCCCTTGCCGCCATAGAGGCCAGAGGGCTTGGCCGCCATCGGCTCATAGATCAGCTTGGCGACGGGCTGGCCGTGCTCCAGGATGAAGGGGACGTCTCGCGAGCGCACTTCCAGCACGGCGCGGCTGCCGCCCTTGTTCACGCCAAATCCCGGATCAAAAAATCCCGCATAATGCGCGCGGAACTCGCCCAGTTCCGGCGCGATCGGCGCCATTTCGGCGGCCTCCATCGGTGCCACTTTCACCGTCTCTCGGCTAACCAATATATAGAAGTCTTCCGGGTTGAGCACGATGCGGCCATGGCGCGGATAGACCGGTTCCCAGAACTGGCCCGCCTCATGCGCGCCGATGCCGCGCAGGTCCACAACGCCGGAATGCAGCTTGGCGCGGTATCCAGCGGGCTGGCCTTCGGGCGGCTCAAGATCAATCGAGACGACCCGCTCCTTCAGCGCGTCCGGGCGCTTGCGCTTGAACCGCACCTGCGCCAGCCGGTCACCCGGCCGCACCATGATGGGGAAAGTGCGTGGGCTCACTTCAAGGTAAAGCGGCCCGGAATAGCCCATGGGCACATCGTCAAACGCCCTGCCCCGGTTGGTCACCAGGCGCGTGAACACATCGATCCGCCCGGTCGAGCTTTTCGGGTTTGCCCGCGCCGAAATGCCGGCCGGCAGGCGCAGCGATTCCTGCAACGGCACGAGATAGACACAGCCCGTTTCCAGCACGGCGCCCTTCTCGGTCAGGTCGATGCGATGCATGTGCACGCCCGGTTCCTGCAGCATCTCGGCCACCGACCGGTCCTTGCCCGGCAGGAAGCTCGCGCGCAGGCGGTAGGCGTCCTCGGCAAGGCGCAGATCGAGGCTCGCCGGCTGGACCTGTCCGGTCTCCAGCGGCAAGTCGCTGCGGATCGCGCCTTCAGCCACCAGCGCTTCTATTTCATGGTCGGGCAAAACGCCCGTTTCCTGCACCATCTCTTGCACCCCTTGTGCTCTCAGGCATAAGACCCGGTACAGGAAAGACAAGGACTATAACAGCATGTCGAACGGGTCAGACAGATCGGGCAAAGCCAGCTGGAAGCCAGCCACCAAAGCGGTGCGCGGCGGCCTGATGCGTTCCGAGCATGGCGAGATCTCCGAGGCGCTCTACCTGACGTCCGGCTATGCCTATGACAGCGCCGAACAGGCCATGGCCCGCATGAAGGGTGACGCGCCGGGATTCGTCTATTCCCGCTATGGCAGCCCGACCTGCGAAATGCTGCAACAGCGCCTCGCGCTGATTGAAGGTGCACAGACCTGCCGCGTCACGGGCAGCGGCATGGGCGCCATTTCCTCGGCGATTCTCGCGCCGCTGAAAGCAGGCGACCGCGTCGTGGCTGCCACAGCCCTGTTTGGTTCGTGCCGCTGGATCATCGCCAACCAGATGCCGAAATACGGGATCGAGACCGTCTTCGTGGACGGCGCGGACCTGGACGCCTGGGAACGTGAAATCGCCAGGGGCTGCCAGCTTGTCCTGATCGAAAGCCCGGCCAACCCATTGCTCGACGGGGTCGACATCGCGGCCGTCGCAAAACTTTGCAAGGCGGCCGGCGCGCTGCTCGTGGTGGACAATGTGTTCGCCACGCCAATCCTGCAGCGCCCGCTCGACCTTGGCGCGGACGTTGTCGTCTATTCGGCCACCAAGCACATGGACGGACAGGGCCGCGTCATGCTTGGCGCGATCCTGTGTGATTCGGCCTATATGGAAGACGTGTACGATCCGTACCTGCGCCATATCGGCCCCGCCGCAGCCCCCTTCAACGCCTGGGTCGTGCTCAAGGGGCTCGAAACCCTCAAACTGCGCGTCGATGCCCAGAGCGCCACGGCCGCGCGCCTTGCCGATGCCATTGCTGCGCATCCGAATGCCGCCGCCGTGCGCTATCCCTACCGCAGGGACCACCCGCATTACGCGGTCCACAAACGCCAGATGTCCGGCGGCGGCACCATGATCGCGCTGTCGGTCAAGGGCGGGCAGGATGCGGCCTTCAAGTTCCTGAATTCGCTGGAACTTGTCGACATCTGCAACAATCTCGGCGACACTAAATCCCTCGCCTGCCACCCGTCCACCACCACACACCGCGCGCTGACGGACGAAGAACAGGCCGCCATGGGTCTCGACCGCAGCTGGATACGTTTTTCGGTGGGTCTGGAGGACGCAGACGATCTTGAATCCGATGTTCTTCGCGCCCTTAACAGTGTGTGAACGATTTCAGATCAATTTCGCACAATGGCTCGTCGACACGCTCCCCCGCTCTATGAAGAAATCACCCAGGGCGTGCGCATCCGCGTGCGCCCGAAATTCATGCATGACGAATCAGAACCATCGCGCGGCCGCTTCATGTGGTCCTACACGGTGGACGTCGAGAATGAGAGCGAGCAGACCTGGACCATCATGCGCCGTCACTGGCGGATCGTGGATGCCCAGGGCCGCATGCAGGCCGTCGATGGCGAAGGCGTCATCGGCCAGACACCCACCCTGATGCCCGGCGAGCGTTTCAGCTATACGTCAGGCGCCCCGCTGGCTGCCCCGTCAGGCATGATGAGCGGCACTTACGAGCTGAGAGACGAAAGCGGTTTCGAGATCGTTGCGACCATCCCGGTCTTCTCACTCGACAGCCCCTACGACACGTCGCTGCCCAGCTAGGGCTGTGCAGGCACGGTCTCGGCGGGCAGGGCTTCACCCATGTCGATGACACGGAAATGCCGGGCCATCATCTCAGGCGAGAAGATTGACGCCAGCTCATCGGGTTTGAGCAGGCCTTCCCATTCCGCGAGCTGTTCAGGGCCCGCCTCGGCAAACAGCACATTTGCCCCGGCCTGGTCACCGACATAGGCACCATAGGTCTGCAAGGCGCGGGCGATGATCTTGCCCGTGGGTGACAGGCCGGACGATTCGATGTTGAAGTCAGGGTCAAGCTGGAGGCGTGCACCCAGCGGCAGGCCGGTCTCGCTGGGCGCAAAGCCGCTATACTGCAGCCGCGCCGTACTCGCCGGACGCACAAACACGTCAGACCGTATGCCCGGGCTGGCCAGCATCAGGGCATGCGGAATACGCCCTGTCCTGATCTCATCCAGCCGGATCAGCCCTGCCGAAAGCGGAAAGCCGGACGGCAGCGCGCTCGCCGCCTCGTTCGGCTGCTCCACCTCGTTCCAGGGCTCGGATACACCAGAACCGCGCAGGCTGGTGACGACGCCAAACCCGGTCATCCAGATCCCGTCATCATTCTTGTTCGCCTGGTTCAGATCCCATTCAAGCCCACGGGTCTTGTCGACAATGGCGATATATCCCGCGCTGGGGTTCAGGCGGGCCATGTCATCCGGTATCGGAATGGCGCGGGGCCATTCAAACCCTCGCCCGTACACGTCGGTATAATAGTCATAGACCGTCCGGGTCGGCGTCTCGGCCATGTCGATATAATAGACGGGCACCGACCATTGATCGATATTGATGAAAAGGGCGCCTTCACTGGCGAAGTCCGCGATCAGCGCGTCAGATTCCGCATCAACCACGGCATTGGCCGGGATCGGCGTGTTCCACGGGCTGTCGGCAGCGAACGGGCGCCAGGCCTGCAGCTGCACATCCTCGCCGGACGGAACAGGTTGAGGGGGTGATTTGGAACAGGCGACTGCCGCAAGGGCCAGCCCGCCAATTGCCAGACTCCGGATCAGGGACGACATATCCGCACTTCCTTTCGCGCCAGGTTCGAGCAAATTTCCGGCTTACAGCAACCGAACACCGCCCCCTCCGGGGCGTTGCGTCAGCATTTACCAGCATTCCTGAGGCTTGTAACCCGGCCTATTTGTTCGGGTTGATCAGGTATTTCTCGCCTGTTGCGCGCCGGTTGTAGGCCTCGATGACAGGAAGTTGCAACGCCTCGGCCAGCGAGATTTCGGACGTGTAGTGGCTCGCAAACGTGGTTTTCAGTTCCGCCCCAACGCGTGCGCGCAGCTTCGCCCGGCCTTCCGCGCCGATCTTTTGCAGGAAGGGTGTCAGCAGGAAACCGCCCACACCCCAGGCCATGCCGACGCCCGGAGGCAGCGTGGTCGGGCTCATGTCCAGCCGGCCATAGATATAGACCTGCTTGTGGGTGGCCGAACCATAGCGGCTGTACTCCTTGGCATTCTGGTTGGCGGCCGCCTCCATCGCCACCAGGATCTGACCAGCCAGCGGCCCGCCGCCAATGGCGTCAAAGCCGAGCGTGGCGCCCGTTGCGGCCAGCGCCTGGATCAGGTCATTCATGAAACCGAGCGACGTTGAATTCACGATATGCTTCGCGCCAATGTCCCGCAGGATCTTCTCCTGAGCGTCCGAGCGCACGATGTTCACCAGCTCGATACCGTCAGCAATGCAGATCTTGTTGAGCATCTGGCCGAGGTTCGAGGCCGCCGCCGTGTGCAGCAGGGCCGTGTGGCCTTCCATGCGCATGACATCGGTCATGGCCAGCGATGTCAGCGGGTTGACGAAGCAGGATGCGCCGTCGCGCGCTGTCGCGCCTTCCGGCAGCTCCATGCACTGGGCCACGTTCAGCGTGCGGTATTGTGAATACATCTCGCCGCCGAGACCAGCGACCGTCTTGCCGAGCAGGGCCTGCGCCGCAGGGGAGGAACCGGCCGCTACAACCGTACCTGCGCCTTCATTGCCCACCGGCATCGACTGGTCGACACGCGGCGCCATGGCGCGCATCCCGGCCGACGGGACCCTGGCGGTCACGACAGGACGGTCGGCCGTGCCGGAGGCTTCGGCGCTGCTCATGTCCGCAGCCCCAAGCAGGAGGCCAAGATCGGACGGGTTGATCGGCGTGGCTTCGACGCGAACGATGACGTCGTCCGGGCCGGGCGGCGCAATGTCCACCTCGACCAGGGACAGTTCCAGCTCGCCGCTGGACTTTACGTGTGATCTCAGTTGAAGGCCCTTGGCCGGAACGCTGGACGCCATCTTGTTTCTCCCTTGTGCATTGTCAGGTGTGGATTTTCCACATGACTACACGTTGCGGAAGGCCGCGTCCAAGTCTTGTAATTTATCGCATCGCACCCCAAGCGCGCCGGATGACGCAGGGTCATCCGGCTGGCGCCTAGTGTTTCGGCTTGTAGCGCTTGGACGGGCGCTGCTGCGCGGCCTTGTCGGCATAGGGGTTCTTGCCCTGACGCACGAACAGCCGGATCGGCACGCCGTTCATATCGAATGCCTCTCGCACCCCGTTCACGAGATAGCGCTTGTACTGGTCCGGCATCTGATCACCGCGCGAGGCGATCAGCACAAATGTGGGCGGCCGTGCCTTCATTTGTGCCATGTAACGCGGCTTGATACGCTTACCGTGCACCGACGGTGGCGGATGCCGCTCGACCGTATGGCGCAGCCACCGGTTCAGGTCGCCTGTCTTCACGCGCGCTGTCCAGTTGGAATAGACATCCACAACTGCCGGCATCAGTTTTTCAATATTCCGTCCTGTCAGCCCGGACAGGAACACGATGGGCGCACCGCCCGCGTTCGGCATCAGGCGGTTGGACAGATCGCGGATATGTTTTGCGGCCCCGTCAGTGTCCTTCACGAGGTCCCACTTTGAAATCACCAGGACGATGCCCCGGCCCTCCCGCAGGGCCAGGTCGGCAATCTGCAGGTCCTGCTTTTCCATGGCCTCATCGGCATCCATGACCAGCGCGATAATATCGGCATATTTCAGGGAACGGATGGTTTCACCCGTCGACATGCGCTCCAGCTTTTCCTGCACGCGCGACTTGCGGCGCAGGCCTGCCGTATCGACCAGCCGGATGCGGCGGCCCTGCCATTCCCAGTCAATCGAAATCGAATCCCGGGTTATGCCCGCTTCCGGCCCGGTCAGCAGGCGGTCTGATTGCAACAGCTGGTTGATCAGGGTCGACTTGCCGGCATTGGGCCGTCCGACGATGGCCAGCTTGATCGGCTTGTCTGGGCGCACCGGTTCCTGCTCGACATCAACGTCGGCTTCCTCGATGGCGGCAACCAGGTCCTCATCCGACAGCGTCTGGTCATCAATGTCGATATGCGCCAGCTTGTCGAGAATGTCTTCGCCACCGAAATGCGTATAGTCCGGCTCGGCCTCTTCAAGTGCCTTCTCGAACGCATCCTCGCCCAGCGCCTGGCGGATCGCCTCATACAGGTCGGCCATGCCCTCACCATGCTCGGCGGACAGGCCCACAGGCTCGCCAAAGCCAAGTTCCCATGCTTCATTCAGGCCGTCGCGCCCCGCCTTGCCTTCAGCCTTGTTCGCGGCCAGCACAACCGGGATGTTCGCCTTGCGCAGCAGCGCCGCAAAGCTCTGATCCTCGATCGTGACACCAACGCGCGCATCAATCAGGAACAGCGCCACCTCCGCCTCGGCAATCGCCGCTTCGGTCTGCTCGCGCATGCGCGACTGCAGGCTTCCATCATGTACGTTCTCATAACCGGCCGTGTCGATCAGGATCAGCGGCAGCGATGCCAGGCGGCCTTCGGCCTGCTTGCGGTCACGCGTCACGCCCGGCTGGTCATCGACCAGCGCGATCTTCTTGCCGGCCAGCCGGTTGAAGAGTGTCGACTTTCCGACGTTCGGACGTCCGAGAATAGCGAGTTTAAGCGGCATAAGCCTGCCCGTTCATACGGTTAACGGGCGGGCTTTTGGGCCGTGCGCCCTAGTGGATGGCGATCAGCTTGGCCTCATCAGTGAGGATAAGCAGTTTGTCCTGTACGGCGATGGGTTCGAGGTAAGTCGTGGACCCCAGCTTTACAGAGCCGGTCTGCTGCCCGGTTTGCGGCGAAAAGGCAAGTAGTTCACCTGTTGAAGACGCAACCAGGATCCGCCCCGAAGCGACAATCGGCCCGGAATAGCTGATCTGGTTTTTCTTCTTCTTCTCGTTCTTGAACTTCGGCAGCGGTGTCACCCAATAGGCCTCGCCGGTCGCCGGGTTGATGGCCGACAACGTGTCATCGATACCGAGAATGAACATGAACTGGCCTGCCAGGGCCGGTGCCTGCGTCGATCCGGTCGCGATTGCCCAGACCCGCGTGCCGCTGCGTCCGTCAATCGCCACTGTCACGCCCGACTGGCTGGAGGCGAACACGAGGCCGCCCGACAGGATGGGGCGCGAGCCGATATCATTGATCTCGGAGATCGGCGTGAACCGTCCGGCCTGCGAGATCGCATCCGTCCACAGGCGGCGTCCGTTGGAGGCAAGATAGGCAATGATCTCGCCGGAGGAATACGGCGCGATCAGGAAGTCTTCCACAGCCGCAGGGCTTGAGCTTCCGAGCACACGGGCCGATTCAGAAATCGCCTGGTCGCTCCATTCGGTCGCGCCGGTCTCCAGCGACATGGCGAAAATCTCATTATTGTTCGAGGCGACGAAGATGCGGCCATCCTTGATGGTTGGCGCGCCCGTCATCGGAGCGCCCATTTCCTGCTTCCATTTCTCGGCCCCGCTGCTCGCGTCAAGCGCCGACACAAAGCCGAACCCGCTGGCCACGATCAGCGTGTCGCCGGCAACGGCAAGGCCGCCACCCAGAGCGCTCTTGTCGCGCTTGGTCGTGCCTTTCAGGCCTTTCTTCCACTGCGTCCGGCCCGTGTTCAGGTCGGTCGCGTAGACCGTCTGGTCGGCGTCCAGCGTGTATATGGTGGTCTCACTGGTGACAGGCGGCGTCGTGACGGCCGATTTCCGGTCGGAGCCCTTGCCGACACTGGTGCGCCAGGCGACCGTCAGCTGCGGCGCCGCCGTCACATGGCCAACTACTTTTGCCGCCGTCGCACCTGACTGGGTCCAGGCCTCGATCGTTTCAGGTTCCGGCAGCACGATTTCCACGGCCGCAAGTTCCGGGTTCGGCTTGATCGCCTCATCGGCCAGCACCATGGTGATCCGGCCCGCCTTGTCCTCGGCGGCGGCTTCCTTGGCGTTGTTGTTACCAAACCGGGGCAGGCTGTTGCACGCCGAAAGGCCCAGTGCAGAACCAATAACGATTATGGCGGCGAGATTACGCGTTTTGCTCATTGGCCAGTCTCCTCGGACTCTGCAGGGGCGGGCGCGGGAGCCGGCGCTTCGGATTCAGTTTCAGGTGTGTCTGGTGTTTGCGTGCCGGCTTCGGCCGCAATTTCCGGCGCAGCAGCGGCCGGAATGGCTGCCAGGGCCAGCTCGGCGCGTCGCTTGACCCCCGCTGGCGCGGCCGCATCAAAGCGAAGACGGTTGAATTCAGTGCGGGCGCGGGCCGTATCACCCGTGGCGAAGGCCTTGGCCGCGATCAGTTCGCGGGCGAGCGATCCGAGTGCGCCCTCATCATCGACAAGGCTGCCAAGGGTGGCTTCCAGTTCGGTCATGGATTGGGCGTCAGCCTTGAAATAGGCCTTCTTCAGCAAGGCAACCCGCTCATACGGGCCGCCTTCGACACCGCCAATGGCGGCCAGCGCTTCAGCGGCGCCCTCAGCGTCTCCTCCGCCCTCATAGCGCACCTGCGCGAGGTAGTTTGCTGCCAGCGGGGCCAGCTTGCTGCCGCCATTGGCAAGATCAGCGAAGGCGGTCTCGGCTGCCGCATAGGAGCCGTTATGCAGCTCTGACAGGGCTGTTTCCAGTGCGAGGGCCCGCTCGGCACGCGCGGCTTCGGCCCGTGGCACGATGACGAACTCATTCACCGCAACGGCGCCGACAACCAGCGCCAGCGCGCCATAGACGAAGAACTGGTAGCGCTTCCACCAGGTCTCCAGCTTGTCCTGTCGAATGCTTTCGTCGACCTCTTCGAAAATATCGCTCAATTCAGTCGCTCCGGTGGCTTTGGTGACTCAGTCAGGAACCTAGACGGGCGTTGCCCACGCTGCAACGTGTCAGCGCTGTTCCGGCTCAGGTTTTCGCAGGGCATAGGTCTCGGCGGCGGCCGGGAACTGGCGGGAGCGGACATCTTCGGCATAGCTTGCCGTCGCTTCGCTGATCTGGGTGCTAAGATCGGCATAGCGGCGCACGAATTTCGGCGTCCAGTCGAACAGGCCCAGCATGTCATGTGTCACGAGGATCTGGCCGTCACAGGCGGCGGATGCGCCAATGCCAATGGTCGGGCAGCCCACTTCGGCCGTAATCTCGGCCGCAAGGTCTTCAGCCACGCCCTCAATGACAATCGCGAAGGCCCCGGCCTCATCCGCCGCGCGGGCTTCGGCGATCACGCGTTCACGCTCGCCGGTCGTGCGGCCCTTCGCGCGGAAACCGCCATCGACATTGATTGCCTGCGGGCGCAGGCCGATATGGCCCATGACCGGTACGCCGCGTTCCACTAGGTGGGCAATCTGGCCCGCCGCATAGGTACCGCTTTCGATCTTGATCGCATGGCAGCCGGTTTCCTTCATGATGCGTGCGGCATTCAGGAAGGCGGAATCATTATTCGTCTCGTAGGAACCAAACGGCATGTCGACGACGACAAAGGCCTGTTCGGCGCCGCGCATCACCGCCTGGCCATGCAGGATCATCATCTCCATCGTCACGCCAACGGTCGATGGCAGGCCATGCACAACCATGCCCACGCTGTCGCCCACCAGCAGCACATCGCAATGCGGGTCCAGCAGGCGCGCGGTTGGCGCGTCATAGGCCGTCAGGCAGACGAGCGGGGTCTTGCCCTTGGCGGCGGCAATATCCTTGACGGTCTTGCGGCGGGTTTCGGTTTGTTTCGACATGGGCCGCGACTTAACCTGACCGCGCCGTGACGGCAAGCTGGCTCACGCTTTGCGGGGTTCCGGGCCAAATCGGTTGGTGCGGGTCGTTCCCGGCTGGCAGGCCAGGTAGATCTTGTAGATCGGGATCAGCACCATCAGGCCGCTCTGGTCGATATCGTGCATCCGCCGGATGCTGATACCGATGCCCGGCACCAGCAGGGCAAGGCTCACCAACAGCCCGACCAGGCTGAATATCGCGCCCAGGTACGGGATCATGGCCAGGATATTGAAGCCCAGGTAAATCAACAAGGCAATGGAGACATAGTGCCAGAAATCCCGCCGGCTGGTCCGGCCTTCAAAGTCGGCATACTGCTTCATTACCGTGTCGACGAACACGCTCAGCGCATGGTTGAAATCATAAGTCATGTGCAAATCACTCCCTGAAACGCCTGTGCGCTGCACCGGCAATAGCGGTAATAGGTTTGCGGATCGTTGCGCTCGCGCGCCTTACATGACCGCCACACCGAACAGGATCGGGTGCAGCCACAGCAGGATGGCCATATAGAGGCCGAGCCCCACTACAACCGCGCCGATATCGGATGCCACAGCGATTTTGGCATCCGGGCCGGGGCCATTGTCGCCGCGCTTCTTCACTACAATCCGGTCGATCACCGCATAGGCCAAGAAGCTGCCGAACAGGATGACCGAGTTGATTTCACCATTCGCCAGCAAATGCCCGAAGGCCCACAGCTTCACCGCAATCAGCATTGGGTGCTTCACGGCCTTCTTGATGGCGCCAGTCGGCATTTGCGAGGCCACCAGCAGGATCAGCGCCGGCAGCATCAGCGCCAGGTTCACATGCCGGCCCCAGCCGGGCGCGACATACAGGATGCCCGCATCGCGCGACGCGCCAAAGCCCCAGCAGATCAGGACAAATCCGGCCAGCGAGACAAGGCTGTAGAGCCCCATATACGGCCCGTAGCCCAGTTTCGTCTTGATATCCCGGTCCGGCTCGCGCGACCGGAAGGTGGTAAACAGGTGGGCCCCGAAAAAGATCACGAGGCCGAGGATCAGATAAAGCATGGACGTGCCCTCCCAAGGCTTCAGGTCTGAAGACCGTTAGACTGAACCATAGGCGGTTCCGGACAAAACGAATAGCACGAACACGAAAGCACTCAACGAAACCGCGCGTTCGGGCGGCTTGTCCAGACACGGATCGTGTGACAGCATGATACTCAGGATCAGGTGTCTGTTCGACAGCCGGTCTCATTCTTGAAATCTGGTGATCCCGATGATTCGCACGCTGACCCTCGCTTTGATCGTTTTCCTCGTGTCTTCTGCAATGGCAGGTCGCGCCAGCAGCGACCAGCAGGACACCTTGGCAACAGAGGAGACCGAACGGTTCGTCCAGGGCTTCGTGCGGTTCATGGCCTATCACGAGGCTGGCCATCTTCTGATGCAGCAGCTTGAAGGCCTGCACAGCGACCCTGACTGGACCCAACAGGATCTGGAAGCCTATGCCGATCAGTTTGCTATGGTCCTGATGGAACCCGATCCAGGCGATGAAGACGGCATGAGCGAAATCATCAGCGCGTCTCTCGGGTGGCTGCAGGTCAACAAGGCTATCGCGGAGAATGACCCGCACGCCCCGCCCCATGAACGTGCAATGGACATTATCTGCCTGATGTACGGCAGCGATACGCAGGGATTTTCCGAGTTTCGCGAATACACGCGACCTGAGGACGATTGTGCAGAGCGCTATAACAGCATCGAACAGCAGGTTGAGACCGTGTTCCGCAATCACAGTGAAGCGCAGGGTTTCGAAATCGACATCATTCTTGACGAGCCAGCGTCCGACATGATTCCGGCGCGCGAATTTCTCGACGCAACCGGCCTCCTCTACGATCTCAAGGATGACATTGAGGCTGATTTTTTCCTCACGGACCGCACGACAATCCGGTCCACAAACTGCACCGGCAGGGCTGAGCCCAATCAGTTTTATTTTGATACCCATCGCGGTCAGACGGTCGACGATGACCATTATATCATCACGATTTGCTACGAGCTGATTGCCAAGCGGCTGAATTACGGGACGCAAGGCTTGGATTGATCTGGCGCGCTGCAATCGCTTTCCAGATTCGCAGATCGGTGTATCGTGTCTTCGGGACGCAACATGAAAGGCTTTTCCAATGCGCATTCTCAGCAAAACGTTGATCTCGAGTTCCGTATTCCTTGTCGTCGCCGCTGGCGGCATCGCCCAGGCTTCACCGGACATGGACGCTGACGACGCGATGGCTGAGGCCGCGTTCGAAGAAGCTGATGAAGATTTCGATATGGAGATGCAGGACGCCGGGGAGTCAGTCGGCGACACGGGCTGCGAGGACGAAGCAGATTGTGAAGCTGACGACGCAGCTGAGGCCGAAGAGGCTGCCCCGGCCAGCGCCGACGGCGAAACTCTGCCTGAACCGGGCAGCACGACCGAAGGCGGCGGCGGTGGCAGCGCAGATCCTGGTGGTCGGCCTGTCAAGGACTGATCAGCGCGATCAAGGCGCGGCGGCCTGCCACGGCGCGCGGATCAGTCGTCGGCCGGCAGGCCAGCCATCTGGCGAATGGCAGCGATAGACGCGATTCCTTCAACACCGTCACATACATCGCGTCCGGCCACCGGCCACTCGGACTCGAGAAGCTGGTCCGCCGCAATCTCCACATCGGAAAAGCGCCGGCCTGTGGCGCCGAGAAGCTGCGTGCACGCATCTGCCGCCAGCCTGTCCCAGGCCTGAGTTTGCCGCGTGACATCCCATAGATTCACATTTCCGTCGGCACTTGCCGTGACCAGCTGCCGGCCATCTGCGGAATAGGCGACGCTATGAACATCGTTGGCATGTCCCTGAAGGCTCACGAGCAGTCGTCCGTCATGGGCGTCCCAGATATTCGCTGTCTGGTCCTGGTTTGCCGTCGCGACACGCGCACCATCACGCGAAAACCGTACGCCCCAGACCCGCCCCTTGAACGCAGACAGTGTGGCCAGGACGCGCGTGTCGCTGGTATTCCATATCCGGGCTGTTCCGTCATCGCTACCGGTCACGACACGTTTGCCATCAGGTGAGAAATCGGCTGCAGCAACACTCCCGGCATGGCCTTCAAGCGACGCGGTCAGTCTGCCATCGGCCGCGTCCCAGATCTTTGCGGTCGCATCGTGCCCTGCGGTCACGATCTGGAGCGAGTCCGCAGAAAACTCGGCGCCGCGCACGAACCCCGAATGGCCCCGCAGGGTTCTCAGGAGCGCGCCAGAGCCGGCATCCCATATGCGCGCTGTTCGATCGGCCCCCGCTGTCACGATCAGGTTTCCACCCGGCGCATAGGACGCACTCGCAACCCAACCCTCATGTCCTTTGAGGTTTGCAACGATCCGGTCATTTCGCCAGTCCCAGATCTTGCTGGTACCATCGCGGCTTGCCGAGACGAGCCGCTCACCGTCCGGCGAGAATGCCAGACCGGATACCGTGTCCGAATGGCCCTCGAGAACGCTCAGGACACGGTGTGTTCCTGTATCCCACACCTGCACGGTGCCACTCGCACCCGCCATCGCCATGTGCTGTCCATCCCGCGAAAGTTCTGCATAGGAAACTGCGCCCAGGCCGCCTTCGAAGCTGGCAATCAGGTGACCGGATGTCCGCCACAGTTTCGCGGTCGAATCGCGCCCTGCAGTCAGGATATGATTCCCATCGGGCGAGAACACACCGACCCAGAGCTTGTCCGAATGACCCATGAGCGTCCGCGTCGGCTTACCCGTGATCGTATTCCATAGGACGGCGGTGGCGTCCTCGCTGGTCGAGAGCACACCTGATCCGTCTGGCGAAAACGCGATGTCCCAGACAGCCCTCCTGTGACCTGCAAGGTCGGCCCGAAGCATGCCGTCATCCGCGTCCCAGAGTTTCGCCGTGGAATCCCTGCTTGCAGTGGCGACGGTGGCGTCATCCGGCGAGAAGGCAGCCTTGTAGACCGCGTCCTCATGTCCGGTCAGTACGGAGAGAACTTTCCCGTCATGTACATCCCAGACGATCGCCGTGTGGTCCTGGCTGGCCGTCACGACCCTCTGCCCGTCATGAGAATAGGCGGCGCCGTAGATGGCCGCCTCGTGGCCGATCAGTTCCCTGATCAGGTTTCCTGAACCTGAATCCCATATTCTTGCGATGCCATCGAGATGGGCAGAAAGGATCTGCCCGCCACCTGGCGAGAACACGGCAGACCATACCGGGTCTCGCCCCATTCCCAGTTGCGCGAGCTGCTCACCCGTCGCCGCATCCCAGATACGCGCGGTCCCGTCATCGCTTGCCGATACGACGCGGCGGCTGTCAGGAGAAAAGCTGGCAGAATTTATTGCGCTTTCATGCCCGTCAATCTCCGCCAGACGCGCAAAGGACATTCGATCCCATACGATGGCACTGCCGTCGCCAGAGCTCGTCACGATCCTGTTCCCGTCCGGAGAAAAGGCGGCAAAATTTACCCTGTCTGCATGGCCGCTGAGCGTCCCGAGCAAACGTCCATCGTCTGTGTTCCAGACTTTGGCGGTCCGGTCGCTGCTCGTCGTCACAACGGCTGCCCCTTCCGGAGAGAATGCGGCATGATAGACAAACCCGTCATGCAGAAGCGGCGGCTGGCTCTCGCCCGCCTCGAACATCACCGCGCCCAGAACCGAATGGTACACCCTGGCATTCCTGGGCGACAACTGCATGCCGGCCAGCGCATAGCGTGCAGCTGTAACCGTGTCACGGTCTGCAAGCTTCTGCCAGGCACGTTCGGCGAAAAATGCAGCGAGATTGTCATGCGCTGCCCTCTCGTTTTTCCGGGCTTCCAGCCCCAGGAGCACGGCGGTCGCCGCAAGGGCTGCGAACACAGCCGCCAGGACCGAAACACCGCCAAGCAGAAGCCGCGATCGCGCGTCAGCTCGCCTGCGGTCACGCTGCCACAGGTCATCAAAGTCCACGTCAAGCAGGCCGGCGGCCAGCCTCGCGCACGCGCGTGAGCCTCCATCCTTGCGCACATCAAGGCCCAGCGGCTCGATCGGCAGATCACCCGGATCAAGCGGGTTTGCAGCCCGACGAAGTGCCGGAGGAAAGCATTCAGTCTCCGGATCACCGGAATTCGGGATGCCATCGATGATAAAGGCGAAAATCTTTCCGCCGCGGCCGGATTTTCGGAAATGTTCTATCTCGGCAGACACCCATTGCGACTTTGCAGACCTCGGAGAGCAGATAACGATCATGCTTTCCGAACGATCGATCGATTTTTGCACGATACTGGCAATGTCCGACGCGGCAGCCATTTCCTCATCGTCGCGGAAAAAGCGTCCCAGCCTGCCGCTGCCGGGTTCACCTGGCAGGATTCCGGACGGGACGCGATAGGTTTCAAGCCAGCGATGGAGGCGCCGTCCCCACACCTCGTCCTGCTGGGAATAGCTGATGAAGGCGCGGTAGGTTCTGCCTCCTGTTTCCATCTGATATCCCCGGCGGCACCCAGGCCGGAGCCGAGCCTAGTCTGAACCCTGGTAATGTGGAAGCCATACACGTCGAAACCGCTTGATCTGACCGTCCTATGGCGTAGCCTGCTTGCAGGGGCCCGTCATAGGGCGTGGGAGGGACACATATGACACTATCCGTATTCAGCGCCGGTTTCGGGCGTACAGGCACAATGTCGCTGAAACTGGCGCTCGAACAGCTCGGTCAGGGCCGATGCCATCACATGATCGAAGTCATCGAGAACGGCGCCGTTCAGGTGCCACTCTGGAATGACGCGCTGGCTGGCAATCCGGATTTCGGCGCAATCTATGACGGTTACAATTCTGCGGTGGACTGGCCGTCAGCCGCCTTCTGGAAAGAACTGGCAGCGGCTTACCCTGACGCGAAGATCATCCTCTCCACCCGCTCGGCCGAAAGCTGGCATGACAGCATCTCCGAAACCATCCTCGCAACCGTGTGGGCGCCCGAAAAATGGCCGGCGCAGGCGGTCGACTGGTTTCGTATGGTGACAAAAGTGCTCGAACGCAGCTTCGGCGAGGCGAAGGACAGGGACAGCCTCATCGCCGTGTTCAACGCGCACGAAGCTGCCGTGAAGGCTGCCATCCCTTCAGAACGCCTGCTGGTACACTCGGCAAAGGATGGCTGGGAACCGCTCTGCGCCTTTCTCGGCGTTCCAGTGCCTGAAGGCCCCTATCCGCGAACCAACAGCAAGGAAGAATTCTTCGACCACATGAAGAAGGCTGATGATCTGTAACGTCCCCAGCGGGGGACGCGTTCAGCGCGCATTCAGCCTGCCACTTTTAGCGTGTCCTCGTGTCGGATATGACAGGAGGACTTGAAGAATGCGCATTGCAGCCATGATCGCCGTTGCCGCCCTCGCCCTGCCGGGAGCGTCTTTCGCAGATGATGCCTACGCTGATGACGACCGCGCATCAGACAATTGCATCGCGCACGACTATGCCCTGGACATTGCCTATCAGCATGGCCTGGTAAGGGTCGACAAGCTCGAACGCGATGATGACCAGTGGGAAATCGAAGGCGATGACGCAAGCGGCCAGGAGATCGAGATCGACATCAGCTGCGAAGCCGAAGTTCTGGAAGTCGAGTACGACGACTGATCAGTAACTCTTTGGCAGGCCCAGGACGCGTTCGGCGATGAAGTTGAGGATCATCTCACGGCTGACCGGGGCAATCCGCGCCAGCATGGCTTCGCGCATCATTCGCTCAACATGGTATTCCTTGGCATAGCCCATGCCGCCATGCGTCAGCACCGCTGTCTCGCACGCCGTGAAGCCAGCCTCCGTACCAAGATATTTCGCCGCGTTCGCCTCGGCGCCGCACTCCTGGCCTGCATCGAACAGGGACGCGGCCTTGTACGCCATCAGTTCCGCCGCCGACAGCTCGGCCCAGCTGCGCGCCAGCGGGTGCTGGATGCCCTGGTTCTGGCCGATGGGCCGTCCGAACACGACGCGCTCCTGGGCATAGCGTGCGGCCCGTTCCAGCGCGGCAAAGCCGAGGCCCACACTTTCCACGGCAAACAGCACGCGCTCCGGGTTCAGCCCCTGCAACAGGTATTTGAAGCCCGCACCTTCCTCGCCGATCAGGTGTTCCTTGGGCACTTCCAGCCCGTCAATGAACAGCGTGTTGCACTCGACCGCCTTGCGACCCATTTTCGGGATCGGGTTTGCCTCGATCTTCCCCCGATCAAGGTCGGTATAGAACAGCGACAGGCCAAGGTGCGGCTTGGCGCACTGGTCCTTCGGCGTGGTGCGCGCGATGATCAGGATCTTGTCGGCGCGCTGGGCGCCCGTCGTCCAGATCTTGCGGCCATTGATGACATAGCCATTGTTCGTGCGCTCTGCCTTGGTTTCCAGTGAGGCCGTGTCGAGGCCGGAGTTCGGCTCGGTCACGGCAAAGCACATCTTCTCCTGGCCCGAGATGATCTTGGGCAGGTTTTCCTGCTTCTGTTCCTCGGTGCCGAATTTCTCCAGCGGCTTGGGACCAAAGATATTGAGGTGGATCGCCGACGCGCCGGAATAGCCTGCGCCGGAACGCGTGACCGTCTGCATCATCAGCGCCGCTTCCGTGAGGCCAAGGCCCGCACCGCCATATTCTTCCGGAAACGCGATGCCCAGCCAGCCGCCCTTGGCCATCGCGTCGCAAAATGCTTCGGGCCAGTCGCCCGTCTCGTCCGTCTTGCCCCAGTATTCGTCGTCAAAGGGCGCAATCGTCCTGGCGACAGCGTCCTTGATGGCCATCTGGTCTTCGCTCATCGGGGCAATCTGGTGCATGTGTTTCCTCCTGCGTGGAAGGAGACTTAGGCCTCAGGCGCGCTCGCGTCCAGCGAGGTCCCGGCGTCAGGCCGTCGCAGCCGCAAACCGGGCCGGACTGAACGCCTCGGCCAGCGCGCTGGTTTTCCCGTCCAGTATCATGTCCGCCATGATCTGCGCCGTGACCGGCGCCAGCAGGATACCGTTGCGGTAATGGCCCGCTGCAATCAGGGCACCGGTCTGCCCAAGGGGGCCGATCATCGGTGCATGGTCAGGCGTGCCCGGGCGAATCCCGCGCCATGCCTCGATGATCGTGGCACGCTTCAGCATGGGGCAGAGGGCCTGCGCTGCCGCTTCAAGCCGGCGGATCGCCTCCCAGTCGATCTGCGTGCGTGTTTCGCCCGGCTCCACACTTGCGCCAACCACCACGCGCCCCGCCTTGGGCACGATATAGAGCGCGCCGCAGCGCAGCGTCATGACCGGCCCGTCGGGCAGGTGATTGAAGGCCAGCATATGCCCGGCCACCGGCTCTATTTCCCGCAGTACGGGGGCAATCTCGCCCAGCGCACTGCCGCCCGCCACCACACGGGCCGTTTCCCATCCGGCGGCAAGGACCACGCGGTCAAACCCGTCGAGCACAATCTTCCCCTGAGCCAGGTCCAGCGGCGCGGTTCCTTTGACGAACGCAACCTGTTCGTGCTGTTCCAGCGCCCGGATCAGCGCGTCAACCAGCAGCCGGTTATCGACCTGCCCGTCTGTCGGCAATCGCAGCGCGCCCCTGTTGCCGGCGCGCAGGCATGGCTCGGCCTCCACTGCTTCTGCGGGCGACAGCACGTCAAAGGCGACATGTCGCGCCGTCAGCGCCTTGGCAAGGCCCGCCATCCGGGTCTGGTCGTCGGCAGTCTGCGCCACAGCCAGCGATGGCCCGATTGCGTGCAGCACGTCACGCTTCGTCGCGGCCCGAATGGTGGCGGACATGGCGCTCCACTGGCGGGCACTTTCAATGCACAGGTCAAAGAGTTTCGGGTTCGCGCCCGGTTCGCCAGCCGCCTCATAGGCCGGGGCCAGCATGCCCGCAGCCGCCCAGCTCGCGCCCCGCCCCGGATGGAATCCGGAATCATACAGCGTGACTTGTGCGCCTCTCCTGGCCAGCTCCCACGCGCAGGTCAGGCCGATAATGCCGGCGCCAATGATGGCGACGCGCGGGGCGGAAAGGCTCGTAGTCATGCCGGTTGTTTACGCCACGCAGGCGCGGCGCGAAACGCCCTAGACTGCCGCAGCCTGCAGTTTCTGGTCTTCCCAGAAATCCAGGAAGGCATCCGCCCATGTCCGGTCCTGGAAGATCAGGCGCTTGCTGACGCGTCCGTTCGGCTTGAAAGCTGTCCGCACCATAATGTCCGGCGCATCCGCCTCAGGCGCCACATCGTCTGAATCCAGAAGGCTGACAAAGAAATCGACCGCCTTTTCCCACAGAACCTCTTCTTCTGGCGTCCCCAGATCAAGGTCGACTATTACATCACACATCCCACCCACCCCTGTTATTCTACCGGAGTTAACCTCTTGTTTACCCCCGAATGGCCGCGTCGCGTAGCCCCATTCGGCGAAAAACCGCATTATTCGGGGCCGGTGTGCAAGTTTTGGGCAAAAGGTCGCTCCCATCCGTTGTTGCGATCCATTCTCAATTGTGTTTGATAGGCGCAAGTCAGACAAGGACAGCGCAAGCTCATGAAAATCCCGACCCTTCTCGCCGCCGCTCTCATCCTGGCAGCATGCGGCAAGCCGGCCGCGCCAGAAGCGACGCAGGCGGAAACTGCAGCCGAACCGACAGTTCAGGATACCGGCGCGCTGAACGTCTATTCCGCGCGCCACTATGATTCCGACAAGCTGATGTATGATGCGTTCGAGAAGGACACCGGCATCCGCGTCCGCTTCCGCGAATCCGGCGCGCCCGAGCTGATCGAGACGATGAAAGCCGAAGGCGAGGCCAGCCCGGCAGATGTCATCATCGCGTCCGATGCCGGCACACTCTTCCGCTTCCAGGATGCCGGTTTCACCCAAGGCGTCCAGTCAGACGCGCTTGAGGCGGCCATTCCGGAACATTTCCGCGAACCCGGCGGCAACTGGTTCGGCCTCGCCAGGCGCGCCCGGGTCATCGTCTATGATCCGGCCCGCCTGCAGCCGGAAGAGGTCGACCAGTATGCTGATCTCGCCAATGGCAGGCTGCAGGGCGAAATCTGCATGCGGTCCAGCTCGAACATCTACAACCTCTCCCTGATGGGCGAATTCATCGGGCGCTGGGGATCGGATGAGGCCGCCGCGTGGGCCCGCAACGTGGTCGCCAATTTTGCCCGCCAGCCACAGGGCGGTGACACGACACAGATCCAGTCCATTGCAGCAGGCGAATGCTCTGCCGCCCTGATCAATCATTATTACTGGGTACGCCTGTCGACCGGTTCCGATGCCGACAGGGCCACCGCTGCAAAGACCCGGCTTTCCTTCCCGGAACAGGATGATGTCGGCACGCATGTCAACGTAACCGCCGCGGCCGTCGCTGCTCATGCACCCAACAAGGACAATGCCGTGCGCTTCATCGAATGGCTCGCCACGCCGCAGGGCCAGCAGATGCTGACCACCGAGACCAAGGAATTCCCGATGGTCGCCGGTGTGCCGCTTCCTGAAGGCCTCGCCGCCCTGCCGGACTTCAAACAGAGTGACTTTCCGCTCGAACAGCTCGGCCAGAACCAGAGCGAGGCCCAGGAGATCTATGACCGGGCCGGCTGGAACTGATCCATTTGGCCTTGTCCTTTCCCCTCCGCAGCCTTGCCATCCGCGCAAGTGACGGGCCCGCCTTTCTGGCGGGCCTTGTCATTGCCGTGCCGGTTGCCGCGACGCTGATCGCAGGGCTGGTCTTTGGCGGCGGTGAAACCTGGAACCATATCCGCGACACGCTTCTGGCCGGCTATTTCCTTGGCACAGTTGGCATGCTGGTCCTCACTGGCCTGCTCATCCTAGCCCTCGCCGTGCCGGCGGCCTGGCTGGTGACCATGTACCGCTTTCCCGGCCGGGGCCTGTTCGAATGGCTGCTTATCCTGCCGCTCGCCGCGCCCGGCTATGTTCTCGCTTATGCCTATGGCGACCTGATGGGGGTCGGCGGGCCGATACAGGCCGCGCTGCGCAATGCCACCGGCTGGTCGGCGCGCGACTACTGGTTCCCGGACATTCACTCCCTGCCCGGCCTCGCTTTCGTGCTGGCCCTCACCCTCTATCCCTATGTCTACCTCACCGCCCGCGCCGCCTTCATCTCGCAATCGGTCTGCTCGCTCGAGGCCGCGCGCAGCCTTGGCGCCAGCGCCGCGCGCCGCTTCTGGACTGTCGCCCTGCCCGCTGCACGCCCTGTCATCGCCGCCGGCCTTGCCCTCTCACTGATGGAAGCGGCTGCCGACTATGGCGCTGCTGAATATCTCGGCGTTCCGACCCTGACCTATGGCATCGTGCGCGCCTGGACGAGTTTCGGCGAACCGGCCACCGCCGCCCGTCTCGCCCTCGTCCTTCTTACGCTTGTCCTCGGTCTTGTCCTGTTCGAACGCTGGAGCCGGGGCCGGCGCGGCACGGCGCAAAGCTCGCGCCGCTGGCGTGAAGTATCGCGCACCGCCCTCTCACCCCTGCGCGCCGCCGCCGCGACCACGCTTTGCACCGCCATCTTCACCACCGCCTTCGGCCTTCCCGTCGCCCGCCTCATCTGGCGCAGTCTTGAGGCCCGCGAGGCGGTCGCGCCAGTTGGACAGGCGCTCGTCAATACGCTGATCCTGGCCGGATCGGGCGCTGCGCTCGCCTTCGTGCTGGCGCTTGTGATTGCACTGTCCCAGCGTGCCGACGGGCCGCTGCCGCGCTTTGCCCGCCTCTCGGCCTCTTCGGGATACGCCATACCCGGCGCCGTGCTTGCCATGGGCGCCCTCGTCGTCCTCGGCCTCCTGCCCTTCACCCTGACTGGCGGTGTCGCCCTGATGGCCCTCGCATGGGTTTATGCCAGTCGGTTCACCGCAGCCGGGGCCGAGCCCATGGTTGCCGCGCTTGGCCGGGCGCCTGCATCCCTCGGCCAGGCCGCCGGCAGCCTCGGTGCCTCGCCGCTGCGCCGCGCCCGTGACGTCGACCTGCCGATTGCGCTGTCGGGTGCCACGGCCGGCGCGCTGATCCTGTTCGTGGAATCGCTGAAGGAACTGCCCGCCACACTGATGCTGCGCCCGTTCAACTGGGATACGCTGTCGGTGCGCGCCCATGCCTATGCGACGGATGAGCGCCTCGCGGCGGCCGCCCTTCCGGCACTGCTGATCACGCTGGCCGGCCTTGCCCCCGTCATCTACCTGTCGTGGCGCCTGTCGCGCGCCCGCCCCGGAGCCCCCTTATGACCCCCGCCCCTACCCTCCTGTCGGCACGGGGTGTCAGCCGCCTGTATGACGGCCTTGCCGTCGTGTCCGGCGTCTCGCTGGACCTGGCGCCGGGCGCCATCACCGCCTTGCTGGGCGGGTCCGGCGCAGGCAAGTCGACCCTGCTGCGCCTGTTCGCCGGACTGGAACCTGTTGACGCAGGCGACGTGCGCCTGGGCGACCTTGTCCTGTCTGATGCCAGCCACACACTGCCCCCTGAAAAGCGTCATATCGGACTCATTTTCCAGGATTTTGCCCTCTTTCCGCATCTGACAGCCCTGCAGAATACCGCCTTCGGTCTCGCCCACCTGCCAAGGAGCGAAGCCCGCGCCATCGCCGCCCAATGGCTTTCACGTCTCGGTCTTGGCGCCCGCAGCGGGGCCTATCCACACGAATTGTCGGGCGGCGAGCAGCAGCGCGTCGCCATCGCCCGCGCCCTGGCCCCCAAACCCGCCGCGATCCTGATGGACGAACCGTTTTCCGGCCTCGATCCTTCGCTGCGCGGCAGCGTGCGCGAAGCGGCACTGAACGCAGTGCGCGAAGCCGGCGTCCCGGCGCTACTCGTCACCCATGATCCGTCCGAGGCGCTTGAATGCGCTGACCATATCGCGATCATGAAATCAGGCCGCATCCTGCAGCAGGGACTGGCAAGTGACGTCTATCTCAAGCCCCAGGACGCCGATATCGCGGCAGCCCTCGGACCGGTCAATCGCCTCAGCGGGCGGGACGTTCCGGCCGGCCTCCTGCCCCGGTCCGTTGCACCGGATGCTACCATCGTGATCCGCCCCGAAGGCCTGATCCCCGACGTGACGGCGCCCGTTCGCGCGAAAATCGTCTCCAGCCATCTCACAGGTCCCATGACACGCCTGGTGCTGGATATTGGCGACTTGCGGCTCACCTCGCTCGTGCCACGCGGGCTTGCGCCTGCCGCCGGAACCGAAACCGGCATCCAGGTCGACCCCGAACTCGTGTTCATCTTCGCGTCAGGTGATTCCTGACATTTGTGTCATGGATGTTGCTGCCCCCTCGCCAATACCGGCGCGGCTGCCTAAGTTCAGGGGATTGGTGCCACCAAGAGGAGACGCCCCACATGGCGCGACACGTCCTGCGTCTTGCTGTCTCGGCCATTGCGGCTGCGGCATTTGCCTTCACGGCGTCCGCGCAAGGCCTTATCCGCGATGCGGAGATAGAGGAAATCCTGCGTGAGTGGACCGACCCGATCCTCGAAGTTGCTGGCCTGGAGCCTGCCGATGTCGGCTTTTATATCATCAATGATTCCAGCCTGAACGCCTTCGTGGCAAACGGCCAGAACATCCATCTCCATACCGGCCTGATCATCGCGGCTGATTCGCCTGCACAGATCAAGGGCGTGATCGCCCACGAAACCTGCCATATTGCGTGCGGCCACACCGTCACGCGCCAGCGCGCCGCCCAGGTCGCCTCGCGCCCGGCGCTGATTTCGATTGGCCTCGGCATACTCGCCATCGCCGCGGGTGAAGGCGGCGCAGGCGCGGCCCTGATCGGAAGCTCGCAGCAATTTGCAGCGCTCAACTTCTTCGTCCACACGCGGTCCGAGGAATCCATGGCCGACGCGGCCGCTGTCGAGTATCTCAGCCAGTTGAACCAGTCGACGGGCGGTATCGTCGAATTCTTCGAGAAGTTCCGGTATCAGGAAGTGCTCTCCAGTGCCCGCCGCTACCCCTATTTTCGCACGCACCCACTGGCATCAGACCGCATCCGTGCCGTGCGCAGGCTGGCCGAACAGTCAGGCCTGGTCAACCAGCCGCCGACCGGGCGCGAACAGCTTCAGTACGACATGATGCGCGCCAAGCTGATCGGCTTTCTCGATACGGCCAACAAGGTGCGCAATGAGTATCCCGCCAGCGATGTCAGCGCGCCCGCACGCTATGCCCGCGCGATTGCCGCCATGCAGGCATCAGACATTGATGTCTCCCTCAGGGAGGTCGATGCCCTGCTGGACGAACAGCCGGACAATCCGTTTTTCCACGAACTGAAAGGCCAGATCCTGTTCGAAAGCGGCCGCACGGCGGAATCCGTCGCGCCCCATGCACGCTCGCTCAAGCTGAAGCCGGGCCAGCCCCTGCTGCTGATCAACTATGCCCGTTCGCTCAATGCACGCGACGAGGCGGGTGATGTGGAACTGGCCGAAACGGCCCTGCGTGACGCGCTGATTGTCGAACCCGAAAACGCATTCGCCTGGGCCCAGCTTGCCATCACGCTCGAGAAGCAGGGCCGGCGCGCCGAGGCGCAGCTTGCCACGGCAGAATCAGCCTATGCCATCGGTGACATCGTCCGGGCAAACGCCTTTGCCTACCGCGCGGTGGAACAGCTGGAACGCGGCACGACGACCTACCGGCGCGCCGATGACATCCTCCTCATCACCGACCCGAACAATCCCGACAATCGCGACTTCTACAACCGCGCCAATCGTGGCCCGCGCTTTTCGGTCCAGACCGGCGGGCGCGAGATGCCTTTCGGGGACTTCACAAGGACCGGCCCCTGATCAACTTTCTGTCAGGAGTGATGGACGCCCCGCAGCCGGGTCGTATACATGTCCCCTGGCAAAGCCCTCTGATCGAGCATTGAAAAGGCCCTTGAAATGATACGCAAACTGTTCACCGCAGCGGCGATGACCGCCATTGCCCTGACACCAGCCTGCGCGCAGGATTCCCCTTCGGCCGGGATGGACCGGGCCGAAGTCGAAGGGATCGTTCGCGAATACATCATGGCCAATCCCGAAATTATCGAAGACGCGCTTATCGCACTCAGCGAGAAGCAGCGCGCCGAGGCGGCCGATGCCGTGAAAGTGGCGATCAGGACGGAAAAAGACAGACTCTACAACCTGGCCAGCGACTATTTTGTCGGGCCGGCCGACGCCGAAGTGACAGTCGTCGAATTCTTCGATTACCGCTGCGGCTATTGCAAGCGTTCGGTCGACACGATCCAGGCCCTGCCAGCGCAGTATGACGGCAAGGTCCGCGTCGTGTTCAAGGAATTGCCGATCTTTGGCGGCATCAGCGAAACCGCAGCACTGGCCGCGCTCGCTGCTGGCAAGCAGGACAAGTACAATGAGATGCACATCGCGCTCATGGAGGTTAAGTCCAATGACGACCTGACCGAGAAGCGCATCGATTCCATCGCCGAATCGATTGGCATCAGCGTTCAGAAAATGCGCGCCGACATGAAATCCATGGAAATCCAGAAACAGCTGGCTGACATGAAGGACCTCGGCCGCACGCTCAATGTCGGCGGCACACCCGGTTTCTTCGTGGGTGAAACGCATATTGAAGGCGCGGACATGGCCAAGCTCGACGCTGCGATCAAGGCAGAGCTTGAAAGCTAGTCGTCAGTCTCGACGCTGCCTCGCAGCGACTTGATTTCGCCCCGCCGCTTCTTTGACGCGATCCTGCGGCGCACACTGCCCGCCGTGGGACGTGTCGCGACCCGGCGCTTCGGCCGGACTGACGCTTTCAGGATCATTTGCGCCAGGCGCTTGCGGGCCGCCTCACGGTTCAGGACCTGGCTGCGATGTTCGCTCGCTTCGAGGATCAGGCGTCCGTCATTCGTGATGCGGCTTGCATAAAGCCTTGAAAACCGGGCCTTGATCTCCGGCGGCAGCGATGAAGCCTCGACATTCCACGTCAGCTGCACCGCCGACGACACCTTGTTGACGTTCTGTCCGCCTGGCCCTGACGCGCGCACAAAGGCTTCGCTCAGTTCCCACGCAGGAACCGTCAACTCGCCTGATACACGAAGATCGCCGAAGTCTGACATGGGCTTCCCTTAACATGGCGTTCAGGTGGAGTTCAGCCCGCAACCGTTAAAACTTGCTTCAGGTTCGCACACATGTGCGACGATCCTCAGGAGGCTTGAACGCCATGAAACTGTTGAAAAACCTTTCCCGCCTGCTGGTTGCCGCAGCAACCATCGGCCTGATGGCGGCCCCCATTGCCAGCGCCGATCAGGGACGCCGTGGTGACAATCACCGTGGCGGAGACTATTCACGCGGCCATCATGACCGGGGGGCCAATCGCGGCCATGACCGTCGCAATGACTATCGCCGCGGCGACCGCCGCAGCGATTACCGTGGCAAGCATGATCGCCGCCACGAATATCGCGGCAAGCACGAGCGCCGTGACGCCTATCGTCATCACAACAAGCATCGCTATTATAGCCCGCCGCGTTCGCGCGCCCATTATGCGCCGCCCCGGCGCTACTACGCGCCGCGCCATTATGCCCCGCCGCGTCACTACGTGCCGCGCTACGCTGTCGGCGGTTATTACCGCCCGCACGGCCACACGGTCTATATCCGCGATTACCACCGCTACGGCCTCTATGACCCGCCACGTGGTTACTACTGGGCCCGTGATTATGACCGGGGAGACGCGATTCTCGCCTCTGTCGCCACCGGGGCCATTATTGGACTCGCCATTGGCGTGATCGCGACAGACTAGGCCAGACGCCTGATTTTCAAGCATTTGAATAGCGCCCGGACTCCCCGTCCGGGCGTTTTTCATATCGAACACCAAAAGATCACCTCAAAGGCGTCATGTTTACTTTTAATTGGCGCAAATCATGCTTAACTTCCTCTCGTCCGGGATGGTCCTGGACAAAGTCCGTGCAAGCAGCACGTTTGAAAGGAGGTGATCCATGTCGAGTGAGAAACCAGGTGAGGCCGTTGGGTCTGTGTCCTATGGTGTCTGGCTGGAGCAGCCTCCAATCAACACCTAGAGACATGGTAGGGCCGCTGTAATGCCGCCCGGACCTGACTAGCCCCATGGGCTCACGGAAGCCGCCCCTCGACAGGGCGGCTTCTTTGATTCCGGCCCTGAAGGTCGCGGGTTACGTTTCATCCGAAACAGGGCTAATTGCCTTGGCAACGACATTGCGGAGACGAGACCATGACGAGCCTGACCCACGCGACATCCGGATGGACCATCGGCACAGGCAAACCGCTCGCCGTGATCGCCGGTCTCAACGTGCTGGAAAGCAAGGCGCTGGCGCTCACTGTCGGGTCACAGCTGAAAGCCATCTGCGCCGAACTGGGCCTTCCCTATGTCTTCAAGGCGAGCTTCGACAAGGCGAACCGCTCATCCATCCATTCCTATCGCGGTCCAGGCCTGGAAGAGGGTCTCAGGATCCTGAAGGAGGTGAAGGCGGAACTCGGCGTGCCGATCTGCACCGACCTGCATGAGGCCAGCCAGGCAGAGCCCGTCGCCGCCATCGCCGACATCGTCCAGATCCCGGCCTTCCTGTGCCGCCAGACAGACCTCGTCGTCGCCACGGCAAAGGCCACAGCCGCGGCCGGCGGCATCGTGCAGGTCAAGAAAGCCCAGTTCATTGCGCCCTGGGATACCAGGAACATCGTCACCAAGATCGGCGAAGCCTCCGATGTCGGCGTCATCCTGTGCGAGCGCGGTTCCAGCTTTGGCTACAACAATCTCGTGGTCGACATGCTGGGCATTCCGGAAATGAAGAAGCTTGGCTGCCCGGTCACGATTGACGCGACGCATGCCGTGCAGCTGCCCGGCGCAGACCCGCGCACCGGCGGCGCATCGACCGGCGGCCGGCGCGACGGCGTGGCAATCATCGCAAAATCGGCCGTGGCCGCGGGCGCAGACGGCGTGTTCCTGGAATTCCACACTGATCCCGATGCCGCGCTCTGCGATGCGCCGAGCTGCCTGCCGATATCGGGCGCAAAAGCCCTGCTGACGCAGCTGAAAGCCCTCCACGCGGTGGTGCAGGCATAAGGCCCATGGCGCGCCTCATCCTGTTCAACAAGCCATTCGGCGTCCTTTCGCAGTTTACCGATGCCGGAACCGCAGGATCAATGCGCAAGACCCTGTCGGACTTCATCACTGTGCCGGGCGTCTACGCAGCCGGTCGGCTGGACCAGGACAGCGAGGGCCTGCTCGTACTGACCGATGACGGCCAGCTGCAGAACCGCATCAGCGACCCGAAATTCAAGCAGCCCAAAACCTACTGGGCCCAGGTCGAAGGGGTACCGGACGAAGCGGCCCTGCAGGCCCTGGCTCAAGGCGTCACGCTGAAAGACGGCCTGACGGCGCCCGCAAAGGCCGAAGCGATTGCCGAACCGGAAAACCTCTGGCCCCGCGATCCGCCCATCCGTGTGCGCAAGTCCGTGCCTGACAGCTGGATCAGCCTGACCATCACAGAAGGCCGCAACCGGCAGGTGCGCCGCATGACCGCCGCCATTGGCTACCCGACCCTGCGCCTCATCCGGGCGCAGGTCGGGGACTGGACGCTGGATGGCCTCGCCCCCGGCGCCTGGCGTCAGGCCTGAGGCGCGGCCTCCGGTTTCTCATAGACCGATACGTGCATCCTGCTCTCGGCAGTGAACGGCTCCCGATTCCATCCGCCCCAGCGATGTTTCAGGCTGAGGCCGGCCAGGCGCGCCATGAGATCAATCTCGGCCGGCCACGCATACCGCATCACGAGGGGCACGAGGCGGATGCCCTCCTGCGTGATCCGCATGCGCTGGAAGTCGATCCTCTGATCGACCCGGTCATGCAGCGCCGCCTCGATCCAGACCGAATTGAAGCCGACATTCATCGTACGCACATTCTGGCTGCTACGGGCCGGTTCCGCATCGGGAACGAATGTCTCGACAAGGAACGTTCCGCCAGGCGCGAGGCACCTGGCGACATTGGCGAAGCATCGCACCTGCGCGTCCTGCGAGGTGAGATTGAACAGCGTGATGAACACCAGGAAAACATGGTCGAACGGGCCGTCGATTGCCACGTCAGCGAAGTCGCCAGTCACGACAGGAATATCCTTGCCACCCGGCTTTTCCCTCAGCCTGGCGACCATGTCCGGAGAGCCTTCGATCCCGCAGACCTCAAGGCCCGTCGCGGCGAGTGGCAGCGCCATCCGGCCCGTGCCGATGGCCAGTTCGAGCACTCGCCCGCCTGCCGCAAGCTCGCCAATCAGGGCAACCGACTCAGATGTCGTTCCCGGGTCGTGGAGGGCGTCATAGTCCTCGGCGTTCAGTTCGCCAAAGGTCTCCGACCCGAACTTCACTGCACCCAGGCCCCCGGCGCATTGGTGCGATACCCGATTGCCCTGTAGGCCGCATCGACCAGGCTCTGGCAGCGATCATTCAGCAACAGGCCGCCGCCCATCTGGTTCATCGTGTAGCTGAAGGCCATGCCGCATTCCGGGTCAGCAAAGCCGATCGAGCCACCAGCCCCGACATGGCCGAATGCCTTGTCACCGATGATGGCGCTGGTGCCGGGGCCGAGGTTCAGCGCGCGATTGTCCATCGACTTCATGAAACCTGAGGCAAACCGCGTCGGGACCAGCAGTGTCGCGTCCCTCTGGGTGGCGGTCGACACCATGGTCATATTGGCCAGCCGCTCGCTGGAAACCAGTGTGCCGTCATTCATGGCCAGCGGCGTGTACATCGCGACCTGTCCACGCGCGTTCGACAGGCCGCCGCCTCCGCCGATCTCTGCCGCCTGGCTCTTGCGGTCATTGAAGTCCCAGCCACCGCTGTTCATGAAAGACTTGTGCTGGATCGATTCCGGGTCGGTCATCAGCTTGAGCGTGAATTCAGTGGGCACGTCTGTCGGCTTCGGCTCATAGGTGCGGATCGGCGCAATGTGGACGTCCGCGTCTTCCGGCAGGCCAAGCCAGAAACGCGCGCCAGTCTTTGCGGCAACTTCATCGCGGAAAAATGTGCCCAGTGACTTGCCCGACACACGCCGGATGAGCTCACCCACAGTCCAGCCGAAATTGATCATGTGATAGCCATTGCGTGTGCCCGGCTCCCAGAAGGCTTCCTCATCTTCGAGGCGCCTGATCATATAGTCCCAGTCCAGATAGCCGCCGGGCCTGACCGGATCGCGCAGGGTCGGCAGCGCGCTCTCATGGTTCAGCATCATCTGGACCGTGGTTTTCTCTTTCCCGTTCTTTGCAAATTCAGGCCAGTAGTCTGCAACGAGGGCGCTGGGTTTCAGTTCGCCGCGGTCGATCAGGATATGTGCGCAAAGGGATGTGGCCGCTTTCGAACATGAGAACACGATGGAGATCGTGTCTTCCTGCCAGTCTTCGCCCGTCTCGGGGTTTGCCTTTCCGCCCCAGAGGTCAACTTTCGTCTCGCCATTGACCGACAGGCAGACGGAGGCGCCAACTTCGCCCCGCTCGGCGAAACTGCGTTCGAACTCTTCCTTCAACTCTGCAAATTTCGGGTCACACCTGCCCTTAACCATCGTGGCCATTTTCATCTCTCCCTGATTTTTTCAATGCTTTGAACGAACCTTATCCTGCGTCTTTCAAAAAGCGAGACAAATGAAAAGGCCGCCCGGCATGGCAGGGCGGCCTTTTAAATACTGTCCTGTGTCCGACGCGCGGATCAGGCGGGCTCTTCGGCATCATCCTTCTTGGCCGAGCGCTTCTTGGACGGTTCGGCGACATATTTGAAGGCGAGTTTTTCCTCGTCCTTCTTGTCGATATCGATCTTGACCACGCCGCCCTTCTGGAGCTTGCCGAACAGCAACTCTTCCGCCATCGGCTTCTTGACATGCTCCTGGATCGTCCGGGCCAGCGGGCGGGCCCCCATGTCCGGATCAAAGCCGCGTTTGGCCAGCCAGTCGCGCGCCGCCTTGGTGATCTCGATGGACACGTTGCGGTCTTCCAGCTGGACTTCAAGCTGCAGGATGAACTTCTCGACAACACGGTCGATGATTTCCGGTGTCAGGCCGCCGAACGTGATCGTCGCGTCGAGGCGGTTGCGGAATTCCGGCGTGAACAGGCGCTTGAGCGCCTCTTCCTGCTCGTCATCCTTCTTGCCCCGGCCAAAGCCGATGGCGTTCTTGGAGGCGTCCGATGCGCCCGCATTCGTCGTCATGATCAGGATGACATTGCGGAAGTCGACCTTGCGGCCATTGGCATCGGTCAGCGCACCATTGTCCATCACCTGCAGGAGGATGTTGAACAGGTCCGGGTGGGCCTTCTCGATTTCGTCGAGCAGCAGCACGCAGTGCGGATGCTGGTCCACGCCATCGGTCAGCAGGCCGCCCTCGTCATAACCGACATAGCCCGGAGGCGCGCCGATCAGGCGGGAAACGGTGTGGCGCTCCATGTATTCCGACATGTCGAAGCGCAGCATCTCGACGCCCATGATGGAGGCGAGCTGCTTGGCCACTTCGGTCTTGCCGACGCCGGTCGGGCCGGTGAACAGGTAGGAGCCGATAGGCTTGTTGGGCTCGCGCAGGCCAGCCCGCGCCAGCTTGATGGCGGCCGACAGGGCCGTGATGGCGGCATCCTGGCCGAACACGACACGCTGCAGGTCGTTCTCCAGAGACTTGAGCGCCGCCACATCGTCGCTCGACACCTGTTTGGGGGGGATGCGCGCAATCTTGGCAACCACGGCTTCCACATCGCGGATGCCAACCTGCTTCTTGCGCTTGTTGGTGGGCAACAGCCACTGGGCCGCGCCGGCTTCGTCGATCACGTCGATCGCCTTGTCGGGCAGCTTGCGGTCGGTGATGTAACGATCCGACAGCTCGACAGCGGCCTTGATGGCATCATTGGTGTAGCGCAGGCCGTGGAAATCCTCGAACCGGGATTTCAGGCCGGTCAGGATCTTGATGGCGTCCGGCACGGTCGGTTCGACCACATCGATCTTGCGGAACCGGCGGCTCAGCGCACGGTCCTTCTCGAAGTGCTGCTTGTATTCCTTGAATGTTGTCGAGCCCATGCAGCGCAGGCCGCCGGACTGGAGCGCCGGCTTCAGGAGGTTCGATGCATCCATCGCACCGCCAGAGGTTGCGCCCGCACCGATGATCGTGTGGATCTCGTCAATGAACAGGATCGCTTTTTCCTGCTGCTCAAGCTCCTTCATCACGGATTTGAGGCGCTCCTCGAAATCACCGCGATAGCGCGTGCCGGCCAGCAGCGCGCCCATGTCGAGCGACCAGATGATTGCCTCGTCCAGGATTTCCGGTGCCTCGCCATCGACAATCTTCTTGGCCAGGCCTTCGGCAATCGCTGTCTTGCCCACGCCCGGATCGCCGACGAGGATCGGGTTGTTCTTGTTACGGCGGCAGAGCACTTCGATGCAGCGGTTCACTTCCATGTCACGGCCGATCAGCGGGTCGATCTTGCCGGCACGCGCCTTGGCATTGAGGTTGACGCAATAGGCGTCCAGCGCCTCGTGGCCCTGCTTGACGGCTTCTTCTTCATTGCCTTCGGCGCCGCGCGGGCTGGTCGGACGCGACATGCCGGGCTGCTTGGCCACGCCATGCGAGATGAAATTGACTGCGTCATAGCGGGTCATGTCCTGCTCCTGCAGGAAGTAGGCAGCGTGGCTTTCGCGCTCGGAGAAGATGGAGACAAGCACGTTCGCGCCGGTCACTTCATCGCGTCCGGAGCTTTCAACGTGCAGGATCGCCCGCTGGACGACGCGCTGGAAGGCGGCCGTCGGCTGCACCCGGCCTTCGCTTTCCTCGAGGATCAGGCTGGAGAGTTCTTCATCAATATAGCGCACAAGATCGCCGCTGAGCGCCTCGATATCGACCTTGCAGGCCCCCATGACTTCGCGGGCATGCTCATCCTCCGTCAGCGCCAGCAGGAGATGCTCAAGCGTGGCATATTCATGGTCGCGTTCGGACGCGAGCGTGAGCGCCTTTTCGAGAGCGGTTTCGAGGGAGTTGGACAATCGTGGCACAGGAAAGGACCTTTCAGGGGTCGGGGGGTGAAATCTAGTCTTCTTTCTCCATAACGCATTGGAGAGGGTGTTCATGCCGCTTGGCCAGGTCAAGCACCTGGGCGACTTTTGTTTCGGCCACCTCGTAAGTGTAGACTCCGCAAAGACCGACACCCTTCTGGTGGACATGCAGCATGATCCGGGTCGCCTGCTCACGCGAGCGATTGAAGTAGCGCTCCAGGATATAGACCACGAATTCCATTGGCGTGTAGTCGTCATTCAGGAGCAAGACCCGGTAAAGCGAAGGCTTTTTCGTTCGGACCCTTGTCTGGGTCACGATGTCGATACCGATGCCGTCACCATCGCCGGGCGGGTTGCCCGCTGGTGGTCCCGGCAGGTTCGGATCGCTCATCGAGGCGGGATCATGCGGTGTATTCATGGGCTTAAGATATACGTTCCTGAGTGAGATTGAAGGGACCAAGCATGGCAAAAGCATGTCGTGCCTGTTTTTATGGCATGGCGAGCGCCGTCAGCAGGTCGTTCACACGCTTGCCATTCGTGCCGAGATCCGAATAACCGACGCGTGACCCGCTATAGATGGCGAGTGTCGACTGATGGTCATGGCCCTCGACCGGCAGCACGAGAATGTCCACGTCATCCTTGAACCGCAACAGCTTTGTCACGGCGATGAAACTGATGCGCCCGGACGCCGGATCGGAGGCCTTGATCTTCCAGTCCCGGCGCGCTGCGATCATCTGCATGATGTCTTCGAACAGGGCGTCCGGCGTGCGGTCGAAGACGGGCGCTGATTCGTCCGGCAGGGCCGCGTCCACAAACCCGTCCGGGGCGACCAGCCAGTTATTGGGTCTGGCCGGGCGTTTGAATGTCTTGAAGTCGATGAAATCTGTCATGACCCCATCGTAGTCGGCTTCCGGCCGGATGCCACGTGAAAAACATGGAGCCTGAAAACAAAGAACCGGGCCAAACAGGCCCGGCTCTTCCTAATCTACCCACTCTACCGCCAGACGAGATGGCTCTCGTCAGACCTCAGGAGCTTACTTGCTGGCCCATGCCGTGAAGGGCTTGGCAGCATCGCGCCATGCAAGCATGCAAAGCTCAGCCTGCGCGTTCAATTCCGAAGTATAGGCGGACATCAGGGATTTTGCAAAGCCTGACTGGATTTCCATGACTTTGCGGGGATCCTTGGCCGAAGTCATGGCCTGGGTTGCTTCAGCGCCCTGCTCAAGCGTGCGCGTGAAGAAGTCCATGTTGCGGGTGCTGAGCGTGCGCATCACTTCGGTCGAAGCGGCGGCGCGCTCTGTCGCTGTCTTCATGCTGTCTTCGGCAAACGAGCCAAACTTCGTGGCCATGTCCGTGAACTTCTCCATGCCGTCGTCGAGCATTTTTGTGGCCGCTTCGGGTGCATGCACCTCTGGCTGTGCCTTTGGAGCAGCTTTTGATTTGGATGCAGTGTTCGGTGACTTGGCCATGGGTCGGATCCTTTTTTTTGCAATCGTTCGACCTTCAACATAGCATATTTCTTCGCGAATGCAATAATTTTGTTGCACTGCAACATGGGCATTCCTGCACGTTTTTTGCACAGCGGGGCCCACATTGCCAAAATTTGATCACTCATCCTGCGTTAAGGTGTGGTCAATGCATTTAGGCGACTCTATCGTAAACCTCGGGCGGTTCGGGGTTAATACTTTTACGGAGGTAGGCCACAATGAAACAGCGTGCTTTGACCCCGGTGTTAAGAACGCTTGCCCTTGCGGCAATGATGTTCATGTCGGCACTGCTGGCGCCGACGGCATTCGCCGAGAAGTATGCTTCAATTGTGATCGACATGGACACGCACGAAGTGCTTCACGCCCGCAATGCCGATGAAGTCCGCTATCCGGCATCACTGACCAAGGTCATGACGCTTTACATGCTGTTTGACGCGATCGAAGCAGGCGAGCTGACCCTGGACGACCGTCTGATGGTGTCACGGTTTGCCGCAAGCCAGGCCCCGTCAAATCTCAAGCTGCGTGCGAATTCATCGATCAAGGTGCGCGACGCCATCGGCGCCCTGGTCACCAAGTCGGCCAATGATGTCGCTGTGGTCGTCGCCGAACGTCTCGGCCGCACCGAAACCCGCTTTGCCCAGCTGATGACCGCCAAGGCAAAGAGCCTTGGGATGGAAAACACGCGCTTCACGAACGCATCTGGCCTGCCGGATACACGCCAGGTCTCCACCGCCCGCGACCTCGCAATCCTCGCCGAGGCGATGATCGTCAATCATGGCGCCTCCTATCATTATTTCACCACCCCGCGCTTCAGCTGGGCAGGCAAGACCTACAAGAACCATAATGAGCTTCTCACCAGTGTAGAGGGCGTTGACGGCATCAAGACCGGATACACAAGGGCTTCGGGTTTCAACCTGATGACCTCGGCCAAACGCGATGACCACCGCATCATCGTCATCATGCTGGGCGGCAGCACATCCAAGTCGCGCAATGCGCACGTGACCGCGCTCGTTGAAGCGGCTTTTGATACTTACCGTATCCCCGATGATCCAAACGATCCGCGCCGCCACATCGAAATGGCCTTCTCCGCCTTCAACGGTACCGGACCTGATATCAACGCCGCCGCAGAGCCCATGCTCAATGGCCAGCGCCTGAGCGTTGCCACGGCTGCCAAGGCGATCAGGTTCAAGACCCTGCCAGCACCGGAAATCGAGCCCGAGACAATTGAAGAAGAGCCGCAGGAAATCCTGCTGGCAGATGCAGGCGAAACAGCGCCTGCAGAATTTGAACAGGGCGACGCCACCCCGACAAGTTTTGAGGGCGCAACCGTCGTGATCCCGGCCGGCCGGCCCGCCTTTTCGGTCAGCGAATACGAAGCCCGCCAGTTCGGCCAATAGAACACCCGGCGCCCTGATCGCACCGCCAAGGCTTGACGAACACTCCCATTCGGGCAGACGCCTGTGCGTAAAGCATCCAGGGAGTTGCTGGTGAAAACCGAGACAGAGATCGAACTTGCGCGCAATGTCATCCGCATCGAACGGGACGCGCTGGAGAAACTCGAAGCGGGCATAGACGAATCCATCGTCCGCGCCGCCGACACGATCATGGCCACCGATCGCTACCTGATTGTCGCGGGTGTCGGCAAGTCAGGCCATATCGGCCAGAAGCTCGCCGCCAGCCTCGCCTCCACAGGCACGCCGTCCTTCTTTCTGCATCCCACCGAAGCGAGCCATGGCGACCTCGGGATGATCGTCCCGGGATCTGTCCTGCTCGCCATTTCCTATTCCGGTGAAAGCCGCGAGATGGTCGACCTCTTGCGCTATTGCCGGAGCAATCTGATCCCCGTCATCGGCATGACACGGGCGCCGGACTCCACGCTGGGCCGCCTGTCGGATGTCCTGCTCCATTTGCCCACTGTTCCCGAAGCCTGCCCCAATGGCCTTGCCCCCACCTCCTCCACCACCATGGCCCTCGCCCTCGGCGACGCGCTCACAATGTTGCTCATGGACCGGCGCGGCTTCAGCCGGGAAGACTTTGGCAGCCGTCATCCGGGCGGCAAGCTCGGCCGCTCGCTGCAGACGGCCGGTGACTATGTCGCCGATCGGCCGGACGATATTCCCGTGGTCACGACAGATGCCAGCGTGCAGGAGGTCATCCTCGCCGTATCCGAGGGGCGCAAGGGCTGCGTTGCGGTGCTCGGACCTGACGGCCGCATCACCGGCATGGTCACCGATGGTGACCTGCGCCGCGCCATGCTGGCCGGAAAGCTCGGCGGAGATGCGTCATCGGTCATGACGCCCTCGCCGCGCACGGTCGCCCCGGACGAACGCCTCGCAATCGTGATCAAACGCCTCAGCGAGCACCGCATCTCCAACGCGTTCGTCGTCGAGGACGGGCGCCCGATCGGCATTGTCGACATGAAGGACCTGCTCGCCGAAGGCTATGTCTGAGGCCACGTCTTCTCCGAAGCGGCGCGGCTCAACCCCGAACCCGGCGCGACCTGGTCACGCCTGAAACCCGGCTTTCCTCGCCGGACGGCCACGCCGCGCCCGGCATGTGTGCTGGGTCAGGCCTGCTGCACCTCGTCGCGCGCCATCCAGGCCTCCTTGTTCACGCCCGCGATGAGCAGCCAGAAGGTCAGGCCCGCCTCGCCCACAAGGCAGGGAAGCATGATCCAGGGGAACAGGCCCGATGCGAACTCCGGCGACAGGATATTGAGCACACTGTTTGCGACATAGCACAGACCGGCGAGCACCATGAGGGCACCCAGGATGCGGGGCAGGAAACCTGAGCGATAGATCAGATAACCTTTGAACAGGCAGCTGATCCCGAATGCGAACAGGCTGATATCATAGGTCTGGCCGTGTAGCTTGATGGCGAACAGGGTCGCCGCCTCGATCTGCTGCTGTCCGAAAGCCTGCAAATAGTCCCCGCCTCCCAGCAGCATCAGCGGCACCAGGAGCAGAACGGACTTGAAGCCCGCGATCGCGGTCGAGACAAGGTGGAAGCCGGCGCCCAGCAGTGCCAGCCGGCGGCTCACCGGCTTCAGCAGTTCATATAGCAGCAGGGCCACGAATATGTCGGCCGCCAGCATGAACAGTTCCGCTGTCAGCCCGATGCGCCAGAGCGATTGGGCGCCGGTGATACTGGCGGCGGTTGCAGCCGCGTCGCCCGCATTCACCAGCGTACCCCGCACGAAGGCTTCCGCAAATATTCCCGCGACGATGATATAGAGATAGAAAGCACCGGTCAGCCGCGCCAGCGCGACCGGATTGTCCCGCACGCGGCGGGTCATGAGCGTTTCGGGCGTGGCCATTATCTGTCCCTCGAGCATCTGAAGATATCGAAAAACGATAAAGCACGCCGCTCCCGGTGTAAACCGCTCCCGGAGGAAAAACGGCGGCGGTCCCGCCTGGAACCGCCGCAATCTGTTCAATCGGTCAGGTCTTACTTGACCAGTTCGAACTGGATGTTGACGCGGGCCGTATAGCCGACTTCACCGCCTGAAATCGGGGTCGATGCATCCATCATCATCTCCTTGCCGCGGGCCATCATGGCCATGGGCTCTGGGCTATAGTCGCCACCTTCGGAGATGGTCACGATCCGGCCGACCTTCATGCCGGCAGCCGATGCATAAAGCTCTGCCCGCGCCATCGCTTTCTCTACCGCCAGGCGGCGGGCTTCAGCGCGCACTTCGTCATCATTGTCGAGCGCGAAACTGATGCCCGAGAACGTATTGCCGCCCGCCGAGACGAGGCTGTCCATCGTGGCGCCAAGCCGGTCCAGGTCGCGCACCTTGATGGTCAGCTGGTTTGACGCGGTATAACCATCAAGGCGTTGCTCGCCGCGTGTGCGGCCTTTGCCTTCATCGACTTCGACATAGGTGTAGCGCGGCTGCAGCGAGAAGTTCGACGTCTGCATGTCCTTTTTCTCGATGCCCGCCTCGCCCAGCGCCTCGAAGACGCCCGTCATGGCCGTGGCCTGCTGCTGCATGGCGGCCTGGGCGGTCTCGGCATCCGCCTGGACGCCTGCCGTAATGAAGGCAATGTCGGGTGCGCGCATGACTTCGCCTTCAGCAGAGATGTCGAGCGTGGTCTCGGGCTGGATCGAATTGTGGTTCATGACCTTGTGTCCCATCTCCGTCAGCGAGGCGCTCCTGGCCGTTGTCGGCATTTGCGCGCAGGCGGCAGGTGCCAATGCAAGCAGGCAGGCAGCCATCGCAGCGATCAGTGATTTCTGTTTCAACATGTTTTCAAAATTCCATTCTGATTAGAGGCCTTGTGTCCCAAAGGATTAAGGCGCCAAGACGGCAAAAGTTGCACGCCGGGCATGAAATTTTGCTGTCCGGCTCAGGCCGGATCGAAGCCGTTCGGGTTCCGGCTCTGCCAGGCCCACTGGTCGCGGCACATATCGTCCAGACCATGCTCGGCCCGCCAGCCGAGAAGGCTTTCGGCCTGGCGCGGATCGGCCCAGAAGGCGGCGATGTCACCACTGCGCCGCGGCGCAATATTGATCGCCACCTTGCGTCCGCTGGCCGTTTCGAATGCCTGAACCAGTTCCAGCACCGATGTGCCATGCCCTGTTCCGAGGTTCACGGTGACTGGACCCGGCTCGCGCTCAAACCGCTCCAGCGCCAGCACATGGGCCCGCGCCAGGTCGACCACGTGAAGATAATCGCGCACGCCTGTGCCGTCGGGCGTATCATAGTCATTACCGAACACGTTCAGCATGGGCCGGCGGCCGACGGCCACCTGCGCCACATAGGGCATCAGATTGTTGGGCACGCCGTGCGGGTCCTCGCCGATCTCGCCGCTGGCATGGGCGCCAATCGGATTGAAATAGCGCAGGATCGCCACGTCCGTCATGCCACCGGACGCCACAAGGTCATTCAGCATCTGCTCGACTGCCAGCTTGGTCTGGCCATATGGACTGGTCGGGCTCAGCGGGTGGTCTTCGGTATAGGGCAGGAAGACCGGTTCGCCATAGACCGTTGCGCTGGAGCTGAACACGAAACGCTTTGTACCTGCTTCCAGCATGGCCGTCAGGAGGCTGTGCGAGCCCATCACATTGGCGCTGTAATAGTCGAGCGGCCGGGCGACGGACTCACCCACCGCTTTCAGGCCGGCAAAATGGATCACCGATTCGCATTCATGCTTTGCCAGGATTTCGGTGATTCGCGCCGTATCGCGTATGTCGGCTTCATAAGAGGGCAGGTCATGATTGGTCAGGCGCCGCACCCGGTCGAGCGAAGCCGGGCTGCTATTGACGAAGCTGTCCACGACAATGGGCGAATAGCCGCGCGACAGCAGTTCCACGCATGTATGCGTACCGATATAGCCTGCCCCACCCGTCACCAGTACATGCTTCATGAGCTCATCCTTGCAGACGCCAATTGCCGATACAATACGCTTTCTGCCACGTCTGGCGCTTCACTAGCTGTATCCCCCGCTTCAATGCAAATTCATGACCAGAACGCGTGAAATGCGCCATTGCCACAGGGGGTTGGCATGCGTAAACGGGAGGATCAGTGGGCCTGTAGCTCAGTTGGTTAGAGCGGACCGCTCATAACGGTTTGGTCGCAGGTTCGAGTCCTGCCGGGCCCACTGGACATGCGGGGCCTCAGCCCATCACCCGGATCTCTTCCTCGAAATAGGCAATCGTCGGCTTCAGGCCGTCATCAAGCCTGACCGTCGGTTCCCAGCCGAGCTTGTCACGGGCCAGCGTGATGTCGGGCTGGCGCTGTCTTGGGTCATCCTGCGGCAAGGGGCGATGGACCAGTTTCGACTTAGACCCCGTCAGGTCGATCACCCGCTCGGCCAGCTGGCGGATGGTGAACTCGCCCGGATTGCCGATATTCACCGGTCCGGTAAATTCAGGGCCTGTCCCCATCAGCGATACCAGTCCCGTCACGAGATCGGACACATAGCAGAAGCTGCGCGTCTGGTTGCCATCGCCGTAAAGCGTGATGTCTTCGCCTTTCAGGGCCTGCACGATGAAGTTTGATACAACCCGTCCGTCATTCGGATGCATGCGCGGGCCATAGGTGTTGAATATACGCGCCACCTTGATTTCGACCTTGTGCTGGCGGTGATAGTCGAAAAACAGGGTCTCGGCGCACCGCTTGCCTTCGTCGTAACAGCTGCGCGGACCGATCGGGTTCACATTGCCCCAGTAATCCTCGGTCTGCGGGTGGATCACCGGATCGCCATACACTTCCGACGTTGACGCCTGCAGGATGCGCGCGCGGGTGCGCTTGGCGAGACCCAGCATGTTGATGGCCCCGTGCACACTGGTCTTGGTCGTCTGGACAGGGTCGAACTGGTAATGGATCGGGCTTGCCGGGCAGGCGAGATTATAGATCTGGTCAACTTCCACAAAGAGCGGGAACGTCACGTCATGACGCATCACCTCGAATTTCGGATTGTCGAGCAGGTGGGCGACATTCGTCCGCCGGCCCGTGAAGAAATTGTCGACACACAGGACTTCGGCCCCGGTCTCGAGCAGGCGCTCGCACAGGAATGAACCGATGAAACCAGCGCCGCCGGTGACGAGAATACGAGGGACATAATGCATTATGTCGACGTGCGGGCTTTTTCCGAAGGGGTCAATAGGCCGGCTTTTCGCTTCTCGAAATAGGCCAGCGTGCCCCGGTTGAGCACCTCATCACCCGGCGCAACCTGGTGGGCTTCGAAATCGGGCTTTCCCCTGACCTCGGCATAGACGTTTCCGAAGTCCCTGTAGCAGGCGTCCAGCAAGGCTTCGAAACTGTCGATCACGAAATAGGTCTGCTGGAAATCATCAATGATGTATTTTGTCCGCATGATACGCTGCAGGTCGAACCCGATCCGGTTCGGGCTTTCACCTTCCAGAGCGAACACGGTCTCGTTCGGGCTGGACAGGATGCCGGCCCCGTAAATGCGCAAGGCCCCGCCTTCGCGAATCAGGCCGAATTCAACCGTGTACCAGTACAGGCGCGCCAAATTGTGCAGCTGACCCAGATCCATCGCCCGCTGCCCGCCCTTACCATAGGCTTCCATGAAGTCGGCAAAGACCGGATTGGCCAGCATCGGCACATGGCCGAATATGTCGTGGAAGATGTCGGGTTCCTGCAAATAGTCGAATTCTGCCTCAGGCCGGATGAAGGCGCCTGCCGGAAAGCGCCGGTTGGCGAGATGATTGAAGAACACGTCATCCGGCACCAGCTCTGCAACCGGCACGATGCGCCATCCCGTCAGAGGCTCCAGCCGGTCTGACAGCTGGGCCATGTCGGGAATGCCGGATGCAGACAGCTCCAGCGCCGTCATGGCATCAAGGACAGCCTGGCATGCCCGGCCGCGTGTCACTTCGCGCTGGCGGCGGAACAGCCTGTCCCACCGGTCATGCTCGGCCGCAGTATAGGAGCCCCAGTCCTGGTCGATCGTGAAATCCGCCGCGCGGGGCGCAGTCGCATAACGATTCTTCGGGGGCGTTTGTGTGCTGTTAGTCATGGGCCGCTTCCGCAAACTGGCTCTGGCGCAACGGGAATCTCGCCAGAAACGCAATTATGCGCTCTTTCGGCAGTGGATTGAACCATCCAGCCGCAGAAAAAGTTTCAAATGAAACGAAAACGCTCTGCTCAATATCCCTATTCAGCCGCTCGAATGACCTGGCGTTCAGTCGTTGCCAGGGTCGCAGGCTCTGCATGGCCGACCTCGTCCTTGGGTGGCTTGGGATAGAAATAGGCTTCCTTTTGCGCCCGCGACAGGCGGCGGTGCTCATTATGTCCCCGATAGGTGCCGAGGTATTGCATGAAACGGAAGCTGACGATCTCCGGCAGATATTTGAACAATGTCCGCTCGCTCCACGCAGAGCCCAGATCATGCACGCTGCCCGCGATGAAATATCGAATCGCATCGAATGCAGACACGTGCACTTCCGGCATGATCGTGCGGAGGGTCAGCGCTTCGCGATAGTAACGTCGGCGGGTCTGCCTCAGGGTCTCATCATGAATGTGGACAACGGCGGCGGAAGCAACATAGTCGACTTTCCCGCCGTCGAGCACGATTTGCCGGGCGAGCACCATATCTTCAAGGCCGGTACATTCTTCGTCAAAACGGTATCGCGCCCAGACGTCAGCGCGAATGGCCGCGTTTGCGTTGTTGCAGAAGAAGCCTTCCTGGGGGATCCGGTCGAAAGCCGGGAAGTACTTCTCAAACAGGCGTTTCTCCGAGAAATTTGAACTTTCGTCCCCGATCTGGCGGCCATAGGTATAATCGGCCTGGCCATCAATCAGTGGCTGGATCAGGGCCTGAAGCCAGCCATCATGAGTCGGGATACAGTGGGCCGAGATGAACACGAGATATTTGCCCGACGCCGCTTCGCAGCCCCAGTTTAGTGAGCGTCCGAAGGTGAATTCCGATTTACCAATATGGCGGATGTTGCAGCCATGGCGTTCGGCAATGGCAAGCGTGCCGTCTGTGGATCCGCTATCCACAAGGATGATTTCGGACGTCAGCCCGTCCAGTTTCTGAATTTTGCAGGCCTTCAGGGCGTCTTCGAACCAGCGCTCTTCGTTGAGCGCTCTGAACACTATACTCACGTCCACCATAACACCTGATTCCTTTGGCGATCCGACCGTTCGCTCTACCCTTGCGGGCATTCGTTGCCCCCGCAACGAGAGTATTTGCTTCTTGCCTAAGGCGAAAAGCTAACGCCCCCGTAAAGACCCCGTCAATCGAATAAACCGGTTGTGCGTCTAAATTAAGTCACCTGCCCTGTGTATTTCGTACCGCCATTCCGCGGCGCTGCTAGCTCATGGCTGACCCGCTCCTTGGCACTGTGATGTGTCTAAATGGTGAGGAGTGGCGCCAATATCACTGTGTACGACAATCTTCTGGCCCATGAAGCGATTCGTCATTTGAGCTGCAATTGCGCGGTTCACGTAGCTTTTCAGCATGGATGCCATTTTCTGGAAGCTGAGCCAGGGGTCGCGGTGGGGTCCACAAATGGTTCGGATCCTCGTTTGGCGGAATCTGCGCACTGCGCCACTATGCTCAGGCACGAAAATCCGACTCGCTCGCGTGATCGAGAAACCAGTCATAGGTCGATTGCAGGCCTGCATCCAGATCGATGCGTGGTGACCACCCAAGCGACGCGATCTTGTCGCCGCTCATCAACTTTCGCGGCGTACCGTCCGGGCGCGACGTGTCGAACGTCAACTCACCATCAAATTCCACGGCCGCCATCACCTTGCGAGCCAGATCAGCGATTGTCAGGTCGGTCCCGGATCCGACATTCACGTGCTGCTCGCCTGAATAGTTCTTCAACAGGAACACAAGCGCATCCGCGCAGTCATCGACATGCAGGAATTCGCGTCGAGGCGATCCAGTGCCCCAGATTTCCATTGTTCGGGCGCCAGCGTGCTTGGCATCGTGCGCCTTGCGCATCAACGCCGGAATCACATGAGAATTCTCAAGGTGGAAATTGTCGCCCGGCCCGTAAAGATTGGTGGGCATGCCGGAAATATAGTCCACGCCATATTGCCGTCGATACGCCCCGCACAGTTTCAGGCCAGCGATCTTGGCAATGGCATACCATTCATTTGTCGGCTCTAGCGGGCCAGTCAGCAAGGCATCCTCTGTGATCGGCTGCGGGGCAAGCTTCGGATAGATGCACGACGATCCGAGAAAGAGCAGCTTTGATACTTCGGCGCGGAAAGCCGCCTCGATGACATTGGTTTCGATGACAAGGTTTTCGTAGAGAAAGTCTGCCGGATAGGTATCGTTGGCTACAATCCCGCCGACCTTGGCGGCTGCGAGCACGACCGCATCCGGTTTCCGATCCGCAAACCAGGCGCGCACGCCTGTCTGGTCGAGTAGGTTCAGTTCATCACGGCCGGCTGTAATGACCTCACAATTCTCCTGTTCCAGTCGCCTAACCATAGCGGCGCCGACCATGCCCCGATGGCCAGCGACGAAGATTCGGCAGTCCTTCAGATTAAAGTCGGTCATCACGCCTCTCCCCGTTCCGCTTCGGCAGCCTACTCAGCGCGATTGCGGCGCCAGTCTTCACTTTCTGCAAGCCTGAGGTCGGACTGGACCATTTCCTTTACGAGTTCCGGGAAAGTGGTCGTGTGGCGCCAACCAAGCTGGGTTTGCACCTTTGTGGGGTCACCAATCAGCAAATCCACTTCAGTCGGCCGGAAATAGCGCGGGTCGATCTTGACCAATACATCGCCAGTCTTGCTGTCCACGCCGGTTTCATCAACACCCTTCCCGTCCCAACTGATCTGTCGGCCCACTTCAGCGAAGGCCAGTTCAACAAACTCGCGCACCGAATGAGTTTCACCTGTCGCTAGCACCCAATCGTCCCCGACATCGTGCTGAACGATGCGCCACATGCCCTCGACATAGTCGCGCGCATGGCCCCAGTCGCGCTTGGCGTCGAGATTGCCGAGAAACAGTGAGGTCTGGAGCCCTCGTTCAATGCCCGCGACGGCGCGGGTGATTTTGCGCGTAACGAAGGTCTCGCCTCGTGTCGGCCCCTCGTGATTGAACAGGATACCGTTCGACGCATGGATGCCATAGGCCTCGCGATAATTCACCGTGATCCAGTAGGCATAGAGCTTCGCGGCAGCATAGGGGCTTCGTGGATAGAATGGTGTTGTCTCAGACTGGGGGACTTCCTGCACCTTGCCATAAAGTTCCGAAGTGGAGGCTTGGTAAAAACGCACTGACTGCTCAAGTCCGAGAATGCGAACAGCCTCCAGCAGGCGGAGAGTGCCTAGTGCATCAGCGTTGCCAGTATATTCAGGTGTTTCAAAGCTCACCTGAACATGACTTTGAGCCGCAAGATTATAGATCTCGTCCGGCTTGGTTTCCTGAACCAGGCGAATAAGATTGGTCGAGTCGGTCATGTCTCCATAGTGGAGATGGAACCTCGTGTCTCTTTCGTGAGGGTCAACGTAAAGAGAATCCACTCTTGCAGTGTTGAATGAAGATGAACGTCGTTTCACGCCATGGACCCAGTAACCCTTAGCAAGCAAAAGTTGCGCAAGATAGGCGCCGTCCTGTCCGGTCACTCCGGTGATGAGTGCTGTTTTTTGAGACATCCGAGACCCTATGGCTGATTTGATGTACGCCCACTTTTTGAACTTCGCGCTCTTGCCTGACGATGTTTAAAATATCAACCCGGACGATCCAGTCTTGATGGGAAATAAAACCCACCCGGCGAGAGTTATTGCGGGTTGCTCGCATCCGCTAAACGCTGTTAACGGATAGTCCTTTGGAACAATGTCGGCCTCCCGGCTGGGCGTCTGTTCAGACACAGTACAATCCGCGAGTGTATTGAACGATGAAATCGCTTGTTTTGCTTTCCAATGCCAGCTCGAATTCCGACTTGGACGGCCTTATTGCCCGCGCAAGCTGGTATCTTTGGCCATTCGCATCTCAGATAGCTAAGATTACTATTATAACACAGAACTACGAAGAAGTTTCGGAATTCCAGCTCCCCGAAATTTTTGATTCGGCTCTGAGCGCACATGTTTCCGAACTTCTACCCAAGTTCTGCACCGTTGCGTGGTCGGGATTGTCTGATCCGCAAAAGAGCGCGGTCATAAGTAACATAGACGGTGTATTTCTAGCTTCGAAAGTTGGCTGGATTTCGCGCGACAAGGATATTGCCGCTACGATTTCCGCCGCCAAGTCCAAAGGTCTGTTCTTTGAGGTTGATCCAGAACACACACGCATGGAAGGCTCGTTCTATCTTTGGGCGGGCCTTAAGCTGTTTGGTGACGCCAACAAAATCACAGAGCAAAACTACGAAAGATTCACAAAATTCAGAGCGTCCTTACCACCAAAAAATCGCGCATATGTTTTCGGCACAGGACCAAGTCTTTCCGATTTTGCGGCCTCTCACAATTTCGACGACGGGCATTGTGTAGTCTCCAATTCAATGGTCAAGAATGCCGAATTGCTTAGGAAGCTTAAGCCCGTAGCCATAGTTGCGGCTGACCCGATTTTTCATGCTGGATGTTCGCGGTATGCGGCGGCTTTCCGATCTGAGCTCATCGGGGCCATGCGCGCAACTGGTTGCTATTTCATCACATCACTCCGCGATTACAGTATCTTTCACGCTTTCTTACCTGCCGATCTTCGCGACCGCCTGATCAGCGTTCCTTTCGATAGCACGAATGGGTTCAATCCTGACCTCGCTGCACAATTCAGCGTGCAGCCTCTTGCTAACATCCTCACACTTCTTCTGCTTCCTCTAGCAGGTGCGATCGCAGAGGAAATTTGCGTCGTCGGTTGCGATGGACGCCCGATTGATGAGAACACCTATTTCTGGGGGCACGACAAGTCGGCACAATTCAACGAAGAAATGGACAACATTAAACTTGTACACCCTGCATTTTTCGCTGTCGATTATAGCGATTATTATTCTGAACACTGCGCAAATGTGAGTATCGCGATAGATGCTCTTCAGAGCCGGAACAAGAAGGTCTTGTCTCTGACCCCCTCGTACATCCCCGCCCTTGCCAACCTCGGAAGCATTGGTGATTTTGTGGCTGCCGCCGCTGACAACGATAGCGGCCTCGCATCTGATAATGCACCACATATCGTGTTGATCGATCCCGACGGAAAAAATGCCTCAGGGCACTTCCTCGCCTATGATCGCCGGATATGGGAGACTGCAAATGAAAACGGGCAACAAGTTACCCTTTTAAGTCGACTCGATCTGGATCAATCTGCCGCACCAATTGATCTTGTGATCAAGAAATGCTTCAGCGTTCACAGTTGGGAAATTGGCACTCGAAATGACGGAACAAGAGCTACTCTAACTGATAAGTTCATTACGGAACTTCGTAATGGCTTAAATCAGATTCCCCGGAGCAGTCGTCGCGCAACTATTCTGTATCTATATTGCGGCAGCTTGGAGCACACATTCGCCATTCACAAAGTGCTGCAGGATTTTCCAAACGTTTCGGCACACATCAACCTTTTCTGGCAATCCAATACCAAGTATGAGCCCGCAGCCTATCTCAACCGCTGGCGACCGCAGATTGCCAAATTTGCTTCTAGCGATCAGATCCACCTCAGCGTTCCGACAGAAACGGTAGCACGCCAAATGGAGGCCCATTTCGGCCTTAACTTAAGCGTTGCACCGCACCCTAGTACAACCTTCTCAGACGCGGCAGCCCGACGGCTGGCATTAAGTCCCGTTCGTCAATTGAATACAAAGCCGAAGGTGCTTTTTCCAGGTGGCGTGCGAATGGAAAAGGGATTCGGATTAACCGTTGAAGTTGCTGAGTTGCTCAAGACCGATCTCGATCTGTCAATATGTGTCCGATCGAATGCAGATAATTCTTCCTCCATAGCGCGTGAACTAGTCGAAAAGCTAAAAGGCACGGGTGTCGAAACCAGTGATGGATATCTAACAGATGATGCCTTTTCTGAGTTTTTGGCCAAAGGGGATATAATTGTCTGCCCTTATCTTGCTTCGCATTTTGCGGCCCGGACTTCTGGATTGGTAATTGATGCCATGATCCTTGGCAGACCAGTTGTCGCACTAAAGAACACTTGGCTTGGTGAGTTCACTGAGCGAAACAAGATCGGCATTGCAGCTGACCCAAATGCAGCCTCTATCGCTGCCGCCATTCGTAAGGTCGCCAAGAACTATGACAGCTTCGCACGAAGTGCAGCGAAGGCGAGGAATGCATACCTCGACACGAACTGTTGGACGCGTCTCCTAACCACCATATCCGTGGACACGTTGCGCCATTGCTCCCATGACGCGCGTGTCGGCCCCGGGCGGACTAAAGCAGAGCTTGATGCAGCTATTTCAAATCTGCCTTCCAATCTGAGATCAGCCATCTTTCTGCCGACCGATAGAATGTCCCTTACCGAGAAAGCAGACGGCATCGAGAAGGTTGTAGAACTTTATAGCGGCAGTCTGACCAAAAAGTATGTTCCGAAATTGCGCGCACTTAAAGAGCGTCGCAAGAGAAAACGATGCTTCATAATTGGAAACGGGCCGAGTCTCAAAAACACCGACCTGAGTTTTCTGAACCGAGAGGACACATTCGTAACCAACGGGTTTTTCCTGAAATTGCCTGATCTCGGCTGGGCACCCACCTATTATGTCGTGGAAGATCATCTGGTTGCAGAAGACCGAGCACACGAAATCAACCTGCTGCGCGGCTTTACCAAGTTGTTTCCTGCGAGCTTGCGATATGTGCTAACCCCAGATTCAGACACAGTCTATTTTGACCATCGTCCCCGAAAGAGCTTTCCGCACGGATTCGATTTCTCATTCGACGCTGATGAAAATACTTATGCGGGTGGCACCGTGACGTTTACATGCATGGAACTTGCCGCATATCTTGGATATGAAGAGATCTATCTGATTGGCGTAGATGCCGACTATGCTATTCCAAAAGACGCCGAAGTGTCCGGAGGCGGACGAGTTAAAGAATTGGACATGGCATCCGATGATCCAAATCATTTCCATCCGGATTATTTTGGTAAGGGCAAACGTTGGCACGAACCAAACGTTGACGTAATGATCCAAGCTTACCAAGAGGCTAAACGCGCATGTGATGCGCGAGGACTTCGAATCATCAATGCGACAGTGGGTGGCCGTTTAGAAGTCTTTCCCCGTGTCAGTTATAATTCCCTCTTCGAAATCTATCCTCCAACCATCAGGACGCTTTTGCTGGATATGACGCGTTGCGGGGACGCAACCGCAACTGGTGAACTTAAGGCGTCACTTTTTGAGGGCTGGCCAAGAGATCAACTGCTGCAGATATTTGACGGTGGTGAAGGCAAGCTCGGATTGTATCTGGATGGTGAAACAATCGTCTTTGACGAACCGAGTGGGCAGGACAAGATCACAATCGATTCTGCCGTGGCTGCGTTTCAGCCGCAGGTCGTGCTCTACAGACCAACCCCCAAAACCGATGTTTTGCACACGGTCGCAATGAGGCTTATCGAACAGTTGGATTTGCCGCTAGTGACTTGGATTATGGACGATTGGCCACAAGCCTACATTCGCGAAAATCCGAAGAAAGGTGAGGCCCTGGATGCAGATTGGCGCAAACTAGTCAAACAATCGAGCGTTCGGCTTTCCATCAGTGCTGCTATGTCGGATGCCTTTAGCGAGCGATACGGATTGCCATTCACACCCATAGCCAATGGCATAAACCCTGCGGACTGGAAACGGGCATCACCGCCTGAACCCAAGACTTCGTTCAAAATTCGGTATGCGGGTTCACTTGCAGAGAACATGACTCTGGACTCTGTCAAGCTCACAGCCCAAGCCGTCGAAGAACTTGTATCAGAAGGCGTCAGTATATCGTTTGAGATCAAGACCCGGGAGCGCTTTAGGGCCACTGCCCAAAACAATTTCCGGAATTTCCCCAACACGTCATTTGTTGTCGCAAACTTATCGGCAGCCGAGTATCGGAATTGGCTATCTGGGGCCGACATTGTTTTGATCGCCTATAACTTCGACGAGGCCTCCAAAGCTTACACGCGGTATTCGTTGGCAAACAAGCTGCCCGAATGCCTTGCATCCGGTTCTGCCTTGCTAGCGGTAGGCCCAGAAGATGTCGCGACAATTTCTACCTTAAGAGAAATTGACTGCGGTGAGCGTGTGGTGGTGAACAGCCTGGAGGAGGTCACAGCGGCGCTACATCGCCTTGCGGGATCGGCAGAGCGAAGATACAGCTTGGCAGAAAAGGCGCAGAAAGTGGCAGCTGAAGAATTTAACATCGAAGCTGCTCGTAGGCTGCTCGCCAAAGAGATCACGCGCGCTAGTTCACGTTTAGCAAGTGCTGAAGTTTCGGGGAAACCCCGATCGGCAGGAGCTCATGTGGACGAAACAGCAGTCGTGGCACGCATACTAACTAACCGACGAGGTCGTGACCACGTCATGCTTGACGTCGGAGCTCACTACGGCACATCCGCAAGCTATTTCCACAAGCTAAATTGGTCAATTCACTGCTTCGAACCAGATGAATCGAACCGGCAAAAACTTCAAGCCAAGCTGGGAACCGCTGAAGGCGTAACCATCGATACTCGCGCTGTGAGTGACAAGCCTGCCACTGGCGTCTCCTTTTTTACCTCAAAAGAAAGCACCGGCATATCAGGACTGCTTGCATTTCGGGATACTCATACCGCATCGTCGAAAGTTGATATCACCACAGTCGCTGAAATCGTGTCTGCGCGCCAGCTTTCCCGGATCGATTTTCTCAAAATTGATGTGGAAGGATATGACCTCAACGTTCTCAAAGGCGTACCTTGGGACCAGTTGAAGCCTGACGTGATAGAGTGCGAGTTCGAGGATGCAAAGACGTTGAAGCTCGGTCATACTTGGAAAGACATCGCAGAGTATCTTCGTACGCGCGGATATACGATCTATATCAGCGAATGGCATCCTATTGTACGATACGGCATCCCGCACCAATGGCGACGGGTCGTCCCCTACCCTGGCGAAACCATGTCATCGAAATCTTGGGGTAATATTCTCGCATTTAGAATTGACCCAGGATACGGCGCCGTATCAAAGGCCTTCGACGATCTGGTTGCTTTCAGACAACCAACTTCGCCCTCTCCCCAAGCGGGAATCCAAATCAAAGCAGAGAGCATTAATCCGATGTTGATGAAAACACCTCCTTCGGCAATACCGACTCAGGATCCACAGGTGCAAAAATCCCAATGGTACAAGGAATTGGCTCTCAAAATTCATAATGTTTCACCCAAACTGTACAGCATAGTGCGATTCATGCGTCGAGCCGGCGTCCATATCTTTTCGCGCCGCATACTGCTTTTGCCAGTCGCTATTGTCGCAGTACTCATCGCTTTTGCCCTATTTCTCCCGAGTTTGGCACCTTACCGCCCCTGGATTCTTGTGTCGGCTTGCGCCGGTCTTCTAGCCGCGCTTCTTGGGTACATCGCTTTCCGCTCTCATGCACATCTGGAAGCGTTGCATCATCAGGTTGCAACGCTCAATCAGGAGACCTCAAAGCTGCGCACTCAGGTGGTGACGGCACAAACGCTGTTAAGCTTGAACGCTCGAAATGCGGCCAAAACGACAGCCGAACTCGTGCACACAACGCTAGCACAAACGGTTTCGCCGCGCCTTGACGCAGTACTATCGGGAAGTAATGCGGATCGCCGTCGAATCGACACGCTTGACACAAAGATGACTGCGATCAATGGCAGGCTCAGTACCTTGGATAGCAAGGTCAGTGCCGTTGATGGAAAAATCAGTGCTATCGACACGGTAACGAAGAAATCAGTTGAAGCCGCCGCGACCCTTCAAAAAACGCTGACGAGCAAGGTCGACACGATTACGGCTTCGGTGAAGTACTCCTCGGACAAGACTGCGCAAACTGACAAGTGGTCGCAATTTAACAACGCAACTTGGTTCCAGTTTTTTAACCGCCGTCTCTCCGCCGACCACATCGCTGTACTTGAAACCGAATGGCGTAAACGTCTTTCGGTACCGGTCAGCCGGGCGATCCTAGGCTATATGGCAAACCGCGCTTGCGAAATTGAAAACCAGCTAGCCGGTCGCCTTGCCACTTCGATCGAGGATATCCTGCTGCGTTCACTTGTTGCGCGTGCGGTTAAGGGCTCGCGGATCAATGTGCTGGAAATTGGAACACTGTTCGGCACCGGCGCAGCTATTATGTTTGACGCCCTTGCCAATCACTATGAGGAAATCCACTTCACCCTCCTCGATCCACTTGAGGGATACTACAGTTCGACTCAGGCTGACATCCTGACAGGTCAACCCATTGACGAGCGCACGCTCAAGCGAAATCTGGATCGGGTCGGTATGCGTGAGGATCAGTACACCCTGATAAAAAACTTGAGCACAGAACTCGAAGCCATTGAAGCAGCTGGTGCGCGTCAGTACGATGTTCTCGTGATCGATGCCGACCACTCTTATGCAGGCGTTAAGACTGATTTCGAAAATTATGCACAGTTCGTCAAGCTTGGCGGCTATATCATCTTCGACGATTACAGTTCACCAGACTGGCCAGATGTTCAGGCTTATGTGGACTCGGAACTCGCCCATATCGATTATATTTCGCTTGTGGGCGCAACGTGGCGTACGTGCGTCTTTCGAGTCGTAAAGAGCCCAGGCGCAAACAGCAAATCTTCCGCCACCACCAAGCCACGTACTCGAAAGGCTGCGCCTGACCAGAAAGCCGATCCAAGTACGCCAGACTAATGTATTTGTCTTGGCAAAGCTATTCTTGTTCCTATTTCCAGTTAGCCCTTATAAAGGCATTTTGCGAGGATGATGAACTGTAGAATGATGTCGTTGAGGGTCGCTATGGGTGGTTGACTCCGCTTCTGCATATCTCGGCACATCGCTGCGAAGTTTGGCTCGAACCAGGCAGCGACGACAGTTCGCATCAAATGGGCTTAAGGTTCAGGTCTTACGGCCAGAAGAAACCGAGCCTTTGCGGTGTCTATGACCCAATCTAAAGCACCTTAAGGTTGCCTTTTTCCGTTTCGAAACGGGTTGCGCCGAAGCGTGGCTTATCGACGGGTGGATGGAATGGAAAATCCGGGGAGTAATCCTTAGGATTAATCACCGAATTGAACACCAAAGGCTTTGCCTGGGCGACATTGGCAAACAAAGTTGGCTTGGCTTCAAGGTCTCTGAACCGAAACTCATCGTCGCAGGTATCTCGCTTCAGCATCTGCTTTATAAATGGTGCAACCTTGCCGTCTTCGAGTAGATGAGTTCTAGACACAGCTTTCAATAAGAGCGTGATGCGACGCGGCCCGTTCAGTTCACGAATGGCTTCCACCGCAAATCCCGAAAGGTTTGCCATTCCGATCAAGGCATTTCGTGTTGGCACGAAGTAAGTGTACGGTTCATTTACCGCCTTTTCGACACCATTGAAGGTGAGATGAGCGTGATTACTGCTTGTATCGAAAGGGGTCTCCATTATCAAATATCCGTTGTCCCGAAGTGCAAAGCGCGGGAGAATGAAGGCCTGCATCGGGTGAAACATGTGATAAATCACACCGGCGCAAACAATCACGTCAAAAGACTTATTTGGGAACATGCTCGGCATGTCGCGGACTTGCTTATTCGGCAAGTATTCAACCTTCTCAACAAGCTTCAGGATGCTCCGCGCAAGCCGGAAAGTGGGTTGATCATAAGTATCGAGACCGATAACTCGCTTGGCACCCAAACCCGTCGCTCCGAACGCTATCAACCCATCGTATGTACCTATATCCAGAAGCGAAGCCTCACGCAGATCGAGAGCTCGGAGTAATTCATAAACCCCAAAAAGCGTGACGTTTTGCGGCTCCCCTGCCGGAAAACGTCCGCTGGAAGCAAATTTGCCGAAATCTATCGCGTGAAACCACCTTTGTGCTTCGACTGCTTTCTGGAACTGGAGGGTCATACATCTTCCTCGAAACAGTATTCGATAAACAGGATAAGTGCCTCAAACTCGATCATGAACCGCGCCGGGTTTGCGGGAGGCTCCTTTTATTGAGAGAGTGGAGCTTCGCCACACAAAAAGCAACGAGCAAGATGATCACCCGAGGTGCGCGAGCGTGCAGTTCGGATGGCAGAAGAACTTGGGGCAGATCGCGCCTCGCTATGGGCGAGCATCGTGTCGATCTCGGACCAGTTCGGGTGTTCGCCAGAGACGCTGCATAACTGGGTTCAGCAGCCAGAACACAACGTAGGCAAGCGAGCAGGCCCCAGTACCGATGAACGCGAACGGATCAAGGCACTTGAGTGCGAGAACCAGGAGAATCGCCAGACAAACGAAATCCTCCGGAAAGCGCCCGCATGTTTCGCACTGGATCGAAGGCAGTGCGGCATCGCTTCGAGCGATGACTGAAATGCTCGACCGCTCACTGAAGCTAAGACCGCCTTCATCAACGACCACCGAGATGCCTATCGGGGCGAGCCGATCTGCAGAGTTCTGCCGATCACCCATCGACATATTACGACCACATCGCAAAGCGTCACCATCCCGAGACAGCCGCACCACGTGTCCATCACGAAGCCATCCTGCGGCCTGTGATCAAGCGTGTGTTCAATGACAATCACACCGTCCAAGGGGCCGAAAAAGTCTGGCCGCAAGTGCAACGCGAAGGCTTTGATGTGGCGCGCTACATGATCGAACGGTTGATGAAGGATCAAGACCTTCACGGTGTTCGGCACGGCAGGAAGGTGCGTGCGAGCGTGCCAGACACATCAGCGCGATGCCGGCGGGCTTAAGGTGAACGGGAACTGTCGGGCATTTGCTCCGAACCGCCTCGGGGTTTCGGACTTCGCCTTTGTCTCGCCCTGGGCAGGGATTGCCTGTCGCCTTCATCATTGATGCTTGCTCGCACCTTATCGTTGGCTGGCGGGTCAGCCGGACTGCACATGCAAGCTTTGTCCTTGTTGCGCCCAAGCCGGTCTTTCATGCCCGAAGACCGGCTTGCTGAAGCAGGCCTCGAGCCTTACGGCGGCAGCGCCGGAGACTCCGATGCAATGCGCGAGGCAGAGACGATCAATGGTCTGTACAAGTCTGAAGTCGTTCATCGAAAGGCACCATTGAAGTCGATGGACGCCGTCGCGTATGCGCCCCTCATCTGGGTGGACGGGTTCAACAGTCGCAGCTGCCGGCTGAAGCTGTGGCCAACGCCTATGCAGCGCTCAGGGAAACCGTTATCTCTGCATGACCTCAACCAAATTGCCTCTGGGGTTACCGGGACGATTCAATTATATACTTGGTGTGCTGTTTGTACCTGATGGGTCGAGATTTCCCGTGTAATGCTCGCCTCTCTTTGTGTCACCGAATGCGTTTATATGTTCCGGATTCCTCCATCCTGTAGGCGATGGTTACCCCCTGATCATCGTCTATGTAATTTTCGACGCGCGTGGCGACGCCCCCTTTCACAATAGACATTATGGGCGCATCCGGATTGTCGGCGAAATATCGATTGAGACCGGTGCTTCTGAACGTGTTACTCATTCCACCCAGGACTCCAGTCTCGACTATCAGCACGACGCGATCTCCGTCACGCCATGTCTTGCTTTCGTGTTGAATCAGAATCGAGAACAGTTTCTGCTGTTGTGCGATTTCTTCATACTCGGGCATTTGTCGGCTATAGGTCTGGACCGTCAGAAATGCGGCGACGAATATGAGAAGATAAGCACCTCGTTTACTCACCACGAAGTAAACCAACAAATAGCTCATAGCGCTCAGAAAAATCATGTGAGGAAAATAATGCCAGAGATGGGTTCGTGTGAGAGCGGTGTATGGCCCAATCGAGAGAACCACGCACACACTCACAAATAGTATAAAGCCGAGAGGGGTTTTGAGCCGCGACCAATCAAGGCTCCTGCGGTGTAGCTTGAAAGCAGCAAGAAAATACAAACTAAGCGTAATAACGATAAATCCGATCGACACCCAGAGCGGAATTTGCAGTGTCAGTTTGCCAGTGCCGATCATCGGATCAAAGTAGCTGACGACTGCTCTGTTGATAATGCTAAGCCCATTCAAAAACATGGTTTCCAAGCCATAATTTACACGACCCGGCATTGCCTCGTAAGGACTGGAATACGTTTGCAGCACCCAAGCCGCCTGCAACAAGATGACCGCTCCACTGCAAAAAAAAAGCAATCGGCCACGATGCCCCTCAAAAGCTCTGCAGTGGATAAAAAGCCAAATTATCGCGGCGAAGGAAAAGAGAAACCCAGTCTCAACAAACGTAGCTGACAGGAGAAGCAAAACCGTCATCGAGAGGACAAGCCATATGGTCGTTTTGGCGGGTTGTCCGCTACGGATATATGATCCGATCAGCACTGCGGAGAAGAACAATATGAAGTAGACGATGTTATACGACCCGTTTGTGAATAGGACGAGCACCGGCGAAAAAGGCGTAACAAACGAAAAGATGGCAGTGAGGACGCTGAAGTTTTGGTCCTTCGTTATTCTATAGACCAGAAGACCAAATATAGCGCACGCGAGAGAAAAGCTGCAGAGATAAATAATCCGCAAGAGGACGATATCATTCGAAATGTCAGCAAGAAGCCGATAAAAGATCAGGCCTGCGGAGCTATCTAAATCTGCCGATTCGAAAGCCGGAATGAAAGCTGCCAGGTCATTGAACGACCTACCATGGATCGCTCTTTCGAACATGAATGCATCATCCAAGATGAGACTCTTCGATAGGATGACTTTCCATTTAAAAAAGAGCTCAAAAAGCAGCAGTCCCATCGACGATGCGGCGAAGACAAAAAACTGATCACGCCATGCGCCAGTTTTTAAGTTCAAGCGAATGTTCATGCGCCCACGGTCCTGCTTCCAGCAATTCTCTGGTGTCATGTTCTGCTGGCTGACTGGCCCTGCGCTAACTGCTTTTGCTAGATCATTTAAATCGAACCAACAGAAAGTGCCTCGGCGAGCGAGTCAAGCCCGGCTTCAGGTTTGATACCGAGAATATGGTCGGGCACAACAGATCTGCAGAGATCGTCGCCGTTCGGATTTGAATGTGAGCTTCAGGCATCGAGCCCCAATCTGGTAAATTGCAGATATGGCAACCTCACCGGCTCAAGACAGTTCCGCTTTAATGATATCAATAACCCTATCTTGCTGTTGTTCGGACAAACCGAACCAAAGAGGCAGACGAAGAAGTCGACTAGCAGCACTGTCAGTCACACTCATTGCACCGCTGGTTCGACCAAAGCGCATTCCTGCCGGAGATGAGTGCAGGGGGACGTAGTGAAAAACTGTCGATATGCTGGCTTTTCGAAAAACGTTTAGCAAAGAATCGCGCGCATTTTCCGTTTCAAGTAATATGTAATACATGTGCGCATTGTGCGCGCACGCCTCGGGGACGCTTGGACGACTCAAAACACCCTGCTTTTCAAGCTCCGCGAGAAGCTCGTGATATCGGGCCCAGCATCGCAACCTTGCGTCAGTAATTTCGCGCGCTTGTTCAAATTGCGCCCAAAGAAACGCTGCGATAATCTCTCCAGGCAAGAACGACGATCCAAGGTCCTGCCAAGAATACTTGTCGACCTCCCCGCGGAAAAAGCGGCTCCGATCCGTGCCTTTCTCACGGACGATTTCCGACCGGTTCTCGAATGCGGGACGATTGACGATAATAGCTCCACCTTCTCCCGAAATGACATTTTTTGTCTCATGGAAACTGAAGGCACCAAAGTCACCCATGCTGCCTAATGGGCGTCCCTTGTACGTCGCCATAATAGCTTGAGCTGCATCTTCTACCACTGCCAAGCCGTTTCGATCTGCGATGCCTAAAATGGTATCCATCTCGCAAGCAACACCCGCGTAATGGACCGGAACGATAGCCCGGGTCCGCGACGTGATCGCAGATTCAATCAGCTTCTCGTCCAAGTTCACTGTGTCCTCGCGAATATCCACGAAAACTGGGATGCCTCCACGCAAAACAAATGCATTCGCTGTGGAAACGAATGTGTATGAAGGCATGATGATTTCATCACCAGGCTGAATATCGAGCAAAAGTGCGGCCATTTCCAATGCGGCTGTGCAAGAATGCGTCAATAAGGCCTTGCTGCCAGTCTGCTCAGCAAGCCACGCATGGCATTTCTTCGTAAACGGGCCGTCTCCCGCGAGTTGACCCTTTGCCTGGGACTCAGAAATATACCTCAACTCATTACCGGTGAGGTGCGGCCAATTGAATGGAATGTGAGCGTTGTTCACGGCGCTATTCCTATTGCTTCCGAGCGACCAGAAGACGCGTTCCGCCGATTGGAAAATTAACTCCCAAGCGGATGAGAACAATTTCAAATGATAGCATGAGATAAAAAATGCTGTTCAGCCACGATGGTATATCGAGTTCTTTCGTTGAGTCGAAACGATCCGCAGACTGTTTTTTACCGAATTGTCGTGAGGCGAACATCGCTGGCATCAACGTCGTCACAAATGATGTGGTCCTCTCAATCTTGAAGCCCGCTGCCCTGACCTTGCGATGCAGCTCCTTGGCGGAGTAGCGTCTTTGGTGGCACGCATACACATCTGCTTGGCTCCAGAGCCGCTTGTGCTGAGGTACGGTCAAAATCAACCTCCCGCTATCTCCAAGCGCCTGATAGATTTGCGCAAGCACGAGTTCGTCGTCCTTGATGTGCTCAATGACATCGAAAGCACCGACCACATCAAACTCTTCGACATAGGGTATACTGCGCGCATCCATCTGTACGAACGTGGCGGACGGCACGCGTTGCGCCGCAATGTTTAACCCGTCGACAAATAGCTCACTACCCGTGGCAACAGTATCCGGGTTCTGCTGAACTATGGCAGAAAGGACGTATCCTGTGCCGCATCCAATCTCCAGAAACGAATGCGGCTGTACACAATATTTCTTCATCGCCCAGAGAATGAGACGATTTCGGGCTCGAAACCAAAAGTTGGCTGGCTCAAGCTTGGAAAGATGTGAAAAATACTCTGGTTTAAAGCCGTCAGCACCTAAGGCGTGGTCAGGTGCATATGTCACAACCCCATCGATGCAGCGCGGTGTGTGGCCGCATGCCGGACACGTTGTATCCGCCGATTCATGGGCATGTTCACAGGACAAGCAACGCTTCATGACGCATCTTCGCCTTGATTCTGGCTGCTCGAAAACACGTAATACTTAGACAACAAGAACAACACTGCGGCCACCACGAAGATTGCGCAGGCTTGAACTATTTGGTGCGCCAGACCAAGCCAGTCGACGAAGACCAGCAATATTGATAGATTAAAAAGGTATCCCAAAAAGTATACGGCGGCGTAACGCACCCCCGCTTGCTTTTTGGAACTAGTTACGCTGAACGTGAACCTCCGGTTCCCCAGGAAGCTGATCAGGGCCCCAACGCCAAAAAGTAGTGTCACCGCAAGCACTGGCTTAACGCCAAGGGATGTAAATAATATGTACACGATGTATCCGATGAAATTCGTCACCATCCCCACAACAGAAAAGCGGAAGATTTGCGCAGATGTGGATTTGGTGATCCAGTTCAATTTGGTTCCAATACAGCGAGCCCGAACCCAGATCGTCCGTATCCATTCCCATTGTAGAGCATCCAGCGTTCGCCCCGATGGTCAAAAACAAAAGGATAGCTTATCATTTCAGAATCCCAACCGATTGCAGATGTAGAAATACCTGCTTCATCGGGCCGCCAATCCCAGACTAAGCCGTCATCACTCGTAGCGTAACCGATACTATAATTATCGCCCGGTCCGCCTCGATAGGAAACCCACATCTCCAGAGATCCATCTTTGTTGGCAAGGATGCTGGGTCTGGAGAAGGCCTGCGCTATACCAATTTGGTGGCCAAGAACCTGGCCAAGCCGGACCCAGCTCTGTCCATCAGGGGAAAAGCTCGCGTGAATAACATGCAGCATCTCGCCATTTCCTGCATCCCAACTGTGCGTGGCGCCATACCACAATTGAATACCGCGTCCTGGCAGTTCTAGCCCCCACGGATAGGACAAGCTCACGGGGTCGACTTCGTCGACGGTCAGCAGGGGTTGGGAGTGATCCAGCCGCAACGTCAAGTCAGGTTTGACGACCAGTCGTCCGATTTCACCACACCACAACGGTCCATCATCAGCCGGCCGCCACCCCATGAAAAGCAAAACAGTCTCGCCACCCACCCGGCAGATATTCCCGAGACTAATGCCGTTCGCATAAAAGCTGCCGGTTGGACCATGCGTGAACAGGGGAGCGTCGTGATCTTGAACTATACGTCTCGTCAGCAAGTCAAAGTCGACCGCGCCAATAGACGAGCGTTGAGAGCGGTCGCGGCCATTGTAGAAAACCCTAAACACGTCCCCTGTAACGTTGTGTGCGACGGGATTGGCGGCATGCGACGCCAGCTTTGGATGGGCCGCCCCCTCGGATGGACAGTAAATAAGCCCCAGTTTGCGCCAGGAACGCTTCATATTTTCCGCAGTCTAGAACTTGGCACCCGTGATCGTTCTGTTCCCTTGCCGACATAAACACCCTCTGGCTCTGCGTCGTTGAGCATCAGGGCTCCAGCGCCAATAACGCATCGCTCACCTATAACGATGTGGTCCCGCAATGTCGCATTCACGCCTATGAAACACTGAGTCCCAACTTTCACCCCCCCCGAAATAACGACGTGCGAGGCAACAAAACAATGGTCGGCAATCGTTGAGTGATGTCCGATATGATTACCACTCCACAATGTGACGTTGTCACCAATCTTGACATAGGGCTGGATGGTGTTGTCTTCGAGGATAAAGCAGTTGTCGCCTATATTTCCCTCGTTCAGGACGCTTGCGTTTGAACTAATATAGGAAGCAAACTGATAGCCCATCGCTTTCCCCGCTTCAAACTTGGATCTGCGAAGAGCATTAAGGCCTGTATAGCTTAGAGCAATGAAAAGATCATGACTTTCAGGCGGGAAGCGGTCAATCAGGTTCTCAAATTCGATGACCGGAAGACCGCAAAATTCCGATTGGTTAAGAAACGCGGCATCGACGGTAAAGGCGATTACGTCATGATCGCTATCAGCTTCAAAATACATGTGCGCCAGTTGCGCAATGTCACCCGCACCGAAGATCACCAAAGGTCTTGTCATGTCAGATTTTCCAACCAGTTTGCCATTGGCCTTATAGCCTCGAATCGTGGGAGCGCGCTATGTGCGGCTGCATCCGCCTCTTAACGAGCGTCTTGACCTTATGAGCGATTTGCGCCGGACATCAGACAACCTAAACTTGGCTTCAAGTATGGTCACAACGTACTGCGAAAGGGCTGCGGATCAGAGTTTGAGCTCCACTCTCCGCTGAACTTGTTCACCCATACTGACGGGCTTCTGGCGCATTCAGCGCAGCTAGACCTGCGCGTCTATCATGTCTATTGAAAAGTCGATTTCAGGCAATTTAGCAACAAGTATCTTTGCCAACGCTAATTGGGGAGCCCGCATTTGAAAAAGGTCGCCATCGTTCAGTCGAATTACCTGCCATGGAAGGGGTATTTCGATATGATCGCTGCTGTCGACGAGTTCATCTTGTTTGATGATGCGCAATACACGAGGCGCGATTGGCGTAATCGCAATCTCATCAAGACCCCTCAGGGCACAAAATGGCTCACTATTCCTGTCAAGGTGAAGGGCAAGTATGAACAGACGATCAGGCAGACCGAAATCGACGGTATCGATTGGCAAGCGGCTCACTGGACAGCCCTACAACTGAACTACCGACGCGCTCCTTACTTCAATCAGATCTCCGAATTACTTGCTCCATTTTACATGAGGTCGGAAGTAACTCATCTGTCTGAAATCAACAGCAAGCTCATCGGACTGGTGTGCGAGTTTCTTGGAATTGACACCAAAATCAGCTCGACGTCCGACTACGACCTAGCTGCGGGAAGGTCCATTAAACTCGCAGACCTTTGTGTGCAGGCGGGGGCCAGCGAGTATGTGTCCGGGCCAGCTGCCAAGGCCTATATTGACACGAAGGTATTTGAAGAGCGCAGTGTAGCAATCAGGTGGTTCGACTATTCCGATTACCCTCCATATCCACAACTTTGGGGTGACTTCACTCATCAGGTCTCTATTGTCGATCTTCTTTTCAACTGTGGCCACGACACGCCATCGTACATGAGATATGTAAGCCAATGAGACTTTCTGTCGTGACAACGCTGTATCAGTCGGCCGACGGTCTTGCGGAGTTTCATCGTCGGACCAGCGAGGCGGCACGCGAGTTTGCGGGCAATGACTACGAGATCGTACTTGTCCATGATGGCTCTCCGGATGACAGCCTGGCGCAGGCGGTCTCCTTGGTACGGAACGATCCGCACATTATCATCATCGACCTCTCCCGAAACTTTGGCCATCACGAAGCGATGATGACGGGCTTGGCTCATGCTGATGGTGACTACGTTTTTCTGATTGACAGTGACCTGGAGGAAGATCCTGCTTGGCTACGGCGTTTCGCGGATGAATTGAGTAGGACTGACAGTGATGTTGTTTTTGGGGCGCAAGAACGACGCAAAGGAAACCTCTTTGAACGGTCTACAGGGTTCCTGTTCTATCGCGTATTTAATCTCATGTCCGGCGTCAAACAGCCCCACAACATTGTCACTGCTCGCCTAATGACACGCCGATACGTAAACGGATTGCTGGCACATTCTGAACGCGAACTTAACATCGGTGGCCTCTGGCTCATTACCGGATTCAAGCAAACTTTACAATTCGTCGAAAAACTGTCGCTGAGCCCCACCAGCTATTCTCTTTCTCGAAAATTCGATCACTTCGTGAATGCAATAACGTCCTTCAGCAATCGTCCCCTATTCTTGGTATTCTACGCAGGACTGGCAATCTTCGGCACTTCGATTGCTTTCATATCATACCTTGTCTTCATGTACTTTTTCCTTGCCGAGCCGCCCGCTGGATATGTGTCGGTCGTTGCATCGATTTGGTTGTTTTCCGGATTAATCATCCTGTTCAATGGAATCTTGGGGATATATATTGCCAAGGTGTTCTCTGAAGTAAAGCAGCGGCCGCTGACGGTAATCCGTCAAATATATCGATCTTCGGAACCGAAATGACCCAATACCCGGCGATACCAACCTTATCCTACGGGATCTCAAAGCAAAACCAGAGCAAAAGCGATATAGATCGGATCGTCGAGCAAATTCGCGTCGTTGGATATGCCGTTCTCGATTCCGGTTTCGGTGATGATGAGTTACTTAGCATCAGCGAAGATTTCGAAGCCGCCCGCGCAATTTACGTGGATGCACATGGAGAATCCCGACTTAAGGAAATCGACGAGCTCAACACAATAAGGTGCCCATTGTCGCTCGGTTTCGATAGTTTTTTGAAGCTAGCAGTTAATGCGCGTTTATTGACGACAATCGACCAGCTGATCTTCGGAATCTATACTCTCAATCAGCAAAACGGAATTATCAATCCGCCGGGACAGCGCTACAATCAAGCGGCATGGCACCGTGATCTTCCTTATCAGCATTTTGTTTCTTCGCGCCCAATCGCGATAAACGCCCTCTTTTGCGTCGATCCATTTTTGCAAGAGAATGGCGCAACGTTTGTGTTGCCTGCTTCACACAAATCGGAAGAATTTCCGTCTGCTGACTTTGTGAAGGCAAATGCCGTCCAGATCTGTGCGCCAGCCGGAAGCTATATCCTGCTTGATTGCATGACTTACCATTCTGGTGGATTGAACCAAACAGATCGACCGAGACGGGCGGTCAATCATATCTACAATATTCCTTACTTCAGACAGCAAATCAGCATTCCGAGGCAACTGAACCCTGAGACACTTACCGACAGCCAGCGCCAAATATTGGGATTCGGGCAAAGTGAGGATGGTTCAGCGTCAGACTATCTGGAGAGTAAGCGAAAGCGGCTGTGAACCGCGTAACATTCAGTCTCTGCGTTGAGTGAGCTCGGAAGCGGTACCAGGACCATTTCTGGATCAATGGTTCAACAACCTGATGCAGTGAACTATTTATCGGATCAAAGAATGAACAGGCATATTTTGTGATTAAGCGTGCGGATTTGCTAGCAGATATTACGACCTATTATGCGGGCAAGCTAGCCGAGCACGGCAACACTCCTCGTGGTGTTGACTGGAATGGGCTAGATAGCCAGCAGCTGAGATTTAAGCAACTTTGCCAACTGATTGCACCTAATGCACCATACTCAATTGCTGATTTTGGGTGTGGTTATGGCGCACTATACGAGCACCTCAATAGCCGGGGCGATACGTTTGAATACGTTGGAATTGATGCGTCGGAGGAGATGATCGATAGCGCGCGTAAACGCCTCACAGCCAACTCGAACGCGGTCTTCGTTGTTGATTGCAACATCACCCAGCCATTTGATTATGTTGTCGCCAGCGGTGTTTTCAACGTGCACGTTGGTCGTAGCAGCGAAGAATGGGTCGAGTACGTCGAGGACACACTTGAAATGATGTTTTCACAAGCCAAGCTCGGTGTCGCTTTCAACTGCCTGACGTCCTATTCGGACAAAGACAAGATGCGGCCAGACCTTTATTATGCAGACCCATTGTATCTATTCGATCTTTGCAAGCAGCGCTATTCGCCTCACGTAGCTCTTCTCCACGATTACGGACTGTACGAGTTCACAATTCTTGTGCGCAAGTAGTAGCGGCGTAGAAGGGTCACTCCTGCCCGACAGCGACCGGGGCTTGGCGGCTTGGCGTAGAGAGTACAACACGGTAAAAACGTTCAGAGTGATCGGGAACAAACCCCCGTTACCGCTCATGAATCACCTCTGCGAAACCAGCCCACCCAGGTGAGGACGAGCGAAATATTCCAAACCCGAATCAGGGCGCGTTGGGAAGCCATCTCAGAAAGGCTAGACTCGCAAAATACGTGAGGGAGCCACGGATCTCAGTTCATCCCATCTCAATCGGCTCGATGTTAATCAGGCGCGCTAAAGCGAATGCCGCCTCGGTAAGCACAAGCGGTGACAGGTCAAAATCGGTCTGCCCGTTTCGGACCAATTCGGCAAAGTGCTTGTACAGGCTCATATACTCATTGCCTTCGCCGCGTTGCCCTGTCTCACGATCAATGGACATGACGGCACCGCCTTCGGTCAAATCCAGCGTGCTACCATCGGTCGCCTCGAGATGAATGGACCATGTCTCGGTTGTCGTGGGCCTAAAATCGAACACTGCACGAACTTCCGCATGGTCGCCTTTTAAGACGAAGTCTGCACTGAGCGGCATATCAACATTCACCGGCACTTCGAAAACCGGATCGGAAACGCGCCATTCTTGCGGATACAAAGCCGTCAGGATGGACAGTGAGTTGATACCTGGGTCAAATACGCCAAATCCCCCCTTCCGCCACAACCAAACTTGACCAGGATGCCATTTGGACGCGTCTTCAAACCATTCAATGCTTCCACCCTGCAAGGTATGTGCTTGGCACCAGGCCACAGCTTCAGACATCTTTGGGGCGAAGCGCGCATGCCAGCTTGCGAAGATCGGCACGCCTGCTTCGTCGGCCAAATGCTTCAGGACAAGTGCCTCTTCAACCGTGACGGAAGGTGGTTTTTCGAGCAAAATCGCACAACCTCGCTCGCTGGCAATACGACACGCGTTCAACCGCGCACTAGGAGGCGTGCAGATTGCCACGGCATCGAACTTTAGCCCAGCGTCAAACGCCGCTTCCAGACTTGTAAATACCGGAACCGCCGCATCACGACCCGATCGGTTGATAAGCGCAGCAAGCTCGAAATCAGGATTGCTCTGTATAGCCGGAAGGTGCTGCTCCTTGGCAATCTTTCCAACGCCGACGATGGCGATTTTTATGGGTTTGGTCATAAATCCGAAGCCGGTTCAGTCACCGTGTACCAGGAACTAGCCGAGTCACACCCACGTGATTCTCAGGCGTGTCGAGACGGACCCATTTGTGAGGTATGGTAATTGAACCCCATGTCGGATGTCGGGCTTTGCGAACGGCAATGTCTGGATTGGGCTTGCGGAAAAGAAACTCTGGTCCATCGAGAATGGTTAACATCGACTTTAGTTCGCCTGGATTAAGGAACCCAGGGACAACTTCCAGCAGGAAGTCCACTCGGTCCCCCGCGCGAACATCAAATGAATCGGAGGTGATTTGGGTCGACAAGCCGGTGATATAGTGTGTGTTTAGTGCCCAGATCGGAACACCAATAATCAAGGACCTGAAGCCGATATGCGAACGAAACTTAAGTCTTAACCGCAACGGTTCGTTGAAACCAATGCTCTCGACGACATCGCCATGCGCATCGCACCAATAGTGCTCAACTTCTGAAATCGCTTTTGGGTTTTCGAAAACGGGGCCCATGGCATTTATCATCTGCGCGCCCGCGTCCCGTGTCGGTGTATTCGAGTCAAGCTTTTCGTAGATCTCGAGCGCCTCTTCTGGAGCCCCCTCGAAAAAGACCCTCCCCTTGTGCATCACGATCACGCGGTCGCAGAATTTTGCGACGTCGCCCATTGAATGCGATACAAAGACGAAAGCGCTGCGACTGCGCATTTCACGCATTCGCGCGAGACTCTTTTGACGAAACCGGAAATCGCCGACAGCCAGCACTTCGTCGATCAGCAAGAGATCTGGCGCGACCATGGCCATCACCGAAAATGCTAAACGCATTTTCATGCCCGACGAATAGGTAGACAGCGGCGCATCGATTGCGTGCTCGAGCTCCGAAAAGTCGATGATCTCCTGGACCCTGCCCTCCGTCTCCGACCGACGGAACCCAAGCGCTGCTGCGCGCAGGTATATGTTCTCACGCCCGCTCGCACTCCCGCGAAGTCCGGCCTGCAGGTCAATCATGGCCGCTGAGGTACCACGAATCACGATCTCGCCGGCATCGGGCATCAATTGTCCCGCCAACATTCTCAAAAGCGTCGTCTTGCCGGATCCGTTGAGTCCGATGATACCCAGCGCTTCGCCTCGCTTGAGCTCGAACGACACGTTTTCAACAGCCCAGAATTCGCTGACTTTGAGACTACCCACACTGGCATTCCCAATATTCAGGAATGCATTGCGCGCCATTCGCGTCATGCGTTTGCGCGTATCGGCGGGCCTGCGCGCATACAACTTGCCCAGGCTCTTGACCTGCATCAACGTCGTTTCTGTGTCAGACATATCGGCCATAGATCAGTCAATTCCCCGGATGCGGCGTTCCATGATGTAAAAGAAACGCATGGCGATGAAGAACATCACGAATGACACGCAGGCCCAAAACAACAGAATAACTCCATCGCCATGTGTGCCGAAGAACACATAGTCCCGCGCAGCTTTGATGATGAATGCGAAGGGGTTGATCTGTTCAAGCACGACGAGTGGCCCCATGGAGCTGAGAGGAAAAATCACGCCGCTTATGAAGATTCCGTATTGAAGCATAATTGTGACAACTCGGGACACATCCGGGATAATCACGTTAAAAATCGACAGGATGAGGCCCATCGACATCGAAAAGATGATGCCGACTATGAGCGAAGCGACCAGCCCCAGAATATTGAGGTGTGGCCACTGTTGAAAGTAGATCACCATCAAGACAAGGAAGACCATGCGTATTAGGGTATCAAAGCAGAGTTGGCCGAAAGACGAAACCACCGATACGGATATGGGCAGCGAGGTCTTCATTGAGTCCTTGTTACGACTCTTCACCACTTGAATCGGGCCCGTAACCAAGCCTGTCATCAATGACCAGACAGTCACATTGAAGCCAATGTAAATCGCAGGCTCCAGTCCTTCCATCACCGGGAAAACACGGAGGTTCACGAGGAAGATGTAAACCGTGAGCGGCACCAGAGGCAGGACAAGATTCCAGAAAATTCCGAACACTGTTCCGCGATAACTGCTTCGGAAATCACTAATGAACATGCCCGCAGCATGCGATCGGAAGTTCTTGATCTCCCGGAACAACGCGACAATCGCCTCCACTGCGGTCGCTGAGTACCGGGCGTCGGGTGCATATACGCGCTCGACAGGCGTAGCCGCTCCAACTTGTTCCGAACGATTGTTCATTCAACTTTCCAGACTGTTGGCCTACCGTTCAGACGATGACACGGATACCGCGTCCGGAGGTGCCTGACGGTGTTAAAAGTGTCAATATGAGCTAATCGGCTCGTCGCTTCTGGACGTCAAGCGCGTCGGAACATTGACGCCAACGGCGCTGACGCGCAAAAGCGGGGCATCCACATCCGTTCAAGGCGACCCATGGCCCGCAATGCTAACAGACGCTTACCTGACCTGACCACTGGCAAGCTCCTGATCGTTATCGGAAATGGCCCCAGCTTGCGTGACTTTGACTTCGACCGCCTTTCCGGCGTCGATACTTTGGGCATGAACGCTGCCTATCGGCACTGGGACCGTATCGACTGGCGCCCGACGCATTATGCCTGCCTCGACGACGCCCTGATCGACACCCACCTCAAGGACATCCTGCGACTCATCCAAGAAGGCCGAATCCAAAGCTTTTTTCTGTCTGGCCGCATCCTTGATCATGAGCCCGGCCTTGCGGACGATCCGCGTGTCCGGTTCCTGGACGAATTCGTCCCGTTCTGGTTCAACGCCCGCGGTCGCCATCATGGGCTCAGCCTGGTCGCAAGCCCCGCTTTCCGCACCCAACAGGACGCCTTCGTCACGACCGGTGCCTACTCCGTCCGCTATGGCGCGTTCCTTGGCTATAGCCGTGTCATTCTTCTCGGAATCGACCTGACTTATCAGCCCATAGCGGAGGCCGAACAGGTTGACGATCTGCGCCTGGTGATGACGCGAACACCGGCAAACAATCCCAATTATTTCTTCGACGACTACCAGCGTGAGGGTGACGCGTTCCAAGTGCCCAATCCCGAAATCCACTCGCAGGAACTGCATGTCGCTGCGTTCGAGGCCCTTCGCGACGATTTCCTTCGCGAAGAGGTGCCCGTCAGCCTGGTCAATGCGAACCTCCACTCGCGGCTAACAACCGATGCGATCCTGCCCTATGGCAACCTTGCGTGTGAGCTTGACGAGCCAATGCTTGGCTCGGTCATTGTCCCTTTGACCTATGACGAACACGACCAGCTACTTGCCAACCTGTGGCTCTGGAACCAGCCAGCCTTTTTCCCCTTCCTCGGCCGACTGCCCGACCGGCGGCCTGACCTCGTCTTTGTCTGTAACAATGCGCTCGCTGCCAGCTGCGAGCCACGAGTGCAGGCTTTCCTGGCAGGTGCCCACCGGCTGCGGGCATGCTTTGATCATATCCGGTTCGTCACTCTGGACCTGTCCGGTGACGCGGACCTCTACCGTAGGGAGAACCATGGGCCCCGCACCAGTCAGGGCTTCCGTGCCGGACCGAATAACATCTTCTTCGGTGCCATGGACGCCGTGCGCGACCGGCCAGGTTATTCGCTCTACGTTGAAACCGATTGCGTACCTGTTCGCCCGGACTGGCTCGGCCAGATCAACCGCCATTTACAGGGCGCCGAACCCGCCTGGGTCACTGGAAGCATCTATCGTGGGCCCGATGCGCTTGGACCGCGCGAAAAGCGCCATATCAACGGCAATGCCGTCTATGCGACACACGATCCGGCATTCCAGCACTTCGTTGATACGGTCTGGCGTCCGAGACTGGCTGAACTTGTGGTCCAGCACCCTGAATTGCCGTTCGATTGCGTGATTGAGGCGCTGTACGAACTGGCTGACGGACGCCTCGCCACCGACAATCCCGATTGGGAGCTCATGCGGCACGCAAGCCACAAGTTCCGCTACTCTGCTCTGATCCCCAATCTGGCCGGCAGCGAGTGTTCCTTGCATGACCTGGCCGACCAGCTTCTTGAATTGTTACAAGCGTCACCTGATTCCTGCATCGTTCACTCGCGGCGGCTCGCCGATTTCGTCGCCCCCCTTCGCAACAGCGGCGCAAAGACAACAGCGCTCGAGCTTATAGAGCTGATGCGGGAAGCGGCCGAAGGCCTGCCGCCCCGGCAAGCGGCATCAGGCCGTGACAGGAAGGTCCAGCATGGCTGGACTATGGCCCGTGTCCGCCAGGGCATCGTCCGGCGCCTGCCAACGCACCGCCGGGGCTTGGATTGATCGTCGCGCACAGATTGCGAGCCTGCGTTTCATGCCGTATTGGGCCTGATGCCTATGACAACGCCACCTGATTCCTGACCGGAAATATTTGAATGTCTAACAATCCCAAGTTCACCGCTCTCCTGCCGATGAAGGCTCACAGCGCCCGGGTGAAATCGAAGAATTTCCGCCAGATTGCGGGCAAGCCATTGTTCCAGTGGATCCTCGACGCCCTGCTCGCGGTGCCGGAAATCGACAAGGTCGTCATCAATACCGATGCGCGCCAGATCCTAGCCGACGAAGGCCTGTTTGATAGTGAGCGCGTTCTGATCCGCGATCGCAAGCCGGAAATCTGCGGTGACTTCGTCTCGATGAACCTCGTGCTCGCAGACGATATCGCCAATGTGCCCTCAGACCATTACCTGATGACACACACGACCAATCCGCTGCTGCAACCGGAGACGATCAAGAACATGATCGACCTCTATCTCAAGGCAGTGGAGGCCGGCACAGCCGATTCCCTCTTCACCGTGAACAAGATGCATACCCGCTTCTACACAGAGACAGGCGAACCGATAAACCACGATCCGGACAACCTGATCCGCACACAGGACCTGCCTCCCTATATGGAGGAGAATTCGGTCTGCTACCTGTTCAGCCCCGCCAGCTTCGCGGCCACGCAGGCACGTATCGGCCGAAAGCCCGTTCTCTTTCCGACGCCCCGTTTGCAATCGATCGATATCGATGAAATTGCTGACTGGTTCATCGCCGAATCGCTGTTGCTGCGCGTCGCCGCCGGCGAACACTTGCCAGAGGAAGCCTGATGTCCATGCCGCGCATCCTAGTCACCTGCCCGCCCATGCTCGGCCTGTTCGCAGAGTTCGCGGATGATTTTGCCGCGCATGGTCTTGAAGGCGTGCCGGCGAAAACCTCACAGGTCCTCAGCGAGGACGAACTGATCGCCCTCCTGCCCGGCTTTGATGGCTGGATCATCGGCGACGATCCGGCCAGCCGCCGCGTTGTAACCGCCGCAAAGCAGGCCGGTCTCAAGGCGGCCGTGAAATGGGGTGTGGGCGTTGATAATGTCGATTTTGCCGCCTTCCGGGATCTCGGCCTGCCGGTCGAAAACACACCCGGCGTATTCGGGTCGGAAGTGGCCGATGTCGCCCTCACCTACACGCTGGGGCTCGCCCGAGAAACATACCGTATCGACCGCGAGATCCGCGAGAAGAATGCGTGGCCAAAGCCCAGCGGCATCAGCATGACCGGCCGCACGGTCGCCCTTGTCGGCTTCGGTGACATTGGCCGCCAGACTGCAAAACGCATCCTCGCCTGCGGCAGCAAGGTCGTCGTTTATGACCCCTTCTACAAGGCGGCAGACGGCCTTGACGTGGAAACGGCCCAATGGCCCGATCGCCTCGGCGAATCCGATTTCCTGATCTTCACCTGCCCGCTGACGCCCGAGACCCGCGGCATGTTCAATGCAGACCTGCTTGGCAAGCTCCGCCCAGGCGTGCGCGTTGTCAACGTGGCGCGCGGCCCGGTCATCCAGGAAACTGCCCTGCTCGAGGGCTTGAAATCCGGCATTGTCCACTCGGCAGCGCTCGATGTTTTCGAGGTCGAGCCGTTGCCCGCCGATTCACCTTTCCGCGCTTTTGACCAGTGCATCTTTGGCTCGCACAATGGCTCGAATTCTGCCGATGCGGTGCGCCGTGTCAGCCGGATTGCCATCGGCAAAATGGCCGGATTCCTCGGCACGAACTAAGATTCTGGGCTGCTCAAGAAACACGAACCTCGATGATAATGATCCTCGGCTTATTAATGGGCAATCACCGACGAACTGAAGTTGGCCCGGGAGTTTTTTGCTTCGCAATGCTGACTCTAGATGGCCAAGATAGGTTCAAATGATTTTTTGGATCTGGCTTTACGGAACACATTAAGCGATAGGTTCGTTTTAAGTGAACAGACGTCATAGGAAGCACTCGCTCCTGCTAGAATGTTCGACAATTTGAAAGATCGGGGCAGGTATGACAAAGAAACCACCTCTTACAGGGGTTCAGACAGTTTACGACAGCAATGGAGAGATTTTGCTCGCCGGGGTCTGGGAAAGCAAAAATCTCTTTCTCGCTGTATCAGGGGGGGATACCTCTTATTGGAAGGGTAAGCGTGTGTTGGACCTCGGGTCCAATTCATCGGGTTTGAGTGTGGAGTTAGCACGAGCGGGAGCATCAGTTGTAGCGGCTGAACCGGATCCATACAAAAATAGCCGCGCGCCAGCTCTTCCATTCCTCGAAAGCATCATCAAAGAAGAAGATCTTGATCTCACCCTGTCGGACGGTGGGTTGTTTGACGCACACAAGCTCGGCCGTTTTGATACCGTGCTCTGCCTCGGGTTGATATATCATTTCCGGGACCAGCAATATGTCCTGGATTACCTGTCGACTCTCGACATGAAGGACCTCGTCATATCGAATCAGACACATCCCGGTGATCAGCTAGCCATGTTCAACCGGCTCGACCCGTCTGTGCTTCCAGCGAAATTCTGGGAGAACTACAAGGAACCAATCAGCGGTTGGCACCCGACACGCCCTCTATTCGAACGCATGATGCAGTTTGCGGGATTTACAAATGTCATCGCGCTCACAGATGACTCGGTGAACTTCCCGAAAAAACCATTCGAGGGCATCACCAATTCTGCCTATTATCGCGCAACCAGAGGCCGAAATACAGATCCGGAAAAATCAAGGCGACAATATTATCCGAGATAAGTCCATGCGGGCTTGCACGCAACTGTCTGGGTAGGACGGGATGCAATTGGGAAACAATGAGTAGGCCTCCCGTATGCTTGTTAGCAACAATGGCATTCCGGAATCTTGCTCGACTTGGGGCCAGACCTGAGAGCCCGATCATGACATCCCGAACGCTGGCTCCCGATGTGCTACGGGTACGAATTGACCAGTCGCGCTATTCTAGAATGACATAACGAAACTGGGATCTCCTGGCCCAATATCGCGCTGGGAAAGCCGCAGCCGAACGGCTTCGTAGAGAAGTTGAACTCGCCCGCCTGCGGCGCAACGGCAAGGTTTGCGGCGAGTTCCTTAATGAAAAAGTCTTCGACAGTCTCGCTCATGCGCGCACGGTTCTTGAACATTGGCAACATGACTATAATCACCACCGACCTTGCTCATCGTTGGGCGGTCTGACGCGCGCAACGCACAGTAATCGCAGACGATCACCTCGGCGAAACCAGCCCGCCCAGGTGAGGAAGAGCGAAAAACTCCAGCCCCGAATGAGGGCGCGTGGGGGGGTAGTTCAGAACGAACGGCCAGGACGGCAAGATCGAATTTTTCACCACCTACGACAGGCGACTGATCATCAAGAACCGCCGCTCGCGCCGCCTCGACTACACGATCTGCGCTTTCCTGCGCTAGCGCTTACCGCCAGGCCGCGCGAAGGAACCTGACTGTCGAGCCCGGTTCGGGCGTCAGCTGCAGTGAGAGGGTTTCGCCACCCGCCAGCGCTGGAGACAGCTTGATTTCGACCGTCTTACCCGTTCGTCCAATATCGTCCGCCAAGGTTTCGCCGCTCACCCTGAGCCCGCCCGGATCGGAATCAAACTCGAGGACTAGTCCGCCTTTCGGCTCGGCATCGTAATGGGCAAGGAAAAGTAGCGCGTCGGGCTGGACGAGCCCGTCCGCGCGAATGCCGAACACGCTCCGCCCGCTACGGCGCAGCCTGCGCCGTAGCCGCTCGCGCAGGCTGGCGGGCCAGACACGGTCGGCGGCGGCATGCACCACAAAGGCGCGGAACGTGCCTGATTGCGCCGTCTTTGGTGCGTGGCGGCTGATGATGTCCTGCAATTCGCTGCGGCGGCGCTTGTTCAATGAAGCCGTCTTGGTGTCATCCCCCCAGAGCACCATCGACATGGCCGTATCGATAAAGTCGAACTTCGCGCCCGCTTCGTACATGCGAATCCAGAGGTCCCAGTCCATCGTGTAGTGCAGGTCAGCGTTCACCCCGCCGACGCTTTCACACACGGCACGGCGAAAGAAACAGGACGGCTGCGAGATAATACCCGCCTGTAGCAGGCGCGGCCCCGGCGGCTCGACATTGAAATGATAGCCGGTCATCGCGCCGGTCTGATCAATGATGCTGCTATGGCCGTAGATCACATCAAGGTCAGGCTTTTCGGCCAGGCGTGCACGCACCCGGTCCAGCGCTCCAGGCATGAGAATGTCATCAGCATTCAGCCAGCCGAGCCAGTCGCCCGGCACGTTTCTCCAGCCTTCAATGATCGCATCGGACTGCCCGTAATCCGGCCCGTGGCGCCGATAGGACAACCAGTCATCATGCTGATCCGCCAGCGCCCGGACACGCGGATCGCCGGAGGCATCGAGCAGCGCTACGGCAATATCAGGGCCCTGCGCCTTCAGGCTGGCGAGGCTGGCCGCCAGGAAAGGATGCCAGCTGCCGACCGGAACACTGAACGCGAATTGCGGCATGGGTCTATTTCCCCGCCGCGACAGGCCGGGCAGTCTGCACAGCCGGCACGCGTGGTGGCCGCAGCGGCCGGATCACCGGGCGCCGGTCCAAGAGCCGCTTCGGGTTCCACGCCATGGCATAGGCAAGGTCGCCGAGACTGACGCGCCGCACGGGCGGCCCGAAACCGCGGTCCTTCCTGAGCCCGCCAAGCCCGGCCAGCCCTGCAACGATCCCCCGCCATGTCGGCCCTGCCCGGCCCGTCCTGACGCCGCGCAGCAGGATGGCCAGCGTGATCGCAATATGACCTGGCAGCGTCAGGACGAGCAGCAGCAGTGGCGTATTCTTGGTATAGGTCCAGATCCGGTTGCGCGTACCATGAAAGATCGCGAACTCGCTGGCGCGGCCTGAAATACCGCTGCCTGCATGACGGATCACGGCATCGGGCAGGAACACGCAGCGCTCGCCGGCGAGCCGCATCCGGTATCCCAGATCGACATCTTCGCAATAACAGAAAAAGCGTTCGTCAAAGCCGCCATGCGCCTCGAAGGCAGACCGCCGGAATACAGCTGAAGCTCCACATGGCGAGAAGCATTCGCCTTCTGTCAGCGGTTCAGCAGGCAGGCCGAACCCACCGCGCCAGGGGATTCCGAAGCCAAGATAGCAATCCCCTGCCCCATCCATGATTGTCGGGTCCTCAAGCGCGTATTGCGCACAGGCAAACATGTTGCTGTCGGGGTGGCGCCTGGTTGCCGCCATGACACGCTCCAGCCAGTCCGGGTTGGCCACGGCATCCGGATTGAACAGCGCCAGCCACTGCGCTCCGCTCTGCTTTGCAGCGACATTGTTACCGGCCGCAAAGCCCAGATTTTCGGTTTGAGGAAGGAAGCGGTAGCCCGGCACACCTTCGGTCTTCAGGTTGTCGGCGGAGCCGTCAGTCGAGGCATTATCGACCAGCAGCACCTCAAAATCCCGGAAGGTCTGCAACCGCAGGGAATCGAGCGCCTGCTGCAGGTACGCTTCGCCATTATAGTTCACAATGATGACAGAGACGGCGACCATGCGATCGTGTTCTGGTAGACGTGTCCTCGAAAGTCAAATGTCCATTGCGCAAGGCCGCGCCGGATGTATCCATGGCCTCTGACAGGCCCCAGTTTGAGGGAGATTCCTTCAGGATGGCGCCTTCGGGAAAAAGCTCACTGCCATGAATCCGTGAACCCAAGCGGCGAACCCGTCTGGCTTGGCCGGGGCACACTGCGCCGCAGGATTTGCCATTCGGCAGGGCAAGCTTTAACTCGCATTGCCAGCAAGGCATCGAGTTCCCTTATGATGCGCCAGCAGAAAGTCCCTTGATGACCACCCAGAGCTCCATTCCCCTCCGCGCATCGAAGCCGGAAACCGTACTGGTGACGGGCGCAGCCGGGTTTGTTGGCTATTATGTGTCCCTTGCCCTGCTTGAACGGGGCATCGGTGTGATCGGGCTGGACAATCTCAATGATTATTACCCTGTCGCGCTTAAGCAGGCCCGTCTGGACCATCTGTCGACACATGCCCGGTTCACCTTTCATCGCCATGACATTTCAGACCATGCCGGGCTTGTCGCCCTGCCGGGCGTCAGGGACGTGGACGTCGTGGTTCATCTGGCAGCCCAGGCTGGCGTGCGATATTCGATCGAAAATCCCTTTGTCTATGCCGCGGCCAACCTGGTTGGTCACCTGTCGATCCTGGAACTGGTGCGGCAGGCGGCAAAGCAGCCCCTGCTCGTCTATGCATCGTCGAGCTCGGTCTACGGCGCCAATACCAAGGTTCCCTTCAGCGAGTCGGATCCGGTCAACAGTCCCGTCTCGCTCTATGCAGCGACCAAGCGCGCCGATGAGCTGATGAGCGAATCCTATGCCCGGCTTTACGGCATGCATCAGGTCGGGCTGCGGTTTTTCACAGTTTACGGACCCTGGGGACGCCCGGACATGGCCTATTGGTCATTCGCCGAGAAGATTCTCGCTGGCGATCCCATCCAGGTCTTCAATCATGGCGAACTGGAACGTGATTTCACCTATATTGACGATATCGTCTCAGGCGTCGTCGCGACCGTGCTGCAGCCCATGAAGCCCATCAGGGATGTGCCGCATCGCATCTACAATATCGGGAACAACACGCCAGTCCGGCTCATGCGGTTCATCGAGATTCTGGAGCAGGCAATCGGAAAGAAAGCGCTGATCGAGTTCGTCCCGATGCAGTCAGGCGACGTTCATTCAACCTATGCAGACGTATCGGCCATTGCCGCCGATTACGGCTTTGCCCCCTCCACCCCGCTCGAAACCGGGATACCTGTCTTCATCGACTGGCTGCGTTCCTATCTGGGGCGCGAGGAAAAAAGCTGACGCGCTGAACACCCCCTCCGCACGGCGTCACACAGTGTAATGCGTGGTGACTTGCCCGCGTCCGCCGGTATGGTCTACGGGAGCCGGAAAGCCCCCGAAACCCTTCCAGGACGCCATGCCATGTCGATCCCCTTCATAGACCTGCAAGCCCAGCGCAAACGTATCGAGACCGAGATCAACGCGGCCATTCAGGGCGTGGTGGAAAGCGGGCGTTACGTTCTGGGCCCGGAAGTGACCGAACTGGAGAAACAGCTGGCTGCATGGTGCGGTGCCAGCCACGCCGTCAGCTGCGCCAACGGCACCGATGCCCTCGCGCTCGCCCTGATGGCCTGGGAACTGAAACCCGGCGACGCTGTGTTCTGCCCGAGCTTCACCTTTGTCGCCACGGCGCAGGTCGTGCCATGGCTCGGGGCCACGCCTGTCTTCGTGGACATTGATGCGGCCACATACAACATGGACCCTGCCTCCCTGCGGGCGGAGATTGCCTCGGTAAAGGCGTCCGGCACGCTCAACCCCAAAGCGGTGATCGCGGTTGACCTGTTCGGGCAACCGGCGAACTACCCTGAAATCAAAGCGATTTGTGACGAGTTCGACCTGAAACTGATTGCCGACACGGCGCAGGGCTATGGCTGCACGCTGAACGGCAAACATCCCTCAGACTGGGCCGATATCGCGACGACCAGCTTCTTTCCGGCCAAGCCGCTCGGGTGCTATGGCGATGGCGGGGCCATTATCACGAATGATGCAGCCCTGGCCGAACGCATTGAATCCCTTCGGGTTTACGGCAAGGTCACACCGACGGACGCGGCGACCCGCAATTTCCACCACGATCCCAAATATCTCAGCCTGCGGGTGGGCATGAACTCGCGCCTCGACACGATCCAGGCCGCCATACTGCTTGAAAAGCTCAAGATCTTCGCTGACGAGATCGACCGAAGGCAAGTGATCGCAGAGCGGTATGCCGAGGGGCTTCGTGGAGCGATCAGGGGTGTTCCGACGGTTATTGAGGGCGGCCGGTCGGTCTGGGCACAATATGTCATTGAGCATGACAACCGTGACGGCCTGCAGGCCCACCTCAACGCCAATGGTATTCCCAGCATGGTCTATTATCCCGTGCCGATCCACGAGCAGGACTTTGCCCTGCGTTATGCCCCGGCCAGGGGACACCTCAAGGTCACCGAAGCGGCGAGCCAGCACGTCCTTGCCCTGCCCATGCATCCCTACCTCGAGCCCTCTGACCAGGATCGTGTGATTGATGCGGTCCTTGGCTTCAACGGCTAGCCAGCAATCTCCGAACGAAATTTTGCAGGCAGCCTGGCCCTTGCTGCGTTGCCTTTGCCTGCGTGTCATGCTAACGCCGCATAAACATATAAAGGAACATTGATATGGCCCAGGACTACCACGTTGCCGACATCAAGCTGGCTGAATACGGCAACAAGGAAATCGCCATCGCAGAGACTGAGATGCCGGGCCTGATGGCAGCGCGCGAAGAGTTCGGTCCGACGCAGCCGCTCAAGGGCGCGCGCATCTGCGGCTCGCTGCACATGACCATCCAGACGGCTGTCCTGATCCAGACGCTCGAAGCCCTTGGCGCGCAGGTGCGCTGGGTGTCGTGCAACATCTATTCGACACAGGACCACGCCGCTGCGGCGATCGCCGCGAACGGTACGCCGGTTTTCGCCTACAAGGGCGAAACGCTGGAAGAGTACTGGGACTATACCGACCGCATGTTCCAGTGGCCGGACGGCGAAGGCCCCAACCTGATCCTCGATGATGGCGGCGATGCCACCATGTACCTGATCCTCGGCGAGCGCGCCGAAACCGACCCGGCCTTCCTGGAGAAACCAGGCTCGGAAGAAGAGAAATTCCTTTTCGCGCAGATCAAGAAGCGCATGAAGGCCAGCCCCGGCTGGTTCGCCAGGACCAAGGCCGGTATCCGCGGCGTGTCCGAAGAAACGACGACCGGCGTCAACCGCCTGTACCAGTTGGAAAAGAAGGGCGAACTCCCCTTCCCGGCCATCAATGTCAACGACTCGGTCACCAAGTCCAAGTTCGACAACAAGTATGGTTGTAAGGAATCGCTCGTTGATGCGATCCGCCGCGGCACGGATGTGATGATGGCCGGCAAGAAAGCCTTCGTTGCCGGGTATGGCGATGTGGGCAAAGGCTCAGCTGCATCCCTCGCTGGCGCGGGCGCGCGCGTTTCGGTGTCCGAGATCGATCCGATCTGTGCCCTCCAGGCTGCGATGGACGGCTTTGATGTCCTGACCATGGAAGACGCCGCACCGAAATTCGACATCTTCGTCACCGCGACCGGCAACAAGGACATCCTGACCGTCGACCATATGCGCGCGATGAAGGACATGGCCATCGTCTGCAACATTGGCCATTTCGACAATGAGATCCAGGTCGAAGGCCTGCGCAATTTCGAATGGACGAACATCAAGCCACAGGTCGACATGATCACTTTCCCGGATGGCAAGCGCATCCTGCTCCTGTCGGAAGGCCGCCTCGTGAACCTCGGCAATGCCACGGGCCACCCGAGCTTCGTCATGTCTGCCTCATTCACCAACCAGACACTTGCGCAGATCGAGCTTCACCTGCGCGCCGACGAATACGAGAACAAGGTCTATACCCTGCCCAAGCATCTCGACGAGAAAGTGGCCCTGCTGCACCTTGAAAAGCTGGGCGCCCAGCTGACCACGCTGTCAGAAGGCCAGGCCGACTATATCGGCGTGACGACCGAAGGCCCGTTCAAGCCGGAACACTACCGCTACTAGGCGGCGCAAAGCGGCGAATGGTTCAGGAACACATCCTCACACTGGCCTGTCCTGATAGGGTCGGACTGGTCGCCACGCTGGCAAGGCTGATGGAGCGGCACGGCTGCTTCATCGCCTCGTCTCGCACCTTTGGCGACCCGGATACCGGGCAGTTCTTTGCGCGTATTGTGTTCCAGTCCGAAGCGGGCGACGACGTGCCTGAAGGCTTGCGGAGTGATCTTGAATCTGCTGCGGGCGACCTGAACGCAATGTGCGGCATCCACACGGCCAGCCAGCCTGTGAAGACACTGCTGCTGGTTTCCAAGTCAGATCATTGCGCCAACACGCTCCTCTACGGCGCACGCCGGGGCGAGCTGCCGATCGCGCCGGTTGGGATTGTGTCCAATCATACGACGCTCGAAGCCGGCTTCGCGCACTGGAACCTGCCCTTCTTTCATGTGCCTGTGACGGCGGAAACGAAAGCAGATGCCGAACAGCGCCTGTTCGACCTGATTGATGAAACCGGCGCCGAACTGGTCGTGCTTGCCCGCTACATGCAGGTGCTGAGCAATGACGCCTGCACGCGCCTGTCTGGCCGCTGCATCAATATCCACCACTCCTTCCTGCCGAGCTTCAAGGGCGCCCAGCCCTACCATCAGGCCCATGCGCGCGGCGTGAAGGTGATCGGTGCGTCTGCCCATTACGTGACGCCCGATCTCGATGAAGGCCCGATCATCACGCAGGCCACGGAGGCCATCGATCATACGTTCAGCCCGGCTGACATGATCGAACTGGGCCGCCATCTTGAAGGCACCGCGCTGCTGCGCGCCGTCAAGGCCCATGCAGAGCACAGAATTTTTATCAATGCTGGCAAGACGGTTGTCTTTGCCCGATAGTCCCGACCGCACCGCTTCTGAGGAAACGACACCATGAAGATGAACGATTTTGAATTTACCAGCGAGAGCGTCGCCGAGGGCCACCCGGACAAGGTCTCCGACCAGATTTCCGATGCCATTGTCGACCTGTTCCTGACGAAAGACCCGACGGCCAAGGTCGCTGTTGAAACCCTCACCACGACCAACCGTGTGGTTCTGGCCGGCGAAGTGCGAACGAACAATGGCGCCGTCGTCACCCATGACGAGATGATCCAGACCGCACGCGATGTGGTGAAGAAGATCGGCTACGAACAGGACGGTTTCCATTGGGAAAAGCTGGACGTCAACTGCTATGTCCACGGACAGTCTGCCGAGATCGCGCAGGGCGTCGAGGAAGGCCAGGGTCTGTTCACTGAGGAAGGTGCAGGCGACCAGGGCATCATGTTCGGCTACGCAGCCGACGAGACGCCCGAACTGATGCCCGCCACGCTCGTCTACTCCCACCAGATCCTGCAGAAGATGGCCGAACTGCGCCATTCGGGTGAGCGTCCGGAATTCGAACCTGACGCCAAGAGCCAGGTGACCCTGCGCTATGTCGATGAAAAGCCGGTCGGCGTGAACGCCATTGTCGTCTCGACCCAGCACAAGGCCTCAGCGACGCTGGAAGAACTGCGCGAACTTGTGCGCCCGATCGTGCAGGGCGTACTGCCCGAGGGCTGGTTCCCGCCCGAAGACAAGTTCTACGTCAACCCGACCGGAAAGTTCGTCATCGGCGGTCCCGACGGCGATGCCGGGCTGACCGGCCGCAAGATCATCGTCGACACCTATGGCGGCGCGGCGCCCCATGGCGGCGGCGCGTTCTCGGGCAAGGATCCGTCCAAGGTCGACCGGTCTGCTGCCTATGCCACCCGGTATCTCGCCAAGAACGTTGTCGCGTCCGGCCTCGCCAAGCGCTGCACGATCCAGGTCTCATACGCCATTGGCGTGTCGCAGCCCCTGTCGGTCTATGTCGACACGCACGGCACGGGCCTTGCCGATGAGGCCCGCATCGCGAAGACCCTGCGCGAGCTGTTCGACCTGTCGCCCAAGGGCATCCGTACGCACCTGAAGCTGAACAACCCGATCTATGCCGGCACGGCGGCCTATGGCCATTTCGGCCGGACACCGGGCAAGGATGGCACATTCACCTGGGAGCAGACCGACCTTGTCGACGAGCTCAAACGCCTGATCAACTAGCCTGGCGCCCGGCGCTTCGGCGCCGGGCCGTCACATCGTGACCCTGATCTGGTCGATGCGGGCGCGCTCCTCGCCGCCGCAGACAATGCTGATTGCCTCACGCTTCGCATTGCCGGCGGATTCGCGATAGCCCGCATGTCCGGGTACAGCCGGTCCGCCCGGCGACAGTTCGAGCGTGAGCAGGCCGGGTGTGCTGCTCGGCACCGGCGTCAACAGCCAGGGCCGGTCGTCATCAAGCGACAGCGCCACGATCATCTTGTGATCGCCCGAACCAATTCTTGGCATCTTGTCCACCCAGGCTGTGGCGCGCGTCACCGCCGGGCAGTCTGAAACAGGCTGCTGGGGCGACAACATATTGCTCCATAATGTGCAGCCACCAAGCGGCGCCAGCATCAGCGACAGGAGCCCCGCGCGCCTTACCATTTCGTGCCCACGGCGAACCAGGCAACACTTTCATCCCCTGAACCACTGATATGGTTCGGCGATGTCGACAGCGCGGCCGAGGCTTCGCCCGTCCAGTCGCCGAACAGCCTGAACCGGTAGCGGGTTTCATAATCAATCTGGCGGCCGCTCGGCGTCAGGCCCGCTTCGATATCGGACTGCACGATGGCCCCCCTGTCATCGATACCGGTCGGCGCGAGGAAGCGGATCGTGCCGGTTTCGGCCCGGCGCGGCTGCGCGACGACCAGGCTGAGCGCGCCCGGCCCGACCGGATGGGCGGCGCCGAGCGACCAGCGGCTGGTCCAGATATCGCGGCTGTCGATGCCCGGCAGGTCGATGCTTGCCATTTCCATGCCGGATGACAGGGTCAGGCGCCCGAACGGGTTCAACTGGCCCTCCAGCGAATAGGCTGTCATGGCGGTCTGGTCAGTTTCGCCGAAACGGTCCTGCAGGCTGCCGCCCAGCGCGGTCTGTGTGTCCGAAGCCGACGATATACCGGCCCGGACGGACCAGAACCGGGCATCGCGGCCAAGGCTGACACCTGTCAGCGACCGCGTCTCCTCGGTGGCGGTAAACAGGTCCATTGTCAGGCCGAACGCGGTCTCGTGGCTGACGCGGGCCCAGCTGCCGCTGGTCGAGAAAGCATTGCCGATGCCGGGCTCGTTGAACAAGGTGACATCCGGCGCCAGGCGGGAAATGCCGCCGCCCCGGCCAAATTCGACCTCGCCGCCATTGAAGCTGTAGGCGGCCTGGAAATTCGTGACGGGGTCTGCCTGATACGGCGCCAGACGGTCTTCCTGGACACGTGGCGTGAACCAGGCAAGCGAGAGGTCACCCACCGCGACGGCGCGCGACTGGCTGGCGGCCCAGTCGGCCCGTGTGTTCATGTCGACAATCCGCGATGCGAGCAGGCCCCGAGGCAGGCGTTTCGCCGTCGCGTCGGCATCGAGGCGGAACCCGCGATCATACTTGTCCTGGAAGACAAGGCCGTTGAACGCGCCGGAATTGGAAGCCCAGTCACCAAATGCACCGCCGGACGGGGCCAGTGCTTCGCCCAGGCTGACGCGGTCAAGCGATATGCTGAGCGTCTGCTGGCCCTGCGGGCGGAACGCCTCGGCGAGATTCATGATACCGACACCCGACACAGAGTCTGCGCCTGCACCCGCCGTCGCGCCCGTGATCAGGTCGGGGCTCGCATCGACATAATCGTCAGCCGTATCGAGCAGGATCTGCAGGGCCAGTTCCGGGTTCTGTTTCAGGTTCGGGAAGGCATCGAGCAGCAGCGCCAGCGCCCCGGCCACATAGGGCGCGGAGAAGGATGTGCCGGATACGCGGTAATAGTCGCCGTCGGAATCGGCGTCATTGCAACCGGATGTCTGCGCACCGACGCAGGTGAGCAGGTCCGGATTTGAGATGTCGTCATCAAGACCGGTCGTGACGATGCCCTCACCGGGCGCCAGGAGGTAATAATTCTTCGTCGCATCGCCGGCGCGGTTGGAGAAGTCTGATATCCTGCGACCGGTATCAATGGAACCAACGGCCACAACCCGGCCAAGTGAGGCGGCCTCGCCCGCGATATAAGCCGGCTCCGACGGGGTCTGGCCAACGGCGTCGACCGGATTGCCCATATCGTCCGTGCCGGCCGGCTCTGCATCATTGCCGGCGGAAATCACGACGAGGATGCCCGCCTGGGCTGCCCGCCTTACCGCATTCTCGAGAGTCGAATTCGTATCAACCTCGCCGCCCAGCGACATGTTGATAATGGTTGCGCCCTGCGCGATGGCATAATCGATCGCCCTGACCAGATTGCTGTCGGCAAACGTGCAGCCCTCATCTTCTCCGGTCCGGGCACAACTGCCCGGCGAGTCGGCGCGGATATCCAGCACGGAGGCTTCATAGGCAATGCCATGGATCCCGTTCGGCACATTGTCATCGGCCGTCGTCTGGAAATCGTCCTGCCGAACGGCAGCAATGACGCCCGTAACCAGGGTGCCATGGCCTTCAGTATCTATATCGCCTGGCTGGCGGACCTGTGTGAGCGAATTGCCCGCGCTGTCATATCCGGGGCACGCCGTGCTGGCGCAAACGTCATAGGTCGTGATCGTGGCCCCGTCGAAATCGGGATGATCGGTGATCGAGCCGGTATCAATGACGGCTACCTTTATGCCCTGCCCCGTCGCGCCAATCGCATAGGCCGACGACGCGCCGATCAGGGGCAAGCCGACCGTTGCATTGTATTCGCGCGTTTCAAACGCGGACGGCGGCGCAATCGTGCTCGGAAAGGATGCAGGCGGCGGCGGGGGAGGTGGAGGCGGCGGGGGTGGCGGCGGAGGGGGCGGCAGGGGTGTCACGGCACTGCCGCCCCCTCCGCCTCCACCGGCACATGCCCCCAGCATCAATCCGGTCGGCACCAGCAAGGCGGCTGTCAAAACAAGCCGGATCGACGTCCTGCAGTTCTTTTCGTAACCGGGCACAAGGGCGCTCCTGAGTTGATTGATGCTAGGCCTTCAGCTTCTGGACCGGATGGTTGGTTTACCACGTTAATAAAGCGTTGCTTTGCCACCCTGCGCTGTCAAGCCAGCCTGAGCTGCTGGCGACAGGCCTTGCGCAGTTCAGCCGGGCATGGCGCCTTTGCGAGACTGGATATTTCAGGGCGTCTCTGAAATAAGGATCCGGGGCTGGTCTTGCTGACGAACTGCCCGCAATACATTCACCAGGAGCCGCTTGCGTCCATGAAAATCTATCCCGTAATCATGTGTGGCGGCTCCGGAACGCGGCTCTGGCCCGTATCAACGTCACGCACGCCAAAGCAGTTCGTGAACCTTGTGTCCGATACGTCGCTTTTTCGCCAGACGATTGCGCGGCTGGCACCCGGCGAGGACGGTCTCGATCTCGCCGCGCCGATTGTCATCAGCAATGCGCGCTATCTTGGCCTGATCAATGACCAGCTCGAGGCAGACGGCATATCGCCGCTCGCCATCCTGCTGGAACCATGCGCCAGAAACACGGCGGCGGTGGCCGCCCTTGCCGCAGATTTTGTTGGCCGCATCGACCCTGAGGGACTGGTCCTACTGCTCCCCTCCGATCACTTCATCGGCAATCCCGGCGCCTTCAGGCAGGCCGTTGCCGAGGCGGCAGCGATTGCTGCGGCGGGCCGCATCGTGACCTTCGGCATTTCGCCTGACCGGCCCGAAACCGGCTTCGGCTACATCAAGGCGGGCGAGCAGATCGCACCCTCGGCCCATGCCGTGACCGCATTCCGCGAGAAGCCGGACCATGAGACCGCCTTGTCCTACCTTGCCGATGGCACCTATTCCTGGAATGCAGGGATATTCCTCTTCCCGGCCGACCTGATGCGCACCGAACTGGAAACCCATGCCCCGGACATCATGCGCGGCGTAAAGGAGGCGCTCGACAGGACAGATACAGACGGAACGGTCCACCATATCGACGAAGCAGCCTTTTCCGGGGTGCGATCCATTTCCATCGATTATGCGGTCATGGAGCATACCAGCCAGGCCGCCGTGTTCGGGCCGCTCTCATGCGCCTGGAGCGATGTCGGCACATGGCCGGCCGTCGGCGATCTGCAGACATCCAGCGGACCGGTTGAGCCGGTACTGATCGACGCCAATAATTGCACAATTCATTCCGGAGAGGGCGTGCTGGTCGCCGTCATTGGCGTGGAAGACCTGGTCATTTCGGCGCATGATGGCGCTGTTCTGGTCATGTCCAAGTCACGCGCGCAGGATGTCAGCCGTGTGATTGAGGCCCTGAAAGGGCGTGGACTGGCCGAACGGTATTGAGCCCTCAGGTAAACTCGACGCGCTCCTGCGAGAAATAGAAGAGCGACCTTGTCTCCTCGTCTATATCGTCGCTGCGCGCCAGAAGCAGCTTCTGCATGGCATGCTTGCGATCCTTCAGCGCGTGCTCGAAATCCGCTTCGATCAGGCGGTCGACGCCGGTCGCGATCATGGCGTCACGCACCTCCATGTAGAGTGTCAGCGACCCGCCAAGGAACATGGATTCATAAGCGATCTTGCTGGCAATCTTGTCATGGATATCCGCGTATTGCAGCTGGCGCTCCATGGTCGACTGGCGCTTCGTGATGAAGTCGATCTCGTGGCGGTATTGCGGATGGCGCAAATAATAGTTCTTCAGCGCGATCATGTCCGTGTCGATCTTGCTCTGGAGCGAATCCGGCAAGCTGTCGCTGAGTATGATCACGATGTCGATGTCCGACCCCTTGACCATCTCGCCCGACACAAGGTGCTCGCGCGGCTCATTATGAGCGAGGAAATAGGCAAGGTCGCCCGCGATGAACGCGCACATGGACGAGCGGATCTCACGCGGCAGGTCGAGGAAGAGCGACTTCATCACCTGCTGGGCCAGCGCGATCTTCTCGCGGCTGATCTCGCGGTGCATGTTGGACAGGCTTCCCTGGCGCTCGATCATCTGGTCGCGCTGGCCTGGCAGGCCGAACAGTGAGAATGACAGGAAATCGCGCAGGATGGACGGGCTGAGCCGCACCTGGTCGTCGCGGGTAATGTCAAAGCGCAGGTAATAGCTGGCAAAGTGGGATACGTGCAGCGCGCGGCTCTGGTAACAGGCCTGCCAGAGGGCAAGCACGGGAATCTCCGGCAAGGCAGCGGCCAGCTCCTTGCCGATCATTGGCCCCTCCGCATTCAGGAGGTCGACAATCCGGGCCTCGACCTGGGTAATATCGGGAACAGGCATGGCATTTTTTCCCAGTCTGGTGACACCAGCCTTATTGGGCGGATTTGTCCAGCAAGGCCAGTAGGTAGGTCCGGTAATCATTGCTGTAGGCCCGCGCGAGGGCTTCCAGCGCGCCGTCATCAATGAAACCCTTGCGCCAGGCGATCTCCTCCAGGCAGGCAATTTTCAGGCCCTGTCGCTTTTCCAGCGCCTGTACGAAATGCGAGGCTTCCAGGAGGCTGTCGAACGTGCCGGCATCCAGCCAGGTCGTTCCGCGCGGCAGTTTCGTCACCGACAGGTCACCGCGTTCGAGATAGACCTTGTTCACGCAGGTGATTTCCACTTCGCCGCGCGGCGAGGGTGCGACCGCCTTGGCAATCTCGACGACGTCGGCATCGTAGAAATAGAGGCCCGTAATGGCCTGGTTGCTGCGGGGCTCAGCAGGCTTTTCCTCAATCGATACCGGCGCGCCGTCCGGCGACAGCTCAACAATGCCGAACCGGTGGGGGTCTGGAACCTGGTGCGCAAAGACGCAGGCCCCCGTCGTCAGGGCGGCGGCGTCCTGCAACTGGCCGGTCAGGCCGGCGCCGTAGAAGATATTATCACCCAGCGCGAGCGCGGACGCGCCTCCGCCAATGAATGCCTCACCAATGATGAAGGCCTCGGCGAGGCCGCGCGGCTCATCCTGCACGGCATACTGGAAGGCGACGCCCCATTGTGCGCCATCGCCCAGCACCGCCTTGTAGGCATCAAGATGCTCGCCAGTCGTGATGATCAGCATGTCCCGGATCCCGGCCAGCATCAGCGTCGAGATCGGGTGATAGATCAGTGGCTTGTCATACACCGGCAGCAGGTGTTTCGAAACGCCGCGCGTAACGGGATACAGCCGCGAGCCCTTGCCGCCAGCCAGCACGATACCTTTCATGCGTTTGCAATCTCCCGAATGAGGACAGGCATGGCTTCGTCCAGCCCCTCCTGCCAGGGTGGCAGGTCGATCCCGAATACATCCGCAGTGCGTGTCATGTCGAGCCGTGCATTGAGCGGGCGCCTGGCAGGCGTCGGATAGGCAGATGTCGGCACGTCGCTCACCCTGGCAACCGGGCCGCCATGACGCGCACTGGAGGCAAAGATGTCCCGCGCGAGGCTCGCCCGGTCCGTCTCGCCCTGCCCGGCAAGATGATAGATGCCCCATGCGTCAAATCCGGGCTCGGCAATGCGCTGCGCTATCGCAAGAAGCGCCGCGGCCAGCGCAGGCGCGTAGGTCGGGCAGCCGACCTGGTCCGACACGACCGACACGTCTTCGCGCGTACTGGCCAGGGACAGCATGGTCCGGACGAAATTATGCCCGAAGCGCGAGAAAATCCAGGACACGCGCACGATGAGGTGTTCGCCGAGTTCCTGGGCGACAGCATGCTCGCCATCGAGCTTGGTCCGGCCATAGGTGCAGATCGGGTTGGTCGCGTCGTCAGGACGGTAGGCACGCGGCAGGTCACCGTCGAATACGCAATCAGTCGACAGGTGTACCAGTGGGACGCCCCGTTCCCGGCAGGCCAGCGCGAGGGCGCGCGGGCCGTCAACATTCAGCCGGCGTGCTTCATCTGGCTCTGCTTCGGCCCTGTCGACCAGCGTGAAGCCACCGGCATTGATCACCGACACCGGCATGTTCTGGTCGAGCGCCTGGCCCAGCGAGGCAGGATTTTTCAGGTCTGCATCGGGGCGGCCAAGGCAGACGACGCGCGCTCCACCGACATGGGCCAGCGCCTGCGCCACCTGGCCTGTGCGGCCAATCACGAGAACCGGGCGCGCGTCCACGGTTCAGGCCTCGACCTTGCCGAGGCGGTCACCGGCATAGACGCCGTCGCGCAGCGGACGCCACCAGTCTGCATTGGCCAGATACCAGTCAACCGTATCGGCCAGCCCCTGTTCGAAATTGCGCGAGGGCGCCCAGCCGAGATCGCGTTTGATCTTGCCGGCATCAATCGCGTAGCGCCGGTCATGCCCCGGACGATCGGTCACGTGTGTGATGAGGTCCGTATACGGCTTTTTCGCCGGGCAGCGCGCTTCAAGCAGGCTGCAAATCAGGCGGACAATCTCGATATTCGTCTTTTCGCTGTTCCCGCCGACCGCATAACTCTGGCCGGGCACACCGGCTTCGGCAACGCGCAAAAGCGCGTCGGCATGGTCTTCCACGTGAAGCCAGTCGCGCACATTCAGCCCGTCGCCATAGACAGGCAGCGGCTTTCCATCGAGTGCGTTGAGCAGGACCAGCGGAATGAGCTTTTCAGGAAACTGGCGCGGGCCGTAATTGTTCGAACAGTTGGATACGACAACCGGCAGGCCATAGGTGCGGTGCCAGGCATGGGCCAGATGGTCGGCGCCCGCCTTGGTCGCTGAATAGGGCGAGGACGGATCATAGGCTGTTGTCTCGTCAAACAGGCCTTCAGCCCCCAGCGAGCCGAACACTTCGTCTGTCGAGACATGTACGAACCGGAAGCCAGCCGGCCTGGCCTGTTCGAAATGCGCCCGCGCGGCCTGTAGCATCGCAAACGTGCCGATCAGGTTCGTCTGGACAAAGGCACCGGCGCCATCAATCGACCGGTCGACATGCGTTTCAGCTGCAAGGTGAAAGATCACGTCCGGCACTTCTGCCCGCACCAGGTCCATCATGCGCGCCAGGTCGCAGATATCGGCCCGCACCAGCCTGAAACGCGGATCGCTTTCCAGTGGCGCAAGTGAGGCCGGATTGGCCGCATAGGTCATCTTGTCGACAACGGTGACATGCGCCTCGGGCGACTGCATCAGGCGATAGCAAAGGGCCGAGCCGATGAAACCTGCGCCGCCGGTGACAAGGTATTTCATCGCGCCGCCCCCATCATCGCGCCGGGGAACGGCACGCCGATATCTGACAGGTGCGGGTGCCTGCGATCCCGGTCCGACAGGGTCAGGCTTGCGGCGGGGAACGGCCAGTCGATGCCCAGCGCCGGATCGTCAAAGGCCAGGCCGCGATCGGCGTCCGGAGCATAATAAGCGGTCACCTTGTAGGAAATCTCGCAATCTGGCTCCAGCGTGCAGAAGCCGTGGGCAAAGCCCGCCGGCACGAACAATTGCTCGCCGCCCGCAGCGCTCAGTTCCGTACTCATCCACTTTCCGAAATCTGGCGAGCCGTCCCGGATATCCACCACCACATCGAGAATGCGCCCGCGCGTGCAGCGCACCAGCTTGGCCTGGGCATGCGGCGGCAGCTGATAATGCAGGCCGCGAAGCGTTCCGGTAACAGCCGAGAGGGATGTATTGTCCTGCACGAAGGCGCAGTCGATCCCTGCCTCGGCATAGAGGCGTGCATTGAACGTCTCGGAGAACCAGCCCCGATTGTCACCGATACGCGCCGGCTGGATATGAATCACATCCCTGAGGACTGGATCGGGGCGGAATTCAGGCTTCATAAGAGCGCTCGTCAGCTGTTGCAGCAGGCGTCTGCTTTCGGCCCTGGCCTATAGCATGAACGCGTATTCCCGCAACGCGTGAAGGTCATTCCACCGTGACGGATTTTGCCAGGTTGCGCGGCTGGTCAACATCCGTACCTTTCGCCACCGCCACAAAATAGGCCAGCAGCTGCATCGGAATAGCCGCCAGGATCGGCATGGCGATCTCGTCGGCATCGGGCAGGCGAATCACGTGATCGGCCCGGTTTCCGGCCAGTTTGATGCCCTTGTCGTCCGAAACCAGAATGATCCGGCCGCCGCGTGCGCGAACCTCTTCCACATTCGAAAGCGTCTTCTCGAACAATTCGTCATAGGGCGCGATGACAACGATTGGCAGGTCCTGTTCGATCAGGGCGATTGGGCCATGCTTCAGCTCGCCCGCCGCATAGCCCTCGGCATGGATGTAGGAGACTTCCTTCAGCTTCAGCGCGCCTTCCATGGCGAGTGGATAATAGCGTCCCCGGCCAAGGAACAGCACATCCTTCGCCCTGGTCAGCGTCTGGGCAATCGCCCTGATATCGGCTTCCGCTTCCAGCGCCTCCGTCACCTTGCGCGGCAGCGACAGGAGGCTTTTCACATATCGCGCTTCGTCGCCGGCTTTCAGATGGCCGCGCGCCCTGGCGGCCGACAGGGCGAGGACTGCGAGCACCGCGAGCTGCGCCGTGAAGGCCTTGGTCGAGGCGACACCGATCTCAGGCCCGGCATGGGTCGGCACGATGGCCTTTGCCTCACGGGCAATCGAGCTTTCCGGAACGTTCACCACGGCAATCGCCGGCGACTTGTTGTCCCGGCAATAGCGAAGCGCCGCCAGCGTATCGGCGGTTTCACCCGACTGGCTGACGAACAGGGCAGGCCCCGTCATCGGCAGGACCGGCCTGCGATAGCGGAATTCGGACGCAATATCGGTCTCGACCGCCAGTTGCGCGATCTGCTCAAACCAGTATTTCGCCGTCATGGCGGCGTAATAGGCCGTGCCGCAGGCAATTGCGACGGCGCGGTCGGCGCCTGCAAAAATCTGTTCCGTGGTTTCCCCGACCTGGATCGTCTGGGTGGCCTGGTCGATATAGGGCAGGATCGAGCGGGCCAGCGATTCCGGCTGCTCATGGACTTCCTTCAGCATGAAATGGTCATACTCGCCGCGCTCGATCAGCGCGTCATTGACCGCCGAGGTGACACGCGGACGGTTCACCCGGTCGCCCCGTGTGTTGCGGATATCCACGCTGTCAGGGCGCAGGACCGCCCAGTCGCCCTCTTCCAGATAGGTCACGTCCCGTGTCAGCGGCGCCAGCGCTATGGCATCAGACCCGAGATACATCTCACCTTCGCCATAGCCGAGCACCAGCGGGCTACCCTTGCGCGCGCCCATCAGCACGCTTTCCTCGCCGGAAAAGATCACCGCCAGCGCAAAGGCGCCATGCAACTGGCCAAGCGTCGCCTCGAACGCGTCGACCGCGCTCATGCCGCCTTTCATGTTCTGGTCGATCAGCTGGGCGATGACTTCGCTGTCAGTTTCGGATTCAAATACCCGGCCGGCCGCTTCAAGTTCGGTCCGCAGGTCGCGGAAATTCTCGATAATGCCATTGTGCACGATGGCCACGTCGCCAGCCATGTGGGGGTGTGCGTTCGTCTCATTCGGCTTGCCATGGGTTGCCCAGCGCGTGTGGGCGATGCCGGTCGTGCCATCGATGGGCAGTTCTTCAAGCCGCGCCTGCAGGTTGACGATCTTGCCCTTGGCGCGGCGGCGCTCGATCTTGCCGAGGCTGGAAATGGCGATCCCGGCGCTGTCATAGCCCCGGTATTCCAGGCGTTTCAGTCCGTCGATCAACCGGCCTGCAACAGGCTCTGATCCCGCAATCGCAACAATGCCGCACATACTCTACCTCCACGAATCTGATCGTGTAGATAAACCCCCGCATTCGGACTGAATAATGACAGTTTGTTGGGAATTGCGACAATCGCACGGCATTTTCGGTAAAATCGTACCGCATTCAACACACTGGGTGCGATACTTGCAGTCGCGACTGTATAGCAGCTCTCACAAGTCAATTTGATACCGTTCACGCCCTTTCATCCCCATTCTTTTGGCACTAGGACGACGGAATACGAAAAAGGATGCTTCGACCCTTGGCCAAACTGACCCATCTCGACCGGCTTGAAGCCGAAAGCCTGCATATTCTGCGCGAAGTCGCGTCAGAGTGCGAAAATCCCGTCATGCTCTATTCGGTGGGCAAGGATTCCGCCGTCATGCTGCACCTGGCGATGAAGGCTTTCTATCCGTCCCGGCCGCCCTTTCCGCTGATGCATGTCGATACGACCTGGAAATTCAGCGAGATGATCGCATTCCGCGACCGAAAGGCCGCCGAGATGGGCATGGACCTCCTAGTTCACATCAATGAGGACGGCGTGCGCGATGGCGTCGGCCCCTTCACCCATGGCTCGGCCATGCATACCGACGTGATGAAGACTGCCGCCCTCAAGCAGGCGCTCGACAAGTACAAGTTCGATGCCGCCTTTGGCGGGGCCCGGCGCGACGAGGAGAAATCCCGCGCGAAGGAGCGTGTCTTCTCGTTCCGCTCGGCCGAGCATCGCTGGGATCCGAAAAAGCAGCGCCCGGAGCCGTGGAACCTCTACAATACCCGCATCCACAAGGCCGAGAGCATCCGCGTCTTCCCGCTGTCGAACTGGACCGAGCTCGACATCTGGCAATATATCCGCCGCGAGAATATCGAGATCGTCCCGCTCTATTTCGCTGCCCCCCGCCCGGTCGTGAACTGGAACGGCGTCGACATCATGGTCGATGACGATCGCATGCCGGACGAACTGGCACGCACGGCCGTCACCAAATCGGTCCGCTTTCGCACCCTCGGCTGCTACCCGCTGACCGGCGCTGTCGAAAGCACGGCCGCCACGCTCGAAGAAATCATCCAGGAAATGCTGCTGACCACGACGTCAGAGCGCCAGGGCCGCGTCATCGACGCCGACCAGGCCGCCTCCATGGAGAAGAAGAAACAGGAAGGCTATTTCTAGATGCGCCTCACCGACGACCTGATCGCCTCAGACATTGGCGCCTACCTGCAAAAGCACGAGGACAAGTCCCTCCTGCGCTTCATCACCTGCGGCAGCGTGGATGACGGCAAGTCGACCCTGATCGGCCGCCTTCTCTATGATTCCAAGATGATCTTCGAGGACCAGCTGGCCTCGCTGGAGGCCGATTCCAAGCGTGTCGGCACGCAGGGACAGAATATCGATTTCGCACTGCTGGTCGATGGACTGGCGGCCGAGCGTGAACAGGGCATCACGATTGACGTTGCCTACCGCTTTTTCGCCACCGACAAGCGCAAGTTCATCGTCGCTGACACGCCCGGCCACGAACAGTACACGCGCAACATGGCCACCGGCGCCTCCACCGCAGATGTCGCCATCCTCATGATCGACGCGCGCAAGGGCATCCTTACCCAGACGCGCCGCCACAGCTTCATCACCACGCTGCTCGGCATCCGCCGCCTCGTGCTGGCCGTGAACAAGATGGACCTGGTCAATTACAGCCAGCAGGTCTTCGATGACATTGTCGAGGATTTCTACGATTTCGCCGATGAACTCGCGACCGATCTTGAAATCCAGCCGATCCCGATGTCGGCCCTTGCCGGCATCAATATCACGGAACGGTCCAACGAGACTGACTGGTATGATGGCCCGAGCCTGATGGAATACCTGGAAACCGTGCCAATCGGTGACAAGCGCCTCGAGGCGCCGTTCCGCATGCCGGTCCAGTGGGTCAATCGCCCGAACCTGGATTTCCGCGGCTTTTCCGGCCAGATAGCCGCTGGCACGGTGAAGCCGGGTGACAGGATCAAGACCCTGCCGTCGGGACGCCAGTCAACCATCACCCGCATCGTCACGGCCGGAGGCGACCTTGACGAAGCCGTTGCGGGCCAGTCCGTCACGCTGACGCTGGCCGATGAGGTCGACTCCTCGCGCGGCGACGTCATCGTATCGGCCGACAATCCGGCCGAAGTGTCCGACCAGTTCCAGGTCCGCGTCCTGTGGATGAGCGACACGCCGCTCCTGCCAGGCCGCCGCTACCTCCTGAAGATCGGCGCGAAGACCGTCACCGCCACAATCAACGCGCCGAAATACGGTATCGACATCAACACGCTGAACGATATGCCCGCCAAGACCCTGGAACTGAACCAGATTGGTGTCACGACCCTGTCGCTCGATCAGGCCATCGCCTTTGATCCGTATGATGACAACCGCGAGATGGGCGGCTTCATCCTGATCGACCGCCAGACAAATGACACGGTCGGCCTTGGCCTGATCGACTTTGCGCTGCGCCGGGCCTCCAACATTCACTGGCAGGCCATCGACATCGACCGGGCGACCCTCGCCGAACAGAAGGGCCAGAAGCCGGCCGTTCTCTGGTTCACCGGCCTGTCCGGTTCAGGCAAGTCGACCATTGCGAACGCGCTGCAGAAACGCCTCTTCGCGCTCGGCAAGCACACATTCATCCTCGACGGAGACAATGTCCGCCACGGGCTCAACCGCGATCTTGGCTTCACCGATGTGGACCGGGTCGAGAACGTGCGCCGTGTGGCCAACGTTGCGCGCCTGATGACGGATGCAGGCCTCATTACCCTTGTGTCCTTCATTTCGCCGTTCCGCGACGAGCGCCAGATGGCCCGCGGCCTGATGGCCGATAACGAGTTCATCGAGATCCATGTTGATACACCGCTGGAAGTCGCCGAAAGCCGGGATGTAAAGGGCCTTTACAAGAAGGCCCGCGCCGGCGAGATCAAGCACTTCACGGGCATCGACAGCCCGTATGAGGCGCCGCAGAATCCCGAGCTGCGCATCAATACGGTCAGCCAGTCGCCGGAAGACGCCGCCGAGGAAATCCTCGGCTACCTCAGGCAAAAGGGCTTCCTCGCCGACTAGAAGCCAAATGGCTGGCGGGTCTCGTCAGCCATTCATCTCTTTCGCCCACAGGGCCTGCATGTCTTTGGGCGACACGTCACGCACCTTGGTCGCCAGTGACCAGGTGTAGCCGAACGGGTCGACCAGCGTGCCCGTCCGGTCTCCAAAGAACTGGTCTCTCACCGGGCGGACCTCCGTACAGCCGAGTTCCAGCGCACGGGCAAACATCGCATCGACATCGTCGACGCTGATATGCAGTTTGACGGGTGATCCGCCGAGCGTGTCGGGGCTGAGCGCGCCAAAGTCCGGATACTCGTCAGACAACATGACCATGGAATCCCCGAACTGGAGTTCGGCATGCCCGATCCGCCCGTCGGACGGGTCCACAAGGGCGTACAGTTCGACCGCGCCGAAGGCATCCTTGTAGAAATCCATGGCTTCGCGCGCGCCGTTCACGGCAAGATAGGCTGACAGGCTCCGGCAGGCAGTGGACTGGGACATGACTTTCTCCTTGCAATATTCAATTACGTTACGTACCGTTTCGTAATGAGTAAAGCGAAATTGTCTTCCGTCCCGAAAAATCCTGGGCGTCCGCGCAGCGAAACGGCCCGGCGGGCAATTCTCAAGGCCGCGCGCGAGCTGATTGAGGAGCAGGGTCCAGCGCGGCTCACTGTCGAAGGCGTCGCCAGCCGCGCAGGCGTAGGCAAGCCGACTATCTATCGGCACTGGGCCAATGCGCAGGAACTCGCCATGGCCGCCTTCGTCGACCTGCCGGACCCTCATCCGGCTGGCACGGGTGAAGGGTCCACGCTGGATGACCTGCGCACGCTGCTCCAGGATCTCGTCGCACGCCTCGATTCCCGGCGGGGCCGCCAGATGGCCCTGATGCTGGCCGGGGCCGAACCGGAAAGCGAACTGTTCAAGGCGTTCAGCAATCGCGTAATGATGGACGGGAGGCGGCGCGGTGCCGACATCCTCGACGCCGTGAAGGCGCGCGGCGAAATCCGTTCCGACATCGACACCGGCCTCTGCCTCGACCTCATCTTCGGCGCCATCTTCTTGCGCCTTTTATTGGACCATGCCCCCCTGGGGGACACGCTGGCAGACGAGGCCATTGCGCTGGTGCTGAACGGGGCATCCGGCCCGCTTTAGGGCTTTCCCCAACGTCCCGTCTCGAAATGCGCCGCGCGGCAGGCTAAGCCCGTTGCAGATACAGATTTGCAGACCAAGGGAGCACGCAATCATGGCCAAGGGAGACATGCCCGTCCTCGTCGGTACCGGACAAAGCCTCAGCCAGTGGGATGGCAGTTCAGGTGCTGACGGCGCCCCCTCGCCGCTCTCCCTCATGGTCGACGCCTCAAGAGCGGCCCTTGCCGATACCGGCGCCGCCAGTGTCGCTGCCGCCGTCGATACGATCGCTGTCGTGCGCATCTTCGAGGATTCCGTCGGCGCCGGACACCATCCCCACGGCCACAATACCAACCTGCCCGGCACGCTCGCCCGCGACATCGGTGCAAAGCCTGCCCGCCTGATCTATGAGACCGTTGGCGGCCAGAGCCCGCAGGCCCTGGTCAATGAAATGGCCGCCCGCATCCATGCCGGCGAGGTCGAGGTCGCGCTGATCTCCGGCTCCGAAGCCAACCGCGCCTCCAAGGGCGCCCGCCGGCACAAGGTCGAGATCGACTGGGCCGATGGCACAGATGACGCTTTCGAGGATCGCGGCATGGGCCCGATGCTGCTGAGCCGGGAAGAGATCAAGCACGGCCTCGTCGCGCCCGCCTATTTCTACGGCCTGTTCGAGAATGCCATCGCCGCCCGCGAAGGCCGCACCCGCAGCCAGCACCGGCTTGCCATGGCCGAACTTTTCCAGCCCTTCTCTGCCGTCGCCGCGCAAAACCCCATGTCGCAGTTTCCCGTCGAACACAGCGTTGAATTCCTCTCGACGCCCTCACGCGAGAATTATGAATATGCCGACCCCTTCCTGAAATGGTTCATCGCGCAGGACGCCGTCAACCAGGGCGCCGCAGCCATCCTGATGAGCGAAAGCAAGGCCGATGAACTCGGCGTGCCGCAGGACAATCGCGTCTACCTGCATGGCGGCGGCGAGGCCGGCGACGACCATATCTCTCTACGTCCCCGCATCGACGGCTCATGGGCGATGGAACAGGCCCTCGGCCGCGCACTCGACCAGTCCGGCGTCACCAGCAGCGATATCCGGCATTTCGATCTCTATTCCTGCTTTCCCTGCGCTGTCTTCTCGTCGACCGCTGCGCTCGGCATCGACTGGAAACATGATTCCCGCGCCCTCACGCTGACCGGCGGCCTGCCTTTCTTCGGTGGGCCCGGGAACAATTATTCGCTGCACGGAATTGCTGAAATGTCGCGCAGGCTGCGCAATTCGCCCGGCGACCTCGGCCTTATCCTCGCCAATGGTGGCTGGATGACAAAGGAGGCCGCCGGCATCTATTCCACGACACGGCCGAAGGCCTTCTTGCCGGCTCAGCCTGCCGCGAAGCCCGGTGACCAGGTCGCGCTCTGCAACAATGACTGCGAGGCTACGCTCGAAACCTTCACCGTTACCCACGGCAAGGCAGGCCCCGAAAACGGCATCATCTTCGCCCGCCTCGCCGATGGTCGCCGCACCCTTGCGCGGGCGACGCCCGCCGCGCTCGCCGTGCTGCGAGAAGACGCAAGCCCCGTTGGCCGCAAGGTGGCCATCAAAGTCGATGGCGAAGTCGGCACGTTCGACTTCGCCTAGAGCACGAAGGGCGCCAGGACGAAGGCGAGAAGTGTCAGGCCAAGCGCCGGCCAGCGTGCCAGTCCCATGCCGCGCCATCCGGCCACAAGGCCCTGGCGCCAGCCCGGTGCTTCGCCTCCGGCCCTGGCGATCCGCAGCGCATAGACCGCCACCCCGCTGAGGGCGAGCCCGGTCAGGCCAAGCCCGAACAAGAACCAGATCGTCTTCGTCCAGTAGCCGCCAAACGTGCCGAAATGCAGCGGGTCGGCGCCTTCTGAAATCCGCTGGTGCGCGTTCAGCTTGCGCGGGTCGACAATCGCCAGCACCTCGCCGTTCTTCGCATCTATCCAGACAGAGTCGACACGCGGGCGCACCAGGATGGCGCGTCCACTGGCGCCGTGCACATGGAACATGGGCGATTTCGGTGTCGGCCAGATTACAGCCTCGACGCGGAAACCGGGCAGTTCCGCCTGCGCCGTGGCAATCCCGGTATCAAGCGCCTCGCCCAGCGCGTCCGCTGACGGCAATGCCTCCACCGCCAGAGGAACGGGGCGCTCGGGGCCCGGCGCATTTCCGCCGAGGACTTCAAACAGGTACCAGAAGCCGGTCACGATCAGTATAATGATAAACCAGATCGACCAGATACCTGCCAGCCTGTGCGCATCCCCCACAACGGCGCGCAGCGTCCGCCCGCGCGGCCAGCGCAGGAATCCGCGCCACCAGTTCTTGTAGACCGCGAAAGATGTCACCAGCGACACGAACAGCAGGACGGCCGCAATCGACACGATCGGCACGCCGAACCTGACCGGCAGCATCAGGTGGCGGTGCGTATTGCGCAGGAAGCGTTGCACGCCCAGCCATGGTCCCTCGCCGGTTACCTCGCCCGTGCCCGGATGGACATAGACATGGCGCGCCTCGCCATCGGTCCGCACAACCACGTCCGCCGCCGCCGCCCCGTTCAGCGGCGCGCTGAGTGTCACGATGCGCGCCTCCGGGTCATGCGCCGCAACGGCGGCCCCGATCTCACCCCAGCTGACAGGGCGCTCGGCACTCGCCGGTGACACCCACATGGCCGGACGCAGCATCCAGTCCAGTTCGTAGGAAAACACCGCCAGCGTCCCGGTCAGGAAGACAAAGGCCAGGAATAGCGAGACCTGCAGCCCCGCCCATTGGTGCACGCGCCACCACAGGCGCGTACCCTTTCGCTTGCGTCTGGCTGGCCGGGCCAATGTCACCATTGGCGCGTGACTTCCAGGAACACCGAACGTGGGTCGCCCGGGAAATGCCCGGTCCGGTCGATGAAGCCGCTCGACGCATAGGTCTCGTCAAACAGGTTGTCGATACGCAGCAGCGCCTTCCAGTCATCAATCTCACAGATGATCGATGCGTCAAACGTCATGTAGGGGCGCACCTTCTGCCCGCTGATGCTGCGGCGCACGTCCACATAGTCGCCGCCAAAGGCAAAGGCGGTGTGCAGAATCGGCACCTGGTAGCGTGTCCAGAAGCCGACCGTGTTCTCGGGCGCATTGGCGAAGCGGTCACCGACGGCATTGCTCAGGTTCGTCTGGCTATTCGTCCTGGTGATGCGTGTGTCATTATAGGCATAGGAAATCGTGCCGACCCAGTTCTCGGTGATGTCCGTCGTGACATCGATTTCAAAACCCTCGCTCGTGATCTCGCCGAAGGCGACCATGTCATCCACACCGTCACCATCGACATCGCCGCGCGGGTCAGCCTGCAGGATATTGGTACGGATGATCTGGTAGACAGACCCGGTCGACTGGACGCGCCCGCCGAACAGGTCAGTCTTGACGCCGCCCTCGAGGATCTCGCCCTCGGTCGGTTCGAACGGCCCGCCCGCCAGAGGGTTCTGGCTTCCAATACCTTGTGGTTCGAAGCTCTCCGCCCACTGGCCGAACAGCGAGACATCATCGCGCACGCGATAGACAAGGCCGGCTCGCCACGTCATCGCGTCATCCTCAAACACGTCGCCGCTGATCAGGTTCTTGTCCTCGAACGTATCCTGGCGAACGCCCACCACAGCGATGACCGGGCCGATCGTCGCCTCGTTCAGGGCATAGACACCGTAGCGCGTCTGACGGCTCTCAGTGATACGCATCGGCGGCAACAGGTAGCTTGTGGAATCAGTCTCGCCATATTGCGGGTCCAGCAGGCTCAGCGGTGTCGGGAAGCCTGGCTCGGCGGTGGTACCGCCGGCAAACGACACGCCGGTGAAACCGGCGTCGGAGGTAAACCAGTCGCCCCCCACGAGTACCCGGTTCTGCACCGGGCCAAGATCTGCCGACCAGACCGCATTGGTACCCAGCGACAGGCTTTCGGTCTGGCGCAGCTGGTCGCGGTACTGGCGACGCGAACTGTCGACCACGCCATCCCCATCGGAATCAAACAGGCCGAACGGCTCGTGATAATTCTGCACTTCGGTGCCGTCATTCCAGCGAATGCCGAAATCCACGGCCAGCCCCTCGACCGGTTCGGCCGTGACCCTGGCCTGCAGCACATTCGATTCAAGGTCGAGGAAATCGGTCGGCTCATTATGGTTCCAGCGCCGGTCGGCAATGAAGTTCCCGAGATCATCCGTCGGCACACCGCGCAGGCGGTTGCCATCCAGCTTCTGCTCATAACGGGTCGCCTGCAGCACCAGGTCGGCAAAGCCGAGATCGAAGCTCAGGCCGCCATCATAGATATTGGTTTCCGACCCGGCATTGCGGCGCGGGCCATGCTGGTCCTCATAGAAAATACCGAGACGCCCGGCCGTGCCCTCCAGGGGAAGCGCGCCGGTCACTTCCAGCGAGGCGCCCTTGCGCCCCTCGGTGCCGACCACGCCGGAGACCGATGCCGCAAATTCCTCGCTCGGTGTCTTGGTGACATAGTTGAACAGGCCACCCGGCGCCCCGGCGCCATACAGCATGCCGGCAGGCCCTTTCAGGAACTCGACGCGCTCGACATTGAACAATTGCGGCACGGAGAAGCCCGCATAGGGGTCGCCGCGCAGGCCATCGAAAAAGTTCTCTTCCTGGCGGTAGCCACGTGCCGTGACACCGGCATAGCTGAACACGCTGACGCCGGAGATATTTCGGTACAGGTCCTGTGCATCGCGCGCGCCCTGGTCCTCGATGAGTTCGGAATTGATCACGGTGATCGCCTGTGTCGACAGCATCGGGTCGGTCGGCATCTTGCCGGTCGTCGTCTGTTCCACCCGGTAAAGCTGCTGGGCGCGGGACGTCACGATCACTGTTTCCTGGCGCAGTTCCGCGCTGCCTGCCTCACTGGCTTCCTGCGCCTGCCCGGCAAGGGCCGACAGGGCGACGCCTGCGGCGAGCGCTGCAAATTTCTGCGAGTATGTATTCATTGCCATGGGGGGAGGTCTCCGCTTCAGCCCGATCAGGACGCCCGCCTAACAGAGATGAGAATGGTTCGCAATAGTAATGAGAATGATTTTCATAGTCGTTCGCAATTGCGGCAGGATTGCACCAGACCTGTCAGCCAGATGTCTCGAAAAGAGGACATATTCCGGCTTCGTCCGGCAGCTTACGTGCCGTTTTGGGGCATCGGCTGGGCCACTTGTCCCCCATTTGGTGCGCTCCGCGCGGCTGGGCGCTTGCCCCTTTTTCCAACATGTCCCAAGGTCGGTGCATGACGACACACTTCCACAGGATAGGCGTAATTGGCGGCGGCGCCTGGGGCACGGCTATTGCCCAGATGCTTTGCCGCGACGGGCAGGAGGTCATCCTCTGGTGTCTCGAGGCCGAGGTCGCAGACGCGATCAATTCCACCCATGAGAACACGGTTTTCCTGCCCGGCGTGCCCCTGAAACCGACCCTGCGGGCGACGACGAGCCTCGCTGACCTCTATGATCAGGACGCCCTGTTCGCGGTCGCTCCGGCCCAGCATACCCGCAAGACACTCGCCGCGCTCAAAGGCCATATCGCGCCCGGCACACCCGTGGTGCTCTGTTCCAAAGGCATTGAACTCTCCACGGGAAACTTCATGACAGAGGTGCTCGCCGACGAACTGCCAGAAGCCAGTCCCGCGGTCATGTCAGGTCCCAGCTTTGCCATCGATGTCGCCAAGGGCCTGCCAACCGCCGTGACGCTGGCAGTGGAGGACGAGGCCATCGGCGCCGAGCTGATCCAGGCCATTTCGACACCGACTTTCCGCCCTTATCTGGCCGGAGATCTGCTCGGCGCGGAGATTGGCGGCGCGGTCAAAAACGTGCTCGCCATCGCCTGCGGCATCGCTCTCGGCAAGGGCCTTGGCCGCTCGGCCCATGCCGCCCTGATCGCGCGCGGCAGCGCCGAGATGACCCGGCTTGCCCTTGCGCTCGGTGCAGAGCGTGAAACCCTGTCCGGCCTGTCAGGCCTTGGTGATCTCGTGCTGACCTGTTCGTCGGAAACCTCGCGCAACATGAGCTGCGGCCTCGCGCTTGGCCGGGGCGAGACGCTGGCCTCCATCCTCGCCGCCCGCAACAGCGTCACCGAGGGCGTGGCCACTGCCCCGGTCCTGCGCCGCCTTGCCGGCCAGCATCATGTCGACATGCCGATCTGTGAGGCTGTTGCCGCCGTGATTGAAGGCGAGATCAGCGTGGACGATGCGATCACCACCCTCCTCATGCGCCCGAACAAGGCTGAGAGTGTGCTCGTCTGAAGACTTCCTGGGCACTTGCGCTCAGTGGGTATTCCGAATCGCAGGCGAGTCTCTCATGCCTTGCACGGACGATCGACCTGAGGGCGCCTCGTGCCATCAATGCGAATGGGTACAGTTACCGATTCTGCCTAATTTCGTATGGCGCCAGAAAACGTAATGCGCAGATCCTGGCCAGGAAGTTCTGGAGATCCCATGGGCTATGATCTTGCAAGCTCTGTGTCATCCCGATCCGCAGATCGCGCCTTCTGCTGCTGGACCGTCTCACAAGACTTATTTGCCACCACCGTCGTAAATGGCCTTCAACACCCTGGCCATCAGGTCGAGCGTCTGCTGCGACTGTGTCCGATCAATCATCTTGTGGCAAAGTTCGCGTGACTGGTCGGCTGCGGACTTTGGTCCGGCCTTCTGCAGGGACGGGCTCTCGAACAGGTCCGCCAGCGGCACAGCCAGTATTTGGGAAATCTGCATCAGGACCCCGGCACTCAGACGGTTACTGCCTGTTTCATATTTCTGAAGCTGCTGATGGCTGATACCGAGCGCCTCGCTGAGGTCGACAAGCGTCATTCCATGAGCGATCCGGAATTTGCGCACATTCCTGCCGACCTGTCGGTCGACATCGGTTACCGAGCGGGCAGCATACGCCTTTCGCAATGGCTTTTTCACTATCCTCCTCCCGCAGGATCCTGCCGATCCCAATTATCTATACCATCCACGATAGATCGAATCAGAAAGCAGGTCGAGACTGTGTCAGTCGCGCGCCCATGGCAGCGACGCGGAGAATGAAGGCAGGTGTTTATCCAACACGCCGCACCCGCATTTGATGACAGTGTGCGAGGGACACGACGTGGAACATACCCTACCAGAGGCTTGCTAAATCCGGGTCAGGTTTCGCTTTTGGTGGGAGCCTGGGTGTCGAATGCCTCGGCGAGACGAAAGCCCGGCCAGGGTTTCGGCCAGACGACCGGGTAGTCTGCTGAGAACAGCCGATCCCCGTCCCTCAGGTCATGTGCCACGCCAGCCTGCGGGATGGCGCCCGGGCGGTCGCGATAACGGATGCGATCGCCGCAATACCTGAATGACATGGCCCGTCTCCAGGTATCAGACCGGTTGCCCCCGGCGCCGTGCACGGTCCTGACGTCATGAATGATGACATCGCCCGGTTCCACGTCGAACGAGACAATGTCATAAAGCTCCGGCGCCGCTTCAATATCCGGACAGCGGATCTCGGTGGATGTGCTGATCGGTGTCTGGGACACGAACACGTTTGGCGCAAATGTCTGGCCCCAGAGATGGGATCCGCGGACATATTGTGTCACGCCGTTCTCTAGGCCGGCTGGGTCAAGCGGTATCCAGACGATCACGCACTGCTCGCCTTCGATCTGGAAATAGGCAAGATCCTGGTGAAAGGCCGTTTTCTGGCGTGTGTGCGGCGCCTTGACGAAGGTCGTATCCTCCCAGAAATTCAGGTAGCGCGCATCCAGCAGCGTGCTGACGATCTCAGGAAGCGCCGAATCGAAAGCCACTTCCCGCACACCCCTGTCATGCCTCCAGGCAGCGACATCATAGAAAAATAGTCCCATCTCGTCGGATGGATCCTCCTCCCTTAGTGGCCGGGCCTCCACGTCAGATCGCACGAGCGCTTTCATACGGTCCATATCGAAGCGGTCCGCAGCCCCTGTATCGATCGGCCTGTCCGCGTCCCAGACCTGCCGGGAAAGCGCTTCGAAGTCATATCCAGTCGGGGATGCGCGCAGACCGTCGGTCTGGCGCGCGACGGCCTGTCGAAGGTGGTCTATTTCGCGAGGCGCCAAAACTTTGCGCAAGCATACGACACCGTCGCGCGAGAAGGCCGCCTGCTGCGCTGAGGTTGGTACTCGTTGATCCTGCACTGTCATGCGACACGGTTCCCCTCAGAAGCCTGCCTGGTCCCCAGGTACTGGGCAACGATCTCCTCTGCATTGCGAAAGCGATCAAGCTGGCGGTCGAACGTCTCTTCATCAATACGCGATACAGCCGGAATCCAGGCCCAGTCATCTCCGTTCCGTCTTGGCAGGCCGAGCGGCTCGGTATGCCAGACGCGCTGGACGAGATTGAAGAATTTCTGGTGCGTGAGCCAGCTCAGCCTGGTGATGCGATTGTCGAGACAATAGGCGGTCAGTCCGAGCCCGATGCGGCAGCGGACACGAAAATCGTCGACAGGATCGGTTATCAGAGACCTGTCGGTGACAAACCGCGAGCACTCCCAGACATCCTTTCCCACCGGATAGGGCTGCAGGTTGCAATAGTCGGCAAAGAGGTCGCTGAGCATGTGAGGCCGCATCGTGGGATTGAGCCTTGATGTCCCGACGACCTCTCCTTCCGGCGTGCGGACTATGACATAGACAGTCTCATCCGTGTCGAACTGGTCCTTGTCATACCCGGGCTGGATACCGGGAATGTCCCAGCCCCATTCGCCGACAACAATACGGTAGCGCATCCTGTGCATGGCATCGAGCAGATCCCGGTGCTCATCGTGTCTGCCGGGTGTGATAATCTTGAACATGGGTTGGCCTCCTGAATGACAGAGGCAGTATTTCGCAGCAGCAGCTTGGCGTAATGTCCCCTTTCGGGGACTTGTCAGGGAAAGATCTGATGGCGGGCAATCGCGCTTGCGACAAGGTGGGCCCGGTTGACGGCGCCGAACTTGTCACATGCCCTGCGGAGGGTCTTTTTCACCGTGTCTTCCTGGATTCCCAGAATTTTTGCGATTTCCCAGTTTGACTTTCCTGCAGCCACGAACTGAACGCATTCGGTCTCCCTGGCCGTGAGTTCGGCGACCCTTTGATAGGGAAACGGACCATGCATGACCTCCAGATGATAGTAGGCGACCTGGCAGACGAGTTCCAGTTCCGCGACCTCGAGCGGAGAGAGATCGGATTTCGAATCGCCGCCCAGCGATACGCCTCCGGACACGCTTTCAAGAGCGTGCATCGGGAACATCATGCCGTCAGTGAGGCCAAAATCATGCACCATGTCGACGACCTTCCTGCCCGCGCGTGACGCGTAGGCGCGTGCCTCAGCCCAGGTGAAGGGTCTCTTTGAGCGCAGGGCGCAAATCGCGATCGGATCATGCAGGATCGCTGCCTGGTTTCTCCGCGCGGCCTTGAGCTCATCAGGCCAGTTGGAAACGTAGAGTATGTCCTTTAACGGAACATTCAGCGGGTTGACGAGCTGTCCGAGAAACACCCTGTTGAAGCCATAGGATTCGATGAAGCCGGCAAGCACCGTGATCGTCTCGGCACTCGTCCTCGTCGTCAGTATCAGCCGGATGGCATGAAGGACGGCAGACCCGTCATAGTCGCGCATGGAACCTGTCTCGCTCTTGATGAACTCACTTATCTTCTGCTGCCGAAGCATCCGGCCCCGGGATCAGCAGGGGCGCCGACGCACCAGAGCACACATGTCATGTTGCACAAACTTCCTACCTATGGTTTAATATTGCAATATTCAATACCGCTCATGATCACGTGACACGCCGCAATTGTCAGCGAACGGGATCTTCCGGCGGGACGGCAGGCAAGAGGACTGACGAAGACCTGAAACCGCTTCAGTCAGCGACACGCATTTTGCCCGCGATAACAAGCCCATTCGCAGTGCGAGAGCCATGTTCACTGGAAGATCCCCTGATCTGAATAGACCGCCGCCCGCGTATTGCCGGTTGGGTTGCAAAGCGCTGGCGGCGACGCCTGCCTGCCGCGCGCCTTTCCTCCCCCTCAGCCTGTTCACAGGCGAGAGAGTGCCATGAAGGCTCGCACGGCAGAATCCGATGCGGAAAGACAGGCCCTGGCCGCCACCTGGCAGGCCTGCTTGCAGGCAGGCCAGCGATGCCTGGCAGCAGGACGGCCAGATGATGCGATCCCTCACCTGCGGCTCGCCAATTATCTCCAGCCAGGACATGTGCCCATCGTGCTGACGCTCGCAATTGCCTGGCTTCGCGCCGGACATGCGGACAAGGCTCTGGCCTGTTTCGATGAGGGTCTGTGTCTCGATCCGGCAGAATTGCAGGCCCAGCATGGACGCGGCCTTGCCCTCGATGCGCTTGATGAGCGCGAGGAGGCCCTTGCAGCCTTTCGCGCAGTCACAGCCGCAAGCCGGGACGCGTGGCCATCCTGGCAATCGATCGCTGACATCACCCCCGATGAGGCCGAGCGCATCCACGCGATCGATCAGGCCGCAGATGCGCTTGTTCGCCTTTGCACCAGCGGGCAGCCTGCAGCCCGCCTCTTCACCACCTGCACCGCAGCGCTTCTCGACGCGCATCGCGGGCGGGTTGCGGCCACCTTCATTGCCGACAATGCCTCACGTTTTCCGGACGCTGCGACAGTTCATGACTGCCTTGCCCGAGCGCGGTATGAGACGGGAGATTTTCGCGAGGCGTTTCGCCAGAAGCAAGGCGCTGTGTCGCAACGGGGCGGCCAGGAGCCAGAAAGGCCGCCTGCCCGTTTCAGCCCCGATGCAGCTGTCGGCGCGCTGCGCGGCATAGGTGAAATCCTCGACGCGGCCGGAATTCCATTCTTCCTCGCTGCCGGGACATTGCTCGGGTTCTACCGGTCTGGCCAGCCTCTGCCTTATGACCGTGACGTCGATATCGGCATACTTGCCGGCCCGGATCAATTAATTGATATCGCCCGGACAATCCGCGACCATTCCGGGCTCATGCTAGCCCGACGCGCACGTCCGGGAGACCGGTACTTTGCGCTCACCTTCAAGGGTATCGGGGTGGACACCTTCCTGTATGAGCCTTCTGGCGACGCCCTGCATTGCCGCCTCGGCCGGCTAGCAGGTGACGTGGCCTGGCGGTTCACGCCCTTTCGCCTGAAGACCGCGTCCTTCAATGGCGCGACCTGGCCCATCCCTGACAATCCCGAACGCTATCTTGCTGAAACCTACGGGCCGGGCTGGCAGAAACCTGATCAGGGATTTGCCTCGGTCATCAGCTCACCGGCGCTGTATCAAGTCGATCCGTATACCCGCGCCTATTATGCCATTTCGCGCGCCGACAAGGCCCTGAGGCAGGGAGACAGCGTTAAGGCTGGAGCCCTCCTGCGCCAGTCGCCTGTTCGGGTCGCTCTGGCGCGTCCTGGCGATGAAGGCCGCTTGCCCGCCGGACAGGCGGATATCACCGCCCCGTGGGGAGAAGAACATCTCGATCCCGGTTCGAGAAACTAGGGTTATCGCGCCGGATTGAACATGCACGCCTGAACGACACCGCGAGATAGGCTGGTGGCGAAGAAGAAGTGCGCTTAATGTACTGATTTATAAACATTTTTTCATATTTCGAGGTGTTGACTCTATTTTAGATAGGATCCATTTTCTACCTGTCGCCCGGCCAGCGACATCCCTCAAACCGAAAGGAGAATTAGTCATGAATACCCAGACAGAAGATCGCTACCAGGATGAAGAGTTCGAGCCCATCGAACTGGGATCGGTCAGCGTGGAAACACGTGGGATCGGTCCCCTCGGTGACGAGTTCAACCAGGGCAGCGTCAATAGCCGCGAATAGGCCCGGTAAACCATGGCGGGGGCGCTACATCGCGCCCCCGCTTTCGCCGAAGAGATAGAGCACATGCAACCAGCATCCGCCCAGGACCTGCCACTCCCGAAACGCAGTTACTCCCTGAGCCCGGATGTCTACGTGTGCGAATTCAGAACGGCCTACATTCTGCTTGACTGCAATATGGATCGCTACTTCCGGTTTTCTGGCCAACAATACGATTGGTTTGCCGAAATCTGTGGGTCTCGTGAGTGTTCAGGATTATCAGCGGCGGCTGTCCGATTTGCGCGACGCCTTCTCGACATGAAACTGATCACTCACCATCAGCCTGAGAGGCCGGACCTGAACCGCCCGATCCGACCGAACCCACAAACGTCGCTATACGACTTGCCACCATGTGGAGAACCGCCCGTGCGCTGGCGACCCATGACCGCCTTTCTGCTCGCATTTGCGGTCGCCGCTCATGTCAGGCGAACGTCTCACCTGAAGCAAACGCTCGCCTCCGCCAGAAAATGGGCAGCTGTCGCTCCATCGCATTGCTCTAAGGCCTGTATCCTGGATCTGACGCGGCGTTTTCACAGCTTCACGCCCTACGTCTTCACCAGCCATGAAGCCTGCTTTTTCCGGAGCCTTGTCCTGCTCAAATATCTGTCCCTGATGGGCGTAAGCGCCAACTGGGAGTTCGGCGTGAGACCGCTACCTTTCAGTGCCCATTGCTGGATCGAACATGACGGCATGGTGCTCAATGACCATTTGGGTCACGTTTCAGAATACAGAAAAATCATGTCCGTTTAGGATCCACACGCGATGCTTTCCTATTTTGCCATGATCTGGGAAGAAGAAGACCCGGCTGCAGCCGATCTTGTGACGGATATCCGCTCACGGATTGAGCGAGATGGCCTTGCACCGTACTCCCACTTCGCGCGGCCAGGCCTTGAACTTTTTGACTTCTCCCGCTTACCCTTCGGCGGCAACATTCTTGCCTTGCCAAACTCTCCCGATGGTATGGGAGGCGCCATCTTCGGCAGCCTGTTCGACAGATCCGGAAAATCGCTCTCGGCATCTGACATCGCGGCAAGCGACCTTCCCTTTTCATCCCGCGTCTGCCGCTCACGCGGTGATGAACTCCTTAGGTATTATTGGGGAAGCTACATTAGCTTCCTCGATTGTGGCGATCGCTTTGTCATTGTCAGGGATCCAAGCGCCTCCCTGCCCTGCTTCCATGCCGATCAGTGCGGGGTCACACTCGTTTTCTCCCATCTTCAGGATTGCCGGTTCATCGACAGGTCCGCCTTTACCCTGAATCGCGACTTCATCTCGAAGCTGGTCATCTATGACAAAGTTCAGACCGGTGAGACCGGCCTCAACGAAGTGAGGGAGTTGCTGGGCGGCGAGCGCCTTGTGGTCACGTCCAACCGTACAATGACAGAGCTAGCCTGGGACCCAAGAGATTTTGCCGCTGATGTCTTGTTACCTGACCAGAAGGAAGCAGAACGTCGGCTAGCGGAGACCAGCCAGATGGTTGTTAAGGCTTGGGCATCGCGCTTCGACAGAGTCGATGTAAGTCTTTCGGGCGGGCTTGATTCAGCTATTGTGCTTGCTTGTCTCGCCGACGCTCAACGAGGGCGAGATGTCGGGGCAATACATTATCGCCTTGAATCTGGTGACCTGTCGGAAGAAAGTCATGCGAAGTCCGCAGCGGCCCTTGCAGGTATTCCGCTTGAAACAATACGTGTTCGTCCAAACAGCGTCCTGCCGAATGTGGCAGCGCATCCTCCAACGGCCCGGCCCTACAGATCCTTTATCGGCGAAGCGCCCTCGCTGGCAGGAAGGATTTCTCCTGGTGAGCGCGCGGCGCTCTTCACCGGCCAGGGAGGCGATCATCTTTTTCTGGAGCGCAGGACACCCCAGGCATTCGCCGACCATATCCTGACCCATGGCTTGTTTGCAGGTGCGCTGCCTGCCCTGCTTCGCGCGTCACGCCTCTCCCAGCGATCGATATGGGAGGTCCTGTATGTTTGCCTGCCCGCCCTTCTTCTGGGTCGGCGCGAAAGCGTCATGCAATCTGCCTTCCGCCACCGGCAGGAGACGATGTCAGGACATGTCGACGCCGGCCCGAGCGTGGACGCCAGTCTGCCGGAATGGGTCAGAAACGCAAAAGGGTTGCCGCCTGCCAAATTCCTGCAGGTCAGCTCCCTACCGCATATGGTGCAGGTTTCAGATTCCGCGACGCGACCCGACGCTGCGGCGATTGTACATCCTCTCATCTCCCAACCTCTCATGGAGCTCTGCCTGCGCCTGCCTGTCTCGCTGCTTCTGGCGAACGGTGAGAGCCGCGGTCTCGCGCGCCAGGCTTTCTCAGGCAGGATACCTGACAGCATAAGGCACAGAATGACAAAGGGCAGCGCATCCAGTTATTTCATGGAATTTCTCGAAGCCAACTCTGAGACGCTCGCGAAGACGCTCCGCTCCGGCGTACTCGCAGAGCTGGGTCTGATGGACAGGGATGAGCTTGAGAAGATGACACGCAGGGAAAATCTGAGTGCTCACAGGATCGGTCGCAGCCTCCTTGTCGCATACGCAATAGAAGCCTGGTTACGCACCTGGACTAGGATCATCGGCAAGCCTGACAGGCAGGCATAGCACCATTCTCAGGCGCAACATGAGTATCACTGAGAAACTGGTCAAACCGTTCCCACATGTCTCTTATATTTGCTCGCCCTGATGGACCATGGCCCTCGCCCCAATACCGGACGTAGCGGGCATCCTTTCCCGCCCGGAACAGCGCGCCATACATTTCGTCGAATTGTGACATCGAGAACTCGTCCATGTCAGAATGGATAAGCAGGACAGGAATATCGATCTGTGGTGCGAGGAAGACGGGCGAATTGCGATAATAGACTTCCGGATCCTGAAAGGGCGTACGACCGATACCGAAATCGCTTCCGCTGGTCGCATCATACCGGCCAAACGCCCCAAAGGAGCCGTACAGGTAGGAATACACTCCGGCGGGCCCGAAATAGTTGCTGAACAGATCTGCCCAGCTATTGGCCGCGATCACTGCATTGTATCGATCTGAATGAGCTGCCACGTAGAGTGCAGATACGCCACCCTGACTGAACCCGTAAAGCGCGATACGCTCTGGATCGGCAAGTTTCTCCTTGAGAATGGCATCGACCCCTGCCCCGATGACCTCATCCATTCCGGCAATCGGCCCGTCTTCAGTGCGGATCAGCTCTCGCGGTGTCGTAAGCCGCGCGTAGGCATAACCTTTGCTGGCCCAAACGTAGGGCGAATCCGGATCCGGATAGGCAAGTTTCGGTCCCTCCTTGCGGCACGTCGGTCCGATGTCGGGATAAATATCCACGATCAAAGGTGGCGGCGCATGCGGATCAAAGTCCGGAGGCAGAAGGATACAGCTCTCCACGGTCTGGTTTTTCAGGAGGCTTTCCGGATCCGCCAAACTGTAGGACAAAATTCTCCACTCACCGAAATCGAGTCCTGCCATATGCGAATTGATGCGCATGATCTCCCGGGGACGCCCTTGCGAGCCTGAGCGCGCAAGGAACAGATGCGACTGGGGCCCATTCTCCGTTCGAAACAGCACTGTCCGGGCGGCAAGACTTCCGGCCAGGGGGGAGGCTTGGCTGTCCGGCGCGTCGATCAGGACCGGCGCTACGGTTTGATCTTCCCGCAGATCCAGCATGAGTATCCTGGCGGCTCCCGCTCCAGTCACGGAGAAAAGTGCCTCGGCGCTGAATTCCGGCCGGATAACTCTGCTACGCGTTGCAAATGTGCCAGGTGTCAGCATCTGCAGCTGCCCATCCACGTCCGGGCTCAGTCGGCGCACACCCCCATCCCTGTAAAAGCGATAGACGCCATCAGCGGCCTTCAGCGTGACGTGGCCAGGGCCTGCATGGACCGGAATGGCAGACACATCCGACAGCGAAGCTGTCAGATTGTGTGTTTTGCCATCCCCGGCGAGTGTGTACCAATCGGCCCGGCCAAGTCCGGTCTGCATGAAATTTCGATCGGTAAATGTGCCACCCGGATCAGACCCTGCCGCCGCGCGCCGCGCAAATACGGCCAGCCTGTCACCGAGAAAAAGGGCTCGCTCCGGCCTTTGCCGCCATCCGCGTTCACGCTCAGAGGCAAGATCGAGCCCGGGATGGTCAAAACGGGTAACGGAACCCGACGCGATATCGATGACATGAAATCTGCCTTCTGCCGCATCCTTGCCGCGCTCCCAACCATAGGCGGCGAGGCGTCGGCCATCCGGCGACCAGGTGATCGTATAGGGATAGAATTCGAGATTCTCGGCCAGACGGACTTCCTGCCGGGTCTCGAGATCAAACATCACCAGCTTGTAACGACGCGGTTCGCGGTCAAGCAGTCGATCGGGATCGGCTGGTCGCGGTTTCGATACCGCCAGACCAGCAAGCCACCTCTGGTCAGGTGACACGCGAAGGTCGGCATAGAGCCCATCAGCCAGCACTTCGACACGGCCTGTGTCGGCATCTGCGACGACCAGTTCTCCGGCTTCAGGTTGATTTGACTGATCCTCTGCATAAGTGCGCACTTCGACGGCTGTCGCTGCTTCTCCACTCCAGGCATCCCTCCAACCCTTGGCCAATGCCTTTCCGGTTCGCGCGCGCACACTCGTAGTGGCCGGCAGGTCCCCGTCCGGAAGCGCTGCGAATACGAAGGCCGTGTCGCTGATCCAGACCGGATTATGCTCACCTGAACGGCTGAAGGCGGGCGTCTTCTTGAACGTCCGGACCGTCTCACTATCCATCTCATAGGCAAGCATCGATAGCGCACCGGAATGGTACTGCATCAGCAGGAGATACTTGCCCAAAGGTGAAAAGCCCTGGAGATAGGTATGCGGTTCCGGATCAAGGCCCGGAAGCCGTTCAGGCTCGCCGCCTGCCCGCATATCGTATCTCCATATCTGATGACCACTTTTCTGGTAAGCATAGGTCCGAAAGCTGTAATCGGTGATCTCGTCATAGGGTCGGATCTTCTCGACCATCATCCACCTGCCTTGCGGGTCGGCACCGGCAGCTCCCAGCCCTTCCATGTGAAGGAGGTCATCAAGCCCAAACGCACGGGGCTCCGCCAGAGCGGTTGGAAAGCAGGCGATGATGGCACTCACGATGAAGAGCGTGATCGCATCTCGGAAGCGTCTGGGCATGATGGGCGTTACCAGGTTCTGGAGAATAAAGGATGGGTGCGCCGCTTCTCTGCGGCGCTCCAACGCACGTCCGAGCATCCGCTCAGAAGCGCTTGCGCAATTCAAGGGCCACAAATCTTCCAAGCGGTGATGCATTGGTCGGATCGAAACCAGATATCAGGAAGGAACCGCGCGACGGAGCCGATGGTGGGTTTCTGTCGAAAAGGTTCGTAACGGAAAGACTGGCGGCGGCACCATCGAGCCATCCGACCTGGTCTTCGAATGTGTATGACACGGTGGCATCGACTGTGGTCCATGACCCGATGTCGGACGCATCAGCCGTCGTATCGGTCTGGTAGCTGTCAGAATAATTGAGAAAGAGCGTGCCCTTGAACCCGCCCCGGTGAATTCCGGCATTTGCCCGGATTTTCAGGTCGACCGGGTTATAAAGCGTATTCGTCGTTTCGACCGGTGGTGTCGTTGCAGCGGCTTGCTCGCTAAACTCCAGAATATAGTTGGCATTCAGCCCCATTGAGATGCGGCCAAGCCGGGTGTCGGCACTGTAATTTATCTGCGCATCTAGCCCCCGTGTCTGTGTTTCCGCAATGTTGCGCACGACGTTTACTGAATTTACAATCGCGATATTGTCGAGACTCGCCCCTGAATTGAGCCGCACCGGATGGGACAGGCCCGCCAGGATGGCGCTCAATTCTTCCGGTGACGGATTGAAAATGATTATGCCTTCGGGAAACGATCCGGGCATCGAGAACGCAATGCCCGGTGCAGCGTTGATATTCACATTCCCTGGCACGGGTGTGCTGCCGAGACGCCCCTCAAACGTGATGTCGTAATAGTTGGCAGTTGCTGACCATGCATGGCTGCCCGCGTCACGAGAGAAATCCAGTCCGGCTGTAAACGTACGCGACTCTTCTGCATCAAGATTTTCTGCGGTACCGCCAAGAACCATGTAGTCAACACCCGCCAGAGAGGCATCCGGTAGTGGCAAGCCAAGTCGGTCGAGAATAAGCTGGTAGGGCGAGACGCTTCCTGTCCTGTCGAGCGCGCCGACCCTTCCCAGCGGAGGCGGCGCGAAGGACTCACTGTAGGAAGTTCGCAGGTTCAATCCCGACGCCGGCGACCATAGAATCCCAGCCTTGGGGCTGAAACTGCTGCCGAAATCGGAATAGTCGTCAAACCGGCCTGAAAGGTTCAGTTCAAGACGCCTTGCCAGTGGCAGTGTATTGCCTTCTCCGACGATCGGCAGGAGCAACTCTCCATAGACAGCCGACACATCCCGTTCAGCATCACGGTTCACTCCGCTTGATTGCGACTCATTTGTGAAGGATTCCCGCCGAAAGTGTCCTCCGAGCGCAGCCTTGATCGGACCACCGGGAATATTCAGCAGATCGCCATTGAGCTGAGCATCGAGCGACCAGAGATCCGATCGACTTTCCGTCTGATCCACGCTCGGATCCTGCGTCAGAAAAAATGTCAGCGTCTCTTCGTTGCGGATCTGACTATAGGTTGCATCGGCGGCGACAAACCAGCCTGGGGCCAATTCATAATCAACTCCAAAGCTTCCGGACAGTGATTCTGATTTCGTGTTGTAGATCTGCTTGTATCCCGGCGCCGAACTCAGGATAGAGTGACTGACCACATCCCGCTTTGAGTAGAGCCCTGAACCAGTGAGTTCGAGTGCGGGACCAAAGGCTTGCCGCGCGGATACAACAGCGCTGTGTCGACGCTGCTTTGGCAGGAGATCGACTGCGCCCGTGTCCGGTACCGGCTCACCGTCCGTCAGAAGAGGGAGGCCAATATTCGGGCGGTCCGCGAGTGTCAGGTTTCCGCGATCAAAATATTCATAGGTTCCGAGGATGTTTCCGCTGCCCCAGGCCGAACCGAGCGTCTGGCTGAGACGGTATTCCTTCATGTCCCCATCGGTCACCGAGCCGAACCGCGCACTGGTCTCGGCCCCTTCGAAATCGTCCCGGAGGACAAAGTTGATGACGCCTGCCACAGCGTCTCCGCCATAGATCGAAGACGCTCCATCAGTGAGGACATCAATCCGCTCAAGTGCCGAAACGGGAATCAGGGAAAGGTCCACGAAATCACCGACCTTAGATGTTGGTGCCAGGCGGTTGCCATTGAGCAGGACCAGTGTCCCGCGCGACCCCAGTCCGCGAAGATTGGCGCTGGTGCCAAACGTATTGTTCTGGCGCGAATTGATATCATTGGGCAGGCCACCGGGCGCAAACTCGCTGGACCCGCCGCCAAAATTCTGCGGCAATGTCCGGATGAATTGTTCTGTCGTTGTGACGCCCGATCCGAGGATGTCCTCCCGGCTGTATATCTGCAAAGGCGAACTTTCCGGAGATATCCCGCGCAAGCTTGTGCCCGTGACGGTTACAGTATCGACCCGCAATGTGCCGTCTTCTGAATCGGCCACGTCAGGAGCTGTGAGGGTTTGTGCAGGCACCTGCGCCTGCCCCGCATGCGCTGGCGGAGGAGCCTGCTCGGGTGCAACATCCTGCGCCCGAATGATGATCGCCCGACCCGGGCCCTTGACCGCTACAAGCCCGCTCCCCAGAAGGAGGCGGTCCAGCGCATCAGTCGGCACAAAATTTCCGCTGAGCCTTGGCGCCTTGCGCCCAGCGACCAACGCTTCGGCAAACAGGATAGGCGTACCCGACTGGGCACCAAACGCGCGCAACGCGTCTGCGAGCATGGGTGCGTCAATATCGAATTCGACCTGGCCTCCGGGTGTGAGCACATCGGCATGTGCGCCGGCCAGGCCGGTCGACAGGATGATGGATGCAGCCGCCGCGCTGAACAGCCGCGCGTTGAATTGTGTCTTGTTGAACATATTCCCCTCCGGATTAATTTCCCCCGTCAGGGCTTCGGCCCGGACGCGCATCAGGTTCAACGAGCGGGAAAGCAGATGTGGCAGTCTTATCATCCGATAGACCGGCAGAGGCCTCATCCAGCGCCTGCCAGTGCGAACAGCTTCCGCCCACGCACCAATTGTGATGGGAGACCTGACAGGCAGATTCCGTCCAGGCTGCTCAAGGAACGAGCAGGAAAGCTGCCGTCTCTGAAATTGAGCCGTGAAATGACAGAGCTGCCTAAAAGGCGCCATCTCTGGCAGGCTCGCGGGCCTGAGCATCCGCATACAGGTGAGCTGAACCTTGTGCGCAAGAACGAACCAGCACAGAGAGCCCGCGATTGACCCGGGAAAGCCGTCCCTGCTTCAGGGCCCGACTGGCAGCAATTTCAGTTATTCGCCACTGACACTCTTGTCACGTCAATCAGGATCTATGGGCATAAGTGTGATCAGATTTTCGGATCGCTCTGATCTGACTGGCAGGAAAAGCGCGAGACTTGATACGAATTCTTCAGGCTCACCTGTCGGGAAGCTTCCGCTCAGGCGTTCTGAGGCGAGATCATGATCGGGTACACTTATCCTCGTTTCCGAATATCGATTCAGTTCGGCGACGGCTTCAGCCAGTGTGACATTATCAAATTGAAGGACGCCGCTTCGCCATTGCAGCGCAGTTGCCGGCTCCACTCTGGACAGGGTTTGAGAACCGTCCTGCATGATTTCGAGCCTGTCGCCGGGGGCGAGCATCTGGCGTCTTGGCTCGGCGGCGTCTGAGCGTTCTGGACTGACTGAGCCCCTCTCACTCTCAGGTGAATCAGAAACCACAACAGAACCTTCCAGCAAGGTTACGGCGACCTGGCCTGGCTGCGCATAGATGTCGAATTGTGTTCCGAGTGCCGTCGTACGACTGCCGCCCGCGTCGACATGGAATGGCACGTCAGCGCGTGCGACATCGAAAAAGGCCTGGCCCTGTCGGAGGCCGATCCGACGCTCGCGCTCTGAGTACATCACTTCGAGCGACGTATCCGTGTTGAGCGTGATCGTCGATCCATCAGATAACGTGACAGTCTGCTGCTCCCCGACAAGTGTCGTGAAAGTCTCGGGTTCAGGTTTTGTGTTTTTGCTTACAATCCACCAGCCAAGTGCTGCGAAAGAAAGCACGGCCGCCAGGCCAGACAGCCAGGCGCGCTTTCGCAGTGCTGATCCCGGCGGCGTCTTTGCCTGTGGACCTGAACCAGCAGTCCTGGTGCCCGCACGCAGTGACCGGTCAATGATCGCGAGGTTTGCCTGGATCTGGCGGAACGCTGCGGCGTTTTGCGGATCACGTTCCCAGGCGAGGAACTCGTCCCAAGTCTCGACTTCGACGTCTTCGCGCTGGAGTTCGCTGTACCAGCGAGCGGCGGCATCTAGCCTGCCCGTGTCCTCCTCAATATCTGTCATCACGTCGATCACTCAGCCGTATCTGGACGCCAGCCGCCGGAACGCGAAAGGACTTTCGCGACGGCTGCCAGCGCTGCGGCTATATCACTTCTGACAGTTCTTGGCGACACGGACAGACGAATCGCAATGGCCTCATGGGTCAATCCCTCCAGTCGGTGCAACTGAAGCGCCTGCCTTTCACGAGATTTGAGTCCCGCGATGGCTGTCTCCGCCATCGCGAGCAATTGCGCATCCTGAACCTGTTGTTCCGGCGTCATAGTCTGGCAGCAGGCCAGCCTGTCGCCCAGCTCCCCAATGTCTGCACTATCGCGCCAGCTCCGCGTATAACCCGACTTCAGGTAGTCGCGGGTCAGATTCCGCAGGATTGTGAACAGGAGAGGTCGCAATTCCTCGATGGGCTTGTCGCTGTAGGCACGCCCTGCCGAGATGAAGGCTTCCTGGACTAGATCTTCAGCATCATCGGAATTGCCAATCCGCGTACGGCAGAATCGAAGGAGTTCGCTGCGATGAAGCCGGAAGATATAATTCAGGGCTTCAGGACCTGCGAGGTCGCCAGGCTCTTGATGGAAATCGATGAGAGTTGCTGATTGTCGAGATTTTGAACTGGAGCTGCTTTCGTGAGGGCTGGACGAACCTCTCACGTGCCGCTTTGAGAATTGAGAATCGTTGCGCGCTTCGGACATTAAGTCTCCGCGATCTCAAAAAGAGAACGCGCCCTACTTTCCATATTGAAACAATGTAAAGTTGTAGTTCTCATTTCGAAAAATGTAAAGTTCCTATTTCTCGTAACGTACCCCGGCTCACCTTTCTCTGCGCGGAGGAGAGCTGATCCATGGAACTTCAAAAAATTTTTGGGGCCAACGTTCGACACCACAGGCGTGCAGTAGGTTGGACTCTTGAACAATTGGCCGGCGAGGTTGGCGTCTCGCGAGAAACCATTGGAAAAATTGAACGTGGCATTTCAGCGCCACTATTTGAAACCGTAGAAAAGATTGCCACGACTCTTGGAGTCTCCCCACAAGTCCTGTTGGGCGCAAAGTCATTTCCTTCTGGCACTCGAGGAGAGACGCTCCGCAATATAAATGGCATTCTCGCAAATATGAATGACAAGCAATTAGTCCGGACCCAGAAAATGCTGGAAGCATTGAAGGGCGGCTGATAATTTCCGTCTACATTGTTTTACTTGCATTCGGTTCAGATTCCCGATTCTGAGCTCTCCAAAGTGTTCCATACAGACCATCAATTTCTAGCAGGTCTTCGTGGCGTCCGCTTTCGGCGACCCGTCCCTTGTCCAGAACGATGATTTGATCGGCGTCCATGATGCTGGAAAGGCGATGGGCGATAATTATTGTGGTCGTTCCCTGCCCCGCCGTTTTGATGTTACGAAGGATGCTCGCTTCGGCGGCTGAATCGAGCGCAGAAGTTGCCTCATCCGCGATGAGCAGTTTTGGATGACGGAGCATGGCCCGGGCTATGGCAACGCGTTGCTTCTCACCCCCTGAAAGCTTGAGGCCTCGCTCACCGACAATCGTGGCAAGGCCCTCAGGAAGGCCCGAAATGAGGTGTTCGAGATGGGCGAGCCGCGCAGCCCATTCGACATCCTCCGTCGCAGCCCCGAAGTCAGGGAATGCGATATTGGAGGCCAGGCTGGTATTGAAAAGCGTTGTGTCCTGAGGAATCACGGCCATCACCTGTTGCAGGACTTCCGGTGCATAATGAGAAATCGGAATGCCGTTGATAAGGATGCGGCCCGAATCCGGTTCATGAAACCGCAGGAGCAGGCGACAGATGGTCGATTTGCCAGCGCCTGAAGTCCCCACAATCGCCGTTGTGGAACCAGGAGCAATGTCAAAGCTCACGCCGTCGAGTACAGGCTGCTTTGCCTGGTAGGCAAAGCGCACATCTTCGAAACGGATCGCCGGCAGCGCTGTATCCGGAGAGACCCGCGTTCCACCTGCGTCTGACTTTTCCCTGAGGGGCGTATCAAGCAGATCGAGAAGCCGCTCCGCGAACGCAGTCCCCTGTCCGATATCCCTCACGCCGGCACCGAGCAGTTCCATCGGCCGGACGACCTGAAGCATGTAGGTGTTGACCAGCACGAGATCACCGACCGTCATGGCGCCGGACCGGACCTGGATGATTGCAAGGCAGAGTGTAGCGGTCAGTCCCGCGCAAAATACAAAGGCGATAAGCAGACCGTTCGTGAATCGCGCGCGATAGAAGGACCGCCAGCGCTCCTGCGCATAGGCGAGAGCTGCGTCGAACCTGCCGATGACCGCCTCCTCACCCCCGAACGCCTTGACGGTCTCGACATTGAGCAGACTGTCGGCCAGCGCTGCATTCGCCTCAATTCGAGCTGAGGAGATTGCACGGCTTGCCTGCATGATTGTCCGCGCGCCTGCAGAAAAGACGATCGCATAGGCCAGGGCGCAGGCGCTGAATATGGCCAGGAAAGCAAGGTCAAGTACACGGGCAATGACAAGGCTCATGAGCACGACTTCAATCACGCCCGGCAGGATCGTGAAGAAGGCATGCTGCATCACAAGCCGAAACCCCTGCAGGCCGTTCTCGACTGTTTGCGTCAAAGCACCGGTCGACGTCTCACGGTGGAACGAAAGAGGCAGTGCAATCACATGGGCGAACACCTTTCGCCCGAGCTTACGGGCGACTGCCTGGTCGGCTGCCCCGAACAGGAACATCCTGACCTCAGCTGCGATCCGGCCTAGCACCTGCGCGGCCACATAAGATGCTACCAGCGCGGCCAGAATGAGACCCTGGTTCTGCTGAAAGCTGTCTGCGCCATGAGCTGAAAGCCAGTCGATCAGAAGTTTCAGTGCGAAAGGACCGAATGCACCCACGACCGACATGCCGACGACGCAGGCCAGCGCAATCAGAATGTTGAGGCCGTCCGCAGCGTCCAGCTCTTTCCGCAGCGCAGGAATGGCGCGGACTAGACTGTTCCAATTAGCTGGCCGCATGAGGCACCCTAATCAATATTCGATCTCTTGATTTTCTACCTTAGCATACTTTTTGGCGCAGATATCCTGACCGTCAAACAATGAGATATATTATCGATTTTAGCCTTATAATTCAGCCGAAAACACCTCGACATGCGGTTGCCTCAGAATCCAGTAATTCCTTTTAAGATTGTATTTCCTCATCCATGCTGCCTGCCTGGCGACAGGAGGCTCAGCGCATGCATATCGGGTACGTCATGGAATTCGGGCACATCCTGATGTGACACGATTTGACTGCGCACCGACATGCCGGCAACGGGGCATGGGCGTTTGCAGGGCGTAACCAGCGTCCTTCATCGGAATGCGCGCGGCAGGGTCACTTCACCTCAGGTGGTTGCGACGGCGAGTCGAAGTCCTCCTCAGCAGGCGCCTCGCACACAAAGAAGTCGGCAAGAGGCACGTCGAGCCGTTTTGCCACCTCGTACAGCATGCCTGCAGAAATCCGGTTTGTGCCGGTTTCGTACTTCTGCAACTGCTGATGCGATATGCCCAGAAGCCCGGCGAGCTCCACAAGCGTCATGCTGCGGGCCTGACGGTGCGCCCGCAGATGCGCGGAGACCCGCAAATCCATTTCGGAAGGTGCCCGCGCTGCTCTCGGCCTGCAGCCGGTCATGGCTCGCGTCCTCCGGTACCGAAAGGAGAAGGGTGATCCACCCATCCGGGCCGGACTGGTGCATCCTCCGCATTCCAACCTGCATGCCTCATGTCATAGCCTTCATGCATTGCCAGCACCGGGCTTTCCCTGATGCGCCGGGCATCACGAGACTCAACGAGAAACTGGAGTCATGCGGCAAAAGAAACGGGCAGCACCTGGAGCCGCAAGGCGACAGGCAGGACAGGTTTGCGCGTCAGATGAACATGTCCTGGAGCGGTCGAGGCACAGGAGGGACCGCCCTAGTCATATTTCCGATTGCCCCAGAGGTCATTCGGGCAGTCAAGATTCCAGACGCCCTTTCGCGCAGCGCGGGCTCGTGCTTCCGAATCCGCATACGCGCCTTGGCTGTATTTCGGCCAGTCGCGGGCCCAGCCAGCGCCGACCATGAGGTCGCCGAGGTCGGCGCCGTTTACACTGCACGTCGCGACACTGCGCTCATACGAGTCCTTTCCGGTGCTGGTGCAGGTTACGGTTCGGCTGCCAATCTGGTCGGACAGGAAAAGCGCCGCCTTCTGGTAGACATTGGTGCCGGCGCAGGTCTTTCCGCGCTCGGGCGAGTCAAATCCCGAGAGGCGGATACGCTGCCCGTGTATCTCGATTGTGTCGCCGTCAATAACGGACGCAACACCGGCAATCCGGTCTGATTGATCGCCTGCCGCGGCAGCGCGCCCCGCATCGCCGTTCATCTGTCCGCAGGCGGCAAGGAGCAGGATCATTGAAAAAGTGGCGGTATGCATATGTCTCATGACTCAAGCTGATCATGATTCACGCATTTGCAGAAACAGGCTCACAGCCATGGGACGGCTGATGACAGGAACAGGCAGTATGGGCCGCTTCCCTTGCCCGGATGGATCCGGGTGACGGCTGCCATGCGATTTGCCAGCTTGCTCGCCTTGCTCGTGTTGGCTCCCGTTTGAGCTGTCAGCCGGGCGGCATCTGGTCGAGGAAGGATGCAAGGTCCAGGATCTTGTCGGTGGCAAGTATTTCGATCGCCTTCCTGAGCTTGCCGGGTGAGCCTTTCAGCTGCCGGTCTGTCAGACGGAAGTCGATCGTGACCGCCGCCAGGCTGATTGCATGGACCGCCCTGACCGAGCAGTCCCTGTCTTCAAGATCGACGGTGACCGTGTCGAATGTCCATAGGGATGTGCGCATGTTCGGATGGCTCCGCTCCTTGTTGATGGAGTGGATCAGCCCGCACCGCTTCGATTAAAATGCGCCTTAAGGTGGATGAGGCCGCCCGCCCGGGTTTAGCCATTTGACAATGGCCACGCGCGTGACGTCCTGCTGGAACACCGTCCCGACCCGGTCCGGCAGGCCTTCATGGCCTTCCCCGGCAGACCCAACGTCATAAGCAAGGAGAATGCCCATGCATCCCTGTGAAGCAAGCCGGCAGCCATGGCCGGGTTGCGCCTGAGGCTTTCGCGGCGTCACATCTGGCCCTGCAACCGGCCTGTGCTAGTCTTCGGTAAAATCGAGGAAACGCACCCATGCTGCAGAAAACCTATGAAGCTTTCACCGTCGACATCACCGACAAGGTCGCCCATATCAAGATGAATCGCCCCGAGGCGATGAACACGATGAACAAGGCATTCTGGAACGAACTGCCCGCCATCGTCCGCGACATCGACATGAACGCGCGTGCCCGTTGCATCGTCATCTCGTCAACTGGCAAGCATTTCTCGGCCGGCATGGACCTCGCCGTGTTCGGGGCCGGTGAAGGCGGCGGTTCGCCAGACCGCTATGTCGCCGCTGAAGCCTTCCGGTCGAACATCCGCCAGATCCAGTCCAGCTTCAACGCGCTGGAGGAGGCCCGCATGCCGGTCCTCTTCGCCCTGCATGGCGGCGTCATCGGCGGCGCGATCGACATGATCTCGGCCGGCGATATCCGCTGGTGCACGCAGGATGCCTTCTTCACGATCATGGAAACCAATATCGCCATGACGGCCGATGTCGGCACCTTTCCGCGCCTGCAGCGCTACATCCCCGAAGGCTGGGTCAAGGAAATGGCCTATACCGGCCGGCGCATCGACGCGGCCAAGGCAAAGGAAATCGGCCTCGTGAATGATGTCTTCGACACGCATGAGGCATGCGTGGCGCATGTTCTGGCGACGGCGAAGGAAATCGCCACGAAAGACCCGCTGACCGTCACCGGCTGCAAGACGCTCATCAATTATGGCCGCGACCATAACACGGCCGACACGCTCGATTATATCGGCGTGTGGAATGCCGGCATGATCCCGCCCCCGCACATGCAGGAAGCCTTCGCTGCCCGTGCTGAAAAGCGTGACCCGGAATTCCCGGACCTGATGAAACTGCGCGATACGCCGATGTAGGCCTAGGCCGAGACGATCCGGTAAACGGCGGTTGCGTTCATCACGATATCGTCGCCGCACCTGGCCGCCCCGCCCGTGAACAGGACGGTGCGGGTTTTCCGGTCAATGCGTGCGGCAAATTCCGGCTGGCCGTGCACATCGGCGCCGGTGACGTCGATCGTCACCGAAACCAGCTCCACCCTGTCAGGCGCGCAGCGGGCTTCCGCGTCCGCACGGATTGCCGCCATCAGGTCCAGCGCCAGAGCTTCATCAGCGCGCAGTCCGGTTTCGGTTCGCATCACGTATCCTCGTTCAAGTCAGCAGGCAGTGCTCTATCCACCCGCGCCCGTATTGAAAAGGGCCATGCCGGCCCGGCATGCAGCCAAAGGCAACAAAAAAAGCCGCCCATCGGGGCGGCCCTGTTTGATTGGCGCAGCGGCGACTTGCCGGATCAGGCGGCCTTGGCCGCGCTGATCTCTGCATCGAGGTCGTGGCCAATCAGGTCTCCGAGATGGCCGAAACCCGTCATCTCATATGTCTCTTCCATGAAGGTCGAGATCGACGGCAGCAAGTGGCCAATAGCCTTGTGATCCAGGCCAATCGCATGCAGCGACGTGATCATGGACTGGGCAACAACACGCTTTCCGCCGGGCGTCTGTTCGATCAAGCGGGCAATGATGCCCGTCGCCTCTCCGAACTCAGACCCTGTGCGGGCTGCTAGAGCGCGAGCGCCAGGAATGGTCTTGAACATCGCCGGTGCGAAGGGTGAAGCCTGTCGCTCAGCTGAATTCAAAACAATCCCCAGCGCCGTTTTAGCAGTCGATTCCGAGAGTCCATTGATTGTAGCGATGTGCGCAATGAGATCATTCAGCATTAGCGTGGCACTCCTAGGATTAATGGCTCCGGAACCCCCATTAACCTCCTACATGCTTTCCGATTCGTTACTGTCAGTGCCGCGCGCACACTTGATTTGCGAAAGAGGGTTAAGCGCTGTTAGGTCGGGGTAAACAGGCGGGCATTTCCTGTTTACGCCTTATCCACAGGCCCGGCCGCGCACGAATGAAAACAAGGCACTCCCCATGATCGGTATCGGCATCCTCGGCGCAGCCAGAATTGCACCTGCCGCCATCCTGAAACCGGCCGCCCTGCGGAGCGATTGCAAAATCGTCGCCGTGGCCGCGCGCGACGCGGTACGCGCCCGCAACTATGCCGGCGAAAACGACATCCCTGACATCTGCGATTCCTACGAGGCGCTCATCGCACGGCCGGACATTGATCTCATCTACAACGCCCTGCCGCCGCATCGCCATGCCGACCTGACCATCGCCGCGCTTGAGGCAGGCAGGGCTGTCCTCTGCGAAAAGCCGTTTGCCATGAACGCGCCGGAAGCCGCCCGGATGGTCGACGCGGCGCAGCGAACCGGCGGGGTTCTGATCGAAGCCTTTCACTATCGATTCCACCCCGCCTTCCAGCGCGTGTTCGACATCGTGCACAGCGGCCAGCTTGGCACGATCCGGCGTATCGAGGCCGCATTCAGTGTCGCCATACCCTTTCGACCCGGCGAATTGCGCCACACGCCGGGCGTCGGCGGCGGCGCGCTGATGGATCTTGGCTGTTATCCGTTGCACTGGGTCCGCACGCTGGTCGGCGCCGAACCCGAAATCGTTTCAGCCCGGGCGGAATGCGAGCGGCCGGGCGTCGACACAAGTATGGAAGCCGAATTCCGCTTTCCGGACGGAGAGACCGGATCAATCCACACCACCATGGCGCCGGATGCACAATTCGAAGCCTGGATCCGGGTTGATGGCGCGCGCGGCCAGCTTAAGATCACCAATCCGATCCACCCCCATCGCGGCCACGCCATTACCACGACCCTGGACGGCACCTCCCGCACCGTCACGGCCCCCGGTCAAACCACATATGACCACCAGCTCGCCCACGTGATGGACGTGCTTTGCGGGCGCTCGGATGCCTTGACGGGTGGCCGGGATGCTGTCGGAAACATGGCCGCCATTGACGCGATCTACCGCGCTGCGGGCCTGTCTCCGCGTGGGATGTAATCAGCTGGCGCTTGCCTGCGCCATGCTGATCCAGCCTTCGACTTCCTCTTCCTCGAACTGGGCATCTTCCCACAGCACACGGTCCCCCTGCGGCGTCGTCAGGAAGTCCATGGCCGCAAGGAACACGTCGCGTGCGGAGGCACAAGCCAGGTCGCTGGCCGAGCGGATTCCCGCGCCGACAAGTATCTGTGCGTCGTGAACCCGCAATCCGGGAACATCCATCATCAGGCGCGACTGGTCCTGCCAGTCGGTCAGGGCGTCGGCGTCGATGTGGCGCGCGTTCAGCAGGTGGACCGTCTCGTCGATATCGCAGTCCATGAGGTCGCCGACATTGGTGATACCGGCCTTTCCGAGCCGCCGCGCGGTCTTGCGGCCAATCGACGGCGCATCAACGATCGGCGATTCGCGCGTAAGACGCCCCTGTCCGCCAATCGTCGCAACCGGTTCGGCTTCAGGCACAATCTCCGCAACAGGTTCAGGGGCGGGCCTGGGCGCTTGCCTGACCGGCTCGGTCCTTGGCGCGGGTTTCGGCTCAGGCTTCGCTGCGGCTTTGACCACCGGTGCGGGGGCTGGTTTCGGTTCAGGCGCGGGTGCCGGTGCCGGCCTGGTCGCAACAGGCGCCCCGTCCGGCCTGATCCGCGCGCCACCAAGCGGTGCCAGTTCCTGTGCGTCGAGCTGTTTCACAGGCACACGCAGCACCTGTCTGGCATGCAGCTTCCGGATCGCCTTGTCATCATCCGGCAGCGTCTTCACCACTTTGCCGGTCTTCTGGAACTCGGCATACATCCGCCCGACCTGGCGCCGGTCACCGGCATCTGCCAGCTTTTTCGATATCATGCGCAGCGGAATATCCAGCGTCTCGATATAGCCCTGGATGGTCAGGTTCACTTTCGGCGGCGCGACGGCGGCCTCCGCAATGGCCCGCGACATCAGCACGCCCATGCCTGCTGTGGCATAGGCGACAAGGTCGGCCACGATCTCCAGCATCGTCTCGTCAAGGCCGGCGGGCGGATCCTTCACGCCGGCATCAAGGTCGTAATGGTCGATGAATGTCTGGTAGTGCGGATGGGACCGCTGCGCACCAGCCCGCACCATGTCGGAGACGAAACCAACGCCGCCCGGCACATCAATCGCCGGATAACCGCCCGCTTCGATGCGCGCTGCGATCTCGTCATGCGACCTGGCGATGCTCCATTCGACGGCGCGATGGATCGCGCCCTCTTCCTCGGTCTGGCCTGTGTGGAAGGGCTGGAGCGGGTCAGCATAATAATGGCTGAGCACGCCGAGCGCATAGGCCGCCTCGCTCCACTTCTTCTTCGCCAGCAGCTCGACAGACCTGGCATACCATTCGGTCGCCTTGTCGCGGGCACCGCCCCATTCGCCTTCGGAAATGTGCAGGACGTGGTTCTGGAAATCCCTGAAAGTCTTGTCCGGCGCCTTGGCGCCTTTCAGAAGGTGCTCATGGTGCACCAGGAGCAGCGATTTCCACTGCTCTCCCGTTTCGGCGTCAATCAGGTCCAGCGCATTGAATGCGATATGATGATGTGTCGACGTGCAGCGGTGCGCACGGATAACCCGTTCCAGCAGGGACATGACGGGAACTCCAGTGTGGTGAATCTGACAGTGATTCTGGCCCCACGAAGGTTACCGTGAAATTAACCCTTTGCGCCGCGCCCCGGATTTCCTCCGGTCACATGACAGTCATCGCCTACCGGACGGCAAAATCCGTCGGTTCGGTGCTCTTGCCCTTGGCGTCTTTGTCGCCGCGGGACTGGCCATGCTTCTGCGCGCCCATGAAGCCGAAAATATGCCCGGCAACCTTGCGCATCTGGATCTCTTCAGAGCCCTCGGTAATGCGATAGCGGCGATGGTGGCGATAGATGTGTTCGAACGGCGTGTGGCGTGAATAGCCCATGCCGCCGTGGATCTGCATCGCCCGGTCGGCCGCGTTGCAGCAGAGCCGGTTTGCCCGGTAATTGCACATCGACACCTTGTCTGACAGCTTGATTGCCACTTCCGGCTTCGACATCTGGTCCATTTCCCAGGCCGTCTTGAAAATCAGCAGACGGAGCATTTCTGCTTCCGAAGCGAGCTCGACGATGGGAAACTGGATCGCCTGGTTGGTCGACAGCTTCTTGCCGAAAGGCGCGCGCGTATTCGCATAGTCAATCGACTCGTCGATGCAGAACAGCGCCGCGCCGACAGAGCTGGCCGCCTGACGGATCCGGTTCTCGTGCACGAAATGCTGGGCCAGCGCGAGGCCGCCTTCTGGCGGGCCGAATACCGCACTGTCGGGAACCCAGACATCCTTGATGGTCAGGCGGGGGTGGTCTGTGGGCATGTTGAATGTCCACATGTATTCCAGGATCTCGATGCCCGGATCGTCCGCCGGTACCAGCAGGCACGTAATACCGCGGGCATCGCCATCCTCGCCGCTGGTGCGCGCGAAACACATCATGTGGGTGGCGTGGTGCATCCCCGTGATCCACATCTTCTCGCCATTGATGAGCCAGCCATCCTTGCCGTCCTTCTTGTGGCGCACGGCGCGTGTCTCCATGTGCGTCGCGTCGGAGCCATGGTTCGGCTCGGTCAGTCCGAACGTCGCGCGGAACTTGCCCTCCAGGGCGGCCGTCGCGAGATGCTTCTGATCCTCGCGGGCAAAGTCGCGCAGCATCAGGATCTGCGGATAATTGGCGACGATGGAATGCTCGTTCTGCAGGTCATTGTGCAGGCCAAGGCCCTTGCGCGCGAGATGTTCGCGGATAATCGCCATGGCGAGGTTGGACCCGTTCTGGCCGCCATACTCTTTCGGCAGGCCGAACCGGAAATGCCCGGCCTCGTCCGCCAGGCGCTTCGCCTTGCCCAGCAACTCTTCCCATTCCTTGCGCGGCAGGCCCTGGTTCTCGAAATCGGTTCGGGCCCATTCGCGGCGATGATCGAAGAACCGTATATTGTCGTCCTGCTGCTCCAGCGGCTTGATCTTGTCCTCGATGAACTGATCGAGAACGATCAGGTAATCGGAAATGTCCTTTGGAATGCTGAAATCCATAATGCTTCTCTCCCGGGCGCGCGCCTCTGTTCTTTGAGACACTCTAACCTACGCAGGGACAGGAGCAATTTGTGTCGTAGGGGCAACCGCGACACCTGCGCGATTCCCTTCGGGAAATGATACGAAATCTGCATTCTGAACACTTGACCAAATATTCAGCGTTTGATAGTCATTGCTCTGAAGGGGTTGTTTTCCCTTTTTTCCACCGCGTTGCACACTCATCACCAACCCCGAACGAAAGGCAGCCCTCCCATGCTCCGTTCTACTCTCATCAGCGCCGCTGCCCTGGCGCTCGCTTCACCCGCCCTTGCTGGCACATTCATTTTCGAAACGGCTGCGCCAGTCGCTGAAAAGCGTGTCATCGCGGAAAGCGTTGTCTGGACCTGCGAAGGCACGACCTGTGTCGGCGATCTCGACCGCAAGAAGGTCTCACTCCGCATCTGCAAGAAAATCGCCAAGGAAGTCGGTGAAATCACTGCCCTTCGCAATGACAGTTCCGAACTGGACGCTTCCGATCTCGAAGCCTGCAAGGCTTCCGCGAAAAGCTAGATTGCTCTGCCAGTCTTCAAGAGCCTCTCCTCGGGCCGCCACGGGAAACCGGGGCGGCCGCTTTTTATGCGCCTGCAGGTTCCAGAGGTTGCCATAGCTCGACCTTGCGTCCATCCGGATCCATGACCCAGGCAAAGTGGCCATAGCTTTCGCTCATTGGCTCACCTTCCAGTTCGACACCTTCCGCCTTGATGCGCGCCAGCATGCCCGGCATGTCATCCACCATCAGGTTCATCATGAAATCGCTGGTAGATGGCTTGAAATAATCGCTCTCTCCCTTGAACGGCGCCCAGATGGTCTGCGCGCCTTTCGGGAAAACGCCCGCCGCGTCTGCATGACTGAAACTGCTGCCGCCATAATCATCAATCGCAATCCCCAGCACGCGCGAATACCATGCGCGCGTCGCGTCAACGTCCTTACACAGAAAAAACAGGCCTCCCAGGCCGATGACCTTCGCCATTGCCGTCTCCCTTTCAAATGGCCGCGATGGCAGCCGCCAGCAGGTCACGCACATCGCCTGCGACCCGTTTCAACTCATCATTCCCGATCGCCTGCATTGATGCAACCGGATCAACCGCGCTGACTTCGACCGCATCGTCGACCTGCCGGATGATGACATTGCAAGGCAGCATGGCGCCGACGCGCGGCTCGATCTGGATGGCCTGATAGGCCATTTGCGGATTGCAGGCGCCGAGGATTCGATATGGCGGCATCTCGGCATCGAGCTTTTTCTTCATCGTCGCTTTCACGTCGATCTCGGTCAGCACGCCAAACCCCCTGTCAGCCAGAGCCTGCCGCGTGCGTTGGTCAACAGCATCAAAGCTGGCACCGGAAACGGTTCGATTGATTGTGTAGGTCATGATGATCTCCAGGTGGCGGCCCAGGTCCCGGGTTCGCTCCCTGCCTGCCTACCACATTCGCCGGGCAAGATCAGGCGCCTTCGCAAGATCGTCGCTGTTGGCAACCAGGACGCCCTGCTCCATGGTGTCCACCAGGGCTGACCAGAGGATACACCATGCCGATCGATGCCAAACGCACGCCGGATGCACGCTTCGACAACCTGCCGGGATTTGATTATGCCCCGCACTATGTGAGCGACCTGCCCGGCTATGAAGGCTTGCAGGTCCATTATGTCGACGAAGGCCCGCAGGATGCGGTCCGCACCTATCTCTGCCTGCATGGGCAGCCGACATGGAGTTATCTCTACCGCAAGATGATCCCGGTCTTCCTCGACAGCGGTGCGCGCGTCGTCGCGCCTGACTGGCTCGGCTTTGGCCGGTCGGACAAGCCTGTCGATGACACAGTCTATTCGTTCAGTTTTCATCGCAACATGATGGTGGAACTGATCAGGCGCCTCGGCCTGAAAACCGTAACACTCGTCTGCCAGGACTGGGGTGGCCTGCTCGGCCTCACCATCCCGATGGACATGCCCGACACGTTCGAGCGCCTGATCGTGATGAATACCGCCATCGCCACGGGCACATCGCCTGGTGCCGGGTTTGACCAGTGGAAAGCCTATAACCGGTCGCAGCCCGACATGGACATTGCCGCCCTGATGAAGCGTGGCGCGCCCGTTCTCTCCGACGCTGAAGCGGCCGCCTATGCCGCCCCTTTCCCGGATGCGACCTACAAGGCCGGCGTGCGCATGTTCCCTGAACTGGTCATGGTCAAGCCTGGCATGGAAGGCGTCGACATCTCGCGGCGCGCGGCCGACTGGTGGGCGAATGACTGGATGGGTGACAGCTTCATGGCCATTGGCGCACAAGACCCCGTCCTCGGCCCTGATCAGATGGAAAAACTGCGCAGGACAATCCGTGGCTGTCCCGAACCCATGGTCGTCGCCGAGGCCGGACACTTCGTGCAGGAATGGGGAGGGCCCGTCGCCCTTGCGGCACTGAAATCATTCGGGGAGCTCTGACAGGATGGCTGATCTGCCGGCCGCCAGTGTCGCCTATCCCGAGGTCGGTTGCGGCGCGGCCATTTTCGACCCCTCCGGACGCCTCCTCCTGATCCAGCGCCTGACCGAGCCGGAAGCGGGCGCATGGGGATTGCCCGGCGGCAAGATCGATTTCGGGGAACCGGCTCGCGTGACAGCCCGGCGCGAGATCGCCGAAGAACTCGGAATCGACATTGAAGTGACAGGCCTGGCCTGCATTGCGGAGATTCTCGATCAGGGCGACGGGCGCCACTGGGTGTCTCCGATTTTTTTTGCCCGCGTCGTTTCGGGCACACCCCGCCTGATGGAGCCTGAAAAACATGGAGGTTTCGGCTGGTACGCCCTCGACGCGCTTCCTTCCCGGCTGACGATACCCACCCAGGCGCTGATTGCGAGCCTTGAAACAGCGTCGGCGGCCTCGCCGACCTCCTGAATTCTGCTAATAAGCAGGCATGAGACACGTGCGAATCCTGTTGGTGCGGCTACTGGTTGCAGACCTGATTGCGACCCTCGCCTTTTTCGGCCTCACCCGCCTCGTCGATCAGACGGGACAGATCACCCATGGCGCAGGCGTGGTCTTCTATTCCGGTTCGGCCCGCGAAGCGGATGCGCGCATCGACAAGGGCATTGCCCTGCTCGAGGCCGGCAAGGTCGACCGCCTTGTCATGGTCGGTGGCCATCGCCCGCAGGAAGGCATTGTCGGCAGCCAGGACATGGCGCTCGTCGCCATCCGCCGGTCCGGCTATGGCGGGCGGATCTCGGCCGACGTGTCCTCCCGTGACACGATCTCGGGCCTGCAGACCCTGGCCGGACAGCCGGGTCTTGCCGGCGCCGAGCAGCTGGTCTTCGTGTCCAACTGCATGCATCTCCTGCGCGCAAAGTCCATCTACCAGACGGTCTCCAAAGGCGGCCCGAGGGCCCGATCGGCATGCGCAAAAGCCAGCCTCAATCCGGTGGACATCTGGAAGCGGGCCCATTACGAAGCCGCCGCCTGGGTGTTCTATATCCTGCCTGAAGGCTGGCGCGACAGCATCATTGATCGCCTTCGCGGAGATGATTCTCAAAATTGAACTGATCGGGAGGCTTGAGGCGCGCCCTCCCTCACCGACGGACCGTGGTAACCGGTGTCAGTCATCAGGATACAGCCGATTGGCCTAAACTTGCTGCAATAGGCGGGCATGATTGTTGCAAACCTGTGGCGCGTGCCATTAACTGGCCTGATCGATTTCGCCAGATTCAAGAACAAGATTCCGAGGAAACCATGAGCGACAACGTAGCCATTCTTGCCGAGCTGGGCATCAATCCGAAGTCCATTCGCAAGAACTGGAAAGAACCGCGCCTGTATGAAACCTCTGTTGCTGGCGGGGAAGCCCGTGTTGCAAATGGCGGCGCACTCGTCGTTGAAACCGGCCAGCACACTGGACGGTCCGCCAAGGACAAGTTCACGGTGCGCGACGCGACCACGGAAAGCACGGTCTGGTGGGATAACAATGCCGCCATGACGCCTGAGCATTTTGACACGCTGCTGGCCGACTTTGCCTCCCACCTCGCCAGCAAGGACGTGTTCGTCCAGGAACTCTTCGGCGGCGCAGACCCTGACCATCGCCTGCCGGTCACCGTGGTCAACGAACTTGCCTGGCATTCCCTGTTCATCCGCCATCTTCTGCGTGTTCCCACAGACGCGGAATACAAAGGCTTCAAGTCGGAATTCACGATCATCAACTGCCCGAGCTTTCGCGCTGATCCGGCGCGTCATGGCACGCGATCGGAAACGGTCATCGCCGTGAATTTTGCCCGGCGCATGGTCCTGATCGGCGGAACCTCCTATGCGGGCGAGACCAAGAAGTCGGTCTTCACCGCTCTCAACTATTACCTTCCGACCAGGGGCGTGATGCCGATGCATTGTTCGGTGAACACTTCGGACAAGAACGACGCGGCCATCTTCTTCGGCCTGTCGGGTACCGGCAAGACGACCCTGTCGGCAGATGCCAGCCGAATCCTGATCGGCGATGATGAACATGGCTGGTCCGGGAACGGATTGTTCAATTTCGAGGGTGGCTGCTACGCCAAGATGATCAAGCTCTCGGCGGAAGCAGAACCTGAAATCTTTGCCACCACGAAACAATGGGGCACGGTGCTCGAAAACGTGGTGATGGATCCGGTCACACGCGAACTTGATCTTGACGATGGCACGCTCGCAGAAAACTCGCGCGGCGCGTATCCGATCTCGGCCATCCCGAACGCGTCGGAATCCGGCCGCTGCGGGCAGCCCCGCAATCTCGTCATGCTGACGGCGGATGCGTTCGGCGTGATGCCCCCGATAGCCAAACTGACACCGGCCCAGGCCATGTACCATTTCCTGTCCGGATACACCGCAAAGGTTGCAGGTACGGAAAAAGGCGTGACCGAACCGACGGCCACTTTTTCAACCTGCTTCGGCGGCCCCTTCATGCCGCGCCATCCATCCGAATACGGAAATCTCCTGCGCGACCTGATCGGCAAGTATGACGTCGATTGCTGGCTGGTTTCGACCGGCTGGACTGGCGGCCCGTATGGCCAGGGCAACCGCATGCCGATCAAGGCCACGCGGGCCCTGCTGAATGCCGCGCTGGACGGCTCGCTCAACAAGGCGACATTCCGCAAGGATGAAACATTCGGTTTCATGGTGCCAACGGCCGTGCCCGGCGTGGACGCCAGAATTCTCGATCCCCGGTCAACCTGGGCCGACCCGGTCGCCTATGACAAACAGGCCGCAAAGCTTGCCGATATGTTCGTGGCAAATTTTGCCAAGTTCGAGAGCTATGTTGACGAATCTGTCCGGGCCAGCGCGCCCAAGGCGAAAACGCCTGCCTGACACGACGATTTCCTGACCTTGACGTTAAGGGAAGGCTGGCGCCACGCGCGCCAGCCCGTTAGTGTGCGCCGCAACATCGTAAAGCATTCGACAAGAAACTCTGGAGGACTATCCAAATGCGTGAAGCAGTCATCGTTTCCACCGCCCGCACGGGCATGGCCAAAACCGGCCGCGGCTCCCTCAACGACACCCACGGCATCACGATGGCCGGCCATGCCATCAAGAGCGCGCTGGAACGTGCCGGCGTCGAAGGCGCTGCAGTCGAAGACGTGTTCCTCGGCACAGCGCAGCCTGAAGGCGCGACCGGTCACAATGTCGCCCGCAATGCCGCCCTCTGGGCCGGGTGCCCGTCCACCACATCGGGCGCGACCATCAACCGTTTCTGCTCGTCGGGCCTCCAGGCCATCGCCAATGCCTCGCATACGATCATCAATGAAGGTGCTTCCGTCACTGTCGGCGGCGGCGTGGAAAGCCTCTCGCTCGTGTCGCGCTCGGGTCACATGAACCTGCATCGCTACACTGAAGAAGAGCTGATGAAGACATGGCCAGCCATCTGGATGAGCATGATCGAAACGGCCGAAATCGTTGCTGATCGCTACGGCGTGTCGCGCGAAGACCAGGACCGCTATTCCGCAGAAAGCCAGCGTCGCACGGCCGAGTTCCAGAAGAAGGGCTACATGGCCGAGGAAATCGCGCCGATGAAAGCCCGCATGAAGCTTGTCAACAAGGAGACAGGCGAAGAAACCTATCAGGACGTCATCGTCGACAAGGACGAGTGCAACCGTCCCGGAACGACCTATGAAACCCTTGCTGGCCTGAAGCCTGTGTTCTCCGGCGGCATGGTCGTCAAGCAAGGCAAGTATGTCACCGCGGGCAATGCCTCCCAGCTGTCCGATGGCGCCGCTGCCGTGGTTGTCATGGAAGCCAAGGAAGCTGCAAAGCGCGGTATCGAGCCACTCGGCCGGTTTGCCGGTTTCAACGTCGCCGGTTGCGATCCTGACGAAATGGGCATCGGCCCCGTTTTTGCCGTGCCGCGCCTGCTTGAGCGTCACGGTCTCACGGTTGACGATATCGACCTGTGGGAACTCAACGAAGCCTTCGCATCGCAATGCCTCTACAGCCGCGATCGCCTCGGCATCGATCCTGAAAAATACAACGTCAATGGCGGCTCCATCTCGATCGGTCATCCGTTCGGCATGACAGGTGCTCGCTGCACGGGCTCGATCCTGCTCGAAGGCAAGCGCCGGGGCGCCAAATGGGGCGTTGTCACCATGTGTATCGGTGGCGGCATGGGCGCAGCCGGCCTGTTCGAAATCTACAGCTAGGCTGCCTTTTCGGCCTGACGGACCAGATATCGAAAGCCCCGGCCCTATGGGTCGGGGCTTTTTGCATCCACCACTAAAGATACGCGATAGCGTAATTAATGTGACTTATTTGTGAAACACCCTTAGACGCCCCGGAAAACCAAGGTACCTATCCGGGCATGACCTATCTCCGCTTTCTCGGCGCGGCTTGTGCCGCCGCACAGGCAGCATTTTGCGCAGCAGCTGACGCGCCCCTGGAACTCAGGTTTTCAGGCCGCGTCCTCTACGATTACACGCAGGCCGAGGCTGACAAGGCCCCATTGGAGATCGACGGCGCCGAATTGCGAGCCGCACGCCTTGCCCTTGCCGGCAAGGGCAAGCAAATCGACTTCAAGATCGAACTCGAAACGGATGAAGACGGGGAAATCTCCGCAACCGATGCCTATATTGACTTCGCCCTGCCCGGGTCGGGATGGACGGTCCGCGCCGGCCAGTTCAAAACGCCCAACTCGCTGCAGGAGCAGGTGTCCGGCCTCTTCACCACGTTTACAGAACGCGCTGCATTCACGGACGCCTTCGCATTCGACCGGCGGCTTGGCATTGCCGCCACCACGATGGGAGAAAACTGGACGTTCACGGCCGGGGCCTTCGGCGGCAACGTGAACGATACGCCCACCAGCGAAGGTTTTGCACTGGCGGCACGCGGCACATATGCGCCGGTCGCCACCGAAGATCTGACCGTTCATCTTGGTGCATCCGTCCGCCATCGCGAGACGGATTCACGTGCGCCAGACCTGCGCTATCGCCAGCGCCCGTTCGCACGGATCGCCGGTCGCATGATATCGACCGGTCCGGTATCGGGGTCAGACGTGTTTGTCGGCCTCGAAGGCGCCGTGCTGCGCGGTCCGCTTTGGGTCAGCGCCGAGTATGGTGCCCTGTCATCGCACCTTGCTGCGGGAGGCAATGCCACATTTGATGGCAGCTCCGCCGAGGCAGGCTATTTCCTCGGCGGACGGCGCACATACGGGAGCGGAGAATTTGGCCGGCCCGAGATCGACAAGCCGGTCACCAGGGGCGGGCCGGGCGCGCTGTCCATCTCGGCTGCCTTTGACACACTGGACCTGACGGATTCCGGCATTGACGGAGGAACCATGAACACGGCATTGCTTGGCCTGTCCTGGTACCCCACCGCAAGGACGCGACTGGGGCTCAGCCTCTTTCACGCCGATGCAGATCTCGGCACGTCCACATCAGGGATCGATCCTGCCTTTGCCGCTGGCGTGCTTGCCGGGCAAACCAGCGACAAAGTCACCGGCTTCACCCTGCGCATGCAGGCAGACTTCTAACCAGTCGGCACAGCGGCCAAAAGCGTTTGTTCCTGCCACCCGGGTCGCAGTAAACTATCTGAAAGGCGCAGCCCACAGTGTGCGAGCCTGATAACTGCCATTTCCCGGGAAGGCCTGCTCCACGATGATACGAACGCTCACAATCGCCGCGCTCGCGCTCTCACTCGCCGCATGCTCAGGCGACAGATCCACAGCGCCTGATGCCGCTCCCGATAACGCGGCGCGTTTGATCACCGCCAACCCGCCACCCGCCGCGCCGGCAGTTACGGGGCCGGACGCCAACAGTGCACATGACGGCCATGTCCGCCCTGAGGAATATGCATTGCTCGGCCAGAAATTTCCCCGGTTCACCGCCACCATGGCGGACGGTCAGACTTTCGACTCCTCGGTCCTCAATCGCTGGATGGTGATTCAGGTCTGGGGCACTTGGTGCAGTGACAGCCTGAAGGATGCGCCCTATGCGGCCGCGCTTGCGACAGCCATCGAACAGGATCCTGACCTCTATTTCCTGTCGATCCATGTGCCGCAGAATGCCGACAAGACAAGTGATCAGGATATGTATGGCGCGTATGGCTCGGTCGAGGCCTATTTTGCCGAGAAAGGCTACAGCTATCCGACAGTGATCGATTCCGATGCCAGCGTCCGCGAGGCGCTGAAGATCACCTGGACGCCGAGCTATATCCTGATGTCCCCGGATGGCGTGATCCGCGGGTTCCGTACCGACCTCTCAGTGGCAGGTGGCGAGCCGGTGAAGGATTTCCTGAAGGAGGCCGCCCGCGTGAAGGGTGAGGTCCGCAAGGCCGAGTTCGGTGGCACTCCGCTGCCAGCCACGATCGGCCCGCAAGGCGCGATGCGCCTCACGGGCGAAACGCCGTTCACGCTTGACGCCATGAAAGCTGCGTTTCCCGGCCACGAAATCCTTTCGGACAGGGCCATGGCCGGCGAGCAATCCTATCCGGTTTTTCTTGTCCAGACGATTGCGGCAGACGGTATGGCGGGCCGCCTTGTCTACGTTGTCGAACCTGACTGGACGCTTGGCATGGTGGGATCGGTTGTGACCCGCAACCCGGCTGTGACCGGCCCCGATGGCGGCACGGTTGGCACGATGAAGCTCAAGGACCTGACAGAGGAAGCGCGCGCCAGGTGCACGCTGGAGCCTGGTCCGATCGATTCCCTGTTCATCTGCCCTGACAATGCCGGATCCCGCCAGTTCATCCGGGCCTTCGGGGCAGGAAGCGACTTCGATGGCAGGCTCAACGATGCCTCGCCTGACTACCGGCAGGAAGCGGTACTGCTTGAGATGAAGTTCATTCCGCCACAGGCCGGGAAAAACCCTTAGCCTGCTGCCCGCAATCGCGACGCCCTGGCCTGTATCCTGCACGCATAAATGACAATTCATGCAGTTTGACGGAACCACAGTTTGAATGTTCGCCTGTCAGCCGCTATTGGGTAGACTAGACCCGGAACATATTGGGAAAGGCGAGACTTCATGCTGCATCCTTCGACGAAGCGGTTGATCGACAAGCTGAGTGAAATGACCCGCAAGCAGCGGGTTGCCTGGTCTGAAGGCGAAAACGGCACGATTACCCATGATACCGAGGGCTACAGGGTGGTGCTGACGCCTGAGCCGCATGCCGTGCTGCTGACGGACGCGCTCGGCAAGGAAATCGAATCCTGCACGCCAGACGAATTCGTCGACGAAACCGATTCCGCAGGACGCCCCTATACGGCCTTTGTGGCCGACCTGTACCGCGAAGCGCATCGCCACGCGCGCGGCGCTGAAAAAGCCATCCACACCGTCCTGAAAGGCCTCGAAACCATTGAGTCCGAACCGGATGCAGCGCCTGCCATCGCAATGGATCCGGCAGAACTGGTCGAAGACCCGGTCGATGAGACCGATTCCCTGCCTGAGGCCTATCCGGAGGTGGAAGGACAGAACGACATGGCCCGCGCCGTCGCCAGCATGGCCGACGAAGTGAATGGCGGCGCCGCCGGGGTCGAAGCAGACGAACCGGAAGACGCGGACCCGAGTGTCGTGGAAACGGAAGCTGAGGCCGAGACTGAACCCGGGATCGAACCTGAACCGGAGATGACATCCGCCTTCCATGCCGAAGACGAGGCGAGCGAAACGACAGAGCCGGACGAACCGGCTGATCCGTCGGCGGGCATCGAAGCTGAGGATATCCTGTCGCAATACGCCTCTCTCATGCCTGAGCAGCATGGCACCGGCGCCGATGAGGCGCCCTCCGCCGGGACTGACCCTGCTGAAGGCGCGCTCTGGCCCGAGGACGATAATGCCCCGGAACCACAGGCCGAACCGCGTGAGGCCGAAGCCGAAAGCGAGCCGGAACACGTTCAGTCAGAACCGCAAGCCTCCGGCGCCTTCGGACACTTTTTTGGTGGATCTGGCATTGGCGACGTGTCCCGATACACGTCAAACACGGCCGACGAAACGCCCGAACCAGCCGCGCCTGTCGAGACAGAGGCGGCGCCTGAGCCCGGAATCGCCCCCAGCCAGTCTGAATCCGAGACAGACGAACCGGCGCCCTACGCGCCCGCCTTCACGGACGTCGGCGCTCCGGCTCAGCCTGTCGAACCTGTCCCGGACATGACCGGTGAAGCACCCGCCGAACCTGAAGCGCCGCGCAGCTTCAGCCTGTCGGGAATGTCCTCTGGCTTCGGCCTCGGATCAGCGGCCAGAAGCCACGCACAGGCATCAGAACGCACACCGGAACCTGCACAAAACGGCCCGTCACCCGAGCGCGTTCACCTGGTCATCGACGGAACGATCGACCTGCCGGACGAGCTTCCCCCATCCGCATTTGGTGCCGGCCTGGACACGCAAGCCGATTCCGAACCTGTTGCGGACGCAAACCAGGCACCCTTTGCCTTCAGCGAGCCTGAACCCGTCGCCGAAACAGCCAGTGAAGAGACCGCAGAGGAACAGGCCCCGTCCCAACCTGAGGAAAAGGCATTCGAAGTTCCCGCCCAGACCGCGCAGCCACAACAAGCGGATGAACCGGCGCAGGAATCACCCCCTCCGGCACCAAAAGTCACGACCCGTTTCAATCCGTGGAACTGAAGCGGCGCGCGTCCGGCCTGTCCTGAATCCTGTCACTTTTTCGTCTGAATGGCCTGAACATGTTGCGGCGCAGCAACATGCGGCGTCTGAATATCCGCATTCTCATCAAAACCATGACGCCTGTCATATCCCGGCATCCCGATTTGTGACACATCCCGACGCATAAGATCCCGCGACGAGACGGGCTGTTCTCCATGCAAATCAGGATGATTTCCACATGCAACACAGACCCGCCCTGCGCACCCTGCTGCTCGGTTCGACCCTTTTCGCCGCAACCGCTTTGCCGTCCTTTGCCCAGGACGTGGACACCGAAGCCCGGCTGCCCTCCGTCACCGTGACGGCCCAGCGCGTCGAAGAGAACATCCAGGATGTTCCGATATCGATCACCACGATTGCAGACGAAAAGCTCGACGTCCTGAAATCCTCCGGCGCCGATGTCCGTTTCCTGTCGGCCCGCGTGCCCAGCGTCATCGCTGAAAGCTCCTTCGGCCGCGCCTTCCCGCGCTTCTACATTCGCGGCATCGGCAATACCGATTTCGACCTCAACGCCTCCCAGCCCGTGTCGCTCGTCTATGATGACGTGCCATATGAAAGCCCGATCCTGAAAGGCTTCCCGGTCTTCGATCTTGAAAGCATCGAAGTCCTGCGCGGCCCGCAGGGCACACTGTTTGGCCGCAACACGCCTGGCGGCATCATCAAGTTCGATTCTGCCAGGCCGGTGCATGAATTCGAAGCCTATATCCGCGGCGCCTATGGAAACTACAATACGCGCGAGCTTGAAGGCGCGGTGAACCTGCCACTCTTCAAGGACGAACTGGCTCTGCGCCTGTCCGGCATTTCCCAGCAGCGCGACCCCTATGTCGACAATGCCTTCACCGGCGAAAACGACCGCTACGAAGGCTTTGAAGAACTGGCCGGGCGCGCCCAGCTCCTGTTCACGCCATCTGGCACGGACTTCTCGGCGCTTCTCAACTTGCACGGCCGGTCGAACGAAGGCGATGCCCGCCTCTTCCGCGCCAACATCATTGATGCAGGCTCCAACGGCGTTGGCTCGAACTTTGATCGGGACACGGTCTATTTCGACGGCGACAATTTCCTCCAGCAGGATGCCCATGGCGTGACGCTGCGCCTCGAAAAGGGTCTCACGGACGCGGTCACAGTCACCTATGTCTTCGGCAACGAGCAGGCGACCATTGAAAGCCGCGGTGACATTGACGGCGGCTTCGGCGCGGTGTTCCTCGGCGCAGGCAATTTTGGCCCGGGCTTCATCCCCTTCCCGTCTGAAAGCTCCGGCGCGGTCGATGCCCTGCACCAGACCACGAACGAAATCCGCTTCGCATTCGACAATGGCGGGCCGCTTCGCGCCCAGACCGGCCTCTTCGTATTCGACGAGAAAGTCTCGATCACCTCCAAAAGCTTCGACACGCTTGCGCCGGGGCGCCCCGTCAATGGTATCGCCACCCGCGAAAACCAGACCGACAGCACAGGCATCTTCGCCTCGCTCGCCTATGACGTTTCAGACAGGCTCACGCTGTCGGGCGGTGCCCGCTGGACGGATGAATCCAAGGATTTTGTCGTCGAACGTACCCTTGGCCCGTTCGGTTCGGGCACGTTCGGCCCGGTCTCGGGTTCGGTGTCGGATGACCAGGTCAGCTGGGACGTTTCGGCCACCTACCAGGCCACCGAAGAGGTCAATGTCTATGCCCGCGTGGCCAAGGGCTTCCGTGGCCCGTCGACGCAGGGCCGCCTCGTATTCGCCAATGATGTGTCGAGCGCCGACACTGAAACCGTCCTCTCCTATGAGGCGGGCCTGAAATCGGAACTGCTCGACAATCGCGTCCGCCTGAATGCCGATGTCTTCTTCTTCGAATTCAACGACCAGCAGCTGACAATCGTCGGTGGCCTGAACAATACGGTCGCCCTGTTCAATGCAGACAAGAGCGAGGGCTACGGCTTCGAAGCCGATCTGGAAGCTGCGCCAATCGACAATCTCTTCATCACGGCCGGCCTTTCGTACAATAAGACCGAGTTCAAGGATGACGTCCTTCTCGCGCCGGGTTGCGGTGGTGGCTGCACCATGCTCGACCCGGCCGTCTACGCTGCTGACGGCGTGACACTGCTGGGCTACAACATCTCCGGCAATTCCTTCCCGAACGCCCCGGAATGGATCGCCAACGTCACGGCCCGTTACGCCATCCCCCTCCAGTCGGGCGAGCTCTACGGCTACACTGACTGGGCCTACAAGGGCGACACGAACTTCTTCCTCTATGACAGTGTCGAGTTCGGCCAGGACGGATACTGGGAAGGCGGCCTGAAGGTCGGCTACAAGGCCGACGCAGGGTATGACGTGTCCGTTTTCGCGCGCAACATTCTGGACGAGGAAGCGCTCACCGGCGCCATCGACTTCAACAACCTGACCGGCTTCGTCAACGAGCCGCGCACCTATGGCGTCCAGCTGCGCTGGGACTTCTAGGTCCCACCGGGCCACCACAGGAAACAGGGCCGGGCCGCATCGCGCGCCCGGCCTTTTCATTGGACCCGTCTCAGACTTCCGCGATCAGCTCAGGCGAATTGTTGCGAACGTTCCCGACAGCTGGCCCCACGGGCCAGGCGTGCATGGCGTCAGTGGGGAACGGTTCGAACAGGCGCGCCGGGTCGCCGGCGTCCGGATCAAGCCACAGGGCGTAATCGGCCGGGTCCACGATCACCGGCATGCGCGTGTGCAGGCCCGCCATCAGGTCATTCGGCCGTGTGGTCAGGATGGTGAAACTCTGGATTTCCGACCCGTCGATCAGGGCCGAATCCCACAGGCCCGCCAGGCAGAACCAGCGCCGGTTGCGCAGGCCGATGGCGAAGGGAATTTTCGCGCCTTTCGCGCCTGTCCATTCGTAGAAGCCGGATACCGGAACCAGGCAGCGCTTGTGCCGGTAGGCGCCCCGGAACACGGGCTTCTCGCCCGCCGTCTCGGCCTGGGCATTGAAGGTCGAGAATTTCATCTCCGACAGCGGCCTGGACCACCATGAGGGGATCAGTCCCCATCGGGCCGGGGCCATCTCCACCCTGTCGGCATGCTCGGCGCGCCGGATCACCGGCTGGACCGTGGTCGGGGCCGCATTATAAGTCGGCTCGGGCGGCGACACGCCGTCTGGCGCGACCAGGGCCAGCGCGTCATGGTATTCTGCCCAGGTTACCCCGTGCCTGAAGAACCGTCCGCACATCCGGCGCTCCTCTTCATGTGATCGCTCACACCAGGGAGACGTCTGTCACCTTGTAGGTCAAGGGCGTTTCGCCATGACTGGCGACAGTCACATACTCGCCTTCCTTGAAAACGTGCTCGCCCAGCCGGTATCCCGCCTCGTCATCGCCTTCATCGTCTTCGTCATAATGGAAGAACCAGCGATTGCCGCGATGGGTCAAAAGGCCGTCCGCATGCTCGGACTCATCGGCCGAAAAGCGCACAACCCGGCAATTCTTCCGCTCGGCCCGCCAGGCCTCCACGTCAAGGTGGCCGTCTGCTGTCAGCGGTGCGACCAGCGTATAGCCTTCGCCAGGATCGCCGCCGGGAAGGCCCGGATTGCGTGCAAGTTGCAGTATGATGCGGCTGAGAGCCATGGCCTGTCTCCTGTGTTGTCTGAAACGCTAGCGGGCCAGCGCGAGAACGGGCGCATGCGCCGCCTCGAGTAACCGCCGCGTCGTTCCGCCGAAAAGTTTTTCGCCAAGACGGGAATGTCCGTATGCGCCCGCAACGATCATGCACGCGCCGCTCCCCCTGGCCAGCGCCAGCAACCCGCTGCCGACATCGCCCTCAATCTCGGCAATCTCGGCTTTCACGTCATGGCGCTTCAGCCAGCTTTCAAGCGTGCCAGGTTCTGAGACCGGGCGCGCGGCGTCACGTTCCAGGTCCTTGGGCGCCTGCGCAATCACGACATGGCCCAGGGCGCGGATCAGTGGCAGGTGAAAGCGCACGGCACGCGCCGCGCCATTGCTGCCATCCCATGCGATGATGACCGGCCCGGCATCCTTGAACTCTTCTGTCCCCGCCAGCACGACAGGCAGGCGCGCATCCATCAGCACATGCTCAAAGGCGAGGTTAAGCGGCTCGCCGCCCTTCGCCGCAGAGCGCGGGAAGACGACAGCCTGCGCAAGGGTCGCGGCATTCGCGCTGGCGCGCTCCACCGTGTTCACCTCGTGGAAGAAGGTACAATCGAGCCCGTGCGCGCCGGTGCTTGAAGCGTCATGAAACGCTGTCTCGGCCGTCTCCTTCATCGCCAGTTGCAGATCGATAATGCTCTGCGCGGTCGATGCGGTCAGGCCGGAGGCTTCCGGTGTCGCCGCCACCATCAGCACAGCATTTGGGTCCGGCAGGGCAAACAGGCCCGTGACGGGCGTGTTCAGCCGCCGGGCCAGTTCAACGGCTGTCAGGGTCGACTGGCGATCCTGCGCTTCGGTTCCTTGCAGTACGGCAACAACGGACATGGGATATCGACCTCCAGGCAACGGATGCTTTGCAACTTGAATGCAGTCTAACATCCCTCCCGCCTGCGGCGAACTACGCAGATTCCCCTATCGGGCGGCCGCGATCCGTTCGCGTGCAATCGTGTCGGCCACGACATTTGTCGGCTTGCCGCTGCTCAATGCCTCGTCCAGCACGTCGCCCAGCGTCTGGACAAGCCGGCCGAGTTTGGCATCGACCCATTCGCGCGAATAGTTGCCGGATATCTCGGCTGCCACATTGATGATGCCGCCGCCATTGATGACATAATCCGGCGCATAAAGGATGCCCTTGCGCCGCAGGAGCTCGCCCATTTCCGGCACAATGAGCTGGTTGTTCGCGCCGCCGGCAATGGCCTTCACCCGGAACCGTTCCAGCGTCTGCTCGTTGACGATCGCGCCGAGCGCGCAGGGCGCAAAGATATCGGCCTCGACATCATAGATTTCGTCCGGCCCGACAATCCGGGCCCCTGTCCGGTCGGCCACGGCTTTCAGTGCCGCCTGGTCAATGTCCGTGATGATCAGGCTGGCACCGGCCTTGGCCAGGTGGTCGCACGTATAGCCCCCGACTGAGCCGACCCCCTGCACCGCCACGGTCCGCCCCGTCAGGTCACTGCTGCCCAGCGCCCGCTTCGCCGTTTCCACGATGCCCAGGAAAACGCCCTTCGCCGTGATCGGCGACGGGTCGCCACTCGCCGCTTCACCATGATCAAGCCCGGCCACATAGGCGGTTTCCTGCCGCACGATCTCCATGTCGGCCACATCGATCCCGACATCCTCGGCGGTGTAATAGCGCCCCTGCAGGCTTTCCACGGCCCGGCCGAACGCGCGGAACAGGTCTGGCGACTTGTCGGTGCTGGCATTGCCCCAGATCACCGCCTTGCCGCCGCCCAGCGGCAGATCCGCCATCGCATTCTTGTAGCTCATGCCCTGGCTGAGGCGCAGCACGTCTTTGAGCATGGCCTCGCCATTGGCAAAATCCCACATGCGTGTGCCGCCGGCCGCCGGGCCGCGCGCCGTGGAGTGAATGGCGATAATCGCCCTCAGTCCGCTTTTTGCGTCATGGAAAAGGTGCACGCCCTCATGGGCATCATAGGCGGGGTGATCGAACATGGAGAAATCGCATCTGGTTACGGATGAAACAATATGCGGCGTTTAGGTTCTTGTTTCCCTTGCGTCAACAATATCGCCGCGTCACACCCCCTCTGGCCCAATCCTTGCCTGATTGCTACCCACCAGGCTGCCGCCTTGCTGACACCCTCTCACACACTGCCGAAACTGCGTCTGGAAACGACTTGTTAACCCCCGGAAAATTGACACCTTCTCAGGATTTGCCGCGTATCTTCCGCGCGTAATATGCAGCTTCGCCCCGTCCTCCTTGCCATCGGCATCATGACCATCCTGCTCGGGGCGGCGATGATTCCGTGCGCGCTGATGGATCTGGCCGACCGCCGGCCCGAAGCCCACGTCTTCGCGGTGTCGTCATTCGGCTCGATGTTCATCGGCACATGCCTCTGGGTACTTGCCCGCGGCGGAGACCAGCGCACGGGCCAGCGTGAGGCATTCCTGCTGACAGTGCTGGTCTGGGTATTCCTGCCCGCCGTCGCGTCCATCCCCTTCCTGGCATCCGGCATGTCGATCACGGACGCCTTCTTCGAATGCATTTCCGGACTCACCACAACCGGCGCCACCGTCCTGACGGGCCTCGACGACATGCCGCGCGGCCTGCTGCTCTGGCGCGCGATCCTGCAATGGTTCGGCGGCATCGGCATTATCGTTACCGCGATTGCCATCCTGCCCCAGCTGCGCGTCGGCGGCATGCAGCTCTTCGAGCTTGAAAGTACCGACATTTCGGGCAAGTTCCTGCCGCGCATCACCGATATCGCGGCCTATCTCGGCTTCACCTATCTGCTGATCTCGATGGTTTGCGCCCTCGCCTATTCGCTATCAGGCATGAACTGGTTCGATGCCATCGCACACTCGATGACCACCATGTCGGCGGGGGGCTTTTCCACGCACGACATGTCGTTCGGATATTTCAACGATACCCCGGCGCCCTACGTCGCCACCTTCTTCATGTTCGTCGCGGGCCTGCCGCAAAGCCTGCTGGCCATGATGCTGCTCCAGGGCCGGATCATGCCAATGATCCGCGACCCCCAGCCGCGCGTCTATCTGGCCATCGCGCTGATCCTGAGCGTTATCGTCGTGACCTATCACGAACTGGTCGTCGACCCGAGCATGTTCGACTCAGCCCTTCACGCCTTCAAGGACGCGCTCTTCAACATCATTTCGGTGATGACCGGCACCGGATACGCCTCGGCCCCCTATGATACCTGGGGCGAACCGGTCCTGACCATCTTCCTCCTGGCTACCTTTCTCGGCGGCTGTGCCGGCTCGGCGGCGTGCGGACTGAAAATGTTCCGGCTCGAAATCACGACAAAGGCCATCATCGCCTATTCCCATCGCATGACGATGCCCCACCGCCGCGCGCCCGTCCGCTATGGCGGCAAGGTCGTCGATGAAGAGACGCTCCAGTCGGTCATGGTGTTTGTCTTCCTTTATCTCGTCACGTTCCTCGTCGCCGCCGCGCTCCTTGCCCTGTGCGGACTGGATGCGATGACGGCCATTTCCGGGGCGGCCACAAGTGTCTCGAATGTCGGCCCGGGCCTTGGCCCCATTATCGGCCCCTCCGGCACGTTCCAGACCCTGCCCGATGCTGCCAAGTGGATCTGCGCCATCGCCATGCTGCTTGGCCGTCTCGAGTTCATCTCGGTCTTCGTCGTGCTGACCCGCCGCTTCTGGGCAGGATGATTTTTCACCCCGCGTCAATCTGGACTTCGGCACCATTCCCTGAACATATGGCACAGACGGTGCCACTAGAGTGCCGATGGGAGGAATTGTAAAAATGTGGAAAGCCCTGACGCTCGCCTCAACCGCTCTGGCGCTTGTCGCCTGCAGCGGAAACAAGGATGAAACCGTACCGGCCGAACAGGCAGCGGCGCCGGAAAACACGGCCCCTGAAGACGCCACGCCAGGCTATAATGCGGAACGAAACGCCTATTTCGGCGACATGCACATCCACACACGCAACAGTTTCGATGCCTATATCTTCAACGTCCGCCGCACTGCCGACGACGCCTATCGATTCGCTAGGGGCGAGACGATCAAGCACCCCTCCGGCTTCGACATGACCATTGCCGGTGGCCCGCTCGACTTCTACACTGTGACCGACCACGCCGAATACCTGGGTGTGCTGCCGGCCATGAATTCCAAGGATTCGCCGCTCTCGCAGCTGCCCCGCGCCAAGGCCATGTTCTCCACCGACCCTGACAGCATCACGGCCGCCTTCCAGGGCGTCGGCGCGTCGGTGCGGTCCGGGGAAAAAATCGAGGACATGTATGATGAGCCGCTCATAAATTCGGTCTGGGCGCAAAACATCGCGGCCGCCGAACAATATAATGAACCAGGCGTCTTCACGACCTTCTCCGCCTACGAGTTCACATCCGTGACATCCCAGGGCGGCACAGGCGGGTTCGGCGGCGGCAACCTGCATCGCAACGTCTTCTTCCGCGGTGAAGCGCCCGCACGCGCCTTCTCGACCCTCGACTCCACCAATCCGGAAGACCTCTGGGACTGGATGGATGCGCAACGTGCAGAGGGGCGCGAATCCATTGCGATCCCGCACAATCCGAATGTCTCCGATGGCCAGATGTTCCGGCTCGAAACCTATACCGGCGAGCCCCTTGATGCCGCCTATGCCGAGCAGCGGATGCGCAACGAACCACTGGTCGAAGTCACGCAGGTCAAGGGCACCAGCGAGACCCACCCGGACCTGTCCCCGAATGATGAATGGGCCAATTTCGAACTCTATGAGGAATTGCTGGCTACCAATACCGTGTCGAAAACCAGTGGATCCTATGCCCGCGAAGCCTATCGCAACGGCCTGAAGCTTCAGGAAGAACGCGGGTTTGATCCCTTCCGCTTCGGCCTGACCGCCGCCTCGGACAGCCATGTGGCGGGCGGCGCCTACGCCGAAGAGGATTACTGGTCCAAAATCGGCATCGTCGACGGCCTGCCCTTCCAGCGCGGATCGGTGCCGATGCCGGGCGTGACGGACTGGGCAAACCAGCCTGACAATCAGACAGCACAGAACGCGCAGCATTGGTTCTCGCGCTGGTCGGCCTCCGGCCTTACCGGCGTCTGGGCCGAAGAGAATACGCGCGACGCCCTCTTTGACGCCTTCCGCCGCAAGGAAACCTTTGCAACCACCGGCCCGCGCATGAAGGTCCGCTTCTTTGGCGGCTTTGGCTATTCGCCCGACATGCTGGATGCACCGGACCTGGCGACGCAGGCCTATGCCGGCGGCGTCTCCATGGGCGGCGACCTTGTTGGCGCAGGCGAGGCACCGAACTTCATTGTCTGGGCCATGCAGGATGCCAGTTCCGCGCCGCTCCAGCGCATCCAGGTGGTGAAAGTCACCAGCGGCAGCGAAACAGTCTATGATGCGGCCTGCTCCGGCGGCGCAGTGCCCGGCAGCAATCACCGCTGTCCCGACAATGGCGCCAGTGTCGACATTGCAAGCTGCAGCACGACGCCCGGCAGCGGCGCAGGCGAACTGAAGGCCTTGTGGACCGATCCGGACTTCGACCCTGCCCGGCGCGCAACCTATTATGTGCGCGTGCTTGAAAACCCGACCTGCCGCTGGTCAACATGGGAAGCCAATCGCAATGGCACGCCGCCAAACCCGGACCTGCCCACCACCTTGCAGGAACGCGCCTACAGCTCACCCATCTGGTACATACCGCCCGCCTAGATGATCTGTCAGACCAGGCTCAGGCCCCCCACCTGACTTCGAACACGTGATGCGCTCACCCACATGAAAACCCTGCTCCGCGAACCCCTCGTGCATTTCATCCTTGTCGCCCTGCTCATTTTTGCAGGCCATGCGGTCTGGACATCCCATTCAGCAGCGCGTGAGGGCACGATCACGGTCACCGAGGCAGACATGCAGCGCATGGCCGCACTCTATGCTGCCGAATCCGGCACGCTGCCGTCTCCCGAAGACATGGCGGCCATGGTGACAGACCATGTCCGCGACGCGGCATTGTCGCGCGAGGCGCGCCGGCTCGGGCTTGATCAGGACGACACGATCATCGAGCGCCGCCTCGCTCAGAAGATGAGCTTCATGGTCTCCGACCTTGCCGATACGCCCGCGCCGGACGAGGCCACATTGCGGGCATGGTATGACGCCCACCCTGCCACCTACACGACCGCGCCGAACGTGACCTTTGAGCACGTGTTCCTCAGCACCGACCAGCGCCCCGCAACCTGGCAGGCCGACGCAACCAATCTGCTGACCACCCTCAACGCCCCCTCGCCCCCCGACTGGCGCACCCTCGGCGACCCGTTCATGCTGCAGCGCGCCTATGGCGATCTCCCCATGCGCGAAACCATTCGCCTGTTCGGGGCAGACTTTGCCGGCGCCCTCTTTGCGCTTGATGCCGGCGACGCCTGGCAGGGGCCCGTCGCGTCCTCGTTCGGCCAGCATCTGGTCCACCTTGCCACGAAGGATCCCGGCCATCTGCCCGCCTTTGAAGATGTCCGTGCGCAGGTCGAGGCAGACTGGCGAAAGCATATCCAGCGCACAGCCAATGAGCAGGCGATTGCCGATATCATCGGGCGCTACAAGGTCGACATTGAAGGCGCCGAATGAACCGCCTCCTGCTTGCACTCCTCGTCCTGTTCGGCATCGCCTTGCCTGCCGCCGCGCACGAGGTTCGTCCAGCCTATCTCGAACTGGTCGAAACCGAACCTGGCCGCTTCGCCGTCACCTGGAAACAACCCATACTCGATGGCCGGCGCCTGAAGCTCGACCCGGTTTTCCCGGACGGATGCACGCGCGAGCGTGACCGCGCCGAAGCGGGTGCCGGAACGCTGGTACAGCGCTGGGATTTGCGCTGCGACCTGTCAGCCGGCCATATCGTGATCGAGGGGCTGGAGCGCACACTGACTGATGCCTTTGTCCGCGTGGACCGCCTTGCCGGAGACGATCTCTCGGCGGTCCTGCGGCCAGGCGCGCTGCAGCTCGACCTGTCGGTTCCCACAGGCGCGCCGACAGCGGCCTATTTCCGGATTGGCGTCGAACACATCATCTTCGGATACGATCATCTCCTCTTCGTGCTGGGCCTCGTCCTGCTGGTGCGTCCCCGCCAGCTGCTCGCCACGGTCACGGCGTTCACGCTCGCCCATTCCATCACGCTCGCCGCGGCCTCGCTGGGCGGCATCATCCTGCCCGGGCCACCCGTCGAGATCACGATCGCAATGAGTATCGCCCTGCTCGGCGCCGAAGCGATCTATCGCAGCCGGGGCCGTGAGACGCTCAGCCAGCGCAAGCCATGGCTCATCGCGTTCGGGTTCGGACTGATCCACGGGTTTGGCTTTGCCGGGGCCCTGTCGGAAATCGGCTTGCCCAGGGGGGCAGAAATACTGGCCCTGCTGCTGTTCAATCTCGGTGTTGAAGCCGGCCAGGTCGCCTTTGTCTGCGCGATCCTTCTGGTAGCCTACCTCGCCACCCGCCTCGCCCGTCTCCCGCTTGCGCCAGCCCGCCATGTCGCGGCATACATGATCGGCATTATCGGCGCCTTTTGGGCAATCGAGCGCATCGTCAATGTCCTCGTCTGACGCCTAAAGCGGCGTGCCGAAAAGTGGACCCGGCTTTCGGGGACACGCCGCGACCAATAGGTAATTCCGGATCAGCGTGCTGGTTCTTGGAATCAGCACGCTGATCTAGAGACCCAGCGCCTTCCACAACATCCGTGCGGCCACCAGTGACAGCAGCACCGCGAAGGACCGCCGCAACAAGGCCGCATCCATCTTGTGCGCCAGCTTCGCCCCGACCGGCGCCATCATGACCGTGAACACCGAGATCAGCGCGAACGCCGCAATATTCACATGGCCCAGAGAGAAGGGCGGCAGCCCCTCCCGGCCCCATCCGATCACAATGGCTGCCAGCGCGGAGGGCAACCCGATCAGGACGCCCCAGCCGGCCGCCGTGGCAACGGCCCGGTGGATCGGCCGGCCATAGAGCGTCATCAGGCTGACCCCGAACGTGCCGCCGCCAATTCCCATCAGGGCCGACAGGGTGCCAATCGCCATGCCAAGCCCCCCGCGCACTGCGCCGCCCGGCATCTCCTCTGCCAGCCGCCAGGTCGGGCGGCCAAAGAATAATTGCGCCGCCAGGACAAAGGCCATGGTGCCAAAGATGCCCAGCAGGGCCCGGTTGGAAAGAAAGCCGCTCAGCCCCATGCCCACCAGTGCCCCAATGACGATCCAGGGCGCCCAGGACGTGATGATATCCCAGTCAACGGCCTTGTGCCTGTTATGCGCCATCACGCTGCGTATCGAAGTCAGCACGATGGTCGCCAGCGATGTCGACACCGCGACATGCATGGCGGTCTGGCCATAGCCCATCCCGTCAAAGAGGAAATACAGCACGGGCACGATTACCGCGCCGCCACCAATGCCGAACATGCCCGCAGCAAGGCCGGCCATCAGGCCGGACACAACCAGAGCCAGCAGGAGCGGCCAGTACTGCAGGAACAAATCGATCATGCCTTGCGCTTAGCGGCCTCGCCCTGAACTGGCTAGGGCTTTGCGTCCGACGATACGACGCGAAATCCGATCTTGCGGTCGCGCGTTCCCCGAGACACGCGGGCCCGGTTCGCGGCCCTGTGGGTTGCAGCATTGTCTGACCATGCGCCGCCCCGGATGATGCGCAGGTCGCAACTGCCCGTCAGAACGGCGCTGCCATCGGTCGGCGCGTTGCTGTAATTGTTCACGTAGCAGTCCTCCACCCATTCACGCACATTACCCAGCGTACCCACCAGGCCATAGGCGTTCTCAGCCATACCTGACGATGCCTTGGGACCGCCAGCGGAGACCATGGTCCGGTCGAATGCATCCCCCCACCAATAGGCCGTCTGTGTGCCGGCGCGCGCGGCATATTCCCATTCCGCTTCGGTCGGCAGGCGGTAGGTTCGCCCCGCTTTTCCCGACAGCCAGTCAACATAATTCTGGGCGTCACGCCATGAGATCGACATGGCCGGCATCTCGCCGCGTTCGCCCGTGTCGCCCGGGCGATACCCATTGCAGCCGCCATCCGCGAGACAGGCATCCCAGTCGGCATAAGTAATCTCGCTGCGGCTCATGACGAATGGCGCCACCGTGACGCTGCGAACAGGCCCTTCATTCCCAACCCGGCCGGGTTCTGAATCCGGTGACCCCATCTGAAATGTCCCTCCGGGAACTGCCACCATTTCGGGGCAGATAGAGCAATCGCGTTGCGGACCGGTTTGCACAGGCTCCGGCGCGGCCACAATTTCTTCAGATGGCTCGACAAAAGCCACCTCCGTCAGCACGGCGTCTGCAAATTCGGTCTCGGCCACAGCCAACGTGTCATCACGAGCGACAGTCTCCGCCTCGGCAATATCGACCATGGCTGGTTCAACCGGGTCCATGGCCTGCTCGGCAACGGTCTCGGTCGCTTCAACATCCGAAGGCAATAACAGGCTCACACCCCAGCCTGCCCCAACCAGGAGAACGACGCCGCCGGCGATCAGCGCCAGCATGGATAGTCTGCGCTGACGCGCCAGCGCCTGTGTTGCCGGCCGGGTGGGTGCCTTTTCGACAGGTGCGGCTGCGATCACGGGTTCGGGCGTCTTCGCCTTCGCTTTGGCCTCAAGGGCAGCAAGGCGATTTCTGGCGAGGTCAGAATAGTGGCCCGCCGGGTAGCGCTTGAGGTAGGCGGCGAAATCTGCCGCATCGGTTGAGGACTGGATCGACATCCAGAACGTGTTCTCGATCGTACCATCATCGGATAGCGAGCGCGCGGGCGCTACGGGTGCAGACGCCGTGTCGGCGGCCGGCCTGGCGGTTACCGCCTGCTCAGTGGTTTTGGCCGCCTTTCGCGTGATCGCGTGACGCAGGTCGGTCACAAAATCATTCCACCTTTGTTCGGTCCGGTCCCCATCCCACCCGATCAGGTCTGCTGTCTGCGTCAGTTCAAACAGGATCGGTCTGTCAGCCTCCTCGATCATGGCCGGCACAACGGCCGAATAGCGTTCGCCCAGTGTTGCCTCGGCACGTACCCATCTTGATTTGACCGAGACAGTGGACCAGAGCACGACCACGACATCGGCCTGGCGCAGCATGCCTTCGGTTACTTCGTCATAGGTCTGGCCAGCCTTGAGCACCTTGTCCCACCAGACCGTCAGGCCCTCTTCCTCGAGCGCTGCAGCGACCTGCTGGGCTTTGGGCCTGTCCACGCGGCTATAGGAAAGAAAAACACTGGCCATGCACGTCCCCAGGCAGGCAGTCTCCCGGAACATCAGGAAGGCCCGCTAAGCATCCACGATGACACAGTTTTTTTGGTTAGCCAAACGCCGTTGAAAATCACGAACGGCCATTGCAATCGGCCCGGGTCCAAAGCAGGATCAGCCGTGCTGGCTCGCGCATTCTAGTTTGCGCAGTGCAGCCGGGGGCGCGGCATGTTCAGATTCAATGACGAGCTGCTGCTCAGCGAAAGCGACCGTAAACTTGCGGAAAAAAGGTACCCGCGCGTATTTTTTGCCCTTGACCATCCTGCCCTGCGTGAAGAATTCCAGCGCGTGGACAGACTGGCAAACGCTGCCAAGAAGCGCAGCCGGCTGATCGGATGCCTCACACTCGCCTTCGCCGTCGCGTCCCTGCTGACGTTTCCGCTTGAACCGCTGATCGCATCGGTCTCGGGAGATACGATCACCTCCATCAGCCTCTTCAAGGCCATCGCGGTCATCGGTGCCGTCTGCGGTGTGCTGGCCATCATCTTCGGCAATATCGGGCTTGCCTTCGGTCAGGCCAAACGCCGCTGGTTGCAGATGCGGCTCAAGACTGAGCGGATGCGCCAGTGGCAGGCGCAATACATCACCGCCCACATGGCCGACATTGTAACCGCCGCCAGGTCCGAAGCCGCGATTGCCGACTATGTCGATACGCGCGATCTCGCCTTTGAACGCTTCAAGCGGTCTTTCCTTGACCAGATCAGCAGCGAATACACCAAGTACACGCACCGCCAGGCGGTCGGGCACATGGGCCAGACCATGGTCGACAAGGCGGGTCAGCAGGCCTTCTGGATCGATCCGGCCTGGGCCCGGGCGGCGGCCCGCAAGCTTCCGCCCGACCCGGAAGGCATCCTGGACGAAATCCTCTCGGCCTGCGAGGAGACCCGCCTGCTGGGCCAGGTGCAATACACCAATTATATCCTGTCGTCAGAGGGCTCTTTCTGGTCGCTGCCGCGCAAGCAGATCAGCATTCTGGGCAATATAATGTTCGCACTCGTGTTGCTGGCATTCCTGTCCAACTTCCTCGCCCTCCTGGTCGCAATATGGCCCGTCCAGCCGATCAACCAGACGGTCGCCGCCTCATTCGCCATCATCTTCGCGATCCTTGCCGTCGGCACGCGTTCGATCGAGGAAGGCCTCCATCCCCAGCGTGAACTGGCCCGCATGGACCTTTACGCTGCGCAGGTGAACACCGCGCGCCAGCAATTCATTTCCAGCAATTCGCCGGCCCGCAAGATGGATGCGCTGAAATCGCTGGAGAAGGCCTCAACCGACGAGATGATTGAATTCCTCGACGCCAATGAACATGCCCGCTTCGTTCTCTGATCCTACCAGACGCCCGCCTGTTTGAGGGCGGCGTCAAGGTCAGGCGGGATATCCAGCGCCACATCACCGGTCTTCAGGTCGCGCGGTGCGTCGGCAGGCTTCAGGTAGCGCCAGCCCTGGAAGGGGCGTTTGGCCTGCGCATAGGTCCGCACCAGGTTCGGGTCGAACACCAGTTCACACATGGCGCGGCCTTCATCATCCGCGATCGCCCGGATATCGATGATGCGCTGGCGGACGCGGATCGCCCGCCTGATCACCCAGTAGATCGAACCGCCATCCAGCATTTCCTCAGCCCGCTTGGGAGACATGCGGGTATGATGGACCGGGTTGTCGAGACGTTGCATCTGCCGGGCCTGCCAGTCGGCAAGGTCTTCGACCGTGTCGGACCCTACGCTCAGTTTCACCATGTGAATCGTCATGCGGGCGAGTCTAGCGCGCCAGCCCGCCCAATCCAGTCATCAATTGCGGCTGGACGGTCCGTCCCTGCTCGAAATCGCGCTGGGCGGCCGCGCTGGCAAAGAAGAACTCAGCCTGAACCACATTGGCTGAATAGCGCCGCTCGATCTTGCGGAATGCGGCGCGCGCCTCCAGTTCGACCGAAAAGCCGGACACGTAGCTCATGCCCCAGCGCGGCTCGGTCCGCAGGAAATAGCTCTGATTGTACCGGGTCAGCTTGCCGCCTTCCGGGCCGGGCACCGGGCGTGGCAAGGCATAGTCGATCCGCAGGAACCGCTCGCCGACCGGATCGAGCCAGGCCGTCGCCTGCAGCCGCTCGGCAGCCCAGACATCGAATTCGCCATCATTTTTCGACGGCGCATGCCGGAACGATATCTGCCAGGCATGCCCCCGGTCATCGACCTGAACCGTGCGGCCAAGACTGGCACGAAGGTCATCCGGGAACAGGCGTCCGTCGGGTGCCGCTTCGGCGGCCCAGTTCGCGGCCACCTCCTCAAGCTCATCGTCCTCGCCCTGCCAGTCCAGCACTTTCCACCGCTCGGCGCCATACTTGCGCGGGTCAAAGGCATAGACACGCCGGGCCCGGTCGCTTTGCAACTCCACCGTAAAGGCGGCCCGCAGGGTTTTCGGGGCCTCGGTCGCAGACAGGGCCGTGTCCATGGGACCGGAACCGGTCACCAGCGAAAACGCCATGAACAAGGCAAGCCACATAGACAACACCATCCCGTTTGCACTTCGAACCCAGTTTGCGGCAACCTTGCGGCAGAACGGTCAAAAGCGTGATTGGCGGCCAGTCTAGGCCACCAGGGATTTATGGGAGTTGAACAAAACGACGCATATCAGGGTTTGACATAGGCGAGCGGCCGCGTGCTCTCATCAAGGTTCAGGTAGCGATCGCGCAATTGCGTCTGGCGTGTCGTGAGCGACTGCACCTTGCCATCAATCATCACCACGTCCGGGTTTGACGTCACGTCCAGCGGGTCGCCATCCCAGACCACGATATCGGCGCGTGCGCCGGGGCCGATCACCCCGAGGCCCCGCAGGCCGAATATCTGCGCCGGATGGGTTGTCAGCGCCTTCATCGCATCCTCATGCGACAGGCCATTGGCAACCGCATTGCCCGCCACCTGCGTCGACAGGCGCGCCTGGTGACTGGAACTGCCCAGATGCGCAATCGCGACGGTCACACCCGCCTCCACCAGGCGGGAGGCATTTTCCGCTGTCGCACCAAGCTGTTCAAAGCTGGCCGGCAGGTTGGAAAACGCGTCGACAATCACCGGGATGCCGGACGCCGCCAGCCGGGGCGCCACACGCCAGCCTTCGTCTGCGCCAACAATCGCGATCCGGAGGTCTCGATTGGCCTCGGCAAAGTCCATGATCGCATTGAGATCGCTTGCCTTCTGCGCCTCGATCAGGATCAGCTGATCGCCGCGCGCCGCCCGTACCAGCGCCGCCGCATCGACGCGGCCGAGCGCGGTGCCTTCATTGCTGGCCAGGTAGCGCGCCGGATAGGCCCGCGCATCGTCCAGTGCGGCCCGCAACTGCGCCCAGGCTGCCGGGCGTGATCCCCCGGCCAGCGCGGCGCCGCGTTCGCCCAGTGACATGAACAGGAATGCCTTGCGCGAGATGTCCGTATCGGCCTCGCCGCTTGTGTCAGCAACAAAGCCCTGCCCCGCAAACAGGTTTGCACTTGCAGACGGGGCGACCGCGATCCGCGTAAACCCCTCGATCCGCGTCACCGCGACGGATGTGGCGTCAGGATTGAACCCGTCAGCGGCGTCCAGTGCGACCGAATAGTCAGACCCGCTCGCAGAGATATCATTCGTCGCATCTTCTGCGTCGACTTCAACGATGCCCGTGCGCGAGAATGCCGAAATCAGGCCCGGGGTCACCCATTTCCCGCTCGCATCGACGATTGACGCGTCCACCGGGACGGGAGATCCGGCCGGGTTGACGGAAACGACCCGGCCATTGTCTACCAGGACGACCCCTTTGGAAATCGTGCCCTCACTTGTGCCTGTCCAGATGTCACCGCCCACAATGGCGATGGGCCTGGCAAAGGCCGGCAGGGCCAGGCAGGCGGCGGCGGCCAGAAGGCTGGCAATACGTTGCGCGCTCATTTCATGTCTCCTTCACCCGGTTGGCCAAGCTCGAAATCCATGACGGGCCGGCTCGCTTCATCGCTGCGGTCATACATCAGTGCCCCATCAATGAAGACCTGGTCGGCCTTGCTATAGACGCTGAACGGATTACCGGACCAGATCACGACATCGGCCATCTTGCCCGGCTCCAGGCTTCCGGTCCTGTCGGCAATACCCAGTGATTTCGCCGGATTCATCGACAGCCATTGCCAGGCTTCCTGTTCGGGAATGTTGATCCCGATCCGCTTGCCGTCAGCCCAGGCCTTGGCCGCTTCCTGGTTGAGGCGCTGGATGCCGATATCGCTGTCTGAGTGGACAATCGCGCAGGCGCCCGCCTTGTGGACCAGCGGGACATTCTCCTTGATCCCGTCATAGGCTTCCATCTTGAAACCCCACCAGTCGGCCCACATGGATGAACAGGCGCCGTATTCGGCGAGCTTGTCGGCGATCTTGTAGCTCTCGACAGCGTGGTGGAAGGCGGTGACCTTGTAGCCAAACTCCTTCGAGATATCCATGACCTGGGCCATTTCGTCTGCGCGGTAGCAATGCATGTGGACAAGGATGTCGCCATCCAGAACACCTTTGAGCGTGTCGAGCTCAAGGTCGCGGGTCGGGGCGTCGCCACCCTCCTTCGCGTATTTTTCCCATTTGCGCTTGTAGTCCGCCGCACGGATCCACGACTCGCGATACCCGGCGACATTGCCCATGCGCGAATAGGGCGAGCCGCCGGGATACTCCCCGCCGCCATAGCCATAGACCCGTTTCGGGTTCTCTCCGCAGGCCATTTTCAGCGTATAGGGCGCGCCTGGAAACTTCATGCCCTGAACCGTGCGGCTCGGCACGTTCTTCAATGTAACACCCCGGCCGCCAAACAGATTGGCGCTGCCCGGCAGGATATGCAGGGACGTGATGCCGCCCGCCATCGCCCGCGTAAAGCCAGGGTCCTGCGGCCAGACACCATGCTCGGCCCAGACCTCGGCCGTCACCGGTCCGGAAATCTCGTTGCCGTCACCATGCGCGTCGACACTCGGTGAGGGGTAGACGCCAAGATGGCTGTGATTGTCGATAATGCCGGGCGTGACCCACCGGCCTTCGGCGTCAATCCGAGTCACATCTTCGGGCAGTTCAAGCTCGGTGCCGATGGCCGCCACTTTGCCATTCCGGATCAACAGGCTGCCCTTCTCGATCAAGCCGCCTGTGCCGTCGATAATGGTGGCATTCTCGATGAACACAGCGCCATTGGGATAGGGTTCATAGGTCGACGGAAACGGGTTCGTCGGTATCGATGCCTTGTCGTTCTTGTCCTTGTCGGCGGAGCCCTGACCACCACAGGCCGCTACAAGCAGCGCCGCACACAGTGCGCCCGCCATCGGAAATCGGTTCATCTGCATCAGCCCCATTAACTGCAATATCTATTGCAGCATTTGTGCGCAGATTTTATCCGGCGGCAAGGCCTGCGCGGCTGTTCAGCGCCGGGATCGTGGCATGACGCGCTTTTCGCGGGCAAAAACCAGCTTCATCAGCCAGTTGGGGGCAAACCGCTCCACGTCCGGGTGACGCTTCAGCACGCTCTCCATCCAGCGATGGCCCCAGACCGAATTGCGGCCCAGCAGGATCACGCCCAGGACGCCGAACGGCAGGCCGATCGGGATCAGGGGCGTCAGCAGGCCGATGGGGATCGACAGGGCTATCATGAACAGGCCAATCAGGGCCAGTACCTGGCGAAAGGCGGTGTTGAAGCCGGTGCGGATGGCGACAGCAGGCTTGGCGCCTGTCAGGGGATCGGTCGTTTCGGTCATTGGAGTCGTTTCGTCGTCAGCCATTTGCGGTGATATGGGTGTGAATCTGCGTTTGGGCAACGAAATCATGCGGATGTGTTCAAAGTCTGGCAACAGCGTTACCCGATTGCTACAAACGTGAAAATTCTTGCTGTCATATGCGGGAACTGTGCATGAGGACGGCATGAAATTACAGTCCATCCAGATCCTGCGCGGCATCGCGGCATTGCTGGTTGTCGTATACCATATCCGCGCCATGGAAATGCTGGCTATCGGGAATAATGGCCTCTCCGAATTGCCACTGCTGAACAGTTTCGTGACCAATGGCTATGCCGGAGTAGACCTGTTCTTCGTGATCTCCGGTTTCATCATGGTCTATGTCACCGACGGCCTGCGCTCCGGTGTGAAATCGAGCCTCGAATTCCTGTTCGCCCGCGTGACGCGCATCTATCCGCTCTGGTGGGTATTCGCCAGCCTGATGACCCTCATGTTCGTCGCCTACAACGCCACGAGCTTCGGAGCCGGATGGGACCGCGTCAGCCAGGGTCAGCCCATGATCCCCTACTTGATCAAATCCTTCATGCTGGTGCCGCAGAACGCCCATCCCGTGCTCGGCGTCGGCTGGACCCTGATCCACGAGATGTATTTTTACGCCGCCTTCACGCTGATGATCCTGGTGCCCCGCCGGTTCTGGCTCTGGATATTGCTGGCATGGGGCAGCATCATTGCCGGCGGCTCGTTCTTCGGCCTAACCAGGACGTTTGCCTCCGACCTGAGCGCGCTTGTCTTCTATCCGATGACCATGGAATTCATCATGGGCGCCGTGGTCGGCCTCGCCGTCAGTTCCGGCATCGCCTGGCGCAGCGGCATCCTGACCCTTGTGGCAACGCTCTGGCTCGTCGCCGCGCTCACCTTCCAGGGCGTCGATGACGCCAACCTGATGATGTGGGGCCGCGTCGTCTGGTTTGGCCTGCCCTGCACGCTTCTCGTCTACGGGTTCGCCACGCTCGAACTGTCCAACCGGCAGGCCTGGCTGGTCCCGGCCTTTTCCGGCGCCATCGCCGCCTGCCTGATCAGCCTGCTCTACAATGTCTTCGCTGACAGCACCGCAACCGACCGCTTCGGCGCAGCCATCATGTCAGCTGTCGTAGGCGCTATCGCGATGATGATCGTGCTCTGGACGGGCTGGCTCGGGGGCCAGGCGATGCCGGATCGTGTAAACGCCGTCGCGCCGCGGATGCAGGGTATCTATCGCAGCCTGGCGCGGCTTGGAGACTGGTCGTTCTCGCTCTATCTCTGCCACCCGCTCCTGTTCGCTCCGGTTCGGCTCGTATTCGCGCCCCTCGGCGAAGTGGACGCGCTCGCGCCGGTATTCCAGGTCGGCCATCCCGGACCGTTCGACAATATCGCCTTCTACGCCGTCTCGCTCGTCTCCGCGATCCTTGTCGCCGCCCTGGCTTACCGCTTCATTGAGCGCCCGATGATCATCGGCTTCGGCAAACTGCGCGAACGCCAGTTCCACGCCCGCCCCGCGGCCGTCACTGCCGAATAGGCCGCTATTCGGCGGCCACCTTGTCGGGCGCGTCGGGCGTCCACTTCAGAATCGGCTTGCGCGCCGCCCGCGTCTCGTCGAGGCGCCGGGCCGGGGCAAGGTAAGGCGCGCCCTTCAGGGTCTCGTCGCCCTGCGCCGCGCGCCGGGCAATCGATTCCAGCGACGCGCAGAAGCGGTCCAGCTCCGCCTTGCTCTCGGTCTCGGTCGGCTCGATCAGCATCGCGCCATGCACCACAAGCGGGAAATACATGGTCATCGGGTGATAGCCCTCGTCGATCAGCGCCTTGGCAATGTCCAGCGTCTCGATTCCCTCCGCCGTGAACGCATCGGAGAACAGCGCCTCATGCATGCAATAGCCCTCGAAGGCGGGCGTCATGACATGCTTCAGCCTGGCCGCGACATAGTTCGCGTTCAGCACGGCATCCTCGGCCACCTGTTTCAGCCCGTCGGCGCCATGGCTCAGGATATAGGCCAGCGCCCGCACGAACATGCCCATCTGGCCATGGAAGGCCACCATCCGGCCAAAGCTCTCGCTCGCCTCACCGTCCACGTCTTCCACGAGGCTGAACACACCGTCCTCATTCTTCACGACGAAGGGCACAGGCGCATAGGGCGCCAGCGCCTCTGACAGCACGGTCGGGCCAGAGCCCGGCCCACCGCCGCCATGCGGGGTGGAAAAGGTCTTGTGCAGGTTGATATGCATCGCATCGACGCCCAGGTCGCCCGGCCGCACGCGGCCCACGATGGCGTTGAAGTTCGCTCCGTCGCAATAGAAGTATCCGCCCGCCGCGTGAATCAGGTCGGCAATCTCCCTGATGTCGGTCTCGAACAGGCCGCACGTATTCGGATTGGTGAGCATGATGCCGGCAATGTCGTCAGTCTTTGCCAGCTTCGCCTTCAGGTCATCCATGTCGACCCGGCCACGCTTGTCAGCCTTGATCTCGTCGACGATGAAGCCGCACTGCACCGCCGTCGCCGGGTTGGTCCCGTGCGCCGATTCCGGCACCAGAACACGCGTGCGCGTCCCCTCCTCGCCGCGCGCTATCAGCGCCTGACGGATCGCCAGCATGCCGCACAGTTCGCCATGCGCGCCCGCCTTCGGGCTCATCGCCACGAAGGGCATGTTGGTCAGTGTTTTCAGCCAGGTCGCCAGTTCGTCGATCAGTTGCAGCGCCCCTTGCACGGTCGCCTGCGGCTGCATCGGGTGAATGTCGCCGAAGCCGGCCAGCCGAGCCATCTTCTCGTTGAGGCGCGGATTGTGCTTCATCGTGCAACTGCCGAGCGGGAAGAAACCGAGATCGATGGCATAGTTGCGCTGCGACAGGCGCATGTAATGGCGTACCATTTCCGGCTCCGACAGGCCCGGCAGGCCCGTCGGCACTTTCCGCGCGACGCCGCCAAGGCGGCCCGTCCGGTTCTGCGGCGCAGGCAGGTCCACGCCGGTCGTCTCTGCCGTTCCGATCTCGAAGATCAGGGACTCATGCTGCAAAAGGCCGCGCGAACCGGACACGGTCCCGATGGCAGAGAGGCCGGTCGATGTCGGCGCCGTGGGGCGGCCCTGATTGTTCATGGTCATCACACAATCTCCTTCAGCGCCGCGGCATAGGCGGCAATGTCTTCTGGCGTCGTGCACTCTGTCGCGGCGCAGATGATCACGTCGCCCATATGTTCGGCGGGGAACAGGCGGCTTGCCCGCACGCCGCCGACAACACCCGCCTCGTCCAGCATGGCCAGAACGGCCTCGGCATTCATCGGTGTACGGAACGCAAACTCGTTGAAGAAGCGCGGCGTCAATATTTCCACGCCCGGCACCGCCTCCAGCGCATCGGCGAGGTCACACGCCGCCTCATGATTCAGCAGCGCAAGGCCACGCAGGCCCTTGTCGCCCAGCAGCGTCATGTGCGCGGTGAAGGCCAGCGCGCAGAGCCCGGAATTGGTGCAGATATTCGATGTCGCCTTGTCACGGCGGATATGCTGTTCTCGCGTGGACAGCGTCAGCACGAAGCCGCGCTTGCCGTCAGCGTCAACGGTCTCACCGCAGAGGCGCCCGGGCATCTGGCGCACCAGTTTCTCCGTACACGCAAACAGGCCCACATAAGGCCCGCCAAAGCCGAGCGGCACGCCGATTGACTGGCCTTCGCCCACGGCAATGTCCGCGCCCATCTCGCCTGGCGGCGTCACGAGGCCCAGGCTGACCGCTTCGGTAAACACGGACACGAACAGCGCCTTCTTCGCGTGAGCTGCGTCGGCCACGCCAGACATGTCGGTCACCGTCCCGAACACGTTCGGGCTCTGCCCGATCACGCAGGCGGTTTCATCATCCACAGCGTCTGCCAGCGCCAGTTCGCCATCCACTGAGACCGGCAGGTGCACCGCCTCCAGCCCCTGTGCCTCGCACAGCAGCCTGGTTGCGGCCGCATAATGCGGATGCAGGCCGCCCGACAGGATCACTTTCTTACGGCGCGTCACGCGGCAGGCCATCACGGCCGCCTCCGCGCACGCCGTCGAGCCGTCATACATGGACGCATTGGCCACATCCATCGCGGTCAGCGCCGCCACCTGGGTCTGGAATTCGAACAGGGTCTGCAGCGTACCCTGCGCAATTTCCGGCTGGTAGGGCGTATAGGTTGTCAGAAATTCAGAGCGCTGGATCACCATGTCCACACTGGCGGGGATATGGTGCTTGTAAGCGCCGCAGCCGACAAAGAAGGGCCCTGATGAGGCCGACCGGTTCTTCGCGGCAAGATTCGAGAGATGCCGCTCGACGGCCAGCTCTCCCTGATGGTCGGGCAGGCCGGCGACCTTGCCGCCGAGGCGCGCGCCTTCCGGCACATCCGCATAAAATGCATCGACGCTTTTCGCGCCGATCTCTTTCAGCATGACCTTGCGGTCATCGTCCGTGAGGGGAAGGTAGCGCATGTTTCTCTCGTCTCTTTCTATCGGAACACCTCATCCTGGGCGAAGCCGGAGGATGAGCGCTGCGGGGCAGCAGATTGGCTAGAGGCCCTTGCAGAATTCAGTATAGGCGGCTTCGTCCATCAAGGCGTCCAGCTCTCCGGTGTCGGACAGTCTGATCGCGCAGAACCAGCCCTCGCCTTCGGGGCTCTCGTTCACGGTCTCCGGCGCCTCGGCGAGGGCGGCGTTCGCCTCCACCACTTCGCCGCTGACCGGTGCGTAGACATCGGACGCCGCCTTGACGCTCTCGACGACGGCCATGTCGTCGCCCTTCTTCACTATCTTGCCCACATCAGGCGTCTCGACAAACACGACATCGCCCAGCTGTTCGGCGGCATAGGCCGTGATACCCACCCGGCCAGCGTCGCCCTCGACGCTGATCCACTCATGGTCTTCTGTGTAATAGGTCGCCATGGGTCTCTCCCCTTTGTTTAGCGTTTGTAATTGTGCGGAACGAAAGGCAGCGCGACGACTTCGCCGGGCCGCGCCTTGCCGCGCACCATCAGATCCACTTTCGTGCCTGGCGCCGCATGGGCCGCCGCGACATAGCCCATCGCCACCGGATGATCGACCGATGGGCCAAAGCCGCCGGACGTCACCAGGCCAACCGCCTTGCCATCCACTTCAATCGCCGTGCCTTCGCGCGCCGGGGCCCGCTCCAGAGGGCGGATGCCCACGCGCTTCTCCGCCGGGCCGTCCTTCAGCGCCGCCAGGATGCGCGCCGCGCCAGGGAAATTGCCCGCCTCGCGCCGTTTCTTCTGGATCACCCATGCAAGGCCAGCCTCGACCGGATCGCGCGATCCATCCATGTCATGCCCATACAGGCACAGCCCCGCCTCAAGCCGCAGGCTGTCGCGCGCGCCAAGGCCGATCATCTCGACCCGCTCATCGGTCAGCATTTCGTCTATCAGCGGCAGGCCCGCCTCCGGCGCTACCAGAACCTCGAACCCGTCTTCGCCTGTATAGCCGCAGCGCGACACGATGCAGCGCGTCCCGCTGAGTTCGAACGGCATGTGGTGCATGAAGGCCAGCTCTTCGCAGCCGGGGAAGAAATCGCGCATCACGTCCACGGCGTCCGGCCCCTGAAGGGCAAACAGGATGCGGTCATCAGCGCGCGTCAGTACGGCCCTGCCTGCAAGCGCCGTCTCGAAAATCGCCCAGTCCTGTTCCTTCACCGCGCCATTGACGACAATATAGAGGCTGCCCTGCGCTTCATCGCCCAGCGGGCGCGTGATGATCAGGTCATCAAGAATGCCGCCCGCTTCGTTCAGCAGCACGGTCAGGCGCGCCTGCCCCTGCTTCAGCCCGGCAATGTCGCTCGGTACCAGGGTCTCGACCAGCGCCGCGATCTTCGCATGCGCCGCATCCCCGCCGCCAATGCCCTCGTCCAGCGACAGGAAGCACGGACCCATGTGAGAGACATCGAACAGGCCGGCATGCGTGCGCGTCCATTTATGCTCGTCCATCACGCCCATCGGGTACTGGACAGGCATTTCATAGCCGGCGAACGCCACCAGCTTTGCGCCGCGCGCCACATGCAGGTCGTAAAGCGGCGTGCGCTTCAGCGTCTCGGAGGGTTTGTCAGACATGGCGCCATCAATCCAAAGGGTGACGGATCGGCGCGAGGCCGAAATATCCGTCGCCCCCGCTGTCCTGGGCGCCTGAGAGATTCCGCCGCCTCTTCAGTCAACAACGCTCATCCTGAGCGAAGTTGAAGGACGAGCGCAGGCTTGCTCCTTCGGCGAGGCCTCACGGGCCTCTTTCCAGCGTGTTGACCCTGCCCGGTCCTTTTGCCTGAGCGTTTCCGGGGCGGTTGCGCCTTCGGCGGCAGCCTCGAAGGCTGCTCTCTCCCGGGACAGAGTTGAATTGGGTTTGGACTAGACCGGATTCGACGGCCCGGCAAGCAGGCTACATCCGCTCCGGCACATCAATGCCCAGAATCCCCAGCCCTGCCTCCAATTGGTGCAGCACTGCCGTCGCCAGCGCCAGACGGCTCGCCCGCAGCGCCGGATCGGCCTCATTCGCAATCGGCAGCGCACCATAGAAACCGCTGAACGCCTGGCTCAGGCCGAACACATGCTCGCACAGGATATGCGGCATCCGCTTCTCGCGCGCGCCCAGCAGGGCCGCGCCAAACCCGTCCAGCGCCAGCACGAGCGCCCGTTCGGCGTCATGGCCAACTGCAATCGCGCCCGGCGCATTGCCAACAGCCTCCGCCCGCCGCAGCAACGACTTGATCCGCACGGCGGCATACATCAGGTACGGCCCCGTCTTGCCCTCGAAACTGGTGAACCGGTCCAGATCGAACACGTAATTCGTCGTGCGCGTGTTCTGCAGGTCGGCAAAGCGCAGCGCCGCCACCGCCACGGCCCGCGCCACATTCGCCCGCTCGTCCGGCCCCATGTCGCCCGGCAGGTTCGCCGCGCCCAGCTTGCGCTCGGCCTCCTCGAACGCCATCGTGTTCAGGTCCGCCAGCCGCAGCACGCCGCCTTCGCGCGTCTTGAAGGGCTTGCCGTCCGGCCCGTTCACCGTGCCAAAGCCGATATGCTCCATATGGCCTTCGTCGATCAGGCCAGCCAGTTCGGCCGCCCGGAACACCTGCTCGAAATGCAGCGCCTGGCGCTGGTCGACGACATAGAGCATCCGCTCCGGCGTCGGGTGCATGTGCGCCATCCGGTCTGCAATCGTCGCAAGATCGGTCGTGTGATACCCCGTCCCGCCGCGCGAATTCAGCAGCATGACCGGCGGCATTTCCTTCTTGTCGCTGTCGCGCGCCACATGCACGATCAGTGCGCCGTCGCTCTCCTCGGCAAGCCCGGCCTCGCGAAACTGCTCGATCACGCCCGGAATCAGATGGTCGACATCGCTCTCACCCTTCCACAGATCGAACGAGACATTCAGGAACGCATAATCCACTTTCAGCGCCGCCACCGACACATGGATGAAATGCTTTAGCAGCGCGCGATAGCCCGCCCGGCCCGCCTGCAGCTCCGCCACGGCATTCTGGGACCGCTGGTTGCGCGCCGGGTCGTCCTTCGCCTTGGCGGAGGCTGCCGGATAGAGCCGCCCGAGATCCTCGATCGTGACCGGCGGCGCATCGGGATAGGGCCCGCAATAGCTTTCGTCGAAATAGACCAGGCCTGGCTGTTCATCACACAGCTCCGTGACGAGGTGCCCCATCTGCAGGCCCCAGTCGCCAAGGTGCGTATCCGACGTCACCTCATCTCCGAGAAACCGCAGCAACCGCTGCAGCGTGTCGCCGATCACGGCCGAGCGCAGATGGCCGACATGCATGGGCTTGGCCACGTTCGGCCCGCCAAAGTCGATCACGGTCACATGCGGGTCCGGCGCCGGTTCGGCCCCCGCCTTCGCATCGGCCAGAATGTCCGTGGCGCGCGCCGACAGGGCTGCGTCCGACACACGTATATTTATGAACCCCGGCCCGGCAGCCTCTGCCGACAGGACCATCGGATAGGCTTTCAGCATCTCTGCCACCGCCGCGCCAATCTCTCGCGGGTTCTTGCCGGCCGCCTTGGCCGCGCCCATCGCGCCATTGCACTGGAAATCAGCGAGTTCGGGCTTGTCTGACCGGCGCACCTGGCCCCACCTGGCCTCCATGCCCATGGCCTCAAAGGCCGCCGATGCGGCCGCCGTCAGGTCTCGGATCAGGCTGCTCATGCTTACTGTTCGGCGTTGAGGAGGAAGCGTTTGCCCGCACGGGTGAATTCCAGCTGCTCCGGAGTCAGGTCAAAACCGACAAGGATTTCGAAGTTCGAACCGGCAATCGACTCGTCCAGCCGCGGAATCTCGATCCGGGCGATCGATTCCGTCCTGCCATCCAGTTTCCGACCGTTGAAATCAGCCTCGACAGTGAAATATTCCTTGCCCAGCACCTTGCCGTTGCGGCGTGTCACTGCGACGAAATACGGGTAGGCATGCGTGTCGCTGCGCGCGGAATCGCCCTTGCCGAAGGCAAAATCAATTTCCATCTGCGCCACAAGCGGGTCGCCGCCCGCATAGCGGCAGAACATGCGAACATCCACGATTTCGGCCGTATAGGTGATGTTCGGATAGGTCTCGTCCGTGCCCTCGGCAAATGCCACATAGCGCGCAACGTCATAGACCGAGCCGACCGGCGGGCATGGGCCGGCATTCTGGCGGGTATCGAATGCATCGGCGACCCGGGACTGGCATCCGACGAGCAGCGCCGCCGCGAAAAGTGTAACAAGTATGCGCATGCGTCGGCGTGTCCTTCTTGGCCTGCAGAAAAGGCCTGTCCATCTGTAGCTGGAGATGTGTTAAAGGGCTGCGCGCCTTGGCGCAATGTTGCAGAGGCAGGAGATCATTAAATGACTGACAGGGCCGCCCTGACGATACGGCTTGCTGCACCGCGCGGATTCTGCGCCGGGGTCGATCGCGCCATCCAGATTGTCGAGGAAGCGCTGAAGAAATGGGGCGCCCCGGTCTATGTGCGCCACGAGATCGTCCACAATGCCCATGTCGTCAGCCGCCTCGAGGCCATGGGCGCTGTTTTCGTTGAAGAACTTGACGAATGCCCGACGGATCGCCCGGTCATTTTTTCCGCCCATGGCGTACCCAAATCCGTGCCTGCCGAGGCATCTGCCCGCCAGATGATCTATGTCGACGCCACGTGCCCGCTCGTCTCCAAGGTCCATGTCGAGGCTGAGCGCCACCACAATGAGGGCCGCGAGATTGTCCTGATCGGCCATGCCGGTCACCCGGAAGTCATCGGTACGATGGGCCAGCTTCCCGGCGGTGGAATCACCCTGATCGAGACGGTCGCCGACGCTGAACGCTTCGTCCCGAAAGACCCCGAAAACCTCGCCTTCGTGACTCAGACCACGCTGTCGGTGGATGATACGGCCGAGATTGTTGCCATCCTGCAGTCTCGCTTCCCCGCCATGTCGGCCCCTCACAAGGAAGACATCTGCTACGCCACGACCAACCGGCAGGACGCCGTGAAAGTCCTCGCGCCCGGCGCAGGGCTCGTCCTCGTCATCGGCGCGGGCACCAGCTCCAATTCCGTGCGCCTGGTCGAGGTCGCCCTGCGGGCTGGCGCCGCCCGCGCCGAGCTTGTCGCCAGCGCCGAGAATATCGACTGGTCATGGTTTGACGGCGTCACCACGCTCGGCCTGACCGCCGGCGCCAGCGCCCCGGAAGACCTCGTCCAGGGCGTTATCGACGCCTGCCGCGACCGCTTCGATGTCACGCTCGACAGTATCGAAACGGCCCGCGAAACCGTCACTTTCAAACTCCCCCGCATCCTCGCCGATCCGGCCTGAACGGACTCACGTGTCCGGGGTCACGGCCCGGCAAAGGCTGCAAAACCGGCCACGAATTCACTCAGCCTCTCCCGCGTCGACTCGTCTGTCAGATTGCCTTCGGCGTCGAACTGGTCGCCCGCCCGCGACACCATCAGCCGCCCCTCCAGCCAGGGCCGCATGCCCAGTGTACGAATAACCGGCAGCCAGTGGTTCTGGCCGAGGATGGTGCCAAACCCGCCGGGCGAGGCGCCGATGATCGCCACAGGCTTTCCGCCGAACACGTTCGGGCCGCGTGACGCCCAGTCGATAGCGTTCTTGAACACGCCCGGCACGCCATTATTGTATTCCGGCGTCACCAGAAGCAGGCCGTCCGTCCGCTTGATCGCGTCCTTGAATGCATTCACCGCCTCGGGCAGGCCGTTCGCCGCCTCTTCGTCGCCATCATAGAGCGGAATGCCATGCAGGGTCATGCCAGTCAGGGACACGCCATCGGGCGCCTCCTGCTCTGCCGCCCGCATCAGCCCGGTATTGAACGACGCTTTCCGCAGGCTCCCGGAAATGGCGAGAATATGGGTCATGGGCGAAAGTCTCCTGATCAGCGTTCCACACTGTCTACTCCCAACAACCTCCTGAGCCCACCCTCGGTTATGGACTGCTACCTGACGCCCTCACAGGCTGTGCACGTGCAACCCCGTATTCAAATCCCTGTCATGATCTGCCATAAGCGCGGCCATGACTTATCGCGTTGCCGCCTTTTACAAATTCTTCGCCCTGCCGGACTTTGAAGCCCGTCGGGCACCGCTGGCCGAAACGCTGGGCGCTGCGGGCGTCCAGGGCACCGTCCTGCTCGCCGCCGAAGGCGTGAATGGCACCATTGCTGGCACGTCCGAGGCCATCGCCGCCGCCCTCGCCGCGCTGCGCGCCCTGCCTGGCTGCGAAACACTGGAAGCGAAATTCGCCGAAGCCGATGAGATGCCCTTCCTGCGCCTGAAAGTGCGCCTGAAGCGCGAGATCGTCTCCATGGGCGTGCCTGGCACGGACCCCAACGCCATTGTCGGCACCTATGTCGCGCCCGCGGCCTGGAACGCCCTGATCACCGATCCGGACACAGTCCTCATCGACACGCGCAACGATTATGAAGTCGCCATCGGCACGTTCGAAGGCGCCATTGACCCGAACACGAAATCCTTCCGCGAATTCCCGGACTGGTTCCGCGCCTTCCGCGAAAGGCTCGAAGCCGAAGGCCGCAAGCCGAAAGTCGCCATGTTCTGCACCGGCGGCATCCGCTGTGAAAAGGCGACCAGTTTCGTCAAGGCCGAAGGCATTGATGATGTCTTCCACCTTGAGGGCGGCATCCTGAAATACCTCGAAACCGTGCCCGAACCGGAGAGCCTCTGGCGCGGCGAATGCTTCGTCTTCGACGAGCGCGTTTCGGTTCGCCACGATCTCACCCCCGGCTCCTATGATATGTGCCATGCCTGCAAGCGCCCGCTATCGGAAGCCGACATGCAGCATGCTTCCTACGAGCCCGGCGTGTCCTGCCCCCACTGCATCAGCGAAATGACAGACGAACAACGCGCCCGCTTTGCCGAACGCCAGAAGCAGATCGACCTCGCAAAAGCGCGGGGCAAGAAACACATGGGCCCGGAGGCACGCCGGAGCGAGGACGCATGAGCCTGCCCGTGCTCTACTCTTTCCGCCGCTGTCCCTATGCCATGCGCGCGCGCCTCGCCCTCGCGGCCAGCGGCGCCGCCATCCGCGTCCGCGAAGTCGTGCTGCGCGACAAGCCGGCCGACATGCTTGCCGCCAGCCCGAAAGGCACCGTCCCGGTCCTCGTCCTTTCCGAAGGCGCGGTGATCGATGAAAGCCTCGACATCATGCACTGGGCGCTCGCCCGGACCGATCCCGAAAACTGGCTCGGCAGCGACCCGGCCGAAACCGCAGCGCTGATCGCCAAATGCGACGGCCCGTTCAAGCATGCGTTGGACCGCTACAAATACCCGAACCGCTATGACGGTGTGGACCCGCTCGCCCAGCGCGCCGCCGGCCTCGCGATCCTGCAGCAATGGGACACCCGAATCGCTGCCTCAGGCGGCCAGTTCCTCGCCCCTCACCGCACCCTGGCGGACATGGCCATCTTCCCCTTCGTGCGCCAGTTTGCGGCGACCGATCGCGACTGGTTTGCCGCGCAGGACCTGCCCGCGCTACAGGCCTGGCTCGCCGGTCATCTTGCCAGCCCGCTGTTCCGATCGGTCATGACCAAGCATGCCCAATGGCATCCCGGTGCCGCAGAGCCCCTGCTGGCACAGGCCATCTGACCCCCTTGAAAAATTCTGCGGGAAGCGTAGATACGGCGACCTTCGGTTCGGAGTGTGGCTCAGCCTGGTAGAGCACTGCCTTCGGGAGGCAGGGGTCGGAGGTTCAAATCCTCTCACTCCGACCATTCACCCATCAGAACAATTACCCGGCCAGCACGGCCCGCACGGCCGCCAGCGCCTCGTCTGCCTTGCCCGCATCCGGCCCGCCGGCCTGCGCCATGTCAGGCCGGCCGCCGCCGCCCTGACCGCCAAGCGCGGCTGCGGCCGCCTTGACCAGGTCGACAGCCGAATATGTCGCCGTCAGATCCGCCGTCACGCCAACCGCCACGCCCGCCTTGCCATCCGCAACGCCAACAAAGACCACAACGCCCGAGCCGATTTTCGCCTTGGCTTCATCGACCAGCGCGCGCAAATCCTTGCCGCCAACACCTTCTGCCACGCGCGCGATCAGGTTCACGCCATTGATCATCTCCGGCCCAGCTGGCGCACTCCCGCCGCCGCCCATGGCGAGCTTGCGCTTGGCGTCGGCCAGCTCTTTCTCGAGAGCGCGGCGTTCTTCGGTCAGAACGCCAACTTTGCGCGGCACATCCTTCAGCGGCACTTTCAGGCTTTCGGCCAGGTCCTCAGCAATCCGCGCACGGCCTTTCAGATAGGCCAGCGCCTCTGCACCGGTTGCCGCCTCGATCCGGCGCACGCCCGCTGAAACACCCCCTTCGGACGTGATCACAAACACGGCAATATCGCCCGTCCGCTCGACATGAATGCCGCCGCAAAGCTCGACCGAATAGGCCTTTCCATCTGCTTGACCCATCGAGAGCACACGCACTTCGTCACCATATTTCTCACCGAACAGGGCAAGCGCCCCGGCTTCGATGGCCTTCTCGGGCGTGGTAACCCTGATCTCCGCAGCCGCGTTCTGCCTGATCACGGCATTTACCTGATCCTCGATGGCTTCCAGCTGCGCTGCCGTCACTGGCGCGCCATGCGCAAAGTCAAACCGCAAACGGTCTGCTTCGACCAGCGACCCCTTCTGCGTGACATGTTCGCCGAGCACATTGCGCAGGGCGGCGTGAAGCAGGTGGGTCGCCGAATGGTTTGCCATCACCGCAAGCCGGCGCGTCGCATCGACATGCAGCTGCGCTGTGGCGCCCAGCCTCGCCGATCCGCTGACAAGCTCACCGACATGGACATGCACATCCCCGGCGCGCTTTTGCACGTCGCGCACGATGAAACGCGCGCCGCCCTCGAATGAGATTTCGCCATGGTCGCCGGCCTGGCCGCCGCTCTCGGCATAGAACGGCGTCGCATCGAAAACGAGTTCAGCGGCACCGGGCGCAAGTGTATCGACAAGCTTGCCGCCCGTCGCGATCGCGACCAGCTTGCCTTTGCCTTCGGTGGCGGCATAGCCGCCGAACCGGGTTGCGCCGGACGTGTCGCGAACGGAAAACCAGATGTCTTCGGTGGCTGCATCCCCCGACGAGAACCCGGCGCTGCGCGAGCCTTCGCGCTGCACATCCATCGCTGCATCGAAGCCCTCTGTATCGACCGACATGCCGCGCGCGCGCAGGATGTCCTGTGTCAGGTCGAGCGGGAAGCCGAACGTGTCATACAGGCGGAAAGCCGTGTCGCCGGCGAGCGCATCTCCTGCGCCAAGGCCGGCCGTCGCTTCGTCCAGTAGCGAAAGGCCACGCCCCAGCGTCCTCTGGAACCGGGACTCTTCCTGTTCCAGTGCGGATTCAATCGCTGCCTTTGCCCGGCCGAGTTCTGGATAGGCCTTGCCCATTTCACCAATGAGCGCTGGCGTGAGGCGGTGCATCATCGGCTCACGCGCGCCGAGCAGGTGACCGTGGCGCATGGCCCGACGCATGATGCGGCGCAACACGTAACCGCGTCCCTCATTGGACGGCAGCACGCCGTCCGCGATGAGAAAGGCCGAGGTGCGCAAATGGTCGGCAATCACGCGGAACGACGCGAGATGGTCACCTGCGGCCTTCGCGCCATACAGGTCCTCTTCCGCCTTGATGAGGTTTGCGAAGAGATCGATCTCGTAATTGTTGTGCACGCCCTGGAGCACGGCTGCGATCCGCTCCAGGCCCATGCCGGTATCGATTGACGGCTTGGGCAAGGGCTTGCGCGTACCATCGGCCGACTGGTCGAACTGCATGAAGACCAGGTTCCAGATTTCAATGAACCGGTCGCCGTCCTCCTCCGGGCTGCCGGGAGGGCCGCCCGCAATCTTGTCGCCATGATCGTAGAAGATTTCTGAACAGGGCCCGCACGGGCCGGTATCGCCCATCGACCAGAAATTGTCGGACGTGCCGATGCGGATGATGCGGTCATCGGGCAGGCCGGCAATCTTCTTCCAGAGGGCCGCCGCCTCGTCATCTTCGGCATAGACCGTGACGAGGAGGCGCTTGGGATCAAGACCGAACTCCTTCGTGACCAGGTCCCAGCCATAATGGATCGCCTGTTCCTTGAAATAGTCTCCGAACGAAAAGTTGCCGAGCATTTCGAAGAACGTGTGGTGACGGGCCGTGTAGCCGACATTGTCGAGGTCATTATGCTTGCCCCCCGCCCGGACGCATTTCTGCGACGTGGTCGCACGCGGGGCAACCGGCGTCTCCGCACCGGTAAATATGTTCTTGAATGGCACCATGCCGGCATTCACGAACAGGAGTGTCGGATCGTTCTGCGGCACCAGCGGCGCTGACGATTGCCGTGCATGCCCCCGCGTCTCGAAGAAGGAGAGGAAAGCTTCGCGGATATCGTTGACGCCGTTCATGGGCAGTGTCCTAGCCGAAATAATTCATGTGCGGCGAGGTCAGTCCCACGCCGGCTCCAATCGGCGATATAAAGGTCCCTTTGCGGCGCGCCAAGCCGGGTGCGCCACAAAGGGACAAGTTCAGGTGAGAGACCTGACTGCAAACTGCTTGCCCAACGCCCCCTTTTCCGGGCCGTCCGGGCCGGAAAAGGGGAATCGGTCAGCCTTCGGCGGCATCCGGTTCGGCATCGTCATCTGCACCAGCTTCCATGCCGGCCGTCAGGAGTTCGTCGGCAAGAAGGCCTGCATTCCGGCGAATCAGATCTTCGATCTCATCGGCAATGGCCGGGTTCTCCTTGAGGAAGGTCCGTGTCTTTTCACGTCCCTGTCCCATGCGTTCGCCCTTGTAGGAATACCAGGAGCCGGACTTCTCGACGACTTCAGCCTTGACCCCGAGATCAATCAACTCGCCGGTCTTGGAAATGCCTTCGCCATAGATGATGTCGAATTCGACCTGCCGGAAAGGCGGAGCCACCTTGTTCTTGACTACCTTGACGCGGGTCTGGTTGCCAATGACTTCGTCACGTTCCTTGATCTGGCCGATCCGTCGAATATCAAGCCGGACAGAGGCGTAGAATTTCAGCGCATTGCCGCCCGATGTCGTTTCCGGGCTGCCGAACATGACACCGATCTTCATGCGAATCTGGTTGATGAAAATGACGGTACATTTCGATTTCGAGATCGAGCCGGTGAGCTTGCGCAATGCCTGGCTCATCAGGCGCGCCTGAAGACCCGGAAGGGAATCGCCCATCTCGCCCTCAAGTTCGGCCCGCGGTGTAAGGGCCGCCACCGAGTCGATAACCAGCAGTTCCACTGCGCCGGAGCGTACCAGCGTGTCGGCAATCTCGAGCGCCTGTTCACCTGTATCAGGTTGCGAAATCAGGAGATCATCAAGATCGACACCCAGCTTGCCTGCATAGACCGGATCAAGCGCGTGCTCCGCGTCGATAAAGGCACATACGCCGCCATTTTTCTGCGCTTCTGCAACGCAATGGAGGGCCAGCGTCGTCTTGCCCGAGCTTTCCGGACCATAGACTTCGATAATCCGCCCGCGCGGAATGCCGCCAATGCCCAATGCGATGTCGAGCCCCAGCGATCCTGTCGAAACCGCCTCGATATCCATGACCTTGCGGTCGCCAAGGCGCATGACCGAGCCCTTGCCGAAAGACCGTTCAATATTGCTTAGAGCCGTTTCAAGAGCCTTCTGCTTATCCACACCGGATTCCTTATCCACTAGTTGAAGCGCTGGTTTGGCCATGAGTCGTCTCCTTAGGTCCACTATGGGGGTCAGTTTGGCAAGGCCCCCTATTGCCGTCCATGTTCCGCATGTACCATGTTTGTTCTGGAGAACAAAGCAGAAACTTCCTGTTTGCTGAGTCTTTTCTTTTTCCCCTTCATCGGGCATGGTGGGGCAATGTTGACACGATCCGACCGCCAAGCGGGCGAAGCACGCCTTCGCTACCTCGACGCAGATATCCAGGTGCTTTCGCCGGGTGATTTTGTTGTGTGTGCCGTCACAGGCCGCAAAATCCCGCTCCAGGCCCTGCGCTACTGGAGCGTCGACCTGCAGGAAGCCTATTGGGACGCCGCCGCTGCCGGCACCCGCATGGTGTCCGCAAAGGGATGATCCTGCGCGAAATCCTGCTCGCCGTCGTGATGTGCGCGGGCGCCTGCGCGCAAGTGCCCACAACCGACACCGTTTCCACCGCCGAACCGGTAATGCCCACCTGCGACGGCGCACTCACCCAGGGCGGACTTGTCATCTGCCGTGCCGCGCCGGGCGAAACGATCACGGTGGCGGGCGTCAGGCAGATTGTGGATTCCACCGGCACGGCCCAGTTCGGCATCAGCACGACAGCGCCATCCGTCATCGGCTGGTCAGCCTCCGGCGGGGCGTTCGGCGACCTCGCCATCGCCCCGCGCAAGGATGAATTCCGCACCATCAAAGGCTTTGACTGCGACAAGGTGGATGCCCGTTCGCCTGAACAGAAGGCCCATGCCGCGCGCAGCTGGAAGATCAAGCAGGACGCATTCGCCAGCCTGAATCCGGGCGCCGGCGCCCTCAAGGGATTCATCAAGCCGTCCAACGCGCCCACATCCTCGCCGTTCGGCCCGACGCGGAAATATATCGGCGTGTCGAAAGTCACAGGAAAGCCCTGCGAATCCACATCGGTCCATCGCGGCTACGACATGGCCGCCCCGGTCGGCACGCCCGTCATCGCCCCTGCCGATGGCACGGTCATCCTCGCCGACCCGGACCTCTATTATGAAGGCGGCACTGTTTTCCTTGATCATGGCCAGGGCCTCACATCAGTCTTCATGCACCTTTCTGAAGTCGCGGTGACACCCGGCGACACTGTGAAGCGCGGCGACCTGCTGGCGAAAACCGGCAATACCGGCCGCACCACCGGCCCGCACCTGCACTGGGCCGTCAAATGGCGCAACATTGCGAGCCCGGACCGCAGCGGAGACTTCTATATTGACCCGGCCTTGCTGCTGGACCTGCCCGTCTCGGACTGAGCCCTTTCAGGCAGCGAGCCAGATCACGTCGCGCGCGCCCACGAACCTCGCCAGCCGCCCAAGTTCCGCCTCCAGTTTCGCCTGCCGGGCCTGCGTCCATCTCACGCCGGGTTCCGGCCACAGCGCATGCACACTCAGTTCGCCCTTTTCGCGGTCTGACTTGACCTCAATGCGCCCGACGAACCGGTCACCCTCGAGCAGCGGATAGACATAGTATCCCCACTGCCGCTTCGCCGCCGGCACGAAGATCTCTATCCGGTAATCAAAGCCGAACAGACGTGTCAGGCGGTTGCGGTCTCGGATCACCGGATCAAACGGATTGAGGATACGCAGGCGCGATGTGGGCGCGGGCGCAGCCGCCAGCCGCACTTCGATGTCCGCCAGCGCCAAAGCGACATGCCATGCACCGCCCGCCGACTCGATCTCCACCGGCACCAGTTCACCGGCATTGGCCGCCGCCCAGGCCTTTACCTCTGACAGGTCTGCCGCTGCCCAGAAGCGCTGCACATCGCCCTCTGTACCGAAGGCCAGCCGGGATAGCGCCGCGCGGCACAGCCAGTCCACCTGCGTTTCGTCGCTGTGGTCCACATTGCGGAAGTGCTGCGGAATCACGCGATGGGTCAGGTCGTAGTATTTCGTGAAGTTCTCCCGGTGCGAGGTCGACAGCTCTCCGGCATACCACATGTAATCGAGCGCCAGTTTGTGCGGCGGCCGGCGCCACATTTCGCGCTTGCCTTCGATTTTCGTATCGAACGCCTTGGTGGACAGCGGCCCTTCGGCTGCAATGCGCGCGCAGATCCCGGCCCGTCCGGCTTCGTCCAGCATGCCGCGATGCCATTCCCAGCCGCGCACCTTCGCCTCGAGCCGCCGGAACTGGCGGCGCCACATGGGATAGAAATCCATTGGGATCAGAGAGGCATCATGCGTGAAATGCTCGAACACATGCCGGTCGCGCGCCAGGCATTTTTCCAGCATCTTCTCGCGGAAATTCTGGTTGCGGCTCCACAGGATGTGATCGTGCGCCCGCGCCACGACGCGGATCGTGTCGAGCTGGACAAAGCCCAGCCGGCGGATGATGTCGGCCAGATCCAGAGGGCCTGTGGGCGCCGCGGACAGGAGCTGGGCATCCAGCCAGAGGCGCCGTGCATCCCGATTGGATATCCTGAGAGCCACGACCCGCCTCAGGGCACCAGAATGGTGGCGCCAGTCGTCGTCCCGCTTTCCAGCGCCCGATGCGCCTCTCCGGCATCTTCCAGTGCGAAGCGTTGGCCGATATCCGCCTTCAGCGTGCCGTCTTTGAGCGCTGCGAATAAAAGGCCTGCCCCTCGTGCGAGGGCCTCGGGCGTATCAATGAAATGGAACAGGCCTGGCCGTGTCATGACGAGCGATCCGCCAGCCGAAAGGCGCGCGGGAGGAATCGGGTCAACCGGCCCTGACGCGTTGCCATAGGACACAAACCAGCCGCGCTTCTTCAGGCTGGCAAGCGAGGCCTCGGCGCTGATCTTGCCGACACTGTCGAGCGCCACCTCAACACCTTCGCCATCTGTCAGGGCCTTCACCTGCGCGGCGACATTGTCATAGCCCACGATCACATCGCTGGCCCCGGCGGCGCGGGCCATGGCGGCTTTTTTCTCTGACGATGTGACGGCAATCACCCGCGTGCCGAGGCTGACCGCCCAGGGCACGAGCAGGCTGCCCACACCGCCAACAGGCGCCCACACCAGCAGCGTCTCGCCTTTCCTGATCGGGCGGATTTCAAATAGCAGCATCCAGGCCGTCAGCCCCTTCAGCATGACGGCTGCGGCATCCTCGTCACTCACACCGTCCGGCAAGGCCAGCAGTCTGTCAGCGGGCAGAGTCACATGCGTTGCATAGGTGCCTGATGCGACATAGCCGACGCGGTCGCCCACCTTCAAACTGGTCACACCCTCGCCTACAGCCTCAACGAGGCCTGCCCCCTCACCACCGGGTGTGAAGGGGAATTTGGCCGGATAGAGCCCGGTCCGGAAATATGTGTCGATGAAGTTGAGCCCCACCGCCGACTGGCGCACCAGCGCCTGGCCGGGGCCGGGTTGTTTCAGGTCCAGCGGCTCCTTTTTCAGGACTTCGGGACCGCCTGTTTCGTGGATGCGGATGGCATAGGGATCTGACATTCAATGGGCTCCTGTCTTGCGCTTGCTGCCCTTGGCGCGAATGTTCAAGAGTTCGACGCCGAGCGAGAAAGCGATGGCGAAATAGAGATAGCCGCGCGGAATGTGGAATCCGAGACCGTCAGCCACAAGCGCCACACCGACCAGAAGGATGAAGGCAAGCGCCAGCATCTTGGTTGTTGGATGCTCGCCGATGAACTTTGCCAGCGGATCGGCAGCAAAGGCCATGACAATGGTCGACAGCACGACTGCCGTCACCATGACGACAATATCATCGGTCATGCCGACAGCCGTGATCACGCTGTCGAGCGAGAAGACGAAGTTGATGATAAAAAGCTGGATGACAACCGCGGTAAAGCCACTCTTGGCGCCGGCTTCAATATGGCCCGTGCCTTCAACGGCCGCATGGATTTCCTGCGTGCCTTTCCACAGCAGGAAAAGGCCGCCTGCCAGAAGGATCAGGTCTTTCACCGTGACGTCCTCGACATGATGCATCACGGCCTCGTCCCCGCCGGACGCGAAGACAGCCAGCCAGTGGGGCATCTGGAACAGGGCGTTCTTGTCGAGATTGATGATCACGAAGATCAGACCAAGCATCGCGATGCGCAGGAACATTGCGCCCCAGATGCCGATACGGGTGGCCTTCTCTTTCTGCTCGCCCTGCAATTTCCCGGTGGCGATGGAAATGAAGAGCAGGTTGTCGATCCCGAGGACCACTTCGAGGAAGGTCAGGGTCGCGAGACTGCCCCAGAAGGCGGGAGACGAAAGGAATTCAAGCATGGCGGGATACATCCTGTTGGCGGGGGGCGGCCAGACGCCACTGAAGCTGACGCAGGGGTGGATAGCAAGACCGACTCGCGTTGCACTGGCATGATGAGCCAGCCAATCCTGTTCACCTGCGGCGTCGACGAAGCCGGCCGCGGCCCGTGGGCGGGTCCGGTCACGGCTGCTGCTGTTGTGCTTGACCCGGCAAGACCGATTGCCGGGCTGACCGATTCCAAGGCCCTCAGCGAAGTACGGCGCGATGCCCTTGCCCCCCAGATCCGTGACCGGGCGCTGGCCTGGTGCGTCGCGCATGCGAGCGTGGCGGAAATCGACACCCTGAATATCCGCGAAGCTACCTTCCTGGCCATGTCCCGCGCGGTGGAGGGCGTCATCAGCCAATGCAGGCTGGGTGAGATCCTGATTGACGGCAATGCCCTGCCGAAAAGCCTGCCCTGCGCCGCGCGCGCCATCATCAAGGGTGACCTGACCGAACCGGCCATTTCTGCCGCCTCGATCCTCGCCAAGACCACGCGCGATGCCCTGATGCTGGACCTGGACGCGCTCCATACCGGCTATGGGTTTGCCCGCCACAAGGGCTATGGCACCGCCGCCCATGCCGAAGCCCTGACACGCCTCGGCCCCTGCACTGCCCACCGCACGAGCTTCCGGCCCGTGCGCCTGGCCATGCAGGCCGGACAGGACCGTGTCAGGCCGTAACAGCTTCCACGGACACGGACTGGCTAAGGCATTCACACGCTCCGGATGTGGTCAGGAAAGCAATATCGGCTGCGTCGCGGCCCGTGGCGACACGGACCAGATTCTCCACCGGCACCAGGCGCGTGGGATCGACCAGCCACCAGGCGCCGTCGAGATAGACTTCGAACACGGCATGAAAGTCCGGCGGATCAAGCTGCCAGGCATAGGCACTGACGGCGCGGGCCGGCACGTTGAGCGCGCGGCAGAGGCTGATCCCGAGATGCGTGAAATCGCGACATATGCCAATGCGGTCAACAAAGGTGTTCTCGGCCGTTGTCGCGGAATGGCTGGAGCCCGGCACGTAATCCACATTCGCATGGACCCATTCCAGAACGGCGAGAACCTGCTCTGCGCCAGGCGCGAGATGACCGAACTCGCGGTGCGCGAAGGACATGAACTTGTCGGACGGGCAATAGCGGCTGGGCAGCAGGAATTCCAGAACCGGCGGCGGCAGCTCCAGCCAGGACTGCAGCGACGCACCGGCGGGCAGAATGGCACGCGTGGCGTTCTCCACGACGGCTTCGTAGACAATGCGCGCCTCCCCGGCCAGGTCTGCGCGGAAACGGCGCTCGCCATGGTGGTCTGCCATATCCTGCAGCACCGGCGTATCTGGCGAGATGACAAGGCTTTCCGAGAGGATCGACTGGTCCGGCGTGCGGGCGACATGAATCGCGACGAGGGCCTGCGTGTGCTCCGGGAATGTGTAGACGAGTTCAGCTCTGACGCGGATTTTCAAATGTCTGTCCTGCCCCGTTACGTTCAGGTGCATTACGCGCAGCCTGTAAGCCGGTTCCTGACATACCCGACTGGGCACCACCAGCGATCATTGTAAGGAAGGGCAAGGAAAAGGCGCGCATGACGAGCGTCGAAATCGACCACAATACCCAACAAAAACAATTACTATCCAGGCCTGCAATCGGTCAGGATTTCGCGATGTTCAGGTCCTCATGCTCAAAGGCGCTGGCCATGCGGTCGATCTGACTATCTGTCTGACCTGTCTGACGGGCGACGTCACGCCGGTCCTTTGTGGCGGATCCCACTTCGGAAACGATGGCTCTGGCATCTGCCAGACTGAGACCAAACAGCTCCGCCTGAGACAGCGCCAGATTGATGGAACAGGTTCCCTCATCGAGGCTGATATTGGTGGTCAGGATGCGCGCTTTCAGGTCCGTTGGCGTCGGGTTGAGATCATAGGCAGGTGACAGACGCCAGCCCGCCTTCCCGGCCCAGAGGAAGCCGTGATTGCGCAAATGGTCGTCAACTTTGGAAATCAGGATACTGAATACCATGCGCCGGAAGAGCTCAGCGGCGTCGGCGCGCGCGTTGACGCCATGCCGGGAGATTTGATCGACAATCTCTGGATAGCTTGCGCGCTCACCGTCTTTTACTTGCAACATGGACATGGCCGACAGGAACGGGATGCGGATGTCGCTTTCCCGGTCAAAGCGCCATGACAGAAGCACCCGCTTGTTGCCCACGCGGTGGAGTTCGTGGCGTGGCACGCGGATGCCAGCGCGCTGCGCAAGAATGAGTGCGACATGCTCCCATGTCTCGATACTGTACTCGTCCGTATCCTCTGGAAACTTGGCGATGGCGAGCGCACCATGAGCATCGGCCACCGAGGCTTTCGGCCTTGCGCCGCACGGCGCTCGGCGGTGTGGTTGGCGCGGGTGTGACGCGTCCTTCATAACTCAATAAGCGATAGAATGGGTCACGAAGGTTACTTTTTCAAGAAGTTTGCCCGAAAGGTCCATCGCTTGCTCCAATATCAGGTTCAGCAGGCCACCTTTAGCTTACACATCTCCTGTTGGAACTTCCGGAGGGGCCGTGAGTTCCGGTTGACCCGCATCGCGCCGGTTTCCCCGAGCGGCAAATCGTTAATCCGCTATTAACCAGCCTTGTCTCACCCTGCCTCTTTGGGGACGGAGACGAATCACATGTGGATATTGTTTGGCTGGCATACCTGGTTCGGCGAATCCGGCCGCCCCTATCGCTTCAAGATCACGCTGACGCCGAAGGGCCTGCCTGAAGGCGGCGGCATCTATATCTTCGTCCAGCGCCGCTTCGTTTTCTTCCTGTTTCCGCTCTATATCGGCAAGGCGACCAGCTTCCGCTCGCGCCTCATCGGCCATGAACGGTGGTGGGAAGCCTGGTGGAAGCGCGGCGCAACCGAACGCCACGTACTGGTGATCAGGAAGCCGGCTGACCGCGCCCGCGTCGAGGAAGACCTGATCCGCAACTACCAACCGAAAATGAATGATGTGCTCATACCACGCGGAAAGAACGACGCGCCAAACAATCCGCGTCTTCGCCGCTGGTGGAACATCAAGCGCTGGTTCCGCATACCGTTTCTCGGCTGAACCCAGCGCGCGCGGCGCCTCCGATGCAAGGGATGTGGGATAAGGTGGCGCACTTCCCTCTCCCCTGGATGAGCTGGCTCGGTACTGGGTGATTGATTCCAACGCCCCTCCCGTGGCAAAGCTGCCTGCCATGGCTGACACGACCCTTCCCCTTGCCCCGCCTTTGTTCGCCGATGCCCCGTCATCGGTGAGTTTCAAGAAGCTGCGCAAGCGGCTGGTGCGCGGCGCGCTGAAAGCCGTGGACGATTTCCAGATGGTTGACCGGCGCGCAGTCGATGCGGGCACAAAGCCGCGCCCAAAATGGCTGGTCTGCCTGTCGGGCGGCAAGGATTCCTATGGCCTGCTGGCCGTTCTGATGGACCTGGCCTGGCAGGGCGCGCTGCCGGTTGACCTGATTGCGTGCAACCTCGACCAGGGCCAGCCCGGCTTTCCGAAACACGTGTTGCCCGAGTGGCTGGACACGACAGGGATCACATACCGGATCGAGACCGAAGACACCTATTCCATCGTGACCGAGAAGGTGGAGGCGGGCCGCACCTATTGTTCCATGTGCTCGCGCCTGCGACGGGGCATTCTCTACCGGATCGCGCGGGAGGAAGGCTGCGAGGCCATCGTGCTCGGCCACCACCGTGACGACGCGCTGGAGACCTTCATGATGAATTTCGTGCATGGCGGGCGGCTCGCCGCGATGCCGCCGAAACTGCTGAACGATGAAGGCGACTGTTTCGTGCTGCGCCCGCTGATCACGGCGGCGGAAGATGACCTTGCGAAGTTTGCCGAGGCGATGAACTTCCCGATCATCCCGTGCAACCTGTGCGGCAGCCAGGACGGGCTCCAGCGCGTCGCAATGAAACAGATGCTGGACGAATGGGAACGCAGGAAACCCGGCGTGCGGCAGGTGATGGCACATGCGCTCGCCACCGTGCGCCCCAGCCATCTGCATGACCCGCGCGTGTTCGACTTTGCCGGACTGGAAATCGGTGGCAAGGGCGAGGACGACCCGAACGTGCCGTTCTAGGGGTTTATCTCAGGATAGTGCCGCGGGAGAGGCGCCCGACGACCAGCCAGATACCTGCCAGCGTGAGCATGAGCGACAGGAATGCGGCAAGTTTCATCCACCAGGTGGTGAATGTCTCGCGACTGGTCCAGTCCATGATGTGCAGGCCCCAGAGCAGGTCGAACGCGCGCCACAGACCAGTGCGCACGGCGGCTATCTCGCCCGTCTGTGGATCGATCCAGAATGTGGCCGTATCCTCGCCGGCAAAACTTGCCTGCCACATGGCGCGGCCGTGCCCGCGCCCTGCCTCTCGCGGGGCCGGGTCCGTCAGGATCAGTGCGGTCAGTTCACCCCGCCCGGCCCATCCCGCAGTGGCGACCTTGCGGGCGAGGCTTTCATCCAGCGGCGACAGGCGCGCGCCCGTGGCCGCATCGAACAGCGCCTTGCCCCCGGCGGTATCGGTCTCGTAGGCCGCGCCGCCGACGAAAGGCTTCAGCCTGACGGCCGTCACACTGGGTTCGATGAGGCGTTCAAGCGGAGCGGCACCGCCTTCCGGCAGCGTGATGGCCGCATTCTGGTCTGCGCGCAAATGCTCGCCACGCACCTGTTCAATCGGAAAAAGCGTGAAAAAGAAGCCGGACACGATCCACAGCAGAACCTGCCCGCCAACGACCAGGCCAAGGATATTGTGAAGGCGCGGAATCAGGCGGTGGATCGGGCGCATGAATGAACTCCGTGAAGGGCAATGTGGAAAGGGCGCGCAACGTCTCCGTCGCGCGCCCTGACCGGGATTGCAATGCCTGTAAGCTCTATTTGCGCCAGACGGCCGCGAGCGCAGGATCTTCTTCCTCGCCGGTATATTTGGCGAGTTCGGCGCGGCCGACGACCATGTGGTGCACTTCGTCCGGGCCGTCCGCGAGGCGCAGCGTGCGCTGGCTCGTGTACATCTGGGCCAGAGGCGTCCATTGCGAAACGCCGGCGGCGCCGTGCATCTGGATCGCCTGATCGATAATCTGGCAGACGCGTTCCGGCACCATGGCCTTGACCATGGAAATCCAGACGCGGGCTTCGCGGTTGCCCAGCACGTCCATGGCTTTCGCCGCTTTCAGGACCATCATGCGCATGGCTTCAATCTCGATACGGGCACGCGAGATGATCTCGGTATTGCCGCCGAGCTTGACCAACGGCTTGCCAAAGGCGGTGCGGGTCATGCCGCGCACGCACATCAGGTCAAGCGCGCGTTCAGCCTGGCCAATGGAACGCATGCAGTGGTGGATGCGGCCTGGGCCGAGGCGGAGCTGCGAAATCTCGAAGCCACGGCCTTCGCCGAGCAGCATATTATCCTTCGGCACACGGACATTCTCGAAGCGCAGGTGCATGTGGCCATGCGGCGCGTCCGGGTCGCCGAAGACGTGCATCGGGCCAACGATCGTGACGCCCGGATGCGGCAGCGGCACCAGGATCTGGCTCTGCTGCTTGTTCGGCTCGGCATTAGGGCTGGTCTTGACCATGGTGATCATGATCTTGCAGCGCGGATCGCCAGCACCGGAGATGTAGAACTTCTCGCCATTGAGGACCCATTCGTCGCCTTCAAGCACGGCCGTCATCGAGACGTTCTTGGCGTCCGACGATGGCAGGCCCGGCTCGGTCATGGCGAAGGCTGAGCGAATCTTGCCTTCGAGCAGCGGCTTCAGCCACATTTCTTTCTGGGCGGGCGTGCCGACGCGCTCGAGCACTTCCATGTTGCCGGTGTCGGGCGCTGAACAGTTCATCGTTTCAGATGCCATCGGGTTCTTGCCGAGTTCAGCCGCGATATAGGCATAGTCGAGGTTTGACAGACCTTCGCCGGTATCGGCGTCCGGCAGGAAGAAGTTCCAGAGGCCCTGCTTCTTGGCTTCGTCCTTGGCTTTCTCAAGGCATTCCAGCTGGCCCGGTGCGTAGGACCAGATATCCTTCTTGCCCTCGCCGAGGCGGTGGAATTCCTCGCTCATCGGGTTGACGGTTTCCTTGATGAACTTGCGGACGTGATCGTAAAGCGGGCGCGCCGCTTCCGACATCCGAAGGTCGTTCATGTCCGCACTGGCGTCCATTGTGTGTTGCGTGTCTGGCATGGTGTTTCTCTTCCTCGTTTCTACTCTTTGGATTATCTTACCATCCGGGGGCGTGTGCCGTCGACCGGAATGGCGATTGATGTCCCGGGTTTCATGTTCGCGCGCGGAGCATCTGGCCCGGAACAGTGAATTCGGCTACGCCGCCGGTCATGACATTGACGGCGACGACCCTGATCATTCTTGCGACGGTTCTCGTCACGACCTTCATCTCGGGCATTTTCGGCATGGCCGGCGGCATTATCTTCATGGGCGTCCTGGCCGCGCTCGTGCCGGTGGCCACCGCGATGATCATTCATGGCGCCATCCAGATGGTGTCGAACGGATATCGCGCCTTTCTCTGGCGTGATCATATCCAGTGGAAAATCTTCCGGCGTTACGCGCTCGGTTCGGTGGCCGCCATCGCCCTTTTGTTTGCGCTGCGCTGGCGCCCGGACAGCCAGATGGTCTACCTGATGCTGGGCTTGACGACGCTGCTCGTCTGGCTGCCCAAACGCCTCGTTGATCTCGACATCCAGAAGCGGTTCCAGGCCGAGGGCGCGGGATTCGTCGTTCAGGCGCTGAACACGGTGGCAGGCGTCGCCGGGCCGCTGCTCGACCTTTTCTTCGTCCGCACGGACATGACGCGCCACGCGATCGTTGCCACCAAGGCGGTGACGCAGGTGCTGGCGCATTTCGTGAAAATCATATTCTGGAGCGTACCGGTGATTGTGGCCGCCGGACCGGGCGCCCTGCCCCCGGCCTGGCTGATCCTTGCGGCCATTCCCCTGTCCATGCTGGGCACGACGCTGGGCGGCAAGGTGATGCAGCAGATGACCGACGTGAACTTCAAGCGCGGGATGAAATACCTCGTCACCGCGATTGGCCTTGTCATGCTGCTGAAGGCCGCAGGATTCCTGTAGCGCGGCATGTTGCGCGCTATATTCCTGCCTGGACATTCTGCCAGCGGGCATTCGGTCTCCTGAATTGGGCCTCGTCACACCTGACTGATGACGCAAGGAGCACTATTCGGCAACTTTATTACATGAAACTTTGTCATCACTGATGGTGATGATATGATCGCGCCATCATGAACTTGCGCTCGATCGATCTGAATCTCCTGCCTGTGCTGGAAGCCATCTATACCGAGCGCAGCCTGACACGCGCGAGCGAAACGCTCCACATCACCCAGCCCGCCGTCAGCAATGCGCTGGCCCGCCTGCGCACCCATTTTGAAGATCCCCTGTTTGTGCGCGAGGGGCGCGGCGTGAAGCCGACGGCAATGGCCGACGCCCTGATGCCTGCCGTGCGCGATGCGCTCGACCGCCTGCGCGCCGGACTGGAACAGCGCTCCACGTTCGAACCTTCCCGGTCCACCCGTGTCTTCAACATCTCCGCCCGCGATGCGGGCGCATTCATTCTGGCTCCGGGCATGGCCAGCCGGCTTGAAACAGAGGCCCCAGGCATCCGGATCGCCTGGAGTCAGGTGCAGCGCGGTCATATCTCAACGGAACTCGCGTCCGGCCGGCTCGATCTTGCCGTCGACGTACCCGATCTGCGCGGCCCGGACCTTGAGAGCGTCGACCTGTTCGCCACTCCCTATGCCTGTGTCACCGGCAAAGACCATCCGCTGGCAGGACAGGCGCTGTCCATGGAAGACTTCGTCGCGCTGCGCCATGTCGTCGTGTCCAGCCGGCGCGAAGGGCGGTCCTATGTCGAGGAAGTCGCGCGGGCAGCCGGCCACAGGATCACGCCTGTCATGCGGCTGCCCCACCATCTGCCGGCACTGGAAATCGTGCGCCAGACGCATCTGGTCGCCACCGTGCCCCTGCCCCTGGCGGCGCAGGCCGGCCTGGCTGTCCTGCGGCTGCCACCTGCCTTCCCGCATCTTCGCACCGTGCTGTACTGGCGCCGGGAGAATGCCGAGGATCCGGCCCTCGCCTGGCTGCGTGACCTTGTGCAGCAGGTCGCCGGGACGACCTGACGCGGGCTAGCGGGCCACGGTCGGCGCAATCACATCCACGAATGGCTGGCGCAGGAGCGTCTTGTTGCCCGCCAGCGCCGCACCGGGCAGCGCCTTCAACCGCTCGGCCTCGGTCATGGCTTCGGCGAGCACCTGGTCAGGCGCCGTGACCCTGTCGAGATAGCCGACAGTCACCGCCTCTTCCGGCGAGAACAATGTGCCCATGATAACCGACTCGGTCATGTAGAGCGGGTTCAGCCGCGCCTTGCAGAGCTCAAGCGCAAAGACCGGCAGGACCATGCCGATCTGTGTCTCGTTCGCGCCGATCCTGTAGGCACCCGCAGCCCCGATCCGCTTGTCACAGCCGAGCAGGATGAAGCACCCCATGGCTATGCCATGCCCGGTGCACGCCGCAATCACAGGCATCGGCATGGTGAACAGTCTCAGCGCCAGCGCCCCGCCACCCATGACAAGCTTGCGAACCTCTTCCGGCGACGCATCCATCATCATTTTCAGGTCAAACCCGCCGGAGAAACGGTCCGGTCGACCGGTGATGACAATCGCCTTTGCTGACTTCTCGGCTTCATCCAGAGCCGCGTTCAGCGCGTCCAGCATGGCCGGATTGATCGCATTCGCCTTGCCATCATCCATGGTGATGACGGCAAGTTCGTTCTCGATGGTAAGTGTAGCGCTCATCGCGGTCTCCCTGTTTCACACAGGTTAGACGACCGCTGCCCCAGCGGGAAGCAAGCCTGACGCAAGGGCGCTTTTCAATAAAGTATCAGGCGAGCCTTACACCCGACGGTATTCCTCGTCGCGCTCAGCCGCCAGCCGGCTGCGGACGGTTTCGCTGTCATAGCCGAACTCGGCAAGCGCCTTGCCGGCCATCTGGAGACCGGATTCAATCGCATCCGGGATCACATCACTTGCGCCCGCCGCCCGCAGGCGCCTTGCATGCTCATGGTCGCGCGCCCGCGCCACAATCGGAATATCGGGATGCAGCCCGTGAAAGGATTTGACCATGGCCTCGGCGGCATTCACGTCATCCACCGTCACGACGAACAGGCGCGCGCCTTCTGCGCCGGCAATATGCAGGATTTCCGGACGGGCCGCGTCACCAAGGAAGACTTGCCAGCCATCCTTCCTGGCCTGTGCCAGACGCACGGCGCTGCGTTCCAGCGCAACGATCTCAGTATCCTCAACGTCAAGAATGCGTGCCACCGCCTGACCCACCCGGCCAAAGCCGGCAATGATGACGTGTCCCTTGACCCCGGAATAGTCTGCATCCGCGTGCCCGGCCGGTTCAACCGGCTCCAGCCGCGATGCGGCCAGGCCACCGAGACGCCCCAGCACCGGGATCAGCAGCATGGACAGCACGGCAATCGCCGCGATCTGGCTGGACGTTCCCGCGTCCAGCACACCGGCCGCACCGGCCGCAGCAATCACGACGAACGCAAACTCTCCTGCCGGCGCCAGCAGGCTTGCCGTCTCGACCGACACGGACCTGTCGCCCGCAAACAGGCGGCACGCCAGAAAAGCAATCCCGAACTTGACGGCAAGCAGGGCGGCGAGCCCGCCAAAGATCACACCTGGCTGCGTCACCAGCGACGGCAGGTCCAGCGCCATGCCGACCGTCATGAAGAACACGCCCAGAAGCAGCCCCTTGAAGGGTTCAAGGTCAACTTCTGTCTGATGCTTGAATTCCGTCTCGCCGAGCAACAGGCCAGCCAGGAACGCCCCAAGCGCAAGCGACAGTCCTGCCGATGCGGTAATGGCGGCCGCGCCGACAACCGTCAGCAATGTCAGCGCCATCAGGAAATCCCGTCCGCCCATCGTCGCGGCGAGGCGGAAGACCGGGCGCAGGGCAAATCGCCCGACAAGCATGATGGCGGCAATCGCGATCAGGCCATTGAAGGCGGCGCCGACAAGTACCGACGAAACGCTGGTGCCCTCACCCACACTGAGGAAACCGATAAAGATCAGGATGGGCGCAACAAGTATGTCCTGAAACAGCAGCACGCTTAGCGCCGTGCGCCCGACTGGCCGGGCCGCACGTTTCTGGTCGATCAGTATCTGCATGACGATTGCCGTCGATGACAGGGCCAGCGCCAGCCCGCAGATGATGGCCGCTTCGGCTGGCAGTCCCAGCCAGTAGACAGCCCCCGCAATGGCCGCCGCGCTCAGCCCGGACTGCAGCCCGCCTGCGCCAAACACGGCGCGCCGCAGCGACCATAGTTTTTCGAACGAGAATTCCAGGCCGAGCAGGAAGAGCAGGAAAAGGATGCCGAGTTCGGCAAATGGCGCCGCTGATTCCGGGTCCGATACGGATACATATTCCAGCCAGGGCCAGGTGTGTGCGAGAGTGCCCAGCGCGAACGGCCCCAGCAGGACACCGGCCACCATGAACCCCACCACTGCAGGCAGGCGAAGATAGCGAAACACAGGCACCACCACGCCAACCGCGAACAGGAAGACCAGCGCATCCTTGACCAGCATGTCATAGCCATGCCCGGCCATCAGTGCAGGACCCCGGTTCGAAAACGAAAAGTCTGACCCGCCATCGCGACTATCCCCTTCGCGCCCGGAAAAAATCCCTGAGCAGCGCGCTGGCCGTCTCGCCAGCCGATTCGTCCTGCTCCACTTCGGGACGCCAGTGGCAGGTCGGCTGCTCGAAATAGCGCGCGCCATGTATCACCGCGCCACCCTTCGGATCGCACGCGGCAAACACGAGCCGGCCAATGCGGGCCAGGCTGATCGCCCCGGCGCACATCGCGCACGGTTCCAGCGTCACATAGAGGTGCAGGTCCGTCAGGCGGTAATTTCCGCGCCGCGCCGCAGCGGCCCGCAGCGCCACAATCTCCGCATGCGCGGTCGGGTCATGCGCGGCAATCGGCTGGTTTGCGCCCTCGGCAAGGATCTCCCCGGTCGCCGGGTCCACGACGACCGCGCCCACCGGGACTTCCCCGGCCGCAGCGGCCAGCCGGGCCAGTTCCAGCGCACGGGCCATCGGAGAGACGGTAATTGTCATGGGCCTGAGATCACCCTACACGCCGGGAAAGTAAAGAGCAGGAACCCAAGGTCGATGCGGATCATTGCAGGCGAATTCAAGGGACGCCCCATCGCGGCGCCGAAAGGCCAGTCGACCCGGCCCACGGGTGGGCGCACCCGCGAGGCGGTGTTCAACCTCATCTCGCATGCCGCCTGGGCGCCCACACTTGACGGCGCACGCGTGATCGACCTGTTTGCCGGATCAGGCGCGCTTGGCCTGGAGGCCATGTCGCGCGGCGCGGCCTTCTGCGTATTCGTCGAAACCGATGCCGGGGCGCGCGGCACGATCCGCGACAATTGCGAAGCGCTTGGCTTGTTCGGCACGACGCGCATCCAGCGCCGTTCGGCCACTGACCTCGGCCCGGTTCCCGCAGGCGTCGGAGAGCCATTCAACATCGCCTTCCTCGACCCGCCCTATCACAAGGGGCTCGTTGAACCGGCCCTTTCCCAGCTCGCAAAAGGCGGCTGGCTGGCAGCTGACGCCATCGCCATCGTAGAAACCGCCGCCGACGAAATGCTGGCCTTCGATGGCTGGGAGCGGCTCGATGAGCGCATCTATGGCGCCGCCAAGGTCAGCTTCCTGAAACCGGCTTAAGGCTTCAGGAATTCCTTGCGCATATCCAGATTGGACGTCTTCGTGCCGACATGGTGGGCGTCATTTGCCAGCCAGTTTTCAGCAGCCGCACGTCCGGTATCGCGCAGGCCGGTCAGGAAAGTCCAGCTCGTGTCATATTTGGTGCTGAGGTCGAGATCGATCAGGTCCTGCCCGCCCCGAATGGCATGCACATTGAGACGTCGGTACTTCTTCGTGATTGTCTCCTTCAGCATCCCGCCATCAATCAGGTGCTGAACGAAAGCGATGGCGCGCAGCTCGCCCACCAGTGACGCATTGAAGCTGATCTCGTTCATCCGCTCCTGGATCTCGCCAGCCCGTTTCGGCACGCCGGGCCGCGCCAGCGGATTGAGGATGACCAGCAACACGTCCCGCGGCGCACCGGAATAGATCAGCGGAAACAGGCTCGGATTACCCATGAATCCACCATCCCAATAGGCCTGGCCGTCAATCTCCACCGCCTTGAAGGTCTGCGGCAGGCAGGCAGAGGCCAACACGGCATCGGCGGTGATCTCGTCGCGGCCAAACACACGCACCCGGCCGGACTCGACATTGGTCGCCGACAGGAACAGCAACACGCCGGACGCATGCACCGCCTCGAAATCGATCTGTGATTCCACGGCCTGGCGCAGCGGGTTCAGGTTGAACGGGTTGAGGTCGTAAGGGCTCGCGATGCTTTGCAGGGCGCTGGCATAGGCAAAGGCCATGGCGCTCAAGGCGCCGAGTGGCGTCGTGCTGGGGCTCGACCGTGAAACCTCATGCCACATGGCTTCCAGCTTCGCCTTGGCCCCTGCCGCGCCGTTTTCGGCCATGCCCGCTGCCCATGCGACTGCATTTATGGCCCCGGCAGACGTGGCTGATATTGCGGCAATGTCGAGATCGTCCTCCTCGGCCAGCCGGTCCAGGACGCCCCATGTATAGGCCCCGTGCGCGCCGCCACCCTGCAGGGCCAGGCTGATCGTGCGCCGCTTTTGCTTCGCCATGTCAATTTCCTTGCTGCCTGAAACCTCTATTGCCGAACGAGCCTTAATACGCCGTTCCGGTCGCCTTATGCGTGCTTTGCGCCGATCCTGCCTCAGGTACAGTCTGTTCCAGCCGCGATGACGCGCTTTTGATCAGGACCGACTAATGATAGGCGATTGGAATCTTCAATATCACCCGGACTCACCTGCCCATGCCGACCGGAACCTCCGCCGATCCTCCAGCCGTTTCGGTCCTGATGGCAAATTATAATAGCGAGCCATATCTCGCCGCGGCCATCCAGTCGGTTCTCGGGCAGGATTTGAAATCCCTGGAACTGATCCTCGTTGATGATGGCTCTGCGGATGGCAGTGTCGCACTGGCGCAGGGCATTGCAGAAAATGACCCGCGGCTGCGCGTGTTCAGCGGTACGCGATTTGGCGGCCCGGCGCCGGTGCGAAACTTTGCGCTGGACCAGGCCCGCGGCGACTGGGTCGCCATTGTCGACAGCGACGACCTGATTCACCCGCAGCGCCTGTCCCGCATGCTGGCTGCCGCGCAGAGTTCAAGGGCCGACATCCTGATTGACGATCTTGCGATCTTTGACGGCGACGGATCATCCGGCATCGACACCATGTTCGACGGGCCGCTCGCAGACGCGCCGACCACCATCAGTGAGCAGACCTATATTCACGCCAATTTCCTGTTCGGCAAAGGCACAAAGCTCGGCTATGCCAAGCCGCTGATCCGACATGCGGTGCTCAAGTCGCACGCCATTCGCTACAATGAAGCGATGCGCATTGGCGAGGATTATGACCTGATTGTCCGCCTGCTTGGCAAGGGCTGCATCATGGCGACACTGCCCGAAACGCTCTATTTCTATCGAAAGCATTCGGCGTCCATCTCCCATCGCCTCGACATGGCATCCCTTGAGGCGCTGGAGGCAATGGCGCAATCCGATGCAGACGCAGATGGCAAATCGGCCGAGGTCAGGGCCGCCAATCGGGACCGCCTCAAATCCATCCGGCGCGCAATCGGGTTCAACCAGCTGGTCACCGCCATCAAGCAGGCGGATGTCACCACGATCTTCTCGCTGGTGATGCGCGAACCATCAGCCTTTACACTGCTGCATCTGCCGCTGTCGGCCCGGCTGGGCGCGCTCTTCCCGAAACAGCGCGAGACGGCGCCGGAAATCGTTTCGATGATCGCCGAACTTGACCGGTCGACCCGGCGCGCGCGCCAGTGACGGTGCCGACCCTGGCCCTTCCACGCCGGCCTGTTCCCGCCGTCGGCACAGCGTGCTTCCGCGGAGATGACATATTGCTGATCCGGCGCGGCACAAAGCCGCTCGCCGGAGACTGGTCGCTCCCGGGAGGCCGCCTCGAATTTGGCGAACAGGTCGGCGCCGCAGCCTTGCGCGAGTTGCATGAAGAGACAGGCGTGAGCGCACGTCTGGTCGGTCTGGTCGATGTTGTGGACGCCATCTTCACATCGCGCCGGACCGGTGAGACGAACCGCCACTACGTCCTGTTCGATTATGCCGCCCTATGGGTGTCGGGCGAGCCGGTGGCAGGCGATGACGCGGCCCATGCTGAATGGATATCGCCGGACAGGCTGGATCGCCTTGGTCTCTGGGACGAAACGCGGCGCATCATCAATGCCGCGCGCATACTCGCAACGGCCGGTTCAAGAATCGCTTGACCCTCCCCGACGTCAGCTATGTGTTGTCCCCCAAATCAATTGGAGGAGACACTGATGACCTATGCACCGTTTAACCTGTCCGGCAAAACCTGCCTCGTCACGGGCGGCAACCGGGGGATCGGGCTTGGCATGGCTGAAGCGCTTGCCGCCTCCAATGCCGATGTCGCGATCTGGGGCCGCAATGCCGACACCAACAAGGAAGCCGTCGCAAAACTGGAAAAACTCGGAACCGGCAAAGTGGCCGCATGGTCTGTCGACGTGGGCGAAGAAGACCAGGTCATCAAGGCCATGGCCGATGTCGAAACCCATTTCGGCCGGATCGATACATGCATCGCCAATGCCGGCGTCGGTCGCGGTGCGGCGAGCTTTGAGGAAATGACCATCGAAACCTGGCGCTACAATCACCGGATCAACATGGAAGGCGCCTTCTTCACCCTCCGCGAAGCGGCGAAATCCATGGTCAAGCGCGCCAAGGCGGGCGATCCGGGTGGCTCGCTGATCGGCACGGCCTCGCTCGCCGGCATCGAAGGCGCAGGCCGCAACCAGGCCTATGCAGCCACCAAGGGCGGGCTTATCGCAATGATGAAAGCCATCGCGGTCGATTATGGCCGCTACAATATCCGCGGCAATTCCATTCTGCCCGGCTGGATCGCAACGGACATGACCGAAGCGGCGCAAGGCAATGACACGTTCACGACCAAGGTCATCTCGCGCGTACCGATTCGGCGCTGGGGCGAACCGGAAGACTTTGGCGGCATGGCGGTCTACCTCGCCTCGGATGCCTCAGCCTACCATTCCGGCACCACGCTGATCATCGATGGCGGCTATTCAATATTCTAAACGCCCGACGCGCGGACAATAAAAAAGGGCCGCTCCGAAAGGGGCGGCCCTTGTTCGGCTCGTCTGGAGCCGAAGCCTATTCCTGTGGCTCTTCGGTCACTTCTGCTTCTTCGGTCATTTCTTCCGCAGCAGCTTCGACATCGTCAGCAGCTTCGTCGACGGCTTCAGCAGCGTCGTCGAGAGCAGCGTCAGCAGCTTCCAGCGAGTCCGAAGCGACTTCTGCAGTGGCTTCAGCAGCTTCTTCCGTTGCGTCAGAAGCAGCTTCCACAGCTTCTGCAGCCGATTCGACAGCGGCATCAGCGGCTGGCTGAGCGTCTTCTGCTGGTGTGCAAGCGGCGAGAGCCAGCGCAGCAGCGCCGATGATCATGATGTTCTTCATTGTAATACCCCTGTTGTTGGTCAGATGACCGGGAAGGCCCATAGCACTTCTCGGTCATTACTAAAAGTTCATTTTCTCAGGCAGCCGTTATTGTTCGACCTTTGATCCCTGTAACGGAAAAAGCCCCCTCCCGGTAGGGAGAGGGCAAATTCCGGCTATGTCAGCCTTATTCAGCATCCGGTGCCGAAGCTTCTGCTTCGACTTCGGTGGCAACTTCAGCTTCGGCTTCGGCTTCGTCTTCAGCCACAACTTCAGCTTCACCATCGCCCTGTGCTTCAACTTCAGCAGCGACTTCTGCGTCTTCAGCAACAGCGACCTCGGCGGTTGCATCAACGGCTTCAGCCGCTTCAACAGCCGCTTCTGGTGCGGCAGTCGCTTCTTCTGTTGGTCCCATAGCCATGGCACCACCAGCGAAAAGGGCTGCGATGGCAGCGCTTGCAAAAAGTTTCGTCATAGGAGCTTCCCCTCGTTTGACTTATTATCACCGAGTGGACAATTCCCTCGGCTTGGTACGCTGTTTGACCGCAGATCACGGCGGGAATGGGGCAAACTGTAGGCGATTGTGACCACACGATACCGGTTATGCCCCTCTTGCGTTGACCTTGGGGCGGCCGCCTAGGGTGCACAATCCGGATTTCATTACAGAAAGGATGCCATCCCATGGCCCTCAACACCGCGCTGACGAAACTGCTCAAAGTCGATCACCCCATCATGCTCGCAGGCATGGGCGGCGTCTCGTATGCCGAAGTCTGCGCCGCCATGTGCAATGCGGGCGGCTACGGCGTGCTCGGCATGGCCGGCACCGGACCGGACTTCATTGCCGGCCAGATGAAACGCGTCCGCGAGCTCACCGACAAGCCTTTCGGCGTCGACCTCCTGGCCGCCAGCCCCGAAAGCCTCGAGGAATCAGTCGACGTGATCATCAAGGGTGGCGCTGATTCGTTTGTCGCAGGCCTTGGCGTGCCGATGCCGATCATGAAGCGGCTCAAGGATGCGGGCGTGAAGGTCATGGTGGTTGGTGGCGCCGTCAAGCACGCGATCAAGGCCGAACAGGCTGGCTGCGACGCGGTGATTCTCCAAGGCGGCGAGGGCGGCGGCCATACCGGCCTTGTCGGCACGATGCCCCTCGTGGCGCAGGCTGTCGAAGCCGTAAATATCCCGGTCATTGCAGCCGGCGGAATTTATGACGGTCGCGGTCTTGCCGCGGCGCTCGCGCTCGGGGCCTGCGGTGTCTGGATGGGTACGCGCTTCATTGCATCCGAAGAGGCGCACGCCGCCAACATGTACAAGCAGGCCGTCGTCGGCGCAGGCGACACGGACACGACACGCACGCGTTGCTATTCCGGTAAGCCTATGCGCTGCCGCACGAACGAGTATATCAATGACTGGGAAACCCGCCCCCAGGACATCAAGCCGTTCCCGTTCCAGGCCATCCATTCCAGCCAGACAGGTGTGATCGGCGGCATTGGCGGCATTGTTGACGAGGCCAAGCTCGATCAGGACACGTCCTGTTTCGCTATGGGCCAGTCGGCTGGCGGGGTGCATGAGGTCAAGCCGGTCGCGGCCATCGTTGCCGATATCATGCGCGATGCCGAAGCTGCCATCGACCGGATGGCCGCAATGAAGGCCAAAGCGACCGCCTGATGACATGCCCGGCCGGACGTGCGTCCGGCCGGGCACCATCACTGGCTGCCTATTCGGCCGGCATCAGGCGCAACAGGCGTCCGCCGTCGCGATCCTCCAGCACATAGATGGCGCCGTCCGGTCCCTGTTCGGGCTCACGGACACGCTTGCCCCATTCATACCGCGCCGCTTCCGATGCCTTCAGGCCACCTTCCGCGTCCGGCTCGAACGTCACACGGATCAGGGCCCGGGAGGACAGGCCGCCGATAAAGGCGTCACCTTTCCAGTCCGCAAACCGGTCACCCTCATAAAACATCAGGCCTGCCGGGCTGATGGCGGGCACCCAGGCAACGGCCGGGGCCTCGAAGGTTGGCACGCTGGCATGGTTCGGAATCTTGGTGCCATTGTAATGGTCGCCTTCCGATACGGCAGGATAGCCATAATTCTGTGACCGGACGATCAGGTTCAGCTCGTCGCCGCCCTTCGGTCCCATTTCCTGCTCCCACAAGCGCCCCTCGCTGTCGAAGGCGATGCCCAGCGGGTTGCGATGCCCGAGCGTCCAGACCTGGTCGGCGATCGCGCCATTGCCGTAGAACGGGTTGTCCTCCGGCACGCTGCCATCCTGGTTGATACGGATGATCTTGCCGAGATTCATCGCCATGTTCTGGGCGGGATTGAATTTCTGGCGCTCGCCCGAGCTGATGAACAGATGCCCGTCCGGCGAGACAGCCAGCCTGTGACCGTAATGCCCGTTGCCCTTTACCTTGGGTGCCTGGCGCCAGATAACTTCCCGGTCCGACAGTTCACCGCCTTCATCTTTGAGCGTCAGCGTTGCGCGCTCGACGGCTGCGCCGCTCAGGCTGTCATCATCCACGTCGCGTTCGACATAGGACAGGAACACTGTGCCATTGCTGGCAAAATCGGGATGCAGGATGAAATCGCCCATACCGCCCTGCCCGCGCGCTCTGACGGTCGGCGCATTGGTAATCTTTCCCAGCTTCTTCCCCTCGGCCGAGATCAGCCAGACATTGCCGGACTTCTCCGTCACGACGGCGCGGCGGTCGGGCAGGAAGGCCATCGCCCAGGCGCTGTCAAAGGTTTCAAGCGGAGTTGCGGAGAGTTTCACGCCATCCGTACCCGTTATGATTTCCGGTGTCGCAGATTGCGCCTGTGTGTCCTGCGCCGACGCGCAGTGGCAGAGGACGAGCGTGGAAGCGATTGCGCCGATGGCGCGCGTGAATTGACGTGGCATGATGTCTCCTTTTTTGCCTGAAGACGCTCCGCAGCCGGGGCGCCATGAACGCACTTTTTCGTCTGGCAGGACACAAGCCTTACGCCGAAAGCCATCCCGCCTGCCGATACAAGTCCTGCATCGGCTTATCGTTCCGACATAGTTCGCCACAGGCCGGTATCCACGTCTTGCCGGAAAGAAACCGGGGGAAGTGCGGCCCAGCCCGACATCCACTTCCCGGTCTCAGGCGAATTGCGACTTGTCGACAAGATGCTTCATCGGTTCGCCGGAGAAATACCTGCGCAGGTTTTCGATGAAGGTGTCATCCGCGCCAATCAGCGTGCCATGGGTCTGGGGGCTGTCATGCGGCGTCAGCGTGACGTGTGGATGCGCCCAGAGCGGATGGTCTGCCGGCAGCGGCTCCTGCGAGGCCACATCCAGCGCGGCATGAGCCGGGCGTCCGGCATCAAGCGCTGCCATCAGGGCGGCTTCATCGACCAGCGCGCCGCGGCCGAGATTCATGAACAGGGCGCCCGGCTGCATCGCCGCGAAGAAACCGGCATTGGCCATGCCTTCGGTCTCCGGCGTATGCGGCACACAGAGGAGCACGACATCGGCCTGTGGCAGTTCCGCCATGAGCGTATCGGGGTGCGCAATGCGGTCAGCCCCTTCCGCCAGGCCCTGGGACCGGCGCAGACCCGTCACATGCCCGCCCAGCGCCATGACGCGCCGCCCGGTGGATGCGCCGATCGACCCGAAGCCGACGATCAGCCAGTTTGAGCCGCGGATTTCGCGCGAATCCAGTTTTTCCCAGACGCCAGCCTCCTGCTGTGCGCGATGCTTCGGTCCCTGCCGGAAATAGTCGAGTGCCTGCCAGAGCGCCCATTCGGCCATCGCTTCTGACTGGGTGTGATTGGTTGTGTACGTGTTGGCCGCCTTGCCGATCATTACCAGGCCGGGATTCTCAATGCCTGCAGCCGCTGACTGGAACCAGTCGAGCCGGCTGCTTCCGGCCACCGCCAGGATGAACTGGCGCACGCCGGGGCAGAAAAAAGCCTCCGCATTGCCAAACGCAATCTCCGGTTTGGGTTCTGTTACAGTCTCTCCAGTGGAGGCCTTGGAGAAGACACCATTATCGTCCATGACGATGATATTGAGTTTGTCTTCGAGGCCCTTGAGCCTTGGAGCGATGCGCGCGAAGGTTTTCGCATGAATAAGACAGTCTTTCATGGCATCCTGCTTAGCCTGCTAGTGATCGCAGGCGCAAGCACAGCCTCGGCCCAGTCAGGCATTCCCCTGCGTGGGCCTGATTACTTCCGCGATGCGGCGGAACTCGCGGCGACGCTCGGATCGGCGCATGCCATTCGTGTGCGCTGCAACGGACGCGAAGACCAGTACTGGCGGCGTTACATGTCCGACATGCTTCGCTACGAAGCCCCGGAACGCGGCGGCCTGCGATCATCCCTCGTGGAAGGCTTCAACAATGCCTATACGCGCACAAGCGCCCAGTACTTGAACTGTGACAACCGCGCCATCGAGGCCGAGGCCCGGTTCGCGAACGATGGCCGCGATATCTCCAATCGCATGGCCACGCATTATTTTCCCAAGGATACCCGCAAGCGAGGACCCAACTGATGTTCAAGATCCTGATGGCTGGCGCAGCGGCGCTGCTGGCAACGTCCTGCGCCGCAATCGCGCCGCCGCCCACAGCTGACGCGAACACGTCCCGCGCGGCGACCGGCACCGAGACAGGCCCCGGCGACCGCATGCCGTCCGGCCGCACCTTGGGCGTACGCTCCGCCGTGATCGCGCCGAATGCGGCCGCCGCCACGGCCCACCCGCTCGCGACACAGACCGCACTCGATGTCATGAAGGCGGGCGGCAATGCCATGGACGCTGCCATCGCCGCGAATGCCATGCTGGGCCTCGTCGAACCCACCGGCAACGGCATTGGCGGCGACCTGTTCGCCATCGTCTGGGACCCGGAAACAAAACAGCTTTACGGCTATAATGGCTCCGGCCGCTCTGCCATGGGCGCCTCGCTCGCAGACATGCAGGCCGCCGCCGACAAGCACATGGACGGCAAGGAAATCCCGCCCTTCGGCGCGGCGTCCGTCACCGTGCCCGGCACGGTTGATGCCTGGTATGCGCTGCACGAAAAATTCGGCAGCCGCCCGATGCTGGCCAATTTCGAGCCCGCAATCCGCTATGCCCGCGCAGGCGCGCCGATCCCGGAAGTCATCTCCTATTACTGGAGTTTTGGCCCGAAGCGGTACGAACCCGCGTTTGAAAGCGGCATGCTTGAGGAGTATGATAACGCGAAGAAAACCTATTTCTCGCCACCGCCCGGCGAAGGCACCCTGTTTCGCAACCCGGACCTCGCCGACACGCTGGAACGCATCGGACAGAACGGACGCGACGAGTTTTACAAGGGCCAGACCGCCAGGACGATGGACACCTATTTCAAGCGCATCGGCGGCGCCCTGCGCCATGAGGATTTCGCCGCCCACAAGGGCGAATTCGTCGAACCGGTCTGCGTAACCTATCGTGGCGACTACAAGGTCTGCGAACTGCCGCCAAATACGCAGGGCATTACCGCCCTGCAGATGCTGCAGATGCTAGAAAAATTCGACCTGCGGGGCATGGGCTTCGGCTCGGCTGATTCGATCATGGCCCAGGTAGAGTCCAAACGCCTCGCCTTTGCCGACCGGGCCCGCTATTTCGCTGACCCGAAATTCTCCCGCATTGACGAGCGCGCCTTCGTCAAGCCTGCGCGCACCGCCCGCCAGGCAGCCCACATCGCGCTCGACAGGGCCATGACCAACGTCCCGGTCGAGCCTTTCGGTGATGTCGAGGCCTCCCTGACACCTGCCGAAGCGGCCGCTGCGGACGCAAAACTCAAGGATGGCGACACGACCTATCTCACCGTCACCGACAGTGACGGCATGATGGTCTCGCTGATCCAGTCGAACTATCGCGGCATGGGGTCCGGCCTCGTTGCCGACGGGCTCGGTTTCATGTTCCAGGACCGCGGCCAGCTGTTCAGCCTCGACCCAAACCACCCCAACGTGTTCGAACCCGGCAAGCGCCCCTTCCACACCATCATCCCGGCCTTCGCCTTCAAGAAGGACATGCCCGGCTGCCAGGTCCGCGCCGTGCCGATCGAGCAGGCCTGCCCGTTCGAGCCATGGCTCAGCTTCGGCCTGATGGGCGGCGGCATGCAGCCGCAGGGCCATGTCCAGGTCATCCTCAACCTCGTCGATTTTGACATGGGCCTGCAGGAAGCCGGCGATGCCGCACGCTGGGAACATGTCGGCGGCTGCGAACCCACCAACAGGCTCGACGGCGATGCCTGCGAAACCGACATGGGCGTGGTCCAGCTCGAAAGCGGCATTCCGCCTGCCACCCGCGCCGAACTCGAACGCCGCGGCCATAGTGTTGAATGCTGCAAAGCGAATGCTGGCGGCTACCAGGCCATCATGCGCGACTTCGAATCCGGTGCCTGGATCGCGGCAACCGAAATGCGCAAAGATGGCGTCGCCGATGGCTTCTAAAGCCCCTTCTCTAACACTCACACCCGCCGAAGCCCCCCGCGACTGCCCCCTCTGCCCCCGTCTCGTGGCCTATCGCGAGACCGTCGCCGCCCGTGAGCCCACCTGGTTCAACGGCGCCGTGCCAAGTTTCGGGGACGATACGGCACGTCTCCTCATCGTCGGCCTCGCGCCCGGCGTAACGGGGGCCAACCGTACCGGCCGCCCGTTTACAGGCGATTGGGCGGGTGACCTTCTTTATGCGACTTTGGAAAAATTCGGTTTCTCATCAGGGGCTTACGCGGCATCCCCCGATGACGGGCTCGCACTGAAAGGCGCCATGATTACCAATGCGGTACGCTGCGTACCGCCAGAGAACAAGCCGGTCGGCGCTGAAATCAACACCTGCCGCCCCTTCCTCCAGTCACGCATCAAGGCCCTGCCCGATCTCAAGGTCCTGTTGTGCCTTGGTAAAATCAGTCACGACTCGACCGTGCGCACTCTTGGCCTGAAACTCAGCGCCCATCCCTTTGGCCACAATACCCGCTATGACGTATCTTTCGAAGGCCGCCCGCTGACCCTGCTCTCAAGCTATCACTGTAGCCGCTACAACACGAATACGGGCCGCCTGACGGCCGAAATGTTCGAGGATGTGTTTGCGGTGGCGAAAGAGATCGCCGGTTGAACGTCGCTCAGGGTGAGCCCTTTGGTGACACGTCGGAAACGCCTCACCCCTCCTTCAGGATCCGGGCCTTTTGCCGTTGCCAGTCGCGCTTGGCCTCGACCTCTCGCTTGTCATGGGATTTGCGGCCAGTCGCCGTGCCAATCAGGATTTTCGCGATGCCCCGGTCGTTGAAATAGAGCTTCAAGGGCACGATCGTGCGGCCCGCACGGTCCACTTCCTGAGACAGTTTCGACAGTTCCCGCTTGGATACAAGCAGTTTCCGCTTGCGCTTCGGTTCATGGTTGAACCGGTTCGCCGCCGTGTAGATCGGAATGTCGCAATTGATCAGGTAGAGGCCGCCATCCTCGACGCTGGCATAGCTCTCGGCAATATTCGCCCGGCCTTCGCGCAGGGACTTGACCTCGGAGCCGACCAGCATGATGCCAGCCTCCAGCGTGTCTTCCACAGCGTATTCACGCCGGGAACGCCGGTTTTCTGCAACGAGGCCATCGCCCCTGCCCTTGGTCTGCGGTTTCTTCGCCATCGGGTCTATTTAGGTCCTGAGACCCGCCAGCGCCATAGCGGCGTCAATCGTCTCGCGCGCGGCCGCATCCGGCCCGGTGATCGGCAGCCGCACGTCCGGCTGGCACAGGCCTAGCCGCGACAGGGCATATTTCGTGGGTCCGGGTGATGGCGCGCAGAACAATGCCTTGTGCAGGGCGACAAGCCTGCGCTCGATTTCCTGCGCACTGGCCAGGTCGCCCGCATGGAAGGCGGCATGCATGCCCGCACACATGTCCGGCGCCACGTTCGCCGTTACAGAGATGCACCCTCGGCCGCCCATGGCGAGATGGCCGAGCGCGCTCGGGTCGTCGCCTGACAATTGCACGAATTGTTCCTGCCCCATCAGCGCCGCATGCAGGCTGACCCGGTCCATGTCGCCGGTCGCATCCTTGATGCCGACAATGTTTGGCAGGCGCGCCAGGCGTGCCACTGTTGCGGGCAATAAATCGACAACCGTTCGGCCCGGCACGTTATAGAGCAGGACTGGCAGTGCGACGGCATCATTGATGGCCTGGAAATGCGCCTCAAGACCTGCCTGATTTGGGTTATTGTAATAGGGACAGACGACCAGAGCCGCATCGGCGCCGACCGTCTTGGCATGCTGGACCAGGTCAATCGCCTCGTCGGTCGCGTTCGAGCCTGCACCCGCGATCACCGGCACGCGCCCTGCAACAACCTCTACACAAAGCGTCACAACATCCTTGTGTTCTTCGGTTGTGAGGGTGGATGTCTCCCCTGTCGTGCCGACAGGCACCACGGCGCTGGATCCCCCGGCTATCTGACGCTCGACAAGGGCCACGAATGCATCACGATCCACGGCACCATTCTTGAATGGTGTGACGAGCGCTGGGATTGAGCCGTGAAACATCGTATTATTGCCGTGATTAGGGTGTTGGTGGAAATTCTAGCGTTATATTTAACAATGCCTTCTCATGCTTTGGCATAGAAATAAACACCGATGACCTCACTCATGATTCGCTCCCTCTCTGTTTGTGTTCTGCTCGGCCTCGGGGCCCTGAGCGCCGCTGCATCTGCGTTGCCGGATGCGCCGAGCCTGAAGCCGAAACGCGTTTACGCATCCCAGACAACCGACGCCAGGAATGCAGAAATCCTGCACAAGGCCATGGACGCAGCCGGGCGCTATGACTGGTCCGAAGTCGCCAGCCTCCAGCGCCAGGCAACCGACCCGGTTGTACGAAACCTGATCATGTGGGTCCGCGCCAGCGAAGGCGTTCCGGGCATGGGCTTCGATGAAGTCGCCAGTGCCATCGATACGCTGCCAACCTGGCCAAAGACCGACCGCATGCGCAAACGTGCCGAAGAAATCATCGACCTGTCATCTCTCAGCCATGGCGACCGCATTCTCTGGCTCACGAAATCCGGGCCGCAGACCGGCGCAGGCAAGATCGCCCTCGCCCGCAGCTACAAGGCCGTCGGCCAGCCGGCCAAGGCAGAAGCCCTGGTGCATGACGCATGGCGCAACAATTCGATGGACCGCGACCTCGAGCGCATCGTGCTGGCAACCTATGGCGGCTTCCTCACAGAGGCCGACCATCGCGCCCGTATCGAGTTCCTGCTCTGGACCAACCAGCGCACCGCCGCATCCAACCTCAAACCGCTGGTCAGTGCGGACTATCGCAAACTCGTCGACGCCCGCATTGCCCTTGCCGGGCGCGGCCGTAATGTTGACCGCCTGGTTGAGGCCGTGCCCGCCTCGCTGCAGGACAATCCCGGCCTGCTCTATGATCGCGCGCGCTGGCGCCGCACACGCGGCAACCAGGAAGGCGCGACACCACTGCTCGTCAGCATCGACGCCAAGGACGTTCCCGAGGCCGGCCGTTCCAAACTGTGGGACGAGCGCAATATCGCCATGCGCACAGACCTGAAAGACGGTAAATGGGCGCGCGCCTACCAGCTGACCGCACCGCATGCCATGTCAGAAGGCGCTGATTTTGCTGACGCGGAATGGGCCGCTGGCTGGATCGCGCTGCGCCTGAACAATAATCCTGAACGCAGCCTGAAACACTTCAAGGACATGACGGCCAGCGTCTCGACGCCGATAAGCCTTGCACGTGGAGAATATTGGGCCGGCCGCGCAGAAGACGTGCTGGGCGAACCGGACGCTGCGCGCGCCTCCTACGGCGCAGCCGCGACGCACAAGTTCACCTATTATGGACAACTCGCCGCCGAACGGCTCGATGATCGCAAACTGTCCTTCGCCGCATCTACAGAACCCACACCGGAAGAAGTGGCCGCGTTCAACGCCCGTCCGCTGGTGGCGGCCCTGCGCCTTCTCGGCGAATCCGGTGAGACGCGCCTGTTCCGCGAATTTGCCTATCATCTCGATGACCAGCTGACCGCAGAGTCCGAATTCATCCTGCTGGCCCGCATGGCTACGGAATACCAGGTACCGGACATCGGCGTACGCGGCGCCAAGGCCGGGCTCGCCAAGGGCATTGTTGCAACAGACGCGGCCTATCCGGTCGTCTCCTTCCCGATGCTGCGCGAACCGCGTGTTGAAAAGCCGCTCATGCTGGCCCTGTCGCGCCAGGAGAGCGAAATGAACCCCAATGCGATCAGCCATGCCGGCGCACGCGGCCTGATGCAGTTCATGCCGGCAACGGCAAGGAACGAAGCCCGGCTTCGGGGCCTGCCCTATCGCGCCTCATGGCTCACCGATGATCCGGGATACAACATGACCCTGGGCGGCCAGCATCTCGACACACTGCTATCGCAGTTCCGGGGCAGCTACATCATGACGGCCGCCGCCTACAATGCCGGGCCCAGCCGGCCCAAGCAATGGATCGAGGATTACGGCGACCCGCGCACCGGACAGGTTGATCCGGTCGACTGGGTCGAGTTCATCCCGTTCTCTGAAACGCGAAACTATGTCCAACGCGTCCTCGAAAACACGCAGGTCTACCGTCAGCGTCTCGCCGGCACGCCTGTCGACATCGAGCTCTCGGAAGACCTGGATCGCGGCCGCAACTAGGGCCAGGCGTGGCGCCTGCCACTTGGCAGGGCGGTAAACTCCGCTAGGGTCGCGCCTGAATGGAATTCAGGAGTTTCCGTGATGTTACGCCCAGCCGCCTTGACCGCCCTCGCCCTTGTTCTCGTCGCCTGCGGAGGCGCCGGCAAGGACAAGGCCGCTGACGCAAATGGTACTGACGGTCCTGCGAACATTACCCCGGCCTCCACACAGTCCGGCAAAACCGACACGCCTGCCAACGCGACCGCGACACCGCTGCCAAGCGCAGACCCGGCCCTCGTTGAATTCTACAAGCGCCTCCACGCCACTCCCGAACTCTCATTCAGGGAATCGGAGACCTCGGCCATTCTCGCCAATGAGCTCCAGACCCTCGGCTTTGAAGTCACCACCGGCATTGGCCAGGACTGGGTGGTCGAGAAGTCGATGAAGGACAATGGCGAGGTACTCGACGGCGTGGGTGGCTATGGCGTGGTCGGCGTCTTCAGGAATGGCAACGGCCCGACAATCCTGATCCGCACGGACATGGACGCCCTGCCGGTTCCCGAACAGACCGGGCTTCCATTTGCCTCGACCGTTGAAGCCACGACATGGACCGGCGTTGAGAGCTACGTGATGCATGCCTGCGGGCATGATGTGCATATGACCAGCTGGGTCGGCACGGCGCGCGAACTGATTGCCCGCAAGAACAAGTGGAAAGGCACGCTTGTCATGATCGCCCAGCCAGCCGAGGAGATTGGCCTTGGCGCGCAGGCCATGCTTGCCGACGGCCTGTATACGCGCTTTCCCAAGCCCGACTACAACCTCGCCCTGCACGTCTCGGCTGCGGCCCCGGCTGGCACGATCAATTATTCCAGCGGCTTTGCGCTCGCCAATGTCGACAGTGTCGACATCAAGGTGAAAGGCGTTGGCGGCCACGGTGCCTATCCGCATACGACACGGGATCCGATCCTTGTCGCGTCGCACATTGTCGTTGCGCTGCAGAGCCTGGTCTCGCGCAACACCAACCCACAAGACAGCGCCGTCGTCACGGTCGGTTCTTTCAAGTCGGGCGCCAAGCACAATATCATTTCCGACGAAGCGAACCTGCTGCTCACGGTGCGCTCCTATGACGATGCGACCCGCAAGATGCTGCTCGACGGCATCTCCCGGATCGCCCGCGCCGAAGCCATGGCCTTCGATGCGCCGGAGCCTGAAATCACCATCGAAAGTGACTATACCCCCGCCACTTACAATGATCCCGATACGACTGCCCGCACGATGAAGGCCATCGGCAAGTCGATCGGCGCGGCCAATGTCAGGGAGATGAAACCTGTCATGGGCGGCGAGGATTTCAGCCAGTATGCCCGAACGGAGGAGCAGATCCCGAGTGTGATCTTCTGGGTCGGCGCCGTTGAACCTGCGAAATTTGACGCGGCGCAGAATGGCGGTCCTTCCCTGCCATCCCTGCACTCTTCAGGCTTCGCGCCCGACTATGACCCGACCATTGCCACCGGCGTCGAAGCCATGACCGCAGCCGCGATCGAGCTGTTCAAGGACTAGGGCGGCTCGCGGGGAAGCCAAGTTTCAACTTCCCAATGAAGTTAACAAATGGTTAAGTTCCCGCCACATTTGGAGTGGGGACGCCAATGATGGCTGTTTTAAACGTGGAGTGGAGGCCAGGCTGGCCGCAATGGCGCGGGCTTAGCAAGGATGATCTGTGGCTCGGCGTCTTCGCTCTTTGCGTGGTTGCGCTCGGCGCATTGGCTTTGGCGCTGGCTGACCTCGAAAACCCAGACGCCATATCGGGCTGGGCCGCATGGGGCCTCATTATCGGCCTTCCGCTCGCTGCCTATGCTGCGCTTGGCCTGTACGTCATCCACACCCGGTGGAATGCCACCGACAAGGACGACGCGCCCGGCACGGAAGAACACCCCGCCTTCCATACGGCTTTCGTGTTCCTGTTTCTGATCCTTTCGACACTGGCCTGGATTGCCTTTGGTCCAAACGTGCCGTTCGCAGCCTGGCCGTGGCCGGTGGACCTGACGCACCCGGTCCAGCGCGGCATCTATCTCTGCGCCATGGCGACGGCTTTCCTGCCGCTTCTGTACGGTTTCCACTGCGTGGCTGCCGAGGCGGGCGGCAAGGACAGGCGCAATTATCTCAAACCCGATGACGGCCCCGTCAGCATGGCCACGCTTCTGGGCGGAATAACCCTGATCGGAACGATCGGAGCCGGCGCATGGGCGGCGGGCGAGCAGGTCTTCTCGATGGAGCAGAATTTCGGACTCGTCATCATGGCGCTTGTCGTGCTGGGTTTCCTCGCTTTCATCTTCCTGCCGCACTTGTCGAGCCTGATCGGCGAGCGCGACGATCCCGACGCGCCGAAGACTGCTTCTGCAGGTTTTGCCGGGCATCCGGGCTATATTATCAGCGCGCTCGATGCCGCGCTGGTTCGCCTGCTGGCGCCTCTTTCCGGCGCGACCCAAGGCGGGTGGATGGTGCCCCAGCTGATCCTTGTCCTCATCATGCTTCCCCTGTCGGCTATGGGCTATGCCCTGCCCCATCCGTGGGGGCTTGCGCCAATTGCTATTGCCAGCCTGATCATCTTCGGGCTCGGCCGCCGCTGGGCCTGGGTTGAGGATGACCGGGAAAAGGCGTTGCGCATCCAGACCACGCGTTCCGACCAGTTCCGCATCGGCTTTGCCAATGACCTGCGCGACGAGGCACTCATGGGCTATGCGTGGCTGTTCGTGCTCGTGCCGCTCGCCCTGCGCCAGATCCAGATGCAGTTCGACCTGTTCGAGGCCGTCGACCCGATGATCCTGAGCGGTGCGGCCCAGTCGACAGGCCTCATCGAATGGCTGAAATTCTTCGGCACCGAACTCGCCAAGGGTGTCCCGATTGTCGACTGGGTGGACATCTATGACGTGACGCAGGAAGAGCCCTTCGTCCCGAAAGGCGCAGCAGCCCGGCATATCGTGTTCATCTCACGCCTGCTGGTGGACGTCGTGATCATTGCCGCCCTGCTGCAGGCCTTTGGCATCATGCAGCGTAACACAGCCCAGAAACGCCTGTTCGAAGCCGGGCAGATCGATTTCTTCGACCCTTTCCTGGAAGGGCGCATTTTTCAGCAGGCCCACCGCGGCACTGATCCAGTTTATCCAAATCGCGCAATTGTTTCCGAGAAATTCTCGAAACTGATCGCTAGTCATGTTGAAAGAAGTGCAGCACAGTTTCGTGGCGGAATTCCTTATAGTCTTCAGCGATTGAACGAGTTGATAGCCAGCAAGTCCGAAGAAGAGCGGCAGGTCGCAAGCTGGATAATTGGAAAATATGATCTCCTTGTCGGGCCGGTAGAAGATCGCATGGCCCTCCTGGGTCAACGATGGAGCGAACTGCAAAACGACCCCGAAGGTTCAGAATACTGGGAAGAAAATCCGCAATGGCGAAACAAGCAAAGAATGGATTTCGAGGGCATACTGAACGACGCACGGTTTGAGCGCACTGACTATTGGCGTGAGTCACGCTCAAAAGCCTTGTCTGCTTTACTCAAGCATGTGCACGGCAAGCCTGACTTCATTGAAGCTCGGAAGGCCGCCTACGCCATCCTGGGCACATCACCATCGCTCCATGCAGTCCGGGCCTTGGCCGCGCGAATCGTTTCGCCCGAAATAGCAGAAACCTTGCCACTGATGTCCGCCGAATCGGCTCTTGCATGGTCGTTTGAGGCTGAGCCCAAGGATGCTGAACGGGCTCTGGCACTAGACTCGCTGGGCGTCATCATAGACTTGATAAATAACACCACGCTCGCAAGCAAGAAGACCACAAGAGCTTTTGTCGAAGCCGTTTGCGAGCATGTTCTAAGATCACCGGGTAAAATGAGCCAGGCGGCCGCACGCCGTGTGCTTGAGAAGCTGAATGGCTTCAAAAGGGAGACCTAACCTCTACTTGCCATACCGCCAGCCCACCGCTAAACCCCTTTTGCTCATAGTGCGTATAACTATCGCAGAAGCATTGCACGTGTGCCCTGATTCCGGATGTTTGAAGGATTTGCCTTGAAACTGAAACGCTCAGGTCCATATTATACTCATATCGAGCATAAGTAGCTCGGTGCAAGGAGGACCCCATGGCCCGTTTGATCGATTCCGCTCCCGGCTGCCCGACCCCAACGCCCCTACGCGGCGCATCTGCCGCCGAAGCACGCGGCCTGTCCTATGACGCTGCCGTCAGGGCCGAGACCGATCACCTTTACCCGCTGGTCGCCGATTTCGTGACGCCGATGGAATGGCCCGCCGTTGCCCCGCTCGTGGCGGCGATCAACCGCCTCAAGAAAGCCAAAAACGCGGTCATTCTCGCCCACAACTACATGACACCGGATATTTTCAGCCTGGTAGGCGACTTTCGCGGTGACAGCCTGCAACTTGCCCGGGAAGCCTCTGCAACAAAGGCTGACATTATCGTGCAGGCTGGCGTGCATTTCATGGCCGAAACCTCGAAAATCCTGGCACCGGAAAAGACCGTGCTGATCCCTGACCTGCGCGCCGGCTGCTCGCTCGCCGCCTCGATCACGGGCGCCGATGTGCGCCTCATCAAGCAGAAATACCCCGACTACCCGGTCGTTACCTATGTGAACTGCACCGCTGACGTTAAGGCCGAGTGCCATATCACCTGCACCAGCTCGAATGCGTCGCAGGTTGTCGAGCATATCGCCAGGGAATGGAATTCCGACACGGTCATCATGGTGCCCGATCAGTACCTTGCGAAGAATGTCGCCGCCCAGACTGATATCCGCATAATGACCTGGCCCGGCGCCTGCGAAGTGCACGAGCTTTTCTCGGCCGATGATGTGAGCCAGCTGCGTGAAGCCCACCCTGGTGTCGTCATCCTGGCCCACCCGGAATGTCCGCCGGACGTACTGGAAGCGGCCGATTTTGCCGGCTCGACCTCTGCACTGGCAAATTACGTCTCCGAAAACAGCCCGAACAAGGTCGTCCTGCTGACGGAATGCTCAATGAGCGACAATGTTGCGGCTGTGAATCCGGACGTGAATTTCATCCGCCCGTGCAATCTCTGCCCGCACATGAAGCGCATTACGCTGGAAAACATCCATGACTGCCTCGTTACGGGCAAATACGAGGTGACGATCCCCGAAGATGTTCGCGTGCGTGCCAAGGAGTCACTTGATGCCATGATGGCGCTGCCCAAGCTGGCGCGCCCCCTGGCATTCAAAACCGGCATCAAGCCGCGTGAGCTTGAAATGGTGAAGTGAGGCAGTCCGGCAGTTGTGCGAAGACGCACGCCGGGTTTATGGTTTGGACGGGCGCGTGAGCTCGAAGGAGGCAAGCATGTTTCGGACCCGGTTCCGGCTGGTGGCAACGGCCCTGTTCGCCCTGCTTGCATGCGCCCCTGTCTCTGCAGGCAACAACAAGGACACCGACAAGTCGGACGTGCTCGGCGCGTGGACTTTCCAGACACGGCCCTACCGCAGTGGCACCTGCCTGATGACCGGCACGATGAACCTGTCGCCCCATCCCGAGGCCGGCCAGTACAATTGCGAACTGACCGCCGTCGAAGTCTGCTCCACCTGGGGGCGTTCGGTTGTGCGCCAGTCATGCCAGGCCAGACGGTTCGGCGACCAGGTCTCGATCCGCTCGCAGATCGAGGAAATGCTCGAAGCCAAGGTCGAAGGCCTGATCTATATGCCCGACAATTTCACGCTGACCATCGAATCTGCCGACCGCATGTTCGGCGCGCTCGTGTCCGCGGTAACCGCGCCGGCCGAATTCCGCCGCGCCAATGACGGGATATCCTGAAACAGTGACAAATGGGGGTGTGCTGAACATCGCTGCGTCCGGCGTGGCCGACAGTGAAGTGCTGATCGTCGGGGCCGGCCTTGCCGGCCTTTTTCTCGCGCTTGAACTGGCGCCGCGTCCCTGTGTCGTCATTTCACCTGCGCCGCTGGGCCAGGCCGCTTCGTCCGCATGGGCGCAGGGCGGCCTCGCTGCCGCGCTCGATCCGCTCGACAGCCCCGACCAGCATGCCAGTGACACGGTCAATGCCGGTTCCGGTCTGGTCGACCCGGTCGTTGCTCGCCTTATCGCTGAAGAAGGGCCTGCCCGCGTCCGCGATCTGGTCATGCTGGGCGTTCCCTTTGACCGCACGCCGGATGGCGCGCTGGCCCTGTCGCTTGAAGCGGCCCATTCGCGTCCGCGCGTCGCCCGCGTGGCCGGCGATCTTGCCGGCAAGGCCATCATGGATGCGCTCGTCGCAGCCGTTGCTGCCTCGACCCATATCACGGTGATCGAGGGCGTCCGCGCCGTCGGCCTGCTGCAGGATGGCAATCACCGTGTCGCCGGTGTCGTTCTGCGCGACAGTTCCGGCACGCTCACCACGCAGACTGCCCGCCAGACCGTGCTCTGCACCGGCGGCACAGGCGGACTGTTCCAGGTAACCACCAATCCCCGAGAGGCGCGCGGCGATGCGATTGCCATGGCTTATGAAGCGGGCGCATTGATCGCCGACGTCGAATTCGTCCAGTTCCATCCGACAGCCATCGATATTGGCCGCGACCCGGCCCCGCTCGCCACGGAGGCATTGCGCGGCGAAGGCGCTACCCTGCGCAATCGTGACGGCAAGCGCTTCATGGCGAAGTATCATACGCTTGAAGAACTTGCCCCGCGCGACGAAGTCGCCCGCGCCATCCATTCTGAACGCGCGGCCGGTCGTGGCGCCTTCCTCGATTGCCGCACAGCTGTCGGAAATCACTTCCCGGAGCATTTCCCGACTGTCTTCTCGGCTTGCAAGAGCGCCGGCATCGATCCGCGATTTGACATGATCCCGATTGCGCCCGCCGCGCATTATCACATGGGCGGGATTGTTGCCGACTTCTGGGGAAGGTCGACCCTGAACGGCCTGTCCGTCTGCGGAGAATGCACATCGACAGGCGCCCATGGTGCCAACCGCCTCGCGTCCAATTCCCTGCTCGAAGCCGTGGTCTTCTCTCACCGGATCGCGCAGCACCTGCGCGACGCCGACCTGCAAGCCCCCGGCCCCTCGACCGCCACCATTCCGGCCTCCCTGCCGCATGACGCCCTGCAGGTGCTGCGCGGCGATATGTCAGCCCGATGCGGCGTCGTCCGGGACGCCGAAGGCCTCGGCGAACTGATCGACACCATCACGAAGCTGCGAGACGCGCATGGCCCGGCCCGGCCCCTGATCACCGCCGGGCTGATGGCGACGGCCGCGCTCGCGCGCAAGGAAAGCCGCGGCGGCCATTTCAGAAGCGATTACCCGGATACCGACGCACCGGAGCGCCAGTTCCTGTTGCGCGAATTCCCTGTCACAACCGAAGAGGTTGCCCCCGCATGAGCCCTGTTCCCCCACCCCTGCCAGCCGTGATTCTCGAGCCCATCGTGCGCCTCGCTCTCTCCGAAGACCTTGGACGCGCCGGTGACCTGACAACCGATGCAACGATATCGCCCGATACGAAGATGAGCGTGGTCATCGCTGCGCGAAAGCCGGGCATCATTGCGGGTCTTGATGCGGCTGCCCACACGCTTCACCTCATCGACCCGGCCATGGCCCTGGCGATTGAGAAGCCCGATGGCAGCACCATCGCGCCGGGCGACGTGATCGGACGCCTGGACGGCACGGCGCGCTCGATCCTGACGGCAGAACGCACAATGCTGAACTTCATCGGCCGCCTGTCAGGTGTCGCCACGATGACGCGTACCTTTGTCGATGCGGTCGCACATACCGATGCGAAGATTGTCTGCACAAGGAAGACGACCCCCGGCCACCGGGCGCTTGAAAAGCGAGCCGTGCGGTGTGGTGGCGGAACAGCCCATCGCTACGGGCTTGATGATGCCATCCTGATCAAGGACAACCATATTGCAGCCTGCGGCTCCGTAGCCGAAGCGATGATGCGCGCCAAGGCCTATGCCGGCCACCTCCGCATGATTGAGATCGAGGTCGACACGCTGGACCAGCTGGAAGAGGCGCTGAAATTCGCCCCCCACGCCATCCTCCTCGACAATATGGATAACGACACGCTGCGCCGCGCGGTCGGGATGATCGATGGACGCGTCACGGCCGAGGCGTCGGGCGGGGTCAACCTGTCGACGGTTGCGGGAATTGCCGAAACCGGTGTCGATTACATATCTGTCGGCGCCCTCACCCATTCGGCGCCAAACCTTGACGTGGGGCTAGATGTGGTCTGACACTGCAGGCCGCAGGACAGACCTCGCAAGAAGGATAGCGCATGACCCGATCGGGCGGACGCAAGAGCATATTCATTACCGGCGCAGCCTCCGGCATCGGCGCCGAAACGGCCCGCTATTTCTCGAAACGCGGCTGGTATTGTGGCCTGTACGATGTGAACTCGGCTGGCCTTGCACGGGTGGCTGACGAGATCGGCACCGACAATTGCCATGTCGCAACGCTTGACGTGCGCCAGCGCCCTGACTGGGCCGCCGCTGTGACGGGCTTCGCAGACGCAACGGAAGGCGCAATGAACGTGCTTTTCAACAATGCGGGCATCGGCCGTCATGGCTGGTTCGAGGATGTCGCACCCGATGACAATGACTGGGTCGTCGACGTCAATGTCAAGGGCGTCATCAACGGCGTGCAGGCCTGCCTGCCCCTGCTGAAGACCACCCCGGGCGCCCGCATCGTCAACACGGCGTCCACGGCCGGGATTGTCGGCTCTCCTCAGCTCGCAGTCTACTCAGCCACCAAGTTCGCCGTGCGCGGGCTGACCGAAGCGCTCGATGCCGAATTCCGCGATCTCGATATCAGGGTCACCAGCCTGATGCCCTGGTTCGTCGACACGCCGATCCTCGACATGGGGGTGTCGGAAGGCGCCAATGTGAAAATGTCGGACCAGATCAGGGAAAACGGCATGAACGTGTATCCGGTCTCCATGGCGGCGGAACGCGCCTGGGATGCCGCCCACGGCAGGGACACACATTACATGGTCGGCAAGGATGCCGAACGTGCCCGATTCATGACACGCTGGCTGCCCGGCGCCATCAGCAAGCGCGTCAGGGCAAGCGTCCCGCCCCGCACCAGGTGATCCCCAACGAAAAGGCCGCAGACTTTCGTCCGCGGCCCGTCTCGTAACATTTCTTGGAAATGCCTACTGCATGACGCTCGGGTCGCGGTCATTGCTGGCGACCGTGATGCCGGTCTGCTTGGCCATATAGGCAGCAACTGCGTCTGCATTGCCTGTCGATTTCAGCTGCGGCTCTTCATAGTCAACCGACTTGATCGTGGTCAGGCGCGGTGCGCCATTCGTGATCGTGCGATCAGATACGGTGACAGTCGCCGGGGCGACAGTCGGGGCTTCGACTGTCTGGATGTATGAGGTTGCAGCACCATCCACCGGGGCGACAATCTCCTCATCGGCGCTGAGGGAAGCCAGCTGCACTTCGGCGCGCTTGGCCTTGTATCCCTGCCGCACGCTGGCCCATTCGGACCCGCGCGGGAAGCGATAGAAGATGTGCATGCCGATCTTGTCAGTCTTGATCAGGCCAGCGCTCCAGATCGGATCGACATAGGTTGCGTGATAGTGCGTTGCACCACCCGTGCTGTCGACGTTCAGGTTCATCAGGACATGCGCCGCAATCGTCTTGGCGCGTTCCCAGTTGCGGCCCATTGGCGGCGTTTTCAGCGCACCATCGCAGGTAAATGTGAACTGGCAGCCCGTCGTGCGGGTCGCACCCTGGAAGACCACGCCACAGGCAGTGTCGGGGTAACGGTGATCGGCCATGCGATTGGCAATGACTTCGGCAACCGCCACCTGGCCGCCAAGCGGCTCGTGGGCTGATTCGTAATACACGGCCTGCGCCAGGCATTTCTGTTCCGCGCTGATTGTCTCGGCGCGCTTGATATGTTCGGGGCGGAAGCTGACCAGCGAATTGAGCGCAGCGCCATCACGGTCTCGCATCGCATAGCGGCTCATCGAGGAACCGGTATCGCGCTCCAGCGTGTATTCAACAGTGCGCATCCACGGCGTATCCAGCAGGGATGGCGTATAGGCAGCCGACCGCACGGTCACGCCGCCATCTTCCATGCTGGCAAGCCGGACGGCCTGCTCACGGAAATCAGCGTCTGCGCGCTTCTCTGCCTGGATCTGGCCGACCATAGGCAACGTCACAGTCGCAGCCACGGCGCACACGGCAATCGTGGCGCCACGGACAAAGATATCTCGCTGTTCGTCGTCTGTCATCGTCATCCACCAACGCTTGAGCTTCTCTCGGAGCCCACTCATTGGCGACAGAGTCGCCCTTCGTGGTTGAAGAACCCTTAACAACATCACCGCTCCCCAATCCCCGGCAGACGATATAACTTCGTCATTTTTGACCCGGGCGTATTTGGTTTGACTACATTCTGGAACCACCATGGCCCCGCTTCTAGGCGGGAAATAGGCGTCCAATCGCCTAACTAGCAAGAACCTGGCCAGTTCCGTCAGTGACAATTCTGTCAGGTAATATTCCGGCGAATCGGCAGTTTTTTTGCGACGCAGCAATTTGCGTCCGCAATTGGTTGAATTTCATGGAAATTTAAGACTTACCGCACGCAGGAAACGTCCATGCGGGAAAAGCAGGTGTGGCAAATCTACAACACCCTTTTGCCATCGAAATAAGCACCTTGCTGCCTATTTGGGCGATTCTTTGAGGGCCGCATGTGCCGCCGCAAGGCGGGCAATCGGCACCCTGTAGGGCGAGCAGGACACATAATCGAGGCCCGCACGGTGGCAAAACGCCACCGATGCCGGGTCGCCGCCATGCTCACCGCAGATACCGAGCTTGATACCCGGACGGGTCTTGCGGCCGCGTTCAGCGGCTATTTTCACCAATTCGCCCACGCCAGCCTGGTCGAGCGTCACGAATGGGTCCTTCTCGTAAATGCCCTTATCCTCATAGATCTTGAGGAAACGGCCCGCATCATCGCGGGAAATGCCCAGCGTTGTCTGCGTCAGGTCATTGGTGCCGAACGAGAAGAATTCTGCCGAATTGGCAATTTCGCCCGCCTGCAGCGCCGCGCGCGGCAGTTCGATCATCGTGCCGACCATGTATTCCAGCGTCGTGCCAGTCTCTGCGAACACGGCCCTGGCCGCTGCATCCACCACGGCTTTCAGGATCGAGAGTTCCTTGTGCGTCGCAACCAGCGGGATCATGACTTCCGGAACCGGCTGACGGCCTGTTTCCTTCGCCACGTTGACGGCGGCTTCAAAAATCGCGCGCGCCTGCATCTCGTAGATTTCCGGATATGTGATGCCGAGGCGGCAGCCCCGGTGGCCCAGCATCGGATTGCTCTCGTGCAGTTCGCCCGCACGGCGCTTCAACTCGTCCACCGAAACGCCGGAGGCCTTGGCTACCTCATCCATGTCGGCATCATTGTGTGGAAGGAATTCGTGCAGTGGCGGATCCAGCAGGCGGATCGTCACCGGCAGGTCGCCCAGGATGCGGAACAATTCTTCAAAGTCGCTGCGCTGCATCGGCAACAGCTTGTCGAGCGAGGCGCGCCGGCCCTTCTCGTCGTTCGACAGGATCATCGCGCGCACTTCAGGAATGCGGTCAGCATCAAAGAACATGTGTTCTGTCCGGCAGAGGCCAATACCTTCGGCGCCAAACTCGACAGACGTGCGCGCGTCCAGCGCCGTCTCAGCATTCGCCCGCACTTTCAGCTTACGGACCTTGTCGGCCCAGCCCATCAGCTCGCCGAAATCACCCGACAGGTCCGGCTGGGACATTTCGACCGCGCCCAGCATCACCTGCCCGGCGGCGCCGTCCACGGTAATCACCTCGCCCTTTTTCACTTCCCGGCCCATGACGCGGAACACGCCCTTGGCCGTATCGATCTGCAGGCCGCCGGCGCCGCAGACGCAGGGACGGCCCATGCCGCGCGCCACAACGGCCGCGTGGCTGGTCATGCCGCCGCGCGCCGTCACGATGGCGCGGGCTGCGTGCATGCCCTTGATGTCTTCCGGGCTCGTCTCGACGCGAACCAGGATCACGTCCTCGCCCTTCTCGGCCAGCGCAAAGGCTTCCTCGCTGTCGAACACGACCTTGCCGACGGCTGCGCCGGGGCTGGCCGGCAGGCCCGTCACGATCACGTCGCGCACGGCATTCTCGGCAATGGTCGGGTGCAGCAACTGGTCGAGCTGGGATGGCTCGAGGCGCAGAATGGCTTCTTCCTCGGTGATCAGACCTTCGCGCGCCATATCGACCGCAATCTTCAGCGCGGCGGCAGCGGTGCGTTTGCCGCTACGGGTCTGCAGCATGTAGAGCCGGTCATTCTCGACCGTGAACTCAAGGTCCTGCATGTCCTTGTAATGGCGCTCCAGCGTGTTCGCCACGTCGCGCAGCTGCGCGTAGACGGCCGGCATCGCTTCTTCCAGCGGCGCATCGGCCGAGCCGAGCGTATCGGCCCGCTCGCGCGAGATCGGCGCCGGCGTGCGGATACCCGCCACCACATCCTCGCCCTGTGCATTGATCAGGTATTCGCCATAGAAGATCGGCTCGCCATTTGACGGGTCGCGCGTGAACGCGACGCCCGTAGCAGAGGTTTCGCCCAGATTGCCGAACACCATGGACTGCACGGTCACCGCCGTGCCCCATTCAGCCGGAATGTCGTTCAGCTTGCGATAGGTGATCGCGCGGTCATTCATCCACGAGCCGAACACCGCCGAAATGGCGCCCCAGAGCTGTTTCTTCGGATCGTCAGGGAATGGCTCGCCAAGGTCCTTCTCCACCGCTTCCTTGTAGGAAACGATGATCGCCTTCCAGTCTTCGGCTTCCATCTCGGTGTCGAGTTCATAGCCCTGACGCTCTTTATAATCGTCGAGGATATGCTCGAACGTGTCATGACGCAGGCCCAGCACGACATTGGAATACATCTGGATGAACCGACGATAGCTGTCATAGGCGAACCGTTCGCCGGCCAGCGCCGCAAGGCCCTTCACCGAGGCTTCGTTCAGGCCGAGATTCAGCACCGTGTCCATCATGCCCGGCATCGAGGCGCGCGCGCCCGAGCGCACCGACACGAGCAGCGGGTTGTCAGGATCGCCAAAGCCCTTGCCGGATTCCCGTTCCAGCGCGACCAGCGCGGCATCAACCTGCGGCGCCAGGGTCGAGGGATAGTCGCGGCCCAGCTCATAATACGCGGTGCAGACAGCGGTCGAGATCGTGAAGCCCGGCGGTACAGGCAGGCCCAGCCTGGCCATTTCGGCGAGATTGGCGCCCTTGCCGCCCAGCAGGTTCTTCATCGAGGCATCGCCGTCGGCCGTCCCGCCGCCAAATCCGAATACCCACGTCTCTTCTGCGTGTTTCAAAGCCGCTTCACCCATGAATCTCACCCTTTAACGACCGTGCGCCACAAATGCTTGCCGCAAAACCTGCAAATCCTATGCTGCATTGCAGCGGCGATTGCCAGACCTCAGGCTGCGTGAAATCGCCCCTCAGGCTAGTTTTTGGGCGCGATCAGGCCTCACCGCCCGGCCCGCAGCCCATTTGATACGCAAGGACAGCCGCCATTGTTCCGATCCGGAACATAACGACGCGTGACTTATCCCTCAATCAGCGAGAAATCCGCCACCTGGTGCAGCGTGGCGCGCACATCCGTCAGCAGCGCAAGGCGATTCGCCCGCACGGCAGCGTCTTCATCATTCACCATGACACAATCGAAAAACGCATCGACAGGCGCGCGCAACTTTGCCAGCTCGCCCATCGCCCCGGCAAAATCCTCGGCCTTCAGCGGTGCCTCGATCGCCCCGCGCACGCTGGTCAGCGCGGCATGCAGTGCCTGCTCTTGCTTGGGGCCTTTCCTTATGAGGGCGGCATCGACGCAGAGGTCCTCCGGCAGCGCGCCCTTCTTCTCTTCGGCCTTCAATATGTTCGCCGCGCGCTTGTAGCCCGCCAGCAGGGTCGTCCCGTCCTCGCTCTCAAGAAACGCCCCAAGCGCCTCCACCCGACGCGTGATCAGCACAAGATCATCCTCGCCCAGCGCGAAGACGGCATCGATCAGATCGTGACGCTGACCCTGATCGCGGAGGACTTGCTTGAGACGGTCGGCAAAGAACGAAAGCAGAGTCGGATCAACCACAGCATCAAATGCTTTTGAAACGGCCGCTTTGACTGTGGCGGCCTTGCCGTCAACCGGTTTCGATTTGACCGCCGATGGTGATGCCAGAATTGCATCCTTTAGCTTCAACCGAACCTCATTCTCCAACACGATCCGCACAACGCCCAGCGCAGCCCGGCGCAACGCAAACGGGTCCTTCGATCCCGTCGGCTTCTCGTCAATCGCCCAGAAGCCGACCAGCGTGTCGAGCTTGTCGGCCAGCGCCACGGTGATGCTCACCGGGTCTGTCGGCACGGCATCGCTCGGCCCCTGCGGCTTGTAATGGTCGCGGATGGCATCGGCGACGCGGGCAGGCTCGCCCGCCTCAAGCGCATAATACCGCCCCATAACGCCCTGCAATTCCGGGAATTCGCCAACCATTTCCGACACAAGGTCTGCCTTGCAAAGCCGCGCGGCGCGCTCGGCCAGATCAGGGTCCGCGCCCACGGCCGGGGCCAGTTCGCGCGCCAGGGCCGCCACGCGCTCCACCTTGTCGCCAAGGCTGCCCAGCTCTTCCTTGAACGCAATCGTCGACAGCTTCTTGGCCATCTCGTCCAGCGGCGTTGCCTTGTCCTTCTCCCAGAAGAACCGGCCATCCTCGAGCCGCGCCGAGAGCACCCGTGCATTGCCCGCTGCAATCTGTTTACCACCATCAGACGCGTCGATATTGGCCACCACGATAAAATGCGGCGCCAGCTTGCCGGTCTTTTTATCGGTTACCGCGAAATATTTCTGGTGCGTGCGCATCGACAGTGTGATCACTTCCGGCGGCAACTCCAGGAAATCCGGGTCCATGTCGCCCAGCACCACGACCGGCCATTCGGCAAGCCCCGTCACCTCTTCCAGCAGGCCCGGATCGTCCACCCATGTCAGCCCCGCCTTCGCGCATACGTCCGCAATGCCCCTGGCGATCACCTCGCGCCGCGCATCGCGCGTCAGGCGCACATGGCCCTTGCCTTCCAGCTGTTCTGAATAATCGGCCCAGCCCGTCACCGTGAATGGCCCGCGCCCGTGCACGCGGTGGCCCTCGGTCTCGTTGCCGCTGGCGAGGCCGTCCACATCAAACGGCACGATCTCGCCATCCAGAACGCAGACGATCCGCTGCAGCGGGCGCACCCAGCGCAGCTCGCCGGTGCCCCAGCGCATGCTTTTTGGCCAATGGAAGCCTCGAATGATCGCTGGCACTGCCTCGGCCACCACATCCGCCGTCAGGCGGCCAGGCCTGTCCAGCATGGCGACATAGAAGTCACCCTTCTTGGGGTCGCTGCGCACTTCGGCCTGGTCGATGGAGGTCAGCCCCGCGCCCTTCAGGAAGCCCGCAATCGCCTGCTCGGGCGAGCCGACCTTCGGCCCCTTGCGCTCTTCGGAGACATCCGCAGATCTCACCGGAAGGCCCGTCACATTCACCGACAGCCGGCGCGGCCCGGAGGCCGTCTCCAGCGCGTCAAACGCAAGGCCCGCTGCCTTCAGCGCATCGCCCAGCGCCTTGCCGAGATCGGCCTCGGCCTTGGCCTGCATGCGCGCAGGGATTTCCTCGCAAAAGATCTCGAGCAACAGGTCAGCCATAGGGGGTCCAGCCGTTTGGAATTGAACCAGCACGGCATAGACGCGCCTGCGCCGGGGTCAAGACTTGCGGGCCAGATCAGACCTAGACCCCGCACGTCCCCTTCACCGGCACCGGCGTGCCAAGCGCCGGGCGGGTCACCTGGATCGTGCCCTCATAATCCCTCGACTCAAACCCCTCGCCGACCTCGGTCAGGATCAGTTCAACACCAAAATCCCTGTCGGCATTCTCGTAGACCCATTTCTCGATACCGTCTCGGGCATCCTTGGACACCTGGTCCAGCGCCACTGTTTTGCCATTCAACGCGACCGCCGCAGGCGCAGGCACGCCGGCAATCTCGGTGATGAACAGAAGCTCGCCTGTCTCACCGGCCGCATCCGCTCCGCCATCATCGACCTTGCGCAAGTGGCAATAGATCTCGTTCGTCGCCGGTGTCAGAGGCGTCAGCTGCCAGGAGTCCGACGTGGCCGGATCGTCGACAGACATTGGCGTCTGCGTCATGGCCGGGGTTTCGGCCTCCTCCGTTGCCGGCGGGTTCATGGCGGCGTCATTCGGTTCGGGCGATTGTGGACCACAGGCCGCGAGACCTGCAGCGAAGACAAGGGCGAAAAGGGCGGGCATCGGTTTCATGGGAGAAGTCTCCTTCAACCTCACAAACGCCGGGTTGCCCCTTTGGTTCAATCCGCCCGCCCGGCGCGCTCAGGATGAGCCATTGGGCTCAGGCCCCGGCGTGCGCCTCTTCCTGCTCGGCCCACTGCGCGGCGGCGCCGCGCGCAAGGTCCCGAACGCGGGCAATATAGGCCTGCCGCTCGGTCGGGCTGATGGCGCCGCGTGCATCGATCAGGTTGAACGTGTGGCTGGCCTTCAGCGCATAATCATAGGCAGGCAGCGGCTTGCCCGCGTCGCGAAGCGCGTTCGACTGGCTCTCGCAATCGGCGAACCAGCGCTTCAGCATCTCGACATCGGAATGCTCGAAATTGAAGGCTGACTGCTGGCGCTCATTCTCCAGGAACACGTCGCCATAGGTCAGCGGCACGGCGCTGTCCGGGTCGTTGAACGGCAGGTCATACACATTGTCGACACCGAATACATACATGGCGAGGCGTTCGAGCCCATAGGTCAGCTCGCCCGAGACCGGGAACACATCAAGCCCTCCGACCTGCTGGAAATAGGTGTACTGGCTGACTTCCATCCCGTCGCACCAGACTTCCCAGCCAAGCCCCCAGGCGCCGACGGTCGGGTTCTCCCAATCGTCTTCCACGAAGCGGATATCGTGCACCATCGGGTCAATGCCGATCTTGTAGAGGCTCTCCAGATAGAGATCCAGCAGGTTGGCCGGATTGGGCTTCAGGATCACCTGGAACTGGTAATAGTGGCCGAGCCGGTTCGGGTTTTCGCCATAACGCGCATCCTTGGGGCGCCGCGACGGCTGCACATAGGCCGCCCGCCAGTTCTTCGGGCCAAGCGCGCGTAGCACGGTGCCAGGATGCAGCGTCCCGGCGCCGACTTCCATGTCATAGGGCTGCAGGATGGCGCAGCCTTGCGCGGACCAATAGGCCTGCAGGGTCAGGATCAGGTCCTGAAAGGATTTCGGCTTGGGCTGAGCTTTCGGCGCAGGCATGGGACACGTCCGGAAATTGAGGTTCGCCCGGAACTACAGGCCAGCGCCGTGCGGCGCAAGCATTAGAGACCTTTGGAGTCCCGATGGTCAGCCGATCCACTCCGCCGCCCGGTCAGCGCGCGGTAAAAGGCGGGATGTCCCAGCATCGCAATGCCGATCCCGAAAAGGGCAAACCCGAAAAAGATTACGCCGAACATGGTACAACAGACCCTTCCTGTGACTCAGTCTGTGTATTGGAAGTGGGGATGATGCCTGCGGTTTCAAGCGACCGGCACCCGGTTGCCACCCACGGCCCCGCACCGCCCCCACATTCACCCTACCACACCACGCCACCTCCCGTGGTCACCACCTCCCCCGTTTCCGACCGCTCTCCGCTGGCCTCGTGCAGGTGGATCGGCGCCAGCAACCGGACAGGCCCGCGCTTGAGGCCTTTACGCCCCCTCACCAGCACGCGCCGGGCTTCCTGGCCTGGCTTCGGTGCCACGGGCAGGACCGTGATGTCGCCGGTCTGCCTGTCCAGCGCGGCCAGGATACGGGCCAGTTCCGCTGCCCGGTGGACAAGCACGACAGGTGCGCGCGGCCGGGCAGCGAAAACCATCGCTTTGACCCAACCGGAAACGTCAAGCGATTCAAGGTAGGCTGCAGCTTTCCCCTCGCCCGGCTGGGAGATCCGTCCCGGCTCGAAATAAGGGGGGTTGGCGAAGACCAGATCGAACTGGTTCTCATGAGCTTTCACCCAGACTGAAGCGTCGCCCGCCTCGACCATTACGCGACCGTCAAAGCCGTTGGCCGCGACGCCCGCTTCTGCCAGCGCCGCCATGCCTGCGTCGATCTCCACACCTGTGAATCGCATTCCCGGCATCCGGAACGCTGCCGGCAGCAGGGCCCCGCCGCACCCGCACCCGAGTTCCAGAGCCGTCCCGCCAGCCTTTTCCGCCAGCGCCGCCGCCAGTAGCAGGGAATCGCTTCCGGCGCGGAATCCCTTCAATGGCTGCATCAGTTTCACCCGGCCCTGATAGACCGTGTCTTCGGTCGTCGCAGTCACCCGCGCTCAACCTCTGCCAGTACCAGTTCAGCTGCCCTGACAGCGTCTTGACGCACCATGACACGCCGCGGAAAAGCTCCGATATTGCCCTCGACAGCTGAGATATGCTGGTCTGCCACGAAATAGGCGATGCCCGCTTCATGCAGCAAATGTTCAATATAGGAGAGCTTCACCAGGTCGTTGGTGCGGAAAACTTCCTCCATCAGGGCGCATTGCCCCGAAGATTGATATCCACAGACCGCGCATCATAAACCGATGGCCTGTCCGGCTTCGGGTTCTTGCCCGTCACGATATCAATCACGGTTGTCACTTTCGCCCTGCTCGACCCGACCGGGATGCCGAAACCCAGACCAACGCCAACACCGCTGCCATAGGAACCACTCGATCCGCCGACACTGATCGAGGACCGGCTACCGGAACCGGCGCCCTCCTGATCCGTGTAGCCACCGGTGATTTCGAACCAGTCATTTCCGTCCTGAAGGGTCAGCTCAGCCGCCCGCAGCAGCGCCATGTCATGCGCCCGGCCGGCATCATTGTCCGTATAGGAGACCCGGTAACGGCCGGTTTCGATCTTCTGGTGCGTGTATCCCGCCGCGCCACTGGACTTGGCCGGACCATAAGGAGAGTGGCTGGCACAGGCAGTGACCAGGATGAGGGAGGCAAGGGAGATGAGCGTTTTCATAAACGCAATAAAGCCCAGTTTGGCGGAACGTTCCAGCATTTCAGGCACTCCAGCTATGGCGTACGCGCAACACTTCGCCCATATAGCTGCGGCCCGGTGCCGCGTCGTGCTTTGCGACCGTATGACATAAGCCTAAAGACTGATGGTTATCGATCCAACAGGAGTGACCACTTGACCCTCGCGCCGAGACCCAGATCAAAGGCGGCCATCGGTTCGATCGTCGAGCGCATGCAGACGCTTGTCGCAGGCGATCTTGCGGCGGTTGAAGTCCTGCTGGCCGAACGAGCAGCAAGCCCTGTCGCCGTCATCCCGGATCTCTCCGGCTATATTGTCTCTGCAGGCGGCAAGCGGCTTCGGCCCATGATCACCCTGATTGCAGCGCACGCCGTGGGCACAGCCAATTCGGCGACGCATGCGCTGGCGGCGGCCGTGGAATTCATCCACACCGCGACCCTCCTGCATGACGATGTTGTCGACGAGAGCGACCTGCGCCGGGGCCAGCCTGCAGCCAAGGCGATCTGGGGCAACAAGGCGTCGATCCTGGTCGGCGATTTCCTGTTCGCCCGCGCCTTCAACCTTCTCGTCGAAGCCAACAGTCTCGAAATCCTGAATCGCCTCGCAACCGCCTCGACCACGATTGCCGAAGGCGAGGTGCGCCAGCTGGCGGCCATGCAGGCGCGCGACCTGCCCACCGAGGACTATCTTGCCATTGTCGAAGCCAAGACCGGCGCCCTGTTCGAGGCAGCTGCCGAAACCGGCGCCATGTCGGCCGGCGGCGACCAGCATGCGGCAGCCCTGGCGACCTATGGCAAGAATCTCGGCCTCGCCTTCCAGATCATTGATGACGTGCTCGACTATGGCGGCACGACAACGGTGATTGGCAAATCGGTCGGCGACGATTTCCGCGAGTGCAAGATCACCCTGCCGGTCATCATCGCCCGGCGTCGCGGGTCGGACGAGGATCGCGCCTTCTGGGATCGCGCGCTGCACCCCGATACGCAGTCCGAGCAGGACCTTGCACATGCCGTGCACCTGATCCGTGCCACGGGGGCAGCCGAAGCCACCGTGCAGGAAGCCGAGGCCTACGCTGCCCTGGCCAAAGGGGCGCTGCGCAGCCTGCCTGCCAGCGCGTATCGTGACGCGCTTGAGGATCTGGCCGATTTCTGCGTGGAACGGGTTTACTAGAGGCCTTTGGCGGCCAGCTGGCGGCCGAGCGTGGCACGCTGCCAGACCCACAACCCTATCCCGAGCGCCAGCAGCACGAAAATGACCTCTGCGCCAAAGAGCGGTCCGAGGGCCAGCAGCGCGGCGCCGGATACAAGGGTCATCGCGGCCCAGAGCAGGGCGACCTTCCAGTGCGGCCAGCCGGCCCTCAGGAATAATTGATACGCATGATCACGATGCGCCTCAAACAGGTGGCGCCCGGCGCGGGCACGCCAGATCAGCGTCATGAAGACGTCCACCAGGAATGGCAGCATCAGGATAACGGGCTCCCATACGGTGAGGCGGCAGGCGACCACCAGGCCGGCCGCGCCCAGCAGGGCCCCCATGCCCAGCGAGCCTGTGTCACCGACAAAAAGCCGGCCGGCCACATTCCAGGCTAGGAATCCCAATGTCGCGGCCGCGACCAGAGCCGTGACGTTGCTCATGGCGCGCTCGAGCCCGGTGCCGGGGTCCGCAATTGCCAGCCAGTTGAGCAGGACGGACAGGGCAATGAGCATCAGCGTCGCGCTGCCCATCGCGAGGCCGTTGGAGCCGTCCATGAAATTGGTTGCATTGGCCATCACGAACAGCCAAAGCCCGACACCCGCGACAGAAAGCCAGACAGGGAGCGGGTATCCGTCGCCGGGTCCGAACGGCAAATGGAAGAAGCCGAGGCGGGGCCCGAATGCAGCTGCGAGAAGGGACGCTGTGGCAAGAAGCAGGAGTTTCAGCTTCGGATTCAGGCCAATGAAATCATCAACAAAGCCAATAATGACTGATGCCAAAACGAACAAGAGCAGCGCCGGAAGGCCGTTTTCGGTGGCGACTGGCAGGACACCAACCAGGAACAGGCCGAGGATGGCGGAAACGGCAATTGCAGCGCCTCCGGCGGTCGGCACAGGCGCGCTCTGGATCTTGCGACCACCATCGGGCGCGTCTTCTACACCAAGGCGGATGACCACAAAACAAAACAGGACTGACAACAAAGGCAGGCCCAGAAGAACAGGAAACATCACAGATCGGCGCCTCCCAGCAGGGTCGCACGCACCCACCAGTCGGGATGCGAAGCGCTCAGCAATTCGGCAGATTCCTGCGCGGCGGCAAGGGTGGGGTAGAGGGCGAGAAAGCTTGCGCCCGATCCACTCATGCGGGTGAGCATGGGGAGCGGCAAGGGGGCGAGCGCGCGGGTGGCCCGGCCGAGGGCGGGTATGAGGAGGCGGGCAGGCGCCGCGAGGTCATTACGCTGGCCCGCAAGCCAGGTGATCAGCGCGTTGCTGTCCGCGAGGGGCGGCAAAGGTCCGGTCTCGGTAAACCCTGTCCCACCCGAAGCCTTGTCGAAGGCCTCGAACACCGGACCGGTCGGACAGGCAATACCCGGATTGTACAACACGGCAGGCAATGGCGCCGGCAAGGTGACAGCCTCGACGCGCTCGCCCTCGCCGCGCATGAAAGCAGGTGTTCCAAGGAGTGCGACCGGCACGTCGCCGCCCAGCCCCGGCGCCACGCTGCGGGCATGATGAGGGTTAATCCCCCACAGACGGGTGAGCAGATGAAGCGCGGCGGCGGCATCGGCTGAACCGCCGCCGATACCAGCAGCAACCGGCAGGTTTTTCTCAAGATGCAGTGCGGCGCCGCTGGTGATCCCAGCTTCGGCGCGCAGGGCGCAGGCCGCCTTGAGAACCAGATTGTCCGGCCCGGCCCCGGCATCGACCGCGCAGGGGCCGGTGACTGACAGGGTGAGAATGTCGGATGGCTCGACGCTCAGCCGGTCGGCGGCTTCCGGTCCGGCAAACACGACCAGCGAGTCGAGGTCATGCCGCCCGTTCGGCTTGCGCGGCCCGACATGCAGGAACAGGTTTACCTTGGCCGGGGCAAGCGCGCTCAGAATCTGGTGCATGGGCGCGCGTCAGGGCTGACGGGCGACCGCAAGCGGGGCGGGAGCGTCCGACTCTGCCTGGGTCAGCACGGCGATATCCGGGCCAGACACCATCTTGGCCTCTATGCGCACCCTGTCGGACTCGCTCGGATCGAGTTTGAGGGCCCGCTGCCACTGGAAACGCGCTTCGATCTTGCGGCCAACCTGCCAATAGGCATCGCCGAGATGGTCATTGAGAAGAGAGACGCCCGGCGACAGTTCCACGGCCCGCTCAAGGAAACGGGTCGCGAGATCGTAGCGGCCCATCCGGTAGTGCGCCCAGCCGAGGCTGTCGACGATGTAGCCAGAGTGCGGCTCAAGCTCGACCGCGCGGCGGATCATGTCCAGCGCCGCCCCATAATTGAGGCCACGGTCGATATAGGCATAGCCGAGATAATTAAGGATCGAGGCGTTTGTCGGCTGCAGGGCGAGCGCCATTTTCAGGTCGGCCTCGGCTTCAGGCCAGCGGCCCGTCTGCTCACGCGCCGATCCACGCGCATAGATGATCCGCCAGTCCTGACGGCTGGCTTTCGCGTCTGCGTCAATGATTTCGCTCAGCAGGCGCTCGGCTTCGCCATAGCGGTCGAGCGACCGATAGAGGTCTGCCAGCTGGATCTTGAGGCCCCGGTCCGGCGCGTGGGCGAGCGCTTCAGCCGCGATGGCAAGGGATTCCTGATTGCGGCCTTCGCGGCGCAGGGCCCAGGCCATCTGGCCACGCGCCGTCGCATAGAATTCCGAGGATTCCGGTATGCGCGACAGGATGGAAATCGCCTCCTGGCGGCGCCCGGCATTGTCGAGCGACTGGCCCCAGAGCGAACGGGCGACATGGAGATCGGGATCGAGCGCCAGCGCGAGGACGAAATACACTCCCGACAGGTCGTCATCGGTCTGCAGCATCAGCGCGGCGGCGGGTACATAGACAGCCAGCGCGGCGCCTTCCCGAGTCGACAGGCGCGTCGGCCGGATGCGTTTTCCTGCGAGAATGTCGGCCCTCAGGCCGTCAATGGCGGCGTTCTGGCCGATTTCATCCCGGAAGGTCTCGAGGACTTCGACTGCCCGCGACTTCTGGCCCGCCGCAGCAAGCAGCTGGGCATGCGCGTGAACGCCAACGGCAAGACGCGCGCCGGAATCCCAGAGCGCATCGAAGGTCGCGAGCGCCGCTGCATCATGCCTGTCGGCCATTTGCAGCAGGCCCATCATGTAGAGCGTTGCACTATCCAGGTCGGCATCACCGGTCAGGCCACGGCTCAGGTAATCCTCGGCCGTGTCGGCGCCCTGATCCTCTGCAATGCGCCAGGCCGACAGGCCGCGGGCAATGACCCGGTTGAACGGGCCATACTCGGTTTCGTCGAGATATTTCGCGGCTTCGGAATCCTTGCCCCGGACGAGCGCATCAACGCCGAGCGTGAGACGGACCAGCGTGGCCGTGCTGCCGACCTGGCTGGCGCGCTGCGAGAGTTCGACCCCGGCCCGATAATCGCCCGCCAGAAGGGCGGCAAAAACAGCCCGTTCGGCGATGCCGGACTTTTCAGGGGCGGTATCGATCGCGGCGGCGTAATATTCGGCAGCGGTCTCGGGGTCATTGGTCATCGCGGCAAAGCGGGCGACGAGGAAATCACCATAGGCACGCGCATCTGCCGGGCGACCATTGGCAAACAGCGCCTCGCTGAGCGCGTCTTGCGAGGGCGCGCTGACGCATGACCCGACCAGCAGGATGGCGGAGAGCGCGCAAAGGGGCCGAAGCATGTTCATCATGGCAATCTTTCAGCAACTGCGCGCTGCCGCAAGGGCAAAGCAGCGGTGCCGACGGACGAATCAGTCAGATGCGACAAGGATTTCCTGCCGGTCGAAGAACTTGTCGATACCGCGCTTGACCGCCTGCATGGACTTGGCGCGGCCGGACTCTGACTGCAGGCGCCTGGCGTCATCGGCATTGGTCAGGAACCCCATCTCGAGCAACACAGCCGGGACATCCGGGGCCAGCAGGACATAAAAGCCCGCATTGCGGTGGGTACCGCGCAGAACAGGGCCCGCCGCCGCCAGTTCAGGCAGCAGGTCTTCGGCAAAGGCGGCTGAGTGGGATTTCGTCTCACGCTTGACGAGGTCTTCAAGAATGCTGCCGACAACCCGTGATCCGCTGGTTTCGATCGGGATTTTCCAGTTATTCCTGTCGGCTTCCTTGTCGATGCGGCGTTCGCCGCGTTCCGAGATCGTGTACACAGACGCGCCCGAAACATCCGGTGAGCCGGCCGCATCAGCATGGATCGATATGAAGAGGTCAGCGCCCCAGTTGCGCGCAAGGGTGACGCGGTCCTCAAGTTCGATGAACTTGTCACTGTCGCGGGTCAGACGCACCACGTAGCGGGCGTCTTTTTCCAGTATATCCTTCAGGTAAAGTGCCGCTTTCAAGGTAATATCGCGCTCAAGCAGGCCCCTGGTAGACTGGGTGCCCGGATCCTTGCCGCCATGACCGGCATCCACCACGATAACATATGTCCCGTTGCCCCCGCGCTCACGGGGGCGAAGTGGTTCGGTGGGCGTAATTTCTGCTGCAGCCATTGCTATTGTGGCTTTGCGGGCATCGGATTCGGCGCGGGCCAGGCGCTGCATGTCGCGCCGGGCCATACTGGCAAATCGGGCCGCCGAGACGGTCTGGAGGTCGATAATGATGCGCCAGGCCTGCTCGCTGCCGGTCGGCGGCAGGGACAGGACGCGGGAGACGACTAACGGCCGGTCAAGCGAGAAGCTGAGACGGCCGCCCGACAGCGCCCAGCCCTCGATCCCGCCTGTCCCGGTTCCAACCCTGGTGCCGGATTCACCACTGAGGGGAAGAATCAGGCTGCGCTGGCCGCCGGATTCGGCCAGAAATGCCTGTGCTTCCTGCGAAATATCGCTCCAGACCGTAATCCGGGTCGGCGCCCCGTCGCCCACGACCCGCACGTCGCGGATATCCGCATGGGCGGCAAAACCCATCAGAATACAAGCGCATACAAGGCAAAGCTGGCGAAAGAGGGTCATCGTGTCCGAATGGCAGGATTGGCCCGCCCGATGCGGGTTAGCTCGCCTTTTCCCTAACAGACTGAATATTAACCCAGCATTGACCGGGCTCAGGTCATTCAACTGTGGTCTGCGGAATTTCTCCCTTTCAATTGCCCCTGAAATTGGGCAGTATCCATGAAGTAGCCAAATAACTGGGCTATCCAACAAGTTTCCCAATGACGCGTCAGCGATCGCGCTTCACCGAAAAGGCAAGCGGGCGCCGCGCTCCGGAAAGCAAAGCAATATGTGCACGGGTGCCGTGGCCATCGTCAGTTCTCCAATGCCGCCTCAGGGTGCATGGGACAGGCATGGCTGCACCCTCCCCCAACCAACACAGACCGGCCTGACCGATCGCTCGAGGCGTACTGCGCCCGTAGCGGCGTCGCCGGATCATAAGGTCATGTCCCATGAGCAAACTCATGCTAATCGACGCCGCCCACCCGGAAGAGACCCGTGTGGCCATCGTCAATGGCGGTCAGGTCGATGATTTCGACTTCGAAACAACCGGTAACGAACAGCTCCGCGGCAATATCTACCTCGCAAAGATAACGCGGGTCGAACCCTCGCTGCAGGCAGCTTTCGTTGAGTATGGCGGTAACCGCCACGGCTTTCTTGCCTTCAGCGAAATTCATCCCGACTATTACCAGCTTCCGGTCGAAGACCGCGAAGCGCTCCTGAAGGAAGCCGCTGAAGAAGCGGCAGCCGCCATCGAAGACGAAGATGATGATGATGACGTGGGTGATGATGATGCCCACGCGCACACCGACGACGACTCGGACTCAGATGATGACAGTGACGACGAGGATGATGACGACAGCGAAGGCGATAGCGACGAGGATGGCGAATCCCGGCCCGCCGCCAGGCCTGCCCGGGGCCGACGCCCGGCCCGCAAGGAATCATCGCGCTCGTCGATCTCCAAACGCTACAAGATCCAGGAAGTGATCCGCCGGCGCCAGGTACTTCTGGTGCAGGTCGTCAAGGAAGAGCGCGGCAACAAGGGCGCGGCGCTGACCACGTTCCTGTCACTGGCCGGACGGTATTCCGTGCTGATGCCGAACACGCCGCGAGGCGGAGGCATTTCGCGCAAGATCGTCAATGGAGCCGACCGCAAGCGCCTGAAATCCATCGTCGCCGAACTGGACGTGCCGGACGGCATGGGCCTGATCGTGCGCACGGCCGGCGCCAAGCGCACCAAGGCCGAGATTCGCCGCGACTATGACTACCTGTCCAAACTCTGGGAAACCATTGTCGAAAAGACGCTGACCTCCGAAGCGCCCATGCTGATCAATGCCGAAGGCGGCCTTGTTCACAGGGCGATGCGCGACATGTTCGACAAGGAGATCGAGGAAGTCTGGGTCCAGGGCGAGGAAGCCTATCGGGAAGCCAAGGACCTCGCCAAGCTGATCATGCCGAGCCAGGCGAAGAAGGTTCAGCAGTGGAAGGAAGACGATCCGCTCTTCGTCGCCGAAGCGGTCGAAGGCCAGCTCGATTCCATCTACTCCCCGACCGTGCAGCTGAAATCCGGCGGTTACCTGGTGATCAACCAGACCGAAGCCCTCGTCGCCATCGATGTGAACTCGGGCAAGTCGACCAAGGAACGCAATATCGAGCAGACTGCGGTACGCACCAACCTTGAAGCCGCCGAGGAAGCCTGCCGCCAGATGCGCCTGCGCGATCTGGCCGGTCTCGTCGTGATCGACTTCATCGACATGGACGAGAACAAGAACAATCGCGCCGTCGAGAAGAAGCTGAAGGAATGCCTCAAGGTTGACCGCGCCCGGGTCCAGCATGGCCGCATCTCGCAGTTCGGCCTGATGGAAATTTCCCGCCAGCGTCGCCGCCAGGGCGTGCTTCAGGCAACTTCTGACCCGTGCGAAGTGTGCAATGGCACCGGGCGCCGCCGCTCGATTCCGTCAGCCGCGCTGCAATTGATCCGCGCCATCGAGGCCCGCGCCTCGACGGGCGGTCTGAAAAGCATTTCGGTGAAGGCACCAACCGATGTGGCGCTTTACATCCTGAACAACAAGCGTGAAGCGCTTGTCGAGACCGAGCGGATGGCCGGCTTTGCCGTGTCGATCCATTCGTCGGAAGACCTGTTGCCGGGCGACTTCACGATCGAGGCCGAGCGTGACCCGAATTCCAAGCCGAAGAAAAAGTCACCCCCCCGTTCGCTGTCCAAACCATCGAAACCTGCTGTTTCCGATGAGGATGACGAAGACATCGAGGATGAGGACGAGGCTGCCCTCGCCGATACGGATGACGAGTCCGAGACCAGGTCTGAAGACACAGCGGACAAGCCGCGCAAGCGCCGCCGGCGCCGGGGTGGCCGCGGTCGCAACCGCGACAATCGCGATACGGGCCTTGAAGTGATCGACGGTGAGACGGCACCTGCCGCCGCTGAAGATGACGACACGGACGATGAGTCCGACGACGCCGAATCCAATGACGAACCGCGTTCAGAGGAGTCCGAAGACGGTACGCGCAAGCGCCGTCGCCGGGGCCGCCGGGGCGGACGCCGTCGGCGCAAGCCAGCTGGCGAAGAGCGTGCCGAAGGATCGGACGACGCCCCCACCGATGGCGGAGCCTATCTGGATGGCCTGTCAGCGAGTGCGCCGGAAATGCTCGACGCTGATGCACCAGGCGAAGCGAAGGCTGAGCCGGTTGCTGCGCCGGAAGAAGACGTGAAGGCAAGCGAGCCTGAAGCACCAGTCGAAGCGGATGCAGAGACCGCGCCCGAGAAGCCGAAACGCGCCCGCCGGTCACGCGCCAAGCCCAAGCCAAAGGCTGAGGCCGAAGCACCTTCCGAGACCGAGCCGGTTGCAAAGGAGGCCCCTGCCCCGGCGCCCGAGCCAGCCCCGGAGCCGGAACCTGCGAAAGCCGAACCGGTCAAGGAACCCGCACTGGCGGAAACGGTGCCCGAGCCCAAACCGGAACCGAAGCCCGAACCCGCCAAGACCGAAGACACCGGTCCGAAGCGCAAAGGCTGGTGGGCCCGCGCCCGCGGCGAATAGTCCAGTTACCTCACGACATAAAAAAGGCCGGAGCATCAATGCTCCGGCCTTTTATTTTGGTCTTTGGTGCCGATCAGGCCGCGGCCTTGGCTTTCACCTCGGCGGGCGGGAAGCGGTCGTAGAAGCCTTCGCCCTTGGCGGCCATGTCGCGCAGGAGCTTGCCCGGACGGAAGCGTTCGCCATAGGCGTCGGCAAGGCGGTCTGCCTCCTCGACAAAGGGCTTGATGCCCCAGATCAGGTCGACATAGCTCGCGCATCCGCCCGTGTACGGCGCAAAGCCCCAGGCGAGGATCGAGCCGATGTCGGCGTCGCGTGCATCGGTGATGACGCCTTCCTCAAAGCAGCGAGCCACTTCAATGGCCTGACGCACGAGGAAACGGTTGATCAGTTCCTTCTTCATGGCTGGCGGGCACTCGTCCACCTTGACCTCGATCTGGGTATTCAGTTCCGGCCAGAGGCGCGCCGGCTTGCCCTTATCGTCATAGTCATAGAAGCCCTTGCCCGCCTTGCGGCCGACCCGGCCCTGGTCTTCGACCAGCCAGGCCATCATCTGGCCGCGCGGATCATTGCCATAGTCGATGCCGGTGGCCTGCGCCATCTGGCGGCCGACCTTGAGGGCGGTATCCAGGCCGACAGAGTCAGACACTTCCAGCGGTCCCATCGGCATGCCGGACTGGCGGCCGACATTCTCGATAATGGCGGGCTTGATGCCCTCGCCAAGCATTTCGAGGCCTTCCTGCGTGTAGGTGCCGAAACAGCGCGAAGTGTAGAAACCACGGCTGTCATTGACCACGATCGGCGTCTTGCGAATGGCCAGCACGTAATCGATTGCCTTGGCGAGCGTTTCCTCGCTGGTTTCCTTGCCGCTGATGATCTCGACGAGGCCCATCCGCTCAACCGGCGAGAAGAAGTGGATCCCGATGAAATTGGCCGGACGAACCGAGGCTTCGGCAAGACCGGTAATCGGCAGCGTGGACGTATTGGAGCCCATGACGGCCGTATCGGACAGCTGGGCCTCGGCCTGTTTGGTGATCTGCGCCTTCAGTTCGGGGTTCTCGAACACGGCCTCGACGACAAGGTCAGCGCCTTTGAAGTCGTCATAGTTGGCTGTCGGCTTGATCAGGGCAAGGAGGGCCTCGCCCTTTTCCTTGGTCATCTTGCCGCGCGAGACGTTTTTCTCGACCAGCTTGCGGGAATAGTCCTTCCCCTTCTCCGCATTCTCGACCGAGACATCGACGAGAATGGTTTCGATGCCGGCACGCGCCTGTTCGTAGGCAATGCCTGCGCCCATCAATCCGGCGCCGATGACGGCAACCTTGTTCAGTTCGTATTTCGGATAACCCGCCGGACGGTTGGCGCCCTTGGACAGGGCCTGAGTCGACAGGAAGAGCGAGCGGATCATGGCTTTCGCTTCTGGTCGCTGCTGTGTGTTGATGAAATAGCGCGTCTCGATGCGCAAGCCGGCATCGATCGGCACCATGATGCCTTCATAGACGCAGGAGAGGATGTTCAGCTGGGCCGGATAATTGCCATAGGTCTTGGCGTGCAGCATGGCGTTTGCCATCGTTGCGACCTGGCCAGCGCCGGGGCTCTTGTGCGGCACGCCGCCCGGAACCTTGAAGCCTTTTTCGTCCCATGGCGCCTTGGCCTTCGGATTCGCCTTCACCCAGGCCTTGGCTTTGGCAACCGTTTCCGAGGATGGGGCAAGTTCATTGACGACGCCCATTGCAAGCGCCTTTTCGGCATTGAAGCTTTCACCCTGAAGGATCAGCGGCAGGGCCGTCTGCACACCGACGAGGCGTGGCAGGCGCTGCGTGCCACCGGCGCCCGGCAGGAGGCCGATCTTGGCTTCCGGCAAGCCGAATTGCAGTTTCGGATTGTCATTGGCCGCTACCCGGTAATGACCAGCCAGCGCCACTTCAAGGCCGCCGCCAAGGGCAAGGCCATTGAGAGCGACAGCGACAGGCTTGCCGCAGGTTTCAAGCTGGCGGAGCGTCTTGTTGAGCGAGAAGCCCGCATCGAACTGGGCCTTCTTGATCTCGGCCTCGCTCCTGGGTTCAGCGGCTCTGCCACTGCCGGCCCGGTCGCCCATTTCACCGAGGTCAGCCCCGGCGCAAAAGCCGCTGGCCTTGCCCGAGGAAATGACCAGGCCTTTGATTGCGTCATTGTTCGCGACTTCCTGCGTGAAGGCGATAATGTCGGCAACGGCCTTTCCGGTCAGCGTGTTCATGCTGCGGCCGGGTACGTCGAACACGGCATGGGCAATGCCGTCCGAGTCGATATCGAATGAGAATGTGTCGAGTTTCATATCAGTCTTCCAGTAATTCGGGTAAGGATTAAACGCGTTCGATGATGGTCGCGGTGCCCATGCCGGCGCCGACGCAGAGCGTGATCAGCGCCGTTTCCTTGCCGGACCGCTCCAGTTCGTCGATCATGGTGCCCATCAGCATGCCGCCGGTTGCGCCCAGCGGGTGGCCCATGGCGATGGCGCCGCCGTTTACGTTCATCTTGTCGTGCGGGATGTTGAGATTGTGCATCATCAGGAGAACGACCGAAGCGAAGGCTTCGTTCAGTTCATAGAGATCGATGTCTTCCGGGTTCATGCCGGCTTTCTTCAGCACTTTCTTCGACACGTCCGTCGGGCCGGTCAGCATGATGCCGGGCTCGGAACCGATAGAGGCCATGGCGCGAATGCGGGCGCGTGGCTTCAGGCCAAAGCGCTCGCCCATTTCCTTCGACCCGAACAGTACGGCCGAGGCACCGTCCACGATGCCCGACGAGTTGCCGGCATGGTGGACATGGTTGATCGCTTCCAGTTCGGGATAGCGCTGCTTGATGACTTCATCAAACCCCATTGCGCCCATGCCGATAAAGGAGGGCTGCAGCGCGGCGAGCGACTGCATGTCGGCTTCGGGGCGCATATGCTCGTCATGGTCGAGGCGGATGCCGCCCATCTGGTCCTTCACGGGAACGATGGATTTGGCGAACCGGCCTTCCTTCCATGCGCGGGCGGCGCGTTTCTGGCTTTCGACCGCGAACGCATCGACGTCGTCGCGCGAGAAGCCCCATTTGGTGGCAATCGTGTCGGCACCCACGCCCTGCGGCGAGAAGTATGATTTGATCGCGATCTGCGGGTCGGTTGACCAGGCCCCGCCAGCGGCGCCCATCGGCACGCGGCTCATGCTTTCAACGCCGCCGCCAATCGCCATATCGGCTTCGCCGGTCATGACTTTCGAGGCCGCCATGTTGCAGGCTTCAAGGCCCGAGGCACAGAAGCGGTCGACCTGCACGCCAGCCGTCGTGTCGGCATAGTCAGCGTTCAGCACCGCGATACGGGCAATATCGCCGCCTTGCTCGCCGACTGGCGAGACGCAGCCGAAGACAACATCGTCAACCATGGCGGTATCGATTTCATTCCGGTCACGGATCGCCTGCAACACCTGCGTGCCAAGGCTGAGCGCGGTGATTTCGTGCAGGGAGCCGGACGACTTCCCCTTGCCACGCGGTGTGCGGACGGCGTCATAGACATAGGCTTCATTCATGGGAGGAGCTCCTTTAAAACTGTTTGATCAAGGTGCCGGTGAATTCACCGGGTTAAGCGTCAGGCTCGCGGCGCAGCGGGCTGCTTCCTTGCCGCGGGAATCGTAGAGTTCGGCCTCGGCGAAGACCATCGCGCGGCCGATATTACGCAGGCGGGCAACCACTTCCACGACGCCGACACGCACGGGGCGCAGGAAATGCGTGTGCAGGTCCACCGTGGAGGGCAGCGCGCGTTTGCCTGCCTTCATGCCCGTAAGCATGCCAATCGTATCATCCATCATGGCCACGAGATAGCCGCCCTGGATCACGCCTGCCGGATTGCAGAATTCCGGCCGCCCCTCAAAGCGCACCCGTGTCTCCCATTTTTTCAGGTCGAGCGAGACGAGCTTGAAGCCGAGCGATGTCGAGGACGGGCTCGGCTGGGGAAAGACTTCGGTGATGCGCTTGCTGTCAGGCATATGTGGCTAGAGTGTCCTCGCGATCAGCATTTTCATCACTTCGTTAGCGCCGCCATAGATGCGCTGAACGCGGGCGTCGGCATACATCTGAGCGATGGGATATTCGTCCATATAGCCGAAGCCGCCATGCAGCTGGAGGCATTCGTCGATGATCTTGCACTGGAGATCGGAAATCCAGTATTTCGACATGGAGGCCGTGGCGGCATCAAGTTCGCCCTTCAGCAGCAATTCCGTACAGTGATCTGCAAACACTTTTGCGACAGTCGCCTCTGTCTTCGCTTCGGCGAGCTTGAACTGCGTGTTCTGGAAATCGAAGATCGACTTGCCGAACGCCTTGCGGCCCTTGACGTATGCAACCGTCTCGTGGATCGCGCGCTCGATCATGCCGATGCCCTGAAGGCCGATGACGTGGCGCTCCTGCGGCAGTTTCTGCATCAGCTGGATAAAGCCCTTGCCTTCTTCCTCGCCGAGGAGGGCGGTGGCCGGCACTTTCACATCATTGAAAAACAGCTCGGACGTATCGGCCGCGTGCTGGCCGACCTTTTCCAGATTGCGGCCGCGCTCGAAACCTTCGACCTCCTCTGTTTCCACGCACAGGATTGAGATGCCCTTGGCACCCTGCGACGGATCGGTCTTTGCGCAGACGAGGATGAGGTTCGCGGTCTGGCCGTTCGAGATGAAGGTCTTCGAGCCGTTGATGACATAGCCATTGCCATCCTTGATGGCGGTTGTCTTGATGTTCTGAAGGTCGGAGCCTGCGCCGGGCTCGGTCATGGCAATCGCGGTGACAAGTTCGCCCGACGCCATGCGCGGCAGCCAGCGGCGCTTCTGCTCTTGTGTGCCGAAGGCCGTGATGTAGGGCGCGATGATGGCATTGTGCAGCGTGATGCCGAAGCCGTCGACGCCCTTCCACTGCTGCTGCTCGATGATCACCGCTTCGTGGCGGAAGTCGCCCCCTGCCCCGCCATATTCTTCCGGTACAGAGGCACAGAGCAGGCCCATTTCACCCGCCTTGGTCCAGATGTCACGCGGCACAACGCCCGCCTTGCGCCAGGCCGGGACGTGCGGCGCACATTCCTTTTCGAAGAACTGGCCCACGGCGTCGGAGAAAATGTCCATTTCCTCGTCATTGCGCCAGTTGGATTTCGGCACGTTAAGCGGGCTCTCAAGCATGGGTAGGTCTTTCCTGTATTACCTAGCGGAAACTTCCGCTTACGTTCACGTAAACATGTAGGATATGCAGGCCCCTTTGCACAGCCGTCACGCAGCGTCAGGTTCGCAGGCTTCAGGCCTGCAAACCTGTTCGCCATGGATCAGAATGCCTCAGCCGGCAGGGCCATCATGGAATTTGCCCCCGTTTTCACTTTCGCGAGATGGGCGGCGGCATCCGGCAGCATGCGATCCAGGAAGTACTGGCCCGTCATCAGCTTTTCTGCATAGAAGGGATCACCTTCCGCCTTCCTCTCGATCGCCACCTTCGCCATGCGGGCCCACATGAAGGCGAGAGCCGTGAGACCGAACAGGTGCAGGTAATCGTGGCTGGAAGCACCGGCATTGTTGAAGTCCGACATGCCGTTCTGCATCAGCCAGTTGGTGCCTTCCTGCAGCTGGCCCTTCACCGTCGTGAGGCCGTCAATGAACGGCTTGAGTTCGGCATCATCACCGGCCATGGCGATGAAATCATCCAGTTCGGCGAAGAAGCTGAATACGGCCCGGCCGCCATTGCTGGCCAGCTTGCGTCCGACAAGATCGAGCGCCTGAATGCCGTTGGTGCCTTCATAGATCATCGTGATGCGGATATCGCGGACGTATTGCTCAAGGCCCCATTCACGGGTGAAGCCAGAGCCACCATGGACCTGGAGCCCGAGATTCGCGCTCTCCGAACCCTTGTGGGTCAGGTAGGCTTTCACGACCGGTGTCAGAAGGGCCATGTAATCTGCGGCCCGTTCCCGGAGCTTCTCATCCTGAGACTTGTGCTGCAGGTCGCCCTGGAACGCCGTCCAGTAGGCGAATGCGCGAGCGCCTTCGATAAAGGCTTTCTGGTCGAGCAGCATGCGGCGCACATCGGGATGCACGATGATCGGGTCGGCGACCTTTTCCGGCGCCTTCGCGCCGTTCAGCGAACGTCCCTGAACGCGATCCTTCGCGAAATCGACAGCATTCTGGTAGGCGACCTCTGCCTGAGCGAGACCCTGCAGGCCGACACCGAGGCGGGCTTCGTTCATCATGACGAACATGGTGCGCATGCCCTTGTGTTCCTCGCCGACGAGCCAGCCGGTCGCGCCGTCATAGTTCATGACGCAGGTCGCGTTGCCATGGATGCCCATCTTTTCTTCAAGGCCGCCGCAGGAACAGGCATTGCGCTCGCCAAGCGAGCCGTCATCCTTGACGATATATTTGGGCACCACGAAGAGCGAGATGCCCTTGATGCCTTCCGGCGCGCCCTCGATCCGGGCAAGCACAAGGTGAATGATGTTTTCGGTCAGGTCCTGCTCACCGCCCGAAATCCAGATCTTCTGGCCGGTAATCCTGTAGCTGCCATCGGCCTGGGGCACGGCCTTGGTCTTGATCAGGCCGAGATCCGTTCCGCACTGCGGCTCGGTCAGGTTCATCGTGCCGGCCCATTCGGCACTGGCCATTTTCGGGCCATACATCTTGCGCTGCGCATCTGAGCCGCCTGCCATCAGCGCCTCATAGGCGCCCGATGTCAGGCCGGGATACATGCCGAAGGCCATGTTGGCGGATGAAATCATCTCGCCCCAGGCGAGGTTCACGACATGCGGCAACCCCTGCCCGCCCATTTCCGGGTCTTTCGACAGAAGCGGCCAGCCATTGTCGACCAGCGCGCGGTAAGCTTCCGGGAACCCGTCGGGCGTCTTGACGCTGGCATCATCATTGCGCTTGCAGCCCTGGACATCACCAACATGGTTGAGCGGGAACAGGACTTCCTTGGCGAACTTGCCACCCTCTTCCAGGATCGCGTCGATCAGGTCGGGCGTGGCTTCCTCAAAGCCGGGCAGGTTTGAGTGGTTCTGCAATTGCAGGACTTCATGCAGAATGAACTGCATGTCGCGGACCGGGGCGTCGTAACGGGGCATTGAGAGAGCTTCCTTGTAAACAAAAACGGCAACTGACGCCATTCTAGACACATGTTCTAGAAAGGTCGTTCCAGTTGCCAGAACTCAAGAAAATAAGGGGAATCAGACTTCGTCGAGCTGGCGGCGGGCAACCGCTTCATAGGCCGCAACCTGTCGCTTGCCCTCTTCGTTGGGACCGACCTTCTGGATCAATTCCTCAAGCCACACGATGCCCTTGCGAAGTTCGGTCAGCGCCGTGTCGATGTCTTCGCGCTGGACTTCCAGCTCTTTGACCTGCTTGCGGAACTTGTCGAGCATCATGTATTTCTGAGCCCGTTCGCCATCGTCCAGCACGTAAAGATCAAGGATTTCACGAATATCCGCCAAAGGCAGTCCGAGACGCTTCAGGCGCACAATAATCGTGAGGCGAGCACGATCCCGGTTCGAATAGACCCGGGTCATGCCATCGCGCGCCGGATGCAGCATGTCCTTGTCTTCATAGAAACGAAGGGCACGCGGGGTGACACCATATTCCCGGGCAAGCTCGGAAATCGTGAAGGTGCGGCTATCGGCGGCGGAAATGTGAGATGTCTTGTGATGCATGCGTAGAGTTTAGACCATGGCTTCCGCGAACGTCAACGTCAACTTTACGCGAACGTACACGGAAACGTTCCCTATGGTAAATGCAACAGGCATATCCGTTACCAGATTGCGTGAAAATATTTACCTTTAACTTCGCTTTAAGACCCGACCTGTCATCACCGTAGGAATATGTGAACGAATCCGCCCGCTGCGTTAACTTCGCGGGCCGCGTGAGGAGAGTCCGGGATGAACCAGACAGGGCCCTGGAGTGTCAAAGGCATTGACCAGCGCGCACGCGATGCGGCGCGCGAAGCCGCGAGCGCGGAAGGTCTCACGCTGGGTGAATACCTCAACCGCCTGCTGATGGCTGATGAAGAAGAACAGCATAACGAAATCTCGTCGCTGTTCCGCACGCCCCGCCCCCGGCCGGAAGCCGCCTCCAGCACGCTGGACCGTCTGACCCGGCGGATCGAGGCGGCCGAAGCCCGCTCGACGCTCGCCATCACCGGCATGGACCATACCGTCCTCGGCCTGGTGGCAAAGCTGGAAAAGGCCGAAGGCAACAGCAATGCGGTGGTCGGCCATGTCGAAAGCCTGATGGACGAGATCCGCGACACGTATGAAGCGCTCCAGTCAAAGGTTCGCCGGCTTGAACAGGACGATACGGCCAGACAGAACCTTGAAGCGCTCAGATCGCTCGAGCAGGCGCTCGGCAAGCTGGCGAACCATGTCAATGAAGAGGGCGAACTTGCCCAGAACGAAGCCCAGGCCATCAAGGGCCGGGTAGAATCCGGCTTCTCCGACCTGACCGACCGGGTCGAGGGTGTCGAGACACGCGTCGAGTCGAAACTGTCAGAGGCTGCCGCCCGCGTTGAGCGCGCGGTTGAGCAGGCCGAAAAGCGCTCCGAGGGCACTGCGCGCGAAATGTCGACTCGGATCAACTCGCTGGAAAGCGATGTGAAGGCACGCTTCGCCAAGGTCGATGAGAGCGAGCAGCGGCTGACCTCTGTGGAATCAGACGTCTCAAGCGCGCTGGATTCCATGGAAAGCACATTACTGCGCATCCAGGAACGCCTCAACCGCGCCGAGACGACCACGGATGCTGCGCTGCAAAGCCTCGAGGCCACCTTCAACCATCTCGACAACCGCGTCGAGGCGCTGGCCGGGTCTGTCGATCCGGAACTTGCCACGAAACTGCGGACGGAATTCGAGGCCCGTTTCGAAGACCTGACCAAAACCCTGCGCGATACCGTGGACCAGACCCGGCTTGAACTGGCCGACGAGATTTCCCGTGCAGCCAGTATCCAGGACAATGAGGTCTTCACAAGCCTCGCGGCAGACGTTTCTGAGGTCCAGAAACGCCTTGAGACGACCGACGAACGCCAAACCCGCTCCATGGAAACCGTGTCCAGCCAGATCAGCCGGATGTCCTCGAGTTTCGACCAGCGCATCAGCGATGTGGAAGCCCGCGACGATGCCGCCGCCGGTGAAGCGATCCGCGAGGAAGTTGAACGCCTTGGCGAAACCGTGGGCGCGCGCATCGACTCACTGGCCGAGCAGATTGACCAGCGCGTGACCGACAGCGAAACGCGTAGCGCCGAGGCGATCGAACAGATCGGCGAACAGGTCGCATCCGCAGCCTCCCGGCTGCAGAAGCGCCAGGACGACGCCATCAAGACCATGGCAACGCAGATGGAAGAGAGCCGCAAGCGCACGGATGTCCGCTTGTCGGATGCCCTGTCAAACGTGTCGGAACGCCTGGAGCTCATGCAGGCCCAGTCGACGGCTTCCCTGTCACCGGTACAGCGGGCCATCGCGTCGCTGGCAACGCGGCTGGAGAGCCTGGAAGAGTTCAACGCGCCGCCTTATGCAGACCCTGCAGGTGCCGACGCGCTGCCTGATGCACCTGACTTTGCCGCTGAATCGCCGGACGTCTCGCCGGAGATGGATGACGAGGCGTTCGAACCCGGCCTTCCCGGGATTGACGAAGAAGACGACATTTTCGGCGACAGTCCTGTCGCATCGTCCCCGGAAGCCATTGCGGATGCCGAGAGCGAAGAGGACGATTCAATCTTTGCCGACATGCCGGAAGACCCCGTCAGCGACGACGTTTTCTTTGAGGCGGGCATCGCGGGCTGGGACGCTGCAGTCGAAAGCCAGGAGACACCGTACGAATCCGATTTTGAGGACATGCTGAGCAAGCGGTTTGAGAATTTTGCGACGGAGCACACGAGGCAGACCGAAGAAACCCCAGACCTGCCGGTGTCGCAGGCGGAACTGGGCCCTGAAACCTATTTCGATCCGCTGGCGGAACTTGACGGGATTGACGGGGTCCATGACAGCCATTCGGAATCCCGCGCATCAGACGTATTCGATACCGATGATTTCGACGACGAGGATTTTCTTGAGCTGATCACGCCGAAAGAGGACGCCGCCGCCGAAACCTTTGATGAGCCCGACAGTTTCCCTAATCCCTTCGAGGAGCCGATCGAGATTCGCGAAGGAGACACTAGCGACTATATTGCCCGGGCGCGCCGCGCGGCCATCGTCGCGGCAGGCACATCTGGCCAGCAACCGCACCAGCGCAATCGTCGCAGCACCGACAAGCCGAACTTCAATGGCGTGCGGGCGAAATCCAGTTCGAGCAAACTGCCGCTTTATGCGGCGGCCTCTGCGGTGGTGATCACCGGCGCGGCCGTGGGCGGCTACCTCTATATCCGCGGCAAGCAGGAAGCGCCTGTCGTTGCCGCATCGGTTGACACCTATGTTGACCCGGGTGCTGCTGCGAGCGATGCAGAGGTCGTCTCCGTTGCAGAAGAAGCCATCGCCGCCGCCACCATGACCGAGGCAGAAACGGCGAACGAAACACCGGGTGTGGTGGAAACCACTGCGACCGAAGCCGACCTGTTTGATGCCTCACCTTCCGTGATGTCCGTCTCTGCCCCTGCGGAGCGCGCGCCCCAGCCGGCACCTGAGACAGCCGAAATCGCTGCCGCCCCGGTGGCCAGTTTCCCGGCCATTTCGCCCTTTGTGACAGCTGAAAGCGCGGCAGCCTCCGGCAACCATATTGCCCAGTACCAACTGGCACAGGAACGCATTTCCGCTGGGGATTTCGCGGCCGGCGCCGCCCTGATGCGCAAATCTGCCGGCAAGGGCCTGCCCATTGCGCAGTACGGCCTCGCCAAGCTGCACGAGAAAGGCAATGGCGTGCCCAAGGACCTGACGCTGGCGCGCGAGTGGACCGAGAAGGCCGCCAATGGCGGCAATGTGAAAGCGATGCACGACCTCGCCGTGTTCATGGCCGAGGGTGAAGGCGGGCCCCAGAGCTATGCCGGCGCGGTTGAATGGTTCCGCAAGGCGGCCGAATTCGGCATCGTGGACAGCCAGTACAATCTCGGCGTTCTCTACGAGCAGGGCCTCGGCATCAGCCCGAACCTGACCGAAGCGCTCTTCTGGTTCCAGGTGGCCGGCAAGAATGGCGATCCGGGCGCGCCCGCCAAGATTGCTGACCTGACGGGCCGCGTGTCGGCAGAGGCTGCAGAACAGGCCAGCGCCCGCGCGGTATTCTGGGAAGCCTCACGCGACAACGCCATCAGCAATGGCCGGTTCGGGGCCCAGCCCTGGAACACGGGCAATCCGCTGCAGGTTCAGGGCGTTCAGGTCGCGCTATCAGCGCTTGGCTATGATGTCGGCACACCCGATGGCGTCGTCGGCGCCGGCACAGCCAAGGCGATCCGCGACTATGAGAAGGCCAACAAGCTTCCCGTCACCGGTGCAATCACCGCAGACCTGATTGAAAGCCTGAACGAACTGGCCGGCGCACCGACCAATGGCTAGACAAACGCGTGCCGCTCTCCACGCGTGACAGGTGACCTCGTTCTAGATATGTTCCACGAGAATCGTGGCAGGATATCGCAATGACACCTATCATTACCATCGGAAGCGCCGGTCTCGACGCCGTGCACATCATTCTGTTCCTGGGCGTGCTCGGGCTTGGCGGACTGGCCTGGGCGCTGCGCGGCAGCGCAGGCCTCGTGCGCCGCGACCTGGCACGTACCGAATCAGACCTCGAGACCACACGGCAGGCCCTGCATACGCAGCAGGAAGTCGCCCGGCAGGCCGAACTGGCGCTGGCCGAAGCGCGCGCCCGCAGCGAAGAGGACGAAAGCAAGTTTGCGCAACTGGCACAGGGCGTGCTGCAGCGGGCCAACGCCATGTTTCTCGAACGCGCAGACGAGACGTTCAAGCGCCACAGGGAAGGCGCGCAGGGCGAGCTCAAGGAATTGATGAAACCGATTGGCGAGAATTTCGACGCATTCAGGAAGCGCGTCGATGATCTCGAAAAGGTCCGCACCGAGGACAAGTCACTCCTGTCGGAACAGGTGAAGGCTATCGGGGAAAGCCTGCATCGCAACACCGCCGAGACCGGCAAGCTGGTCAACGCGCTGACGGCGCCGAAAGGTGGCGGGCGCTGGGGCGAGATGACGCTTCGCAACGTGATGGAGCAGGCCGGTCTCTCCGCGCATTGCGACTTCAATGAGCAGGTTCACGATGAAACCGAGGACGGCCGCCAGCGCCCGGACGCCATCATCCGCCTGCCGGGCGACCGTCAGATCGTGATCGATTCCAAAGTGTCGCTGGCGTCCTACATGGCGGCCACCAATACTGACGATCCGGTCGAACGTCTCGCCCACCTGAAGTCACACGCGACAAGCGTACAGCGTCACGTCAACACGCTGGCCTCCAAGGACTACCAGTCAAATCTCGGCAACCGGTTCGATTATATTGCCATGTTCATACCGGGGGAGAATTTCTTCGCCGCTGCGCTGGAACACTCACCGGACCTGATCGAAAAAGCCATGTCCCGTCAGGTCATTGTCACGACGCCGACCACGCTGATCGCACTGGCCCGGACGGTGGCGCATCTCTGGCGCCAGCATCACCAGAACGAGAATGCCATGGCGGCGGCCGAACTTGGCGCTGAATTGTATGGCCGGATGGGCGTCATGCTCGGCCATATCGAGAAGCTCGGGAAGACCCTGAATGGCTCTGTCGACCACTTCAATTCGGCCCTGGGATCGTTCGACAAGCGCGTCTTGCCGACATTGCGCAAATTCGAGGACATGGAAATCGCCCCGCCGAACAAGGCGTTGCCGGAGCCGAAACAGATCGAAAACCGGGCCAATACGCCGGAGCCGAGCGGCGAGCTGGACTTCGATGGCAAGAAGAAGGCGCTTGCCGCAGAATGATCCGTAACAGTTGACCTAAAGCGCTTCCCTTCATATCTGACACGAATGGCCATTCGCGAGATCCTCACCGTACCCGATCCACGCCTCAAGGAGGTGTCGAAACCTGTTGAAGGCGGCGTCACCGACGAGGTCCGCGCGCTGATGGATGACATGCTGGAAACCATGTATGACGCGCCGGGCATTGGCCTGGCCGCAATACAGGTTGGCGTGCCGCTGCGCGTCATCGTGATGGACCTTGCCCGCGAGGACGAGGAGCCCCAGCCGCGCTATTTCGTGAACCCGGAAATCCTCGAAACGGTTGAGGAAACGCTGCCCTATGAAGAGGGCTGCCTGTCAGTGCCGGACATTTTCGACCAGGTCGAACGGCCCGTACGCTGCCGGATCCGTTACATGGATTACAATGGCAACACGGTCGAGGAATGGGCCGAGGAGCTCTATGCGGTCTGTATCCAGCACGAGATGGACCATCTGGAAGGCACCCTGTTCATCGATTACCTCTCGCGCCTGAAACGCCAGCGTGCGGTCGACAAGGTGAAAAAGGCCAGGCTGCGCAGCCTGCGCGAAGACGCCGCCTGATGTTCCTAAAGGCCTGGGTGCGATGGCTTGTCGCCATCCTGCTGGCAGGCGCACTGGCAATCTGGCTGGGGTATCATGGCGTGGGCGGCATCGGCGGCCGCGTCCTGCTTTAGGCTGGCGAGCGATCCTTTACCTTTATTCCGCGCCAGCATCAGGCTAGAGCCCCTTTCATGACAGACCGCTTGCGCATCGCCTTCATGGGCAGCCCGCAGATTGCCGTGCACGTGCTCGCCGCGCTGGTGGCGGCGGGTCACGAGATTGCGTGCGTCTATTCGCAGCCACCTCGCCCCTCCGGCCGCGGCAAGAAACTGACGCCGACGCCGGTGCATGCCTGGGCCGAAGCACACGGGCTTGACGTGCGCACACCGAAATCCCTAAAGAAGGCAGAAGAGCAGGACGCCTTCGCGGCGCTGAGCCTCGATGCGGCCGTGGTGGTGGCCTATGGGCTGATCCTGCCGCAGGCCATTCTCGATGCCCCGCGCCTTGGCTGTCTCAACATGCATGCCTCGATTCTGCCGCGCTGGCGGGGGGCGGCACCGATCCAGCGCGCGATCATGGCGGGAGACCAAGAGACCGGCGTGGACGCGATGCTGATGGATGCAGGGCTCGATACCGGGCCGGTGCTGATGTCGGCCCGCACGCCGATCACGCCTGCGACGACGGCAGGCACATTGCACGACCGGCTGGCGGAACTTGCCGCAGAGCTTGCACCGGTCGCGCTGGCAAGATGGGCGGACGGATCCATCACCCCGCAAGCCCAGCCTGAAGCGGGCGTCACCTATGCCCACAAGATCAGTGCAGAGGACCAGCCGGTCGACTGGACGAAACCTGCTGGCGAAGTCGATTGCCAGATAAGGGGCCTGTCGCCCTTCCCCGGCGCCTTCTGCCACTGGACGCCCGAAGGCGAAGAGACGCCGGTGCGGCTGAAACTGCTGATGAGCGAAGCCAGTGGCGCAAGCGGCGGGGCCGCACCCGGAACCGTGCTGGACGACCGGCTGCTGGTGGCGTGCGGGGATGGCGGTGCGGTGCGGATCACGGTGCTGCAGCGCCCCGGCAAGGGGCCGATGAGCTCAAGCGTCTTTGTCAATGGCACACCTATTGCGCCCGGCACGCGGCTGACCTCATGAATTACTGGACCCGCCCTGCGCGCGACGAGGACATGGAACAGATCCTTGCCCTGAATGATCTTGCCTTTGGCGGCAGGGATGAAAGCCGGATCGTGACGGCGCTGGCAAAGTCAGGCGATAGCCTTCTCTCGCTGGTGGCGAACGATGAGGTGCGCATTGTCGGTCACGCGCAGTTCTTCCGCATACAGGTCGATGGTGAACCGCTCGCTGTCGGGCTCGGGCCCATGTCTGTGCACCCCAGCGTTCAGCAAAGGGGAATTGGCGGCGGCCTGATCCGCATGGGAATGCTGGCGCTGGAGGGGCGCGGAGAGAACCTGTTCTTCGTGCTGGGCCATCCCTCCTATTACCCGCGCTTCGGATACTCCGCCGAGGCCGCGGCACCCTTCACGTGCGAATGGTCCGGGCCGGCCTTCATGGCGATGCGGCTGGACGCGGCGGCGCCCGAAGCAGGGTCGCTGACCTATCCCGCCGCGTTCGGGGCCTGAAGCATTGGCCCGCTACAAACTCCTCATCGAATATCATGGCGGGGCCTATCAGGGCTGGATGCGGCTGCCCGGCAAACCGACCGTGCAGGGCGCGCTGGAAGAGGCCGCTGCGGCGCTGGATGGAGGCCCCGTGGAGATCTATGGCGCCGGGCGCACGGACAGCGGCGTCCATGCGATGGGCCAGGTGGCGCATTGCGACTTTGCGGTCGACCGGCCGGGCAAGGTGGCCGACGCATTGAACGCGCACCTGAGGCCCCACCCGATTGCCGTGCTGAAGGCGGAGAAGGTGGGCGAGGATTTCCATGCCCGGTTCAGCGCGAAGGCGCGCCACTATCGCTTTGTCATCATCAACCGCCGCGCGGACCTGACGGTGGAGCGCGGCCTCGCCTGGCGCATTTCACCGAAGCTCGATGCTCGGAAAATGCACGATGCCGCGCAGGGCCTGCTCGGCACGCATGACTTCACAACGTTTCGCGATGTGGAATGCCAGGCGCGCAGCCCGGTCAAGACGCTCGATAGGTTTGACATCGCACGCTATGGCGACCGGATCGAATGCACACTGTCGGCGCAGAGCTTCCTGCACAGGCAGGTGCGCTCGATGGTGGGGTCACTGGTGGAAGTGGGGCGCGGCAAGCGCGATGCGGCCTGGCTGCTGGACATCCTCGCCGCCGCCGACCGCACGGCCTGCGGCCCGGTCTCACCGCCGGACGGATTGTTCCTGGAGAAAGTGGATTACGACTGACGCTGCGCGTGCGGCGCCTGTGAAGGCGCTTGGAGGTGATGGTTTTTTAGGTTTTCGGGATCGGGTTTGCGGTCAGGTTTCCGGACTCGGCCCTGTTCAAACGCAGCCTTGGTTCCGGCGCTGGCCAGGGTCTGGAGTGGGGGCAAGCCCGGACAGGATTGAGAGAGGCCCCGGCGTGCGCCGGGGACACGGAGCCTGGGGACCAGAGCCGCCGCCAGCCGCGCCGAGACCGGCCGGACATCACCGAGAACGGTGACCTGCGATTTCGTGGCGAACGACTGCCTCGGAGTAACCCGCACGCTGGCTTTTGCGGATCGCGTGTCTTCCCTTGCGCCGCATACAGATCAGGCGTTATCGGCGGTCACGCGCCAGCAGGCGGATTTCATGGTGACGCGGCCGTCTGCCGCCTTGTGCTGCTGCAGCCGCTGGATGAGCGCGTCGCGGACTTGCGCCTCATCGATGCCTTGCGTTTCCAGCAGGCGCGAGAGCGGGCCGAGCTGCATCATGAAACCGGCCGTCGACATGGCATCATCGCCCGGCAGCACGATGGCCGTCTCCACCGGATCAATCATGACATCGTCCCAGCCTGCGTCTGACAGGATGCGGGCGACCCGGTCCTTATCCTGAAAAGCAAACGGGCCGGGCGCGGTCGGGTCTGCTGGCGCAGGTGCTTCCTTGAGGAAGGGCATGGCGGCCTGCAGCGGCGCCAGGGCCCAGTCATTGACGGTGAGCGCCTGCCAGCAGACGAATGCCAGCCTGCCGCCCTGCCGGACCGACTGGCGGATATTGGCGAAGGCAGCCGCCGGATCGTCGAAGAACATGACGCCGAAGCGCGAAATAACGCAATCGGCAGCCGGGCTGGCCATATATGTGCTGGCGTCGGCGAGTTCGAACCGGGCAGGCGCACCGGCCGCTAAAGCACGCTCGCGGGCGAGTGAGATCAGGGGCGCAGACACATCGACGCCAAGCGCGCCCTGCTGCGGACCGGCTTCGACCGCCGCACACAGGGTGAGCGCCCCGGCGCCGCAGCCGATATCCATGACAAACTCATCCGGTTGCAGGCCTGCATGGGCAATGACCGTATCGGCGAAGGGTGCGAGCATGGCATCCAGCCGGTCCGACTGGTCCACCCATTTCTGTCCGGCCGGTCCGTTCCAGTATTCGACCTGATCTTCATTATTCATCCGTGGCAGTCCTTTGTTGGGGGTGCGCTCAGAGCAGGGCCTCATGCAGCAGGGTCAGCGCTTCCAGCGCGAAGAGGCGCATATTGGCCTCGCGGTCCGGCAGGCCGGTTTCGAGCGTGCGGGAGATCTCGATCTGCGCGCCTGACAGGGCGACACAGGTGTGCCCCGCGGCATCGCCATAGCCATTGCCGGACGGGCCGGAGGCGCCGGTTTCGCAGAGGCCCCAGTCGGCATCGAGCTTGCCTCGGATCGTGCGGGCCATCATGCGCGCATAGGGTTCGGTGGACGAGCGCATGCCCTCCGGCATGTCAGCCCGGCCGAGCCCCATCAGGCCGCGAAAGGCCTGGGGCGTGTAGATCACACCGCCGCCGCGGTAATAGGCTGAAGCCCCGGCCACGGACAGGAGCGCAGCGGAGATCAGGCCGCCGGACGAGGATTCAGAGACCGCAACGGTTTCCCGCCGGGCCTTGAGCCGCATCCCTATGTCGGATGCCAGAGGAAGAAGTGTCTGCATGGCTGACATCAAGCAGGTGATGCGGTCAGGCGCAATAAGGTTCCCCGCGGCATGGCGCAGATTCCGGTTGACATACTTCATTATTTCCAGAATATTGGAAATATGGAAACCAGAACCGCTCTCGCCCAACTCTCCGCACTCGCCCAGGAAAGCCGCCTGGCCGTGTTCCGCCTGCTCGTGAAAGCCGGGCATGACGGCCTGCCGGCCGGTGACATTGCTGCCGCGCTCAACGTGCCGCCGAATACGCTGTCGGCGCAGCTCAACATCCTGTCCCAGTCCGGGCTGGTCACGGGGCAGCGGCACGGCCGGTCGATCATCTATACTGCCAGTTTCGGCTCGATCGGTGGCCTGATTGTCTTCCTCATGGAAGATTGCTGCGAAGGCCGGGCAGATGTGCGGGCGCCGGTGCTGGAATTGGCCGGTTCGGCCTGCTGCGACATTCAAAACAGAGGATAAACCATGAAACGCCTGCATGTTCACATCGCCGTCGACGACCTGACCCGTTCGATCGACTTCTATTCAACCCTGTTCTCGGCCGAGCCGACGGTGCTGAAAGGTGACTATGCCAAATGGATGCTCGACGATCCGCGCGTCAATCTGGCGATCAGTCAGCGCGGGGCGACGGCCGGTGTGGAACACCTCGGCATACAGGTGGAAACAGGCGACGAACTCGCCGAAGTCTATGAGCGGCTGCGGGACGCGGATGCATCCGTGCTTGAAGAAGGCGCAACAAACTGCTGCTACGCGAAATCGGAAAAGCGCTGGGTGCAGGACCCGTCCGGCGTGGCATGGGAAGTCTTCCATACGACCGGTGACAGCGCTGTGTATGGTGGCGGGCCAGAGGCCGCAGACGGTCGGCTCACCTCAACGCCGAGCGGGAGGGCGTTAGCGCCGGTGCCGCAGCCAGAGCCGCGCCCAGCAGCACCTGGCTGTTGCTAGCGGACCGGGGCACGTTCCCGGATTCCCGAGATCACATATTGAAGAGGCAGACCGTCCATGATCGTGATCCATCACAACTCCGATTGCGGCACATCGCGCAATGTTCTGGCGATTATCAAGGCGAGCGGCGCAGAACCGGTCGTCATCGAATACCTGAAAGCCGGCTGGACCCGTCCGCAACTGCTGGGCCTGTTCGCCGCTGCCGGGCTGACGCCGCGTACGGCCTTGCGCGAAACCAAGTCACCGGCCGCCGAGCTTGGCCTGCTCGCGCCGGGCGTCGATGACGATACGATCCTCAATGCGATGCTGGAGGCACCCGTGCTGGTCAACCGGCCGATTGTCTGTTCACCCAAGGGGGTCCGCCTGTGCCGCCCCAGCGAGGCGGTGCTTGACCTGCTGGACAGGTTGCCGCCAGGCCCCTTGCACAAGGAAGACGGGGCGCTCCTGATCGATGCAGAAGGCCGGCGCGTCGGCTGACGGGGCGGCGTGCTAGTCGAGCACGGCCTTGATCATCGGGCCGTAAGGCGAGTTGCCGAGCATGGCCAGTTGCTGGCGGGCCGAAACCTCGTTGATGGGTTCCTGAGGGCGCGACACCGGGTGCACCGCACGGCGCAGGGGGCGCGTGCCCGCAGGCATCGCGATGATCTCGGCAATATTGCGCGGAATGTCCATCGGATCGGTGCTGCCGCCACCACCGCCATTATCGGCGCCCATGGCCGCCGTCATCTGTGGATACGCTGCCAGCAATTCATCCGGAAGCCGCGCCTTTAGCGTGGCCGACAGGGCGACCTGGTTTTCCCATATCTCGGTCGGGTAGCCGCCGGGCTGGATGATCGTCACCTCAATGCCCTGCGTCACCGTCTCATAGGCAAGTTGCTCGCTGAGCGCCTCGAGCGCGAACTTGGTCGGGGAGTAATGCGCATAGCCCGGAACGATGACGCGGCCCAACTGGGATGTGACATTGAAGACCTGTCCGCTGCCAGCGGCGCGCATGGCGGGCAGCAATGCACGGATCATTCGTTGCGGGCCGAAGACATTGGTGTCGAAGATCAGCTGCGTGGCGTCCATGTCCTGGACTTCGATCGGGCCGGCAAAGGCGATGCCGGCATTGTTGACCAGGACATCGATCGACCCGCCCGCCTCCGCCAGCGCTTCGGCAACACCGGCCTCAACCTGCGCGTCCGAGGTGACGTCAATCTCGATCACGGTGATGTCGAGACCATCGCTTGCCGCGAGAGCCGTCAATTCATCCGCCTCCGGACGCGGAAGATTGCGCATGGTTGCAAACACTTTTGCCCCAAGCCGTGCATAATGCTCCGCGCCGAGACGGCCAAAGCCTGACGAACACCCGGTGATGAGGACCGACTTTCCGGACAGGTCCGGTGTGGTTGAATTCGCTTCGGCGTATGCCTGCGCGCCCGAGGCGGCGAACGCAGTCGCGGCCAGCCCGGCGCCCATCATCAGGTGACGGCGGTTGAGTTCCAGTGTCTTCGGCATGAGAGGCTCCCGTGTTTGCACCAGCTTACCATCACTGAACCGGCTGGTCACCCGCGCACATTCAGGACGAAAACCCGATCAGTCGTCGAAGCCGACAAAGGTGGCCGCCTCGTCGACCGACTTGCGGGTCGAGACGACGGCATTGGCAGGGAAGCTGTCATCGGGCCAGCCCATGGCAACGCAGGTCTGGATCACCTGATCATCGGGGATGCCGGCATGTTCACGCACGACGGGGCTTTGCATGATGCCCTGGCTGTTGATGACGCAGCCGAGTCCCTTCGACCAGGCCGCGTTGACGAGGCAATTGACGACACCGCCGCAATCGAATGGCGCAATGTCACTGCCCTGGATCGACTTGTCATAGGTGACCACGATCGAGACCGGCGCGTCGAACTGGCGGAAGCCGCGCAGCACCCAGTCCGTGCGCTTTTCCTTGTCGTGGCGCTCGATCCCCATCGCCTCAAAAAGCTGGATCGCAATGCCGATCTGGCGCTCGCGGTGGACGCCTTCATAGCCGGGGCCCATGCGGAACTCCCGGCTGTCGGGCACGCCGGCAAGGTTGCGTTCGACATTGCCCTTCCGGATGCGGTCAAGCACCTCACCGGTCACGACGTAGAAATTCCAGGGCTGGGTATTCAGCGAAGTCGGCGCACGGATGGCCATTTCCAGCACTTCACGGATCAGCGCCTCTGGCACGGGTTTCTTCTGGTAGCCGCGTATGCTGCGGCGACCCATGACCACGTCCTTGAATTCCACCGGTAACCCTCCAACAATTTACTGTTTCATATTCCGGAGGCTTTGTGGGGCAGCCGGCGCCCGCCTGCCAGACCTGTCGTTGCGGCAGGCGGATGGATTCCGGTCGACACAGCCGGCCTGCCTGAATAGGCTCCGGCCATGATCAAGCTCAGCTTCTGCCTTCGCCGCCTGCCCCATCTCAGCCGGGAGGAATTCCAGACATACTGGCGCGAGACGCACGCTCCACTGGTGGCCAGGCACGCAGAGACGCTGGGCATATTGCGCTATGTGCAGGTGCATACCGGGCACGAGGCCCTGAACGGGGCGATGCAGGGCTCACGCGGCGGCCCCGACGCCTATGACGGCGTGGCCGAGCTGTGGTTCGAAAGCGAAGAAGCCATGGCGGCGAACACGAGCGAAGCCGCCGCCGCAGCGGGCCGCGAATTGCTGGAAGACGAGAAGACGTTCATCGACCTTGCAAACTCGCCGCTCTGGTTTGGGGATGAGAATGTGGTGGTAGGCTAAGGCGTTCAGGCATTGATCAGGGGGCGGGCGCACGGGGCGAGGGCCTGCCCTGACCGAAATCGATCAGCGCAGACTTGTTTCAGAGAGCGCCCACCTCGGCTGCGAGCGCGGTTGCGAGTTCCGGCGAGGGCGCACCGTTCACGGGCATGTTGCGGCTGGCCTGGTATAGCGAGATCGCCCTGGACGTTTCGGCGTTGATTTTGCCGGTGGCCGGCCCGGGCTCGAATCCCAGTTTCGCCAGGTCGGTCTGGATCAGACGGATTAGTGTGGCGCTGTGAGCCGAACCACCGAGCGTGGTGATCATCGTATCGGCAAAGCCGGGATTGATCTCGATGTCCGTCGTGACGACCTCTACCGTCGCAGCGCCATCATTCACCAAACTTTCCAGCTGGGCCATCTGGGAGGCGAACATGCTTTCCATCATGGCGCGTTGCGAGGCGGGCATCTGGGCGAGCTGTTGTTTCGCGGATTGCAGCTCCTTCCGGGCCTTGGCAAGCTCGCGCCTGTCTTTGTCAGACATGATACCGCCAACCTTCATCACTTCCCGGTAGGGTTCGTAGAGATAGGTCACCCCGACGCGGCGGTAATCCTGGTTCTCACGCTCCATGAAGAAGGGCTCGGTTTTCCCACCGCGCTTGATAACGCCTTCCATTCGGAACTTGCGCCGAACGTAATATTCAGGGTCGAGCCAGATCGACATCTCGTTGATGGTCACCTCCGAACCATCGTCTAGCGTTTCCTTCATGCTGATCTCATCGACGACGATGTGCTTGGTCCTGTGACCATCGACCACTTCGTCGCCGACCAGTTTCGCGACCTTGTTTATGGCTTCCCGGGTTGCGGCCTGTGCCTGTGCGTAGCGTTCTGGTGTGATAGGATTCGGAACTCTGTCCAGTTCCTCGGCTGTCGCTGCAAGCATGCAGGCCGGCCCCATAACATAGAACATGGGGTAAATCCTTCCGTCAGGGCCGATCATACCCTTCATCTTCATATTTCCGGCAGCACTCGACTTATCATTGCTGTCCGGATCTGAGGCCACATTTTCCATGTTCCCGAAGTAATGATGGCATAGACTTTTTCCTTGGCCGTCGGCGATGGCATCTACAATCCGGTTTTCATCGCCCAGCAGCTCGCCAAAGCCAGCAGAACGTATGCCATCTCGCAATGCGGCACCGGTCAAGACGAACCCTTCGGCCATAACGTCCATTTCATCGGCAATGGCATCACGGCTCATTCCGGCTGCGCCTACTTCAAGTTCCCGTACCTCCTCTGGCGACATCTGTCTCACGAACTTTGACGTCGAGCCGTCAGGGTTCTTTACCTCCATCAATTGCCAATACTCAGTCCCGCCGCCGCCAGCGGCACCGGGAACATTCGGCATATGCTTTGTGAATTTCAGGACCTTCACGCCGCTGCGACTCAGGCGCTCCGACTGGACGACAGCTTCCTGCGCCAGAATATCGGCAACGTCTGCGTCATTGACGGGGATGATCCCGTTTTCCAAAAGCATTTCCTGGGTAACCTGATCATTCCAGTCGATGTCCTGCTGCGGGCCAACGAACTCGTCCGCCTGCGCCGCATGAAGAACGCACAGTACACTTGCCAGTCCTAGCACCGTCTTGAATTTTGAGATTCGCATTTCGGCTCCACCCTTTTATAGTATCTGCACTGACGTTTCCCAGTGTCCCCGAAACGTCGACTTAAGCGCATTCCGCTCTCGTTATTAATGGCAAATCCCTTGCTGGGATTAGCGCCATCGCAAATTACCAGCATAACATTTCAACCATGGACGGTCTTGTAAAGACTCGACCATAGTGAGAAGCGGTGGACTATGGGGCGTTCGCGCCCAGCGCGCTGGCCAGATCTTCCAGCAGGTCGGCCACATCTTCCAGTCCCACCGACAGGCGCACGAGGCCGTCACTGATGCCGTGGGCTGCGCGTTCTTCCGGCGAATAGGTGGAATGGGTCATGCTGGCCGGATGCTGGACAAGGGTTTCGGCATCGCCAAGGCTGACGGCGCGGCGGATGAGGGAGAGGCGGTTCATCATGGCGATGCCGGCCTCGTAGCCGCCTTCAAGCTCGAAGGCGATCATGCCGCCGAACCCGTCCATCTGGCGCCTGGCGAGTGCGTGCTGCGGATGGCTGGCAAGGCCCGGATAATGAACGGCGGACACACCCGGCTGGGCCGCAAGCCATTCGGCCACTTTCATTCCGCTCTCGCAGTGGCGCTGCATGCGCAGCTGCAGGGTTTTCAGGCCGCGCATTACCAGCATGGCATTGAATGGTGCCATGACCGAACCGGTCATGTCCTTGACGCCGACCATGCGGATGTCGTGGATCGCTTCAGCCCGGCCGCAGACTGCTCCCGCGACCAGATCACCGTGTCCGCCGAGATATTTGGTGGCCGAGTGGAGCACGAAGTCGGCTCCGAGGCTGATGGGGCGCGTCAGCATGGGCGAGGCGTAGGTATTGTCGACGACAACCAGCGCGCCGTGTTCACGGGCGATGTCTGAGACGGCGCGGATGTCGACGAGGCGCATGTTCGGGTTGGCGGGGGTTTCGAAATATACGATGCGGGTCTGGTCGCTGATCGCGGCGCGGAGGTTTTCCGGGTCGCGCAGGTCGACATGGGTGATCCTGATGCCGAAGCGGGACAGGCCATCGCGCATGAAGGCAAATGTGCAGCCATACAGCGTCTTGTCGGTGATGATCTCGTCGCCGGGTTTGACCAGCGTCCACATCGTGGCCGAGATCGCGCCCATGCCGGAGGCGGTGCAGAGCCCCGCCTCGGTGCCTTCCAGCTCTGCGATGCGCGATTCGAGCAGGGCGACCGTGGGATTGGATATGCGCGAATAGATGTGGCCCTCGGACTCGCCGGCGAACAGGGCGCCGCCCTGCTCCGCAGTCTGGAACGCGAAAGTGGAGGTGAGGTGCAGCGGCGGGGTCAGCGCGTTCTGATTGTCCTCGGGATGGTAACCGTGATGGATGGCGCGGGTGGCAAAGCCGAGCGGCCGCGATGTGTCATAGGCCATTAGCGTGTCTCCGGTGTTTGCACGAGTATAGCACACTCCAACAGGCGATTTTCGCCTCATTCTGCTGATTTTCAGTTGCAAATTGACATATTCTGCCAATAAAGTACGAAATGGATTCAACAGATGCCAAGATACTGAGCGCGCTGCAGCGCGATGGCCGCCTGACCAACCAGGAATTGTCGACCATGATTGGCCTGTCGCCTTCACCCTGCCTGCGCCGGGTGCGCAATCTCGAAGCGGCCGGTCTGATCACGGGCTATACGGCGCTGGTGGATGAAAAAGCCTGCGGCTTTCCCATTACGGGCTTTGTGCGCATTCGCCTGACCAACCATTCCGACGAGACCGTCCTGCGCTTCGAGGAACGCATTGCGCACACCGATGCGATTATCGATTGCTACCTGATGACCGGCAGCGAGGACTACCAGCTGCGTGTCGTCGCCCGCAGCCTCGACGATTATGAAAGGCTGGTACGCCAGACGATCCAGAAAATTCCGGGAATTGCCTCAATAGAAACCAGTTTTGCCTATGGTGTCGTCAAACAGTCGCGCAGCCTGCCTGTGTTGCCTGAAAAGCGGTGATAGTCGGCAGGCGCCGACCTGCTATAGGAATGGAATGACCGATACGTCGACCCCCGCCCCGAAAGCCCCCAGTCTTGTCGAGACACGCAGCCCGTCCAGACGGCGGCCGGGACGGTGGCGCATTTCAAACATTATCGATGGCCGCGCCCTGCGGGTGAAACTGACGGCGGCGGCCCAGAACAATCTGGGAGACCCTCAGACGGCACGAAAGATTGCGATTGATCACTTGCACGCGGCGCTGTTTCGCGGGCGCATGATCGCGCAGGAGCGCCTGCAGCAGGGCGCAGACGGACTGGATACGGCACGCCTGCTCTGCGCCGTCCAGGATGAAGTCATTCATGCGCTGTACGATTATACGACCACCCATGTCATCCGGGCGCGCAACCCCACCGAGGCAGAGCGGATCGCGCTGGTCGCGACCGGCGGCTATGGGCGCGGCGTGATGGCGCCGTCATCCGATACCGACCTTCTGTTCCTGCGCGCCTACAAGGTCAGCCCGCACACCGAAAGCGTGATCGAATACATGCTCTACGCGATGTGGGACATGGGCCTGAAAGTGGGCCACGCCTTCCGCACGCCGAACGATTGCGTGAAGCTGGCGGCCGAGGATGTCACCATCAAGACATCCATGCTGGACGCACGGTTCATCTGCGGCGACGAGGCGCTTGCCAATGACATGTTCGAGCTGTTCCAGCGCGATGCGGTGAAGGGCAAGGATGCCCAGTTCATCGCCGACAAGCTGGCCGAACGCGACGCGCGGCACAATCGCCACGGCGATGCGCGTTATGTGGTCGAACCGAACCTGAAGGAGGGCAAGGGCGGGCTGCGCGACCTGCAGACGCTCTACTGGATAACCAAGCACATGTATGGCGGCACGACGCTGGAAGACGTCATGCGCAATGGTCCGTTCACGCCGCATGAATATGCCGTCTTTATCCGGGCCGCGAAATTCCTGTGGACCGTTCGCTGCCACCTGCATTTCGTGACCGGGCGGCCGGAAGAGCGACTCGGGTTTGACCTGCAGCCTGAAATCGCCTCGCGCATGGGCTATCGCGATCGCGGCGAGCAGCAGGGTGTGGAGCGTTTCATGAAACGCTATTTCCTGATCGCCAAGGATGTCGGCGGGCTGACACGTATCCTGGCGGCCAAGCTGGAAGCTGATCACAAGAAGAAGCCGGAAGGCCTGCGCCGCTTCCTGCCGGTGCGCGCCCCGCAGGCCCTGCCGGAAATGGGCTTCACGCTGGATAATGGACGCATCAACGTGATCGGCGAAGACGTGATGGCGGACGATCCACTCAACATGCTACGCCTGTTCACGATTGCCCGCCGGGAAGGCAAGGACATCCACCCGGACGCGCTGACAGCCCTGACCCGCAACCTGCGCGGCATCAATGAGCCCGTGCGCGAATTGCCTGAGGCAAGGCGGCTGGTACTGGAAGCCATCATGGGCGGCGACAGGCCGGGCCAGGTTCTGCGCTGGATGAACGAGTCCGGCCTCCTGGGACGCCTGATACCGGAATTCGGCGGCATCGTGGCGCAGACCCAGTTCAACATGTATCATCACTATACGGTGGACGAGCACACAATCCGCGCCGTCGCTCATATTTCCGACATGGAGCACGGCCGCGGAGACAGGGTTGCGCTCGTCTCGGAACTGTTCCCGCTGCTTGAAAACCGCCGGGCGCTGTATCTGGCGATGCTGTTGCATGACACAGGCAAGGGCAAGGGCGACCAGCAGATCGAGGGCACGAAGACCTCGGCGCGCGCCTGCGAACGGCTGGGCCTGCCGCAGGCGGAAACCGAACTGGTGGCCTGGCTGGTCGGACACCATCTGGAAATGAGCGAGACCGCGCAGAAGCGCGACATCTCGGACCCGCGAACCGTCGCAAAATTTGCCGACCTTGTAGGCTCGCTGGAGCGGTTGCGCCTGCTCTACATTCTCACCGTTGCGGATATCAAGGCCGTTGGCCCCGCCGTCTGGAACGCCTGGAAAGGCCAGTTGCTGTCCGATCTCTACAACAATACCGCAGCCGCCCTGCGCGGCGGCCGCACGGATGAGGCCGGCGTGCTGGCCGAACTGGAAGCGCGGGCTGAACGCCGCCGCGAGGCGCTGGTGGATCAGATCGGCAGCGTGCCGGCCATCATGCTGGAAATGGAGACTGCCTACTGGACCGGGTTCGACCTTGAAGACCTTGCCTGGCAGGCGCAGGTGCTGACCGATTCTGAAGATACAGTTGCCCACCGTTACCTGACCGATGGCGGCGCTGTGGCGGTGATCGTGTCCGGCGCCGACAGAACCGGCCTGTTCGCAGATCTTGCAGGCACGCTGGCCCGCCTCGGCGCGAATGTCGTCTCGGCGCAGGTCTTCACCAGCCAGAGTGGCCGGATCGTCGATATCTTCATGCTGCAGGACCATGCCAAGGGCGCATTCGCCTCGGGCGATGCGCCGCGCATGGAGCGGCTGGAACAGGCAATGCGCGATGCCCTGGCAGGCAAGGCCATCAAGGGCGACGTCAAGACACGCGCGGGACGGCGCGAGGCGGCATTCCTTGTGCAGCCCTCTGTCCAGATCCGCGATGACCTGTCTGCCGACTATACGGTGATTGATGTCGGCGGCCGCGACCGCCCCGGCCTGCTGCATGAAGTCGCCGATGTTCTGGCCGATATGAAACTGTCGATCCATTCAGCGCATGTCGGGTCTTATGGGGAACGCGTGTTCGATGCATTCTATGTTCAGAACGCTCGCGGCCAGAAACTGGGCAAGGGCGCGCGCAGGGATACACTGAAGGAGCGTCTTGTCACTGTGCTCAGGCGCGAAGAACTTGAGGCACCGCAAACCCCGGCCCGGAAGCTGAAACGCTCCCGCGCCGTGGACAGTTTCTGAGAATTCACCGAAGGGGACGGGCATGAGCGTCGCGCGCAACACACTCGTGCAGTCTTCCCTGACGCTGGCCAGCCGTGTGCTGGGCATGGTGCGCGACATCCTGCTGGTCGCCAGGATCGGGGCCGGACCGGTGGGCGATGCCTGGGCCACGGCACAGCAATTCCCGAACCTTTTCCGCCGCATCTTTGCCGAAGGCGCCTTTGCTTCTGCCTTTGTGCCGACCTATGCGCGGACCCTCGAAGCTGAAGGCCCGGAAGCGGCCCGCGCCGTGGCGCAGGAGGCAATGCGTGTCCTGTTTGCGGCGACAGCTGCCCTGACGATCCTCGCGCAGATCTTCATGCCCTGGGTTCTGTTGCTGATCCATGGCGGGCAGGCCGACGACGCGGAGAACTATAATCTCGCTGTGTTCCTGACGCGCGTGACCATGCCCTACCTGACCTTCATGGCGCTGGCCGCGCTGCTCTCAGGCGTGCTGAATTCCTCAGAGCGGTTCATCCTGTCGGCGGGTGTGCCGACCATCCTGAACCTCTGCCTCATCCCGGCCGCCTTTGTCAGCCCGGACCCGGTAATTACGGCCAAGGCCGCATCCATTGCGTATTTCATTGCCGGCGTGCTGCAGGCGGGAGCGCTCTGGTGGGGCGTCAGGCGCCAGAAGGTGCATCTCAGCCTTATCGGCTTGCCGCGCCTGACACCGGCCGTGAAGAAGGTCATGCTGCTCGCCCTGCCCGGTACGATCGCGGCCAGCGGCACGCAGATCAACATCATTGTCAGCCAGTCGCTGGCGAGTTTCGAAGTAGGCGCCAAGAGTTGGCTCTATGCCGCTGACCGGCTGTACCAGTTGCCGCTGGGCCTCGTCGGTGTGGCGGTTGGCGTTGCGATCCTGCCGCGCCTGTCGCGCGCCGCCCGCGCGATGGATGATGCGTCCAGCCGCACGACCATGGATGAGGGCATCGGTCTGGCCATGGCGCTGACCCTGCCGGCGGCGGCATCGCTGATGATTGCGCCGGTCTTCCTGATAGATGCCTTCTTCGCGCGCGGTGAGTTTACCGCGTTCGATGCGCTGCAATCAGGCAGCGCGCTGTTCCACTTTGCCTGGGGTGTGCCGGCCTTTGTCCTGATCAAGGTTCTGGCACCCGCCTATTTCGCGCGGGAGGATACGAAGACGCCGATGCGCTATGCGCTTGTCTCGGTCGCCATCAACACGGCGCTGGGCGCGGGCCTGTTCTTCTGGATGAAATCGCTGGGCCAGCAGGGCTTTATCGGCCTTGCCATCGCAACCAGTGTAGCCGCCTGGGTGAACGTGATCCTGCTGTGGACGACTTTGGTGCAGCGGGACTGGTACCGGCCGGGGGCCCGGCTCGTCTCCGGCCTGGTACGGGCCGCGCTCGCGACGAGTGCGATGTCAGTCCTTGTCTGGCTGATGCTGGACAATCTCGAAGCCATGAAAGCGAGCCTGTATGACAGCAAGGCGCTGGCGGCGGCGGTGATCGTGCTGGCTGGCGGGTTTGCATATGCTGTCGCGGCCCTTCTGACCGGGGCGGTGCGGATCAGCGACATCCGCCGCACTATGCGGCGCTGATCAAACGCGCTATTGGCCCTGCCCATGACAGATACGACCCCCGCCTATACCGGCCCCGAGCGCGTCTTTTCCGGCGTCCAGCCCACCGGCAAGCTGCATCTTGGCAACTATCTTGGCGCGCTGAAAAAGTTCGTCGCCCTGCAGGACAGCCACGAGTGCCTGTATTGCGTCGTCGACCTGCACGCGATCACGCAGCCCGTGGACAAGGGCGCCCTGGCTGACCAGACCCGCCAGATCGCGGCGGCCTATCTGGCCTGTGGCATTAATCCCGCCAAATCCGCGATGTTTGCCCAGTCTTCGGTACTGGCACATGTCGAGTTGACCTGGATATTCAATTGCGTGGCGCGCATGGGCTGGCTGGAGCGGATGACCCAGTTCAAAGACAAGGCCGGCAAGGATGCCGAGCGGGCCTCGGTCGGCCTGTTCGATTACCCGGTGCTGATGGCAGCCGATATCCTCGCCTACAAGGCAACCCATGTTCCCGTCGGCGATGACCAGAAGCAGCACCTTGAACTGACCCGCGACATCGCCGAGCGCTTCAACCGCGAATATGACGTGCCGGGCTTCTTCCCGCTGCCGGAGCCCCTGATCCAGGGGCCGGGCGCGCGTATCATGAGCCTGAAGGACGGCACGAAGAAGATGTCCAAGTCGGATCCCTCAGACCTGTCGCGCATCAACCTTGTCGATACGGCCGACGAGATCGCGAAAAAGATCAAAAAGGCCAAGACCGATCTTCTGGGTGACATGCCGAGCGAGGTGGATGGCCTGAAGGGGCGCCCGGAAGTCGAAAACCTTGTCGGCATTTACAGTGCACTGTCGGGAGAGCCCGTCGAGGCGATCCTGCGTCAGTATGGCGGACAGGGCTTTGGCGTGTTCAAGCCTGCGCTCGCCGATGTGACCGTGGCACACTTTGCGCCCATTACCGAACGCTTCCGCGAGATTCTCGACGATCCGGCCGAAATCGACCGGGCGCTGGCGTCCGGCGCCGATCAGGCCCGCGCCATCGCCGCGCCAATCATGGACGAAGTGCGCCGCATTATCGGCTTCTGGCAGGTCTGACAGGTCGCTCTGCGGCGGCATGGCCCCTATCGGGGAAGTTCCGAAACGCGTAGTTTTTGCACCAGATGCAATTAACCCGAAAGGATGCAAGATGAGATTTCCCCTCCTTGTTGCCGGTTTGATCGGACTCACGATGGTGACGGCCTGTACTCAACCCCTCCCAGAGGGCGTCAGTGTCATCGAAGTATCAGATGCCTATGTGGTGAAGCCGGCGGAAGGGCGCGACGTGACGGGTGGCGGCATGATGATCACGGTCAGAGGTGCTGACGAAGCGCTGGTCGCTGCGACGGCGGATTTTGCGGACAGCGTGGAGATTCACACCATGTCCATGGACGGCGGCATGATGAAGATGCGCAAGCTGGATTCGCTTCCCGTAACCGAAAAGGAACCCCTGGTTCTCGAACGCGGCGGCAACCATCTGATGTTTTTCGGGGTCTCGTCTGACATCGCGATCGGCGACTCGGTCGATATCGTCCTGACCTTCGACAATGGTCAGGGCAAGGAACAGATGCTGGTCACAACGGCCGAAATCATTGGCCAGGGCGACTAGCTGCAATTTAATTGTGCAGATCACAGGAAAAAAACCAAAGGCCGACAAGGGTCTTGGCAACGCTCTTGCAACTGAAATTTCGTGTTGCGGAGATTTAACTGTTAAGGGACTGTTAATAACGGCGAAATCCTCGCATAGTGTCGCAATAGCAACAGTTCGAGCTTTTGAAAGTAGAGTGGATGGCATTTGATAGTCGCTTGCCTGCGGCCTACCAGGAGGAAGGCCCCGTCGTGACCCGGATCGGTACCGATCATCTCGTGACATTCGACTATGCTGAACCCAGCCCGATCATGCTGTTCTTCCAGCGCTGGTGGCGCCGGTCCATTCTGATGATGAAAATTGGCGTGGTCGTCGGCGCGGTTCTCGCCTACCCCGTGATGACCGTGACGTCCCACCGGATCGATGACCGTGACGTGGCGCTGGCCGCCAGCCAGAACTGGGCCTCTCCCGAAGCCGGCGTTGCCATCAACAAGATTGCCCGCGAACTGGAAGGTACCGGCTGGGCCGGTGACCGCGCCAGCTGGCACCCGCAGGCCCGCCTGACCGCAATGCCCGCATGGCAGAAGGCCACGGCCGACGCGCTGGCAGAGCATACGCGGCTGATGGCCGTCATGAGTTCGGTAAATGAGGAACCTGATGCAGACCTGACTGCCGCAGCCCGCCTGCTGCACGGCATGCCCGGTGATGACATGCGCCCGCGCCTGACATCAGCCGCAGAGGCCCTCAACCGTTTCGATACCCGTGCTGCACGCGGCCTGGCCGTCCAGCCGGACCGGATGGAATTCGTCAAGGCCGAATCCCGCCTGTTTGCGGGGTGGGCCGAGACCGACCTGACGGACCTGTCAGCCCAGATCAACCGCGACGTGGTCGAGTGGCCGGCCAGCCGGACGGATATTGTCGCCTTCTATGGCGCCAAGGCCCGCGCGCATGTGGCCCGCGAAATGCTGATGGCGGCAGAACGGTCCGATCCCCGCATCGGCCGGGAACCTGCGGTTCAGGACGCGATGATCAAGGCCAAGGATGCCTGGGGCCGCGCCGCACGCATGAAACCCCTCATCGTGTCAAACCAGCCCGGTGACGGTATGCTGATGGCCAATCACCTTGCCAGCATGGGATTCTTCCTCGCCGAGGCCAAGCGTTCATCATTGGCTCTGGCTGATGCACTGGAGGCTGTTCCGGGAGAAGACCTGGAATCGGTGGCTGCACTGGACCCTGCCCTGGCTGCAACCGCACCCTGATCAGCCTTTCCCCTTGAACGCACAGCCCCTTCGGGCCATCTGAGCAGGGTATCAGCCATGCGAGAGGGGCCACACAGCCCATGTTCATCCAGACCGAACCGACGCCAAATCCCGACACCGTGAAATTCCTGCCCGGCCAGCCGGTTGCAGGTGAGCTCGGCCCGTTTGATTTCCCCGATATCGCCAGCGCCCGCATGAGCCTGCTTGCGCGGGCCCTGTTCCAGGTGGACGGAGTTGACCGGGTCTTCCTTGGCAGTGATTTTGTTTCAATCAACAAGGACCCGGCCCGTGACTGGAAACACGTCAAGCCAATGGTGCTGGCGGCCATCATGGACCATTTCATGGCCGGTTTGCCGGTCGTGGAAGATGGCGCCGTTGCTGCAGGCGGCAGCGACGATGACGGGACGGTCTATGAGGGCGAAGCCGCTGAGATTGTCGAGGAAATCAAGGAATTGATCGAAACGCGCGTCCGCCCGGCCGTGGCGCAGGATGGCGGCGACATCATTTTCCACCGGTTCGAGCCCGACACCGGAATCGTGCATCTGTCGATGCGCGGCGCCTGTGCTGGCTGCCCCTCCTCGACAATGACGCTGAAGCAGGGCATCGAAAACATGCTCAAGACCTACGTTCCGGAAGTGACGGCGGTCGAAGCGGTCCTGTAGGACCATAGGACGACGCCAATAGCAGAAGGACATGCAGCCATGGCCCACCCGGTCAACGATCACGCCCTTGACGTGATTTTCCGCGACGCGCGCAGCCAGAACGGGTTTACCGATAAATCGGTGCCGGAAGTTCTGGTGCGTGCCGTCTACGATCTCGCCAAGATGGGCCCCACCAGCGCAAACTGTTCGCCCGCCCGTTTCGTGTGGGTGACCAGCGAAGAGGGCAAGAAGCGCCTGGCGCCGCACATGTCGGATGGGAACCGGGACAAGACGCTGACCGCGCCCTGGACCTGTATCATTGCCTACGACCTGCACTTTCAGGAAAAAATCCCGAAACTCTTCCCCCACGCCCCCGGTGCGAAGGACTGGTTCAATGCCAATCGCGACGAGACGGCCTTTCGCAACGGTTCGCTGCAGGGTGCCTATCTGATGATCGCCGCACGGGCGCTGGGCCTTGATTGTGGTCCGATGTCCGGATTCGATGCGGATGGCGTGAACCGGGAATTTTTCGAAAGCCAGGACGGCGAGATGAACCATTGGCGCGCCAATTTCATCTGCAATATCGGCCATGGCGACAAGTCCAAGCTGTTCGACCGCAGTCCGCGCCTGGACTTCGACGAAGCCTGCCGGATTCTCTGAAGCCATACACGCGATGCTGGTTCTCGCCCTGAACACCGCCTTTGCCGCCCTGGAGGGCGCAGTGGTGCGCGATGGCGAAATCCTTGCTGATGCACGCGACCCGATGGCGCGGGGACAGGACAGGCAGCTGCCGGACTTCGTGGAAAGACTGTTGGCTGAGGCCAGTGTGCCGCTGGACGCAATCGACCGGATCGCGGTTGTTACCGGACCGGGTAGTTTTACCGGTATCCGGATCGGCGTCTCCTATGCCCGCGGCCTCAGCCTGGTGACCGGCGCCGAATGTGTCGGCGTTACAAGTCTCGAAGCGGCCATTCCTGCCGGCATGGCGGGCAATACGCTGGGCGCGCTGATGGCGCAGAAGCGCCCGCCGGACCAGACATGGTGGGTGCAGGGGCTTGAGGGCGATGAGGGCATTGCAACGCCTGTCGAGGTCAATCTGACGGACCTGAAAGCCATGCTGGAAGGCTTTAGCGTGCCTGTCTTCATCGACGGGGTTGAGGCCCTGGGCGAAGCGACAGCAGGTATTGACGTTCGTCCGATGCGTCCGTCGGCCATTACCGCTGCACTGAAAGCCGCAGGGTTCGATCCCGCAGCACACCCGCCTGCCCCCGTCTATGCCCGCGAACCGGACGCGACTTTGCCGGGCGGGAAGCCTTGACCATGCCGCTGGTCGTGCTGCGTCCGGATGATGCCGGTCGGGTCGCGATGCTGCATGCGGCGGGCTTTCCCGATCCATGGCGCCCTTCCGCATTTCGCGACCTTCTGACCGAAAGCACGTCCCTTGGGCTCGGTATCGAACAGCATGGCGGCCTGGTGGGCTTTGTGCTGGTGCAGATCGCGGCAGGTGAAGCCGACATTCTGACGATCGCAACAGCGCCGGAACTGAAGCGCACGGGCATCGCGACGCAATTGATGCAGGGCCTCGTGTCGCGGCTGGGCGAGCGCGGCATTGCGCGGATCACCCTGGACGTTGCCGAGGACAACGCGCCGGCGCGGGCATTGTATGACAGGCTGGGCTTTGCCGAGGATGGTCGCCGGCCCAACTATTACACAACGGGCCGGGACATTCCGGCAGCCGCCATCCTGATGTCCCGCAACCTGTCGGTTTGATACGGGCATGTATGGACTTCCCCTCGCGTTAAAGGCAGAACATCTCCATGGATAGACTCGAGAAACTTTGCGCCGAAAAAGGCCTTCGAATGACAGAGCCACGCCGCGTGATCGCGCGTATCCTGTCCACGTCAGATGATCACCCCGACGCAGAAGAGCTGCACCGGCGTGCCAACTCCATGGATGCGTCGATTTCACTTGCGACCGTCTACCGGACGGTGAAACTGTTCGAGGATGCCGGCATCATCGAACGTCACGATTTCCGCGACGGGCGTGCGCGCTATGAAGAAGTTCCCGACGAACACCATGACCACCTGATCGACATCAAGACAGGTGGCGTGGTCGAGTTTCATTCAGATGAGATCGAGGAACTGCAGATCGAGATTGCCCGCAAGCTCGGCTACAAGCTCGTGGATCACCGGCTCGAACTCTACGGCGTGCCGATCAAGGACGGCGAATAAAAGCCGCCGCCTCTCCCTGCAGGGAGAGGCGGCAGGCAATGCGGGCCTAAGCGTTCAGGAAGCGACCCAGACGACCATTGATGATCTCTTCGGCCTCGGCCATGATCCGGTCGATCAGTTCCTTGCAGGTCGGGATATCGTGGATGAGGCCGGCGACCATGCCGCAGCTCCAGGCCCCGGCATCCATGTCACCGTCCATCATGATGCGCGGATAGACGCCCGCCACTTCCTCGGCAATATCCTTGAATTCCAGCTTCGAACCCAGTTCCTTTTCCTTGACGAGAAGACGCTCAACCGCAGCGTTCGTCAGCACACGCTCGGTATTCCGGAGCGGGCGCATGACGAGGCGCGTGTCGAGTTCCGACGCAGCGACAATCGCGTCCTTCACGTTCTGGTGCACGGGCGCTTCCTTGGTCGCGATGAAACGCGTGCCCATGTTCATGCCTTCCGCGCCCATGGCGAGCGAGGCAACGAGGCTGCGCCCGTCGGCCTGACCGCCCGACGAGACGAACGGAATGTCGAGTTCATCCGCTGCGCGCGGCAGAAGGATCATGTTCGGAATGTCATCTTCACCGGGGTGGCCGCCGCATTCAAATCCGTCAACGCTGACCGCATCACAGCCGATTGACTGGGCCTTCAGAGCATGGCGGACGGCGGTGCATTTGTGGATGACCTTGATGCCGTGTTCCTTGAGGATCGGCAGGACCTGGACCGGGTTGTTCCCGGCGGTCTCGACGGCCTTCACGCCGCCGTCGATGATGGCTTTCACATAGCCCGGATAGTCAGGGGCATTGACGACCGGCAGGAAGGTGAGGTTCACACCAATCGGCTTGTCCGTCATGTCGCGGCAGCGGGCGATCTCGTTGGCGAGATCAGCCGGTGTGCGCTGGGTCAGCGCGGTGATGATGCCAAGCCCGCCGGCATTCGACACGGCCGCTGCCATTTCGGCGAAGCCGACAAAGTGCATGCCGCCCTGGATGATCGGGTGCTGGATACCGAACATTTCGGTGATACGGGTCTTCATGGGTCGCCTCCAAATACGATTTTGCGCCATCCTTGAACAAGGACGGCGCAACTCGCAAGGCTTACGATGGGTAAAGGGCGCGTGGCCCCCCAGGCTTACCTAGCTGGACGCAGGCGACCAGGAGCCACGGCTGCGCGCAGCCGCCGGAGCGACACTGCCGCCGCCATTGCCGGAACGCTGGCCACCCGGCTTGCCGCCCTGTTTGCGACCGCCATTGGACGATCCGCCGGATTTCGGCTTGCCGCCATGGCCGTGTGCGCGGGGCTTGCCGCCGCCACTGCCACTGCGGGCATGACCGCCACGACCACCACCGCCGCTGCCGCCCGGACGGCTACGGCCGCCATTGCGCTGCTGCTTGTGCGGGCCCTCTTCCTCCGGAAGCGAAAGGTCAAGCGCTGTACCCGCTGGCGGATCAAGGCGCGGAATGGACTTGCCGGTCAGCTTTTCGATATCGCGCAGGTAGGCGCGCTCGTCATTTCCGACGAGCGAAATCGCGATACCCGAATTGCCCGCACGCGCGGTACGTCCGATGCGGTGAACATAGGATTCCGAAATGTTGGGCATGTCGAGATTGAACACGTGGCTGACGCCGTCGACGTCGATGCCGCGCGCCGCAATATCGGTCGCGACCAGGATTGGCGCCTTGCCGCTCTTGAAGGCTTCCAGTGCACGAATGCGCTGGTTCTGGCTCTTGTTGCCGTGAATGGCTTCAGCATAGAGGCCGTTATTGCCAAGGTGTTTCACGATCTTGTCAGCGCCATGCTTGGTGCGGGTAAAGACGATGGCACGGTCCATGTCATCAGCCGACAGCAATTCAGCCAGAAAGTCGGGCTTTGCATTGCCCTTGATCATGTAGACGGCCTGGTTGATGCGTTCGACAGGCCGGGATTCCGGTGTCACGGCAATCTCGACCGGGTCGCGCAGGAAATCGTCTGCCAGCGCGCGGATCGGCTTCGGCATGGTTGCCGAGAACAGGATCGTCTGGCGCTTGTTCGGTACCGCCGCCATGACCTTGCGGATGGCCGGCATGAAGCCGAGATCCATCATCTGGTCCGCTTCGTCTAGCACGACAGCGGTCGTATCGGCGAGGCTGATGGCCTTGGTGTCCATATGGTCCAGCAGGCGGCCGGGGGTGGCGATCAGGAAATCGACGCCGCGCGACATGGCCTTGATCTGTGCGCCGGGCTTCACGCCGCCGACGACAACCGCAACGCTTGGACGCATGTGGCTGCCATAGGCGCGGACGCTGTCGGCGATCTGGGCTGCCAGTTCACGGGTGGGTGCAAGGACCAGCACGCGCGCGGTGCGCGGGGCCGGGCGCGATGGCCGGGTTGCAAGCAGGCTGAGCAGTGGCAACACAAAGGCAGCTGTCTTTCCGGTACCCGTCTGGGCGATGCCGACAACATCACGGCCTTTGAGCAGGGATGGAATGGCCTGGGCCTGGATAGGCGTAGGTGTGGTATAGCCCTCAGCTGTAATGGCTTTGAGGACGGGCTCGGCGAGGCCGAGTTCGGTAAATTGGGTCAAAATGACTCTTTCATGTTCAGGCGCAGCGTGAGGCTGATGCCCGCGCGCGCTATTGGCTCTAATTGTTTAGGAAGCCTGTTGTGATCGGCATCCCGGTTCTTGCGCGCACTCGACGCGAAACCGGACAGGCTTACGATCAATGCGAGAGCAGCGGCACGCCTTTATGGGGCGCTGTCCCTGCTGCGTGAGCGTATGACACGCTTTGCTGCGCCGCACAAACGGTTTTAACGGCGGGAGTGTTAACGCTGCGGCACCTGCCGTTTCACCGCAACTAGGGGAATTTCCGGAGTGTACGTGCATACCTGAATGCGCTTCTATGGCTGTAAACAGAACAGCCACTCGCATGGCTGGCACTTCAGGGACGGAAACGAAACGCATGGCAGACACACAGACGCTTGAACGCAAATCCAGTGACACAGCGACGGAACATTTCGATGTGCTGATCGCGGGCGCGGGGATTTCCGGCATCGGGGCGGCCTATCACCTCAAGACCCAGACGCCCGGCAAAAGTTTCGTGATACTTGAATCCCTGGAGAGCTTTGGCGGCACATGGCTGACGCACAAGTATCCCGGCATTCGGTCTGACAGCGATCTCTACACGTTCGGCTACCGTTTCAAGCCATGGACCGGCCAGCCCATCGCCGCAGCCGACAAGATCCTCACCTATATGCAGGAAGTGATCGACGAGAACGATATCACGCCGCACATCCGCTATCACCACACGATCCTGTCGGCGAGCTGGTCCTCGCAGGACAAGCGGTGGACCATAGCGGCACGTCGTTCCGATACCGGTGAGACGGTCCAGATCACCGCGAACTTCCTCTGGATGTGCCAGGGCTATTACGACCATTCCAGGGGCTTCACACCCGAATGGGAGGGCATGGATGATTTCAAGGGCCGGATCGTGCACCCTCAGACATGGCCGGAAGACCTGGACTATAAAGGCAAGCGCGTCATCGTGATCGGCTCCGGCGCCACGGCGGCGACGCTCGTGCCCGCGATTGCCGCCGACTGCCAGCATGTCACGCTGCTGCAGCGTTCGCCGACCTATTTCATCCCCGGTCGCAATGAGAACGAACTGGCCGACGAGCTGCGCAAGCTGCAGATCGACGAGACCTGGATCCACGAAATCGTACGCCGCAAGGTTCTGTTCGACCAGAACGAGTTCACACGCCGCGCCGTGGAGGAACCCGACGTCGTGAAGGAAGAACTGCTGGCCGGTGTGCGTGAATTCCTGGGACCGGATTTCGACGTGGACAAGCATTTCACGCCCGCCTACCGCCCGTGGCAGCAGCGCATCGCGTTCGTACCGGATGGCGATCTTTTCCAGGGCATTGCCAGCGGCAAGGCATCTGTCGTCACAGACCATATCGACCGGTTCACGGAAAAGGGCATAATGCTGAAATCAGGCGAGGAACTGGAGGCCGACATTATCGTCACTGCCACCGGCTTCAACCTGTCCGTCCTTGGCGGCATTCCCTTCACGGTCGACAACAGGCCGGTCGATTTTTCCGACACGGTCACCTATCGCGGCATGATGTTCACAGGTGTGCCGAACATGGCCTGGGTCTTCGGCTATTTCCGCGCCAGCTGGACCCTGCGCGTCGACCTGATGGGCGACTTTGTCTGCAAGCTGCTGAAGCATATGGATGCAAAACATGTCCGCCAGGTCGAGGTGGCACTGCCACCTGAGGACAAGGACATGGAGCGCCTGCCCTGGATTGATGCGGGCAATTTCAATCCGAACTATCTGATGCGGTCCATTCACCTTATGCCGAAGCGCGGCACCAAACCGGAATGGCAGCACAATCAGGACTATTGGGCCGAGAAGGACGAAATCCCGCTGATCGACCTCGACGCGCCGGAATTCATCTATTCCTGACACCCTTTCGCCGCCGGCCTACAGGTCGTGCGGCGCCTGGATGCTCTCGATATAGGTCAGCAGCGAGTCGATATGGTCCGCCTCGAACTCGAAGACCGGCATGTCCGGATGGCCGACCATGATGCCTTCAGCCAGTGGTTCGGCGAGATCCTCAACCGGATAGTTTTTTGACAGGTTGCGGAAAGGAATTGCATCGGGATGCGGGCTGTCGCCTTCCGGTCCGATGGCGTGACAGGTCGCACAGATCGTCTCGGCAATCTCGCGCCCCTGTCCCAGTTTTTCCGCATGTGTATTGGCAAAGGGCCCGTCCGGACGCTCGGTCGGCTCAGCGACCGGCAGCGAGGGTTCGGCTGGTGTGGGCGCCTCAGGCACGGCTGCCGGGGCTTGCCTGGTACAGGCGGAAAGCAGGCAGGCCGCCGCCAGCAAGGGGGCCAGAATCAAACGGGTGCGAATCATAAACGTGTCTCCTGCGTTTGGCGCACACCCTAAGCCAGTGCGCCCACAAGGGACAGGCCTCAGGCTGCTACGGCGCTTTCGGCCTCGTCATGACGCACGGCGCGCTTCAGCACATCGAGATAGCCATGCGAGATGCAGTCATGGTTGCGGTAATAGCCACGTGAGGACAGCAGCTTGTGCAACCGGGGGAGGTTATAGCCCGGCACGGCAGCAAAATGGTGATGCTCGAGGTGATAGTTCACCTGGTTGGGCGCAATCAGCAGCCGCTCCCACCATGACGCCAGTGTCGTACTTGTATTGTCGCGCGGGTCGAGACTGTCGCGATTGATCGCGACACCATGCTCGCCGATCTGGCGCACGCGCGTCAACACGGGATAGACGAAAATCTCCGCTGCCCACCACATCAGGTAGGCCCATGGCGCGCCGACGGCAGTCAGCACGGCCAGCAGGCCGACATGGAAGACGAGCCAGGGATAATGTTTCTTCAGCTTGAATCCCTTCAGCTTCATCATCGTGTCGCGAAAGCCTGTACGGCCAGTCACATCACGTAGCAGCTTGCGCTTGAGGCTGTCCTTCGAGACCGGATAATTCTTCACGAAAATCCTGTCCGGATCCTGTTCGGTGCCGGCATATTTGTGATGCTTCAGGTGATAGGCGCGATAGGCATAGACCGAGATGTTCATCGGCGCGCCGCACAGCCAGTGCCCGATGAAATCATTGCCTCCCTTGCTTTTGACGAAAGCATGGTGGGCGCAGTCATGGTTGAGAATGCCGAGACCGAGCTGGCGCCCGCCGAGGAACACGATCGCCGCGAAAATGGTCAGCGGGTTGGTCCAGATGATCGGCACGGCGAAGGCCGCCACGATCAGCGCCCAGTTGAACAGGAGTGACGCAATCGCTTTCACGTCGGAAGGCGTCGACAGGACGCGCAATTCTTCCTTCGTAAGCGCATCAGACAGGCGTATGGCTTCAGTCATGTTCAGGCGTCTTCCCTTCGACTTCATTATCTTTTTGTCTTTGTAACATAATTATGCACAATACGTCAAATGTCGTTACGTTTTAAACCGACTGCCGCCGAAGACGTGTCCGCGCGCACACTTGTCCTGTCTCTGATGAGCGTGCCGGGGCGACGGCCGCAGACGCTGGCCTATCTCTCGCGCGCCGGCAGCCTGTTCGGCATGGAGCCGACGGCCATCCGTATGGCGGTGACGCGGCTCGTGAAGGAAGGCCTGCTGGAAAGCGTCGACCGCGGTGTCTATGCGACTGGCCCGAAGGCCGCTGCCTTCACCGCCGAAATCAGCGACTGGCGGGGCGCCCCCGCCCGCACCCGTCCATGGACCGGCGGATGGATCGGCGTCATCACCAATCATCTTGGCCGCACAGACCGGAAAGACCTGCGCGCCCGCATGCGGGCCCTGCGCCTCTATGGTTTTGCCCAGGCCGAAGCGGGCCTGTGGGTGCGGCCCGACAATCTGCGCCAGTCACTGACGCAACTGCGCGCCGCGCTGCTGCGCATTGGCCTGCAGGAAGACGCACTGCTCGTGGCCATTAGCGAGACCGCCATGCCGGCGGGCGTGAACTGGCGCAACCTCTGGTCTACCGATGACCTCAAGGCCACTTATGAAGGTGCCATCGCCGCCATGCGGGCGAGCCGCAAGGCCGCCGCCAGCCTGCCACCCGACGCCGCCGCCCGCGAGACTCTGCTCGTCGGCCAGTCCGTCATCCGCACAATCAACCTCGATCCCCTCCTGCCGGATGACATCGGCGACGCGGACCTGTTCCGCCAGATGGTGATCGAGATGGACGCCTATGACGCCTTCGGCCGGTCCTGTTGGGAGAGGCTGGGCTAAGGCGCCCCCAAGGGAAGCATCCCGGTTCGGTACGGCCCACCTGAGCGCGAAATCCTTGCTCACGGGCGCAGCTTGTGGCTCAATCCTTTTCAGGAACAGTCACTTGGGGCTCGGGGGAGCAAGACAATGATCCTGTTTGTGCATGGCGTGCCGGACACGCCTTTTCTTTGGGGCCCGCTGATCAAGGCGCTTGGCCTGAAACCGGACCAGTGGATGGCGCCTGCCCTGCCCGGCTTTGGCTGCCCGGTTCCGGAAGGCTTCAAATGCACGAAGGAGGCCTATGCAGACTGGCTGGTCGGCCAGATGGACGCCGTGGGACGGCCGGTGAACATTGTCGGCCATGACTGGGGCGCCCTGCTCACCTTGCGCGCCTGCTCCCTGCGGCCGGACCTGGTGGAAAGCTGGTGCGTCACCAATGCCGTAATCGACAGCCAGTATTCCGGCCACCGCATGGCGCGCATGTGGGCGACGCCCCTGCTCGGCGAACTCGTGATGGCGGGCATGCGGGACAGCGCCAAGCTTGAGGCCGCACTGGCCGAAGGCGGCATGCCTGCGAGCATGGCGGCGCATGAAGCCCCGCTGGTCGACAAGACGATGCGCCGGGCGATCCTCAAGCTCTACCGCTCTGCCCGCGGCCTGCGATTCTCGGGTGACTGGGAGAATGACCTGGCAAACCTGCCTGCCAAGGGACAGCTCTACTGGGGCGAGACCGATCCCTTTGTGGATGTCTCCGTGGCGCAGCGTTTCGCAAAACGCTGGCAGTATCCCCTACACATCGAGCCGGATGCAGGCCATTGGGCCTGTGCCGAACACCCCGGCAGCTTCGCCCTCGTTCTCAAGGAATTCTGGGCCACCAAGCGGATGATGTAATATGGCGCGCGCCTAGGCTGCTTCCGCTTTCGGATTGCCGAGTTCCATCTTCACGCGCTCGGCCAGCTGTCGGGACGTGAATGGCTTGGCCAGAAAGGAAACGGCGCGGTCATCGTCCAGCTGCTTGGCAAGGTCGCGCTCGGCATAGCCGGAGATGAAGATGACGCGGGCATGGCCCAGCAACTCCTTCGCCTCGCGGATCAGGGTCGGGCCGTCCATGCCAGGCATGACAACGTCCGAGATAACCAGGTCGAAGCTACCCGGATTGTCTTCAAGCACTTCCATGGCTTCTTCGCCATCACAGGCTTCCGACACGTCATAGCCGCGCTTGCGCAACTGGGTCGCGGTGATCGCGCGCACGCCGTCTTCGTCCTCGATCAGCAGGATGCGGCCGCGTCCGGAAATATCCATCGGGCGATTGGCCAGTTTCTCCGCCTGGGTGATTTCAACAGGTGCCGGAATGTCTTCAGCACGAAGGGCAGGCAGGTAGATCTGGAATGTCGTCCCCTTGCCCACACTTGAGATAGGGCAGATATAGCCGCCCGACTGCTTGATGATGCCATAGACCGTGGCAAGGCCGAGGCCCGTACCAACGCCGGCTTCCTTGGTGGTGAAGAAGGGCTGGAAAATCTTGTCCATGACGTCACGCGGCATGCCATGACCGGTGTCTTCCACCTCGATCAGCATGTAGTCGCCATCCTCGACATAGCCAAAGCCCCTGGCCTGCGCATCCTTACCGGTGGCGCGTGCCGTGCGGATGGTCAGCTTGCCACCATTATTGTGGCTGATCATGGCATCGCGCGCATTGGTGGCGAGGTTGATGATCGCCGTTTCAAGCTGGTTCTTGTCAGCCTTGATATGGGGCACATCGCGGCCGTGCTTCACTTCGATCTCGACGCGCTCGTCAAGGATCTGGCGAAGCAGGATGGAAAATTCGGACAGGAAGTCCGTCACGTTGAAGATTTCCCGCTTGAATGTCTGCTGGCGGGCATAGGCGAGGAGCATGCGGACGAGATCCTTTGCCCGGATCGAGAATTCGTGGATCGATTTCAGGTTATTGTAGGATGGATCACCCACAGGGTGGCTGGTCATCAGATCCTCATTATTGAGAATGATGCCCTGAAGCACATTGTTGAAATCATGCGCCACGCCGCCGGCAAGCTGGCCGATGGCCTGCATCTTTTCGCCATGCGCCAGGCGCAGTTCCAGCTCGCGCTGCTCCGTAATGTCGATGACATAGGCAACCGATGGCCGGCCATTGCCATCCAGCGTGACGAAGACATTGACGTGACGCTGTTCGCGTCCGGCCAGTTTCAGGCCGACAGGCTTGTCGATTGCATCGATCAGCGACGTGTTCAGCGCATCCGGGCCGTCTTCAGCCACAAACAGGTTCGCGAAATGACCACCTGGCGTCGCTTCGCCGCCTGTCATTTCCATCAGCGCGCGGTTGGCATCAAGGATGATCGCTCCGTCGACGCTGTCGCCCTGCAGACGCACGGCGCCAAATGGCGCGTCGTCAAACATCGGATCGCCTTCAAGGCGTGGCGGACGCGACGAGGACGCAAAATTGAGGCGCTCTTCCTGGCCGTTCATCACCTGCTGGTTGGCAAGGATGATCGTGCGGCCAGCCGCCTCGGCCCCGCGGCCGGCCCATGTCGTGATGGCCTGGACCGGAACTTCGACGCCATCGCGGGCGCGCAACTGTATATCCGCACGTCCGGGCGCGCCGGTCTTGCGGTCACGCGCCAGCATTTTCACGAATTCAGGACGCATGATGTCGTCGATGCGAATGTTCTTCGCCGATTCCGGCAGGCCGAGCAGTTCACGAAGCCATGAATTGGCATAGGTAATCGTGCCATCCGGGCGGGCGGCGAAGAAGCCCATCGGGGCATCCTCGACATAGAGGGATTTCAGATCTGAGGCACCAGTCGCCTCCTGCTGGCCCGCGATCCGGCGGATACGCCAGAGTACACGCTGGCGCGGCAAGGGCGAGACGCCGATTTCGAACTGGGCGGGCACCTGTTCGGAGCCGATCGTGATTGGTGGCAGGACTTCGCGGCGGGCCTGGCCCGCCATCGCCGCCTTGGACAGACGGTAGACCGGTGCGGCAAGGCCCGGATTGGCGCCGAACAGGCGATCAACCGTGACAGCACCGCCGTCCGCCTGACCGACCATCAGGGCAAGCTGGCTGAGTTCGGCATAGGACTGGTTGGCCGCGACGGGCGCGCCGCCCTGATCAGTGATCAGCACCGATTCGTCGAGCGCCTCGATCCAGCCGAAACGGGGCATGTTCGTCTGAACAGCCCGCGCAGCCGATCCACGCTCCGGAAACAGTCCGAGGAACCGACCTGCCCCACGCACGATCCAAAGCAGGAATACCAGCCCGCCGGACGCCATGGTTATGAGCAGGATGGGCCCCGGGGCACCGGACGCTTTCGGCCAGGCGAGCGCAACACTTGCGGCAGCAATGGAAATCAACAGGCAGCCCCAGAACAGCAGCTGCATGACGTCGATGCGACCGCCCCATGCGGACATGCCCTCGTCGCCCGTGGTTTCGCCGTCATCGCCCGTATTGGCTGCCTGCGTCAGTTCCAGGGAATCCATGCGTATTACATCTCCTGCACCGACAGCATCGCAACATGCCGGATCACTATACACTGATTCCGCCGGCACCACGCCGACTCAGCCGTAGCGGAATCCTAATCCAGTTACATTGACACAGCAAAGGTTAACGAAACCGAAAAAAGCGTTAAGACTCACTGTGGAAATTGCACAAACCTCATTTGATTCGGAGCCTCCCCATGATGCGAACCGCCACCGCCATTGCCGCTGTATTGCTTCTGGCCGCCTGCACCACGCCGCCGCCCGCGCAGACTCCTGTCACAGAAACCGTCGCACCCGCCGAAGCAGTACCTGAGGCCATTGCAGACGAAAGCGCCCGCCTGAACACCTGGTTCGAGGCGAAATTCCTTGAAACGGTTGCCCGCAGCCCGATGACGCAAACCTATCTGGGTATCAAGGACGATTATGGACAGTGGGACGATGTCTCCGATGCCCACGCGCTGGGAGATCTTGAGCTTCAGCGTGCCATCGTGGCCGAAATGAAGGCGACGTTTGAGTATGACAGGCTGGACCCGCAGGCGAAATTGTCATGGCGCCTGGCCGAATATGAATTGTCGCAGGCCGAAGCGGCCTTCCCGTTCCGTGGTCACGCCTATGTTTTCAACCAGATGTTCGGCGTCCAGTCGGGAATCCCGGCTTTCCTGGTGAACCAGCACAAGGTCGCCAGCCTGTCGGATGCCGAAGCCTATATTTCAAGACTGGAAGGCATTCCCGCCTATCTTGACCAGAACGTCGCCAACGCGCAGGCTTCAGCCGCGAAAGGCATCCTGCCGCCCCGTTTTGTTTATGACTATGTCCTGTCGGATTCGCGCGGTGTAATCACAGGCTATCCCTTTGTCGACGAAGGTGAGGACAGCCCGCTCATGGAGGACTTCCGCAAGAAAGTCACGGCCCTCGTTGATGCCGAAACAATCACGCAGGACGAGGCAGAGCCGCTTCTCGCGCGCGCGGCTGACGCGTTGCGCGACGGTGTCGGCCCCGCCTACGAGGCCGCCATTGTCGAACTTGAGGCCCAGACCTCTGCCGCAACGACAGATGATGGTGCCTGGAAGCTGCCTGATGCCGACGCCTATTATGCCATGCGTCTGAAACAGATTACCACGACCGACATGACGGCGGATGAAATCCACGAGCTGGGACTGGCAGAAGTCGCGCGCATCCAGGACGAGATGCGCAGCATCATGAAACAGGTCGGCTTTGATGGCACGCTCGAGGAATTCTTCGAGTTCACCCGCACGGACCCGCAATTCTTCAAGCCCAATACGGACGAAGGGCGCTCCGAGTATCTCGCCGAGGCAACAGCCGCGATCGACGCCATGCGTGAAGACCTGCCCACCGTGTTCAAGACCTTCCCGAAGGCTGACCTGATCGTGAAGGCTGTGGAACCGTTCCGCGAACAGTCAGCAGGCAAGGCCTTCTACTCCCGCCCCGCCCCCGATGGCAGCCGCCCGGGCACCTATTATGCCAATCTCTACCGGATGCAGGATATGCCGACCTACCAGTTGCAGGCACTGGCCTTCCACGAGGGCATTCCCGGACACCATATGCAGATCGCCATGGCGCAGGAACTGGAAGGCATTCCAAGCTTCCGCAAGTATGGCGGCTACACGGCCTATACCGAAGGCTGGGGCCTCTACTCGGAACTGCTTCCAAAGGAAATGGGTTACTATTCTGATCCGTATGATGATTTTGGCCGGCTCGCGATGGAAATCTGGCGCGCAGCGCGTCTCGTGGTCGATACCGGCATCCATGACAGGAAGTGGACCCGCGAAGAGGCCGTCCAGTACCTCCTCAAGAACACACCCAACCCCGAAGGCGACTGCCAGAAAGCCATCGACCGCTATATCGTGATGCCGGGCCAGGCGACCGCCTACAAAATCGGCATGCTGAAAATCGTTGACCTGCGCGAGATGGCCAAAGCCGAGCTTGGTGATGCGTTCGACATTCGCGACTTTCATGATGTCGTGCTGAGAGATGGCGCCGTTCCACTGGCCATTCTGGAGCAGAGCGTGCTGGCGTGGGTAGAGGAAACAAAGGAGAACTAGCGCCATGCGCAAAGGCCTGCTGAAACCGGCAGCGGCGGGGCTGAGCCTCGCCCTGCTGACCGCCTGCGCGTCGGTGGTTGCGCCCTTGCTCAAGCCGGACGTGAGCACCGAGGTGGCCGAGGTCAAGGCAGGCGACTATTCACTCGACAGGACACATGCCGCTGTCCTGTTCCGGATCAACCACCTTGGTTACTCCACCTATATCGGACGGTTTGAGATGTTCGATGCGAGCCTCACCGGGGACGCGAACGATCCGGCCAGTTCCAGCGTCGAAGCCGTGATTGATATGACCTCGCTGGATATTGCCAATGATGAATTTGCCGCCGAGCTCATGGGCCCTGACTGGTTTGATACGGCGGCCTTTCCTCAGGCGGTGTTCACGTCCACCACGGTCGCGCTGACAGGCGACACGACAGCAACCGTCTCGGGCGACCTGACGCTGCATGGGGTCACGGCGCCCGTTGCGCTGGACGCCACGTTCAATGGCGCCGCTTTCGACCGGTTGCGCGGCGCGGACGTCATCGGGTTTTCTGCGACAGGCCGGATCGACCGGACACAATTCGGCGTCTCGAAATATTCGGGCCTGATTGCCGATGAGGTGGAAATCGAGATCCAGGCCGAATTCATCAGGCAGGCCGACGCGCGCTGATGGGAACATTTTCGGCTTCACGGCGCTAACGCCTGACACGATCACGTTTCAAATCAAGGGGGCCGGGCCATGCTGGCAGGGTTTATTCAGGAAGTTTTTTCGCTATCAGGCCTGTTTACGCTCCTGATGCTGCTGATGCTTCAGGCCGTTCTCGGCTTCGACAATCTTCTCTACATCTCGATTGAATCCAAGCGGGTCGGTGAGGAGAAAGCCCCAATGGTGCGGCGCTGGGGCATCGGCCTTGCGGTCCTGTTTCGCGTCGTATTGCTGTTCATCATCGTCGCCCTGTTCGATGCGCTCGCCGCGCCCCTGTTCGATATCAACCTGCCGGGCATTTTCGTCGGCGAGTTCACGTTCCAGAGCCTGATCACCTTCGCGGGCGGTGCCTTCATCATCTACACGGCAGTCAAGGAAATCACCCACCTGCTAAGCGTTGAATTCATTGAGCACAGTGAAGGCGGCAAACCCAAAACGGTCCTGCAGGCAACGCTCCTGATTGTGGCAATGAACCTGGTCTTTTCCTTCGATTCAATCCTGTCCGCCATGGCCATCGCCAATGAGAAATCCGTCGATGCTGCAGGCGGCATCGTGATCACTTACCAGGTCTGGCTCATGGCGATTGCGATTATCGCATCCGGAATCGCGATGGCACTGATGGCCGATACGGTCGCCAATTTTCTCAAGAAAAACAGGATGTACGAGGTTCTTGGCCTTTTCATCCTCTTCCTCGTCGGGGTGCTGCTTGTCACCGAGGGCGCGCACATTGCGCATCTGACGATCTTCGGCTTCGCCATCGACGCGATGAGCAAATCCAGCTTCTATCTGGTCATCTTCGTACTCGTCGTGACGGATATTATCTCGACCAATTACCAGAAGCGTCTCTGGGCGCAGAGAGAGGGCGAACTGCGCAGTGCCGGGTCGCCGGACGCCTCACGCGCCGCCGCCGAGGCGCACATGGCGCGTAAGCGGAAAGTGCGGTGAAGCTGACCTAGCGCAGGGCCGGGCCGCGTTTCGTGATGCGCAGGGCCATCTGAGCGCCCTTGCGGCCGATCTGCGCTTCGGCGGCGACCGGGCCATTACGTCCACCCGAGAGCAGTTCCACAGGTTGGTCCGCCGGCAGCCCCAGCAGCAGGGTGGAGCCCGCCTTCAGGTCTGTCAGACGCGACAGAGGCACGCTGAGGCTTGCGATCCGGGCGGTCAGCACGGCTGTGACCGCTGCGCCGGATGGGGTGGCGGCAGATGTGGCAGCAGTGCCGAGCGCGTGGGGTGTGGGGGCGGTCGCCACCAGGTCGAACAGGTCATCGCTGGCCAGGATCATCCGCGCAGGCATCCGCACCGAATCAAACCGGACATCGAGATCGATGACGTCTGCCTCACCAGGCCGGGCAAGGGCGGCGGCGAAATCGGCATCGGTTTCGATGCGCGAGAAGCTGAGCGTCGGAGAGATACCTGCCCCGAGCGGGCGCACGAGGCCCTCTAGCAGGGCGGCATCAAGCGGTGTCAGTTCACGTGGCGCGAACGGACCAGGCTTGCCGCCGCAGGCGCTCTCGATGAGAGCTGCAGCCAGCGGCGCACTGAGGCTGAGCATGGCAATGATCTCGCCACCAGGCGCGGCGAAACAGGCAATGGCGCGGCCCATCTCGCCGGAATGCTGAGCCAGCGCCGAGGCGAATGTGCCCGCTGACGCGTCTGTGACTGTGGCGGCAGCACGCAGGCCGCAACCCTGGCGGAATGCCAGTGACAGGCGCGCGGCCAGGCGCAGCGCGTCTTCGGGCAGGTCCGCTCGGGCTGTGTGGGGCTCGTCGAGGTCTGGTATCGGGCGCGGTGTGATGGTCTTCGCCGGCGGGGGGGCCGGTTCGGGCGCCATGTCCGACAGGTCCGGGCGCAGGAGTGCCTCGATCTCGGCCGAGCTGAGCTTGCCGCGAAGCACAGGCTTGCGCGCCGATTGTTCAAAGGTTTCGAAGCTTGTCGGCATATCGAGCATTACCGCGGTTTCACGCCTTGGAGACATGTCCCATCCGTCATCGGCAGTGGCGGGCAGAGGTCGGTTCATGGGCGTTGGCGGCTTCCGGTGGATCAAGTGGACATTGTGGCCCCAAGAGGGTTAACGCTTGGTTAGGACTTTTCGCCAGCTGCAGTGTTCGCAACATGCCAGGCAGGGGTGCGTGTTAATGGATTCAGGTTCAAAGTTAAACAAGCACTGCTTGAGTTAAGGCCCTGATTACTCTCAAGTAAGGGAACGTTTGGACCTTGATGCGATCATCCCCTTAACGCACGAGGCACGACGCAGAATCGCCGCGGCGTTGGGTTGATGGGAAAAAGGCGGCGGCACTTCCGAAAACCGGGAGGCCGCCGTTCTCTTTTGCAACTTGCGAATAATCGCGATCAGTCGTCGCGAAGGGTGCGTTCCTTGCGCTCGTGACGCTCCTGCGCCTCGAGGCTGAGCGTTGCCGTCGGGCGCGCTTCCAGGCGGCGCAGGCCAATTGGCTCACCCGTCGCCTCGCAGAAGCCGTAGCTGCCATCGCTGATGCGGCGCAGGGCGCTGTCAATTTTCGAGATCAGCTTGCGCTGACGGTCACGGGTACGCAGTTCCAGTGCCTTGTCGCTTTCGGCAGAGGCCCGGTCGACAATGTCAGGCAGGGAACCGGATTCGTCCTGCAGATTGTGAATCGTCTGTTTTGCGCCGTCGAGAATGTCCGCCTTCCAGTTCTCGAGCAGCCGCCGGAAAAAAGCCAGCTGACGCTCGTTCATGAACTCCTCGTCGTCGGAGGGGCGGTAGTCGTCTGATAGTTCAATACTCATAGCAGACTCCTTTAATCAGGATGGGCCCGATATAGAGCGGCAAGCGATTCATCGCAATCGCCGTCGCGCAGTTATTTTTCCCAATGTTTTCAGTTAATTGTGGCGTTAACACGCATAAATGGTGGTATTGTGACATAAAGAACAGGCTCCGGAGGCACCTTTCCAGAAGCAATTAGCAGGCCAAGGCTTGATCTTTGGGGCGACCCCGCGCTCTATGAAACCTCGTCCAAAGTGCAGCTTTCGCAACGGTTTCAGTGCTCATGGCCCGCCGACGGAAAAGATCAATCCGCTCCTCCGGTTGGATGCAGGCCGTGATTTTCAACTCACTGCTCATTCTCATGCCTGTCATCGGAGCACAGATACTCGGTGGAGCCTTTTCAGGCGCCACCTTCTCTGATGCGCCCTCCGTCGAGGCGATTGATCAGACACGCCACAACATGGACGAAGCCTTCACCGCGATGGCTCCGCGTAACGCCGCTGATAAATACAAGTTCTGGCACGACATCGTCTCGCGTGAACTTACCGCCCGCGATGTCACGGCCGCGCGTGGCTTTCTCATGACCGCGCCCCAGATGTTGAGCCGCGACGAGGTGAAGGAGTTGATGGTGGCGGCCAATGCCGAAGTGACCGGCACCGAGGACGAACGCATCGCCATGGCCGCCCTCCGGAAGCTGCCTGTCGATGTCAGCCAGCGCTTTGCTGCTGCGCTGGGGTCCGCACGCAATCAGAACACACTGGCCGAACCGCCGGAAGAAAACGGTGAAGACGTGCCGTCCGAGGCAGCAACTGAGGAAGATCCGGCCGCGGAAGAAGAAGCGCCCGTTACGGAAGCCCGGTTTGCCCTTCTGGGAACGCATGCCGATCTTGCCAACCATTCCGAACGCTGGCTGGAGGGCGACCGTGTCGACAAGCTCGTCCTGAAGATTACCGGCATCGGTCTGGCCCAGGCTGGCCAGCCCGATGCCGAAATTGAAACGAATATCCGCGCACTGTCGATCCTGAAATCGGCGCGCCGGTCCCGGCGTATCACGCCTGAATTCACCGAATACCTGACCGATCGGCTGGATGATGCGTTGCCCGACGCCGCCCTGAAGCCGGCCCTGGAAGAGGCCTTTGCAGAATTGGCCACGACAAAGGTGCGGGTCGAACGCGTCAGGGCGGCATATAAAAGCGCCATTGACCCGCATGGCCTGGCGCGGCTGGAGACCGATCTTGCCCAGATTGACCGTATCGGATCGCTGACCAATCCGTCAGCGGCAGTGACGCTGGTCGAACAGGTGAAGGACAGTGCCGATCTGCGCCGTGTGCGCCTCATAGCAGAGGCCGGTGGCGACAGGTCCGTGGCGCTGGTCAAGCAAATGGGACCACACGCCTTGCGCATTGCCGATACCGGTGTGCGCTGGACGCGCGAGCTGGTACTGCAGTTCATGGGACTGACCGCTGCGGGCCTTGTCATGTTCTGGGTGACGCTATCGACATTCCGGCGCAACTTTCACCGGCGCCCACGCCTCGAAGCGCCGCAATAGGCATCAGCCGAGGCCGAAGGCGCCCTTGATGCCGTCGATCAGCAGCTGCACCGACAGCGCCGCCAGGATCACACCGAGGATACGCGTGAGCGCCCCGGCCACACTGGCCCCCATCAGGCGCACAATCGGGCCTGCCGCCAGGAAGATCACCAGAGTCAGAAGCAGGTTCAGCCCGATGGCCGAGAGCACGACAGCCTTCTCGGTCCATATGGTCGCCTGTGACATGTAGAACATGGCGGTCGCGATCGACCCGGGTCCGGCAATCATCGGGATGCCGATCGGGAAAACGGATATGTCATCGGGCTCGGTATCGTCGTCATGGCCTTCCAGCAATTCTTCGGCGCGATGCTCTCGCCGCTCCGTCCGCTTCTCGAACACCATGTCGAGTGCGATCAGGAAAAGGAGTGCGCCGCCAGCCGCCCGGAAGGCATCAATGGAAATATGCATCGCGCCGAGCAGCCACGCCCCGCCAAAGGCAAAGGCGAACATGATGATCGAGGCGACAAAAGTCGACTTGAACGCCATCCTGCGCCGGTAGGCCGCGTCACCCTGCGCCGTGAGGCTCGCGAAAATCGGTGCCACGCCGGGAGCATCAATCAGCACGAAGAATGTGACGAATGTCGCGGTAAACAGGGAGATCAGTTCTGCGCTCATGCGCGAGGCCCCTAATCCCTCTGGACGGCAGCGTCGAGTATTTCCTGCACAAGTGGAGAAACTTTCACAGCACCGTCACTGGCGGAGAATTGTGAGAGATCCGCCGCACCGGAGGCAAGCGCCACCATCATGCGGTGTCCGCGAAGACGCTGGAGCAGCCCGTCATCGCCGCGATGGCCGTCTGCAATTGCGGTGCGACCATTGCCGAGATCGACAACCAGGCCGTCACCCTGCCCTGCCTCAAGGCGCGTGATGGCCTCGTCGAGACCAAGGCGGCCATCGCCAGACTGGGCGCGCGTGCGCATGAGGCTGCCATCTGCCATCAGCTTGCACCTGCCGTTTCAGCTGTCATCAGCTTACGGCAACGGCTGAGCGCCCGATAGAGATCGGCCGCCGCAACGTCTGCAGATATTTCCAGCACGGTCGCGCGCTCGTCTTCTGTCGAGGCGGCAGCCAGCAGTGCGGCGACGGCTTCCGCCGTCTGTGTATAGGCAGGACCATCAATCTCGCCGAGCAGATACATCTGCATGATCGCGAAATAGACGCGCCGCACGGGCGTCGTTGCCTCATTGGGGCGCAGAATGTCCTTTTCCCGCAGGACCCGGGCCTGGTTTTCCAGAAGAAGCACACCCCGCCGGTCGCCATTGCGGACGACAGCGCCGTTGACCACGAACGTCTCTCCGGGCTTCAGGGAAAGCTTCAAGGGCATTGCAAGCGAATCCAATTCTGCCTGATTTCCTTGAATTTTGCAGAAAGGCGTTAACGCTTGATTGCCAGGCGTTAATCCTGCCAGGCAGCCCGGTGGCGTTATAGTGCCATGCGCCCGTTATCATCGGGCATTTTGGATCATACGGCCTGCACCCACCCTGGAACGTCTTTCCTGCATGGGAATGACAGTCCAGAGGCAGGCGCGACGCTAAGCTGAAGCTGGTGCTCCGTGGCGGCGCGCATGGCCATTCCTCCATACCACAGCTGGCAAGTGGTGCGAAGCTGTTTCCGTAGGGGAATGGCGCGATTACCACTTTTTCACGGAATGTCAGTCTTCCCGCAACGTCAAAGCTTGCTCAGCGAAGCACGCAGCCTATTGTGTCGGCGAAACACGAAAAGAGGACCCCGGCCCATGCGTTTTGAAGGCACCAAGGATTACGTCGCCACTGATGACCTGAAAGTGGCCGTGAATGCCGCCATTGCGCTGGAGCGCCCCCTGCTCATCAAGGGCGAGCCTGGCACGGGCAAGACCGTGCTGGCCATCGAGGTCGCCAAATCGCTCGATTGCGAGCTGATCGAATGGCATATCAAGTCCACCACCAAGGCCAACCAGGGTCTCTATGAATATGATGCGGTCTCACGCCTGCGCGACGGCCAGATGGGTGAAGAGCGCGCCAAGGACGTCAAGAACTACATCAAGAAGGGCAAGCTCTGGGAGGCGTTCACGGCCAAGAAGCGCCCTGTCCTGCTGATCGACGAGATCGACAAGGCTGACATCGAATTTCCGAACGACCTGTTGCAGGAACTCGATCGCATGGAATTCTATGTCTACGAGACCAACGAGGTCGTGAAGGCCAAGGTTCGCCCGATCGTCATCATCACGTCTAACAATGAGAAGGAATTGCCGGACGCCTTTCTGCGCCGCTGCTTCTTCCACTTCATCAAGTTCCCCGATGAGGAAACGATGCGCGAAATCATCGACGTGCACTTTCCCAAGATCAAGAACAAGCTGGTCGGTGACGCACTGACCACGTTCTACGCCATGCGCGAACTGCCGGGCGTCAAGAAGAAGCCGTCAACGAGCGAGCTGCTCGACTGGCTGAAACTGCTGATGAACGAGGATATCGACCTGGAAACCCTGCGCGAGAAGGATCCCGAGCGCCTGACGCCGCCACTGCATGGCGCGCTCCTGAAAAACGAGCAGGATGTCGCCCTGTTCGAACGCCTTGCTTTCCTCTCACGCCGTCAGGACGGCGGCGGACGCCGCGGGCCGGCGGGCTGAGGCACGTTCTGCAAGAGTGTCGAAACTGAAAGAGGCGGGCCCGTGATAAAGCCCGCCTCCTTCAATTTTGCAGTGCAGCAGTCCAGCCGCCCCTAATGCCCGAGAATATCCATTTCGGCCTGGGCTTCCTCGCGCTCCAGCGCGTTGGCGCGCTTGTTGACGTCTTCCCGGCTCTTCAGGAAGTCGGCCATCTTTGACTTGTCATGTCGCTCGTCGAGCCAGGTTTTGACGGCAATGGTGATCCAGATCACATGGAACAACAGGCCAAAGCCAATGGCGACCTCACCCGGGATCGGACCAATGTGCGCGCGGCGCACGAATTGCGACCAGGTTTCGACATCAGTCGGGTGGATCGCGATCTTCGCAAAATAAGCGGCGCCGAGAATGGCGAACAACCAGCCATAATTGCGGCGCAAACGGCGGCCGATGGCCCGTATGTTTGAAATCCGGTATTGCGGCTTTTCGTAATCGTCCGACAGGGCCGTGCCACGATCGACCGGGATGCGTGCCCCTTCCCCGCGCAGCATCGGCACATAGAAGGCTATTTCCAGCACGCGCGCACGAAAGCGCCAGACGTAGAAAAACCGATAGCGGCGTGATTCCAGCGTCAGGAAGACGATGCAGAGCGCGCCAACAAGCACGATGGGGAACGGCGAGGCCTGCGCACTGGCAAAGGCCACAGACAGGCCGATACCGGTCGAGATCACGGCCCAGTTCGTGGTCTGGTCGAGGCGCTGGCGCCAGACGGTCGAACGGTAGACTTCCGCGCGGTAGAGGTGCGCTATGGCGCCCACTTCCTTGCTGCCGCAAATGGCTTCGGGTGGATCGCCGTCAGGATCGGCCATGTCATTGTCAAACTCGGTCATTGCGGCCCCTTATGAACCGGTTCCCCTCTGGCGGAAAGCCTGACTGACAATCTGTCTCACTTACGGGCGCTGGCAATAGCCAAGCGTGACAATCGGGCCATAACCTTCCAGCGCATGGCGGACATGCCGCGTATCATCAGGATCAGCCTCTGACCGTATCCGGCTGGCCAGATGACCAGCATTGCCCGCGATCCGGGCCCGCCAAAGGGCATAGCGCAGACTGTCCGGCGCTGACGTCAGGGCAACGGCCCGGTCAAAGCCGGACAGATCGCAGCGCTGCATGGACAGTTCGGCCAGCGCATGCCCGAAATCGCCCTTCTCGAAATCATCACCCAGGCCGCCGCGCGTGGTCTTTGTCTGCGCCAGGTCAAACATGGCCGCCATCAGGCGGCGCCTCGTGGCGTCATCATTTGCGAGGCGCACACCCGCCGCCATGATCTCCGGCCGGCCAATATTGAACGGCGTGATCCCGGAGCGGGCACGCTGCTCGAACCCGCTCCAACCGGCCTGCGCAATCACGGCCTTTGCCTGGTCCCTGGCATATTCGTTGGGGGGTGTTCGATGGCGCGCACTGGTCCCAATGCGCATTTCCCATGATTTCAGGAGTGCGGCATCATCCGCGCGGCTGACCGTTTCCAGGAATGCCGGCTGGAGGCGCGCCTGCTTTTTGGCCGGCAGCGCGCCTGCCGCGTCCCAGATCGCTTCAAACATGCATTTGGCTTCGCCCGGGCCGCTGCAGGCCGTTGGCGCAGCCTGGGCCAGTGGCACAAGGGACAGGGCGGCGAGCAGGATCAGGATGGCCTTCAACATGGCCTGGTTCCTAAGCCATGACGGGTGAACTGGACATGACCGCCCTGCTTTTCGCTGCGTCAGCTTGGACATGGGCCCCAAGGCACGTTATCTTTTGGCCTCAAGACAGGAAAGACGCCCCATGTTCCTCAACTTCTTCAATGAACTGCGTGAAGCCAAAGTGCCGGTCACGCTGAAGGAATACCTGATGCTGATGGAGGCGATGGACAAGCAGGTCATCAATATGGAAGTGACCGACTTCTATTACCTGTCGCGCGCCGCCCTGGTGAAGGACGAGCGAAATATCGACAAGTTCGACAAGGTGTTCGGCCACGTCTTCAAGGGCCTCGACAGCATGGCAGATGCCGTCGATGTCACCGACATTCCCGAGGAATGGCTGCGCAAGATGTCGGAGAAATTCCTGACCAAGGAAGAGATGGACGAAATCGAGGCCATGGGCGGCTTCGAGAAGCTGATGGAAACGCTGCAAAAGCGCCTCGAAGAACAGAAAAAGCGCCACGAAGGCGGAAATAAATGGATCGGAACGGGTGGTACATCGCCGTTCGGCGCCAATGGTTACAATCCCGAAGGCGTGCGCATCGGGCAGGAAAAATCCCGCCACCGCCGCGCCGTGAAAGTGTGGGACAAGCGCGAATTCAAGAATTACGACGACAATGTCGAGCTTGGCACCCGCAACATCAAGGTGGCCATGAAGCGTCTGCGCAAATGGGCCCGCAAGGGCGCACCGGACGAGTTGGACCTCGACTCAACAATCCGCAACACGGCCCGCAAGGGCTATCTCGACATCGAGATGCGCCCGGAAAAGCGCAATGCCGTGTCGGTGCTCCTGCTGCTCGATGTCGGCGGCTCGATGGATCCCTATGTCCGCGTAATGGAAGAACTGTTCTCGGCGGCAAGGTCCGAGATCAAGAACCTCGAATACTATTACTTCCACAACTGCCCCTATGAGGGCCTGTGGAAAGACAATCGCCGCCGCATGAACAATCGCATCCCGACCTGGGACGTGCTCAACAAGTTTCCGTCCGACTATAAGGTCATCGTCGTCGGCGATGCAACGATGAGCCCCTACGAGATCACCTATGCCGGTGGCTCGGTGGAGCACTGGAACGAGGAAGCCGGCGGGATCTGGGTCCAGCGCTTTGTGCAACGCTTCCCCAATCTTGTCTGGCTTAACCCGGTCAAGGAGGGCGCGTGGGAATATACCGGTTCGATCAAGCTGATCCGTGAGTTGATCGGCGAGCACCGCATGTTCGAACTGACGCTGTCCGGCCTCGATGAAGCCATGAAAGAGCTTGGCCGCTAGGATTTACAGGCAAGGCCACATGCCCTCTACTCATCTGCAACAAGAAGCAGACACGGGAGGCCGCAAATGGCGCGTATCAGGGCAAACGGTATCGAGATCGAGTATGAGGAAACCGGGTCACCCAATGACCCGCTGATGCTGCTCGTCTCCGGGTTTTCCGGACAATTGACCCGCTGGCCCGATGCCCTGAAGCGCGGGCTTGCCGATGCCGGGCGCCGCGTCGTCTGTTTCGACAATCGCGACATCGGCCTCAGCACGGAATTTTCCGGAGCCGTGCCGCCGGCACCCCGCGATATCGTGCAGGCCATTTCAGGTGGCACGCCGCCCGAAATGGCCGTGCCCTACCTCCTGAACGACATGGCGGACGATGCTGCCGCGCTGGTCACCGCGCTCGGTGCAGACAAGGCCGACGTCCTCGGCGTGTCGATGGGCGGCATGATCGTGCAGCTGATGGCTCTCAACCAGCCGGAGCGTGTGCGCACGCTGATCCCGGTGATGACCACGTCGAGTGCACCTGACCTGCCGCGCAGCACGCCCGAAGCCCAGGCGGCCCTGACAGCCGTGCCCGAAACCCGCAGGGCCGAGGCAGTCGCCGACCTTGCCGTCAAGTCGCGCCGCGTCATCGGTTCGCATGATGAGATCCGCGCCACCGATGAGGCCATCCGGGACCAGACAATAGCCGACTTCAACCGTTCAGACCGCCCGATGGGGGTCGCCCGGCAATATGCCGCCATCGTTGCCCAGCCCAGCTGGTATGAACGGCTCGGCACAATCACCCAGCCGACCCTAGTCCTGCATGGCGCAATGGACCCGCTGATCCGGCCCGAAGCGGGCCGCGACATCGCCAGCCGCATTCCCGGCGCCGAACTCGAAGTGTTCGAGAAATGGGGCCATGATCTGCCGGACAGGATCGTGCCGGCACTTCTGAACCGGATTGTCCCGTTCCTGGGACGCCATCTGCCAGACGCGGCGCGGGCCGATATCGCCTGATTTCCCAGCGGTGACGTGCAAAGCCGGCCGCGTGTGGCCTCAGTTGGGGTGAAGTCGAAGCCAGTCGCTGCGCGTGATCTCCCACACAAGTGACGCGCGTGCCGTGCCGTCAGGACGCACGCTTTCGACCTCGCCTTTGCGCGTGAACCCTAAACCGTCCAGCATACGCTGGGTCGGCACATTTTCATGGCTCGCCGTTTCGCAGATCACGTCCAGCTGGAGCGCCTCGAACATCCAGGCAAAACTTTCTGCCGCCCCTCGCGACCCCCTGCCCTGATGGTGCAGTGACGGATGCAGCGCCCCGCCCAGTTCGCCGGCCGCCCATTGCGGCCAGACCTGGATATCGCTGTAGCCAAGAATGACATCCGCCTCGCCGCGCACGAACAGCAGGCCCTCGCCCGCCGTGCGCTGGACGAGGTGTTCCTGGACGAAGGCGCGCACGCTCGCCTCGGTCAACGGACGCGGCAGGCTATAGATCGGCGCGTGCACGGCCGGATCGGACAGGAAGGCGAGAAGCGCTGGCGCGTCGTCAAGCGTCGCCAGTCGCGACGCATCGGGCGCACTCCCGAGATGCGTGACCTCTCGCACCGCAGACCGGATCGCCCTGATCCGGCTTGCCGGTACGTTAATGCGTGTAATCGGAATGCTGTCGGCCATACGCCATATTAGTATGCGTTGCGATCCATGTCCGTTTCATAATCGTCGCGGTCGCCGGGCAAAAGCAAGGGCAGGATTTTCCACACCACGCGCCGATTGACCTTTGCGCCGTTCCCGCCCAAAGCCTGAACATGACCGATACGCCCACCCCCCGCAGACATGGCAAGAACGCGTTCCTGTTTGTCCTCATAACTGTCGCCATCGACATGCTGGCCTTCGGACTGATCATCCCGGTCATTCCAAGCCTGGTGCAGGAGATGATGCATGTTTCGCCGGAGGATTCCACAATCTGGCTAGGCCTGCTGGCAGCGACCTATGCCCTGATGAATTTCCTGTTTGGCCCGACCATCGGCGCCCTGTCCGACCATTTCGGCCGGCGATCAGTCCTGCTTGTTTCGATTGGCACGCTCGCCATCGACTTTCTCATCATGGGCTTTGCCACTTCGATCTGGCTCCTGTTCATCGGGCGGGCCCTGTCAGGGGTTTCGGGTGCAACCTATTCCACGGCGAACGCCTATATCGCGGATGTCACCGAACCGTCCGAGCGCGGTCGCGCGTTCGGCATGATCGGCGCCGCATTCGGGTTCGGCTTCGTGTTCGGGCCCGTGCTGGGGGGCTTCCTGGGCGAGATCAATCCACGCGCGCCCTTCTTTGCGGCAGCGGGTCTGGCGGCCGTCAATTTCTGCTATGGCCTGTTTGTCTTGCCGGAATCGCTGGCAAAGGCTGACCGGCGTTCCTTTGACATCGGGCGCGCCAATCCATTTGGAGCGGTCAAACACTTTTCCAGACTGCCCCAGGTGTCATGGTTCCTGCTGGCGGCAGGCATCTTCTTCCTGGCGCATACTGTCTACCCGGCCACCTGGTCGGTTCATGGCGAGATCCGCTATGACTGGAGCCCGAAGGAGATTGGGTTCTCGCTAGGCCTTGTCGGCGTGGGCGCGGCCATTGTTCAGGCTGGCCTGATGGGGGTGATCCTGAAGCGGTTCGGTACAGTGCGCACGGCGTTGCTGGGCATGTCCATCAGCGCCCTGGTCATGTTTGCCTATGCCTTCGCCGGACAAGCCTGGATCGTGTATGCGATCATCCCGATTGGCGCGCTGGGCGGTGTGACCGGTCCGGCCATCAATTCGCTGATGTCGACGCTGACGCCGCGCAATGCGCAGGGAGAGCTTCAGGGCGCGAGTGCCAGCCTGAACTCGCTGGCGATGATACTGGGCCCGCTGGCAATGAATGGTGCGCTCTTTTACTTCACCCGCGACAGCGCGCCGTTCAGCTTTGGCGGCGCAGCCTTCCTGCTGGCGGGCCTGCTGACCATGCTCGCAATCGTCCCGTTCATGCGCGGCGTGCGCGAAAACCGGGGCGCCTTGCCAGCCGCCGCAGAATAAAAAAGGCGATCCGGCTCAGGCCGGACCGCCAGATGGTTTGAAATCGGGTTCAGATCGCGAAGGCGCTAGCCCTTGCTCTTCATCAGCATGCCGGCGATCAAGCCAACCACACCACCGCCGACGCCGCCCTCGAGCAGGCTGTTAATAATGTTCATGGGCGATGTTGCCCCGGCTGCGGCGTCTCCCAGGACCTGCACATTTGCAGCATCAAGTCCGTAATGAGCGGCTATTCCGCCGAGAATGCCGCCGATAATACCCCCGGTGCCACTGCCTCCGGTCAGCTTGGAAATGATTGGTCCGAGCACGGTTCCGCCGATGGCGCTCAGAATGAGCGGTAGATATTGTTCCATAGTTTTGCCCTCCCATGGGTCGTGGTTGGGGGCTCTTGTCGGCCCCTCGAAAGAAAGACAACCGCGTTTTCCAGGACAGGTCCAGCCATTTCGGCGCATTTGCAAGTGTTGCAACTTGCCGGACACACGGGCAAAGAACGCTCGGATGACCTACCAGCGCCCCGCCCTTTTCCTCGACCGCGACGGCGTGATCAACGTCGACAAGGGCTATGTCAGCAAGGTGTCGGACTTTGAATGGATTACCGGCGCGGCCGAGACAATTGCTGCCTTCAAGGCGCGCGGATGGTTCGTTTTCGTGGTCACCAATCAATCCGGGATCGCGCGCAACTTCTATGCAGAGCACGACATGCACACGCTGCACGAATGGATGCTTGGCGAGCTTGCCGGAAAGGGCGCTGCCATCGACCGCATTTACTATTGCCCCTATCACGAGGAGGGCGAAAATCCGCGCTACAGACGTGACAGCTTTGACCGCAAACCAAAGCCCGGCATGCTTCTGAAGGCGATGGCCGACTTCCCCGTGAAGCGCGAGTCCAGCTTCCTAATCGGCGACAAGCAGACAGATATTGATGCAGCCCGCGCGGCGGGTGTGGCGGGCTTCCTGTTCACGGGCGGCGACCTCGCGCAGTTTGCCGAATGGACGCTAGCCGGTTTCGAAGAGGGCAATCGCGGATGAAGACGATTGGCATAATCGGGGGCATGGGCCCTGCCTCGACCATGATCTATTACGAAACACTGTGCGAAATCGCGCGCGCCCGTTCGGGCGGAAATGCAAGCGCAAGGGTGATAATCGACGCGCTCGATTTCGGCGAGGTGCAGGCACTGCAGCAATCGGGAAACTGGGACGAGGCCGGACAGCAGCTCGCGGACTCCGCCCTGCGGCTTGAGCGCGCCGGCGCGGAACTCGTCCTTCTCGCCACCAACACGATGCACAAGGTCGCCGCACCACTGCAACAGGCCCTGTCCGTGCCATTCATTCACATCATCGATGCAACGGCCGCGCGCCTGCGTGCCGAGGGCCGTCATGTGCCCGCCCTGCTCGGCACAAGCTACACGATGGAAGAACCCTTCTATCCGGATCATTTTGCCAGCACGTTCGGTGCACCGCCCGTTGTCCCGGAACCGGCGGAACGCGACGACATCCACCGCATCATCTTCGACGATCTCGTCAAAGGTGTCGTGACCCCGGAAACGACGCGCCGCTATGTCGATATTGTCAGGGCGCTCGCAGCACGCGGCGCTGACAGTGTGATCCTCGGCTGCACCGAAATCGGACTTGTCCTGAACGCCGCCAACAGTCCCCTGCCCGTCTATGACAGCGCGCGCATCCATTGCGAGGAAGCGATGCGCGTTGCAGCAGCTTAGACGCGCTTCAGCGTCTTCGGGTCAAGCCCGCCCATCCTGCAGACTTCTTTCCACTCCGACGCCAGCACGGGCTGCACGGACAGGCGGAATGATTTCACAAGGCTCATCTCGGCCAGCTTCGGATTGGCCTTCACATCTTTCAGCGTTACCGGCTTTGGCATGTCAGCCAGTGCACGAATGTGGACACAATCCCACCGCTCATCGTCGGTTGTGGAATCCGGCGCGCTGAGCGCGCAGACCTCGGCAATGCCCACCACTTCAAGCCCCTTGTTGGAATGGTAGAAGAAGACCTGATCACCCAGCTTCATGTCGCGCATGAAATTGCGCGCCGTATAGTTCCGGATACCGGACCATTCCTCGCCAGCCTTGCCCTTTGCCTTTTGCTGGTCCCAGCTCCAGGCATCGGGTTCGGATTTCATCAGCCAGTATTTCATAGGGGTCTCCGGTTGTTCCGATCCCGCTTGATCTAGGCCGCGCCGGGCGATCCGTCCACCCGCGCGGGGGGGGTCAGGCCAGCTGCGCAAGCGCTGCGCGGACAAGCCGGTCATAGGCGGGCCAGCCCTTGTAGGCGCCGAGATCCGGGTCGATACCGTCCCACGCCGCTGCGAAGGCTTTCCGGTGACGCGCATCCGGCAAGGCCGCCGATAGCGGGTCGATGCAGACACGGATGGTGAACAGGACAGCGCCTGTCCCGGGCAGTTTGGAGATCGTCTGGCGCTCGACACGAAAGTACAGCAGGTCAAGCACATCCTCGTCCGGCATTGCGCGCGCCATCGCTTTCAGCGGGGCGCTGCTCGGCGTGAACCGTGCAGGGCTCGCCTGGACTGTCCAGTTGAACCGTTCCAGCACCGTGCCGGGCCGCAGCGCATCGAACATGCGCGAAATGCGCGACACCAGTTCCGGATTGGCGTCAGGCACGGTGGCGTGAAGCCCGGCCAGCGGCTGGCCGATCTTTTCCGCAAGTGACCAGAATGTCGGCGCGACAAGGCTCGCGGCGCGCAAGACCCAGTGCCCGCGCTCATCGGGCAAAAGGATACAGAGATCATCGGACACGCGTGACGCCGCACCTTCCAGCGGGCTGCCCCATGTGTCATGGCCAGATCCCGTTACGGCCCGAACAGCGTTCGCCGCTTCGGCCACGGCCTCGGGCACGCCCGTATCGGCAAACACCTGTGCCCGGTGCGTCCGCATCAACACGGTCTTCTCGGGCAGCCAGGCTTCGGCCTCGCTGTCGGGCGCCAGCCATTTGTCCGGATCTATGGGTTTCAGGCCGGGCGCGAGGCCTGGCGGTCCTGCAAGGTAAGGCAGGTAGGGGGGTGTTCGCATGGTGTCAGGCTGCGCGGGCAGCGCCCCAGCTGACGAAGCCCGCCACTTTCGGCGTTGAGGGCAGGTACATGGTCTCGGCGTCTTCCAGCGTGAAGCCCGCCTCGGTGAGCAGCGCACCGGTATCGCGAGTCAGGTGGCATCCGCCCGCCAGCGGCTTCCAGATGGGCTCGATCCGACGCTGCCATTTGGCAACGCCTTCATCGGGCGCCAGCCCGTGCTCCGAGAACAGGATACGGCCTTCCGGCTTGAGTACGCGGCGCGTCTCGGCCAGCGCGGATTTCCAGTCGGGGATCGTGCACAACACGAATGTGATGACCGCCGTATCAATCGAATTGTCTTCGAGGGGAATGGCTTCTGCCCCGGTCTCGAGGAATTCGATCTTGCTGCCGATACCGAGCGCCCCTGCCTCGCGGCGCGCCTTGACCAGCATGCCGGGCGAGGGCTCCAGCGCAAACAGGCGGTCAACCTTGTTGGAATCATACATCGCGAAATTGGTGCCGGAACCGCACCCGAGCTCGAGCACACGTCCCTCTGCCTTCGGAACAACCTTCTCGCGCTGCTTCATGATCGGCTTGGTGCCACAGGCACACGCAATCATGTTCGGGACGACATACCGCTCCCAGGGATTCATATCAGCCACCGTTCGTCGACTGGAAGCCGGGATAGGCTCCCTTCTGGATCAACGACTTTGTCGCCTCGGTCGGCCGGGCAACGAGCGCATCCTGGGTGATGTTAACATTATATTCGAAGCCGTCACCCATCGGCTGGTATGTCGCCGATCCGTATTGCGCATCTATGCCGAAACGCTGGCCTTGCTTCTCGGCAATCGCGTGCACATCCAGCCCCGGATTCTGGGACAGTGCGATACCATTCGTCTGCGCATCGGTCACGGCTTCGTATGAAAACCTGCGTGCATCGCGCCCTTCAAGGTATTCGAGCCGGTAGATCGAGTCATAGCCCAGCATGTTGGCGACGGGCTGGAACTTGATGACCTGTGCCCCAATCTCGAACTGGTCCCCGCGCAGGACAGGTTGCGCACCAGTCGACTCAAGCAGTTTGGCGCCATCTGCAAAGGTGACATCGACGAGGTAGGAGCCGGGCGTCCCGGCGACTTCGGCAAACTTGATATTGGCCACATCGCGCTCAAAGGTCAGGCGTTTGTAAGTTTGGAGATTGAGTCCGGCAAAGGCGACGATCCCGGCAAGACCCAGGAAGCCCACGCCGAAAAGCAGCCGCCCGCCACCTGCGAGCGGTTTGAGGCTTGCCAGTTTCCCGAAGCCGGCAAACAGCAGCATCAGGCCAATGACGCCCGCCACGGCTGGCAAAATCCACCAGATCAATCCCATCCCAAGTCTCCATTTTTATGCTCAGACCGCCCACCCGCCGGCTCGGCTTCCTATTTCTGACCTATATCAGCGCGATGACAAGACTTCAGCAACCTTGTTCAGTCCGATTGCCTTGGCCGCAATTTATGCAGGATGAACGGTCAGGGCTCCGATTGCGTTCCATGCCACATAGGCCGCAACGACAAGGATCATTGCGGCAAAAGCCGACCGGGCAGTCCGCACCCGTTGGGACAGGATGCGTGAAATGGCGATGCCGGCAAGTCCGCCCACTGCGCCCCCGGACAGCAGGAGGAGCACGAGGCGTCCATCCACCAGGCCCGAAATTGCGTAATTGGCCGATGTCGCGGCGCCGAACAGGGCCACCGACACCAGGGACGACGCCGTTGCGTTCGACATGGTCATGCCTGCAGCGAGCATGAGCCCCGGCACGATCAGGAAACCGCCACCAATCCCGAAGAAGCCTGCCGCCATGCCCACGACAAGCCCAAGGGGCGCAATGCGCATTGTGATAGACGGGGTAAGGTGCACGTCGGGATCGCCTGCAAAGGCGGGCTTGCGGAACATCGACAGGGCAATCGCCGCCATCGCAATTGAAAAGGCGAGCAGGAGCTGGCTGCCATCAATCTGTTTGGCAATCGTGGACCCGCCAATGGATCCGGCGAATCCCGAAATGGCAAATACGATCGCGCAGGGCCATTTCACCTTACCCCCGCGCCAGTGCCCCAGCAGGCTGAACAGCGCAATCGCGGCCACCGCCGCTGCTGACGTACCAATCGCGATGTGCGGGTCGGTAACACCGACGATATAGAGCAGGAGCGGCGCAGCCAGAACCGAACCTCCACCGCCAAACGTGCCAAGGAACACGCCAATGATCGCGCCGCTCGCTATGGCCGCGAGGATCACCATGAGCGTCAGCTCCATCATTGCCCGGCTCGCTTTGCGGGACGCGCCCACGGTGCGGGCGCCTTACGCCCGGGCCGCGTCTCACCCGGCGCATCGCCATCAAGCGCGAAAGGACAGACCGCGAGGCAGTCCTTGGATTCGCTGGCGGCTCGCGCCTGCACCAGCAATTCCGGGCAATAGATGGTTGCCAGCGTCGCGATCACGCGGATCGCCGCCGGGTCGGCAATGGAATAGAAAATGGACTGGCCTTCGCGACGCGTGCGCACGAGGCCTTCCTGACGCAGGACGCCAAGGTGCTGCGACAGTGACGATTGCGACAGGGCCGTTCCCTGGCGCAGGTCTCCCACGGATATCTCCGTGTCGCCAAGGCGGCACAGGATCATCAACCGATGAGGATTCGCCATGCTGCGCAGCAGGCTGGCGGCCTCTTCAGCCTTGTCCTTGAATATGTCGGCATCGAGCAAAGAATTCATCATGGATCATATATATTAGCTCTTGTTAAATTAGCAATACCTAATATATGAGGATTGAAAGGATCCTCCCATGCCTCAGATCAAAGCTTTCTTCGACGACAAGACCTCAACCGTGACCTATCTCGTGTGGGATCCTGCAACCCGCGCCGCTGCGATCATCGACCCGGTGCTGGACTATGAGCCGCACGCTGCACGCCTGACGACGCAATCGGTCGATACCGTTCTGGATGTGGCCGACGAGCTTGGCCTGAAAATTGTCTGGGCGCTCGACACCCATGCACATGCCGACCATCTCTCGGGCGCGCACCATGTGCGCAGTGTTACGGGGGCGCGGGTCGGCATCGGTGCCCGCATAACCGAAGTGCAGAAGGTGTTTTCGTCCATGTTCCACGCGACGGATGTCTGCCCGAATGGCAGCACATTCGACGGCCTGTTCCAGGACGGCGAGACGTTTGCCCTGGGTGACCTGACGGTGCGCGTCATCCATACACCCGGCCACACACCGGCCTGTGTGACTTATGTTGTCAATGACGCAGCCTTCGTCGGCGACACATTGTTCATGCCGGATTACGGCACGGCACGCGCAGATTTTCCGGGCGGCGATGCCGCCACGCTCTACCGCTCGATCCACCGCATCCTCGACCTGCCGCAGACGACACGCGTATTCGTCGGCCACGATTACCTGCCAGAAGGGCGTGACAAGCCTGCCTGGGAAACAAGCGTCGCAGAGCAGCGGGCCGCCAACGTGCATGTGCATGATGGTGTCCACGAAGCCGACTTCGTCGCCATGCGAATGGCGCGCGATGCAACGCTGGACGCGCCGCGTCTGATCCTGCCATCGCTGCAGGTGAACATCCGTGGCGGCGCCATGCCGCCTGCGGAAGACGATGGTCAGGTTTATCTCAAGATACCGGTCAACCGTCTGGGTGTCTGACATCGCGCAGGGGCAGGTCTAAAAAGCCTGCCCTTGGCGGCCAAAGCCTGATAACGGGCTGGCATGGCTTTTCGCGACTTTCTGCTTCTTTTCGCCGTGTGCCTCGTCTGGGGACTCAACATTGTTCTCACGCGCTGGGTGGTCGCCGATGTCGGCGTGCCACCCCTGTTTTTTGCGGCCATACGCTTTGCGGGCGTTGCCCTATTTCTCATTCCGTTCCTGCGGCCCAAACCGGCCGATCTCAAGATGCTGTTCGTTATCGCCCTGCTGATCGGCTCGGTGAATTTCGCGCTCCTGTTCATGGGCCTGCAGAATGCCGAGGCCTCCGCAGCCGCCGTAACCGGCCAGCTCGGCGTACCGATCTCGACGCTCATGAGCATGGCTTTCCTCGGCGAAACCATTGGCTGGCGGCGCGGGCTCGGCATCATGCTCGCCTTCGCAGGTGTGGTGCTGATTGCGGTGGATCCCGGCAGTTTCGGCGTATCAGTTGGACTGCTCTATATCGTCGCTTCGGCCTTTATCGGCTCGGCGGGCGGCATCCTGATGAAGCGGATGAAACCGGTCAGCGGCCTGCAATTGCAGGCCTGGGTCGGCCTCTTCAGCTTCCTTCCTCTCTTCCTCGTTTCAGGCCTGTTCGAGTCGAACCAGGTCGAGCGCTACATGGCGGGCGGCTGGCAGGTCATCCTCGCCAGCCTGTTCGCGATTGTCGGCGTGTCGATCTTCGGACATGCTGCCTTCTACACACTGATCAAGAAATATGACGTCTCGCTTTTGTCGCCCCTCACATTGATGACACCGATCTGGGGCGTTATTTTCGGTATCGTCCTGCTGAATGAACCGATCACGGCCCGGCTTGTGCTCGGTTCAGTCATCTCGCTGACGGGTGTGTTCGTGATCGCGGTACGCCACAATACCCGGATGCCGGAGGCAGCCTTTGGCAAGAAGATCGGGCCCGGAGACAGCTGATGCAGTTTGATCCGTCACCCAGCCCGAATTTCAATGAGCGCAAATTCCCGGTCGACATGCTGGTGCTGCACTATACAGGCATGGCAAGCGGCGCGGCGGCACGCGACCGGATGTGCGATCCGAAGACTGAAGTGTCAGCCCATTACATGGTCTGGGAAGATGGCCGCATCAGTCAGCTCGTCAGTGAGGACAAGCGCGCCTGGCATGCCGGCGTGTCCACCTGGCAGGGCGATGACGACCTGAACTCGCGTTCCATCGGTATAGAGATCGTCAATGGTGGCCACGATGTGCCCCTGCCGGACGGTACATTGCCGCCCTACCCCGACGCTCAGATCGCGGCCGTCATTACCCTTTGTCAGAACGTCCTTTCCCGCCACGCGATCCCGGCAAGCCGCATTGTTGCGCATTCAGACATCGCGCCAGCGCGAAAGTCTGACCCTGGCGAGCATTTTCCCTGGGAAAGACTGGCCGATAGCGGCATCGGCATCTGGCCCGCCACCGCGATGGATGATGAACCAGCCACCGCCCTGCGCCCCGGTGAAAGTGGCAAGGCAGTCAGCCGCCTGCAGGAAGACCTGAAAGCCATCGGTTATGGACTGTCGGCAACGGGCACCTACGATGACCCGACCCTGCTGACAGTGCGGGCCTTCCAGCGTCGCTGGCGACCTGGCCATCTGTCAGGCGTGGCCGATGTCCGGACGCAGCACCTGGTCCGGCGCGTGCGGGAACTCAGCGGCCGCTAGGTCACCATCTCAACCTCGTCTTCGCCCTCTTCCGCGACAAGCCCTTCCTCCGGGATGCGACTGGCCCATTCGGCTGTCAGCGCCGCACCGAGCAATAGTGACGCGACCGATACCGACAGCCAGATAAATCCGAGAATGACCGAGGCCAGCGCGCCATAGAACGAGTCCAGCGCGGAGAACTTCAGATAGATATGGAAGGCCCAGGTCGCGCCCATCCAGGCCAGCGCACCGGAGGCAGCCCCGGCAACTTTCGCACGATGGCCCTTGATGCGCCCGTGCAGCGAAAGGGCAATGATCATGTAGAAGATGGCAAAGCACGCAATCCCCTTGCCGAGCCAGAGGCGTGAGGCAAGGTCGGACAGGCCCTGCGCGACCTCAAACGCGACAAAGCCCTGGTTCTCGGTGATGAATGAGGCCATCAGCTGCAGGGCCCCGAGGATCCAGACAGACAGGATCAGCAGTGCCGTCATCAGGATCGACACACCCTGGAAGCGGATGATCTTGCTCGCACGCTCGCTGCCGGTCACCATGCGAATGCCGGTAATTGCCGCCTTGGCCCCGGAACTCGCCGTATAGAACACCACAATGATGGCGCCGATGGCCTGCAGCGTCAGCGTGCGCGCCGTCATGCTGCGAATCGTATCGAGATCGGCCTTCGACAGCGGCGCCACGGCCGAAACCAGCACCTGGTCGATCGTGTTCGATAATTGCTGGCTGACATCCGCCGGCAGCAGGGTGAACAGCAGGGTCACTGTGAGATAGATCAGCGGGAAGATCGAGAACAGCGCATAAAAGCTGATCCCGCCCGTCACGATACGCACTTCGGGCTTGGACAGGCGCACCATCGCACACCAGAGAGGGATCAGCAGCCAGTGTTTCGCCAGTTCAGGCACCGGCAGTCGGTTGATCAGGTTGCGCATACAGCCTCCGGGAGGATTCGATCAGGCTTTGTATCGATGCCAGTGTGAACCGATCTGGACCATAAGGCCACATTTGATCCTTTCTTGCACTGCGAACAGGTTTCATCTATTTTGCTTTCTCAATCCCCGTATTGCCGCGGCTGCTGACCCGACAATATGAGGAACGAAACATGTCACACCCTGTCACCCGGGCAGCGCGCCGCGTGCTTGCCCGCAAGTATGGCGACCGCAAGGTGGAGCCCACCTATCGCGGCTTTGCCGAGAAAAACTGGAAACTCGTCTATTTACGCCATAACAAGCTGCACCGTGCACGCCAGCTCGGCAAAATCTGGCCGCCCAAGGAGTGGAAGAAGCTGACGGCCGATATCGAGCCCGTGAAAGTTCTGTTCGTGTGCAGCCGCAACCAGTGGCGCAGCCCGACCGGCGAAGCCGTCTTCGCGCGCGTGGACGGTGTATCCGCCCGTTCGGCTGGTACCGCCAGCAATGCCCGCCGGAAAATCTCGCTCGCCGACATCCGCTGGGCCGACCTGATCCTTGTCATGGAGGACAAGCACAAGTCCCGCCTCAGCGCCGACTTCCGTCAGGAAGTAGCCTACAAGCCGGTGCACATCCTCGATATTCCCGATAACTATAAATACATGGATGCGAACCTGATCGAGCTGATCCGCGCCAAGGCCGGGCCCCTGATCTTTGATCAGGGGTGAACGCTCTGCAGGACTCGAACTCCGGCCAAATACCCGCTATATGCGCGGTCATGACCAGACGGCCAGGCAATCGCTGGTGGTGGGGTAACCTGCCATTGGAGGAAAGTCCGGGCTCCAGGGAGACAAGGCGGCGGATAACATCCGCCCGGCGCGAGCCGAGGGAAAGTGCCACAGAGAGCAGACCGCCTCCCGCTTCGGCAGGAGGTAAGGGTGAAAGGGTGGGGTAAGAGCCCACCGCAGGCCTGGCAACAGGTCTGGCAAGGTAAACCCCGCCTGGAGCAAGACCAAGTAGGGGGCGCATACGGGATGTCTTCAGCCCGCGCCCCGGGTGTGTCGCGAGAGGCAGGCTGCAAGGCCTGTCGCAGAGGAATGGTTGCCGAACCGATGTCCCGAGAGGGCGCGGGGAACAGAACCCGGCTTACAGGCCGTCTGGTCATATCTGCGCCGGCAAGGCGCAACTAAAGCGTGTGCCGTCAGTCAGGTCTGGTCCCCTGTGGCGTTTTCAGACATTGAGACCGGCCTGCATTTCCTCGCGACAGACTTGGTAGAATGTCCGTAAGCCTCAAACAGGTCGTCATTCGGGATGACGGTATCGGAGTGGAAACGACCCCCTCCAGTCATACCGGTTTGGGCACCGACCTCATCAATATGATCGTCCGGCAGATCGGCGGCAAACCGGTGTCAGAGCAAACATCGCGATCCTGCTTCACACTGACAGTCCCTCTTCCCATAAACCAAACCCGGGCAAGGCAGGCGCGCTCCCGATGACGTTCGCCTGACAGCCGACCCATGACGAATTGAACGCGGGAGGTGGGACTGCCACTCAAGATGTCGTCCTGTTTCTCCAAGACCCTTACGCAAGGCGTCCCTCTCAGCCTTGTGTAAGAAGCACTGTGGCGTTTGAGGGATGCACCAGACGCCACGGTGCTTGCTTTCCAGATTGTCTCCCTACCCCGCCTTCCCCGCATACGTGTCCGTCGCGCGGATCAGCTGGTCGAGAATGCCCGGTTCGGAGTAGGCGTGCCCTGCCCCCTCAATCAGGTGAAAGTCAGCCTCAGGCCAGGCCTTGTGCAGCGCCCAGGCAAACCGCGCCGGGCATGGCATGTCATAGCGGCCATGAACGATCGTACCCGGAATATCCTTCAGCCTGCCTGCATCGCGCAGCAGCTGGCCCTCGTCCAGCCATCCGGCATGCGTGAAATAATGGTTCTCGATCCGCGCGAAGGCGAGCGCAAATTCATCCTCGCCGAACACATCGCTGGTGGATGGCTCGGGCAGCAGCGTGATCGTCTGGCCTTCCCACTGGCTCCAGGCCAGCGCGGCCTCGATCTGCACGGCCCGGTCATCGCTCGTCAGCCGCTTGCGATAGGCCGCTTTCAGGTCACCGCGTTCGGCCTCCGGGATCGGCGCCAGGAACCGCTCCCACTTGTCGGGAAACATTTCCGAGACGCCGAACTGGTAATACCAGTCCATCTCCGCCTTGGTCAGCAGGTAAATACCGCGCAGCACCAGCTCGCTCACGCGCTCCGGATGAGTCTCGGCATAGGCCAGCGCCAGTGTGGAGCCCCACGAACCGCCGAACACCTGCCATTTGTCGACCCCCATCATCTCGCGCAGCCGCTCGATGTCCGCCACGAGATGCCATGTCGTGTTCGCCTCCAGCGAGGCGTGCGGCTTTGACTTGCCGCAGCCGCGCTGGTCGAACAGCATCACGTCATAGAGCCTCGGATCGAACAGGCGCCTGTGGCTTGGCGCAAATCCCCCACCCGGCCCGCCATGCAGGAACACGGCAGGCTTCGCACCCTTTGTGCCTGACCGCTCCCAATAGATCACGTGGCCATCGCCGACATCGAGATGCCCGGAAGCATAGGCCTCGATTTCGGGATAGAGGGTTCTGAGCTCAGTCATGGCGGTGACCTTTACAGGGCAAGATGGAAGAACTGGTTGAATTCACTCTTTTCATAGTCGCCGAAGGCACCGCCCTCAACGAAACCGGAACGGCGGTACAGGCTCAATGCCGCGTCAAAGGCGGGGCCGCTGCCGGTCTCGAGGCTCAGCCGGTGATAGCGCCGCGCCTGTGCCTCGCCGATAATATGCTCCAGCAAATACGCGCCGACGCCCTTGCGCATGTGCGCTTCATGCGTGCGCATGGACTTGATCTCACCTCTGCCATCGCCCAGCGCCTTGAGCGCGCCCATTCCCGCCAGCGCATCGCCGTCCCAGACGGTGTAGAAGCTGATCTCCGGGGCCTTGAGGCCCGTCAGGTCGAGCGCGAACACATTGCCTGGCGGTGAACTGGCATGCATGCCATCGAGGTGAACGCGCAGCAGGTCCAGCACGCGCGAATCCTCGAAATCACCCGGGACAATCTGCATCCGTCCACCTCAGCTGCCAGCGCGCATTTCGGCGATGAAGGCATCAGCCTCGGCAATCGACCGTTCCATCTCGGCAATCAGGTCAGCCACATCGGATTCCAGGTTCGCAGTTTCCGCCCCCAGCGAGGCAATCGCGCGGGCATTCAGGTTATGCTTCAGGAACAGGACGCGATCATGAAACACGGCCAGAACCGGGTCCATCGAGGCTGCGGCCTTGTCCATCTTGTTGACCAGCGTGTCGTAGCGCGCTTCGGTGGCGGCCTTCTGCTCGGCCGATGCCCTGCGAAGGGCCGGATCGGAATAGGTCTTCAATTCGCTGTCCCATTCCCTGAACAGATCGCGCGCAACACCCTTCACGTCCCGGATGCGGGCGCGCACCTTGTCGGCCTTGTCTTCCGACCGGTCATAAGCATCCGACAGCGTGTCATAGGTCGACTCCAGATCACCCCCGTCGATATCGACCACTGAACGGAAAGCCTCCAGCGCATTGGCAAACTCTGCCTTCGCATTCTCCTGGCTGACAGCCGCATCGGTCACGCGTTGCACCAGAAGGTCCCGCTTCTCAAAGCCGATCTGTTCCATCGCGCCGTAATAGGTGGAGGCACAGCCCGCCAGGGCCGAGGTCGCCAACAGTGCGCCAACCAGGCCTGCGCGGATAAATGTGGTCATGTGACAATCCCCTTGTGCTTCAGTGCAGTCTTGCCGCGCTCCGGCCTTCGGGTCCAGACATGACCATCCGATCCTTTCATGAACCTGCCGTAATGTGATCGCATTTGGCGTATGCTATGGCCGGATGGACGCACTGGCCCGCCTCCCTGCCGCCCTCTTCCGCCGGATCGACGCGGACCCGCGCCATTGGCAGATCATCGCCCTCTTCGGCCTCTTCCTCTTTTCGTACACGACCAGCAGCTTCGGCGCCGATCCGCGCGCGCTCGCCTTCTCCTTTTCCGGTGCCATGCTTGCGCAGACGCTCGGCACGGCCCTCCTGAACCTGCGCGCGGGCAAGGCCCTGCTTGACGGCTTTGAATGGAAATCCGCCATGATCACCACGATCGGCGTAACCGTCCTGCTGCGCGCCGCCGACCCCTGGATATGGTTTGCCGCGACCTTCACGGGCATCAGCCTGAAATTCCTCATCCGCGTGAACAACAAGCATGTCTTCAACCCGGGCTGTATCGGCATCGTCTTCATGATGCTCCTGCTTGGACGTGAGGCCTGGGTCTCGCCTGGCCAATGGGGCCAGATGCCCCTCATCGCAGGCTATGCTCTCGCCCTCGCTGCGCTCACCCTCTCCTCCGCGAAGCGCCTCGACATCGCCCTCGGCTTTCTCGGGACGTTCGGGGCTATCCTGTTCGCCCGCGCCGCCTGGCTGGGCGACCCGATGGCGATACCCCTGCACCAGATGTCGTCCGGTGCGCTGCTGGTCTTTGCCTTCTTCATGATCACGGACCCGCGCTCAACACCCGACAGCCGCCCCGGCCGTATCCTCTTCGCGATGGCCGTCGCCAGCCTTGCAGCATGGTTCATCATCGGACCCAACCAGCGCGGCGCCCCGCTGATGGCGCTCGCCGCGCTCGCCTTCCTGACACCCCTGATCGACCGTTTCATGCCAGCGGGCCGCTTCGAATGGCCGTGCGACGCACCGCCTGCCGGACCCGGCCAGCGGCGGCCCGCAATCACACCTGTACGGATGACCCCCTGGGGGACAAAGGAGACACGATCCCATGAGACTTAAGCACTTGATTGCAGGCCTCGCCCTGCCGCTTGCCGGCCTGGCCTTGGCTGCCCCCGCCAGCGCGTTTTGCGGCTTCTATGTCGCCAAGGCCGATACGGACCTGTTCAACGACGCTTCCAAGGTCGTGCTCGCCCGCGATGGCGAACGCACCGTCATCACCATGGCATCGGACTTCCGCGGCGATGTCTCGGAATTCGCCATGGTCGTCCCTGTCGTCGACATTCCCGAGCGCGAGCAGATCAATGTCGCCAATCCCGCGCTTGTCGATCATCTCGATGCCTACACAGCCCCGCGCCTTGTCGAATATTACGATGAAGACCCCTGCGAGATCGAGCGCCGTTACGAACTGATGCGCGATTCTGCAGATATGGCGGCCCCACCGATGACGGGCGCCATGGAGGAAGCAGAAAGCCTCGGTGTCACGATCGAGGCCGAATATGAAGTCGGCGAATATGACATCCTCATCCTCTCTGCCGAGGAATCCGATGGCCTGATCACATGGTTGAACCAGAACGGCTACAAGATCCCTGACGGCGCCGAGGAAACCGTCGGCGCCTATCTCAAACGCGGTATGAAATTCTTCGTCGCCAGGGTCAGTCTCGAACGCCATGACGGATCAGCCATGCTGCGACCGATCCAGGTGGCATATGAAGATGAGGACTTCATGCTGCCGATCCGGCTCGGCACGGTGAATGCCGAAGGCAAGCAGGAACTCTTCGTCTTCGCCCTGACGCGTGAAGGCCGCGTCGAGACCAGCAATTACCGCACCGTGAAATTGCCGTCCGACATGGATGTACCGATCTATGTGAAGGACGAATTCTCAGACTTCTACAAAGCCATGTTCGCGCATCAGGTGGAGAAGGAAAACGGCAAGGCCGTGTTCATGGAATACGCCTGGGACATGGCCTGGTGCGACCCTTGCGCTGCAGAACCGCTCAGCCAGTCCGAATTGCGCGAGCTTGGCGTGATGTGGCTGGACGAGGCCTCAGACAGCCCCGCCCCGCGCGGTGGTTTTGGCCCCGCACCGGTCGATGTGTTCGTGACACGCCTTCACCTGCGTTACGACTCCACGACATTTCCTGAAGACCTGACCTTTCAGGTCACAGGCGACCGTGAGAATTATCAGGGCCGCTACGTCCTGCGTCACCCATGGCGCGGCGACTATCAGTCGTGCAAGGCGGCAGGTGACTATGCCAATACGCTCGTCAAGCGATGGGACGAGGAAGCGATCTCGCTCGCAAAGCTCACAGGGTGGGACGTGAACGCAATTCGTGATAAAATGGCTGAAGGCGGTTTTTCGGCCAGCGCTCTCAAAGGAGTGGAAATCGAAACGCCAAATCCGAAGAAATCCTGGTGGCAACGCCTGTGGGGAAACGGCTGATCTGCAACATTTATCGCAGGTTGCAAGAATGAGAAAAAGCCGTAAGACTCAAAAGCGAACAGTCCTTGATTGGGAGGCGGGCCCTTCCGATTCACTCTGGAGTTGACTATGCCGCGACCAGCAGGGGCTCGGAACCACGATTTTGAAGAGAAGCGCAGCGCGCTCGTTGACGGGCTCACGCGGTTCGCTGTCACAGCTGAGCTGCGCCGACCGTCGCTGCGACAGTTCGCCATCGCCGTCGAGGCGTCCGAACCTACGCTGCGCCACTATTTCCAGGATCGGCGAGGCGTTGTGCTGGCCATCCTGGAGCGCATGGGCAAATTCGGCCAGGCCGTTCGCAAGGACTTGGCATCGCCGTCTGAAAACGTCGCAGGCGCGGTGAAAAGCTATTACAAAGTTGCAGCACCGGGCGCACAATTCGATCTCTACACGCGTGCGCATGCGTTCGGCCTGATCGAGGGAATCGCTGATGAAGCCACCGGCAAGGCCTATCTCAAATACATGCTGGAGCCGGCCCTGACTGTCATCACCGATAAACTGGCCAGTACGCCCGACGCGCCTGCTTCGGCGCTGAAACAGCGTGCAGCGGCCTTTGCCGTCCTCTCTCCTCTCATCCTGATCGGAATTCACCAGATGCTGCTGGGCGGCGCCGAGGAAGCGCCACTCGACAGCAGGTCAACCATCGACCTGTTGCAGACCTGGCTTGGCGAAGCCATTTCCGAATAGGCATCGCAATGCGATCCTTGGCGGTTTCTGCCAATACGCCCGGCGTCCGTTTCAAGGCGTTCACGCCACGTCTTTATCCCAAAGGAGTTGAGCCGGGACGATCCACTCGCCAAGTGCGGCGCATTCGAACGATGAGGCCAAAAACTCATAAACTGCAGTAAATATTATAGGTTGCCTCATCACTGAATGGTCGTATGAATGGATTGAGAATGGTTCTTGATTGAGAGCCAGACAATTCACTTTGGAGTTGACGATGCCGCGACCGATTGGGGCTCGAAACCATGACTTTGAACTAAAACGCGCAGCACTTGTCGATTCAATGACGGGATATGCACTGGAAGCTGACCTTCGGCGACCGTCGCTGCGCCAGTTCGCGATCGCCGCCAAGGCCTCCGAGCCGACCCTTCGTCACTATTTCGATGATCGCCAGGGCGTCGTTGAAGCCATTCTGGAGAATATGGGCAAGCGCGCCACATGGATATGGGATGTGATCGCCCATCCGGCGGGCAATCCGACTGAGGCGATTGAAGAGTATTACCGCGTCGCCGATGCCGGCATGCGCTACGGCCACTTCACGCGCGCGCATGCCTTCGGACTGATTGAGGGCATCGCAGACGACAACGCAGGCCGCGCCTACCTGAAATTCCTTCTGGAACCCGGCCTCAAATCAATCATGGACAAGCTGGAAGCTACGCCCGACGGACCGGCGTCGCGCGATGCCTTGCGCACGGCGGCCTTCGCCATCATGGCGCCACTGCTCTTCATGTCGATACACCAGAAACTCCTCGGCGGAGAAGCCGACTTTCCGATCGATAATCAGGCGACCATCCAGCACCTGCAGTCCTGGCTGGGCCGCGCGCTCACGTCCGGCTGACCGTTCAGCCCATCGCGGTTTCGATGGCAGCAATCTCTTCGTCGCTTGTCGCCCATGAACAGACAAAGCGGTGGTGGCCACCCGGCCACGGATAGAAAGCCGCTCCGGCTGCGGACAGCCGTTCGGCCAAGCCGTCAGGCAGGCGCACGAACACCTCATTCCCGTCGGGCTTGTAGGCAAGCTGAACACCGGGCTGGGCGATCAGCCCCGCTGCCAGCCGGGTCGCCTTGGCATTCGCCCGGCCGGCCAGGTCCAGCCACAGGCCACCATCGAACATGGCTTCAGCCTGAGCTGCGATGAAACGCATTTTTGGCGGCATGTGCCCCGATCGTTTGGCGCGGGCCTGAAGCTCTCCCCACTTGTCACGCGCCTTGCCAAACAGGATGATGATCTCGCACCCCATGGCCCCGGTCTTGGTCAGGCCCAGCGTCAGCACGTTCACGCCCGCTTTCCAGGTCATTTCAGCGGGCGTCGCACCTGTACTGACAAGCGCATTGGCCAGCCGGGCCCCGTCAAGATGCACGGTCAGGCCATGACCATGGGCCAGCGCGGCGTAGCGATGGATCTGGTCTGCACTGTAGGCAAGACCACATTCCGTCAGATTGGTCAGCGAGAGGACAGCCGCCGGAGTCTCGTGAACAAAGCCTGGCTGGATCGCTGCGAGCGCCGCGCGCAAGACATCCTCGTCAATCTTTGCGCCCTTCCCCGTCAGCAGGGAAAGTTTGCCACCACCGGAAAAGAATTCCGGAGCCCCCCGCTCATCGCGCTCGATATGCGCTTCCTCATGGCAGAGAACGGCACCGGTCGGCGGGCAGAAGCATGACAGGGCCAAAGCGTTCGACGCCGTGCCTGACGCCGTCATCCAGAAATCGAAATCCTCGGTTTCAAACACGCTCTGCAGCTGCAGGCGCACGCGCCGCGTCACGCTGTCGGCGCCATAGCTTGGCTCGGTTCCGGTATTCACACGGGCCATCGCGGCAAGAACATTGGGATGGGCAGGTGCGGACGTGTCAGATGAAAAGTTCATGTGGCCTCTGAGGGTTCATTCCGGAATCCAGGGGAACGGTTCGCGTCATTCAGATTTGCGTATCCGGCGTCTGCCACATCAGATGCTGTCCACCGTCAGATGCAATCATCTGGCCGGTCACACTGGACGCGCTGATCAGGTAGCGTAGCGCCTTCACAATCTCTTCCGGGCTTGAGCCCTGCTGCGTCAGCGTCGCGCGCTGCTCATTCGCGAATGCCTCCGCCGACTGATGTACGCTGCGTAGGGTCGGCCCCGGCCCGATGGCATTCACCCGCACATTGGGTGCCAGGGCCTGAGCCAGTGTCCGGGTCGCCTGCCACAGCGCCGCCTTCGACAGGGTGTAGGTGAAAAATTCCGGTGTCAGCTTCCATACCCGCTGGTCGAGAAGATTGACCACCAGGCCGCGCTCACCCTCCGGCAATCCATTGGCCAATTGCTGCGCCAGATGCACTGGCGCACGCAGATTGGTTTCCATATGCGTGTCCCACCCATCGCGCGTATGGCTTTGGGCACTGTCATGATTGAATGCCGAAGCCGAGTTGACCAGCAGGCTGACCGGCTGGCCGAACGCGCCGCGGGCAGCGGCCATCAGGCCCGCCGTCTCGGTCTCGCTGGCAAGGTCGGCCCGCACGAGCGCCGCACGGCCCCCTGCCGCCTCAACCGCCGCTCTGGTTGCCTCCGCCCCATCCCTGGATTTGCGGTAATGGACGATAACCGCCCAGCCGTCCTGTCCCAGCGCCTCCGCCATCGCCTTGCCGAGGCGCGCACCCGCGCCTGTCACAAGGGCGGTGCCGGGCGTCATGTGCCTGCCGGCTGGAACAGGCCTGAAATATTGAAACCGTTGATCAGGCCATAGATGTAGATGGCATAGATGAGCAGGAGCAGGATGCCGACCAGACGCCCGATCCGGGCCTTGGTCAGAATCAGCACGGCGATGATCGCAGCCGCAAGGCCCATGGCCCAGTGATCATACTTGACGAATTGCGGCGCGACCTCGATCGGGCCGAAAAATGATACGATCCCGCCAGCCCCGAGGATATTGAACACGTTGGAACCGAGCACATTGCCGATCGCTACATCGGCACGCTTGCGCAAGGCCGCCGCAACACTGGCACCGATTTCCGGCATTGATGTACCAACGGCCAGCAATGTCAGGCCGATCCATTCCTGCGGGACATTGTAGAATTCCGCCACGCCGACACCGCCCGCGATGATCAGCTGGGCACCAAGGATCAGTCCGCCGATACCCAGCGGCACATAGACCAGCGCGCGGCTGATGCTGATATCTGGCGCATCTTCCAGCGACACGCCCGGGTCAATGCCATGCGCAAGGGCGCGGCGGGCGGCAATGAACGTATAGCCGCAATATCCGAACAGGATGAGCACGAAGAACAAGCCGACACCCGCGTGCAGCGGCATGATCGCGGTCAGGCCGATCCACAGCACTGTTGCAAGCAGCATGGCACCAAGCGCGCGTCCCTGCCCGCTGCCGCCCGCAACGAACGGATAGATCAATGCCGGAATGCCCAGAACCAGGAAGACGTTGGCGATATTGGAGCCGACAATATTGCCGAGCGCCAGGCCTGCCCGGCCCTCCAGGGCGGCATCGAGTGACACGATCATTTCAGGCGCGGATGTACCGAACCCGACAATGAATATGCCCGCGATCAGCGGCGAAACACCCAGACGACGCCCAACCGCAACCGCACCATTCACCAGGAAATCGCCGGCGAAAGCCATGATAACGAGCCCCCCGACCAGGGCGGCAATCAGGGTAAGGTCTGGCATTTGCGTCCCTAGTCGAGGCGCTTGAATTCAATGAGGTTCAGAATGCCGAAAACAAGCACAATTATGCCGATGGCTATCAGGGAGGGATGGATCATTGCACCGTCTCGCTTTTTTGTTCTTTAGAATCTGTTTCTGTTCTGGCCCCGTCCATAGCGCGCGTTGCGGCGATTGGCGAGCCTCATTCGACACGTTACGGTGCGCCATGCCCAGCCTTCGTACACGTCTGTTTCAGTCATATGCCCGGCTGCGCCGCCCAATGACACTTGGCGTCCGCGCCGCCGTCGAAAATGCTGACGGACACGTCTTCCTCGTGCGCCATACCTACGTGAAGGGCTGGTACATGCCGGGCGGTGGCATCGAGCGTGGCGAACCGGCTATTGACGCGCTGCGACGCGAACTCGTGGAGGAAGGCGGCATCAAACTGACCGGCCTGCCAGAACTGGTCGGCTTCTACTCAAACCATCATGTGTTCCGCAATGACCATGTCCTCCTTTACCGGATCGCGCATGGCACATGGGATGAGACGGAGGCCACCTCGTTCGGTGAAATCGCTGAAACAGCCTGGGTCGACCCGATGCGTCCGCCTCGGGACGCAACGCCAGGAACAAGGCAACGACTGGCAGAAATCTATGGCAATGCGGGCACCAGCCCCTATTGGGCCGCACGAACCACATAATTGCCCCGCCGCACCGACACATCGGGAACCCGGCCGCTTGCCTCGAACGCATTCCACGCCGGCGCCAGGGCCTGCCAGAATTCGGCATGCTCATTGTCCACATGCAGCTGCAGGTTATCCGGCGTCATCGGGAAAGGGAAAATGTGAACCGGAACGGCCGCCTGCCCCCCTGAAAAGGCCGCCTGCATCAGCGTCCATATTTCCTCGATGCCCGCATCTGTCATGGCAAAGCACCCGATCGAGACACACGCACCATGCACCATGAGAAAGCTGCCCGTGCGTCCGTTTGCACGGTCATACGCGTTCGGAAAACCCAGATTGAATGACAGGTGATAGCTGGATGCCGGATTCATGGCAGCAGGATGGACCGTATAGAACCCCTCCGGGGCCTGCCCGTCCCCCTCCTTTATCTTGGGTCCGAGACTGCCGGAAGCGCTGCACACGGGCCATGTGCGGAAAGCGCGGAACGTCCCGTCACCGGCGGCGATGAAGGCGGTCAGTTCCGCAGGCGCCTTGGTAATCCGCAAATAGACAGGCTGGCCGAGGATAAGGCCTTCAGCATCCATATCCTCTTCAAGCGATGGCGCACTGCGGGCATAAGCGTCATCGGACCGCGACGTTCTTGGTAACTCGTCGGCCCCCGCGAAGGCGAACAGGGCAGGAAGACAAAGAAAAAGAAGCGCCGCCAGTATGAAGGCGAGAAACTTGATCTCGGAGGACACACGCTTTCTCATCTGACCAGCTTTCCGGTCCGATTGAGGCCGATAGCGGGCTGAATGCTGGCCGTGCTGCGAAATCTCCGCCCCAATCCTGCCTTGGGTGTTAACGCGCCATTAAGGGGAACGGTTTAGTCTTGCTTGCATGGCTGGTTGCTTCCCCTCCCGGCCATGCGTGAATGAACTCATTGCAGGCAATCCGGCCCTTCCCCTTGTCCGGTGCGCCAATCAAGCAAACGGGACGTCGGCTTTCTTCCCCTTGGGCCGGCGTCCTTTTGCGTCTGCAATCAGTCTGAGCCCCTGGCCGCGCGGATATAGCGCCAGCCCGTCAGCAGGGACAGAGCCGCCGCCACCCACAACATACCCACCAGCAGCGCCGCGCCGACGGTGAACAGAAGCGGCGTCGACCCCGTCGCGTCCCCGGCAAGATCAGCCGGCGCAAAGGCCAGGGGCAGCATCAGGCCGATGATCGCGGCCATTTCAAACCCGGTCTTCCATTTGGCGAGGTCTGACGGGTCAACCACCGCCTTGCCTGCGGGCGTCGTGCGCAACCAGGTCATGAAAACATCCCGCGCAATGATGGCGGCAGCCGGCAAGTAGATGAACCAGCTCTTCAGGACCATTGCGAGGCCGAGCAGCGCTGCGCCGACCAGCAGCTTGTCGGCAATCGGATCAAGCCATACGCCGAAACGGCTCTGGGCCTGAAGCCGGCGCGCAAGATAACCATCGAGAAAGTCCGTCAGCGCGCCCGACAGGAAACCCAGCAGCGCGAACTGGTGCCAGAGTTGCTGCATGATGTTCTGGCGCAGAACCTCGTCAGGCAACACGTCAGGCCCCGCCGCCGCAACGGACTGGCCGGCCAGCTCAGCGTTCCATATCCCCCAAAGGACCAGGCCCGCGAAAACACAGCGGGCAATCGTCAATGCATTGGGAATCCATTTGAAACTCATCGCGTCCATCTGCCAGTGCTGGCCCATGGGGGCAATGGCGCATGGCATTGCGCGCATATTCAATGCCACAGAAAATACGTGCTGTTTCGTCCGTCAGCCCTGACTGAACGCCTGGAAGACCAGGAATATTACTGCCGAGAGCCCACCGGCGGCAGGCACCGTGACCAGCCAGGCCGCGATAATCGTCATGAAGTGGTGGCGCCGCACGAGGCGACGATAGCGAGGCTGGTCTTTGGTCGGTTTGGGTTCGCGATCCGGATTACGCGGATTGCGCGCCATGTATTCGCGGCGGCGCCGGGAGTTGGCCGTGTACCATTCCCGAAAGAAGCCGACACCGAACACGGCGCCCACGGCGATATGCGTCGAACTGACGGGCAGACCGAGTGCCGAGGCAACGATCACCGTGATCGCAGCTGACAGTGCCACGCAGAATGCACGCATCGGGTTGAGCTTCGTGATCTGGTCACCCACCATGCGGATCAGCTTGGGGCCGAACATGATGAGGCCGAAGGAAATGCCCAGCGCGCCAATCGCCATCACCCAGAGCGGGATGCCCACCTTGGCCGCCACGGCGCCCGATTGCGCGGTCGACACGATCGCCGCAAGCGGACCGATGGCATTGGCAACGTCATTTGCACCATGTGCAAATGACAAAAGCGCCGCAGAGAAGATCAGCGGCAGCTTGAAAAGTTCCCGCAGGGACTTGTTGCGGTTTTCCATGCCCTTGGACTGGCGCCTGATCAGGGGGCTCGAAACCATCCAGGCCAGCATTGCCATGGCCAGGCCGATCAGCCCTGCCGTCTGCAGGTTGATGTCCATGATATGCTTCAGGCCCTTGGTCGCCAGATAGGTCGCGAATGCCCCCGTCATGATGGCAACCAGCAAGGGCACCCAGCGACGGGCCGCAGCAATCTTGTCGTCCTGGTAGATGATCGCCGTCTTGATAAATGCGAGGAAACAGGCGGCGATGATGCCGCCAAGAAGCGGGGAGATAACCCAGCTCGCCGCAATCTGGCTCATGGTCGGCCAATTGACAGCGCTCAACCCTGCTGCCGCGATCCCCGCCCCTGCAACGCCGCCGACAATGGAGTGCGTCGTCGATACGGGCGCGCCGACGAGGGTCGCGAGATTGATCCACAGCGCCGCAGCGATCAGCGCCGACATCATCGCCAGGATGAACGTCCCCGAATCGGCCAGGCCCGACGGATCAATGATCCCTTTCGACACCGTGCCGACAACGTCACCCCCGGCAATCAGCGCGCCGGCACTTTCACACACGGCCGCAATGGCCAGTGCCCCTGCCATAGAGAGGGCTTTTGACCCAACGGCAGGGGCCACATTGTTCGCCACATCATTGGCGCCGATATTCAGCGCCATATAGGCGCCGATCGCGGCAGCCGCGACGATGATAAAGGATTCAGGTGCACTGCCTGTCAGGATCGTCGCGAAAACGGCGCATACCGCAATGAAGACCAGAGCCAGGCCGGGCATCAGAAGCGAGCGGGAGAGTGATTGCGATGCCTGCTCGATCTGACCGACCTTCGAAAGATCCTTGTCGAGGGTCGGTTTCATTCCGCTGGATTGAGGCATGTCCTGCTATTCCCGTCTTTCATTGCCATGATGAGCCGGGCGTTAGCATGGCTTTTCAAAGCATGACAGGATTCGTGTCCGTATTTTGGGAGGACAGACTGTATTTATACGTCGATTCCTTAACGCCCATCAGGGCGTGAAGTTTCGCAACAGGGCACTCAGTTCCGGCGCCTTGACCCTGATCGCTGCCTCGTCCGGAGAGAACCAGCGCAGTTCACGCTCACCCGATTCGGGAAAATCTTCTGCGAGCTCGCTGACTTCCAGTGCGTAAAGGGTGGCATTGCATTCCATCCGCGCGCCACAGCCAATTGCCTTGTCATAATGGAAGCGGCCAACAGGCTCTGCCTTCAGGGTTCCGCTTGCGCCGGCCTCCTCATAGGCCTCGACTGCAGCCATTTCCGGGTCGGGTCGGCCGGGCTCTGGCCAGCCCTTCGGCACCATCCATTGCCCGCTTCTCCGGGTCGTCACCAACAGGACTTCATGCCCCTCTCCGGCACGGCGCCAGCACAGCGCAGCCACCTGATGCGCAGATGGCGGGCGTAACCACGCCCCTGTCACGAAGTCGGAGAGCTCCCGCTTGATACTGTTAATTGTAACTTCCATGACATTATTGTGACGACGTTCGCTGCACGCTGCAATAGCAGGCATGCAGTATTACTCGCTTGTAAGGCGAGTCGCCCTGCATCAGCCACTGTGGAAATGCCCGTATATACGCTCAGCAAGGGATTCGTTGACGCCCTCGACCGCCATCAGGTCGGCGACCTTGGCGCGCGATACGCCCCTGGCCGATCCGAAATATTGCAGCAATGCTTTCTTCCGTGCCGGCCCGATCCCCTCAATTTCGTCGAGCGGCGAGCGGGCAATGTCCGCCGAGCGTTTCGCCCGGTGCGCACCGATAGCCCAGCGGTGCGCTTCGTCTCGCAGCCGCTGGAGGTAATAGAGCACCGGCGCCGTCTCTGGCAGCTTGAAGGGCGCCCTGCCCGGCCGGAAAAACTGCTCACGTCCCGCATTGCGGTCCACTCCCTTGGCAATCGAGACGAGGTTCACGTCGTCTGGCCCGAGACCCAGGTCGCCAAGCGCCTCCAGAACGGCATTCAACTGCCCCTGCCCGCCATCAATCAACACAAGATCCGGCCAGTTGCGGTCATTGCCCACCGCCTTCTCTTTCAGACCTCGTGAGAACCGGCGGCGCATCACTTCGCGCATCATGCCATAATCATCGCCCGGCTCGATCGTCACATCCCTGATATTGAACTTTCGATATGCCGTCTTCATGAATCCGTCCGGTCCGGCCACCACCATGCCGCCAACGGCATTGGTGCCCTGGATGTGGGAGTTGTCGTAAATCTCGATCCGCTGCGGCACCGTCTCCAGGTCGAACACTTTGGCCACTTCGTCCAGCAACCGCGTCTGGCTTGCCGTCTCGGCCAGCTTGCGCGTCACGGCCTCGGTCGCATTGCGTTCGGCCTGGGTGACAAGGTCCCGCTTTGAGCCGCGCTCTGGCCGACGTATCTCGATCCGGCGATCCACTTTCAGTTCCAGCGCCTCGCCGATCAGGCTGGCCTGATCGGGCATCTCGTTGACAAGGATCAGTTTCGGCGGCGGGCGCTTGTCGTAGAATTGCGCCAGGAAAGCCGCGAGCACCTCTGCCACCGTCTGGTCACTGTCATGGCGCGGATAATGCGCCGTCGCGCCCCAGTTCTGCCCGGCCCGGATGAAGAACACCTGTACGCACGAAACGCCCCCTTCCATGGCGATCGCGAAAATGTCCGCCTCCTCCAGCCCGTCCGGGTTCACGTCCTGCGTCGCACGCACATGTGCCAGCGCGCGGATCCGGTCGCGCAGGCGCGCCGCCTTCTCGAATTCCATCGCCTCGGCCGCCGCGTCCATCTCCCCGGCCAGCCGTTTCTGCAGGTCGGCCCCCTTCCCGCGCAGGAAGTCAGCCGCCTCATCGGCCAGTTCGGCATAATCCTCCTTCGAGATCAGCCCCACGCAGGGCGCGGCGCAGCGCTTGATCTGGTGCAGCATGCAGGGCCGTGTGCGGGCATTGAACACGCTGTCCTCGCAGGTGCGCAACAGAAACGCCTTCTGCAACGTATCGAGGGTTTGCATCACCGCCCCGGCGCTGGCGAAGGGGCCGAAATAATCGCCCTCATTATGCTTTGCGCCGCGATATTTCTTGATCTGCGGGGCCTCATGATTGCGCCGGATCAGGATATAGGGAAACGACTTGTCATCACGCAGCAGGACGTTGAAGCGCGGTTTCAGGCTCTTGATCAGGCTTGCTTCCAGCAGAAGTGCCTCGGTCTCGCTTTCGGTGACGACAAATTCCATCCGCCGCGTCAGCGAGATCATCCGCGCGATCCGCTGCGTATGCCCGCCCAGGCGGGTATAATTCGACACACGTGCCTTCAGGTCACGCGCCTTGCCGACATACAGCACCTCGCCGCCATCGCCGAACATGCGATAGACACCCGGCCGACCTGGCAGCCGTTTCAGATTGTCCTTGATGACGTCAACGCCGCGAAGCGTGGGTGCACCATTGTCCTGTGATTCCATGGCTTCACAGATAGCGCCTGCATGCCCGCCTTGCGAGACCTAGAACAGTTTGCGCAACAGAAGGTCGACATTCAGGCTGGAATCGAATGTCATCCCGAAGCCGAATGCGAAGATCATGACGATGATCACGGCATAGGTGAATTGCGGGCCGCTCCTGGCTGCGCGTCTGGGCCTCTTCCTTGGGCGCACCATCAGGCACAACAGGATCATGATGAACACACAGAGCCCGGCGATCCGCTCGGCATCGCTCAGACGTGAAGTCCATATCGAGAATTCGTGCGCACCATTATGCGCTTCCCTGACGATGAGGTTCCAGATCCTGTCGATCGGAATGATGTCGGACGAAGAGACCATGGCCTCAGAGCTTTCCTCCAATACACGAACGGATGCGACAGACCCGAGCGCGACATTGCATAATCGCACTCATGGTTGAAAACCTGATAAACAAATCCGGTAAAATTGATCCAATCGGCAAAAATTGCACAGCAATGACGGCTCGCGGGGCAAGGCCCTGCGTCTCGCCGCCGCATCACGCCCAATAGGGGAAAAGCTTGCCCCGACGTCCCGCGCAGACTATGGCCAAGCGACCCAGGAAATCTCAATCGCCACAACGGGAACCATAGATAATGTCCGCAGATATCCGCCTCAGCGACGCGCTGGACCGCGTCAAGCCATCCGCCACAATCGCCGTTACGACCAAGTCCGCAGAACTCAAGCGTGCCGGACATGACGTGATTGGCCTTGGCGCCGGTGAGCCGGATTTCGACACGCCGGACAATATCAAGGATGCCGCCATCAAGGCCATCCACGAGGGCAAGACCAAGTACACGCCGGCCGACGGGCTGCCGGAGCTGAAAGAGGCCATCTGCGCCAAGTTCGCCCGCGAGAATGGCCTCGCCTACAAGCCCTCGCAGGTGCATGTCGCGCCGGGCGGCAAGCCGGTCATCTATAACGCGCTCGTCGCCACGCTGAATCCCGGCGACGAGGTTATCGTACCGGCACCCTACTGGGTGTCGTATCCGGAAATGGTCCTGATGGCTGGCGGTGAGCCCGTCATCGCGCCTTGCGGCCCGAATACGCACTACAAGCTGACACCGGAAGCGCTCGAAGCCGCGATCACGCCGCGTACCAGGTGGATCATTCTCAACTCGCCGTCCAACCCCACCGGCGCGGCCTATACACAGGCCGAGCTGCGCGGCCTGGCCGACGTGCTGCTGCGCCATCCGCATGTCTGGATCCTCACGGACGATATGTACGAACACTTGGTCTATGACGGCTTCGACTACTGGACCATCGCCCAGGTCGAGCCCGGCCTCTATGACCGCACGCTGACCATGAACGGCGTGTCCAAGGCCTATGCCATGACCGGCTGGCGCATCGGCTATGCGGCCGGCCCGGAAAAACTGATCAAGGCAATGGGCAAAGTGATCAGCCAGACGACATCCAATCCCTGCTCGATCAGCCAGTATGCGGCGATTGAAGCGCTGAATGGCCCGCAGGACTTCATGGCCGAACGCCGCGCCGTCTACCAGCAGCGCCGCGACATGGTTGTTGCGGGCCTCAACAGATGTGAGGGCCTGCACTGCCCGACGCCTGAAGGCGCTTTCTACGTCTATCCTTCCTGCGCCGGCGTCATCGGAAAGACTGCCCCTTCCGGCAATGTGATCAACACGGACGAGGATTTCGCGACGGAACTGCTCGAAACGGAGAAAGTCGCCGTCGTGTTCGGGGCGGCTTTTGGCATGTCCCCGGCGTTTCGCATCTCCTACGCGACATCAACCGAAGCCCTGACCGAAGCCCTGACGCGCATTCAGCGCTTCTGCGCCGCACTAATATAGATTTTTCCTATGGATTGACCTTGGCGTATCGATTGGCGCAGGCCGGATCGAATACCCACATCTTGCGTATAAGCGTCATGCTAACAGGAGAAAATCATGCCTATTGATATCGGAATGAACGACAAGGCCCGCGAAACCTCAGCCCAGGCCCTTCGCGTGCTGCTCGGCGAAACCTATGCACTCTACGTCAAGACACACGGCTACCACTGGAACGTGACGGGTCCGCGCTTCAACTCGCTGCACGCCATGTTCATGACCCAGTATACCGAGCTCTGGACCGCACTTGACGAGATTGCCGAACGTATCCGCGCCCTTGGCCATTTCGCGCCCGGCTCATCGTCCGAAATGCTGGAAGAAGCGACGATCAAGCCGGATAATGGCGTGCCGGAGGCCGAAGCGATGCTGTCCAATCTCGTCAAAGGCCATGAAGCCATCAGCCGTGCCGCCAAGATCGGTCTCAAGGTTGCCGAGGAAAACAATGACATCGTCACCGTCGACCTGATGACGCGCCGCGCCGACATTTCGGAAAAAACCGCCTGGATGCTGCGCGCCAACCTCTAGCGAAATGCCGTAATCTGTGACATCGCGGGGTGGATCCGAACAAGGCAGCCGCCCCGCAATGCATCAAGTCCTCACGCTCGCGCTCGTCTGTCTTGCCCTGTCGACAGATGCCTTCGCTGCCGCCCTTGCGCGCGGCGCACAGCAGCGCACGCATGACGCCTTGCAGGCTGTCCGCGTCGGGTCCGTTTTCGGGCTCAGCGAGGGGCTCATGTTCCTGCTCGGCTGGGGGCTGGCCCAAAGCGTCGCCGCTTATGCCGAAGCCATGGATCACTGGATCGCGCTTGTGCTCCTCGCAGCCATCGGCACGCTCATGGTGCGTGAAGGCCTGCGCAGCGAGCCGGATGAAACCGCCTCCGACACACCATCCCTCGCCCGCCGCACCGCACTCGGCACCGTGCTGACCGCCATCGGCACCAGCATCGATGCCGCAGCCGTCGGCGTGGCCATGGCGCTGTCGGGAACAAGTGTCTGGCTCGCACTGGGCATCGGCTTCACCAGTTTCGTGATGAGCGCGCTCGGCTATCTGATCGGTCCGGCGCTCGGCGTGCGCTTTGGCCAGCGCGCCGAGATTGGCGGCGGCCTGGTGCTGATCCTCATCGGGCTGTCGATCTTCTACAGTCACATGACCGGCGGCTGATCGGCAGGCAAAAAAAACCCGGCTGCGAATGAACGCGCCGGGTTTCAAGTATTGGGCCCCGAAGGGGGGAGGAAACGCCCAATCGGAGGGAGATTGGGAAATGCCCGGGGCCCAAGGCATACAGGTTAAATAGGCCTTGCAGGCGCCGATGCAAGCCGCAGGTCCGCAGCCCAACCATGCAAAAATGCATTTCATCAAATGTTCATATTAGCTTTGATGCATGGAAGGCCGCCGCAGCGCCTCCGTTTCCGCTGTGACAAAGTCGCGGAAAGCCGCCACGCGCTTGGACCGGCGCAGGTCGCTTGGGTACACAAAATACAGATCGAAGATCGGCCCGACATGGTCCGGTAGCACCTTGACCAGCCGTGGCATCGCGCTGGCCATGTAATCCGGCACATCGGCAATGCCTAGCCCTGCATCCACGGCGCGCAACATGGCAAACACATTGTTCAGCTTCAGTGAAGCAGGGCGCGGCGGGCTGTCATCGCGGCCGACGCGGCAGGCAAAACTCATCACTTTCAGCAGCGAGCTTTCGTCGCCATAGGCGATGATGCGGTGATTATCGAGGTCCTGCGGTGTACGCGGCACCCCCTTTTGCTTGAGGTATTCCGGCGCCGCATACAGGCTGGTCGCGACCGTACCGAGCTTGCGCTGGATCAGGTCCGCCTTGTCCGCCGCCTCCAGCCGGATCGCGCACTCGGCTTCCAGCTTGAGAAGATCATAATTCCGGTCCTCAAGACGCAGGTCGAGATGCAGGTCCGGATGCCGGCGGGAGAACCCGCCCAGCCGTGGCACCAGCCAGGTGGAACCAAAGGCAATCGGGGCCGAGACGATCAGTTCGCCCTGCGGCGTGTCCTGCTGGTCCTTCAGCGCCGCTCCCGCAGATGTCGCCGCCGCAGCCATCTCCATTGTTGATCGATACAGCGTGTGTCCGCTATCGGTCATGACCAGTCCGCGCGCATGGCGCTGGAACAGCGAAACGCCAAGCTGCTCCTCCAGCGCGGCAATCTGGCGCGACACAGCCGACTGGGAAATCCCGAGACGCTCGCCCGCAGATGTCAGGCTGCCTGCTTCAGCGGCCGCGTGAAATGATCTAAGCTTACCCCAGTCCATGGGGAGGGTTTGTGACGCCACTTTAACGCTGCGGCAAGTGGAGATTCGAGCGACTCGCAGAAATCGCACAGTCCCGTTAGGGTGGGTGACTCATGTGCGAAGGAAGACTGCATGCGCGACCCGTTCCTGATGAAGCCTGTTGGCACCGTTCGCTGCACCCGTTCCGAGGCGACAGACGATGACTGGGACGCCGAGTCGACCCGAATCGAACTCGACACGACAGTGTTTGACGATGAAGCCTTGATGGGCCTGGACAGCTTCTCCCATGCTGAGGTCATTTTCCTCTTCGACCGGGTGGCAGATGCGAAGATCGTCACAGGCGCGCGCCACCCTCGCGGGCAAACCGATTGGCCGAAAATCGGCATCTTCGCCCAGCGCGGCAAGAACCGCCCCAATCGCCTCGGCGCGACGATCTGCGAAATACACGCAGTCGAGGGGACGGTACTGCATCTGAAGGGACTCGACGCGATTGACGGCACACCGGTACTCGACATCAAGCCCGTCATGTCGGGTTTCCAGCCGCGCGGAGAGCTGCGTGAGCCCGGCTGGGCGAAAGAGATCATGCAAACCTATTGGTAGCCGGCCGCGCCAGGCAGCTTGTCTGGATTGCGCATGACGTAGAGCCATGCGATCCGCCCGGACACGTCCGGCGCCAGTGTCAACACAAAGTCGATCCGCTCGCCGAGCCAGCGCACCAGCGCCGGCCTGCGATTGACTTCGACAAGTTCCAGCCGCCAGCCCGTTACCACGGCCGACCTGCGCATAACGGATGTGAACACTGTCAGGATATCCTGCGCGCCCACCAATGGCCGCAGCGCCGCGCTCGCCTTGCGGCCTCCATCGCTAAGCGCCACCGCGTCCGGCGCCAGCAATTGCTGCGCTGCCTCGAAATCATCGGCCGCTACCGCTGACAGGAAGCGCGCGATCAGCTCACGCACCTGCGCATCCGGCGTGTCGAACCGCGGCCCGCTTTCATGTAGCCGCCTGTGCGCCCGGCTGACCAGCTGGCGGCACGCGCCTTCAGACTTGCCCAGCAACGCCGCGATCTCGTCATACCCGGTATCGAAAGCCTCACGCAGGATGAAGGCCGCCCGCTCTGTTGCGCTCAGGCGCTCCATCGCCCAGAGCAGCGCCAACTCGCATTCCTGTGCAATTTCGAAGCGAGCACCTGCCGCCTGCGCCTCAGTGGCAAACAGAGGTTCGGGAAGCCATGGCCCCGGATAGGCCTCCCGCTTGGCCCGCGCCGCACGCAGCGCATCGATCGCGATATGTGTCGCTGTCCGCCGCAGCCATGCAGCCGGATTGTCGATGGCAGCCGGATCGATCAGCGACCAGCGCAGCCACGTGTCCTGCACGGCGTCCTCAGCCCCGGCACGCTCGCCCAACATCCGGTAACATAGCGCGACAAGCCTGGGCCGTTCCGCCTCGAAGATGGCTGTAGCCGGATTCATGACACCTTGCTGACTTCCACAGGCACATCGCCAAATTGCAGCCGCGTGCAGGTCATGCCGTGACCCAGGCCGCGTTTGAATACAGGATACCACCTGCCGGTCGCCGCCGCGAATGAAGCCGCCACGACTGCCTCCCTGCCAAACCCGGCCTCGATCTCGTCGCGCAGTTCGTCCGCCACCAGATCCCCCGAAATCGCGGCCTTCGCAAACCGGAAACCCAGCCCCACATAGCCGGCTTCTGCATCCCGGCCTTCGGCGCAAAGCTGCAGCTGGGCCGGGTTGCCGCCCGCTTGTGTCACCATGTTGACGACAAGCTGTGCACACGGCCCGCAATCACCGTCCAGGGTCGACGCCAACATGGCGCCCGCCATGACTTCGCCCGCTGCCGGCGGCCCGCGAAATCCGGTCGCATAGGGAAACGCCGCCATGCGCATCCCGGCCCTGGATGAGGTGCTGATCACGTCATGCATATAGGCAGTGTCATAGTCGTAGCGCTTGCCGAAGGCACGCGCCTGCCTCGCCAGGAACCAGCGGATCATCGCGCTGCCCTCCCCGGCCGGAACTGCAGCGCCGCCATCAGTGCCAGCCAGGCTGGCAACTGGATGCCGACAAGATTGACCAGCGCGATCTCATCGAAAGGCACACCGCGGCCCAGCCAGATCCAGATATGGAACAGGGCATGGAAACAGGGCCAGGCCGCGCCGAACACGGCGGCCGTGACGTTGCGCTTCCAGGCACCCCAACCGAGCGCCCCCGCGCTGGCCAGATAGGCCAGTGCCACATCGCGGATGAAATGCAGGTTGAATGGCCCCATCATCGCCACGCCGGGCGTACCTTCATACCAAGCATGCGGGGCGAACCATAAATAGCCAGCCAGCCCCAGATTCATTATCGCCACACCAATCAATATTCCGCGCCACATCGGTCATTTCCTTTTTGCTGCCCCTATGACGAAGCAGCATCCGATTTTGTGACACGGGATCAAAGCCGCACCGCTGTCAGTCCTTCAGCGCGCTCAAGGCTGCCTCTCGTACGGCGGCCACTTCCGGCGATGCGGCAATCCGCACAATCTCGCTCAGCAGGATATCGAGGTCCTTGCGCGCGGTGCGGTGATTGGTGATGTTCACCCGGATCGCCGTGCGTCCGTGCAACTGGGTCGTCGACGGCGCCGCTATGCCCTGCTCCTGCAGCTGAATCACGATCTCGTCATTCATCGCATCCAGCACAGCATCCGGCAGGCCATGGACCACGTGGCGGAAGCAACAGATATTCAGCGCCACCGGCGCCAGCAATTCCAGGCCAGGCGTCATGGCAACCTGCTCGCCCAGGTATGACGCCTGGTAACAGTTGCGGGTGATCATCCGCCCGAGGCGGTCAGTGCCAAACTCCGCCAGCTGCGCCCAGACTTTCAGGGCCCGGAAACCGCGCGACAGTTCCGGCCCGTATTCCACCGGCCACGGGTTGCCGCCGGCCAGGCCCCGCTCCTTGGCCTTCAGGTAATCAGGCCGGTCGGTAAAGGTCGCGCGGTGGAGCGTTTCATCCCGCACCAGGGCAAAGCCCGCATCGTAATTGACGTGCAGCCATTTATGGAAATCGAATGCCAGCGAATCCGCGCGCTTTATTCCGCTCAGCCTGTCCCTTGCCCGCTCTGACAGCACGCCCAGCGCCCCGAACGCGCCGTCAATGTGGAACCAGAGGTTTTCCGCTTTCGCCAGGTCTGCGAGTTCATCCAGCGGATCGATCGCGCCGACATTCACCGTGCCCGCCGTGCCAATCACCACAAACGGTGTGAGCCCGGCTGCCCGGTCCGTCGCGATCGCAGCCCTAAGGGCATCCATGTCGATCTCGAACCGGTCGTTTGCCGGAATGCGCCGCAGGGCATCGGTCCCGAGGCCGACCATGTCAAAGGCCCGCGCCACGCAGGAATGGGTCTCGGTCGATGTGTAGCCGACCAGCCCGTGCCCGCAGACGCCGTCCCTGCGGCTGGCAAAATCGAGGCGGGCATCGCGCGCCACCTTTATCGCGATGATCGTGGCCATCGACGTGCCTGACACCACGATGCCGCTGGCTGCTTCGGGAAACCCGAACAGTTCCCGGCACCAGCTGATCACCTGCTTCTCGACATAGATCGCACCATGGTCGCGCCCGCCGACATTGGCATTCATCGAAGATGCCGCCATCTCGGCGAGAATGTTCGAGGGTGTGCCAGAGCCGTGCACCCAGCCGAAGAAGCGCGGATTGGTATTGCCGGCCCCGTAAGGCAGCAGGGTCTCCATCCGGCTTATGACATCATCCGTCCCCAATCCCTGCCGGGGCAGCGGCGATTTCAATGCATCCTTGATATCAGCCGGCAGCTCGGTCCATACGCGGCCCTGCCGGCTGGACTGCATGCGGTCGAGGGCGCTTTCCAGCATGCGGTGCGCCTGCGCCCGGAATTCATCCCAGTCTTCAGGGTCGAGCGATTCCTGCGGTGTCGGTTCGTCATAGGGCTTGTCGGTCATGGCAGCCTATTCACCTGCTTTCGTCCGACATGCAAAGCACTTACCAAGCGTCATGTGCAATACGCGTCCGTTCTCCCTTGGGAATCCGGCGATCAAAGCTTGATCCCGACCTTCGGACCAATCCACGTCATCAGCAGGTAAAGCACAATCGTAAGCAGGCATCCGGCGATCAGTGACGGCCAGAATCCCCACTCCTGCCGCAACAGGACCGGGATCAGCAGGAACATCGGCAGCGACGGCAGCACATACCAGAACGTGGCGGTCGCGTGATAGGCCATATTGGCTGCATCCGGCCTGTCCCTCCACAGCCAGATCATGCCGAGTACCGACACGAGCGGCAGTGAGGCCACCAGTGCCCCGAACCCCGGACTGCGTTTGGCAATCTCGGAGACCAGCGCAATCAGGATGCCGGAAACAAGCGCCTTGAGGATAAGATATGTCATGCCCTAATCGCCCGCCCATCCGAATTCCAGATATGCCACATCATCGTTGATGCTGGCGAGAGCCGAGCAGACATAGGGCACGGTATTCTGCGGCAGCTCCATAAGCGCGAACCATCGCATGTCATCGCACTTGTGCGGTTCCGTGTTCACCGGCTCACCCGACCACGCATCGACACCAAAGAACAGCGACACCCGCTCCTCATCCCAGTTTCGATGCATCGTAAGCAAAAGCCTCAGCGCATCAGGTGCGATCTCCAGCCCGGCTTCTTCCTGCGCCTCGCGCGCCATGGCGGATCGGAACGTCTCACCACCGTCCACATGCCCAGCGATCAGGCTGTATTTGCCATCCTCATACCCGGTATCGAACCGTCGCAGCATCAGCACTTTCCCGTCCCGCAGCAGAACAAGATGCACCTCCGGTATCAATTTGAATCGCGACATCGTTGCCCCCTACTGGCTCGCTCACAGGATCCGCGCGATCCACGCAATCTCACCGGGCCTGAAACTGCGCACTCGATAATCGGGATTGAGCGAGGCGAGCTCAACTGTGCGCGCATTGCGCCGCGCCAGCACCTTGGCCATGATTTCCCCGCCTACGGTCCTGGCGACGACACCGTCACCGGCGTTCACCTCGGCCCCTGTTTCGTCCTGCCCTCTGCATAATGGGTATATGATCCTATCGTCCAGACGCCCGTCCGCGCAGGATTGCTGCAGGTTCATCACATCCGCCAGCGCGCGGCGGCCACGTCCGGCAGCAGGCTTTTCGCTGACACGGCGAACACCCGCTCGGCGCCAAGGGCAAACGCCATCAGGCCTTCCGGGAACAGCGGCGCGAACGCCGCATCCAGCACATTCAGCCCGCCCGTGAACGCGCCCATGGCCGGCATCACCAGCCGGGCCCCGTCACTCGCAAAACAGCGCCGCCGAACCATGCGTCCACGCCCTTTCACCTTGGCCGCCGGATGCAGGTGGCCGGCAATCTCGCCCACCTCCCCGGTCGGCTCATGCCGGAACACAAGACTGCCGAAGCGCGCCACTTTTGCGGCACGCCCGCCAAGGCTCGCCGGCGGGTCCGGGTCATGGTTGCCCTCCACCCAGACCCAGTCATGCGCCCCGGTCAGCGCCCTGATCCGTTCGGCATAGACATCCGGCAAGCGCAATTCGGCGGCCCGGTCATGGAAACTGTCACCGAGGGAAATCACGGTCCCTGGCTTCAGGGCCGCACACAGGCGCTCCACCAGATCCAGCGTCGCGCCGGTATCATAGGGTGGCAACATCTGCCCCCGCGCCGCGTGGGCACTGCCCTTCTCAAGGTGCAGGTCCGACACGACCAGCACCCGCTCCGCCGGCCACCACAACGCGCCTTCGGGCAGCGGCGTCAGCAACTCGCCGCCAAGGTGCAGCAGGGTTTCGGATGGTCGGGCGGCAAGGGCTGTCATGTCCGATAGGTGACCCGCATTCGCACAGCCGTCAACGCGCCCTGCCACCCGTTGCGAACCCGGATTCAGACACCGGGTATAATCACCTGTCTTTACACGGTTTTAAGCATGATCGCCTATGAAAGCCTCAGGCGAAAAAAGTACAAACCGTGATGGGACGCTTGGGACATGGACGAATCTGCAGTCTCCCCGGGAGATGCGCTGGGTATTGTACAGCGCGCAGGCGACTGGCTGTTCGGCCTCCTGCCCTTCTCGACAAGTGACCGCACACACTGGACCGGCCTCGCCGCCTTTTTCCTGTTCGGAACGCTGATCTACCTGTTCAACCGCAAGACTCTCCGCGCCGAAGGCTTCAGCGGGCTCGTCTCATTCCTCGTCCCGTCACAGCTCTACCTCTCGAGGTCATCCCTGCTCGACGTAAAAGTCTACTTTGCCAACAAGCTGTTCCAGCCCCTGCGTGCGGTCCTCTCGCGCGGCGTCCAGTTTGCCATCGTGGCTTTCGTTGCCAATGAAGTCGGAACCGGGCTGCACGAGACGGGTGACGGGACGCTGTCCTGGCCAATGCTCCTGCTGGCCGCCCTTCTCTCGGCGCTGGCGGCAGACTTTGCATATTATCTTGCCCACCGCCTCCATCATGAAAGCGCGCTGCTATGGCCGTTTCATAAGCTTCACCACAGCGCGGAACACCTCACGCCCCTCACAGCCAAGCGCAATCACCCGGTTTTCGATCTCCTGCTCGACATGATCAGTGCGCTGTGCCTCGCCCCCATCGTGGGTGTCATCTATGGTCTCTTCGGCATGTATGACGTCGCCACGCTCTTTGGCATCAGCCTCGTCTTCGCCGCCTTCAACTTCGCTGGTGGCGCGCTGCGCCACTCGCATATCTGGCTGGATTTCGGCCCCGTCCTGGATCGCATATTCATCAGTCCGGCCCAGCACCAGATCCACCATTCCATGGCGCCGCGTCATCATGACCGGAATTACGGTCTCGTCTTCGCCATCTGGGATTGGGCCTTCGGTACACTGTACATTCCGAACGGGCGCGAGACGCTGGAATTCGGGGTTGCTGACGCCGCCGGCCGACCCGAACCGCAGGTCCACACATCGCTGGTAACCGCCTATGCCACGCCGTTCGTCGAGGCCGCCAGGGTCATGCGCGCCCATAGCCCGGCAAACAAGGCGGTGGCAGAATGACCCGCGGCTTCTCCCTCTATCTTGATGTGCTGCGCTTCCTTGCGGCCCTCGTCGTGTTCGCCTCGCACATCGGCTATGAGCGCTTCACGAACGGCAACATGCAATGGATCCGCGATCTCAATCTCGGCAGCGATGCCGTGGTGGTCTTCTTCGTGCTGTCCGGCTTTGTCATCGCCTATACGACCCTCACGAAAGACCGTGGCCCGGCCGCCTATGCAGAGGCTCGCTTCGCCCGGCTCTACTCGGTCGTCATTCCGGCTCTCGTGTTCACCTTCGCGCTGGATGGCCTCGGCAACTGGCTGATGCCCCACGCCTATGAGGGCTGGTGGTACAATGGAGTGGACCAGCCTGGCCAGTTCCTGCGCGCCCTGACATTCACCACCCAGGTCTGGACAGACACGACCCGTGTCGGGTCCAACGGGCCTTTCTGGTCAGTGGCCTATGAAGCCTGGTACTATGCCGGCTTCGGCGTGGCCGTGTTCTGCCGTGGCCGCACCCGCATCCTGGTTCTGTCGCTCATGGCGCTGCTCGTCGGCCCGCGCGTGTTGCTGCTGGCGCCCTGCTGGTTGCTTGGCGTCGCACTGCAGCAATTGGTCACCCGCGGCCATGCCGCCAGTCTGTCAGGGGCGACAGCCTGGCTTCTCGCCCTTGCGCCGTGGGCGCTCTATGCCGGAGCGCTGGCCCTGAATGTTCCCACGCACCTGACCCAGATGACCTACCAATTGCTCGGTCAGATGGTCACCCCGAACGCCCTGTTCGGCTTTTCCGACGAGTTCATCTGGAATTTCCTGATTGCCCTTCTGATCGCGCTGCACTTCCTGGGGGTCTACAGCCTCGCTCGCAATGCTGACTGGCTGGGCGCCCGCATGGAAACAGCCATTCGCTGGAGCGCAGGCGCGACCTTCTCACTCTACCTGTTCCATTATCCGATCCTGACCTTCCTGCACGGCCTGCCCGTCTATGACAGTGCCAGCCCGCTCCACGCCGCATTGATGGCAGCCGTCGCACTGGCCGCCTGCTTCGCCCTTGCCGAAGTGTCCGAACGCCGCCTCGGGGCCTGGAAACGGCTGGTCCATGGCACGTTTGAGAAACTGTCCCCCAAACCAGCCTCGCTCCCCCAGCGTTGAACCTGAATATGGCGGGCCTAGTCCCGCATCGCGTCGCGCACCAGCACGTCCTCGGCCTCGCCCAGCACCGCATCCTGAACTGACGCGCCGAACACCGGCTCGCGTCCCATTTCCAGCATCACCGGCACGGCGAACGGGCTGATATGGTCCAGCACATTATGGTCGATTCTGCCCCTGATGCGCACAAGCATGTCCGCCAGGCGCCGCACGTCGAGCAGGCCTGTCGCCGCGTCCTGACGGGCCGCCTGCAGCAGGATATGGTCCGGTTCATGGCTGCGCAGCACGTCATAGATCAGGTCGCTGGAAAAGCTCACCTGCCGGGAGTTCTTCTCCTTGCCCGGAAGGTTGCGCGCGATCAGGCCGGAGATCTGCGCGCAATGGGAAAAAGTCCGCTTCATCAGTGCGCTCTCGTCGAGCCATTCCTCCAGGTCGTCGCCCATCATGTCCGGATGGAACAGGTCTCCCATGTCCAGCCCGCTCATGTCCTCCATTGCCCAGACGGACATCGCATATTCGCTCGCCACGAAGCCAAGCGGCTTTGCGCCGATCCGCTCCAGCCGCCGTGTCAGCAGCATGCCCAAAGTCTGGTGGGCGAGACGCCCCTCGAACGGATAGCAGACCATGTAATGCCGATCGCCGCGCGGGAAGGTCTCCACCAGAAGATGATCCGGCGGCGGAATGCTCGACCGGCGCACCTGCACCTCGAACCATTCGCGCACCGGCGCCGGCAGGCCCGCCCATTGCGCCGGGTCATGGATCATCTGGCGCACCCGCTCGGCGAGAAACGTGGTCAGCGGAAACTTGCCGCCATTGTAACTCGGAACGGCCGGCTTCTCCCCCACAGCCCGCACGGCCAGTACGTCCAGTCCCTCGACGCCGATCAGCCGCAACACCTCACCACCGAACAGGAATGTATCACCCGGTACCAGCGTGGAGATGAAATACTCCTCGATCTCACCCAGTTTGCGCCCTGCCCGCACCGTGCGTTTCTCACCCGGCGCGCCAGCCACCTTCCCCACGAAATTCGCAAGCCGGACCGACAGCTGCACCGCTTCGACAATCGCCCCGACATTCATCCGGTGCTGCTGGGCGTCCTGCGCCGTGCGCGCCACCCAGCGCCCGTCCGGCCGGCGCACGATGCGGTGAAACCGGTCATAGGTCTTCAGCGCATAGCCACCGCTTGCCACGAAATCGACAATCCGCTCGAATGTCTCCCAGTCAATCTCCGCGTAGGGTGCAGCCCGCACGATATCATCATACAGCCCCGCAAGTTCGAACCCGTCGCCGCAGGCCCGGCCCATGACATATTGCGCCAGCACATCCAGCGACCCCTGCCTCAGCCCCTCGCCATCTATCTCGCCCGCCTCGACTGCCGCTTCCGCCGCCCGGCACTCCAGCACCTCGAACCGGTTGGTCGGCACCAGAACGGCCCGGCTCGCCTCGTCCATGCGGTGGTTCGCCCGCCCGATCCGCTGCACCAGCCGTGCAGCGCCCTTTGGTGCACCCATCTGGATCACAAGGTCCACCTCGCCCCAGTCAATGCCGAGATCGAGTGTCGAGGTACAGACAACCGCCTTCAACTGTCCCGCCGCCATCGCCGCTTCCACCCGCACGCGCTGTTCCCGTGCCAGCGAGCCATGGTGCAGCGCGATCGGCAGATTGTCCTCGTTGGCCCGCCACAGCTCCTGGAACATCACTTCGGCCTGCGCCCGTGTATTCACGAAGACCAGCGCCATTTCCGCCTTCCTGATCGCCTCATACACTTCCGGCACGGCAAACCGCCCCGAATGACCCGACCAGGGAATGCGTTCACGCGAGACAAGGATGTCCACCTCGGCCGACACGCCCCCCGCTGCCCGAATGATGCGCACATCCGGCGCCAGCCACCGCGCCAGTTCGTCCGGTTCCTTCACCGTCGCCGACAGGCCGATGAACCGGCAGGCGGGCGCCCAACTGGCCAGTGTTGAAAGCCCAAGCGACAGCAGGTCGCCCCGCTTGGACGCGGCCATCGCGTGCACTTCATCAATGATCACGCATTTGAGGTCAGCGAAGAATTCCCTTGCATGATCCGACGCGATGAACAGCGCGAGCTGCTCCGGCGTCGTCAGCAGGATGTCCGGCGGGTTGCGCCTCTGGCGCTGGCGCACATGGGCCGGCGTGTCGCCCGTTCGCGCCTCGATACGGATCGCGAGGTCCATGTCGCCCACCGGCGCCATCAGATTGCGCTGCACATCCACTGCCAGCGCCTTCAGCGGCGAAATGTAGAGCGTGTGCAGGGCGGGGATTCCAGTGTTCGACCGGAGCGCCTTGTCCCTCAACTCGATCAAGCTCCCCAGAAACCCCGCCAGCGTCTTGCCCCCGCCTGTCGGTGCGATCAGCAGGGCGCTCTCGCCTGCCAGGGACGCCTCTGCAAGCGCCAGCTGATGCGGTCGCGCCTGCCAGCCACGCGCTGCGAACCAGCCCGCAAAGGGCTCAGGCAGGGTGAATGTCATGGCAGCGCTGTCGGGCATGTCAGAATTAAACTAACGCAAGACGGGTCCATTGCCTCTTTATTTTCAGCCCGCGTTCAGGTGAACCCTGTTCTCAGATAATCTCACGCCGAACCGAAGGACAGATCATGCGCCATGCTTACCTCCCGCTCGCTCTGCTGGCGCTTCTGCAGCTCCAGGCCCACGCGGGCACCCCGCTTGAGGACGCCCTTGCCGCACCGGCAGATGGTCCGCTCTACATGTTCGACGTTGTGGTCCGCAACAGCGATACGGAGGCCATGATCCGCGTCGACCCGTCCCGGCCGGAAGGCGAGCGCCTGAATGTCATCTCGCCCGCAGAGAAGGACTGGACCGACGATTTCCGCAAACTGGTGAAGAAGATGGACGCTGACACGGACGGCGACATCTGGTGCCGGAGTTTCGGCGAGAACATCCCCGCCGACGCGGCGCTCGTCAGCGAATCGCCAACCACAGCGACCTACACGTTCAAGCCCCGGAAAGGCGCCAAGCCCGACGATCTCGACGACGTGTACAAATACCTGACCGGAAAGGTCGTCGTCGCCAAGGACGATCCCGCCATCCTCTCGGTCGAGATGGTGTCAGACAAGCCGTTCCGTCCATTGCCCGTCGCAAAGATCAAGTCATTCAAGCTGAACTTCGACTGCGCCCGCGCACCCGACGGGCGCACGCACATTGCCCGCGTCGATGTCGCGATCAACGGCTCCGCCATGATGAACGAATTCAGCGAGTCTGAACACCAGACGATCTCGAACCTCCAGCCCCTGCCGGACTCCGGCACGGGCACAAAATAGGTCCCGTCGGCCCTAGTTCGGCTGGGCCTGGATGGCCTGCTGCTCGGCAAGGAACCTCGCGCGTTCCCTAGGCGACATGTTCTCCATCTGCGCCTCCAGCTCGGCGGCGGCGCGCAGGGCATCGCGCTCATCGTCCGCCGCCTGCAGCGCCAGCAGAACATCGCGGGTAAAATCATTGATCTCGAACCGCGCCCCGCCATTCACATCATATCCGCGCCGGACGATCACGGCATTCATGCTCGGCACGATCACGACATACTGGCCGCGATTGCCCGCCATGTAATACGTGCCAGTCGGAACACCGGCCGCATCCGTCATCAGCCAGAACTGGGCGCCATAGCCCGGGCCGTCGGACGGCTGCGCGGGGGCAGGCGTGCGAACGAATTCCGCCCAGCCTTCAGGCAAAAGGCGCTCATTGCCCCACATGCCGTCCTGCAGGTAGAGCTGGCCAACACGGGCAAGGTCACGCGCCGTCGCCCAGACCTGGCTCGAGGCGATGAAATCGCCATTCCAGTCGATTTCCAGCGTTGTATGGGTCGCGCCAATCTTGTGCAGCAGCTTTTCATACGGGAAGCGATGGAACGCATTGTCGTCATTCATGGCTTCGCGCAGGCTGCGCATCGCGATCAGCGTATCATTATTGGAATACTTGAACCGGGTACCGGGCGCCGCTTCCAGCACCTTGCTGGCCGCCTGATCAACCACTCGCCCGCCACCGAAATAGATCCGGTCGGTGCGTGAACCGCTCTCGCCGCTATCCAGGCCGCTCGCCATCTGCAACAGGTTGCGGATGGTGATGGTCCGGCGCGGATCGGCGCCATTGTTCCAGCTGGCAATCACCGCCGGGTAATCGATATCGATCAGGCCATTGCGCCGCGCCGCGCCCAGTATGGTTGCAGCAATAGACTTGCCGGCTGACCAGGTCCGCTGCGGCGTTTCATGATCGATGCCGCGGGCATAGCGCTCGGCCACCACCTGCCCGTCGCGCACGACCACAACAGCGCTCGTACGCGTGCCATTGCCATAGGTCCGCTCGTCAAAGGCAAACGAGACCGGCGCCTCAAGCCGCTCGGCCTCTTCGGTGCGCAGCTGTATCTTCACGTTCGAGCCAATCGCGCTGCCCCGGTCCTGAGCGGAGGCGGCAGGCCAGCTGGCAAAATGCGGCAGGAAGGAAATCAGGCTGGCATCCGCGCCTATGGGCAGCTGCGTACAGCCAAAGCCGGGGCGCCAGGCCGCGATGCGCGGCGGCATGGTCGCAGAATAAGTGACCGATGCGGTTTTCATCGCCGTGTCTACCTGTGCCGGCGCCAGCCTGTCGAATGACCGCTGGTAATCGGGATAGATGCCGCTGAGCTCGTTCTGGTCAATCTCGGCCTGTGTCTGCCGGGCATTGAACAGGCCCGAGCATGTGAAAGCGGCTTTCCAGCCGGCTGCGAGCGCGTCGTCCATCACGTCTGTCGTGCCACCCTCCTGGGCGATGGCCGGAAGGGCGGATACTGCAAGCGCAGCAAGGGATACGATCACGGCTGTGACGGGACGCATGGGCAAATCTCTCCTGTTACGGGTCCGAGTGTATGCACATGGCTTCATGTCGCAAGTATGGCGCGGCAGTTAGGGTTTCATTAGCAGTCCGCTGCTGCGACATGCGCCTCAAACACCGCCTAAACCTTCCCCGTCGCCGCCCCATGCCGTGCAAGACCCTTGGCCACCGCCCCAAAGCGATCATTGGCCGACAGGGTCGCATTCCCGAACCGTCCGGCCAGTCGCGCCTGCACCAGCGGAATGAAGGTCGACCCGCCCACCATGACGATATCGGTGACCTGGTCCGGTGACACTCCGGCCCGAACAAGACATTCCATGGCCACTGCATCCATCCTTGACACGGCGTCATCGATCAGCGCCTCGAACGTCTTGCGGGCAACCAACAGCTCCAGATATGCATCCGGCGTATCATAGGTGAACACCTGCTGGTCAGTGTCACTCAGGCCGATCTTGATCTGCTCGGTCCGCTTGGCATAGGCGTGAGCCTCATGATTGCGCACCAGATGGTCGAATGCCCTGATGGCCTTGCTGTTCGGGCTATTGAGTATCATCCAGCTAATCTGCTTCTGGGTCTCGCGCGTGTAGAGCTTGTTCAGGCTCTTCCAGTCCGACAGCGTCGAATAAGGCCCGGACGGTGCTGGCAGGCCGTTCAGCTCCAGCGTCTCCCAATTGCCAAACAGGCGTGACAGCTCGAAGAAGCTCAGTTTGTGATCGAAATCATTGCCGCCAATATACAGGCCCGCACTGCCCAGCACGTCGAATTCTGAATTGTCATCCGATATGCGCACCACCGAGAAGTCAGACGTGCCCCCACCAATATCGATCACGAAGATCAGCTTTTCCCGGCCGCACGGAAAAACAACAGACCGCGCTGCCGCCACAGGCTCGAACAAGAATTCCACGTCGGCCACGCCCGCCTCATGCAGGCAGGATTCCAGGATCGTCTGGCCGCGCTGGTCGAGGTCGGCATGCTTGTCATTGAACGAAACCGGACGCCCCTGGATGACTGACTGGACGCGTTGGCCCATCAGCCGTTCAGCATCCGCGATGACCCGGCGCAGGAAATGTGCGATCACATCACGGAACGGCAGGCGCCGGCTGCCCACTTCTGTCGCCTCCTCGATGAGGGCAGAGCCCAGCACCGACTTGATCGACCGCATCAGCCGTCCCTCTTCACCGGACTCATACTCGCTGAGAGCCATTGAACCGACAGCATATTCGCCGGAATCCAGTCCATAGAACACAGCCGTCGGTATCGACGTCGAGCCAGGCTCCAGCTCCAGCAAGGATGTGCCCCCCGGCCCACAAACCGCGACGGATGTGTTCGACGTGCCGAAATCGATGCCAACTTGCATGGGAGAAGCCCTTGATGCGGGGAATGCGGTCCCGTCGCCTACCCTACTTGGCCGCAGAGCGAAAGCCGCACGTCCTCCCCCCTTCCCCCCACATCACAAGCCCCTACACTACACCCATGCTCCGTCCCGACCTCCTCCTGCAACCCACGCCCAAGGGGCTCTATTGCCCGCCGGGGGATTTCTATCTCGATCCGGTGCGCGGCGCCGTGGAGCGGGCCGTGATCAGCCATGGTCATTCCGACCATGCGCGCGGCGGGCATGGCAAAGTACTCGCCCATCCGGACACGCTCGCCATCATGGCCTGCCGCTATGGCGCCGGTTTCGCGAAATCCACGCAGGCGCTGGAATATGGCGAGGTCGTCAGCATCAATGGCGTCACAGTCTGGCTAGCCCCGGCCGGTCACATCCTCGGCTCGGCCCAGATCGTGGTCGAGTACAGGGGCCTGCGCATGACTTTCAGCGGCGACTACAAACGCCGCTTCGACCCGACCTGCGCCGGCTTCGAGCCTGTCGACGGCACGCACGTCTTCATTTCCGAGGCCACTTTCGCCCTGCCCGTCTTCCGTCACCCCGACACGGGCCATGAAATCAACCGACTCCTGCAAAGTCTGCAGCAGTTTCCCGAGCGCAGCCACTGCGTCGGCGCCTATTCGCTCGGCAAGGCCCAGCGCGTCATCCGGCATCTGCGCATGTCTGGCCATGACGACCCGATCTTCATCCATTCCAGCCTCGAAAAGATCTGTGCCCACTATCAGTCAGTCGGGATCGACCTTGGCACGCTGGTCACCGTTCCGTCCGGCGACCTGCCCAAGGGCCAGCGCGAAACCTTTCGCGGCCAGGTCATCGTGGCGCCGCCCGGCAGTTTCGATGGCAAATGGGCCCAGAACTTCCCCGATACGATCATCAGCTTCGCGTCCGGCTGGATGAGCATCAAGCAGCGCGCCAGACAGCGCGGCGTGGAGCTGCCATTGGTGATTTCCGACCATGCCGACTGGGACGAGCTGACCGCCACCGTGCGCGAAGTGAACCCGCAGGAGCTGTGGGTCACCTATGGCCGCGAGGATGCCCTCGTGCGCTGGGCCGAGCTCGAAGGCCGCCGCGCACGGCCCCTGCGCATGGTCGCCTATGCTGACGAGGCTGGTTGACCCGGCCCCGGCTTGAGGCCTTTAGTAGGCAATCAGGTGTATTCAAAGGGGACGACATGAAACGCCAAGCCCTTCTTGCGGTCAGCGCCGCGCTGCTCATGCTGTCGGCCTGCGACGCTATCCGCGTGCCCGGCGTCAATCCCTCCGACGCCGAGACGCAGACACGGATCGACGACGAAGCCTCTGCTGCCCTCGACCAGCTGCCTGCCGACGCATTTGACGAAGACAGCGCCAGCTCAGTCGAGGTCGTACCGGAAACGACCGCTATCGTTCCGGCATCCGACCTGCCCGAGGCCGCAACGGCCGAAGCGCTGCCCGCAGCCGATGCAACTGCGCCTGCCGAAGTCGCACCAGCGGACAGTGCCACAACAGAATTGCCGGATGAGGCTCTCCTGCAACCCGAATCCGCAGGCAGTCTCGCCCTCACCCTGCAAGCTCCCCTTCCCACACTGGCCGCGCTCAACGCCTCCACCTGCGCCCTTCCCTCGGGCAGCGCCCCAACACCCACGGTCGCATCGGTTTCCGGCGCCGCGCCACAGGATCAGGTCCTCGCCGGTACGGAGGCCGTGAACGGCCTGGCCGCCAGCCTCGCCAGCTTTCCCGGCATCGTGAAACTGGAACCCCGCAGCGCGCAGGCCGACGGCACAACTGCCAGCGGCCATTGCGGCGCCACGCGTATCGCTCGCAACTGGTTCGTCACTGCGGCCCATTGTGTCGATGATGATTACCAGGAACTCCGCCTCATCGGTGACGCCGCTAATCTGCGCAGCCCGCTGGCCAAAGTCACACGCGGCACGCTCGCGGTCTGTCATGGCGGCTATCTCGGAACGATCAATGGCTATGCCAATGACCTCGCCCTGATCCGCCTTGACGATGACCAGGTTGCGCCCCTCAGCGATGTACCGGTTGCCCGCTATGGCGCAACTGAAAAACCCCTTGCACCCGCCAATTATCCCACGGCCGACATGGCCGGCTGGGGCCTGACGCATTTTGGCGGCCGGCTGTCCAACGACCTGCTGACGACAAGACTGCAGAACACGGCAGATGGCCCGTCGCTGATCAATGTCGCCAGCGCGGGCGGCGCCGGGCCCTGCGTCGGTGACAGCGGCGGCCCGCTCTATGTCACCGAGGCTGACGGCAGCCGGACCGTTGTCGGCGTCCTGTCCGTGGTCGAGCAGAACCGCGTCACCGGCGAATTCTGCGCCGGCGAGTATAATGGCCGCTACACCAACCTGCAGGGCTATACCGACTGGATGGAGTCGGTCATGGCCCTCTGCGACGCCAGCCCGGACGCCTGCAGGTAAGCCTCACTCGCAGCGCGTGCCTTCCCGGGGGCATATGTCCTCGCCTTAAATCCCGACTTCCATCATTTTCTGCCAGGCGGGGCGGGCCTGCATTTTTTCAAACCAGGCCTTGGTCGCAGGCCGGTTTTCCAGTCCGCCCTGTGCGTTTGCCATTAATATCTGGAAGCCCATGAGGCAGTCTGCCGCCGTGAAGCGTTCACCTGCAAAATAGGGATGCTTTGACAGGTGCGCCTCAATTGTGGCTGCCGCCTTTTCGCGCTCCGCCGCCATCATGGCCTGCACCGGGTTGCCCGTCATGTCGACGCGGCTGAAATAGACCTGCAGCAGGCCAGGCAGGAACACGGCACCTTCAGCCGCATGGACCCATTCCAGGTATCGCGGGAATTCCGGCGAGCCGGGGCGCGGGTGCAACTGGAAGGCGGTATCATACTTGCCCATCAGGTATTCGGCGATAGCGCCCGTTTCGGCGATGACCACATCGCCATCTTCCAGCAGCGGCGACTTGCCCATCGGGTGGATCTTCAGCAATTCCGGCGGCGCAAGGTTTGTCACCTCATTGCGCTTGTAGTGGACAATCTCGTGCGGAACGCCGAGTTCGGCAAGTAACCAGACGATCCGCTGCGAACGTGAGGCATTCAGGTGGTGGAGTTTGAGCGTCATGTCAGTGTGTCCCTTTGGGTCTTGTCCAGTTTGATGATCTTGAATGAGGCACTGGCGCGCGCCACGATATCCCCGTCGGCCTGCAGGAGGCAGCCTGCAAAGGCCAGTGATCCGCCAGCCTTGGTGAAACAGGTGTCCGTGGCAAGCCATGCCCCGACGGCGGCCGAGCCGACAGACGCCGTCGCCAGCGAGACCGTCACCAGCCCGCCTGCCTCACGTCCATCCGCCGTCAGGGACTGGCCGCAACTCAGCCCCATCGCATAGTCGGCAATGGACGCGATCACGCCGCCACGGACCAGGCCCCGCGAATTGCAGTGCGGGGCGCCCTGATAGAGGCCGGTGCTCACCTGGCGGTCCGTCACACGTGAATAGAGGGGTTCCCACGGATCGGTAAAACCCGACTTGCGATAGTGCGGCGCGTAGTCTTCGGGTGGAACGGGCGCTGTCATGCCATGTGTTTGGCCCTATGTATGGTCCCATGCAAGCCTTTGCCGACCTGCTAGACCGACTTGTGCTCACGCCTTCGCGTAATGGCAAGCTGCGCCTGATGGTCGACTATTTCGGCGTGGCGCCGGATCCGGATCGTGGCTATGCCCTCGCAGCCATCACAGGCGATCTCGACATTCCGGGCGTCAAGCCCGCCATGATCCGCGCGCTCATGGATGGCCGAATGGACCCGGAACTGTTCGCCATGTCCTATGACTATGTCGGCGACCTCGCCGAGACGGTCAGCCTCGTCTGGCCGGAATCGCGCGGGGCCAATCGCACGCCGCCTTTGTCGGAGATTGTCGAAACGCTCAGCGATGCAGCGCGCGCCGAAGCGATGATGCTTGTCGCCGGCTGGCTCGACAGCCTCGATGCGACCGGGCGATGGGCCTTCCTGAAATTGCTGACCGGGGGCTTGCGCATCGGCGTCTCGGCCCGCCTTGCCAAGCTCGCGCTCTCCCAATTCGGCGACAAGCCCGTCACGGAGATCGAGGAAATCTGGCACGGTCTTGCACCGCCTTATGACACGCTGTTCGCCTGGCTCGAAGACCGCGCCGAAAAGCCTGCGCCCGACATGGCCGCCCCCTTCCGCCCGGTCATGCTCGCCCACCCCCTCGTGCCCAAGGCCTACCGGGACAGTCCGGACGCCGTGGACCCGAACCTGATCACGCCAGACAATTTCGCCGCGGAATGGAAATATGACGGCATCCGGGTCCAGGCTTCCGCCGAGCGCAGCGCGCGGCGAATCTATACCCGCACCGGCGACGACATTTCCCATGCCTTCCCGGATGTCGTCACCGCCATGGATTTTAACGGCACGCTCGATGGCGAACTGCTGGTGCGCAATCCCGGCGGCAGCGTTGCCCCTTTCAACGCCCTGCAACAGCGGCTGAACCGCAAGACCGTCTCGAAGCGCCAGATGGAGACCCATCCGGCCTTCATCCGCGCCTATGACCTCCTGGTTGACGGGACGCGCGACCTGCGCGGACAGGCCTTCCGCGACCGGCGCAAACGGCTTGAGGGCTTTGTGGCCGATATCGGATCCGACCGGTTCGATCTCTCCCCGCTCGTCCCCATCACAACCTTCGCCGCATTGGATGAAGCCCGCCTTGATCCGCCTGCGCCGGAAATCGAGGGCGTGATGCTGAAGCGCTGGGATAGTCCCTACCTGGCCGGGCGCCCGAAAGGTTTGTGGTACAAGTGGAAGCGCGACCCGTTCCTCATCGACGCTGTGCTGATGTACGCTCAGCGCGGCCACGGCAAGCGGTCCAGCTTCTATTCCGATTTCACGTTTGGTGTCTGGCGCGACGAGGACGGCGAAGACAGGCTCGCCCCTGTCGGCAAGGCCTATTTCGGCTTTACAGATGACGAGTTGAAACAGCTCGATGCCTTCGTGCGCGCTAATACAATTGACCGGTTCGGGCCGGTGCGGTCTGTCTCCGCTAACAAGGAGGCCGGCATTGTTCTGGAAGTGGCCTTCGAGGGTCTGCAGCGCTCGCCCCGGCACAAGTCCGGCCTCGCCATGCGTTTCCCACGTATCAACCGCATCCGCTGGGACAAGCCAACAGCCGAAGCCGACAGAATCGAAACCCTCGAAGCCCTGCTGCCTGACTAGGCGCGCGCGGACAAAAAAAGGGCCGGGCTCTCTGCAAGCCCGACCCTTTCCGGTATCTCAGAAGACGTCCGCTATCAGACGGTTTCCTTGAGTTCCTTGGCGACGCGGAAGGCAACTTTTTTCGAAGCCTTGATCTTGATCGCTTCGCCGGTTGCAGGGTTACGACCCATGCGAGCCGGGCGCTTGCGCACTTCCAGCGTACCGAGGCCGTTCATGCGGATACGTTCGCCCTTCTTCAGGCGTTTCGTGATCCGCGCTGCCATGTCGTCAAACAGTTCTTGCGATTGCTTCTTGGTGAGGCCGTGAGCCTCGGCCATTTCAACCGACATCTGACGCAGGGTGACAGTCGTCGCCGTTTTTGTTGCCGGCTTGACAGCAGCAGGTGCTGCCTTGGGCGCTGGCTTTGCAGCTGTTTTCTTCGCCGCAACCGCCTTGGTGGCAGCAGGTTTCGCAGCAGCGCGAGCGGCTGCCGGTTTTGCAGCAGCTTTTTTAGCCGCAGGTTTCGCAGGGGCCTTCTTGGCCACAGGTGTCTTTGCCATGAGCAAAATCCTTTGTTTAAATCCTCGCAGAGGCGTCGGCCTATAACGCAAATCCGTCCCGCGCCATCACACTTTTTTCAGTACAAGCGATTTGCCCTGCACGCGTTCAGCGTCATATGTCACGTATGGAAATGCAACCGCGACTGATTCTGCTCCTGCTCGCCATCCTCCAGCCCCTTTCAGGTGCACTTGCGCCATTGCTGGGTATCGGCACGCCAATTGGAAACGCGACGCGTGATCTCGGCGCGCCCGAACAGCCGCTGCCATTGTTTTTCTCGGTCTGGAGCCTGATTTTCTTCGCCTACCTGGCCTTTTCGCTTTTCGCCATCTTTCGCCGCGAGCGCTGGATGGAACGAATCGCCCTGCCGCTCGTTATTGCCGGAATGCTGAATGTGATCTGGATGTTAAGCGCGCAGCTCATCGTCTCGCCGCCGCTTGATTTTGCGCTTCTGTTCCCGATCGGTGCGGCCGCATGGTATTCCGCCTGGTGTTTCGATCAGATGCGCGGCATGGGCGGCAGCGCAGCGAAACTGACAGCAGATGCCGTCACCGGCCTCTTGTCAGGCTGGATCACGGTCGCGGCAGCCATTTCGATTCCCATTACCATCCGTCATTTCACGACCCTCGGCGCAACCGATTACCCCTGGCTCATGCTGTGGGCGACACTCGTTCCCGCCGCCATGGCCGCGTGGTGCTTCACGCGCTACATCAGCCGCAGCCCATGGTTCTTTGTGGCACTCGGCTGGGGCCTTCTTGGCATCCTTCTCAACAACTGGACCGTCACAGGCATGAACTGGCTCGCCATCATGACAGGCATGGTGGCCGTCCTCGTCCTCTACCTGCGGATAACACGTGGCGCGCATGGCGCTGTGGCTGCCGCCTGAACCATCGGGAGAAATTCATGGATTTTCTGAACAATATCGACTGGCAAGCCCAGTTCACTGAGCATTGGCCTGTGCTGGCCGCCTATGGCCTCAAGGCGCTTGGCGCTTTCATCGTACTGATCGTCGGCCTGCGCATTTCCGGCGCGATGGCAAGCACGGTGCGAAAGCAGGCGATAAAGCGCCCGAACATCGACGAAACCCTCGGCAGTTTCTTCGCCTCGCTCGTCCGCTGGTTCCTGACAGCCGCGACAATCATTGCCGCGCTGCAGCTATTCGGGGTCGAAGCCACCAGCTTCGTCGCGATTCTCGGTGCCATGACGCTCGCCATCGGCCTGTCCCTGCAGGGCGCGCTCGGTAACATCGCCTCTGGCATCATGATCATGCTGTTTCGCCCTTACGGAGTCGGCCAGTTCATCGAGGTCGCTGGCGAAGGCGGCACGGTCAAGGAGATCAACCTTTTCCAGACCATCCTGGCCACGCCTGACAATGTCCAGGTCATCGTCCCCAACAGCCAGGCAATAGATGGCGTCATCAAGAATTATGCCGGCTATCCGACGCGCCGCATCGATCTCGTCTTCGGCATTGATTATGGCGATGGCATGGAACACGCCATCGGCGTGATCGAACAGACGATCAAGGCTGACACGCGCGTCCTCGCCGATCCGGAACCGGTTGTCCGCGTCAGCAATCTCGGCTCCAGCTCGGTCGACATCATTGCCCGTCCATGGGTGAACACGCCCGATTACTGGGAAACGCGCTGGGCGCTCACCCAGAACGTCAAGACCGCCCTCGACGCGGCGGGAATCTCCATCCCGTATCCGCATCAGGTCAATGTGAACAAGGACTAGCGTTCAGCAGCAGCCGCCAACCGGCGCCTGTGCCGGCAGGCCCGCTGCGGCGAACACGTCCGGCGCGGCGCAGCCCGGGAACAGGCCATAGTGCCGTTCGCCCGTGCCGACCACGTCAAAATAGCGCGCAAACCGCGTACCTGTCAGCATGGCCAGCGTGTTGCCGCATACCGGGAACGCGCGGCCCTGTTCGATATGGTGCTCACCATCCAGGGTGAAGACGTCTTCCATGCCTTCCACGCCGCCGCGATAAATCACGGCCTGGCCATAGTCTTCGCAGGCAGGCTCAAGCCCATCGAGTTTGAACAGGCGCGCGGTCACCGAGGCAAAACGGATCGGCCCGACCCTGGCCTTCAGCACAGGATCGAGAATGGCAAGCGGGCGATGATCCACCACGCGCGGATCACCAAACCCCGCCGCGATGGCCACGGCCTGATAGTCGCCCCAATAGAGCGCGCCCGACAGGCATTCGCCATAGAGCACCGGGTCTCTCACCAGATCAGCGGGGATCCGCCTGTCTGCGTACACATCGGAGAAATAAAGCTCGCCGCCCGGTTTCAGCAGCCGGTGCGCGGCACGGAAAACCGCCGGCTTGTCGGTGCACAGATTGATCACGCAGTTGGAAATGATCAGGTCGAAACTGGCAGGCTCGAGGTCCAGCGCATCCAGCTTTTCCAGTTCGCCTTCCACAAAGCGCGTGTTCGGGCTTGCATAGCCTAGCGCCTCGGCATGCCACGTCTCATACGCCCACGCCACGGCCAGCTGTTCTGCTGTCATGTCAACGCCCGTCACATGCCCTCCGGGGCCGACAAGACTTGCCAACGCATACACATCGCGCCCGGCGCCGCAGCCGAGATCTAGCACGCGCAGTCCTTCCAGCTCGGCCGGAATCGCAAGCCCACACCCGTAATAGCGCTCCGAGACGGCGTCATGCACGCGCGCCAGGGCTTCGCGCACATGCCGCGGCGGCGCAGCATCCGTCGTGCACGCATCGGTGCGAAGGTCCGAGGAGGACTTGAGGATATCCCCGTAATATTGCTGGACGACCTGCTTGTTCATGCGCTCACTCCTGATTATGAACCGCACGGCTTGCCTTGTTCCGCGCCCCTGCTCCAGTCACCAATCCGTGAAAGGCCAGTTGAAGCCCCGCGCGGCACGTGACATGACAGCGCCATGATACCGGAAATAGACATGACCGGCTGGCCCGCCTGGGCACAGGCCGCTGAGCCCCAGGTCCTGAAATGGTTGCTGGTGCTTGGCGCAACCATTCTGATCTGGATTGCCGCCATACTGGTCAAGCGGCTGGTCATCCTAGTCGGAAAAATGGTCACGCCCAGGGACCAGGATTTCGAAGGCTCCAGCTGGGACCTTGGCGCCTCTATCGCGCGCCTGTTCGCGCTCATCCTGATGTCACCCCTGCCCCTTGGCCTTGCCGGCTATGACTGGCGGGCCCTGATCCAAAGCCGGGGGCCTGGCGCTGTGGCGGCTGTCGCCATCCTCCTCGTCGCCATCCTGTTTGCGAACTGGGTCGCGCGTTCGATGCGCAATTTCGGCGGCAAGGCCCATCGCCGCACGGGGGCAGACGACACGCTGTTTGCGTTCGCCGGGTCCCTCGTCAAATACCTCATCTTCGCGGTCGCGATTGTCACGGCGCTCACCCAGCTCGGCTTCCCGACCACTTCGCTGGCCGCCGTGCTGGGTGCGCTCGGCCTCGCCATCGGCCTGGGCCTGCAGGACACGATGAAGTCTGTCGCCGCCGGCGTCATGCTCGCCATCCTGCGCCCGTTCCGCATCGGCGATTATGTCAGCCTCGCCGGCCTCGAAGGCGAGGTGACCGACATTTCGCCCTTCACCACGTCGCTCAAACAGGTCGACAACAAGGTCGTGATTGTCACCAATAACATGATCTGGGCCGAACCCCTGATCAACCACACCCACCAGACGCGCCGCCGGTTCGACCTCTATTTCGATATCTCCTATGACGACAATATGGACCATGCCCTGAAAGTCGTTGAAGATACCGTCAATGCCCATCCGCGTGTCCTGTCCAAGTCGGAAACCTGGGTCGGCATCCATGCCCTGGCCGACTGGAGCGTCAAGATTCGCATGCGCGCCTGGGTGTCGACACCGGAATTCATTCAGGTCCGCGCCGACCTGACAAAAGCCGTCAAGGAAGCCTTCGACCGCGAAGGCATCACGATCCCCTACCCCCACCAGGTCAATGTCGCCTACAAGGGCAATGAGGCGATGACCCGGGCGGACCATGAGTGACAGCGAGCCGCCCGTCGTAGAACCGCTTCCCCCGCCGCCCCCGCATCAGCCGGCCCCGAAGGCTACTGTCGAAAAGTCCCCGCCGCGCCCAGTCCTCATACGCCTTTTCGGCATCGGCCCATGGGGCGTCGTCAAGCTGCTCGGACTGTGTATCCTTGTCGGCTTTGTCGTGCTGGCATCCAATTTCAATCCGGCGTCACCGGATGTGAACATTCCCGCAGCCATCGCATCGATTGCGCGCCAGACACTTGCTGCGGCAGGCTGGGCCATCCGCAATTTCTGGAAGCCCGCACTGGCGGGCGCAACGATCGTCCTGCCGGTCTGGGTCCTCTGGCGGCTGGTCAGCCTGCCATTCAGGAAATAATGCCGCCTAAGCGACCGGCTTCCAAAGCTGCGTCTTGCAGAGCGGCCCGATGCAGCCCTTCACTTCCAGCACACCATCGTCCAGCCGCTTGATGCGCGACCCATAGGTCTTGCCTTCCTTCGGATTGTAGATCGTGCCCCCGGCCCAGCCCTTGGCCTTCTTCTCGAAGCCCTGCAGCATGGTCAGGCCGAGAATCTTCTTGCCGTCGGCATCTGTCGCGGTCTCGGGCGTCTTGCCATCCGATACGCTGGCCGGGTCAATCCAGACGATCGTGCCGCACGGTGTGCCATCACCGCAATCTGCAATCTCGATATGCGAGTTCTCTTCTTCGGTGGCGAATGTGCCGAACACATTCAGCGGGTCAGCGGCCGCGCTTCCTGCCGCGAGGGCAAGCGAGACAAGGGCGAAAAGGACGGGTTTCATGGCATACCTCCAGCGACAATCGCGCTATGACAGTTACCAGAAAACGAAAAGGGAGAACACCTATGGATACGTCTCAATTGATGTTCCGCGAAGGCCTGATGAAGGATGAACGCATCCTCGTCACCGGCGGCGGCACCGGCCTCGGCAAGGAAATGGCCGAAGGCTTCCTGAAACTCGGCGCAGAGGTCCATATCTGCGGCCGGCGCGGCGGCGTCTGCGAGGAAACGGCGGCCGAACTGATGGAAAAGCATGGCGGCAAGGTCGTGCCGCACGCCTGCGACATCCGCGTTGCCGAAGCCATTACCGACATGAATGATGAAATCTGGGCCAAGCACGGCCCGCTCACCGGCCTCGTCAACAATGCCGCCGGCAATTTCATCTCGCGCACCGAAGACCTTTCGATCCGCGGCTTTGATGCCATCGCCAATATCGTGTTTCGCGGCACGTTCTACATGACCCACGATATCGGCACGCGCTGGATCAAGGCCGGATCGCGCGGCAATGTCATCTCCATCCTCACGACATGGGTCTGGAATGGCGGCCCCTTCGTCGTGCCCTCGGCCATGTCCAAGTCTGCCGTCAACACGATGACGCAAAGCCTCGCCGTCGAATGGGGCCGCTATGGCCTGCGCTTCAACGCCATCGCGCCAGGTCCATTCCCTACCGAAGGCATGTCCAAGCGCCTCGCGCCGGATGCCGAGGGTACCAAACGCATGGATTCAGGCATGGCCAATCCGATGGGCCGCGTCGGCGAGATGCATGAACTGGTCAACCTCGCCGTCCTGCTGATGGGGCCCGGCGCGGAGTACATCAACGGCCAGACCATCGCCATTGATGGCGCCATGTATAACGCGTCCGGCGGCAACTTCTCCCAGCTCACCGCCTGGGGCGACAAGGAATGGCAGGCCGCGAAAGACGCGATCACGGCCACAAATGACGCCGACAAGGCGAAACGCACGGTCTGACCCGGCTGGCCAGATATTGAACACCTGCTTGGCCCCACAGGTCTTCTGCCCTAATTGCTGACCTGCAACTGACCGCAGACAGCAGGGAACGCCCATGAAGGACCAGACCGCCCGCACCGGAACATCCCGGTACAACTGGCGCCGTTACCTGGCGCTGGGCCTTAAGCAATTGTCGCGGCGGATTGACCACAAGGAAGTGGTCCAGCATGTGCGCGAAGAAGGCGCCCTGTCAGGGCGCTACATCTTCATGATCATCACGTCCTGCGCCATTGCCACCCTTGGTCTGCTGCTATCCTCTCCCGCCGTCATCATCGGAGCCATGTTGATTTCGCCCCTGATGGGGCCAATCATGCAGATGGGTTTCTCGCTGCCCATCCTGGAACTGGCCTCGCTGCGGCGGTCAGTCATCACATTGTTCTGGGGCACGGTCGTGGCGGTTGCGGTCGCCTTCCTGATTGTCCACCTGTCGCCCCTGAAGGCGGCAACACCGGAAATCCTCGCCCGCATCCGGCCGAACTTCCTCGACCTGCTCGTCGCCATCTTCTCCGGTCTTGCCGGCGGCTATGCGGTGATCCACCGGAAGGGCGAAACCATTGTCGGCGTTGCCATCGCCACCGCCCTGATGCCGCCTCTGGCTGTCACAGGCTATGGTCTCGCCGTCGGGTCGCTGACCGCTGCAGGCGGGGCCTTTCTCCTGTTCATGACCAACCTCCTGGCCATTGCCCTCACAGTGACGGTCCTCGCGAGAATCTACGGCTTCGGCAGCGAGCACAGCCCGCGCCATACGCTGTGGCAAAGCGGCCTGATTTTTCTGGTCTTCGCAGCCTTGTCCGTCCCGCTCGGCTTCGCCCTGCGGGACATCGCTTTTGAGACCAATGTCCGCAACACCGTGCGGGCTTCGCTGCTGGACCCGTTCGACGGCACGCAGGCCCGCCTGTCGGATATTGCCTTCACGTTCGGGTCTGGCCGTGATGTCGGCGTTTCCGCCACTGTCCTCACCCGCAAGCTGAACCCGCAGGCAGACGCCGTGCTGACTGCCAGCGTCAGTGAGCGGATTGGGCGCCCGGTCGTCATCAGCCTCGACCAGGTCCTGATCGATGATGATGGCTCATCTCAGGCTGCCGAGATCCTGCAAATCGCCGAGTCGACCCTCGCCGCGCCGCTTCGCGCCGAACTGTCGGCCCTTAAGGCCACCAACCGCCTGCGCCAGACCGAGACAGACCTGCGCCGGTCAGTTCCCCTCACCCTGACTGCAGCCGACATCAATGCCGAGACCCGTCAGGCCCTGTTTCTCGCCGCGCCGGATGACGCCTATGGACTCAGCGCCTACCGGCGCATGGAAGCCAGCCTCGCAGGCACCTTTCCTGACTGGGAGGTCCGCATCATGCCGCCCGTTGCCGGCCTGCCGGCCATTCCATTCGAAACCGGGCTGGATACACTCTCGGACGCCGCTGCCGAGCAGGTCGACACTGCAGCCTGGGCCCTGGAACGCTGGAATGTCGGAAAGGTGGAAGTCATCGGCTACAGCCCGACGGCGGCGGCCACCCTTCGGATTGACCCTGACGCCCTTTACGTACGCCGCAGCGAAACCGTCGCCCGCCGCCTGCGTGACCGCGGGCTGGAGGCCAAATCGGCCACTGAATACCGCGCGAACGCCGCCGGGGATGTCTCGGCAGGCGCACCCGCAGGCACCGACCTGGTCAGCATCCGGCCCGGCAGGTGAAGACGTTGCGGCGAAAGCCGCAAGCATGGAACCAAATCGCCTGCATGACAGTTTCACTTGAATACTCAGGCTTTAAAAGTGAAACCCGCCATGCAACTCAGCCACATCCTCGCCTCCGTCGCCTTCGGCACGATGACCGCCGCCTGCGCCGCCACACCGGTGTCGCAATACCCGGCTGAAGATCGCGTCACCCAGCATATCGTGACCGGCCAGCTCAGCTATCGCGAGCGCATCGCCCTCCCGCCAGGCAGCACCGCCACTGTTACGCTAAGCGAAACATCCCGCATGGGTGCGCCAGCCATCATCCTCGACGAATCTGTCATGAATCTCGGCAATGCACAGGTTCCCGTCCCTTTCAGCATGACGATTGACGACCGCGACGTCGACCCGCGCGGCATCTACACGCTGCGCGCCACGATCCGCAGCCCTGCCGGTGAGCTCTACTGGACCACCGACACCGCCTACCCGGTCGATCTCTATGCGCCCTATAGCGATGTCGGCACCCTGTTCCTCGTTACGGCCGCGCCGGGTGGTGCCTATCCGGCGCCCTACCCGAATACGCAATATCCCGACACGCACGGTCCGGGGGCCTATACAGGCCTGACCGGCCAGGAGTGGGTCGTCGAAGACATCAACCGCCGCGGCGTCGTGGACTTCTCGCGCGCCACGATCAATTTTGACAGTTCTGGCCGGATCAGCGGCAATGCATCGTGCAATTCCTACTCGGCCGGCTATTCAGCGACCGCGCCCCAGGACCTGCGCCTCACCGAGATCGTGCTCACCCGCAAGGGCTGCCCGCCAGCCCTGATGAACCAGGAACGCGCCTTTACCGACATTCTCGGCAGCGCCCGCCAGTATACGATCACGCAGGATGGCGCCCTCGTCATCTATGCCCCGAACGGCGACACAATCACGGCCCGCCGCTAGGCAAAGTCTGCTCAGACGCCGGAACCATTCCGGCGTCTGGCCGCTTTGCCCGGGAAGACAGTCAGACCGGAGATACGCCATGAAACGCGCCAGCTCACTCGCCGCCCTCCTCACGCTCGCCGCCGCTGCAGCCGCCTGCGCCGTTACCCCGCCCGCCACAAGCCAGCAGGGCGACATGCGCATGGAAACTGACCCTGCCTATACCCAGCCCTATGCGTCGAATGTCATTTCACCCTATTACGAATGCGGCGCCCTCCAGCTCGAAGCGAGCGTTGTTGGCACCACTGCAACCGTCATGTTCAATGGCCAGGTTCACCAGCTGGAACAGGTCGAGGCAGACAGGGGAATGCGCTACCAGTCCGGCATCGGCCCGTCGCGGGTCGTGTTCTGGGATCAGGGGCCTTTTGCGGTCCTCCAAAAGGGCGCAACCACCTATCCCCAGTGCACACGCGTGCGCTAGGCCGCACAGGCTGAACAGGCTTTGACAACCGGCACGCGCTGCTGTCCAAGCGCCGCATGGAACTCTGGATCCCCATCACCATCGCTGCAGCCTTCCTGCAGAACCTGCGCTCGGTATTGCAGAAGCGGCTGACGGACACGCTCAGCACATGGGGCGTCACCTCGGCACGCTTCGTCTACGCGGCCCCGCTCGCGGCGCTGCTTCTGGCAGGCCTGCTTGTCGGCACGGGCCAGAGTGCGCCACCGCCCAACCCGACATTTGTCATTAGCGGCCTTCTCGGCGGCCTTGCCCAGATCCTGGCGACGGGCCTGCTGATTCACCTCTTCTCCTACAAGAATTTTACCGTCGCCACGGCCTTCACCAAGACAGAGCCGGTCCAGACCGCTCTGTTCGGCATCGTCCTGCTGGGCGACAGGCTGTCCCTGCCCGTCGCGCTCGCCATCCTGATCAGCCTGTTTGGTGTCATCCTTATCTCGATCCCGGCAGTCCCCGCCGCGCGCCGCAGCTTCCTTGATCGCAAGGCGCTTATCGGCATCCTGTCCGGCGCCCTGTTCGGCCTGTCCGCCGTCGCCTATCGCAGTGCCTCTCTGTCGCTGGCGGAGGGCGACGTCCTCCTGCGCGCGGTGACGACACTCGCCTTTGTTACCGCCTTTCAGGCGCTGGCCGTGCTTGCCTGGCTCAAGTTTCGTGAGCCAGGCGAAGCAGGCCGCCTGCTGCGCAGCTGGCGCAGCGCCGCATGGGTCGGCCTTGTCGGCATGCTGGGCTCGCTTGCCTGGTTCACGGCCTTCACCCTGCAGAACGCCGCCCATGTCCGCGCCCTCGGCCAGGTCGAGGTCGTGTTCATGCTCGGCGCGTCGATCCTGTTCTTCAGAGAACGTGTCACCTTGCGGGAAATCATCGGCGTGCTGCTGGTCAGCGCCGGCATTCTGGGGCTCGTGCTCTACGCCGGCTAGGTCGCTCCGGAAGGCCAGGGCCTCAGGGCGTCACCACAACCTTGCCGACAACCTTGCGCTCCCAAAGCATCGCGAACGCGTCCATCGCCTGCGCCAGCGGGAACTCGGCATGTACGCGCGGGTGCACCTTGCCGTTCCGGGCCCAGTTCCAGATCGTTTCGACATTCTCCCGGCCCTTCTCGGGAAACTGGCGGCCATATTCGCCCGCCCGAACGCCCACCACCGAGAAGCCCTTGATCAGGGGCATGTTGGTCGCCACCGTCGCGATCCGGCCTGACGTGAACCCGATTACCAGAAGCCGTCCGTCAAATGCGATGCACCGAACGCTCTCGTCGAACACGTCGCCGCCCACGGGATCGAAGATCACATCCGCGCCGCGTCCCTTTGTCAGCGTCTTCACCTTGTCGCGAAAGCCCTGCGTCACATTGATGGCATAGTCGGCGCCATGCGCGACCACCTGTTCCAGCTTCTCGTCCGACGCGCCGGTCGCGATTACGGTTGCCCCCAGCAGCTTGCCGACATCCACCGCGGCCAGCCCCACGCCGCCACTCGCGCCATGCACCAGCAATGTGTCACCTGGCTGCAGGTTTCCCCGGCGCACAAGCGCCACATAGGCCGTCAGGTAAGCGGCAGGATAGGACGCCGCTTCGGCAAAGCTCATGGCGGGCGGCTTCTTCTGCAGCGACCCGACCGGCACCACGATATACTCAGCAAACGCCCCGGCCCGCACACCGCCGGCAACATCGGTACCCAGCCGCAGCGGCCCGGTAACGCCTTCGCCCAGCGCATCGATGATGCCGGAAAAATCCATGCCCGGCGTGAAGGGCGGTTCCAGTTTCAGCTGGTACTTGCCCTGCGTCAGCAACAGGTCCGGAAAATTGACACTCGCGGCCTTGACCCGTACGCGCACTTCACCGGGGCCCGGCTCAGGCATAGGCACATCACGGATTTCCGTCCCGGAAAAATCATCCGTGATCGTATGGCAAACAAGCGCCTTCACAGTCGACCATACATGTCACGCACCATGCCTGCAATCTGAAGGCAGGCCCGCCGTGAACCTGGTGAGAAGTCCGTGAACGCCGTAAACGCATGGGCGAGCGTGTCATATCGTTTGTGCTTTACGTAGACGCCTTCACGGCTCAGCCGCAGGGCATAATCGTCGCCCTCGTCGACCAGCGGATCATGCCCGGCCGTGATGACAATGGCAGGCGGCAGGCCAGACAGGTCGCCGGTCTGACCGGGCGACAGAAGCGGATCGCTGCGGTCATGTCCCGCCGGCAGGTACTGGTCCATGAACCAGTTCATCGTGTCCGTCGACAGCGAGAACGTGTTCGCGAAATCCTTGCGCGACGGGAATTCCTCGACCAGGTCCACCGCCGGATAGACCAGCAATTGCAGCGCGGGGACCGGCTTGTCCTGACGCTTCATTTCCTGTGAGACGATGGCTGCGAAATTGCCGCCCATGCTGTCGCCGCCGACAGCCGCGACACCATCGGGCGCGCCATACTTTCCGGCATTGCGCAGCGCCCATTCATACGCCGCGATGGCGTCATTGATGCCCGCCGGAAACTTGTGCGGCGGAGCAAGGCGATAGTCGACCGAAAGGACCGGGCATTTGGCCACGGCCGCGATGATCGAACAGAACGCATTGCAAGTGTCCAGGTCGCCGATGACGCCGCCGCCCATGTGATAATACACCATCATCGGATGGGTGGGGTCCTGTTCATCGGGCAGATAGATCCGCACGGGAATCTCGTTCTTGTCTGGTCCCGGTATCGTGGAGTCTTCGATAATCACGCCGGGCTCCGGTGCAGCTGCCAGCATGGCAAGCTGTTCGCGCGTTGCGGCCTGCACCACGTCTGCCGGGAGCGATGAAAGCGGCGGCGCCTTGCGCCCGTTCCACGCCACCATCTGCAATTGCGGCTCCAGCACGCGGCCATTGATCTCAAGCGGCTTGCCGCCCGCCATGCGCACGAGCAAACCGCCCGGCAGTTTGAATATCAGTTTCGCTATTTTCTGCTGCAAACTCATGGCCCGGCTCCCAAACTGCCCTATTCAGGCCAGCTTAGCGCCCTTCCCCGAGGTCCGCCAAGCGCTTCCTCAGATCGCCTTGCCGGCAATGTCCCGCACGCCTGCCAATAGCAGGGCTGACGCAAATCGCGTCGCCGCACCGGCATCGACCGGGCGGCGGTGCAGCATGTGGTCGCCCATTTCGCGGGCAATGCCGATCGCCGCCGCCGTGAGGTAGTCGATATCGATCACGGGCGCCCCGTCAGCCGAGAGGACATGATCCAGGTCAGAGCGGATCTCGTCGGCAATCGCCAGCATTTCCGGCGTGTCCACGCGCACACCAATCAGCGCCATGTGCGGCGCGCCGCTGCGTATGGCTTCTTCATTCTCGGCGGCAATAAAACTGAAATAGGCATGATAGGCTTGATGGATATAGTCCTCGAACGTGGCGGCCCGGGCGCGCACATCGCTCAGGTGCGCCCGGAAGCGATGGGTCGAGTCTTCCGCAATCGCCGCAAACACCTCTTCCTTGGACCTGAAGTAATTGTAGAACGTGCCGGCGGCGAGGTCCGTTTCGCGAATGATGTCGCGAACGGTCGTGGCATCAAAGCCGATCCGCGCGAACACGCGCCGTCCTGCGTCGAGAATTGCCCGGCGGTTGGCGGCCTTGGATTTCGCGCGCTTTCCGGTTCCGGCAAGCATTTTGATGGCAGGCGACATTCCATATCCTTTGTTGCCGTGTGGGCGGCTCTGCGGCTTAGGTAGCTCACCCCGTCACCAAACGTCAACTTTTTACAATGGCTGCGCGAATTTGTCTGCAAGTTTACCCAGTTGGCCATCGAGGCGCATGCGGCGCAGCACTGACAGTACGATCCCGAACACGACCCGGACAAAGATCAGCACGAGCACGCCCAGCAGCGGCTGCCGGGTCGCAATCGACAGGAAGGCGCCGAGAATGATCGCCACATGCAGTGTCACGATGCGGCCATAGGGGGCAAACATCTCGGCGGCCGGATTGGTCCGGCGCAGTTCGCCCTTGCCGATGAAGTCGACGAGATAGAACACCATGTTCGACGCTGCGATCACAGCCACGAACCAGACCATGCCCTCGCCGGACCCCAAGGCCCAGTTCACGACATCCATATAACCAGCACCGCCGCCGCCGTCTCCCGAGAATGACTTGATGAATATGCCATGCCCGTAGCAGAACATGCCGTAATGCAGCGTGAAGAACGGGATCATGAACAGGGCCATCAGCAGGTTCCCGATGCCGGTCACCGCGCTTCCCGCCAGCCGCAGGATCGTATAGCCGCCAATGACGAGGTTCTCGAGCCAGTACAGCGCCACCAGCGGTGTCGGCCCCCATTGGAACAGGATGATCGCAATGATCGGCACCAGGTCAGTGCCAAGGCTCAGCCAGGCCAGGGGGTCACGATAGGTCCGCGCCACCAGCGACGGATCAAAAAAGCGGCCACTCATGCCGCCCTGCCTGTCAATGCCATTGTCCCCCGCTCCCCGCTCAAGACCCCGCGAAGGTCAGTTCATAGGCGGGAAAACTGAACGGGTCACGCACTTCCAGCCCCTTGGAGCCGCGGGGATTGTGATAATTCCCGGTCAGGATCTCATAATGCAGGTGAACGGCCGTTGCATTGCCGGAATCGCCCATCTGGCCAATCGGCTGGCCAAAGCCGATTTCGCGGCCCACCGCCACATTCGGATCGAAATGCGCCAGGTGGGCATAGCGCGTATACACGCCCTTGCCATGGTCGATCAGGACCTGCCAGCCATAGCCTGTCGACTGGCGTGCCTCAACGATCCGGCCCGGTGCTGCGGCATAGACCGGCCCGGCCGGGCGCCGCGTCAGGTCGATCCCCTCGTGAATTCGCCCGCCGCGAAAACCGAAGCCCGATGACAGGCAGGCGTCATTGGTCGGCACAGTCACCAGTACGATATCATTGACGACGATCACAGGCTTGAAATCCTGCACCCAGCCGCCCGGATAGAAGGACGGTGAATTGCTCACCGACATGCCATTGCACACCTGCAGGTACTGATTTGGCTGGTAAGGCCCCTGCGCGGGATTGTGCGGATCACCCGGCGGTCCGTAATTCACTACCACACGCGGCGCGGCCGCCCGTGGTGGCGGCGCAGAAGCGCACGCGGCGGCCACCAGAAGCAGCAGAAAAGCTGGGAACAGACGCAACATTGCAGCGACTATACCCCACCAGTCTTAATATCAGGCAACCACGCCGGCTCGTTTTGTGCCGCGCTTTAACTCTTTCAGCAGGTCGGCCACATACACGCCGAAATCCACCTGCATCCGGTGGCGCGGGCTGTCATAGAAATGGCCGAGATGTTCCTGCTCGTCCGCCATCGTCACCCGCTCCATCTCGGCTGCGTCCGGAAAGGCATATTCCCCCGTCAGCGCCGCCGCGACCAGTTTCGACTGCTGCTCGGCAAAGTTCACCAGTGTCGGCAGCGGCTGGGCCAGCCCAAGGAAGAACAGGTTTTCAAAGCCGGGCTTCACCATCCGCTTGTACAGGGGGAATGTATTGTCCTGCGGCGTGAGTTCGGGCTGTTTCAGGAACGGGAAGGTCACATTATACCCCGTGGCCCAGACAATCGCGTCGACCAGTTCGCGACTGCCATCGCTGAACACCACCGCGTCGCCGTCCAGCCGCTCGATCCCGCCCTTGGGCAGGATATCGCCGCAGCCGACCCGCGTCAGGAACTCGCCCGACACCGAAGGGTGCCCGTCCAGCGGCTCATGGTCAGGCTTGGGCAAGCCGTAATCCTCCATCATGCCAATGGTCTTCTTGATCTTGGCCCGCGCCAGCTTGCGGCCGAGCTTTGACGGCAGCCAGGCAGGCAGCGTCGCCTTGTCGGCGGGTGTCCCGTCCATGTATTTCGGCAGCACCCACACGCCGCGCCGCATCGAGATGAACAGCTTGTTCGCAATCGGCCGCTGCGACAGTTCCGACGAAATATCCATCGCCGAATTGCCGGCGCCGACAATCATCACGTTCTTGCCCCGGAAATCATACGGCTCGAACGGGTCGCGATAATGGTGGGAATGCACCTGGTAACCATTGAAATGCCCGGGATAGGTCGGCATCCGCGCATCCCAGTGATGCCCGTTGGCCACCGCCACGGCGTCATACTCACGCGCCTCCCCCGTCGACAGGGTCACCTTCCAGCGCCCGTCGGGCAGGCGCGCCACATCGGTGACGGCCGTGTTGAACGTGATCGTCTCTCGCAGGCCGAAATTGTCCACATAATCATGGAAATACTGCAGCAATTGCGCATGGTGGGGGAAATCAGGCCAGTCCTCCGGCACCGGATAATCCTCAAAGGCGAGGCGCCACTTCGATGTGTCGATATGCAGGCTCTGGTAACAGGACGAGGTGCCGTTCGGGTTCTTGTAATACCAGTTGCCGCCAATATTGTCCGACATCTCGAAACAGTCATAGGGCAGGCCCTTATCCTTCAGGCGCTTGGCCATGGTAAAGCCCGAGCACCCGGCCCCGATGATGCAGGTCTTCGGTTTCCCGCTGCCGTCAAATGCCATTTGGCCTGTCCTCCCTTGCGTGAAGTGTTCCCACGATCCTGACCAGATGTTATCCGGGGCGGATCGAACGTCAAACAAAGAGGTCTGCACATGAGCGATGACGCGACGTCAGCCCCGGTTCCACTGGAATTGATGCAGGGGAACCTCGACATGATCTCGGGAGTCATCCCGTGGGGGCGCCGACTCGGCTTCCGCATGACCAAGGTGGAAAAGGGCCATGTCTGGGGCCTCCAGCCGTGGAAAGACCGACTTGTCGGCGACCCGGATACGGGCGTCATCCATGGCGGCGTACTGACCGCCTTTCTCGACAATCTCTGTGGCACGGCGGCCAGCTCGACCATGGAACGCGCCCGCTTTGTAGCCACGCTCGACCTGCGCATCGACTATATGCGCCCGGCAGACCCGCGTCGCGACATTCTCGGCGAGGCCGAATGCTATCATGTCACCCGCTCAATCTGCTTTACCCGCGCCTGGGCCTATCACGAGACGCGCGACAAGGTCATCGCCACCGCCGCCGGGGCTTTTGCCATCACCAAGCCGCGCCTGCCTTCGACCATGGGAGGCCAGGATGACGCGTGAAACCGTGCTCAGCCGTGCCGACCAGGTCACCACCTTCATCGCCCGTACGCCCTTCGCGCAGGAGCTTGGCATGCGTTGCGAAGTCATGGGCGACGAGATGACTGCCGTGCTGCCCTTTCAGGACAAGCTGATCGGCAATGTCGCCATCCGCGCCATCCATGGCGGCGCTATCGGGGCCTTCCTCGAGATCACCGCCATGGCGCAGGTCTTCCTCGTCACCGAACACCTCACCCGCCCGCCGCGGCCCATCAACCTCACTATCGACTATCTGCGCCAGGCCCACGCCAAGAATCTCTATGCCCGCGCCCACATCACCAAGATGGGCCGGCGCATGTGCTCGGTCCATGCCGAAGCCTGGCAGGACGAAAAGTCCAAACCCGTCACCACACTGATGGCCCATTTCATGGTCGGCGAAGACTGACACCGTCGGGGATGCCCCCCGCGACAAGGACGCAGCCCCATGAGCCGCCTGTTTGAAGAACTCGACTATCGCGACACGCCGATTGGACCGATCAGCCTGCGGCGACGGTTTCATCCCCTGCTGAAGGTGGACGTGTTCGAGATCATTCTCGGCGACGAGCACCTGATGTCGAACATTTTCACCGTGTCGGAAATCGCCCTCGCCCGCCTCGGCCTCGACACGCTCGCCGGCCTCAACCCAGATTCAGATGAAAAATGGGATATCGTCGTCGGCGGTCTGGGGCTCGGCTACACCGCTGGCGCCGTGCTGGAATATCCGCGTGTCGCCTCGCTGCGCGTCGTGGAGATGCTCGACGCGGTGGCCGACTGGCATGATGCCGGACTGGTGCCCCTCGATCCGCCGCTTAGCGCCGATGATCGCTGCCAGATTGTGCGCGATGACTTCTTCGCCCTGGCCCGGTCCGGCACTGGCTTTGACGCGGACAGTCCGGGCCGCCAGTTCCATGCCATCCTGATCGACATCGACCATACGCCCGACTGGCTGCTGGATGCGCGCAGCGGGCATTTCTACAGCGAAACGGGCCTGCAACAGCTGATGACTCACCTGAAGCCCGGCGGCCTCATGGGGCTCTGGTCGGATGTCACCCCCGACAGCGATTTTGTGCAGCGCCTGTCGGGTGTGTTCGCAAAAGCCTGGGCCGAACCGGTAACCTTCCACAACCCCCTGCAGGACAAGCACCACACCCAGACCATCTATCTCGCCCTGAAGCAGGCCTGAGATGCTGGCCCCCCATGCCACCCAGTATATGCTTCACCAAAGCGATCCCATAGAGACACCCGGCTCATTCCAAGAGGCCATGCATGAAACGCCTTGCAATCCTTATCCTGCTTGCAGGCTGCGGCGCGGCTGGGGCCGAGCCCTCCCCGACGGCCGAAACGCTTGACTGGCTGTCCGGCTGCTGGGAAAATCCGAACGGTTCATACCGGGAAATCTGGTCACAGTCTGAACACGGTCATTTCTTCGGCTATGCCGTGACGCTGAAAGACAGTTCGGTTTCCTTTTTCGAACAGATGCACATCGCCCCCGGCCAGCCGACTGTATTCAATGCGTATCCTGCAGGTATCGGCCCGACACCCTTTCCTGAAAGCGAGCGAACAGGCACGTCGATCACCTTCGCAAACCCCGAGCATGACTATCCCCAAATCATCGCATACCGCACGACAGAGGCCGGACTCTCGGCCCGCATATCATCAGGCGACGGGTCAAATGCCCGGGATTTCGACTTTATGCGCTGCGCCGACTAGCTCGCTGTAACCTTACTCAGCGATAGCAGGCTCGCCGGCAAACAGCGCCGCATAACGGGGCTTCAGGAAGTCCTGGAACACGGCCTGCGGCACGGTCACCTTGTAGGCGCCCTCGGCATAGGAACCGATCTCATAGGGTGCGAAATGCACCGCAAAACCGCCGAACCTTTCCGCCACGTTTGATGCGGCGAGGCCAATCTCGCCCCCCAGAATGCTCTCGGCTGAGATCGCATCGGCTGCTTCGCCCCTGAATGTATCAGCTGACCCGCCCCCGCCGGCCTTCTCGCTGCGCTGGCGCCCGATCTCGGACAGCACCACCGGCAGGCTCGCCGCCATCGCGCCCTCGGGATCAGCCATCAGGTCGCGCAGCGCGATGTCCGTTTTTGCTGCCAGGTCGTGAATACGCGCATCGGTGCCGTAATTGCCATGGGCCCCGCCGGAATACGCGCCGGTAAAGCCTTCAATGCTGATGAGGTCGCCGGCCTGCGCAACCAGTGTCCATTCGATCGACAGGCTATACGGGTTGAAATACTCCGGGTCCGCTTCCCTGTAGGTCCGCGCGTCCTCATCCATTGCCTCGATCCGCACACGCGCATCGGCCAGCAGCTCTGCCGCCAGATCCGGCGCCACGGAAAAAAGGGCATCATCCACGCGGGCCGAGCCGGTGAAATAGTCTTTCGACACCTCGATCTGGTGCGGCGTGTCGACCGCTGTCACAGTGCCCTGCCCGACCTCCGCCGCCACTTCGCCTGCGGGCTGCTCAACTCCTTGCGTGACATCCGTATCCGGCGCGTCCGGCTTCTTCGAACACGCACTTGTCAACAGCATGCCCATCATGGCGCAGCAGGCTAATCTCAACATCGGCTGGTCTCCTTGTTACAGGCTCAGGAGTTCGGCATCGCCCCCCTGAGCCGTGATATTCACCGTTACCACGCGTTCAGTGGCGAAACGATGGAGATAATGCGGCCCGCCCGCCTTGGGCCCGGTGCCCGAAAGCCCTTCACCCCCGAACGGCTGCACACCCACGACTGCGCCGGTCATCGACCGGTTCACATACGTATTCCCCACCGGACAGGCCGCTTTAACTTCCTCGTGGAAACTCTCCAGCCGCGAGTGAATGCCGAGCGTCAGTCCGTACCCCTTGGCTCTCAGCGCGGCGCCGACCTTTTTGACATCATCGGGATCATAGCGAAGCAGGTGCAAGATAGGCCCGAAATTCTCTTCCTGGATCTGATCCAGTGACGAAAGCTCTATCAGCGCCGGGCCAAAGCCAAAGCCCTCCTCGCCAATCTTTCCGGCATCAACCTGGTGCAGGACTTTCGCCTCCTTGCGCATCTTGTCCAGATGCGCCTCCAGCAGCGATCGTGCATCGGAATCTATGACTGGGCCGACATCGGTATCGGCCTCGGCGGGATTGCCCAGCTTCAGTTCGTCCATCGCGCCGATCAGGCCCTCGATCAGACTTTTCGAGGTCGACTTGGGAATGAAGGCTATGCGCAGCGCCGAACAGCGCTGGCCGGCCGACCCGAAGGCGGACGCGATCATGTCGTCAATCACCTGCTCGCGAAGAGCTGTCGTATCCACGAACAGTCCGTTCAGGCCGCCCGTCTCGGCGATCAGAGGAATGATCGTACCGTCACGCTCAGCCAGCGCCCGGTTGATCATGCGCGCTGTCGACGTACCGCCGGTAAAGCAGACGCCTGAGACACGCAGGTCCGCCGTCAGAGCCGCACCAACCGTATCTCCCCTCCCTGGTAGCAGGTGAAGGGCATCAACCGGCAGGCCGGCCTTCTGGAACATGCGCACTGCTTCGAACGCCACAAGCGGCGTCTGCTCGGCCGGCTTGGCAACTACCGTATTGCCTGCCGCCAGCGCCGCCGCGATCTGCCCGGTAAAGATGGCCAGCGGGAAATTCCACGGACTGATACAACAGAACACACCGCGGCCATGCAGCGACAGGTGATTGGTTTCGCCCGTCGGACCGGGAAGACGCACCGCGCCTTCAAATTCATGCTCGGCCTGCGCCGCATAATACCGGCAGAAATCGACCGCTTCTCGGACCTCGGCGACGCCGTCACCCAGCGTCTTGCCCGCCTCGCGCGCCATCAGCGCGATCAGGCGCGCTGCGTTTTCTTCGAGGATGTCGCCCATCGCCCGCAGGTGTTCCGCCCGTTTGGATCCGCCCAGCGCATCCCAGCCCGGCTGGAATTTGACGGCCGCCTTCAGCGCCTTATCGATCGCCTCGGGGCTCGCTTCCTTGCAGGCGCCAAGGACGTGCTCTGTATGGAACGGGACACGGACCATTTCGCCGCCCCCGGTTTCCGCTTTGCCCGACACGATGGCGCCTGCAGTGATCGCCGGGCTGTCACGGAAGGATTTCAGCGCCGCCGCAGTCGCATCGCGCACGGATTTCTGGCTGATGTCCAGGCCGGTCGAGTTGCGGCGTTCAGGACCATAAAGGCGCGGCGGCGTCGGGATACCGGGATGGCGCCGTGGACCAATTTCAACTCGAGTGATCGGATCGTCGACGACATCTTCCACGGGCACGTCAGGATCAAGGAACGAGTGCACGAAGCTGGCATTCGCGCCATTTTCCAGCAAGCGGCGCACAAGGTAGGGCAGCAAGTCCTTGTGCGCACCGACGGGCGCATAGACGCGCACCCGGCGACCGGCTTCGGCGGCGTCATACAGGGCTTCGCCCATGCCATGCAGGCGCTGGAACTCGTAATCGGTGACCCCCGCCGCTTCGGCGAGGATATCGACCGCCGCGAGCGTGTGGGCGTTATGGGTCGCAAATTGCGGGTAAAGGGTCGGCGACGCTTCCAGCATCAGCTTCGCACAGGCCAGGTAATGGAAATCGGTTCCCGGCTTGGTCGTGAAGACCGGGAAGTTCGGAAACCCTTCGACCTGCGCATGCTTGATCTCGCTGTCCCAATAGGCGCCCTTCACAAGACGGACCATGAAGCGGTGTCCAGTCTCTTCCGCCAGCTTGGTCAGCTTCTCGATCACCGAAAGCGTGCGTTTCTGATAGGCCTGCACAGCAAGGCCGAGACCCGTCCAGTCCTTGAGGGACGGCTCATGCGCCAACCGGTCCATCAGCTTGAGGCTCAGCACGAGCCGGTCTGCCTCTTCCGCATCAAGACAAAGGTGGATGTTCGCCGCTGCTGCTTTTTCACACAGCCCGAGCAGGCGCGGGTACAGCTCGTTCATGATCCGCGCCTCATTGACCGCTTCAAAGCGCGGATGCAGGGCGGAAAGTTTCACAGAAACACCGCTTGCCTTCTCGGGCGCAACCGCCTTGTCCTTCTCGGCGGCCACGGCGTCGATCGCCAGTTCATAGGCTTTCAGGTAGCGGGCCGCATCTTCAGCCGTGCGGGCCCCTTCACCCAGCATGTCGAAACTGAAATGGGCCGCCTCTCCGGCCTTCACCATGCGCTTGCCGCGCTTGAGGGCTTCCTTCACCGTCCGGCCAAGGACGAATTGCTCGCCCATGATCCGCATGGCCTGCATCATGGCGGCGCGGATGACCGGTTCTCCGCTCTCGCGGATCAGTCCCGAGACGAATGCGCTCGGACCCTTTTGCAGGTATTTCGGCACGCCGATCACGCGCCCGGTCAGCATTAGCCCCCAGGTCGACGCGTTGACCAGCCAGCTTTCCGACTGGCCAAGATGCGACGCCCAGTCGCCTGAGCGGATTTTCTCGGCAATCAGGTCATCGCGCGTTTCAGCGTCCGGCACCCGCAGCAGGGCCTCAGCCAGGCACATCAGCGCAAGCCCTTCGGAATTCGACAGGCCGAACTCCTCCAGGAAGCTCTCCATCATGCCTTTCTTTCGGCCCCGGCTGCGGGCGATTTCCACCAGTTCACAGCCACGCCGAACGGCCGCCAGCCGCGCCCCGTCATCAAGCGGCGCCTCCTTCAGCAATCTCTCGAGAAGTGCCTCCTCATCGTCAAACTTGTGATCGTCGAGAACATCCCAGTCGAGGGAGGCGAGAGGCATCGAATCAGGCATATGGAATTCCGAATAGTTGGTGTGAGAGGAGCAGCGCGGTGACGCGGCAAACTTATGTCCGCTTTTTCTTGTTTACGGGCAGAGATATATCGTCCCATAGAACGAAACGCGAGTGACTTTGCAGTAGTTCCGCCTCTTTACGCCCGGGACCAACCCCGCCACATTGCCGCCGACCGGAAAGCGCCCTCAAGGAGCCCCCATGCGCATCATGCTGATCACCGACGCCTGGGACCCTCAGGTCAACGGCGTCGTTCGCACGATGAAGCGGGTAATCGCTGAATCCGAGGCAATGGGGCATATCTGGGAAATTGTTCATCCCGGCGACGGGTTCCGGACCGTTCCCCTGCCGACGTATCCCGAGATCAAGCTCGCCCTGTTTGCGCGCAGCAAGATCGAAGAGCGGTTCCACGAATTCGAACCTGATGCGATTCACATTGCCACTGAAGGCACGCTCGGCATGGCCGGCCGCGCCATGTGCCTGACCGTCAAACACCCCTTCTCGACCGCCTATCACACGCGGTTCCCGGAATATGTCGCGGCCCGCCTGCCGATCCCGATATCGGTCGGCTATTCCTTCGTTCACTGGTTCCACAAGTATTCCGGCAAGGTCATGGTCCCGACCCCGTCCATGGTCGAGGAACTGCGCGTGCGAAAATTCATCAATCTCGTGGCCTGGACGCGCGGGGTCGATACTGAGCTTTTCGATCCGGAAAAGCGCATCGCGGAAGGCGCAGAGAACGACCCTTTCAGGGGTCTGCCGCGACCGATTTTCCTGAATGTCGGCCGCGTGGCGGTCGAAAAGAACATTGAGGCCTTTGCCGAACTCGATCTGCCGGGTTCGAAAGTGATTGTCGGCGACGGGCCGCAACTGGAAGAGTTGAAGCGCAACTATCCAAACGTGGCCTTCCTTGGCGGCAAATTCGCGGATGAACTGGCCACGATCTATGCCAGCGCGGACGTCTTCGTCTTCCCGAGCCTGACCGACACGTTCGGTCTGGTCGTCCTGGAAGCGATGGCATCCGGCCTGCCTGTCGCGGCATACGACGCCACCGGGCCGCGCGATGTCATCCCGGGATCCAATGCCGGCACGATCACGCCCGTCGGCGGAGACCTTGCCCAGGGCGCCCGGGACTGTCTGGCGCTCGGCCGCCAGACCTGCCGCGCCTATGCTGAGACCTATAGCTGGAAGGCCTGCGCCGAGGCCTTCATCGAGAATCTCCAGCCCCTTCCGGCGCCTGCGCGCCGGCGGTTCTGGCAGAAAATTCGCCTGCGCCGCCGCAGGAAGCCGCCAATCGAAGGCCTGTAGGCCCCCGCCTACCTGGCCGCCTGGCTTTCCAGGCCGGCAATGATATCGCGCTGCGCTTGACGGTCCGCATCATCCAGCGGGATCAGCCCCTTTTCGATAAGGTAACCGTCGGGACCGAAGGCGTCGTCATCGGTGTAATAGACAAGAAAGTCGTAAAGGCCCGGCATAAGCGGCAGGTTCTGGACCTTTACGTAAATGAACATCACCCGCGACAGGCCGTACTGGCCGGAATTGATATGCTCGAACGTCGCCGGAACGCCCGCAAGCGCGGCGCCCTTGATCCTGTCACCGTTCTGCTCAAGGAAGGAATGCCCAAGAATGCCAATCGCCGTCGGTGTCTTCACGAGTGACTGGATAATGGCCGTATCATTCTCGCCAAAATCGATCCACGCGCCATCTGTTCGGATCGTGTGGGACCGCTCCTTGAACGCGTCGCTGTCACTTGCCCTGAGCGCGGCCATTTCGGGCAGGGCCTCGGCGCCAAGCTCCATGCCAAGCTCGACGAAGGCGTCCCTTGTGCCGGATGTGGGCGGCGGACCGAACACGGTGATCGGCTGGTCCGGCAAGCCGGGATCGACATCGTTCCAGGAGGTGTAAGGATTCGGTTTGAACCCTCCGGCACCGTCTGGAATTTCCTGCGCCAGCGCGAGGTAGAGTTGCGTCTTGGTAATATCGAAATCAGGGCCCAGCTTGGAATTCGCCACGACAATCCCGTCATAGCCAACTTCGATCGGAATAATGTCGTTCACGCCATTGCTCGCACACAGGGCCGTCTCACTCGGCTTGATCGGCCTTGAGGCATTTGACAGCGACGGCTGGTCCGGACCGATGCCCTGGCAAAACGACTTGAAGCCACCGCCGGTTCCGGTCGTTTCGACAATTGGTGTCGGGTAAGGCGACGTTGCCCCGAAGCGCTCGGCCACGGTGGTCGAGAAGGGCGCAACCGTCGATGAGCCGACAATCTTGATCTTCTGCTTGCTGCCAGCCATCTGCGGCTGTTGAGGCGCTGCATCGGATGCCTCGACATTGGACAAGTCCGTTTTCCCGCAACCGGCAAGAGCCAAAGTGAGGGCGAGGGCTGCCCCGACAAGAACGCCAGATTTCATGCGATGCCTCCTGAAAAAATACATTCCCGGAACGGGACGAATGGCGTTCCATTACCTGCCGGCGATGACAGCCACGTTGAAGTTGTATGACGTTTTTGCGACGATTGGCGAAAATGACTCATTTTTCCACTTGCGCTCCCCCCCATCATCGCATATCTCACAGCCCGAATACGGATGTGGCGGACATCTGGGCCAACCCTTAAACTGGGGGCCCCCTGCACTAACGCCCGAAGCTGGTTAAAAGCCCTTTGGAGGTTAGGTGTCATGCACTCCTATGCTACCCCCTATAATATTGTGCGCTCGCAAGAGCCCGATGTTCCTGTCTACTGTTTCCGCCCTGATCGGGTGACGGCGGCTGCAAAATGGTTCCGGGAAAGCTTCCCGGCCCAGCCGTTCTATGCCGTCAAGGCAAACCCCGGCGTGCACGTGCTCGATGCCCTCTGGGCTGCGGGCATCAACAGCTTCGATGTCGCCTCCGAGAACGAGATCGAGCTGATCTACAACCGCTTCCCCGGCGCCCGCATGGCTTTCCTTCACCCCGTGAAGAACCGCCGGGCGATTGCCCGCGCCTACCATCAGTACGGCGTGCGCATCTTCGTGACCGACACGCAGGCCGAACTGCAGAAGATTCTCGAAGAAACCGGCTACGCGAAAGATCTTACTATCATTGTGCGCATCGGCGTGTCGAATGACGGCGCGACCCTGCCGCTGACCGGCAAGTTCGGGGCAAGCGAAGACGACGCTGCAGCCATTCTGCGCGAAGCACGCCGCTATGCCGATGAACTGGGCGTTTCTTTCCATGTCGGCAGCCAGGCGATGAAGCCGTCGGCCTGGGCAACCGCCATGGCCGACGTCTCGCGCATCATCATCTCGGCCGGTGTGACCGTCGATATCGTGGACGTTGGCGGCGGGTTCCCGTCAATCTATGCCGATACACCGCCGCCATCGCTGGAGGCCTATGCCGCCATGGTCGAAACATCGTTCGAGAACATGTTCGTTCTCGAGAACGCCGACCTCTGGTGCGAGCCTGGCCGCGCACTCGTTGCCGAAGCCGAGAGCCTTCTGGTGCGTATCGAACTGGCAAAGCCCGGCTCGATCTACATCAATGATGGTTCCTATGGATCGCTCTATGATGCCGTTCACGAACGCTGGGCCTTCCCGGTACGCGCGATCACAGGTGACGGACGCAAGCTGCGTGGCATGGCTGAGTACACGGTGTACGGCCCGACATGCGACTCGACCGACAAGTTCCCGGACAAGGTCTGGCTGCCTGCCGGCCTGACCGAGGGTGACTATCTGGAGTTCGGCAATATCGGAGCCTATGGCCGCGCAATGTCCAGCCGCTTCAACGGTTTCGGAGAAACCGAAGTCGCCATCGTGCACGATGCGCCCTGGCCGAGCCTCTACAATGCGATTGGCGCAGAAGTCATCGCGATCGGATCCAAAGCCACCAAGTGAACATCCGGAAAGCCGTAACGCCTGAGGACAAGCGCCAGATCCGGCGACTCCTCGGGCGGACTGGTCAGATAGGCTGACCCGCCAATCCCGCGCGCCTCGGTTTCAGGCGGCAGGACGCGGATCGTCTGGCGCGCAATCGCCGCGCCGGAATCCACGTAACTGACCCCATGCGGCGCGCTGGCGATCAATTGCCCGCGCACGAGGGGAAAATGCGTGCAGGCCAGTACGACCGTATCGATCTGGTCCCCGCCCGGTGCCTCAAACAGCGGTGCCTGCGCGGCTGCGATTGCCTCAATCGGCACATCGTCGCCGCGTGCATGCGCTTCGGCCAGCCGGACAAGCTCGATGCTGCCATGCATGATGACGCGCCGGTCTCCGGCGAACTCGTTGATGAGCCGGGCAGTATAGGCCCGCCGGATCGTGCCCGGTGTCGCCAGAAGGCCGATCGTGCCCGTCTCGCTGAAGGCCGCCGCCGGCTTGATGGCCGGAACAGTGCCAACCACCGGAATATCGAGCACGGCCCTGATATCCTCCAGTGCCAGCGTACTGGCGGTGTTGCAGGCGATCACGAAGACATCAGGGCGGACATGATCGCAAAGCAACTTGGCGACGCGCGGAAGGCGCTCCTGCAATGCCTCATCGGACTTGTCACCATAGGGGAAAAATCCGCTATCGGCTGCATAGTGAACGCCAAGGGCCGGTCCCAGCGCCCGGATTTCCTCAGCGACGGTCAGGCCCCCGACCCCGGAATCGAAGACGAGAACCCGGCCGCGGGCTGGAGACGGCGCAAAATTGGTGAACTGGAAGTCTGTCATGGCAGGAGACTATTTGCATTCGCTCGCGGCGAAAACGGGGCAAGCGGGCATGTTTGGCATGAGATTTGTTGTGCACCGCACAATACCGGCGTATTATCCGGTTCAGAAACAAGGATTTTCCATCATGATGGACCTCTGGCTGGCGCCCTGGCGCGCCTCACTTGCCCTCACTGCCTCGACCCTGGAAATGATGCTCACCGCGCAGAAAAGCCTGGCTGGCGTTCAGGGTGTTCCGGATTTTCAGCCCATGGACGAGGCCCGCATGCGCGAGGCCTTCCACACCGCAGCCGATGCAAACCTGCGACGCTGGGGCGACACAGCCGATGCGCTCAACAGCTTGCCGGACTGGTACCGAGATCTGTCGCGCGTTCCGGGCGGCGTCATGACAGACTGGTTCGACGCGGCGCGACGCGGACCGCAGGACTAGACAAGCGAGCCGTAAAGGTCAGGCCGCCGGTCACGGAAGAAGCCCCATGCCGCGCGGTCACGGTCGACCACATCCAGATCGAACGTCGCCTGAATGACCCCCTCCTCCGTGCGGCCAAGATCGGTCACGACGTCGCCGGCCTGATCGGCAATGAAGCTCGTGCCATAGAATACCTGACCGCCCTCATCGCCCATGCGATTGGCCGCGCAGACAGGAATCACGTTTGAAACCGCATGCCCCAGCATGGCCCGGCGCCAGCGTCCTGCCGTGTCGAGGGCTGAATCCTGCGGTTCGGCGCCAATCGCGGTCGGATATAACAGCACATCGGCCCCCATAAGTGTCATGGCGCGAGCAGCTTCCGGAAACCACTGGTCCCAGCAGACGCCGACGCCGATGCGACCCTTTTTCGTATCCCAGACGCGGAAACCCGTATCGCCCGGGCGGAAGTAAAATTTTTCCTGATAGCCCGGCCCGTCAGGAATATGGCTCTTTCGGTAGATGCCCAGCGCCGTGCCGTCTGCATCCAGCATGACGAGCGAATTGTAATAGGCGGGTCCATTCTTCTCATAGATAGAGACCGGGATCACAACGCCGCATTTCCGTGCGATTTCAGCCAGTTGCACAACCGCCGGATGGGTTTCCCATGGCAGGGCGCGAGCAAAATGCACCTCTTCCTGCGTCTTGCAGAAATAGTGACCGCAGAAGAGCTCCGGCGGCAGTACGACATCGGCGCCCTGCCCTGCCGCCTGCTCGATGAAACCGGCCACCCGGTCGATATTCGCCTGAACGTCGTCGCTGGGAGAGAACTGGATGGCGGCGAGAGTGATGGAGCGGGTCATATTTGGTGTCCGACGGGGCCGTGAGGGGGGGTTAGAAGGAGTTCGAGGGGATTTCGCGGGTCATGCAATGGAAACTGCCGCCCCCGCGCAGAATGTTCAATGCCGGCAGGCCAATCACCTTCCGGCCGGGAAACAGCGGCTTAAGCTGGGCGAGCGCAACCAGGCTGAACCGCTCGTCATAGGTCGGGACGATGACCGCACCGTTCGTGATGGTGAAATTCATGTGACTGGCCGGCACCGGCGCGCCATCGCCGAAGTGAATGTGGCCCGGCGAGGAAATCGTCGAGACCATCAGCCCCGCCGTGCGCAGCCGGTCTTCGATGGCGAGGAGTATCTCGGCATTCGGGTCCTCGCTGCCGGTCGGATGCTGGCACAGCACATGCCCCGGCGCGATGAAACGTGCGATATTGTCGACATGGCCATCGGTATGATCATTAAGCAGACCGTCACCCAGCCAGATGACCTCATCCACCCCGAAGGCTCCAGCAAGCGCGGCTTCGGCGGCTGCCTCGGTCCAGTCGCCGTTCCGGTTCGGGTTCAGCAGGCATTGGCGCGTTGTCAGCAACCGCCCTTCCCCGTCGACATCGATCGCGCCGCCCTCAAGCACCAGGTCATGGCCGCGCACCCTGATGCCCTCGACGCCAGCTACCGCAGCGGCCGTATCGGTGTCGCCTTGCATGAGGTATTTGCCGCCCCAGCCATTGAAGCGGAAGGTTTCGGCCTGCGCGCCGCCCTGGCCCGTCGTGATGATCGGGCCGGTATCGCGCAGCCAGATATCGCCGGTCGGCACCTCGATAATTTCAGCAACATCGCCGACAGCCTCGCGGGCAGACCGGGCGGCCTCGTCTGATCCGGCGGCCAGCTTCACGGGCAGGAAGCCCGCCGCCACGCGGGCAAAGGCGGCGATTTCGGCGCGCGCGCCGTGGAAATCACCCCCCCATTCGTCAGCAAGGCGGGGCCAGCCGCACCAGAGCGCAGACTGCGGGGCCCATTCGGGCGGGAGGAAACGCGGGGTATCGGTCATGGTCGCTGGCCTTGCCACAGGTTGCAAACAAGGAAAAGGGCGGCCTGCATGACAGGCCGCCCTTCCACAATCTTCGCTCTGGATCGCGAACGATCTAGAACTCGTATTTCACACCGATCTGGACCTGCCAAAGCGACTGGTTCAGGATTTCGGAGTTCTTCGACGTGCTGAATGTCGATTCATCGCGGTCGCCTGTACCCCAGATGCCATCGCGGCCCGGGTCGCCGTAGACGTACTGGCCATTTTCGATCGACGCGGCGCTGACCAGGCGTTTGTATTCGTAGCGTGTGCGCTCGATACGGCCTGCATCGCTGTCGATCAGGTTGCCGAGGTTCTCGATGTCAAGGAACAGGAAGGTGCGATGATTTTTCATCGCGCCTGGCAGTTCCTGCTGGAGACGAAGATCAACGATCGTCGACCAGCGGGAATTGTCGCCGTTGCGTGGCGCAATGTTGCCCTTGTACTTGTTCAGCTCAGACGTGGCGATGTAGGTGAAGAAGTCCTGCTGGAGGTTCACATCTCCGCCGAAGGAATTCGCCGAGAACAGCGGATCGTCAAAACCGGTCGGCACGTAGAAAGTCGCACCCGCATCATCGGCGCTGCTTTCATTGATGCCAAACACGTCACGACGTCCATTCGTGTTGAACGTGTAGGAGTAAGGCTGGCCCGAACGACGGGTCGCAAACAGCGATGCCTTTGTTGCGTAGTCAGCAAAGAACTCCTTCTCCCAGTTCAGACGCATCTTGAACTGATGCTCGACTTCGAAGTTCGACGTACCGGTACGCGGGTTCTGGTAGCTGTAGCGTGCCGTGTCGGAATAGTTCGACGTCGCGGTCGAAGACGTACCCATGCCGATATCGTTGACGTCTGCATGCGTATAGCTGGTGAAGAGGTCAAAATCGCCAACCAGTGTTTCCCAGTTATTGCTGGCCGAAACAGCCCAGAGGAGCGAGTTGCCCTTGTCAACACTGCCGACGATGATGGCCTGTGGTGCACCACCGCAGCTATAGACCGGACGGCCGTCAGGTGCCGCAGAAACCGGATCACCGCAGGTTGCGTCATACCAGTAAGGTGCGTTCTCGAGCTTGTTGTAAAGCACGTCTGCCGTCAGCAGCCAGTTGCCCGGTGTGTTGACCGCAACACCGAGATTGGCCTTCCAGGTCGACGGGATCTCGAACGAATTGTCGAGCGCATTGACCGAACCGTCCGGCGTCTGGTTCGCAAGTTCGTCCAGGAGGTAACCCGGGATGTAGTTACCCGTTGCCGCGTCAGGCGTGTTCGGAACAAGGATCGAGCCGGAGTCAGAAACGTCGCCGTTGATCACACCATCGTTGGAATAGCTGTTGGAGACCCACACGCTCGGCGAACCACCGGAGAACCGGCCGACACCACCGCGAACCGTGACGGCATCATTGGCGTCCCACTTGAACGAGAAGCGCGGAAGGATGACATCCAGGCCTTCCAGATCGTTCGTGTTGGAATAGCCGTAGCGATCAATGAAGTTCTGGTTTTCACGGATCTTGCCGCTCGACTGGTAATAGTCGTAGCGCAGGCCGAAGAGCAGGCTGAGATCGTCGCGGATGTCCCAGGTGTCCTGAACGTAGACCGAGTTATAATTGTAACCCCAGATGGCGCGAAGGTCATTCTCGTCATTGGTGATGGCATTGTTGTAGGAAACGTCGGTTGCAATCCGGTTGCGGAGATCGTCGATCGACGCGAAGGCGTAGGTACCTTCGGAGTTCTGCGCGAACAGGTTGTCGACATCGACTTCTTCCCGCTCGATACCAGCCTTCAGGGTGTGATTACCATAAAGGTATTCGGCCTTCAGCTTGTACTGCATGAATTCCTGGTCGAGTTCGTTGCCGTGGCGGAAACGGTCAGGTCCGAATGCGATGACGGTTCCCGTCGATGTTTCGACCGATCCAAGGAAGAATTCAGCGCCATTCAGGCTGTCCTGGCCGGTGGCCTGGGTCGTCTGGGCAATCTTGATCTCAGTCGAGAAGTTTGGCGTCCAGTCGGAATAGAGGTGACCGATGAAGGATTCCACTGTTTCCGAGTTGGTGTACCAGGACGACGGATAGGCGAGATCGGCACCTTGCAGGAAGTTGTTGCCATTCTGCTCGTTGATCGCGGCGCCTTCCGTCTTGATGTAGGTGAACTTCGCGCGGTGATCGTTGGAGATGTTCCAGTCGATGCTGCCGAGGATTTTCTCGTCCTCGACTGGTGGCACGCCGCCACCGAAATCGCCGGTGTCAAAACCATAGACGGTCGACATGATTTCAGAGATTTCAGCGATATCTGCAGGCGTCACATCTTCGATGTTGACTGCGCCAGAACCTGTTGGGCCCCGGTTCAGGGCTGCAGCTTCTTCATACTTGTCGTAGGAGAGGAAGAAGAACAGTTTGTCCTTGATGATCGGACCACCAAATGTTCCGCCGATCGTCTCTTCTTCGAACGTGCGGTCAACTTGTGTATCTCCAAGTTTGTCGCCAGCCATCGAATCGTCGGTCTTGAAGTAGAAGGCCGAGCCGTGGAACTCGTTGGTGCCGGACTTGGTCACGGCGTTGATCGTGCCGCCGGTGAAGCCGTTATACTCGGTGTCGAACGGAGCGGTTTCAACCGAGAGGGACTGGATCGCGTCGAACGAGATTGGCGAGCGCTGGGTCGGGTAACCGTTGGCGTTCAGGCCAAAGCGGTCGTTCAGTGCAACGCCGTCAATGGTCAGCGAGTTGAAACGGTTGTTTGCGCCGGCAATCGTCAGTTCCTTGGCGCCGCCCGACTGGACGTTGACGCTTGCGAACGGGTCAAGCTCGGCTGCGTCGGTGATGTCGCGGTCGATCGTGACGACTTCGTTGAGGGCCTCAAGGCCGAGCGAGGTCGTTAGCCCCTGGCTGGAGAAGCCGGCCTGAAGCTGGCTGCCGGTGACGACAACCGTGTCCAGCGTACGGGCGCCGGAAACAGTGAGGTTCAACGGATAGGTCTGGTCGAGAGCGATAAAGATGTCGGTGACGGTGACTGGCGTGAAGTCAGCGCCGGTCACTTCAACCGTATAGGGTCCGCCGACGCGCAGGCCGCGCGACGAGAATGAGCCGTTTTCGCCGGAAACAGCCGCAGAGACGGTGCCGGATGGCGTGTGTGTAATGACAACGGTGGCTCCGGAGACGGCGGCGCCGTCAGCGTCGGAAACCTGTCCGCGAATGCTGGAAGTTGTGACCTGCGCAGAGGCGATGCCTGCGACGCTGATCGCGATGGCGGAAACCGCCATGCCGCGACCGAAAGTGTTCCAATTCATCATGATTTTCCCCTGATGCGAATGATCCCCCGACCTGAAACGTGTGCGTGGCCGGTTTGCGGTCGCTTACTCCCGCTGCATGACGGATTAGTGACAAGTTTTTAACAGTTCAACGTAGGTTGCAGTAAATCGGTTCATTCAGTTTGCTGCGATGCAAAAAAGCCACGCTTTGAGGCTTCAGGGGGCAGGTCATGCCTGAAAAGGGGGCTGTATTCGACGCGCCGTGCGCTGCATAAGCAAAGAACGTATCAAGGTGAGAAGACATGACAGGCCTGAGTCGCGAATCGGATTCCCAGTATTTGCGCGCGACGCTCGTTGGTCTCGGCCTGCTCCTTGTTCTGCGGATCGGCTTTCTCGCGCTGGCACCGCTGAACCTCTATGCTGACGAAGCGCAATACTGGCGCTGGGGCGAGACGCTGGACTGGGGCTATTATTCCAAACCGCCCATGATCGCCTGGGTGATCCATGCGGTGACATCCGTGTTTGGCAATGATGAATGGGCCGTGCGGCTGGCGGCGCCCTTCCTGCACACGATCGGCGCGCTGTTCCTCTTCCTGCTCGGCCGCGCAATGTATGACGCGCGCACCGGCATGATGGCCGCCTTCGGCTATGCGCTGATGCCAGCCGTGATCCTGTCATCTGCTGTTATATCAACTGATGGCGTGTTGATGCCGTTCTGGTGCGCGGGCCTCTATGCCTTCTGGCGTCTGCGCAGCGGCGACGGTGGCTGGGCCAGCGCGGCGGGCCTCGGTGTTGCGCTCGGTGCGGGCTTCCTGTCGAAGTATGCGATGGTCTATTTCCTGATCGGGATCGGCCTGACGCTGCTGCTGGACCGCGATACGCGCAAGGCACTGCTTTCCGGGCGCGGGCTGATCGCCGTCCTGGTCGCTGGCGCCATCTTCGCGCCGCATATGGCCTGGAATGCCGCCAATGATTTCAAAACGGTCAGCCACACGGTGGACAATGCCAATCTTGGTGGAGACCTGTTCCACCCGGAACATGCGGTCGATTTCCTTGTCGACCAGATGGGCGTGTTCGGGCCGGTCAGCCTGATTTCGCTGATCTTCGGCCTGTTCGTGATGCGCGGTTCGGATGCGGGCCTGATGGGCCGCGACCGCTGGCTACTCTGCTTCGTCGTACCGGTCCTTGTCATTATCCTTGTGCAGGCCGTCCTGTCGCGGGCCAATGCCAATTGGGCGGCGACCGCCTGGCCGGCGGCAAGCGTGCTGGTGGCGGCCTGGCTGATCCGCGCGCAGCCCAATCGCAGCCTCTGGTTCTGGATCGCCGGACTGACCTTCGTGGCCCTTCTGGCAGCGCCTGACCTTGCGCTCTGGCTGCGCCTGCTGATCGGCAGCGCGGTTGCGGGCGGGATGATCGCCTATGGCCATTTTCAGGCCTATCGCCCGGCGGGGCTTCTGTGGACCAGCCTCGTGGCGCATGCTCTGATGGCGGCCTTCTTCATGACTATCGCGCTGATCCCTGCCCACATGTCGACCGAACTCGGCTTCGACAATGCGCAGAAGCGCACGCGCGGATGGGAGACGGCAGCGGCCGAAGTGTTCCGTCAGGCAGATGAGCTTGGAGCCACGTCCGTGCTGGTCGACGAGCGCGAGGTCTGGCACGGACTGGACTATTATGCACGCGACCGCGAGTTGCCCCTCCTCTCCTGGCGACGCTATGGCGTGCCGAAGAGTTTTTCCGAATCCGAGGCGCTTGTTGCGCCGCTGGATGAGACCGTGCTGGTCGTGTCCCTGCATCCGGCGATGCGCCCCATGCTGCGCAGCGACTTCCAGGTTTTTGAATCAGTGGGAGAGATCGAGATTCCACTCGGCACGCGCCGCAATGGCTGCCCGATCACACGGCGGTTTCATCTCTATGAGGCATCAGGCTTCGCACCCGAGCGTCATGACGAAGTATGGGAGGCGCGCCACAAGGGACAGTCGGAATTTCAGGCATCGCCCTGCCCGGCCCTGAAAGATCAGTGAGTAGCGGCGCTTTCGCCCCAGAGTTCCTTGACCCGGCCATCCCGCCCGCAGGACGCCCGATAGTATCGGTACTTGATCGGGTTCTTGATATAGTAATTCTGGTGATAGTCCTCGGCTGGCCAGAACGTGTCGGCGCTGATCACCTGTGTCACCACCGGGGCCGGCAAGACACCTGACGCTTCGACAGCCGCGATATCGGCCTCTGCAATGGTGCGCTCTTCCGGGTTCGCCACGAAAATGGCGGTGCGGTAGCTATCACCCTTGTCGCAGAACTGACCGTCAGCGTCAGTCGGATCGACATGGTGCAGGAAGTAGGACACGAGATAGTCATAAGTCACCACATCGGGGTCGTAGGTAACCTTCACCGCCTCATAATGGCCGGTGTCCTCACCGCTGACCTGCTTGTAGGTCGGCTTGGCGACATGCCCGCCTGTATAGCCGGAAATTGTATCGATGACGCCGTCCACCTTGTCGAAATCGGATTCGACACACCAGAAGCAGCCACCGGCAAAAACAGCAGACGCCAAGCGCTTGGACTCGTCATGTGTCGGCGTATCCTCAGCGCCCGCACTTGAGAAGAAGGCAAGGCCGGTTGCGGCAAGGCCGGCAACAATCGCAACAACGGGGGCAGAACGGGCACGCATGACACACTCACTATTCATCAGGACGGCGACAATACGCGCCGCTTGACCTCACATATGGGAAAATCCCCGCTGACGAAAAGACAGCAATCGCATACCTGACAGAATTGTGTTGAGCCCGTGTTGCCAGCCGGTGTCGAAATTGCGGCAATGCCGTGTTCTCAGGCAGGCCCGGTCAGGACACGCACACGTACACGGCTGGAGCGACCTGCTGAATCGACTGCAGTGACTGTATAGAATCCCTCGCGCGTCGGCGACCAGACCGGCGCACCGGCGTCGTCGGTCTCGCAGGGGGCTCCATCGACATACCAGGACAGCTTGCCGTCACCTCGACCTGCCAGGACAAAGCCACGGGCCGGGTCCCCATCAACACTTCCGGCCCACAATTCGGCGTCACGAGGCGGAAACAGGATTTGCGGCGGCGCGGCGGCGGCAAAGTCACGCATGGCACCCTTGGACCGCATGCGCTTTTCAGATGTCAGTCGGCCGCGCGTCTCGCCCGTATCGCGCAAATGATGGGCCGCCCTGTCAGCAATTTCGAACAGGACCGGCAAGGCCGCATCACCGCCGGTCACCCCCGGCCGCGGCGCCCCATCGGCCCGGCCAACCCAGACGACAATCGCCAGATTTCCCGCGACTCCGGCCGCCCAAGCATCACGATAGCCATAGGATGTGCCGGTCTTGAAAGCGATCTGAGGGGCATTTTCCGTGAGGCGTCCCGGCACGCGGCCTTCCGGCGTCGGACCATTCTGCAGGATGCGAATGATCTCGTCGGCGCTCGCCTTTCCGATCATGCGCCGTCCCGGACGCTCAAGGGACGCGGCCTCTTCATCCTCCCGCCATACCAGCGGCTTGGCGATGCCCTTGTCGCCTAGCGCCGCATAAAGCACCGCCAGTTCGCGTGCCGTCAGGCCCGCCCCGCCGAGCGCAATCGCGAGACCTGCATCATGGCTGGCTGAACCGGCAATGCGGGGGCTTGCCCCGGCAAGCGCCAGCTGGGCGGCGAAACGCTCCGGCCCGACCTTGTCGAGCATCATCACGGCCGGCACGTTCAGCGAGTGCTGCAAGGCATCGGACACGCGCACATCCCCCCGGAACATGCGGTCGAAATTCTCCGGCTGGTAGGCGGCAAACCGCTTCGGCAGGTCCGATATCAGCGTGTCGGAAGCCGCCGTGCCGTCGTCAAACGCCATCGCATATATAAAGGGTTTCAGCGTCGAGCCCGGAGAGCGGGCCTGCGCCGTCAGGTCCAGCCATCCGCCCGGCCGGTCGCGCGAGGCAGAGCCCGCGATCGCCCGCACGGCGCGTGTCGGAATATGCACGACCAGCGCTGAGACCTGCACCTCGGCCCCTGCCAGCTCCGCCTGCGTCAGCGCGATCCGCTCCACTTCGGCCTGCAGGCCTGCGTCCAGCGTGGCCCGCACATCGCCGCGTGGCCCGCTGGCCAGCGCCTTGGCCGTGCCATGCCAGGCCCGGTCCGGGAAATCGCGCCGGCGGCCGGGCACACCGGAGGCGGCCACATCTGCCACGTCCGCCTCGGAAAACACGCCGTAATTCGACAGCTTTTGCGCCACCCAGTTGCGGGCCCTGGCCGCCTGTTCGGGGCGGCGGTCTGGCCGACGCGCCTCGGGCGATTGCGGCAGCGCGATCAGCAGGGCGATCTCGTCATCCGACAGACGGTCCGCTTCGTGCCCGAAATAGCTCCAGCTCGCCGCGCGCACACCTTCGAGATTGCCGCCATAGGGCGTCAGCGTCAGGTAGAGTGCGAGGATGTCATCCTTGCTGAGGCGGCGCTCGATCTGGTGCGCCCGGACGATCTCGATCAGCTTCGACCCGATATTGCGATCGCGCGGTTCCAGCATGCGGGCCGTCTGCATCGTTATCGTGGAGCCGCCGGATACGACACGGCCCGAGAGGGCCGAGTCCACGGCGGCCCGCACCATGCCCAGCCAGTCGGTGCCATTATGCTGGCGGAAGCGTTTGTCCTCGACGCGGATCAGCGCCTCGATGAATTCGGGATCGATCCGGTCGAGATCGCCATGGAAACGCCAGCGGCCATCATCGGTCGGGAAGGCGCGCAGGGGCTTTCCGGCCCGGTCAGTGACCAGGGCCGAAATATCCCCTGCCCGCTCCAGCGGTGGCGGCAGCAAGGCGTCCAGCGCGAAGGCCGCACCCACCAGAAGGGCAAAGGCGGCAAGGAGACGCCCGGCCGGACCCATTGGCCTACTTGCCTCCTGCCGTCGTTCCGGGCGCACCCACCACGGTCACGCGGCCCGCTTTCGAGCGCGCATAGACTCCGGGGCGATACATGTCCTCGGCAACGACTCCCGGCATTGCGAACGATCCTGGTGTGACGGCCCGAACGACATAGGCCAGCGTCACCGGTTCGCCATAGACATCGACGGCAGCAACGAAGCGATCGTCCTGCGCCTGCTGTGTCTGTGCGTAGGCAATCTCGCCCAGGAAGCCGAACGCGCCCGATGAACCTCCCTGAAGGCGGCCATCCGCCGGCCGCAACACGGTCTCGATCTCGAAGCCGGCTGGCAACAGGTCGGCAACAATCACGGGGTTCAGGCGGCGCTCAAGCGGCGTGACGGACACCCGCACGACCAGCTGGTCGCCCTGGTCGACACGGGAAAGATCCACCCGTCCGCCCGTTATCGTGAAGAAGGCCTTGTCGGTCTGCAGCTTCGATGAAGCGGCAGGCGGGGCCTTTTCCGGTGCACCCGTCACCAGCACAGTGCGGAACATCGGCGCCTTGCCCTCCAGCTTGAATTCGACGCCAGAGGCAACCTGCTCTTCCGAGATCAGGTATTGGCGCTCGTTGTCATTGCCGCGGCCAAGACCCTCGACCATCAGACGGAACGCGTTCTCGCCCTTGTTGAAGTCATTCACCGCCAGAAGGATAAAGGCCTTCTCCTGTGTCGTCATTTCGTCCGCTTCCGGCACATCCTTGCCAAGCCGCTCAGCAAGGCGGGCCACGAGCTGTGTCATGTCGACTTCACTGGCCAACCCCATCACGCCGGCGAGGTCGCGCAGCGGCGTCTGGTAATAGTCGCCGCTATTCTGGTAGCCGAGGGCTTTCTCGGCCGATTCAAAGGCCGATGTTGCCCGTGAACGGTCACCCAGATAGGCAAGGCCGGCACCGATATGGGCGCGCGCCAGGGGGCTGTTGATCTTCGACAGATCGCGGTCGTGCAGGTAGCGCAGGCGGGAAATGTCGGCCTCGCCTGACTTGGCCAGCACATAGAGCGAATAGGCCGATGCGCGATACATCATCTGCTCGGTCGTATCACTCGAATACCGGCTCTCATAAACGTCCGTATCGTAACCATAGATGCGCCACTGGTCGCCGGTCGACACGGCGCGCAGGGCGCCATAGGCCCGGTCCAGCGCCTCATCAGGCACGTTGTAGCCGGCGGCCTTGGCGCGGTAGATGAAGTCTGTCGTATAAGCACCGAGCCATGGCGAGGCATTGCCGTCGCCTTCGCGCCAGAGGCCGAACGCGCCTTCAGATCCCTGACGGTTCAGGATCGTGTTGACCGCAGTCTGCACCCGGTCACGTGCATCGTCGCGGGATCCGCGCGCGCCCATGGCAACCAGCTGTTCGGAATAGAGCAGAGGCATGGCCCTGCTGACCGTCTGTTCGGTGCAGCCATAGGGATAGCGGTCGAGCGAGGCATAGAGCGTGGCCGGATCGACCGGAATGCTCGAGAAGCCGACCGTGACATCCACCGATCCCGGCACATAACCGGCAAGCAGTTTCGGATCGACCGAATATTGCTGGCCCGGCTGCATCAGCGCGCTCGTCGAGCGGGTTTCCGGCAAATAGGGCGAGCGGGTCTGGATATCGTAAGTGTGCGCCACCTCATAATTGTCGGGACCTGACACGGCGATGCGCACCTTCGAGATGCCCTCGGACTCTGCTTCGACACGCACCGGCACATCCGAGCGTTTGCCCGTCTGAACCGAGCGGGTCAGGCGGCTTTCGGCCACCGTGATCGGACCCGCCGCGGAAATCTGCGCGGTAAATTCGCCGGACGGCAATTCGACATTGTCGATGCTCGCCGTGAGGAAGGCTTCATCACCCGGCGCCATGAAACGCGGCAGGATCAGATCGGACGGCGCCGGGTCGCGAACCGTCATCTTCGCTTCACCCTTGCCAAGGCCGGTCTTCGACCAGGCCACGGCCATGATGCGCAGCTCGCCATTGAAGTCAGGCAGGTCGAAACGCACCTTTGCCTTGCCAGAGCGGCCGACCTCGACGAGGCCGGAATACAGCGCTACGGACTTGACTGGCACGACTGTCAGGCCTTCGCCGCCAAGCTGGTCACCGCCGGTGCGCACTTCAGCCGGCAGGCCCATATTGGGGTCAAGCAGACGTCCATAATCGTCATAGAGTTCAACCCCGAGCGCCTTCTGGCCGTAATAATAGGCAACCGGGTCGGGACTCTTGAACTTGGTGAGCTGGAGGATGCCTTCATCGACAGCCGCGAGTGTCAGGAAGACAGGTTCACGCGGGCCTCCCCCGAAATCAATCTCGATCACCTGCTCGCCACGCGGACGCGCGACTTTCGGTGCCGAGACTTTCAGATCGATTGTCCTTGCGCCCATATCGACCGGCACATGGGCGACACCAACAGCGCGGCGCGGCTTGGCCTGCAGGATCGGGTCGCGCGCCGTATAGACGTTGACCATGACATAGGCGCCTTCGCCCCAGGCATCGGAAACGGGCAGCGTCACGCGTGTGCCGCTGGACGTGACATTAATATTCTGGACCGACAGGACCTTGTCAGTGGCAACGACGATCTGGGCCTGGCCGTCATAGGGCGGGACAATCGTGATCTCGGCTGTCTGGCCGGGGCTTGGCGCCTTTTCAGGACCCATCACACGCACGCGGTCGGGCGCTTCGACGCCATCATCCGACACGCGGCCACCCCAGCCGACATAGAAGTCATCGCTGGCAGCGGCGCCAACATTGACGCCTTCGGCTTCGACAACCAGTTCATGGCTGCCCCATTCCAGGCCGCCGACCTTGATCTCGGCCGTTGCGCCCGTCGTGGTGGAGACCACACCCTCATTGACCTTGGTGACGGTGCGCGACCGGCGCCAGCGCCATTCGTCGCCATCGCGGTACCAGTCATAGTGATAGTCGATGGCCAGCATCTTCCATGCGAGGCGCTGCGCCACCGCGGCACCATCGGAATTTACGGCCACGACCTGAAAGACCGAGTCGCCGCCCTCTTCGACGGACTCCTCGAAGCCGGGCTTGAGGCCGATATAGAGGTTTTCCGGGCGATACGGGACCCGCACGCTATCGGTCACCGCGCGGCCACCGGGCTCCAGAACGCTAACCACAGTATTGATGCGCAGCGGCCGTCCCGCATTGCTGCCGGCATTGCCCGGCGCGACGCGAACCGTTGCAGCTCCCGCCCCGTCCGTCGTCTGGTCAGGCAGTTCTATGATCCTTTCCTCGAAAGCGGCATCATGGCGGCCGAAGGCAAAGCCCTCAAGGGCCGGGAACGGATTGGGCTGCGGCTCAAGCCGCGCCTCGGCCTTGACTGTCAGGCCGGCACCCGGGGCGCCATAGAGGAAGCGCGAAGCGACCGCGATCTCACGCGTTCCGCCCAGTTTCATCGCCGTCTTGTCATCTGTCTTGAGGTCGACCGCGATACGCTGGGGCACAAAATCCTCGACCGCAAATGTCACAGCACCGGACGTATCGGTCAGACCGTCGACTTCAAGAGCGGCGCGCCACTGGCCGCGCGACGCGCCTTTGGGCAGGCTGAAACTTTTCACGACAGCGCCGGAATCAGGATCGTCGAAACGGATCTTCTCGGCGACGAGGCCGTTCGGGCGATAGATCACGAGATTGCCGGTCCGGTCGTCAACCTGGCGTCCGGCACGATCGCGTAACAGGGCGGAGATGTTCACCGTTTCACCGGGACGGTAGATGCCGCGATCAGTATAGACATAGGCATCCACAAGGCCAGGTGTGCGCCGGCCGCCGGTGACATGTTCGGACAGGTCGACCGGTGCGCGTGTCAGGTCCAGCGCGGCCAGTTCGCCCTTGGCGCTGAACGCGAGCACCATTTTGGGCGCCATATTGCCGGCCCCATTTGTCAGCGGCTTGTCGAATGCGACGCGGCCCTGCTCATTGCTGCGGGTCTCGGCCAGTATCTCGTTGCTCATCGCGACCAGCTGCACGGTCGTATCGGGAACGGGCTTGCCGTCCTGCAGCGAGCGCAGGGTGATGTCGAGCCCGTTCTCGCCTTCATAAGCCGTGATCGCGAGATCGGTCAGCATGATCCAGCGTGAAGAGGATGCGGGCGGGCCTTGCTGCGGGTCCAGCTTGGCGGCATCGGAGATGCGGACATAATAGGCACCCGGCTCCATCGTGGCGATCACGTCCTGAAGCGGGAAGACAGACACGATTGGCGCGTTCTGTTCGGCCGGAATGTCCATCGTGCCGGACCAGATTTCCTCTTCCACATCGCTCGGGCTGTCATTGCCCCAGGAATAGGAATAGCGGCCCTGTCCGGTCGTCTCGCCGCTCGTGATGCTCTTGAAGGCCAGGGCGCGGTCATTCACGCGCGATACGCTGATATTCACCTTCTCGACGTTCACTGTCTCGATTGGCAGGCCGTCAGCATCTTCGCGCGGCAGGATCACACCTGCGCCCTTGAAGCCGACATAAGGCGGACGGTCGGCAAAATCGATCGGCACGGATTCTTCGCGCTTCAGCGTGCGCCCGTCTGCTGCCGGCAGGCCGGACAGGATCGTAGCTGAACGGCTGGTGCCAAAGGTCAGACCGCCAATGCACAACTCGCGTCCCTCAACGCTGAGCGCAGGCCGGAAGGCAGGGCGGAAGTCGACATAGGGCGAGTAATCGGTCTCAGGATCAAGCGCGGCCGAAAAGACCAGGCAGGCCAGTGGCTGCTCACTGCTGGTGTCAATGCGGTACCGGAAATAGGAGAACTCCTGTTCCTGGGCTGCAAGAGCCTTCTGGCGGCGCTGCTCGCGCTGACGCGCAGCAACCTGGTCCTTGGGCGCGCGCTGGACTACTTCACCTGCCGGACTGACCGTCGTATCGGACGCCTTGTCCTTGTCGCCCCCCCCACAGGCAGCAACCAGACTGAACAGGATGGCTGCGGCGGCGATCCGAAACTTGCCCCGGGTGCCCGTGATGAACTGCGACATGAACCTCTCCTGTATTTTCTGTTGATATCCATACACCGCTTGGGTGCGTCGCCAACAGGGCGTGAATGGGTCAATTCAAAGGAATGTTGCGGTTTCGTCATGGCGCGTCCGCGCCGGCATGGCCGACAGCCGTCTTGCCAGCCAGCACATTGCACCCGATGTAGGCAGGCATGTGGGCCTGGCGCATCCTTGGAATGTTTGCATTCGCGCTCGGCGCGATCGGCCTTGCGCTGCCGATCTGGCCAACCACGATTTTCTGGATCGTCGCAGCCCTTGCCTTTGCCCGGTCCAATCCCGAATGGGCTCAATGGATCTATGCCCGGCCCGCCATCGGCCAGCCGATCCGGGATTTTGCCGAATCCGGCCGCATGGGCATGCGCAGCAAACTCGCCGCCCTGTCAGGCATGGCACTCGCTGCGGCCGGCACGATCTTCCTGTTCTGGCATACGCCCTGGACCATGGCGATCAGCCTCGGTCTGCTGGCGGTCGGCGCCGTGTTCGTGATCAGCCGGCATCCGCCCTTTGCCGACCCGACTGAACCGCCTACAGATGTGAGGCTGAAGCAAAAGGGAGACTGACGCAGATGGATCTGGATCTGAAGGACAAGGTCATATTCGTGGCGGGTGCCAGCCGGGGCATCGGCCTTGGCATTGTTGAAGCCTGCCTCGCCGAAGGCGCCCGGGTCGCCATCGCCGCGCGCGGCGGCGAAGCGCTGGAGGAACAGCGTGCACGCCTTGCCGGGCAATATGGGGGCGACAAGGTGTGGGCCCGTGCCGGAGACCTGCGCGACAGCAAGACGATCAATTCCATGATCGATGCCATCGAGACCGAATTCGGCCCGCTTTGGGGTGCGGTCGCCAATGTCGGCCTGCACCCCTGCCCGCCCGGGTTCGAGGTGGACGACGAGACCTGGGATGGCGGCATCAGCCAGAATCTCGATTCCGCATTCAAGCTCGCGCGCGCAGCCTTGCGCAGCATGACACCGCGCGGCGAGGGCTCTGTCCTGATGATCACCTCGATTGCCGGGCTTGGCGCGCTGGGCACTCCCCTTACCTATGGCACGTCCAAGGCGGCCATGAACCATCTGGCCAAGGAGCTCGCCCGCGTCTCCGGCCCGTCAGGCGTCCGCGTCAATGCCATTGCGCCCGGCAATATCATCTTTCCCGGCGGTGACTGGGAAACCCGTTCGCAGGGTGAACGCGGCGGCGCGTGGATGAAATGGATCAAGCGCGAAGTGCCGCTCAACCGATTCGGGCGGCCCGACGAAATCGGCTCGGCGGCAGCCTACCTGCTCAGCCCTCTGGCAAGCTTCGTGACGGGCGCCGTGCTGCCGGTTGATGGCGGGCAGACGCGCTAGGCACCTTGCAGAAGCGTAACTGTGTTCCCCTGCAACGTTTGCAGGACCCACGCATTGTTCAGGTACAGGACTTTTCCTGCAGCGGCGCAGGCCGGTCTGGCCTGCCGACGCGCCAGAACACGAAGCAAGGAGACACCTATGACCCAACGCGCTCAAGGACGAAAACTCGCGATCCTCGCAGCCGACGGATTCGAAGAAGTGGAACTCACCTCGCCCCGGGAAGCCATCGAAAATGCGGGCGGCGAAGCATCCATTGTTTCGATAACTCACGGCACGATTCAGGCCAACAAGCACCGTGAACACGGCGCCACGTTCAAGGTCGACCTGACGCTGGATGATGCCAGGGCGGAAGATTTCGACGCCCTGCTCATCCCCGGCGGCCTGTTCAGCCCGGACACCTTGCGCACCAATCAGAAGGCCCTGGACTTCGCGTCAGACTTTTTCCGCCAGAAGAAGCCGGTCTTCTCGATCTGCCACGGACCGCAGGTCCTCATTTCGGCCAATCTCGTGAATGGCCGCGAAATGACAGGCTTTGAGGCGATCCAGCAGGACCTCAAGAATGCAGGCGCCCGCGTACTCGACCAGTCGGTTGTCGTTGATGCCGGCCTCGTCACGTCACGTTCGCCTGATGACCTTGGAGACTTCAATGCCAAGATTGTCGAGGAGATCTGCGAAGGCAAGCATGCCGACCAGCGCCAGTCTGTAACTGCATAAACGGACAACGTCGCTCCGAAAGGAGTGAAGCGTAGCGTAGGAAAAGCGCTCTCCCTCGGGAGGGCGCTTTTTCTCGCGCTGACCTAGCTGCCAATCAGCGTGGTCGTGCGCCGCGGGCCCTTTTCCATTTCGGCATGCCCGGCCGCCTCAAGGCCCATTGCACTCATCAGTGCGCTGTCCTCGTCGGCATCCGGATTGTCGGTCGTCAGCAGGCGGTCCCCGACAAAGATCGAGTTCGCCCCGGCCAGCAGGCACATGGCCTGGCCTTCTTCGGTCATGCCCTCACGTCCCGCAGACAGGCGCACCCAGCTTTTCGGGAACACGATCCGGCAAACGGCAATCGCGCGCGCCATTTCCAGCACGCTGACTGCCGGGCTGTTACCGAGCGGCGTGCCCGGAATCGGCACCAGCATGTTGATCGGCACGCTTTCAGGGTGCGGCGTCAGTTTTGCGAGTTCATGGATGAGACCGATCCGGTCGGCCCGGCTCTCACCCATACCGAGAATACCGCCGCAGCAGAGCTTCAGCCCTGCGCCACGCGCCCTGCCCAGCGTTTCCAGCCGGTCATCATAGGTGCGCGTTGAGACCACACGCCCATAATATTCAGGCGAGGTGTCGAGATTGTGATTGTAATAATCAAGCCCGGCACCGGCCAGCGCCTCGGCCTGGCCCGCTTCCAGCATGCCGAGCGTGACGCAGGTTTCGAGGCCCTCGGCCTTCACCGCCCCGATCATCGCCACCACTTTCGGCAGGTCGCGATCCTTCAGGCTGCGCCAGGCCGCGCCCATGCAGAACCGGTCAGCGCCATTCTCCTTCGCGCGGCGGGCCGCCTCCACGACTTCGCCCAGCGGCATCAGCTTGGAGGCATCGAGCCCGGTATCGAAATGCGCCGACTGGCTGCAATAGCCGCAATCCTCGGCGCAGCCGCCGGTCTTGATCGAGAGCAACTGGGATCTCTGAACTTTTCCGTCCGGCCAGTTCTGTCGTTTCACGTCCAGCGCCTGTCCGATCAGCGTGTCGAGCGGGCCTTCGTACAGGGCTTCGATCTCGTCGCGGGTCCAGTCATGGCGCGGCTGTGTCTGTATCATGTGGAGCAAATCCTCGAAGGAAGGGAAACCGGGTCGGGGGTTTGCTAGCCGTCATCCTGCAGCGGATCAAGCTTGCGCGCCGTGCCCCGCCTGCGGCATAGGCCAGCCATGCCCGCTGCACCTCCTTCCCCCAGCTTTGATGCCATCGTGCTTGGCGCCGGTGCAGCTGGCCTCTTCTGCGCGAGCCGGATCGGGCAGAACGGCCATCGCGTCCTCGTGCTGGATCATGCGGCAAAGCCTGCCGAAAAGGTGCGCATATCCGGCGGCGGACGATGTAATTTCACCAATATCCACACCGCGCCGGACAGGTTCATTTCGGAAAACCCGCATTTTGCCAAGTCAGCACTTGCCCGCTACACACCGCAGGACTTTCTCGATCTCCTCGCGCGCCACCAGATCACCTGGCACGAGAAGACCCTTGGCCAGCTCTTCTGCGACCAGAAATCCGGCGCGATCATCCAGATGCTGCTGGACGAACTGGAGGCAGGTGGCGGCGAGCTGCGACTCGGCACCGAAATCAAGGCCGTCAGTCATGCCGACGGCCTGTTCTCGGTCGACACATCGGCCGGTCTGGTCACGGCGCCGAGACTTGTCGTTGCCACGGGAGGGCTGTCGATCCCGAAAATGGGTGCCACCGGCCTTGCCTATGACATTGCCCGCCAGTTCGGCCATGACATCATCCCCACCCGTGCGGCGCTGGTGCCTTTCGTGTTCACCGGCGCAGACCACGAGGATTTCGCCTCGATTTCCGGCGTTGCCTGTGATGCGCGGGTGTCGACCGGGCGCACCAGTTTTGACGAGGCGATGCTGTTCACCCATCGCGGCCTGTCCGGTCCGGCCATCCTGCAGGTCTCGTCCTATTGGTCACCCGGCGAGCCTGTGACGCTCCGCCTCCTGCCCGATACCGACATTGCGGAGGCCCTGAAGGCCGCCAAGCGCGACCGGCCCATGCAGATGCTGGGGGCCGCGCTTGAGGGCCTGTTCGCCAAGCGGCTGGCCGAGCTTATCCTCGCCCGTACCCACACAATACCCACCAACCGCCTCGCCGACACCTCACACGCCACACTCGACACCCTCGCGAGCACCCTCACCGAATGGGTCGTGCGCCCTGCCGGCACCGAGGGTTGGCGCACGGCCGAGGTGACCGCCGGCGGTGTGGATACGGCCAGCCTGTCATCGCGCACCATGGAAAGCCGCCATGTTGCCGGACTCTATTTCATCGGCGAATGCGTCGATGTAACGGGCTGGCTCGGCGGCTATAATTTTCAGTGGGCGTGGGCGAGCGCTGCTGCTGCGGCGACCGGTGCTGCGGTGTCATGAAACCGATGCAACACACTGCTTGACGCAACGGCGCGCTGGCGTCATTCGGTGGCCCATGCGCCCGCCTGAAAAGACCGCCAGCCAGCCTGCCCGGAGGACACTTCTCCTCGGCGGCGGCCTGCTGGCCGCCGTGCTCGTCATCTTTATCCTCGGCAAACTTGGCGTCCTTCCCCGCGCAGAAACCCTCAACGCCTGGATGGAAGCCGTCGCAGGCAGCCCCTGGGGCCTGCCCGCCCTGATCCTTGTCTTCTGCGTCGCCGCCTTTCTCGGCGTCCCGCAATTCGCCTTGATCGCTGCAGCCGTTGCCCTGTTCGGGCCCTGGCTCGGCTTTGCCTATGCCTGGATCGCCAACATGTTTTCCGGGTCGCTGACATTCTGGGTCGGGCGGCTTGCAGGCGAACAGGCCTTCCGGCGCTATGCCGGGGCAACGGCCAACCGGCTCGCCGCCTTTGTCGGCCGCAACGCAATGGCGACCAGCGCGCTGGTGCGCAATGTGCCAACGGGTCCCTTCATCATGGTCAACATGGCCTTTGGCGTCAGCACGGCCAAGTACCGGGATTTCGCAATCGGCATGGCCGTCGGCATCCTGCCCAAGCTGGCGCTGATCGCCTTTGCCGGCCAGAGCCTGTTTGCCGCGCTCAAGGGCAATCCCGGTATCGCAATCCTTGCCGCTTTCATCGCCGCCGCGATTTACGCGGCCATAGCCCTTTACGCCCGCACACGTCTCGCACCGAAGGGGCAATCTGTTCCCCTGATCAGCGATCCTCCGGTTGACAAGGGGGCGAAACAGGATGATTAAAGGCGTCATGTGGAAGAATTTGCCCCTCAGCCTCCTGCTTACCGGCCCCTGGCCGGTGCCGTCTGCCTGATCAGAGGCAGTCGCGCGGCCAGGGGAATGCATTCGCCCCCCTATTGACAAGCAGAGCCGCAAATAATGACCACCAATCCTCATATCCGAATTTTCGACACGACCCTGCGTGACGGCGAACAATCGCCGGGCGCGTCCATGACCCATGCTGAAAAGCTCGAACTCGCGAGCCTGATGGAAGATATGGGCGTCGATGTCATCGAAGCCGGTTTTCCCGCCGCATCCGATGGCGACTTCGCCGCCGTCAGCGCCATCGCAGCGCAATCGAAAAGCGCTATCATCTGCGGGCTTGCCCGCTCAACGCCTGGCGATATCGACCGCTGCGCCGAAGCCGTCAAACAGGCCGCCCGCCCGCGCATTCACACCTTCATCTCCACCAGCCCGGTCCACATGAAGCACAAGCTGAAAATGGGGCCGAACGCCGTGCTGGAAGCTGTCGGCCGCTCTGTGGCCCAGGCCCGCAACCATACGGACGATGTCGAATGGAGCGCCGAGGACGCCACCCGCACCGATTTCGACTTCCTGTGCAAATGTATCGATGTCGCCATCGCATCCGGCGCCACCACGATCAATGTGCCCGATACGGTTGGCTATTCCCACCCGCACGAGTATGGCGCGCTGTTCCGCCGCCTGATTGAGAACGTGCCCAATTCCGACAAGGCGATCTGGTCGGCACATTGCCACAATGACCTCGGCCTGGCCGTCGCCAACTCTATCTCGGCCGTCGCCAATGGCGCCCGCCAGATCGAATGCGCAATCAATGGTCTCGGCGAACGCGCCGGCAATGCCGCACTGGAGGAAGTCGTGATGGCGATGAAGGTCCGCGAAGACACGCTGCCCTTCTCGACCTCGGTCAATCCAGCCTACCTGTCGCGCGCATCGGCCATGGTCAGCCGCATCACTGGCTTCCCGGTCCAGTACAACAAGGCCATCGTCGGCAAGAACGCCTTCGCGCACGAAAGCGGTATTCACCAGGACGGCATGCTGAAAAATGCCGAGACCTATGAGATCATGAAGCCTGAAGATGTCGGCGTAGCGAAAACCTCGCTGGTCATGGGCAAGCTTTCCGGCCGTCACGCCTTCCGCGACAAGCTGGAAAGCATGGGCTATTTCCTCGAAGGCGATGCGCTGAACGATGCCTTCAAGCGATTCAAGGCTCTGGCCGACAAGAAGAAACATGTCTTCGACGATGACATCATCGTTCTGGTCGACGATCAGCTGGCCGCAGAAGGCGAGCGCATCGTGTTCAAGCGCCTGCGCGTTGTATGCGGCACGGACGGGCCCCAGACAGCCGAAATCGACCTGACAGTGGATGGCGAGGAAAAGTACGCCATTGCACGCGGCAATGGCCCGGTTGATGCCGTGTTCAATGCCATCCGCGAGATCGTCCAGCACAATGCCACACTGGACCTCTACCAGGTCCACGCGGTGACGGGCGGCACGGATGCGCAGGCGACCGTGTCTGTACGGCTGAACGGCGAAGGCATCATGACCACGGGGCGCTCATCCGATCCGGATACGCTGGTGGCCAGTGCCAAGGCCTATCTCCACGCGGTGAACAAGCTCGAGGCCCGAAAGGCCAAGCGCAAGGCAGCCTAGGGAACCATCCCGCCCCTCATGCGATTCAGGTGTTCAGATATCCTGGATCGCGTTAGGAAGCGGGCATGGCCAAGGTAAACAATCTGGAATCGCTCCTCGCGAGCCTGACGGAACGGACGTCGGGCGAGGACGTCACCGTGCGTGACATGCTGAACGCTGTCGGGCGGCGCTCCTATGGGCCAATTCTGCTTCTGCTCGGCTTCATCGCCATATCGCCGCTGACGATCATACCGGGCACGAGCTGGCTGGTCGCGCTGGTCATCCTGCTGATTGCCGGACAGATCCTGCTGGGGCGCACCTTTCCCTGGGTGCCGAGGCGCATCCTCGATATGTCCTTTCCCCGGGCGGCGCTGGTAAACGGTGTCGAGCAGGCCCGCAAATATGCCCGGCCCGTGGACAAGGTGCTGAAACCGCGACTCCCGTTCCTGTCGCAACCGCCCTTTATCGGTCTGGCAGCCCTCGTCTGTATTGCCGCCGCACTGGTGATGTTTCCGCTCGGGCTGATCCCGTTCGGTCCCGTCCTGCCCAGCCTGGCGGTCCTTCTTTTCGGCCTCGGCCTGACGGCGCGTGACGGCGTCTTGCTGATCGGTGCGGGATGCGGGCTCGCCGGGGCGGTATGGCTGCTGCTGCGTGTCTGGTCCGCCTTGCCCTTCGGCTGATGCGGGTGAAATTCCCGTATCAGGACAGTTGCCTTGCGCCGCTTTAACCGTGCCTGTTACATGAAACCGTGCAGAACGCGCCGGGACCGGGGAATATGACCAATCTCAGCTATTCAGAAGGACGCACCGTCGCGACACGCGTGTATCGGCGGTCAGACCGGCATTTGCCTTTCATGCCCTATGGTCTGATACCGCTTCTGGGCCTGCTCGTCGTCTTCTGGATGGGGATGGGCCCATTCGCCCGCCAGATTATCGAACAGCGGGCCATCCAGTCGGCTGAAAGTACGCTGGCGGCCAATGGTGCCGACTGGGCAAGCGCACATGTATCCGGTCAATGGGTCTGGCTCGAAGGCAAGCCGCCCTCCCGTATGGAAGGCGAGCAACTCATCGCTCTTGTAAGGGCGGCCCAGACACCCACCTGGCTTGGATCTGCGACGCCCGTGACTCGCGTCTATGCCCAGTTCGGGTCAGGCGTGGTTATGCCTTCAGCCATCCGAAAGCCGGAATGGACCTATCGCCTCTCCGATGGCGTGCTGCGGCTGGAAGGCATCGTACCGGACGAGGTCACGCGCAGCTCGCTGGTGGCCGCGGCCGAAAGCAAGATCAACCCACCCCGCCTCGCCAGCATCGCTGATGTCCTGGACGTCACCCACGTGGATGACAATCCTGAATATACCGAGGTGGCCCTGCATGCGATTGATGCCGTCAGCCGCTGTGATCGCGGTGTCGCCGTTTTCCTGAACGAAGAGTTCTCGCTGAAATGCGAACTGCCGGAATCGAGAGCCGCAGCCCTTCAGCAACATATCGCCAGCCCCCTTTCTGTCGGCCGCCTCGGAAATATCGATATCCTGCCCAATGAAGCCGTCGCGACCTGCGAGACATCGCTCGCAGACCTCCTCGGTACCGCTCACATACAATTTGCCCCCTCCAGCGCCCAAATCGATGCGCGCAGCTCATCCCTGCTGCAGTCCGTCGCTGACGCGGCAAAAGCCTGTCCCGGCACGCTGCGCATCGAGGGACATACCGACAGCATGGGCACGGCGAATGCGAATGAATTGCTCGGCGATGCCCGCGCTGAAGCGGTACGAGACGCCTTGATCGTCCGCGGCGTGCCCGCTGACCGTCTGCGGGCCGAAGGCTTTGGCGCGCGCAGGCCCATTGACGATAACAGCACAGCGGAAGGCCGCGCGCATAACCGGCGTATCGAAATTCGCGTCGTCCGTGCATCCGATTGACCCAGGCGGCCCATTCGGGCTCTTTTGGGAGTAGCGAGACAATATCATGTGGTTCCTTCTTACTCAGATCTTCCCCCTGCTGCTGCTGGCCGCCATTCTTGGCGCCGTGCTGGCCTATTGGTGGCTGAGAAACCGTCAGGAAGGCATCACCGAATCCTATGACCGCATTACAGAGCGACTGGACGCCCTCAGCACCCGGCCCGAACCCGCCGCGCGGGAAGATTATGAGGCCGGCATGGCGCTCATCTCATCGGCCGTCAGGTCGCTGCGCATGCCGGACATGGACCCGGTAAACCAGCGTCTTTCAGCCGTGGAGGCGGCCGTCTCAGGCATTGTCATGCCCGAAGCCGATCTTGCTCCGCTCCAGACCATGCTTGATGGGTTGGACACACGCCTCAACGAGATCGAACGCGCCATCACAGACTTTACGCTGCCCGAAACAGATCTCAGCCCCCTTGAGGGCAAACTTGACGGGCTGGAATCGCGCCTGTCTAACCTGGGCGCATCGGTCGCCAACCTGCGCAACACAGACCTCGCCCCGATTGACGGGCGCTTCGGAAGGCTCGAAGAATCGCTGGCAGCGATCAAACTGCCCGAAGTGGACCTCGGCCCGCTGCATAGCGGTCTCGCCCGTCTTGACCTCACCATCGCCGGACTGGACCGACCGCAAACCGATCTAGGGCCGCTCCAGACGCGGCTGTCTGAATTCGAGTCCCGCATCACCCTTCTCGGAGACCGGCTCGAAGCGGCGCAGAAGCGGGATTTCGAGAAACTGTCATCTGACATTACCGGCATTGCATCGGGCGTATCAGGTATTGAAATGCCGGACCTTGGTTCGATCTACCAAAGGCTGGTCAGCGTCGAACACGCCATTGCAAGCTTCACCATTCCCGAGCCGAATATGACACCGCTCTACGAACGGATGGCCGCGCTCGAGGAATCACTGGCGGCGGTACGTACCAACCTGCCCGGAGCGCCGGACCTGACGCTGGTGGAGCGGCGCATCGCCAGCCTGCAGGAAGCCTTTCTGACGCAAAGCCCGCCTGACCTGACACCCGTCCTGAACGCGGTCCAGGCCATCGAAGGCAATCTTGATCTGGAAGCGATGGAAAACCGGCTGAACGCCATCGAATACGGGCTGGCCGCAATCCACCACACGCTGCGGGCCCGGCCGGATTCCGCAGCTGCCCGCGCCGAACGCGAACCACGCGCCCGCGCTGAAGCAACCGCCCGTCCGCCCGCCACTGAACGGCGTGCTCCAGCCCCTGCCACCCTCTCACCCCCACCCCCGCGCGACCTTGACCCCATCAATGCCGCCCGCCGGGAGGATGACGAGGCGAACCTGCTGGTCGAAGCCGCCTTCGGCGACGCGGACGATCTTGAACGGATTAATGGCGTCGGCCCTATGCTGTGCGAATTGCTGCACGAAATCGGCGTGTTCTATTTCTGGCAGGTCGCCGAGTGGAGCGCGCAGGACGTGGACTGGGTCGATGACAAGCTGATGCATTTCAAGGGCCGGATCCAGCGCGACAAATGGGTGAGTCAGGCGCAGCAGCTCGCCGCCCTGCCGGGATCCGCCAGACGTCCGGGATCCTGATCAGCTTTCCGCCTGAGCGCCGGTCTCGACCGACAATTCCTGAAATTGCGCTTCGGCCCGCACGCGCGGCAGCGCCTCAGGATGCTCGGCCTGCAGCCAGGCGATCATGTGTTCGCGAATATGACAACGAAGGTCCCAGGCCTCTGGTGAATTGCGCGCGCTGGCCAGCGCCCGGATCGTCAATGTCGCATTGTCGCGCGTCTCGGTGACCTGCAGATTGACAACATCCCCATCCCAAAGGGGTGTACGCCTGCAAATTTCGGTCAGCTTCTCGCGCATGGCCTCAATCGGCGCGGTATAGTCGACATACCAGAACACGCTGCCAATGATGGAGGCGGTTTGCCGGGTCCAGTTCTGGAATGGCCTGTCAGTAAAATAGGACACCGGCACGATGAGTCGGCGCCAGTCCCATATCTTCACGACGACATAGAACAGGCCGATCTCTTCAATCCAGCCCCATTCCCCTTCGATCACCACGGCATCCTTGATCCGGATCGGCTGTGTGAAGGCGATCTGCAGGCCCGCAATCAGGTTACTGAGCAGCGGCCGTGCCGCAATGCCGAGCGCGAGGCCTGCAATCCCGGCCGATGCAAACAGGCTGACGCCAATCTGCCTGACACCCGGAATGACGGTGAAGGCGGCCGCCAGCGTGACAATCGCGCCGAGCACCACCCAGACACGGCGTGTCACATCCAGGCGTGTGGCAAGCTTGCGGGCCGTCAGATCGTCTGGCTGGTCCATTTTGAGATTGGCCAGGCGGCGCTTGGTGAGGCCATCAACAAAGGTCGTAATCGCCCAGCCGATTGCACAGACGACAAGCACACGCGTCAGCACGGCCAGCGGGTCAAGCAAGTTGTCGGGTAGCGCAAATCTGGCAGGCAGAAAATGAGGTCCGGCACCGCAGGTCAGCGCGCCAAGCGCCAGTAGCACCGGCGGACGAAATCGTCTTATCCAGCGGATTCGAAGGCGAAGTGAGTCATTTGAAGCGATATGTCTGTCCTTTTGCAGGCTGAATGCCGGGGATGATGCTGTTGGCCTCAACTCACCGGGTCAACCCGCGCAGGCTCTGCAGGTTCCCAAAATCGCAGCCTGATAACACTTGCCCGCTTGGCGCACAGATATTGGGCAATCGCTGAGCGCCCCCGGCTTGACACAGGCTTCAAGTCCGGCGACCCCAACAGCGTGAAAACAGACACGTCCCTCCCCCCCGTGCGGGGCAAGATCCTGCAAAACGCCAGCCTCGCGCCCTATACATGGTTTCGGGTGGGCGGCCCGGCCGACTGGTTGTTCCTGCCGGCAGATGCGGAGGATTTATCCCTGTTCCTTCGCGAGCTCGATCCGGCCGTTCCGGTAACCACGCTGGGCGTCGGATCGAACCTGATTGTGCGCGATGGCGGCGTCGAAGGCGTTACCATCCGGCTGATGGGCAAATATTGGGGAGATGTTGCTGCGGTCAACGCAACCACCCTGTCGGTCGGGGCCGGTGCACTCGATCTCGCGGTCGCCAAAGCGGCTGCGGCCAACGGCATGCGCGGCCTCGAATTCCTGTCCGGCATTCCCGGCTCAATTGGCGGGGCCACCCGCACCAATGCCGGGTGCTATGGACGCGAGTTGAAGGACGTCCTGAACAAGCTCGAAGGCATCACACGCGCAGGTGAACCGGTCGTCTACCAGGGTGAGGTGGCTGACTACGGGCTTCCAACCGTGAAGATGGACTATCGTCATTCCGAATTGCCGGAGGACTTCATCGTCACCCGCCTTCTCCTCTCAGGCGACGACATCGACGATCCGGCCGCGATCCTGGCCGACATTGAAACCCTTCAGGCACGCCGGGCCGAGACGCAGCCCATTCGTGACAAGACGTCAGGCTCAACCTTTGCTAATCCCGACCCGCCCGGAACCCCCGATCAACGGTCAGCCTGGAAGGTCATTGACGCCGCCGGATGCCGCGGCCTGCGTGTCGGCGGCGCGCAGGTTTCGGAAAAGCACTGCAACTTCCTGATCAATACAGGCAATGCCACGGCGGCTGACCTCGAAGCTCTCGGCGAACTTGTTCGTGCCCGTGTATTCGATCACAGCGGCATTCACCTGCGGTGGGAAGTGCGCCGGATCGGTCGGCTCCAGCTTCCCGCCTGATGCGGGCTAGAAAGTGCCGTTCAGTTCGAACGTGACGATCGGTCCGAAATGGCGGGTTCGGGATTCAGACAGTATGATCGGGCCGAGGCGGTTGGGCTCGTATAAGTCCCGGCTCAACCAGTCACGCTGGTCAAGGATATTACCCAGCACCAGTTTCCCCGTCAGGCCCATCAGGTCCTTGTGCTCGACATAGGCATACGAGAAGGGTGGCTGGCTGCCCGAATGCAGGCGCTGGTCGAGCGTATATTCAGGATTCCCATTGTACGATTCCAGATAGACCCCAACGGCCCAGTCCGTCGTCGGAATATCGCGCCGTAACTCCGCATTGAAATGGTAGATGTTGCTGCCACTAATCGGCCGGTCGATACCGGTCAGGGGGTCCTCGACACGGGAATTGCGCCACTCACCGCTGAAGGTCAGCTCGGTTCCTGACAGTCCAAGCCTCGCGAGTCTGAATGTTGCGTCCAGGTCGGCACCGACACGCCAGGCTGAGTCGATATTGCCCGGGCCATCACCGGTTCCGATCGGAATCCTGTCCACGATGTCTTCAATGTCAGATCCGAACACGGTCAGCGTCGCAGCACCCCAATCCTTCAGGTCTTTCTCTGCCGTGATGCTCAGCTTCCAGGCCTGCTCGGGCACGATCTCGGAATTGCCTTCACTGCCATTCCCCTGATTAAGGTTCACCGAGGAAATAAAGTCGAAGAAATCGAGCTGGCCGACTTCCCGGTCCAGCCTCGTGACGAGTTGAAGCGTTGGATCAACCTGCCAGGACAGGCTGGCAAATCCCTTCGGGCGGGTGAAAGTGCGCAGGTTCTCTGCATCGCCCGTCTGGGACAGTTCCGACATTTCCGCGCCCAGTGAAACCTGCAGGTTGAGGCTCGGTGAGAGCACACGGCCGTGCGTCACGGACAGCTCTCCGCGTTGCTCCTCCACACGCGAGTTGGCATTCGGCAAGACCTCCTCAGCGAGCGGATCACCCCCTTTCGAGCGGAGTAAGGACGATTGCGCATCGAGAAAATTGAAGGCGCCTTCGAGCGATACTTGCCAGTCGCGTCCCTCCGTCGGCACCCACGCATATTCGCCGCGGAGAATGTATTCGCCTTCCTCAACGGTCTGCTGGAACACCGATTCTGAAATACCCGTGCCATCCAGGTTTCCGCGCAGGACATGGTCGACGGTCGGGCTGTCTTCGCGGCGGACAAGGGCGATTGCCTTAAGGCGTCCCGGTCCGAATCCGCGTTCATAATCGGCGCCGATCTCGGCCTGTGTTTCATCTTCAGAGCCCTGAAACAGGCGGCGCCCGGCTATGCCCCCCACAGGGAACAGTTTTGACACTTCCTTGTCTTCGGGCTGGTAGGCCGCAAACCTGGCGCTGAGATTTGCGACAGAGCCATCGTCCGGACTCCATGCGAGCGATCCGGCCAGCGATGCGGCTTCCGCATCATAGGTGTAATCTTCTTTCCGCGTTTCAATCACTTTGCCTGAACCATCGGCAATCCGTTCCGGCCCGGCACTGGCACCGCGCTCGGGATCGCTCTCGGCTTCAATCGCCCAGCTCAGCGCACCTTTCTGGCCTGAGACCGTCACGCCGAAATCATTGTAGGTCGGGCGCAGATTTTCCCGGCTGCGCACTTTCCAATGCCAGTTGCCCGAAACGCCTGCGGAATCCCTGGTCGTCACATTGACAACCTGTCCGGACAGTCCGGGGATCCCCAGCGCCGTGCCGTCCAGCACTTCAATCGTGTCGACATTGATCGTAAGAATGCGTCCAAGAACTGCCTTGGCGTCATTCGATTTGCCCGAAACCCGCTGCCCGTTGATCAGGACATTGCCCGTTGCCTGGCCGAACCCGCGTGAGTCGCTGTCGCCGCTATCAATGGAAAAGCCGGGAATGCGCTGCACGATTTCGAGCGCCGTACGCGGGGCGAACTGCACAAAATCCGCCGCTGAATAGACCGTTTTGTCGATTGTGCTGTTCGCGACTGCCAGATCGGCAGCATACGCGTTCGGCGCCATGAGGGCCGCAATCACGCTTGTATACAGTGGCGTACGGTGTTTCATCTGGCTGTTTCCTCACGACACATTATTCTTCTGGAAAACAACGGGGCTCACCGTCACCTTCATCGTCTATCGATATGAGTCGACTACACATGTAGTCATTCACTGGCAATGTCTGTTTAGTGACTTTTTCGTAACTTGAAGTGGATCATGATCGGGTTTCGCCTGACTCGTGCCGCTTTCGTGCGGCACAGGCGATGGCAAGCGGCAGAAAATCCGCACACACCAAGCAAGAAGGACTGGCCATGAAACGCGTAGCGGTCATTTACGGAGGCTGGTCTTCCGAGCGGGAAGTCTCCCTGTCATCAGGCCGGCAAATGGCCAATGCTGCGCGCGCGGCCGGCTATGACGTGGTCGATATAGACGCCGGACGCGATCTCGCGATCCAGCTTGCAGAAGCCGCGCCGGACTGTGTCCTGAACGGGCTTCACGGGCCATGGGGAGAAGACGGCTGTGTCCAGGGCCTGCTCGAATTCATGGGCCTGCCCTATTCCCACTCCGGCGTTCTTGCGTCGGCGCTGGCAATGGACAAGCTGAAGTCCAAGGCGGTCTATCGCGACGCCGGTCTGACGGTCGCAGAAGACAAACGGGTCACCCGCGCAGAGGCGGCCGCCAGCCATGCCCTGAAGCCACCCTATGTGGTCAAACCCGTAGCCGAAGGATCGAGCTTTGGCGTGCTGATCGTGCGCGAAGGCGCCAACAGCCCGCCACAGGAATTGCTCGGGGCCGGATGGCATTATGGCGACAATCTCATGGCCGAGGAATTTATCCCCGGACGCGAACTCACGGTCGGTGTTCTGGGCGACCGGGCTCTCGCTGTCACCGAGATCACGACCTTAAGGGACTATTACGATTTTGATGCGAAATATCAGGCCGGAGGATCGCAACATGTGATCCCGGCGAACCTGCCTGCTCACGTGACCGACGCTGCGATGGATGCAGCACTCAGGGCACATCAGGCGCTTGGCTGCCGGGGCGCGACGCGGTCCGACTTTCGCTATGACGACAAGAGAGACCGCCTCGTGATCCTGGAAACAAATACCCAACCTGGCATGACGCCCACCTCGCTTGTCCCCGAACAGGCCGCTTTCGCAGGCATGTCCTTCGGAGCGCTTGTCGCCTGGATGATCGAGGATGCCTCATGCCAAAGGTAAACCGGAACCAGTCAGTCCCTTCCCGCTCGCGCCGCCGCCCTGCCACCATCGTCGATGAAACGACAGGCGAGGAGGTCCGCGTCTCCTCGGTCCTGTTCGGGCTTGTCATGCTGGTGGCGATTGTCGTGGCCACGGCCGCATGGATGGGCGGATCCCTGTCGCAGATCGAAACGCGCTTTGGCGGGTTTCTCGATGACACGGCCCGCATGGCTGGTGTGTCGGTGAACGATGTTTCCGTTCTGGGCCTGGAACAGAACCCGGCCCTCGCCGACGATGTGCGCGCTGCAGCCATGATCGAACCTGGCGAGAACATGTTCCGCGCCGATCCCCAGCTGATCCGTCGCCGCGTCGAATCCACACGCAAAGTGCTGAACGTGCGGGTGCACCGCCTGTGGCCCGGCCAGATCGTGATCATCGCGGATGCCGCCGAACCGGTCGCCCTCTGGCATGATGGCAAGGACTGGACAGTGGTGGACGGCCTCGGCCGCATCCTTCCGGACGCCAACTCAACCGATTTCAAGACACTTGTGCGCCTCGCGGGCCAGGGCGCTCCGAGTGCTGCCCCGGCTTTGGTCAAGGCACTGAAGGATGCGCCGGATGTCTCCACGCGCCTTGCCATCGCAACACGTATCGCTGACAGGCGCTGGGATGTCCGCCTGGTAAATGGTGCGACCGTCCGTTTGCCGGAAGATGACGCCATGGAGGGCGCCCTCGCCCGCCTGACGAAACTGCAGACCCGGACAGCCCTCATGCAGCGCCCTGTCACCATGATCGACCTGCGCAACAAGGGCCGGGTCTACCTGTCCCCCGCCCAAAGTGCCGGAACCCGCAAACTCGCAGAGGCGGCCCGTTCCTGATGGCAAATGTCCAGTCCAGACGCATCGCCCTCAATGGGTCCCGCGGCACCGGAACGGTGGCGGCGCTGGATATTGGCTGTTCCAAGATCACCTGCATGATCGGACGCAATGACGGGTCCGGGCCGCGCCGTTTCCAGATACTTGGCGGCGGGCGTCAGCAATCGCGCGGTTTCAACGGCGGTGCCATTACAGACATGGAGGGCCTTGAGCGCTCGATCCGGCTCGCCGTTGAAGACGCCGAACGCGAAGCGGGCGAACAGATCAGTGAAGTCATTCTCGGCATCACAGGCCCGAAACTTGCCTGTACGCTGGTCACCGCATCCATCGACATTGGCGGGCGCGCGATCACTCATAAGGAGATCAAGCGGCTACAGGCCCTCGCGCTGAGCAGGATACCCACCAAGGGAGCCGACATCCTGGCCGCTTGGCCGGTCGCCTATCGCGTTGACCAGCAGGAAGGCGTCCGCCAGCCCGCAGGCATGTATGCCGAGCAGCTCGGGATTCTGCTCTCGGTCGTTACAGCCCCGCGCCCCATCATCAAGAACCTTGTCGAGTGTGTGGGCAGGGCGCATCTCGGAATTTCGGCCCTTGTTCCCTCTTCCATCGCCAGCGGCGCGGGCACTTTGATCGACGACGAAATCGAAAACGGCGCGATCTGCATCGACATGGGTGCCGGGGTGACCGCTGTGTCGGTCTACCTCAACGGCTCACCAGCCTGGCTCGGCCTGGTCCCGACTGGCGGGACGCATGTGACAAGCGACATCGCCCAGGGGATCGGGACGACATTCGCGGCGGCCGAACGCCTGAAATCAGTCTATGGCACTGCCAATCTCGAAGGCCCCGGACTGGCCGAACGTATAGAGGCCCCGCGCCTGGGCGATGATGGCCGCCTGCACGGAATGCGCATGGAGAAAGGCGCCATCGCCGAAATCATCGCACCACGTATCGAGGAAACCTTCGAACTCGTGCAGAAGATTCTCGATGCCAGCGGGGTACGGTCCGTTCTGCCACGCCGCGTGGTGCTGACCGGCGGCGCCAGCCAGCTTTCGGGCGTGCGCGACGTGGCCACGCGCATCCTGAATGCCCCCGTCAGGCTTGGCCGCCCGACCATCGCTGAATTTCTCGGAGAAACTCTGGGAACACCTGCTTTTTCTACAGCGTCAGGTCTGCTACTGTACTCGGAACTGGGGTTTGTGGACGCTGCGCGGGCTGGCGTTGCGTTGAAAGAATACGGAGCCGAATCCGGAAGCGGCGCAGTGAACAAGGCGTTCCATTGGCTGAAAGAAAATTTCTGACGCCTTTTGCGCTCACTTAACTGTCTTTTAGCCGTGTGGGGCCAAGGTGCCACTCAGACCGGTTCCAGCATTGTATATTGAGGTACGCGAATGACACATGAACTCAAGCCCAGGATACTCGTCTTCGGGGTTGGCGGCGCAGGCGGCAACGCAGTCGACAACATGATCGAGGCGAACCTGCAGGGCGTCGAGTTCATCGTCGCCAATACGGACGCGCAAGCCCTCTTCCGCTCCAAGACGGAACAGCGCATCCAGCTCGGCCCTGAAACCACGTCAGGCCTTGGAGCTGGCGCCCGTCCGGAAGTCGGCGCGAAAGCTGCCGAAGAGTCGATCGATGAGATCAAGGGATACCTTGAGGGCGCGCATATGGTCTTCATCGCGGCTGGCATGGGTGGCGGCACGGGTACTGGCGCTGCACCCGTGATCGCGCGCATCGCACAGGAAATGGGCATACTCACGGTCGCGGTCGTGACCAAGCCATTCGGGTTTGAAGGCGCCCGCCGCATGGCGTTGGCAGATCTGGGCCTGATTGAAATCCGCGACTATGTCGACACGATGATCGTCGTGCCCAACCAGAACCTTTTCCGCATCGCCAATGACCGCACCACCTTCGCCGAAGCGTTCCGCATGGCTGATGACGTTCTCTATTCGGGTGTTCGTGGCATCACCGACCTGATGGTCATGCCCGGCCTGATCAACCTCGACTTTGCCGATGTCGGCTCGATCATGCGCGGCATGGGCTCGGCCATGATGGGCATGGGTGAGGCAGAAGGCGAAGGGCGCGCCCTGGAAGCCGCCCGCGCTGCAATTGACAATCCCCTGCTTGACGAAGTCAGCCTCAAGGGCGCCAAAGGCGTCCTGATCAACATCACCGGCGGCTATGACATGACGCTGTTCGAGCTTGATGAAGCGGCCAATGAAATCCGCCGCGAGATCGATCCAAATGCCAATATCATCCTGGGTTCGGCTTTTGACAGCGAACTGGAAGGCAAGATCCGCGTATCCGTTGTCGCTGCAGGCCTCGACACAGAAGCAATGGCGCATCCAGCGCCTGAACCTATCCGCGATACGGTGCGTCAACCCATTGCCGAGCCAATTGCTGACGAAGTCATCGAAGCCGAAACGCCTGGCGAAGATCGGCCTCTGGTCATTACAGGACACGCGCCGGTGCTCCGTTCGGAAAAGAGCGATCCCCGGGCAGATTTTTCAGGCCAGCCATTGCCTGCCGACCATTATGAAGGCGCAGAAGGCGAAGACGAAGTAACCGCCGATGCTGTCTTCGGAACACGCAAGGAAGCCCCTGCCCCGGACAAGGCCCGCCCGGAACAGGGTTCTTCCGGATTTTCCCATCTTTTCGGCTGGCGCCGTAACCCGCAAGGCGAGAATGACGACGCGCCCGAAACATCCGTTCCGGCTCCGATCATCTCGTCGCCGGACGACCATCCGGAAGCTGCCCCGTTTGATGATGCCGACCTCGAAATTCCGGCTTTCCTCCGCCGTTCGGCAAATCACTGATCTTTCGACAGATAATGCAGTCGGAAGACGCCCGATTGTTGCAGGATATTTTTATATTTTACAGGGCTGTAGCGTAGGCTGCAGCCCTTTTTGTAATACGCCGAAACAAGGCGTGTTTTGTGCTGGCGCTGAACCACATACAGATTGAGCCTGTAGTGGAGGGTCTAGCGGTGTTGAGTGGCGAGCAGATGCAACAGACAATTGAACGTCCGGCAGTTTGTGCCGGCATCGGCGTTCACAGCGGCGAAAAAGCCCGGCTGGTTCTGAAGCCAGCACCTGTTGGCACCGGTGTGGTATTCCGGCGGACAGATATTGATGCTGCCGATACCGAAATCAACGCGCATGCCGATGCAGTGTCCGACACACGCCTTGGCACGACATTGTCGAACGAAGCGGGGGTTTCCGTCGCCGTTGTCGAGCACCTGATGGCTGCCCTTTCCGGCTTGGGCGTGGACAATCTCATCATCGAGATTGATGGACCGGAAGTGCCAATCATGGATGGCTCATCAGCTGTCTATTGCGAACTGTTGCTGCAGGCGGGGCTGAAAACACAGTCGGCCCCGCGCCGCCGCATCCGGATCCTTGAGCGCATCGAGATTGTTGACGGGCCAAAGCGCGCGACGCTGTCGCCCTCGGATGACACCCTGCTCACACTGCGCGCCCGCATTGAATATGACGACTCCGTCATTGGCATCCAGCAAATGGCCCTGCGACTTGCGCCCGGCATGTTCGCACGGGATCTGGCATTTGCGCGCACATATGGATTTGCCCGTGATGTGGACATGCTGCGGTCGATCGGGCTTGCGCGCGGTGGTTCGCTTGACAATGCGGTCGTGCTGGAAGACGGCGCGGTTGTGAACCCTGAAGGCCTGCGCGCCGAAGATGAATTCGTGCGTCACAAGTTGCTGGATGCCGTTGGCGACCTGATGCTGGCCGGTGCACCCATCGCGGGAAGCTATGACGCCGTCCAGCCCGGACATGCCCTGAATAATGCTTTGGTGCGCAAACTCCTCGCCACACCTTCGGCATGGTGTTGGGAAACCGATTCCGATCTTCGCGCCCGCACCGGCGAACGCACACGCGCTGCAGTCTGAAACAAGGGCCTGCATTGCCTATTCATAATGGGTCGCCTGACAATGATCCTTGGAAATCTGGCGCAGTTCAGGCTAATCAGGCTGTAGACATTCACAGCTGAAAGTTCCCGACCGGCATGTCCCTTCTGAAACTCCGCCCTAGCCTCCTGATCCTGGCCTGTATTGTCGCCGTTTCCGGGTGCCAGTCTTCCAATAGCCGCAAGCAGGAACTCGCCTATGTCGAGCGTCCGGTCGAGCAGCTGTATAATCAGGGTGCCCAGGAACTCGACAAGCGCAACTATGACCGCGCGATCCTCCTGTTCAACGAGGTCGAGCGCCAGCACCCTTATTCCGAATGGGCCCGCAAATCGATGGTCATGACGGCCTATGCGTCTTACCAGGCCCGTGATTATGAAGAAGCCATATCGGGCGCTCAGCGCTACCTAGCCCTCCATCCGGGCGGCTCGGAAGCGGATTACGCTTATTATCTCATTGCCGTGAGCCATTTTGACCAGATCGTCGATATCGGCCGCGACCAGCGGACAACCGAACTGGCCCTGTCGGCCCTTCAGGACGTGACAAGGCGTTTCCCCAACAGTTCCTATGCGCGGGACGCGAGCCTGAAGATCGATATGGTCAATGACCAGCTTGCCGGCAAGGAAATGGAGATCGGCCGCTGGTACCTGCGCTCGAACCAGACGCTGGCTGCCGTGAACCGGTTCAAGAAGGTGGTGACCACTTATGACACGACCTCGCATACACCCGAAGCGCTGCACCGCCTGGTCGAATCCTATCTGACGCTTGGCTTGCGCGATCAGGCGCTCGCGGCGGGCGCCACGCTCGGATACAATTATCCGCGCAGCGACTGGTATCAGATGAGCTACCGCCTTCTGACCAAGGAAGGCCTTGATCCCGAAGCCGATTCGGTACCGCGCCGGACGCTGATCCAGAAAATCATTCCGGGCGGCAAATAGGCCTTACGCCTCTGCGATCATGGCGAGCCATTCGGCTTCCGTCAGCGTTTTCACGCCGAGCGCTTCCGCCTTGGTCAGTTTCGATCCCGCTCCTGGTCCTGCAACCAGAATGTCGGTCTTTGCCGAAACCGACCCCGAGACCTTGGCGCCAAGCGCACTTGCCCGTGCCTTGGCCTCGTCCCGCGTCATCTGTTCCAGCGTGCCGGTAAACACGATCGTCTTGCCGGCGACGGGGCTGTCACTCGCTGCGGCGGTTTCGTCCAGCACCGTGACCTCTGACAAGAGCGCCGACAGCATCTCCCGATTGTGGGGCTCCGCTACGAACGCATACAGGGCGCCGACAGCAGCCCCGCCAATGCCATCGATCCCCATCAATTCACCTGCGGCCTCGCTGTCAGGCCCACGTTCAGCCGCATCTTCCACAGCCGTCCAGAATGTTTCCCAGGACAGGAAATGCCGGGCAAACTGGTTAGCCGTCGTCTGACCCACATGACGGATGCCCAGACCATTGAGGAACCGGGCGAACGGCACATTCCGGCGCGCGTCGATAGCGGCGGTCAGCTTGGTCGCAGAGGCAGGTCCGAACCCGTCCCATTCAGCCAGTGGCGGAAGGCCGGCCTCGGCGATCCGCGCCGCGAGCCGGAAGATATCCTGCGGTGCATGTACGACGCCCTTCTCGTAGAAAAGCTGGACCTGCCGGGCGCCGAGGCCATCTATGTCCAGCGATTTCCGGGAGACGAAATGCTTAAGCCGCTCCACCGCCTGCGCCGGGCAGACGAGGCCCCCGGTACACCGCCGCCGCACATCGGCCTCGCCCTTGTCGTCCACATCGCGCACCGCGGCTGACCCGCAGACAGGGCATTCACCGGGCATCTCGTACGGCGCGCCGCCACCGTCCACAACCACCCGCAAGACCTGCGGGATCACGTCTCCCGCGCGCTGAACCTCGACAGTGTCCCCGACCTTCACCCCGAGACGCGCGATTTCGTCTTCATTGTGCAGCGTCGCATTGGACACAACGACACCGCCCACCGTCACAGGCGTCAGACGCGCGACAGGGGTCAGTGATCCTGTCCGGCCAACCTGGATATCGATGCCCTCCAGAACCGTGGTGGCTTTCTCGGCGGGGAATTTGTGCGCAATCGCCCAGCGCGGCGCGCGGCTGACAAAGCCGAGCCGCTGCTGCCAGTCGAGGCGGTCCACCTTGTAAACAACACCATCAATATCGTATCCGAGACTTGCCCGGCTCTGCTCAAGACCCCGGTAGGCCTTGATCAACCCGTCGACCGAGTCTGCTCGCGTCATCAGGGAATTCACCTGAAACCCCCAGTCAGCAAACAGGGCGACCGCCTCGGTCTGCGTAGCCGCGAAGGGCGCACTCGCGGCGGCCCAGGCATAGGCGAAGAACTTGAGCGGGCGGGCCTTCGTGATCTCGACATCCAACTGGCGCAGGCTGCCGGCGGCGGCATTGCGCGGATTGGCAAAGACCTTCCGGCCTGCCTCGGATTCACGCCCATTCAGCGCCGCGAAGTCAGCATGGCTCATATAGACCTCGCCGCGAATCTCGATGCGGTCCGGCCACCCCTTGCCGTCAAGTTTTGCGGGAATGTCTGAGAGCGTCCGGGCATTCGCTGTGACATCCTCCCCGACCTGGCCATCGCCGCGCGTGGCCGCACGCGTGAGCTGACCCTTTTCAAAAGTCAGGCTCAGCGACAGGCCATCAATCTTGGGCTCGGCGGTCAGGGCGACAGGTTCGGCTTCATCCAGTCCGAGAAAGCGGCGGATCCTGGCCACGAATTCGACGACGTCCTCGTCGGAGAAGGCGTTGTCAAGCGACAGCATCGGCGCGCCATGCGCCGCCTTGGCAAAGCCCTCCCCTGCCACGGCCCCGACCCGGTCAGCTGGACTGTCGGCGCGCCGCAATTCCGGAAACCGCGCCTCGATGGCGAGGTTTCTCTGACGCAAGGCATCGTATTCGGCGTCTGTCAGGCCCGGCGCATCATTGCGGTAATAGGCATCGTCCGCCTCGCGGATCGCTTCAGCAAGCCGCGCAAGTTCTTCTTCCGCCGCTTCGGGCGTCAGCGCATCGACGGGTACCGGCTTGATCATGCATCCTCCAGCAACCTCCCCGCGGCGGCCCTGGCCTCTTGCGTGACCTCGGCGCCTGAGAGCATTCGGGCAATCTCTTCCTGCCGCGCACTGTCATCTAGCCCGCGAATGCGCGTCCCGCCAGACTTTTGGTCATGGTCTTTTTCGACAAGCCACTGCGCCGCTGCCGAGGCGGCGACCTGGGGACTGTGCGTGATTGCAAAGACCTGTTTCGCGCCCGCCAGGCGCACGAGCCGCTCGCCAACGGCTGCCGCGACCGAACCGCCGACCCCCTGGTCGACCTCGTCGAAGATCAGGGTCTGCGCCGAACCGGCTTCGGCCAGCGCACATTTCAGCGCGAGCGAAAACCTGGCGAGTTCCCCGCCCGACGCAATCTTGCGAAGCGGACCGAACCCGGCGCCCGGATTGGTTTCCGCCTCGAACTCGACACGGTCTGCGCCCTGTACGCTGCCTTCGCCATCCGGCAGGGCATGAACGCCGATCAGGATCGTCGTCCGGCCGAGTTTCAAAGGGACAAGTTCTTTCGCAATGGTCTTTTCAAGCTGTTTTGCAGCCGCCTTCCGCGCGGCTGTCAGCTTTTCCGCCGCCTGACGCCAACGCGCCCTGGCGGCAGTTTCCGTCTTGCGCGCAGCGATCAGTGCATCTTCGCCTGCCTCGGCAAGATCGAGACGACAGCGCAAGCGCAATAGCAGGTCCGGCAGCAATTCCGTTTCTGTTGTATGCTTGCGCGCCAGGGCCCGCAGGGCGAACAGGCGGGCCTCTGCGGCTTCCAATGCCTCTGTATCGTGATGGATCAACCGCTCCAGACCAAACACCGCCGCGCTGGCTTCACGCGCTTCGATCAGCGCCCGTTCGATGGTTTCAGCTGCGATCCTGGCCGCTTCCGGCAGCGATTCCGATGAGCCGTCAAACCCGGGCAGGCGGCAAATCCGTTCGAGCGCGCGCGAGGCTCGCGAAAGGGCCGCATCGATATCTGCGGCTTCCAGCGCGGCTTCAGCTTCGCTGACAGATTCCGTCACCCGTTCCGACTGCATCAGGCGTACGCGCTGCAGTGTCAGAGCCTCGGCCTCGCCGGCGACCGGGGCCAGGCGTTCAAGCTCCTCAACCGCCTGTGCCAGCCACTCCCGCGTGGCAATCGCGTCGGCTTGCTCAGCCTCAAGTCGGCTGCGTGTCTCGCGCGCCGCTTCGAGCGCGTCAAACGCATCAGCACACGCGCCGAGCAGCTTTTCATTGCCCGCGAACTGGTCCAGCAGGCGCCGGTGCATTGACGGGCGCATCAGGGTCGATGCCGCATGCTGGCCATGAATCTCGACAAGCGTTTCACCGATCTCGGCGAGGAAAGCCGCGCTGACGGCCTGGTCATTCACGAAGGCCCGCGCAGGTCCGCTGGCCCGTATGACACGTTTCAGGGTCAGTGCCTCGTCGACCGACGCCTCGATACCCTGCTCCTGCAGCGCATTCCAGACCGGGTGGCGGGCTGGCGGACCAAACTCGACCGCCACGCTGGCCTGCCCGGCACCCGCCCGGATGAAGGACCGGTCGGCACCGGCACCCATAGCCAGCGACAGGGCATCAAGAATGATCGACTTGCCGGCACCTGTTTCACCGGTGAGCGCGGTGAAACCTGCACCGGGCTCAATGTCCAGGCGGTCAATCAGAACGAAATCACGGATCGAAATGGACAGGATCATGCCTGTCCCAATACCATTGGAACAAAACAGGAACAACAAGAATCTTCAGTCCGGAATTCAGAGCGGTGCGCAAGCGCCTTTCAGCCAGGCCTTTACGCCGTCGTCGAGCTTGTCGGACAACAGGTCCCGGACGCGCGCGTGATAGTCATCGACCCAGGCCCGTTCGTCGTCTGACAGGAGGTTCGTCACGATCAGGTCGCGCGAGAGCGGCGCAAAGGTGAGGCATTCAAATCCCATCATGTCGATTTCGCCGCCCGAAACCGGAGCCGGCTGCGTGACATATTGCAGGTTCTCGATGCGAATGCCGTACTGGCCCTCGCGGTAATAGCCCGGCTCGTTCGACACGATCATGCCGGGCGCCAGCGGAACCGCATTCCACGGCTTGGCAATCCGATGCGGGCCTTCATGGACGCCGAGATAGACGCCGACGCCATGCCCGGTGCCGTGCTGGTAGTCGAGCCCGGCCTGCCAGAGTGCGTGGCGCGCCAGCACATCAAGGTGTGTACCGGTCGTTCCGTGCGGGAAGCGCACGGCGGCGAGCGCGATGTGGCCCTTCAGCACCAACGTGTAATGGCGCCGCATATCGTCGCTCGCTTCGCCGATCGGAACCGTGCGGGTCACATCAGTGGTCCCGTCGAGATACTGGCCGCCGGAATCCACGAGGAAGAGCGAGCCGCGCTCGAGCACTCGGTTGGACGCCGTCGAGACGCGATAGTGCGGCAGCGCGCCGTGCGGGCCTGCGCCTGAAATGGTCGGGAAGGACAGGTCATTCATCGCGTTCAGCTCTTCGCGGAAGGCTTCCAGCTGCATGACGGCGTCAATTTCGGTGACCTTGCCGCTCTGGGCCTCGGTGTCCAGCCAGTGCAGGAAGCGCGTCAGGGCCACGCCATCGCGCGCATGCGCTTGCGTCGTGCCTGCAATCTCCGCCGCGTTCTTGCATGCCTTCGGCAGGGCGACCGGATCGCGCTGGCGCAGAACCGTCGCGCCAGCCGCCTCCAGCGTGTCGAAGAACCAGGCCGACGCGATGTCGGGGTCGACGCTGACCGTCTTGCCCCTGAGATCGCCGAGCGCACTTTCCAGCTGGGGCAGCGGCCGGACCGTCACGCCATTGCCGAGATGGGTGCGCAGGTTATCGCTGACCTTGGCTTCGTCGATGAAAAGATCGGCCGACCCGTCGGCGCGCAGGATCGCGCGTCCGAGCGGCAGCGGCGTACAACTCACATCACCGCCGCGAATGTTGAACGCCCAGGCGATTGACGCAGGCGACGTAATCACAGCCGCATCGGCCCTGTCAGCCTTCAGGGACTGGCCGATGAGCGCGCGTTTCTCCGCATGTTCCATGCCGGCATATTCAACCGCGTGCGCCACGACGGGGGCCGAGGGCTGGTCAGGGCGGTCTGCCCAGGCCCGGTCAATCGGGTTTTCGGCAACCGCCACCAGTTTGGCACCCGCAGAGGCCGCCGCCTGTTTAAGCAGCGCCACTTCATTCGGGCTGACCAGTTTGGGGTCATAGCCGATTGTCTTGCCGGTCATGTCCTGCATTTTCAGCCAGCCGAACGCGCCGGGCTCCGGAATGCCCTGGATTTCAAACAGGTCAGGGTCGGTCTGGTCAGCCGCCTGTATTGTGTAGCGGCCATCCGCGAACAGCACGGCGCGATCGGTGAAGATGAACGCATTGCCGAATGAACCGGTAAAACCGCTGACCCATGCCAGACGCTCATTGGCATCAGGCAGGTATTCATTCTGGTATTCATCATCGTGCGGCACATACAGGCCGTCGAGTTTCATGGCGGTAAGCTCCTTGCGAAGGAGCGGCAAATGGGCCCGGCCGTCTTGCGGCCCGCCCTTGATATCAAATGTCTGTCTCATGCCAGCAGTCTTACCGCTGCAGCGTGATCATGGAAAGGCGGGAGGTCAGGGTTTTCGGAAGACGAGCGTTGACCAGCCATCCTGCTTGATACGCCGCTGAAAGCTGAGGCCCCGCGACGCGAAGGCGTTGCGCACCGGTGCGGCCTGGTGGTGCAGCAGGCCGGACAGGATGATCGTCCCACCCGCGGCGGTAAGGGGGGCAATGGTGGGGGCAAGGCCGATGAGTGGCTTCATCAGGATGTTGGCAAATACAGTGTCATAGGGCCCTCCCTGACGGATGCGCGGCGTGTTCGCCCCTGTGATGTGCAAGGCCGTGAACCCGGTCACATGGTTCTTGAACGCGTTCTCGTTGGCCACCCGCACGCTGTCGAAATCAATGTCCGTGCCAATAGCCGAATGGGCGCCTGCTTTCATGGCAGCGATTGCGAGAACGCCTGATCCCGTTCCAAGATCGAGCACTTTGCCGATGGCGCGCCGGCGGCGCACCTCGTCCAGCGCCAGGAGGCAGCCGAGCGTGGTGCCGTGATGGCCCGTCCCGAAGGCCGGCCCGGCCTCGATGAGGACCGCGATCTTGCCCGGCGCCATCTTGGCGAGAGCATGGCTGCCCGCGACGAAAAATGGCCCCGCAGCAACGGGCGGCAGGCCTTCCAGCGACAGGGTCACCCAGTCACGATCTTCAAGTTCCTCAATCCGCGCGACCAGTTCAGGGGAGACTTCCTGAATGATATCAACGCATGCCTCGGCATCCTCGAGCGTTTCGGTAAACGCATCCAGCCGCCAAGCGACCCGGCCGTCTTCCTTGGCATCGACAGCCCCGGCCGGTGACGGATCGGCCCAGGCGAGCGCATCCCATGCAGTTTCGATTGGCGCCCGTGCGCCTTTGGCGGTTATCTGGTACATGGCGCAGGCGCTTAGCAGGCAAGGCGTCCGGGCGCCAGAGGCGTGATTAGCAGGGGGTATAAGCCATGTGGGGCAAGTGGGTGGTCGCGGCCATGCTGGTGGGGGTGACGGGGTGTGTCGGCGGGCAGCAGGGGCGCGCGGAGGGTGGCGTCGAACCGTGGCGACCCGTCTCGCCGGAGAACCTTGTCCTGCTCGAAACCACAACCGGCACCGTCGCCGTGGAACTCGCCTCTGAGGCTGCGCCAGGTCATGCCGCGCAGTTCCGCGCGGCTGTCCGGTCGGGCGTGTTCGAAGGCGAGTATTTCTACCGGGTGGTCGAAGGACATGTCGCGCAGGCTGGCCTCGAGTTTGACCAGCGGCTCGGCAACTGGCCCGGACTGCCGCTTGAGGCTGAGCGCACTGTGCCCGCGGCCGGGTTTGATCCTGTTGGCAATGCCGACCTGTTTGCCCCAACAGCTGGTCACCGCGGAGGATTTGCCGCTGGCCGTGAGGACGAGCAGGAATGGTTGCTCAATTGTACGGGGGCGCTGGGCATGGCGCGCAATGACGGGCCGGATACCGGGTCGATCGAGTTCTACATCCCGTTCGGGCCCCGGCGCTATCTTGACCGCAACTATACTGTCTTCGGCCGGGTAATTGCCGGCATGGACAATGTGCACCGTTTAAAGCGGGTGGATCCGGAGGCCGAGGAGAACCACCCGGACCTGTTCGAGAAAGGCGAAGCAGCATCAAAGGCGGCCTTCGCGGCGCGCGCCGAGCGGCTGGCAGGCAATGAGATCCTGTCCGTCGTGCTGGCAGCGGACCTGCCGGAGAATACCCGGCCAGCTTACGAAGTCATGGCCACACCGGGCGCAGAATGGAACGCCCTGAAAATGTCCAAGCGCGACTATTCCGGCATTGATGCCTTCGTGCACACACCGCCGCGCGTGCTGGACGTGTGCAGCCTGCCTGTGCCGGCCCGCCGGGTGACGCCGCAAAACGGCAACTGACCGTCCCGGCGCGGGACCAGCATGCGCGCGGACTTGACACCGGCCGCCGCGCATTTCACCGATACGGGGATGGCAATACCGTTCAGCACCTGTCCGGGCCTCGCACGATTGCAGGGCATCACTCACGGCTTTTTCGGCCGACAGGGCGGCGTGTCCACGGGCCTCTATGACAGTCTGAATGTCGGCGAAGGCTCCGGCGACAAGCCGGACGCGATCAGCCGCAACCGCGCGCTGGTTGGCGCCACGCTGGGCGCGCGGCACCTTTTGTCCTGCTACCAGGTTCATTCTGCCAGCGTTGTTCCCGTCGATGCACCATGGACTGACCGGCCGCAGGCAGATGCGATGGTGACCAACCGGCCCGGCATCGGCCTCTGCATTCTGACGGCAGACTGCACGCCGGTCCTGTTTGCGGATGCCGAGGCCGGCGTAATCGGCGCGGCACATGCCGGCTGGAAAGGCGCACTGGGCGGCGTGCTTGAAGCCACGGTTGCGGCGATGACCAGGATGGGTGCCGAGCGCGCGCGCATCCACGCCGCCATCGGGCCGACAATCGGCCAGGCGAGTTACGAGGTCGGCCCCGAATTCCGGGATACGTTCATGACCAGCCAGCCCGGAAGCGAGATGCTGTTTCGCCCCGGAAAGGATGACCGTTTCCAGTTCGACCTGCCGGGCTTTGCGCGCCAGCGCCTGGACGCGATCGGCATTGGCGCCGTCACGGATGTGGGCCATGATACATGCGCGATGGAGGCGGAATACTTCTCCAATCGGCGCCGCAATCATCGCGGCGAAGCCGATTACGGGCGCAACGGGTCGGTGATCCTGCTGCGGGACTGATCGCGCCGCTTGGAGTGTTGCCGATTCAGCGCGCCTGCCACTTCATGGCCTGCGCACCGCACCCAGCCGTGTTTTGCCGGTTGCGACTCGCAGGACTTTGTTACAGAAGCGTCACGGGTGCCGGGTAGCTCGGGGTAATGAGACCATGAAACTTCTATCGTGCAACGCGAACCGCCCCTTGGCCGAAGCCATTGCAGACTATCTCGACACGCGGCTCACACGATCAGAAGTCAAATCCTTTGCCGATCAGGAAATTTTCGTCCGCATTGACGAGAATGTTCGCGGCGAAGACGTGTTCGTGATCCAGTCGACGTCCTATCCTGCCAATGACAATCTGATGCAGCTGCTAATCTGCATGGACGCGCTGAAGCGCGCCTCAGCCCGGCGCATCACGGCAGTGATCCCCTATTTCGGCTACGCACGTCAGGATCGCAAGACTGATGGCCGTACGCCGATCTCGGCAAAACTGGTCGCAAACCTCATCTGCTCGGCGGGCGCTGACCGCGTGTTGACGGTCGATCTCCATGCCGGCCAGATTCAGGGCTTTTTCGATATTCCGACCGACAACCTGTTCGGCGGGCCGGTCATGGTCGACGACATCAAGGAGCGCTTCGCCGGCCAGAAGATCATGGTCGTGTCGCCTGATGTGGGCGGCGTGGTACGCGCCAGGTCGCTGGCCAAGCGGATCGACGCCGATCTTGCGATTGTCGACAAGCGGCGCCCGGAAGCGGGCAAGTCGGAAGTCATGAACATTATCGGCTCGGTCGAGGGCGCACATTGCATCATGCTGGACGACATGTGTGATAGTGGCGGCACACTGGCCAACGCTGCCACCGCGCTGAAAGAACATGGCGCAACGGGCGTATCGGCCTATGTCACACATGGCGTCCTGTCGGGCGAAGCAGTCAAGCGGATCGAGAATTCGGTCCTGGATGAGCTGGTGATGACCGACACGATCCAGCCGTCAGAAGCCGCGCTGAAATCGAAATCGATTCGCATCCTGCCCATCGCCCCCCTTCTCGGCGAAGCCATCCGCCGCATCGCCAACGAGGAAAGCGTCTCGAAACTGTTCGACCGCTAGGGCATTTCCAGATGACAAACTGTCGTGCGACTATTCCACGGTCCAGCCGCGGGGCGTGCGGCGGGCATTGAGCGTCAGCGGCTCTTCTTCTGATGGGGAGCGGGGCGCAGGCATTGGACGCCGACCCGCAAAACGCATGACGAGGGCGGCCCCGGCAAGCATCAGCCCGGCAATGGCGGTCATCACGGCGAACATGCCGGCGGCAGCCACCAGCAACATGCCGATCATAACCTGAAGGAACAGGGCGATCCCGCCGCGCGCGGCGCCAGCGAGATTGAATGGGAACAGGCCTGATGCGTTATGGGTCATGTCAGATCCTTCTATCGCCTGCCAACATGGCGGCATGATGGCAGCGCGTCAATGACGCGCCATGCCAGCGGCGTGCCATTTGTTTCCTCTGCCTAGTCCGGCCTGACCAGGAGGCCGCGTTCGGTGCGAATCTGGGCATAGGCAGCCGTGATCGCTGCGGCCTTGGCATGGGCAGCCGTCTCGAACTCGCGCGGGGCGCCCATCTGTACGACCCGGTCAGGGTGATGGTCCGACATCAGCTGGCGATAGGCCGCGCGGATCGACTTGAATTCCGCGTCATGCGGAACGCCGAGCACCTGGTAGGGATCATCACGTTCCGGCCCGAGATGGCTTGCGCGAATGCGTCGGAAAGTGCCCTCGCTGAACCCGAACGCCTGGCTCACATTCTTCAGGAACTGCATTTCGGCATCAGTGACCACACCGTCAGCCCCCGCGATCTGGAACAGGCCATCCAGCACGCCTTCGAGCAGGCAGGGCCGGTTCCTGTACTTGCGGCCAATCCGGCGGGCATAGCTTTCATAGCCGCGCACGGTCTGGCGGGCGATATTGAACACGCGCCGGACATTGTCGGCATCCTCGGGCGCAGCGCGGAAAACGCGCGAGAACACCATGATTTCCCGATCGGTGACCGCGCCATCGGCCATGGCGAGCTTGGCACCCAATCCGACAACCGCAGCGGTAAATCCAACATCATTGGGATCGGGGGCACACTCGATACCCTCGATCGCGGGTTCGGCCGACGAATCCGGTTCAAACGGGCGGTTGCCGCCCTCAAGCAGTCGTGTCCACAGACTCATCCTGCATTCCTATAGCAGGAATTTCGCCGGATGTGAGTGAGGCATGGTGACAAGTGCGTGAAGGATTTGCCATGCATCGCGCTTCGAATCACTTTTGGCGTGTGTCCACCAGCTGTTTCAGCTCTGCAATCTCGGCGCGCATCGCGTTCAACGCCTTCAAAATTTCATCCCGCTGGGCGTGGGCATCCTCGAATTCTTCCTCGATCTCATCCTCGATATCCTCCAGCCCCTCTTCCAGAAGCGCCTTCTGTTCGGATGCCAACGCGTCCACAACGAGGGCGATGAACAGGTTGAGGATGGCGAAACTGGCGATGAAGATGAAGATGATGAAGAATATCCAGGCATAGGGATTGCCGTCATCGATAACTTTCTGGACCACTTCGAAGCGCCAGCCGTCCATTGTCATGACCTGGAACAGGGAATAGGCCGATTTCGGCAGGTCGCCGAACAGGAGCGCGACGTCAGGATCCGACGTATCGCCAAACATGTTGGTGGCCATGACCGCGCCGACATAGGTGACCAGCGCCAGAACCGCGAAAATGGCTCCCATGCCCGGAAGCGCTTTCATCAGGGCCTCGGTGATGCGCTTCATCACGGGAACGATGTGCAACAGGCGCAGCACGCGCAGGACACGCATGGCGCGCAGCACGCTGAACGCCGCACTGCCCGGTATCATGGACACGCCGATGACGACGAAATCAAACCAGTTCCAGCCGGATTTGAAGAACTGGAGCCGGTAGACAACCAGTTTCAACAGGATTTCAGTCGCAAACACCCAGGTGACGGCGATGTCGAATACTTCCAGTGCCCGCACCAGTCCCGGCGACAGGCTCTCGCGATAGGTCAGGATGCCAAGGACCACGGCATTGATGACAATCAGGATGGTGATGAAATGGCGGAACCAAGGCCGCTCAATTTCGCGTTCAAGCGCGGAATGGCTGGTCTCAATGTCGAGTGTTGCCCGCGTCATGCGTTGATCTCCGTCACCGGTTGCGTCGCCCATGCGCGGTATTGCCCGTTATGGCGCCACCTGCCAATCGTGCAATCTGATTTCAGCCAGCCGATGTCGTCGTATCGGACACAATCAGCCATTCCCCATCGATCTTACGCATGACAAGCGTGTAGAGCCCGGATGGCTGGTCACCGGCCCGGTCGAGCCGCCAGGAACCATGCGCGATCGCAGCATCCGGCGACAGGATCACGATCTCGTAGCCGGACGTCGACAGGCGTCCCATCAGGTCCGGCGTGGCATAGACGCGCTTGTACCGCGCATTGGTTTCATCCCAGCCACGCGTGACGTTGCCGCCAGAGGCAAAGCGCAGTTCGGGTGAGCGCCAGTATCCATCCATGAACGCGTCAATGTCACCGCGATTCCAGGCCGCATCCTGTGCTTCGAGCACGGCAGTAATACTTGCCGCCTCAAGTTCCGCCTGTGCCGGCGTCACGATGGGGGCCGATACGGCCTGAGGAGTGGCACAGGCTATGACAGGCAGGGCCAGAACAAGCGCGGCGACGAAGTGTTTCATGTCCGATGTCTCCAGAAGCTGCAGACACTTTAGCCGGGTTTGCGAAACGAAAAAGCCCGGTCCGCCAAAAAGGGGCGAACCGGGCCGACGCGAGCGTCCGGCGGGGTGGGTCCGGACGCTGCGAATGCGATACGTCCTTACTACTGGTCGGAAATTTTCAGATCGAGCGCCTCATTAAGGTCGAGTTCGGGTTCGGGCTCAAATTCACTTTTCAGATCCGTATCGACGGTCGGCCGGACCGGAAGACTGCTATCGAGGTCGATATCGGTATCCATTTCGGTCTCAGGTGCCGGCAGGTCCGCATCGCCCTGCGCTTCAACCGACAGTGCGTCATCAGGCCTGGGCTCGCCCTCAATCACGATTTCCGCGCCGGTTTCCATGCTGGGTGGCGCAATGTCGATTCCCGCGTCCGTTTCGGCGGTGGTTGTCGTGTCGATGCCCTGGACCTGCGCATAGGCGGGTGCGCCAATGATCGAGAGAATGGCGGCAGAGGCAGTCAGCGTGCGTTTCATGTTGAGGCTCCTGTTGCAAGAGCCAGACTGACGCCTCACTGCCGCAATGGTTCCTCCGGTATCCGCCATGCCCCGGGAATGTCAGATACCGCCCACGCGGCACCTAGTGCAGGTCAGCTTCCGCAGTCCCGGCACCGCCTTTTGCGATGGCTGGTTCGTCATCGTCTTCATCTGCGATGTCGTCATCTTCCACTGCCTTGGGCGGCTTGCGCCTGCCCAGCGGGCCGTGAATGTCGGCCTGCCGGTCATACTGCATATTGTAGTATTCATGGGCCGTATGGGTCAGCGGCTGCGGTGTCAGGTCCAGGCCATAGGCCCGCAGGCGCTCCACCACTTCATCGCGCAGGTACATGCCCGGCAGTGCATTCTGGCTGAATCCGTGGCTTTTCATCCAGTCGCGCACATGCCAGCTGCGCACCGTACCGGCGTCCGCCGGGCGGGCGCCATCATGGACTTCCCACATGTAGAGCGTGGCGATGCCGTTAATGACGGCATCCATGGCATCGTCCAGCGAGGTGGACGGATCGCGGCCCTGGGCCAGTGTTGCACGCAGGCCCATCTTGCGGGCTTCGAGTTCCTGATAAGTGGCGCCGACAACCGCAATTGCGTTGCGGTTTGCCCGGATCATGGTGGAATTCACGCCATCGAGCTGCGGGTGACGGATCGGCAGGAGCGCGTCGGGTCCCGCCTCGTGATTGGCGGCGATCTGGGCGACTTCATTGACCATGCGCTGCAGATTGATGCGCAATTCATGGCTTACGCCTTCGAGGGCCGACAGCGCCCCGTCACGTTCATCATCGCGCAAGCGCCAGAGTTGCCAGGCAATCAGGAGCGCTGCGGCAATCAGCAGGCCAAGCCCACCGGTAAAAAAAGTATAGAAATCCGACTCGCTCATTCTGAGGTCCCCTTCAATTGTCCTGCGCGGCCTGAACAGCCTTGCCCCCGGCCAATTGCAAGGAAAGCTTAACCGTCAAGCGCCCGGCCTGCAATCACTTGCAGTTTTTCAAGCATGGCAGGGTCGCGGGCCGCCGGCGCGGTTATCAGGGCATGATCGAGGCAGGTATCAATGCCGTCGGGCGATGGCGTGCGCGGTATTTCGGCCAGCCTCAGCGCCAGTTCGACCACGGCCCGGCGCGCCAGCGCGCTGTTGCGACCCATGATTTCGAGGACGTTCGTCACGTTGACTGCCTCTTCGGCCTCGCGCCAGCAATCATAATCAGTCACCATGGCGAGGGTCGCATAGGGCAGTTCCGCTTCGCGGGCGAGCTTGGCCTCAGGCATCGCCGTCATGCCGATCACATCACAGCCCCACTGGCGATACAGCTGCGATTCCGCGAGTGACGAGAATTGCGGCCCCTCCATGGCGAGATAGGTGCCGCCCCGGTGCAGTGTGACGCCCGCGCCTTCCGCCGCCTCAGCTGCCAGCGCAGACAGCCGCGAACAGACGGGACGTGCCATCGAGACATGGGCCACCATTCCCGGGCCGAAGAAGGTGGACTCACGCGCCACGGTGCGGTCGATGAACTGGTCCACCGCCACGAAATGACCCGGCACGTATTGTTCCTTCAGGCTGCCACAGGCGGAAATCGAGACGATATCGGTGACACCGGCGGCTTTCAGCGCGGCGATATTGGCGCGGTAGGGCACGGTCGACGGGCTGAGGCGATGGCCCCTGCCATGCCGGGGCAGGAAGACGAGTTCCACCGGCCCGATGTGCCCGCGCACAAGCATGTCGGATGGCGCGCCCCAGACTGTCTGGACATGCGCCTCGCGGCGGTCTTCCAGCCCCTCAATTTCATAAAGGCCGGATCCGCCGATAATGCCAAGCGTCCATTTGGTCATGTGTAATATCCCAAAAATGAAAACCCCGCCTCTGGACACCAGTCCGGGCGGGGTCGTCAATTCAACAGAATGTCAGATCAAGCCTAGTGCTCGACCTTGCGCCAGATGCGCTTGTAGGAGAACCACAAGAGGATGCTCAGGATGCCGAGATAGATCATGACCGGCAGGCCGAGCGACTTGCGGTTGGTCTGCTTCGGCTCGCTGGCCCAGGCCAGGAACTGGGCCACGTCGTACGACATCTGATCAGTCGTGGCCTCGGTGCCGTCATTGTAGGTGACGCGGCCGGGTGGCAGTTGCGGGCCCATGGCCAGGAAGCCCCCGGCAGGGGCGTGACGCGGATCGCCTTCATATTGCGGCGTCGTATCACCAGACATGTAGGGGTTGTAATACTGGCCTGCAGGCTGGATCAGGATGCCGGCCTCGCCGTGGTCCCCGTCAGCCGCTTCGTATCCGGAAACGTGGACTTTTGACATGTCGATGACGGTTTGCATGACAGCCGGTTCCGAAACTTCGGCGACATCATCGGCTGGATCATCGGGCGTGCCATTGTCGGATGCAGGTGTCGTCACCTGGGCCGGTGTCACTTCTCGGGTAGCGATGGCCTCGTCTGACGGATAACCGGCCAGCAGACTGTAGACATAGCTGGCGCCGCCGTGACGGGCCTTGGTTATGACAGACAGGTCAGGGGGCGCCGCACCATTATTGGCAGCGCGCGCAGCATTCTCATTCGCATAGGGCGAGCGGAACGCGTCGGCAGGTGTTGCGGGGCGGAAATCATAGTCGCCGACATCGTTCGGTGTCGGGCTCTGGATTTCAACATCCGCGGCAAGCGCCTTGACGAACGGGTTGTCGTTCGCGTTCGGATAATCGGCGTCATAAAACGGGCCGCCCGGCTCGCCGAGATTGCGATAGCTCATCAGCTTCATCGAGTGGCAGGACGCGCAGACCTCCCGGTAGACCTGATAGCCGCGCTGGACGGATGGCATGTCGAACTGGCCGGTAATGCCGTCAAAGGGCCAGCCGCCCTTGGGTTCATGCGGATGGGCGGCGCCGCCTTCGGCGTGCGCCATGGCTGCGAGGCTGAGGCCGGCAAGACCGGCAGCGAGAATGCGGAACGCTTTCATGGATCTACCTCGAGGCTCCCTATTCGGCCGGAACGGCGGTGGCTGTCTGCGCCTTGTGGCGCTTGAGCACGGATTTGTGGATGGATTCCGGCAGTTCCCTCGTCTTCTCGGTCAGGCCGACGAAGAACAATATGAAGAAGTACCCGAAGTAAAGAATGGTCAGGATCAGCGAGAGCTGGCTGAACTGGAACGTCTTGGGTGCCACGGCCGCCAGCGACGGGGTGGACCCCGCAGGAAGGCTATCCATGAAACGCTTCGCGTCGACATAGGCCTCATGACCGCCTTTGTACTCGCTGGTCGCTTCCTGGCCGTTCTCTGTATAGCTGACGACCAGAATCTCCTCGCCCTGAAGCGCCGGGATGACAGGCGCGTCAGGCAACTTGGCACCACACCAGCCGAGCAGCAGGCAGACCACGACAAAGCCGAAGAAAAACTGGCGGGCCACCGGGCGGTAGCGCATCGATTTCACTTTCGACGTGTCGAGCCAGGGCAGCACGAACAGAATCGCGATGGCTGCGAACATGGCAATCACGCCAAGCAGCTTGGCAGGGATCGGGCCGAGATCGAACGTGATGGCGCGCAGGATCGCGTAGAAGGGCAGCATGTACCATTCAGGCACGATGTGCGCCGGCGTCACCAGCGGGTTGGCTTCGATCGACTGGTCAGCGTGGCCGAGTGCGTTCGGCGCATAGAAGACGAAGGCGGCAAACAGCATCAGAAACAGCACGATCGCGAAGGCATCCTTGACCGTGTAATAGGGGTGGAAAGGCACAGTATCCTTTTCCACGTCCTGGACTTCCACGCCGGTCGGGTTGTTGTTGCCGGGAACGTGCAGGGCCCAGATGTGAAGGATCACCACGGCTGCGATCATGAAGGGCAGCAGGTAGTGCAACGAGAAGAAACGCTGCAGCGTCTGGTTGCCGATCGACGGCCCGCCAAGCAGCCATGTCTGCAGGCTTTCACCGACAAGCGGGATAGCGCCGAACAGCGACGTGATCACATTGGCGCCGTGATAGGACATCTGGCCCCATGGCAGCATGTAGCCGAGGAAAGCGGTGGCGATCATGAGCAGGAAGATGACACAGCCGAGGATCCAGAGGACTTCGCGCGGAGCCTTGTACGACCCGTAATAGAGGCCGCGGAACATGTGGATGTAGACTGCGAAGAAGAACATCGACGCGCCGTTGGCGTGAATGTAGCGCAGCAGCCAGCCATAGGGCACGTCGCGCATGATCCGCTCGACCGATGCAAAGGCACCATCGACGCTGGGCTCATAGTGCATTGCCAGGATGACGCCGGTCAGGATCTGGACCACGAGGCAGACCGCGAGGATCCCGCCAAACGTGTACCAGTAGTTCAGGTTCTTCGGCGTCGGGAAGCTGATCGCTGTGTCATTCGCAAAACGAATGATCGGCAGCCGCGCGTCGAGCCATTTTTCGAAGCCGGAATTTGGCGTGTAGGATGATTCATGTCCGCTCATCAGAGATGTCCTTCCTTAGAGGGAAATGTTGACCACGGTTTCCGACACATAGGTATAGTTCGGAATCGGGAGATTGGTGGGGGCCGGGCCGCTGCGAATCCGGCCGGACGTATCATATTGCGAGCCGTGGCATGGGCAGTACCAGCCGCCATAGGCGCCGACATTGCCTTGCGTCGGACCCACCGGGACGCAGCCAAGGTGGGTACAGGCACCCGAAGTGATGAGGAAGGCGCGGTTGAGCGTGCCGTCCGCCATGGGGCGCAGGCGCGCTTCATCGGTTTCCGGATCAGGCAGGATCGCCACGTTCACCGACTGAGCGGCAGCAATCTCTGCCGGCGTGCGGTGGCGGATGAAGAACGGTTTGCCGCCTATCAACACGCGGATTTCACCGCCAAGCGGCACTTTTGAGATATCGACGTCAAGCGACGAGGCCGCGCGCGTATCGGCCGCCGGGTTCCACTGCTCGACCGCGGCGACGGCAAAGGCAGCAATGCCACCGAATGCCACGGCGCCGGTGGCAATGTGAATGAAGTTGCGGCGATCTTCGTCGACGCCTTCGTCCTGGGAATGTGCAGTTTGATCAGTCACGCTGTACCCGTCCTTCAAGGCAGATTCTTGGCCCCGTATTACACAAGGCCACCTGCCCTGCACATTGCGGCAAGGCGACACGGGAGGCCCCGGTAAAACACTTAATGACGCGCGTTATCCTGACTTGTGGCCTGTGACAACAGCGCGCTTGTCGCAGGAGGCCGGACAGCGCATCAAAAGGCGCATGACAGATGAATACCTGAATGCCCGCAAAGCGCGCGCCAGCGCCTGGTTCAAATCGCTGCAGGAAGACATTTGCCGCCGCTTCGAGGCGCTCGAAGATGCGGCCGGTCCGCCCCTGTACAAGGGCGGGGCCGGGCGGTTCGAGCTGACTGAGTGGCGACGCGGCGACGGATCGGAAGACCTCGGCGGCGGACGCATGGGCCTGATGCGGGGCAAGGTGTTCGAGAAGGTCGGCGTGCACTTTTCCCTCGTACACGGGACGTTTTCAGAGGCGTTCGCAGCGCAGATTCCCGGCGCAGACCAGTCAGGCGGGCACTTCTGGGCCAGCGGCATCAGCCTGATCGCCCATCCACGCAATCCGCACGTGCCCGCAGCGCACATGAATACGCGCATGCTGGTAACCAGCGACAGCTGGTTTGGCGGCGGCGGAGACCTCAATCCCCTGCTCGCCTACCAGCGCGACCCGGCCTTCGAGGATTCGGTGGATTTCCATGCTGCAATGAAGGCCGCGTGCGATTTGCATGCCGGCGCTGATTTCACAGCCATGCGCGATACATGCGATACCTATTTCCACCTGCCCCACCGCAATGAACCGCGTGGCACTGGCGGGATTTTCTATGACCGCTTCAATACTGGCGACTGGGACGGCGATTTCGCATTCACCCAGGAAGTCGGCAGGCGGTTCGCAGGCATCTATCCACAACTGGTTGCCCGTCGCATGAAGCGGCCCTGGAGCGATGCGGAGCGCGAGGAACAGCTGGTCCAGCGCGGACGGTACGTCGAATTCAACCTGCTCTACGACCGGGGCACGACCTTCGGCCTGAAGACAGGCGGCAATGTGACCAGCATCCTGTCGAGCATGCCACCCGTCGTGAAATGGCCTTAGGGAATCAGCTGGCGACGCAGTAACGCGCCTCGCCATTCGGCCAAGTGATCGGGACTTTCCGTTCCTTGATCAGGGTAAAATAATCCTCGTCCTGTGTCGGGCGCAGATAGATCTCGACACGCGGATCCTTGAACGGGTTGGCACCTGCTTTCAGGCAGGGCCGCGTCGTGACGTTCATCGACAGGCCTTTTTGCCCCGGCAACTCCTTCAGGCTGAGCATATACGCCCTGAAGTCTCCCATGCGGGGCGCATCTGCCCGATCGACATGCAGCCGGTGGATCGTGAACCCCTGCTTGTTCCTGTCTTGCAGGAATTCTGATGGCGCGCCGGACACCGGAACCAGTTCGAAACGTTCCTCGCGCCCCTCGTCTCCATCCTCCCGCCAGACAGACAGGACCAGTATGGCCCCGTCCTCGGGCAGGTCATAATCATCAGGTGCCCGCACAGCGACTTCCACGCCCACCGCATCCATCGTCACAGGGTCGAGCCCCGCCAGCCGCGGCATGCTCGTCACCGGCACACTCAAACAGGCCGTCAGGAGGAGGCCCGAAAGTGACAAGACAAATCTCCTTGCACAATTCGCGAACATAAGCATACCTTTCTATCGATAATAAATTCATTTAAAACATGAATTTTTGAATGACAAGGATGAATCATGGAGCCCCAAAACCTGCTGCCGGACAGCACCCGACTGATCTGCCGCATCCTGAAATGGCTGGCCATCGTCATTGCAGGCGTGATCGCGGTCATCTTCGTTGCCACCGATGCCTCAACCCTGATCGTCGAAGCAGCCTGGAACGGCCTGCAGGATAATGTGCGCGAGGCGGTGACGTATTCGCGGGGCAAGACGTGGCTGTTGCACGGGCTGGCATCGATTGGCTATTTCAGCTTGCTGCTGATCGTACTCGGTGCCGTGCGGGTCTTTGCAGTGTTCCAGAAAGGGGCCGCCTTTTCGGTTCCCGCCGTGCGCGCGGTCCGGTTCTTCGGCCTGATGATCTTCCTGTTCGCTGCCATCAGGCTCGTGATGCCCACGCTGATCGTCCTCGCCCTGACGCTGGATAATGATGACGGGTTGCGATCGCTTACCATCTCCATCGACATGTCGGAGATCATCCTGCTCATCATCGGAGCGGCTATTCTGGTGATTGGCCAGATCCTGACGCAGGCGGTAGACATCGCCCGCGAAAACAACCAGTTCATCTGATGGCCATCATTGTCCGCCTCGATGTGATGCTTGCCATGCGCAAGATGAAGTCAAAGGAACTTGCCGCTGAAATCGGCATTTCAGAGCAGAACCTCTCCATGCTGCGCCAAGGGCATGTGAAAGGCGTGCGGTTCGATACCCTGGACAAGATTTGCGCCGTTCTGGACTGCAAACCCGGAGACATTCTGGACCGGGAATAACTGCGCCTGCTGCAGAGGTAGGCAGATGAGGCAGAAAACCCCGTAACTTCAATGAACTGCGATGACGGATCGTCTGTATCGGTTTACACTCGCTTCATGGTGGTTCGCAGATATCCCATGCCGTGGATGAGTGCCGTGCTGATCGTGATCAGTGCGGCCGTGGTCAGCGTGCTGGGGTTTTTGCTGGCCAATGAGGCCGCCCGCGAATGGTATTCGGGTCTCGTCAAGCCGCCTTTGGCGCCGCCGGGCGAGGTGGTCGTATATGCCTGGCCTGTAGCGCTAATTGCAGTCGTGGCGGGGGCATTGCGCGTCGCCAAGGCAACGGGGAGTTTCCGGGACGCGAGCAGCGCCCTTGGTCTATATTTCACACTGCTGGCGGGCGGGATGATCTGGAATCTCGCCTTTTTCGGTCTCGCGGACGCCGGGCTGGCTTTCGGCGTGATGACGGTCGTGTTGATTCTCGCCTTTGCGCTCGTGCGTGAGTTCGACCGCTATTCGCGCACGGCGGCGCTTATACAGCTTCCCTATCTCGGCTGGCTGATGTTTGCAGCCTACCTCACGGCGGCCACGTGGGGCGTCAACGCTGAGGCCTGAGCAGGGCGAGGAGCGCGTCGCGCCCCAGCGTGAAATCGCTGTCGATCCACGCCGCCTCGGCCGCCCGCAGCGCCCTGCCCACATCCGGCCCGGCAAGGCCGGCGGCCAGCGCATCGTCCCCGCCAATCGGAAAGGCGGGGCGCGGCCAGCCTGCTATGGCGTCCAGCCGCGCGGCAAGGTCGCCAAGCTGCTCGGTCTGGGCGGCTTCGAGCACAGCCCGGTCGGTCACGGCCTCATGCCCGTAAGCATGGATCGCCGCATGCAGGTCTCGGGGCGCGAGGCCCTGAACATGGTCCATACCGGCGCTGGCCCAGGCAGACAGGCGGCGGGACTCCTCATTCGACAGTCTGAGACGAAGGGCGACCGCGTCCATTTCGCGCCCGCGGCGCGGCAGCATGGCCATCACCCGCTGCATCGCGTCGGCCGGTAGCCCCGCCTGCCGCTCTGCCTCGCACAGCGCAACCACGCCATCGGCATGGGCGCCGGGCAGGATTTCCTCCAGCACGCCGCTTTCCTCCATGGCCAGTACTGCGGAGGACGGATCCGGCGCCGCGAGCAGCTTTTTCAACTCCTTCCAGATGCGCTCAGCCGCAATTTTCTGGAGCCCTGATTTCTGGCGCGCACACGCCTCAAGGCCCGGCCCGTCAATGGCTTCGCCATACCAGGCGTTGAAACGGAAGAAGCGCAGGATGCGCAGGTAATCCTCGCGCAGACGTTCGTCGGCATCCCCTATGAAGATGACGCGGCCGGACCTGGCATCCGCGAGGCTTCCGGCAATCGGCTCGGCCACATGGCCATCGGCATCGGCGTAGAGCGCATTCAGGCGGAAGTCGCGCCTGGCGGCATCTTCTGCCCAGTTCTGCGTAAACGCCACAACCGCCCGGCGCCCATCTGTCTCGACATCGCGCCTCAGCGTCGTGATTTCGAAGGGGCGATGACCGTGAATGGCGGTGATCGTGCCATGGTCAATACCCGTAGGAAGGGCGCGAATACCGGCAGCCTCAAGCGCTGCGATCACTGCCGGTGGCTCCAACTGGGTCGCAATGTCGATATCGTCGTCACTTTGCATCGTGCCGCGAAACACGTTGCGCACGCAGCCGCCGACAAAACGGGATCCCGCAGGACGTGCTGCTTCAAGCGCAGCCATGACGGCCTGCGTGCCGGGATGGCCCAGCCAGGGCGGTGCAATGCGTTCAATCGGGGTCATCGGGGCTGTCTGGCGCCTCGGTATCAGGAGAACGCGCCCGGATGTCTGACGTGTCGCGCCCCTCGCCCGGGCCATCGGCACCCTGTGGCACCAACCCCGGATCCCGGCTCAATGGCACGCCAACATCACGCACGTTCTGCTCGCAGGGATAGTCGCGCGCAGGGATGATCACGCCATTCTCGAACCGGGCCGGTTCATGGCAGACATCGCGCTCCTTCTTTTCAAACAGGATCAGGGCGAACCAGACGATCGTTGCCAGCGTCAGGCCAATGAGGAACAGGATCTGGATCGGCCATTTGCGCCGCCCTTCCTCCTCCGCATTGGTCGTGACCAACACGTAGAGCCCGAACACGAGAAACGGGATCGAGAAGATAAAGAGCTCAAAAACGAGTCTGCCAGCCAAAAGTCCCCTCCGATTCAGGTATATGTTTAGATAGGCCCCTTATCGCGCCAAACCAAACCCTAATCTCCGCCGTCATAGAGGGTCTGGTACAGCCGCCGGATAATCCCCGCCGTTACGCCCCATATCCGATAGCCATTATGCGGCATCTCGTAAAACTTGCGATTCTGTCCCTTATAGATCGCCTGGTTCATCTGATGGTTGGCTGTGTTCATCAGGAAGTCCAGCGGCGTTTCGAACACGTCCGCGACTTCAGTCGGGTCCGGTACGGCGACGAAGTCAGCCGGCAGCACGCCCAGAACCGGCGTGATGCGAAAGCGCGTGCCGGTCACATAGGGCGCGCCCTTGCCGATCACGTCGACATCTGAGGGCGCGATGCCGACCTCTTCCTCGGCCTCGCGCAGGGCGGCGGCCACTTCATCCACGTCAATCGGGTCCACCTTGCCACCCGGGAAGGCAACCTGACCGGCATGGGTGGACATGGTTGTCGGACGGACGGTGAGCAATGCGGTGGCCCCTTCCCTGCGGGGGATCACCCCGATCAGCACGGCGGCCGGGCGAATGATCGCAACCTCATCCGGGGTGAGGAAGTCCATGTCGCCGGATTCCTGCAGATTCATCGCGCCGACTGGCGGGTCGAGCCGCGCAGCCGCGCGTGTCAGGAAATCGTCGAGATTTGTGTATGCCATGCGGATCAGGCGGCCGGACCGATGGGAAAGAAGATGCCCTGGCTCCAGACGCCCAGCGTATCGGAGCCATCCGGATTGGCAATCGCCATGCCGGCAAGTTCGTAGAAGACAGGCCGGGCGAGTTTCGCCTCGAGACGGCCCCGCACGCGCACATAGGGCGCCGGTTCGCCGGTCTCGCTGTCGGTTTCAACGCGCAGCGGCAGGTCAGGCCCCGCGACCGCAACGTCGCCGACATTGGTGAGGAAGGCGAGCGCCTGTTCCGGCCCCGGCTCCCCGGCCCGGTCGACGCGCACCGCAATGAAAGGCGCATCGTCGATCTCGATTGCGAGCTTTTCATAGGGTGTCACGAGATAGGTCAGCCCGTCCTCATCCTTGCGCAGGATGCGCGAAAACAACTTGACCATGCGCTCGCGGTTCATCCGTCCGCCCTCGTGCCACCAGCTGCCATCGCGGCGTATCACCATATCAATATCGCCACATTTCTGCGGATTCCACGAATCCACAGGCGGCAGTTTCCCCGACAGCTTGCCATCCGGCATAATGGCCTTAAGCGTCTCCTCGAGGGTCAATGTGTTGCCGGGACTGGATTTCACGTCGCGCTCCGCCATGATGAGGCCTTAGACATAGGTTTGTTTACCAGATACGTGAAGCCGGAGGCGCTCATTAATATGGCCGATACTGCAGTAGATACGAATGACATCGTTGCCGAGGCCGAGGCGGCGACCGAGACCCTGCGCCAGGTCAAGGCTGAAATCGGCAAGGCTGTCTTCGGGCAGGAACGCGTCATCGAACTGGCACTGGCAGCTGTACTCGCAGGCGGTCACGCCCTGCTGATCGGCGCGCCAGGCCTCGCCAAGACGCGCCTCGTTGAGGCGATGGGAACCGCGCTTGGCCTGTCCAATCAGCGCATCCAGTTTACGCCAGACCTGATGCCGTCCGACATTCTCGGCTCTGAAGTGATGGACGAGAGCGTGGCCGGGCAGCGCACGTTCCGCTTCCTCAAGGGCCCGATCTTCACCCAGCTCCTGATGGCCGACGAGATCAACCGTGCGAGCCCGCGCACCCAGTCTGCGCTGCTGCAGGCCATGCAGGAGCGCCATGTCACGGTTGCCGGCGTGCGCCACGACCTGCCGGCCCCCTTCCACGTGCTGGCCACCCAGAACCCGATCGAACAGGAAGGCACCTATCCTCTGCCCGAAGCCCAGCTCGACCGTTTCCTGCTGAAAGTCGATGTCGCCTATCCGGACCTCGACACCGAACGCCGTATCCTGATCGAGACCACAGGCGGGGCCGAAGGTACTGTCCGCCCGGCGCTCGATGCCGCCCAGCTCATGGCGATCCAGGCCCTCGTGCGCCGCATGCCGGTGGGCGAGAAGATTGTTGCGGCCATCCTGAGCCTGATCCGCGAGGCGCGCCCCGAACAGACGAGCGACGCCCGCGTGCAGCGCCTCGTCGACTGGGGCCCCTCCCCACGCGCCGGACAGGCGCTGATGCTGGCCGCCCGGTCCCGCGCGCTCTTGCGCGGACGCCTCGCGCCATCGATTGAAGACGTGGAAGCCCTCGCCGAACCCGCCCTCGGCCACCGCATGTCCATGCGCTACGACCCGACCGGCGAAGCGCCAAGCCTCACCGACCTGATCAACGACCTCGCGCGGAAGGTGGCGTGAATTTCCTGGAATGACTCCCTCCTCCGATCTCCGCGCTGAAGCCGAGGCGCTGGCCCGCCAGCTGCCGAACCTGAACTTCAAGGCCGAAGCCTCTGAAGCCGCCCATATCGGCAGCGCCGGGCGCCGCCGCGCGGGCACGGGCGAACAGTTCTGGCAATACCGCCGCCATACACAGGAAGACGCCGCCGACCGGGTCGACTGGCGCCGCTCCGCCAAGGGCAGCGACCTGTTCGTGCGCGAGACCGAACTGGAAACCGCGCGAACGGTGCTGTTCTGGTGCGATCCGCATCCGGGCTTCAACTGGAAGGGCGAGGGCGACATCCGCACCAAGGCCGATGAAGCACGCCTCCTGATGCTGGCGCTCGGCCTGATGATGTCGAAGGATGGCGAGCGCATTGGCGCCCTCGGCGCCGGCCGCACGCCCAGCTTTGGCAAGCGCGCGGTTGACCGCCTTGCCGAGGACATCTCCAATGGGGCAGGCCACCCCTTCCCGCCGCCACCGCGCAGCTCGGCGACGCTGGTCATCGCCTCTGACTTCTATGATCCGATCACTGAGTGGCAGGCGCGCCTCAAACCCCTCGCCGCGAGGTGCCCGGAAGGCGTGCTGCTGGCGGTCGCCGCCCCGATCGAACTTGACTTCCCGTTCCAGGGCCGTGTGAAACTGCACCGGCCCGGCGACTTGGGCGAGCGCATCCTCGGGCGCGCCGAAACCCTGCGCGAGGATTACCAACGCAGGTTTGCTGAACAGCGCGACGCCCTGCTGAAACTCGCCACCCAGATCGGCTGGCGACTCGTGACTCACACGACCGCAACTCCCAGCCTGCACGGCGCGGCCCGCCTGAAAATGGCGCTTGAGAGTTTCGGGGCGCGCGGATGACCGCACTCGGCCCGTTCCTGTTCGGCGCGCCAATGGCGCTGCTGGCGCTCATCTCGCTGCCGATCATCTGGTGGGTGCTACGCGCGACGCCGCCCGCGCCCAGGGATGTGGAGCTGCCCTCGCTGCGCCTGCTTGAGGGTGTCGAACCGAAGGAAGAAACCCCGGCCCGCACGCCCTGGTGGGTCTGGCTGATCCGCACTCTGGCCGCTGCCGCTGCCATCGCAGGCCTGTCGCAACCTGTCTATGCGCCCGGCGCCCGCAATGAGGCGCCCGATGCGGGCGGCGCGCTGCTGGTCGTGGTCGACAATGGCTGGCCGTCTGCGCCGCGCTGGAGCGAGCTGATCGATTCCGCCACCGCAACACTCGACACAGGCGGACGCGACGCGGCAACGCACTTGCTGCTGACGGCGCCGCAGACACTGAATGTCGATCCGGCCACGCGCCTGTCACGCACGGACATGGCCAAGCGGCTGTCCTCGCTGCGCCCGCAAGCCTGGAGCACGGACCGGACCGAGGCGCTGGCGCGCCTGAAGGCATCTGGCCTCAAGCCGGCGCGCATCTTCTGGGCAAGCGACGGGATCGAGGATGCAGGCGGGCGCGCCTTTGCCGCCGCGCTTTCCGCCATCGCGCCCCTGTCGGTCTATGCTGCACCGCCCAATGGGCCGGCCGCGATCACGTCCATCGCATCGCAAACCGATTCCGTCTCGGTGACGCTGCGCCGGGTCCAGCCGCGCGGCGATGAGCGCAGCTTCGTCTCCGCCCTGACCCTGGATGGCTCGGCGCTCGCGACAGCCGAAGCCGTGTTCATTGACGGCGAACGTGAAACGATTGCGAGCTTTTCCATCCCCGCCGCTGCCCTGTCTCGGATCGCACGCTTCACGGCAACGGGCCGCCAGGGCGCAGGCACGGTCTGGCTCTGGGATTCGACCAATCGCTCACGCCGGGTCGGGCTGGTGGATACGGGCTCGGTGGCGCAGCCGCTACTTTCCGACATGCATTATGTCCGCAAGGCACTTGAGCCCTTCGCCTCGATCACCGAAGGGAATATCGAAGCGCTGGTTTCGACCTCGCCCGATGCAGTCATCCTGACCGATATCGGACAGATCCAGCCGGATGACGCGACGCGGCTGGCAGAATGGGTCGAGCAGGGCGGCGCGCTGATCCGCTTTGCCGGGCCGCACCTTGCCGCGCAGGGCGATGACCTCCTGCCTGTGGCGCTGCGCCGGTCATCGCGGGCGCTTGGCGGGGCTCTGGCGTGGGACGAGCCGCAGGCGATGGCGCGGTTTCCTGAGACATCCCCGTTTGACGGTCTTTCCATTCCGCCGGACGTTCGCATCCGGCAACAGGTTCTCGCCAAGCCTGCGCCGGACCTTGCGCGCAAGACCTGGGCGCGGCTTGCCGATGGCAGCCCGCTTGTGACAGCAGACGCGCGCGGCAGCGGAACGCTCATCCTGTTCCACATCACGGCCGGGCCGGACTGGTCGGACCTGCCTTATTCGGGAACATTCGAACAGATGCTGCGCCGGTCGATTGCGGCAGGGCGCGGCGAATCCGTAAATGATGCCGAGGGCGCCTATTCACCTCAACTGGTCCTCGACGGTTATGGCCGCCTCGCCTCTGCGGGGGCCAATGCGGCGCCGCTGAAGGCAGCCGATTTCGACACGGTCAAGCCATCCGAAGCCCACCCGCCGGGCCTTTATCAGGGCCCATCAGGAACCCGCGCGCTGAACACGGGCGCAGGCGCCCGGCCCTCGCTGATCGAAAGCTGGCCACCTGCAGCGCGATTGCTGGGCGATGCCGAGGCCCGTTCGCTGCGCCTTGCCGGGCCGCTCCTGTCGCTGGCCGCCATCCTGCTGGCAATTGACCTGTTCATCGCCCTCTTTGTCGCGGGCTTCCTGCCCCGCCTTGGCCGCCGGACGAAAAGCGCTGCAGCCCTGCTGCTGCTCTGCACGCTCGGCCTTGGCCTGCCATCACCGGCCGAGGCCCAGACCTATCGGTACGAGCAGATGCCCGACGGCACGTTCCGCCGCGTCTCAACCGCGCCGCAGGTCGTGCCCATGGCGCGGACGGGGAACACGACACAGAAAGAGATCGACGCGGCGCTGACCATGCGGCTTGGCTATGTCGAAACCGCTGACCGGGCCCTCAACACGCGGACGCGGGCGGGCCTGTCAGGGCTGTCATCCGTGCTCAACCTGCGGACCTCTGTCGAGCCTGCCGAACCTGACGCGCTCAACCTCGAAACGGACGCGCTGGAGCTTTATCCCCTGATCTATTTCAGCGTGCCCGAAACTGCCCCTGCCCTGTCGGAGACAGCCATCAGCCGCCTCAATGCCTACCTGCGGTCCGGCGGCGCGCTGGTGATTGACACCCGCGCAGGCGGAACGATTGGCACGGATACTGATGTCGCCCCCCTTGAGACCCTGCTTGAAGGCCTCGACGCGCCACCGCTGCAGCCCACGCCTGCCAATCATGTCCTCGCCCGCAGCTTCTACCTGCTTGATGACTATCCCGGCCGGTTTGCCAACCGGCGCATGTGGATTGAACGGACCGGGGGGCCGAACGCCCCGAGGGGCGACGGCGTTTCGCGGCTTTTCATTGGCGACGCAGACTGGATATCGGCCTGGGCCGTGGATGAGCGCGGGCGTGACCTCTACTCCGTCGATGGCGGGCCGCAGCAGCGCGAAATGGCGCGCCGCTTTGGCGTGAACCTCGTGATGTATGTGCTGACCGGCAATTACAAGGACGACCAGGTCCACCTGCCGGCCCTGCTGGAGCGGCTGGGCAATGGCGATGAAGCGGAAGACCCGCGCCTGCCGGACCGGCTGCCCGAGGGAGGGCCGCAATGATTGAAGCCACCCGTATCGGGTTTGATCCCTTCCTTGGCTGGCCAGTCCTGTGGCTGGTCGTGGCCGTCGCCGCGCTGGCCTGGCTGGCCTATGTTTTCCTGCGGGGCCGGGCGGCCCTGACGCGCGGACTCGGCCTGACGCTGCTCGCAGCCGCCTTGTCGAACCCGTCGCTCGTGGAAGAAGAGCGCGAGCCCCTTCCCTCGGTCGCAGCGATCATACTCGATCGGTCGGAGAGCATGCAGTTCGGTGATCGCGCGAACGCGGCCAGCGCGGCGTTCGGCGCCTTGCGCACCCAGCTGGAGGCCGACCCGTCGCTGGAAGTGCGCGTGCTGGAGTCCGATCCGCACGATGACGGAACACATCTTTATGGCGCGCTGGAAGGTCTGATGGCGGATGTGCCGCGCGACCGGATTGCGGGCGCGATCCTCGTGACCGATGGCCAGGTCCATGACCTGCCCGCAGGCGCGGCACGCGAGAATGCGATTGGTCCCGTGCACGGGCTGGTCGTGGGCGACCCTGACCGGGGCGACCGGCGGGTCCAGATCGTTGATGCGCCGAATTTCGGCATTGTTGGCGAGACGGCCAGCCTTGTCGTGCGGGTGGACGATCCGGACGGCGGCGAGATCGAGGTCGGCGTATCGCTGAATGGCGGGCCGGCTGAGCGCGTGCGGATCAAAGCGGGCGAGAATACGCCGCTGCCCATCGAGATCGAGCGGCGCGGTGAGAATGTCATCGTGGTCGAGGTCGGGCCCGGGCGCGAGGAACTGACCCTGGCCAACAACCGGACGGCGGCAACGCTGGCCGGCGTACGCGACCGTCTGAGGGTGCTGCTGGTGACCGGCAAGCCGAACCAGGCCGGCCGGGTGTGGCGCGACCTGTTGAAGTCCGATCCGTCGGTTGACCTTGTCCACTTCACTATCCTGCGCCCGCCCTACAAAACCGATTACACGCCGCCGGAAGAGCTGGCGCTGATCGCCTTTCCGACCGAGGAATTGTTTGAAGAGAAGCTGAAGGATTTCGACCTGATCATCTTCGACCAGTATGAACGCCGGGGCGTCATCACCCAGAGCTACCTGGCCAATATGGCGCGCTATGTGGCCGATGGCGGGGCGCTGTTCATTGCAGCGGGCGAGCCGTTCGCTGGCCCCGGCAGCCTGGCGCGGTCACCGCTGGCCTCTGTCCTGCCAGCCTCGCCAACGGGCACGATCCGCACCGGCGAATTCGTTCCCGCGCTGACCGAATCGGGCCAGCGCCACGCCGTCACCGCGCCGCTGGAAGGCCAGACATGGGGCGGCTGGATGCGCTATATCGAGGCGACCGCCCCGGCGGGCGATGTGCTGATGAGCGGGCCGGACGGCAAGCCGCTGCTGATTGTGGACCGGGTGGATAAGGGCCGGGTCGGCATGCTGATGTCAGACCAGATCTGGCTATGGGCACGCGGCCATGATGGCGGCGGGCCGTTTTCCGAACTGATCCGGCGGGTTGTCCACTGGATGATGAAGGAGCCGGAACTGGAAGAGCGCCGCCTGAGCCTGATGGCCGAAGGCGACACGGCGAAAATGGAACTGCGTACCCTGCTGGACACCGCCCCGCCGCTACAGCTTGAAACGCCGGAGGGCCGCATCATCGAGCCGGTCTGGACGCAGAAGGCGCCAGGCATTTTCAGCGCCGAGGCCCCGATTGACCAGCTGGGTCTCTACCGCGCCGAATCCGGTGGGCTGGAAGCCGTCGCCCTGAATGGACCGGCCAATCCCAAGGAATATGCCGACCTGCAATCCTCCACCGACATTCTCTCTCCGCTGGCGAAGGAAACCGGCGGCGGCGTTTTCCGCCTGAATGAGGCGGGCACGAACCTGCCGGATATTCGCCGCGTCGGCGCGCGCGGCGCGGCGGCCGGCTCAGGCTGGCTGGGCCTGCGCGAACGCGGCGCCTATGCGGTGCGCTCGTCCACCAGCCAGCCCCTCCTGCCGGGCCTGCTGGTAGCGGGCCTTCTGGTGGTACTTTTGATCCTCGCCTGGCGGCGCGAGGGGCGCTGAGGTTTCCTTTGAGACGGTCTGTCCACCAGCGTCACCCCCGGCCGCGTAGCGGTCTGGGGCCGAACTCCGGACCTCACCATGATTGCATCTGGCACGGAGCGATGTTGATTCCCGGACGAAGCGACAGGGGATTAACTCCCCGATGCGCTTTGCGCATCGGGGCAACCTATCTCTCAGGGTTCGCCTTCGCCCGCGTGACACGCGGTCACTCTGGCGCGCTCATTTCGCAGAGGCCGATCAGGCGGAGGTCCGTGTCGGGGTCGCAGCCTTCCTGCATGAACTGGAAGACGCCTGTGCGGCGGTCAATGTCGAGCGTGGTGCGGGCCATCTGGCGCCAGCCGCACCAGGGCGTCTCGATTTCCTGGCGCAGGGTCAGGCTTTCCTCGGTCAGGCTGATTTCGCAGAGGGTGGTGCCTGTCTGGCTGCAGACATTGTCGGCCCCACCTGCATCATTCCGGACAAAGAGGAAACGGTCTTCGAAAAGGAAGTCGACGCGGCGGACAGTGCCGGACGTGGCATCGGTCTTTGCTTCACAGCTGAAGGTCACCGTCTCGTTCCTGCCGCCGCTGCACGCGGCAACGGCGAAGGCGAAGGCGAGAAGTACCAGGGGCTTCATGCTGTGCGCCCCCTATTTGATCACGCGGATGGCGTCTGTGCCGTCCCAACCTTCCGCAACCTTGCGGATATGGGCGAAGGTGCGGCCCTTGGTGCCGGAAATGTCGGAGATCTCGATCACGGTGCCCGGATGGGCCTCGGTATCGAAATAGGCGAAGCGGCCCTGCTCGCCGCCGATGCAGCCCTCATGGCCGACGCGATAGCCGAGGCCTAACGCCTTGTCGTAGAGGGCCTGATAGTCCTCGGTCCAGTAGGACATGTGCTGGAGGCCCTCATGGCCGGCATCGAGGAATTCCCTGTACATCGAAGGGGCGTCATTGCGCGGCTTTATCAGCTCGATCTGGAGGTCTCCGGAATTGGCGAGGGCGATGGACAATTTCACGTCTGATGGCGCGCCGCGGTAGTGGAACCAGTCTGTCTTGACGTCCTCGATATAGAACCAGGGGCCGACGCCCATGACGTTGATCCAGTGGTCCATCGCGGCCTCGATGTCGCGCACGACATAGCCGTTCTGGCAGACCTTTCCGAATATGCGGCTCATGGGCGATGCCCTCCCCTCTTGATGGCCTGACCGGACGGTAAGCGTCATCTCGCCGGGCGGCAATGCGCGCGGGGCGATATGGGCGGAAGGAGTGTGTTGCCAGGCGGCGGGGATAACACCACCTGGCAACGGCTGTCTTGTGGACTGCAACGCGGAACTGGGTGGGGGACGCCCGCATCACAAAGACAGCCAGTTGAGTAAAGTCACACACTCGTGATTACAATTGAGTAATACTGGCATATGTGTGCGCCTGAGTCACAAATAAAGAGGCGGCGTCGGCCTAGAGCAGGCGCTTGAGCCGTTCGGCATTGTGGCTCTCGAGCGTGCGCGCGGCGCGAGTGAGGCTGTCGATGAACTTTGCGATATTGGGCTCGCGTTCGGTCTCGCGGCGGATGCCGACACCAATACGGTATTTCGGGATGCCCGGAATGTAGCGGCATGCCAGACGGCCGGATTCCAGGTTTGCCGCAGCCAGCGTGAGGGGCGTGATGGTGAGCACGTCGGAGATGATCGACAGCTCCATCGAGGCGGTGGGCGTGTAAAGCGTGTATTGCGGCGCTCCGGCAGCCTGCATTTTCTCGGGCCAGCCGTCTGGCAGGCGGCCATCAAGAAAATGAATATAGCCGGGAAAGGTCCAGGGATATTCCAGCAGCCGGTCAAGGCTTAGCGGACCGGTCAGGATGGGATGGCCGGGGCGGCAGACCATGACGAAGTCATCCGACAGGATTTCCCGGAAGCGCAGGCGGCTGGCATGAGGCATGGCCTCCAGCGTGCTCATATTGAAAATGACCATGTGGGTGCGGCGCTGCACCAGTTCCTCGATCGCGATAAAAGGTGGCATGACATCGGCAAAGACATGGATCGCGGGCGCCGCGTCGCGATACGCGACGATGCCGGAGGGCAGCAGCATGTCGAGCGCGATCGGCCCGCCGATCAGCTTGAGTTCCCGGTCGCCCGAAACGGTTTCGCGCTGCACGGTCTCGGAGAAGGCGAGCAGCTCGACCGCCATCGGATAGAGACGGGCGCCTGCCTCGGTGGGCTCGACCGACCGTGTGGTGCGGTAGAAAAGCTGGGTACCCCAGGCGTCTTCCAGCGACTTGATGCTGCGCGTGACGGCCGAATGGGTCAGGCGCAATTCCTCTGCCGCCTTGGAAAAGCTGAGCAGGCGGTAGACGACCTCGAAATGATGGATCAGGCGCAGGTCTGTCATGGCAGGTTTTTCAATCTGTGAGGCGGCTTCGCGACGTGCTTAAGCGCCTGAACGGTCAGGGCAAAGGACGCTCGCGCAGCAGGCGAGCGTTGACCGCGCGGCTCGCGTCATGTCCGGCCAAAGTACAGCGACTTGGGCGGCCCGGCCCCGTGCCGGGCCTCCCAAGCTTCTAGTGCGTCAGCGACAGGCGGACAAAGACGCCGCGCCCCGCTCCCGGCACCCGCGTACCGAGGGCAACATCGCTGTCGGCGTTGCGATTATAGCCCGACAGGTGATCGCGGTAGACCTGATCGAGCAGGTTCTCAACCCCGGCGGCCACACGCACGCCCTCGGCCATCTCCCATGTACCGAAGAGGTTCAGCACGACATGGCCAGGCGTTTCCGCTTCGCTGTTGGTGACGGAGACATCGGCCTGTTCGGCAACCGCGCGCATTTCAAGGGTTGCCGACCAGTCTCTTTCTTCCCAGGTGACCCCCGCCGTCAGGTTGGGCGGGGCGATCCGGTAGAGATGGTCGTCGAAGTCGCGCCGCTCGCCGCGCACAAAGCTGAACACGCCGTCGACCCGAAGCGGACCGGGAAAATCATAACCGGCATCAAGGTCGAACCCGTAAAGACGTGCATCGACATTGGCCCATCTCAGCGGGGTCGGATCACCGCTCATGGCGGCGATCATTTCAACCGGCGAATCCGCCACACCCGGCGTCGCATCGTAAGCGACGCCCTGGATATAATCCTCGATCTGACGCACAAACAGCGTGGGCCGCACATAGGCGCGCGCGGTGGCAAAATCGACGCCCGCCTCCGCCAGCCAGGCCGTCTCCGGATCAAGAGCGAGATTACCGACATAGATGTTGCCATCGGCCAGCCCGCCGCTGGCATTGATCGGAAGCCAGCCATAGCGCTGAATATAGCCGGGCATTGTCTGCTTGCGCGCCAGCGTCACACGCCATGAAAGACCTTTCTCCGCCGGTGTCCAGAACCGGGCCACAGCGTCCGCGGTCGTTTCGTCGCCATCGGTCGCAGCCGCATTGAAGGCATTGGCCAGCATGCGCGGCCCCATAGGCAGGGCCGGGCCAACTGACGCCTCTCCGGCCTCATAGTCATTCCGGTCGATCCGAACGCCGATTTCGGACTGGAAGGGCCCCACCGGACCGGTCCATTCGGCAAAAACGCCCGTGCGGCGCAGGGTGATGTCCGGGAACGGCGTGACAACAAAGCCCGCATTGTTCGGATTGATAATCATGACATCATGATCGGACTCCTCCGTATCGAGGCCGATTTTCAGTTCGCCGCCAGCCTGCGCGAAGGCGAGCGCGATGTCGGCCCCGCGTGTCGTTGCATCGGCATGGGAGGCCCGCTCTGCCATCATGCCCGGCGAGGGCCGCAGGCTGTAATTGTCCATCAGGTGCGCAACGTCGGTATAGTGGACGGATGCCTCAAGCGCGGCCGCCCCGATCTGCGCGGCATAGGTGAGCCGTGCGAAATCGGTATCGAAATACTGGATATCCATCGGGAAAGGCGGGTTACCGGACGGACCGGTATTCTGCCGTCGCAGGTCAAGGCCGAAGTCGCCGAACGGCGTCTTCACACCTGTGGAAAGGCCATAGACACTGCGCTCAAACGCCGTCCCACCAATCGTGCCATCGCCATAACCGGTATCATCGCCCTCTTCATAAGCGCCCAGCAGGCTGAACCGCCATGTGTCATTCGCCGCCCCGATGACGCCGCCTGCCGAGACGCTGTCATTGATGCTGCGTGCGCCGAAGGTGAGGTCATGCCCGAACCGGGCAGCGTCACCCGCGGCATAGTCAATGCGCTTGAAAACGGCATCTGCGCCGCCCGCAAGGCCTGGACCTTCCGAGACGGGACTAACGCCGCGGTCGATCACCAGCGCGGCCACCAGCGGCGCCGGTGCATAATGGAAGACCGGGTCCATAAGGTTTGGTCCGCCGGAGGCGAAGCGCTGGCCATCGACGCGAAGGTTGAGTCGTTCGCCGAACAGGCCGCGATAGGCCATCTGGCCCGACAGTTCGCCATTGGCGATGCGGGCGCCCCCCGGTGTCCGCGCGGCGAGATAGGTGATGTCGCCGCCCTGCAGCGGCCCGCTATCGGGTGTGACCGCCAGCTCGGTGGCCACTTGCTGGCGCGACCCTGTAACGGTGATGACATCCTGCAAGGCAGGTTCGGACGTCCGGGCGTACGCTGCAGGCGAAAGGACGGACAGGGCCATCAGCCCTGCGCCGCAAAACAATTGTGATTTCATGATAAGTATCCGTTCGGCCCGGATCGTTCCGGACCTGTGTCTGATTGCGTTTGGAAGCGGGGTTCAATCAGGTGCGGACGGGCGGGCCCCTTGGCGGGAGCGGCGCATGGGCACGCCAGCTGGAAACGGTGTTGACGACCGGCAGGCCGCCCAGAAGCGGCGGACCGAAAGCAGCCGCAAGGAAGGCCTCTGGCGACAAAGGCAGGGCGAAAACGGAAGTTGCCGCATACGGACATGTATCGCCCGTCGCATTACGGTCATCATCGTGCGGCCCTGCCGGAGCAGCGGGGGCATCGGCATCAATGCGGGACATTTTTCCGGTATGGGGATCAAGCGACATCATGCGCTCGCCAAACCCGCCACAGATGCGGATCAGGATACCGTCGGCCTCAGGTGAGCGATCCAGCATGTAGCCGGTCGGCACAAGGCCGCGCGTGATCATCAGCAGACACATCGCAATGATGATGCACCATCGCATGGCCGCGCCCGGAAGAAGAAGGCCTCTCAACATGCCCGCTCGATAGCGGCCAGCCTGCCTGATGCCCATGCGGCATACTATCCGGCGTCTATGCCGCCGTCACGAGGCCTGACAGTGCGCGTGCATCACCGGCAAGGTCGCGTACCATGACGCGGGCTGGATCCTGTGGGCCGGGAAAGGTGAGCTGGTGTTTCGGCGTGACGGTGAAGCCGATCTCTCCGAAATAGGCCGGCGCACCGATCAGAATCGCGGCGGGCCAGCCGGCGGCCTTGCCAGCCTCGATAGCCTCGCCTGTCACCGTGAGGCCGAGCCGCCCGCCGCGATGGGATGGCGCCACGGCGACGGGACCGTAGAACAGGGCCTTGTGGCGCGCCGGCCCGACACGCAGCGGCCAGACGCGGCAGACGCCGATCACCTCACCATCCAGCACGGCCACGCGGCTGATCTCCGGCAGCGAGCCCGAATACTCGCGCAGGCGCTCTGCGGTCTTGGCAAAGTGGCCGGGGCCGAACGTGGCATCGAAGAGGGCTTCGATGGCGTCGGCATGGATGGCAGGGGTTTCAGGGATGATCTGGAGCATGGCGAGCGCGTCTAGGGCGCATCGCCGACAAGTTCAAGTGAAGGTTTCAGGGCCTAAAAATGCCCCGGCGCAGATGACGGCGCCGGGGCAGTGGGAGAGCATGGAGCCATCCGGCCTACACCACTGGGGCAATGGCCAGGCCGAGGCCGAGGACCGGGATGCTGAGACCCGCCATATAGACGAGCAGGACAACCTGCTCGGCGAGGCTGCGGGCGTCGGCAGCCTTGACCGGCATGGTAGCGGACGCGGGCGTATCGATCTTCCTGAAAGCCAGCGCTTCCCATATCCGGGCGGATGCACCGTCATAGAACCCTGCTTCTGCGTCCCATGTCTTCGGATTGCGGAACGTGCCGAAGATCATGTCCCAGATCGGAATGTCACCATAATTGTAGCGGTGGACGCCGCGCTGGTGATGGACCGCGTGGCTTTCCGGTCGCGTGATGATGTAGCCGAGCCATTGCGGGGTCTTCAGGTTGGCATGCTGGAACATGCCGCAGAAGGAACTGACCAGGACGGCGAACAGGACCGCTTCCGGTGAGACACCCAGCAACAAGGTCAGGGCGAGACTGCCAACGAAAGCAAAACCCACGACATCCAGCGGGTGGAAGTAAAGCGCGCCCCAGATGTCGACACGCTCGGCGCTGTGATGTGTCTGGTGGAAGACACGCCACAGCACTGGCACGGCGTGCATCGTGCGGTGCCAGGCATAGATACCCAACTGGTACGTCAGCAGTGCCAGTGGGCCGGCGACCCAGAACGGCAATGCGGACCCGTCGAACAGCTGGTACTGGCCGAGCCACGCATCCCACAGGAAGGGCGAATAGCTCGCCACAACATAATAGAGGATGGCCGACAGAAAACCCTTCAGCCGCCACTGGCGGATTGAGGGAAATGCGCGGGCCGGTGCGACGAGGTCGAGCACGACCAGCCCGCCGAACACGGAGAAGATGAAATAGTCAACAAAGCCAAACATTCTGGCCTCCTTTCGGGAAGAAAACAAAAGCGGGAGAACCGTCCTCCCGATCGGGCAATGTCCGCTTTTGGGCCTGCATTAACTAGAAAGCGCGCGGTGCGGTTTTCCCAAATTCGGCATTATACTAATGAAAACCAAGACTTGCGGCAGCGCTGGCGTCTGGCGGGGTTTGACATCGCGAGGGTGAAGCGGCGAAAACCAAACCGCCGGTACAGTTGCCGGGCTCAACGGTCATGCCTGAAGGAGGCTAGTCATCTCATGTTGAACGAGACGAAAGGTGCCAGCATGAGCAAGGGCGAGAAGACCCGCGAACGCCTGCTGGAGATTGCCGAGTCGAGCGTGCTGCAAAAGGGCTTCTCCAATACGTCGATCGACGAGATCATTGCTGCGGCCGACATAACCAAAAGCGGCTTCTTCTATCACTTCCGGGACAAGACCGAACTCGCGAAGGCATTGATCCTCCGGTATATCGCAAACGACGATGCGGTTCTGGATTCGATCTTCGTGCGCGCACGTGAACTCAGTGAGGACCCGCTGCACGCGTTTCTAATTGGTCTGAAAATGTTTGCCGAGATGATGGGCGCAATGGAAGAGGCACATCCCGGCTGCATGGTGGCGACGGTGGCCTATCACGACAAGCAGTTCAATGACGAGGTGCGCCGCCTCAATGCAGAGGGGGTGATGAGCTGGCGTGCAAGATTCCACGACATATTGCTGGAGATTGCTGAGGCGTATCCGCCGAAAGTCGATGTCGACCTTGAAGATCTCGCCGACATGCTGTCCGGGATTGTCGAAGGCGGGATCATCCTTTCACGCGTGCTGGATGATCCGAAGCTCCTTTCACGGCAGATCGTGCTGTTTCGCATTCAGGTGAAGATGATGTTTCTGGGTGTCTGAAACGCCTCGCCGGATGAGGCCGTGAAAGAAGTGTCTCGGCTATGGCCGAGGGGGCCGGTTCGCCTTGAGTAAGCGGCGCACCCCCAGGCTCAGACCCAGAATGGCCAGGCCAGGGCCGATCACGACCGGTGGCAGCCAGATGGCGAGCCCGAGGCAGCCGAGGAGGCCCAGCGCCGGAACAATGGGCGGGTAGAGCCGTTCGGCCCGGCTGAGGCGCAGGGCAGCGAGGTTGGTAACTGCATAATAAAGCAGCACGCTGAACGCGCTGAAGCTCCACACCAGCGCCAGTCCGCCAAGAGCGGCGATCAGGGCGACGACCGCCCCCACGCAAAGGGTGGCGGCCAGCGGCTGGCCGGCTCGGTCAAGCTGGCCGAAGCGGGCGGGCAGGTCCCCCTCCCGTCCCATCGACAGCACGACACGTGACAGGCCGAGGATCAGGTTCAGCAGCACACCCGCCATGGCAGTGACCGCCGCGACGACAACAAGCGGACCAAGCCAGGGGGCATCGAGACGTCCGGCAACGGCCTGCAGCGGCGCGGCGGTGCTGGCCGTAGCACCGGCAAACTGCGCCGGGCCGAGCACGTGGAGGCCGCCAAGAAGAATAGCAAGATAGAGACAGGTGGATATGATCAGTGTCAGGATGATGGCGCGGGGAATAGTACGGCGCGGCGCGCGAACTTCCTCACCGAGGGTCGCGATGCGCCCATACCCGGTGAAGGCGACAAAGAGCAGCGCGGCGGCTTCGAGAAAGTCTGCTGGTGCAAACAGTGCGGCAGGCGCCGGATCCTGCGGCCCGGCGGGCGCCGCAAGGGCCATGATGGCGAGCAGGGTGAGGACGCCCAGTGTGACCGAGACCAGCACGGCATTGACCGGGTTCGCCCGGCGCAGACCGAGCACGACCAGCGCGGTCATCGCAAGGACCGTGATGCTGGCGACAAAGCTGGTGAGCGCCGGCCCGATGCCGAGGCCTGCCAGCAAATATCCCGCAAGCCCGATGGCCGCAGCCGCAGCGCTGGCCGATTTGGCGAGCAGGAAAGCGAGCCCGGCACCGAACCCGAACTCCGGGCTGAGATAGCGATAGCCATAAGCATAGGTCCCGCCGCTGACAGGATGGTTGGCGGCCAGCTGCGCGCTCGACAGGGCGTTCAACCCGGCAAGCAGCGCAGCCAGGCAGAGGGCCGGCACTGCCCAGGTACCGCTCACGCCGACCGCGAGACCGAGACTGACAAAGACGCCCGTGCCCAGAATGGAGCCAAGTCCGAGAAGGACAGCGCCGCGCAGACCCACGCTGCGATCCATCTGTGGCCCCGCTCCGGTCTTCACCAACGCATCGCCTTAGGCCTGATCGGGCCTGAAGACAGCGTCGGGGTCAGCCAGCAGGCTGTAGGCGACGTGGCGCTTGAGGCTGTCGGTAAGGGCGGTCGGGTCGCCCTGCAGCGCATCCGGCGGGATCACCTCGCCGAAGGTCATGCGGAACTGCGAGCCGCGCTTGTTGAGCAATTCCTTGAACAGCGTGATGTCGCGCAGTTCGTCATTGAGATTGCAGAAAAGGTAATAGAGCGCCGAATTGCGGGCATCGACATTGAGCGGAAGGATCGGGGCCTTCTGCTTGCGGGCAAGGCCTACGACGGTGGAGAACCATTCCTTCTCTTCGAGCACGCCATCGACCCGCCGCGCGAGGCGGCCGGACGGGAAGATGACGACGCACTTCTCTTGCGCGAAGGCTTCGGCGGCGCGCTTCAGCGTCTCGCGTGTCTTGGCCGGAGTGCGTTTGGCCGCCACCCATTCGACCGGGATGATGACATCTTCGAATCTTGGATTGACGCGGACGGCATCGGCATTGGCGAAGAAGACAATATCCTGGCGCACCTGCTTGAGCAGGTCCCAGACCGCAACACCATCCGCAAGCCCGGTCGGATGGTTGGCCGCAACGATCAGGCGTCCCGATGCAGGCATGCGCTCAATGGCATCGACTGAGAGATCGAAGGCGAGCTGGCCGGACAGGCGGTCGAAGGATTCCCGGCCATTCAGGCGGACGATCTCGTCAGCCATCCGGCGCGCCTTGCGATAGCCGAGCATCTGGTAGAGCACGGGCCGCACCAGTGGCCAGCTCCAGCTTGACCGAAGTTTCGGGCAGCGCTCCTCGATCAGCACGTCGACAATGTGCCGGTCGTCGCCTGCCTCGTCCTCGAGGAAGGCCGAAACCGCGCGGGAGGCAGCTGGAGAAGAGGCGATTTCGTCGGTCATGCAGTTTTTTGTTTTTTTTCTTCGCGGCAGATTCGCCACGCGTCACAATACATGAAGTCCCCTTACGGGAAAGCGGATGCGGCATGACAGGCGCCGCGAAAGACCTTTCCCGGAAGGCGCGATCTGTTGAGATTTCAACACTTCGGAAAGTTCTGCTTTACCAAGCTGTAAGGCCCGCGTGGCAAGTTCATCTGCAGACGGGCGCCGGTGAACACAGACGCCCAGGTTCAGGAAGCATTTCGAGGTAGAGTATATGAAAGTTCTTTGGGTTGAAGACCACGAGCCGGTGCGAGACATGTTGGCGATTGCCGCCGACAAGGCTGCCCGCTCGCGTATCCAGGTCGATCTCGTCATGGCGCCAACACTGATGGCCGCCGAAGCACGCCTTCGCCTTGAGCGCTTCGACCTTGTCGTGCTCGACCTGGGCCTGCCCGACAGTGTTGACCCGGACATGACGATCGCCCGCGTCGCCAATATGGGCAAGTATCGCATCGCGGTTGTCTCGTCGATGGACTCGCGTGACCAGGTTGTCGAATCGGCCTTGCGCTGTGGTGCCAACATCGCCCCGAAAGCCGTGTTCAAGGCCAACCTGCCGTTCAACCGCTTCATCCAGCGCCCTGATACATTCGAGGATTTCCTGCTGGAGCAGATGCCTGCCGCCGCCGCCCCGGCCCGCGCCGCCTGAGGCATTCGCCAGACAGGTGCTTATGCTTGCAGAGTCCGGCCTGAACTTGCTAAGCCGCCCGTGTTAGCCTACCGGGCGGCTTAGCCCATTCAGGGACCCTGGAACGCCATGGATGCACTTCTGGAATATCCCGTGACACTGGTGCTGATCGCCACGAACGTGATCGCAAGCGTGCTGGCATTCAACAATCCCGCTTTCTTCGACCGGTATTGCTTCTGGATTGCACCCATCCGGCAGGGTGAGGAATGGCACCGGTTCGTCACGTCCGCCTTCCTTCATGTCAATGGCCTGCACCTCCTGATCAACATGTATGTGCTCTACATGTTCGGGCAGATCCTTGAGCGCCATGTCGGATCCGGCGGCTTCCTGATCCTGTATGCAGCCTCCATGCTGGGCGGCAATATCTGGGAATATGCCGACAAGCGCAATCAGCCAGGCTACCGGGCTGTTGGCGCATCGGGCGCGACATCCGGCGTCATTAGCGGCTTCTGCCTCTTCTTCCCGTTCGCAATGCTCTACCTGTTCTTTGCCATTCCGATGTGGGCCATCGTGTTTGGTGCCGGATTCATTGTCGCCAGCTTTATCCTGTCACAGCGCGACCAGACCATGGTGGCGCATGGCGCCCACCTTGGCGGTGCCCTGACCGGACTGGTCATCGCCATGCTGCTGCGCCCTGACGCCTGGCGACAGCTGATCGAACAGGTGGCGAACCGGATTGGCTGAGCGCGCGATGCCTTCCGTTCTGGACCGCTACGAAGCCCGGATTGCCGAGGGCATTCTCGATGCTGACCCGGCACAGGCCGAAGCGGCCGCCCGGCTTGATGCCCTGGCCAGGGCGCTGGCTGGAAAGCGCAAGCGGGGCTGGCTTTCAAAGCCTGAGCCCGTTACCGGCCTCTATCTATGGGGCGGCGTCGGGCGCGGAAAATCCATGTTGATGGACCTGTTCTTCGACGCAGCCCCCGTCACGCCGAAACGGCGCGTGCACTTCCATGAATTCATGGGCGGCGTGCATGACATGCTGGGCGAATGGCGCAGCATGGACGAACGGGCACGCAAACGCTCCGAGTGGCATGTCAGGGGAGCCGGCGACGACCCGATCGCGCCAGCCGCGAAACGGATCGCCTCTGGCGCGAAACTGCTCTGCTTCGATGAATTCCAGGTGACGCAGATTGCCGACGCAATGATCCTGTCGCGCCTGTTCGAGGCGCTCTTCGGTGCCGGCGTCACGGTGGTGGCGACATCCAACCGGCACCCGGATGACCTCTATGCTGACGGCATCAACCGGCCGCTCTTCCTGCCTTTTGTCGGCCTCCTCAAATCCAGGTGCGACATCGTCGAGCTGAGATCCGACCGGGACTACCGGCTGGACCGGCTGAGCGAGGCGCCGGTCTGGTATGCGCCGCTCGATGCCGCCTCCGATGCTGCGCTGGACAGGGCCTGGGACCGCCTGACCCTCGGCGCACAGCCGCAGCATTGCACGCTGACAATCAAGGGCCGCAAGCTGGAGGTCAGCCGGGAAGCTGCGGGCGTGGCACGGTTCACTTTCGAGGAGCTGTGCGCACGGCCGCTGGGCGCCCGCGACTATCACGCCATCGGCGCCAATTTCCACACCGTGATCCTGGCCGGCATCCCCCTGCTCTCGCCGCAGAACCGCAATGAAGCGGCCCGCTTCGTGACGTTGATTGATGAATTGTACGAAGCCAAGGTGAAACTGGTGGCGAGCGCGGCGGCAGAGCCGGATGCGCTTTACCCGGCAGGCGATGGCAGCTTCGAATTTAAGCGCACCGCCAGCCGCCTGCACGAAATGCGTTCCACCGAATATTTCGCCGAAGGACACAGGGCCGTGACCGACGGTTGAAGTCGCCCGGATTTCGTGAAGAATCGCTCACAAATCTTGTCTTTCCCCTTCCCTTACCGGGCCATATTTCCTATTTATGCTGCTGCGCGATGACATACATGCGCATTTCCGGGGAATACGCCGCCGCCATGCGGGGCTAAGACCATTCCCGGAACACCTGAAACGGGAACCATCGCCGCTCTGGCGGGATTGGTTTCAAGAAGAGGACATTATCATGGCTAACCCAGTTTCTGCCCGCAGTTCGGTCGCCCTTAGCCCGGAACAGGGTCTCAGCCGGTATCTCAGCGAGATCCGCAAGTTCCCGATGCTCGAGAAAAACGAAGAATTCATGCTCGCCCGCAAATGGCTCGAGAATGATGACACCGAAGCCGCTGAAAAGATGGTCACCTCGCACCTGCGCCTCGTGGCGAAGATCGCCATGGGCTATCGCGGCTACGGCCTGCCCATGGCCGAAGTCATTTCCGAGGGCAATGTCGGCCTGATGCAGGCCGTCAAGAAATTCGACCCTGAAAAGGGCTTCCGCCTCGCCACCTATGCGATGTGGTGGATCCGCGCCGCGATCCAGGAATACATCCTGCGTTCGTGGAGCCTGGTGAAGCTCGGCACGACGGCCGCGCAGAAGAAGCTGTTCTTCAACCTGCGCCGCCTGAAAGGCGAGATGAAAGCGCTGGACGAAGGCGACCTGAAGCCGGAACAGGCGAGGCTGATCGCCGAGAAACTGAACGTTACGGAAGCCGAAGTCTATTCGATGAACGGGCGCATGTCCGGCTCGGACGCCTCGCTGAACGTGCCGATGGGCACGGATGGCGACATGGAATGGCAGGACTGGCTGGCCGATGACGAGCAGGGCCAGGCCGAGGAATTCGCCGACCGCCAGGAGTATGACGCCCGCATGGACCTTCTCTCGAATGCGATGGAAGACCTGAACGAGCGCGAGCGTCACATCCTGACCGAGCGCCGCCTGTCGGAAGAGCCCAAGACGCTGGAAGAATTGTCGGAGACCTACAATGTCAGCCGCGAGCGCATCCGGCAGATTGAAGTGCGGGCCTTCGAAAAGCTGCAAAAGGCGATGAAGCGCATGGCCAAGGAACAGGGCATGCCCGTCACGCCGGGCGCGGCAGTGAACTGAAGCGGAACTCTTTTGTCGCCTGGCGGTTGATCAGGCTCCTGAAAGGAGAACGCCATGCGTAACAAGTTTCTGACCGCCCTGATCGCCGGTAGTTTGGGCATCGGCGGCGCCGCCTTTGCGGAGCCTCCGGGTCATGCCAAGGGCCATGAACTGCCTCCGGGTCTTGCCAAGCAGGGCAAAGTGCCTCCCGGCCACGCCAAAAAGATGTGGCAGCGCGGCGAATACTTGCCTCATGAGTATCGTACGTATCAGTTCGATGACTGGGCGCGCTACGACCTGCGACCTGCGCCAGCCGGTTATCGCTGGGTGCGCGTAGACGACGACGCTTATCTGACTGAAATCACAACCGGGCTCGTGGCCCAGGCCGTCATCGATCTTCTGAATTGATCCCGGCACAGCAAAGGGGCATGCATCACGCATGCCCCTTTTTACTGTCCAGCACGCTGATGATCCGCGCCTCGCCGCCTACACCTCGATCCGCGAGAAAGACCTCACCGCCGGCCATGGCGGGCGGTTCATTGTCGAGGGCAAGGTGACGCTTGCGACGCTGGTCACGCGCTCGCGCTTTGCAGTTGAGAGCCTGTTCCTGTGCGAAACGCGGCTGGAACCGCTCGCTGATCTCCTGGCGCATGTGCCGGAAGCTGTGCCCGTCTATGTCGCCCCGCAGGACGTGATGGACGCGGTGGCGGGATTCCCGATACACCGGGGCGTGCTCGCCTGCGGACTGAAGGGGGCGACTGGAACAAATGCAGCGCGCATCCTGAGTGACATTTCTCAGGAAAAACCCCTCACCTCCACCCTGCTAATGCTCTCTGACCTTTCCAATCACGACAATGTCGGCGCGTGTTTCCGCAATGCGGCCGCTTTTGGCGCGGATGCCGTGCTACTCGATGGCCAGTGCTGCGACCCGCTTTACCGCAAGGCAATCCGTGTCTCGTCGGGGGCAAGCCTGTGGCTGCCCTTTGCGCATGGCGGCAGCGGCGACGGGATGGTGCAGGCGGCGCAGGACGCGGGCTACACCGTGTGGGCCATGACGCCACATGCCGGAGCCGCGCCGATCGGCTCCGTGACAGTGCCCGGCAAGCTCGCCATCCTGCTCGGTGCCGAGGGGCCGGGCCTGCCGGATGACCTGATCTCGGCCGCTCAGCCGGTGGGCATCCCCATGTCGGCGGGCTCTGACAGCGTAAACGTCGCCACGGCCGGAGCGATTGCAATGGCGCATGCTTTTGCTGCCCGGGCCGGATAAGAGAACGCCCCCTCCAGTGCGGAGAGGGCGCTGCGGGAATGCGTGGTGTGACGCCCCTCCCGGAGTGTTGTCTTAGAATACCCGGGGGCGTTCGTTCTTGTCGACATGCAGGCCGCACTCGGTCTTGTCCTGACCGGCCCAGCGTCCGGCGCGCACATCTTCGCCCTCGGCAACAGGCTTGGTGCACGGCCAGCAACCAATCGACGGATAGCCCTGGGACACGAGCGGATGACGCGGCAGGTTACGCTGCTTGATCATCAGGTCGACATCTTCCGGTGTCCAGTTGGCCAGCGGATTGATCTTGTAGCGCCCATTGGCGAATTCGAAGACGGGTAGCGACAGGCGCGCGCCGCCATGAAACCGCTTGCGGCCCGTGATCCAGGCCGAGAAGCCTTCAAGCGCCGGCTCGAGCGGGCGGACCTTGCGCAGCGCGCAGCAGGCATCCGTGTCAGTTTTCCAGAGATCGTTCTTCGGGTCGAGCACCTTGCGCTCTGTCTCGTTCGGCGGGATTGAGCGCACGCCGGTAAGGCCGAGGCGCTCAATGACTTCGTCGCGATGGTCCAGCGTCTGCGGAAAGTGCATGCCGGTATCGAGGAAGACGACGGGGAGCGACGGATCTACATCAGCGATCAGCGCCAGCATGGCGACGCTTTCGGCGCCGAAGCTCGACACATAGGTCATGCGCTCGGGCCATTCGCGGATCATCGAGACACGCAGGATCGTCTGGGCCGACGCGTCGCGCAATTCGCCATTCAGGCGGGCGAGGCGAAGTTCCGGCGCTTCAGCGTTCCGGGCAATTACGTCACCATAAGGCATCAGGTTCTAACTTCCGTGTCTCTTGCGGAACACCGGCACCTGACCACCCGCACCGGGTTGGTAGACTTCGGAAAATTCCTTCAATGCTTCCAGCACTGAAGGTAGGTCCGCACGGGCCGTTTCGTAAGCATCGATGCCTGAACGGTACATATAGAATATCTGATCCCGCAGGACGTGGCCGACTGCGCGCAGCTCGCCTTCATAGCCATGACGCCGACGCAGGAGCTGGGCCTGGGAATAGCCGCGGCCATCGGTGTATCTGGGAAAATCGATCTCGATCAGCTGTATTTGCTGCAGGTATGGCACCAGTTCATCAATCTCGTCGTCGGGCGCGAGACGCACGCCGACGCGCGTATTCCGGTCGGACAAGGTCGGTGCCTCGGCCAGGAAACGGCTCAGCCGGACGGTGAAATACCCGCCTTCGGACAGGTCCGTCTCATCCTCGACATAGTCCCAGGGATCGTCGGATTCAGCGCCGTGCTTAATCAGTGGCATAGAGCGCCTCCTTGAAGGGGTCATGGCCCAGGCGGTTCAGCGTGTCGATGAACAGCTCATCCTTGCTGGTGCGCAGGCTGCGATAGGTGTCGATCACGCGCTTGAGGGCGCCGGGCACTTCCTCGGATTTCAGGCCCGGACCGGTAATGTCGCCAATGGCCGCTTTCTCGTCTGCGCGTCCGCCAAGGCTGATCTGGTAGAATTCCTCACCCTTCTTGTCGACGCCGAGGATGCCGATATGGCCGACATGGTGGTGCCCGCAGGCATTGATGCAGCCGGAAATGTTGAGGTGCAGGCGCCCAATGTCTTCCTGATAGTCCGGATCGGCAAAGACCTGCTGCACGGCCTGTCCGACGGGAATCGACCGCGCATTGGCCAGTGTACAGAAATCAAGGCCGGGGCAGACAACCATGTCGGTAATCAGGCCCTCATTCGGCGTGGCGATGCCGGCCGCAACCAGGGCGGCATGGATTGCCGGCAGGTCATCCAGCGCGACATGCGGCAGAATCAGGTTCTGGGTATGGGTCACGCGAACGTCGCCGAAACCATAGGATTCGGCAAGGTCGGCCACGGTTTCCATCTGGGCAGCCGTTGCATCCCCGGTGGTTCCACCGACCGGTTTCAGGCTGATGGTGACGGACGTGTAGCCGGGCGTGACATGCGGATGGAGATTGTTCTTCACCCAGCGGGCAAAGCCGGCATCCGTGCTTCTGGCCGCTTCGAACGCCTCGGAGATTTCAGGCTTCGCCGGAAAGTCAGGCCGGGCAAAATAGGTGTGGATCCGCTCGATCTCTTCACGCGGCAGGTCGATCTTCTCGTGCGGCTTTTGTGCGGCGAACTCGGCCTCGACCTGGCGGGTGAATTCCGCTTCGCCCAGCTCGGTGACGAGGATCTTGATGCGCGCCTTGTACTTGTTGTCGCGCCGGCCGTGCAAATTGTAGACCCGCATGATGGCCTCAAGGTAATCGAGCAGGCGGTCTTCAGGCACGAATTCATTGACCAGCGAGGCAATTACAGGCGTGCGCCCCTGCCCGCCACCAACATGGACTTCGAAGCCGACAGTCTCGCCGCGCTGGCGCATGTGCAAGCCGATATCGTGCACGCGGATCGCGGCGCGATCGGTTTCGGCGGCCGTCACCGCGATCTTGAACTTGCGCGGCAGGAAAGCGAATTCCGGATGGAACGTGCTCCACTGCCGGATGATCTCGCACCATGGTCGCGGATCCTTGATCTCGTCACGCGCGGCGCCGGCGAAATGATCTGATGTCGTGTTGCGGATACAATTGCCGCTGGTCTGGATGGCATGCATCTCGACATCTGCCAGAAGGCCGAGCACTTCGGGCACGTCCTTCAGCGCGATCCAGTGGAACTGGATGTTCTGGCGCGTCGTGAAGTGGCCGTATCCCTTGTCAAAATCGCGCGCGATGCGGGCGAGCTGGCGCATCTGGCGCGGGCTGAGCTGGCCATAGGGAATAGCAATGCGCAGCATGTAGGAATGCATTTGCAGGTAGACGCCATTCTGCAGGCGCAATGGCTTGAACTCATCTTCCAGCAATTCGCCTGACAGGCGGCGCGCCACCTGTCCGCCAAACTGGGCGACCCGTTCGCGGACGATGCGCTCGTCGAATTCGTCATATCTATACATGAGTGACCTCGTGAAGGTGTGGCAGGCCGAGTTCAAGCTCACAGCGGGCGACCCAGGCATGCACGGCGGGAAAATCGTTTATGTTGAACCCGCCTTCGTGCGCCAGGCGCGTATAGGCCAGCAGCGACAGGTCGGCGAGCGTGATCGCCTCGCCGCCGGCAATCCAGTCGCTGGAGATGAGTGCCATCTCCATCCGGCCGAGGGCGCGGCGGCCCTTGGCAAGCAGGTCCGGGTCGATCTCGTCGTCAGGCATGTTCAGATAGAGCTTCTGGAACCGGCGCACCGCAATCACCGGTTCATGCGAATACTGCTCCCAGAACATCCATTCGAGCATCTTGGCACGCTCGAAGGCATCGCCGGGTATCAGGTCAGAACCTTCGGCAAGGTGCAGAATGATCGCATTCGACTGGGCCAGCGTGCGGCCATCCTCGAACTGGATGACCGGCACCTGCCCGAACGGGTTGATCGCGAGGAATTCATCCGTGCGGGTCTCGCCCTTCAGGATATCGATTTCAATCCATTCGTGGGGAACGGACAGGCGCGTTGCTACCCATTTAACCTTCTGGCAATTGCCCGAAATGGAGTCGCCGAAAATACGGATCATGCGTCCTCTCCATAGGCCACGGTCGGACCGTTCACGCGGATCGATTCGCGCAGGGTTTCACGGCCCGCAACGGCGCCGGTGTCCGTCACTTCCATGAAATACGGGTCGGTGACACGGCCTTCCTGCTTCATGGCGCGGGCGAGATGGGCTTCGGCTTCATCGCCGGTAAAGGCCGCAATGCGTGCGGCATCACTGGTCCAGTTACCGTCTGCGTCCATCCAGACGGTGCGCCCGGAGGCGGTCTCCCAGGCGGTGACGGATTTGGGTGTTTCAGGTTTCAGCTTGGGGCGGACAGAACTCATGCGACATGATCCTTGAAAGCGCGGGCAATGGCTTCTTCGGGCAGGGCGGCGACTTCGCCAATGACGAGGAGGGCCGGCCCCTTGATACCGGCGCGCTGGATGAGGTGGGGCAGTTCCGACAGCGTGCCGAAGACCCGGATTTCATTGTCGCGGGTGCCGTTCTCGATGATGGCGACGGGTGTCGACGGGGCGCGTCCGGCCTGAATGAGGTTTTCCGCAATCGCCCCCGACGTGCCCACGCCCATGAAGACGACAACCGTCTGCGCCGGACGGGCAAGTGCGGACCAGTCGAGATCCGGCACGCCGCCGTTCTTGGCATGGCCAGTGACAAAGGTGAGGCTTTGCGCATGGTCGCGATGGGTCAACGGCAGGCCGGCATTGGCGGCGCAGCCGAGTGCCGAGGATATGCCGGGAACGACCATGGCCACCACACCGGCGCTGCGCACCGCTTCGAGTTCTTCACCGCCGCGTCCGAAGATGAACGGATCCCCGCCCTTCAGGCGGACGACGCGCTTGCCCTCGCGCGCCGATGCGATCAGCCACTCATGGATGGTTTCCTGCGGCACGGAGTGATCGCCCTTTGACTTGCCGACCGGCACGCGGTCTGCATCGCGGCGGATCAGCGTCAGGATTTCCGCACTGACGAGACGGTCATAATAGACAATGTCGGCCTCCTGGATCAGGCGAAGGGCTTTCAGGGTCAGAAGCTCGGGGTCACCGGGGCCGGCGCCGACGATGTGGACGATGCCTTCCGCGTGCGCGCTGTGGACAAGGCGGCCCCGCATGGCGGCTTCAGCGCCGTCGAGGTTGCCCGCATAGGCAAGGTCGGCGGTGGGGCCGGTCAGCGCGCTTTCCCAGAAGCGTCGGCGGGCCTTGCTGTCAGGGATGGCAGCCTTGACATCCGGGCGAAGGCGCGCGGCCAGCGCGGCAAGGTCGCCGATGCGTTTGGGCAGCAGGACTTCAAGTTTTTCACGGATCGATTTGGCCAGTACGGGAGCGGTGCCATTCGTGCCGATGGCAGCCACTACATCGCCGCGATCGATGATGGACGGGACGGTGAAGTCGCATAAGTCCGGATGATCGACCACGTTCAGCGGCACGCCATACTGGCGTGCCATCGTGATGGCCTTTTCAGCATTGCTGTCGAGCCGGTTCGCAACGATCGCAAATCGGGCGACATCCAGCGCAGGACCGGCATGCTCGGGCGGCGCAATCGTTATGCGGCCGGCGAACTCCTCGGCGAAGCCGGGTTCAATCTCGCTAACGATAACGGTAATGCGGGCGGGCGTGGCGGCGAGCAATCGCACCTTGCGGCGGGCCTCTTCGCCCCCGCCAAATACGACAACGGACGCATCATCCATGTTGAAAAAGGCCGGAAATTGCCGCATGCGGGGCCACTCTTGTTTAGTATTGCTGATCGATCACATCCCAAGATGGCTCTTGACGGCTCAGGCGCAACCGTGAACCCCTACAGCGAGCCTTTAGAGATACTATTTCATGTCAGACCCGAACGACCGCCTGCCGCCCTTGAATGCCCTGCGCGCCTTTGAAGCGGCCGCAAGACGCCTGTCTTTCACACAGGCGGCCGATGAACTCAATGTTACGCCGGGCGCAATTTCGCAACAGATCCGGCAACTGGAAGACTATGCCGGCACGCCCCTGTTCAAGCGGACGGGCCGCTCTGTGCTGCTAACGGATGCCGCGCAGGCCAGCCTGCCGCTGGTGCGCGAAGCCTTCGAGCGGATCGCCGAGGCAGGTCGCATTATGCAGGCCCCCGCCCGCAAGGGGCGGGTCATGGTCTCGTGCGCGCCCAGTTTTGCCGCCAAATGGCTGGCGCCCAAGCTGGACGGATTCCATCGCACCCATGAAGGCGTCGAAGCCTGGATATCGGCTGACATGGGCCTCACCGATTTTACCATGGCCGATGCCGACTTTGCCATCCGGTATGGCCGGGGCAGCTATGAGGGCCTGAAATCGGAGAAACTGCTGGACGAAACGGTCCTGCCGGTCTGCTCCCCTGCCCTGCTCGAAGGGCCCGATGCCATCCGCAGGCCGGAAGACCTGCGCCACCATACGCTGCTGCATGACGAGAGCGGCGAGAATGATCCCTCCTGCCCTGACTGGACAAGCTGGCTGCGGGCGCGGGGCGTCGAAGGCGTGGACGGCGCACGCGGGCCGCGGTTCAATCAGGCCATTCTGGTGATCGAATCGGCGGCGGCCGGGCGCGGCGTGGCGCTGGCCAAGCAGGCCATTGCGGCGGCGGACCTCGCATCGGGCCGGCTGGTCGCCCCGTTCGCGGACGGATCGACGCTGATTGATTTCGGCTACTGGCTGGTCTGGCCAAAGGGCCGCCACCTGTCGCCGGATGTGCGGGACTTCATGAAATGGGTGAAGGCCGAAGCGGCCAAGGGCGAGATCGTCGGGGTCTAGTTGCTGACCCCGGCTGCGGCATCCAGCAGGAGATAGGCAGCAAGGCGCGGGCTGGCATTGCGGCTGGTCTTCTGAGTCTGCTCGAGCGCGTTGAGTGCGTCTTCGGCCTCAAGCGAAATGAATTCGCGGGCGAGCTGCTGCAAGTCGCGATCCGTACGCAGGCGCTGGGACACGCGCTCAACCTGACGGCCGGCATTGTCCATGATCGCAGCGCGGCGCTGGCGTTCGCCCTGGCGCGCGGCTTCGGCGATCTTGCGCTTGGCTTTCGGGCGGAACGCCTCTGGCAGCAGGATGCCAGACGTCTGGAGACGCTGGATGAGCTCGTCGGCAATGTCCTCGCGGTCCGGCTTGCCGCCTGATTCATCGCGGCTCATGTCTGAAATGATGTCACGCCAGCCCATCTCGCTGCCGGACGAGGGCGGCCTGCCGGAAGATGGCACGAGCGCGCCGCCGGTCGATGGTGACGCGGAAATATCCGTCGCCCGCCGGGCTGGTGTGGCGGGCGTGTCGGATACATCGTCGAAACGGCGGCGCAGCGTCAGCGGGTTCGGATCCTTGGGGTCAATCTCGCGGCCGAGTTCAAGTGGTGTGTCTTTCCCGGCGTCGTCTTCGGATTCCTTGCCGAGGCTGGCAGAGGCCAGCAGGTCTGCCGCGGCGTCGAAAAGCTCGTCTTCCATGCTGGGACGTGGCGGCACACGGGTAGGCGCGGGGCGCGGGGCGGGTGTGCCCGTGGTGCCTGAGAGGTCAGCCGTGGGCGATCCATGGCCATTGGTGTGCCCGTTCACCGCGCCATTGGCATGGCCATTCACATAAGGGGCCGGGGTCGCAGCCAGTGCGTCAGGCACCTGGGGTGGTGGCGTGGGGGTGGATGTGGATGGCTCCGGGGCGGCCTCGGCTACTGGTGCCGGGGCCGGCTTCGGCGCGGGCGCCGAAATGGCGGGTGCGCCGGATGGCTGGGCCCCGAGGCGGCGGTTCAGGAGGTCTGTCTCGGCACGCGCGGCATTGCCGGCGGCGCGGACCGAGGCTGTGGCATGCTCACCCGCTTCGCGCAGCCGCGCCAGCGCGCTGGCAGCTTCCTCGGCTGCCGACCGGGTCGACTGGTTGATTTCGCGATTGGCCATGCGGGCGCCATCCAGCGCGGCGGAGACGGCATCCTTCAGGGCATCGCCGGTGGTCGAGGCGGCGGCAGCGGCGATCTCGCCTGCCCGCACAGCGGCATCGACGAGCTTGCGCGACTGTTCGAGTTTTTCCTCAACGCGGCTGACGGCGAAGGTGAGAGTTTCGGTGCGCGAGGAGGCATCGCGCGCAAGACCGTCCAGGTCGATCAGCTTGGCAGCAAGCGACTCGCCTGCCACCCGCATGCCATTGAGGCGCGCTTCCAGTGCTTCGTCAGCGATGGCGACTTCCTCTCCGGCCTGGCGTGCCGCATTGACCATAAGCTGGGCCTGACGCGGAATGGCTTCGCTCATTTCATTGATCTGGGCCCGCAGGTCGCGGGCGAGGCTTTCCAGCGCGGCGCGTTCAGACCCGAGGCGCTGTGCAAGGTCGCGTGCATTGTCGGCGCTGGCATAGGCAACCGACTCAAGGCGCATGCGCTCATCGCCGATTTCGCCGGACATGGCCTTCATGGCAGAGATGGCATGCGCCATGGCGTGATCAACCTCGGCGGCCGACTGCTTCATCTGTTCGGCAATCGAGATGCCTTCGGTGCCGGCCTCCCGCGCAGGCGCGAGCAGGCGGATGGCGGCTTCCATGACGAGGGCATTCGAGGCGGCGGCGCGACGGTTCGTGCGGGCCATGAAGCCCGCCATCATAATGATCAGCCCCGGGATGAGCACGCCAATGCCGCCCGCGACCAGAACGGCCGGCGGAAGGGCAAGCACGGCATCAATGCCCAGCAGGCCGAGCAGAGCCGCGCCAACCCCGATAAACCAGAGTGTTGCGATGAGGAATCCGGTAGCAACCATCCAGCCGCCACCATGCCGGGCGTACTCGAAGTTTTCCGACGCCTCTTGCCTGGCCAGTAGATCCCGGCCGGACGGGCGAGCTGAAGGCGTATCCGTCATGATGTGACTATACCGCGACAATACGTCCACGGCGAGGCCGGAATACAGGCTTTTTCAAGGCCCGACAGGGGCTTTGCCTAGCCCAGCATCCTGACGACCATGTTCTCGGCCGGACGATTGTCGGCATTCTCGTCATTGTCTGCGGGCGCAAATTCAATACCGAGCCAGGCGAGAATCGCAGCAAGGACAAGGTTTCGGACAAGCACGATGATCGCGGCCATGATAATCCCCATACAAGTAGCCGGGGAAAGTTATTCCCCGAAGCGCGAGCTTATATCCGAAATCCGGTTTCCCGACAAAGGATAAATATTGGTAAGGGTTGGTGAACGGATCACGTCCCGGTCTTAACCATTGCGGAAAGGTCGCCATGAGACAGTGGCGCATTCATTCGGAGCACCAATCATGACCGACGACGCCCCTGCCCCGCTGGCGCTGCTGGACCGCGACCACCTGAAGGCGATGACCGGGGGCGATACGTCACTGGCTATCGAGGTGATCGACATCTTTCGACAACAGGCGGAAATCTGGTCCCGCCTGCTGGACCCGCGGGCCGATGCCAGTCAGTGGGCCGATGCCGCCCACACGCTGAAAGGTGCCAGTCTCGGCATTGGCGCAGTGCGGCTGGCGGCGGTCTGTGGCCGGGCCGAACGGCTTGGCCGGGCAGAGACACCGCCGAGCGTGACGGCCGCCGCCGTGATGCTGGGCGATATCAAGGATACGCTGGGCGACACGCTGGAAGCAGTCGCCAAGGCGGCTTACGAACTGGCGTCTTCCGGAGTGACCAGGGCATCATAGCTGGCAAATTCATAGGCGATGCAACGGTCAATCAGCGTGCGCCAGACCGGCTCTGCAATGGCCGGTGACAGACCCGCATCGGCACAGGCCGCCTTGACCTTGGTGATCACGTCTTCGATCCGGGCACGATCATGCACGATGGCGCGGTCGCCCTTGATACGGGCGGCAGCGTCCATGAAGGACTGGCGTTCGGCCAGGATTTCCACAAGCAGCCGGTCGATCCGGTCAATCTCATAGCGCACCTGGGCCATCGTTTCGGATGTCTTGGCCGTATGGTGGCGCTGGTCGGAAGTATAGGTGGTCATGGGCTTGGGCCCCGTTTTGTTAAGCGTGCCCGATACATGGGGATGATGCAGGGGGCAAGACAGGGAGGTGCGACGGGGCAGCGCGGGCCATCTAGACCGGCGGTGCCCGCCGCATGGCGCGCACGGCCTTGACCAGCCCGTAAAGGCTGATCAGGGCCCAGCAGCCCTCCATAAGCGCCGCCGACAGGTTGAAGTCGAACGCCAACGACATGAGGATTGCGACAGAGCCGAACAGGTTCAGTGCCGAATAGACGCGTGAGCGCGACTCGAGGCGTTCGGTCTGCAGCAGGAGATAGGCCATCAGCGTTAGTCCGACGCCAAGGATGCCTATGGCGTCGAACGGACTGATCATCACATCCTAGACTTCCAGCAGCATGCGTTCTGGATCTTCGAGTGCTTCCTTGACGCGGACGAGGAAGGTAACCGCTTCCTTACCGTCAACGATGCGGTGGTCATAGCTGAGCGCGAGATACATCATCGGACGGATCACGACCTGGCCATTGACGGCGACAGGGCGCTGTTCGATGCGGTGCATGCCCAGCACGCCGGATTGCGGGGGGTTCAGGATCGGTGTCGACATCAGCGAGCCATAGATGCCGCCATTCGAGATGGTGAACGTGCCGCCCTGCATGTCGCCGATCGTGAGATCGCCGTCACGGGCTCGCTTGCCGAGATCGGCAATGGATTTCTCGATACCGGCAAGGGAGAGGTCATCGCTGTCGCGCACGACAGGCACGACGAGGCCCTTGTCGGTGCCGACCGCGACGCCGATGTCGTAATAGTTCTTGTAGATGATGTCGGTGCCGTCGATCTCGGCGTTGACCGCAGGCACTTCCTTCAGCGCATTCACGCAGGCCTTCACGAAGAAGCTCATGAAGCCGAGCTTGATGCCGTGCTTGGCGACAAAGCTGTCCTGGTGCTTTTTCCGCAGGTCCATGATGGCGCCCATGTCCACGTCATTGAACGTGGTCAGCATCGCGGCGCTGTCCTGTGCCTCTTTCAGGCGGCGGGCAATGGTCTGGCGCAGGCGCGTCATCTTCACACGCTCTTCACGCGGACCGATATCGCGCGGCTCGCGTGCCTGAACAGGGGCTGCAGGGGTCTTTGGCGCGGCATTCACATAGGCGAGCGCGTCTGCCTTGGTAGCCCGGCCATCGCGGCCCGTGCCGGGAATGGACGACGGATCGACACCGGCTTCGGTGGATATACGGCGCACGGAGGGTGCGACGGCGCTGCTGGAGGCTGCTGCCGCAGCTGCAGGCTGCGGTGGGGATGCCGGCTTCGCGGCGGGCGCAGCACCGGTGCCGCCGGCGCTGATGCGGGCAATCACGGCGCCGGGCGTGACGCTGTCACCTTCCGAAACGACCAGTTCGGCAATCACGCCATCGGCGCTGGCAGGCACTTCGAGCGCGACCTTATCGGTTTCAATCTCGGCAATGGTCTCGTCTTTCTTGACCGTGTCGCCGACCTTTTTCAGGAAGGTGGAGAGCGTGCCCTCGGCAACGCTTTCGCCCATGGTCGGGACAGAGACGTCTGTCAGCTTGCCATCCGATGCGGCGGGCGCCGCCTTGGTGTCCTTGGCGGGCGCAGCGGCCTCAGCCTTGGCGGGGGCAGCCTTGGCGGCGCCATCGCCTGCGTTCAGGCGGCCGAGCAGCGCGCCGATTTCAACTGTGTCGCCGACATTGGCCACAATCTCGGAGAGGACGCCGTCTTCGGATGCCGAGACTTCGACAGAAACCTTGTCGGTTTCGAGTTCAACCAGCACGTCATCGCGTTTCACGGTGTCGCCGGCTGCTTTGAGCCATTGGCCGACTGTGGCTTCAGTGACGCTTTCGCCGAGGGTGGGGACTGAGATATCGGTCATGATTTTTGGTCCGTATTGGAAAATCTGGGAAGGGTGATCAGGACGCGACGATCTTGTCGTCGACCGAATCGGGCCCGAGTGCCGCGTTGATGAAGGCGGCCATTTCGGCCTTGTGCTTGGACATGAGGCCGGTGGCCGTTGCAGCCGATGGCGGCCGGCCAGCATAGCGCGGACGGGGCAGCTTGGCATCGATCTGCGTGGCGCACCATTCAATCTCGTCACGGATGAAGGACCAGCCGCCCATATTGCGCGGCTCTTCCTGGCACCAGACAAGCTCGGCGCCCTTGAAGCGCTTGAGTTCGTGCATGATCGACCGGCGCGGCACCGGATAGAACTGTTCGATCCGCATCAGGTAGACATCGTCGACACCCATCTCCTCGCGGGCTTCGAACAGGTCGTAATAGACCTTGCCCGAACACATCACGACGCGGCGGATCTTGTTGTCCTTGGCCAGCTTGACCTTCCCTTCGCGGCCCGGCGTTTCCGCGTCATCCCACAGGATGCGGTGGAAGGAAGACTTGGTAGCCATGTCATCAAGGGTCGAGGTCGCCAGCTTGTGGCGCAGCAGCGATTTCGGCGTCATGATGATCAGCGGCTTGCGGAAGTCGCGGTGGATCTGGCGGCGGATGGCGTGGAAATAGTTCGCCGGGGTCGTCAGATTGCAGACCTGCATATTGTCTTCGGCGCACATCTGCAGGAAGCGTTCAAGGCGCGCAGAAGAATGCTCCGGCCCCTGCCCCTCATAGCCGTGGGGCAGCAGCATCACGAGGCCCGACATGCGCAGCCATTTGCGCTCAGCGCTCGAGATGAACTGGTCGAAGTAAACCTGCGCGCCGTTGGCGAAGTCGCCGAACTGGGCTTCCCACAGGGTCAGCGTGTTCGGGTCGGCAAGCGAATAGCCGTATTCGTAACCAAGCACGGCTTCTTCGGAGAGCAGCGAATCAATCACTTCGTAATGGGCCTGTTTCTCGCTGATATGGTTCAGCGGGGTGTAGCGTTCGCCCGTGGTCTGGTCGACGAAATGGCTGTGGCGCTGCGAGAACGTGCCGCGAGCAACATCCTGGCCGGACAGGCGGACCGGAAAGCCCTCATCCAGCAGTGTACCGAAAGCGAGATGTTCGGCAGTGGCCCAGTCGAGGCCTTCGCCCTTGGAAATGGCGCTGGCGCGGCCCTCGATGACACGGGTGAGCGTCTTGTGGATCTCGATCGAATCCGGCACCGTCGTGATGGTCTGGCCGAGCTGCTGCAGGCGCTTCTTGGCGACGCCGGTCTTGCCGCGGCGCTCATCATCTTCCGGCAGGCCGAAGCCCTTCCATTCGCCATCCAGCCAGTCAGCTTTCTTGGCCTTGAAATTCTTGCCTTTTTCGAACTCCGCATCGAGATAACTCTCGAAGTCCGTGACCTGCTTTTCAAGTTCTTCCGCCGTCAGGATGCCTTCGGCGACAAGCCGCTGGCCATACAGTTCGCGGGTCGACGGATGGTTCCTGATCTCATTGTACATGATCGGCTGGGTAAACATGGGCTCATCGCCCTCATTGTGACCGAACCGGCGGTAGCAGAACATGTCGATGACAACGTCCTTGGCGAATTTCTGGCGAAACTCGGTCGCGATCTTTGCCGCATAGGTGACCGCTTCAGGATCATCGCCATTGACGTGGAAGATCGGAGCCTGAACCATCAGCGCCACATCCGACGGATAGGGCGAGGAGCGCGAATACATCGGGCTGGTCGTAAAGCCGATCTGGTTGTTGACGATGAAGTGGATCGTTCCCCCTGTGCGATAGCCCGACAGGCCTGACAGTGCGAAACATTCGGCCACGACCCCCTGCCCTGCAAAGGCAGCGTCGCCATGCAGCAGGAGCGGCAGCACCTTGGTGCGCACGAGGTCGCCGGTTTCCCGGTGCAGCATTTCCTGTTTCGAGCGCGACTTGCCGAGCACGACAGGATCGACCGCTTCAAGGTGGGACGGGTTAGCGTTCATCGAGAGGTGGACGGTGTTGCCGTCGAATACGCGGTCCGACGAGGCGCCGAGATGGTATTTCACGTCGCCGGAGCCGAACTGGTCGGCCCCTTGCGTGTTGCCGCCCTGGAATTCGAAGAATATCTGCTCATAGGGCTTGCCCATGACCGCCGCCAGCATGTTGAGGCGGCCACGGTGGGGCATGCCGACAACGATCTCTTCCACGCCGAGCGCGCCGCCGCGCTTGATGATCTGTTCCAGTGCCGGGACAGCCGCCTCGCCGCCATCCAGGCCGAAACGCTTGGTGCCGGGATAGCGCTTGTGCAGGAAGCGTTCGAACGTCTCGGCCTCGATCAGCTTGGCGAGAATGGCTTTCTTGCCGCGCTTGCTGAACGCCACGCCCTTGTCGGGGCCTTCGATCCGTTCCTGCAGCCAGGATTTTTCGGCCGGATCGGAAATGTGCATGAACTCGATGCCGAGCGTCGAGCAATAGGTGCGGCGCAGGATGTCGAGCATCTCGCGAACGGTCGCGTATTCGAGGCCAAGGTAGAAGTCGATGAAGATGCGCCGGTCCAGATCGGCCTCGGTGAAGCCATAGGTCTCGGGGTTGAGTTCAGGCTGGTCGCCGAAATTCTCGATTCTGAGCGGGTCGAGATCGGCAGCCAGGTGGCCGCGCATCCGGTAGGCGCGGATCATCATGATCGCGCGAATGGAATCCTTCACCGCCTGGGCGATGTCGGTTTGCGACGCGCCGGGCTTTTCGGCCTTGATCTTCTTTTCCAGCCTGGCCTCGGCAACGGCCCAGTTGCCATCAAAGGCGGCAACCTCGTCGCCCTTCTTCTGCAGGGGCCAGTCGCCCCTCTTCCAGCTGGCACCGGCGGCATTTGCCGCGGCACTCGCCGACTCGTCACCGAGATCAGCAAAGAAGGCGCGCCAGCTTTCCGGCACCGATGACGGATCGCGGGCATAGGCTGCCTGCATCTGTTCGAGCCACTGGGCCGAGCCCCCGTACAGGAATGCCGTGTCCAGCATTGCAGCATTGCCCTTGCTGCGTGTGCCATTCATCGGGCTGCCATCGTCTGCCATGTATCATCCGTCCTCTGGACCAAATCGCTCCCCGACATATAGGAACGATATATTGCATAGTTCCTATCATCAGGAACTTTTAGCAGGACGGCCGACGCGGTCAGAACCTGGCCTCGCCAGACGGGCCTTCCGGCCGCCCTGGCTTTCTCACATCAGGGCGCCTTAGCCCTTCAGCACCTCAACGAGGGTCGTGCCAAGGCGCGCTGGAGAAGGCGACACGCGAATACCGGCAGCCTCCATCGCAGCAATCTTGCTTTCTGCATCACCCTTGCCGCCGGACACGATGGCTCCGGCATGGCCCATTGTGCGGCCTTTCGGCGCCGTCCGGCCGGCGATGAAGCCGACCATCGGTTTCTTGCGGCCCTTCTTGGCCTCGTCGATGAGGAACTGGGCAGCATCTTCTTCGGCGCTGCCACCAATCTCACCAATCATGATGATGGACTTTGTTTCATCATCGGCAAGGAACATTTCCAGCATGTCGATGAATTCGGTGCCCTTGACCGGATCGCCGCCAATACCGACAGCCGTTGTCTGGCCGAGGCCCACCTGCGTGGTCTGGAACACCGCTTCATAGGTCAGTGTGCCGGAGCGCGAGACGATGCCGACATTGCCCTTCTTGAAGATGGACCCCGGCATGATGCCGATCTTGCACTCATTCGCCGTGATCACGCCCGGGCAGTTCGGCCCGATCAGGCGCGACCTGGACTTGTCGAGCTTGGCCTTCACGCGCACCATGTCGAGCACGGGCACGCCTTCTGTGATGCACACAATCAGCGGGATTTCCGCGTCGATGGCCTCTTCGATCGCCGCAGCCGCGCCGGCTGGCGGCACATAGACCACGGACGCGGTCGCGCCAGTCTTTTCCTTGCCTTCGGCAACGGTCGCAAAGATTGGCAGTTCGGCGCCATTATCCGCCTGCCACATCGTGCCACCCTTCTTGGGGTGGATGCCGCCAACCATCTTGGTGCCAAAATAGGCCAACGCCTGGTTGGTGTGGAACGAACCGGTATTGCCGGTCATGCCCTGGGTGAGGATCTTGGTATTGTTATCAATAAGAATGGACATGAATATTCCTTAGCCGCGAACCGCGTTGACAATTTTCTGGGCCGCGTCGTCGAGATCGTCGGCGGAGATGACGTTGAGACCGGATTCGGCGATGATCTTCTTGCCGAGCTCCACATTCGTGCCTTCAAGGCGCACGACCAGCGGCACCGCGAGGTTGGTTTCCTTGACCGCCGCGATCACGCCTTCGGCGATGACATCGCATTTCATGATGCCGCCGAAGATGTTCACGAGGATGCCCTTCACGTTCGGGTCCTTCATGATGATCTTGAAGGCGGCTGCCACCTTCTCCTTGCCGGCGCCGCCGCCGACATCGCAGAAGTTGGCTGGTTCTTCGCCATAGAGTTTGATGATGTCCATGGTCGCCATGGCAAGGCCTGCGCCGTTGACCATGCAGCCGATCGTGCCGTCGAGCGCGATATAGGCGAGGTCCCATTCTGAAGCCTCGATTTCCTTCTCGTCTTCTTCGGTCTTGTCTCGCAGCTCCATGATGTCCGGGTGGCGGAACAGGGCATTGCCGTCAAAGCTGACCTTGGCGTCGAGGACGCGAAGATGGCCGTTTTCCATGACGATCAGCGGGTTGACCTCGAGCATCGCCATGTCCTTCTCGGTGAAGGCCTTGTAGAGGATCGGGAAGAGTTTCATGCCGTCTTCGCGCGCCGTGCCGTCCAGTTTGAGCGCATCGCACAGCTTCGCCGCATCCGCTTCGCTGACACCGCCATCGACCGGCAGGGTCATGATCTTCTCGGGCGTATCGTGGGCGACCGCCTCGATATCCATGCCGCCTTCAGTCGACACGACAAAGGCGACCTTGCCGGATTCACGGTCGACGAGGATGGAAAGATAGAGTTCGCGGTCAATGTCGGCGCCGTCTTCGATATAGAGGCGGTTGACCTGCTTGCCCTCGGCGCTGGTCTGGGCGGTCACAAGGTGGTGACCGAGCATCTGCTTGGCGTTTGCAAGCACGTCTTCCTTGTTGAACGCAAGGCGGACACCACCTTTTTCACCGGCTTCGGCTTCCACGAACTTGCCCTTGCCACGCCCGCCGGCGTGGATCTGGCTTTTCACGACCCAGAGCGGCCCCGGCAGCGTATCGACCGCCTTTTGTACGTCGTCGAGGGAGAGAACCGGTACGCCTTCGGCGACAGGGGCACCGAAGGATTTCAGCACCGCTTTTGCCTGGTATTCGTGAATGTTCATATGGAATGCCTTGATGGTTGCGTCGCATGCAGGAAGGCCGCGCGCCACCCCGCTATCAATGCGGGCTGTATAACAGGCTTATTCGCGCCGACAACTGGCTGGGTACGCGAAACGGGACGCAGGATCAGGACTCAACGTCCGGATTGCGCGGATCGAGCTCCACGCCGGCCAGCGAGGTTGGCGTGACGGGGCTCCATTCCTCCTGCTGGGCTTCGGTCGGCGCAGCCCGCTGGCGCACGCGAACGATCATCAGGAGGGCCAGGACCAGGAGCAAGACGCCCGACAGGCCGAACAGGCCGACACGGTCTGCCACACGCATGGCAAAGCCCGACATGAGCGGCCCGACAATCGACCCGGCAGCCCAGACGAACAGCAATGTGGACATGACCTGCGGCACGCGGCCGGTCGGTGTGCGGTCAATCGCGTGGGCGACACAGAGGCCATAGAATGACAGGGCCCCTGCCCCCCAGACCGTGAGCACGGCGATCACGCCAATCTCCCCCAGAGCCACACCGAAAATGGCGATCAGCAGCGCGGCAATGCCGGACATGATGCACATGCCGGCAATCACCAGGCGGCGCTCGATCCGGTCCGACAGGACGCCCGCAGGCCATTGCAGGACGAGGCCCCCCATCCACGCCGCGGCGCCCGCAATCGCAACCGCCGCCGTGCCGCCGCCTGCAAGCGTGAAGCGTTCGAAATAGACTGGCAACAGCGCCAGCGTGCCGGTATTGATGACGCCGGCCAGGAAGACGCCGAACACGGCGGCCGGCGCGAGGGTGAACAGTTCCGAGACTGGCATGGATTTGCGGTCTGGCGGTGGCGGCTCTTTCTGGCGGGTCAGGCAGACGGGCACCAGCGCGAGCGCCAGGAACAGGCCCGCCCAGGCATAAGCCCGGCTGTCGAGCGGGGACATGCCCGCCACGAAGAAGGGCCCGAGCATGAGGGAAAGCTTGGCGCCGGTATGGTAAATGCCCATGACATTTCCGCGCGACTTGTCGGGCACCGCTTCGCCCATCCAGCTTTCGATACTGGTGAACATGTAGGCAAAGCAGATGCCCTGTATGATCCGCAGCAGGGCCCAGAATGTGGCGTCATGCCAGAGCGACAGGGACAGCACGGTCACGGCATTGACGGCGGAGGCAGCGGCGAACAGGCGGATATTGCCGACCTGACCGAGCGCCCGCGGCGCCGTCCAGGCACCGATCATGTATCCGGCAGCGTTGAAACCCGCGATGACGCCGATCACCTGCGGCCCCGTGCCCATGGACTCCAGCCCCAGCGGCGTCAGCATGCTGAGCAGACCGCCCGCGATCTGGACGATCATCACGGACAGGATCAGGACAAAGACATTACGCGTATCGGACATCAACTACCTGGATACGTGGAAAGCCGGACCGGCCGGCCCACGGTGACTATTTGAACTTGACCGAGGTCTCGCGGACGGTTGCACCATCATTGGCCTTGATAGACAAGGCGGCGGTGCCAGTTTCCCAGTCAATCTCGATCGCGCCGAAATTCTCGGGCGGATACCCGGCGCCGATCTGCGCGCTGTCCATCTCCTCGGTGGTTTCCGAGAAGGATGCATTGATTGACGAGGCTGTCAGCTCGTAGGCGGAATAGGACATGACGCCTTCCTTGCGATACAGGAACGCGGCGTGACGGTCACCGGATACGAAAACGACACCGTTCGCCTCTGTTTCATTGATCAGGTTGTAGAGCCGCTCCTGCTCCAGCGGCAGGCGTGACCAGCTTTCCCAGCCATGGGCATCGGTTGGCAAGACCTGGACCGACGAGATGATCAGGCGAAGGTCTGCCGGCTGCTGCAGCTGGTTTTCAAGCCATGTCCACTGGTCGGTGCCGAGCATGTCCTGCTGGGGATCAGAGGAGGCAATGTAGCGTTCCTTGCCCTTCACGCCCCATGCGTCGGTCGGCGTCAGGGCCGTGCGGAAAAAGCGCGTGTCGAGCATGATGATCTGCGTGCGCTGGCCTTCAGGGCCGAATGTGCGGGCATAGTAAGTGCCGGGCCATGCCCCGACATCTTCCTTCTCGATCCCCCAGAAGCGCTCATGAATACGCTCTGCAAGACGGCGGAACGGAAAATCCTTGCCCGCATCATTGGCGCCAAAGTCATGATCGTCCCAGGCTACCATCATCGGGTGGGCCGCACGCACGGCCTGGAAATCGGCCCGGGCGGCAAGGTCGCTGAAGCTCTCGCGCAGCTCGTCGAGATCGGCCTGGTTGTTCACATAACTCATGCCGTTGCGGTCGCCATATACATTATCACCGATCATCAGGAACAGGTCGGCCTCTTCCCCGGCAATCACGTCCATGACAGGCGAGGCGCTTTTTTCCTCGTCCTGGCATGAGGCGACCAGGACGCGCGTGATCGGCTGGTCAGCCGGTGGCAGCGGCAGGCCGGCCGGGGCGCGCGGATAAAAGTCATCCGGAAGTGTCTTGTAATAGGTTTCCAGCGCCTCTTCGGCGCTAGCCGGACCACGGGTAATGCCGGGAATGGAGATCGGCCCGGGCGACTGGCATGCTGCTAGCCCCATCAGCCCCATCAAGACGATTGCGCGCTTCATGTCTCCGCTCCCTTGTTGCCGCTTTGCGCATGTGTAGCGGGCTTCGGAAGCGGCAGTAAGGGACGAAAGGATCAAACGCCGAAGAAAATCGACCACATCAAGCGGCCGGGCAGGAAGCTGAACAGGCCCGCTATGGCCATGCCGCCGACAAACATGCCGGTCATGTGCTTGCGGTGGGATTTGATGTCGCGGCGGCGGGCCGCTGCCACCCCCATGGGCAACACGATCACCGTCCAGGCCGACAGGGCATGGATGAAGCTGAAACTGTTGCCATTGAGGCCGATCAGGAAGAAGGAGGAAATCGCCGTCACGCTCATCGTAACGACCCAGCCATAACCGAGCACGCGGTGCATGCTGCGACCCTTGACGCCCAGCAGCAGGACAGTCCCGATGGCAAACGTCGCAACCGCCCCCAAGACATGGGCCTGCAGCACCCCGGATGCGCTCAGCAGCGGCGACAGGTCGATCCGGAACTGCAGGGGCGGATTTCCCGATGAAGCCAGGATCATGTAGCTGATGGTGCCATAGACAATGGCGGCAATGACAAAGGTGACAGTGTGCGGGCGAGTGCGCAGAACGGCGCGCAGCGTGTGGCGGGAGGGGGTGGCGAAGGCGGTGTCGGTCATGAATGGCTCCTGTCGGTCGGGTAAGGACCCAGAGATGCCGCCGCCCCGACTCGGCCGCCAGCGCGTTTGCATGGAGTGACTGGAATCCTTCGCGAAATGCAGCCAAAACGGTTCACGAAGCGCGAAATGCGAGGGGGCGTTGCGGACATGACGGAGCAATTTGGGCAATTTCTGCGATCCGCCGGCATCCTGGTCGGGCTCTCGATCCTGTTCACATGGTTCGGCGTTTATGAATCCGGCTCCCCTGTCGCCTTACGGTTCATCATGTGGCTGGTGACGATGAGCGCTGGCGGTGTCGCGGCGGTCTGGGTCATCCCCACCGTGTTCGAGCGGCAGTTCGCGCAGCAGAACGTGATCGTTCAGGTCGCGCTGGCATCCGGGCTGATCGCCCTGCCCGTCACGGCCTCGCTGATTGCCTTCTACCTCGTGCTGGGCGGCCGGGTGCATGTCGGCATGCTGCCGATGCAGTATCTCTATGTCTATGCCGTGTGCGTGGTCATCGTGACCGGCGGCCTTGTCGTGTCGCGCGCGCAGGCGGCGGCGCCCGTGCTGGAAGCAGCCGAGGCACAGGACGTGATTGCGCGCTTCATGCAGCGGCTGCCGGTTAAGTACCGCACGGCAGACCTTTGGGCGGTATCCTCGGAGGATCATTACCTGCGCATCCATACCAGCCTCGGCGAAGAGCTGATCCTGATGCGGCTGGCCGATGCAATGCGCGATCTTGGCGGCACGGACGGCCTGCAAACCCACAGGTCATGGTGGGTGGCAAGGGACGGGGTGGCCGATGTGCGGCGGGAGGGGGGCAAGCTGTTCCTCGTGCTGAAATCGGGCACCGAAGTCCCGGTGTCACGCACCTATGCGCCCGCCGTACGGGAAGCCGGCCTCAGCTAGACGCCAAGGCCCGGCGTCGGGCGCGTATTCATCACGAGATGCTTGACGAATTCGACATGGTTGCGGAGCCGGTAGAGGTCATCGGTATAGGATAGCGGCACATCGAGTTCCCCGATCTCGGCCTGCAGGTCTTCCAGCTCATCCGTGATGGCGGCGCGCTCTTCCTTGGTCGGCATGGCACGCCCGCGGGCCTCCAGGTCGCGCAGGTCCTTGTACCAGATGTAGATCTTGCGCCGCACCCGCCAGCGATAGATGGGCGGCGCGACCCGCACGAGCGGGAAGAGCAGCGTCAGCAGCGGGATGGCGAGAATCCAGGCGCGGTCAAGGAAGTTGGCCACGTCGAACGAAAAATAGCGGCGCAGGAAGGACGGGCCATTCTCGTAATAGCGCTCGGCCTGTCGGCTGACCGGCAGGTCGGTCGCGTCCGGGTCCGGGAAGGTCCCCGCACGGGCGAGGAGACTGCCATCCTGGTGAATGGCCGAGGCCGCATCGACCAGCAGCGCTTCGATGGCCGGATGCAGCGACTTGTTGACGACAAGCTGGGCCACCGGGGCCACGAGCGGAATATCCTCGGCAGGCAGGTCAGAGCCGATATCGACCACGCCGCGCAGCAAGGTGACGTCTGCCAGTGCCGGCTGGCGGCGCGACAGGGCCTCAGCACGGGCAAAGGGCATCAGCGAGATGCCGGGCGCGCGCAGAAGGGTCTGCACATAAGGCGCATCGGGCGACGCAGCGAAGGCGGCCGCATCAAGCTGTCCGGCGATGAGCGCCTCTGCCGCCGCACTTCCCGACAGGCTGTTGCGCGTCATGTCTGGCCAGACGCCATGGAACTCTTCCTGCAATTCGATGGCGAGGAGCCGCGTGCCGGAGCCGACCGGACCGATCGCGAGGCGCTTGTCCCGCAACTGGCCGAATTGCGTGGCGCCGGCCTCGTCACGCACGAAGACCCAGAAGGGTTCGTGGAACAGGCCGCCAAGCGAGCGCAGCGTCTGGGCATCACCTGGCGTGGCAAGGCCGCCCTGAACAAGCGCCACGTCGACCTGGCCCTCGTCAAGAAGCCTGAGATTTTCGACCGACCCGGCCGTCTGGACGAGCTCGACCTCGACATCTTCCTCGGCGAGAAGGCGCTGATAGCGTTCGGCAAAGGCATAATAGGCACCGCCCGGCGAACCGGCGGCGAAGCGGATGGTTTTCGGCGGGGCCGGGTCCATCAGCATGAGCGTCAGCACAATGCCGCCAATCGCCACGAGGACGAGCGGCCAGTAGATTTTGAGGAAATCCTTAGCCGCCGTAAGCATGCAGCGTCCCACTTTCTGTCAGATACGTCCCGCAAGCTGGTCTAGGCCGTGATCGCGGCCGGATCAATCACATCCGCCTGTCTGCCCTGAAAATGCCTCATGCGCGCCGCGCATGGAACCTATTCCGTTTAGAAACTGTTCACCAAGGATCGGACGCCCCATCTGCGGTGCAGGACATCACGAGGAGACAGTCATGGGCTATTCGGGTGCGATTGTGAAAGCGGTTTCGGTGGTCACACTGGGGCTTTTCGCGGCGATCATGCTGGTCATGGCGCTCGCCCCGAACCCGTCCCTCTATGCCGGATAAAATCTTCAGAGACTCACCGGAACCAATCGGCGCTCCCACGCGTAAAGATCTCAGGATGGCTGGATAGGTCCCTCCCGACTGAACCCTCCCAAAAGCCGGCCGTCTGACGAAGAGGTCTCGAAGCTGCGTCCCCCCATTTCAGCTTCGGGGCTTCTTCTACTCTTCCTCCCGAAAATTTCCGGTTACGCCTTGTGATAGGGCATGCCCGCCAGAATGGAGACCGCCCGGTAGACCTGTTCGGCCAGCATCGCGCGGACCAGCCTGTGCGGCCATGTCTGCGCGCCAAAGGCCATCGTGTCAGGCACTGCCCGGCGCACGGCCTCGCCATAGCCCTCTGCCCCGCCAATCAGGAAGACCAGGTCCGGCACGCCCTGGTCTCGCAGACGCGCCAGACGGTCAGCAAAGGCGGCCGAGGGCGCGTTGGGACCAGATTCATCGAGCCGGATGGCAATGGCCCCGGACGGGATTTTCGCGAGGATGCGCTCAGCCTCTGAATCGAGCCCGCCGCCGCTTGCCACTTCGATTACGTCAATGCCCCGAAAGCCCAGGCTGCGGGCAATCGGCAGGGCCCGTTTGACATATTCGTCAAACAGATCGCGTTCGGCGCCCGATTTCAGGCGCCCGACAGACAGGATGGTGAGCCGCATGGGCGCCTAGTGCTGGGTGGCGCGGTGGGCGCTGGTATCCGAAGCCCAGATCTTTTCCAGGTTGTAGAATTCGCGCACTTCCGGGCGGAACAGGTGGACGATCACGTCGCCTGTATCAATGAGAACCCAGTCGGCATTCGGCATGCCTTCGACATTCGCCGGGCGGCCCGTGAGCTTTTTCACCGTATGGGCAATATGGTCTGCAAGCGCAGCGACATGGCGGCCGGAACGGCCTGACGCAATGATCATGAAATCGGCGAGGGAGGATTTTCCGTCCAGGTCTATGAACAGGAGGTCTTCTGCCTTGTCATCCTCGAGGGCCTTGGCGAGAGCTTCGGCCACGGCACGGATGTCTTCAAGTGTGGCACTCTTTGCGGGCAGTGTCCGCGGGGCGCTGGAAGTCAGGGTCTCAATTCCTTCTTTTATGAGCAGCCAAACAATACCACGCATGCCGGGGCACAGCCAGCCCAAACCCGCAGGGACGCAATTCCCGGCCGGAATTGCAGTTCCGGCGGCAATTTTCTTGGCCGCCGCCAGATTTTCGCCGTAAGTCTGGAGAAGTATGATTCTTTCGGGATTCCGGACCGCCTGCCATTGGAGTGATTGACATGACCCTGCGCTATGCTGCCGCTGCGCTCTTGCTCGCCATGCCGCTGGGCGGCTGTGCCGTTGCGGCCGTTGGCGCTGCGGGCGCGGTTGGCCTTGCCGCCGCCAAAGACAAGACCCTGGGCGAATCTGTCGATGACACAACCACATCCGGCGAGATCAAGGCCAAGCTCCTGTCTGAAAGCTTCAATCGGTTTGCCGAAGTGGATGTCGAGGTGAATGACGGACTCGTGCTGCTTTCTGGCCGCGTCGACTCGCCAACAGACCGGGTCGAGGCTGAGGGCATCGCCTGGACCTCCGTCGGGGCGCATGATGTGGCCAATGAAATCAAAATCGAGCCGGCAGGCGGTTTCGTTGCCAATATGTCTGACGAGATCATTTCCGGGCGCGTGCGCGCCCGCCTGATCGGGTCAAGTACGGTGAAAAGCCTGAACTACAATATCGAGACCTATGACCGCGTCGTCTACCTGATGGGTACGGCCCGCTCGGCAGACGAACTCAAGCGCGCCGCCCATGAGGCGAGCGTTGTGGCGGGTGTGAAACAGGTCGTCTCCTATGTCCGCATCCGCGAGCCGTTTGCCACGCCGCCCGCCCCGACGACCCAGGCGGCCCCCTCTTACAATCCGGCGCCCGATCCTACATATGGAACCGAGACCGATGCAGAGCTGCTCGGTGTGAATTACTGACCGGGCCGGCGCTCTCCTGATCCGCCGCGCCAGTCGCGAACGGGAGCGGGCGTTTCATGACATTGCGAGTCGGGATCCAGATGGATCCGCTGGAAGACGTCAGGATTGACGGCGATACGACCTTTGCACTGGCCGAAGTGGCACAGGCGCGCGGGGCCGAGCTCTTCGTCTACGGACCGGATCACATGTCCTTCGAACAGGGACGGGTGACGGCCTGGGCGCGTCCGGCGACGGTGCAGCGGGTCAAGGGCTCGCCGGGGATTTTCGGCGAGACGGTCAAGCTGGACCTCGCCAGGGATCTGGACGTCATCCTGATGCGCCAGGACCCGCCCTTCGACATGAATTACATCACGGCCTGCCACCTCCTGGAGCTGGTATCGGGCGAGACGCTGGTGGTGAACGATCCCGAAGGCGTGCGCTCCAGTCCGGAAAAGATTTTCCCCCTCCTCTACCCGGACCTCATGCCGCCGACGCTGGTAACGCGCGATATCCGTGACATCACCGCCTTCCGGGCAACCCACAAGGACATCATCGTCAAGCCGCTCTATGGCCATGGCGGCGCGGGCGTGTTCCGCCTGAAGCCGGATGATTCCAACCTGGCCTCCCTGCTGGAAGTCTTCTTCACCCGGTCGCGCGAGCCAGTCATGGTGCAGGCCTTCCTCCCGGCGGTCAGCGAAGGCGACAAGCGTATCATGCTGATCGATGGCGAGCCGGTTGGCGCCATCAACCGGCGCCCTGAATCCGGACAGGTGCGCTCCAACCTCGTCGTCGGCGGCACGGCGGAAAAATCGGATCTCAGCGATGCCGACATGAAAATCTGCGAGGTGATCGGCCCGGAACTGAAGCGCCGCGGCCTGATCCTGACCGGGATCGACGTCATTGGCGGGCGCCTGACCGAGGTGAATGTCACCTCGCCGACCGGCGTTCAGGCAATCAAGGCCCTGTCCGGCATTGATAGTGCCGCCATTTTCTGGGACGTTGTGCAACAGAAGCTTGCGGACCGCTGATGGCCGCTGCAAGATCAGGTGCATGAACATGAAATCGATCACTGCTTTCGCCCTCGCTTCCTTCGCCCTTGCCGGTGTCGCCTGTTCGCAGGGCACGGAAACCGAGACCGTCGACGTTCAGACCGTTTCAGCTGAGGAAGGCGCGACAGGCACGTTCAACCTGTCGCTTCCGAGCGCGAGCGCGACGGCAAATGATGCTTCGGGCAGCCTCAACCTGAACCTTGGCGGCGATACCGGCGAAACCCGCCTGATCGGATCCGGTGCCTTTGGCGGTGGCGATTTCGGTAGCGACCCCGCTATCGACCTCAACCTCAATCTTGAAGATGACGAAGATGCTGCGTCGGTGGACACGGTCCCGTCAGCTGAAGCCGCCGCTGAAGACGATGGCATCATACGCCTGACACCCAAGAAATAGGCGAGCGGGCCTTTTCGGGCCGCTTTCCCGCTCTCGAAAACGATAATTTACAGCGCGCGCCGACGGATTCACCTCCGCCGGCCGTTTGATTCGGCAGGTGCGCTGCGACGCTCCCCATGACCCACGCATTCGCCCGGCCCACGCCCGCATGGGGCGGTCGGATGAGGCTTTGACCCAGACGCGAGAGCGAGAGCACGAGATTGACCCGCAAGTTCGACACAAGACTGATTTACGGCCTCGGCGCCCTCGTGGCGCTGGCCGCCCTCTGGGCCGTTTTCCTGCGCGGCGACGGGGCAGCAAAGCCCGGTGACTTCACCCTCGAAACGAGCAGCGTCGAGCGCGGTGACGTGGCGCGCCTTGTTACCGCCTCCGGCGCCGTGCGCGCGCTAACAACTGTTGAAGTCGGCTCGCAGGTTTCAGGGCAGATCATCGAACTGGACGCCGACTTCAATTCCGAAGTGAAGCAAGGCGACATCATCGCCCGGATCGACCCGCAGACATTCGAGAGCCGCGTCGCCTCGGCGCAGGCAGACATAGCCAGCGCCAGGGCGAGCCTCGATGTCCAGAAAGCCAATATCGCATCGGCCGAGGCGAGCTTTGCCCAGACCGAGAAGGACTATCACCGCGTTCAGGCGCTTTATGACCAGGACGCCATTGCGCAAGCATCCCTCGAAGACGCCGAGCGGGCGCTGGCCGTGGCCAGGGCTGCGCTGGACGTATCGCGCGCGCAGCTGCGCTCGTCGCAGGCGACCCTCAGCCAGCGACAGGCGAGCCTGCAATCGGCGCAGCTCGACCTTGACCGCACGATCATTCGTTCCCCCATTGATGGTGTCGTGATCGAACGCTCGGTCGATGTCGGCCAGACAGTTGCCGCCTCATTCTCGGCGCCCATCCTGTTCCAGATTGCGCAGAACCTCGAAGACATCCGGATCGATGCCGCTGTGGTCGAATCCGATATTGGCGGGATCGATGCGGGAGACCCGGCCACGTTCAAGGTCGACGCCTATCCGAACGAGACCTTTACCGGCATGGTCGAACAGGTGCGGCTTGCCTCCGAAACCCTCTCCAATGTCGTGACCTATACGGTCGTGATCGCGGCGGAGAACCGGTCTGGCCGCCTGCTGCCGGGCATGACGGCCAATGTCGAAATCACCGCCGAGAAGCGTGAAGGCGTGCTGCGCCTTGCCGAATCGGCGATCCGGTTCCGGCCGCCCAGTGAGGGCGTTAACGTGATTGCGAGCAATACTGAGAGCGACGGGCAGCCACGCCGCGGCGGGCCCTCTGGCGGTGCGCGCGGCAATCCCGCAGAGGCCATGCTGGTGGGTCTCGAGCTCGAGCCGGAGCGCAGGGCACGGATCGAGACGGCCATGCGCGCCGAAATGGAGAAGGTGCGCGCGAGCATGGGCGAGGCTGGCGCGACCTTCGACCGGAACGGCATGCGCGCCCGCATCCAGTCGCGCATGGACAAGGTGCTGCGCGACAATCTCAGCCGCGATGAACTGGCTGTGGTGCAGAAAACCGTCAATGACCGCGCCTCCCGGCGCCGGTTGGACCTGTACCAGCCGGCCGGCGACGGTACGCTGAAAACCCTGTCCGTCTCGGTCGGACTGTCTGACGGACAGAATGTTGAAATCCTGCGCGGCGCAAAGGAAGGCGACACGTTCGTCACCCGTCTGGCCCTTGCGGCGACGGACAAATAGGCATGCCGGACGCCATCATAACGTGCCGGGACCTGACCAAGGTCTACCGCATGGGCACGCAGGACGTCTTCGCCCTGCGCGGCGTGAACCTCGATTTCACCGAGGGTGAAATGACCGCCATCATGGGGCCGTCGGGATCGGGCAAATCGACCCTGATGAACCTGATCGGCGCGCTGGATGTGCCAACAGGCGGTGAGCTGACGATCAGCGGCAGGCCCCTGTCCGGGCTTGACCGAGATGAACTGGCCGACCTCAGGAATGCGACGATCGGCTTTGTCTTCCAGCAGTTCAACCTGCTCCACCGCGCGAGCGCACTCGCCAATGTGAAACTCCCCCTGCTCTACTCCCGCACGCCGGTTGCAGACGCGGCGGCCCGCGCGCGCGAATGCCTGGAAATGGTCGGCCTCGCCAACCGGATGGACCACCGGCCAATGCAACTCTCCGGCGGCCAGCAGCAGCGCGTGGCGATTGCCCGCGCGCTGGCCGGACGCCCGTCCATCCTTCTGGCCGACGAGCCGACCGGCGCGCTGGATACGAAGACATCCGAAGAGATCATGGAATTGCTGACAGGGCTTACCAGCGAAGGCATCACGGTCGTCCTGGTGACGCACGAGCCGGAAGTTGCCGCCTATGCCAGCCGCCAGATCCATTTTCGTGACGGACAGGTCGAACGGGATGAAAGGACAGGCGTATGAAAACCGGTGTCGCCCTGCGCTCGGCCCTTGAAGCCCTGATTGCCAACCCGCTGCGCAGCTTTCTCACCATGCTCGGCATCATGATCGGTGTTGCGTCCGTGATGGCCATGATGGCGATCAGCGAGGGCGCCGCCAAACAGGTGGACGAGCAGATCGCCAGCCTCGGCGCAAGCAACCTGACCATCTATCCCGGCGCCTCGCGCCGCGGTCCGCGCTCGGGCGGGGCCTCTTCTGACCAGCCGTTCACCGACGCCGATGTCGACCTGATCCGGCAGGAGCCTTTCGTCACCGCCGTCGCCGCCCGCAATTCCGGCTCGGTCACCGTGATTTCCGGCCAGGACAATTGGTCGACCAGCCTTTATGGCACCAATACCGACTATTTCATCACCCAGTCGCTGCAGACCGCCGAAGGGCGCTTCTTCGATGCGCGCGAGGTGAGTTCCGGGGCCGCCGTCGCAATCATCGGCAAGACCGTGGCCGACAATCTGTTTGAAGGCACCAATCCGGTCGGGCAGACCATCAGGGCCAATAACGTACCGCTCGAAATCATCGGTGTGCTGGAATCCCGCGGGGCGTCTGCCGGCCCGGGCGGCGACCGTGACGACATGATCATCGTGCCCATCAATACCGCCCGCAACCGCATCACGGGTGGAAACCCGACCGTCGCGAAATATGTGACCGGTATGGAAGTGGGAGTGACGGATGGGTACGACATGACGCAGGCGCAGGAACAGCTGGAGGCGCGGCTGCGCGAAATCCGACGCATTGCGCCGGGCGGCACGGACGATTTTCGCGTGTTCAACATTGCCGATTTCATTCGCGCCAGGTCCAGCACGCAGGCAACCTTCGGCGTGCTGCTGGCCTTCACCGCCGCCGTATCCCTGATCGTGGGGGGCGTCGGCGTGATGAACATCATGCTGGTCTCGGTGACGGAGCGCACGCGCGAAATCGGCCTGCGCATGGCAATCGGCGCGCGCGGCAGCGACATTCTGGGCCAGTTCCTTGCTGAGGCGCTGGCGCTCTGCCTTGTTGGCGGCCTTATCGGATCGGCCCTGGGCGTGGGCGCGGCCCAGCTTGCCGCGAGACTTGGGGAGTTTCCTGTTGAGATTTCCCCGCGTATTGCAATCATTGCGATTGGCGCCTCGGCGTTGATCGGCCTGTTCTTCGGATTTTTTCCCGCCCGGCAGGCGGCGCGGCTCAACCCCATCGAGGCACTTCGTCATGAATAAGCTAAATCCTGCCCTTGCGCTTGTCCTCGTGGCGGCTTGGGTGACTGCATGCTCGACAATGCAGCCGCCAGCCGGGTCCGGCAGCCAGATTGCGCAGGAAGCCAGCGCGCTGAACGCGCCGGAGGCGTGGGCTTTCGGACCGGAAGTGGATGGCGACGTGGCAGATACATGGGCCGGGATCATCCGCGATGATGCGCTGCTGGCACTGATGGCAGAGGCCCTCGCGGCCAATCCCGGGCTGCGCGCAAGTGCCGAAAACGTGCGGCGGTCGGAATCCTTCCTGCGCCAGTCCCGGTCAGGCCTTCTGCCAGGCCTGGGTGCCGGCGCCGGTGCGTCAGGATCCTCCGACCTTGAGGATTTCGACCTGACGGAGCGGTACACGGCAAGCCTTGATGCCAGCTGGGAAGCCGACCTCTGGGGCGCGATCCGCTCTGATATCCTCGCATCGGAATTTGACCTGCAGAGCGCTGAGGCAGTCTATCGGGCGAGCCGCGAGTCGCTCGCGGCCGGCGTGGCGCGTGCGTATGTCTTCGCCATTGATGCGCGCCACCAGGTGGACCTGACGCGCGCGACCCTGACAGCGCAGGAAGAGACGCTGCGCATCGTCAATGTGCGCTATGAACTGGGCGCTGCAAGCCGCCGCGAACAGGTGCTCGCCGAATCCGATGTGGCGAATGCACGTGACTCGCTGGAACTCGCACTGGCCTCGCAGCGCAGCGCCATCCGCGCCCTCGAAGTCCTGTTAGGGCGCTATCCCGATGGCACGATGAATGTGCCCGATGCCTTGCCTGTTGTCGTTGACGTGGTGCTGGCCGGACAACCTGCAGACCTTTTGCGGCGCCGTCCGGATGTCCTGTCGGCGGAGGCCGGCGTGCGCGCGGCCTTTGCCAGCACGGACGTGACGCGGGCGAGCCGCTGGCCGAGCCTGTCTCTCTCAGGAGGCGTATCCAGCGCGACCAGCGATCTTGCAGATGTGATTGACCCGGCCGCGCTGGCCCTCTCGCTCGGCCTCCGGCTGGCCGGCACATTGTTCGATGGCGGCCTGACCGATGCCCGGATCGCCGCTGCCGAGGCCAGCGGCCAGATCGCGCTCGCCAATTACGGCGCCGCAGTGCTCGATGCCTTTGCCGATGTGGAGGGGCGACTGGACGATGTCGAAACCTTGCGCAGCCGGGCCACCTTCGTCGAAACGGCGGCAGAGAATGCCCGCGAGACTCTGCAGCTGGCAGAAATCCAGTACAAGGAGGGTGCCATTGACCTGCTCGACGTGCTGACGTTCCGGCAACGCAGTTTCCAGGCCGACCGCACCTTGCTGTCGCTGCGCCGGTCGGAAATCGAATCGCGAATCACACTCTATCTCGCGCTGGGTGGTGCCATCGAATAGGCGCGTAAATACCAGGAAAGTCCCCGCCGGATCGAAACTGACGCCTTCTCCCCGTCAGAAACCCCTGTCGAACCGCAGTTTTTGGCAGTGTGACTGTTCAAACTCCTTGTTATTAATAACATATACGGAGTAGTGGAATTTATAATGAGAGAGTCAAAGAATACAGGCGGCCACGAGGCCAGAAAGCCAACCGATGCGGATCGCTTCGTTGGCCAGCAATTGCGTCAGGGACGTCGTGAAATGGGATTGACCCAGGACGGGCTCGCCCAGCTCCTCGGCGTCACATTCCAGCAAATCCAGAAATATGAAGCCGGCCACAGCCGCATGTCCGCAGGGCGCCTGCGTGAAGTGGCCATCGCGCTGAAAAAGCCGATCAGCTATTTCTATGAGCCGTTCGAGCCCATGGGCAAGAAATCGCAGGCCGCCGAAACACGCCTCAAGGTCAAGGACCTCAGGCGCGATGCGAAAAAGCTGATCGAACAGATCGCGGATGCCGACGATCTGCAGGCCGCTGTCCGTCTTTTGCAGGCCCTCGAAACCAGCAAGTAGCTGCGGGTTTCAGCGCGCGGATGCCGCGTCCGTTCCGGGCATGCTGAGCCGCGTTTCGAGCAACCACCGATGCGCTGCGGCCAGGGCCGCGCCAAGATGCTTTTCCAGCTCGATACTTGTTTCCGGATCCGTGACGCCGGCATTGCCGACCATCCGGATCGTGCGCGCCAGTCGGTCCACTGCCACGCGTGCCACTTCCAGCTCCATGCGCAGCTGCGCAGGCGAAATTGCCAATCTGTCAGGGTGTCCTGAGCTGCCTGTCATGCTGATGCCTCCGGTGCCCACGTAACCTTACCGTTTCCAGCGCATGGCGGCATCCCCCATTTTCGGAATGGTTACGTGTTTTTCCCCTCTGCTTTAAGGCGATAGAGAATGTCCAGTGCCTCACGAGGCGTCAGGGTGTCAGGATCGATATCCGCCAGCACCGCGAGGATACGGGCGCCGACCGGATCTGCCGGTTCGGGACTGAACGCCGTGTCCGGCTCCGCGACGGCAGCAAACAGCGGCAGGCTGTCAGCCGCTTTCGGATCCGCCTCAAGGCGTTTCAGGATCTGGGAAGCACGCGCCACTGCGCGTTTCGGCAGGCCTGCGAGGCGCGCAACCTGAACGCCATAGGACCGGTCAGCGGGACCGGGCTGAACCTCATGCAGGAAGACAAGATCATTCTTCCATTCCCGCGCACGCAGGGACGCGTTGGCAGCCGCAGGCAGGTCTTCGGCGAGCTGGGTCAACTCGTGATAGTGCGTCGCAAAGAGGGCGCGGCAGGCATTGACGCCATGCAGATGCTCCACGGCGGCCCAGGCAATGGCGAGGCCATCATAGGTGGATGTGCCGCGGCCTACTTCATCAAGGATGACGAAACTGTGCAGCGTCGCCTGGGTCAGGATCGCTGCTGTTTCCACCATCTCGACCATGAAGGTCGACCGGCCGCGCGCGAGATCATCCGACGCGCCAACCCGCGAGAAGACCCGGTCGGCAAGGCCAAGCGTGAGCGAGCGGGCAGGAACAAAGCAACCCGCCTGTGCCAGGATGACGGAAAGGGCGGCCTGGCGCAGATAGGTCGATTTGCCGGCCATGTTCGGGCCGGTGACCAGCAGCAGCCGCGCGCCACCTTCACCGCCTGCATCAAGACGCAGATCATTGGCGGTGAACCCCTTGCCGTCGCGCTTCAGCGCGGCCTCGACCACGGGGTGGCGCAGCCCCGTTGCCTCAAAGCAGGGCTTGTCCGCCAGCGCCGGACGCACCCCGTCGCACTCGGCCGCCCAGGCGGCGTTGCCCCCAGCCACGTCAAGGTCGGCAATTGCACGCGCCGACCGGGCAAGCGCCTCATTGAGGCCTTCGACCCGTTCGCACAGGGCGTCGAACAGGCCAGTCTCGCGCGCCTTCGCCTCTTCTTCCGCCCGCGATATGCGCCCGGCAAGATCGGACAGCTCGCGTGTCGAGAAGCGGACATTGCCCGCCAGCGTCTGGCGGTGGATGAAAGTATCCGACAGTGGTGGCGCCATCAGGGAATCACCATGCCGGGCGGGCACATCGATGAAATAGCCGAGCACATTGTTGAACTTGATCTTCAGCGCGGAAATACCGGTCTCGCCGGAATAGCGCGCCTGCAATTCGGCAATGATGCGCCGGCTGTCATCGCGCAGGCCGCGGGCCTCGTCGAGGGCCTTATCCCAGCCCGGTGCAATAAAGCCGCCGTCCCGGGCCAGCATTGGCAGGCTGTCATTCAGTGCGCGCATGAGGTCTGACGCGATGGCCTGAAGCGGGGGTGAGTTGGCGAGCAGGAGCGCCCGTGTGGAATCCTGTATGCGCGCCGGCACGCCGCCTTCAATGGATTCAAGACTACGGGCCGCTTCGTCCCCTGCCAGCAGCGCACGGCCGATCGCCTGCAGGTCTCGCGGACCGCCGCGTCCCAGGCGCAGGCGTGTACGGGCCCGCTCAATGTCAGGCGCAGCTTTCAGGCGGCAGCGCAATCCGTCCAGAATGTCAGGTTCGGCCAGCAGCCATGCGACGGCCTCAAGGCGCGACTCGATTTCGGCACGGTTCAGCGAGGGACGCGACAGATGGCTGGCAAGCAGGCGGGCGCCGGGCGCGGTGACGGTGCGGTCAATGGTGGCCAGCAGGGAGCCGTCGCGCGCGCCGTTCATCGCCCGGTCGATCTCAAGGCTGGCGCGAGTGGCAGGGTCGATGGCGAGGTGCCCGCTGGGCGGCGGGCGCTGGGGCGGATCGAGGCGGATGTCGGCGCCGGCCTGGGTCAGCTGGACATAATCGAGCAGAAGGCCGATCGCCGACAGTTCGGCCTTTGAGAAATCACCGAACGCTTCCAGCGCCGCCACACCGAACGTCTGCTTCAACAGGGCCTCACCCGATTTCGGCGTGGCCGCCCGCGCCGGTCGCTCGGTCACCGGTGCTCCGGAGGCAGATGTGACAGCCGCCATGACCGGCCTGTCCATGTCTGCGGCACTGACGAGCAGCTCGCTGAGGGGCCAGCCCAGCAGGGCATCGGCCAGCGCGCCCGGATCAACCGGCGCCACATCGAAGCGGCCGGTGGACACATCGCAGACTGCAATCGCGGCGTCAGCGCCGCCATTCGCCAGTGCCACGGCGGCCAGCGCCTGACCCTGCCGGGATGGCAGCAGGGCATCCTCGGTCAGGGTGCCGGGAGTGACGATGCGGACAATGTCTCGATTGACGATGGATTTCGATCCGCGCTTCCGCGCTTCAGCCGGACTTTCGGTCTGCTCGCACACTGCGACCCGTGCGCCGGACTTGATGAGGCGGGCGAGATAGCCCTCAGCCGCATGATACGGCACACCCGCCATGGGGATGGGTTTGCCCCCATGTTCGCCGCGCGCCGTGAGGGTGATGTCGAGGATGCGGGCCGCTTCGACAGCGTCGTCAAAGAAAAGCTCGTAGAAATCGCCCATCCGGAAGAAAAGCAGGGCCTCGGGATGCCGCGCCTTTATGGCCAGATACTGCGCCATGAAAGGCGTCGGCTCGCTGCCTTTTGCAGCGGATTTCGATGAGGGAGTCGCAGTATCAGCCATTGCGGCGGACGCTAGCGCCTCGTCCGGGGATTCGCAAAGCGTAGACGCTGTGCGCGGCCATCAAATTGCCTGAAAACGCGACGATAGGCTCCACATTTGCGGTTGGCACACCCGGCAGCGGGGCCTAGGGTCAGCCTCTAACCGCCTTTTCACTTGTTAGCACTGGACTACCCCTTTCCATGACAACCAAGCGCCCAAGCTTCACCGACCAGGAAGCACTCGATTTCCATTCAAAGCCAACGCCCGGCAAGATTTCCATGGCGCCGACCAAGCCGATGGGGACGCAGCGCGACCTTTCGTTGGCTTACAGCCCCGGTGTTGCCGTTCCCGTTCTGGCCATCGCCGAAGATCCGGACAGGGCCTATGACTATACGTCGAAGGGCAACATGGTTGCGGTGATCTCCAACGGTACGGCGATCCTGGGGCTCGGCAATCTCGGCCCGATGGCATCGAAACCGGTGATGGAAGGCAAATCCGTCCTTTTCAAGCGTTTCGCCGACATTGACAGTATTGATGTCGAAGTGGACACAACCGACGTCGAGGACTTCATTCGCACGGTGCGCAACATTGGCGACACCTGGGGCGGGATCAATCTGGAAGATATCGGTTCGCCCGACTGCTTCATCATCGAGAGCCGCCTGCGCGAAGAGCTCGATATCCCGGTCTTTCATGATGACCAGCACGGCACCGCGATCATCGCCGCCGCTGGCATCATCAATGCCTGCCACATTACCGGCCGCAAACTGAAAGACCTGAAAGTGGCTGTCTCCGGCGCGGGCGCCGCCGGCCTGTCCGTTGCGGGTCTGATCCGTCACCTGGGCGTCAAGGCCGAGAACATCCTGATGTGTGACTCCACCGGCGTTGTCTATGAAGGCCGCACCGAGCGCATGGACCAGTTCAAGTCCGCCTTCGCCATCAAGACATCCAAGCGGACCCTCAGCGAAGCCATGGAAGGCGCCGACTGTTTCCTCGGCCTCTCGGCCAAGGGCGCCGTCTCCAAGGCCATGGTCAAGTCGATGGCCAGGAACCCGATCATCTTCGCAATGGCGAATCCAGATCCTGAAATCACGCCGGAAGACATCAAATCGGTCCGCGATGATGCGATCATCGCCACCGGCAGGTCTGACTATCCCAACCAGGTCAACAATGTGCTGGGCTTTCCTTACATTTTCAGGGGCGCGCTGGATGTTCGCGCACGCGGCATCAACGAGGAAATGAAGGTCGCCTGCGCGCAGGCCCTTGCCGAGCTTGCCCGTGAAGACGTGCCGGATGAAGTGGCCGCAGCCTATCATGGCTCCCGCCCCAGCTTCGGCCGGGACTATGTCATCCCTTCGCCTTTCGACCCCCGCCTCATCTCGCACATTCCGCCTTTCGTGGCACAGGCTGCCATGGACACGGGCGTTGCCCGCAAGCCGATTGCCGACATGGACGCCTACCGTGCCTCGCTGGTGCGTCGGGCCGATCCGGCCGCGGCCTTCCTGCAGGGCGTGCAGGCCCGCGCCAAGGTGCTGCAGCGGCGTATCGTGTTCGCTGAGGGTGAAGAGCCGGCCGTCGTGCGCGCGGCTTTCAGCTTCAAGAACCAGGGCCTCGGCCATCCGATCCTGATCGGGCGCGAAGCCCAGGTGGAGCGCAGCATGGAACAGATGGGCGTGCCGGCCGGTACGCTGGAAATCATCAATGCGCGCCTGTCAGACAATAATCCGCTCTATACGGACTTTCTCTATTCGCGCCTGCAGCGCGAAGGATATCTCAAGCGCGACGTACAGCGCCTGGTAAACCAGGACCGGAATATTTTTGGCTGCTGCATGCTGAAGAATGGCGATGCAGACGGCATGGTGACGGGGGTGACGCGCAATTATGACGTGGCCCTGAATGATGCGCTGCTGGTGCTGGACGCGCTGCCGGACAAGGCCCTGATCGGCATGTCCATGGTCATCAACCGCGGCCGCACCGTGTTCATCGCCGATACGAGCGTGACCGAACTGCCGGCCGGCGAGGAACTGGCAAACATAGCGTGTGAAGCCGCCGCCGCCGTGCGCGCCATGGGGTTCGTGCCGCGCGTGGCCTTCCTGTCCTATTCCACTTTCGGCAACCCGATGGGTGAGCGCGGCGAGAAAGTACGCGAAGCCGTGTCGATCCTCGACCAGATGACAGATGTCGACTTCGAATACGAAGGTGACATGAATGCCGATATCGCCCTCAATCCGGGCCATTCGCTGCTCTATCCGTTCTCCCGCCTGACCGGCCCTGCCAATGTGCTGGTCATGCCGGCCATTCATGCTGCATCGATCTCGACGAAATTGCTGGAATCCATGAGCCGGGCGACTGTGATCGGCCCCATGCTGCTGGGACTTGAGAAGCCGGTGCAAATCGCGTCACTGGGCGCAACGGTCGGCGATATCGTCAATCTGGCGACGATTGCGGCCTATGATGTTGACCGCGTGCTGGGCGACTAGACCCGCCTAGTCATCCTGTTCCAGAACCAGGCTCGTGACCCCTTGTGTGTCGCGGGCCTGGCGGACCCATTCAAGGATCGACAGGAAGACGGCAACGCCGCCGAGCCAGAACGTGATCATGAAGACGGTGTAGTAGCCCTGACTCTCGATGATCTCGCCAAGCCAGGGTCGGCCCAATGTGCCGATCAGCATGGTGAGCGATGCAAGCAGCGCATATTGCACGGCAGCAAAGCGCGGATTGACCACCGATGTGAGATAGGCGGTGATTGCAACGAGGGCAAAGCCGCCGGCAATGTTCTCGGCAAAGATGGTGACCATGAGCCGGGCCATGCGCTGGCCCTGATCGGCCGCCACGACATCCGGTGACAGTTTCGCCGCCCAGTCGGCAAGGGCGCTGAGGGGCGGCCCGAGGCGCGACAGCTCAAGGAAACTGTCGAGCACAACGGCCCCTGCAGCAAGATCTGCGTAGAGCAGGTTTGTTGCTGCCGCGACGATGCCGCCGACGAAGAAGACCGGCATCCGGCCGAGCACGGCAATCAGCACGGCGCCGAGCAACGAGCCGAAAATCGTCGCGACGACGCCAAAGAATTTCGAGGCTATGGCCACATCATCCAGCGTATGGCCAAGCGCGCCGAATTCCGTGCCGAGATAGAACGGATAGGCAAATGCCCCCCAGACCGCATCGGTGAAGCGATAGGTCAGCGCCAGGAGCAGGACGAGGACAGCGCCCCATTTGAGACGCGAGATCAGTTCCATGAGCGGGTCGAAAATCGCCCGGAACAGATTGCGCAATACCGAATCTGAACGGGTTTCATTGGCGATATGCGCCGGTGTTTCCGCAGCCCGCGCGCCAAACCGGTAGACCAGAATTGCCGAGACGATCGCAGGGACGAGCACGGTGAGGCCAACAATCCACGGGCCTTCGGTTCGCACGAACGTGGCGCCCGATGGCGGCGTCGCGGCAAACAGGGACTGCATCACGAAGATGAGGATCATGGCAAAGCCGATGAGCCATCCAAAGGCCACGATTGTGACGGCTGGCGTCGCGATCCGTTTCGGCAGGCTGGGCAGGAAAGACAGGCGATCCGCGTTCGGCTTTCTGGAACTGGCCGGTTCCGGTGCAATCACGCTGCCGATCATCGAGAGGGCCAGCACGAATGCCACCATAAGGAAGGTGACGGTCCACCCTGCCCGGGCCGCCACAAGCAGGGCCACAAAGCCGGAGATGAAGCCCGCCGACTTGTAGCCGAACTGGTAGAGGGCGGACATCAGGTCCTTGTCTTCATCAGACCGCGCCACTTCGATACGCCAGGCGTCGAGCACGATGTCATGGGTCGGCGAAATCAGCGCGATGGCGAGGGCAATCAGCGCGACAAGGCCGATATTCTCCGACGGGTTCGTGAAAGCGAAGATACAGATCAGCACGACCATGATGGCCTGGAACAGGAGCAGCCATGACCGTCGCCCGCCCAGGAAGCCGGTAATGGGCGCAGGATGGGCGGACTGGAAGACGGGTGCCCAGAGATATTTGAATGAATAGCCGAGCGTGAGCAGCGACAATGTGCCGATCGTTGAGGGCGTGATGCCAAGCTTGGTCAGCCAGGCATTCAGCAGGCCCAGCGTGACACCCATTGGCAGGCCGGCAGCAAAGGCGAACAGGGCCATGGCCGCCATGCGACGGTCCTGCAGGGCCTTGAACGCGCGAACGACCCGGGGCGGAGACTTTGATGCGACGGGAGGCAGCGCCGACTGGCTCATGCAACGCCTGCTGATGGTAGGCCATTGCCAGCCCAGTGCAGCGCGAGGCTGCGAAGCGCTTCAGCGTCCAGCGGCTTGGCGGCGACGCCGTCTGCGCCCGCCGCCCGCGCCCGGCGCTCGATATCCGGGTTGATTTCGGCCGAAACCGCAATGATCGGGGTGCGCGAGCCGCCTTCCCGCAGGCGCCGCATGGCTTCAAAGCCATCCATGACCGGCATGCGCAGGTCCATCAGGATAAGAACGGGGTGCATCGCTTCTGCGGCCTCCACTGCTTCGCTGCCGGTGGTCGCCACAGTGACGGTAAATCCCGCCGATTCCAAGGCGCGGCGTGCAATCAGTGCGTTGACCGGATTGTCATCCGCAATCAGCACACGGCCAACACCGGTCTGGACATCCGGCTCGTCTTCGGCTTCGCCGCCGGTACGGACGAGGAAAATGCGCTCGGCCAGCGATGAGGCCCGCAAGGGGCGCACCAGCCAGCCGACACAGCCGAGCATGCGAAAGCGTGGCAGCGCGCCGCGATCTTCCGGCCGCAGGACGACGATGGCAGGTGCGAGTTTCGAATAGGCCCTGACGGTCGCCTCGGGCAGGTCCGCCCCGATCAGAAGGACATCCACACCCTGCGGAAGGCGGCCGCGTGAGGGGTCCACCAGGATCGGGGTGGCGCCCGCATGTTCGAGGGCGGCGGCAATCGACAGGCAGGTGACCGCAGGCAGCCCGAGCAGGCCGACCTTGCCGCCGAGGTGTGTCTCGTCATGGCAGGCATCCTGCCCGGAGCGCGGCACAGGCAGGAATACCGAGAAGGATGCCCCGCAGCCGGGCGTGCTCAGGACGCTGATCCTGCCCCCCAGCAGATCTGTCAGCCGTTTCACGATGGCCAGGCCAAGGCCGACACCGCCATCCTTGTAGGCGTCGCCTGCCCCGGCCTGGCGGAAGGCGTCAAACAGGCGGTCCTGATCGTTCGCCGCAATGCCCGGGCCGGTATCGGTGATGCGGAATTCGAGGCCGTCATCGCGCGCGGAAATGTCGAGCAGAACGCCGCCCGTCTGCGTGAATTTCAGCGCGTTTCCAACCAGGTTGAAGAGGATCTGGCGGATCCGGCCGGCATCGCCAGAATGGTCCGGCATGGGCAGCTGCGATGTGCGGACGGCAAGGTCGAGCCCGGCCGCATGGGCGCGGGGGCTGAGCAATTCGACCACTTCGCGGCCGAGCCGGACGGGGCAGAAATTCTCGGTTTCGAGTTCCACGGCCGAGGCATCGAGGCGGGCATAGTCGAGCACATTGTTCAGAAGGTCGAGCAGGCGCGCGCCGCTCTGGCGAATCGCCTCGGCATATTCGCGCTGCGGCGGTTGCAGATCGGTTTCGAGCAGGAGCGACACGGTGCCGAGAATGCCGTTCAGCGGCGTGCGGATTTCATGGCTGGCGGTCGCCAGGAAGGCCTCCTCCGGCGACGAGCTGCTTTTCGGCGTGTCTGGCGTGTCTGTCATGTCTGCGAGAGACTAGGCCCAAGGCTTTAGCATTGGTTTAATGGCTTCTGCCGGAATCCTAGCGGACAAGCACGCCCGCATGCAAACCTTCGGTCTGTCCCAGGGCTCGGCGGCGATAGGTCGGCACCTCTGCAACATGCAGGCAGCACACGCCGGTGGCGCCATCAAGGTCTGCTACGGTGCGGGCAACCTTTTGCACGCGGTGACAGACTGGTCAGGCGCTGGCCATATCGCCTATGTGCTGTGTAATCGCCTCCAGGGCGGCGTCGAGCACGTCTAGCCCGGCGCCGGGCTTGGGGGCGCGCTCTGACAGGACGCGGCGCCAGGCGCGAGCGCCGGGCTGGCCATTGAACAGGCCCAGCATGTGGCGCGTCATGGCGTGCAGTCCCGTGCCGCGCGCGAGCTGTTCTGCCATATAGGGCCGGTAGGCGAGGATGGCGTCGTGGGCCGAGACGATCGGCGCCCCATTCCCACCCAGCGCCGCATCGACCTCCCCGAGCAGAGACGGGTTCTGATAGGCGGCCCGGCCGAGCATGACACCGTCGAATGTCAGAAGGTGGTCGCGGCATTCCTCCATCGTGGTGATGCCGCCATTCAGCGTAATGGAAAGGTGCGGCCGTTCGGCCTTGAGTGCGGCGACGAGGGCATAGTCGAGCGGCGGCACTTCGCGGTTTTCCTTGGGGCTGAGGCCTTTCAACCAGGCCTTGCGCGCGTGGACTGTGAAGGCGGTGCAGCCGGCGGCGGAGACTTCGTCGATGAAGGTGAACAGCGTGTCGCGGGCCGGCAGGTCGTCAATCGCGATACGGCACTTGACGGTGACGGGCACGTCTACCGCAGCACGCATGGCGGCGACGCAATCGGCGACGAGGGCGGGCTCAGCCATCAGGCAGGCGCCGAAGGATCCGGACTGGACGCGGGATGACGGGCAGCCGCAATTGAGGTTGATTTCCTGATAGTTCCATTGCGCGCCGATCTTTGCAGCGCCGGCCAGCTTGAAGGGGTCCGACCCGCCCAGCTGGAGCGCAACCGGCGACAGGCCGGGGGCCTGCCAGAGGAGGCGCTCCTGATTGCCGTGGATGATCGCGTCGGCCGTGACCATTTCCGTGTACAGCAACGCGCTTTTCGTCAGGCAGCGATGGAAGGCGCGGCAATGCGCATCTGTCCAGTCCATCATGGGGGCCACAGAAAATCGATGGTTTAGTGTATTGTTTTTATTCAATTTATATTCTTCTGCTTCTTCGATTCACAGACATCGTGTGCAAATCGGAATTTGCCAACACACTGATTCAACTTCATATTTCCTAAGCGATCTTGAGCAGATTTGCACATGTGCAGCTGTAACCCTTTGTTTTATTGGCCGATTGCGTCCGATCAAACATAGGTGCGATAGAAAATCTATGTACTTGATTTTTATTCATTTTTTCAGTAGTTTCAAAGGACTATAATGAGAACGTGTGCAATTCGTGTGCACTGATTTGCGCACATTTGTACCGGTTTTGATCCCTCTGTGCACGTGGAGCGCACACGAAATGTCGTCAATCACGAAGCTTCCTTCCGGCAATTGGCGGGCACAGGTCCGCCGCAAAGGTCGGTATTTGTCCCAGTCATTCCTTCGCCGCAAGGACGCCGAGGAATGGCGGACGTATAGCGACGCTCAACAATCGTCAGAGACTTGAAATACATTGTTGCAGGCGACGTCCGGTTATTCCGACTATCTGCTGCCCTGAAGCAGTGCTTCGAGATGCTGCTCAAGTGTCGTTGTCTTGAACTTCGTGTCCTCAGGAATTTCGCCATCTGAAAGATACCCGTGCCTGTCGAAATAGACGAGCAGCGGAATGACAGACGACATGCGGTCGCGGCGGGCCCTGAATACCGGCAGCAAGGCGCGGTAGACATGGAAGATCGGAAAGCGCGGCGGCGCCTTCACCGGAAATCCTGCCGCTTCGCTGAGCCGCGCTTCGATGTCACGAATGGAATATGTGCCCGGCGCGACGAGATCGAGCGTCTGGTTCCTCAAGGCATCGGACGCGAGCACCTCATGGAGGATAAAGCGCGGTACGTCGCGCTGGCGCGTGAATGTGAACCTGCGATCCCTGTTCAGCGGAAACAGGAATTTTCCTTTCCTAAGCAGCTCGATGCGCGGATCGAACAGGTCTTCCATATAGGTGCCGCAGCGCATGATCGTGTAAGGCACGCCGCTTTGTTCGATCAGCTTTTCGATTGCATGCTTAGCATCGAGAATGCCAACGCCGGATTGTCCGTCAACGCCGAGGCAGGATGTGTAGGCGAGATGCGGCGAGCCTCCGCGTTTCAACCCTTCGATCACCCGCTTTGCCGACTCTATTTCGCTTGCCGGATCATTGTTGAGCCCCATCGGCGTAACGAGGAAGACGAGGTCTGCACCGTCGACGGCACGGGCGACATCGCCCGGCTCGATCATGCTGCCCGAAATGATGCTGGCGGCGGGATACATGGCCTGTACGCGGTCAGGGTTGCGGGCAAGGATGCGGACATTTGCCCCCTCTTCCAGAAAGCCTTCGATGAAATGGGTCGCCACCGGTCCGGAGCAGCCGATGGCCGCGATCGTTCTAGGCGAAGGCATGTTGGTGTTCTCCCTGCAGGATTTTCTTAAGCACCGCAGCGAGACCGGAGCCGGACGTGGCATGGGAGACGGCTCGCCAGGCGATATGGGCATCCGGGCGCACGAGGACCGCGCCATCCGATGCGATCTCATAGGTCCGTTCAAAGGAGCCATCATCCTGCAAGCCCGCACTGCCGATCCGGTAGCACGCGATCGGCAGGTTGAGGGCGCGCCGTGCAGCCTCGACGTCCGCTTCCCAGGCCTTGCCCTCCGGCCCGGTCAGAAGCGTGAACGAAGGGCCGAACAGATCGATCAGGGAGAGGCGCGCCTCAGGTTTTCCAAGCCAGATGTGCGGCGCCCGGCATCCCGGCGTCGCAGACGGAATATAGTTGGAATAGTCGTCCTCTGCCCTTGTCGGAGCAGTGCCATCCGGGATGACGGCATCTGACTGGTACCAGCTGCCAAATTCCACGCCGAGATGATTTCCGTAGCGGCGCGCTTCGGCGACGACCTGCTGAGCGGTCAGCCCACTTTCAGAACCTGTCGCAGCAGCGTGATTGATCCGCTGGACATTGGAGGCATTGATGAAGGACTGCATGACGATCGACTGCGACACGGGCCGGCGTTCGTCATGATAGGTTCTGACGAGGCCCCAGCCGGCTTTGCCCAGTGCATAGAGCGCAAGTTTCCACATCGCATTGTGCATGCCCTGCAGGCCAGTGTTCACGCCGAGCCCGCCGGTTGGCGGAAACTGGTGCGCGGCATCTCCGCAGACAACGACCCTCCCTCTGGTGAACTGGTCGACGCAAGTCGCGTTAAGCTCCCATAGTCCCAAGGACAGCACCTCGACCTCGAGATCCGCAATGCCCGCAGCCGCGCGCACCCACTCGGCCGCGCGGTCTTTGGTGAAGTATTCAAGCGAGAACTGCTCGGGCGTGACATTGATCTGAGACAGCCAGCGGCCCCTTGCATCAAGCGGTTGTAGAACGCCGGTCGCCTTTTCATTGTGCACAAAGAGGAGCACGCCGGTGCGATCCTTGATGTGGCTTTCGATGTCGGCGCGGAAATAGCAATTGACCAGCTGCTTGACCGCGCGTTGGCCGATCAGTTCCAGGCCGAGGGAGTCGCGGGTCGAACTTGCCGCGCCATCAGCCGCAACAAGTGCGCAGCCTGTGATAATCTCGGTCTTGCCTGTGACCCGATTGCGGATTTCCAGCCTGACCTCATTGTCATTCTCTGCGCCGCCACTTAGCAGGCGGACCGCTTCGGTCGAGAAGCGAAGATCGACAAGACCGCTCGCGCGGAGCGCCTGGACCATGATCTCCTCGATCCGGTCCTGTGAGGTCATGGTCGGCTCAGCCGGCGTGACGTCGGGGCCGGGGCCTTCGAAGCCCTTTGAATCGATCTGCCCATATTCCTGTCCGCAGGCGCTTTCCAGAAAGCGGATCGGGGTCTTCCAGCCGGGCGGGCAATCAATGCTGCGCAAACGCTGATAGGTGCCCATCCCCCAGCCGCGCGCAATCTCCATGGTGCGCGTGTTGAAGTTGCGCGTCTTCGGATGCCAGGACGTTCTCTCATGCTTCTCGACAAGAATGCTCGGCACGCCAAAGCGCGCAAGCTCGAGCGCCGCGCCCAGGCCAACCGGGCCACCTCCAACGATAATTACCGTATTTGCGTTCACACGGACCTCCCTTGTGTGCTTTGGGCGACTCTTGATCTGGTGAGAGCCAGATGTTATTATCGAGACAGATGTCTCATTAAGGAAGCCCGATGTCAAGCCGGTCCAGAACACCCTCCTTACAGAAAGCCGCAATGACCCGTCCGGGCGGGCGCACATTGGAAGTCACCGAGCGCGTTCTTTCAGCGACGATGATGCTGCTTGAAGAAGGCGGTATCGCAGCTGTCACCTTCCAGCGCGTGGCAGAGAAAGCCAAAGTCGGGCGCGCGACACTCTATCGGCGCTGGCCTGAGCCTGCCTATCTAGTGGCCGATGCGCTGGCCGCCACGGCGGCGGACCGGATAAGGATTACAGATACCGGAAGCCTGCGCGGGGATCTCAAAAACATGTTGTCCCAGATCGGGCAGTTCATTGAGAGTCCGACAGGGCGGGCCGCGATTATTGCGGGATTAAGCGGGCGCGAGCAGCCGGAAGTCGCAAACCTCGCACGACAATTATGGAGCCGCCGGAGGAAGGATGTTGCTCCAATTTTCGAGCGCGCGGCCCAGCGCGGCGAGATCGGTGCCGACACGGATATCGACATTGTGTTCGGGGTGGTCGCAGGCGCGCTCTACGCCCGCATGATTGTCATGGCAAAACCCATAGACAAAAACTGGATTGATCGGGTGCTGACGTTGGTAATTGCCGACGTCTGATTCGCGGACTTGTATCGCTTAGGCATCGATATCTTGGAGATCTTTCGGCATCGGGCCTGCGCTTATACCTTGACCCTATTCGTCAATGGCAGCTTTCAGTTTTTTTTGAGACCTACTCCCAACGCCCCGCGACACACCTTTCTCAAGTGTCCAGAAAACTCCAGCGCCGACTCTCTTGACTGCAATTCCGCGCCCCAAGTTTTGACCCAGCTCCCATCGCCAGGGTATAAGTACAAACTTTTGTCCATCCCCACCACTGCCCTACGGCCCTGCGCCAGGGCGACGGTCTATTGAACTTTGCAAAAATTCGCCACAAGCTAAGGCTTACAAGCAATCAACATTGGGAGCGCGGGACCTTTTCGAGATAGGTCCTTGGACCGGAAGATGAAATATACGACCTATTCGGGGTTACAGGTCATCCTCAGGACATTGGGCCATTATGGCGTCGACAACGCCACCTTGGCGAAGCATGGCATCCAGCTGCCCGATGTTTCCGACAGCGGACAGCATATTTCGCCGGGTCTGATTGAGCAGATACTGGAATATTCGATTGCCGAGATCGGTGACGAAGCGCTTCCGCTCAAGATTGCTGAACACATCTCACCGTCGACCTTCGGCGAGTTTTCGATCGGTCTTCTGACCAGCCACAATCTGCTTCATTTCCTGGAGCGTGTGGCAAAATATTACCCTTACATCTCGACAACGCAGCGCCTGCGCACAGTGCGGATACGCGACCAGGTCTTCCTGCTCAGCCTGTTTGCAGAAAAGTCCATGAAGCCGCAGATCAAGCAGCTCTGGGTCGAGGTCGCCTTTGCCTTCATCTTCCGCTTCATGCGCCTGATGGGCCGACCGGATTTCAAGCCAGCGAGCCTCGACCTTGAGCGCTCTGTGCCGCCTGAAACCGCGGAAAGCTACGAAAAGTTTTTCGGCATCCAGCCAACCTTCGGCTCGGTGCGCAATTCGATATCATTCTCGCTTGAAGCCTTGGAAGTGCCGCTCGCCAATGGCGGGCTGGACATCGCTGAAGAGTATGAGCGGCGCATCATTTCCCGCATCGCGGAGATCGACCACACCAATCTTCCGCGCCGGGTCCACGCTTACATAGTTGCCGAACTGCCAAAGCGGCCCCTGTCGAAGGAGATTGTCGCGAGCCACTTTGCGATGAGCGTGAAGACGCTGCAGAACAAGCTGGTCCGTTCGGGCACAAATTATCAGAAGTTGCTCGACCATGCCCGCCATGACTTGGCCGACATATACCTCTCCTTTCCGGAAGTGACCCTGGCGCAGATCGCGGACATGCTCGGCTATAGCGATGCCAGCAACTTCTGCCGTGCCTACAAAAGGTGGACGGGCAGCGTGCCGCGCGCGAAGTCTTTGGCGAAGTCGGCCGAGACGGCCTAGCGCCTACCGGCCGAAAGAATTGATCAGCTTCTGCGACTCTTCGGTGAGCACGAGGGCGGCCTGCACCTCAGCCTCGTAATCGAGCGTGGTTTCGAGGTCTGAAATGGCCGCATGGGAGAGCTGCGACTTGATCGAGGCGATGGCGGGCGGGGTGGAATTGGCGAGCAGTTCCTCGCAGATTTCGCCAGCTCTCTCCAGAAGCTTTTCGCCGACGCAGACTTCCGTCACCAGCCCCCAGTCGAGCGCGGTGGCAGCGTCGAGCGGGCGGCCGAGCATGGCAAGCTGCTTGGTGCGGTGAATGCCGATTGCCCTGGGCAGCGTCCAGGAGGCGCCAAGGTCCATGCCGACGCCGATCTTGGCGAAGCCGATCACGAATTTTGCCCGATCAGACGCGATGATGAGGTCGCATCCGATGGCGAGGGCAACCCCTGCTCCGGCAGCCGGGCCGTTGACCGCTGCAATGAAAGGCAGGCGGCTGGACTGGATGCGCGCGACGACGGGGTTGAGATGGTGCACGATCCAGTCGCGGAACTGGCCGGATCGCTTGTCGACAATGCTGGATTTCAGATTTGCGCCTGAACAGAAGCCTCGCCCAGAGCCCGTTAAGATGACGGCCTTGAGGGAGGCATCAACCTCCAACCTGTCCAGCGTCTCTATGAGGCCCGTCAGCATCTCTTCCGAAAGTGCATTGAGGCTCGCCGCGTCATTCAGCGTGATCGTCGCGACAGGTCCGTCTGTCTTGAACAGGAGCGATTGAGTTTGGGGCATGGAGAGTCATCCCTTGAGATTTGCCTCAGCGTAGGATGCGGGCCTGTCGAAAAGAAGCGCGCGCGCGGGTCAATTTGGCGAAGATTTGAAGTCAATTTCGCACCGGCCCAATGTGCGCCGCTCCGGCTCCGTCACACAATTGCCGGGTATGACCGATTTAAATGTCTACAAAGACAACACCCCTTTTCTCTCTTCGCCTTACGGTTCTTCATCGCGGCGGGCGCCGAAGACAAATGCCGGGATAACCGGCAAGGCGCTTCTTTTGGGAGCGTCCCTCTGAGCCGCCACGGAGGAGGAAATCTTATGGCGACCCAGAGCCTGACCCAAAGCGATATTCTGATGGAACGCCTGGCAAGCTTTCGCCATGAACGCCCCGGCGATCCCTTCATCATAGATGACGTCAATGGCCCCTATTCCCGTAGTACGGCACTCGAACGGGTGGAAGCCATTGCGAAATCGCTGAGCACTATTCTCGGGCCGTCGGGAGAGCGCGTGTCCATCCTGTCTGACAATTGCGCAGACTGGATTCTTGCCGATCTTGCCGTGGTCATGAGCGGGCATGTGTCAGCGCCGCTCTTTACGACAATGACAGCGGAGAAATTTTCCCATGCGGTCAAATTCCTCGATGTGAAGCTGCTTTTCCTCGGCCCGGCAGCCAATTGGGACGTGGTCAAGGCCGAAGCACCAAAGGATATGCTGGTCGTCTCCCTGCCTCATATCGAGCCTTATCCGGGCACGCTGTCCTTTGCCGAATTTCTGGCGCGCGGGGCCGGACAGCCCGCGCCAGAGCGGCCAGACGTCGATGCGCTTTGCAGCCTCATTCTGACATCAGGGACAACGGGAAACCCGAAAGCCGTGATGCATTCCCTGCGCACGCTGACCCACGTGACTGAAGCTTTCGCGACGATCACACGCCAGGAAGGGCTCAAGGAGAAGCGGCTTCTGTGTCACCTGCCGCTTGCCCATGTCGGCGAGAAGGTCGTTACCGTCATGCAGTCGCTTCTGCTCGATGCGACCATCACGGTCGGGCGAGGCGCCGCGCATTTCCTCGATGATCTGCGCAGCATCAGGCCGACGCTTGTGCTGGGCGTGCCGCGGATATGGGAACGGCTGATCCAGATCACCGTCGCTGAGTTTGCCGACAGCAGCGACGAACTTCGCGCCCAGCTGGAAGCAGACACTGGACGCACGCTCGCCGCGAAAATCCGGGAGTTTCTGGGCCTGGAAGCCGCCACCTGCTGCATCAGCGCTGGCGCGATATCCCCGCAATTCGTGAAGGACTGGTTCAACCTGTTCGGCATCGAAGTGTCAGACTTCTACGGCCAAACGGAAATCCTGCCGCTGACCTGCCAGAGACCCGGCGAGCAGGTTGCGGGCAGCGTCGGCAAGGCAACACCAGGGTTCGAGCTTCGAATCTCACCCGACGGAGAAATCCTCGGTCGCGGCGCAGGCACCGCGCTCGGCTATTTCCAGGATGCGGACAACACTGCTGCCACCTTCCGAGATGGCTGGGTTCATACGGGCGACAAGGGCTATCTCGATGACACGGGCAACCTGTTCATCATTGGCCGCATGGGCGACATCTTCAAGACGGCCAAGGGCAAATATGTCGCCCCTGCTCCGATCGAGAATCGGTTCTCCGACATCCCGGTCGTCGAGCAGCAATTGCTGTTCGGGCTCGGCCTGACGCAGCCGGTCATGCTGTGCACGCTGAGCGCCGAAGCCACCCGGCTCCCGGAGCCAGAGGTGGAACGCACGCTGCAGCAGGCAACGGCAGAGATCAACCAGAAGCTCGAGCCGCACGAGCGCATCGGTGGGATCATTATCGACCGCCAGCACTGGACGATCGAACGCGGGCTTCTGACCCATACGCACAAGCCGATGCGCGATCGCATCAGCGCGACCTACGCAGACCAGATTTCCGCCTTAGCAGAGGCCCTGAGAGACGGTCAGCGAAAGCTGGTCGCCTGGGCCTGAGGCGAACCTCTGCATGCCGCTCCATACGAAGTTTCAGTCAGGACACGTCACTCTATGACAGATATTACCCGCTACGGTTTTGATCAGGATTATCAGCAATTGTTCGACCTCGTCGACCGCTACTCGAAAGACGTCCTGCACCCGCTGGCCGATCCCATGGACAATGAGGATTTCTTCCCCCGCGATGCATATCGGGCGCTGGCAGAAATCGGCATTCTCGGCCTGACCGTACCCGCCGAGTATGGCGGGGCCGGGCTTGATGAATCGGCGCAGGCGCTAGCGGCCCACGCGATGGCGAAATGGAACCCGTCCATGTCGCTCAGCTATATCGCCAGCGACAATTTGTTTGCCCACAATCTCTCCCGAAATGGCAGCGACTATCTCAAGGAAAGATACCTGCCGAAGATCTGCGACGGGACATACCTCGCCGCACTTGGCATGACCGAGCCCGGCGCTGGGTCGGACGCGCTGGGCAGCATGGCAACCAAGGCCCGCAGGGAGGGCGACAATTACATCCTGAACGGGCGCAAGCTCTACATCACGAACGGGCCTGAAGCCGACGTGATCCTCGTCTATGCGAAGACCAGCCCGGAAAAAGGTGCGCAAGGCATTTCAGCCTTTGTCGTCGAAAAGGATTTCCCGGGCTTTCAGGTCGCCCAGAAGCTCGACAAGATGGGCTATCGTGGCAGCCCGACGGGCGAGCTGGTGTTCGACGATTGTGTCGTCCCGGCGAGCAATATTGTCGGTCTGGAAGACAGGGGCGTGCGCGTCATGATGAGCGGGCTCGATATCGAGCGCGCCGTGCTGGCGGCCCATTGCGTCGGCCTCTGCGAGCGGGCGCTGGAGCTTTCCGTCGAGCACGCCAAGACCCGCCAGCAGTTCAAGCGACCGATCGGCGACCATCAGCTCGTGCAGCGGATGCTCGCGCACATGTACACTGACACCGCCTCGATGCGGGCCTTCTGTTATCTGATCCTGAGGGAATGCTGTGCGGTTGAGGCCGGCGAAGCCGGGCGCGGGGAAATACACATGCGCACCGCCGCGAGCGTCCTCCTCTCAGGCATGGCGATCAATCGCGTCATGGACAATGGCATGCAGATACATGGCGGCATGGGTTTCATGCGCGAGACCGAGATCAACCGCCTCTATCGCTGCGCCAAAGTCCTCGAGATCGGGGCCGGCACCCGCGAAATCAGGGAACTGATCGTCGGCAGCGAACTGCTGAAACTCTAGCCCGCATGCAAGACACCCTGCCACAATCAGACGCGAAGAGCCGCCCCCATGATGACCGATTACGAAAAGATCCAGAACCATCTCGCCAAGTATTGCTTTCATGTCGATCTTGCCAGTGTCGATGAGATTGTCAGCCTGTTCTGGCCGGATGCGCGGCTTGAATTTGGCGGCGCGCATGAAGGCGAGGCAGCGATCCGCGCCTGCTACCAGAACTGGTACGACAAGCTGAAAGCGCCTGTCGAGGGCCTGCGTCACATGCTGCACATGCCGCTGATCGAGATCGACGGCGATACAGCCCGCTCGCAATGCTATGCCGACGCCGATGGGCATTCGGTGCGCAAGGGCAAGCCCATCCAGAACCGCGCCATGTTCCAGGACGTACTCGCCAAACGGCGGGGCGAATGGCGTTTCCTGGAGCGGAAAATTATCTGGATGCGCAGCCTCAACGAGGCTGAGTAGCTTCTCTCCCCATCAGCAAGACCGGACAAAGACCAGAGTTTGGAGCCCCCAATGAGAAACGCAACAATCGACTGCACGCGCAAGGAACTGATCGCAACCTTCATTTCAAAACAGATGAAGGATGATGACGCGGTGTCCTTTCCGGCCGGGATTCCCGAAGTCCGGGTCGGCGTCTTCCTTGCCAACCTGACCCACGCGCCGGATCTCAGGATCCAGACGACCATGTCGCAAATCAATGTCCACCGCGAACAGAAGCTCGAGGATTGCGAGTCGGCAATGGACTGGCGCTTTTACCGCTTCGCAGAAGGCTTCTATCTGCACCATGAATGCTTCGATTTTGCGGCCAAGCATTCAACGGCCTTCTTCGTCGGCGGCATCCAGATCGACCGGTTCGGCAACACGAATCTGATCGGGCTCGGCAAGGACCCGAAGAAGCTCGACTTTCGCGGCCCCGGCTCGCTCGGCTCAACGACGATGGCGACGCAGGCCGGGCGCTATTACATCTATACGAACGCTCATAACAAGCGTGTCTTTGTTGAAGAATGCGACTTCATCTCCGCCTACGGCTGGGGCAAGGGCGGCGCGGATGCGCGCTCGAAGCTCGGCCTTCCGGGTGGCGGGCCGAAATATGTGATCTCGCCGCTCGGCGTCATGGATTTCGAGGAAGAGACCAAGGCGCTGAGACTGAAATACCTGCATCCCGGCGTCACGGCCGAAGAGGTACAGGACAATACCGGTTTTGACCTCATCATCCCCGACCGCATTGAACAGACGCCCGCGCCAAGCCAGGCCGACATCGACATTATCCGGGAGCGCGTCGACATTAACGGCATGCTGCGCGGCTGATCACCAAACGGCGGTGCACCCTCTTTCCTGTACTCACCAGACAAAAAGAAACCGCTGCCACGAATGGCAGCGGCAGTATCTCTCGTCACCTTGAACCCTGGAAAAAGTGCGGCGAGAGGGAGGATTAAAGGCGCCCGAAGCCTAGAACTCGTGCAAGGACAAGAGCTGGCGCACGCCAATCTTCTCAAGATAGTCGACGTGCGATTCTGGCTGGACGAAATACTTGTCGATGAACGCATCAAGGCCTGTAGGGTCACCCGACTTGAAGGCGGCATTGGCGACCGAAACATAGTTTTTTATGAAGGCCTGGTCCTCCAGATAGTATTCCGGGCTGGCCATGGGATGGGCGCCGAACGGTGCGCGTACAATCGCGTCAGCCCCTATGATGGAAGTCTTCGAAGGATCACGGCGAATCTCCTCGTTCGAGACAACTTTCTCGACCTGAACGATCGTCTTCTTCGCGGCCCGGTAATGCGCCCGGTCGCCCCAGCCATGAACGTGCTGAACATTGCCATATTCGTCGGACTTCGCCGCATGCAGAATGGCGACGTCCGGCCTTATCGCCGGCACAGCCAGTAGCGGCTTGCCGGTGATCGGGTCATCGAACTGCTTGAGGAACGAATTGAGCTCCGGGATCGAGGTGCCGACCCCGCCATGCCAGGGAGAAAAGGGAAGCCCCTGGGCCGCCGCCCGAAGACCGGCATAGACGATACCTTCATCGGCTTCCCAGAGCTCGATATCGCCATTTTGCAGGGCAAAGCGAAAGCATGGGTCGATCCCGGCAAGGCCCTCGGCATGGACGCCTGACGTAATCAGCATCTTCACGCAGCCGGCCGCGATCAGGAATCCTGTCTCGGGCCCGCCCTGCGCAGAGGTGACAATCGTCAGCTCCTTGATGCCGCGGCGTATGATACCCCGGATAAGCAGCATCGGGTGAGCCGAGTTCAGATGTCCGCCGATCGAGATCGTCATGCCGTCCTGAATGAGGTCCAGGGCACTTTCTTCATCGAGAACTCTGGATTTTCTCATGATTGGTCTCCTGCGCGGTCTGCCAGCCTGAATTTCGGCAGGGAAATCTCGTCATTGATGTCTTCGAAGTGCGGCTCGACCCGCAGCCCGATCGCAATGTCAGACAGTTCGCAATCAATGACATTGCTCGCGATGCGGACTCCGCCCGTCCCATCAAGCTCGACCAGCACGACGGCGAAGGGGTACTCGAAGCCGCGCGCCGGCAGTTCGCCGGGCGACTGGTTCGTCGGGATGATATAGCTGTAGATCGCACCGGTGCCGCTGACCGTCGTCCATTCGGACTGGTCCGAACTGCAGGCCCGGCACATATGCTGCGGCGGAAAGCGGAACGTGTCGCATTTGCTGCATTTCTGGATGCGCAGCTCGTGCTGGCGGCAGCCTTCCCAGAAGGCGCGGGTCGTCTCATTGATCCTCGGAAGCGGCTTGGTGACAGGTTTGTTCATGGCTTATCTCCCGAGGATGAGGGCGCTGGTCGGGCCGGGTACGGCGCTCGCGATGAGCGTGGTTTCGGCGCCGTCGACCTGGCTGGTCGAGGTGCCGCGCATCTGCTTCACGCCTTCGGTGATGTGGGTGAAGCCGTGGATATAGGCTTCGCCGAGATGGCCCCCATGCGTGTTGACGGGCAGTTCGCCGCCAAGCTCGATACCGCCGTCCTCGACGAAGGCGCCGCCCTCGCCCTTCTTGCAGAAGCCATAGTCCTCGAGCAGTACGAGCTGGGTGTAGGTGAAGCAGTCATAGACCTGCGCGACGTCGATGTCCTGCGGGCCGAGGCCGGCCATCCTGTATAGCTTTGGGGCGACCACCTGGGCTTCTGAATCGGTGATAACCGGCTTGAATGCGGACATCTCCCAGGTTGCCATTGGATTGGCGCCGAGTGACTGGGCCGCCGCCATGATCTTGGCCGGGCGCTGCTTGAGGTCCTTCGCGCGCTCGGCCGAGGTCACTATGAAGGCGCAGGCCCCGTCATTGGCCGAGATCAGGCAATCAAGCTCTCGCAGTGGCCAGGTGATCACTTTGGAATTCTCGTGATCCTCCAGCGTGATTGGCGTCTTGCGGATGGATTTCGGATTGGCGGCCGCATATTTGCGCGCGGCGACAGCAATCGCGCCGAGCTGGCGGGTCGTGGTGCCGTATTCGTGCATGTGGCGCTGGCAGTGCATGGCGAAGCCATCGATCATGGCTGACCAGCCGAAAGGCCTCAGGAAATCGCCTGCCCCGCCCTGGCGTGCCCAGAGCGTTGTCTGGTTGTGCTTGGCGCCTTCCATGAAATCGAAGGGCGTGAAGGCGCGGTAGACGACAACATAATTGGCAAGGCCGCTCGCAACCGCCATCGCTGCTTGGCCGATCGTCGCGCACGCGGCACCTCCGAGGCCGGTCACTTCGGATGTATAGGTCACATTCTTCAGGCCGAGATTGGCCGCGATGATCTGGTCGGAGGCCGACGCGTCGATGGAGGATTTCACAATCCCGTCGATCTGGTCGACGGCAAGCCCCGCATCCTCAATGGCAAGCTGGATCGCCTGGAGCGCGAGGCCGAGCGGGCTGCGGCCGGAATTGACGAGATAGTCTGTCTCACCGATGCCGACGATAGCACATTTGTTGCGGAGTTGGTTCACGGCGCTCTCCCCCTAGGCTTTGACTTTTGCGGGCTGTCCTGGGGCCGGATTGACGACATCTGCCGTCAGGGATTTCGGCGCAGCCTCCATGAGTTCATCGACGCTCCAGCCGCCCTCTTTGAAGATCGTCCGTTCCGGCTGCGGGGCGCTAAACAGGGAAATCGTGCCGCCATAGGCAAGGAAGACGTGGCCATTCACATTCGCCGCCTGCTGGCTGGCGAGGAAGATGACGAGCGGGCTGATAGCGTCAGGCTTGAGAGCGGCGAGTTCACTGTCGAGCGCGGAGCGGTCGACGCTTTCGCCGAAAGAGAGCGCATCCGTCATCCGGGTCGAGGCCCTCGGGCAGATACAGTTACAGGTTACGCCGTACTTGCCGAGATCGCGGGCGACGACCCGTGTCAGGCCGACAATGCCTGCCTTGGCTGCGCCGTAATTTGAGACGGCCGCCTCACCCAGCCAAGCTTCAGACGCTGTGTTTATGATCCGGCCCCCACGCTGCGCGCGAAAAGCTTTGGATGCCGCCGAGATGCAGTTGAAGTGGCCGTAGAGATGCACCTTGACGACGGCGTCGAAATCTTCAGCCGTCATGTTGAAGATCATCCTCGGACGGTAATTCCCAGCATTGTTGACGAGGATGTCAAGACCGCCAAATGCGTCAATGGCGCTCTTGATGATCGCCTCGCCGCCTTCTGCGGTCGCAACAGAATTGGTATTCGCAATCGCCTCGCCGCCGGCCTGCCGAATTTCCTCGACGACGTCGTCAGCCGGACCGGTTGCGGCATCTGCGCCATCAAGGCTCGAGCCGAGATCGTTGACGACGACTTTGGCGCCCTGTTCTGCGAGTTTTATCGCATGCGCTCGTCCGATCCCGCGCCCTGCGCCAGTCACAACCGCGACCTTGCCTTCCAGTACTCTTCCCATCTTCTACCCTGCCTCGCTTCCTGTGTTCGAACCCGGGACACCATCCGCTCCGTTGCTGGAGCAATTGCCCTCAGAGCTCGGATTTCGTCTTCCTGACGGCGTCTTCCATGCTGAAATTCGCCGACAGGATCTCCTGCATGCTGCGCAGGCATTCGGCTTCCTCGAGGCACCAGGCTGAATAGAGGTCGGTTCTCCAGCCCCGGTTCATGATCTGCTTCATCTTTCTGAGAAGGGTCTGATTCTGCTTCTGGATCTGCGCAGCGATCCGGCGCGCTTCGGCCTGTAAGTCAGCTGACGGAAAGACCTCGATGATGAGACCAAGCTCCTTTGCCTGTTCAGCGGTGTAGAACTGGCTCGTGAAGATCATGTACTTGGCCTTCATCAGGCCAATCAGGCGGGGCATGCGCACGGTCGCGCCACCGCCACTGACATTCACCCGGCCATGCGTATCGCCGAACTTTGCCTTGTCAGAGGCAACCAGGATGTCGCAGGATAGCGCCATTTCGAGCCCACCCGTGACGCAGTAGCCATCAGTGATTGCCCCTATGACCGGCTTTGCGAAGTCTTCCAGCTTGTCGAGCACGCGCTTGGTCAGCCCGAGATCAATCTTGCCCTGCTCGAAATCCTTCAGGTCCATTCCGGCGCAGAAGCCCTTCTGGCCGGCTGCTGTGAGGATGAGGACATCAACTGCTTCATCCTGTTCGAGGTCGACCAGGGCCTGTTCAAGGTCGAGCAGCATGGCCAGATTCAAGCTATTGATCGCTTCTGGGCGGTCGAGCGTCACGGTGGCAATCCTGTCGCTGATATCGACCTTCACATTCGATGTCTTTGTCGCCGTCACGTCCTGTCTCCCTCTTTGTCCGACGCGCCTCCAGGGGGCGTCTGTCAGAGCCATGTCTTGTTGTTTTGAGCCGAATTGGCCGAGCCGAAACAGTCGCACGGGCGCCCTGCCTTGGCGCGGTCGGTTCAGGTCAATCTCTTGGTCATCTTGGCGCTGCCGGGTCGAACGCGCAAATGGCACCCCATCTGTCACCCCCGCCCCGGCATGCACTGAGTTCAGACCTAGAATGTCACCGACAGTTGAGCGCCGAAGACACGGCCCTTGGACAGGGGCGCGAATGTTCCGCCGAGCGGTGCGGGCCCGAGCGTTGCCGGTAGCTGACCGTCAGTGCCATGACGGACGGTGTTCAGGAGGTTGCGCGCATAAAGGGACAACTCCCAGATGCCACCATCCGGTCGGAAATCCACGCCGGCATCGAGAACATCCTGCTCAAGGATGTAACCGCGATTGTCATCGGTGAAGGCAGACTCGTCGCGATAGGCATAGCTGACCCGCGAGGACGCCGTGCCCCAGTTGCCGATGTCGAGATCGTGCACCAGGCCGAGCGACCAGGTCACTTCCGGCGCCCGCGGGAGGTCGAGTTCCTTGTCGGCACCGTCAATGACGCCGTCGCCGTTCAGGTCGAACAGGACATCGGTATATTCGGCATCGACAAGGCCGAGCGACGCGTCGATGACCAGCGTATCGGAGAGCTGGAAGACACCTTCGACTTCCATACCGGTCAGCTCTGCATCGGCGGTATTGCGGATAAGCTGGACGATGCCAGAGGTCGGATCTGCCAACTGGACTTCACGCTGCATGTCCTGGACCTTGTTATGGAAGATGGCCGCGTTAAGGCGCCCTGAGCTCCACTGGGTTTTCAGCCCGAGCTCAAAACTGTCGACCTGCTCCTGGTCGAACGGGCCTGGTCCGAAATTGGCCGTATCGGCGGCAGTGTTCCGCAGATTGTAGCCGCCCGAGCGGTAACCGCGCGTCCAGTGCACATAAGCCCGCGCATCGTCATTGATGAGGTAGTTCACGCCAATCTTTGGCGACAGGCTGTTCCAGTCCTCGGAGTCGACGAAGTCGAAGGCACATGTGCCTACCACCACGTTACATGGCGCATTGGTGTTGAGCGGCAGAGATGCGACTTTCACCGACTTTTCCTCGACCGTGTAGCGCAGACCGGTCGTCAGCACCCACTGGTCCGTCAGAGCGTAATCGGCCGACACGAAAGCCGCTGTGGACTCCACCGAATAGTCACCGCCGCCATCCTGGGTCAGCGCACCACCAAAGATGCTGCGGCCCTCAGCATAGACGAGGTCATTGGCATAGTAATAGAGACCTGCGACGATATTGAGATTGTCGCCGAACCGGCCCGCATAACGAAGCTCGTTGCTGACCTGTTCAGACTCGATCTGGAAACGCCCGTCGAACAGCGTAACCGGCTGCGCATCGAGGTCTGTGAGCATGTCCTGCTCAAGATCGCGATACCCGAAGATATTGGTGATCTTACCGTTCGGGCCGACGTCGAGATTGAATTCAGCCGTCAGGAAGTGGCTCTTTGACTTCACATAACCCGGATTGTCGATGCTGAAATCGAAACTGTCCCGGTCGAAATTCTGCGGTGAACCGGGAACGCCCGATCCGTTTGTGTGCGATTGTCCGGGTGGGCCGTCACCATCAATGTCGGCATACTCATAGCGAAGGATGAGTTCTGACGTGCTGCTCGGCGTCCAGACGAGTACCGGGCGGACGAAGAATTGCTCGCGCTTGCCGAAATTCTTGCCGTCGAACCTGTTCTCGAACCAGCCCTGATCGTCATTGTAATAAGCGCTGACCTGCAGGCCGACCGTGTCGGAGACGGGACCGCCAATCGAGCCCTTGAGGTAGGTGCTAAGCCCCCCATCGCCGCCACCTTCGACAGCAATCTGCGCGCGGCGCTCAAGCTCTTTTCCGGGGGTTCTGGTGTTCAGAAGCACCGCTCCGCCCGTCACGTTCCGGCCGAACAGCGTGCCTTGCGGGCCACGAAGGACCTCGATGCTTTCAAGGTCGAAGACGTCGAAGATAACGCCGGCATTCGTGCCGATATAAACGCCATCGACGAAGGTGCCGACCGTCGGATCGATCGAAGGGATGGAGCTGTTGATACCCAGCCCGCGAATGGAGAAATTGGCCGTGCCGGGCGTGGTACCGACATCGTCGAAGGAAACGTTCGGTATACCAACTGTCAGGTCTTCGAGGCTTCGGACTTTCTTCGCCTCGATCTGGGCCTCGCCGAGCGCGGTTACCGAAAGCGGGACATCCTGAAGGCTTTCATCGCGCTTACGCGCCGTCACCGTGACAGTGTCCATCATCGCCAGGGCGTCTCCGCCCTCGGCCTGCGTCTCAGTGTCAGATGCCTGCGCCGATGCGATCGGAACGGTCATTGATAGCGAAAGCACGATTGCAGTCGTGAACGTCAGGCGGCAAGACGTGCGCTTTTTACATGTTGTATTGGTCAAACTCGTTCTCCCTCCGCTCGGCTGGCGGGGCCGTGATCTGCACGGCGCGTCCGAGCATTCTTGTTATCACCCGCCTGTTTCAGGTCGGGGGCACGGTTCTGAAACCGCCGAGTACGGAAATAACAGGGCCGTGTCTTCAATTGGGGCAAATGTTTTGGTCACTTGAGCCGGGCCGCAGATCTCAGAAACGGGTGGCAGCCTAAAGCGCGAACCTCAATTGAAATGGTGTAGAACGGGTTCTCTAGCTAAACCGAGTGGCGCAGTACGAAATCTCTGCGCACACGGAGCGCACACGAGGACCCATAACACATTGTTTATAAATGCTATTTTGTGCGATCCATCATCGGCGCCGTGCTCACGCGGTATCCCAATGAACTGTTTTTCATCATGTTTTTGTCCAGTCACGCATCGAATCCACTCACTTGTGCAAGCCCGCGAGTTTAACTCATTGTGCTTTTGCTCATCCATAGTGAGGTTCTGAGTCACAAATCAAACTAAACTCAGGCTGAGCACCTTCGTTTTGGCAAGCCTCCTGACTTCTCGCTCGTGTGCGAGGCGCTCGCCCAGCTTAGATCTGGATCTCACTATCCTTGCGAGCGCCTGCAAATTCGTAGCTCAGTCCGGCGTGTCGCCTCCGGATTGATCGAGCCAGCATGCTAAACCGTGAGCTGCGCCCGGCGAGTTTGTCACGGTCTGGAAATCACAGTCTGTGATCTCAGCCGGCTCGTTCGCTATCGAAGTTCCGCACAGAGTGACTTGCATTCCGAATCAGACGCACTCTAATTCCGAATCAGACGGAGCTGCGCTCCGAATTGGACGGCAGGCCATGCAAGAAAAGTTACAAGCCAAGGCGCGCCATGCCGAGCCGTGCGTGCTGGGCGCCCTCAGCGATACGCGCATCGTTGCACTCGTGGGCCCGCGCCAGTCGGGCAAGACAACGCTGGCGCGCAAAATCGCCGCCGACAGGAAGATGAGTTTCGTAACGCTTGATGACGAACAATTCCGGCAGTTTGCGAATGACGATCCGGGCGGTTTCATGCGCGGCCTCGACCATGCCGTGATTGATGAAGTGCAGCGCGCGCCGGGGCTTATTCTGGCACTCAAGCGAGCTGTCGATGAAGACCCTCGTCCAGGTCGCTTCCTGATCACGGGCTCGGTCGATCTCTTCAAGGGCACCATCTCGCCGGATTCCCTTGCTGGCCGTGTGGAGACAATCGAACTCCTTCCCTTCAGCCAGTCAGAGATTGCGCTGCAGAATCCCTCGGCCTTTCTCGACAAGGTCTTCGAGGCAGATTTCCCCGCCCTTATGGAAACCGGGCGCACGCCCGACCTCGACCTGCGCATTCTTGCGGGCGGTTATCCGGAAGCTCTGGCGCGGACCGATCCGCAGCGCCGCCAGACCTGGCTGCGCGCCTATGCTCGCGCCCTCACAACACGCGATGTCTCGGAGATTTCATCGGTGTCAAAGACGGACGAACTTTCAAGGCTGCTCGATCATGCCGCTTTGTCTTCGGGAGGACTGCTCAATCTGTCGGCTCTGGCCTCGCCCCTCGGCGTTGACAGCAAGACGATTGATCGCTGGCTGACCTTGCTGGAACAGATGTTCATTCTTCGACGTGTGCGCGCATGGCACCGCAATGACCTCAAGCGCCTTGTCAAAACGCCTAAGCTCCACTTCTTCGACACGGGTCTTCTTGCGGCGCTGCGACGGGTCGGAAAGGGCGACATTCAGTCTGACCGAAACAGGCTCGGAACTCTGCTGGAGGGCTTCGTCTATTCAGAGCTTGAGAAGCAGTCAGCGCTTTCGTCCGACCCGGCTCTGATCAGCCACTATAGGGACAAGGACAAGGTCGAGGTTGATTTCGTGCTCGAGCGCGGACGGCGCCTTGTTGGAATCGAGGTCAAGGCAGCAGCCACCGTGAAGACGGAGGACACGCGCGGCCTGAAACGCCTGCAGGAAGCGGCGGGCAAGGCGTTTGCCTGCGGAATCATCCTGCATGATGGCGACCGAATTCAGCGTATCGGAGATCGGCTGTTCGCCATGCCGGTCAGCCAACTCTGGGCGTGAGGCATGGTTGGCGCCTGCTGCGACTGCAGCATCTGCTGGCGATCACGCGAAAACCCAGGCGCCTCAGCAAGATTGCTTGTTTCACCCGGATCTTTGGCAAGATCGAAAAGAAAAGCCCGCAATACTCCGTCGGCTTCCCGTTCGATCATCGACAGTTTCATGTCGCCATTACGAATTGTAAAATTGGGAAGCATGCGCCATCGCAGACGGTTTTGCAGCCAAGCTGCATCATCGATGAGTGGATGCATTTCTACAATCGGGAGCGACCACACTCGGCCCCTGGCAAAGCCACGCCCGAAGAGGCGTATAGATCGACAAACGAATTCAGGAAAGCGGCCTGATCAACAACCAGCATAAACTTTGGCAAGGCCGAAAAAACTGTGCAGGAAACCAGAACCAGCTCACCTGTCACCGCAGCCGAGACTGCAGATGTGTACGATTCAGCGAGACACCTTTCTTAATATCCCCACTGGGGAAGGAAAATACTGGGTCATCTGTACCAGTTGACCATTGCCTTCGAGGATCGAATGCTCAAACTGGTCAGGGGTCAGACGCGTGGGACACACAGATGATATCTATCAAAACATTTGCACTGGGCACGGCCATTGCGGCGGGCCTTTCGGTATCAGCCATGGCAGAAAACCCAGCACCGCCGGATGATGCCATTCTCGTCCTCGACGCATCGGGCTCCATGTGGGGACAGATTGATGGCGTGAACAAGATTGTCATTGCCAAGGATGTTGTCGAAGGCCTCGTCCGCGGATTGGACGAGGATCAGCGTCTCGGCTTCGTTGCATATGGCCACCGCAAGGAAGGTGATTGCAGCGACATAGAGACCCTGGCGGATGTCGGTGCAAAGCGGGACGTTGTGATCAACGCCCTCCGTGGGCTGACGCCACGCGGGAAGACGCCGCTGTCCAAATCCATTGAACACGCCGCAAATGCTCTGAATTACCGCAAGCAGGCCGCCTCGGTCATCTTGGTGTCAGATGGTCTGGAAACCTGCAATGCAGACCCTTGCGCACTGGCGCAGACCCTCGAAGAGAACGGCCTCGATTTTACAGTTCATGTGGTCGGCTTCGATGTGACGGTTGAAGAACGCGCCGGGCTGCAATGCATCGCCGACGAAACGGGCGGCACCTTTGTCGCCGCTGGCAATGCTGAAGAACTGGCCGTCGCGCTGACACAATTTGCCGATGGGGGCGGCGCGAGTGAGCCAGGCGGTGGCAGTCCTGTACCGTCGACGCTGGCCATGAAGGCGACGATCCTTTCCGGCGGCCCGCTGATCCAGTCCGACCTCGACTGGACCATCACACCCGCCGCCGGTGGCGAGCCGGTGTTTACCACGGAGGATACCGGCAGCGCCGAGACCGACATCCTGCCGGGCGACTATGTTGCCGATGTCAGCTGGAAAGGCTGGCAGGATGGTAGCGAAGTCAAAACCGGCACAATGGAATTCAGCGTCGGCGCGCAACAACCGAAAGTGATTACAGTCCCGATCGATCTCGGTTTCTCGGTCACTCTGGATGCGGACGATGAGACGCAGGAAGGCGTTGCCTTCGATGTGACCTGGAGCGGACCTGATGATCTTGGCACCTACATCCATGTCGCCAGCCCTGAGGACGGACTGCGCGAAGCCATCTACTTCCTCGCCGCAAAGGCAACTCGCGACAAAGGTGGCGTTCCGGATTCGAGCCAGCCATTCACGTCGCCAATCGGGGCGCCGTCCACAGAGGGCGAATACGAGGTTCGCTATATCCTTGACCGGCCCAGGCTGATCCTGGCCCGGACGCCGCTGACCGTCACCGATGGCGGTTTCGGCGTCACCGCGCCGGACGAAGCCCCTGTCAGTTCCGTGGTCACGATCGAATGGCGCGGCGAAGCCACTCCGGGAGACTTCGTAACCGTCACCGAAGCCGGAAATGCAAAAGCCTTCAAGAACGGTTTCACCGGAAAGCTAAATGAAGATGGCACGGCGGAGCTGACCATGCCTGCCCATCCAGGCGACTATGAAATCCGCTACATTCTGGCCAATGGCTACACAACATACCCAGGTACCCAGCATGCTGTTCAGGCGAGTACACAGATTACACTTACACCGGTCCAAGCCAGTATATCCGGCCCCTCCGAAGCTGTTGGCGGATCACACGTGAGCATAACGGTAGACCCTCCGGCAAGCTGGGAAGACGACTATGTTTCCATCGCTGAAGCCGGCGCAACGAAATCGAACCGCGACTCCGTTGTGTTCCTGGGACGCGCAGACATTGTGGGCCAAACATTTGAACTGCAAGCCCCGAATATCGAAGGCGAGTATGAGCTGATCTATTTCCTCAAGCCCGGTGACACGGTTCTGGCTCGCCAGCCGATAACCATTACGCGCGCGCCAGCGACCGTCGATGCACCCACACGAGTAAAGATCGGCGAGAATTTCGACGTCTCCTGGACCGGACCGGCCTATAGAGGTGACCGGATTATCGTGACGCCGTCCGACATACCCGACAACAAGATGTGGGGCTGGGGTACACGTTATGGCGTAGCCGTCCCGCAGGGTCAAACAGACAGCAGCGCCGCGGTCACAAACTACGAATTCACTGAACCTGGAACCTATGAAGCCCGTTACGTCACCGGCCTACAGCACCAGGTTCTGGGGCGGGACACATTTACGGTCGTCGAATAGAACAAGTGGAACACTGATGAGAACCACAACAGGAGTTCTTGCAATCGCACTGGCATCCGGCCTGCTCGCCGCTTGCAGCGGCAGCGACAGCACCCGCGAACAGGCGATGGAAGATGCCGCCGCAGATCATGGTATCGATGCCGATGTGACACTGAGCGACGACGGCGGGAACCACGCCAGCACGGCCGCACAGTCCTGAGAAATACGGCCGCTTAAAAATGGGATGATCACCCCACCAGTCCGCCATCGTGAAAGGGCCGGAAAACTCTACCCGGCAATGGTCCAGACTCGAGTCTCAGAGCATCAGGCAACTGAAGAGCGTAAAGCACCGGACGACGAACGAGGGTCAGTTCATCTCTGAATTTCAAACGAGGTCAAACCATGCCTCGATCTACGATTGCCTTCCGCCTGACCCAAATCATTCAAGTCTGTGGGGACAGGGTCCAAAAAACACTTGTATTTAAAAGAATGATCGTTCCATTCTGGCCTGTAAAAGCAACGCCGGACATGCGAAGGCATGCAACAAGCCATGGAAGCTTGAATGACACAACCGCACGCAGCGGGAGGCGCCTTTAGACCCAACATTTACCGGATGTGTTGAGCGGCGGGCTGCACACGCAGAGCGAATACGAGAGCCAGAGCAAGAACAGCAACACCCGCGCCTGCAACGCCCGTCGCACTCAATCCTATCGCAGCGATCACGCCGCCCCCGAGGGTTGCGCCCATGCCCTGTCCAAAATAAACCATGGAACTGTTAAGGGCGAACGCGATCGTCACTGCCGCGCCAGACGTTGCTGCCAGCCGTGCCTGAACCACGGTGGTCGTTGCAAACAGTGCAGCCGACCCAAGCGCCATCGTCACGATCAGGAACGGCACCGACAAGCCCCCAAAATCAAAATGCATGCCGAGCGCAAAGGCCACCTGCGTCAGGCCGGCCAGCATGAACAGAATGAACAATGCCGTTCGCACAGCCAGACGTGCAAACAACGCCCCGACAGGGACCCCGATCAGGCTGCCGATGCCCGTGGCAATCTGAACACCACCAATGGCCGCGCCCGTAAGTCCGGTCGTCTGGGTTATGACGGGACCGATATAGCCAACCGTCACGAAGGTCGCGACGAATCCCAGCATGGTGAGCGCCATGAGTTTCGGGTTTTCTCCGCTGAGCGCGGTCTTGAAATTCGCGCCGGAAAGCTGTGGGGCCTTCACGTTTCCAGGCGCTACCAGTGCGATCAGGAGTGCAGCGAGGATGGCTACTCCGCCTGCAAACCAGAATGCCGCGCGCCAGCCAAAAGCATCACCCAGGATTGTGCCAAGCGGCATTCCCAGCAGGAAGGCCAATGTGTAGCCAGCCATGACTGCGGCGATCGCATCCGCCCGCCTTCCTTCGGGCACCATATTTACGCCGATTGTCGTCGCCAGCGGGATTGTCAGCGCAGCAAAGAAGCCGCCCATGAAACGCAAGCCTGCCAGTGTTGCGAAATCCGGCGCCAGGGCTGATGCAAAATTCATCGCCACCATGCTGGCCAGCACGCCGACAAGCAGTCTCTTGCGATCGACGCCCGATAACAGTCGCGCCAGGAAAGGACCGCCAAATCCACACGCAATCGCGAACACCATTTGCAACTGACCGATCAACGGAACGCCAACCCCGAGACCTTCTGCCATCGGATCGATCAGGCCAATGAACACGAAAGCGCTGGTGCCAAATGCAAATGGCGCGAAAACCAGGCTGAGAATGCGAGGGTTCATGCTGGTCGGCCGGAACGCATGCTACTCCCGCCAATAAAGTCCATCAGTTCAGGAATGACGATCTCGTGCGCATCTTCCTGAATGAAATGGCCGGAATCTTCGACGCGAGTGACTTTGGCATGCGGAAACGCCTTCAGCCACATGCCATCAAGTGTTTCCACGCTGAACGCGACATCCTTCATCGGCCAGACGATTTTCACAGGCTTGTTGCCAAATGCAGCCTCCAGCTTCGCGCCTTCGGCCGCCACAAAATCACTGACAGGGCCGTTCGGGCCAGACGGGATCTGACGTGGAAAAGCGAGGACCCCCGACCGTGACGACCAGTCAGGATGCGGCGCAAGATAGGCCGCCTTGTCAGTTGCAGTCAGGCGTGCCGGATCGTTCAGCCCCGCCTCAAACAGAAACCCTTTCACAAAGGCGTGGGCCCCCTTGACCAGAAGATCGCCAACGACAGGTGTCCGAAAAGCCCTGAGGATTGTTGGTAGAGGAACTTCGCGAACGGGTCGCTGGAAGAACGTATTCAGCACGAACAGGCCCGACACTCTTTCAGGGTGACGCGCGGCCCATGTCAACCCGATCGGGCCGCCCCAATCCTGAACGACAAGCGTCGCGTTTTCCAGGTTGAGTGATTCAAGCAATGCTTCGCACCGGTCGGCATGTCGGGTAATGGCATAGACGTCTGTGCGGGTGGGTTTGTCCGATCTTCCGAACCCTAAATGGTCCATTGCAATTGCCCGAAAGCCCCAACCGGTCACGGCTTTTATGAATCGTCTATAGAGATACGACCAGGTCGGATTTCCGTGCACGAACACAATAGGTGGCCCGTCACGCGGGCCCTCGTCAATATAGTGCAGCCGCCCTTCAGGCGTATCGAACCATTTCGGCGCATAGGGCCAGGCTCCGCCAAAGGTCCAGTCAGCCTCTGAATTGTTCATAACGGCCGCTCCATGAAATACATACCGACCCCGCCAAGGATCGCGATGAGCGTCCAGGGGTATGGCGCGGGTGTTCGCCACAGGGCCGGATTGCCGAAGGTGGCGAGCCCGATACCGAGCGCGGCAAAGCCTGCGCTCATTGCTGTCGCCACAGCCGCGAACAGAAATCCAGACGGCTGCCATGCAGCCAATAGAAACAAGCTCATCATCGCCAGCACAGCAACCGATCCGACATGCCATGAGAAATGATGGAGCCAGATCACGCTGTCAGGAAGGCCAGACGTCTTGAGCGGCCCAAGAACTTTTGGGGCTCCGGCGACCTCATGGGCAATAACTCCAAGCAGGGAGAGGCTCGCCGCAAAGTAGAAGAGGATGTCGGAAATATCGGTCATGGCGTTACCAGGCCTCCTTGAAGGGACGAAGGTCGAGTTCCTGCGTCCACGCAGAGCGGGGCTGGTTGTGAACCATCCAGAAAACTTCCGCGATCGCAGCCGGATCGAGGGCTCCGTCTTCTCCCAGCTTGTCGAGATAATCGCCAAACCGGGATTTGACCTGGTCGCCATTGACGACGCCATCGATAATGATGTGAGCCGCATGCACGCCTTGTGGACCGTACTCCCGAGCCAGCGCCTGGACGAGGTTTCTGAGAGCGCCCTTTGCAGAAGAAAAGTGCGCAAAGTTCGGCTTACCGCGCAAGGAAGCAGACGCGCCTGTAAACAGCATTGACCCACGACCTTGCCGGGCCAGAAGCGGCATCGCACGTTTTGCGGCCAGAAATCCGCCCAGGCAGCAGACACGCCAGTAGGTTTCAAACTGTTCCGGCGTCAGAGCCTCAAAAGAAATAGGGGCATTGTTGCCGGCATTATAGATGACCGACGCCACCGGCATTTCTTTAGCCGCCAGCGCGCCGAACACGGCGTCGAGATCCTGCTCCGATGTCACATCACAGGACATGGCGTCAGCGGAGCCCTCCTGTGCGGCAATAGCTGCGCGGGTGGCCTCGACCTTTTCGAACGTCCGGCCGGTTACAAGTACGTGGTAGCCAGCCTTCGCAAACCGAAGTGCGACTGCGCCGCCAACGCCGCCTGGGGCACCGGCACCTAGAATCAGCATTGTTTCTGTCATTCAGGTCCCCTCATCCCCCAGACCAAGGGACACAGTTGATTTACGAAGGCAATTATGGAACATTCGTTCCATAACGTTTGATGCAGCGATCCTGACAGCGAGTCAACCGGCATTGCAAAACGGCGAGCACTGCCGCACAAACCACGGCACCTGGAGACAAATGGACCGCGTGTGTAAGGAAAGGCCCGTAGATCCGGGCCTAAAGAGGAATTCTGAATGCCTAGGCCCCGTTCGAAATCGAGGGATGACCTGATCTCCAGCGCAATGGGAGTGTTCTGGGAGCGCGGTTTCAATGCCACGTCTATTGAGGACCTGGTTGTTGCCACCCGCGTAAGCCGGGGTGGCATTTATGCTGATTTTGGCGGGAAGGAAGACTTGTTCATCGCCTGTCTGGAAGCCTACCGCGCACGCTTTGCCAATCCAGGCATCGACATCCTGGCATCAGGGTCCAATGGTCTAGAATCAATTGAAGCCTATTTCGACTATTTCATTGCCCTCCACGAGATACGCGGAATGCCGGGACCGGGATGCTTTATTGCGAGCACCATGACCGAACTTGCGCCTCATAATTCAGAAGCGCTGCGGATCGTGAACGAGCACGGCTCAGAGCTGAAATCGGCGTTTGCGACGTCACTCATGCAGGCGGCCAGTGCAAGCGGAAAGCAGATCGCCGAAACTGAGATTTCAGAGATTGCGGAATTTCTGGTGACATCGAGCCAGGGGCTGTGGTCCTATGGAAAGAGCGTCTCTGACATACGCGTTCTAAAACGTTTCAAGATGACGCTTCTGGGCCTGCTGCGCTTTCGACTTGGGCTACCTGCTATGGCTCGAAAATGAAACCGGCAGGAAGCGACAGAAGCTTTGTGTCGAAGTCATCATGATGGACAAAAAAAGACGCATCGCGTGACAATCGGGAAGAACCTGCTGGATCGGTAGCTTTCGTCCGGCACGGTTAGAGGGCCTACTGCCACGATGGCAAATGCACTTTCCAAGCAAGCACAGCATATATCCTTTAATAAGCCGCGGGCCTTACTAGAGGATGTCGGACCGAACTTTGGTGACCAAGGAGCGTTCGGCCGCGGATCGAAGCATTGGCGGTCGTGAAGGATCGGCCACGGCATCGGCCAACATCCCCGCGCACCTCACGCAACTTGCTAATTTTTATAAGTTTTCTCTGCTTTGGCTTCGGCGAAAGACCTCATTGAGACACCATGCCGGATCGAAACGGCCAGGGTTGAGGAAACACCTGAAGCGATTGCAGATCTCGTTGCAGAAGTCGCCGCCAAGTCAGCTGTTCTGGGCGCAAGACTGCGTCCTCTGACAGCAGCAAACCTCGCTTCTCTCGTTCGCCTGATGAACACGTATTACAAGAGGGTCATGACGCACGGCCGCGTGATATCGAACGCGCGCTGGCCGGTGATGTCGACAAAAGCGAAGGACGAGGAAATCGGAATTGCTTTTCCGCGACGGCCAGCATCAGTCACTGGCTTTGGCGGTATCCTCCTTCAGCCATCCAAGCAGAGCGCGCACCATGAAGACGCCAGCGATCGCAATCGGAAGGCCCGCGAGGAGCACAGCCGACTGAACCACCTTCAGGCCACCGATAAACATCAGGCCGACAGGAAGCAGTCCCAGAACACCCGCCCAGAACAGGCGGTGCCAGCGAGCCGGATCTTCGCCAGCGTGCAACGCCTGCGTAGCAGAAGACGCAAGGGTGTAACTTGCAGAATCATATGTCGTCGCCACAAAGACGGTTGTCACCGCAACGAATATTGCCAGCGCGACTTTGCCGAACGGAAGATGAGCAATCACAGACGCGATAGCGGAAGCTGGGTCATCGTGTACCATGTCCACAACGGGCAACCCCCCGGTGAGCTCAAGATGAAGCGCGTAGTTCCCGAAGATAATATAAAACGCCCAGACACCCAGGCTACCAAACGCCGACATGCCAACAAGGACCTGGCGAATAGTGCGGCCTTTCGAGATACGTGTAACGAAAATCCCGACAAAGGGCGCAAACGCAATCCACCAGGCCCAATAGAAAATTGTCCAATCCTGCACGAACCCGGTTGTCTCGATCGGGTCAGTATAAGTGATCATAGTGAGCATGTTTGAAATCATGTAGCCGAGGCTCTCGGTTCCCATGGTCAGGATAAATCCTGTCGGCCCCACGACCAGAATGAACGCCAGGAAAAGCAGAGCCAGCCACAGATTGGTATCGGAAAGACGCTTGATGCCCTTCTCGAGGCCAAGATAAACCGAAACGCCGAACATGCCGACGCAAACCGCAATCACGATCAGATCCATGACCGTAGACCGCGCGACACCTGCCAGTTCGGCAATACCAGCCGAAATGACGGGCACGGTCAGCGCCAGCGACGTCCCCGCCCCGCCGATCAAGCCAATCATGAAGATGAGATCGATCAGCTTCCCCCATGGCGAGGTCGTACAATTATCACCCAGGATGGCAGCGCTGAAGCGCAGGTAGGGCACGCCCCTATTGTAGAAGGCATAAGCCATCGCTACCGAGGGAAGTCCGTAGATGCACCAGGCACTCACGCCCCAATGGAAGAGGCCATAACTTGTCGCCCATCGGATTGCTTCAGTTGATCTCGGCTCCACACCAAAAGGCGGCGCGTCGTAGTAGTATGTCCATTCGATACCGGCCCAATAGAGAAGACCACCACCAACGCCTGCTGAGAAGAGCATGGCAACCCAGCTGACCGTCGAGAAATCCGGCACATCATCCTTGGCGCCAAGCTTGATCCGCCCAAACGGACCAAAGGCGAGATAGGCGGCGACGACCATGGCGCCGATTGCCGCCCACTGGTAGACGATGCCGAGATTGAGCGCAGTCCAGTCATAGAGGGTAACGATGCTCGGACCGAGCGATTCGCTGAACAGGATCAGAGGTATCGATACGAGCAAGGATGTCGCAACGGCGAGCGCAAAGACCGTCTTGTCGATTGGTTTGCCACTCATTCGCCGCTCCCGTTCAAAGCGTCACAGAGCGGCGCCATGAAATCACCTGTTGCAGCCACGCGATCTCCGAGTTCCTGGACCTGATCTGACCCAGGCTCACGTTGCGGCCAGTCTGGCAAGCCCGCCCCATTGGGGTCACCGGTACGCGCGAAATTGGTCCAGTAACCCATCATTGTCTCGGTCAGCTTGTCGTCATCGGAGCTGGTCGGAAGCCAGTCATCGTGCGTGTTGAAGACATAGGGGATTTCGGCGCCATGATAGACGCCATAGGCGTCGGCGCTTTCCCGCTTGCGCGTGAAGCGATAGAGATAGGCGCCCTCCCCTTGCGCAGCGACCGCGTCTGCAATGCGCGCCGACGGACAATGAAACTGCGAGGCGGTCGACAGGACGTCTGCAATTTCTCGCGGGGTAAGATCCTCAAACATGGGAAAGGACAGCAATGCTGCGCGGCCTTCGTCAGGATAGTCTGCCAAGCCTTCAGCCAGGACATCTGCGTCTGGTCCGTCGATATACATCAGCATTTCGTTGAGATTGCTGCCGGCCATTACATCGATGCCGGCATTAATCTCGTCAGTCTTGCGTACCCAATACCCGTCCAGGACCGGCCCATGATAATGATCAACGCCAGTTGTCTTGTGCAGGTCGACAAGATCCTGCCATGGGAGGGCGCGTGCAGCACCGATATTTTCGATACCGGCTTTTGAAAACATCTCTCTGGTCCGGGCCTGCGCTTCTTCAAACGACGGCATGTCACTTGGCCCGAGGGCGCCGCTCTCCAGGATGGCGCGCTGGAACAGGCCGTCAGCCTCCGGACTTTTCATAAGAGCGAAAATATCAGCCGCGCCAGCAGATTCTCCGAATAAGGTGAGATTCCAAGGATCGCCTCCAAAAACCTCTGCGTTCTCACGCACCCACTTGGTCGCGGCGATAATGTCTGAAATACCATAATTCCCGGATGGAATTTCAGACGTCTCATGAAATGGAATGGGCAGGAATCCGAGCGCGCCCATGCGATAATTTAACGAGATCACAACCACGCCCTGAGCTGCGAGCGCCGCCCCGACATAGTTTGGCTCATAAGCCCAACCATTCACATTGCTCCCGCCATGCACCCAGATCATCACGGGCAGCGGCCCTTCATCCTCGCGCTGCGGCGTCCAGATGTTCAGGTACAGACAATCTTCATCCATGTGCGTGAGGTCTGGAATGACCGACGGATCATGCCCGAAACCTTCCGCCACCATGCGATACCATTCTGGATTGCCTTGGCTCTGCGGGCAGGCTGGTCCGTACTTTGTAGCGTCCAATTCACCTTGCCGCGCCTGATGCGGCGTTGCTGGACGCCAGCGCAGGTCTCCGACCGGCGCTGCTGCATAGGGCACACCGAGGAATGCTTCGATGCCGGAGTCCAGGCGCAATCCAACGAGCGTTTCACCGCCCGCGACCGCACTTGGTGAAGCGTTTGTCGCGTCCTCCATCGGGGCCCCGCGGCAACCGGAAAGACAGGATATCGTGCCGATCGCCAGAATCGTGATGAGCTGCGCATTTTGCCACATAAGCAATCCTCCCCGTCGGCAAGTCACTTGGGCGGACTTGTCCAGAACTTCGGTCTACGCGTGCGCCCAGAGGCGCGGCAAACGAATAAACATCGCTTATGGATGAATTTGGCTCATGTGCCAGCCGCAGCAGGTGCCGCCATGGCCGCCTCAATCAACGGCTCGAGCGTTCCATCTTCGGAAATCTGCCCTTTAAGCCAATCCTGGAACAGGCGAATTTTGAGGACGTTTGAACGCTCTTTTGGATAGGTCAGGAACCAGTGCCCAATGGTGCGTACCCGCCGCTCGGGGAAGATATCAACCAAATAGCCTGCCTCGATGTCTTCGGCCACATAGGGCTGCATGCCAAGGGCAATACCCATACCTCGCGCAGCCATTTTCAGGGCATGATCATAACTGTCAAAACGGAGCCCTGCATCCGGATCGACATTGTCGACCTTGTTGGCTTCCAGCCATATCAGCCAATCGTTCGCAGACGGGTAAACCTGCAGAATGGGATGCCCGCAAAGGTCCGTAGGAGAGTCCAGCGCATTGCCATCCAATTTCGCCGAATACCTGTAGCGCGGACTGCACACGGCGAGCATTGTCGGAGAAAAAAGGTACTCATAGTGGATTTCGTCACGACGGCGCTGGCCAATCATCAAGGCGAGATCGATACCGCGTTCAGAAAAATCGGCATCCACTTGTGACGTGTTCACCCTTACCTGAATGTCGGGATGCGCCTGCTGAAATCCGTGAAGCCGCGGCATCAGCCAGCGGACAGCGAACGTCGAATACATCTGAACCGTAAGGATATTTTCTTCCTGGGGGCTGAGCAGCTGCTTGGTGCCATCGGCGATACGGTCAAAGGCTTCCCGGATAACTGGAAAATACGCTGCGCCTGCGGTGCTCAGCTCGACGGCGCGGGGGGTGCGCACGAACAGTTCGATACCGAGCTGCTCTTCAAGATGCTTGACCTGATGGGAGATTGCCGACTGTGAGACGCTCAATTCTTCGGCCGCTTCCCGGAAGGATCCGAGCCGCGCGGCTGCCTCAAAGGCTCTGAGGGCCGTCAGGGGGGGAAGTCGCCGTTTCATATGGCGCAATCTGACATGAGATATTTTCAAGAGCCAGAGAGGATTTTGCCTTTGTCAGTCAGCGCTATCTCGGTCAGTCTGCCATCATGACAGATGTTTCTCCAGATGTGCGCCTTGCAGAGGCCGACGCCCTGCGGGCCGCCGGTCACCCGGAACTGATCGAGGCAGCCAGTCACATGCTGGCTGGAGCTTTCGGCAAGGCCGAGCCCCTCTGCCGCATCGTTCTCAAACGCGACCCGCTCGACGTCAATGCAATGCGCCTTCTCGCAGAAATCGGAATGGAGGTCGGTCGCCTTGAAGATGCGGAATCCCTGCTGGAGCGGGCGCTCGAACTTGCACCTGATTTTCGCCTGGCGCGCGGCAGCTATGCCAATGTCCTCGGACGGCGCGGAAAATTCGAAGCGGCACTGGCGGAACTCGATGCGCTGCTCGCCGCAGATCCAGCGCATCCGGGGTATCTCATCCTGAAAGCCAATACGCTGGTACGGATTGGCGATCATCTCAGCGCCATCGCCATTTACCGCGATGTCCTGTCGCGGGTTCCGGCGACTGCGGGCGTGCAGATGAGCCTTGGGCACAGTCTAAAGACGGTTGGAGATCAGGACGGAGCCATTGCAGCCTATAACAGCGCACGCGCGATGCGGGATGATCTCGGTGATGCCTATTGGAGCCTTGCCAATCTCAAGACATTCCGGTTTTCGGACGAGGATATCGACGCCATGCGCCGTTCCGCGGCGCGCGAGACCGTTGACCGGGAAGACTATTACCATCTCGCCTTTGCGCTCGGCAAAGCCCTCGAAGACCGCACTGAGTTCGAGGAATCGTTCATCTGGTACCGGCGCGGCAATGCCATCAAACGTCGCCTCATCACCTATAGTGCTGATGACAACCAGTCGGACATGGCCCGGATATCTGACTATTTCACGCCGGATGTGTTCGACGCCCGATCGAATGCCGGCTGCCAGAGCCGCGCGCCGATCTTTATCGTCGGCCTGCCCCGCGCCGGCTCGACGCTCCTCGAACAAATCCTTGCCAGCCATAGTCAGGTCGAAGGCACGCAGGAATTGCCCGATATCATATCCATCGCGCGCCGGATTGCGGACAAGAAGCGTGCAGGTGATCCGTCCAATTACCCGAACGGCCTGAGCGGTCTAACGGATTCAGACCTCACCGCACTCGGCGAGGAATACATCGAGCGCACCCGCATTCATCGCACCGATGCGCCCTTCTTCATCGACAAGATGCCGAACAATTTCGCGCATGTCGGCCTGATCCGCCTGATCCTTCCCAATGCGACGATCGTCGATGCGAGACGACATCCCCTGGCCTGCTGCTTTAGCGGTTACAAGCAACTCTTCGCCAAGGGCCAGCATTTCACTTACAATCTCACAGATATTGGACGCTACTACGCTGACTATGTCGGGCTGATGAGGCATTGGCAAAATGTCCTTCCTGCTCATGTCCTGCATGTCCAGTATGAGGACGTTGTCGCCGATACGGAAATCCAGGTTCGCCGCCTGCTCGATCATTGCGGGCTGCCCTTCGAAGGCGCCTGCCTGCGCTTCTATGAGAACCGGCGCGCTGTTAAGACCGCCAGTTCGGAACAGGTTCGCCAGCCCATCTTCACGTCCGGGCTCGATCAGTGGGAAAATTATGAGCCCTGGCTCGCCCCGCTGAAAACGGCTCTAGGCGAAACGCTGCAAACCTATAAGCAATAGAAATTATTGCCCTCCCGACGCCAGCGTGAGCTCCAATTCCCCATAGATGATGCAGGAAGCAAAATCCGACTACGCCCGAATTCGCCAAGCTCATGAATTCCATTCATGCGTCGGTGACAAATGATCTTTTGTCTTCTGGCGGGTGCAAGACTAGCCATTGATCACGGGGTGAACGTCCGCGCGGCTTTTTGCGGCGGCGTCCAGACGACCCGGGGAAACGTTCAGGCAGCTTCCGCACCGAAACATCGGGCCAGCTGCACTAGGGAGGAAACAAGATGTCATATCAGATGTGGACCAGCCGACAGCGCCTTCTCGCTCAGGCATCGGCATTCGTAATCGCGAGCGTGGTTGTCACCACTCCGGCCGTCGCGCAGGAAGATAGTGGCGAGGCGCCTTCAACAATGAAGCTCCAAACCGTGACCGTCACAGCGCAAAAGCGTACTGAAAACCTGCAGGATGTTCCAGCCAGCCTTCAGGTTCTTGACGGTTCGCAACTCGCGGCTCAAGGCGTCACGAATTTTGAAGACTATGTTGCGCTCCTCCCGAGCGTATCCTTCGCCGGTCAGGGCCCAGGCAACTCCCAGGTCTTCATGCGCGGTATCTCCTCAGGCGGTGATGGCAACAAATCCGGCTCGAGCCCGAGTGTTGCGGTCTATCTCGACGACCAGCCCGTCACCACAATTGGCCGGGTTCTGGATGTTCACATGTATGACATCGCGCGGGTCGAAGCGGTCGCCGGCCCCCAAGGCACCCTGTATGGCGCAGGCTCTCAGGCAGGTACGCTGCGGATTATTACCAACGCACCGAGCAGCGCGGGTTTTGAATCCGGTTATGATTTGTCGGTGGGCACGACCAAGGAAGGAAGCGAAAGTTACTCGGCCGAAGGCTTCGTGAACCTGCCCATCGGTGAAAAAGCCGCGCTTCGCATCGTCGGTTGGCACTCAAAGGACGGCGGCTATATCGACAATGTTCCGGCAACGACAGCTTTCACTTTCGGCAACATCACAGTCGACAATGCGCCCTTCGTTGAAGAGGATTTCAACACAGAGGAAAACACAGGCGCGCGCGCGGCCCTCAAGATCGACCTCAACGAAAACTGGACGGCAACGGCAAAAGTCATGCACCAGAACCAGAAGACCAATGGTGTCTGGGACCATGACCCGGAAGACATCGGCGATCTTGAAGTAGTTCGCTTCTTTGATGACAGCGGTCAGGACAAATTCACTCAGGCCGGTCTCTCGGTCGAGGGCAAGATCGGCGGACTACAGCTCACCTATGCCGGATCCTATCTCGACCGCGAAGTCGACTATAATGTCGACTATTCTGCTTACGCCGAGTACTCCGCCTACATCCCATATTACACATGCTACAGCTCCGGCACCCTGGATGAAGCCACCTGTACCGATCCGCGCATCCAGTATGACAGCGATGACAAGTACAAGACGATGACGCACGAGCTGCGCATTCAGAATGACGAGTCCGAACGCCTCCGCTTTATCGCCGGCCTTTTCTATCAGGACGCCGAACACGACTATCTGAACGTCTGGCACATCCCGACCATCCCGGCCGATCGAAGCGTGAATGCCAATTCACAACTCAGCGGCTATCCCGATGATGCTTATTTCATAACCGACCAGGTCCGCAACGAGAAGGAAACCGCCATCTTTGGGGAGGTGTCCTTCGATTTCACCGAAAAGCTGACCGGCACGTTTGGCGCACGCTTTTTCGAAACGGACAGCGACCTGAAAGGAGCCGTCGGCACCCTCTTCTCCGGCAGCCCACTCATTGACCTGTCATCTGGAGAAAGTGGTGAGGTCTTCAAAGGTAATCTCAGCTACAATTTCACACCGGATGTTCTGGTCTATGTGACCTATTCGGAGGGCTTCCGTCCGGGCGGAAATAACCGCGCCTCCACCTCCAACATACCTCCAGTCTACATGTCTGACCTGATCACAAACTATGAGGCCGGCTGGAAGACGACTTTCTGGGATGGCAGGGCGCGTTGGAATGGCGCCATCTTCAACATGGACTGGGATGATATTCAGATCACCCGCTTCGATCCGGCTGAATCCTTCCTTGGTCTAACGGCGAACGTCGGCACGGCCAGATCACGTGGCATCGAGACGGACTTCTCTGTGCTCGTGTCTGAAGGTTTCCAGATCAACGGGGCCGCATCCTGGATCGAGGCCGAACTGACGGAAGACTATATCCGTAACCTGTCGACCCAGAACGTCGATGCCCCCGCAGGAACGGAGCTCCCCGACATTCCGAAATTCAAACTAGCCTTGACCGGCCGGTACGAATTTGAATTCATGGGCGAAGATGCATTCGCGCAAGGCAGCTATCGCTATGTCGGCGAACGCTACAATGACCTGTTCGTGGCAGCACGCCAGAAGCAGGACGCCTACTCAATCATCAACGTCTCGACGGGAATTGATAGAGACACTTGGGGCGCCAGCCTCTACGTCACCAACCTCGCGGATGAGAGAGCTGAGCTCAATCGCAACGCTGCGACTTTCGATGAGCGCATCACAACCAATCGCCCCAGAACGATTGGCGTGAGCTTCTACCAACGCTTCTAGTGTTCCTCCCCTTATCCCCGCTCGTCCCTAATGGGGCAGGCGGGGATACTCAAACGACAGAGCGCACTGCATGTTTTCCGGCTCATTCTCTCTCCTTCAAAACAAGCGCATTGTCATCACAGCCGGTGCCAATGGCATAGGCCTTTCGATGGCACGCTGCTTTCTCGAACAAGGTGCCACTGTCTGCATTTGTGACCAGGATGGCACCGCAGTTGCGGCGCTCAATGGAAGCCATAACAAGCTTCACGGATTTGAAGTTGACGTCGCCGATCCATCCGCTGTCCAATCTTTTTTCGAGGCTTCAGAGCGGACGATGGGCGGAATGGATATTCTCGTGAACAATGCGGGTATTGCAGGCCCTACTGCACTTTGCGAGGAGGTCTCCATTGAAGACTGGCGCCGCACGATCGATGTTGACCTCAACGCCCAATTCTATTGCACCAAGTACGCAATTCCCATGCTGAAAGCATCCGGTGGTGGCTCGATTGTCATGATGGCCTCCAACGCTGCCCTGTTCGGCTACCCACTGCGTTCTCCTTATACAGCCGCCAAATGGGCACTGATTGGCCTGACAAAGACCCTTGCCATGGAACTTGGACCGCACGGCATCCGGGTTAACGCACTCTGCCCCTGTAGTGTCGAAGGCCCGAGGATTGACGGCGTAATCGAGCGCGAAGCGGCCAATCGCGGCGTGTCTGCCGCCAAGGTGCGAGAAGATTATCAAAGACAAAGTTCTCTCAGGACATTTGTCAGCCCTGGAGACGTTGCCGCGATGGCCTTGTTCCTCGTGTCAGACCTTGGTGCCAAGATTTCCGGCCAGGCGATCGGCGTGGATGGCCACACGGAATCGCTCGCGCAACTTTGAATACGAGGAAATGACGATGAAAGCTGTCTGGTATGAAGCGACGGGCGCCGCTCAGGATGTCTTGGGATTCGGAGACTTGCCACAGCCTGTGGCCGGTCCGGGAGAGGTCCTCGTCAGGGTCAAGACATCGGGCGTGAACCCCTCAGATGTCAAATCCCGCGCCGGATTGCGGGGCCCCATCCCCTTTCCACGCGTCATACCTCACTCGGACGGGGCAGGAACAATCGAGGCCGTGGGCGAAGGTGTTGACACGTCCCGGAACGGCGAGCGTGTCTGGATCTGGAATGCGGCCTGGCGCCGTGCCTTTGGAACGTGCTCTGAGCTAGTGGCTATTCCAAGCGCACAGGCAGTCCCCCTGCCCGATAATACAGGCTTTGATGCGGGCGCCTGCCTCGGCATTCCGGCGAGCACCGCCTATCATGGCGTGTTTTCCGACGGAACTGTCGAAGGTCAGACAATCCTGGTCACTGGTGGCGCAGGCGCTGTCGGCCACTATGCGATCCAGTTCGCCAAATATGGCGGCGCGCAAGTCATAACGACGGTAAGCGGCGACACAAAAGCTGCCCACGCCAAGACCGCTGGCGCAGATCATGTGATCAATTACAAAACGGAGTCTGTCCACGAGAAGGTTTTGGACCTGACGCATGGCGCAGGCGTGGACCGTGTCATCGAAGTCGAATTTGGTGGCAATCTGGCCGAGATCGCCCCGGTCCTGAAAGCCGGCGCCGTTATTGCGACCTATGGCTCCATGGCGGCCCCCAATCCAGCCATTCCATTCTATGATCTGATGTTCAAGAACGTCACCCTCAAGATGTATCTCGTCTACCTTCTCAGCGAAGCTGCCCGAAAGCAAACCGTCGAGGGCGTCAATGCCGCGCTCGCAAGCGGCAAGATATCTCATGCCATTGCGAAACGTGTGCCGCTCAAAGAAACCGCGCGAGCGCATGAACTTGTCGAAGCGACGAGTGAGATGGGCAATATCATCATCGAAATATAGGCTGTCCGTGCAACTCGTGCCCCTTCTCACATTTCGGAATACGCTATCAGCCGTTCAATCCATCGGGGAGACCCCGTTCGGGCATCGGATTACCTACATTATCGGCGAGGGCAGCTTCGAGGGCGAACGCTTGCGCGGTCGCATCCTACCGGGTGGCGGAGACTGGTTGAACCGTGGATCTGGCGGCCTTGCCCGGCTCGACGTACGCAAGACTTTCAAGACCGACGATGAGGCCCTGATTCATGTAAGTTACACGGGCCTCTACAAATTCAGCGACGGCGTCACAGCCCGGCTCGCTTCCGGTCACGATTGCGAGTTTGGCGACACGCTTTTTCTCGCACAAATCCAGTTCGAGACGAGCCACGCACGGTACGCCTGGTTGAATGAAACCCTCGCGATCGGTGAGGGACGTGAGACCCGGGCGGGTGTCGAATACCGTGTTTGCGCAGTCCAGTAATTGGGACCGTCTTATTCTCCCTCGACGCTTACCGCTTTCAAGAAAGACTAACCGGCCTCGCCAGTCGGCAGGAAGGCTTGCGCGCGTGCGCGCAACGCGTCTGGGATATTGATAGCCTGGCGCGTTGTAAGATCAAAATACACCGAGATGCTCTCCAGAGCAGCAGCGATTACCCCCTTCGTGAGATTGTGCAGTTCATAGTCTACCGTGATCGACTTCCCGCCAATTTTCGCCAGTGATCCGCGCACTTCCAAAAGGTCGCCCGCAGCCACCTCGTCTTTGTATGCGATTGTGTGTTTCACATCTGCCCATCCGGGCCCACCCGCCGTTCCGGGCGCCCAGCCGAACACTTCACTCAGGAAATGGTAGGAGGCGTCATCAAACATTGCCACATAGTGGCGCGTCGTCATGTGCCCCATCACATCACAAAGCCAAGGATGCGCAACGCCTTTATAAACTGAGATCATGCCGATTTTCTTACCAGTGCAGGCTGCGACTGCTTCTTCAGGTTCAGCGTCTTGCGCGCTTCAGACGGCGACTGGATCGTTGCGCCCATTTTCTCGACGATTGAGCGTGCTCGCTCGACCAGTTGCGGATTTGAGGCAAGCTGCCCCTTCTGCAGGTAAAGATTGTCTTCTAGGCCGACGCGGACATGGCCGCCCAGCAGCGCCGCCTGCGCCACCATTGGCATTTCGTCCACACCCAGCCCGAAGCCCGCCCAATTTGCACCTTCGGGAAGGTTATCGACCATGGTCATGAAATTGCGCGGTGTCGCTTCAGCCGCCCACCGCACGCCCATACAGACCTGAAAGAGTGGCGGGGAATCCAGTAGTCCTTCTTTTTGCATTTGCTTGGCAAACCAGATGTGGCCAAGGTCGAACACTTCAAGCTCTGGCTTCACGCCAACCTTTTGGAGGCGTTTCGCACCAAGACGCAGCATGTCCGGAGTCGACACATAGACATAATTTCCACCCGGATAATTGAATGAACCGCAATCCAGCGAGCAGATTTCCGGCAAGAGCGCTTCAACATGCTCCATGCGCTCAATCTGCCCGACCAGATCTGTCTCACTTTCAAAAACCAGCGGGTCTTCGTCGGGACCAAGATAAAGGTCGCCACCCATGCCAGTTGTCAGATTGATGACAACATCCGTTTCAGCATCCCTGATGCGATCAACGACTTCACGATAGAGCGAGACATCCCGGCTTGGCGCTCCTGTGCCAGGGTCGCGCACATGAATATGCGCAACGGCAGCACCAGCCTTTGCAGCCTCGATAGACGCATGGGCAATCTCTTTTGGTGTCACAGGGACATGGGGCGAGCGATCTGCCGTATCTCCCGAGCCGGTAACGGCGCAGGTAATTATGATATTGCGATTCATAAATCTGTTTCGATCACCGAAGCGACCGCCTTTTGTTTCGCCGCTAAGAGTCCTGCGCAAACATGCTCATGATGGAAGAGACAAAAACTCCGCCCGCATAAGAAAAACGCTGAAACTTGGCGTGCATTCGTGTTCTCAAAGCCTGTGCCTAAGGTTCAGGTAAACGCACGCTTCCGGCAAGCGGCCTCTATGATACTTTGACCATAGAATGATTTTGCACTTTGATTCAACCGGGCGTCCCGGCGCCGAATAGATATTTGCATTCGAATGCACACATCGATCATTCTGAACTGAAGCGGCAAATACCAGAGAAGTTAAACTGCCAAGATATTGTGGCAATTGGTGACAATCGTCCGCATCCGACGGATCGGACGCGTCTGACATGCTTGATCTTTGGGCATTTGAGCTGGGTCAGGGCCCTTCCTGCCATCTGCCCACTCAATGAGATCATCATCGCGTCGCATTAAAAGGCCAGGAACCGGCTCGATTGCGCGAAGGCCACCTTCCCCGATGGGGACATCTGGCATCAAATCAACTGACGCGGCGCTAGCGGTCACCTACCGGCCCAGTTAAAGACGCTAAGGTCAATGCAAGACAGATCGTCTTCATCCGCGATGAGGCCTTTTCAACATTCGCCCCACTTAGCGACGAGACAGGAAATCACGACTTAGTAGGGCTACCGACATTTCGGCGGCGCACACGGAGCGCATGCGAATACACGTAACACAATGTTTATAAACGTTATATTGCGCAATCAATCATGCGCGAGATGGAAATTGTGTGGGTCCGGTTGCATGGCATGCCGGCAGGGCTCTTCAGCAAACAGTCATCGCGCCGTGTGGCCCCGCTTGAGCAGGATTTCTTGCCCCACATCTGACATTGGATGTTGAGCAATCGTCCATGGGACAGCAGCCGGGCAGTCAGCAGGCGGCAATCACCTGGCCCGCTCCCATTCCATGTAATCAGGTGTGATTTTTATATGACACCCTGAATGTAGTTATTTTAACACGCTTGAAATTTTTCCTGACTTGGGATGTCCCGAGAACTGACACCGGTGTCATAAGAGCGCTGGACATCGATAGGGAGAAAATCAATGAATCGTCAGACAAAATTCGGAATCTGTGCGGGCGTATCGCTCATAGCCCTCGTATCAGGTGGCTTTTCGGCCATCGCGCAGGAATCACAAGACAACCCAGCGGCCAATGCCGATGACGACCGGGTTCTCGATAGTGTCGTGGTAACCGGTTTCCGAAACTCGCTTGCTGAAGCCCTCGACGTAAAGCGCAACGCCTCTGGTGTTGTTGACGCCATCGTCGCGGAAGACATCGCCGCCTTCCCGGACCTGAACCTTGCTGAATCGCTTCAGCGTATCTCCGGCGTGTCGATCGACCGCGTCGGCGGCGAAGGCCGCCAGATCACCGTCCGCGGACTGGGAGCCGACTTCACGCGCATTCGCATCAACGGCATGGAAGCGCTCGCAACCACTGGCGCATCGGATTCGTCCGGTGGCTCGAACCGCGGCCGCGGCTTCGACTTCAACACATTCGCATCGGATCTGTTCAACGAGATCCGCGTGTCGAAAACGACATCCGCTGCACAGGAAGAAGGATCGCTCGGCGCAACCGTCGACCTGCTGACCGCGCAGCCTTTCGACTATGATTCCGGCCTCACGGCAGCCGGTTCGGCTCAAATGGGCTACAACGACCTGTCTGAAGAGACCAGTCCCCGCCTCGCCGGACTGCTTTCCTACCAGAATCCGGAAGGCAACTTTGGCGCGCTCCTGTCAGCGGCCTATTCCGACCGGACGATACTGGAGGAAGGCTTCTCGACCGTGCGCTGGCAGGATGGCAACTTCCGCTCTGTCAATGGCGCTGCCTGCCCGGCCGGACCGGACTGCGCGTCAATCGATACGAACTCGCTCGTCTATCACCCGCGCATTCCGCGCTATGGCCGCCTGACGCACGAACAGGAGCGCCTGGGCCTGACAGGGTCCATCCAGTTCCGTCCGACGGACCGCACAACCGTTTCGCTTGACGGACTTTACTCGCAGTTCGACGGCACGCGTCAGGAAGAGTATCTCGAAGTCTTCTTCCGCAGCCAGGAAGGCAGCATTGATGTCACCAACCCGGTCATCAATACCAGCAATAATACGCTGGAATCGGGCACGTTCACGATCAGCCCGAATGCAAACGGGACGCATCCGATCCGTTCCGAGGCGCGTTTTGACGAACTGACAACGGATTTCACGCAGGTCACGCTGAATGTCGATCATGAGTTCACGGACAGCCTGCGCGGCAATTTTCTCGTTGGAACCGTGGAATCCGAGTTCGACAATCCGGTTCAGACAACCATCTTCTTTGACGCGATTGGCGAAGTAACGGGGTACACCTACGATTTCAGCCAGGGCTCGCAAACACCGGCCATCGATTTCGGTTCGCTTGATGTGACGGATCCGAGCCAGTTTGCGTTCACCGAATTTCGTGATCGCCCGCAATCGGTCTCGAACTCCTTCGATACGGTTGCCGGCACGCTGGAATACGACCTGAATGACACGCTGACACTGTCAGGCGGTGTCAGCTTCAAGCAGTTCGAATTCAGCACGACAGAGGCGCGCCGCGAATCGACCTTTGGTTCGTCCGTATGTGGTCTTCCAGGCGTGACCTGCCCCGTCGGCGCGACCGGCCTGCCGATTACCGCAGACATTCTGTCTCCTGTCATGGGATTCGGAAGCGGACTTGGCGCGAGCGGCATCGACACCAGCTGGATATCCCCGAATGTCGCTGCAGCCGCTGCGCTGATCGGCGTCTACGGTATTCCTGGCGCCGTTCAGGCCGGCAATACCCGCAGCGTCAAGGAAGAAGACCTGGGCGGCTTTGCCCAGCTCGATTTCGAGACACAGCTTGGCACCATTCCGGTTCGCGGCAATGCCGGTGTTCGCTATGTCGAAACGACCGTCACATCCACCGGCAGTGTCAGCGGCACCACGGTAACCGTGGACCGCAGCTACGAGGATACGTTGCCTTCGCTCAACCTGACATTCGAAATGACGGAAGATTTCTACATTCGTCTGGGTGCAGCCAAAGTCATGGCGCGCCCTTCCCTGGGCAACCTCACACCCGGCGGTGCGCTGGACAGCTTTAACGGCCCGCCATTCCGCTACAATTCCGGCAATCCGGGGCTCGATCCCTTCCGCGCGAAAGCCTATGACGCATCGTTCGAATGGTACTTCTCGGAAGAGGGCCTCCTGGCACTCAGCGTTTTCCACAAGGATGTCGACAGTTTCTTCACGCGTTCGACCACCACGGAAGTGCCCTTCAGCCAGACCGGCCTGCCGGCATCGCTGCCGCCCGCATCAAGCCCGCTATTCAACCTGATCCAGGCCGGTGGCGATCCACTGGTCGAAATCGCCCAGGTCTCGAATGGCGGAAGCGCGAGCCTGCAAGGATTTGAACTGGCCTACCAGCAGCCCTTCACATTCCTGCCAGCGCCGTTCGACAATTTCGGTTTCCAGGGCAACTATACCTATGTTGACTCCGACGAAATCCTGGGCTTCTCGCCGAATGCCTACAATGCGACGCTCTATTATGAGGATGATCGTCTTTCGGCCCGCATCTCGGCAGCTTACCGTGACGCCTACCAGACGAACGCTCCGAACGCAGCCGGCCGCGACGAGCGCGGCTATGATGCGACCACGAACTTGGACTTCGCATCATCCTACAAGCTCACCGACAGTATCGACGTGACGTTTGAAGCGATCAATCTGACCGATGAATTCGAACAGCAGATCTTCGACACGGCTGATCTGGTGAACGTTTACCACCACACGGGCCGCGAATTCCTGTTTGGTGTCCGCTACAAGTATTAGGGGACTTCCTCCTTCCCCTGATCATGCGCCCCGGCACGCGTTAAAACGTGTCGGGGCGCTTTCATTTGGCCATTTCGCTTTTCATCGCTGCCTGACCACGCCTTGCAGTCGCGCGGCCGGCCCTTTCAGGCCGTCCTGTCCTCCATCATGGAGATGGCGTGCGCGGAATCCTTGCGGACCACAATATGCGCCTTGTCGCGAAGCGGCTGGATATGGTCGCGCAGGTTGGGCAGGTTGACCCCGTCCCAGACCGTCTTGGCGAAGGCGCGCAGCTCAGGCTCGCTCATGTGAAGCCACTGGGCATAGAATGAGGATGGGTCGGTTCGCGCAGCATTCCAGAATCCGACGAAGCGTTCGACATACCAGTATTCAAGATCGGCTTCTGAGGCATTGAGATAGACCAGCACGTCCGGCTCGCCGGCCGGGCGCTCGGGCCGGGTGGGCGGCTGGAAGCCGAGGCCTTCGAGGATGAGCAGGTCCGGCAGCTGGACGGTGCGCGTCAGGGCGGGGTCAATGTCATATGTCTCGTGGCTGTGGGCCGGGAAAGCGGCCGCACCCTGCCGGACCTGAAGGAGCGCGCTCTCGAAGCCGTCGCGGTCATAGGTTTCCGGGAAGCCCTTGCGCATGAGCAGGCCCTGCGGTTCCAGAACGGCGTTCGGGAAGAGGAAGCCATCGGTCGAGACGGTCTCGACGCTGAGCGGGGGGCTTAGCGCATCAGCCACATTGCGGGCCAGTGTCGTCTTGCCGGCCGCGACAGAGCCAGTGAGGCCGACAATGCGAGCCGCAGCGCCGGACCGTAGATCGGCAAGGCGTTCGGCCAGTGCGGCAATGCCAGTGCCTTGATGAGTGGTCACGTCGCGGCTCATGCAGTTGATTCCCAGGCTTGCCCGCACAGCTTAGCGGCGGAGCACCAGGGAACCAACGGGAAAACGGCCCGCACGCGCCGCTTGGTGGCGTCCCCTTCCCCCTGTTAGATTGAAGAGGTACCGGACAGGTGAGGGACAGGTTAGTATGCTGGGCATGAAAACATATCTCGGATGGAAAGTGGATTTCCTGCAGCCTGCAGGCGAGTCGGCCTATGCGGGGCCGGACTCGGTCTCGTGGCGCGTGTTCAAGAACCCGGTTGCCCTGGGCGTGGGCGGTATTGCCGCTGTCCTGCTGGAATTTGCCGACGCGCGCATCCGCTCCGGCGTCTGGGATCATTCCACGTTCAAGACAGACCCCGTCGGCCGCTCGCGCCGCACCGGCATGGCGGCCATGGTCGGCGTCTACGGTCCACAGAGCGCCGCACGCCGGGTGATCCAGGGCGTCACAAACATGCACCGGCAGGTACACGGTGAAACGCCTTCGGGCGAGGCTTATTCGGCCATGGATGTGGAGCTGCTGGACTGGGTCAGCGCGACGGCGACCTATGGCTTCCTGACAGCCTATGACCAGTTTGTGGCGCCGGTCTCCGATGCCGACAAGACCCGCTTCTATGAGGAGGGCGAAGCGGTAGCCCGTCTCTATGGCGTGCAAAGCCCGTTGTGCAGCGAGGCCGATTTCCACGCAATGCTGGCTAAGCTGATGCCGCGATTCGAACCGCACCCGATCAATCGTGAATTCCTGGACATCATGAAGTCAGGCCGCGCCGCCAGAGGCGTGCCGAAGGGCCTGCAGAGCGCGGTCGTGAATGCGGCGGTATCGATCCTGCCAGTGGCCGTGCGCGAGCGACTTGATCTTGGGGCGGCGTACGACCTGCGTCCCAAGGGCGCTGCTACCGTGAAGGCCATGGGTGCCCTTGCGGAACGTCTGCCTTTACCCTCAAGTCCCGCGGGTCAGGCTTGTGTCAGGCTGGGACTTCCTGCCACATTTCTATGGAAGAGCCCTGAGAAACAGGCAAGTATGCGACACGCAATACAAGAGGGACGGGCCGCTTCACTGGCGCACTGATCCCCGGAGGAGCGGCAAAGTGAACCTGGATTTCCTTCCCGAAGAAGAAGCCTTTCGTGACGAGGTTCGCGCGTTCCTGGGCCGCGAACTGACGGCGGAGCTGCGCGCCTATGCGGCGCGCATGACGAGCGTCTATTCAGACAAGGAGACGGCGCTCGCCTGGCAGGCCATTCTCGTGAAACAGGGCTGGGCGGCGCCCGGCTGGCCGGTGGAATATGGCGGCTGCGACTGGACCGTGGCGCAGAGGTATATCTTTGACGTCGAGATGGCGCGGGCGGGGGCGCCTCCCCTCTCGCCAATGGGCATAGCGATGTGCGGTCCGGCGCTGATCGGCCATGGTACCAAGGCGCAGAAGGATTACTACCTGCCACGCATCCTTTCGGGCGAGGATTTCTGGTGCCAGGGCTATTCCGAGCCGCATGCCGGGTCTGACCTCGCCTCGCTGACCATGTCGGCAAGGGATGATGGCGACGCCTTCATCTGCAATGGCTCGAAGATCTGGACGACGCATGCGCATGAGGCGAACATGTGTTTCTGCCTCGTGCGCACCGATGCCAGCGGCAAGCCGCAACAGGGCATCACCTTCCTGCTGATCGACATGACAACGCCCGGCGTGCGCGTCGACCCGATTATCATGACCTCCGGCGAACATATCCAGAACGCGATCTTCTTCGATGATGTGCGTGTACCGAAGGCCAATGTTATCGGCAAGGTCAATGAGGGATGGACGGTCGCGAAATACCTGCTCGAGTTCGAGCGGGGCGGATCGAGCTATGGTCCTCGCCTGAAGGCACGTGTCGGGTCACTGCGCCGCAATGCGGCCGAGGCGGGCACGGGGCCGGACATGCTGGCCAGGCTGTCTCAGGCGGAAGCGGACGCCTCGGCGCTGGAAGCGGCCGAACTGATGATGATGTCGGAACTGTCAGGTGGCGGCACACCGGGCCTCAAGGCCTCGATGATGAAGATCAAGGGCACGGAACTCAGCCAGCGCCTCACTGAACTCGCGCTCGAGATTGCCGGCAACTGGGCCCGGCCGTTCCAGCCACACCATACGAACCCCGGTGGCGAAGTCGTCAACGCGCCATCAGGTTCCGCCGCGCTCGTCGGCCCGGAGAGCGCCGTGACGGTTTCTGCGAAATACCTGAATGACCGGGCAGGCTCGATCTATGCCGGCTCGAATGAAATCCAGCGCAACATCCTTGCCAAGGCCCAGCTCGGGCTTTGATCACATAACGGAGCAATAAACTGCATGCTCGTCCTCTATGAACATCCGCTGTCACCCTATGCCCAGAAGGTGAAGATCGCACTCAGGGAAAAGGGGCTCGAGTTTGACGTGCGCATGCCGGAAGGCATTGGCGCCGGGCATACGAAAGGCGAATTTGCCGATGCGAACCCGCGCCGTGAAGTGCCTGCCCTGATCGATGACGGTGTCGCGCTTTTCGATTCCACGGTGATCCTCGAATATATCGACGATAAATGGCCAGAACCCTCGCTGATGCCGAGTGCGCCGGAAGAGCGCGCCCGCATGCGCCAGATCGAAGACGTGATGGACACGCATTTCGAAGCGATCACATGGGGTCTCGGCGAGCTGCATTTCTTCAAACGCGGCGACGAGGCCCTGCGCAAGACAATCGAGACACATGCCGGGCGGCAGGTTGCCGGCTTCATGGCCTGGCTGGAAGGCGAGCTGGGCGACAATCACTGGTTCGGCGGGCACGAGTTTGGCCGAGGCGACCTCAGCGTCGTTCCCTATCTGAATGCCGCCGACGCCTTCGGCTTCAGGCCCGCTGAGGGCTCACCGCTGGCCGCCTGGATCGGCCGCGCCAATGCACGCGACAGCGTCAGCAAGACCGACGCGGAATCGCGCGCATCGATTGCCGGCATGCAGATGGTCAGCGCAGCAGTCGAATCCGGCCTGTTCAAACGCCAGTATCGCGACCACCGGCTCGAATGGATGATCAAGTCGGGCGGCATGGAGATCGTGCGGGACGGGCTGGAAAAACAGACCATCCGCTTCACCGATCACTGGGATACCTGAGACACGCAACACAGACCGCCCAATGCGGCAAAGGGAGACAACAAGATGCACATCAAGACACGCTTCACCGAGATGTTCGGTATCGAGCACCCAATCGTCCAGGGCGGCATGCAATGGGTCGGTTATGCCGAAATGGTCGCGCCTGTCGCCGAGGCGGGCGGACTCGGCTTCCTGACAGCGCTGACACAGCCGACGCCGGAAGATCTTGCGAAGGAAATCCAGCGCACGAAGGACATGACCGACAAGCCCTTCGGCGTGAACCTGACCATCCTGCCCGCGATTACACCCCCGCCCTATGCCGAATACCGCCAGGCCATCATCGAGGGCGGCATCAAGATCGTCGAGACCGCCGGCTACAAGCCGCAGGAGCATGTTGACCATTTCAAGCAGCACGGCATCAAGGTGATTCACAAGTGCACCGCTGTGCGCCATGCCCTTTCGGCTGAGCGCATGGGCGTGGACGCCATATCGATCGACGGTTTCGAATGCGCTGGCCACCCTGGCGAGGATGACATTCCCGGCCTCATCCTGATACCGGCAGCGGCCAACAAGGTGAAGATCCCGATGCTGGCATCCGGCGGCTTTGCCGATGGCCGCGGCCTGGTTGCCGCACTCGCGCTGGGTGCTGACGGCATCAACATGGGTACCCGCTTCTGCGTGACCAGGGAAGCACCCATCCATGAGAGCTTCAAGCGGCAGATGATGGAAAACAATGAGCGTGACACGAACCTCATATTCCGGACACTGCACAATACGGCCCGTGTAATGAAGAATGCAGTCAGCGATGAAGTGGTCGAGATCGAGCGCAAGGGCGGCGCCAAGTTCGAGGACGTCGTCCATCTCGTGGCCGGTGCGCGCGGCCGCAAGGCCATGGCCGAGGGCGATGCGGATGGCGGCATCTGGTCAGCGGGCATGGTGCAGGGCCTGATCGACGATATTCCGAGCGTCAAGGAGCTGATCGACCGCATAATGGCGGATGCGAATGACATCATCAATGACCGGCTCGCTGCGATGACCCGATAGGGCAAGGAGGATATGTGATGGCCTACGAGCAGATCCTTCTGGATAAGGATGGCCCGGCGGCCATCATCGCCCTCAACCGTCCGGAAAAATTGAACGCGTTCACCGCGCAGCTCGGCCGGGAACTGGCCGATGCCATCAATGCCTGTGACGCCGACGACGATGTGCGCGGCATCATCCTGACCGGGGCCGGGCGCCACTTCTGCGCAGGGGCGGACATTTCCGACGGGGCGTCCGCATTCGATACCAGGAGCGGCACCGGCGCGAAAAACTTCGGGACGCCAGAACCCGGGCAGAAACGCGATGGCGCAGGCTTCATCGGCGCGCTCTATAATTGCCGCAAGCCCGTGATCGCGGCCTTTAACGGGGCCGCCGTCGGCGTCGGCCTGACGCTGGCGCTGCCGACCGATATAAAGATTGCGTCGGAGAAAGCGAAATTCGGCTTCGTGTTTGCCCAGCGCGGCCTGCCGCCTGAGGCCGGAAGCGCCTGGTTCCTGCCCCAGCTTGTCGGCCTGCCGCAGGCGCTGCGCTGGTGCATGACCGGCCGCGTGTTCGACGCAGAGGAGGCCCTCGCAGGCGGCCTGATCAGCGAAATCCATCCGCCGGAAGACTTGCTGCCCGCTGCCAAGCGCATTGTGGCAGAGATTGCGAGCAACACGGCGCCGGTTTCGGTCGCGCTGGTGCGACAATTACTCTGGCGGTTCGGGCCGGCGGCGCATCCGTTTGACCTGCTCGAGGTCGACGGACAGTTCGCGCTGACTCTCGGATCCTCGCCCGACGTCAAGGAAGGCGTCACATCATTCCTCGAAAAACGCGCACCGCACTTTCCAGGAAAAGTCTCAGCCGACATGCCCGAAGGCTATCCCTGGTGGGACACCTGACCAGGCGCCGCGGTGACTTTAAAAAAAAGCGGCCACGATCCGGAAGGGATCGTGGCCGCGATGCCAGGGGAGGAAACGCTGTCCGGCCCTAGAACCGGTACGTGAGGGAGGCACCATAAGTACGTGGCATCCCGGCGAAGCGCAGGACGACGTTGGCGTTCGATGTTATCTGCTGCCAGTAATATTCATCGGTGAGGTTTTGGCCCCACACTGAAAATTGCCAGTTATTGTTTAGCGAATAGAGGCCGATCGAGCCGTTCAGGATGCCGTAGGAGTCGATGTCATAGAGCGGGTCGTCCGGGTTGCCCGCAGTGGACTCGCTCTGCCAGCGGCCGGATAGCGAGGCACGCAGGCCAAGCTCGGTCGTCATCGGACGATCATAGAGCAGCGCAAGACTGGCTGATGTTTCCGGGCTGTAGAGGAAGGGGTCACCCGCATTGCTGGTTGGCAGGCCGAAAGCATCCGACGTGTCAAATTCCTTGATTTCGGTCTGCAGCAGCGTCAGGCCGCCCATGGCTGTCAGGTTTTCGCTGATCAGCCAGGTCAGTTCCGCTTCGGCGCCATAGGCCTCTGACTTCGGAACATTCTGCAGGCGTGAGAGCGCACGGTAGATCGGGTCCGGGAAGAAGGCCGCGACCTGCTTGTCCTCATAATCATAATAGAACAGCGACGCATTGGTCTGGAGGCGCTGGTTGAAGAACTGCGCCTTGATGCCGGTTTCGTAGGCCAGCAGGCTTTCCTGCGTGGCCGGGGCATTCTGTTCGGATTTCGACGCGGCGTTCACAGGTGTCGAAGCCGACTTGTAGCCCTGGGTTACCGAGGCGAAGAGCAACATGTTGTCACGTGGCGTCCAGTTACCGACGACCCGCCAGCTGACATTGTCCTCGTCCGTGTCGGATTCGACCGGGCCGAAGGAGTTGGTGGCAAGGTCATACGTATTGCAGCCATTCTCGGTAAGCGCAGCCGGCGGGACGGCAAGGCCATACAGCGCCGAGAAGAACACGCGGTTGAAGACGTTGACGTTGGGCTGCATCGATCCGTCCACGTCGCCTGAACAGCCAACATATTCCTGGCTGTCCCTGGTGTAGCGAATGCCGGTCGTGAGCGAAAATTCCGGTGTGATTTCCCAGTCAGCATTGGCGAATATGCTCTGCGTCGTCGACTGGAAGTCGCCCGTATCATAATAGGTCTGGAACGAGTTCAGCAGCTCTGCCGCCGTATAGGGCAGGCCGGTTTCCGGGTCGACGTTCACAGCGGAGACAAGACCGGCGATCTCCGGCGGGAACCCGAGCGCAGCCGGGTTCACGGTCAGAAGATACGCTGCCGTGCTGACAAAGTTCGAGTTGGCATTGTCGCGCAGCAGCGTGCGGTTGCCGTCAGTCGTTTCGTCCTTGCCGTAATAGGCGCCGACCAGCCAGTTTACCCGGCCGGTTTCACCTTCCAGGCGCAGCTCCTGGCTGAAGGATTCGATGTCGCCATCCACGTCCTGCAGCAGGATCTGGTAGGGCACGCCCGACCAGTCGAGAACCGATTCACGCTCCAGCTTGTTGAGGCCGGTGAGCGAGACGAGGCGCATGTCATTGTCAAACGTGTAGTTCACGCCGAGACGGATCGCGCTGAAGCTCGAATCCTCTTCGTGCGGGCCATCAATGCCCTGGCCCGCGCCAATGTCGGCCGAGCGATCCCAATAGGGCGCCCAGTCAGCCTGGGAGGCCTTGGTCGGAACATTGTTCTGGAGGTAGTCGAACAGGCCCGGTGCCAGGAAGCCCGATGCCGCCGCAGGACCGGCCGTGCCGGGCACGGTGAAGGTCGGGTCGGTATTGGGCGTCAGGCCGATGCCCTGCCCGCCGATTGTATCGGATTTGTTGATCCAGCCATTGTAGGAGAGGTTGATGTCCAGATTGTCGGTTGGCTGGAGCGCAAGCGCAGCGCGGTAGCCGAGCTTCTCCTTCGTGCCGCGGTCTTCGCCGCGGGTGATTGATTTCTGCCAGCCCTTGTCGCTGTTCTCGCTGCGGATGGCAAAGCGCGCCTGGGCCCGCTCGGAGAGTGGCAGGTTGATCATGCCTTCAAGGTTCCAGGTGTCGTAATTGCCGACATCGGCCGTCACCTGGGCTTCGAATTCGTCGGATGGCTTGTTGGTGACCATGTTGATCAGGCCGGCCGTCGTATTGCGGCCGAACAGTGTGCCCTGCGGGCCCTTGAGGACCTCAACGCGCGAGATGTCGAAAACCGGGCCGGAATTCATGAATGGATAGGGATAGGCAACTTCGTCAACATAGGTGCCGACAGTCGATGTGGCCGAGAGGTTGATCGTGTTGAAGCCAATGCCACGCAGCGTGTAGGTCGGCACGCCCTGGTAGCTCTGGGACACCGAAAAACCGGGAACGACGGACTGCAGGTCCTCGACGCTGTCGATCCTGAGCTGCTTCAGCGTGTCTTCGCTGAACGCCTGGATCGCCATGGGCACGTCCTGTGCCGATTCTTCGCGGCGCTGGGCGGTCACCACGATTGACCCGAGCTTGAGTGAGCTATCGCCTGGCGCCTGTTCGGCTTCTTCGGTGACGGTATCCTGCGCGACAGATGGCATCTGGGACGTGAGCGCGAACAGGGACGCACCCAGCAGGGCATATCGGCGGATTCGTGGCGTCTTGGTCATTAACATATCTCCTCCCGGCAGCACCCTCTCGATGGGGTCTGTCCAATGGCGGTGACATTCAGAAATCGGTCCTGCCGGGGCAAGCTATCGGAAGTGACAGGGTGGGCTCACAGGCCGAGCACGAGCTTGGCCATGATATTGCGCTGGACCTCGTTCGAGCCGCCATAGATGGAGCCCGCGCGATTGTTGAGGTAGCGCGGCATCAGGGTTAGCCGGTCCGTAGGGCCGACTGGCGCGATATTGCTGCCAGGCTGGCGGGCCTCAATCTGGTCGACCCCCGCATAGGCCCCGCCCGCCTCGATGCCGAGCGTGTCGATGCGCTGCATCATTTCCGTGCGCTGGACCTTCAGCATGGACGCAGCAGGCCCCGGATTGGCGCCGCTGGAAAGGGCCGCTGACACACGCTGTTCGGTGATCTTGATCGCTTCCAGTCCGATCTCGGCGGCCGCGAGCTCGCGCGCAAAGCCTCCTGCGTCGGCCAGCAGGCCATCCCTGGCAGCCATAGCCCGGATACGTGCCACCCCAGCTTCGAGACCGGCCGACGAACCGCCACCGCGTTCGAATTCGAGCAGGTATTTGGCCACCGTCCAGCCGTCATTCTCGGCACCGAGCCGGCCCGCCTGCGGCACGCGAACATCATCGAAGAAGACCTGGTTGACCTCATGCTCCCCGGCCAGCGTGATGATCGGCTCAACCTTGATCCCCAGCAGGTTCATGTCGAGCAGCAGGAACGTGATGCCTTCCTGCGGCTTGCCGTCGAAACGGGTGCGCACGAGGCAGAACATGCGGGTCGCGAAATGCGCATGTGTGGTCCAGATCTTGGTACCGTTCAGCACATAGGCATCGCCATCCGCAACGGCCTTGAGGCCGAGACTGGCAAGGTCTGATCCGGCGTTCGGTTCGGAATAGCCCTGGCACCAGTAATCCTCGCCGGAGAGGATGCGTGGCAGGTAATGCGCCCTCTGTTCCGGCGTGCCATGCCCGATAATGCACGGGCCCACCATGCTGAGCCCCATGGGGGACAGGCCGGGGGCCCCGGCGCGGGCGCATTCGGACGCAAAGATATAGCGCTGCATCTCGCTCCAGCCGGTGCCGCCATATTCCACTGGCCAGGCCGGGGCCGCCCAGCCACGTGCATGCAGGATACGCTGCCAGGGCAGGCTGAACTGCGGTTCGATGAAGACACTGGTGGTCAGCTTTCCGGCATTTGCCAGTTCGGGTGTCAGGTTGTCGTGGAGGAACGCTCGCACCTCGTCGCGAAAATCACTATCTGCCTGTGTAAGGTCGAGATTCATCTGGCTCCTCCGGGCGTATGCGGCAATCTTGTCAGTGCTGCCATTCCGACACACTGGCAGTAGCGTGCACACGGATGCAACCTGCTCGATTCGATAGGGTTGAACAAATTGACGAAACCGTCTGATCCAGTGTGCAGGGAGAATGACATCGCCACGCGTTTGATGGACCTTGCGTGCGCCGTGGCGGCGCGGGGCGAAGCGATGGGCATGCCCTATATTGCAGCCAGCGCCGACATTGGCAGCCCCGAACCCATGCAGGACTCGTCCGGCCAGCCGCTCGCGGAAACCCTGTTCAGGTGGATCGACCCCGAGCTGGCCTACTGGAAGGACCGCGCCTTTGCGCTGAAGTCAGGATTTGTCCGAGGCGCGCGCACGTGTGCCGAACCCTTCTATGCCGAGAATGGCAGGGTTGGCAGCTGGCGGCATATTGCGGCCCTGGACGGCCTTGCAGAGACGATGGACACCGATTCCTATCGTATTGGGGGCGCGATCATCTCGCCCTGTCACCTGCCGTCTGGCGTGATCGGGGCTATCGTCTGGGCAACACCTGACCGATCGCTCGACGTCAGCGCCGTTTTCGCGGCGCATGCGGTGGAACTTCATGTCCTGACGTTGAAACTGATGGCGACCTATCATGACTTCAGGGGCGCGAGCCCGACCGACCTTGCCGTAACGCTCACGCGACGGGAAACCCAGTGCCTGAAATGGGCGGCGGCCGGCAAGACCGACCATGAGATCGCGACCATTATCGGGATCTCGCAGCCGACGGTGCGTTTCCACATTACCAATTCCAGCCGCAAGCTCGGTGTATCGGGGCGCTCGCAAGCCGTGCACCGGGCCACGACGCTTGGCTACATAGGTGGCGGGCAGGCCTGAAAGGGGTTTCCTGAGGGTGAATGCGGCCTATCATCAGGCCCGGTTTGCCGAACAGGAGACTGCCATGACCCGACTGCCGAATGACCAGCCCGTGCCACAGGGCGTGTTCGACCTTTATGATGCCTATTGCCACGGGGCGATGTCGCGCCGGGACTTTTTCGCCGGCCTCGGCAAGTATGCGGTGGGCGGGCTGACCGTCGCCTCGCTCGCCGCCTGCGTCATGCCTGACTATGAGAACGGGCTGCAGACCTCTCCCGATGATACAGGCCTTCAGGTCGAGACCTTCAAATATGACTCCCCGAACGGCGCCGGCGCCATGGCCGGCGATCTCGTGCGGCTGAAGTCAGGCTCCGTCAAGCGGCCCGGCGTGATTGTCGTGCACGAAAACCGCGGCCTCAACCCCTACATCAAGGATGTCGCGCGGCGCACGGCGCTTGCCGGCTACATCGCGCTCGCCCCGGACGCGCTTTACCCGCTCGGCGGCTATCCGGGCAATGATGATGACGGCCGCGAAATGCAGGCCCAGCGCGACCGGGATGAGATGCTCCAGGACTTCATGGCCGCAGCAGAGACACTGCGCGATCATCCTGAATGCAATGGCAAGGTCGCCTGCGTCGGCTTCTGCTTTGGCGGGGCGATCACGAACCTCATGGCAGTGAACCAGCCCTGGCTGTCAGGTGCGGTGCCTTTCTATGGCGGCTGGCCGAGCGAGGAAGACGCCGCGAAGGTGGACGTGCCGCTGATGATCCATCTCGCCAGCCTCGACGAGCGGGTGAACGCGGGCTGGCCTGCCTATGAGGCGGCGCTGACGGCAAATGGTGCTGACTACCAGGCCTTCATCTATGAGGGCGTGAACCACGGCTTCCACAATGACACGACACCGCGCTACGACGCAGACGCAGCCGAACTCGCCTGGTCGCGCACGCTGGATTTCTTCAAGGCGAAAATGGCCTGAATTCGACGTGATCGGTTGCAGCCTGGGACCACGCTGGCGTTTCGGGCATTTCAGGCTTCAATTTGATCCTCGATCAAATTGTGCGCCGCAGGCGCACCAGCTTGAAATGGTGGGCGGTACAAGGTTCGAACTTGTGACCCCTACGATGTCAACGTAGTGCTCTACCACTGAGCTAACCGCCCGATCCATCGGGAAGCGGCGAATTTCCTCATTAAATCAATCTGTTAGAGATTTTCAGCATCTGGCGTGCATCCCGTCAAATCCGTCTAAAATTACTTGATTTTGAACGTCTGTGTGACGTGAGTGTGACAATATTCCGCTGGCGGCGCGCTTGGAATTCAGAACTTTTCCGAACTTTCGAACCGCACTGCGCTTGTAATGAAATCAGCACATGTTAGCTCTCGGCGCGAACCGGAATGCTGATCGAAGTTTGCGTTCTCATTTGTCAAAAACGGAAATTCGCGAAACCTATCTTGAGCTACAGCGAGCAGAATGTGTCCCATTGACCGTTAACGAACAGCAGATCGCGCACATCGATTTTCGCGCACGCGCAGCCATCCAAAACCACGGAAATTGGTAAAAAACTGCGCATGACTAATCCGCGTATCTCACTCTCTTCTGAGACCATGAGCCTTGTTCTTATTGATAGTTTATCATCCTCCGGGGTGATGGATGACGGCGCCGAGTTTGACCGTCGAGTATTATTAGACTGGTACAGAACAGATTTCCCAAATCTCATGCGGGAATACCTTGAGTTAGACGGCAAGATTTCACCCACAAACCTGAAGGCAGAGCTCCTCAAACGCTCTCGGAACAAACCTCGCAGATGGGAAGATCTCTCGGATCGCTTTCGCCATGTATTGCTTCTCCTTTCAGCGCGACAAGACACCGACCGCTTCCGTGCTTTCACTCTCTGGATCGGTGAGGACTTGATTGCTGAGGCTCGCACCAGCGACAGACCTCTAGTGGATCACCTCAGAAAACGGATGGCTGATCGTCTCCGGCGCCATCTAGGTTCAAACGAATTCGGATTTTGGTTTCATCTCGAGCGGACCAAATCCGATCCTTATGGATTACACGTTCATGGCATCATTTACGTCAAGGACCATAAGCATCTTACGATCGATAGAAGGTACCGAGAACTCCGGCGTGAAATCACTCAGGCGAGCGGTTCAAAACACAAAATGGATCCGTCCAGAATACTGCATATGAAATCCAAGGACATCAACCAGCTCTGGATGGACTATTGCCTCAAGCAAAGGCGAGACCGACGCTTTCATACGTCCAACTCGATACCGCCTCCCCTGGATATCGGCGAAAGGCTGCATGCTGGCACACACAGCTTCACCAGGCGTGCTCAAGCGTTCTACAAGAGAATTAGACTCGTTGTTCCGGCGTTGTTGAACGGCAAGATCAAAACTTGGACCAAGAAGGAATGGGACGCTGTAGGTTGGTACATACCTCTCGGCAAAGACTTGTAGTCAGGTTGGCCAATCACAAACGCCGGTGCGTTCCAACGGCAACATCAGTCGGACGATTTAGCTAACGTACAAACGCAGACATCCGGTCGATTTTGCGTTCATTCTGGTGAGCGCTGATAGAGGCGACTCCAGATACGAACGAGAATGACTCTGCATCGACTCAGGAAGCTCTCTGACGAGCGTTTAGGGTACTGCATAGAGAAATGCGCGCAAAGAACAAAGCGCGCGTCTCCGAAGACCTCACAGCGCAGTCTTTCATCGTCCAATTCTCGTTGTTCTACTTCCCGCCATCTGGATGGCCTCAGCACATGAGCGAAACATCATCATAATAAGTGCGGTAGGCAAACCTACCCTATTTCGATCACATCCTGAACGTGGTATAATATAGCCTCACTGGATTAGTGGCACCACATGTTGGTGCGCCGGACTCGCTATCCCAAAACTCAACCTTCAAGAAGCGCCAATGTGCTATTGGCGTGATGGACCAATACTTTGACCACTTTTCACAACAAGACCCTCCATGACGCATGGAAAACATGGGAAACTTTCACTCCGGATCTGGCAGTCTCAATTCAACCCAATCGCGGGTCTTCGATGAGCAATCCCTCTGACGCTGGCCGTCAGACAACCATTGCTTCAATCAAGCGGAGCACCGGTGAAGCTTTTCTGAAGATTGAAAAAGCCTACTTCAACACCGAATACGTCGCTGAGCGCATTTCAAAACGTGATCGCATTTCGGGTGTAGGCGTCATTGAGAAGACTTCAATCAATCCTCATTCGCACATTGGGATCACGTTCAACCACATTCCTGACGCGAATTACGATCCCCTCAAGGAGTACGACCGGGACTCGATTGCTAAAATCCACGCGACTAAGACCGCCAGGCTTTCGGCAGAAATAGAGAAAAACCTGCTTATCTGTTTTCTGCTTGAGCAGTGCAATTCACCCGGCGTAGAGTTCGAAGAGCGTGATCGTGAGTTCCTCAAGAAGTGGGAACCCTACCGGACCGGCTTGATCATCCCGCAAGTGATCGATTGGAAAGCAAAAGGCTATACGATTAAGACAACCTCTATTTACGACGCGGCGGGTTGGCGCGATTACATGTTCAAAGAACAACTCTACCAGATCGATTTTTCCGATCAGGTTTTTACGCTCGCTGACTTTCACTCTGGCAGGCAGCGCACCAAGCCAACGCGCCACTTCACCGTCGACCGTATAACCCATGCGAGGCACTTGAATCTCGACGAGCCGTTTCAGCCTCGTCGCTAAAAATTCCTTTTCTCTCAGCGCACTCTTTTCCTTGACGGCGCTGAAGTTGGATGTCGAATTTTTGAGCTGGTTTTGTCAGCAATGGAGAAGCTTTGCCTAAAGCAGAACCTCTCCATCACTTCCCATAAATGACTGATAGGTGCGGTCGAGCGAGTGAGCGAAGCGAACACCGAGAACCGCACCTATCTTTCTCACCAGTCCATTTCCCACCCGACAGAGTCCAGAGCGCAAGGTAATTTCTTCTCTCATCAACAAAAGAGGAGTTACACACATGGACAAGGAATGGCTGGAAGAGTTCCCCCCTCACGAAAGGCTCAGCATATTCATAGCCGGTGAATTGGCTGACGATGAGGACAACCTCCGTTTTGAAGAGCTTTCAAAATCTCTTGGCTATGCAAATTCTACAATTCCGAACCGGTGGATGCATTTCCAGTCTAAAATTCCGCTCAAGCATATCAGCGGCATAGCAAAATTCTTTGATCGCGACATTGCTGACTTGCTACCTCTGTGGGTTCTTCAGGAACTCCCGGATGACATTGATCTCTACCAGTCTGCATCACGTATTTTGAGTGCAAGGGAGCACTGGGTGATTTCTGTCGCTAGAGAAGTCTACCTCGGATATGTTGAGGAATGACTCTGTATGGACTCAGGAAGCTCGGTGACGCGCGTTTTGACTTTTTGCGATACATCTTGTGTCATACAAAAAGCGCGCGTCCTGAGCGATCTGACAGAGCGTTCCGGAGTATATGAAAATGCGTCTTGTGTCTTGGAATTGCGCTAACGGCTTTGCCAGGAAACAAGACGCGCTTCAGTCTCTTGCTCCAGATCTAGCGGTCATATGTGAGATCACGCAAAAGGACTCTGAACTAATCGATAATGCTGATGTCCAATGGATCGGAAATCCCGGTGCCAAGGGTATGGCGCTTATGGGTTTCAATGGCTGGTCATTGGAGAAACTGCATGTATCTGCGGACCAGCATGTTCTCACTGCTGTGGCTTCGCGCGGCGGACATCGTGTGACCCTGGTCGGGGTTTGGACGCTTCCGGTGAAATCCAATTATGTTCGTCCGATCATCAATGCATTGGAACAAATGAGTGGCTTGTTGATCGGCGACGTGATTGTGGCCGGAGACTTCAATGCAAATCCGGTTTGGAAGACGAAACCAAGCTTCGAAGATGCGAGAACTCGTCTGCTAGATTTTGGCCTAGCAAGTTTATGGCACGAACGATCCGGCGAGTTGCATGGCGCTGAAACCTCCGCGACCCTCTTCTGGAGATGGGATGAAACTCACCCCTTTCACATTGACTACGTTTTTGCATCTGAAGGACTTCGCGAGCGGTGTTCAAGCATGACAATCGGCACCTATCAGGTCTGGGTTGCTTCGAAGATCAGCGATCACGTTCCACTTGTTGCAGACTTTGCGCTGAATTGAATATCTCCGGTTGGTCGGCGCTCGGTGAGTCGTTGATTGAGCCAGTGCAAAAGGCGGCTAAATAACCTCGAACTCATCAGCACTGCCAGGATCGTCTAGGTCCACGCCGTGGAATGACCCTCTGTGGACTCAGGAAGCTCGCTGACGCGCGTTTGGTCGTCGGATGAGGAATGATGCATCCGGTTCAAAACGTGCGTCCTGGGTGTCCTGAGAGCGCAGTCGATTTACTTTGGCCAAGCGACCAGCGTAGCAGAATTCGTCGCCGCTACCAGAAAGACGAAGTCCTAGGGAGCGGCGCAATTCGCGACCCTGATCCGTGTATTTTTTCCGGGTGCTAGCAACGGAGATTACCCATACCTTGCTGACCAGAGTTTCGCTTCAGCGTCGTCTAGGAACCGAACAATGAAAAACTACCCTCGTCTCTACGGTGAACCGCTCAAAGATCCCCTCCAGACTAAGTCTCTCCTAAGAGACCCCGAGCTGCACTGGAAAAAGGGACGCTCAGCATACGAGGCGGCGCATTCCTGGGTGACGGGGAACATAAACCACGAGGGCGGCATGCCGCGTCCCGTTCGGAATATGCTAAACCAAGCGCCGGAATGGACAGAAGCCGAAGTTGCGGTCGGCCTTTTTGAGCACGCGACGCCGCTTGATACGCTCCAGAGACCGTCGAGCAATGATTTGCTTGTTGTCTGCCGTCTTCAAGAAGCGCTCGGCGTCATGGCCGTCGAAGCCAAGGCTGGCGAACCGTTCGGTGAACTAGTCTCTGTCTGGAACTCCACGCCGGGGCGATCCGCGCGGCTGGCGTGGGCGTGCGATTTCTTCGATGTTGAAGCGGAATCTTGCGGTGGGTTGCGATGGCAACTTTTTCATAGAACTACTTCCGCCATCATTGAGGCGAAACGGTTCCACGCTCCTCACGCAATCATGCTGGTTCATGACTTCGGCGAAAAGGTAAGTTGGAGAGATGACTATGTGGCGTTCGCCGAAACTATCGGCGTCACAAACGCCGATTTCGGCCGCCTCAGCGATCCGAAGCTGGTCGGAGGCGTGTCACTCCGGATGGGTTGGGTTCGAGATAGCAGTTCCTAAGTTCAAGACGTTTCCAGCGTGGATCTGGGATTTTGAGTGAGAGTCACCCGTCCGGTCCGACGCGCGGGTATGTGGCGCGAAGAGAGTATTGAGAGATAAGATCGCTGATGGCACTACACTTGTGGCGATCAGGAACGTAGTGTTTGGCATGCAAGATAACCGCAAACTGACATGGGGATATGAATGCCGCCAATTCGGACAATAGCGCTGCATTCATATCTCGATTGGAATCGCGCATCCGGCCGAGAACTGAACCATTTTCGCGAAATGGGCGCAGAAAAACATTTGGACCATCAAGCTTCAGTCAGGAAGTATGCTCGAGAAATGGGACTCCGCGACACCTCACCGGAGTATGAGTTCCTCTTGTCTGATGAATGCTTCCTTGCGCTCTATGATGGATCTACGCACGAACTCAATGGAGAGATCAGAGCATCTGAGATCGACGGTGCACCTGATATTTTTTTAACAACAAAGCAACTCGCAGACAGATATGCAATCTGTCCTAATCGCGCTTATGTCTTTCTAACGGAAATCGACGGCACACTGGAAAGCATCATTTATGCTGAACTCAAAGAAGTTCGAAAGATGTGCGGATTGGCGCTCGATGTCTCTGCACCGGGACTCGGGGTGAGGACGAACGATAAGTTTGAATTGTTTAGGCGCTTCTTCTGGTTTCGAAGATCCAATGCTCAGCGAGCAGACGTGCCGTTCTTGCTGCTTTGCAGTGCAAAAGGGTACGTCCGGATACCAAATACTCAAGACCAGTTTGAGAAGCACTTTTTGCGCACGATATTCAAAATCCTTGCAGATGAATTCGAACCCATTTCAGGTCCCGCCTCTCGAGGTCAACTTAAGAAAATCGCTCGTCGAATCGGTAAACTGAACAACGATCCTGCATCGGAGACGACCCAACGAAAAACGACAATTCGAGTTCATTGGCGCTGGATCGCCGCTGCTGTTTCGCTGCTCGCTGGCTTAACGGCAATTTTAGCCAACTACGATGCGGCAACGGCTAAAGTATGTGGTTTTTTTGAAACGCGGATCGAAATTTGCGCGAGTGAAGTTTTTCGACCGGATTGATGGCGCCTACAACTACGCAAAGTCCTAGAAATTCCCCGCCGAATTGGCCCCCATCGCTCGGCATTTTTCGGAGCTCCGAATCCGGATGTACCCGTACTCGGACGGCGGCCTCTGACCTGCTCGCGACTCGACCCTCTCGCCTTCAGCCTTAACGTCTCTGTGTCGAGCCAGGAAGCTCGCTGACACGCGTTTCGGGTCTTGGGTTACACTGGGCGTCCAAAGAGTGGCGCGTTTTCTGAGTTTTCTGAGGGCGCAGCCGTTCTGGATGCCTAGATCAAGAACCACTAGCAAAGACCGCCAACGCAACGAAACCCGCGATCGTCACCACAATCGCTATCCAAATCCATCTAGGAACCGGCGGAGAGATACAGTCTCCGGTCTTGTCGTCCAACGACCGCTGTGGGCGCGAAGGAGACAAAACTACTTTATGCTTTCGGTTTCACGCGACGCAGGTGCGCTCAATTTCTGCAAGTCGAATGACAAGAGGTTACTCTCAATCGTGACATCTATTGTGGGTAATTTTCCGAGCAAGCGTCGCCAGTCTTCGAGGAGTGATGTAACTTCATCCCCCACCGGCTTGTCGAGTTTGTAAGCGGCAGTAAGTAAGCGACTAATAGATCGAGGATTAGAGAACGTCGCTCCGTCGTTCTTATCTAAAATCGCGTAAGATTGAACTTCGCCTATCATTTCCAATAGACGCGCCCGTATCGATTCCACTTTCGAAAAGAGCATCGAGAAGCGCTCGCGCTCTTCGTTGGACAATTTCTCTTGTACACGTAGTGCCACCGATCCGTCGCGATCTTGTTGATACGAGTAGCGATCGGATATCAACTCTTTGATGCGGGCGACTTCTTTAGCTTCTGCGCGCTCTAAGGCCGAAGTATGATTGATCCGCCATTGCTTGTTTTGTCGAGCGCGGATGTCATTGAGTACTTCAACGAAGTACCAGCCGGACACCACTGTTAGCACCCACGCAAATACTATGGCCAGAAGCGGCCTGTTCGCTTCTTCATAAACTAGTCCAAATGCGCGCCAAGTAGTGGGTCCACGGAACGCATATACGAGGAGGCACAACGCAGCTAATCCGAGAACTATCCACAACGCGGTATAGGCCCGCCATTCACTCTTTGTAACGCTCTTTTTTGGGTCCTCAATTTCATACGACTCTTCTATATGCTTAGTGTGGCGTCGCCGAGACATGGTGTTCAAGGCTAGCAAGAATACGAATACCCAGGGAATCACCGACCACGCGGCGATTGATGGCCATACAGGCACCTCGCTAACGTCCTCGGGTGGGTCAGTAGAAACTTCTTCCGCCAGTCCCAATGAGGTACTTGGTTCGCCGGCACAGCTTAGGACGGGGCGGCCTGCAGTTCGAATCGCTGGCGGATACGCAAAGTTAAAGTCCAATTGCGGTTTGCTGCGCCTTAAATCCGCGAGTGCAGAGCAGATGTCTTCTGGAGTCTCGCACACACTGTCTGCGTAGCTGCCGTCCGTGTACAAGGTCACCAAAGTCTGCTCTTCAGTTTGGATGTCTCTTAGAGCCTTCAACGCGGTGACAATTAAAGTGCTGCCTCCAGCGCTAGGTGGGTCCAAAATAAACGGTTCACCCACAATATCTGGCGTCGCGATTGTAACATCGCTTTCGCAATCGTTATCATTAGCGCCTTGAAAATATGTGACCGAAACATCTGAACCTTCCAATTCTCTTTCGACGGTCTGTCTGATTTCCTCATCAACACTTTCGCGGAAGCTTGTCATTGAACCCGAGTTATCGACGAGGAAGTACGTCGGCTCAGCTACTGCGGACTGTGTAGCCGAGAGAGATATACCAATGAGAAGTAGAATGATGTGTCGCATAGTCGCCCGACCGTGGTACTAACCGAGTCGAACAAAACACGAACTTCAGTGCTCATCAAGTACAAGACTCATGTCCGCTTCCGGGATGATGCTGGCGACCACTGTTTGCGCAGAAGGAGACAAAGGCACGCGTCCACAACTACCTTATTCTCGGAGGCGGCTCTCCAGTACCCCGCTTTTTGCGATAATAAGATCACGGAGGTTGTCGCAAGCGGTATGCGCTGCTGCCAGTGCGCCATTTGCAACCTGTTGCATTTCGTGGGCCCGCGCCGGATCAGGGTAGGTCGAAGGATGTTCCCGCAAATAGTTTTCTTGAAAATGTTTCAGGTGGATACGAATACGGGCCACATTCCCAGCAACTCTTGTGAAATAGTCCCGAATATCGCGCCGTAGCTTGTCATCATCGATAGCTATTAGATGCTCCCGGTTCCTGCCGTAGATTTGAATCTCCACATCAATGAGATCCAAGAACTCGCTATCGATGAATCGGTGCTTCTGTCGGGTATCGTTGAGGCCATCCACCAGTTCGCTGACATTGGAGGCGAGATCGAGACAAAACCTGCGAACGTTCTTCTGTAGGTGCGTTCGATTCAGTCGTAGTCCAATCCAGGCTGACAACGCGCTAAGTAGAATGCCAATCACGATGCCCCAAACAAACTCAGATGCGAGTGTCTTAGCCAACCAGTTCATTCCGACCCCCTCATCAAGCATATTATCTTTAGCCACAAATCGAATCGCGCCAAGCTGAAGTTATCCTATTTGATAAGTTACGTCCGCTTCCGGGACCATCCAGCCACTTCCAGCAACGGCGTTTGATGACGCGCAAATTCAAGTCACCTCGGCGAAAGGCTCACCGCAGGCAAATGCCAACTACAAAGATTTTCCCGATCATAGGCGCGGACCTAAAATTGTGCGACTCACCTCCAGTTTTTCTGCCGCCAGAAAAACATTCTCCTTGTACTTGATGGGGCGAAAGCTAGCACTCCCTACTCACTAAGAGTCCGATACAGGGTCGCTCGCGACACTCCCAGGTGATCTGCTATCTTTCCCGACGAAAGCTCTCCAGCGGCCTTCAAAGACCGCGCAACAGCAATTTGAGCATCGGTCATGGCTTTAGGTCGACCAAGCTGAACCCCACGCGCTTTCGCGGAAGCCAATCCAGCATTCGTACGTTCTTTGATTAGGTCGCGCTCGAACTCAGCCAAAGCGCCGACCACATGAAAGATCATTTTGCCGCCGGGGGTCGTCGTATCGATGGCCTCCGTCACCGAGACGAATCCGATGCCGCGCTGATGAAGCAATTCGACGGTTTCAATTAGCTGCCGGAGTGAGCGCGCCAGTCTGTCCAGCTTCCATACGACCAAGGTGTCACCCTTGCGAAGATAGGTTAGAGCTTCGGCTAACCTGGGTCTGTCTCGTTGAGCACCCGATGCGGTTTCCTCGAATACTTTCTCGCAACCGGTTTCAGTCAACGCTTCAATTTGAAGCCTCGCATCCTGATCCCTAGTAGATACGCGCGCATAACCAACTTTCATTGTTTCTCGTTCCTCGAATTGTCTCAAAAACGTTAGATCAATCTTTTATGAGACACAAGAGTTTTGAGACATATTTTGAGACTCAAAATTGGTCGTAACATGGAGCCAATAAGGTCGGGAAAAATGTGTCGCAGAAACGTTCGTTTCGACGGCTATGGTACAACCACAAAGCCTGTCGCCATCCTCCAGTCCCGAATGCCGTTCAAGCGTCCGGCTCCCGACAAAAACTGACTAGCCAAATAATGATATCGCGTGATGTAGAAACGTTCGTCTTCGCCATTAACTGCATCAGTTGGCAAGACCACCTATTTGTTGGAATCTCTCGTTTCGCCTGGGTTTGGGTGATCTCCTGTGTGACGCTTTGCGCGACCGGTCCGAGCTATGGAATCTCGAGAAATTCCTGCTCGTCACTCCGGAGCCAGTTAGCCACTTTGCTCACTGTCTCGCCGCAACTGTTGCGTAAGGCGCATTCCCATACAACGGCAGTCCGCCAGCCTGCATCCTGTAGACTTGATAAGTTCGCTTCATCTCGCATGACGTTGCCTTTGAACTTGTTCTGCCAAAACTCGGGACGCGTTGCCGGCGTGCTTGCGTACTTGCAGCCTGCGTGTCTGTGCCAGAAACACCCATGAACCAATATCACCGCATTCCACTTGGGAAGCACGATATCTGGCTTTCCAGACAGGCGTTTGTCATTCAACCGGTACCGAAAGCCTCGACGAAAAAGTCCCTTGCGAAGTATAAGTTCCGGTTTGGTGTTGGTGCCGCGAATCGCTGACATCATTCGTGATCTCGTTGATGCATCGACAACATCTGCCATCAGTGAACCGCTCCCTTTTGCCCTGGTAGGTACACCCCAATCACGCTAACAGAGAAGTACGAAGAAGGAGAAATTCGACCATTGTCCGAGTTTGGCATCATCGACCTGTTCGCCGGCCCAGGTGGACTTGGGGAAGGCTTTTCGAGGTTTGAGTCAGCAAATGCTGCTCACCCGTTCAAGATCATGTTGTCAGCTGAAAAGGAAGCGTCAGCTCACGCCACGCTTCGCTTGCGCGCATTCCTGCGGCATTTCGGGAGTAAATTACCGCCGGAGTACATCGATTACCACGCCGGTTTGCGAACTCGGCCGGACTGGTCGCAGCTGTATCCTCTCCAGTGGTCCGAGGCCGAGCATGAAGTTCAGCAACTCGAACTCGGCACACAAGCTGCTGCCAAGATCGTGAATGCAGCGATAAAGGAGGCCCAAGAGACCTATGGGGACCGCACCGTTGTGATCGGCGGTCCGCCCTGCCAAGCCTACTCTCTCGTTGGACGCGCCAGAAACAAAGGTATTGCAGGATACCGACCCGAAGATGATCCCAGACATTTTCTTTTCCGTGAATACATCCGTGTATTGAAAGAGCTCCGTCCCGCAGTGTTCGTGATGGAAAACGTGAAAGGAATTCTATCGTCCAAGGTGAAGGACGAGAGCATTCTGGAATTGCTCATGGACGACTTGGCGTCGCTTGGTGGCGACAAGCGACTATACGAGATCGTTCCACTGCACTGTGATGATTCGCAGAACCTCTTGAGTTTCTTTGAACCCGAAGATTTCATTGTCCGCTCCGAGCTTTTTGGTATACCTCAAGCTCGCCATCGCGTGATCTTTCTTGGTATCCGCCGTGATGTTTATGATCGGCAGAAACTATCTTTTCCACTTCTCGAGCAACACAAGGCGCAGCCGTCGGTGGCTGATGTCATTGCGACGTTGCCAGTTTTGCGAAGCGGTCTCTCCAAGGACTTGGACGATTTCGCAAACTGGAAACGCACAGTTGCTGCCCAAATGCAGAGCGTGGCGAAAGCGTTGGAGCGATCTGATAAGGCACTTTCCCGTTACGCTGCCAAGGTTCGCAAGGAATTTCTGCAAAGAAACAGTGAGATGGTCCGCGCCGACAAGTCGCCAGCTGGTCTTCCAGATAACTGCACCAACGACTTGGCCGCATGGATCGGGAATCCATCACTTCTTGGCACGGCCAATCACGAAAGTCGTGGCCATATGAGTTCCGATCTCGGGCGTTACTTTTTTTCGGCGATCTACGCGGACAAATATGGTCGATCGCCGAAGGCCGAGGACTATCCAGCGGCGCTTGCACCGCACCACGCGAATTGGAAGAGCGGAAAATTTGCCGACCGCTTTCGTGTTCAGGTTTCTGGTACTCCGTCATCGACGATTGTTAGTCACATATCGAAGGACGGACACTACTTCATCCATCCCGACCCCATACAATGTCGGAGTCTCACTGTTAGAGAGGCTGCGCGGCTACAGACGTTCCCTGACGATTATTTTTTCGAGGGAAACAGGACTCAGCAATTTGTCCAGGTCGGCAATGCCGTTCCACCATATCTAGCGGTTCAGATCGCTAAGGTTGTCTATGCATTGCTGTCTGAACATGATGTCGCTGATACTTTCGAGCAGAGCAAGCCTAGGCAGACTGTGCGCGTTGGATAGTCCTAGCCGCTTGCTCGAATTCCAAGCGCACGAATTCGCTCAATTCATGCGTAGGCAGCTGAGATAGAGCAACAACCTGATTACGAAGACGCACACCAATTATTGCCTTTCGCATGATAGCCTCCATGGGAGCTCGCCCGAATTTCCTCGATGCGTTTATCCAAGCTTCCGCGACAGCGCTCGCCAGTACTCTGTCTCCGCCAATGGAGGGACGCTCGGTTATTTGGACCATCGCGTCCTCCGTCAGTTCCTCGATCAGCTCCCAACGATTCTCGGAGTCCGGTCCGCGATCAAGAGCCCGAGCCCTCAACCAGAGTCTCTGAAATGTATTTCTAACGCCTCCATGAAACCGGTCCTTGGCGAACTGAAAACGCCAGATAGTAAGTATCGTGAGGCAAGACGACGCCAGAAACGCCCAGACGTCATCTCGAAGTGCCTCGCTCGAGTTTAGTGCTTCAAAGTCTGCGAGATATTTCGTAATCTCCGTATCGAAGTGAGATCTCGCCAATTGGTTGTTGAATTGAGAATTCATCCCAGCCTTGGCAATGGCGGTGAGATCGTTCCTGAGTTGTCGCAAAGCCTCCTCGGATACCTTTGTTCCTCCTGTCGCTCCATACTTGACTGATTCTGGAAGCTCCGAAGTGATGGCATCGACGGAGTTGAGAGCGTCTCTGATGTTCGAAACATCGGCGCTTTCTGAGATGTGATCATAAATGCGCTCGACGGTAAGTCTGGAGAGCCTCGGAAATAGCAGGGTCATGATGGGACTTTCACCATCTCAGCTGCAGCTTGGATTGCTGCGCTGAATTCACCCGGTTTGCTTTCTTGCAATGCACGAACCTGAGCGTGTGACTGATCAGGAAATGCGGTTTCGAACCACTGCTGCGCTTGCTTGGCAATCGAGCCTCGTTCCGAAGACCTTAAAAGTTCGTCTAGGTCCGGAGAGTATAGAAATCGACCAACCAGTTGTCCCATAATGTCGGCCAGCATTGTCTGCATCGTCAGCGCATCCAGCAACCGAAGCCGTTCCATAAAGTCTTCCTTGTCCGTGTTCACGTATAGCCGGACGGCCCCAGAGAGGTCCCGGTTCATGTCCGCAGACATCCATTGCAGATACCACAAAGCGTTTTCATGGATCCGGCCTCGGAAACTCTGATGAAAGCTGATTGCATCGATCGGAAATCTTGGCGACCCGCCTTCCAGCGCGATATCTTCAGCATCCTCCCACAGGCGCGCCCCCATGAGTATCGGCGACAATATCGAGGCTGTCTTGGGAGGCAATGCCAAGAGACAAGACGTGCGAAGCAACAACCTTTGCGAGAGTGTGCGGGAGTCGATATCGATCGAGATATCTATCTCGTCAGTTCCATCATCGATGGAGAATACTTTCTGGACATTCACGTTGCGAGGAAGCGTTCCGGTGCCCGTGCCAGTAGACACTACCAACGAAAGCTTGAGCTGCTCTGCAGGTATCAAAAGCTGTGCTGATGCTGCTGAAAAATCAATATGAACACGCCGTTCAACCCTCAATAGCGAAGAATAATCCCACCCTTTAAGCATCCGCGGGTTCGCCAATTTTTCGCCTCGGTTCAGAGAAATCAACCATGGCGTCGCTGACACTGCGGCGTCATCCAGCACAAGAAATGGCATAGCGTTGGCAAAGGACATTTTATGCTTCCGACTCTACGGATACGCGAAGCGAGACTGCACAATCGCCAGGTATCGCCACCAGGATTTCGTAGTCACCTCCTTCTTCGGAAACGACGATTACTCTGCCTTCCAAATCCGTCTGGCTAATCTTTTCGCGAATTGAAAGTACCGAAGGCCTGCGAAGGCTGTCGACTTCTGATTCCGAAAGAAATCTGCCATCTACTAGCAGGCCTGGTTCGAATGACACCTGTAGTCCATTCCGGCCAGCCGAGGCGGTCACTCCAAACCGAGCCGCCTTGCGTCCACCTGATTCCTCCAATCCAATGAAAAGCGGACGAGAAAGCCGACCTCCAGATTTGCGGGTACCGCCACCTTTTCTTGACCTTGACCTCGCGCCGCCTTCCGCATTGTCGCCGAGGAATGATCCAAGCGCGTCAGACAAACTCGCCAGCGACGGCTCGTCGTGCCCTGGATCAATGTCTTCACGGCCTCCATCCGCTGCATTCATGGCGGCTTTCTTGATTTCTCGAAGCGCCACGTTTACGTAGGTCCGCTCCGGGGATCTTTCGAGAAGCATTTTTGGTTGCCAGTCATCGTGCGCCGGTGGTTCCGCGCTTGCGAAGGCTCTTTCGACATCATTATCGCTATCTACGATGAATACTCCTGCCCATTCGAGTTCCTCGTGAAGGAGTGGTTGACCCTCAAAATATTTCACGACGAGTTCTACGGGGCGCATGACCGCAATATGCGCAGACTGAGTAGGGAAAACACTGTTGCTACCTACAAGCGGCACGCGCCGGCCTTTCATTCCCTTTTCAATCACGAGGGATCCCAACTGTTTGATTGGTCGCTGGCTTGAAATCCGTTGAACACTTGAGTCGTGCGATCGGATTTTCCTTATCGCTTCGCAGAAGAGATCCAGTGGCGGGAAATATTCCGGTGCAGGAACTTTGACCTCTTCCCCATCGAGTTCGACCGACACATTGATCTTCCTGGTCGGTGATGTATCGGCGGTCATTCGAGGCCAAAAGAAGTAGAGCAAGTTCTCGATAATCCGGCCAACAATCTCGTCATCAGCATCGTCACCAACACAAGGATCGAGGATCATGATCGACGTCCCCGAACGACCTTGTTCTCTATCTGGCAATCCAACAGCTCGCGCGACGTCGACGGCAAACTCATCAAATGCGGGGTCGACGAAGTCGCCGTCCAGAGACGGCTGTCCCCACCAGTGCCGCCCCGTAAATCGTTTTAGATTGCCATCTGGTTGCGCTTCATGATGAGAAGGTCCCAAATGGCACGCCATAAGGCGCCGCGCACCAGGATCCCCTCCTTGCGCCAGACTATCTACCAGGATCGTCGAACACTGACTGGCAAGGTAGAGAGAAACCTTGCCAAAGCCGTAGGTTCCCCCGCCATGCAATGTATCGCGACTCGTTCCGACATTCCTCATGAAATCGATGAAGTCTGTGGTCTGATTGCCAGTGGGGATCCGGTCAGCGCGGGTTGGTCCTCCGAGTCCGGTGGTATTGAAGTCGCAAATTTCCAGCACCCGAGGCCGCTCGCTTTTAAGAAACGCATCAAGATGCCTTCGCGACTCAGGGTTTGCAGGCAAGTCGGAAAACAGGTCGCTCCGTAACGCACCAGCTTGGTCCGACGACAGTTTGCGCAGCCTAATAAGCACCTGCGGCCCCAAGCCGATCTTGGCGGCGTCACAACAGTTCTGAATGGCTTCACGTATAACCGTTTGTAGAACGTCGAGATCCGGGGTTCCGAGCAACTTCCTGAAGCCGCCGTCACCAATGTTGCCCGTCGGCGCGTAAGGTTCTGAATGGAGTTGAAGACGGCGCATGCTCAACCAAGTACCTCGATCATTAGCTTTTCAAATTCATCATCATTCAGTCGACACGCGTTCGCATATGCCAAGTCAACATCATACTCGATCGATGAAATTCCTATGGGGAAACGTGATCCAACGAAGCTGTTTTCTACGATGCGAGGAAAATCACCGGCGATTCGAAAGGTCCAGCGCTCCTCAAGATTGAAAGCGTGCTCGTTCCAAGCGCGTGAATTAGGGTCGCTGCATCCAACTGCGGCCAATAGGTCACGAAACTTAACCACATTTGATAGGCGACGACTAATCTCGGTGGTCAGCGAAGAAACGGAATGTTGGCCGTCTTCGGCCTTCTCAAGCGCATAGCGAATGAGAAAGAGGCGGCCTCCTAGCGGAGGAGAAAGTTGGACTTCGGATGATATTCTAAGCTTTGTGCCGCCGCGGCGTCCTACTGTCTTAACCTCGAAAGCATCGGTTCCTTTTCGGAAATCGTGTCGATCCTTTTCCGGCCCCGTCCACATGTCCAAATGCTCTGCTCCGTGATCCAGTGCATCCGTAAGAAACAGCAACTCGCCAACCAGCCCGCGAATGGTACGAGTATCGATCGCTGGCCCAGAACTGAAAAGTCGATGAAATTCTGCCAATGTACCGATGCAAGCGTCCCAAGTCGTGTCACCACTCGCCACGCGTTCGACAATGTTGTCGACTACGTCACCGAACACTTTCTCTAACCCAGGGTCACTGCACGCGAGGCTGATGTAGCGAACCGATCTTCCATTCTCGATCAGCCTTTCTGTCTTCACGCTCAGAGAGCTCGCGACCGTTTCGTACTGAAAATTCAATCGTGCCGGAATTGGCAGCAACGTTCTTGGAGAGTTGTTCTCCGCCAGCGCAAATCGAATATTTCCATCTCCCGTCGCGACAGCCGATTTTTTCGAAGGCACCTTGTCCATGTCAGGCTCGTGACCCCCTCTGCGAAGGTGGTCCCAAGCTTCGGAAGCTCGGATTGGCCGATCATCAATAGACACCGGCTGCCTCCGCTGAAGACCTTTCTTCCTCTTCCATCGCGGCAAGTTCGTCAGGGTCTGGCGGATCAAGTCGTACACTCACATGATTGCCCGCCATCTCCTCCGAGCCCGGTAGCACAATCCCGAAACCCATCAGGTCGTCGACTGCATTCAGTTTTTCTCGGACTTTACTCTCGGCCTTAGGCGTCGACTGACTGTCGATCGGATAAAGAAGCAGAAGTGCCCTATCGCCAAGATGGTCTTGCCTCGCCTGCTTTAGGGAACGCCAAGTCGCGCCCGCTCTAGACAACTCGGCTTCGACATCGAACAAAACGTCCTGTTTCGACATCAAGGCCTTTATGTCCGCGACTGCTCCTGTGTCTTGCAACTTACTTCGATTGAACAGCCTAACAGGACCGATGGAACCCAAAGACTTTTTTGACATCTGCCCAATGTTGGTCTGTGGAATTCCCACATTCCATGTCTCCAGAGCTTCAAGGTTCTGCTCAAGGAAGCGCACTAGAAACTTGCTCGATAAATCTTTGTGAGTATTGTGCACTTTGTATGCTCTCAGAAATTTCAGAATGTTAGCCTTCGGAACGTCCTTGAAAAGCAACTGTCCCGAAGCCTCTCGTGAGAGAGTTGCCAAAGGTGAAACCAGCTCCCCTGCCGCGGCCCAGTTCAGCGACACGACATCCTTGTCTAGATGATCGAAGCGAATAGTCTGAACGTGCTGTCCCCACCAACTCACATCGCACTTCTCTGCATGACGCATCTTATTTGCCGCGGTAATTGCCATGCCCGGTAACTCACGGATACGGACTGCGAACTCCATCGGTGTTAGCGGCTGCTGATCAACATATTGGCGAATCTCGTCCCTGATCTCGAGTTCGATTCCAGCGAGAGCTCTAAAGCTCAATTGGAGTGGCACAGGCATCCATACCCGGGGAAGGTCTTCGTAGCCATGTCGATAGCCAAACCAACGGCCCATCTGGAGCAACGTATCGTACTGGTTCGAATTTCGGATGAAGTAACTGACCATTAGACCTTCCAAAGTAAGGCCGCGCGCAAGAATGGAGCCACCGACCACGATATATGTCTTCGCGGAACCGGAGTAGTCGATGCGGTCATCGCTCCCGCCATTTTCGATTGGTGTTTCTAACTGCTTCAATACGTCTGGCAGTTGTTCAAAAATCCCATCCAATCCTATTGATTTCGCGGCAGTTATGTCGTCCGGAAGTCGACCCTGTTCGGCGTTCCAAATAGTCTCCAAGCGCGATGAAACACTACCCGATCGAGTTCGAAGATCCTTCTGGTTCTTTGCAACCCAAGCCCGCACTAGGTCAGCTAGCCGATTGTGCATGTTGACGAAGGCGGACGTGTGCACCAGCATCGTCATGTGTTCACCCTCATCTCCTCTCGCTCTTCGAACAGCGCAGCATGCAAGGAAATACAGCATGGCGTCTTCTAAACTTCCAGGCATCTGAGGGTAGAAAGCTTCGCGTTCCTTCATGCTCGGTGGCTGGATCAAAGCTTCGTCCGACTCTGGCACCTCTCGAACCATATCGAGACCGTCATCAGATTCGGCATCACCGTCGACCATTGCAGCCGGTTTCCCAAATAGCTTCTCTGCACCAAAGTAACCCTCAGGTGTAGGAAGCGCCGTGATGAAGTCTTTCGGGTATAGATCGTCGAACCTGCCGGAAGAATCTGTATGCGGATTGATGAGTACGTTGGCAAAGGGTGTTGCCGTATAACCAACGTATGAAGCGCACGGCAGAAGTGAGAGCAATACTCTTATTTTCTCGTTGATAGCCGTCATATCGGTTTCTCCCGATGCAGCATTCACGCTTGCCTGGTCGCATTCGTCGTCAATTATAAGAAACCTGAGTCGCTTAAGATTGACAGGAAGGGTGCCCTCAATAGTTTCGAGCAAGCTGCGCAACGGACTCACGTTCTTTTTGATCACCGCCAGCTGAGCCTTGTCCGAGTGGTACAGGAGCCCTCCCTGAGCAGGAGTCCGAAAGTCGCCGTTTTCATCCGGCCTCGTGAGTTTTTGCCACAAAAGTGGGTTTCGCTTCACGATGTCCTGTTCGAGACGTCGTTGCGTCTGCTCGCGCAGCTTGTTGGTCAGTCCAGCAAGCACAATCACTGTATCGTAACCCGCATCGATCGCCTTGGAGATGACTCCCGCCATATTGGCTGTCTTGCCAGATTGCACGTAGCCTACTACGAGGCCGCGGCATGAAAATTCATCCTTTAACGGATTGTCCAGCAGGGAGACGACTTCGCTGGATGCTGCATCGATGCTTTTAACGTTGTCTTCCGACCAATTCTTTCTATGCAAGAGATAGCTCTTCAGCGCAGGCCAGTGCCGATCAGCTGCGTTCGGACCTGAGTACCACTTCTCTCTGCGCCGTATCATGGAATTTTTTCGGAGGATTTCGACATCTTCAAATTCGCGCTGAAGAATGCCAGCCACTTCTTGGATGATGGCTTCCCGACTCGCGTCTAGCATCCCGAAACTTCGAAAGAATGATCGGACGCTCTCAGCTGCGGCTTCAATGGTACCTTGCTCTGTGAGATGCAATCTCAACTGTCGTAAGGTCTCTTGTAGTTGGGGATCCATTCTAGCGCCTCCCAAGGCATGCCTTTCGTATAACCCACTACGAATCGCGACCGATGGGAAGACCGGGAGGCCAGCTTTTTCGCCCCGAGGTGGATTTCCCTACCCAAGCCTTTCAAATGAGATCGGTGGACACGGCTCATTCGAGAGGGGAGCTAGACGAGCCGAAAAGATTATCGAATTTTTCCGAGCATCTAAGGTCGTGTTCGAGGAGGCAGCGATTACTATCTGCGTCAACCAATCTTCCGAGGAACGGTCAGTCTACGAGGCCGTAAGAGGTGTTTGGAAGCTCAAACTAAAGCGAGCAAGTAAGATCAATGTTATACTCGCTGAACTAGGAGGACTATTTATTGATGTTTTCGAGGCGGAGGAGTGGCTCCCAGCTCACCCCGATCATTTTCTATGGCTCGACGTTGAGATACCCAATCGATTTGGGTTCAAGGGAAAGAAAGCCAACGCAGATCTTGTGGAGCACTATTCTTATAAGCGATCGCCACGGCGCAAGAAGGGTGAATCCAACCCAATTCGCTACTTCGATGTTCCGAATCGCCTTTGATGGCGAAGCGTTCGATTGACAGACCCAACAAAACTTTCAATTCGAAATTCGTTTCAAAAATGATTCGATATCGTGGTCTTCCGCAATCGCGCCCACTTGTGAATTCGAACTAACTATTTCGTCAATTAGAGCAACTTCGTTGGGTGAAAAATACGTGTACTTCTCCAACGCGGCGATCAGATGATGAGTTGTGGCAAAATTTGGAGATGAGGCGAGCTTCGCGATAAGAGCCTCTTTCTCCTTGTCGTACGAGAACTTTACTTCCTTGAAGTGCTCGTCCAAAAATTCGGATAGAGTTCGATATGCGAACAGATCAGAGTTTTTCTTTTTCCGCCATTCCCTAGCGAGAAATGGATGCTCAACCTCCTTGTCACGTTTTGAATAGAAGTCACCATCACCTGAAATAACATGAAGGTCTGCACCTTCGGGTACCTGCGCTATCAGCGCCTCCCAATTCACCGCATCTCCGAGGGAGTCTTTTTTGCCTGGAGGATTCCCTAATTTCATTCTTCGATCTGCTGCGGTGTACACGGCTTCCGAAATCGCTACCGGATCGTGACTTTCGAACAGTCCATCAATTAGTTTGTCCGCAGCTAACGAATGTTCCTCTATTTCATCCTCTGCCTTGTTTTTTGCGACGGACTTCAGTTTGGCCATTTCACTTTGCAGTTTCGCGAGTTGCTCTAATTCCTTGTAATCTCGCATGAAAGAAGGAATTTGAACCAACGTAATCGAGTCGTCGAACCGTTTCATCGCATCTTGAATTTTATTTTCGCGGTTTCGATAGTATTCGTCGATTACCTGCTGCGTGACATGAACGGTGGTCGCGCCGTCTTTATGCGCCGCGAACACACTTTGAACTGCATTTAGGTCGTCTTTCGAGAAGCCAAAAAAGCTGAGCAGTACATTTGTATCGATAAAAACGTGCATTTCTCTTCTCGCTCAAAGACCCGAGATATCTCCTAGGCTGACTAGCCCCAATCTTCGTATGAAGCGTGTTTATCAGCCACATGCCTTAAGTGTGAATCTACGTGTTGGGTAGAACCAGACCGACAATCAATCAACTGGAAACGCAACCAACTCTGTAAGAACCTCTGCGCATCAAGCAACCATCCGCGAATTTCGATGGCTGCTGACTGACGAACCTAGCCGATGTCCCCAATGGCGCTTGCTATTGCGTTCCCAACCTTCTCCGCGACGGCTCCCGATGCGGCATCGCTTAGATGTGCGTATCGCCGGGTCGTTTGTGAGTTTTGGTGACCCAGAACGCGGCCGATTTGATCAAGCGTTGCTCCATGCTCTAGAGCGGTTGATGCCAACGTGTGCCGAAGGTCATGCAGGCGTAATCCCGGCAGCTTGGCGACCAACACATTCGAAATGTTGGTTACGAAATCCGAACTGGAGCACCGACATGAGCGTAACGTGCCAACATTCTAAAATCTCGGTGGCCGCTTATCGACGCGATCTCCGGCATAGAAAGTCCTGTCTCAAACAGCCTCGATATCGCTTCATGCCTCAAGTCGTGAAAATGCAAATCGACAAGTCCCGCTGCATCTACAGTGCGTCTCCACGTGAGCTTGAACGCATTGGAGGAAACATCAAATAGTCGCTCCTCGTCGGAAAGCCTGTCGATGTGAACAAGTTGTGATCGCGCCATTTCGGAGAGCGGAATGGTACGAGGCACACCGGTTTTCGTGTCCGGGATGTAGAGCGTATGCATCCCCTCCCCCAGATCACGCCTCCGCGCTCCCAGGAGCTCGCCACGTCGCATTGCCGTTTCCACCGCGAGTATGATGATCGGCTTCAAATACTCCACTCGACGCCGCTCTGCCGCGCTCAGCAGACGCTCATACTCTTCACCTCGGAGTCGCCGCGAGCGAGGCACGTTATTCTGAGGCTTGCGCATGCCTTTGACCGGATTGTCTTGAAGCGGCAGTCCCCACTCGGACCGAGCGATCTCGAACATGTGCTGGAGCGGCGATAGCTCGCGGTTCAAACCGGACGCGGACACGCGTTTCAAACGCTCGTCGCGATACTTGGCGAATTCGAACGTGGTGACTTGGGAAAGCGGAAGCTTCGCTAGTCGGTGTTGGAGGAACGCGTTGAGGAGTGTAAACTCCACATCCCGGCTCTTCTTGGACACGCATATCTCGTCTCGGTATCGACTGACCAATTCTCCGAGCGTAACGCGATCCAGCTCACGTGGATCGTGCTTGAGACAATGCCTGTCCGCTTCGACCTCCATCTCGCGTCCCCAGACTTCCGCATCCGCGCGCTTGATGAAGCTTCTGGAGAGATTTGGAGCATGTTTGCGACGGATCTGGACCTGCCAGCGGTCGCCTCTCTTACGTATATTTGCCATCTGTCTGACCCACTGAGTGTGACGTGTGTGTGACAGACTGATTTTCTGAGGAGGTATCGTCGAACCGGAGACCGTGAAATCCTAAGGATAACAAAGCGTCCGAATGGTGGGCGGTACAAGGTTCGAACTTGTGACCCCTACGATGTCAACGTAGTGCTCTACCACTGAGCTAACCGCCCGATCCATCGGGAAGCGGCGGTAATGGCCAATCCCGCCCGCCACGTCAAGATGGTTTAGGCGGCCATCACCTTGTCGACTTCGTCGACGATCTCGCGCAGGTGGAACGGCTTGGACAGGACTTTTGCGCCCGCCGGTGTCGGCGCGCCCGATGACAGTGCCACGGCAGCAAAACCTGTAATGAAAACAATCTTCATGGCCGGATCGAGCTCGGCGCCGCGGCGCGCAAGTTCAATCCCGTCCAGCCCCGGCATGACAATGTCGGTCAGCAGGAGGTCGAAGACTTCACGCTCAAGTGCGTGCAGGGCGGTTTCGCCGTCCGCATAATCCTGGATCTCATGCCCCGCCCGGCGCAGCGCGGCGGCCAGGAATGTGCGCATCGAGTCGTCATCTTCTGCGAGAAGGATCTTGGTCACGCTCGCCCCCTTGAATATCAGTGTTTGATTTAAGACATAAACAGTCGATCCGGTAAATCAGGCGTGAATAGCGACGCGATTTCCCGTGTCTTTTTTCCAACTGACCTGAAAAAGCTTGACCTTCGGGCGAACAGACAAACCATGGGGGACATGAGCAGCGCCATTCCCCTCACGGACCTCGACGCATGCGGATCTGCAACATCTGTTGTATATGAGACGCCCTATACGCTGGCCGCGCCGATTGGCCCGGCCCAGCCTGTCCTGTTCACCTCGCCCCATTCGGGAAATGTCTATCCCGCGCCCATGCAGGCGGCCCTGTGCGTGCCGCTGATCGACATTCGCCGGACCGAGGATGCTTTCGTCGAGGAATTGTTTGCCGAGGCCCCCGGCCTGGGCGCAACGCTCATGGCCGCGCGCTATGGCCGGTCGGTGGCCGATCTCAACCGAGACCCACGTGAGCTTGACGCGACCATGTTCAGCGATGGCCTGCCACGGGCCAGCGGCATTCCCACGGCACGGGTCGATGCCGGTCTTGGTGCCCTGCCCCGGGTCGCAGCACGCGGCGAGCCCATCTATGCCCGCCCGCTGACCCGCGCTGAAGGGGAAGCCCGGCTCAGCCTGGTGCACGACGCCTACCATGACCGGCTCGCACTGGAACTGGCCGTCCTGTGCGAAACCCATGGCGCCGCCCTCCTGATTGACTGCCATTCCATGCCCTCGGTTCAGCCCGGACGCCGCCATCTGGCCGACATCGTACTGGGAGACCGGTTCGGATCGAGCTGCGATCCAAGGCTGACCGGGCGGGTGGAGCGGGCCTTTCGGGCCCAGGGCCTCAGCGTCGCCCGGAACGCGCCTTATGCAGGGGGCTATACGACACGGCGCTACGGGCGCCCGAAGCGCCACATCCATGCCCTGCAGATTGAAATCAATCGCGGCCTGTATATGGATGAGCACGCCATCACGCGATTGGACAGATTTTCTGAAATAAGAGCCATCATTACAGATGTGGCGTCTCAGATCGTCGAGATTGCCAGCCTCCTCAGCCGCCGCTGAGCCTTTGATCCAAAAAAAGGGCCGCACCCGTGGGTGCGGCCAAAGTCAAAGGGAGGAAACGCCAGAGGCGTCTGCACCGAAGTGCAAGACCAGAAATATGTTGCGGTGCACAAATAAGCAAGCGCAGGAATGTCGCACGTGTGCAATTAACCTCAACTGCCCGCATTTTGGGCACAGAAACCCCTTCCGGCACAGTGATTGCGTAGGACTTGCTCGAAATTCCTGTTTTGGGACGTGAATCGTCCTGCTGTAGTTTGGAGTAAGAAATGGCTGACGAAACAGATCTGCACGTGGGCAAGCGCCTTCGCCGCCGCCGCCGGCTGCTGGGCATGACCCAGCAGGACCTTGCCGGCCAGGTTGGCGTTCGCTTCCAGCAAATCCAGAAATACGAATGCGGTGCCAATCGCATCACGTCCTCGCGCCTTTACGAATTGTCGCGCGCGCTGAACGTGTCTGTGCAGTATTTCTTTGACGGTATTCCGGCGGCCGATGCCCCGGATGCGGCCAATGATGCCGAGCACATGGAAGGCGATATCCTCTCGCAGAAGGAAACGCTGGAACTGGTGCGCGCCTATTACCGCCTGGGTGAGCGCCCGCGCCGCCGCCTGCTTGAGCTGGCCAAGGCGCTGGAAGGCGACCAGTCGAGCCACGGCGCCGCTTGACGCCCGGTCCCCGGCATGGCTAGCCCTGCCAGATGCCAGACGGAATAATCCTTGAAGATGAGCTTGCCCTTGCCGGGCAGCTCGCAGATGCGGCCTGGACAGCCATCCGGCCGCATTTTCGTGCGCTGAATACGGTCGACAACAAGGCGCAGGAACCAGCACCCGCCCCCTCTGCCGTGCGCCCCCAGCCCAGCGCCCGGCCCGCAATCCCTGCACCACCTGAATTTGATCCCGTCACAGAAGGCGACAGGGCAGCCGAGCGCGCCATCCGCGCCATCCTGGAGGCCGAACGTCCCCATCACGGGGTGACTGGCGAGGAATATCCCGAAACGCCCTCCAGCAGCGGCTATCGCTGGCTGATCGACCCGATTGACGGCACGCGGGCCTTTGTCGCCGGCCTGCCGGTCTGGACCACATTGATTTCGCTGGTGGGCCCGGATGACATCCCGGTCATCGGCATTATCGACCAGCCTGTCCTGGGCGAACGCTATGTCGGCTGGCCCGGCGGCGCTGAACTCCAGACGCCCAATGCCCGAACCCCCATTCGCGTGTCGCCCTGCAATGACCTTCGCCAGGCGATGATTGCCACAACTGACCCCTTTATCCTGAACCCGGCCGAGCAGGGCGCCTGGGCGCACCTGCGCGCGACCGCCCGCATCTGTCGCTATGGCCTTGATGCCTATGCCTATGCGCGCCTCGCGGCCGGCACGATCGACCTTGTCGCGGAAACCGGCCTGAAAGCCTGGGACGTTGCCGCACTCATCCCGGTCGTACGCGGCGCTGGCGGCATGGCGACCGACTGGCGGGGAAATGCGCCCAAGCTCGGCGGCCAGATTGTCTGCGCCTCCAGCGAAGGCGTGCTGGAACAGGCCCTTCTGGCCCTGCGCCGCTCAGCCACGCTCGCCTGACGCATTCTCCTGCCTGACCGGCGCATGCAAAAAGACCGGCCCCGAAAGACCGGTCAATTTGCGCGAGAACCGAACTGATCAGCCGTAGTGCGTTGTCATCGACGTGCGGAACTGCGGGTCGGCAAAATCCGGCCACTTGTCCTTGTCGAAACCTGGCGCATTTTTCAGCCGGTCCTTCTCGACATTGAGGACCATATGCTTGTTCTCACGGTCAACGCTGAGGCGATTGAAGGGAACGGCGAAATACTTGTCGCCCATGCCGAGAAAGCCGCCAAAGCTCAGGACGGCATATTCGATCTGGCCGCTGCCGGTGTCGACCATGAGGTCCTCGATCTTGCCGAGATCCTCGCCTTGCGCGTTGTGAACCGAGTCTCCGTTGATCGAAGAAGCAGACAAGAGGGAATGTGTCATGGCGTTTCCTTTCCTGGTAACCGTTATGAAAAGGAAATGCGCAGCACCGCGGCAATGTTCCACGCGCGTGAACTAAAATTACGGAGAGGTGGTGAGCCCTTCCCGATAGCGCCGGCTGCCCATGATCACACGGCCGTCGTCAAGGGTGATGTCCAGGTCGCCCGAAGCGCGCGGCTTGAAGGCGGCGATGTGTGCCTTGTTGACCAGCCGCGAGCGGTGCACCCGCACGAAACCGTGCTCACTGAGGCGCGCCTCCCAGGTTGCCAGCGTGCCGCGCACGAGGTGAACACGGTCTTTCGTGCGGAACTGGACATAATTTCCGGCAGCTTCGACTTCGAGGATATCACCTGGAGGCAGGAAGAGCGCCTTGTTGCCTTCCCGGATTTCTATGCGTTCGCCGACCGGTTTCGCCCTGCGCGCCAGGATGAGTGGATAAACCCAGTAGGTGCCCGCCAGGACTGCATAACTGACGACATCCTTGCGCCACTCATAAACCAGCGGCAGCAGAATTCCCTGATCGAAAAATCCGTATCGTTCACCGAGCAGGGAAAAGCAGGCCAGCCGGATCAGAACCATTCCACCAATATGTAGCAGTGAAATGGGTAGCGTGATCGCAAGATGGCCAAGAATGAATTGCGGAATGTTGTCCTGCCGGGGCGGCAGTTTGTGAATCGCATACCCGATCAGCGGCGCCAGCAGCAGCCAGAGAATGTAGCTCGACCCTTCCGTTATCAGCGGCACGGTCAGGGAAACGGCGTCACCGTCGCTTGTGGCCTCCAGTACAATCGACGTGATGTTCACCAGACCGTTGACGAACCCGAGCACTGCGATCGCGATCCAGGGACCCGTCAGAAATGACCGGGCACCGCTCGTCACGCCAGCTCCACCACTCGTCACCCTGCCGCCTCCGCTCGCCCCGGCATGCTGCCGCTCGTGGCGTGAGGATAGCGTACGGATCAGGATCGCGAAAGGAAGGGCTGACCCAAAGGAGATGCCTCACAATGACAACCCGCCGACATGATCTCGACTGGCTCCGCATTGGTGCCTTTGCCCTGCTGATTCTCTACCATGTCGGCATGTTCTACGTGACGTGGGACTGGCATGTGAAATCGTCTCACGCTGGCGCGCTGATCGAGCCGCTGATGTGGCTCCTGAATCCGTGGCGCCTCACATTGCTGTTCCTGATATCCGGCGCGGCGACGCGCTTCATGGCGGACAAGATGAGCATCGGCCAGCTTACGAAGGCCCGGATGGGCCGTCTGTGGCCGCCTCTCCTGCTGGCCATGTTCGTGATCGTGCCGCCGCAAAGCTATTATGAAGTTCTCGAAGCCATGACGGCTCTCGGGCAGGATCCCGGCCCGTGGCTGGAAAACTTCTACCTGAAATATGTCACCGGCACCGGCAATTGGTGCGACGCTGACGGCTGCCTCGAGACACCCACTTACAACCACATGTGGTTCGTCGCATTCCTCATCATTTACTCGCTGGCATTGCTGCCGCTCATTCCCCCGATGCGCCGCATGCCGAAGGCCGTGTCCTTGCTGATCAAGGGGCCCGGGCTGTTTATCACGCCCTGGCTGTTCCTGTTTGCCACGCGCGCCTTCCTGTTTCCCATATTCGGTGAAAGCCACGATTTCCGAAAAGACGGTTACCTTCATACGCTGTATTTCGGCACCTTCCTGTTCGGATATGCCATCGCCAAGCACCAGCCCTTCTTTGACGCGTGCGTCCGGTGGCGATGGCTGGCTTTAAGCCTCATGTTCGTCGCATGGGGCGCATTGATGATTTACTATCATGCCTGGTCAGACGGCAGCATGCCGCCAGAATGGCTGCGCATGACCTTCCGCGGTGTGCGCGAATTGCAGGCATGGACCGCCATTGTTGCCCTGATGGGATTTGCACACCTTCACTTGCGGCAAAATGACGGGCCTGCCCGCCGCACGCTGACCGAGGCAATCTTCCCGATCTACCTGATCCACCAGACAATCATCGTTGTTGTCGCCTATTATCTCGCCAAGGTCGGCATGCCGATTGCGATCGAGGCGCCCATCTTGATTGCCATCACGGTCGCAGGGTGCTGGCTGTTCTACGATATCGGACGCCGCATTCCGTTCCTGCGCATCTGGATCGGCCTGCGGTCGCGGTCAAAAGAGACAGCGAGACCTATGGTCCCGTCACCTCAAGTCCCTGTTCGCGAAGGATCGCAATGACGCTGTCATCGCCCGCCAGGTGGCCTGCGCCCACAGCGATGAGGCGGGTTCCGGGCGTGTCCAGCATGGCCGCGATCTTGGGCGCCCAGATCTCGTTGCGATCCTTCAGGAGGGCGTCATAGATCGCGTCTGAGCCCATCATCTCGGGATTGGCCAGCAGCACGCCGAGCCCGTTTACATCGCCATCGGCCCATTCATCGACAAGCGTATCCAGCATGTCTGCACCCTCATCGATGGACTCGGCCGAACTGATCAGGAAATCAACCTGCACATCGTCAGGTAGGCTGGCGAGCCGCCCGAGCTGTTCATCCACGGTCTCAAGATAGGCGAAAGCCTTGCCGTCTTCCCGGCCCTCAGCCATCAGCACCTGCTCAACACCGGAACCGGGGTCGAAACCATCCTTCTGCATCTGCATGACGGACAGGTTGATGGCCGCAAACCAGGGCCGCATGTTCTGCACGGCTCCCAGCGGCAGGCCGACATAATCAAGCGCCGCCTGAAGCTCGAGTTTCTCGGCGTCATCCAGCAGGTTGGTCAGCTGGCCGCCATTGGCAAACAGGCCCTTGTCGCGGACAAATTTCATCATCTCCGCGCCAGCCTCCGGGCTCGACACATCGGCCTCGAACACCAGCGTATCTGCCGCCTCCATCGCGGCATTGATTTCGTCGCTGCGCCATTCAAGGCCCGGCCGCAGCAGGTGAACCGTGCCCATGATGTAAAGTGTCGTGTCCTCGTCCGAAACCTCCCAGACAGCAGGCGTTCCGGGGCCTCGAGAGGCCCTGGCCGCCGCCAGCGCCGCGTCGGCGGCCGCGTCCTGCTCTGCTTTCGCAGCTGCAGCCTCCGCAGCAATCGACGCTGCATCCGGCGCCTTCTCCTTGCAGGCTGCCGGGCCGATCAGCGCGAGGCCGATGATCAGAGACAGGGCCAAGCCGGAGTTGCGCATCTGGACGTTCCTTATTCAAGCCCGACCTAGCTAGCGCATATTCCCGCAGGCGCAAACGATACGCCCGCCTTTCACCGTTGCACCCCTGCCCGGCTTGTCCTAAAGACAGCCCACTTCGCACCCATAGCTCAGCTGGATAGAGCGCTGCCCTCCGAAGGCAGAGGTCACAGGTTCAAATCCTGTTGGGTGCACCATTCGCGAAGTGTCCATTCCGGGCCCTTCGAAAAGCACTGGACAAATTATCGAAATTCGATATGCCGTCGCAGATGACAAATTCTCAAATCGATCGGCGGGATGCCTGGATAACGATTTCCATATTCATGGGAATCCTGTGCGGCCTGAGCGCGATTGCGCATTTTGCAATCCTCGAACTCAATCCCACCAGCCTCTATGTCGGCGCATTGATGCTGTGTCCGGCGATCGCCGCCCTGGTGACGCAAAAGATCAGGGGCCGCACAATTTCCAGCCTGCCGTGGGCATGGGGCAACTGGCGCAGTAATATTCAGGCGTACTTCATACCGGCAGCTTATATCACATTGGCGTACTGTCTGATCTGGGCATTCGGGCTGGGGGCCCCGCTCAATCCTGAAACCATTACCGAATGGTCTGATGAACTCGGCTTTCCACCGAATGTGCCTGCCTTGTCGATGTTTGTAATGATCGGCCTGCTGGCCAGCGTCCAGTTCGTCAAATCCCTCGGATCAATTGCCGGGGAAGAGATCGGCTGGCGCGGCTTTCTTGTCTGGGAATTGCGCAAGGTCATGCCCTTTGGCGCCGTGTCCATTTTGAGCGGCCTTATCTGGGCAGCCTGGCACTACCCCATCGTCATCAAATATGGCGGAGGCAATCCCGTATTTCAGGTCGCGTGTTTCACGCTCATGATAACAAGCATGTCCGTGATCATGACGTATTTCACGTTCAAATCCGGAAGTGTCTGGCCCGCCGTCATATTTCACGGCGCCCATAATATTTTCATCCAGAAGATATTCACGCCCCTCACCGTGGATACCGAGGGCACGCAAATGTGGATCGACGAATACGGACTCATGATCCCGCTTATTGTGACCGGCTTTGCCTTCTTCTACTGGCGGAAGGCGAAGGCCGAAGGATTCTAGGAGAGCTGTCAACCGCGGCCTGAACGGGAGTGGACCTACCAGCGTTTTCAAGACCGCAATTTTCTGGCAAAAGCGAAGCGGAAAAGGTTCTCACTTTCACCCCCTCCGGTGCACCATATTCCCACCACTCGGGAACGAAATACGGCACTGATCGGCCGAGTCCAGTTCGGGGTGAGAAACGGTCGTTCCCGCAGTTGGCTTCTAGCGGCATGTAGGCGGGACAAAGCTGACAGTCGTAGCTCAGTTATGATACTTACACCGCTATGACTGACCTGCAGATCATCCCGTACACACCCGAACGGCGAAGCGCAGTTCTTGACCTTACTGCTTCAGCTTGGTCGCCGGTTTTCGCTAACACTCGCCATGAGGTGCCCGACTTTGTGTATGACGCCTTTTATCCTAACGGCTGGCAAGAACGTCAGATTGAAGACGTTGGTGCCCTACTAGACCAAAACGAAGTCAGCGTTTGGCTTCTTCTGGATGGCCAGCGTCTGCTTGGGTTTTTCGGATTGCAGCTGCATCCAGAAGATCAAATGGGCGCAATTCATATCATAGCTATTGCACCGGATCGGCAGAGGCAGGGTTTGGGCAGGCACTTGATGCAGTTTGCCGAAGCGCAGATCAGGGATGCGGGTATGTCGATGGTCATGGTCGAGACTGTAGGCGACTCAGGACATGCGCCAGCACGTGCTGCGTATGAAGCATCCGGCTATCAACGCTGGCCCGTTGCCAGGTATTTCAAAAAGCTTAAGTGAACGGTCAGGGCCAGCAATTGCCGTTCCCGAAGCCGAGGGTCACTGGCAACAGCAGGGTCGCAAGCGGTCATAGGTCCAGCCGTTGACTAATTACTTACGCGTTCCCAGCTTCATCCTCTCCGGCGCACCATTTGCCTCGCGTGCTGACACGTCTTGCCTAGGTGAGCAGAAAGCGCCGAACTGCTTCAACAAATTCCACCGAAGCCGGCTCGCGGCCGAGGAGGAGGTGGTTGTTGCTGTCGAGGCCAATGAATTGCGCATTGGGTATCTGTGCGGCGAGCGCGCGGCCGGACGCTACGGGTATGCGCAGGTCTCCGCGGCAGTGGAGGACAAGTGTCGGGGCAGTGACATCCTTCAAACGATGCCTGACGTCGATATCTGCGAATGCGTGCAGGAAGCGAACGGCGTTCTCCGGCGAGGTCGTGTTCTTCTGGAATTCATCAAACCAGGCGAGTTCCTCCAGCGTCGCATCGGGCATGAAGGTCTGGGAAAAGAGGTGCCTGTAGGACGGATTGGTCTGGCCCCAGCCGGTTTCAGTCAGCACCATTACGGCCTCGCGCTCCCTCACCTGTTCCGGTGTCGCTGTGTGCCGCCAGCCGGCGGCGTAGCTGCCAAACAGGATGAGATGGGACACCCGGTCAGGATGGCGGGCCGCATATTCGATGGATACGGCAGCGCCCTGGCTGATGCCGAGAAGCGGAAATCGATCCAGCCCTGCTGCATCGACGATCCGCTCAAGGTCGGAGACAAAGGAGTCGAGACTGATGTCTGACACATCCCAGTCCGAGAGACCACATCCGCGTTCGTCATAGCGTATGAAGTGGAACGTCTTGCTGAGTTCCCGGAACAGGGGACTCCATATCGGCGCCTCCCAGTCCAGTTCGAGATGTGAGAGCCAGTTGGCCGCCTTTACCAGCGGAGGATTGTCCGGTGAACCGACACTTGCCCATGCCAGCGAGGTCTTGTCCTCGGTCTCGATGAGACGGACAACTTGACGCGAAGAAGGCGGTGCTTGCTCCTCGGTTGCGATGACAGCCTTGGGAATCTCCGCACTGTATGGATCGGATGCCCAATCGGGCACTTGGAGGCTGGCATCCCGAAAAGCCTTTTCCAGTTCGTCCGCCAGCGTGTTGGCTTCGCGTTCGCGCCCCAGCTGGCGACGGCCGGCAACGGCATACCTGGCCGCCAGCGGGTCGAACGGCGCATCGGAGAGCCAGCGATCCGCCCAACGCTCTCTGTCTTCCGGCGCAAGGCCGGGAAAAACGGCAAGCCTGCGCGCCATGCGGATGCGCATACGGCTTGCATCGTTACGCTGTTGTTCCAGCCATGACGTGTAGACGCTCTGGTTCGGCAGTTCGCAGTCTTCCAGCAGGAGGTGACTGGCGGTTTCCCACGCGCGCTCCAGTTCGCCGACTTCCGCCTCATTGCTGTTGGCGCACTTGCGCACAGCGTGAAAGTCAATGGCGACGCTGGCAATGTCCAGATGTATGCGCTCACGGTCCGACAGGAGGCGCGTCTGGCTGCCAGCATCGATCAGGGGCCGCAACTTGCTGAGTGACCAGCGCAAGGCGCCTCTCGGGTCATCGGGAATATCCCAGAAGAGCTCGCAAAGCGAATCCCGGCGTTGCGGCGACCCCGACAATGCCAGATATCCCAGCAGGGCACGCGTCTTCCGCGAAGCAGGAAGCGTTAGCTCCGTGCGTCCCATGAAGACCCGCAGCGGGCCGAAAGTCTGAATTGCTAGCATGGCAAACACTTGTAAGGCCGTCACGGGCTCTGCAGGAACCGAAAACCCGGGATTTCCCGAACCGCATGAGGCTAGCTCGAATATCAGCACTTTTTGAGGGCACCAAAGCGCAAAAAGGTGGCGCCCAAGAAAAAAGCCTCGCGCATGCGCGAGGCTTTTCCACGGTTCAGGCGGTGGCAACTAGTCCTGAGACGCCACACGTGTACGGTCGACCTGACCGGTCTGTAGATGGTGATACGCGGCAAGCGCAGGAAAGCGCGTTTCAGTGACGGCATTTTCCATAAGCTCGGCTTCACACTTCCTCACGAAGGCGTGCGGTGCACGCAACATCGACACCCACGCCCTGGGCTGGCAGGCATCTGCGGCAACGTCCTTGAAGTCGAGGTATGTCTCTTGAACGGGTTTGTCTCGCGAAAACTCGAAAGCCACCTGGAATGTCTCTTCCATGGCGTTGGCGTTTGCAGACATTGCGATACCCAGGCCCAGGGTCGCTGTGACGAGAAGTTTGCAGGCGCGGTCGAATATAGAAATGGTCATGAGTTGAGTCCTTTGTTTTGTGGTTGATGGCGGCCTGATGGACCCAAAATGTGGTAGCGAGCGTGGTAGCCTCTGTAGCCTTCACGCCGGAACCGCGTTGGAATTGCGTTTGAACGCTACCCCCGCATACGACTCCCCCTCATCAGTCCGGCCGGGCGTCCTGACGGATGAGCGCGCCTCCCGGGCTACCTGACCCCGAAATCTAAATGCAGCGCGGATGGAACCCTTCCCCTCCGAGCGCATCTCCTTGACAGGCCGCACATCGGTGCACGAGCCCTCAGGGAGTTAACAATGAACAAGATACTTGTTGCGGTATTGCTCGGAGGCACGCTTTTGGCCGCGCCGGCAGCCTTTGCAGACGAGGCGCGTGACACGCTGCTGAAGACAGAGGCGCAGATCGAGGCGCTCGATTCGGCGGATGCAGCTATGGCCGCCTCCGTTGATTATCAGGAGACCCAGCTGCGCCTTCAGGAAGCGCGCGATGCAGAAGCAAAGGGCCACGATGAAGAATCGATCTGGCGCTCACAGGAAGCCGCCCTGCACGGCGAAATCGTCAAGGAAAAAGTCAAGCTCCACGCCCTCGAACGCACCGTGACGGAAATCAAGACCGGCATCGAAACGCTTCGCCGCGAACTCGTCTCATAAGGTAGACCCACATCATGTCACATTATCTCAAGACCACGGCCGCTGTTGCGGTGCTTTCAATGGCCCTTGCCGGCTGCGCCTCGGCGCCGGAGCCCAGCACACGCCTGATCACCGCCGAACAGTCGCTGATGGCTGCCCGCGCCGATCCTGCCGTCGTGCAGATGGGGCGGACATCGCTGGAAAAAGCCGGCGTATCCCTCGATGACGCGCGGGAACATTATATGGACCGCGACGAGGACGACTATATCCACGCGATCCGCATGGGCGAAGGCTATGTCGCGCTGGCGAAGGCCCGCGGCGACCAGATGAAAGCGGAAGCCGAGATTACGGCCCTCAACGCTGAACGGGCTGAAATCGTTGCGGAAACCCGCAGGCTGGAGGTCGCCCGCGCCGAGGCCGCAGCACTGGATGCACAGTTGCAAACCGCGTCCGCGGAGGCGCGCGCCGATCAGTCTGATGCCAGTGCCGCGACATCACGGGCCCTGGCAGCGCAATCGGAAGCCCGTGCACAGGCCCTCCGCGAAGAACTGGCTGACTATGAGCTGAAGCAATCCGCGCTTGGCATGACCATGATCCTTCAGGATCTGCAGTTCGCGACGAATTCAGCTGTCCTGACCTCTGGCGCACAAGGCCGGCTGGCTCCGCTTGCAAGCTTTCTTGGCAAGCAGCCAGAGGCGCGCATACAGGTCGTTGGCCATACTGATGCGCAGGGCGATAATGCGTTTAACCAGGACCTGTCACAACGCCGGGCTGCTTCTGTAGGCGCCTATCTTGCGTCCACAGGTATTGATGCAATCCGTATCGAGACGCTTGGTAAAGGCGAGTCGAGCCCGGTTGCGGACAATGACACCGTGGCCGGCCGAACAGCCAACCGCCGCGTTGAAGTCACAATCCTCGACTGATCCGGCAGGCTGACTATCAAACAGTGATCAAGGCGGCCGCTTGTGCCGCCTTTTTTTTTCATCCCGTCTCCCCCCGGGCTGTGCGCAATCGCCTAGGTAATTCTGCGTATTCTTCGCGTATGCCCCGCCCGGTAGAATTCCACATGCTCAGTATGTGCGTAGTCGAACGTGTGGGGGACAGCAGATGCTATTGAACAGTAAAATCCCAGGTGTGCCGGATCCCGTCACGTTTGAGGCTTTCGCCGATGGGCTGGAGCAGTCGATCGTCCATCTCAGGGCGATCACCTGGACCGCCACGGGCGATGAGGAGGTTGCAGAGCGCATTGTCGCCGGCTTCCTGCTGCAGATTCTCGAGCAGGAAATTCCGCCCCCGGCAGAAATACTGTCCGACACGATTGAAACGCTCTATCTCGCCTATCTCGCCGACGCCCTCGAGACGGACATCGTCAGGATCCCGGCCGTTGACGGAGAGTCTGTCTACCTCTCCCTCGAACAGCTCAGCGAGCTCTTGCGCTAGTCCCCGCGCGCAGAATGCCCCAGTCGATCACCCCTGAACGCGCCATGCTGCGGCGGGCCAAGAAAGCATCCTCCCTTGACGCATGATGATGAAGATGGCCCCTCGCCCGCCCTTCCCAAGCCGCACCTCAATGGCGGCAGTTCAGGCGAGATACCGCCCACGGTTCGTGATGCCATCCGGTCAGCCGCGCAGGACAGGACAGACACCCCGCTGTCGGACCGCCTGAAGGGGCTTCTCCAGCGCATCCGGAAGCTGACGTCCCGGGATTGACGCGGCCGCATATGGGGGCCGCGCCCTGCTCTCTCATGTTTTATTAGCGTGTCACTGCGAGACTCGCCTGCGGTCTGGCGTTTGCAGGATGCAGGCCGGGAGCGGGCCGTCAGGCGATAGCCCGTGAAAGGCGGATCGTCGGGAGCGAGAGGCAGTCATGAACCTTTTTTTTCGGTTCCTCAGAATATTCCTTCCCGCATATTTTTCGGGAAAGCGCACAGCCCCGCTGGACGTGCACGTCATCAAGTCAGCGGTCTGGATCGGTGATCATGACCCGATGGGGCACATGACCAATTCGCGTTACGCCTCGTTCACCGATCTCGGCATGCTCAATTACATCGCGCGTACCGGGTTCCTGAGGGTCTTCCGCAAGCATGGCTGGACGCCGATCATCCAGAGCGAGGCAATCAGCTTTCACCGCATGATGCGCTTCCCGCAGAAGTTCGAGCTGCACACCCGGCCCGTCGGCTGGGAAGGCAGCTATATCCTGTTCGAACACGCGTTTCAGTCAAAGGGCAGGATTGTCGCCGAAAGCCGGATGGTCGCCCGCCTTGTCGGCCGCAAGAAGGAACGCGTCACCATCGACATGGTCTTTGACGCCTACGGTCTCCATATGGACAGCCCGGAGATTTCCCCGGCTTTCCGCGCGATGCTCGATGACCTCAAAGCAGCCCGTCCCTAGAACGCGAAGCCGTTCGGCAGAAGCGCTTCCGGCGTGGTCATTTCTATCGCGTCACCCTCTTCGGCGGCGCAACAGACCCGCGTTCCGGCCACTGCAAGTTCGGCGATCCGCTGGCGACACCCGCCACATGGGGTAATCAGCCTGTCCCCGCCTGCCACGATCACGATGGCCCGGCACGTCTTGCCGCCGGACGCCACCATCGTGCCCAGGGCGACGGCTTCCGCACATGTGCCAAGCGGGTAAGCGGCATTCTCCATGTTGCAGCCCACCGAGACCACACCGCGTTCGTCGAGCACCGCAGCGCCGACCTTGAACCGCGAATACGGCGCATGGGCATTCAGGCGCGCCTTGCGCGCGGCTGCAATCAGGGATGAAACATCTGTTTCAGACAGATTTGTCATAAAATATCCCAAGCTTTCCGTGGGTTGAAAACAGTTCACCGCCTGATCTCGCTTGCCCGGACGGGCCTGTTGGTTAGCATGCCCGCCAACCGGCCCACAAGGCCAGAGAAAAGGGAAGCCGAGGAACGCATGGTGCAACGTCCGATCATCATAGACTGCGATCCGGGGGTCGATGACGCCGTCATGCTGATGATGGCGCTGGCCAGCCCGGCATTGGACGTGCGCGCTATAACGACAGTGGCCGGCAATGTGCCGCTGAACCTGACCAGCCGGAATGCGCGCATGATGTGTCAGATCATGGACCGGGCCGACCTGCCGGTTTTCGCCGGATGCCCCCGCCCGATCTTGCGCGAGCCTGTCACGGCAGAACATTTTCACGGCGATAGCGGGATTGCGGGCCTCGACCCGTTCGAACCCGATGTGCCGCTCGCGGCGGGCCATGCAGTCCAGCACCTGATCGACACGCTACGCGCGGCAAAGCCTGGCGAATACACGATCGTCGTGACCGGTCCGCTGACCAATATCGCGACCGCCATCATCATGGCGCCGGACATTGCACGCGGCATTGACCGGCTGGTCATCATGGGCGGTGCCGATACCGAGGGGGGCAACATCACACCGTTCGCCGAGTTCAACATCTTTGCTGACCCGCACGCCGCCGCGATCGTCCTCGACAGCGCCATCCCGGCCACATTGCTCAGTCTCGATGTCACCCACCAGGTGCGCGCCGAGCCCGAGCGCCTCGCCGCCCTGCGTACATTGCCGGGGCCGCGCGTCGCGATCATGGTGCAGCTGCTGGAGGCGGCCAATGTGCTGGAAGCGCGCTGGAAGGAAGGCCGCATGACGCCCATGCACGACCCGTCCACCATCGCCTGGCTGCTGGCGCCTGACCTGTTCGGAAGTCGTCAGGCAACCGTCACCGCCGACACCGTACCGGGAGACCGTTTCGGGCAAACCCGCGTCGCCCCGTCTCACGACGGCCCGCACGAATGGGTGACCGTGGCTGATGCCGATGGATTCTTCGCCCTGATCGAACGACTGGTAAGCAACACATGATCACCGTGACCGGCTCCATCAATCTCGACATCGTCGCCACCGGTCCCAGCCTGCCCAGGCCCGGCGAAACAGTCACAAATGCCCGCCTCGCACGCCACCCCGGCGGCAAGGGCGCCAACCAGGCCCTGGCCGCGCGGCGGCTCGGTGCAGACGTGCGCCTCATCGGCGCGGTCGGTGCAGACGAGATGGCCGAGGAAGCTTTGAAGCTGCTGCAGGCCGGCGGCGTTGACCTTTCCGGTGTGCAGCACATCAATGGTGAAACCACCGGTGTTGCGCTGATCGCCGTCGCGGCCGATGGCGAGAACCTGATCGTGGTCTGCCCTGGTGCCAACAAGGCCCTCAGGCCGGCAGACGTTGCAGGACACGCAATCACGCACATGATGGGCGTCCTGGAAATCAGCGCCGATACATTGCTGGCAGCCTCCGAGGCGGCAACCGGCTTTGTCAGCCTGAACCTTGCCCCCGCCATGGCCGTGCCGGGCGCGCTCCTCGCCCGCGCCAGCCTGCTCTGCGTCAACGAAACCGAAGCGGCCTTCTATGGGGACGCGCTGCATGCGCATGGCGCACTGGTGGCCGTCTCGCGCGGCGGCGACGGCGCCGCGCTCTACCGAGACGGCAGGGAAATCGCCCGTGAGGCCCCGCCGCAGGTCCAGGTTGTCGACACGGTCGGCGCAGGTGACACATTCACTGCCGCCCTGACCGTCGCCCTGATCGAAGCCATGCCGGAGCCCGACGCCCTGCGCTTTGCGGTGACGGCCGGCGCACTTGCCTGCACCCGCCCAGGCGCCCAGCCGAGCCTGCCGCAGCGTGCCGAAGTTGACCGTCTCATGCGCCAAACGTGGCAATAATACCCGCGAGGCGGCATTGACCCAGCGCCACAAATCCTCTTGAGGTCCGGGCACACGTCCAGACCCGGAGACCGCCCCCATGACCCGCCTCCTGCTTCCCCTTCTGCTCACCCTAGCCGCCGCTCTTCCCGCCCATGCCTGGGGCAAGACCGGCCACCGCGTCGTCGGCGCCGTTGCGCAGACCTATCTCAGCCAGACTGCGGACGCGGCCGTGAAGGATATACTGGGGCCGGAAGGCATTGCCGAAGCATCCGACTGGCCTGATTTCATGCGCTCCAACCCTGACGCTTTCTGGCGGTCGGAAGCAAACCCCTATCATTATGTGACGGTCCCCAAGGGTACGACCTATGCCGAAGGCACGGCCCCGCCGGAGGGCGATGCCATCACCGCGCTCGCAAAATTCCGCACCATCGCGCTCAACCCGGATGCCTCGACAGAAGACCGCCAGCTTGCCCTGCGTTTCATCGTCCATCTCGTCGGCGACCTGCACCAGCCATTGCATGCGGGCAATGGCACCGACCGCGGCGGCAATCTTTTCACCTGCACCTTCTTCGAGGAAATGACCAACCTGCATGAAGTCTGGGACGCACGCCTGATCGAGCATGAGGAATTGTCCTATACCGAATGGACGCAATGGCTCGTCCAGAAGATAACACCGGACCAGCTTGGCGACTGGGCCAAGGCAGGCCCGTCCGACTGGGCCGACGAAAGCGCCGCCATCCGCGACACGATCTATCCCGATACGCAGATCCTGTCCTGGGATTATGTCTACCGGAGCCGCCCCGTCCTGCGCCAACGCCTGTCCATGGGCGGCGTGCGCCTTGCCGCCTATCTCAACGAAATGTTTGAGACGGCGGAACCTGTAACCGAATAACCGGCCTCAGGCGCTCGCGCGGTTGATGCGGCGGCGCTGGACGCTGGACGGGATGTTCAGGCTCTCGCGATACTTGGCCACGGTGCGCCGGGCGATGTCGATGCCGTAGCCGGTCAGGATTTCGACGATCTGGTCATCCGACAGGACGCCATCGTCCGTCTCGCCGTCGATCAGCACCTTGATCCGGTGACGCACGGCTTCAGCAGAATGCGCCTCGCCGCCGCCAGTGGCCGGGATCGAGGCGGAGAAGAAATATTTCAGCTCGAACAGGCCGCGCGGCGTTGCCATATACTTGTTTGACGTTACCCGGCTGACCGTGGATTCGTGCATCTCGATCACATCAGCCACCTGTTTCAGGTTCAGCGGCCGCAGGTGCGCCACGCCGTGCGCGAAGAAGGCATCCTGCTGACGCACGATCTCGCTCGCGACTTTCAGGATCGTCCGGGCACGCTGATCGAGCGATTTTATGAGCCAGGACGCGCTTGATGCACACTCGGAGATGAATTCCTTTTCCTTGTCGCGCATCGGCAGGGCCGTGACCTCGGCATAATACGCCTTGTCCATCAGCACGCGCGGCAATGTCTCGGAATTCAGTTCAACGGCAAACGTGCCATTGGGAAGCTCGCGCACGAAAACATCCGGTGCCACGGCAATCGTCGTATCGCTGGAAAAGCCGCTGCCCGGTTTCGGTGACAGCTGGCGCAGCTCGGTCAGCATGTCTGCAAGGTCGGCCTTGTCCACACCGCATTTGTCCGCCAGCGCCTTCAGGTCATGCCTGGCCACCATATCCAGATTGTCGAGCATGATTTCCATTGCCGGATCAAACCGGCCGCGTTCCTTCAGCTGCAGCGTCAGGCATTCGGGAATCGAGCGCGCCATCACGCCGGTCGGCTCGAAGCCCTGGCAAACCTCCAGCACGGCGGCAACATTGGCAATGTCCGCGCCCAGCGCCTTGGCGACATCTTCCAGCGGCGCGCGCAGGTAACCGGCCTCGTCCGTCTCGTCGATCAGGCGCGCGCCGATCAGGCGGTCCGCCGCCGACAGGCCGGCAATGTTCAACTGGTTGTGCAGGTGCTCCTGCAAGGTGGCGTCAGAGCTCAGGTTCGCAGCAAAATCATATTCCTCGCTATTGAAGCTGCCGCCCGATGTGGCGCTCGACCAGTCGGTCTGGGCCGAAGGGCCGGAGCCTTCCGCCGGCAGGGCAGCATCCGATCCCGTGCCCGGTTCAAACACATCTTCGCCCGGTGCATCGAGCTGGTCGCGGGCTGCGCCCATGCCGGAATTGTCATCCAGGGACAGCTGTTCACGGCGCGCTGGCGCTTCGCCCGGCTCGGCCGGTTCGCCGGCATTATCGTCTGCTTTGTTGAGCAACGGGTTGCGCTCGATCTCGGCCTCGACAAATTCGGCGAGTTCCTGATTGGAAAGCTGCAACAGCTTGATCGCCTGCTGGAGCTGCGGCGTCATTACCAGGGACTGGCCCTGGCGCATGTCGAGTGACTGTTTCATTCCTTAAGCCCGCGCCCTTTGAATCAAGCGGCGAACTGTTCACCCAGATAGACCCTGCGAACGTCATCATTCTTCAGCACGTCTTCAGGCGTGCCGTTGAACAGGACGTCACCATCATACATGACATAGGCCCGGTCCACGATCTGCAGCGTTTCGCGCACCTGGTGGTCCGTAATCAGGACGCCCAGGCCACGCTGCTTCAGGTAGCGGACAAGTTCGGAAATGTCGGAGATGGCGAGCGGGTCGATGCCGGTGAACGGTTCATCCAGTAGCATGAAGCTCGGACGCGATGCCAGTGCACGTGCAATCTCGACACGGCGACGTTCACCTCCCGAAAGGGATGTGGCCGCCTGGCCGCGAAGATGTTCCACATGCAGCTCGCTCAGGAGGCTGTCGACCTGTGCCATGCGGGCAGACCGGTCTTTTTCAACCAGTTCTGCCACCGCCATGACGTTTTCTTCCACTGACATTCCCCGGAAAATGGAGGCTTCCTGAGGAAGGTAGCCCACACCGAGGCGTGCGCGCTGGTACATTGGCAGGCGCGTCACATCTTCCCCATCGATCGAAATCGATCCGGAATCTGCGCCGATCAGGCCCATGATCATGTAAAAGCAGGTCGTCTTGCCGGCCCCGTTGGGTCCAAGCAGGCCGACAACTTCCCCGCGTTGCAAGGACAGAGAAACGTCGCGCACCACCTGTCGTTTGCCAAAGGATTTGGCAATATTCCTAACGACAAGGCCTTCGGCCGCTTCAGTCATCTCGTGATGTGTCCCTGTTCACGGGCAGTCTCGTCGCCCCGTTATGGCATAGCCTGACATACTTAAGATCGGCTTCACGCCATTGCTCGAATTTTTCAGTTGCCTGCCGTATCCTGATCGGATTCGATCACCATTCGGGTGCGCCCGGTCCCGCCATCCAGCGTCGTGCGGCGCTTGCCGACTTCCAGTTTCAGGGTCTGGCCCTCGGCCACATCCCGTTCGCGCATCAGGGCCACATTGCCTGTCATCGTGATCGTATCGACCGCTGCATCATACACGCCGCGATCCCCCTTGGCCTTCATTTCCGGTGTCACGTAGAACACATTGCCTTCAGCAACCATGGTCTCGATCTGGCCGAAGCCGGAGCCGACACCGCCAGTCTCGCCGCCAGTCCTGCCGGTGAAAATGATCGTTACCGTATCAGCGCGAAGCCTGGCCGTGCCCTGCTGGATGTCAACATTGCCGATCAACAGCACCTTGCGCTCGCGCTCGAGGCTCTCGGTGCGCTCGGAATCGATATAGATCGGGCCGCCTTCGGACGAGATCTGCGCCATGGCAGGCGCTGCAAGCGCCGAAACAGCCAGGGCCGCGCCCAGAAACTTATGGATTGCCATCTGCACCACCTTCGTCGGCTACCGGCGTGTCAGGTTCCGCCGGATAAATCACTGTTTTTACATTACCCTGAAAGACGACCCGGTTGCCACCGTCAAGAATTTCATACGAATCCGAACGAATATCACCTAGCGGGCCCTTGCCCTCCAGCGGCGAAAGGCCTTCCACCCAGTCCTGCCCGACATGGACGCGGGCCGCCGCCGTCTTGAAGGAATAGCCCGACGCATCGGTTATCACGACGTCATCATACAATTCCAGAATGCCGGCATCCCGGTCATACATGCCCGAGGGCGCGCGCACTTCACTGCCCGCCGCATCGCGCAGGATTGGACCGACAAGGTTGACGGCATTGGCCGTCAATTCCTTGCGCCGCGCCGCCTCGGCCGTGATTGTGAAGCTCTGACCGGTCGAATCGCGCCCGGTGAACCGCGGATTCAGCATCGTGACGACTTCCTCGCCCGAGATACTCACGGGAACCGCATCCCGCGTCAGCGCACTCTTGATGATATATCCGAGGAAGAGGCCGATGGAGACGGCTGCGCATGCCATGAACAATACGCGCAGGCCTCGCACCAGATCGGACCGCTTACGCGCCTCGGCCAGCGTCATCTGCCGGCGGGGCACCCAAAGCGATGCCGGATCGTGATGCTTGACTGCGTCCATGAATGCGCCTGCGGCCTGTTACAAAGTCCTGTCGGCCGTGTTTACAGTCGATGCGGGCGAAACGAAAGCGCCCTGCACATGACGGTTGCGTCACGAATGCGCGAAAATGTCCTGTTCACCCCATCCTGCCAGGTCGAGCGCGGCCCGCGTCGGAAGGAAATTGAAGCAGGCCTGCGCCAGTTCCAGCCGCCCCTCGCGGATCAGCATGGCTTCCAGCCCCTCCTTGATGACGTGGAGGTGGAACACATCCGATGCAGCATACTGCAACTGCGCATCCGACAGGTCTTTCGCGCCCCAGTCAGAACTCTGCTGCGCCTTGGACAGGTCGACGCCTGCAATTTCGCGCGCCACATCCTTCAGGCCATGCCTGTCGGTATAGGTGCGCGCCAGTTTGGAGGCAATTTTCGTGCACCAGATCGGCGCGCAGTCGACACCCAGCCAATGCCGGATCATGGCCACGTCGAACCGGGCGAAGTGGAACAGCTTGATGACTTTCGGGTCGCTCAACAGGGCCTTCAGGTTCGGGCAGTTGAAATCGCGCCCCAGTTGCACGAGATGCGCCGTGCCGTCGCCCGATGACAGCTGCACCAGTGTCAGGTGATCGCGCAGCGGATTGAGGCCCATGGCTTCGGTATCGATGGCAACCACCGGGCCGAAGTCGAGATTCCTGGGCAGATCGCCCTTGTGCAGTGTGATTGCGTTCATGAACAGCGCTTTAGCATGGCAGGCGTTAAGGGCAAATGATCGGTGTCTGCGCGATTCACCCTGGCAAATCCGGTTTGACCTCGCACGGAACCTGAAGATAGCCTGAGGCCTCAAAGGAGGGGAAACCATGAAGACGAACCTGATAGGTGCCTGCGCCCTGGCCGCAGCCATGAGCGGCTGCACTTCGGCTGACCTGGCCGCCTTCTCGGAGGGAATGGCCGAAGCCTCTTATCAATCCGCCTACCAGTCTGCGTATTACCCGCCTTCCGGCACACTCTACTCACCCTATGCGCCTCATGCCTTCTCCACCTATTCCGGCTGGCCGTCTGCCTACTCCTACGGACAGTACCTTGGTCCCCGGGGGTGTTCGAATACCGGCACGTTCTATGTCTGCGACAGTGATGGCGACGGCTATGCCGATATGTATGGCAACACGGATGACGGCTCGTATTCCAGCTCACACCTGCGCGTTAACGGACGCGGAGAGGCCTATGCATGGAAAAGCGACTGCGCCTGCTGGGAACGCGAACGATCGCTTGATGGGCCCCGGCGCGATTATCACGACCACTACGATGACTATGACGATCAAGCGTATCGCGGCCGTTACCGCGACTGAGCCCCTAGAGTGCCATGCGCATTTCTGACCAAGCCGCCGCAAGGTCATCGCGGTGGCTCGGATCGGCAATCGAGATCAGGCGTTCGGCCCGCGTGTCGATATCCGCGCCGCGCAGGTTTACCGCACCATGCTCGGTCACAACCCAGGCGATGTCGGATCGCGGCACGCTGACGGCCTCCGGGCCGAGACGCGCAACAATGCGGCTGACCGTTCCCCTTGCGGCTGTCGATGGCAGGGCAACAATCGGCATCCCGCCATTCGACGCGGCTGCCCCGCGCAGGAAATTGGCAAGTCCACCTATGCCGGACACCTGACGCCCGTTCATGAATTCCGCATTGGCCTGCCCGAACAGGTCCACCTCCAGCACGGAATTGATCGCCACGAAACGGTCGATGGCCGCCAGAACGTCAATGCCATGGGTCACATCCACTGCGCGGAAACGGAAGCGCCGATCCCTGCCCGCCTGCTCATACAGCCCGCCCGTCCCCATCGCGACCCCCGTCAGGATCGCCCCGGGCACATCCATGACCCGTCCCGCATCGATCAGGCCCACAACCGGATCCGTCACCAGTCCGGAATGAATGCGCAGGTTCGCCCGGCCGCCCGCATCCGACAGCGCCTTCAGCACCGCCTGCTGCACATTCCCGATCCCGAATTGCAGGCAGGCCGGCTGCGTGCCGACAAGGTCTGCAATCGTCTCCCCGATTGCCGCAAACACCGGCGGCAAGGTGGATTGTGTCAGTTCAACCAGCGGCGTGTCATCCCTCGCCACAACGGCAAACCGGCTCAGCGGAACGCGCATCGTATCGGCCGGCGCCGGCATGTTCCGGTTCACAATGGCCATGACGGGAATATCCGTCCGCGCCAGAATGGCCCCCGAAAAATCCGCCGACACGCCAAGGCTCACCCTTCCATCGGCTTCCGGCGGCGACACCATCACCACACCGAGATCAATCGGACCGCTGACCATGTCACGATAGCTGTCGCTATAATGCATCGGCAGCAGCCTGATCCGGCCCGCGTCAAACCCGGCGCGCATGTCGCCATACATGAAGGGCATCTGCGCACGCGCCGTCGCATGCAGCGCGGTCCAGTCCGTCCGGTTCAGCCCTGGCACAGGCACGCCAATGAATGTCAGGTCCCGCGCCAGTTCGGGCGCGCCCCTCAGAGCAGCTGCCAGCGCAACAGGCTCGCCGCTGCACCCGGCAATATAGATCCGGGCCGGGCCGGGCCTGACAGCGCGCAGCCGGGCAAAGGCATCAGCGATCATTTGAACGTGAACCGGGGTGGACGCTTTTCCAGGAAAGAGGAATAGCCTTCAACGAAATCCTCGCTGGAAAAGCCGTCAATGAACAGCGCAGACGCCTCGGGCCCATTATCGGCCCATCCGGCCTCCACACCGGCCACCATGTGCTTGATCGCCCGCACCGACCATTGCGAGTTCGCCGCGACAGCCTCCGCCAGCGCGCGGGCGCCTGCCAGCGCCTGGCCCTTTGCCACCACGCGATTGAGCAGGCCGAGCGCCTCTGCCTCGGTGACATCAAAGATGCGCGCCGTGAACAGGATATCCTTGGCCCGCGCGGCGCCGATGGCGGTCACCAGACGGCGCGTATCGCCCGCAGGGTAGACGATCCCGAGCTTGGCGGGCGTGATGCCGAACCGCGCCCCTTCGGCTGCCACGCGCAGGTCGGCAGCCATGGCGAGGCTCATGCCGCCGCCGACGCAGGCCCCATCAATTGCGGCGATAACAGGTTTCGGAGAATGCTCTACTGCGTTCAGCGCCGCAGCAATCGTATCGCCGGACTGCGCAGCCGCCTCCGGGGTGGAATAGATCGTCGCAAATTCGGAAATGTCGGCGCCTGCAGCAAACGCGCCTGCCTCTCCGCCATGCAGGATAATAACCTTGACGGCTTCCGCCGCTGTAACACGGGCCATCAGCTCAGGAATCGCCGCCCACATGTCGACCGACAAGGCGTTGCGCTTTTCCGGCTTGTTGAGAATGATCTCGCCAAACGGCGCGTTGATCTCGAGGCGTATGGAAGACTGGCTCAAACGGCATCCCCGGCATGGGCGCCAAGGCGGCGCGGACTGGTCCTGTCATGGCAAGAACACAGGAGGCGCGCAAGGGATGGCGCTTAACCGCCCTTTTTCAGCGCGACCAGCGCCTCGTCCAGCGCCGACAGGAATCGCGACCGGTCGGCTTTAGTGAATGGCGCGGGCCCGCCAGCCCGCGGCGCACCCGCTTCGCTGATGCCAACCCGCAAATCGGCAAGAATGGCGCGCGTCGCAACAGCCGCCCCGATTGAATCATCCGTAAACGGCTTTCCCGTCGGTCCGATCACGCGCGCACCCGCCTTGAGGCACCTGTCGGCCAGCAAGATGTCGGCGGTCACGACAACGCTCCGAGCGTTCGCTCGTTCGGCAATCCAGTCATCGGCCGCATCAAAGCCATGACTGACAATCTGGCGCGAGATCAGTCTGTGCTCCGGAATACGCAGATAGGTATTGGCGACGACGATAACGGGCACGTCATGGCGCACCGCCACGCGATAGACCTCGTCCTTCACCGGGCAGGCATCGCCATCGACCCATATCTGCATAGTGTCCGTCATGGCGCCCCTTTATCAGAGCCTGCCTCTGTTTCCATGCTGGCAATCCACGCGCGCACCAGCGCGGCGCCCTCGGCGTCGATCACGCTGCGCCCCAGTTCCGGCATGGCCACGCCCGCCTCGGACGATTCCATCCGGTAGGTCAGGATCGACTGGTCAGGATCGCCCGGTGCTATGACGAACGTAATGCCACCAGATCCCCGCCCCGCTGCCGTCGGGTGCTTGCCGATGCCGAGCTTGACATCGGACATCTCCCCAGCCTCGAGCCACAGGCCGGAATTTGACGCCGAGCCGCTGGCCTTGTGGCAATGGGCACAGTTGATATCGAGATAAGCACGCGCCCGGCCAGCCACCGGCAGGCTGGCATCAAGCACCGAAGGCGCGGCCGGCACGTGGCCGGTCACCCCCGCCAGCATGCCACGCGCCCGCCAGTCAGCTATCTGGTTCACGCCCGCCGGACCGTCATGGTTCAGGTTGCGGGCCTTCGGCCCGATGGGCAGCACGTCGTCGCCATCCTGATGGCAGGTCTTGCACTGGTTCTTGTTGGGAATGGCATAATCAATCAACAGCGCATCGCCGGATGCGTCCACGACCGATATGGCCTGCCGCCCGCCTGCAGGCGCATAAGTCGCCTCTGTCCCCTCCGCATTCCAGACATAGGGAAACGCCTCCCAGCCATCGGCCTTGCGGACCAGCAAGCGGGTCTCGACCTTGTACTCGCGCACCCCCGGCGCCCGCATGTCCGGTACAAAGGCAAACGTCTTGATCAGCGCGCTGCCGATGGGAAAGTCGAACACATCATCGGCCGAATAGGCCGCCGCCCTGCCTTTCGGCACATAGGCAAACCTGTGCTTGATGGCATGGTCGGAGAAAAGCGGATTGATCAGGTCATAGGGCACGACACCGTCAACCGGCCTGTCCGCCCCCGCATCTTCGAAAAAGCCATAATCGGCCAGTTTCGGCGCGGGCGTGTCGGCCATTAGCACGTCCGTGTCCGGACCGCCGGACACGCTGCCCTGCGCGCTGCACGCAGCCAGCAGGACCAGTGCGGGGACAAGGCAGACCAGTTGCTTCATCGCGCAGGGCCCTATTCGGCATCCTGCGGCAGCGTCACAGCCGCCGGTTCCGGCACAGGTGTTCCCTGTGGCCGCTCCATACTGGGCGACATGGCCGCCGGATCAATCGGATAGGCGCCAATCCCCAGATTCACGAAACCGATCTCCGGTGCCTCGTCGATGACCAGGTTGGCCGCCTGCGCTTCGGCGCCGGGCCACCGCGTGACACCATCAGACACGATCGCAGGCAGGGCGCCGCCAAGCGCCTCGGCAAGCGGCGCAAGCATGCCCTGCGGATCAGCGCCGCCGCCCGACCAGCGATTATTGCGCACCACCACGTCGCGCGGCAGCGGATTGTAGCGCTCATCGGTGAACGGTTCGGTATAGGCTGTCAGCAGGACATGCGCAGAACGGTTGTCGGCAAAGTCATTGTCGAACACATGCACATTGCGATTGGCCAGAATGATGACACCCGTACCGGACGGCACGCCCGCCACGATATTTCCGGGCGGCGCAAAATTGCGCGTATTGTTGTGCACGATCTGATTGTTGAAAATACGCGTCGAATGCCCGCCAATCACCGGCAGGTCAGGCAGGTCGAACACCAGGATGCCGCCGGTATTGTCACGGGTGACATTGCCATAGACATCCGCATTGCTGGAATTCTCGATCTCGATTCCCGCCACGTTGAATTCGGCCAGCGAGTTGCGCACGATGATATTGTGCGACTGGCCGACATAGATCCCGGCATCGGACGCGCCCCGCACGGTCACATTCTCGACCAGCACGTCGCGTGATTCCACCGGATAGACGCCATAGGCGCCATTGTCCTCATCCGGCTCGCCCGACCAGTCGACCGTCAAGTCGCGATAGACGATGCGGTCAGCGCCCTTGGACTTGATCCCGTCACCCTTGGTGTCGCGTATGCCGAAACCTGTCAGCGTGACATCATCGGACGTCACCAGCAGGCCTTCGCCCGCGCCGGTCTGGTCTGAAAAGTCGAGTATGGTCTTCTCCTGCCCGGCGCCCAGAACGGTCACCCCGTCGACATCCAGTGACAGGCCGGTCGCCAGTTTGAACGTGCCTTCGGGCAGGCGCACGGTATCGCCGGGCCGGGCCTCGATCAGGGCTGTCTGGAGATTGGTCGCGAAGTCGCCTTCAGTGGAAACCACGGCTGGCAATGCGTCCACATCAGCTGCGGGCGTATCGGCGGGCTTCGGGCCACAGGCCGTCAGCACCAGTGCCGCCGCCGCGACGGTCCATTTCGTATAAGTCATCCCGTGTCCTCCCCGGTTTATTGTGACACGAGTGTCATCTTCAAACCGGGGAAAAGCAAGGGGTGGTTAAGGCCGTATCAGTGGACGCTGAGCGGCTTCAGGTCGTTTGCAAGCGCAGCCGCAATGGCCGCATCGCGCCCTTCGACAACAGCGAGGCGTACGCCGTCTGCTGACAGGACGACAAACAATTCGTCCGGATCCTTGATCTGGCTGATTGCATTGGCGGGCATCAGCGTCTGCAATTCGTCTTCATCCAGGTGGCGGATGTAGACAAAGGCATCGCTTTCAAACGGGTTCGTTTTCAGTTCAGTCGTCATCGTTCCAATCCTTTCCGTCACGAGACAGATACCGAACGCCAGAGCCGGTGGCTGTGCCTCGGGGGCAGACCCTTCGTTCCCTATGAAGGTGGGGGATCAATGTGGCCGCTTCAAGCGCCTGGATGTGGCATATGTGAGACAATGTTCACAGTATAGTGAAGCCAAACCAGCCGCTTCGGCGGTAAACGCAGCGGTCTTTCGCGGTGTAATGACAACCCTGAACTGGTTCAGGCAAGGCGCAGTGCGCCGAAACGGAATCCGCTAAATCTGAAGAATGGTGGAGCCAGACGGAATCGAACCGACGACCTCTTGCATGCCATGCAAGCGCTCTCCCAACTGAGCTATGGCCCCATTCTGGGAAGGGCGAGAAGTAGACGCGCCGGGCGCGCCTTTCAAGCCCTAATCTTCATCCTCATCGTCAAGCACGAGCGGATCATCATCATCGTCATCATCATCCGCGTCGATGTCGAACGTGTCATCGTCATCATCATCGAGGATGACATCGTCATCATCATCGTCATCAACGCCTTCTTCGGAGAAGCCAGCCGGCACCTTGGCGCCGGTTGCCTCTTCCTCGTCATCTTCCGAGGCGCCTTCAAGGATCACTTCAGCTTCTTCGCCGCCGAGTTCCTTGGCATCGTCCTCGTCCTCGATATCGTCTTCCTCGTCATCAGTCTCGTCATCATCACCCTTGCCCTTGGCGACGACGTGATCTTCATCCTCGTCATCATCCTCGTCGTCATCGTCAGACTTGACGGCGGCGCGCGCGGCCTTTGCCTTCACCTTGGTGATCGTGGTCTTGATGACCTCGTCCTCGGGGTCGAATTCGTTTCCGCATTTGGGGCAAACAGCGGGGCGTTTGTGGAGGTCGTAAAAGCGGGCTTCGCAGTCAGGGCAGACTTGCTTGGTTCCGAGTTTGTCTTTCGACACGGGGCGGCTCCCTCCGGTGTTTCAATGATTTTGGTCTGGCGGGCGCTTGCCATGAACGCTGCGCGCTGTCAAAGCCCGAATCTCCTGAGAACTGCGCAAACGGAATATCCCCATGGTCTGGACCAGCCGCCCTGTCAGCCGCCTGAAAGGCATAATCCGCGCGCCGGGAGACAAATCGTGCAGTCACCGCGCCCTTATCATGGGCGGCATCGCTGACGGTACCAGCCAATTCACTGGCCTGCTGGAAGGCGATGACGTCCTGCGCACCGGCGCGGCGATGGCTGCTCTCGGCGCAGTCGTCAAGCGCACTGGCCCGGGCGAGTGGACGGTGGCCGGCACAGGCGGGCGCGGCCTCTTATCACCCGCCGCCCCGCTCGATTTCGGCAATTCCGGCACTGGCTCGCGCCTGATGATGGGCCTGATGGCGGGCTATGACCTGACCGCAGAGCTTTGCGGCGATGCCAGCCTCAGCGCCCGCCCGATGAACCGCATCCTCAACCCCCTGCGCAGCATGGGCCTCACCGATACGGCCGAGCCCCATGGCCGCCTGCCCTTCCGCCTCACTGGCTCGGCCGCTCTCAAGGCCATCACCTATGCCCCGCCCCAGGCCTCCGCCCAGGTCAAGTCCGCCGTCCTGCTCGCGGGCCTCAATGCCCAGGGCACGACCCGCGTCGAAGAGGCCAGGCCCACCCGCGACCATACCGAGCGCATGCTTCGTGGCTTCGGCGTCGATATCGGCGTCACACGCGGCGACGGCCAGGCCCGCACGATCTCGCTTGTCGGCGGCCAGAAACTCTCGGCCATCGAGGCGGCCATCCCCGGTGACCCGTCCTCGGCGGCTTTCCTGATCGCCGCAGGCCTGATCTCGCCTGACGGGGATGTCATGGTCGAAGGCGTCATGTCCAACCCGACCCGCTCCGGCTTCTTTGATCTCGCCGCGATCATGGGCGCGCGTCTCGGCGCCGAGGATACAGGCGATGCAGCGGGCGAACGCCTGATCGACATTCAGTCCGGCACCGTAGCGCTGATCGGCCGCGCTGTTCCCGAACGCCTCGTGCCCGCGATGATTGACGAATTCCCGATCCTCGGCGTGCTCGCCGCCTTCGCCACTGGCGAGACCGTAGTCACCGGCGCAGAAGAGCTCCGCGTCAAGGAAACCGACCGGGTGAAAGCCGTTGTCGACATGCTGCGCGCCAATGGCGTCGAGGCCGAAGAGCGCGAGGATGGCTTCGTGGTTCAGGGCTGCGGCGGCCCGCCCCCCGGCGGCGGCCTGGTCGAAACCCGCCACGACCACCGCATCGCCATGAGCGCCCTCGTCATGGGCACCGCCGCACAGACCCCCGTCAGCGTCGATGACATTGCCATGATCGCCACCAGCTATCCGGACTTCCTCGCCCACATGGCCACGCTGGGCGCCGATATTTCAGAGGGGTAAGTGACCTGACACCCGCGCGGCGCCCTGCCCCAGCGGAAGAAATTGACGCGCGGGACCTGGGAGGCTTCATGGACAGATGACCTCCCTTCACTCCCCCCTGACCCTTCCCCGCGGGCCGGCCCTGAAGAATCGCTTCATGCTGGCGCCCCTCACCAACCTCCAGAGCCATGCTGACGGCGTGCTCAGCGATGACGAGTTCCGCTGGCTGACCCTGCGGGCCAAGGGTGGCTTTGGCCTGACCATGACCTGCGCGGCACATGTGCAGGCGAAGGGACAGGGCTTTCCCGGCCAGCTCGGCATTTTTGATGACAAGCACCTGCCCGGCCTCTCGCGGCTGGCGGCAGCCCTGAACGCGGAAGGTACCCATTCGGTTGTGCAGCTGCACCATGCCGGGATGCGCTCGCCCAGGGAGCTGATCGGAGAGGCACCGCACTGCCCGTCGATCAACGACGAATTCAGCGCCCGGGCCCTGAGCCTCGATGAAGTCAAAGACTCCCGCGACGCCTTCATCGCTGCGGCGCAGCGGGCGGAGGCAGCGGGCTTCCACGGCGTGGAACTGCACGGTGCGCATGGTTACCTGATCTGCCAGTTTCTCTCGGCCGAGGTGAATTTGCGGACAGATGAATATGGTGGCAGTTTCGAGAACCGCCGACGCTTTCTCGACGAGATACTCAACGGGGTCCGCGCGGCCTGCGGGAAGGACTTTTCCGTAGGCGTGCGCCTGTCACCGGAGCGGTTCGGCATGGACATAGGCGAGATCCTGCGCCTTGCGGGCGACCTGATGCAGGGCGGCAAGGTCGACTATCTCGACATGTCTCTCTGGGATGTTTTCAAGGAGCCGGAAGACACTGCGTTCAAGGGCAAGTCGCTGCTGCAATGGTTCAGCGCACTGCCACGCGGCACCTGCCGCCTCGGCGCGGCGGGCAAGATCACGACCGGGGCGCACTGCCAGCGCGCGATGGACGAGGGCCTCGACTTCGTGGTGATCGGCCGGGCAGCGATCCTGCACCATGATCTCCCGAAGAAGGTGGAGGCCGACCCGGCGTTCGTGCCCATCGCCCTGCCCGTGCCGGAAGACCACCTCAAGGCCGAAGGACTCGGGACCGCATTCCTTACCTACATGAAGACCTGGAAAGGCTTCGTCGCGGAGCCGGCGCAAACGACCTGAACGCATATGCTTGACTTGGCGCCTGCGCTCCCCCAATCCCCGCGATCATGATCATCGCCATTGACGGAACGACCGCCTCGGGAAAGGGCACCATCGCCAAGCGCCTCGCGGCGAAGTATGGCCTGCCCCACATGGACACCGGCTGCCTCTACCGGGCGACGGGTATTGCCGCGATCAGGCAGGGCGTCGCCCTCGACGATGCCGAAGGCCTTGAGCGCATCGCCGCCACGCTGGATCCGGCCGCCTTTTCGGATGCTGAACTGCGCACTGGCGAAGCCGGCAAGGCCGCCAGCCAGGTCGCCGTCGTGCCGGAAGTCCGCCGCGCCCTGTTCGGCCTGCAGCGCGCCTTTGCGACCCAGCCCGGCGGCGCCCTCCTGGACGGGCGGGATATCGGCACCGTGATCGCGCCGGACGCCGACGTGAAACTCTGGGTCGATGCCAATGTCGAGCAGCGCGGCTACCGGCGCTGGCGCGAATATCTCGGCTATGGGCAAGTCATCAGTCTCGAGGAAGTCATTCGGCAGATGCGGATTCGCGATGAACGCGACCAGTCTCGCAAGGATGCCCCTGCGACGATCGCAACAGATGCCATCTTGATAGATACGACTGATCTGACTATAGACGCGGCAGTGGAGAAGGCGATTGCGGCCGTTGAGGCCGTTCTTGCTCGTGGAAAGACCGTTTGAAGGGCCTCAAAAGGGCTCAAATCCAAACAGGCGGTACCGCTCTGAAGATGACAGACCACTCTAACGGGTCGTTCCGACGCGGGCTGCAATGGTGCAGGCCCGCCTTGAACCGTTCGCCCCGTACCCCGGAGACACAATGACTGACAAGATGAACCCATCAACCGACGATTTCGCGGCAATGTTCGAATCGTCCGCTGCCGCGGGCGCGATGCAGGAAGGCCAGGTTATTCCGGCTACCGTCATTCGCATCGAGAACGAAAACGTTCTCGTCGATATCGGCCTCAAGACAGAAGGCCGTATCCCGACCAAGGAATTCGCACTCGAAGATGACCAGCCCAAGCCCGGCGACATCATCGACGTGTATCTCGACCGGATCGAGAACGCCCTCGGCGACGCCGTCCTCTCGCGCGACAAGGCCCGCCGCGAAGAGCGCTGGATCAAGCTCGAGCGCAGCTTCGCCAAGGAAGAGCCCGTCAAGGGCGCCATTTCCGGACGCGTCAAGGGCGGCTTCACCGTCGACCTCGGCGGCGTCAACGCCTTCCTTCCCGGCAGCCAGGTGGATATCCGTCCGGTGCGCGACGTTGGCCCGCTGATGGGTGAGATCCAGCCGTTCGCCATCCTCAAACTTGACCGCACACGCGGCAACATCGTTGTCTCGCGCCGCGCCATCCTTGAAGAGAGCCGTGCCGAACAGCGTGCCGAAATCGTGTCCGACATGAAAGAAGGCGATGTCCGCAAAGGTATCGTCAAGAACATCACCGATTACGGTGCGTTCGTGGACCTCGGCGGCATTGACGGCCTTCTGCATGTCACCGACATGAGCTGGAAGCGCATCAACCATCCTTCGCAGGTTGTTGAAGTCGGCCAGGAAGTCGAAGTGCAGATCGTCAAGATCAACCCGGACACCCAGCGTATCTCGCTCGGCATGAAGCAACTCGGTTCCGACCCGTGGGACGGCATCGATTCGCGTTACCCGGTCGGCGCACGGCTCAAGGGCCAGGTCACGAACATCACCGATTACGGCGCGTTTGTGGAACTGGAAGATGGCGTCGAAGGCCTGATCCACGTCTCCGAAATGAGCTGGACCAAGAAGAACGTGCATCCCGGCAAGATCCTTTCCACGACACAGGAAGTTGACGTGGAAGTGCTGGACGTCGACAGCGACAAGCGCCGCATCTCGCTCGGCCTCAAGCAGACCATGGACAATCCATGGACCGCATTCGTGGCTGAACACCCGGTCGGCACCGAAATCGAAGGCGAAGTCCGCGGCATCACCGAGTTCGGCCTGTTCGTCGGCCTCGGCCCCGATCTCGACGGCATGGTACACATCAATGACATCGCCTGGGACAAATCCGGCGAGCAGGCCATTGAAGGCTTCAACAAGGGCGACATGGTCAAGGCGCGCGTTCTCGATGTCGACATCGAGAAAGAGCGTATCTCGCTTGGCATCAAGCAGCTTAGCGGCGACCCGATCGAAGCGCCTGCAGACGGCGGCTCGGGCATCAAGCGCGGCGCCATCGTCACCTGCACCGTCACCGAGATCACCTCGGGCGGCATCGAAGTCGAGTTCGGCTCACCGGCAATGAAATCCTTCATCCGCCGCTCCGATCTCAGCCGCGACCGTGCAGACCAGCGTCCTGAGCGTTTCGCTGTCGGCGACAAGGTCGACGCCAAGGTCCTTACCGTGGATCGCGGCTCGCGCCGTGTTTCGCTGTCGATCAAGGCCCTCGAGATCGCAGAAGAAGCAGATGCCGTGGCACAGTACGGTTCGGCAGATGCCGGCGCCTCGCTGGGTGACATCCTCGGTGCAGCCCTTGCCTCCTCTTCGGTTGGCAAGCCTGCCAAGGCGACATCCGAAAAAGTCGAAGCCACACCAGCCTCGTCCGATGGCATCCAGGCAGGTGACGCTTCGTCGCTTGACGCGCGCGGCCGTCTCGAAGGCCCGCAGGGTGATGCCGACGACCTGAAGCAGATCAAGGGCGTCGGTCCGGCGTTCGAGAAAAAGCTTCATGAAGCGGGCATTTTCCACTTCTGGCAGATTGCTGCACTCGATGACGCCCAGATTGCCGAGCTCGAGGAAGAGCTCAGCTTCCAGGGCCGCATGGAACGCGACGACTGGAAGGGCCAGGCCGAAGGCTTCATGGGCTGAGGCAGCCAGGGGCGGGAAACCGCTTCCTAAATTCGATGAAATGTTTGCGGCGGGGGCCTAGGCTCCCGCCGCAAATGCGTTTAATAACAACAACATGCTCAAGTCTGAACTCATTGCGAAACTCGCGTCCGAATATAGTCACCTGCGCCAGGAAGACCTGGAGCGCGTCGTGAATGTGATTCTGGACGAGATCGGCGAAGCGCTTGCCCGGGGTGACCGGGTCGAGCTGCGGGGATTTGGCGCCTTCTCTGTGCGCAGGCGCGATGCCCGCAAGGGTCGCAATCCGCGCACGGGCGAACCCGTCAGGGTTCCCGCAAAGGCGGTCCCCTTCTTCAAGGCCGGCAAGGAATTGCGCGCCCGCGTCAATGGTGGCGAGGATCCGGAAGCACGCTAGCCGCCCGCTGCCGAACAGGCTTGACCCTGCGTTCGAACGGACTGAATCATTTCGACTGGCACATCAGACATCAAATCCTGGGAGGGGCAGATCATGTTCAAGGAGTTCAAGGAATTTGCGATGAAGGGCAACCTCATCGACATGGCCGTCGGCTTTGTCATGGGCAGCGCATTCGCAACCGTTGTCACGGCCTTCATCCAGGGCGTTTTCCTGCCGCTTCTGGCTCCGCTCATGGGCGGTCTCGATCTGTCGGAAATGACCTACACGATTTCGCCTGAAGTCCTCGATGCGGCCGGCGAAGTTGTCCAGCCTGCCGCGATCGTCGATATCGGCACATTCCTCAGCGCGCTGATCTCGTTCACCATCGTCGCCTTCGTGATGTTCCTCATCATCAAGGGCATGAATGCGATGAAGAAAAAGGAAGAGGCCGCACCATCCCTGCCGCCCCGCCAGGAAGTCCTCCTTGAGGAAATCCGTAATCTTCTGGCAAAAGGGGCGAAATAGTCCCCGACCACCGAGTTCGTAAAGCGTTAGGACTTTTTCCTTAAGCTTTCGATCAGTAGAGTACCAGGTAGAGTATGAGAGGGGCAGCCAATTGGCTGCCCTTCTTTTTACAGGTTCAATGCGGCCGTCAGCGCCTTGTGTGCGCCTTCGGTGAAGTGGAAGGCTTGCCAGCCAAGCTGGCGCGCCGACTTCACATTCTCTTCCATGTCATCGACGAGCAGGACTTCTTCTCCTGCGACTCCCAGTGCCTGCTCGATATGGCGGAAATAATCCGGATCGGGCTTTGCCACCCTCATTCGCCCTGCGGCGAATATCCGGTCCATGTGATCGGCAAAGCCCATAGTCGACTCAATAAAGGCGGTGCGGTGGATCTCGTTATTCGTCGCCATGACATTGGACACACCGCGCTGGCGCAACGTCTCCACCATCAGCAACACGTCCGGATCATGCATGGCGTCGCGCGTGAACCAATAGTCGAGAATTTCGCTTTCGCGGCCCGCTGCGCCATTCGACCCGGCCCATTCCCCGACCAGTTCAACAAGGCAGGCTTCGCCAACCATGGCCTTCTGGAATCGCCCCTGAAACAGGAAACCGCTGAACGACTCCAGGGAGAGGCCAAGGTCCGTCTCGAAATTGCGCGACCACGCAAAGACACCGTCTTCGATATTCCGGTTGAGCACGCCATCAAAATCCCAGGCGACAACTTTGATGGCCTCGGGCCGGATCATCCGGTCAGTACTCGTATTTCGCGATGCTGGTCATCTCGATTGTATAGGCCGCATCGGCCAAATCGGATCTCTGCGTACTGGTCAGCATCGTGCCTTCGATCCAGACGGCCTGCGCCAGGTCCTTCAGTTTGATCGGCGTGTCTGCCTTCACGAAAATGGTCTGGTTGGGCGGCGGCGGCGGCGAGTGGATGCAGGCGCCGAAATACGGCACCAGCAGGAACTCGGTAATCTCCGCCTTGGAGCCGTATTCGAACGGCACCGTATAACCTGGAATACGCACGCTCACGCCATTCAGCTCCGAAACCGTGTTGAACGTGCCGATCTGCACCGATGTGTCCGCGGCCGAACCTTCAGCAATCCCCGCGCCGCCATACAACATTGACATTTGCGCCTGGTACATCTGGGCGAGGCGCTCTTCCTCGCCTTCCGGCATCAGGTCCTCCCATGCGACGTCTCGCACGCCGCGCGCTTCCAGATCGGCCTTGATCCGGGCGGCTTCGGCTGCCTTGGCCAGTGCAGCAGCGTCCTTCTCTGCTTTGCGGGCGGCCTTTTCGGCGTCGCTTTCGCCAATCTTGTCGCCAACCTTCGGTCCTGTCTCGGCTGCCGCCACAGGTGCGGCAGGCGTTTCCGGCTCTGCGGGCTGGCCACAGGCAACAACAAGCGCGATCAGCGCGGCGAAGGGCGGGAAAAGGATTGATCTCATGCGCATCTACATAGGCTCCGCTTGCTGGTCACACCAGTCGGTTTCATCGGTTGCAACAGTTACACTTTCACTGACAGCCCGTCGGCCAGCGACCGCCGGAAGGCGGCCCAGGCCGGTACCATGCCTATCAGCAATGCTGCCGCTGTCACCGCCAGCAGCGTATAGAAATCCGTCAGTCCCGGCCCCGTCCCGGCCAGCGACACGCCATATCGCGCCGCCACGACCGGGCCCGCAAACAGCAGGATGACATGGATGAGCGCAATCCCCGCAACAGCGCCGAGAAAGCCGACAAGACCGGCCTCAAGCACCAGGAGGCTGAAGATGTGCCCGGGGCGCGCGCCCACTGCGCGCAGGATCGACATTTCGCGCCTCCGCTCGTTCAGGCTTGTCAGGATGGATGTCAGGATCGACACCAGGCCCACGGCAATAACGAACACGGAAACCGCCATCAGCGCGCGTTCGGCCAGGGCCGTCACGGTCCACAATTCTGCCAGCGCCTCGCCGGGAATGATCGCCATCAGCGGTTCGCCCTTATTGGTATTGATCGCCCGGCGCGTCGTCAGGATCGTTCCCTTGCGCTCCAGCCCCAGGAAAATCGCCGTGACACTTTTCGGCGTCAGGTCGAAACTGCGGATCATCTTTTCGTCAATCGTATCGGCCAGCGGATTCTTCGCTCCGGTTTCCCAGCCGACATGGATCGCCGTGATGGCCTCCAGCGAAACATGCACCGTCCGGTCGACCGGAGTTCCTGTCGGCGCCAGAATGCCGGTGACCCGGAACGGCCGGTTGCCATGCCCGCCATCAAGGTTTGCCGCGCCCAGACCGTGGCTCAGGACAAGCGGGGTGCCGATATCATAGTCAAGCTCGCGCGCGACATCGGCGCCGATGACCGCATCGAACAAATCGTTGAAGCGTTCGCCTTTCGCCAGTTCCAGCGCCTGCCCGCGTCCATGCTTGTAGTGATCAAAATAGGCTGCCTGCGTGCCCATCACCCGGAACCCGCGATGACTGTCGCCCAGAGAAATCGGAACAGCCCAGTCGACATCCGGGCGCGCGGCAATCTGCTGATAGGTCGGCCATGATATTTCCGCCGTCGCATTCCCCATCCGGAATACCGAATAGAGCAGCAGGTTTACGCTGCCCGTCGGCGCGCCAACAATCAGGTCCGTGCCCGAGATCGTGCTGCCGAAGCCTTCGCGCGCGCCTGTCCGCGCCTTTTCCACACCCAGGAACAGCCCCACTGACAGCGCCACGGCTACCAGCGTCAGGATCACCGATCCCTTCCGGTTCATCAGGCTTTTCCACGCAAGGGACAGGATCGCCGTCATGTGCTCGCCTCCTGCCGGTTGATATCAGTCATATCCACGGCGCGATCAAACAGGCTCGCCAGCGACGCATCATGGCTGACAAAGAGAAGCGCCGCTCCGCTCCGGGCCGTCTCTTCGGAGAGGAGCGTGATGAACCGGTCGCGCGCGTCGAAATCGAGGGCCGATGTCGGCTCGTCCGCGATGACAATCTCCGGCCCGCCAATCACGGCGCGTGCGGCAGCAACACGCTGTTGCTGGCCGACAGACAGGTCAGACACTCGCCGCTCCAGCAAGCGCGCATCGGTCAGCCCGAGGCGGCCCAGCAGGCGCCGCGCCTCATCCTCGGGCGCGCCCGCCACAGCCTGCCGGCGCCGGGCCGAGAATTTCAAGGGCAGCGTCACATTACCGATGACCGACAGGTAAGGCACCAGGTTGAACATCTGGAAGATCACGCCGAGATGATCGGCCCGCATCCGGTCGCGCGCCGCACCGGACAGGGCCGACAGGTCCTCGCCCAGTACGCTGACGCGGCCTGCATCGGCCTCTAGCACACCGGCAATCACCCCCAGCAGGGTGGACTTGCCGGAACCGGAGGCACCGCGCAGGAACAGGCGCTCGCCCCGCGCGAGTGAGAATGACGGGACATCAAGTACCATGTCGCCGCCTTTCCAGGCAAAGCGAAGCCCTTCGATCTGGATGGCCGGATCAGTCATTCAACCGTTCAGTCTATCGCGTGGACAGTTCGGGATTGCCCGGTGTCAGCATATCGGCCACCTGCGCATCGGGTCCGATGAATACCGCATCAACCGTCTCGAAATGCGGGAAAGTGGTGAAGGCATTCAGCCGCACGCCTTCCAGCTTTGAAACGTCGGCGCATGTAAATCCAAGCTCCAGTGTCAGACTGCTATGGTCTCCCACAGTTCGCGTGGTGACATGCCTGTCACCCGGCCGGCAATCCGCATTACCTGCGAAGCTCACCAGTCCGTCACTGATATCCGTGCTGACATCCATGGCATCCGCATCGCCTTCGCCAAGGCCGAAATTGGCCAGCGGGGCATCAAGCGTTACCGTCAACTGGTTGCCGTCCACCGCTACGGCGAACTCGCCGACACCATGAACATGCGCCTCGCCCCCACCGGAAGCATCGTCATGAGCGTCAGCCGGGACGTCCGGCACATCCGGAACCGCCTTGTCAGCGACCTGTGTATCCTCAGCAGCAGGCTCAGCCGGCGCTTCAGGCGCGGCGGGCGCCGGATCGCGGTCACAGCCAGCAAGCGCGAGGACAGCAGCGCCAATCATCATGCATAAACGGGCACGGGGTGATGTAAGCATCGACGAAAAGCCTCCCTGGAGCACAGTGCCGGAAATTGCGCGAACCGCACATTTGCTATCGCGATTTGAATAATGCGACTATATAACATTTTGAAGACGGCTGGCGTCAATGTATTTCGCCACACCGCCCCCCCCCTTGAGCCCCTTCCCGGCCCCTGCGGCCCCACGCGAGACCGCATCCACCCCCATGCTACAGTCCATGCAGGCGCCACTCTTTTTCGGCTTGATCGCTGCCTTTGTGACAACCGTCGCCCTGATTGCGGTTGCCGCACGGGGCGACTGGAGCGAGCGCCATTCCGGCCTGTTCGCGCTGGCGGCTGGCGGCATGCTCGTCACGCTCAGCCTGCTTCATATCACACCGGAAGCCTTCGCCCTCAGCCGCCATGCCCCTGCCCTCATCCTGACGGGCTTCCTTGGCGGCCTCATGATCAGCTTTCTCATCCGCGTGATATTCCCCGAAAGCGGTGAAGCTGGCCAGGCTGCGGCCGTCACCCCGGTCATGGCGGTTGCACTGCACTCCTTCATCGACGGCATCATCTATTCCGTCACTTTCGCCGCCAGCTTCAGTTCCGGCGTCTATGCCGCCCTCTCCCTGCTTCTGCATAAGTTCCCGGAAGGCATCATCGCCTTTGCCATCCTGCGCCGTCACGGCATCAGCAATCGCCGGGCCTTCCTGCTGGCCTTTCTTGCTGCCGCCGCAACCACGCCGCTTGGCGTGATTGCCTCATCACCCTTCATGTACGGTCTCGGTCCGGAAATGGTTGGCAACCTGTTTGCCATCTCGGCCGGGCTTCTGCTCTACGTCGCGACCGGTCCGCTGATGGAACCACTGAAAGAAGAACCACCCCTGCGCAGCTTTCTGGCACTTGGCGCAGGTGTCACGATCGCCGTGTTGATCGCCAGCCTGCCGGTGCACGGCCCGGATCACTCCCCGCACGATGGACCATGGCGCGTCGGGGACCATATCGATGAGCGCGCATGAGGGTGGTCCTGCGCCTCGTCGCCGCGATGGCCTGCTTCATGGTTATCAGCGCGGTGGCCCCGCTTCAGGCCAATGCCCATCCTGAAGACGAACTCTGCACCCCTGATGGCGGCATGGATCCGGCGCTTTGCCGCGAACTGGCGCGGATAGACCAAAAAAATGCGCCGCCGGAAAAGCGGAGGCCCGACGCGCAATCCGGGCCGGACAGGGTTAATCCCGACCGAACCGGATTTGCGACACTTGCCTTCTATGTCCGCATCGGGTTCGCGCACATCCTGCCCATGGGAGCCGACCATATCCTGTTCGTTCTGGTACTCTTCCTGTCCAGCCTTCGCGTCCGGCCGCTTCTGTTCCAGATATCTGCGTTCACCATTGCCCATACCGCCACCCTTGGGCTTGCCGCGTCCGGCGTGATCACGCCGCTGCCGTCAATCATCGAGCCCCTGATCGCGCTGACCATCGCCTGGGCGGCGCTGGAAAACATCGTGTTTGAAGAAACACAAGCCTGGCGTCCGCTGCTCGTTTTCGGCTTCGGCCTCATCCACGGCATGGGGTTCGCGGGCGCATTCGGGGACCTTGGCCTGCCGGACAATGTGTTCCTGCCCGCCCTGCTCGGCTTCAATGTGGGCGTTGAGTTTGGTCAGCTCGCCGTGATCGGCATGGCCCTTGCAGCTTCGCTTTACTTCAAGCGTGTCCTCAGCCGGGCCGGTCAGATGCAACTCTACCGTCCGGTCCTGGTGTGGCCCGTCTCTGCCATGATCGGGGCCGTGGGGCTCTGGTGGGCATTCGAACGGGTCTTCCTCCTGGGGTGAGGTCATCGCCTGGCGACAATGCAAGGATGACCGACATGACCCAAGCCCGCTTTGCCCTGAAAATCGGTTCGGCAATTATCGCCTCCGGCGTCTGTGCCCTGATCGGCTTTGCCCAATATGCCCATGGTGAGGCGCCCTGCGGATTGTCCGATGCCGGACGGTTTCACGAGGCCGTCACGCGCCCGGTTGAAGAGGCCAGCCCTGCCTATCTGCTGCGCACATCGGAAACCTTCATCGATCACTGCCCGGACAGGCTGGAAATACGCGAGGCCCATCTCATCGCCGCCCGGGCTGCGCTGGATCTTGGGAAGGCAGACCGCGCCGCCGCTCACTATGACGCTGCGCTCAGGGCCGGTGCCCGGCTCAGGCCGTCACAACGCATGGACCAGTCGGTCACCCTGATGGTCACAGGCGAGGCTGCCCGCGCCCGGGAAGCCCGCAATATTGCGGTTTCAGACTGGCTGTCGGGCCTTGATGCCGCCGGCGCGGCAAGACTCTCAGCCCGCAAATTCGCGTCGGGAACAATCTATTCCGTGCGCTACACAACACCGCTCAGGCGCCCCGGCGTCACGGCCCTCTGGCTGGCCGTTCCCGCAGGTGACGGCCTGCCTGGCGCCATCCTGATCCGAAATGCGCCGCAGCAGGCCGCCTGGCGCGCCATCCGCAGAGGCAGCCGCACCAAGCCACTCACCGTTGCCGAACAGCTGTCTTGCCGCCAGTCCACCCGGCTCGGTGACGTCACTGATACCCTGACGCTCGACGAATTGGAGCGCGGCGCGGTGGGTGACCTGCTGACCTATCTCAAACAGCCGGATCACGTGGAAGAGACCCCGAAAGGCGAACCATTGGCTGCCTGCCTCGGACTCAGCCGGATGCTTCACGTCCCGGCCGCAACGGAAACAGCCGTGCTGCGCTAGACCGGCAGCTCAGTCGTGTTTTTCAGGCACTCCATCGCAAAGGTCGCGCTGACGTCGGCAATGTCGACCCGCGCAATCAGCGCCTTGTAGACCCGGTCATAGTCCTGCACGCTGCGCGCCTGCACTTTGAGCAAATAGTCGACATCCCCGGCCATGCGGTAGAATTCCACCACTTCCGGAACGGTGCGTACTGCGTCGGCAAACCGTTTCAGCCATTCGGACGAGTGGTCACGCGTCCGGATCGCCACGAAGATTGTCTGGCCAAGACCAAGCCTGTCCGGATCGATCAGCGCCACCCTGCGCGTGATCAGGCCGCTCTCTTCCAGCCGTTTCACCCGCCGCCAGCACGTATTGGTCGAAATGTCGGCACGCGCGGCCAGCGATTCGAGCGACTGGGTGGCATCGGCCTGCAAGGCGCGCAGCAGGATTCGATCTACATCATCAATTTTTTCTTCCATTTGTCTATAATCCCGAAAATTCTTATCGCACTCAAGCAGAATAATTGGATAATTGCGATGAATTTGGGCCGAGCATCTGAAATAACATGTCATTCACTCAGATGGAGACCAAGCCATGCCGTCGCCCGCAATCGCCTCCGTCAGTCGCGCCTCCCGCCTCCGCCCGGTGCCCGCCATCGCCCACCCCCGCCTGCGCGCGCTCGCCAATCTGATCGGCCGCACGCCCCTTCTCTCGATCCATCTGCGCTATCGCGGTGTCGAGCGTGTAATCCATGCCAAGGCTGAGCACTACAACCTCACCGGCTCGATCAAGGACCGGATGGCCCTGTCCATCCTCGGCCGTGCAATACACTCCGGCGCGCTACAACCAGGTGACCGGATCGCTGAAGCCACAAGCGGCAATGCCGGAATCGCCATTACATCGCTCGGCCGCGCCCTTGGCCACAAGGTTGATATCTACATGCCCGACTGGATGAGCGATGAGCGCAAGGCGCTCATGCGCAGCCTTGGCGCAGACCTTCATCTCATTTCGCGCGAGGATGGCGGCTTTATCGGCGCCATTGAGGCCACTCAGCGCCTTGCCGCCGCCAATGGTCATGTCTTCCTGCCCTGCCAGTTTTCCAATTGCGACAATGCCAGTGCCCATTGCGACACGACCGGTCCGGAACTGTTGAAGCAACTCGCGCTGCTGGGGCTCACGCCAGATGCCTTTACCGCCGGGGTCGGCACCGGCGGCACGGTCATGGGCGTCGGCCGGGCTTTGCGCACAGCGGTGCCCGGCGTGAAGATCCATCCGCTCGAACCGCTGGAATCGCCCACACTGTCCACCGGCCATAAAGTGGGCAGCCATCGCATTCAGGGCATTTCAGACGATTTCATCCCGGCCATCGTGGATTTCGCCGAACTTGATGACGTCATCGCCGTGTCGGATGGTGATGCCATCCTGATGGCGCAGGCCCTCGCTCGCGAGCTTGGCCTCGGCGTCGGGATATCATCCGGGGCCAACCTGATCGGCGCCCTGAAGGCGTCTGAACGGCTCGGCCCGGGCGCGGTCGTCGCGACCGTTTTCTGCGATGACAACAAGAAATACCTGTCCACCGCGCTGTCGCGCCCTGAGCCAGTCAGGGCAGGCTATCTCAGCCCTGAAATAGAATTGCTTGGTTTTGAAGCGACGAGCTGCCCTGCCTAGACGGCCAGAGCGTCCTGCGCATCCAGTTCGGCCTGCAGGTCTATGAACCGGCGTGTAAACTGCGTCACCCTCGGCACGATTTCCGTCCGGAACCGAGCCCCGTTGAACACGCCATAATGGCCTACACCCGGCTGGACATAGTCCGCCTTCATGCCGTCCGGAATGCCTGTGCACAGATCGTGGGCGGCTTGAGTCTGCCCGATACCCGAAATATCGTCCTTCTCGCCTTCCACGGTCATTAGCGCAACGTCGCGAACCGCCTGTGGCTTCACCAGACGTGTTCCGCGATACATGTAGATGCCGCGCGCAAGGTGATGTTCCTGGAAAACCCGCTGGATAGTCTGCAGGTAGAACTCTTCCGTCAGGTCCAGAACGGAGAGGTATTCGTCATAGAATTCGCGGTGCCTGTCGGCATTGTCGCCGTCGCCCTCGATGAGATGGTTGAAGAATTTCCACTGCGCGTCGACATGGCGCCCCCAGTTCATGTTCATGAACGAGGCGAGCTGCACGAAACCCGGATAAACGCGTCGCATCACGCCCGGATAGGGCGCTGGCACCGTGTGGATCATGTTCTCTTCGAACCAGCCGAATGACCGCTCCTCGGCCAGTTCGTTCGGCACGGTCGGGCTGCGACGCGCATCAATGGGAGACCCCATGAATGTCATCGACGCAGGCCGCGCAGGATCATTGTCTTCCGCCATCATCGAAATGGCCGCCAGGACAGGTGGCCCGGGCTGGCAGACGCCCAGCACGTGTGCGCCACCACCAATATGCGTCAGCATCTTGCGGATATGATCGATATAATCATCAAGATCGAACCGGCCGAGCCAGACAGGCGCCATGCGCGCATCCGACCAGTCGGTGATATAGACATCATGGGTCGGCAGGAAAGCCTCGACCGTGCCGCGCAGCAGCGATGCGTAATGGCCAGACAGCGGTGCGACAATCAGCATGCGTGGCAACGGGGGCGATCCCGGCTTGCGCACGGCGGCCAGCTGTTCGGCATCTTTCCTGAAATGCAGCAGGTTGCACCAGGGCGAACGCCAGGCGACGGTCGGCGTCACATCAACGGGCGCACTGTTCACGCGCACCGTGTCGATGCGCCATTCCGGTTTGCCATAGTAACGCGTTGAACTTTCGAATACGTCAGCGAAGGCGGCCAGCGATTTGCCGTATTCGGTCTGGCGCATCGGGTTCAGCGGGGACAGAAGGGCGGCCCGGCCAGCTTTTGCAGCCAGCCGCATGGGCGCCATCGCCACGCGGTTCATTTCGACAAGTGAGTAAAGCATTGCGTTACAAACCTTTCATGCTGCATTGCAACATAAGTACAAGAATCCCCACTGGCAAACGGAATCACCAGACGGGCGTACGGCAGATTGCGCGCCCGAAGGATTGAATTTGTATGAAATTTTCGAATCCGAATGCCCGGACAGTTAAGAACCGGGTGCTTTATGTCAGGCTTCAGGGAGAACGAAGCCATGTTCCTGCAGTGCGCACCCAACCCTCACCGTGCCGGTCGCATGACCCGCGCCCTGTTCATTGAAAACGTTCCAGGCCAGCGATTCGCAATCGATGCTGAGGAACTGCACAAGCGGCCGGAATTACTGAACGCTTTCGGCACATACATGTACGTGCGCTTCCGCGTCCTCGACGCTCTCGCCTATCTGATTTGCCTGCTCGGAGCGCTGGCCTCGGTTGCCTTCATCTGGTGGGCCTTCATCCCAGGACTTGCCATTTGCGTGCTCATGCTGGCCACAAACCGGAAATCGGCTGGCGAGGTCGCCCGCAAGGCCGCGACACGGTCGGTCGACGATTTCCGGGCCCTTCACGAAATGGGCTGTCTCTGGCTGGTCTACGCCTAGATACCGATCAGGCCGAGAATGCCGGAAATCACGGCAATCAGCATGAACATCAGTGACAGGCTGACCGAGACCGCCCGCTGATCCTTGCGGCTTGTCCGCACGCCTTTCGGGTTCTTGCCCTCTTTTGGGGCCAGCATCAGGCGCGTCGAGAAGAATCCGAAAGCGGCCAGCCCCGCTGTCACCGCCGCTGCCCAGCTCGTTGCCAGCACGAAGAGCGCCGTTGCCGCGAGCATGATGGCCGCAATCGGGGTTGCCGTCTGATGCAGCAATTCCCGAACATGCCCGTCGGCCCGGCTGCCATCCAGCCTGTCGAAGCTGCAATTGGGCGAGGCAATTGTCACCACCCAACCAGCACCGATAGCCATCGCGCTGGCCGCAACGCCCAGTCCACCCGCATATTGCTGAATTTCTGTAATCATGGTCTCAGAATGAAGGATTCGGGCTGGAACGGGAAGCGAATTCAGCCTGCGCCGCCATCCCGTTGCAGGAGTCACCATGCGCGCCATTGTCATCCGCGGAATCATTGTCGCGCTGCTCGTCGGTACAATCCTGACCTTCATAAACCAGTTCGAACGCGTTGTTGCGCTGGAGACACTGAACTGGTGGAAGACGGGCCTTAGCTACCTTGTCCCGTTCTGCGTGTCGGTGTTCAGTGCGCTCGCGGTGACGCCAGAATAGCCGTCAGCCGACACTCAGGGCGAGTATCCGGCTGATCGCCGCGCGCGGCAGGCCGCTCTGGCCATGCCATGTATTGAACGCGTCCTGCACTTTGACGAGATCGCGCTTGCTCGTCGCAGTCGGCTTGTCCAGAACGCCTTCCCGCACCAGCGCGGCGCACACGTCTCGCGAGGTGATCCAGCCATCCCAGCCGCAAAAGCGCAGGAAATACTGCCCGGTCGCCCCGCCCAGCCGCGATCCGCGCCTGTGGAGCTCTGCCATCAGGCCGACCTGATCGTCAGCTGGCCAGGTTGCCAGGAACCTGCCGAAGCCGCCTTCCTCCTGCTCGATCCGCGCCACCATGTTCGCATTGTCGAGCGTTGCCTTGATCTTCTGCCCATTCCGCACGATGCGCGCGTCGGACACGAGATCGGCCATCATCTCGTCGCCAAGAAAGGCCAGCCGGGCGGGGTCAAAACCGAGGAAAGCGGCTTCGAATCCGTCCCATTTCGCATCGATGACTTTCCAGTTGAACCCGGCATTGAACACGCACCGGGCCATCACTGACAGCAACCGGTCAGCGGGAACCCCGGACAGGTCGTTCCGGCCATGCCCGTTCTGCGCCCGTTTGAGTACCGCAGCCTGACCGCCGTGATGGCCCGCGGCGAGATGCAGGATGGGAACGAACGGACGCAATGCGTGATCTCCTAGCCGAGCGCGGTCTCGTAGACCCTGGCGTAATCATCCGCCGTCATCTCCCGCGGATTGCCGGAATGGGCGAGGTCTTTCAGTGCGAAAGCAACAATGCCCGGCCCGTCTGCGGACGTCAGGCCAATGTCAGACAGCGTCTTCGGAATGCCGATTGCGTCATTCAGGTCCTGGATCGCATCGCCAAGGTCGGCCGTCGGCTTGAGACCCATGGCCTGGCGCAGGCGGACATATTTGCCATCGGCCGCCCCTTCGTGGAACCGCAGGATATGCGGCAGGAAAATCGCGTTCAGCGTGCCATGATGCAGTTTCTTCTCGTGCAGGCGGCCCGCCGCATGGCTGAGCGCATGAACGCCGCCAAGGCCCTTCACAAAGGCCAGTGCGCCTTCATAGCTCGCCATCATCATGTGCCAGCGCGCCTCCGGATCAGACCCGTCCTTCACCGCCCGCTCCAGCCAGCCATCGCCCAGCGCGCGCGCAACGCCATCATAGCCGATGCCTTCCGCCGGCGGGTTCACGCTTGGCGTCAGCACCGCCTCGATGCAGTGCGTCACCGCATCCATGCCCGTCGCCGCCGTCAGAAATGACGGCAGCCCGATGGTCAGGTCCGGATCACAGATGGCGGTGAGCGGGATCAGGTTGGGCGACGCAAAAGTCTCCTTGCGGCCATTTTCCATGGTCGTGATCATGCCGATCGACACTTCGGACCCGGTCCCGGCGGTCGTCGGAATTGCAATCAGCGGCGGGATCTTGCCGATCTTCTTCGCGCCGCCAATGATTGCGGCATAGTTTTCCAGCGGCTCGTCATGCGATGCCATCAGGCCGATCGCCTTGGCATGGTCCATTGACGATCCGCCCCCTACGGCGATGATGCCATCCGCGCCGCAATCCTTGTAGGCCTGCGTCGCGATCTTGGCCTGCTTTTCCGTGGGATTTGCAACGGTCTCGGCAAATATTCCGGCCGGTGCGCTGCCCAGCGCCTCCACCACCTTGTCGAGTATGCCGGCCGCCTTGATGCCGGGATCCGTCACGATGAAAGCGCGCTGGATACCGAGCTTCTTCGCAGTCACTTCCAGCCGCTCCAGCGCGCCGGAATCAAAGATACAAGTCGTGAGGAAATTGATGACGGGCATGAATGCAATCCTGTGATGGCCGTTTCCGGCATGGGTCCGGCAATCATGTTCCGCGCTCGCGCCAACAAGTTCAAGCCTGCCCCGGGGAGAAAGACCCGGTCATCACGCCGCACCGGGATTCGGGACGGGTCTGATTTTGGTTGAATTGATCATGCTCCGACAGGACGGTTTCGTCCGCAATCGGGATTATTACCTATCCGGGCGCACATGCCGCGCGGTGCGCAGCCGCGCGTCAAAACGGGCAATTACGCTCGTAAAATCAATCGCCTACATCCCATGCACCAACCAAGCATTGCGGGGTACAAACCAATGAAAAACCTATTCCTTAGCGCCCTTCTGGCCAGCGCAGCCTGGGCCGCCACCGGCGCGGCGGCGCATGCCGAAGACAATCCATGGATGCTGCGTGCACGTGTGCTCGGTGTCATGCCGGACGAGAGCGGCACACTCAAGGCCGGTGGCGCCACTCTGCCGGGCGACGTCGACATTGCCGACCAGTATGTGCCGGAATTCGACATCACCTATTTCTTCACCAAGAATATTGCCGCCGAACTGATCCTTGCGGTCACACCGCATGATGTGAAGGCCGTGAATGTCACCGTTCCCGGCGCGTTGACGGACGCCACTGTTGATCTCGGTGATGTCTGGCTGCTGCCGCCCACACTCACGGTGCAATACCACTTTACCGAGATGGGCCAGTTCAAGCCCTATGTCGGAGCAGGCGTGAACGCGACCTTCTTCTTCAACGAGGATGAGGGCTCTGTCGCCGACGGGATCAGCTATGATTCCAGCTTCGGCCCTGCTCTTCAGGTCGGGTTCGACTATGACCTTGATGGGGAACCCGGCGGCTGGGCGTTCAATGCAGACGTCAAGAAGATCTGGATCAACACCGACGTGACCGTCAACTTCACGACAGCGCTGGGTGCGACAGTGAACGCTGACGTCGATATCGACCCGATCGTTGTCGGTCTCGGCTTCGGATACAAATTCTGAGTTTCTACAGGCGGTCTGCCTCCCGATGGACCGCATCTCCAAACTTGAACCGCGCCTTTCATGGCGCGGTTTTTTTGTGCATTGAAAACATTGCGCAAGCTCATCGGCGCTGTAGAGATTACAGTCATGAGCATACTTTCCGTGAAAGACCTGACGGTCGACTTCGATACGCCTGACGGCGTCGTACACGCCGTGCGCGGCATCAGCTTCGATGTTGCAGAAGGCGAATGCCTCGGGATTGTCGGCGAAAGCGGCTCCGGCAAGAGCCAGACGGCGCTCGCGGCACTCGGACTGCTGGCCGGTAACGGCACGGCATCCGGCCATATCGGCTTTGCCGGCAACGATATGCTCACCGCACCGATCGAGACGCTTCGCAAGATTCGCGGAGCTCAGATGTCGATGATCTTCCAGGATCCGCTTACCAGCCTGACCCCACACATGACAGTTGGCGCGCAGATGCGCGAAGTGCTGGCCCTGCACAGGAACCTCAAGGGTGAGGAAGCCGACAAACGCTGTGTCGAATGGCTCGAAAATGTCCGCATTCCTGAAGCCGCCCGCCGCATGGACCAGTTCCCGCACGAACTTTCCGGCGGCATGCGCCAGCGCGTAATGATCGCCATTGCCATGCTGTGCGGCCCGCGCCTGCTGCTGGCCGACGAACCCACGACAGCGCTCGATGTGACGGTTCAGGCGCAGGTTCTCGACCTGATGAACGATCTCAAGCGCGACACCGGCACAGGCATTGCCCTGATCACCCACGACATGGGCGTCGTCGCCCGCATGTGCGACCGGGTCATCGTGATGCGGTATGGCGAGATCGTCGAGCGCGGCAGCGTCGATGACATCTTCTACAATCCACAGCATGACTATACGAAGATGCTGCTCGAGGCCGTGCCGCGCATAGACCAGCCAGACCGGCGCGGAAGGCCGTCACTGGGCCCCGCCCCGGATGCGTCGGTCAAGCCGGTGCTTGAAGTCGACGACATGAAGATCCACTTCCCGATCCGCGTGAAAGGCGGTCTGTTCGGCAAGATGAAGCCCCTTAAAGCAGTCAATGGCGTCTCCTTCGACCTGCGGCCCGGCGAGACGCTTGGCGTCGTCGGCGAGTCCGGTTGCGGCAAGTCAACACTGGCACGCGGTGTGCTGCGCCTCATCCCGCCGACTGATGGCACCATTGCGTGGCTCGGCAAGGACATTACCCGCGCCGGAAAATCAGAGATGGACGCCTTGCGCGACGATCTCCAGATCGTGTTCCAGGATCCACTCGCCAGTCTTGATCCGCGCCTTACCATCGGAGCCTCGATTGCTGAGCCGCTGCAGGTGCACGAACCGCGCCTTAACCGCGCCGAGCGGGATGAGCGCGTGCAGGCCATCATGCCCCGGGTCGGCCTCGACCCCGCCCTCATCAACCGTTACCCGCACGAACTGTCGGGTGGCCAGAACCAGCGCGTCGGCATCGCCCGCGCGATGATCCTGAAACCGAAACTCGTGATTTGCGACGAGGCGGTCTCCGCGCTCGACGTGTCGGTCCAGGCCCAGGTTGTCGACCTGTTGATCGAACTCCAGAAGGAATTCGGCCTTGCCATGATATTCATCAGCCATGACCTCTCGGTCGTGCGCGAGATCAGCCACCGCGTCATGGTGCTTTATCTCGGCCGCGTCGTGGAACTGGCCGGCCGCACGGCCATCTATGAAGACGCTCGCCATCCCTACACCCGCGCCCTGATCGCCGCCGTGCCTGCCGCGGACCCGAAACTTGAACGCGACCGCGAACGCATCAAGCTCACCGGCGACCTGCCGAGCCCGCTGGACAGCCGCGCACCGCTCCGTTTCCTGAAGTCGAAACGCGTGGACGACCCCGACGCCGAGCAATACCAGCCGCAACTGGTTGAAATCGCGCCAGGTCATCTTGTCGCCGAACATGACGCCGTGCTGGGCAGCGACGGATTGCACGCTGGGTGACCCTCAGCCTGTTGTCTCGACACAGATATCGTTTCACAACTCCAGATTATAGTCGTTCCAGATTTCATCGGTTTGGCTAGTATGCTTTGCAAATCATTGATCAGTGAAAACGGGCACAATGCATGTATAAGATCAGACCGACGCTCCCCGCCGAGACAGGCCGGATTGATCGCCCGGCATTGGCCGGAATAAATTTCGAGGATGTCTTCGCAATCACGCCCTCACCGCTGTTGATCCTCAACAGAGATCTCGTGATCGTCTATGCAAACGCAGCCTACCTGACGACGACAGGCTGTGCCCTGTCGGAAATACAGGACCGCTACGTCTTTGAGGCATTTCCCGAAACGGAAGATCGCGTAAGTCTCTTCATGTCGGCTTTCCGTCAGGCACTGGATGGCACGACCAATACCCTGACCACCGAGCCTTACGCCATTCCGGTTGATGGCGGCGGCATGCGCGAGGTCGTCTGGACATGCACGCATGCTCCGCTGCGCAATGCGGATGGCGAGGTGGAATTCGTCATGCAGAATGCGCTCGACATCACCGAAAAGCACCGCAGCGAACTGGAAAACCGCGTGCTGATCCGGGAACTTGGCCACCGGGTGAAGAACTCGCTGGCAACCATGCAGGCGATTACCCGCATGTCGCTCATCGACACGAAGTCCATCGCTGAAGCGCGCGAGGACCTGCTCGCCCGCATGCACGCCATGTCGGAAGTGCAGAACCTGCTCGTTGACAGGAGCTGGCGGGGCTCGCGCATTGATGCAATCCTCGTCAATGCCCTCGTCCCGTTCGGATATGTGCAGGACGGGCCCTGCCGTATCCATCTGGATGGTCCGCCAGCGGCTGTGTCCGCCAAGCAGGCGCAGGCCCTGTCCATGGCCCTGCACGAACTGGCGACGAATGCCGCCAAGTATGGTGCCCTGTCGAACGACGACGGAACTGTCCACGTCACCTGGACGTTGAGTGATACGGAAAGCGGGCATCTTGCCCTCACCTGGCGCGAAGCCGGGGGTCCAACCGTTCTCGAGCCCACCCGGAAGGGGTTCGGGACAACCATGTTAACTCGCATCCTCGCACAGGAAATCAACGGCGAGATTGCGATGGACTACAGGACGGACGGCTTGGTCTGCACGATGGAGGGCTGGCTCGAACACAGGACATGATCATGGCAGGCAAGCGCATTTTCATCGTCGAAGACGAAGCGATCCTTTTGTGCGACCTTGAGGATATCGTCGCCGAACTGGGCTTTGAACTTGCTGGCAGCGCCAGCAGCCAGGACGAAGCCATGGACCTGCTGTCTGCGGCACCGCAAATTGACGTCGCCCTGCTCGACCTGAACCTCAACGGCCGTACCAGCTACCCGATTGCCGACCGGCTGATCGCGGCAGGCGTCCCCGTCCTCTTCATCACCGGCTACGGACGCCGCAGCCTCGAAGGCCGCTTCAGCGAGTGCCACGTCCTGCAGAAGCCCTATGACGAGGCCCGCATCGCCGACGCGCTGGGCCGCCTGCTCGGAACGCATGGCTGAGCGGGACCGCCCGCTCCTGGTGCCTCCGCCTCATGCCCATGACACTACCTTGCCGTCCCCTTGCCGCCCCCACCTTGCCCTCGCCGCCCGGCGCGAATAGGGTGCGCCCGACCTCATCCGGGACCTCCAGAATGCCTGATACACTGACCTCCGCCCTGCCCGTCACGCTGGCTGATATCGAAGCTGCTGCCCGCGTGCTTGATGGACAGATCGTGCACACTCCGATGCATCATTCCCGGACGCTCTCTGCAATTACCGGTGCAGATGTGTGGGTGAAGTTCGAGAACCTCCAGTTCACGGCGGCCTTCAAGGAGCGCGGCGCGCTCAATCGTCTCTCCCACCTGAGCGACGCGCAGAAGCAGGCTGGCGTCATTGCCGCCTCGGCCGGCAACCATTCACAGGGCGTCGCCTACCACGCCCGCCGCCTCGGCATCCCGGCAACCATTGTCATGCCGCGCACCACCCCGTTCAGCAAGGTGGAGCAGACCCGCAGCCATGGCGCGACCATCGTGCTCCATGGCCTGAGCTTCGATGAGGCCAAGGCCGAAGCCTACAATATCTGCCAGCGCGAAGGGCTGACCTTCATCCATCCCTTCGATGACCCGCATGTCATCGCCGGACAGGGCACGATCGCCCTTGAAATGCTGGCGGAAAATCCGGACCTCGACACATTGGTCATTCCCATTGGCGGGGGCGGCCTGATCGCCGGCATGGCCATCGCAGCCAAGGGCATCAACCCGGCCATCAGCATTATCGGCGTCGAAGCCTCCATGTATCCGGCCATGCTTTGCGAGCTTGAGGGCCGTGAAGTAAAGGTCGGCGGCGCAACGATTGCTGAAGGCATTGCCGTGCGCGATGTCGGCCGCCTTCCCCTTCGCATCGCGCAGGACCTCGTGGACGAAATCCTGCTTGTCGAGGAAGAACATCTCGAACAGGCGATCACGCTCTATGTAAATGTCGAGAAGACAGTGGCCGAAGGCGCCGGCGCCGCCGGGCTGGCCGCGCTGCTCGCCCATCCGGGCAAGTTCAAGGGCAAGAAGATTGGCCTCGTTCTCTGCGGCGGCAACATCGACACACGCCTGCTTGCATCCGTCCTCACACGCGCCCTGGTGCGCGAGAAACGTCTCGCCTCGATCCGTATTGTCGGGGATGACCGGCCCGGTCTGCTCGCACTCGTCTCGAAGATCATCGGTGACAATGGCGCCAATATCATGGAAGTCGCGCACAACCGGCTGGCGCTGGACGTGCCCGCCAAGGGCGCCGAATTTGACATACTGATCGAGACGCGCGACGCCAATCACACACAGGACGTCATCGATGCCCTGACGGCTGAAGGATACCCGCCGCGTCCCCTGTAGCCGCAGGATGACTTGCAGGTAAAAGCGCCCTAGAACGCGCTCAAACCCGAATCAGACGGAGCCAGACCCAAGATGATCCGCACATTCGCTGCAGCCTGCGCTGCATTCTTCATGATAGCTGCCTGCAGCCAGACCAAGGACTTCTCCGACGTGAACGCGCCATTCGAACAATACCTGCCCTGGGACGCCGAAGGTAAGGATGTAAAATCCGCCGAGGGCGGCCTGCAATATGTCGTGCTGAATGAAGGCGCGAAAAGCGGCAAGTCGCCGATCGCGTCCGACCGGGTCAGCGTCAATTATGATGGCCGCACTGCAGCAGGCGAAAAGTTCGACAGCTCCTTTGACCGTGGCGAGCCTGTCTCGTTCAAGCTGAACCAGGTCATTCCCGGCTGGACGCAGGGACTGCAGCTGATGAGCGAAGGTGACGACTATCTCTTTTATATCCCGACTGCACTCGCCTATGGCGACCATCCACGCCCCGGCAGCGTGATCAAGCCGGGCGACGATCTTGTTTTCCGCGTCCAGCTGCTCGAAGTGATGGAGCCTAAAGTATCCGACGCGGAAGCCTGGGCAAAATATACACCCTGGAACCCGGAATTGCCCGAAGTCACGAAAACCGGCTCCGGGCTCGAATATATCGTGCTGGCCAGCGGCGACCCATCCGGACCATCGCCGGAAAATGGTGAAATGGTCGCTGTTCATTATGAGGGCCGCCTCGCAGAAACCGGTGAACTCTTCGACAGCTCTTTTGAGCGGGGCGAGCCGGCTGTGTTTCCGTCGAACCAGTTGATCCAGGGCTGGGTCGAAGCGCTCGAATTGATGCGTCCCGGTGATCGCTGGATGCTCTATATCCCGTCCGATCTCGGCTATGGCGCAACCGGCACGCCCGGCGGCCCGATCCCGCCAGATGCCCCGCTCGTGTTCGAAGTTGAAATGATGGACGTCATGAAGCGCGGCTAGGCGCCGATCCAACCGGGGGAAACAGAATGACCATCACTGCTGACACGCTTGCCCGGATCGCCCTCCAGGCAGGCGCGGTGATCATGGAGATCTACGAAAGCGATTTCGACGTCGACCAGAAAGGCGACGCGTCTCCGGTGACCGCTGCAGACCAGAAAGCCGAAACGCTTATTCTGGCCGCGCTTGCCGAGGCGGACCCGACGCTGATGGTGATTGCCGAAGAGGAAGCCAGCGAAGGACGTGTCCCCGATCACGGGCATCGCTTTGCCCTTGTCGACCCCCTCGACGGCACCCGTGAATTCGTCAGTCGCAACGGGGAATTCACCGTCAATATCGCAATCATAGAGCATGGCCGCCCGGTCATGGGTGTCGTCTACGCGCCGGCCAGGAGCCGCCTCTTCGTCGCCGAGCGCCACGATTCGGGCTGGCAGGCCAAGGCCGCCCCGGGCGCCGGGGTGCCGACAGAACGCACACCACTCCGCATCCGCCCTTGCCCGGCAGCGGGCGTCACGGCCATCGCCTCGAAATCCCACCGCACACCGGAAACCGATCTCTGGCTGGACAAGCACAAGGTGAACGAAACGCTTGGCGCGGGGTCGTCCCTGAAATTCTGCCTGATTGCTGCAGGTGAAGCCGACCTCTACCCGCGCATGGGCCGCACGATGGAATGGGACACGGCAGCCGGCCAGGCGGTCGTTGAGGCGGCTGGTGGCCGCGTACTGACCGAGGAGGGCGCGCCGCTTCTCTATGGCAAGCGCGAGCGCGGCTACGATAATCCGCACTTCATCGTCTATGGCGACGTCACGCCCTGCTGAGGCTGTCGCTTTTTCTCGATTAAACGCGACAAATCTGCCAGGAAATGAGCAGGGAGACGAGGCGTATGGCACGGCACTATTTTGGAACCGACGGCATTCGTGGCCGGGTGAACCGGCAACCCATGACGGCCGAGAGCACGCTGCGGCTCGCGATTGCGACAGCGCGCACATTCGCGCCAGACGGTGAAGGCACGGTCATTATTGGCCGTGATACGCGCCGCTCCGGCGAAATGATCGAAGCGGCCCTTGTCGCCGGCCTGACCAGTATGGGCCTGACGCCCCAACTCGCCGGAATCGTGCCCACACCAGCCGTCGCCATGACCACCCGCACATCGCAGGCGCGCTTCGGGCTGATGGTCTCCGCCTCGCACAACAAATACGAAGACAATGGCATCAAGCTGTTCAGCCCCGATGGCCTGAAGTTTGACGATCCGACCGAGGAGGCTCTTGAGGCCGCCATGGCCACAGCTTTTGACGGCACCTATGCCGCTCCGGGCAGCATCGCCACGCTGCAACGCGCAGCGGGCGTCGGTGACGACTATATCCGCAGCTGTCTTGCCACAGTCAGTGCAGGCAGCCGGATACGCGGGATGAAGATTGTGCTCGACTGTGCCCATGGTGCAGGATTCCAGGTGGCGCCCGAAGCGTTGCTGGAGTGCGGGGCAGACCTGACCGTCATCGGCGCAGCCCCGGACGGGATCAATATCAATGCCGGATTCGGATCGACCGATACGTCCGCACTGAAAGCGGCTGTTTTAGAACGTGGTGCCGATATCGGGCTCGCGCTTGATGGCGATGCCGACCGGGTCATCGTGGTTGACGAAACCGGCACCGAAATTGACGGTGACCAGGTCATGGCCCTGATCGCGCGGGAACTTCACGCCAAGGGACGCCTGAAGGGCGGCGGCGTGGTGTCCACCGTGATGTCGAACATGGGGCTGGATCAGTACCTTCAAACGCTCGGCCTCTCCCTTGCCCGCACACGGGTCGGTGACCGCTATGTCGGTGAACACATGCGAGCTCACGGGTTCAACTTTGGCGGTGAACCTTCTGGCCACATCATTCTGTCGGACGTATCAACGACCGGGGACGGATTGCTTGCAGGGCTGCACGTTCTGTCCGTACTCGCAGAACGCGGGCAGCCAATGTCTACGCTCGGACACGTGTTCGATCCAGCGCCACAGAAACTCGTCAACATTCGCTACACGGGCGACAATCCGATGGACAGCGACCGCGTCAGGGCGTCCATTGCTGAAGCCGAGGCGCTGATGGGCGCACGCGGCCGCATGGTCGTGCGCAAGTCAGGCACTGAACCGCTGATCCGCGTCATGGCCGAAGCCCTCGAGTTCCGTCTCATGGAGCAGGCGCTCCAGATCGTCATCGACGCCGTGAATGCCGAAATCTGACGCTGCTTTCCGCAGCGGAGATAACGTTTTTCGTCTGAACTGCCCCCACGTCATGGGCCGCTTTGAGGCCTTCATCACGCCTTCACCGCTGGCCAACGGGACCAATTCAAATACACTGGAGGAAACCTCAAAAAAATACTGATCGGGAGAACGCAGCCATGGCCGAAGGGCAAACCTTGCCGCAATTTCGCCTGTTGCCAATGAAGGCACCAGACATCCAGATGACGCGTAAAGACAATGGCGCCATCTATCTCACACCGCGCCAGGCGCCCGGTGATCGTCCCCAGACAGTGCCCCACTGCCTTGACCAGCGCGCCGGCGAACATCCGGACCGCCCCTTTCTGCGGGAACGTCATCCGGTGTCGGGAGAGTGGCAAACCCTGACCTATGGTGAAGCCAAGACAATCACGGACAGTCTCGCCCAGGCTTTCCTTGATCTGGGCGCCGGCCCCGACGCGCCGGTGATGATCCTGTCGGCGAACTCCACCCGCGCTGCGATGGTCATACTCGCAGCCCAGAAGATTGGCGCGCCGGCCGCGCCGATTTCGGTGCCCTACTCCCTGATGTCATCTGAGTTCGAAAAGCTCAGACACTGCTTTGGCGCCGTGAAGCCAGCCATCATTTTTGCCGAACATTACAGGCCGTTCCGCGACGCGATCAAAGCGCTCGGCGAGACGGACTGCAAGGTGTTCTCTGCTGATCCTGGCGGCGACAACACGGTTCTGCATTATGATGCCCTCGCCGCCACCGCGCCCACCGAAGATGTCGCCAGGGCCATGACGACCCTGAATGATGATACGATCGGCAAGTATCTGTTCACATCCGGCTCCACCGGCCTGCCCAAACCCGTGCCCACCACGCAGGGCGCAATGTGCTCGATGATCGGCGGGCAGGAAGGCCTGCGCGACGATTCCCGTGACCCTGAGCACGATCCTGACCAGGTCCACAATGTGCTCGACTGGCTGCCCTGGAACCACATTTCCGGTTCGAACGTGAACTTCAACGGCGCTATCTGGAACGGGGCCACGTTCTGGATCGATGACGGCAAGCCTACCCCTGCCCTCTTCCAGCGGACGATTGACAATATCCGCGACTGCTCCCCGTCCTCGTTCGGCACGGCACCCATCGCGCTCGCCATGCTGGCCGACGCCATGGAAGCAGACGATACGCTGCTCGTGGCCTTCTTCAGGAACATGCGTTCAATCGGATATGGTGGGGCGACACTGTCGGACGATCTCTATGACCGTCTTCAGGCACTCGCCATCAGGGCCACCGGCCGCCGCATTCCAATCATCACCATGTACGGGGCCACTGAAACACAAGGCATCACGGTCGTTCACTGGGAAGCCGAGCGCGTCGGGCTTATCGGGTTGCCCCTGCCAGGCATGACGCTGAAACTCGTTCCCAATGGGGCGAAACTCGAAGTGCGCGTCAAAGGACCTTCCGTGATGCCGGGCTATCTCGACAGCCCCGAAAAGAATGCCGAAGTGTTTGATGACGAGGGCTATTATTGCCTTGGCGACGCAGTGACTTTCGTCGACGAGGACCATCCGGAAAAGGGGCTCATCTTCGACGGCCGCGTCGGCGAGGACTTCAAGCTGTCCTCCGGCACATGGGTCAGCGTCGGCACCCTGCGGCCTGACTTTGTCGCCGCCTGCTCGCCACTCATCTTCGATGCTGTTATCGCGGGCCAGGACAAGAATTTTGCCTCTGCCATGGTCTGGCCGTCACAAGCCGTTATTGAACAATACATCAAGGCGGCAGATGGCGATCAGGCGAAAGGCCTGAAGGCGTTCACGGAGGATGTCGCCGCCAGGGCGAAGGCCTTCAATGCGGGCGAGCCCGGATCATCACGCCGCCTGAAGCGTCTTCTCGTTCTCACTGAGCCGCCCTCGATCGATGCTGGCGAAATCACCGACAAGGGCTATGTCAACCAGCGCCTTGTTATCGACCGGCGCGCCGACCTGGTGGCCAGCATCTATGCAGAACCACCCGCCGAGGGGGTCGTCCAGCTTTAGTCCGCCTGCGTTTTAAAGGCTTGTCAGGAATTGTTCGATAGTCTGCCCCTACTTGGGAGGACACCCTCATGACGTTCGATGCCCGCGGAGGTAAACCTCCAGCGTCCAGGAACAATGCTTTGTTCGCCGTCGCGGTTGTCGCCGTTGTCGGCGGGGCGTTCATGCTGGCCCTGAAATTTCCGGTCGCTCCAAAGTCCAGCCCGGCCGACACCGGTTCGCACACTATCGCTGCGACTGTGCAGGCGCCGACAGCGCAAGCACCATCCGGCTGGACTTCTGAAGCCGCGCAGTCATATTTCGCAACCCTGTCGCGCGTCGATCCTGGGGCATCCACTACGCTCAATAAGCGCCTCGCCAGGATCAGCGGGAAGCCCCGGGTCGAGCAGTCCGAGATCGTCTTTGCACATGCCGCCGACGTACTGAAAGATCACGCCGCCGATCTCGCCAGGGCAGACACGCGCCATCTTGACGACATCCTTGTGATGACCCGTGACCGCCTGAGGTCAGCCTCCCATTCCGGCAGCCCCTGGTGCCAGGGTGCCCGGTTCGCCGATCTCGACCAGACAAGCTTTGCCGACAGGGCTGCGCTGAACCGCGAACTGAAAATGCTGGAAGAACCACTGCGCGACTACGGTCTGGCGCTGGTCTCACACCTCCTCGTCGCCATTGAGGACGCACGCAGCAATCCGGTCAGCCGTGACGCGCTCACGCAGACTGACAAGGCCGCCATGCAGGGCGTCATGATGTCCATGCTCTCAGACCCGCAGGTCATGCCCCTTCTCATGGCGGCGCAGACCGGCGGGGATGCAGACAAGCTCGTCAAATCGCTCAACGTGTGTGATCTGGGAGCCACAGCGGTGACTGCGATCAAGACACTCCCGCAGGACACCAAGGGACGCGCTTTTGCTGATCTTGTGCGCCAGATGGAGCTCGGTGGCGGCGACCTAAGCCGCCTCAGCCAGTTCTAGGCGTACAGGTCTCACGAATTGGTGCGCGTCCTCTGGATTGTGCCTTCACAAGACCTGAATTCACTCCCATCTTGCGGCCATGACGCTCGACGAATCCTTTCGGCAATTCATGGACCGGTTCCACGTGCCAGACCTTTCGCGTCTGGACTGGAAGAACTCGACCGACAAGCTGCGCCAGCAATTCTATGTCGCCAGCCGGGCGATCGAGCGCGATGCCCCTGAAATGGCAGACATTTCCCTCCTCAGGGTGACCGGCGCGGCTGGCCCGCTCAAGGCGCGCCTCTATACGCCGCTGGGCGCGGGTATGCCGCCCGGTCCCGGCATCGTTTTCTTCCACGGTGGCGGGTTCATGCTGGGAGATCTCGACAGTCACGACATGGTCTGCAAGCGGCTGGCCGAAGGTGCGCGCTGCCGGGTCATTGCCATCGATTACAGGCTTGCGCCGGAAAACACCTTCCCAGCCGCGCATGAAGACGCGCTCGCCGCCTGGAACTGGATCGTCGCAAATGCTGACAGACTGGGGCTTGACCCCGAACGGCTCGCAGTCAGCGGCGACAGTGCCGGCGGAAACCTTTCGGCCTATCTGGCGCAGGAGATGAACCGGACCGGCGGCCCGCGGCCCGCTTTCCAGCTGCTGCTCTACCCGCTCGTCCAGTTCGTCGATATCCGCACCAAGAAAATGAGTTTCCAGGAGGGTGGCTTCTTCATTTCAGCCAATCTGTTCGAATATTTCCGGGACAGCTACATCACCGATGAAAGCCAGCGCATGGATGTGCGCGTGTCGCCCCTGTTCGCTGGCCCGGACGCCTTCAAGGGGCTGCCGCCGGCGCATTTCGTATTGTGCGGCTGGGACCCGCTGAAGGATGAAGGCCTTGCCTATGCCGACAAGATGGCGAGCTTCGGAGTGCCGGTGACGGTCCGCGAGCATGCCGGCATGGTCCACGGCTTCATGAACATGACGGCCCTGTCCGATACGGTCCGGCTGGCCATCCGCGACGCCGGACATGTTGTCGGCAAGGCGCTCGGAGCTGTCTGAACAGGCGAATTTAATCCCCGTTTAACTCACCGTTGCATTTATGCGACGGTGCCCGGCAATCTCGCATGGCCTGCCGTGCCCCCCTTCCTCCGCCGGGCCATTGCACCGTATGGATAGGCTCGCAGCCAACCTCCTCCCAGGGCCTACGGGCTGCGCATAGAAACTTGTAAAATCCAGAGGAAACACAGAATGAATTTCAAGAAAATGCTGGCTCTGTCAGCATCCGCGGCCGTATTTGCCGCAGGTTCGGCTATCGCCCAGGAAGCGGATGCAGCACCGGCCCGCGAAAGCGCCGTCGACCGTGTTCTCGGCACAGTCACCGTCACCGCCACCAAGAAAGCCAATGTCGAGAACGTGCAGGACGTGCCTCTGGCAGTCAGCGCCTTCAACAGCGACACGCTCGACGCGCTCAATGTCACAACGCTCGAAAGCCTCAGCTATTCCGCGCCCAACGTCTCGCTTGATGATGTCGGCACGGCAAAGGGCACTGCAAATTTCGCGATCCGCGGGCTTGGCGTCAACTCGTCCATTCCGTCGATTGACCCCGCCGTGGGCGTGTTCATTGATGGCGTATACCTCGGCGTCAACAGCGGCGTTGTCGTCGACCTGTTTGATGTCGACAGCATCGAAGTGCTGCGCGGCCCTCAGGGCCTCCTGTTCGGACGCAACACCACAGGTGGTGCGATTGTCGTCAACACCGGCAACCCGACGGACGAGTTTTCCTACAAGGTCCGCGCCAGCGTTGACGGCCCGGTCGACAGCGGCCGCGGCGGTGCCAATGCCACGGTCCAGGGCGTCATTTCCGGCCCGCTCGTCGAAGGCAAGCTGAACGGCAAGCTGGGCGTGGCCTACAATACGGATGCTGGTTACTTCAAAAACCAGTTCAATGGCGACAATCACGGCGAGAACCAGTCAACAACCTACCGCGGCGCCCTTGAGTGGCTGCCAACCGATACGCTGACCTTCCTCGGCAAGCTGGAGTACAATGATACGCGCTCGGATGGCCCGACCGGCCAGAACCGCGCCTATTTCGATCGTTACGATTTCGACTTTTCGATCAATAATCCCGGCTTCGGTGAAAACACGACCCTTCTTGGTTCACTCCGTACAGATCTGGATGTCGACTTCGGCAATGGCGTGATCACCAATATCTTTGGCTATCGCGAGTATGATTCCACATCGGGCGGCGACATTGATGCGACGCCGTTCACCCTGTTCCACTCGAATGCCGAATTCGTCCAGGAACAATTCTCCAACGAGCTGCGCTATGCCGGTACGTTCGACAAGATCGACCTGACAACGGGTCTCTTCTACTTCGAACAGACGCTCGACTATACCGAGATCCGCAACCTGCCGACGACCCGTCCGGCGGCGCTTCCCGCGTCGATCCCATGGGGCTTCTACGGCGGCGGCAAGATGGACCATTCCACCTGGGGCGTGTTCGCCAATGTCGATTACTCTCTGACCGACAAGCTGGTCCTGACAGGCGGCCTGCGTTACTCCAGCGAGGAAAAGGATGCCGACGTCATCTACATCCGTCCACGCCTGCCCTGCAGCGTTGTTGACGGCACGTGTTCGGCCGAAGGTACCAACGCCCTCATCGGCCTTCTGACCGGCGGCGCGGTTGCTGAACCAAACGGCTTCAGCGATTCCGACACGTGGAATAACTGGACACCGAAAATCGGCCTGCAGTATTTCTGGACTGACAATCTCCAGACCTATGGCCATTACACCAAGGGCTTCCGGTCCGGCGGTTACAACTTCCGCATCACCGACCTGCCGATCTTCCTGGACTTCGTGAGCCAGACCGGCAGCCTCGGCTTTGACGAGGAAGAAGTCGATTCCTACGAGATCGGCTTCAAAGCCCAGAGTGATGACGGCCGCATCCAGGTCAATGGTGCCGCCTTCGCCACGAAAGTGGCCAACATGCAGCGCGAAGTGAACACTGCCGGCGCGTCCGGCGTTGTCCAGAACATCGTCAACACGGCCGATGCCACGATCTACGGTCTTGAGGCAGACGGCCGCGTCGCGTTCACCGACTCTCTGCTCGGTACGTTCAATGTCGGCATGATGGATGCCGGCTATGATGATGTCTTCTTCGACCTCACGGCCGATGGCGTTGTCACCAACACGGACCTCAGCCTGGACCTGCCGCGCGTTCCGGCGCTCACCTGGGGTTTCGGCCTGATCAAGGATTTCGACCTTGGCACGAACGGGGCCCTGATCGTCACGGCGAACATCCAGCACCGCGACCGGATCGCCTATACCGACAGCAACTTTGGCTGGGTCCAGCCCGCGGACATGGTCGACATGGACCTGACCTGGGAAACCCCGGTCGACGGCCTGTCGGCTTCGCTCTACGGCAAGAACCTGCTCGACGAAGTGCAGGTCGGCAACGATACGCAGCTGCCGTTCCCGGGTCCGAACTCGACCGGCGTCAACCTGCCCTACCAGGACTCGCCTGCCGGCGGCACATTCTCGCCGCTCAAGAAGGGCCGTCTGCTCGGCGTCGAGCTGACCTACGTCTACTAGCCGCCATCGCGGCCAGCTCTCCAAAAGGAAAGGGCGGCCCGCGGGCCGCCCTTTTTGTTTGTGTGCTGTTTGAGGCGGGGCCTAGTTGCCCGAACCGCCAAACCGCTTGGTGATGCTGATCTTGAACGTACGACCGAATGGGTTGTGCGTGTAGGGATCATAGTTCACATCAAAGGCGGCGAATGGCGGATCTTCATCCGTCACGTTGACCACCGACAGACCGATATCGAGGTCCAGCGGGGTCGACTGCCAGTTATAGAACAGGTCGAATGTCGTCTGGCTGTCAATCTTTTCGCCAACACCGCCTCGGGCGGCCGCTGCGCGTTCGTCCTTGTAGCTGTCAATATGGCGCATGACGGCCCGGAAGTTGTGATCACCCAGACCGTAATTGGCAAACACATTGGCCTTCCATTGCGGCATGGACCGGGTGAAGTTCGACCGGTTGAACTGGCCGACATAGTCACCGCCGCCAATGGCCAGTCCCTCAACAAAGTAAGGGTCCACATCATACTCGATGACGTAGGTGGCATCGGCGCCAACGGCGAATTCGCCGCCATTGGTCATGTCCCAGCTGTTCTGCATACGCAGGTCGATACCCGACGTCTTGATGTCCGGGCCGTTGGTCACATTGGTACGGACACGTGCGATCGTAGCCGCCGTTGGTGCCGACGGATCATTGAACGTGATCCGCGCCAGGATGGCATCATCATCCGTTGTTGGCGTGGCCAGTGCGGCAACCGCCGCATTCACAATATTCGCCTGCTCTTCCACGATGACCGGATCAGAGAAGTCGAAATTGTAATAGTCGAGCGAGGCAAAGAAATTGCCCATCTCGTAGATGCCGCCAAGGTTGAAGCTGAAGGCTGATTCAGGCTTCAGGTCCGCATTGCCGAACGTGTCGACCGCCTTGAATGCCGACGCTGCAGAGATGAATTGCAGGCTGGTGCCAACACCGCCGAGCTGGTTCAGCGTCGGCCCCTTGAACGAGGTCTGGGCCGAGCCGCGCAGGGCAAAATTGTCGGTCAGGGTCCACTTGGCCGCCACTTTCGGGTCAAAGGTCGAACCGATTTCGCCGCCATAATCCTCGTAACGTACAGCCGCCTGGATATCGACATTGTCGAACAGGGGAATCTGCAATTCACCGAAGATGGCATAGATCGTCTGCTCTTCGTCGGCAGGTGTCGTGCCGGCAAGGAACGAATAGGGGCCTGTGCCACCGGGTCCCGGTGTCACGGTCAGGTCCGTCAGGGCCGAAGGCTCAACCTGATAGCTTTCCCGGCGAACCTGCACACCTGCAGCCCAGCCGACGCTGCCGCCAGCGGCCTGCACATTGCTCTGGCCAGAGAAGACACCATCGAAGACCAGCAGGTCTGTCGTGGCAACCGTGAGGCTGGCATCCGTCATCCAGTCGGCCAGCGTGACCGAGTTTTCGAGCCCCGGCACATAGTTCGGGTTGGCCTCGCCGGTCACGGCATTGGCTGGAATGGCGTTCGAGAAGGGGTTGTAATATTCGCAAGCTCCCGCTCCGGCTACCAACGAGCCAGCATAGCCAGCCGCATAGGGCACCGTTCCCGTGGCCGGATCGACACCCGTGTTCGGATCGGTACAGACACCAAATCCGCGCAGGGCCGATGTCAGGCCGGTAATGTAGGTATCATTGGTCGAGCGCTCAGCTTCGGTGGTCGAATAGGTGAGCGCTGCATCATAGCGAACCCCATTGTCGAATTCACCGACCAGAGAGCCCGAACCCCGCCAGGTTTCGCTGGTGCGATAGCCTTCCTGTGCGCTGCCAGTGCCAGGGAAGCCCCCCCAGCCGAATGTCCGGCCGATATACAGGGCGCCGATGGAAGACGCCGGGAACGCACCCGGATTGTCGGCAATGTATTGCTGGAAGCCCGGCGCGCTGGCCGGAACGAACTGATTCGTCAGCACCTGCGGCGGGTAGGAAGGCGATGTCTTCCAGGTCGGGACATCGGTGTGAGCGTAGAGAAGCTCGAAGTGCAGCTCAGCGCCGTTCGAGAGGTTCCGGTTGTATTCGGAGAAGACCTGGTAGCGTTCTTCTTCTTCGACAAGGTTGTCGAACTGGGTGAACTGGAAGCGACAAGTGCCGACAACGGTGCCGCCAACGGCTTCGCAGCCCGTGTCACCCGTGGCGCCCTGAATTGGCGTTGGGCCCGTGGGGCCAAGGCCCAAGGGAACGTAATAGCCTGGGTTCGATAGCGACGACCAGCCGCCAACAGGGTTTTCAGCAAAAGGCAGGACCGCCCAGTCTTTTTCATTCAGAAGGACTTCGCTGCGCTTGTTATAGCCGATCGAGGTGACCCAGCTGGAGTTCGAGCCCTGCAGGCCGAAGGCCGCAGAGATGTCATAATCGCCGTCCGAGCCATCGAACTGCGAGTAGGATCCGCCGACCTCAAACCCGTCAAGGTCGCGATTGGTGATGAAGTTCACAACGCCGGCAATGGCATCAGACCCGTACAGCGCGGCCGCGCCGTCTTTCAGCACTTCGATCCGGCCAATGGCCGCCGTCGGGATATTGTTCGTGTCGACGAACAGCTGTGCCTGCTCACCGATCGAATAGGGGTGGTATGTCTGGCGGTGGCCGTTGATCAGCACCAGTGTCCGTGCTGGGCCAAGGCCGCGCAGGTTGATGTTGGACGTGCCTTCAAGGCCGTTCGAGGCGAACTGGTTGGTCTGGCCGTCAACACCCGAGGACGGGCCAAGGTTGCGGATCAGTTCCGTAATCGATGGCTGGCCTTCCAGTTTAAGGTCGCCCGCCGTGAGGACGTCGACCGGAAGGGCCGCATCTTCCGGCGTACCCTGGATGAATGAACCGGTGACCGTGACCGTCGACAGTTTCCGCGTGCTCTCGTCTGTCTCTTCTTGCGCAAAGGCGGGCAGGGCCGTTGTGAGCGCAAGGGCAGACGCCCCCAGCACCAATCGTGTGGTAAATCTCATTTGGTTTCCTCCGTTTATACCTGTGATGACCCCCCCGGTGTATCCGGATGTTTTCCTCACTGGGGCCAACCATAGCGACGACCTGACGCAGCGATAGAGGCCAAGTATGCTGCACTGCAATATGACAATGCTGCCATGCATTGGCGCAAACCTGTTGCGAAACACAGTAAAATCAGGTCAAAAATGAATGGATGTTGCGCGAATCCCCCCTCTCCGCCCCCTTTCTTGCGCTGGCGGACCATTTCGCAGATGCGGTAGAGCCAGCTAATTTTCCTGAACAAGTGTTGCGCTTTCGCAACCGTCGCTGGGCAAACGCCATCGGGCTGGACGATCTGGATGATCGTGAGTGGCTACAGCACTTCGGGCGATTCGATCCCCTGCCGGGAAACCTGCCCCAGCCGCTCGCCATGCGCTATCATGGCCACCAGTTCGGAACCTACAACCCCCAGTTGGGCGACGGGCGGGGGTTCCTCTACGCGCAGGTGCGCGGTCCCCACGGCCGCCTGCACGATCTCGGCACCAAGGGCTCCGGCCAGACGCCCTGGTCGCGGCAGGGTGATGGCCGCCTGACGCTCAAAGGAGGCGTCCGCGAAATCCTCGCCGCCACCTATCTCGAAACACTCGGCGTGCACACGTCCAAGGCCTTCAGCCTGATCGAAACGGGGGAGCAATTGCATCGCAATGACGAGCCTTCCCCCGCACGCGGCGCCGTGCTGGTGCGCCTTTCGGAAAGCCATATCCGCTTCGGCACGTTCCAGCGCGCCGCCTATCTCGACGACCGTGACGGCCTTGGCCAGCTTGTCGACTATTGCGTCGCCCACTTCCATCCCGGTGCCAATGACCCCGACATGGCCACGAAGGCCGTGAACCTGCTCGGCCACATCACGCGCGCCACGGCCAGCATGATCGGCCAGTGGATGGCTGCCGGTTTCGTACACGGCGTGATGAATACCGACAATTTCAACATCACCGGCGAAACCTTTGATTTCGGCCCGTGGCGCTTCCTGCCTGTGTCCGACCCGAACTTCACCGCCGCCTATTTCGACGAGAATGGCCTCTACCGCTTCGGCCGCCAGCCGACGCAGGGCGCCTGGGCGCTGCAGCAGCTGGCCTCCGCCCTCCTGCCGCTGGCCGAGGCCGACGATCTTGCCCGCGGCCTCGCGCCCTACGAAGCCGCTTACCAGCAGGCCTTCGCCGCTCATACGCACCTGCTGCTTGGCCTCGAAGGCTCAGGCGAGCTCAGCGCCGACCTCGCCTTCCTGCAAGGCTTCTATGGCTGGATGACCACCAGCGGCGCGTCATGGCCGCAAACCTTCTTCGATCTCTATGGCGGCACGGCCAGCGAGCCCCGCATGAAGACCTCGCCACAGGCCGGGCTCTATCGGGCGGAGGCCTTCGCGCCGATCCGCGAATTCCTCGCCGCCCGCGCACCGAAACATGCCGAGCGGCTGTCCCTGCCCTATTTCCAGGCTGCCGCCCCGGTCACGATGCTGATCGAAGATGTCGAGGCGCTCTGGGACCCGATCGCCGCAGAGGATGACTGGTCGGCCTTCGACGCGAAAATGGAACACATGGAGGCGGCACGCCTGGCCCTGGCCCCCTGACGCCACCACACGCCCCCACGTCACCCCTTTGCAAGCCCCCTCACACCCACACCGCCCCCTCGTCGGCGCCGGGACTAGGCCAACTTGCGCCCACCGCCACCGTGGCGGGCGAGCCAGACGCCACCCAGGATCATGGCGAAGGCCGCCAGCGACAGCCAGCTCTGCATTTCTCCGAAGAACAGGAAGCCCATGACAGCAGCAACCACGGGAATGGCATAGCCCGTCAAGGACAGGAATGTCGCCGACGTACGCGCGATCAGCACCATGTACAGGGCCTGCGCAAAGGCTGTCGGGCCAATGCCCAGTCCGACCACCGCCAGCCAGTTGTCCCACCCGGCATTCACACTCTCGCCGTCCACCATCAGCGCAAGCGGCCATGACACGACCGCCGCGACCGATACGAACGCCGTGGCAAAGGGGATGGCCCGCATCAGCGGCGCGCCGCGCGCGATCAGGCTGGACGCCGCATAGGCCATGGTCGCGCCGAGCAGAAACACCTGGGCCAGCGTGCTGGCCGAGCTGAGCCCTTTCATGGCGTCCGGGCCGAACAGGAGCGCCACGCCGCCAAACCCGACCACAACACCCACAATCGACCCTGCCGACAGTCGCTCGTCACTGAACAGGAAATGCGCGCCAATGGCGACAAAGATCGGCACTGCCGCCGTGTACAGCGCCGCAAGGCTTGAATTCACAGTCTCCTGCGCAATCGTGATCAGGAAAAAGGGAATGACCGATCCGACAATCGCCATGCCCAGAATGGCGGTCCAGCGCCGCCGGTCCGACAAGGGCGGCAGCGGCTGGCGCGTCGCGACCATCACGCAGCACAGCGCCACCGCACCGATCGTCAACCGGCCTGAAATCACCCATTCCGGCGGCAGGCCTGCATCAGCATGGCCCTTATCTACCGCCATGCGCGTCAGCATGTAGGCGCTCGCCCAGACCAGGCTAAGCAGCCAGAACAGCGCCCAGTCCGCCAGGGACCGTCCGGCCGGCTTCATGCCCGTGCGTCCTGTCGGCGACGGGATGGTACGAATGCAGAATGGAAACGACGCCTCACCCGGAGCCCACCCTTGTTAGCAGACCAACAGGCAATACAGGCGCGCCCGGCCAAGTCCACGCTAAAATAGCATGGATATTGCAAGTGGCACGTCCAGTATCCGGGCCCTGCTGCTGTCCGTCCCTGAATCCCAGGTTTTGCGGCCCGATACCGCAGGTTATCCGGGTGGACGGGCAGGCCGCGGCGTCGTAAAGGGCCTGCAAAGTCGCAGTTTTTATCCCGCCTGAGGAGAAATATTAAAATGGCAGTACGTGTTGCAATCAATGGTTTCGGGCGTATCGGACGTCTCGTCCTGCGCTCCATCATCGAGCATGACCGCAAGGACATTGAAGTTGTTGCGATCAACGATCTCGGACCAGTCGCCACGAACGCCCACCTCCTGCGCTTCGACTCCGTGCACGGCCGCTTCCCGGCCGACGTCCAGGTTGACGGCGACAAGATCGTCATCAATGGCAAGCCGATTCTGGTCACCGCGATCCGCGACCCCAAGGACCTGCCGCATCGCGAACTCGACATCGACATCGCGATGGAATGTACCGGAATCTTTGCCGACAAGGAAAAGGCCTCGGCCCACCTTGAAGCCGGCGCCAAGCGCGTGCTGGTCTCTGCACCGGCCACCAATGCCGACAAGACGATCGTTTACGGCGTGAACCATGACACGATCACCAAGGACGACCTGGTCGTCTCGAACGCCTCGTGCACGACGAACTGCCTTTCGCCTGTCGCCAAGGTCCTCAACGACCTGATCGGCATCGAAAAAGGCATGATGACCACGATCCACTCATACACCAATGACCAGCCTTCGCTCGACCAGATGCACAAGGATCTCTACCGCGCCCGCGCCGCATCGCTGTCGATGATCCCGACCTCGACCGGCGCCGCCAAGGCAGTCGGCCTTGTCCTGCCGGAACTGAAAGGCAAGCTGGATGGCATCTCGGTCCGTGTGCCAACACCGAACGTCTCGGTCGTTGACCTGAAATTTGTCTCGAAGAAAAAGACCACGCCGGAAGAAATCAATGCGGCGATCATCGCGGCGGCCGACAGCGGCCCGATGAAAGGTGTGCTGGGCTATACCGACCAGCCGAACGTCTCGTCCGACTTCATCCATGACAACCGTTCGTCCATCTTCCACCTCGACCAGACCAAGGTGATGGACGGCAATTTCGTCTCGATCCTGACCTGGTATGACAATGAGTGGGGTTTTGCGACCCGCATGAGCGACACCGCGCTCGTGATGTCGAAATTCCTTTAAGGGCGACAAGGCGATGAGCTTCAAACGCATCGCCGACGCCGGCGACCTCACTGGCAAGACCGCCCTCGTTCGCGTTGATTTCAACGTGCCGATGGACAAGGGCCTCGTCACCGACGATACCCGGCTGCGCTCCGCCGTCGAGACCGTCCAGACCTTGCGCACCCAGGGTGCCAAGGTCGTCCTTCTTGCGCATTTTGGGCGCCCGAAAGGCCAGCGCGTCGCCGAGATGAGCCTTGCGCCCATCGCTGGCGCTTTCGCCAAAGTGCTCGGTTCGAATGTCAGTTTCGTCGCCGACTGCACAGGCGATCACGTCAAGCAGGCCATCGCCGACCTCGCCCCGGCCGGCGTGATCCTGCTGGAAAACACCCGCTTCCATCCAGGTGAGGAAAAGGGTGACATGGCGCTCGCCCGGGACATCGCCGATCTTGGTGATGTCTATGTCAACGATGCCTTTTCAGCCGCCCACCGGCGTCACGTCTCGACGGCCGTACTCGCGGAATTGCTGCCGGCCTATGCCGGTTGCGCCATGGAACGTGAACTCGACGCGCTCGACAAGGCGCTCGGCACACCGGAAAAGCCCGTGCTCGCCATTGTCGGCGGCGCAAAGGTCTCTTCCAAGATCGACCTCCTGAAGAATCTCGTGACACAGGTCGATGCTCTCGCGATTGGCGGCGGCATGGCCAATACGTTCCTCGCTGCCCGCGGGCATTCGGTTGGTAAATCACTCTGCGAGCATGACCTTGCAGACACGGCCCGCGAGATCGAAACCATTGCCGGTCAGAATGGCTGTGACATCCTCCTGCCCCGCGACCTCGTGGTCGCGAGGGAATTTGCGGCCAATGCAGCCAATCGCACCTGCGGCCTTGATGAGGTGGCAGACGATGAAATGATCCTCGACGCCGGCCCGCAAACCGTTGTGATCCTCGCAACAGCCATGGATGTTGCCCGGACACTTGTCTGGAACGGCCCGCTCGGCGCATTTGAAATGACCCCTTTCGATGCCGCCACCGTTGCCGCCGCAAAGGCCGCGGCTGCGCGCGCCAGGGATGGCAGGCTGGTCGCAGTTGCAGGAGGGGGTGACACGGTCGCCGCGCTCAATCATGCTGGCGTCACTGATGATTTTACCTTCGTGTCGACTGCAGGCGGCGCCTTCCTTGAATGGATGGAAGGCAAGCCGCTACCGGGCGTGGATGCCCTCAGGCGGCACAATACTTGAAAGCGAGCGTTTGGATTAAAGGCAAACGAAGCAGGGCCCCTAGCAATGAGTTTTGACACAGCAATGGACAACACGATTTCGGAAATGGCCAAACAGGCCGCCAACAAGGACGGCTTTATCGCCGCCCTCGACCAGTCGGGTGGATCCACCCCGAAAGCACTGCGCCTGTATGGCGTGGAGGAAAGCGCCTACGCGAACGATGAGGAAATGTTCGGCCTGATCCACCAGATGCGCGCCCGCATCATCAAGTCCCCGGCCTTCATGGGCGACAAGGTGATGGGTGCCATCCTGTTCGAACGCACGATGGAAGGCGATATCGACGGAATCCCGACGGCGGAATACCTCTGGCAGAAGCGCAAGGTCGTGCCCTTCCTCAAGGTCGACAAGGGCCTCATGGACGAAGCTGACGGCGTCCAGATGATGAAGCCCATGCCGGACCTCGACGCCCTGCTTGAGCGGGCTGTGTCCAAAGGCATTTTCGGCACCAAGATGCGGTCGGTCATCCACGCGGCCAACCCGAAAGGCATCGCCGCCGTCGTTGCCCAGCAATTCGATGTCGGCCGCCAGATCCTGGGGCATGGCCTGATGCCGATCATCGAGCCGGAAGTGACGATCACGATCGCTGACAAGGCGGATGCCGAAGACATCCTGCTGGCCGAGATCACCAGGCAGCTGGATGCCCTTCCTGCTGACAGGCAGGTCATGCTGAAACTGTCGCTCCCGGAAAAGGCCAACCAGTACAAGTCGCTGTGCGAGCACCCCCGCGTCATGCGCGTTGTGGCGCTGTCGGGTGGCTACAGCCGTCAGGATGCGAACGCGAAACTGGCCCAGAACACGCGCATGATTGCCAGCTTCTCTCGCGCCCTGACCGAAGGCCTCTCGGCCCAGCAAAGCGATGCGGATTTCGATGCCACCCTGGCGGCAACGATTGAGGGCATCTTCCAGGCATCACGCGCTGGCTGATCGGCCGCGCGGTGAGCTTGAAAGGGCGGCCTGCGGGCCGCCCTTTTTGTGCGCGCAATGTCGCCCCGTGTGGGTAGACACGCGCCATCCAAGCAGATCATAGTGCGGGCATGTTCTGGCGGATCCGTAATCGGCATTCCTGCCACTTGCCGAGGAATGCACCTGATGAAACGACTCCCCGCCGCCCTGCCGCTTGCCGGACTTGTACTGATTATTGCCGCCTGTGCGCCAGCTGGGAAAAAACCCGAAACGCCCACGCCTGCGCCGGTCCATGCCCTCGAGACCGCAGCAAAGGCGATGATGGCGCAGCTCGTCGTGGCTCCGGACAGCGCCGACGCCTTCACGGTCCGCTGCGACACCGCCCTCGACCTCGTGAACAGGATGATCGCCGATATGGAGGCGCGTGACACGGTTGCGGGCGCAGCCGATATAAAATTCCTCGATACGATCACAAACCTCGGCTATTCGATCGGCTTTGGTGAATCGAGTGTCGTGGCCGAGGCAAATCCGGACGCCGCCCTGCGCGGGGTGGGTGACCTCTGCCAGCAACGCACGTCCGATGTGCTCACCCGGCTCAGCCTGTCCAAGCCTGTTTATGACCGCCTTACAGCGATTGATGTAACAAACCTCAACCCGCGCGAAACATTCCTCCTGGACCGGACCCTGCGCGACTATCGCCGGTCGGGAATCGACAAGGACGAGGAGACCCGCGACAAGGTTCGCGCCCTCAACGCAGAGCTGGCCGAGATCAGTTCCGAGTTCAGCAAGAACCTGCGTGAAATACAGGGGTCGGTCCAACTGGACTCTGTCGCCGCACTCGATGGCCTCCCGCAGGACTATATCGACGCGCACCAGCCCGACGAAAACGGCAAGATCACGATCACGACCGATTATCCCGATACCGGTCCGGTGTTCAGCTATGCAACCAATGAAACCCTGCGCCGGGACCTGTCCTTCGCCTCCGGTAATCGCGCCTATCCGGAGAACGTCGCCCCCCTCCGCAGGCTGCTTGAGAAACGTTACGAGCTCGCCACCCTGCTCGGCTACCAAAACTGGGCTGCCTACGTCACCGAAGACAAGATGACAGGCTCGCCCGAAGTGGCAGAAGCCTTCCTCGCGCGCGTCGAAGCGGCCGCAACCGATGCCGCCGGCATCGAGCATGGGCGCCTCCTCGCCAAGCTGAACGAAACCCGGCCGGACGCCACGACCGTACCCGAATGGAGCAGTGCCTTCCTCGCCGAACAGATCCGCCAGTCGGATTATGCGCTCGATTCCCAGGAAGTCCGCCAGTATTTCGCCTATGACAATGTCCGCGCCGGCATCTTCGCGCTGGTTGAGGACCTGTTCGGTGTCCAGATCACCCCATGGGAAAACGCGCCAGTCTGGGAGTCCAGTGTCACAGCGCATGAAATGCACCGCAACGGACAGCTGATCGGCCGTTTCTTCCTCGACATGCATCCCCGCGACGGCAAGTTCAAGCATGCCGCCGCCTTCCCGATCCGCTTCGGCCCGACATCTGACGGCGTGCCCGTGGGGGCCCTGATGTGCAACTTCCCGGCAGGTGATCACGCGACCGGCCTGATGGAGCATCGCCAGGTCGAGACCTTCCTTCACGAATTCGGTCACCTCATCCACCAAATGTTCTCCGGCCAGCCCGACTTCGCAAATCTCAGCATGAGCAATCTCGAATGGGACTTTATCGAAGCGCCCTCGCAGATGCTGGAAAACTGGGTCTGGGACTATGACACACTCGCCACGTTTGCCGTGAACGCAGAGGGCGAAACCATTCCGCGTGAACTGGTCGAAAAGATGATTGCGGCCCGCGACTTCGGAACCGGCCTCGGTACATTGCGCCAGCTCGTCTTTGCAGGCGTCTCGCTGAAATATTATGATCGCCCGCCCGAAGACGTCGACTTCGATGAAATCTGGGATGAACGTCAGTCGGCCCTCAGCCCGTTCGAGGCTCTGCCAGATGTCCACCGCTATGCCAGCTTCGGCCACCTCGATGGCTATTCGGCCATCTACTACACCTATCAATGGTCGCTCGCGATCTCGACTGATCTGTTCACCGAGTTTGAAAAGAGCGGCCTGCGCGACCCGGAAACGTCCGGCCGCTACCGCGATCTCATCCTTGCGCCCGGCTCATCGAAACCGGCCGCCACGCTCGTGCATGACTTCCTCGGCCGCGACTGGACACCTGAAGCCTACGAGCAATACCTGATCAACGCCGCCAGGTCCGGCACCGAGGAAAAATAGACTGAACAGGTCAGCCCATGCTGGAAATGCGCCCCAATTGTGAACGCTGCGACGCAGACCTTGCGCCCGACGAGGTGGGCGCTTTCATCTGCTCATTCGAGTGTACCTTCTGCGCCGATTGCGCGGATGGTCCGCTTGACGGCAGCTGCCCCAATTGCGGCGGTGACCTTGAACCGCGCCCGATGCGGAAGGGCAAGGCGCTCGCAAGCCATCCTGCCAGCACAACGCGGGTTGGCCCGAAGTAACCGTCACCACCGGCTTCCTTCCCTGCCCCGCTTGGGCTAGAGAGCCCGCCCATGGCTGACAACATACCTCCGCGCGAGCGTACGCGCCTCTATCTCATTACTCCGCCGCGCATCCACGATGTGCCGGAATTCGCCGCGATGCTCGAAGGTGCGCTCGAAGCGGGCGACGTCGCATGCCTGCAAATCCGCCTGAAGGGCGAGGACGGACGGATCGACGTTCCTGCCACGCGCGCCGTTGCAGAGGCTGTAACGGCCATGGCCCAGGCCTATGGCGCGGCGGTCATCATCAATGACAGCCCCGAACTTGCGGTCGAACTTGGCGCTGACGGCGTCCATATCGGCCCGGACGACACCCCGGTGAAGGCCGCGCGCGCGATTATCGGCCCTGATGCCATTGTGGGCGCCACGGCGAGGAACAGCCGCCACGCCGCCATGGCCGCCGGTGAACAGGGCGCAGATTATGTGGCTTTCGGGGCCTTCTACCCCACTGATACCAAGTCAGGCACCGTCCCGGCCGAACTCGCGCTGCTTGAATTCTGGCAGGAAACCATGGAGCTGCCCTGCGTCGCCATTGGCGGCATCACGGTTGAGAATGCCGCGCCGCTGGTCAGAGCTGGCGCTGACTTCCTCGCTGTCTCGTCCGGTGTCTGGAATCATCCACAAGGCGCTGCAGGCGCCGTCATCGCCTTCAACAGCCTGCTCGACCAGCTGCAACCGCGTTAACATCCCGCCGCTTGACCCTCGCGCGGCAAAGGCTTACCCCGCGCAAAACCCCAACAAGGACGACTTCAATGCCCAAGATCAATGGTAATGAAATCAAGCCCGGAAACGTCATCGAGCACGAAGGCACTGTCTGGCGCGCGATCAAGACCATGGCCGTCAAACCCGGAAAGGGTGGCGCGTTCAACCAGGTCGAGCTTCGCAACCTGTTCAACGGATCGAAATCGAACACCCGCTTCCGCGCCAATGAGTCGGTCGAGCGCGTGCGTCTTGAACAGAAGGAATTCCAGTTCCTCTTCGCCGACGATAACGCGTTCACCTTCATGGACACCGAGACCTACGAGCAGATCATGATCGAGCGCGATTTCATCGGAGATCAGGGTGCGTTCCTGCAGGACTCCATGATGGTCCAGATCGAGTTCTATGGCGAACGTCCGATCGGTGTTGCCCTGCCCGACCAGGTCACACTCGAAGTGCTCGAAACCGAGCCAGTCGTTAAGGGCCAGACGGCCGCCAACAGCTTCAAGCCTGCCATGTGCACCGGCGATGTCCGCGTTCTCGTGCCGCCATTCGTTGGCGTCGGTGAACGCGTCATCGTCCAGACCGCTGACAGCACCTATCTGCGCCGCGCAGACTAGTCAGGAACACCCATGTCCAAGCCCTCCCCCGTCGGTTCCGTGATGATCGCCGCCGCCCGCGCCGCAGGCCGGGCGCTCGCACGCGATTTCGGGGAGGTGGAAAACCTCCAGGTCTCCAAGAAGGGCCCCGGTGATTTTGTCTCCAATGCCGACCATCGCGCTGAAGAAATCATCCATGCCCACCTGTCCAAGGCGCGACCGGGATATGGCTTCATCATGGAAGAACGCGGCATTATCGAAGGCAGTGACAAGTCCAACCGCTTCATCGTTGATCCGCTCGACGGTACGCTCAACTTCCTGCACGGCCAGCCGCACTATTGCGTTTCCATCGCGCTCGAACGCGAAGGCCAGTTGCTGACCGGTGTCGTGTTCGATGTCGCCAAGAACGAAATCTTCTGGGCCGAAACCGGCCGTGGCGCATGGCTAGAACAGCGCAAGCTGCGCGTCGCCACCCGCCGCAAACTGAACGAAGCTGTCATCGCCACGGGTACGCCCTGGGTCGGCAAGGCGGAAGCGGCGCATGTCGGATTTGCCCGCGAGATCGCGGCCATGACCCCCGTCTGCGCCGGCATCCGACGCTATGGCTCCGCTGCACTTGATCTGGCGTGGGTTGCCGCCGGACGCTTCGACGGCTTCTGGGAGCGCGACCTGAAACCTTGGGACATCGCAGCCGGAATCGTCCTCGTACGCGAAGCCGGCGGAATGGTCGAGGAAATCAATGGCGGCGATGTCCTCCGGACCGGCTCGATCATTGCCGGAAATGAAGACATCCTTCCTCTCGTCCAGAAGCAGCTCCGCCACGCGGACGCATTCGGCAAGGCAGCCTCCGTATAGGCAACAATCAATACATGACGCCCGTGTCATGTATTGTGGCATTCGCCCTGCCATTGTAACGTCCGAGCATGACCCAGACAGACACAGACGTACTCATCATCGGCGCAGGCCTTTCCGGCATCGGCGCGGCGGTTCACCTGACAAAGCGTTGCCCCGGCAAGACGTACAGGATCGTCGAACAACGCGGCGCCATTGGCGGCACGTGGGACCTCTTCCGCTATCCCGGCATCCGCTCGGACAGCGACATGCACACGCTGGGCTACAATTTCAAACCGTGGACAGAGTCCAAGGCCATCGCCGACGGTCCGTCGATTCGTAAATATGTCCGCCAGACCGCTGATGAATTCGGTATCACCGACCGGATCCAGTTCGACACCAAGGTCGTCGCAGCCGACTGGTCGGGTACCGACCAGTCGTGGCATGTCACCCTGCAAACCGCGTCAGGTGAGAGTGAGCAGATCACCTGCGGCTTTCTCTTCCTCTGCGGCGGCTATTACAATTACGACCAGGGCTACAAACCGGAATTCCCGGGCGAAGCCAGCTTCAAGGGCCAGATCGTCCATCCTCAGCACTGGCCGGAAGACCTCGACTATTCCGGCAAGAAAGTTGTCATCATCGGCTCCGGCGCTACCGCCATGACACTGGTCCCCGCGATGACCGACGCGGCCTCCCACGTCACCATGCTGCAGCGCTCGCCGACCTATGTCGTCTCCCGGCCTGCGGTCGATAAGCTGGCCAATTCCCTGCGCAAGTTCCTGCCAGCCAGCTGGGCCTATGGCCTCATCCGCTGGCGCAATGTTCTCTTCCAGCAATTCTTCTTCCGTCAGACCCGCGCCCACCCGGAAAAGGCCCGCGAGCGGCTGCTCGGCATGGTGCGCGAAGAGCTCGGCCCTGACTATGACGTCGAGAAACACTTCACACCCTCCTACAATCCGTGGGAGCAGCGCCTTTGCCTGGTGCCTGACTCCGATCTCTTCACGGCCCTGAAAGCAGGCAAGGCCAGCGTCGCCACCGACCATATCGCGCGTTTCACGGAAAACGGCATCGAACTCAAATCCGGCGAAACGCTGGAGGCCGACATCATCGTCACCGCCACGGGCCTCAACCTGCAATACATGAACGGCATTGACGTAAGCGTCGATGGCGTCAGGGCCGCACCGGGATCGCTCCTCAACTACAAGGGCGTCATGGTCTCAAACGTACCGAATCTTGCGATCACATTCGGCTATACCAATGCCTCATGGACACTGAAGGCCGACCTGACGTCGGAATATGTCTGCCGCCTGATCAATTACATGGATCGGGGCGGCTTTGCCTCGGCCATGCCAAAGCTCGACGCCTTTCCGAACGACACCGATCCGTTCGTGGATTTCTCCTCGGGCTATTTCCAGCGCGTGATGGACAAGTTCCCCCGCCAGCACAAGGAAGCCCCCTGGAAGCTCCACCAGAACTATACGGCCGACATGATGAACCTGCGCTATGGCCGCATTGATGACGGCGTGCTGACCTTCGAAAAGGAACGCCAAGAAGCAAACGCGCCAGTCCTGCAGGCGGCTGAATAAGGACGCGCCCCTGTAAATCCGCCGCATCCTCCGCTATCTCAAACCTGTGAGGTGTTTGAGTTAGCGGAGAAATATCATGTGGTTATGGCTTTTGTGGTGGTGCGTGGACGATCACCTGGCGGCAGCGCTTGAAACACCTGGCCTTGGCGAATTGCCCATCTGGGTACCCCTGATCCTGTCTCTCGCCTTTGCCTTCACGATTGACGGCAAAGTGAAGAAGATGCGCAAGGGCTAGGCCGCTTCGCTGGCAAACTGCAGTTCCGCAAGCCGCGCATAGAGGCCACCTTGCGCGACCAGCGCGTCATGCGTGCCTTCTTCCACGATCCGGCCCTGCTCCATGACGACAATCCGGTCGGCCCGCCGCACGGTCGACAGGCGGTGGGCGATCACCAGCGTCGTGCGTCCCTCGGCGGCATTCGCGATGGCGCGGCGCACAGCTGCCTCGCTCTCGGAATCGAGCGCGCTTGTCGCCTCGTCCAGCAACAGGACGGGCGCATCGCGCACAAGCGCCCGGGCAAGGGCCACCCGCTGGCGCTGGCCGCCCGAGAGGCTGCGCCCCTTCTGGCCAAGATCCGTCGCAAGGCCCTCCTTGGCGTTGAGGAACTCCATCGCTTCGGCCATGCGCGCGGCATGCTCCAGCAGGGCCTCGTCGGAATTGTCTGTGCCGAATGCGATATTCTCTGCCGCCGTCCCGGTGAACAGCGCCGATTCCTGCGGCGCATAGGCAAACTGCCGGCGCCAGTCAGACGGGGCCGCCGTTACTGAGGACACGCCGTCCAGCATCACCTTGCCCGCCTGCGGGTCGAACAGGCGCAGCGCAAGGCGGAACACGGTTGTCTTGCCTGCGCCGCTGGGCCCGACCAGCGCGACAAATTCACCAGGCTTCACGCTCAGCGAGAAATCCTCCAGGGCAGACAGCGTCTCATTGCCATAGCGGAACGTCACATGATCGAATGTCAGCGCGCCGGTCACTCTGGACGGAAGCGCCACAGGATGGTCGGGCGCATCAATCTCAATATCCGTGTTCAGCACTTCGGCGGCACGGTCAGCTGCGCCCGCAGCCCGCATCACTTCACCATAAACCTCTGCCAGCATGCCAAGGCCCGATCCCGCATAGAGCGCATACATGACCATGGCGGCGAGGTTGCCAAATGTCATCTCTCCGGTCGCCACGCCCCGCGCACCGAGCCACAGCACGCCGACAAAGCCGCCAAACAGCAGGACGGAGACCATGACGATCATCACGGCCCGCGCCCCAATGCGCTTCATGGCCGCTTCAAACGTGGCCTCGATGGCTGTCGTGAAGGAGACAAGCCGTCCTGCTTCGCGGCCATAGGCCTGCACCAGTTCGATCGCGTCCAGCGCTTCAGCCGCCTCTGCGCCGGCATCCGACAGGCGCGATTGGGCACGGTTCGACATTTTGCGTATGATCCGGCCAATGCCCATGACCGGCAGGATTGCCACCGGCAGCATGGCCAGCAGCGTCAGGCCCAGTTTCCAGTTCACCACCAGCATCATGGTCAGCGCGCCGGTTGTCGTCAGCAGGGTGCGCGCGGCCAGCGAAGCCGACGAGCCAAGAAACGTCTCAATCAGCGTGATATCCGCCGTCAGGCGCGATACCGCCTCGCCCGAACGCATCCGCGAATGATAGGCTGGCGACAGTTTCAGCAAGTGGGCATAGAGGTCCCTGCGCAGGTCGGCCGCGACCCGTTCGCCAAAGCGAGAGACAAAATAGAAGCGCACCGCGCCGAGCAGGCCGGACGCGATGGCGGCCACCATGACCCACATGAATGACTGGTTGATCAGGTTCAGCAGCAGCTCGGTATTGCCCTCTGCCGAACGCCCGGCATCAGCCGCGCGCCCCAGCAGAATCGGAATCACCAGGCTTGCCGCCGCTGCCAGCACAAGGAAAACCAGTGCGACACTCACCGTCAGCCAATGCCTGGCAACATAAGGCAGGATCAGGGTCAGCGGCTTCAGGCTGCGGCCTTTCGGGCGCGCCATGCCCTCGCCGCCCTCCGGCAGAGTCGTGCGGCGGTCCTCGACGAGGCTTGTTTCAGTGTCGGCCATGGGTCGTCTTTCCGCGCACGCGCTTCAATTCAATGCAAGCGCCCCCTTGCGGGGCTGCGCTGTTTCAGTTACACGCCGGGCTTCGAAAAATGGCTGAGACATGCCAGCGCACCTCGTGCGAATTCAACCCGTTACACCAGGCTACATAGAGAGGCCCAGGCTATGAAAAAAGAAGGGCATCCCGATTATCACTTCGTAACTGTTGTGATGACCGATGGCACCGAATACCAGACCCGCTCCACTTATGGCGCCGAAGGCGACAAACTGGTTCTGGATATTGACTCCAAGTCGCATCCGGCGTGGACTGGTGGCGACGGCAAGATGCTTGACCGCGGTGGCCGCGTGTCGCGCTTCAAGGACAAGTTCAAAGGCTTCATGTAGGACCGACGGGTCTTCCATGATGCGTAGAGTGGGAACGCCCCGGCCTTATGGTCGGGGTTTTTCTCATTCGGGACCCATGATTGACCCTTCCCGGGGCCCTGATCGCCCCGCACCGCTTAAATGGCGGAAGCGCGAACAAGGTACGCACCGTTCCATTTGGGGGCACGGCGCCGCGGATGGCCCTGATTCCGGAAATCAGTACTTCCTGACCGGCTGCTGGGAATAGTCGGGCGCTTCAAGCAGATCGCCCGTATTCGGCGCCACTTGCTGCTGCATCGGCATCTTGCTCTTCATCTGCTCCTGGACATATGGAACGACCGATTTCTGCTCGAGATAGCCGCTGACGGCGCCAAGGCGGATCTGCAACGTACCCCAGCCCTTCGCGGAACACTGGCCTGCCTTCACTGCTGCCTGAAGGACGCCGTCATTCAGGCGCTGATGCTCATGGGTGCGGCACGTCGCAGAGACATCGCTCCAGCGCCGCTCGGTGCAACGATCTGTGCGTGCATAGGCGTCAAGGCAGGTCATGGCCGACCGGAAATCATTCGGCTGGGCCGCATATTTCGCGCGGAACGCCTCTTCGTTCTGCGCTTCCCACGTATAGCGCTTCATTAGCGCCGGCCACGCTTTTGCCGTGCACATGCCGTCGCTCACCTGTGTCAGAAGACTGCCATCGTCCAGAAGCGCATGCTCATAGGTCTTGCAGTTCTCGTAGACCTGGCTCCAGTCATCCGGTTTGCACACATCCATCCTGGCATGATCGGCAATACATGAGAGCGACGCACTGATATCCGATCCGGGCGCCACCACGGTCGGCTCCCATAGCGCAAATTCAGCAAGCGTGCCGGGCGACTCATCCGAAACCGATGACACGTCCCGTCCGTCTCCACCTGCCGCGCCATTGCAGCCTTCGGCCCGTGTCCGGGCCAGTGCCGCAAGCGGGCTGCCCGGATACTGGTCCAGGAAAGCGGCATATTCACAGGGGCTTTCGGCAAGATCGAAAACCGTCTGCTCTGCGCTGGAGATTCCGCCGCCTGCCATGCAGCGGGCAAAGCAGATGTCCTCGCCCGTCAGGCCGCTATTGTAGAAAGGCGTCTGCGCGCCCCCTGTCGCCTCGCTGACGCGGTCGGCCACACGCTTGAACACCTGCTCGGCGATCAGGCCTTCCACTGGCAGCACGGCGGCAAGCGCCTCGGTAAACGGGCTATGCTCGTTCTCGCCGTCAAACGCCGTGAAACCCGGCTCCGTCGCGTAGGATATCAGCAGGCCGCGTGCGCGCCCGACCGGCGCCAGTCCCCCCGACAGGTCGCGGGTTGCGCTGGGTAGCGGATTGTTGCGGCAGGCATCAAGGATCACGAAGTTCACCGAATTGCCGGCACTGTTGATGTATTGAAGCGCATCGCCGAGCCGCGGCGCCTGTCGCCAGAGATCCTGCTCCGTGCGGGCATTTGCATCCACAGGCACGAGATAGTTCAGCCCTTCGGACTGCACGCCATGACCGGCATAATAGAAAACACCAATCGCGTCCGTGCCAGCGGCCCTGAGGCGGGCGCCATGATCCTGGAAGGCAATCTCCATCTCGCTTTCCGTGGCATTCTTAACCAGCGTGACCTCGAACCCGATGCGTTTCAACGTATCGGAGATCAGGTCGGCATCCTTGACCGGATTGGGCAGCTCCCACCCCGACTGGTTATAGTCGGAATTTCCGATCACCAGGGCAATGCGCGTCTGCGCAACCGCGGCGCTGGCCAGGCAGAAGACGCTGACGATCAGACTGAAGGCAAGTTTCAGGTACATGCTCGGTGTCCCCACACATTACCGAGGCATTAAGCCAGAAATTCGCGCCAGACGGAACCCGTCAATCGCGTTTCGCAGGAGCGCAGGCGAGAAAAAGCCCCGCCCCCGGCTTTACGGGAACGGGGCTTTCAGGTCGCACCGGTTGGCGCCTATTCGACCGGTGCGTCGTGCGGTTCCCGCGCATCCGACACCGGATGCGCCTCATCCGGATCGCCATTGCGCTTGTGCATCGCATAAACCACCCCCGACAGCGCCAGAAGCGCAATCAGGTTCGGGAATGCCATGGAGGCATTGGCGATATCGCCCAGCAGCCACAGCGCGTCCGTATTGGTGACCAGCGTGCCGCAGAAGACGACAATCACCCACAAATACCGGAATGGATGGGTCGCCCATTCCCCCAGCAGATAGGTCACCGCCTGCTCGCCATAATAGGTCCAGCCAATGATCGTGGTGAACGCAAAGAAGAATAGCGCAATGGTCACCACCCATTCGCCATAGGGCAGCGCCGCGCCATAGGCCCGGGCCGTGATACCCGACGATTCCGCGTCCGTCTCATACACATAGCGAACGTCATTCAGCACGCTTGGATCCGATGCCGACGACAGGGCCTTGGCAAAATAGGCTGCCTCATCAGCTTCGGTTGCCGAACGCGGCAGGTCGATCGCAAGGCTCAGTCCGCCCTCACGGCAAGCCTGGAGGAACCCGGCCGCCTCGACGCCGCGAGCCGTAACGATCGCATCCCGGCCATCCTGGTAGGCAGACGGGAACAGGTCTTCAACCGATGTGCCTTCCGGCAGGGTCGCCGCGTTGGACGCAACACATTGCTGCGCAGCGATCAGCGCAGGACTGCGCTTGAAGTCGCCCGAGACCGTCAGGATGACGAGCGCGGTCATGGTGCAGATCACGATCGTGTCGATGAACACGCCGATCATCGCGATTTCGCCCTGCTGGGTCGGGTTCTTGGTCTGTGCAGCTGCGTGGGCAATCGGCGCAGAGCCCTGGCCGGCCTCGTTCGAGAACAGGCCACGTGCAACACCTGCACGGACAGCAGCGGCCATTGTGTAACCCGCCGCGCCGCCAACCGCTTCCTGCAGACCGAAGGCCGAAGCGAAGATCGTACCGAAAGCATGCGGAATCTCAGACGCGTTCATGATCAGCACGACCAGCGCGGCAACCACATAGGCCGCCGCCATAAGGGGAACGATCTTGCCGGCAACCGATCCGATTGACTTGATGCCGCCGATAATCACCGCAAATACGAGGCCCGACAGCACCAGGCCAATGGACCAGGGCGGAAGCGAGATGCCAAAGTTCGAGCGGGCCGTTTCAACGGCGGTCTGGGCAATCGAGTTTGCCTGGATCATCGAGCCGGTCGCCATGGCCGAAAACAGCGTGCCGATACAGAAGATGATGGCCAGCCAGCCCCAGTTCTTTCCAAGGCCGTTCTTGATGTAATACATCGGGCCGCCATTGATGCGGCCATACTCGTCGGTCTCTCGGTACTTCACCGCCAGTGAGCTTTCCGAGAATGCCAGCGCCATGCCGAAAATGGCCGTCACCCACATCCAGAAGATCGCGCCCGCGCCGCCCAGCGTGATGGCGGTTGCGACGCCTGCAAGGTTACCGGTACCAACCTGGCCGGACAGGGCGGTCGACAGCGCCTGCCAGGGCGTGATCGCGCCGTCTTCGCCTTGTGACTTGCGGCCATCCCAGACTTCCTTCAGCGCCGGAAAGAAGCGCCGCAGAGGACGACCACCGAGGCGGAACATGAAAAACAGGCCGGTTCCGAGCAATACGAATGCCAGTGGCCCCATCGGAAGGATGGCCGTGCCGTTCCAGGCCCCGCCCCAGATGAATCCGCTGACATTCTGAATAAGGTTTACGAAAGTTTCCATGGGCCTCCCCGGCTCCTTTAATTGGCTTGCGGGCACACTAGCCCGGTTTGACCTCATGTGAAGTGCTTGTCACAGACTGCGTCCGGCCCGCTCTGCATTCACCGGGCACCGCACAAGGTTCTGGCAGGACGGTCGGTTTTCAGGCATAAGCCCGCGGATGAATTCTACCGACACCGCCAAGACGCCCAAAGGCCTGTTCATCAGGACCTATGGCTGCCAGATGAACGTCTATGACTCCGAACGCATGCGCGACGTGCTGCGCCCCCTAGGCTATGCGCCGGTGGACGGCCCCGAGCACGCAGATCTCGTTGTCGTCAACACCTGCCACATCCGCGAGAAGGCGACCGAGAAGGTCTATTCGGAGCTTGGACAGCTGAAGAAATTGAAGGAAGCGTCCGGCGGGAGGATGACAATTGCTGTCGCAGGCTGCGTTGCCCAGGCTGAAGGCGAGGAACTGATCCGCCGCCAGCCAGCCGTTGATCTGGTCCTCGGCCCCCAAGCCTATCACAAGCTGCCGGAAATGATCGCCCGCGCCAGCCGTGCTGTCGGCGACCGGCTGGAGACCGAATTCGACACGCTGGAGAAATTCGACGCCCTGCCGAAGGCCCGAAATGCAGATGGGCCAGCCGCTTTCCTTTCGGTCCAGGAAGGTTGCGACAAGTTCTGTACCTTCTGCGTCGTGCCATACACGCGGGGGGCCGAACTCTCCCGCAGTGTCGATGACATCACTGTCGAGGCGCGCAGCCTGGCCGCACAGGGCGTGCGCGAAATCTCGCTGCTTGGCCAGAACGTGAACGCGTTCCACGGCGCTGCGCCAGCCATCGAGGGCGGCCCGGACTGGACCCTTGGCCAGCTTTGCCGCCATATTGCAAAAATCGGAGGCATCGACCGTATTCGCTACACGACCAGCCATCCGCGCGACATGGATGATGACCTTATCGCCGCCCATGGCGACACGCCCGCAATGATGCCGTTCCTGCACCTGCCGGTCCAGTCAGGCTCAGACCGTATTCTCAAGGCCATGAACCGCGGACATACTGCAGGTGAATTCCACGAGATCGTCGCCAAGGTACGCGACGCCCGGCCGGGCATCGCACTCGCGTCCGATTTCATTGTGGGCTTCCCGGGCGAAACGGATCTGGACTTCGAGGCGACGATGGAACTTGTACGCAGGACCGGGTTCGCCATCGCATATTCCTTCAAGTATTCCCAGCGTCCCGGCACGCCCGCGGCCGAGATGTTCGGCCAGGTTCCCGAAGACGTGAAGGACGCGCGCCTGCAGGCGCTTCAGGCGCTCCTGCGCGACCAGCAAACCGCCTTCAACGCCGACCAGATCGGCCAGACGCTCGATATTCTGGTCACCGGGAAGGGCCGTATGGCAGGACAGGTTCACGGCCGCTCGCCATACATGCAGGCCGTGCATTTCGACGGCCCTCCTGATCTGATCGGCCAGATCGCTTCTGTCCGCATTATCGGCTCCAGCCTAAACTCCCTGACCGGTGAGTTCATCACTGCCCGAGAGGCCGCTGCGTGACCGTCAAACGCCGTATGCCCGCCTCGCCCGCCGCACCAATCAGCCGCATCTACGAAGTCCGCAATGCCGAGCGACTGCAGGACCTGTGCGGCCCGCATCATCGTCACCTGCAATTGCTCGAAACCAGGCTCGCCGCGTTCGGCCTGAAAGCCGAAAGCCAGGGCGGCGGCATCCTCCTGGTCGGAACAGCCGAAGGCGTCTCGATTGCCGAGGCCGCCCTTGCTGAACTGGAGCGCCGCATCCGAAGCGGCACGCAGGCCAATGAGATGGAGCTGGAAGGCGCGCTGGAAGCGGCGCAGACGCCGGCCCAGACTTTCGGGGGCCTGGCGGGCCTCAAGAAGCCGATCAAGCCGCAAACGCGCGGACAGTCAAAATACCTCGACCTCCTCGCCAATACCGACAATGCGCTTGTCTTTGGCGTCGGACCGGCCGGCACCGGCAAGACATTCCTCGCCGTCGCCGCCGGTGTTGCCGAGTTGACGTCCGGCCTGCGCCAGCGCCTCATCGTGACGCGTCCTGCCGTGGAAGCGGGCGAAAAACTGGGCTTCCTGCCCGGCACACTGGAGGAAAAGGTCGATCCCTACATGCTGCCGATCTGGGATTCCCTGCGCGAGCTGATGGGGCAGGAACAGATGGAACGGCGCATGGCACGCGGCGAAATCGAAGTTGCGCCCCTTGCCTTCATGCGGGGCCGCACCCTCAAGAATGCATTCGTCATCGTTGACGAAGCGCAGAACACCACGATCGCCCAGATGAAGATGGTCCTGACGCGTCTTGGCCGGGACAGCCGCATGGTGGTCACCGGCGACCCGGGCCAGGTCGACCTGCCCGGCAGTCAGCCATCCGGAATGAAACATGCCCTCAGGATACTTGACGGGGTCGATGGCGTTCAGGCGCACTATCTGACCGCCGCTGATGTCGTCCGTCACGGCCTGGTCAGCCGCATCATCGACGCCTATGCCGCTGCCGGAGAGGGCTGAGCCCGATCATGATCGACGTCGACCTGATTGTGGAAGAGGACAGCTGGGAAGCCCTCGGAGATCTTGAAGCCCTCAGCCGCCGCGCCTTTGCGGCAGCGCGCAGTGTGGCGCGCGATGACGGCACCGTGTCGCTCCTGTTAACCGACGACACTGTTCTTCGCCAGCTCAACAAGGATTTTCGCGGTATCGACAAGGCAACCGATGTCCTGTCCTTTCCGGCGCTCGGAATGGACAGGCCGCTACTCGGAGATATTGCGGTCGGTTACGGTGTCTGCAAACGCGACGCTGCCGCTCAGGGCAAGACTCTGCCCGACCACCTGACACACCTTCTCGTGCACGGATATCTCCACCTGCTCGGCCATGACCATATGCAGCCAGACCAGGCCGAAGAGATGGAAGGGCTGGAAATCGCCGCGCTCGCCTCACTTGGCATAGCCAATCCCTATGATTCAGATTAAAGCACCAGACCGATGAGCGACCCTGACCCTTCTGAACCGGCCTCTAGCGGGCGATTACGCAGGATGTTCGGCTTTGGCCGCAAGGAGCCTGACACAGACCTCACCGTTGATCCGGCCGAGGGTGAGCCTGTGGTCAGCCCCCACGAAATGCGCCTGCGCATTGAGGAATTCGAGCAATTGCGCGTCGAAGACGTGATGGTGGCCCGGGCCGAAGTCAAAGCCGTCGAAGTCGGCACCGAATTCCCGGACCTGCTGAAATATTTTGCCGAAGTTACGCACTCGCGCCTGCCGGTATTTCGCGAATCCCTCGATGATCCGATCGGCTTTGTCCACATCAAGGACGTCGTCAAGGAACTCGCTACCGGCGGTGAAGTGACCAAACGGCCGCTGGAACGCTTGCACCGCGAGGTGCTCTATGTCCCCCCCTCGATGAAGCTGACAGATCTGCTTGTGAAGATGCAGTCAACACGCATACACCTTGCACTCGTGGTCGATGAATATGGCGGCACTGACGGCCTTGTGTCCCTCGAAGACCTGGTCGAAGAAATCGTCGGTGACATCGAAGACGAACACGACGATGAGGAGCCCATGTTCGTGCGGCGCAGCCAGCGTGTCTGGGAAGCGGATGCCCGCACCGAAATCGACGATTTCGCAGAGGAAACCGGAATTGATCTTGAGCTCGCCGAAATGGAGACCGACATCGACACGCTTGGCGGGGTCGTATTCGCACTGGCAGGCAAAGTGCCCGTGCGCGGCGAAGTCCTGCGTCATCCATCCGGCGTCGAGATCGAGGTCATGGACGCTGATGCCCGCCGCATTCGCCGCCTGCGCCTGCGCACACCGGAGGTCGGCCCCGCGCCGCAACCCCAGGAGTAAGCCATGACAGACGGAGTGCGCAGCCACGGGTTTACCGCCCTTGGCCCCCTGCACGAGGCGTTTGCGCGCCTGACTGGCTGGACCGCAGCCGGCACGGCCTTCCTGCTCGGCGCGTTTTCGGCGGTGGCGTTCGCCCCTTTCCACTTCAGCGCGGTGCTCGTGATCTCGTTTACTGGGCTTGTCTGGATGCTGGACGGTGCGCGTGGCCACCGCCGGTGGGGCAAGGCAATATTCATGCGCACCTGGGCCTTCGGTGTGGGCTTTTTCCTCATCAGCATGCACTGGACGGCCTCGCCTTTCCTCGTCGAGCCGGAAAAATACGCGATCTTCCTGTGGATGCCGCTCATCCTGCTGCCAGCCGGCATGGCTCTTATCTGGGGCGCGGCGGGTGCCATGGCCGGGGCCTTCTGGTCGGCCTCGCCTTCGCGCGTATTCGTATTCGCGCTCTTCTTTGCCCTGGCAGAATATACGCGCGGCCATCTGTTCGGCGGCTTCCCATGGAACCTGCCCGGAACCACCTGGATACCCGGCGGCGCCCTGTCCCAGACAGCTTCCATTGGCGGCGTCTACTGGCTGACGCTGCTCACCGTGTTCGTCATGTCCTCACCCGCGGCGCTCGTCGACACGCGCGACATGCGCGGCCTCGCTGTCCGGATGATCCCCATTTTTGCCTCCGGCATCCTGGTGGCCCTTGGCTGGGCCTGGGGGGCGCAGCGTATCGCCGAGCCCTCTCCGCTGTCAGATACAGTCATTGTGCTCATGGATTCCGGCGTCCCACAGGACGAGAAATGGCAAGTCGGGCCCGACGCAGTCCTGAATGAATACACACGCATGATGTCCACCGAGGAAGGCGCGCCCGGCGACATTATCCTCTGGCCGGAAGGCGCCGTGCCGGTGAATCTGCTGCAGGATCCGAACGCCATCGACATTATAGACGCCTATCTCGGCCCCCGCGTGCTGATTGCCGGTACCACGCGCTACGAGATTACCGGCGACGATGCGCGTGACTATTTCAACAGCCTCACCGTAATCGACCAGAGCGCCGCCAGGTCTGGCCCGATGGCGCTGTATGACAAGCATCGCCTCGTCCCCTTCGGCGAGCTACCGGCGGCCGAGGTCATTCCGTTCGGCCGGTCCATTTCGGGCATTCTGCCCGGCGCGATGCAGCAGATGGCGACTGACGGCTTCAGGCCCGGCCCGGGACCCGCTGTCATCTACGCGGATAATGTCCCGCCTTTTGTGGCGATGATCTGCTATGAAGGCCTCTATTCGTCGATCCCGCGCGATGCAAACCTCAACGGGCGCGCCGACTGGCTTGCGGTCATTTCCAACGATGCCTGGTTCGGCGGTGGCATGGGACCAGCGCAGCACTATGCCCAGAACCGCTATCGTTCCATCGAAACCGGCCTGCCCATGGCGCGCGCTGCCAGCCGGGGTGCCTCTGCGATTGTTGACGGATTTGGTCGCGAAGTTCTGCGCGCTGCGCCTGTTGCAGACAGCCCGGATGGATGGAACGCAGCCTATGCACGTGGCCGCCTTCCGGCCCCTGCAGAGGTCACCATTTACCAGCACCGTATCGGCATCGTTTTGTTCTGGCTCACCCTGTGCGTGTTCGCCGGCCTAGCTTTCGCAAGCTGGCGGCGCTAATATACCCGAAAATACAAGCATAACGTGCACCGGGTGGGAAATGTCAGAGAACAAGCTGCCGAGTGGGATAGACCGCGTTGTCGGACAACGTGTGCGATGGCGTCGGCGTGAACTCAAGCTCACGCAGGAGCGGCTTGGCGAACTTCTGAACCTCACGTTCCAGCAGGTGCAGAAATACGAGAAGGGCGTGAACCGCGTGTCGGCCGGACGCCTGTTCGAAATCGCCTCCGTTCTCGGCGTTCCGATCACGTATTTCTACGAGGGCGCAGCTGACTTTGTCGACCATGAGAATGCCCAGCTCGCCGAAGATGATGACGCCCACGCGCCCGTCATGAATTCGGAAACCCTCGAACTGATCGCCGCCTTCCAGAAGATCGAGGACATCTCTCTGCGCAAGTCGCTGCTCAACACAGTCCGGGCGGCGGCCTCAGCCTTTGATCCGAAACAACACGATTGATTACCGGCGCCGGCTGGGGCAAGACGCGGCCCCATGACCTGCCGCCCCCCAGACACACCCCTTCGCCCCATACGCACATTCGGGCGCACGGGCGGGCGCGCGCTTTCGGCGCGCCAGCAGGCACTGGTGGACCATGCGCTGCCCGGTCTGACCGTGCCCGTGGGCGAGGACGGCGCACTTGACCCGCACACCCTGTTTGACCGGACGGGGCCGGTTTGCCTCGAAATCGGGTTCGGTGGCGGCGAGCACTTGATCGAACAGGCGCGCCGGGCGCCTGATACTGGCTTCATCGGCTGCGAGCCCTTCATCGAAGGCATGGCCAAGGCCCTTACCGGTGTTGAGGAAAACGGCCTCGCTAACGTCCGGCTGTGGATGGACGATGCGCGCCTGCTGATGGCCGCACTGGCAGACAGGTCTGTCGATCAGGCCTATATCCTGTTTCCTGACCCGTGGCCCAAGAAAAAACAACAAAAGCGCCGCCTGATACAGCCTGATTTCCTGGACGCGCTTCACCGCATCCTGTCGGTCGGTGCCCGGGTTCGCTTTGCCACCGATGTCGCCAGCTATGCCGATGAAGCGCTTGCGCGTTTCGCCAAACATGGCGGTTTTGACTGGCAAGCCGAGCGCGCGGAAGACTGGCGTGTCCGCCCGGCTGACCATGTCCCGACACGCTATGAAGCCAAGCGGCTGGGCGATTGCGAACCCGTCTGGTTCGACTTCCGCGTGCAATAGCATCCGGTCCGAATACTTGACGAAATGTCGCACTTGTGCGTCTAATATCGCCATCGAATTCGGTCGGTCTGAATATCAAGACCCCGTCAGACCGACGGCCATGACTTTCTTCCTACCCGTTTCGATAGGCGGATCAGACCCATCTCCGGGCCTGGACGTTTTAGCTAAACGCGAAGGAATATACGTAATGGCAACTGGCAAAGTGAAATGGTTCAACGACCAGAAGGGCTTCGGCTTCATCAAACCTGATGATGGCGGAACCGACGTGTTCGTGCACATTTCCGCCGTTGAGCGCTCCGGCCTGCGAACGCTGGCCGAAGACCAGGCTATCTCCTACGAGCTCTACAAGGACGAACGCCGTGGCAAGACGTCGGCCGTGGACCTCAAGATTCTCTAAATCCGCCATTGCCTGACCGGGCAGGGCGAACGGCGGCTCCCGCAACGGGGCCGCCGTTTTCATTTGGCTGGTCGCGACTGGTCTAGGCACTCGACATCGCGGCCTTGCGGGACTATATAGCGTCCAAGTCGAAAAATATCGGCGGCGGTTCCGGCAACGGGGCCGCCGTTTTTCTTTGCCCGGATTTGCCCGAAAATCATGATTGCCCTGACTGAACAGGAACGCCGTATTCTCGAACTCGCCGCCCCAGTGGCGACGGGTCTCGGGCTTGAAATCGTGCGCCTGCGGGTCATGGGCGGACGACGCCCGGGCCTGCAGATCATGACCGAACGGGCTGGTGGCGCGCCGACAAGCGTCGAGGATTGCGCCCGGCTTTCAAGGGCGCTCAGCCCGGTTTTCGAAGAGTCCGACCCGATCAAGGAAGCCTATACGCTTGAAGTGTCCACGCCGGGTATCGACCGGCCGCTGACCCGACCGGGCGATTTCGGGCGCTGGGTTGGGCATGACGTCAGGATTGAACTGATCCGTCCGCTCGATGGCCGCCGCCGGTTCACCGGCACGATTACCGGCGAAGACGATGCCGGAGCGCACATCGAACTTGATGACGACACCGAGCTGGTGGCCCATGTCAACGAGATGAGCCGCGCGACACTCGTCCTGACAGACGCCCTGATCGATGCAGCGCGCGCCGATGGCAGCCTGCCGCCGCAAATGGACGAAGATGGTCTTGAAGACTTCGAGATCGATGAAACCGACGACGAAACAGACATGAACGAGAAGACGGGAGACGTCACATGAACACAATCGGCGTTTCAGCCAACAGGCTGGAAATTCTTCAGATCGCCAAGGCGGTCGCAGAAGAAAAATCGATCGACCAGCGCATCGTTGTGGAAGCGATGCAGGAAGCCATCGAAAAGGCGGCGAAGGCCAAGTATGGCCAGGAGCACGACATCCGCGCGAAGATCGACCCTGCGACCGGCGAGCAGACGCTGTGGCGCATCCAGACTGTTGTCGCTGACGCAGACCTGGAAGACGATTCCAAGGAACTGCGCCTGTCGGAAGCCAAGCGAATTGACCCCGAGCTTGAGATCGGCAGCGAACTGAAGGAAGAACTCCCGCCCTTCGACTTCGGCCGTGTCGCCGCCCAGACCGCGAAACAGGTTATCATGCAGAAAGTGCGTGATGCCGAGCGCGAGCGTCAGTACGAGGAATACAAGGATCGGGTCGGCGAGATCATCAACGGCATCGTCAAGCGCGTCGAATACGGCCACGTCATCGTCGACCTCGGCCGTGCCGAAGGCATCATTCGCCGCAATGACGGTATCCCGCGCGAGAACTTCCAGCCGAACGACCGCGTCCGCGCCTATCTCTACAAGGTCAGCCGCGAAGTGAAGGGCCCGCAAATCTTCCTGTCACGCGCAGCCCCTGACTTCATGGTCAAGCTGTTCGCCCAGGAGGTGCCGGAAGTGTATGACGGTGTCATCAACATCCGCGCCTGTGCCCGCGACCCGGGCAGCCGCGCGAAGATTGGCGTGATCTCGAATGACAGCTCGATCGATCCGGTCGGCGCCTGTGTCGGCATGCGCGGTGCCCGCGTTCAGGCCGTGGTTGGCGAACTCTCGGGAGAGAAGATCGACATCATTCCATGGAACTATGATGACGCGACCTTCATCGTTAATGCGCTGCAGCCGGCCGAAGTGTCGAAAGTGGTGCTTGATGAAGAAGAGCGCCGCGTGGAAGTTGTCGTTGCAGACGACCAGTTCCCACTCGCCATTGGCCGCCGCGGCCAGAACGTGCGTCTCGCCTCCCAGCTGACCGGCTGGCAGATCGACCTCGTCACGGAATCGGCAGACTCCGAGCGTTACCAGCGTGAATTCCAGGAGCGCACCGACCTCTTTGTCGAAGCACTCGACGCTGACGAAACGCTGGCCCAGCTGCTGGCATCGGAAGGCTTCGAGACCGTCGAGGAAATCGCTTTTGTTGCGCCGGAGGACTTCATCCAGATCGAAGGCTTTGATGCAGAAGTTGCCGCTGAGCTGCAGGAACGCGCGCGCGAATTCCTCGACCGTGTCGCCGCCGAAAACGATGCCAAGCGCAAGGAACTCGGTGTCGAAGACGAAGTCATGGAACTTGATGGCATGACCCCCTCCTTTGCCGTGAAACTTGGCCTTGAGGGCGTGAAGACTGTCGAAGACGTTGCCGGGCTCGTTCCCGATGACATCACCGGCAACCGCGAACCGGGCCCTGACGGCAAGCCTGTCTGGGTGGAGGGCATCCTGAAGAAGGGCGAAATGCGCAAGGATGACGCGCAGATGTTCATCATGAAGGCCCGCGTCCTGGCCGGCTGGATCGAGGCTGACGCCCTGGAGCAGTTGCAGGCCGCCCAGAAGCCGGCCGAAACTGACACGGCAGACCTGACAGAAGAAGAACGCGCCCTGCTCGCCCTTGGCGACCTTGGCGGTGCAGACGCTGCAGACGCAGCCCTTGAAGAGCTCGAGTTTGACCTTGATGCCCTGGCAGCGGAGGGCGGCGATGACGAAGCCGCACCGAAAGAGTGATCCGCGCGTAACCGGCACGGCAGGTGACACGACGGATGGGGAGGGCCCCGTCCGTCAGTGCGCCGTGACGCGAGAGCGTCTGGCGCAGACGGAGATGGTACGCTTCGTGCTCTCTCCCGACATGGTCGTGACGCCGGATATCAATTCAAAGCTTCCGGGCCGCGGTGTCTGGGTGAAGGCGGATCGTGACAGCATCACGCTGGCCGCCTCCAAGGGAGCGTTTGCGCGCGGTTTCAAGGCCCAGGTCAAGGTGCCCGAAGGCCTTGCCGACCAGGTCGAGGCCCTGCTGCTCCAGCGCTGTCTCAGCGTGCTCGGCATGGCCAAGAAGGCGGGCGGCGTGATTCTCGGCTATGATCAGGTCAAGGACGCACTGCGCAAGAAGACGCATGGAATACTGCTCGAAGCATCCGATGGTGCAGAAGATGGGCGTAACAAGGTGTATTTTCTCGCCAAAGCGCTATATAGCAGCGTGAACGTCGCAGGGGCCCTCACCTCTGCGGAATTGGGCATGGCTTTTGGTCGCGACCGTGTGATACACGGTCTCGTCCGCAAGGGAGCCATTGCGAAGACGTGGACTCTGGCCTATCGCCGGCTGACCGGGTTTCGCGAAGCCCCCGAATTGAACTGGTTCAAGGATCAGGATCGGTCTTGAAAACTTGCCGGGACGCATGGGCGTTTCGGCTGAAACTGTGATATGTAGGACGTATGAGCGAAACGAACGATACAGGTAATAATTCGGGTGGCCGCAAGCCGCTCACCGTGGCCCGCAAATCAGCTGGCACGGTGAAGCAGAGCTTTAGCCATGGCCGCTCGAAACAGGTTGTGGTGGAAACCAAGAAGCGCCGGGCGGTTGGCCCTGGCGGCGCAGGCCCCGCAGCCGGACAGACAAGCGAAGCCCCCGCCCGGCAGCAGTCAGACACGCTCGAAGCGCGCCTGATCGCTACCGCGCGCAAGCTTGGCATCACGGTCGACGAGCTCAAGGCCCGCCAGAAGGTGTTGCTCGAGCGCAAGGCCGAAGAGGCCAACCGCGCCATCGGTAACAAGGAAGTCGCTGCTGCGCAGGATCGCCTCCGGTCCGAACAGGAGCGCAAGGCACAGGAAGCCCGCGAGCGCGACGAAGCCGAAGCGCGCCGCCGTGCCGAGGAAGAAGCCGCCCGCAAGGCCGACGCTGACGCTTCAGCCGCTGCTGCCGCGCCAGCCGAAGCTGACCGTGGCTCACGCAGCCGCACCACAAAGCCCGACGTCAATGCGGCCCCGGCCCAGCCTGATCCGGCCGCAGAAGAAGCAACCAGCCGCAGCAAGCGTGGCAAGACGGGCAAGGATGACCGCGAGCGTTCACGCGAAGCTGTCGCCCGCACAACCCGTGACAGCGGCGAACGTCGCCGCGGCAAGCTGACCATCTCGTCCGCTCTTGGCGACGATGCGGACCGCCAGCGCTCGCTCGCATCCGTGCGCCGCGCCCGCGAGCGTGAACGCGAACGCCGTTTCGGCGGCGGGGAACAGCGCGAGAAGGTTTCGATCGAGGTCACGCTGCCTGAAACCATCACCCTGCAGGATCTTGCAGGCCGGATGAATGAACGCGTCGCTGATGTCGTGAAATTCATGATCAATCAGGGCGAAATGCTGCGCGGCAATGATATTGTTGACGCCGATACGGCCGAATTGATCGCCGAGGAATTCGGTCACACCGTACGGCGCGTGGCAGAATCCGACGTTGAAATCGGCCTTGAAGGCGAAGCCGACGATCCGGCGTCCATGCAGTCCCGCCCGCCAATCGTCACGATCATGGGCCATGTCGACCACGGCAAGACATCACTGCTCGACGCCCTGCGCTCAACCGATGTCGTGTCCGGCGAAGCCGGCGGCATCACGCAGCATATCGGCGCATATCAGGTCCAGCTGAAATCCGGCCAGAAGATCACCTTCCTCGATACGCCAGGTCACGCCGCATTCACCGCCATGCGTGCGCGCGGCGCGAACGCCACGGACATTGCGATTCTCGTGGTTGCCGCTGACGATTCCGTCATGCCGCAGACGATCGAATCCATCAATCACGCCAAGGCGGCCGGCGTCCCGATCATTGTGGCGGTCAACAAGATTGACCTTCATGACGCCGAACCGGACAAGGTTCTGACAGACCTGCTCCAGCACGACCTGCAGGTCGAAAGCATGGGCGGCGAAACCCAGGCCGTGAAAGTTTCCGCTAAGTCCCGCATCGGCCTTGACGAACTCACTGATGCAATCTCGCTTCAGGCCGAGATCCTCGAGCTGAAAGCCAACCCCGACCGCGTCGCCGATGGCGTGGTCATCGAAAGCCAGCTCGACAAGGGCCGCGGCCCCGTCGCCACCGTGCTCGTCAAGCGCGGCACGCTCAAGCGCGGCGACATCGTCGTTGCCGGCGCCCAGTGGGGCAAGGTCCGCGCGATCACTGACGAACGTGGCCAGCAGCTTCAGGACGCGGGCCCGTCCCTTCCGGTCGAACTGCTCGGTCTCGATGGCGCGCCTGATCCCGGCGAAGCCTTCGTGGTCGTCGAAACGGAAGCCCGTGCCCGCGAGATTACCGACTATCGCCTGCGCACAAAGCGTCAGGTCTCCGGCAAGGCGGGTGCTGCAGCGCGTGCCTCGCTCGACCAGCTGCTCAGCCGCCTGAAAGATGGCACGGTCGAAACGTCCGAGCTCCCGGTTGTTGTCAAAGGCGACGTGCAGGGCTCGGTCGAGGCGATCTCCATGTCGCTCGACAAGATCTCGACTGAAGAAGTCCGTGCCCGCGTCATCCATGGCGCTGTCGGCGGTATTTCCGAAAGCGATGTCCTGCTCGCCCGCTCGTCGAATGCGCCAATCTTTGCGTTCAACGTCCGCGCCAACAAGCAGGCCCGCGACCTTGCCGAAAAGGAAGGCGTCGAGATCCGCTACTATTCGGTGATTTACGACCTGATTGACGATGTGAAATCGACCCTTTCGGGCATGCTCGCACCAGAGAAGCGCGAAACCTTCCTCGGTTACGCCGACATTCTCGAAGTGTTCAACATCACCAAGGTCGGCAAGGTTGCTGGTTGCCGTGTGTCCGAAGGCAAGGTGCTTCGCGGTTGCGGCGTCCGCCTCCTGCGCGACGATGTCGTGATCCACGAAGGCAAGCTGAAAACGCTGAAGCGCTTCAAGGACGAGGTCAACGAAGTCTCCGGCGGCATGGAATGCGGCATGGCGTTCGAACGCTATGAAGACATCCGCGTCGGCGACAAGATCGAGTGCTTCCAGGTTGAGGAAATCGCAAGGACCCTCGCCTAGGGGCAGGCACAATGAGCCAGACGCTGAACATCTCGGGTCTCCTGCGGGAGAAGGATGTGAAGCGTTTGACCCGCCTCACGCGTGGCGGGTCCGTGGGCCCGACTGCCGTCTATTATGCCGGTGTGACGGCGCCGATCATTTCTGCCAGCATGGCCGTCATGGTACGCGAGGCCATGCGTCTCGTCGGCCTGTCGCCCTATTGGCAATGGTTCATCTCGGCCTTCATTGCCGCCTTTGCCGGCATCGCCTGGTACCTGATCTTCATTCGCTGGTCATACCGGCACAAGCACGGACGCGGCACGGAAATGACCCTCTCGACAGACATTACCCTCGGTGATGACCAGATCATCGTCCGGCGGGGCGGAATCGAGACACGCATCGACTGGTCGTGCATTTCATCTGTAAAAGCCGAGCGGCGGCATGTCGCTGTTCTCGTCAACGGCGCCGATTCACTGATCATCCCCGATGCCTGGTTCGGCAAGGACAAGTCCGCACGCGCCGCATTCATTTCACGCCTACAGGAAAAGGTTCCTCACTGATGGCCCGAAAACCTGCCGCTGCCGGCATGCCCTCCCAGCGCCAGTTGCGCGCCGGGGAAATCATCCGCCACGCACTTGCCGACATTCTCGCCCGCGAGGATTTGCGCGATCCCGATCTTGCATCCGTCATCATCACGGTCGGTGAAGTGCGCTGCTCGCCCGATCTGCGTCATGCCAACGTCTTCGTCACGCCGCTGGGCGACGATACGCAGGAAGGCCGCGACAAGCTGGCCGAAGCCCTGACGCGTGCATCACCCTTTCTGCGCGGGAAACTTGGCCGCGAGATTGACATGAAGTTTACGCCGCAACTGCACTTCATTGCCGACAAGTCCTATGATGAGGCGACGCATATTGACCGCCTTCTGGCCGATCCACGCGTGAAGCGCGACCTGCAGGAATAGGATTCCCGCGTGCGGTGCCCTATCCGCTTTGTCATTTGACTTGGCGGCGATGTGCTGAGACCGTTCGGGTTCGCGATAAGGGGACGGGCCGCATGGACCGCCAGACACTCGACATGGAAGGCGCCCGGCAGGGAGAAATCTCGGCCGCATCGCTCCAGATGGGCGACGATACGATCGCCATCCGCCGCATCGCCACAATGTCCATTGAATCCATCGAATTTGCGCCGTGGGACATGCCCCGCAACCGCAAGTCCCAGAGACTGCACGCGACCCTGTGTGTCGCCAACCTGTTCTTCGGCCTCGTCAGCCTGGCCTGGTGGTTCCTCGTGCCTGGCCGCCAGTCCGGCCTCGTGGCCCTCTTTATGGGTGGTGCTCTCATATTGCTTGGCGTGTTCCTCGGCATCCGTGCCGCAATGATCGCCATGAAAATCAGGAAGCGCGAGCCCTATTACCGCCTGACCATCGGCACATCGGATGGTCGGCAGATCCCGGTGGTCGACAATAATCGGGATGTCCTGGTGAAAATCCGCGATGTCGTTCGCCACAAGATGGATACCGGCGACACCGAAACCATCGGCGAGTTCGATCTCAATCTCGATATTGTTGACCTGAAACTGCCAAAGTCCGCCCGCCCGGCCTCCCCTGCCCCACCGCGCGAAGACATGTCGCCGCCTCAGCATGAACCGGAACTCCTGTTTGATGCCGATGAGGAAGAGGCGGCAGCCGAGCGGCTCAAGTCCGCGTCCTGACCGGCCTGGCAGTTGACGCGGGGCCGCAGCAAGCCTAAGGCCGCGCCTTGCTTTTACCATGCCAGCACGAAGATGGCCCGCCGGCGTTCGAACCGCCCCCGGCCTGCAGGAGACAATGATTTGGCCCGCCAGAGAAAACGCAAGGGTGATCCGGTCAGCGGATGGCTGAACCTGTTCAAGCCGGTCGAGATGACCTCCACTCAGGCCGTCGCCATCCTGAAGCGGCTCTACAATGCCGACAAGGTTGGCCATGGTGGCACGCTCGATCCGCTGGCCGACGGCATCCTGCCCATCGCGTTCGGCGAAGCAACCAAGACGGTGCAATGGGCAATGGATTCGGAAAAAGAATACGTTTTCACGATCCAATGGGGCGTCTCCACGGCCAGCCAGGATGCCGAAGGCGAGGTCACGTCCACATCCGATACCCGCCCGACGCGCGAAGCGGTCGAAGCCGTGCTTGCAAACTATCTCGGCCAGATCGAGCAGGTCCCGCCCAAGTTTTCCGCCATCAAGGTCGACGGCCAGCGCGCTTATGACCTCGCCCGCGAAGGCGAGGATTTCGAATTGAAATCGCGTGAAGTCATGGTGCATGCTGCCAGCGTCATCGGCATGCCTGACGCTGACCATACGGTCATTCACGTCACCTCCGGCAAGGGCTTTTATGTCCGCGCCATGGCCAGGGACGTCGCCTTCGATCTCGGTTGTGACGGCCATATCAGCCAGCTGCGCCGCACCCGCGTCGGCACCTTTGGCGCCGCCGATGCCATCGCCATCTCGGCCTTGCAGGACATGACCGACAAGGCAGACCTGCTAGCGGTCCTGAAACCCGTCCAGTCAGTTCTCGCGGGTATTCCGGACCTTGCCGTCAGCCCGTCCGACGCCGGCGACCTGCGCCAGGGCCGCACCATCATGTTGCTGCCGCATGTGGTCGAAGCCTGGCGCGGCGCCCGCAATCCCGATGACGAAGACGACCGCCTCGCCCTCGCGACCTGTAACGGCATCGCCATCGCCCTGGGCGACGTGCGCGCCGGGCATTTCGAGCCGGTTCGCGTGTTCAATGTGCGCGAGGGGCGGAGCGCCTAGGTTCTGCCCCGCCAATCCCCCTCTTTCCACCCTTCAGCCACCCCTCCAACCCACCGGCGGGCACCCCGCGCCCCACAACGGACCCTCCCGCCGCCCATATCACCCCACCCCCTTCCCAAACGGGCCTAAATCCGCCATAAGCCGCCCCTTGAGGCGAAGGTCGCCCTGAATCCCCTGCTGGACGACATCCCGGCACCGGACACCAGGGTCCAGATCCCGCCCCAACCCCCGCAGCCATGAGGCCGCAAGACTTTGAAACCCTTCGCCTTTTTGGCGATATTCATGAAAGAGACCCGATGTCGATTACGGCTGAAAAGAAACAGGAACTGATCCAGAAGTTTGCCATCAAGGCAGGCGACACCGGTTCCCCCGAAGTGCAGGTTGCGATCCTCACAGAGCGCATCAACAACCTGACCGACCACTTCAAGACCAACAAGAAAGACAACCACTCGCGCCGCGGCTTGCTGACCATGGTCGCCACGCGCCGGAAGCTACTTGACTATGTCAAAGGCAAAGATGAAGCGCGTTACCAGACGCTCATCACGGAACTCGGCATCCGCCGCTAGGTCCGCAAAAACAAGCCCGCCGGGCAATAGGGCCATGGCGGGCTTTTCGTATGTGAAAAGAAAGAAATCGAAATGTTCAACAAACAATCCGTGTCGCTGGAATGGGCGGGACGCACGCTGACAATTGAGACGGGCCAGGTGGCTCGCCAGGCAGACGGTGCCGTCATGGTGACCTATGGGGACACCAAGGTCCTCGCGACTGCATGCTTTGCAAAGTCGGCCAAGCCGGGTCAGGACTTCTTCCCCCTGACCGTCAACTATATGGAAAAATATTACGCATCGGGCCGCATCCCGGGTGGCTTCTTCAAGCGTGAAGGCCGTCCGACCGAGAAAGAGACGCTGACCTCGCGCCTCATCGACCGCCCGATCCGCCCGCTTTTCGTCAAGGGCTTCAAGAACGAAGTCCAGGTCGTCCTGACCTGCATGTCCTATGACCTTGAGAACGATGCTGACGTCCTTGGCATGATCGGCGCCTCCGCTGCGCTCGTCCTGTCCGGCGCACCGTTCATGGGCCCGATTGGCGCGGCACGTGTGGGTTACAAGGATGGTGAGTACATCATCAACCCGACCATCGCCGAACTGGAAGAGTCCGAACTCGACCTCGTCATGGCCGGCACCGCCGACGCCGTGATGATGGTCGAATCGGAAGCCTACGAGCTCTCCGAAGACGTGATGCTTGGCGCTGTCATGGCTGGCCATGACGCTATCCAGCCCATTATCGACGCGATTATTGACCTCGCCGAGAAAGCCGCGAAGGAGCCGTTCGAGTTCGAAGCGGAAGACAATTCCGATGCGCTCGCTGCGATCCAGAAGCTGGTTGGCAAAGACCTGTCGTCTGCCTACTCCATGACGGAAAAGCTCGAGCGTCAGTCTGCCGTGGGCGCCGCCCGCGACAAGGCAAAGGAAGCACTCGTCGGCACCGAAGACGCGCCCGGCCAGATGACCGGCGAAGCCTTCAAGACCGCGTTCAAGGAAGCCGAAGCCGCCGTGGTTCGTGGCGACATCCTGAAAACCGGCAAGCGCATTGACGGCCGCTCGCTCGATCAGGTTCGCCCCATCGAAGCCATTGCCGGCTTCCTGCCGCGTACGCATGGATCGTCACTGTTCACGCGAGGTGAAACCCAGGCGATCTGCGTGACAACACTCGGCACCAGCGATGATGAGCAGTTCATCGACGGTCTCGACGGCACGACCAAGTCCAAATTCATGCTGCATTACAACTTCCCGCCCTATTCGGTCGGTGAGACTGGCCGTATGGGCGGCACGAACCGGCGTGAAACGGGGCACGGCAAGCTCGCCTGGCGCGCGCTCCAGGCTGTCCTGCCTGAACATGCAGACTTCCCTTACACGATCCGCCTTGTCTCCGAAATCACCGAGTCCAATGGCTCGTCCTCAATGGCGACCGTTTGTGGCTGCTCGCTCGCGATGATGGATGCGGGTGTGCCGATCACGCGACCTGTGTCGGGTATTGCGATGGGCCTGATCAAGGAAGCAGACGGCGTGGCCGTCCTTTCGGACATCCTCGGCGATGAAGACCATCTCGGCGACATGGACTTCAAGGTCGCAGGCACTGAAAAGGGCCTGACCTCGCTGCAGATGGACATCAAGATCGCAGGCATCACCAAGGACATCATGAAAACGGCGCTCGAGCAGGCAAAGGGTGGGCGCATGCACATCCTCGCCGAAATGGCGAAAGCCCTCGATACGTCACGCGATGCCCTGTCGGAAAATGCACCCCAGATGGAAATCATGAAGGTGCCGACCGACAAGATCCGCGATGTTATCGGGTCCGGCGGCAAGGTCATCCGCGGCATTGTCGAAGAATCCGGCGCCAAGGTGAATATCGACGACGATGGCACGGTACAGATTTCTGCGCTCGACCGCCCCGCTATCGAGAAAGCCATGAAGATGATCCGCGAGATCACAGCAGAAGCCGAGATCGGCGAAATCTACGAAGGCACAGTCGTGGGCCTGAAGGATTTCGGCATCTTCGTGAACTTCTTCGGCCCGAAGGACGGCCTGGTGCACGTGTCGCAAATGGCGAACGAGCGCATTGGCCACCCGAAGGAACTGGTCAAGGAAGGCGACAAGGTCTGGGTCAAGCTCATGGGCTTCGATGACCGCGGCAAGGTCCGCCTGTCGATGAAGGTTGTCGACCAGACAACCGGCAAGGAAATCGAAGGCGCTGACGCAGGCGAATAGACCTACATTTTCTTGTAGTTTTTAGATCTGGGCCGTCCCTTTGGGGCGGCCCTTTTTCTTTGCTGCAAGGCGCCGAATCTGTAGCTGTAAAAGCTACATCTTTCTGTAGTCGGATGAAATTTCGTTGACATGGAAGTGTCACGAAAGTATTGTGACAGTTATGTTACAGATACGTTACAGATTTATGTCACTGTCGGCGTTGGCCCTTGCGGCGCTCACATTGCCCGCAGCGGCAGTCTCCACTTGCAATCTCGCAGATGGCCTGTCGCTTGATCCTGCAGTCTTCAATCAGGAAGTCAGTGCCTGCTACGACAGCCAGAGCGATTCCAAATCGAATGCCCGGCTCGAAGGCCAGCTGATCGATGCCACAGACCGCATACGCGCCGACGACAGCAAGGCTGCGCTCACGCCCCTGGCATCGCTTGAACAAGCCGCCCGCATCCATGCAATGGATATGGCGGCCCGTGATTATGCCGGTCATGCAGATCCCGAAGGCCGCGGCCACCTTGAGCGCGTTCGCATGCTGGACCGCACTGTCCTGATCGGTGCAGCCGGCGCCAATATCGCAATTGTTGAAGGCACCCAGCATGATGCCGGCGCCGTGTTCGACGCCCTGCGCCGGGACCCCGTCAATTCCAGCAACATGACGCGAAGCGCCTTCACCCATACCGGCGTCGGCATCGCTGAAGCCAATGGGCGCACCTACATTGTCCAGCTTTTTGCCCGCGTCGACGGTCGTCTGGAAACCCCAATGCCCGTGCACGTGACCGGCAACGACAACATTCGCGCCACGTTCGAGGAGGCAGGACTTCAGCCAGTCGCATGGCGCCTGACGTCACCTGCCGGCGATACGATCGCGCGCGGGTATGGCTCCACGATGACCGGCTCTCTTCAACCTGGCCAACAGGCTTATCTCACCTTTGACGTTGCCCGGAACAATTCAGAGTTCTCGATACGCGGCCCGATCGTTACCGGCCGGTAGGCGCCGCAATTATCCCCTTATGTCTTGCCCGGCCCCCTTTTGGGGGCCGGGCGTTTCATTTTTACGACCAGTTCACGTCGCTATTGGTTGGAAGACCGGCGATTTTAGCGCTAAGCAGCGATCATGACGAAACGAAAATCTGCATTTCTCATCGCCATGTCCGGCGGGTCCGGATCCGGCAAGTCCACGCTGGCAGAAGCCCTGCTTGACCATCTAGGCTCCGACAAGGCCGTGATGTTTGGCGAGGACGCCTATTACCATCCGATGCGCCACTATGGCGAATACCAGACCGAAGCAGAGCGCAATGCCCTGGTTGCGGGCATCAATTATGATGATCCGAAATCGAAGGAGGCCGACCGCCTGGTAAAGGACGTTAAGGCGCTGAAGGCGGGCGAGCCGATCGACCAGCCGGTCTATGACTACGAACGCCATGACCGCAGCACAAGAACGCGGCGCATTGAGTCCGCGCCCGTCCTGATCCTGGAGGGCATTCATGCCCTCTCCTTTGCGAAGATCCATTCATTGATTGATCTGTCGGTTTATGTCGACACCCCAGATGATTTACGCCTGGCGCGCCGGATACGCCGCGATGTGACTGAACGCGGCCGGACGATCGAAAGCGTGCTGCAGCAATATCTCGGCACCGTACGGGCTGCGCATTACCAGTGGACCTATCCTGCCAAGTTCGAGGCCGACCTCGTCATCGCTGATGAAGGCTTACCGGCCTACGGAAATGTCCGCCCGACGGGTGAGGCAATTGAGCGAATGATTGCGCCTGTGCTGGCGCGCCTGCAAACGGCCGGCGCAATCTGAACTTCACCCTTGCTGCCAGCAGGTAATGGCAATGACGCTTCAAGCGACCGGCTGTGGAGCAACGTCCGCAGGGGCAGTCATGCCCTGAGGGGCCATGTGCGCGCGAAGGCCGCTGAAAAGGTGCCGCAGGGCTGCGCCCGTGCCGCGTTGCACCGGCTGACCCGGAGCGTGAAGATTTCGGACGTCGCTGATCTTTCGGCCTGCACCGAAGCAGACATGATCCAAAACGCTCGCGACGCCCGGTTCTTCTTGAATGGATGGTCGTATGGATACGGTACGAATGAACGGCGGGCAGACGCATGCGTCTGTAACTGTTGTATTCATCTTTCCGGACGTATGCTCCCATTCCATGAGATTACGCGCGCTGTTTCTTGCCCTTGGACTGCCTCTAGCGTCTCTTCCGGCGTTTGCCTGCAATATGGACTTGCTCCAACGCGGCGCGGCAGTGGCGGACTATGTCGAGACGGTGCTCCCCTGCCTTTCCACCTTGCCGGAAGGCCATGAGTTCGACCAGCGCATGGAACTGGAATTCCTGGACCTTATCAACCAGGCCAGGGCGTTTGAGGGGCTGGCGCCCGTGGCATTGCGGGCCGAGCTGCGCGACGCCGCCCGCTTCCACAGTCTCGACATGGCATACAATGACTTCTTCGGCCATGACGGGCCGGACGGGCGCAATCCCAAGGACCGTATTCTCGCCTTCGACCGGCGGGCCCTGTTCAAGTATTCATCCGAGAATGTCGCCATGATCGAAGCGATACGCGGACGATGGGACTTCGAGCGCAAGGCTGTGCCAAGGCTACATGGTAACCTGATGGACAGCCCCAGCCACCGGGCGAACATATTGAGCCCCAAGGCAACCCATGTTGCGCTGGGTGTCGTGCAGACGAAGACAGGCGTCTGGGTAACACAACTATTCATGGACCTGTCTGCCAACCTGCCGGGCGATATGCCGCTCCGCCTGCAGGCCGGACAGGCCATTCTTGAGCGACCCGAGATTGCGGGCTGGATGTTCCATGGTTACGAACTGCATACCACGGATGGAACCTATATACCGATCGGAAGGGGTGTGCCGCGGACGGTGAAGGGGGAGGCCGAGCTGGCAGCGCATGCCCGCCAGCCGGGCGACTCACCAGGCAAGTTCTATGTCATCCGCTTCATGGGCCCGGCAGTGACAGTCGGCGGATGAGGCGGCGGCCCGGTAACGCCACTTACTCTTCGCGAACATAAAGCGTGACCCAGGTGTGGGGCATTGCCATGATCTGGAAGGGAGGCGCACCCTCATCGATCAGGCGCTCAGACTGTAACGTGAAGCCGAGTTGCGTTAGGCCAGATTCGATCTCTGCCATGTCCCGGTCGGCGCAGAAGGGCCGCATGAATACCAGCTTGTCAGATTGTCCGAATGCGCCGTCAAATCCGCCATCGACAAGCAGCCTGCCACCCACAAAGGCGTCAATTTCCTGGGAGGTTGCAACGGAGTACCGGCGCATCGACATGCGAGCGGCCTGCCAGTATTCAGGGCCTGCGAAATGCACCAGGCCGCCGCGCTGATAGAGATATATCTTGGCCTGAGGTCGTGCATACCAGGCCGCCGCAGTCGACATGTCGATACAGTTCAGAATCGGGGCGTCTCCATAGCCTGACCCGTCGAGATACCTGTAGGCGGCCTTGTAGTTTTCGGGCTTGATCGGATAAGCAAGTTGATGGGCCGTCGAGGCGAGGCTGGCAGACAGGATAATTGCGGCGATTCCCAAGACCAGTCTTTTCCGGCGGATGCCATCAAGCCCAATTCCTGCGGCCATACAGACGCCGAGTGCTGAGGGAATGAGGGTCCGCACGGAAATCAGGGGACGATCGAAGCTCAGAACAAAAAGGGCGAGCGGATAGGCCATCACGAGTCCCGCGAGCGTCAGGCTGAAAGCCTTCCGCCCACTGATCCATGTGCGAAGGATTCCCCAGCAAGCCAGGGCATAGAGAACCAGTACAAGCAGGTTACCGACGAACCCGAGACCGGGAAAACCCGTCATGGTATTATAGTACCACAGCGACGTGATTACCGAGGGAGGCTGGTGAAGGCCTGTAAAGCCAAAGAAGCCAGGGATCAGGAGGGTCCACGGAAGTATCAGGACAAAGAGCACAAGGTTCCTGAACAGCCAGCTGCGGGCAAAGGCCTTGCCCCCGCCTGCCATCAACCCACCCGCAAGCGCGGCGAAACCTATAAGGCCCATGGCCAGAAGGCCAATGACTTGCGTATAGATCGCGATGGCACCACCAACGACATACAGCGCGGCATAGACCCTCGGAGCATGTCGGCCCGGCTCGGCCTGGCCCACACCGCCCCAGGTGGCAAGCGCCAGCCCGAACAGGACAAGCGCGTACATGCGGACCTCCTGGCTGTAATAGGTGTGGCCTGTGGACAGGGCGAGCAGCAGGCCCGCAATGATGGCTGCCCGCAGCGAGACCAGGTCACGCAGCGCGGCCATCACCACATAGACAGTTGCCACCCCGATCAGGGCCGCCGGGATGCGGGCCATCGCGGGATCCGGGAACATGGCCTGCCAGACATGCTGGACCAGGAAGAAGAGGGGCGGATGATTGTCGAGTTGTTCGAACAGAATTGCCTCGATGGGCAGTTCCGCGAGACCGACGGCGATCGCCTCGTCCATCCACAGGGATGGTGTATTGACGTGCCACAGGCGCAGCGTAAGCGCGATCAGGGATATGACGAAGAAGGCCAGCCTCTGCGCCGCGATATTATTCGCCGCGCGGTTGCGCCATCCCAATCGCGTCTTGTCCCAAACCGGCACGACATGTGCATCCCTAAAACTCAGAGATACTTTCATAGCAAGGAATTGGCCAGCGCACGATTTGTTGTTGAATGCGAGTTCCCGGCAAATCAAAGGTGAACGGCAATCGGGCAGTGAGCGGCTGTATCAATCCTCCGGCAGGTCAGGTACGCCAACCACATGGAAGCCCGCATCGACGTGGATCACTTCACCTGCGATCGAGCGGCCGAGCGGGGAGAGCAGGTAGAGTGCGCAACCGGCAACACCTTCCATGCTCGTATCTTCCTTCAGCAGAGACCAGTCGCGACCAGTGCCCATCAGGCTCTTGCCGCCCCGGATTCCGGCCAGCGACAGCGTGCGCATGGCGCCCGCCGAGATCGCATTGACGCGGATGCCCTGCGGCCCGAGATCGCGCGCCGCATAGCGGGTCGACGCCTCAAGCGCCGCCTTGGCCACGCCCATCACGTTATAGGAGGGAACGGTCCGTTCCGCACCGAGATAGGTCATGCACATGATCGACCCGCCATCTGGCATCAGCTCAGCACCGCGACGGGCACAATCGATGAAGGAATAGACCGAGATATCCATAGCCCGCCGGAAACCCTCACGCGTCGTATTGGCGACCATCGAACCCTGCAGCTCATCCTTTCCCGCAAAAGCGATCGAATGGACGAGAAAGTCGATCTTGCCCCATTTGGCTTTGATTTCGGCAAACGCTGCATCCATGCTGGAATCATCGGTCACATCCGCCGGGATCATCAACTCCATGCCGATGCTTTCGACCAGCGGCCGCACCCGGCGTTCCAGTGTCTCGCCCTGGTAGGTAAAGGCAATCTCAGCGCCCTGTGCCGCCAGTTGCTTAGAAATGCCCCAGGCGATTGAGTTCTGGTTGGCAACGCCCATCACGATGCCGCGCTTGCCCTTCATCAGGTCACCTGCCGGCAGGTTCCAGTCTTCAGCCATGGGGCAATTCCTCTCTGTTTTCTCGAACAGAACGGCTAGGCAGGACCACGCGCCACGTCAACCTATTCTGACCGCCGCCAGCACCCCAGACACGCGCGGAACGGAGCAAAGTCCGACGAAATTTCGGCACCAGCGACGGAATTGCACCATGCTCGCGTTGAACGCTCAAACGCCCGCACAAGGCTCCGGAGGATGCGATGACCCTGCCTGTTTCCCGCCTCGCCAGACTGGCCCTTGGCGCTGCTTTGGTCACAAGCCTCATAGCCTGCGCATCAGCCGACGCCGGTCCGTTCCGGGACAGGGACGGGCTCACACAGGGCGAAGTATCCTCCGGCGCCACCCTGCGGTCCTACGAAATGTACAGGCCAGACGGGTTGAAGGGGCCGTCGCCGCTCGTGATCATGCTGCATGGTGGAGGCGGCAACGGGAAGAACGGGGTGAAGATGACCGGCTTCAACGCACTCGCCGTCACCCATGGTTTTACGGTTGTCTATCCTGACGGATCCGGGCGTGGACGGTTTCTCACCTGGAATGCCGGCCATTGCTGCCAGTATGCGATGGAGGAAGGCATTGACGATATCGGCTTCCTGTCGGACCTGATCGACGTTCTCGTCGTCAGGGGCATCGCCGATCCGGATCGTGTCTATGTCACCGGCATGTCAAACGGTGCGATGATGTCTCACAGGGCCGGAAGGGAACTGTCCGGCAAGATTGCCGCCATCGCGCCCGTGGTCGGTGCGGTCTTCGGGGACGAGAAGCCTGCCGCGCTGCCCGTGCCGGCGCTGATCATCACCGGTGCGAAAGATGAGAACGTGCCGGCTGCCGGTGGCAACGGCACGTTCAAACGGCGCATAACCAAACCGCCCAATGACATGCCCTACGCCCCGGCCGGGGCCGCCTTTGACTACTGGATGGCATCCAATGGCTGCCCGGGCGAAACACGGCCGAAGACGGTGACTGATGTTTACACGCTGCGCCGTGGCGCAGGCTGCAAGTCGCCGGTGCAATGGTATGAGATCATCCATGGCGCCCACGCCTGGCCCGGCGGGAGCAAGGGTTCCAGACGGGGTGACGCGCCAGTCGAGGATTTTGACGCGAGCCAGGTGATCTGGGAGTTTTTCGAGTCTCAGTCACGTTCCATAACCGGCAGGGGTCAGCCTAGCCGTTGATATTTTTCAGGCCGACTTTCATGTCGAGCGCAGTGTAGACATGCTCACCGTCGACATAGACCCGGCCATCGGCGATGCCGAGATTGAGCCTGCCGCGGCGCACGCGCTTCATGTCGATAACATATTTCACGAGTTTCTTGTCCGGCGTGATCTCGCCGGTAAATCTCACCTCGCCAACGCCCAGTGCGCGTCCCTTGCCCGGGCTCCCTGACCAGCCGAGCCAGTAACCGACGATCTGCCACATGGCGTCGAGGCCAAGGCAGCCAGGCATCACCGGATCGCCCGGGAAGTGGCACGCGAAGAACCAGAGGTCCGGCGTAATATCGAGTTCGCCAATCACATGGCCCTTGCCGAATTCGCCACCGTCCATGCTGATTTCCGTGATCCGGTCCATCATGAGCATTGGCGGAGCCGGCAATTGCGCATTGCCCGGCCCGAAATAGCCGCCCTTGCCGGACTCGAGCAGGTCTGCCTTGGTATAGCTGGATTTCGGGGTGTGAAAATCATGCGGTCCGGACATGGTCGGGGTCTCCTGGAATTGCGCGTAGCCGCCTAACCACAGTGACCGGCCCGGCTTGTCAACCGCCTGACCCATCCGGATTTACAGACCAGCTTCACCTGTGTCGGCGCCCCAAAGCGTCTCGCGGGGTGCCCAGCCATCGAAACCCTGCACTTCAAGGGCGCACCATGCCACGCGGCACGCGCCAAGCTCGACCAGTACCCCCGCCTCCAGTGAGGCGACGACAGGGCTGGCCGCATCAGGGGCCTCGTGCAGCATCGTGGCCGATTGCAGCATGGCTGCGGCACCCGCCTCCAGCATGCGCGCATGCACCCAGACTTCATCACCTGACGGGTCACGCACGCGCCGCCAGTCCTGGCTTTCCTTGATAATCAGCAATGGCAGGCCCTTGCGCTCGTACCGCCAGACGACCGGATGCTCGCGGCTGGGTCCGGACCGCCCGTTCACGGCGGCAAATTTAAGGGTTTCAAAGCGCGGCACCGCCTTGCCGGAAAACTGGCTGATGCGTGTAACCTGCGGACGCTCGGCTGCCGCAAGGCCGCCAAACGCCAGGATTCCGGAGACAATAAGGGGTGCCCATTTCATGTGCAGATTGCCAGACGCGCTGTTGAGGTCGTACCCTGCCACATCCAGATGAATCGCGCGTAAAACAACAGGCGTTGGCGTTCCGGCAACGCTCTGCTAAGCCCGATGGGAGACATGCAGAGGGGCCACATGCCAACCAAGAAACTCAAGATCGTCGTGACCCGGAAACTGCCCGCTCCTGTCGAGCTACGGATGAAGGAACTGTTCGACACACGCCTCAATCAGGACGATCATGCCTTTAGCCATGAAGAATTGGTCGAAGCCGTCCAGACCGCTGACGTGCTCGTACCGACCGTGACTGACCGCATCGACAGCAGCGTGCTCGCCCGGGCCGGCGACCAGTTGCGTCTCATTGCCCAGTTCGGCGCCGGGGTCGACAATATCGACGTCCAGAGCGCGGTTCAGCGCGGCATAACCGTCACCAATACACCGGGCGTGCTGACGGACGACACGGCAGACGTGACGATGGCGCTCATCCTTGCTGTCCCCCGGCGCCTGCACGAAGGCGCTCAGGTCATGGACCAGGGACGTTTCGACGGCTGGACACCAACCTGGATGATGGGGCGGCGGCTGGCCGGCAAACGCCTCGGCATCATCGGCATGGGCCGGATCGGCCAGGCCGTGGCCCGCCGTGCCAAGGCCTTCGGGCTGCAGGTCCACTACCACAATCGCAAACCCGTCAGCCCGCGCACCGAAGAACTCCTCGAAGCTACCTATTGGGACAGCCTGGACCAGATGCTGGCCCGCATGGATATCGTGTCCATCAACTGCCCCCATACGCCAGCCACGTTCCACCTCATGAATGCCCGCCGCATCGACCTCCTGAAGCCGGAAGCCTTCCTGATCAACACGGCCCGCGGCGAAGTGATCGACGAAGCAGCCCTTGCGCGTGCCCTCAAGTCGGGCAAGCTGGCCGGCGCCGGGCTCGATGTCTTCGAACGCGAACCTGCCGTAAATGAAGAACTGCTCGGCCTGCCGAACGTCCTGCTCCTGCCGCACATGGGCTCGGCCACGATCGAAGGCCGCACGGAAATGGGCGAGAAAGTCATCATCAATATCAAGACCTTCGCTGACGGGCACCGCCCGCCTGACCGCGTGATCCCTGCAATCCTCTAAGCGCGTAGCCTGAGCGCAAGTCCGAAGAGTGGCGCCGCCAGCGCCACCACCGCTTTCTCGGCGGGCCCGCTGGCGAACTTGCGGAAATAGCGCACCAGGCTCCTGGCCTTGTGGGCCTGTACGACGGCAGATGGCGCATCCGATGTCGATCCGTAATGAAGCGCCCCAGCGCGCGGCTGGTAGATGACATTGCCTCCCGCTGCGAGCACGCGCCGGCAAAGGTCTACATCCTCGACATGCAGGAAATAAGCCTCGTCGAATCCGCCGATCCGGTGGAAAGCTGTCCGGTTCATCAGGAAGAAAGCGCCCGATACCGCGCCGACCTCGACCGGTCCAACCGGGGCAGGGTCTGACTCCAGTGTCCACTTGCCAAGGCCCAGCGCCCGCCAGATGGTCAGCGTGTTGCGACGGCACCCGCGTTCTTCATGTCCGCGTACATCGAAAATCCTGCCCCCGACGAGCGCCGGGTCGTCTGCGCCTTCAGCGGCCGCCAGCAACGGGCCAACGGACCCCCGCCGGATCACCGCATCCGGGTTGATAACCAGCAGAAACATGCTCAACGCAGTCGCAGCGCCCTGATTGACCGCCGCGCCAAAGCCCGGATTGTCGCCCGACCGGATCAGCCGCGCCTTGTCCGTGCGGGCAACGAACCCATCCAGCCAGACCTCGGCATCGGGCGGATTGCCATTGTCCACCACAATGATCTCCGACACGTCAGGATCAGATTTAAGGGCGTACAGGCACTCATGCAGGCGCGGGCCGGTATGGTACGACACGACGATCGCCGAAACCGTCGCCTGCCCACTCATAGCGATGCCCTGTTGCGGCGCGACAGGAGGATGATCGCGCACACGGCAAGGACCACGCTGGCCCAGAAGGAATCGTTCCAGACGCTATATGAAAAGCTGAACAGGCTCGCCACCACGCCGACCAGTCCGGCAATCGCATACCTGACATCCGGGCGCAGCGTCTTTGGCATCGGCAGGCGGAATGCAATGACAACCAGTGTCAGCCCTGCCAGCACCGCGCCAACCACGCCGGTCTCGGCCCAGATTTGCAGCGCCATATTGTGCGGATGCCCCGGAACCACCGGATAGGCGGCCCAGAAGTCCGGGAGCTGAGACAGCCACGCGGGATGATCGGAATAGGTATCACGCCAGGTCTTCGACGCGGCCACACCATGACCGGTCAGCGGCTTTTCGACCGCCTTGCCGATGACCAGCTCCCATGACCATGCACGCGACTGGAATGAAGCCGGCAAATGGATGCCCATTGTCCGCATCGTGCTGATAGCCGCGCCGATCAGGACAGGCGCCGCTGCGACATAACCGGCCATCAGGCTGATCAGCCAGCGATAGCCCGTTTTCGGTGCCAGCCAGACGATAAAGCTCGCCAAAAGCATGAACAGGACGCCGATCAGCGCCGAATCCGAACCATTGAGCATCACAATGATGGCCGTCGCCACCACAATACCCCCTGCAACGCCCTTCCAGCGCCAGCCGGGGCGCACCCCGACATAGGCGACAAGAATTGGCAACACGATCAGGAATGCGTTCGCGTTGCGCGCGATATTCTGAAAGCCGTTGGCCTGTTCCATCGGGTCAGCGCCATAGACCATCGCCACCACCTGATGCCCGAATACCGCGCTGATCGCCAGAATCAGCCCCTGCACCGCAAACGCCCCAAGCATGACCCGCGTAGATACCTGCACCGTTCCGCTGGCAATGCGCAGTGCAGCGGCCACAGCAAGCATGCCAAACAGGGCCGTCAGCACAATACGCATGCTGGCCGCACGGATCGCGAAATTCCCTTCCAGGAGGTTCCCGGAAATCAGCCCGCGCGTTGCCGGCGACCAGGTCTCGCTGATCGCCGCCCAGCACACGAAGGCCAGCGCCATCAGGGCATAGATGGCGGGCGGCATTTTCGGTCGCGCCAGCGCCAGTGCCGGCAATGCAGTGACCGCCAGCAACGGCCCATAACCCTGGGCACCCAGCAGCCCGATAACAGGCCAGAGCACGAAGGCAGCGGCAAGAATGGGCGCGTAGGACATGGCCCGCACTCTGTCGCCAACCTCCGGACTTGTCACCAGACCTTGCTCACTCAGCGCGTTTGAGATCTGGCGCGAGCGCTTCCTGCACCAGGGTCACACATGCCTCGTCCAGGCCCATCATCTGCTGGCCCTGGCTGCCAAGGCGGCGCAGCGCCAGTGTGCGCTCCTCGGCCTCCCGGCCGCCCACGACGGCAATGATGGGCACCTTCTGCACGGAATGTTCGCGGACCTTGTAATTGATCTTCTCATTGCGAAGATCCGTCTCGACCCGCAGCCCCGCCTTGCGCAAAGCAGCGGCCGCTTCGAGCGCATAATCATTGGCCGCATCTGTGATCGCCGCCACGACAACCTGCACCGGTGACAGCCACAGCGGAAACGCCCCGGCATAGTTCTCGATCAGGATGCCCATGAAACGCTCGAACGTGCCGAAAACGGCGCGGTGCAGCATGACCGGGCGGTGCTTGGCGCCGTCAGACCCCGTATACTCCGCGTCAAGGCGGTCTGGCAGCACATAGTCGAGCTGGAACGTGCCGCATTGCCATGTCCGGCCAATCGCATCTGTGAGGTGGAATTCCAGTTTCGGACCGTAGAATGCGCCTTCGCCTTCGGCGATCTCGAATGCCATCCCAGCCGCCGTCAGCGCATCGGACAGCGCCTTTTCGGCACGCTCCCATGTCTCGTCCGATCCGGCCCGCATCTCAGGGCGCGTCGCCAGCTTGTAGGAAATCTCCGACAGGCCGAAATCCCCGTAGACGCGCTCGAACAGCTGCAAGAAACGCAGCGTCTCGTCGGCGATCTGGTCTTCGCGGCAGAAAATATGTGCGTCATCCTGCGTCATCTGGCGGACACGCATCAGACCATGCAGGGCGCCGTGGGCCTCGTTGCGGTGGCAACAGCCAAACTCGGCCATGCGGATAGGCAGGTCGCGATAGGACCGCTGCCCGTTCTTGAATATCTGCACATGCGCCGGGCAGTTCATCGGCTTGAGCGCCATCAGGTCGCTATCGCCCGTCAGGATGGGGCCGTCTTCTTCCGTTGAGGGGATCTCGTCAGGCACGACAAACATGTTCTCACGGAATTTCGACCAGTGCCCTGACTGTTCCCAGAATACCGAGTTGAGCAATTGCGGCGTCTTCACCTCGACATAGCCGTCTGCGTCCTGCTGGCGGCGGATATAGGCCTCCAGCTGGCGCCAGATCATGAAGCCCTTCGGATGCCAGAAGACAGACCCCTGCGCTTCCGGCTGGAAGTGGAACAGGTCCAGCGCTGCACCGACCTTGCGATGGTCGCGCTTCTCGGCTTCTTCCAGGCGTTCCAGATGGGCCTTCAGGTCCTTTTCGTTGCCCCAGGCCGTCCCGTACATGCGCTGCAGCATCTCGTTCTTCGAGTCGCCGCGCCAATAGGCACCCGCCAGCTTCATCAGCTTGAAGGCCTTGGGAAGCTTGCCCGTCGATGGCAGGTGCGGCCCACGGCACAGGTCGAACCAGTCACCCTGACGATAAAGCGTAATCGCTTCGCCCGGCGGGATGATATCGTCGATGATCTGCGCCTTGTAGTCTTCGCCGATCTTCCTGAACATCGAGATGGCCTCGTCCTTCTCCCAGACTTCGCGGACGATCGGATAGTCGGCATCGACAATCTCGCGCATTTTCGCTTCGATCCTGTCGAAATCCTCCGTCGAGAAGGGCGTTTCGCGGGCAAAGTCATAGTAGAACCCGTCGTCGATCACCGGGCCGATCGTGACTTGCGTGTCGGGATACAGGGCCTGAACCGCCTGGGCCAGAACGTGCGCCGCGTCGTGGCGGATCAGATCGAGGCTTTCGGCGTCATTCGGCGTAACGATCTCCACGCGCGCATCGCCGTCCAGCGGGCGCATGAGGTCACGCAATTCGCCGTCGACACGGGCGGCGATCGCCTTCTTGGCAAGGGAGTTTGAAATGGAACTGGCGACGTCGAACGGGCTCGCGCCCTCGGCAAATTCTCGCACCGATCCATCGGGCAGGGATACTTTGATCATGTTTCAGTCTTCTTCAGCGGTCTGGCGCACGGGGCGCGGCAAAGTCTTGTCCGGAAAGGCCTGCCTGCGGCGGTCTGCTTAACGCGACTTCGCCGAAAATCCCACCCCAATTGCGGGGCAGATTGCATCAGGCCGGGCGGCCGGGTCGAAGGGATTTTTTTGCGGGTGCATGAATCTCAGGCGCGCGAGTGGCACCGCCTGCGGGGTATCATGCACCCCGGCGGGTTCGCGTGGTCAGGCCGCTGGGCAGCCGCAGACGGATCGAACATGTCATCGGCGGGCTTATCTCACGCTTCCGGAGGGTTTTCAACTTGTTGCTCGGGCAAAGGTCGGCCGCCCGATTTCCAGTCGCCATAGAGCCAGGGCTGCCATACAGGCACGTCTGGCTTTGAGGCTGGCGCAGGATCATGCCCGAAACTGCCGCCGGGCCTGCACCGGATAAATCGGGCAAAGGCCATCCAGCCACCTGCCCACCAGCCATGACGGGCGACGCATTCTGCACCATACTCGCTGCAGGATGGCTTGTGCTGGCACCGGGCACCGGCGGTATAGAATATCCAGGAAAAGCTGAGCTTGTAGACACGCAGCAGGCCATAGACAGCCTTTCGGCGAATCCCGGCCATCGTCAGCCTGCTATCGCAGTTGCAAGACCACGCGCCACACGTGCCCGCTCAATGGCTGCCACGGCTGCTTCAAAGGCCAGAAGCGTACTTGTATGGCGCGGAGGATAATCAGCGACGGGCTGCAGGTGGCGCAGCTCCCAGAACCGGCCTTCGGGTGGCGGGCCGCCCTCTTTCAGCATCTTCTTCATGGCGTTTCGCGCTGCGATGACTTCATCAACCGATGCCCCGACCGCATATTCCGCCAGGATTGCGGTGGCGGCCTGCCCCAGTGCGCATGCCTTCGGGTCCACAGCGATCGCCTTTATGTGATCTCCGGCTGCATCCAGGATGATTTCAACATTTACGGTCGATCCGCACACGCGCGAAACCTTCAGCACCGAAGCCTCGGCGCCGTCGAGGGTGCCGAGATGCGGAATGCTGGCCGCCAGTTCCAGGACACGGTTGTGGTAAAGGTCGCTCATTGCCCGCAAAGATGGACCGGGCCCGGCCCATTCGCAAGCCGGTGCATCAGGCGCGGGCAAAAAAGAGGCCGTCCTCGATCAAGGGAAAGAGAACGGCCCGAGAGAGATGGGTGCATTGAAACGGGGTTCTAATCCCGAGGACTGATTGATCCCATGCGCTGCCATGGAGGGTCAATTTAACGATCAGACAGAAACCCTTCTGCGCGCAAAAAAAATGGTCTCCCGACGGATCGGAAGACCAGAGTTGGATGATTACCGCTCGGCCCGGATTGATGACAACCAGGCCCGGTCGGGAGGTGGAACGCGCTTTTTACACACGACAGGCCGAAGATCACGTTCGCACCCGCATGCGAATTTTGACAAAATTTGGTGTGTTCCTACACCCGGCGCCAGGTGGACCCGGACGGCCCGTCCATTATCTCGATACCTTCAGCCGCCAGCGCATCGCGAATCCGGTCCGCTTCGGCCCAGTCACGTGCCGATCGCGCATCGACCCGGGCCTGCACGAGGCCATCAATGCGGGCATTCTCATCGGCATCCGCGCCCTGTTCCCAATCCTTGGGCGTCTTGGTCAGCAGGCCCAGCAGTGCGCCCGCTGCCAGCAGGTTCGCCCGGGCGTTCGCCATCGCGTCATGATCCTTTTGATCGGCCGCCGTATTGGCTTCGCTCGCAAGACGAGACAATTCGGCCAGCGCTTCGGGCGTATTGAGGTCATCAGACAGTGCCTTGAGCACCCCCCTGTCACGGGCGTCACCGCCCTCTTCACCCCACACGCGCCGCAATGCGCCGTACAACCGGTCGAGCGTGGTCTTGGCTTGCTTGAGCAAGTCCTCATTCCAGTCCAGCGCCGCGCGATAATGCCCGCTCAGCATGGCAAACCGCACCACTTCGCCCGGCCACGCCTTCAGCAGGTCATGCACGAGAACGACATTGCCGAGCGATTTCGACATCTTCTCACCGCCCATGTCGAGAAAGCCATTGTGCATCCAGTAATTGGCCATCACCTGGCCATGGGCGCATTCGGACTGGGCAATCTCGTTCTCATGGTGCGGAAACTGCAGGTCGACCCCCCCGCCATGAATATCGATCGTCTTGCCAAGGTGTTTTGCCGCCATGGCCGAGCACTCGACGTGCCAGCCGGGCCGGCCCCGGCCCCACGGGCTGTCCCATATCGCATCGTCCGGTTCGCCCGGCTTGGCGAATTTCCACAGCGCGAAATCAGCGGGGTCGCGCTTGTCGGAATCAATTTCGACCCGCGCACCTGCTTCATTGTCTTCCTGCTTGCGCCCGGACAGCTTGCCGTAATCCGGCATCGAACCGACCGCGAACCACACGCCCTGTTTGCCGACATAAGCATATTTCTTGCGCACCAGTTTCTCGATCATCCCGATCATTTCCGGCACGTGCGCCGTAGCCCAGGGCTCGATTGTGGGCGGTGCGACGTTTAGCGCAGCGGCGTCATCATTGTAGATCTTCGCAAATTTCTGCGCGATCGCCGCGATCGGCTCGCCAGTCTCCAGAGAAGCGGTAATGAGCTTGTCTTCGATATCGGTGATATTGCGCGCATACACGATGGCACTGGCGCCATACTGGCTGGCCAGGACCCGTCGCAGCACGTCAAACACGATGGGCGGACGGGCATTGCCGATATGGGCGTAATTGTACGGTGTGGGACCGCAGACATAGAGCGTGATGCGGGCCGGATCCTGCGGTTCAAATACGCGTTTCGCGCGCTGTGCTGTATCATAAATACGAAGAGTCATGGAAAATCGGGCTCGAACGGGGACAATGGAACGGAAATGGCCCTTCTGGATGGGCGAGATGCCCTGATGGGCGCTTGTTGCCTTAACAACAACAGCCTTTAGGCAATGTGAAAACGTGCCGGTTCATATCCATACTGGCGCCATTATCACCCGGTCGCATGCCGGGCAATGAAATATCCGACATCCGTTTACTCGGCGTCACCGTAGAAATCTCTGGAAACAGCGCAATCTCGCGCCTATCTTCAACTTTATCGCCCTGAGGGTATCAACTCGGGCGGGCGTTAAGTCCGGGCAGGGGGCCATCCGGTTTCCCAGACCAAGCCTCGGCTCGACCTCCGTCCCTCAGTCGAAGGACACTTCAACATGGCCATGGACGCCATCACTCCCAAGAACGACATGTCTCGCGGAGAACCCCTGGTTCGCCCCACTGTGCAGGAGGCTGAAGAAGCCGTACGCACGCTCATTGCATGGGCGGGAGACGATCCACGCCGCGAAGGCCTGCTCGACACGCCCAAGCGCGTCGTCAATGCCTACAAGGAGTGGTTTGCCGGCTATGACGAAGATCCGGTCAAATACCTCTCACGCACCTTCGAGGATGTTCAGGGCTATGACGACATCGTCATCCTGCGCAATATCGACGTGGAGAGCCATTGCGAGCACCATATGGCGCCTTTCCTCGGCAAGGCGTTCGTCGCCTACAAGCCATCTGACGCCGTCGTTGGCATATCCAAGCTCGCCCGCGTGGTCGAGATTTTTGCCAAGCGCCTTCAGACGCAGGAAACGATGACGGCCCAGATCTGTGATGCAATCACTGAAAGCCTTGCGCCAATGGGTACGGCCGTCCTGATTGAAGCCGTCCATGAGTGCATGTCGACACGCGGCGTGCACCACAAGGACGTCACCACGATCACGACCCAGTTCACCGGCGTGTTCAAATCCGACGCTGACCTGCGCAACCGGTTCCTGCGCGCTGCCAATCAATAGGCGCATCGGGACAGAAGCGGCGTCAGACGTGATACTGAAGGAGGCGCTCGTAAATCGCGAGCGCCTCCTTTTCTGTTTCGGCATCCTCACCGTTTAAGGCTGGCAAGGGCCCCGGCGCGTCGCCGAAACCTTCGGACGTCCAGACGGCATCATACCAGTGCGGCGCCCATGCGCCATCTTCAGGCTTTGGGCCGGGCTTCCAGGACAGCATGTCCTCATCCCATGGAATCTCAAGTGCGCCGCAAAGACGCGTGAGGACCATACGCGGATCGGCAAGAATACGGTCTGAATCGATCACCGGTGGTACCTTGCCGGTGCGCGAGCGCATCTCGTCGAACAGCCGGGCCTGCTGGGGAAACCCGATGGCATTCAGGCTCACATCATCCATTTTCCGGGCGTAGGACGCAATCACCCGAGCCGGGTGCCGGATGAGAAACACATGGCGACATTGCGCAGCCCAGTCGAGCGGGAATTCCGGCAGCATGTGATGCGTCATGTGCTTCTGGAATTGCACGGTGGCGGCATCCGGCAGCGGGGCGAGCAGGCGTTCCGCCACGCCGCGCGGATCGTTCGGCTGGCTCGCCAAAATCTCCGCCTGCATGGGATGGGTCTCGCCCGCTGCAACCAGCCAGGCCGCATAAAACGGCTCGTCCACGGCGGCGCAATCGGCCCGCGCGCCGAAACTGCGCATCATCGTGGTCGACATGTTGCGCGGACCTGACCACATGGCAATCCTGCGGGCCGGCATCATGAGATCGGCGTCAGGCTGCTGGCGGCAAGCTGCCTGTAAAGCGTGCTGATGCGCTGGCTCATTGGGCCACCAACATGGTCGATCGTCCGCCCATCGACTTCACGCACCGGCGTCAGCCCCGCAAACGTGCCCGTGATAAAGGCCTCGTCAGCCGAATAGACATCAAACAGCGAGAAGCGCTTCTCCAGGACCGGGATACCAGCCTCGCGACAGACCCGGATGATGTTCCCGCGCGTGATCCCGCCAAGGCAATAGTCGGGGGGACTGGTCCACACTTCGCCATCCCGCACGATGAAGAAGTGCGTCGAGTTGCAGGTCGCGACAAAGCCGTCCGCATCCAGCATCAAGGCTTCGTCGGCACCGGCCTTGTCGGCCTGGATGCACGCCAGGATGCAGTTGAGTTTCGAGTGGGAATTCAGTTTCTGGTCCTGCTCGGCCGGGCCCGTGCGTCGCTGGTGAACCGTGAAAAGGGTCACACCCCTGGCAAGGATTTCCGGCACCGGCGTCTTGTATTCCGGAATGATCACGATGGTCGGCTTGCCAATGGTGAAGCGCGGCCCCTGATAGGGCGTTTTCTTGATCCCGCGGGTCACCATCAAACGGATATGCACGCCGTCCGTCATGCCATTGGCTTTCAGGCAGCCCATCAGGCGCGCTGTCAATTCGTCCTTTGTCAGACCGATATCCATGTCGATCGTCTTGGCGCCGGCATAGAGACGCTTGAGATGCTCTGGCAGGAAAGCGACGCCGCCATTGGACACGCGCAGGCCCTCCCACACGCCGTCACCTAAAATGTAGCCGCTGTCGAACACCGACACGACTGCAGCGTCCCGGTGTTTCATCTCGCCATTCACCGAGATCAGCACATCTGCATTTCGCGGATCGGCGACATAGTCATGAACGCCGTGGGCTTCTTCCTCGATCACACATGTTCTCCAAAGGGTTGTTCCAGCCATTCGACAATATCGGCCACAACCGCGTCTGTCCCCGGTTCGTCGACAATCCAGTGCGCATTGTCGGGATATTCAAAGAAATCACCGGGCACTGGCGCGCGGGCATATTTTTGGCCGACCTTGCGGACGGCCCGCGCCAGTGTCGCACGGTCCTGCGACGCGGCAATCGTGAGTGTGGGGATCGTGACCAGTCCCTCGTCGACCTCAACGCCGTCATTGAGGTCGCCATAGACCTTGCCGGAATCAAAGCGCGCCCGGGCATAGATATCCTCATGGCGGCGCCTTGGAACACAGTTCAGGACACCAAACCTGAAACCGGACCGCCAGACCTTGTAGGCCCGCTTGCGGTTGCGTGTCAGGATGATGTTCAGGAATGTATAGATGACGGACAGGCCGATTTCCGCACATTCCTTTGGCTGGGCCGGAGTCAGGAACACGGCCTGCGAAACCACGCCCTTCTCGGCCATGGACTGGGCGATCAGCCCGCCCATGGAATGTCCAATGACTGCAGGTTTGGCGCCCGTATCCGTCTCGATTTTGCGGGCAGCCTCCACCATGGCAGCAACATAGTCGTCGAAACCCAGGTCCGGCAGCGTCACTGGCGGGTTGTCGGGCGTCCGCTGGTCCGGGAAAAGCGTTGGCGCCTCGCAATGCCAGCCTGCAGCTTCAAACCCGGGACGCATGCGGTCCCAGACGTCGCCACCGCACCCGACGCCGTGAATCATCAATAGCGATTTCGGCATTCAGTCCTCCGTCAGCCCTGCGCGATCTTGCCGCCATGCACAGGTTCGGTCCAGCGTTCAAACCGCTGCACCACTTCGGAATAGACGAGACGCTTGAACGGGACAACCAGTGCGGGGGTTTCTTCCAGCGGGGCCCAGCGCCAGGCGTCGAACTCCGGGGTATGCCGGTCGAGACGGACATCGCTGTCAGATCCCTTGAAGCGGAACGCAAACCATTTCTGGCGCTGGCCGATATACGGTCCCGGCAGGCGCTTTTTCAGGTCAGGCGGGAAGTCATAATACAGCCAGTCTTCGGTCTCCTCGAGTACATCGACCAGCTTTTCGGGGACACCGATCTCTTCTTCCAGTTCGCGGAGTGCGCCATCACGGGCCGATTCGCCCTTGTCGACACCACCTTGCGGCATCTGCCATTGGAAGGCACCGCGGCCATTGATGCGTCGGCCAATAAAAACATGACCCGCTTTCGAAAAAAGAGCGAGCCCGACATTGGGACGATAGCGTTCAGGATCGACGATAGATGTTTTCACCCCGCAGGGTTTACAGGAGCCTTTGCGGTGCTGCCAGTACTGTTGCGATCATCATTGACGAATTCCGCAGGCGTGGTGCCAACCAGTGCCGAAACCGGCGCGAGGAGAATGCCCTTCCGGCTGAGTTCGCTCGTCCATATCTTCGCCATTTCAATGGTAATCGGAAACGCATAGCCTGCCCCCATTGCCGCGCCGGTTTGCTTGGCCCGCGTCTCAAGCTCCAGAAGTTGAAGATTGATGTCGTCGGCGGTCAGTTTGGTGTCGATGGGCGAGGATGCCTTGACGTAGCGCACACGAGTCGCATCCGCGATCGCGTCGAAACTCGCCTCTTCCAGGCTGCCATCCTCGACCAGGGCTACGCCACGGTCGCTCAGCGCCTGCAGCACGGGGCGCACCGCCTCTGCGTCACTCGAGAATTTTGCGCCCTGATAATTGATCACGCCGAAATAGCCTGACGCGCGACCCAGCAATGTGTTGAGACGCGATACATTGACCGACGCATCCCTGCCGGAAAGCAGCGTCTGAGGGTGCATTTTCATACGCCCATAATCGAAATTCTCCATCGGCAGCTCAATCAGCACCTCATGGCCCGACGCACGCGCGCGGTTGATCCAGTACTGCAGGCGCTGGGCATCCGGCGCGAAGGATAGCGTCACTTCGGGCGGAAGTTCCTCGATGGCCGATTTCGTATGCGTGGCATTGATGCCAAGGCCGCCAACCACGAGCGATACAACCGGCTGCTGACCCGGATTGGCGAAGGGGCGCGCATAGGCGTCTGCCGGCGCGCGGCCATCGGGTGCGACGCGCGGCAGGCGCAGACCATTGACCGTTTCCGACAAGCCCGAGATCGGCGCGGTGTCCAGCGATACGATCGCCGTCACTTCCCCGTAGGATTCACCCGGCTTGACCAGCTTGCCATTGATCCTCACGCCAACGCCTTCGGCGTCAGCCACAGCATCATCCGAAGGACCACCTGTACCGGTTACACCCGTGGCTTCAGAATAATCGACACCAAGGCTGGGTTCTTCGCCGCCATCAACTTCCGGATAGCCATCATCTCCCAGCGCAGCCATAATGGCCTGATCTGTTCCGTCGGTCTTCAGACGGGTCTTCAGTGTCGGCCTGGCTTCGTCCACCACGTCAAACAGTGCGAGCTGCTGGCGTGGACCAGCCGCTGACGGGTCTCCGGAGAACTGGATGCCTGCGCCCAGTGCTCCCGCCAATCCACCGAACACCAGCAGGCTCATGCCTGCATGGACAATTCCGGTGCGAAGGGGAGACGGCTCAGCGTCCCTCCGATATGGCATGCGGCGACCTCATGTAATCAACAAATTGGATCCTGAACGACCGAGAATGCGGCAATCTGGTTAACAGACTACAAACACAGCTTAACCTGCACGGCGGAATGTGCTGGCAGTTACAGTCCCTTCCCGCAGCATGTCGACTGCGCGCTCCAACTGGTAATCCTCACCCTCATATGCCTCGGGTGGCTGTTCATCCGGCATCGTCATCTCATGTCGCATTTCGCCGTCTTCATTGGCAAGGGCATGCGGCAGGTCAGCTTCGGACCAGCGCTTGATCCTTGCCAGTTCTTCCTCTGTCAGGCGCGTCTGGGTGATCTCGATATCAGGATCGATGCCCAAGGCCTGGATCGAGCGTCCGGATGGCGTGTAGTAACGCGCCGTCGTCAGGCGGATGGCCCCGCGATCGGCGCCAAGCGGGATAACGGTCTGGACCGATCCCTTGCCGAAACTGGTTGTTCCGATAATCGTCGCCCGGCCACGGTCTTTCAGGGCACCGGCCACGATTTCCGACGCGGACGCCGAACCGCCATTGATCAGCACGATGATCGGCACGCCCTTGAACACCTCGCCTGTGCGGGCATTGTAACGCTCGATGTCACTCGGACGGCGGCCCTGCGTCGAGACGACCTCCCCGCCCGACAGGAACAGGTCGGAAACGGAAACGGCCTGGTCGAGCAATCCGCCACCATTGTTGCGCAGATCGATAATCAGGCCCTTCGGACGGTTGCCTGTCGCCTTGGAGATGCCTTCGATACCCTCTTCGAGCAGCAGCGTGGTGCGCTCGTTGAAACTGGATATCCTGAGATAGCCGATATCGTTCTTCTGCATTTTCCATGTGACGGATTTCTGTTCGATCACTTCACGCGTCAGCGTCACATCGAACGGGTCTTCTCCGGCGCGCAGGATCGTGATCACGATATCCGTTCCCGTTTCACCGCGCATTTCCTTCACGGCATCATTCAGCGTCTGGCCGATGATCGGCGCGCCATTGATGGCCGTGATCAGGTCGCCACTCTGGATGCCGGCGCGACTGGCAGGTGTATTGTCCATTGGCGAGATGACTTTGACGAAACCGTCTTCCATCGTCACTTCGATGCCCAGGCCGCCATACTCACCGGATGTCTGCACCTGCATCGAGCGGAAATCATCTGGGTTGAGATAGCCGGAATGCGGGTCCAGCGACGTCAGCATGCCATTGATCGCGGATTCCATCGCAGCCTTTTCGTCGACTTCCACGACATAGTCCTGACGGGCACGGGCGAGGATTTCGGCGAACAGCTCCAGCTGCTGATAGGTAACCATCCGCGGATCGGCCGGCTTCTCCTGGGGCCATGCGAAGGCGGAAAATCCAACCGCTGCGCCACCCAGTACAATCCCGAGCGCGGCGCCTGTCAGCAGTGAACGCATATTCCAATCCTCCATCATCGTGACCTCATTTGCCACTCGGCAACCATTGTGCCGGATTCATGACCTTGTCGCCAAGCCTTAATTCCATATTCAGCTGCGGCGCGGGTTCAGCGCGGTCCGGCATGCGCCCGACCGGTTCATTCGCAGAAACTGTCTGGCCTTCAGTGACATAGATCCGGCTCATGCCAGTCAGAATAACATGGTATCCGTCACTTGTGCGCAAAATTAACATTGATCCATAGCTGCGAAATGGCCGCGCATACTCGACCTTTCCGCCAATCGGCGCCACAACCTGGGCCGCCTGCCGGGTTGCAAACGTGATCCATTCTGTCTTGCCGCCGGTCGGCATCTTGTCGCCGAATCCATGGATCACATTGCCCGCAGTCGGCTGGACGAGCGCGCCAAGCGCCGCCACACCCAATGGCCGCGATGTCGGTGTACGCTGAACTGTCGGTGCCGGCAGCTTTGGACGCGATGTCGCTGTTGTCGCTGACGCCAGCTTCGGCCTCAGTACGGGCTTCATGCCCGGAGCCGCTGGTGCAGCCGATTCAAGCGCTGCCAGCAGTTCGCGCAGCGTCTCGGCCTTCTGTCCCAGCGTGTCGGCGCGCTGGCGCAACACGTCGATATCCCCGGCAATGTCCTCGAAGCTGCCGCGCTTGGCTGCCGCCAGGCGTTCAATCTCCACACGCTTGACCGCAAGTGTCGCTTCTGCTGCCTCCAGCCTGGCCCGCTCGCCCCGGATCTGGCGTTCAAGCAGGTTCAGTTCGTCGATTTCTCCGGACAGGTCACTGGCGCGTGATGCCAGTCGCGGAGTGGTCTGGCTCATCAGGATCGCCCGGCGAACCGCCATGTTCGCCTTGCCCGGTGAAACGATCAGTGCGGGCGGCTTGCGGCGGTTGGACGCCGCCAATGCCGCCAACAGGTCTTCCAGCGCCTGCCGGTCGACCAGCAAGTCTTCCTGGGCCACGGCGCGGCGTGTGCCCAGATCGATCAGCGCCTTCTCCGAGGCGACAGCCTCTTCTTCACGGCGCCGGGATTCCATGGCGGCGGAGATCAGCTTGCTGTCGATCTGGCGCAGGTCCATTTCGGTCTCATCACCTGCCGCCTGCAGCGCCTCCAATCGGGTGACAGCGGCCTGACGTTCGGCCTCCAGCGCGTCGAGCTCCTCACGCGTGAACGTCGCCGGGGCTGCCGCGATCAGGGCAAAGGCGGCACAGGACAATAGAATTGGGCGAAGGACGGGGCGCATGACCTCCATACATGCCATGCTTGCATGACCTGGATATTAACCGTGCTCGGCCAGTCGTCGTTCGACCCGTGCCATTTCATCAGAGATCAGCGCACAAACAAGGAGGTGATGCGACGCGTCGAAAGCGGGGTGCGCCAGCAGCACGTGCCGGACGACGTCCAATACCTTCCGGCACCCCTTCGCCACCCCTTCCCCCTCACTCACCCCCAGCCCGTGCACCACAGTATTGCGATAGGCCACAAGATGCTCAATCTGGCGAACCACCGATCCCGGCATCTCCACGCGCTCGGGCCCATTCAGGTACTCGGCCGATCTCGCCCGGCGCAGCAAAAGCGACACAGGGGCAAACCGCTCGGAACCTGATGGGTCTTCTACGTCCGCGTCCAGCGCAGTCTCATAGCCACTCAGGGCCGCCACGAGCGCGCCCTGCAGGGCGATCACCATGCCAACGGCTGCCCAGCGCCATCGCGCACCATCCTCGCCCACGCCCGATAGTTCCCGCTGCACCATGCGCAGCGATTCATGCACGGAATCCAGACTGGCGGCGATGCGACCCGCGCGGCTCGGCATGCCTACTGGTCGTAAGTCTCGGGTGAGGCGGCCTTGCGGAAATCCCAGTCCGTTGCGGCCGCAAGATAGGTCAGCGCTGCATAGGCTGCGACGTTCTGCCGGAACGCGTCGGGCTCAATCTTGTCAAACGTGTCATCCGGCGTGTGGTGCAGGTCAAAATAGTCCGTTCCATCCTGATCCGGCTCCAGGACCGGCACGCCTGACGCATGAAGGGCCATGATGTCGGGGCCACCCCTTGCGCTGTTATCCCCCGGAATGATCCCGAGCGGTGCCACGACACTTTGCATGGCCGCGGCATAATCCAGTGCGCCATCTCCGAAGCCGCTTGTCAGCCGCCAGATACGGCCGGCGCCGAAGTCGCTTTCCGCAGCCAGCACATGCTTGTCCAGTTCGTCAGCATGAGCCGTTGCATAGGCGCGCCCGCCGAACAGCCCCACTTCCTCAGACCCGTAAAGCACGACCCGGATCGTGCGCCTTGGCTTCTGCGGCAATTTCTGGATCAGGTTGGCCGCGGCAACCACGATTCCGCAGCCGGCTGCATCATCAATAGCGCCAGTGCCCAGATCCCAGCTGTCGAGATGGCAGCCAATCAGGACGATCTCACCCTCGCTGCCCGTGCCAGCCACTTCGGCGATCACATTGCCCGACGCCGCCGACTCGGCCGACTTCACCTGAATGTCGAGGTTCACCGTGACCGAACCGCGCTCAAGCAAGCGCGCCAGCTGGTCGGCATCAGGCGGAGACAGCGCAGCGGCCGGCAAGGCACCGAGCGCGCCCTTGCGCATCATGCCGCCTGTATGAGGCATCCGGTGTTGCTGCGTACCGACGGAGCGGATGAGGCACGCAACCGCGCCGACGGCTGCTGCCGCCTCTGCACATCCCCCGCGCTTGGCAACGGCTGCGCCATAGCCTGATCCGTCCTGGCTACGCACCATGCGCTCATCAATGAACGCGATCTTGCCCGTCAGGAAGTCAGCCGGCGCCGCCTTCAGGTCCGCGAGACTTGTAAAGCGCACGATCTCGGCCTCAACGCCGCCTCTGGGCGTCGACTTCGATCCGCCCAGCGCGGTAATGAGCAGATTCTGCGGGTTCGGCCCCACGACTGAGGCGGACTCGCTCACCCGCTCCCAGTAAGGCAGGCTGAAATCTTCGATATAGGCCTGCTGGAAGTTCAGGTCCTTCAGCTTGATCATGGCCCATTGCCGGGCCCGCCATTCCGCATCAGAACCGGCAAGCCTCGGACCGATCTCAGTCGTCAGGCTTTCGGTGAATTCGAGCCCGACATCATCCTTCAGACCTGCTTTCATCAATGCTTCGGCCTGCGAGCGGATGTCGGGGTCCAGTACGTCGGCCTTGTCGGCAGTCGCAGGCATCACGGTGACGAACGCTGCGAGCGCAAACGGGGTCAGGGTTCTCAACATGGCTTCATCTCCGGCTGTTTCCTGCCGGCACGCTAAGCCACCCCGCCGCACCATGGAAGGGCGGCGGTCCTGAATACCTACAGCCCCTCGGCCGTCTCGATCACCAGATCGATGGCAGGGCGATTCTTGTAACCATCCTCGCGAAGCGTCTTCTCGATCCTGCCATCCGCGCCAATGAACATGATCGCCGGATGCGGAATGCCTTCATAGCGCGAACCGGGCTTCATATCCGTGTTCAGCAGGTTGAACGCCTTGATTGCGGTGGATCCGCGATCGGACAGCAGCGCATATGACAGGTCCTTTTCGGCCTTGAACGCCGCCAATGTCTCAACAGGATCATAAGACACCCCCACCAGTGTCCAGCCGGCTTCAGCGAGTGGCCCGGCAGCCGCCTCAAGATCCGTCAGCTGCTTCTTGCAATAGGGACACCAGTCGGCCGACCGCACGAAGGCAACGACCGAGCCCCTGGTTCCCGCCAGGGCTTCGAATGTCTGGGTCGTGCCGGTCGTATCGACGAGTGTGACGGACGGTGCCTGGACACCATCGGCAAGCCCGATCACGAGCGCCTGCGCCATTGTCGCGGTCGCCTTCTCTGCTTCAACCGATTTCGTATGCAGCTCGCTATCCGTCATTTCCTGCGCGACCGTGGCGGCAGGCAGGAGGGCAATGACGGAGGCGAGGGAAAGGGTGCGTATCACGTAAAGTCTCCTTGAGCGGTTGACCTGCCAGGCTATCGGCAAAATACGCCCCCGGCGAGCCGGATCAGGGCCTCATCACGCGCCTTTGATCCGGCGTGAACGCCATTCATCGGCAGTCTGGCCATAGACATCCCACATCTGCCCCTCGAAAGGCGGCGGGGTCGCCACCTGGCGCAGTACCCGGCTGCCAAGGCGTTCTGCAACACGGATCGATCCGCTATTTTCCGGCAGGATCGTGTGGATGATCTCATCCCAACCCAGAGTGTCGACCGCGTAATCCATGCAGGCCGCCGCCCCTTCGGTCGCATAACCTTTTCCCCAGGCCGCACGGGCAAGCCCCCAGCCGATCTCGGTCCCCGGCCAGCCATGCGGACACCACGGACCCAGCCGCCCGACCCATTGGCCGCTCGTCTTCTCAATCACCGAGAACATGGAAAAGCCGGAAATCGTCCAGGCGCCCGCCATCGTGCACATTGACCGCCATGTCAGCTCGGCGCCCTGCACGCCGCCCAGATGGGTCATCACCGCTTCATCAGCGTGAAAGGCCACCCACGAATCAAAATCCTCCGCCCTTGGCGGGCGAAGGATCAGACGGTCTGTTTCGATTGTCGGCCCGATAGCCATATCTGGCTCCTAGGCGAGCGAACCGTCAATCTCCTTGCAGGCCTGGATAAGGCCCTGCACGGATGCGACGGATTTCGCGAACATGTCCTTCTCGCCATCGTTGAGGTCGAACTCGATGACTTTCTCAGCGCCGCCAGCACCGATCAGTGTCGGCACGCCGACATACATGCCGTCGAGGCCATACTCGCCATTGCAATAGGCCGCGACGGGCAGCACGCGTTTCTGGTCTTTCAAGTAGGCCTTTGCCATGGAGATTGCGCTCTCAGCCGGGGCATAATAGGCCGAACCGGTTTTCAGCAGCGCCACGATCTCGCCGCCACCCTTGCGGGTCCGGTCGACAATACCATCAAGCTCGGTCTGGCTCATCCAGCCCTGCTTCACGAGTTCCGGCAGCGGCAGGCCGCCCACGGTCGAGTGGCGCACCATCGGCACCATGTCGTCGCCATGGCCAGCGAGGGTCCATGCGTGGATATCGGCAACCGACACGCCGGTTTTCTCGCTGAGGAAATAGGCAAAGCGCGAACTGTCCAGCACGCCTGCCATGCCGACCACTTTTTTCGTGTCGAACCCGGAGAATTGCTGCAGCGCCCAGACCATCGCGTCGAGCGGATTGGTGATACAGATCACGAATGCGTCCGGGCAGTTGGCCTTCAGGCCCTCGCCGACCGATTTCATGACCTTCAGGTTGATGCCGAGCAGATCATCGCGGCTCATGCCGGGCTTGCGGGCAACACCCGCTGTCACGATGCAGACATCTGCATCCTTGATGTCGGCATAATCGTTCGCGCCCTTCAGGCTGACTGACGCGTTGTAGACCGGCGTCGACTCGGCCAGATCCAGCGACTTGCCCTGCGGCAGGCCTTCGGCGATGTCGAACATGACCACATCGCCCAGTTCCTCGCGTGCTGCAATATGGGCGAGCGTGCCGCCGATCATGCCGGATCCTATAAGGGCGATTTTCTTGCGGGCCATGGGTCATAAACTCCTGAAAGCGTTGGTGTGTGTTTGGCCGGAGGGTTAGCCGAGACGCCGCCATTTCGCAATGCGCCAAAAGGAAAGCCCCGCCGGTGAGGGCGGGGCTTTGGGTTGGGTCAGGATGGCTGCCTAGTCGCGGCCGGACATGATCGCCAGCAGGAACTGGAACATGTTCACGAAATCCAGGTAGAGGCTGAGCGCGCCATAGGTGGTCGCCACTGCCATCGCGCGGGAATCTCCGACGAGCTGGAAATACATGTTCTTCAGGCGTTGCGTGTCGAAGGCCGTCAGGCCGGCAAACAGCAGCAGTCCAACCACCGAGATGACCATGTGCATCATGCTCGACTGGAAGATGAACATGTTCAGGATCGATGCCACGATAATGCCGATGACACCCATGATAAGGAACGTGCCGAAGCCCGACAGGTCACGCTTGGTCGTATAGCCGTAGAGTGACAGGCCGCCAAAGGCGATCGCCGTCGTCAGGAACGCCTTGGACACGATCAGCATGCCGTCAGGCTGGCGTGCGTAGACATAGACAATTGCGCCCATGCCGACACCGATCAGGGAGACAACCGACCAGTAGACCAGGTTTGCCGCCAGTGGCGACGGGTTCTTCATCGCGAAGCTGGAAAGAAGCAGGATGGCCAGCGGCGCAAACATGATGACCAGCCCGATAGGCCCGGTAAGCAATGTCAGCGTCACGCTTTCCGGCACCAGGGCACCGAAGGCATAGGCGAGTCCCGCAGTCAGCAAGAGTCCAAGCGCCATCTTGTTGTAAACGCCCAGCATAAAGGCGCGAAGGCCCTCATTGACGGACGCGTCCATCGAGTCGGCGCCAGTTTTTGGCGTGTAGGCCCGATTGAATTCGTTCATAGGTTTAATACCCTTCTGTTTGACCGCGCACGTAAAGACGCGCGCACACGAGAGAATATGGTGAAACTGTACCGCGTCTGCAAGGAAAACCGAACACGGGGCCTTGCCCGTTCCATCAGCCTCCCCACCACTCCCCCCTGAATACATCCACTCACCATGAGAAAAGCTACAGACTAGATAATCTATACTTACGTTTTGCTTTTCCTCCGCCAAGCTGTCCAAGTGAACAAAGAGTATGCTCGTCCATTCTCAAGACGTTGGCCCTTCGGGTTTTGCATTGACTCGTGTTAACCAAGGGGTAATTTCCCCAATCTGGTGTAGTTCCAACGGTTGGGGCACCAGAAAACTTAGGGGATAAGACATGGCAGACGCATCGGCATACGCCGAAAATATCAAGAAATACGCAAATGGCTACAATCAGGCCGCCGCAGAGAAGATCGTGGGACATCTTGGCATTGCACTTCGCAACCGGGACAGCTCGATGGTTGCATGCTCTGATTCGGGCGAACTGGACCGGGTTCGGGAACGCTGGTGCCGGGGCAAGCTTGGCCTCGCGCAGAACAAGAACGATCTCGACGCTGCCATCAAGGCGGTATGTGACAAGTTGCAGCCGGAAGGCGCAACGAAGTCGCGCGTGACATTCTATTACCTGCTCGCAGAGCATTTCGGAAAGCTCGGTGATCTCGCCGGCTGATCCGCCGATCCATCGGTCGTGAAATTGGGGACCCGGTCGGGTGGAGGCCGGGTTTTCTTTTGCCCGTAATCCTGTTTCAGATACATGCATGTATCGCCTGTTCGCCGCCCTCCCTGTCGAGCCTGACATCATACCGGGCCTGAAGGCCCTGCAGACAGTGCTGCCCGGCGCAAGCTGGCGTCCTGAGCGCAATTTCCATATCACGCTGCGCTTCTTCGGCGATCTCACTCACAGCCAGGCGCGCGATCTCGATGATCTGCTTGGCGAAATAAAGTCACCCGCACTTGAAATCTGGCTGGAAGGAATCGGCTGGTTCGGCCGCCGCGAGCCACGTTCGGTTTGGGCGCGGGTACGCCAGACAGACGAACTGAGCGCCCTGGCCTCCCAGTGTGAACGCGCCGCCAGGCGCCTCGGTCTGCCCGCAGACAGGCGCAACTTCACGCCACATGTGACGCTGGCTTATCTTCACGGCACCACGCCTGAAGACGTCACCGCCTGGGCCGAGCCGCGCCACGGCTATCGCAGTGATGCGTTCTGGGTGAACAGTTTTCACCTGTATTCAAGCCATATGGGTGAAGGACCCAGCCGCTACGTGGCCGAAGCAGATTACGTGCTGGGCGACTAGGTCAGCGTTTGACCGCGTAGAGTGCGTCCCCACCCTTTGATACCACAATGGGCGTCAGGAAAGCCATTGCATCTCCGGCGGCAAGCCCCGCAGCGAGCCCGTCCGGATTGGCGTCTCGCAGGAGCACCATCTCGGCATGCGACGGGCAGGACAGGACATAGTCGACACCTCCTGCCTGCATCATCTTGGCTGCCTCGTCCGGCCGAGCGATAAAGATGCGCAGCGCCAGATCAATGCCTGCAACGTTGCGATGGTAGTTTCCGTGCAGGGCGCTTTGCCCTGTATAACGCAGGATATCCGGCGCGGCGTCTGCGGCTGCAAGCACAAGCCCCTCCGGCTGGGCGTCCAGAGCGGCCAGCACATCCTGACTGGTACACACCCCTTCGACCATTGCCGATGCATCCCCGCCAGCCGGCTTCGCCTTCAGGAACAGCCCGGGCGCGCTCCAGACGAGCGGTACCGAGAGGGCAAGCGCCAGCACATAAGCCACTGCGCGCTGCCCGCCTTCCGGTTTCGCGCTGTAAAGTCCGGCTACCCAGGCTCCCAGCGGCAGGATCGCAAACACATGCCCGAAGGAGTAAAACCGGATTTGCTGAAGTGTCATCAGCAGGTCGGCAGCGATAAGCGCCAGAAACAGGATGTGGGCCCGCCTGTGCACGCCCATCTCGATCTGCCACACCGAAACCATCGCTGCGACAAGGGTAATCCCGACCATGAACGGTCCTTCCTGCAGCATGTTGGGTCGCGGCGCGAGCAGGGGCCGGGCCTCGCTCACATTCTCAAGCCACATGGTGCGGACAAATTCCGGCAGCGCGTCGACAGGATTGACCAGGCATTGCGGCGCTTGCAGTTTCAGCAACAGGCCACACGCGATAGCGAGCGCGCCGAGACCTGCCAGCCGCCACACCAGCGGCCTGCCGGAAAGGCTGAACGCGACGGCCGCCAGTCCAAGGCCACCAAGCATCGCCGCACACACCGTGATCAGTGACAGCGCATCGCAATGGACCGCGCCGTATTGCGACGGCGCGATCGATACAAGGAAGAACACCGCAGTCATCAGCCCGAGGCTGGCGCCAAAGGCCGCCGCGCCATTCTGCGCCGCCCGCCCGGCGAAGGCCCAGTCGAGCGCGTGGAAGGCGCAGATGACCGCCACAAACGGATACACTTCCACCCCCACGGCCAGCGAAGATGCGAGGGCGGCACCAGCCAGTGCCAGGCTCACGGCCGTCCGCTTCGGATCAATTGAAAATGCCAGCGACATTGCCAGGAAGCCCATCTGGAGATTGTGATGGTCGATACTGCCACTCAGGAAATTCGGATGCCGGAACAGGATGGTGGCAGCGATAATGCCGGTAAAGACAAGCACCGCCCGCCCGCCCAGAAAGCGCGCCCCCGAAGCCAGGGCAAACACCAGAAGCAGCACACTCATGGGAGGCCAGATCATGACGGCCCAATAGAGCGCAGTCTCAGGCGACATGAACGCGCTCAGTATGGCCCGGATCAGCAGGATCGGCACATCGACCAGCCGCGACCAGTGCATGTCCGTGCCGCCATCCGGCCCAAGCCGTGTCTGGCTGACATCGAACCAGTGCTGCCCGTTCAGGTAGTCCTGTATCTGGACAAGCCGCATCGCATTGTCTGCCTCGAGTGCAATCAGTTCAAACCGTCCTGACACGGCACTCATAAGCAGAAGGCAGCCAACCAGCAGCAACCCGAAGCCAGTGGCGATCGCGCGATCCGCCCAGACCGCCTTGCCTGATGCGTGCATTTACCTTCTCCCTCAGGCGCCTCGGTGAAAGGCGACCTTAACCCTTGCCCATGTAGATATGCCTAAAGTCGGGCAATGGGTGAATACATGACCAGCAATGCTTTCAGCGACCTAAACATCGCCGTTCTCCTGCCTTGCTACAATGAAGGCAAGTCGATCGCGGCTGTTGTTCTGGGCTTTCGCAAGGCTCTGCCGGGCGCGCGCATCTTCGTCTATGACAACAATTCGGTTGACGACACGGCGCAGCAGGCCGCCTTCGCTGGCGCCACGGTCGTTCCATCGCGCCGCCAGGGCAAGGGGAATGTCGTCCGTCAGATGTTTGCCGACATTGACGCCGATATTTACCTCATGGCCGATGGCGACGGCACCTATGATCCGACCGCCGCACCGCGCATGATCCAGACTCTGCTTGATGACCGTGCCGACATGGTCGTCGGCACACGCCGCAATGTCAGGCAGGACGCAGGTCGCAATGGGCACGCCTTCGGAAACCGCCTGTTCAATTCTGTCTACAAGGCCCTTTTTGGCAACGAGTTCACCGACATCTTCTCCGGCTACCGTGCCTTCACACGCCGTTTTGCCAAGAGTTTCCCCGCCTCCTCTCCGGGGTTCGAGATCGAAACCGAGATGTCCGTTCACGCATCGACCCTGCGCCTGCCGGTTTCCGAAGTCGAGTTCGACTATGGCCGGCGCGTGGAAGGGTCGCAAAGCAAGCTGTCGACCTTCAGGGACGGATTCCGCATCCTGCGCATGATGGGCATGCTGATGAAGGAAACACGCCCTTTCCTCTTCTTCGCCTATGTCGCCACTTTCCTTCTGGCAACCTCGATCATCCTGATGGCACCCGTCATCCGCGACTATCTGGCCACCGGACTTGTTGAGCGGCTCCCGACATGGGTCCTCGCCATGGTGTTGATGCTGGCATCCATGATGACCCTGATTGCCGGCACTATCCTCGATTCGGTTGCCCGCGGCCGGGCCGAACAGAAGCGTATCTTCTATCTCTCGATTGCCCCGTCGCGCGGCGAACAATACCAGACGGGCGCGACGCCATTTGCAGATCGCCGACAGTCTGACACCCTCACTGCACGTCCCGCCGAGCGCGGCACCGGTCCGCGATGAAGCGCGAGCACACCAACCGCATCCGCTTCGTGCTGGAAGACGTCCTGCCCGCCTTCCTTCACGATTCGCCCCTGTTCCGCCATGCCGCCAGCCTGGTCTGGGGCAGGCATATCAATGAACTTGCCGCCTTCCGGGAACGGGCCCCTTTCCTCAGCGAAGCGGAATATGAGGATCTCTACAGGAACCACCCCCGCGTTCACGAAGGTACGGACAATTCCGAGGCCTGCATCGCAGCAATCTGCGCAGACGTCATCGGCAGCAGCGTCTGTGATATCGGGTGCGGCACCGGCTACCTTCTCTCGCGCATCCGTGACGCCCGTCCCGGCCTTGCGCGCCTCACCGGCGTCGATTTTGCCATCGATGACGCTGGCGCGCTGGAAGGCATCGAATATGTTGCCGCCCGGATCGAAAACCTGCCCTTCGCCGACAATGAATTCGACACGGTCGTATGCACCCATGTCATCGAGCACGTACTGGATTACCGCAAGGCCATTTCCGAGCTGCGCCGCATCGCCCGGCGCCGGGTGATCATTGTCGTACCGCGCGAGCGTGAATATCGCTACACGTTCAACCCGCACTTCAACTTCTTCCCCTACACGCACTCCTTCCTGCGTGCGATGCAGCCCGTGCCACAGGCCCATGCCTGCCGGGATATCCAGCGCGACATCTATTATTGTGAAACGCTTGACGGCGTCGGGACACCGCGCATGGTTGCCGCCGAATGAAACCGATCACCCTGCCCGTCCTAGGCCTGCTCGTGCTCATCCCATTCATGATCACGCTCGGCCAGGTCCTGTTCAAGCTGACCAGCGGGCGCCTCACGGCGCAGGCCGGCACACCCTTCTACACGGTCGCCTTCAACCCGGTCTTCCTTCTGGCGCTTGCCATCTATGGCGCTGCCACACTGCTCTGGATCCATGTGCTGAAAACGGTGCCGCTAGCCTACGCCTATTCCTTCATGGCGCTGACCTTTGTGCTGGTCCCATTCGTGGCCGCCATCTTCCTGAAAGAGCCGCTGACTATCAAGTATGCGATGGGGGCCTGCCTGATCATTGCCGGACTTTTCATCGTCCAGTCCTGATCCGGAGACCTGATTCATTCTGCAAAGATAAGGAATGGTGCCGCTAAGGTGACTTGAACACCTGACCCCCGCATTACGAATGCGATGCTCTACCAGCTGAGCTATAGCGGCCTGCTCCACGGAGCGTTCGGCCTGAATAGCCATACCGGGCGCGGGGCGCAAGACGCTTTTGCCTGTTGACGACAGGTGATCAGTCGTCGTCCTCGGCATAGTCGAGCGGCGGTGTCAGGCGGTCGCTCGGCGCCTTGGGCGGCGCGATCCTGTCATCCTCCGGCCCGGCAATCGCCAGCACCCGTCCGGCTTCCAGTTCCCGCCCATAGGTTTCATAACGCGGGTGAACGAGGTCGCCGACATCACCAAAGGCATAAACCAGCCGGCTCCAGTCGCGCTGGGCGAAGTCGAACGCATTGCCTTTCGGGTCGATGTCGGACCAGTCGGCCTCACGCGATGCAGACGCCGCCATCCGCCCCCAGCGCTGGGCCTCGTCCTGGTCGCCATACCCTTTCAGCGCCCGCTCCATCAGCAGGCAAAGCCGCCCGGTCGGGTTCTCTTCCACCAGCAGGGCCAGGCTCTTGACCGCCTCAACCCAGTCTGCCCTGTCCATGGCCAGTTCGGCCGACAGGATACGGCTTTCCCGATGGGTCGGGTATGTCTCCACCAGCGCCTGGAGCCGCGCGGCAATATTTTCGCGGGCATCCTGGGGAACCAGGCGTCGGGACAATTGCGCAAGGGCCGGATGGGGACGCGCCTTCCAGCCAAGCTCCAGCACGCCCTGCGCTGCCTTCTCCTTGCCGTCGATCATCAGGTGGCGCGCGCCATGCCAGGCCGCCGGCGGAAAGCCAGGCGCCGCGCGAATCGCTTCTGCGAGCGCCTTCTGCGCTTCCTGCTTGCGATCATGCGGCAGGCCGACAGCGCCTGCCGTGTGCAATACGGCGCGTCGGCGGCGCAGGCTGTCGCCGGAAATCAGTCCGCGCTTCTCGCCAATCGCCAGTGTCTCCAGCGCCCTGCTCCATTCGCCGCGCGCCACTTGCAGGTCGAACAGGGAATTGAACGGCCAGTCAGCATTCGACTTCAGCCCCAGCGCCTCGCGGGCTCGCGCTTCCGCGGTTGACTGGTCGCCGCGCTCGGCTGCTGCCATGGCAGACCCGCGCAGGCCCGCCAGCTGGCCGCCGGGAAGGCGGGTAAGCTGGCCCCAGGCGCGTTCAGCCCCAGCCCAGTCATCATTGGCTTCAGCGGCGCGCGCTTCCAGCAGCAGTTTCAGCCGCTCGTCCTCGGCATGTTTCACCGCCTTGCGGGCCAGTTTCAGCGCATGGGTCGAGTCGCCCGCCTCGGCCGCCAGCAAACCCTCGGCCAGCGCCATGTTGGCCTTGCGCGCCCGGTTGCTCTGGCGTGAGCGGCCAATCTTGCCCGGCAGCACGAACAGGCCGCTGATGACCCACCAGACGGCCGCAACAAGGCCGCCGAAAACGATCAGCGCAATCGCTGCCACACCGGTATGGAGCGAGACCAGCTCGCCACGGCTGTCATTGATAACCACACTGCCGGGCAGGTTGACCGCCCAGAAGCCGATCAGGGCGCCGCCGGCGATAATCACGAGGATCAGGATAAAGAGGAATATCCGGTTCATTATTCCTGCGCTTCCCCGCCAATCATGCCCAGCCTCAGGGTCTCGAGCCCGGCTTCCAGAGTGATGCGACGGTTTGCCGATTGCGTCCAGTCAGCCATGGCGGCGGCGGGCTCGCCCTCAAGACCCTCCAGCGTGCTGACGGCCTGGTCAAGATTACCGGCGTCAAGCGCCGTTCTGGCGCGCGACAGGATAACTGCCGCGCCGCCCTCCTCGCCATCGTCGCCGCGAACCGTAACCGCATCACCAAACAGGCTATTGAGCCAGCCCAGCCCGCCTTGCTTGTCTGCGGGAATGGCCGCGCGGGCCCTGGTGCTTGCCGGACCAAAGCTCTGCTGCAGCTGGGCCAGGGTCGGCGCGCCGGTCGAGGCCACCCCGCCCAGCGCCCGGACAGCAGCCGACCGCGGCATGATCGCGCGCAGCTTGCGATAGTCGGATTCAAAATCGCTGCCGCGTCGGGACGCCGCTTCGATGGCGGACAGGGCCAGCGCAGCATCCGCGCTTGATTCGGAGGCTTCGGCCTTGGCCCGCACGGCGGCTTCATCACTGCGCATCCGCTCGATCAGGCTGGTCAGCTCCGTCGTGTCGCCGCTGCTGCGCACGATATCTGATTGCAGGTCCGCAAGCCGTGTCTCGAGCGATGTCACCCGCTCGGAGACCGCGCCCAGCGCCCGCGCCAGTTCCGCCGCCGTTGCCTCCCCGCTCGTATCGACAGCCTCCAGCGCATCCAGACGGGCCGTCAACTGAACCAGCGCCTCTCCGCTATTGGCCGCCAGGGCCTCGTCAAGCCGTCTGGACACCGCGTCGAGTTCGGCCAGCAAGGGCCCAAGGTCCTGCTCGGCGCGCGCAGGCGTACTGTTCAGTCCCGCAGCAAGGCGCGATTCCAGTTCGGCCGCGTCACGGATGACCTTGCTGCGTTCAAGGTCAGCCGCCTGCAGCTCCGCCTTCAGCGATTCAAGCTCCGCCGTGACCGCCGAAATATCCTCATCGCCGCCCCTGTCCGGAATTGCCAGCGTCGCAATAATCCCGATGGCGCCGCCAATGCCGGCGGCGACAAGCGCCGCCACACCAAGGCCGAGCCAGCCCGGACCCGAACCGTTCGTGCCGCGCGCCCGCACGTCTTCATCATCCTCGAAAGCCGGTTCGAAGTCCGCATCAATCGGCTCTGCAGAGCTGACGCGCATATCGTCCTCGGGATCATTGGTCATGTGTCTGTCTGCTCCTCGCAGGCGGAATTTGGAATCACACTGACATATACGCCCATGCCGATCAAAGGTCGCAATCAGAGCGCCAGCACGGCGGTATCAAGCGCGTCCATTAATGCCGTCTCGCTCGGGCTCGCCGCCTTAATGATCGCACGCGCTCCGCACCCGTCGAGCGGCTGGCTGGCCGAATCCGAGATCGCCACGAAAACGACGGGCGACAAATTCATCCCCACGGACGCCTCACGGAACGCAGCCGCGCCCTTCGCCGAATGAATCAGGACCACGCTGCGCGGCGCAGTGGCGAGTGCATCCAGGGCCTCAGGCGCCAGCGCCCGCGCCGGCACCGTGCGATAGAGGGCGCTGAAGCGTGCATCGAGTCCCGCACCCTTCAGCGTCGCGACCAGGTCACCCGCTGCGGCGACGTTGGCAACATGCAGCAGGCCGCCTTCGCGGGTTTCAGGCGCAGCAAGGATCATCGCAGCGAGATCGGCGCCATTGCCACTCCCCTCGCGCACATCCCTGCCACCCGCCTGGCGCGCGGCTGCCGCCGTCGCTTCGCCCACACACCATACCACTGCCTCACCCATCCCGCCGCGCTCCTGGAAGAAGCGCACACCGTTCGCACTGGTGAAGATCAGGTGCCGGATACCAGCCATGTCCGGCTCGGCGTCCGGCAGGCCCTCCAGTGTCAGGACTGGCGAAAGAATCGCCTTATAGCCAGCCGCTAAAAGTCGCGAAACTGTATCGGCCGCTGCAGGTTCGGCCCGTGTGACGATGACCGGAAGGCTCACCAGTCCCCCACGAAGGCCGGCAGCGTCCCACCGGCCGCTGCGCGAATTTCAGCAGCAATCGCGCGCCCGAGCGCCGCCAGCTGTGTTTCGCTCGCCGCCTTGCGGCACGTACCCTCACTGCGCCAGCGCTGCTGGCCATCCAGTGACAGAACTTCGCCGATCAATTGCCATTCCTCGCCCCTGTCAAACAAGTGTGCCGCAATCGGCGTGCGGCAACTGCCATCGAGGGCCCCCAGGAATGCCCGCTCCGCCGTTGCAGCTGCACGTGTCGCGTCATGATCAATCAGCCCGAGAGCCTCGCGCACTTGCGCCGGGCCATCCTCGCGCATCACGACACCGATAATTCCCTGCCCGGCGGAGGGCAGCATGTCCTCCATCGGGATCGGCGTCGCGAGATGCGCAAGACCGAGCCGCGTCAGACCCGCCATTGCCAGATAGGTGGCGTCGGCCAGTCCTTCTTCCAGCTTGCGCATCCGCGTCGCCACGTTTCCCCGAAACGTCACGATCTCGACATCGGGTCTCAGCGCCAGCGTCTGGGATTCCCGTCGCAGCGAAGCCGTGCCAACTTTGGCCCCTTCGGACAGGTCCGACAGACGGGTCGCCCTTGGCGATAGAAACCCTTCGCGCGGGTCCTCGCGTTCCGGATAGGCCGCGAAGATCTGACCGTCCGGCAGGACAACCGGCACATCCTTCAGGCTATGCACATTGATGTCCACGTCGCCGCGATCCAGCGCTGCATCCAGCTCGCGCGTGAAAAGCCCCTTGCCGCCTGCATTGATCAGGCGTTCGGTCGTCAACTGGTCGCCGCTCGTCGTGAAGGGCACGATCTCACCTCGCAGGGCCCCGCCGGAACTCACCTCCAGCGAGGCGGCTATCTGGCGCGCCTGCACCAGCGCAAGCGGTGATCCGCGGGTGCCGATACGCACGGTTTGCTGGTCGCCTGGCACGGCATTGTCGGAAGAACGGCGTGGGTCTGTCATACCCCTCCTCTAGCCGCCATCCACACGCTTGCCAATTGACAGCCCGCCGCAGAGGGCGATACGTCTTCTTATCGTTAATCGGAAATAATCCCAGGGAGTTCCCTCATCATGCGCAGCTCAGTCTCCGCCCTCGCCCTCGCCTTTGTCCTGTCCGCCTGTGCCAGCCAGAGCGTGCCTGCCGAAAATCTTGAAACGGTCGCCTCCGTCGAAGCGCCGGCTGAATCCGCTGAAGAACTGAGCGCGCGGCTGAACGCCTGGTTCGACGTGAAATACGAAGAACAGCTGCAATTCAGCCCGATCGGCCTGTCGTTTCTGGGCCGTAAGGACCTTAACGACCAGATCGACTGCCTGACCTTCGCCTGCCAGGATGAACAACTGGCCTGGCAGAAAGCGGCGACAGAGGAAATGGAAGCTTCGTTTGACTACGACGCCCTCTCGCCTGCAGACAAGATGTCCTACGACCTCTGGAAGTACCAGTACGACCAGGCCGCCGAGGGCGCCGCCTATCGCTACAATGGCTTCGTATTTGACCAGATGAACGGTCTGCAGAATTTCCTGCCGACCTTCCTCATCGGCTTTCATGCCGTCGACACACCGGAAGACATGACCGCCTATATCAAGCGGATCAGCGAGAGCGCCCGGGCGCTTCGCGAAGCGGTCGCGGTCGCGAAAGAGTCAGCAGAGCGCGGCGTGCATGCGCCCAGGTTTGCCTATGAAGGCGTGATCGACCAGTCGACGAAAATCATCACCGGCGCACCGTTCACCGAGGGTGAAGACAGCGCCCTCCTTGCCGACATCAAGGCCGACATCAAACTGCTCGTTGACGCTGGCAGCATTGATGAAGCCCAGGCCAGCGTCTTCCTCGCAGAGGCAGAGGAGGCGCTGAAGGGCGACTTCGTGAGCGCCTACAGGGACGTCATCGCCTTTGCGACGGAAGACATGGCGAATTCGCCGGATTCGACCCAGCCGGTCGGCGCCTACCTCCAGCCTGATGGCGCAGATTACTACAATTTCCGCCTCAAGACGCAGACCACGACCAGCATGACTGCTGACGAAATCCACGAACTGGGCCTGAAGGAAGTCGCGCGCATCCGAGGCGACATGGAAGCGATCAAGGAATCGGTCGGTTTCGAGGGCACGCTGAATGCGTTTTTCACCATGCTCCGGGACAGCAAGGACGATGAGCGCTTCTACTATCCAGACACCGATGAGGGCCGTCTGGCTTACATTACCGATGCGACGGCTGACATCGAGCGGCTCAAGGCCGAACTGCCTAACTATTTCGGCATCCTGCCAAAAGCGGACCTCGTGGTGAAACGTGTCGAAGCCTTCCGTGAACAGGACGGCGCCGCGCAGCATTATTTCCCCGGCACGCCCGATGGCACGCGTCCTGGCATCTATTACGCCCACCTGTCAGACATGACTGCGATGCCGAAACGCGAACTGGAAGTCATCGCCTATCATGAAGGCATTCCGGGCCACCACATGCAGATTGCCATCGCGCAGGAACTGACCGGCGTTCCGCAATTCCGCACGCAGGCCAATTTCACCGCCTACGCAGAAGGCTGGGGCCTCTATTCCGAATGGCTCGCCAAGGAAATGCCCGGCACCTATGATGACCCGTATTCCGATTTCGGCCGCCTCGGCTCTGAAATCTGGCGCGCCATCCGCCTGGTCATCGACACCGGTCTTCACTCGAAAGGCTGGACCGAGGAACAGGCCGTTCAGTACTTCCTGGACAATGCCGCCATCACCGAGGCTCAGGCGCGTTCAGAAGTTCAACGCTATATCGTGATGCCGGGCCAGGCGACCGCCTACAAGATCGGCATGATCAAGATCCAGGAACTGCGCGCGAAGGCCGAAGCTGAACTCGGCGACACGTTCGACATTCGCGGCTTCCACGACACTGTGCTCGGGGGCGGCGCCATGCCGCTCGAACTGCTCGAGCGCAAGGTCGACGCATGGATCGAGACGCAGAAGGCCGCCTGAGGCAAAGCCATACGTTGGGGCAGGCCTTGCCACGGGCCGGGCCTGCCCTACGCTCGCTCCTGATAGAGGGAGCGCGAAGATGAACCTGACATTCAGTCCTGAAACCGAGATTTTCCGCGCCAGGGTGCGGCAATTCTTCGAAACCGGGTTTCCTGCAGACATCATTGCGAAAAACCGTGCAGGCGAAGCGCTCACAACGGAAGACATCCGGCGTTCGGAAATGGCCCTCGGGGCCAAGGGCTGGCTCGCAAGCGCCTGGCCCGAAGCGTATGGTGGCCCCGGCTGGTCGGTCGAAGAACAATACGTTTTCGATGAAGAGCTTGAGCGCGCGGGCGTGCCGACTGTCACCCCAATGGGCGTCGTCTATGTCGGCCCGGTCCTCTACACATTTGCCTCAGAGGCACAGAAGGCCGAATGGCTGCCGGGAATCCGCGACGGCTCCGTCGGCTGGGCGCAGGGCTATTCCGAACCGGGCTCCGGGTCCGATCTCGCCTCCCTGCAGTTCAGCGCCGTTCTGGAGAACGGAACATACACCCTGAATGGCCACAAGATCTGGACCTCGGCCGCGCAGCATGCCGACTGGATCTTCCTGCTCGCGCGGACAAGCAATGAAGGCAGGAAGCAGGAAGGCATCACATTCATCTGCTGCCCCATGGACGCGCCGGGCGTCACACTCATACCGATCATCACGATTGACGGGAAACATGTCCTCAACGAGGTCCTGTTCGACAATGTGAAAGTGCCCGAAGACCATCGCATTGGCGAAGAAGGCAAGGGCTGGACCTATTCCCAATACCTCCTCGGGTTCGAGCGCACCTCGTATGCCCGCATCGGCGGCAAGCGCGCCATGCTGCGCCATGTGCGCGAACTGGCCACAGCCATGCCGGATGGCGGAAATCATCGCCTGATCGACGACCCGGCCTTCGCGCGAAAGCTGACAGAGGCCGAAATGGCTGTTGATGGACTGGAAATGACGGTCTTTCGTGTTCTGTCCGGGCTTTCTTCGGGCGGCTCTCCGGGCGACGCCGCTTCGACGATCAAGATCCTCGCGACCCAGACGCACCAGCAGATTACCGAGCTTTCTCTCGATACCGCCGCCGCGTTTGCCCAGCCCGGCTTCGGTGCCAACGCGCCGGAGATCGGCCTGCCTCTCCATGCCGCCAAGGACGTATCGTCTTATTTTGCCGGGCGCGCCCAGTCGATATATGGCGGAACCAACGAGATCCAGCGAACGATCATTGCCCGCAAGGTGCTCGGCCTTTAGCGGCGAATTGTAGCGGCGGCTGCGACAAAGCTGGCGGCTGACAGGACCAGCGAGACCACGCCATTCCATCCCGCCATCGACAGGCCGAGGATGTAAAACGGCGCCGCAGTGCAATCTGCCACGTGGAACGGCTGGTTCAGGTCCCTGATTTCAAGCGGGTTCACCACGGTCCCGGCTGCACAACCGGCTGGAGGCGGAAAAAACTTCCACTCAACCCCTGAATGGTAAGCCGCCACGACTGCACCTACCCCGAATACAAGCCCGATAAGCACATTCAGCGCCACCAGAAACCGCCTCTTCGGCCGCCACTTCCAGATTACCAGTCCGGTAATCGTCATTGCGATCAGGGCCCAGTAGACTTCCCTCTGGCGCAGGCAAAGGGGGCAGGGCGGAAGGTGGCCGAACCGCTCGAACGCATGGGCGATGGCAATCATGCTCGCTGAGATAACCATTGCCGCGACCGGCCAGGCCCAATCCCTCAAGATGTTTTCCAGTTTCACCATGCCGCCACTAAGACCTTCCAGCCCACTGCCCACAATGCGGCGGAGCGTCACGATGCCGTGAAGCCTAACACCCCGTCCTTGATTGCCCCGATAGCGGTCAGCAGCGCGACCGGGCCGAGCACGACCAGACCGAAGATCCAGGCGAACCCGAGAAGCAGGCCGAGAATCACCAGCACGCCGTCCTTGTTGATCAGTCCGAAACTGGCCAGAGCGACGCCAAAGCCGGGCACAGTATTGGTCATGGGCAGGGGCATCAAAATGGATGCACTGAAAAGACAGAGAAAAAATCCGATGATGCGCTCTGAACGCTTGCCTGTTATGCCTGTCAGCCGGGGCTTGGAGAAGGTTTCGATCCAGCCGAGCCATTTGCGCCCACCCTTGGCCATCTGGGTCAGGCCCTTGCGGTCAATTTTCCTCTGGCTGAACTTGTCCGGCATCCATGGCTGTTCCCGGCCAGCGGCCATTTGCCCGGCCAGCGCCATCATGGGAAGCGAAACAACCTGGGGAACGCCGTAAAGGAACGGAATGCAGCAGGGCAGTGCCAAAAAGAACAGGCCGGCGCCGAACGCCGTTTCGTCGAGCTGGTCGAGTATCTGCCGAAGCGTGAACCCTTCCTCAGGCGCCCGCTCGGCCATGGCCTCCAGGGTTTGAAGAAGAGTCAGGGCCGCAGGCATGGAAGCTGTTTTCATGCGCGCCGTGTTACCGATCTTTGCTGGCCGCGTCGAGACGATTGACATCACATACCGCCATGCGGCAGGAGAAGCCTTCCCTGAAGAGGGCCTCTGTGGCGGAACTGGTAGACGCGACGGATTCAAAATCCGTTTCTGGTGACAGAGTGCCGGTTCGAGTCCGGCCAGAGGTACCATCAAGACGCATCGGCCGGGCAGTCGGTCCTAGATGTGGAACCGGCCCTCGATCACTGTCACGGCGCGCCCTGCGAGCTTTACCCGGGTACCCTGCAAGTGGGTATCTATCCGCGCACCCCGCCCCGGACAGGCCTGGAAGCATGTGAGCCTGTCCTTCCCGGAATATTCAGACATGACGCGGGCAAGCATCGTGTGCCAGCTTCCGGTTGCCGGGTCCTCATCGATACCGCTGCCGGGCGCAAAGAAGCGGCTCGTCACGTCGACACCGTCGCCGCCGGGCGCAAAGCAGCCGAAGTTTCCCCGATCCCATCCGTCACCGGGCACGCCGAGCTGCTTCAGGGCCTTCAGGTCGGGCGCAAGGTCACGAATGTCTTCAGGCGTGCCAAAGCGCGCCGCATAGAACATACCACCCCACGCCTGTAATGGCCGGGCACCCAGTGCAGACGCAACCTCATCAGATACGTCTATCTCGGTTATCGGCGCAGACGGAAAATCCATCTCGAGGCGCCCGTCATCGAGCTTGCGCACCGTAAGCCGGCCGGATTTCACTGTGTCGAAGCCTATGGTGCCACCAGCAAAACCTTCATGGGAGAACAGGACGTGTGCGGCGGCGAGTGTCGCATGGCCGCAAAGGGGCACCTCCACAGCGGGCGTGAACCAGCGCAGGTTCCAGGCGTCTTCACCTGTCCGGACAAGAAACGCCGTCTCAGCCACGTTGTTCTCAGCCGCGATGGCGAGCATGACATCATCGGGCATAAACGCCTCAAGTGGCATGATGCAGGCCTGATTGCCTTCGAAAGCTTGAGACGCAAATGCATCGACCTGGTAGAAGGGCAGCACAGGCATAGGTAGGCTCCATCAGAAAGCCTGTCATCTCGCACATGTCTGTCACGACGGAAAACCAGAATTCGTAATCAGGGTATCAGCTTTTCTATCGAGATCCGGCTCCCTCTGCCGTCTCTCACATGGCTGACGCGTTATCTGTCGCGATCGAGAATCCAGCCATGATTGACAGGTCCGTGGCCGTGGCCAAACCCTTTCGCGGTGCGAATGGCTTCTCTCAAATACTCACGCGCCTTTTCCACCGCATCCGGAACACTTGCACCTTGTGCAAGATATGCAGAAATGGCCGAAGCCAGTGTGCAACCGGTGCCGTGTGTCGACATCGTCAGCAGGCGGGGGCTTTCGAATATCCATTCGCCCGTTGTCGTCTGCAAAACATCGGTGATCATGCTTCCACCGATATGACCACCCTTCACCAGGGCGCCATGGGCACCAAGTTCGAGCAGGCGTTCTGCCGCCCTGCGCTGGCCATCCACTGTCTCCACGGCTCTCCCGGTCAGGACTTCGGCTTCCGGCGCATTCGGCGTAACGAGGCGTGCGCGCAGAACAAGCTCGGATCGAATGGCTTCGACAGCCTTCGCATCGACCAGCCGGTCGCCCGATGTGGCGACAATGACCGGGTCAATGATCCGCGGTATCAACTGCGCCGTCTCATCAAGGCACTGGGCGATAGATTCCACCAGTGAGGCAGAGCCAAGCATGCCGGTTTTTATCACGTCCGCACCAATATCCGACAGGGTAACCCTGATCTGGCCCAGCACCGCATCGACCGGCACCGGCCAGGCACCGTGCACGCCCTTCGTGTCCTGAACCGTGATAGCGGTGACCGCTGTCATGGCGTAGCCACCCAGCATTGTCACCGTCTTGATGTCGGCCTGGATTCCGGCACCGCCGCCGGAATCCGAGCCCGCCACAATCAGGACACGGCCTTTCGGTCCTTCGGCCTCGGTCATGATTTAGACTTTGATATCCGCTTTCTTCGCATCCGCCAGGAAGGCCTCGAGGCCCTTGTCCGTCAGAGGATGATTTGCCAGACTTTTTATCACGTTCGGCGGCATCGTTGCCACGTCAGCGCCCGCGAGGGCCGACAGTTTCACATGGTTCGCCGTACGGATTGATGCGGCGAGGATTTCGGTATCAAACAGGTAGTTGTCATAGATCTGGCGAATGTCGCCAATCAGTTCCATGCCGTCCACATTGATGTCATCGAGGCGGCCGATGAATGGCGAGATAAAAGCCGCGCCCGCTTTGGCGGCGAGTAGCGCCTGGTTTGCCGAAAAGCACAGCGTCACGTTTACGGCCGTTCCCTCATCCGACAGTGTGCGGCAGGCTTTCAGGCCGTCCCATGTCAGCGGCAGTTTCACAGCGACATTTTCGGCGATACTGGCAAGCTTTCGGCCTTCGCTGACCATGCCCTCCGCATCGGTGGCAACAACTTCAGCGCTCACAGGGCCTGAGGTCAGTGCGCAAATTTCCTTGATGACTTCTGCGAACGGCCGGCCTGACTTTGCAATCAGGGACGGGTTGGTGGTCACACCATCAATCAGCCCGGTTGCAGCAAGCTCGGCGATGTCCTTGGTATCTGCGGTATCAACGAAGAATTTCATGTCTGGTTTCCGGTCTGGTTTGGTGCGTGAAATTTAGGGACGCCCGATGGACGTGTAGGCAAACCCGCGGGCCGCCATATCTTCGGGGGAATAGATGTTGCGCAGGTCTACCACGATATTGGTATTGAGCGCAGCTTTTACCCGGTCAAAATCCAGCGCGCGGAACTGGTCCCATTCCGTAATGATGACCATGGCGTCAGCGCCCTCGATGGCCGCGTATGGGCTGGACGCAAATTCCACGCCTTCCAGCAGGTGGCCTGCCTCCGTCATCGCTTCCGGATCAAAGGCACGGACTTTGGCCCCCGCTGCCATCAACGCAGGCAGGATATCCAGGCTTGGCGCATCCCGCATGTCATCCGTATTCTGCTTGAAGGCCAGCCCCAGCACACCGATTGTCCTGCCTTTGACGTTCCCGCCCATCGCACCGATGATTTTGGCCGCCATGGCCTTCTTGCGGGCAGCGTTCACTTCGACGACCGTATCAACGATGCGCACCGGTGCACCGGCATCATTTGCTGTCTTGGTCAGCGCCAATGTGTCTTTCGGAAAGCAGCTGCCGCCATATCCCGGCCCGGCATTCAGGAATTTCTTGCCGATCCGGTTATCCAGACCAATACCGCGCGACACTTCCTGAACGTTCGCACCAACCTTTTCACAAAGGTCAGCCATCTCGTTGATGAAAGTGATCTTCACCGCAAGGAATGCATTCGCGGCATATTTGATCAGTTCCGAGGTCCGGCGCTCAGTAAACAGGATCGGAGTCTCATTGAGGAAAAGCGGGCGATACAGCTCGCGCATCAACTGGCGCGCACGCTCATCATCGGTACCAACGACGACCCGGTCGGGGATCTTGAAATCCTTGATGGCGGCGCCCTCACGCAGGAATTCCGGATTGGACACAACAGCGAAATCCCCGTCAGGACGGGCCTTGCGGATAATCTCTTCAACTTCGTCACCCGTACCGACAGGAACCGTCGACTTGGTAACCACAACGGTGAAGCCATCCATCAGGCCGGCAATCTCTTCAGCCGCTGCATAGACATAAGACAGATCAGCATGACCGTCGCCACGCCGTGATGGCGTACCGACCGCTATGAACACAGCGTCGGCATCCTTGATCGCGTCGGCTGCCTCCGTCGTGAAGAAGAGACGCTCTTCCTTGACATTGCTTGCCACAAGATCATCGAGTCCCGGCTCGTAGATTGGCATGATCCCGTTCTTGAGGCGCTCGATTTTCGAAGCATCCTTGTCGACGCAGGTCACGATATGACCGAAGTCTGCGAAGCAGGCTCCCGATACCAGGCCGACATAGCCTGTGCCGATCATTGCTACACGCATGGTTACTTCCTTTTCTAAGGCGCGAAAATCGATGGCGCGACGGGTGCGATTTTTGGGCCATCAGGTCAAGAGGGCGCCACAATGGCCGTGTCGTCAGCCGGTATACGTGATGGAATCGGAAATGCGCCTGGCTGTTTCCAGTTCCGATACATCGTCGAAATAGGCGGCGACCATGACCTGGCCGTCTGCCCCGTGCGCGAAACTGTAAAGTCCCTGCACGATCGCGCCGTCCGGCCGCGTCTCCGTGAGGCGGTAGCTGAGGCGCCCGACACCGCTTTCCAGGCTCTCGACAATGTCCGCTGCTGCAGCTGAAGCCTTCGCCCGGTCCCGTGTCATCCGGTCCTCAATCGAGAGTCCGTCCTGCGTGCCATAGGCGGTCAGCCAGACAGTAAGACCTGGACGCCAGAAGCACAGGCCTGATTCTTCCTCACGGCGATTGAACTCGCCCGGCAGCATGACCGTCCAGCGATCTGTCGCCTGCTGACGACCGGAAACTGCGGCATAATTGGGATTGAGCGCCATGCCTCTCAGATCTCCTGGTTATACGCGCCGACTTCAGCGTGCTTGCCGAGGCGCGGCTTGATTTCCTTGTGGAAGAGCGCGCGCATGTCATCTTCGCTCGCCATGGATTCGACCACCACAACCAGTTCCGGCTTGTTGGACGACGCGCGGATGAGCACCCAGCTGCCATCCTCGAGCGTCACGCGCGCACCGTTCACCGTGTTCACGTCAACGACCTTGCGGCCGAGAATCTCTGTGCCGTTAAGGGCTTCATATTCGGCGACCATCCGGTCCACCACGTCATACTTCACCTCATCCCCGCAATGCGGTGACATGGTGAGCGACGTGTAGGCAACCCCGAGTTCATCGCGCAGGTCACCCATGGTCTTGCCCGGATTGCGGTCGAGCATTTCAAGGATCGCCTTGGCTGCGGTCAGTGCGCAATCATAACCCAGCCCGATAGGCGGGCGGAAAAAGAAGTGGCCCGATTTCTCAAATCCTGCGAGCGCACCGAGCTCGTTCGTGCGGCGCTTGATGTAGGAGTGACCGGTCTTGTAATAGTCGACCGTAGCGCCGTTTTCCTTGAGGATCGGGTCAGTCTTGTAGAGGCCTGTGGACTTCACATCGACGACGAATGTCGCATCCTTGAAATTCCGGGACAGGTCGCGCGCCAGCATCAGGCCGATCTTGTCGGCATAGATTTCATCGCCCGCATTATCGACCACGCCGCAACGATCGCCATCACCATCAAAGCCGAGCGCAACATCGGCGCCGAGTTCCTTCACGGCCCTGGACATTTCGTGCAGCATTTCGGCGTCTTCAGGGTTGGGGTTGTATTTCGGGAACGTATTGTCGAGGTTACAGTCCATCTCGATGACTTCAGCGCCCATGGCGCGCAGGGCGTCCGGAGCAAATGCACCCGCCGTGCCGTTGCCGCAGGCCGCAATCACACGGATGGGACGCGACAGTTTGACACCATCGGCCACCGACGCGATATATTTCTCGCGCATCCCGTCGACCCGGTGATGCCCACCGCCAGCGCGCGGCTGGAAACCGCCCCCCATGACGATCTCCTTCAGGCGGCCCATTTCGACGGGCCCGAAGGTCAGCGGACGGTCAGCGCCCATCTTCACGCCTGTCCAGCCGTTCTCGTTGTGGCTTGCCGTCACCATGGCGCAGCAGGCAGCATCAAGCTCGAACTGGCTCCAGTAGACCATTGGCGACAGGGCAAGGCCAACGTCCAGCACGTCGCAACCACCCTGAACGAGGCCGAGGATCAGCGCATTCTTGATAGGCTGGCTGATCGAACGGAAATCATGGCCCGTCACCACTTTCGGCGGCACGCCCATTTCATGGAACAGCGTCGCCATACCAAGGCCGAGGGCCTGGACGCCGGTGAAGTTGAGTTCGGGCTCTTTCTCGTGCCCGATTCCGTTGAACCACCAGCGCGCATCATACTCGCGAAATCCGGTAGGTTTGACCAAAGGCAGGATTTCGAATTCGAGCGTATTCGGTTTGATAGCGGCGAGCGGTTTGGGCATCATGTGCGTTGCGTCTCCAGTAATTCTGCGTCCCCGGACGAGGAATGTCCCGATACCGGATACAGCATGCATTCCCCGCGCCATATGACAGAAACCATTACCGTTTGTTAATCATCCGGCATCCGGGGGCCGCCGTATTCAAGGCAACATCAACCCCCGTGAAGAAGGACAAACCTGATGAAAATCGGAAAACTACTTGCTTGCCTGTGCGCCACTGCCCTGATCGGCGCACCGGCCTATGCCCAGGAATGGTATGTCAGTGGCTCAGTCAGCTATGCAAACCAGTCCGACAGCGACAATTCCGGCACAACCGGCGCGTTCACAACCGGCAATCTTGGCGACGGAACGACACTCGATGTCGCCGCCGGGACGCCCTATGGCTGGAACACGGAGTTCGACAACGGCTCCGGCTTCAACGTCGAAGCCGGCGCGCGCTATGGTAATGGCCTGCGCAGCGGCGTGGAAATATCCTACACGAAGGCAGACGTCGAAACCCATACGGGCGTGACCCTGGGCGGCGGCAGCATTGATGCCCTCGATGCCGCCTCCATTGCCGGCAGCCCGACCCCGCTAGGCGCATCGGTTGCGGCTATTGTCGCTGACGGACGGGGCGACATCACCAGCACCTCCGTTTTTGCGAACGTCTACTATGACTTCAACAGCGCCAGCGCCTGGCAGCCCTATGTCGGCGCAGGGATCGGCCTGTCCGATGTCAACGTGAAATATAACCCCTCCGGCGTCGACGTTATCGATGGCGGCGAAACCAAGTTCGCCTATCAGGTGAAAGCCGGCCTGACATGGCGAGTGAATGAGACATGGGACGTGTTTGGTGAATACGCCTATCGCGCGACCGACGATGTCGAACTCGACAATGATCTCTTCCCGGGCACACTGAACATCGAGAACCAGCAGAACCTGCTTTCCATCGGTGCCCGCTACCGCTTTGGCTGATCTGATGACCTGATGAACGCGGCGATCCATTTCCCGAGACGCTGATTGTCGAGGGGCAGCGCAAGACTCCGGATCGCCGCGTCAACGGCCTCTTCCGACAGGGCCCCGCCTTTGCGGATCGCGTACAGAGCCGCGCAATATTCCACACTGAACTCCGGGTGACACTGGAAGGACATTGCAGGCGTGCTGCCATAGTCTATCGCCGCCATGGGCGTGAAATCCGACGCCGCCAGAATGGCTGCGCCAGGCGGCAGAACGACAACCTGGTCCTGATGGCTGACGCCGACCGAAATTGTCGCCGGACAGTCGGACATCCAGGTCGGACATGCCTTGATCTCATAGGTGTGGCGGCCAATGCCCCAGCCTTTCGGAGACTTGATGACCTTGCCACCGAGCGCCTCGGCCATGATCTGGTGCCCGAAGCAGATTCCCACCTGCGGCACGCACGCATCCGCTGCGGACCGGATGAAATCCATCAGCGGCGCAATCCACGGGTCCCTGTCATAGACGCCTGCCGGAGACCCGGTGATCAATACCGCGTCCAGTGCGCCGGGATCGGGCAGAACCTCGCCCTTGATCACAGAGACCGTTTCGAATTCCATGTCCGCATCGCATGCACGGACAAGGGCACGAAACATGCTCGGATAATCTGCGAATGATGCACGGATAGGCTCCGGAACGAGGCCCGTTTCAATAATGGTCAGCTTCATGGGGCGGCAGGAGGCTCTGCCTGTTGTCCGGCTATCCAGGCCCTGATGCGCGTATCGAGAACATCAAGCGGAATGGCGCCTTCTTCGAGGACGGCGTCGTGGAAAGCCCTGATGTCGAAATCATCACCCAGCGCCGCCTTGGCAGCCGCCCGCAATTCGCGGATTTTCAGTTCGCCCACCTTGTAGGCCACGGCCTGGCCCGGCCAGCCCATGTAGCGTGTCACCTCGATGTCGATATTGAGCGGCGCCAGTGCGCTATTGTCCTTGAAGCAGGCCTCGGCCTGTTCGCGCGTCCATCCATACCAGTGAAGTCCTGTATCAGCGACGAGACGGCAGGCGCGCCACATTTCCATCGACAGGCCGCCAAAGCGCTCATACGGCGTCTGGTACATGCCAGCCTCGCCGGCCAGGTATTCCGAATACAGCCCCCAGCCTTCACCAAACGCCGTTGCATAATAATCCTGCCGGAATTTCGGCTGGTTGCTCATTTCCTGGCTGAGCGCAATCTGCAGATGATGCCCCGGCACGGCTTCATGGGCCGTCAGGGCCGGCAACTCGTACAAGGGCCGCTGTTCCAGCGCATAGGTGTTGACCCAGTAAATGCCATGACGGCCTTCCTCCGGATCGCCCTCGACGTAACGGCCGGTCGTATAGCCCGGCGCGATGGCGTCCGGCACAGGCTCAACATTATAGGGAAGCTTCGGCAGGCGGCCGAAATAGGCCGGCAGCATGGCGTCCATGCGGGCCGCAATCTCGGCTGCCCTGGCCATCAGTTCCGTATCCGACCGGGCATAGAATTGTGGATCGGAGCGCAGGAAAGCGAGGAAGTCGGCAAAACTGCCGTCAAAGCCGATTTCATCAATAATGGCTTCCATTTCAGCCCGGATGCGCGCGACCTCGCGCTCGCCAAGCTGATGGATTTCGACCGGTGAATAGCCCGCCCCCGCCGTGTGATGCTCCACCGCCGCGGTATAGGCGTCATGGCCGCCCGGCAGGCCCGCAATTCCGGCACCTGAGCGCACATGCGGCGCATATTCGGTGACAATGAAATGGAGCGTATCCCTGTAGGCGGTGATGGCGCGCGAGGCCGCCTCAAGCCCCTCGGCCCGGAGCCGCTCGGCTGTTTCCGCGTCCATGTCAGCAGGCAGGCTGGCGAAGGGTCTGTAGAGGTCGCTTTCGGCCGGATCGCTGACAATCTGCTCGCGAATCTGGTCTGTCATCGTTCCGAGCGGATCGGCGCTGGCCGTCCATCCGGTGGCCACGCCCCGGCGCATGTTCCCGATATTCTCTGCGAAATACCGCGGCACGTCATTAAGGCGCGCGATCCAGGCTTCGGCATCTTCCTGCGAATCGAGCCTTGCCTGCATCGCGGCAAACATGGGCTCGGCCTGGAAGCCCCAGTCACCGGTGAAAGGAATGCGCGCGGCATCATACTGAGCGTCATCAAGGTCTGACCGCAACAGGCGCTTGAGGATGGCCTTGTCGACGCTGCGCGCCGTTTCAGCCGCATCGATCCGCGCGAAAAGGCTCTCGGCGGTTGCCGTCTGGGCCGCTATGGCATCCGGGCTGACATCCCGCCATTGCCGGGCCGTCTTGCCTTCGTCGCGGGCCGCTTTTTCGGGATTCACATCGCTGACATAGGCCTCATATTCAACGATCAGCGTATCCAGGGGATCTGTAGCAGGCTGCGCAGCGCCCAACACGGGCATGAGTAACAGGCCGAGGCCCAGAAAAAGCGGTTTCATATTGTCGCTCCCGACGCCGTTCACGTTGACAGGATCATAGAGGCGCCTAGAACCCGAAGCCAAGCGTTTCATTACAGGTAAGGTAAGCTTTCATGTCAGGCACCAATCGGGCCGATCCCCGCCCCCTGTCACCCCATCTGCAGATCTGGCGATACCACGCGACCATGCTGGCCTCGATCACGCACCGGTTTACTGGCATGGCGATGTATTTCGGAACCTTCCTGATTGCCGCATGGCTGATCGCGCTGGCCAGCGGCCCTGAGACATTTGCGCTGTTCGAACCCGTGATTGCCTCGATTCCCGGCCAGGTGATCCTGTTCCTCTGGACGGTCGCCGTCCTGTTCCACTTCGCGAACGGTATTCGTTACCTGTTCTGGGACGGCCCGCATATCGGCTTCGATCCGAAGACGGCCAGCGCCGTTTCCGTTTTCAATTATGCTTTTGCCGTTCTGGGCTCGGTGGCCATCTGGGCCACTGCGGTCTGGCTTTAAGAGGACTTTACCATGGCAAAAAGCCAGTACGTCACGCCCGCAAAGGTTGCCCGCGGCCTTGGCTCTGCCAAGAGCGGCACGCGCGACCATATCCGCCAGCGCGTCACCGCCATCGCGCTGGCCTTCCTTGTACCCTGGTTCCTGTTTTCGGTGATCCATGCGTCATCGGCTGGCTATGAGAGCGCTTCTGTCTGGGCCGGCAAGCCGTGGAACGCGCTCCTGCTGATCCTTACGGCCGGCGCGGCGTTCTATCACATGCGCATTGGTATGCAGATTGTCATCGAGGACTATATCGCTAGGACGAGCACACGCACGGCGCTCCTGATCCTGAACAGCTTCGCGGTAATCGCGCTGTTTGCAACGGTCGCGCTGTCTGTCCTGAAACTGTGGATTGGCGCCGGCGCCTGATGGCCGCGGCGGGAGAAACCAAGATGACCGATTACAAATTCATAGACCATACTTACGACGTCGTCGTTGTCGGCGCCGGCGGGTCTGGCCTTCGCGCGGCTTTGGGCGCGGCTCAGGCGGGATTGAAGACGGCCTGTATCAGCAAGGTTTTCCCGACCCGGTCTCACACTGTTGCCGCACAGGGCGGTATCGCTGCCTCGCTCGGCAATATGGGCGAGGATAACTGGCGCTGGCACATGTATGACACCGTCAAGGGCTCTGACTGGCTCGGCGACCAGGACGCCATCGAATATCTCTGCCGCGAGGCACCGGCCGCCGTTTACGAGCTTGAGCACTGGGGCATGCCCTTCTCGCGCACCGACGAGGGCAAGATCTACCAGCGCGCCTTTGGCGGCATGACACGCGACTTCGGACAGGGTCCCGTGCAGCGCACCTGCGCGGCGGCTGACCGGACCGGCCACGCCATGCTGCACACACTGTACGGCCAGTGCGTGCGCGAAGAGACCGAGTTCTTCATCGAATATATCGCGCTTGACCTGATCATGGATGAGGAAGGCGTCTGCCGCGGCGTGACCGCCTGGAAACTGGATGATGGTACGCTGCACCGGTTCCGGTCGCAGAAGACGGTGCTGGCGACCGGCGGCTATGGCCGCGCCTTCTTCTCGTGCACATCCGCGCATACCTGCACCGGCGACGGCAATGCCATGGTGCTGCGCGCGGGCCTGCCGCTTCAGGACATGGAATTCGTGCAATTCCACCCGACCGGCATCTATGGCTCAGGCTGCCTGATCACTGAAGGCTCGCGCGGCGAAGGCGGCTATCTGACCAATTCCGAGGGCGAGCGTTTCATGGAACGCTATGCGCCCAGCGCGAAGGACCTTGCCTCGCGCGATGTTGTCTCGCGTGCGATGACCATGGAGATCCGCGAAGGGCGCGGCGTGGGCCCGGAAAAGGATCATATCTACCTTCACCTCGAGCACCTTGGCGCGGCCGTTCTGGCCGAGCGCCTGCCGGGCATTTCGGAAACCGCGAAAATCTTCGCGGGCGTCGATGTCACCAGGGAGCCGATCCCGGTCCTGCCGACCGTGCACTACAATATGGGCGGCATCCCGACGAATTATCATGGCGAAGTACTGACCAAGAAGAATGGCGATGCGGACTCTGTCGTGCCCGGCCTGATGGCTGTGGGCGAGGCGGCCTGCGTGTCAGTGCACGGGGCCAACCGCCTCGGCTCCAATTCGCTGATCGACCTCGTTGTGTTCGGCCGCGCAGCCGGGCTGCGCTGCGGCGCCACGACCGAGGCCGGGGCGACCCAGCCGGAACTGCCGAAGGGCGCAACTGACAGCCACCTCGCCCGTTTCGACCGGATTCGCAACGCCGCCGGCGACCAGCCGGTCGCCACGCTGCGCCTTGAAATGCAGAAGGCGATGCAGGGCAATTGCGCCGTGTTCCGCACCGGTGACGTGCTGCGCGAAGGCATCGAGGCAATCGATGAGGTTTACAGCAAGCTGCCGGGTCTCGACGTGAAGGATCGCGGCATGGTCTGGAACACGGACCTGCTCGAGGCGCTCGAATTTGACAATCTCATCGCGCAGGCGGCCGTGACCGTGAATTCGGCGGCCAACCGGGAAGAAAGCCGCGGCGCCCATGCCCGCGAGGACTTCTCCGAACGCGACGATGCAAAATGGATGAAACATACACTCGCCTGGGTCGACGATGCCGGCAAGGTGACGATCGATTATCGCGGCGTGCACGATTACACGATGTCAAACGAGATCGCGTATATCGAGCCGAAAGCACGGGTTTACTAGGGGTTTTGAGATGGTCGAACTAACACTTCCGAAGAACTCCAAAGTCGGCAAGGGCAAGACCTGGCCGAAGCCGCAGGGCGCCACAACCCTGCGCCAGTTCAGGATTTACCGCTACAGCCCCGAAGAAGGCGGCAATCCACGCTGGGACCTCTATTGGGTGGACATGGACAAGGCCGGGACGATGATCCTGGACGTCCTGTTCTACATCAAGAACAATATCGACCCGACGCTGGCCTTCCGCCGCTCGTGCCGCGAAGGCGTGTGCGGTTCCTGCTCCATGAACATTGCCGGCCACAATACGATTGCCTGCACCAAGGGCTTTGACGAGCTGCCCGGCGGCGTGATCTCGATCTCGCCCCTTCCCCACCTGCCCGTGGTCAGGGACCTGATCCCTGACCTGACCAATTTCTACGCTCAGCACGCCTATGTGCAGCCCTTCCTGAAAACGGTCACGCCGGACCCGGAAAAGGAATGGAAGCAATCCGAGGAAGACCGCAACCAGCTGAACGGTCTCTACGAGTGCATCCTGTGCGCCTGCTGCTCGACCTCCTGCCCGTCCTATTGGTGGAATGGCGACAAGTATCTCGGCCCGGCTGCGCTGCTGCAGGCCTATCGCTGGCTGATCGACAGCCGCGATGAAGCCACGGGCGAACGCCTGGATGATCTGGAAGACCCGTTCAAACTGTACCGGTGCCACACGATCATGAATTGCGCGCAGGTTTGCCCGAAAGGCCTGAACCCGGCCAAGGCCATTGCCAAGATCAAGCACATGATGGTCGAACGCGTTTCCTGATCCGGAACGCGTCTCTAGTCTGCAGGACTTTCGGCTGGCTCGGCGGCCGGGACAGGGACATATACCCTGCCTGAAAGGAAGGCCCTGAGGTCTGCCAGCGACTGGTCCGGGGCTTCCTCCTGTGGCAGGTGGCCGACATTGGCATAGAGCCTGAGCTCTGACCCGGCGATGGCGGCATTGAACTTCTCGCCGTGGACGGCAGGGACCAGATTGTCCGCCTCGCCCTGGAGGATCAGTGTCGGCGTCCTGATTGGCGCAAGCCTCTCGTCGCTGGCGCTTGCGCGGTCTGACCGGCCTGTCATCAGATTGAGGATCGCCTCGCGATGGCAGGGTGCGCGTCCGAGCGCTGCATAGCGCTGGACCATTTCATCGGTGACGAGCGACTGGTCCACGAAACTGTCTTCGAGACCACTTCGGATCAATCCCGTCATGTCGAGATCCTTCATCACGCTGCGCGCGAGGGGATTGGCGAGGAGCTTGAACACGAGGGGCGAGGATGCGGCTTCATCGTCCGATTTCGGCCAGCCTGACGCATCCACGAGCACCAGCCCGTCAAGCGTCTCCGGATGGGCGAGGGCAAAGTTCCATGCCGTGTGGCCGCCCATTGAGCTGCCCGCAAGGGTGAAGCGTTCAATGCCAAGCGTTGTGGTCAGATGATCGATGACCTCGACGAATTGCGGGACGCCTGTTTCGGCCACATCCAGGCAGCGCGACAGGCCGTGCCCCGGAAGGTCGAGAGACACAACGCGATAGTCCTGCCGCAAATCACTGACCCAGGGTTCCCATGTATGCAGTGAGGCCGAGAATCCATGCACAAGCACAAGGACAGGCGCATTGCGGGGCCCGACATCGCGGTAGTGAATTCGCCCGGTTTCGCCCATCGGCATGAACTTGCTTTCGGCAGTTGCATAAAGGGATTCCAGCCGGTCAAAAGCAATATCCGGACGGCGCAGGACAAACCAGCCCGCCGCCAGGATGATGGCGAGCGTCACGATGATGGCGACCAGGCTCTTGAACATGGATTGATCCTCCCCGGAACTTTTTTCAGACTGCACTAGGGGAGACGAAGGCAGCCCTGTCAATCAGCACGTCATCCGCTGCAAACACTGCAGGTTGCATCCTTCCGCAACCCGACGGTACGTGACGTGCCCAAGAGCGCATCAATCAGGTGAAGCCGGCCCGCAAGCGGCGTGCCGGCCCCGGTGATCCATTTCACGGTCTCCAGCGCCATCGCCGAACCCACCATGCCGGTGAGTGCGCCCACAACGCCAATCTCGTCACAGCCCTGCGCATCGGGAGGCGTCTCCGGCACCCAGCAACGATAGCAGGGCGCATCCGGTCTCAGGCCTGAAGCGAACAGGCTGACCTGGCCGGTCCATCCGGCAGCGGCACCATGGATCAGCGGGCGTCCGGTGGCATGGGCGACAGCGTTGAGGGCGTAGCGCGCCGGGAAATTGTCGGTCGCGTCGACAAGCACGCTTCCGGCCAGCTTGTGGCTTTCGCTCCACCTGTGGCGATGCCAGGTGATGCGGGAATCCGGGTGGGCGACTTGCAGGCGTTCAGCCAGGATCTCGGCCTTGGAACCACCGATATCAGCCTCTCCAAACTGCACCTGTCGCTGCAGGTTCGAACGGTCGACGATATCATCGTCCCATAGCTCGATATGGCCGATGCCGGCCGCTGCAAGATAGAGCGCGCACGGGCCGCCAAGCGCCCCTGCCCCGACAATCGACACCGAGGCTGCAAGGAGCTTCTGCACGCCCGGGCCGCCAATTTCCTTGAGCAGGATATGGCGCTTGTGGCGTTCGATATCGACTTGCGTTGGTGTCATGGGTGGTTCGCGCGCAGGGCAGTGGATGATGTGGGGTCGAGGGGGGCGGGAAGGTAGGTCCAGGCGGGCGGCGGGGTGGTAGCGAGGGTGCGGGCGGCGGCCGAGGGGACGCGGCTGCGTGCAAACCGGCGGGTAAAGGGTGAATTGCGGGCCCCCGGCCCGACGCCCGGCCGGGCAACAATCGCGATGGGCAGGGTCTGCGCAATGCCCTGCCAGTTCTCCCAGAGGTGAAAGCCGACCAGATTGTCTGCGCCCATGAGCCAGACGAAATGCGCGGCCGGCGCACGGGCGACGATGGCCGCGAGCGTGTCAGCCGTATAGGTCAGGCTGAGCCGGGCTTCGATATCCGTGACAATCATGCGCGGATTGACGGCCAAGGCCCGCGCCGATGCGATTCGGGCGGCAAAGTCGCCATGCGACGTTTTCAGCGGATTGCCGCGGGCGACGATCCACCAGACCCAGTCGAGCTGGAGCCGCTTCATCGCCGTTTCGGCGACGTGAAGATGGCCTGAATGGGCCGGGTTGAAGCTTCCGCCAAACAGGCCGATCCGCAGGCCTTGTGTCGGTCCCGGAAGCGTCAGGTGTGTCAAGGACGGGTCTGCCCCGTGCCCCTCACGACATATTTGTAGATCGTGAGCTGTTCGGCGCCGACCGGGCCGCGCGCGTGGATGCGGCCGGTCGCGATGCCGATTTCGGCGCCGAAGCCGAACTCGCCGCCATCGGCAAACTGAGTGGAAGCATTGTGCAGCACGATGGCACTATCGACACGGGCCAGGAATTTTTCCGCGACGCCGGCATCTTCAGTCACGATGGAATCGGTATGGCCGGATGACCAGCGCTCAATATGCGCCAACGCGCCATCGAGGCCGTCAACCACGGCGACAGCCAGAACCGGTGCGAGGTATTCAGTGCCCCAGTCCTCTTCGGTCGCAGCCTTCATGCTCGGAACGATCACACGGGCGCGCGCATCGCCGCGAAGTTCGCAGCCCGCATCGGTCAGGGCGGTCCCGATAACCGGCAACAGCGTGTCGGCGACGGCCGCATCGATCAGCAGGGTTTCCAGCGAGCCGCAGACGCCGGTTCGGCGCATCTTCGCATTGACGACGAGATCGACCGCCTTTTGCGGGTCTGCGACGGCATCGACATACATGTGGCAGAGGCCTTCAAGGTGCCCGATAACGGGCACACGGGCATCCTTCTGGACGCGCTCGACCAGGCTGCGGCCACCGCGCGGGACGATGACGTCAACCTGCCCGTCGAGACCGGCGAGCATGTGGCCCACAGCCGCGCGGTCTGTCGTGCCGACGAGCTGGATCGCGTCTGCCGGGAGGTTTTCATTTGTCAGCGCCGAGCGCATGGCATCGACCAGCGCATGTGACGAGCGCGTGCTTTCCGACCCGCAGCGCAGGATCGCCGCATTGCCGGAGCGCAGGCAGAGCGTGCCGGCATCGGCGGTCACATTGGGACGGCTTTCATAGATGATCCCGATGACGCCGAGCGGCACGGCGACGCGGGCAAAGTCCAGCCCGTTGGGCTGGGTCCAGCGCGCCATTTCTCGGCCAATAGGGTCCGGCAATGCGGCAATCGCCTCGACGCCCGCAACGATGCCGTCAACGCGGCCTTCGTCCAGTGCGAGACGGTCAAGCATGGCCGCATCGAGCCCCTTATTGCGGGCCGCGTCCATGTCCTTCAGGTTCGCGTCAAGGATGGCGGGGGCGGCGGCGCGGATGGCGGCGGCAATCGCCTTCAGGCCGCGTGTCCGGTCAGCTGCATCGAGGCGGCCGAGCGCGCGTGAGGCGGCGCGGGCACGGCCCCCCATGGCGCGCATGGTTTCAGTCAGGTCTGCGGCGGTATTCTCAGTTTCAACAGTCATGGGTCTGTGGTGCCGGAAACACCGGCAGGCCGCAAGCCCTGCGGCCTGCCGGAACTGCGCCGCGACCTGCGAAAAGTGCCGGTTGGACGGCCTGATAATCGCTGGCTGACTCCTGCGTCAAAATCCTTAAGCTGCAGGAGGAACACAGACAAACCGGAGGAAACCATGATTGACGCAGAGGCGATGCCTTTCATTGCCGACATACCGCGCGTTCAGGCGGCGCGCATTCCCGACAATGTCGCCCTGTGGTTTGAAGGCACGGAAACGACCTATCGCGATCTCGACACGCGCACGAACCAGATTGCCAACGGGCTGATCGCCCTGGGTGTGCAGCCCGGCGACCGGGTGGGGTATCTCGCCAAGAATACGGACGTCTATTACGAGATGCTGTTCGCCGCCGCCAAGGCGCGGGCAGTGATGACGGGCGTGAACACGCGCCTGGCCCCGCCCGAGATCCAGTTCATCCTGTCGGACGCGGCGGCCAAGGTGCTGTTCGTCGGAAAGGAATTTTACGCCATCATCGACCAGATCCGCGACCAGTTGCCAGACCTTGTCCGTATCATCACGATTGATGGGGACCGGGAGGACTGGGATTATTTCCCGAGCTGGCGGAATGCGAAACCCACTGCAGCACCGGACCGGACGCCGCAAGCCGATGACGATGTGATTCAGCTTTACACGTCCGGCACGACCGGCCGCCCCAAGGGCGTCCAGCTGTCCAATGCAAGTTATGAAGCCTTTTTCAGACAGGCAGCGATGCTGGAATGGTCGAGCTATGGCGCGGGCGAAGCGGTGATGAATGCAATGCCGCTGTTCCATGTCGCCGGCGTAAATGTTGGTGTGCTGGCCATCGCGCAAGGGGCCAGGGCGGTGATCCTGCGGGATATCGATCCCGGCCTCATCCTGAAGCTCGTGGAGGAGCAGCAGATTGCCTATGCCTTCTGGGTGCCTGCGGTGATCCTGATGCTGACCCAGCATCCTGACGTCGAGACGACGGATTTCTCGGCACTGAAGGTCGTCTCCTATGGAGCCTCGCCGATTGCCGAGAGCCTGTTGCTGGACGCCAAGCGGATCATGAATGTCAGCTTTACCCAGCTCTATGGCCTGACGGAAACGATTGGCGCGGGCACCTATCTGCCGCCTCAGGCGCATGATCCGGCCTGGGGCAAGCTGCGCAGCTGCGGTGTGCCATGGCCTGGCGCGATCGTGCGGTGCGTCGACGCAGAGGGCAATCCGGTGCCGACCGGTGAGGTGGGCGAGATCGTGATCAAGGCGCGGTTCCTGATGAAGGGCTACTGGAACCGTCCGGACGCGACTGAGGAAGCCGTGAAAAACGGCTTCTTCCATACCGGCGATGCCGGCTATTTCGACGAGGACGGATTTCTCTACATTCATGACCGTGTGAAAGACATGATCGTCTCAGGCGGCGAGAACATCTACCCGGCCGAGGTGGAGAATGCCGTGTTTGGCCATCCAGGCGTGGCGGATGTGGCCGTAATCGGCGTGCCGGACGACAAATGGGGCGAGTCCGTCAAGGCTATCGTGGTTGTGAAACCGGGCGAGACAGTGACGCCGGAGGATGTCATCGCCTGGGCGAAGGAGCGGATTGCCAGCTATAAATGTCCGAAATCGGTCGACTTTGTCAGCGCGTTGCCGCGTAATCCGTCCGGCAAGATCCTGCGCAAGGATTTGCGCGAACCCTTCTGGGCCGGGCGCGAACGCCGGGTCGGCTAGCACCCAAAAAAAAGCCCCGCACCTTTCGGTGCGGGGCTTTTCATTTTATGCGGGGCGCCGATCAGGCGGCAGCAGCCACTTTTTTCTTGGCAGCAAGGCCCTTGGCCAGCTTTTCCATGGCGGTCGCCTTGTCGATGCTTTCGACAGCGGCCAGTTCGCGGGCCATCCGGTCGAGCGCGCTTTCATACAGCTGGCGCTCCGAATAGGACTGCTCCGGCTGGTCCTCGCCGCGATGCAGGTCGCGCACGACTTCCGCGATGGAGATCAGGTCGCCGGAATTGATCTTGGCTTCGTATTCCTGGGCGCGGCGCGACCACATGGTGCGCTTGACGCGGGCACGACCGCCGAGTGTTTTCATCGCATCATCGACAAGTTTCGAACCGGCCAGCGCGCGCATGCCAGAGGCTTCGGCGCGATTGGTCGGCACGCGCAGGATCATCTTGTCCTGATCGAACGCGACAACATAGACTTCGAGTTCCATGCCGGCGACTGTCTGCTTTTCGACGCTGGTAATCTTTCCTACACCATGCGCAGGATATACGACGCTCTGACCCACTTCGAATGCAAGTGTTGCGGTGTCTGCTTTTTTAGCCATGAAGTAACGCCCTTTTTCTACGCATTCAGAGCCAATTGTTCCTTGCCCAGTCCGTAACGTACGGTCTGAGGGGAGACTTTTCGGCTCTGGTTCAATTATTGCTCAAGTCGTAAGACTATCACAATCGTGCAGGTTTTACAACAGGGTACGGCATGTCTGCCGACCATGTCACGCCAATGAAATCAATAACTTCGTTAACCTTTGGCCGTCCTGCAGTGACTGCAACAGGCGCCATGGATAGCAAAGTCAGTCACCCGTGCCGGGCGCCGGATTGAAATATTTTTCCAATTTTCCCGTTTCCTGCGCAAATTCTTCGCGGTCAGCAGGCGGCTCTTTCATCCGGGTGATATTCGGCCAGGTCTTGGCAAAATCGCTGTTCAGCTTCAGCCACTTGCCGTCCGGATCGTCCTCGGTGTCGGGCTTGATCGCCTCGACGGGGCATTCCGGCTCGCAGACACCGCAGTCGATGCACTCATCCGGGTGGATGACGAGCATGTTCTCGCCCTCATAGAAACAGTCTACCGGGCAGACTTCGACGCAATCCATGTATTTGCAGCGGATGCAGGCATCGACGACGATATAGGTCATGAGTGGGAGGGCCTCGTGAATAGGTGTGCAGCGGGCGAGATGGCCCGCAGGCAGCCATGTGTCAATGAGACAAGCTGCGCCGTGGGTTTAGGCGGGGTCAGACGCGCCTGCTATCCGGGCCTCAGCGCGCTGACGGGCCCCTGCGCGCGATACATCATCAACATAGAGCAGCGAGGCGACCTGACGGATATAGGCTTCCTCAATGGGGCTTTTCTCACCGTCCGACAGGGCCACCCGGTACAGACCCTCAATTATTGAGACACGCTCGACCATCGCGAGCTTCTTGACATGGCGGGTGAACTGGAAGGAATCGACCGCCTCTTCGGCCAGCGCCTCACCTTCGGCCAGGACAGTGTCGGCCTTGTCGGCGTCGAATCCAAATGCCTCAAGCAGGATTTCGGCGATCATGTCGCTTTCGATATTGACGTAGACCCCGTCCACCAGCGCCGCTTCGACCATCAGCGCCGCCGCCGCGACCTGGGGATCCATCGCCTTGAGCGCCGGTGTCCTGGGGGTAAAGAGGCGTTTGAATGCGTTCATCATGATGGGTCATTCTCCAACAGACGATACAGCGCCTGCGCTTCTTCTGCGGGGCCTCGTCTTTCGCCGAGGAACAGGATTTCCACGGTGCGTATATGCTCTCCCCGGCCGAAGGTTACAACATCACCGACGGAAATGACCGTGCCCGGCTTGTCCGTTCGGCGGGTCTGGCCAGCGCGGGAGAGCCGGACACCCCTGCGCTTTACATGATCGGTGGCGACGCCGCGCGTACGGAAAAATCGCGCGCGCCAGAGCCAGATATCCAGTCTGACAGACTCGGCCTCGTTCACTGGAAAGGCGTGTAAGTGAAAGCGGGAGACGCCAGTGCCCCTGCCCCTTTCGGCTTGCGCTTGCGCCGGGATTTTTCCCGGGCGGGCGGGGTGGGCGGCAGGAGGGCCGCAAGGGCGGCAAAGGGGCTGTCAGGGTCAACCGTGCGTGCGGGTGGGGTGTGACGTGGGTGGGACGTGGAGGTGCGGGCGGGACGCGGGCCGCCGGACTGGGGGCCGGAGCGGCGTTCGTCCGGTGAGGTCTGGCGCCCCCTGGAGCGATCCTCGCGCGGGGCACGCGCCGGACGGTCATCCGGACGGGCGCGGGCGGCATAGCGCCAGAGCAGCACCGCCTCGGTCTCCTTGTCCTTTTCAGCAGGGGCGAGGCCGAAGCCTTTCAGCACGGCGGGCCAGTCATCCGACGGACAGGAGACAACGGAGGCAAGGTCAATCGGAATGGCGAAAGCGTTCTTGTCGGCCTCCTTGCGGCGCTTGGCGATTTCCCAGCCGAGGCGTTCGGCGAGGTCTGCGCGCACGGCGCGGCGGCCGAAACGAAGATAGCCATTGGCGGCGAGCGCCTCTTCCGGCCACGTGCCGTCGAGGGGGAAAGACCCGGCGCCTTCGGGCGCGAGCGGGAAGGGCGCGCCGGCCTGAACAGCGCGCAGGATGGCGATCAGGCGCTGGGCCGCCGGCTTTTGCGCGTCCGGCGCATGGGCGGCAACACGGCCAGCCCGCAGCCCAAGCGCCTTGAGCGCCTCGCGCTGTTCCGGTGTCAGGCGCGCGCCAGGATCGTCCTGGCGCAGGTCGACGCTGGCGCCGCTTTCGAGAATGCGGAAAGCAAGGCCCCGGGCGAGGCCTTCCAGCGTGTCGCCGGCCTTTTCATGGCGCAGCTTCCAGTGGGTCGGCAGGATGCGGGTCATCTCTGTCTTCAGCCAGTCCGACACGCGGGCGCGGGCGGCCTCGCGGTCTGACGGTTCGACTTCGGCGGCGCCGACCAGTTCGATTCCGGGGCTCATCCAGTCAGGGCCCTTCGCAAGGCGCGCGATCACATTGCCGCCGAATTCGATATCGCCGTCATCATTGAGCGTGAACGCATCCGACGGCGCGCCGGCAATCTGGCCGAGGCGTTCGACCAGCATCGGGCGGATCGCGGCGAGCGCAGCCCCGCGCACGGCCTTGCCTTCAAGTGTGCGGGCATCCAGCGCGGGCTCGAATGTGAGGCCTTTCAGGCGGCCGACAAGATGGCCTTCCACGGTCACGTCGCCATCCGGCGTCAGGTCGGTCACGAGGGCGTCTTCCTTCTTCAGGCTGGCCAAGAGGGCCGTCGTTCGTCGATCCACAAACCTTGCGGTCAGTGCTGTGTGTAGCGCATCCGACAGGGAGTCTTCAATCTCGCGCGTACGATCCTGCCAGCGGGCCGGGTTTTCCAGCCAGTCAGGCCGGTGCGCCGCATAGGTCCATGTGCGGATATTGGCAAGCTGTTGCTGCAATTTCGCGATGCCGCCCTCGGGCGAACTCAGGTCTGACAGGCGTCGTTCGAGGCCGGCATCGGAGAGGCGCGCGTCAGGGTCGGCCAGCGTTTCGGCGAGGCCGAGCACGAGGCGGCCATGGCCTTCCGGCCCGGCCTTCCTGAAGTCAGGGAGCCGGGCGAGATCCCACAGGCGGCGCACGCGCGCCTGGCCGGTCACGTCCGGACCGATGGCGGCGTCTTCGGCCATGCGGCGCAGCACCCATTCATCAAGCGCATTCGGATTGTGGATCAGCACCGCATTGCCGGACGGCCGCTCCAGCGAGTGAACCAGGGATTTGAGCGAGGCATAGTCGAGCGCAGAATTGCGCCACTGGATATGGTCGACCGGATCGAAGCGGTGCTGCTCGATACGCTTCCATGTCTCTTCCTCGAAGGGCGGGCAGTCGCCCGTCTCGCCAAATTCGCCATCGGTGCGGAATCGCCCGGCCCGGCCAGCGATCTGTCCGCATTCGGCAGCCGTCAGCGCGCGGTGGCGGCGGCCATCGAACTTGGTACGCGAGGCGAAGACGACGCGGTCGACATCAAGGTTCAGGCCCATGCCGATGGCGTCGGTGGCGACAATATAGTCAACCTCGCCCGACTGGTACATGGCGACCTGCGCGTTTCGCGTGCGCGGGCTGAGCGCACCCATCACGACGGCGGCGCCGCCCTTCTGCCGACGGAGCAATTCGGCAATCGCGTAGACCTCTTCGGAACTGAAGGCGACGATTGCGGTGCGCTTGGGCAGCTTGGTGATCTTGGTCTTGCCGGTATAGCGCAGCTCGGAGAAACGCTCTCGCGCCTCTGTGTCGACGCCGAGGTTCAGCGTACGCAGGATGGGCCGCATCGTGTCGGCGCCGAGCAGCAGGGTTTCCGATGCCCCTCGCATGTGGAGGATGCGATCTGTGAAGACATGGCCGCGATCTTCGTCCTCGGCGAGCTGGATTTCGTCTATGGCGACAAAGTCTGCCCGCACATCGACCGGCATGGATTCCACGGTGCAGATGAAATAGCGCGCGCTCGGCGGAACAATGCGTTCTTCCCCGGTAATGAGGGCGGCATGGGCGGCGCCCTTGCGCTCGACAACGCGGTCATAGACCTCGCGCGCGAGCAGGCGCAACGGCAGGCCGATCATGCCGGTGCCGTGGCCCAGCATGCGCTCGATGGCGTAATGCGTCTTGCCGGTATTGGTGGGGCCCAGAATGGCCTTGAGGGAGGAACTCATGGCGCGAGGTGGTGCGGGGGATGGCAGGAGGAGTCAAGCGGGAGGGTGCTTAGGAACCGCGTGGTTGCTCTCCCGCAGTCTGGCCGCTGCGCGGCCAGCCACCTCCCCCGCAGGCGAGAGCATGTGGGGGCACGGTTTGATCATATCCAGCGGCGGACGCGCTGCTTGCAGGCAAGGTATTCGTCGCCGAACTTTCTTTCCAGATACGTTTCTTCAGGCAGGGTCACGAGGACGTGCAGGACCAGCGCGCAAACCGGTGTGAGCATCAATAGCCATAAATTGCCGAGCAGGACTGCAAGGCCAATACAGACAAGAACCATCTGCAAATACATCGGGTTGCGCGTCAGGCGGTAAGGTCCGGTTTCGATAATCGCGGTCGTCTTCTTGTAAGGGTTTTCTGACTGGCCCGAACGCCGGATCATCAATACCGCCCGGAAGCCAGGAAAGCAGGTCGCCGCAAGGACGATTGCGCCGCCAAGCCCATAACGAAGAGGCGCGCCGAGAAAGCAATCCGAAACAAGTGGCCATATGTAAGCCAGCACCAGGCCGGCAGGCACTGTCACGAGCGCAACACCCGGCGGGAATATGCGGACGGCGGAAGCGTCCTTTTCGGTGCCATCTGGTGACGGAGAGGATACCGGATCGGGCATGACGAAGCCGAACCGCTGACCGGCAACCTGTCATGGCCAATATCTGACATGGTGAGGCGGACGGGGCGGCTTTGGCGGACATGGGCGGGCACCGTGTCCGGGCGGCAAAGGTGATGCGCCTCAGCCCGCCGGGGCGGTTCCCGGGCGCAGGAACGCGAACATGTGCTGGACATAGTCGGCCTTGCCGAGTTCGACGCCCTGGTTTCGCAGGATCGCGTAGGCGGTCATCAGGTGGAAGTAGAATTGCGGCAGCGCCCAGTCACGGGCGTAGCCTTCCCCGTCCAGATCGAAGGCGAGCCCCATGGGCAGCTCCAGCGCCAGCGGGCGCCCGGCGGCAGCGTCCAGCGCACCCGGCGTCACGCCGTCAAGGAAGGCGAGCGTCTCGTCGATGCATGCCAGCCCCTCGGCCATCGTGCCGGGATGGTCGCCACCATTGCGGCCTTCCTCCAGCAGCCTTTCGATGGCGGCGGGAAACGGCTCATGCCGAAGGCGGCAGATGCCTTCATGGACCTGGACGCAGGTGAAACGAATCTGGGTCGACAGGGGGAACATGTCTGGCGCGAGGCGCGCGGCCATCAGCGCGTCGGAATCGTCCACCTGCGCTTCGGCCTTGCTGAGCCAGAGCGCCAGCGCCTGAAGCATCTGCCGGTAGGTAGGTTTCAACAGCTCGGTGAGCGTCATGGGGATCCTCTCGAATGTGGCACGGCCCGAGTGGGCTGTATCGGCGCGCGCCGATCACCTGACGATCTGCTAGCAACCGAACTGCGGCCAGCCAAGGGCCGTCAAGCCGGTTCCAGGGCGGCGGCCGGGACGGCTTTCACCACCGGCACCGATGTGCGGACCGAGTCCGGGCGGCAGTCGAGGAGCTCCCAGCGGCCGTCATGGTGTTCCACAAGGGCTGTGCAGCTTTCGACCCAGTCGCCGTCATTCATGTAGGTGATGCCGTCAATGTCGCGCATTTCGGCGACATGGATATGGCCGCAGATGGCGCCGTCATAGCCCTTGCGGCGGCAATAGGCGGCAACGTGGTCCTCGAAATTGTGAATGTAGTTGAGGGCGCGCTTGGTGCGCTTTTTCAGGGCCGCCGAGAGCGACCAGTAAGGCAGGCCGAGCAGGCGGCGCACGCTGTTCAAGTTGGTATTGATCCAGAGCAGGAGGTTATAGGCGTGGTCGCCCAGGTGCATGATCCATTTGCGGTCGGCGCGCATCATGCCGTCGAACATGTCGCCATGCACGACGAGATAGCGCTTGCCGTCCTCGCCCTGGTGGACGGCGCGGTTCTTGACGTGGATGTCGCCGAAATTCAGGCGGAAATGCATGAAGGCGCGCAGGAACTCGTCATGGTTGCCGATGATATAGGTGACGTCCGTGCCGCGCTTGGCGGCCGTCAGGATGCGGCGGATGGCATTGGTGTGCGCCTGCGGCCAGTACCATTTCTTTTTCAGCCGCCAGCCGTCGATGATGTCGCCGACGAGATAGAGATGCTCGCTCGTGTTCATCTTGAGGAAGGCGCAGAGCGCCTCGGCCTGGCTGCCGCGCGAGCCAAGGTGGACATCGGAGATGAAGATCGCGCGGTATTTCGGCTTGGACTGGGTCATCACATTTGGCCCATACGCTGATTTCAAAAGGCTTTTGTGACGAAAAGTCTGCAGATTTGTGACGCGCGCAGCGGCGTCAGCTCTCCAGTTCGACGTCCCAGTAGAGATAATCCATCCATGTGTCGTGGAGGTGGTGGGGCGGGAACTTGCGACCGATTTCCTGCAGCTGGTAATTGTTCGGCCGGAACGGTCTGTGCTGCAGGTGGACATCGGAATGCTTGAGCAGCTTGCCGCCCTTGCGCAGGTTACACGGGCTGCAGGCGGCCACGATGTTCTCCCAGGTCGTGCGCCCGCCCTTGGAGCGGGGAATGACATGGTCGAACGTGAGATTGTCGTGCGCGCCGCAATAGGCGCACTGGAAACCATCGCGCAGGAAGACGTTGAAGCGGGTGAAGGCAGGTGGGCGGTCCTGGTGCACGAAATCGCGCAGAGCGATTACGCTGGGCAGGCGGAATTCGGTGCTGGGGCTGCGCACGACATAATCGTATTCGGCGATGATATCGACACGATCGAGGAAGACGGCCTTGACCACTTCCTGCCAGGGCCACAGCGAAAGTGGATAATAGGAGAGCGGCCTGAAGTCGGCGTTCAGAACAAGGGCAGGCCGTCCATTGGGCGGCGCGGTGATGATCTCAGCCATGGTGACCCCCATCTGGCACGAGAAGACTGGTGACCTGTTTGAACCCGCTGAAGGCAGCACTCCTTTGCACGCTCGCCCGTCTGTTAGGCGATTCTTGTCATGAGATTATGACAGCGCCGGGCGAATGCAACCGTTCAGGGTCAGGACGGGGCGGGCGCCGCATCGCCGCGATCAAGGTGCAGCCAGGCCCACAAGAGGTGGGCCGCGACGCCCCGATACGGCCGCCACACTTCTGCATGGGCGGTGAAGGCCTTGATTTCCATACGGGTTTCAGCCGGAGAGAGGCGCTTATGGGCCTCCATCAGCCCGACATCGCCGACCGGGAAGGCGTCCATCGCGCCGGTCGCATAAAGCAGGAACAATTCGGCAGTCCACGGGCCGATGCCCCTGACCGAGACCAGTTCCCGGCGCGCTTCATCGAGCGGAGCGCTGCACACGCGCGGCAGGTTCAGTGTGCCGGTCACGATGGCTTCGGCTATGGAGATCAGGTGGCCGGCCTTGGGCCGTGACTGGCCGCAGGCCCGCAGGGCGTCAGCATCCGCGGCCAGCACGGCTTCGGGCGTCACAGACCCGAGTAGCGCCTCGGTACGGGTCCAGATGGAGGCGGCCGCACCAAGCGATATCTGCTGGTGGGTGATCATGCGGGCCAGCATGGCATAGGTCGGCTCTCCCGCCCGCCAGACCGGCAGGCCGGTCAGCTCATAGGCGCGGGCAAGGGCGGGGTCTGCGCGGGCAATCGCTTCGCAGGCGGCCTTCAGCCGGGCCTGCGACGGTGCTGTCACAGACCGGGGCCAGGCAGTTCGGCGAGGACGACCGTGCCGATCATCAGCTTGTTGTCGTCGATGGTGAAGGTCAGGAAGCCGCCATTGGCGGAAGCCGTTTCCAGCGTCGCCACGGCCGCCTGTTCCTGCATGCGCCAGTGACCTGCCGCCTTGAGCGCGTCCTTCAGGCCTTGCGGATCGTCGATGCGCACACCGAATGACCCGTTCGCGAGGCCGTTCTCGACCGCCACGCGGCCCTTTGCGCCAAATTTTAGCGGGCCCCAGTTGAGGAGAACCTGGCCGATCTCCACAGCGCCGCCTTCCTGTTGCAGCGCGCTGACAAGCTGTTCCGGCTGGCCGCCGCTGCGCACCCATGCGGGATAGAAATTGTCCACTTCGCCGATCAGGCGGCTTTCCTGGATTTCCGTGCCGAGCCAGGGCGCGCTGACGGGCACGGCCTCAAGGGTCAGCGCATCCCATTGCAGGGCGATGAGGAGATTGTCGCGGGTGTCCGGGCTGGGAGCGAGGTTCAGCGAGAAATCGCGGGCGCTATAGGCCTGGCCTTCGATCAGGGCCGACACATCATTCAGTTCGAGCGCCGCGCGGTGAATGCCGTCCGCGTTCCATGACACGCTGCCCGCCGACTTTTCATCGAGTTCAGCGGTGTGGCGGATGCCCATCCGGTCGGTCAGGACGCTGCGGCCGGGCGCACGTGCAATGACATGGTTCCAGTTCCAGGGCTGCATCACGAGCTGTAGCCTTTCGCCCTCCCAGCTGGCCGCATTGGGCGGCTGGTAGCGCGGCGCTGTCACGTCGAGTTCGAAGCGGAAGGGATAGCCGCCAATGCCTCGCGATTCGTAGTCCACAATGGCGCCGCGCGCACGTTCTGCCGCGACCCATTCATCCACGCCCCGCTCAAGCTCGGCGCGCGCATAAATCCAGTAGGCCGAATAGGCCACAATCACGGCAATCAGCAGGAGGAAGGGCGCAAACAGCCAGAAACGGGACCGCCGGCGCTCGGCCAGCGGCTTCACGAGGCCGGGATCATTCCAGTAATTGGTCATGTGGTCTGCGGGTCCTGTCTCAAATGGGTGCGTCCCTGGACGGCGAGGCCTTCCCGGACAAGCACATCAACGGACGCTTCCATGTCCGTTTCAAGGCGTTGCATCAAGGTTCTCCGGTCGAGGCCCGCCTCGATGGGAGGCAGGAATTCGTAGACGATACGGCCGGACCGTCGCCGCGTTCCGTGTGCGGGCCAGCACAGACCGGCATTGGTTGCTACTGGTACAACCGGCACGTCCAGCGCCTTGTAGAGGCCGACAATGCCAGCGGCGTGATAACGCGGCGCATCGCCGGGCGTGGTGCGGGTCCCTTCCGGGAAGATGACGACCTGACGGCCCTGGGCCACGCGCTCCCTGGCAGCGGCCACCATGGCGCGCAGGGTTTTTGTCGTGCCTGCCCGGTCGATCGGGATCATCTCGCTCTTCAGGGCATACCAGCCGAGATAGGGATACGAGAGCAATTCCCGCTTCATGACGATCACCGGATCGGAGGTCACGAGGAAGGGCACGAAAATGTCGAACATGCACTGGTGCTTGCCGGCATAGATGAACGGGCCGTCGGGCAGGTTTTCCAGCCCCCTCAGCTCAGTCTCGATGCCGCAAATGGCCTTCATGCCCCAGCGAATGCCCCTTGTGTAGGCCTTGATGCCCTGCATGATCACGCGTCGTGGCAAAACCAGGGTAATAATGAAGAATGTGCCCATGACGGCCATCAGGCCGTACAGGTAGGCCACAAAGAGGAGGGAGCGCAGCTGCATCATTGAGGCTGCACGTTTAGCCGCTCAACCGAGAGCCGTCACCCGCCACTTTGCCCATTCTGTCAGTACGCCCTGAAACGACTTGCCGTCACGCAGAATCGCCGACGGGTCGACCACAGTGCGGACAGGGTGGGGCTGCAGCTCGATATCCGGCATGGCCCGCTGCAGCAGGATAAGGCTGCGCGGCATGTGATAGTCGGATGTGACGATGATCAGCCGCGCATAGCCGTGCTCATAGGCCCAGGCGGCGGTCTCCTCCGCGTTACCGATCGTGGTTTCGGCCCGGTACCCGATATCAACGCAACAGGCATAGGTTTCCGGTGCGCCGCCAGCCAGCGTGACCAGATCATCAATGCTGACATCCGGATTGACCCCTGAGATCAGCAGGCGCTCGCCATGCCCCGCTGTCACCAGGCCGACACCGGCCGCAATGCGCAGGCCCGAACCTCCGGTCAACGCCACGATGGCGTCAGCCTGCTGCGCCGCTGCAGGGACAGAATCGGCTGCCCGGCGCGCAAACATGAGGAAATCGAACGCCACGATCCCCAGCAAGAGGAAAAACAGGGCCGGAAAAATGCCAAGACGGCGCCCGTAGACGGATCGATCGACGCTCACATCATGCCTTTCAGGGCGCGGATCACGGTGATCCGGGCCGCCAGACGTGCAGCAATGCCCGCAATCACCGGCGTTGTCACGAGAATCACGAGGTCGAGAAAGTCGAGGCTGAGTTCAGGCAGCAGGCCCGCGCGAGACCCGTGGGCCTGAACGGTAAAAATCATCAGGGCGGCCGCGCCAAGCGCCATCAAGGCTCCGACCGATCCTGCGCGCAGGCCGAGCACCCAGAAGCGCCGCTCGAACAGGCCGGCAATGAAGCGGTCACGCGCGCCGGCAAGGTGCAGCACATCAACAATGTCGCGGCGGGCCAGAAGCGCCGCATGCGTGGCGAAAGCAATGACCGCGACTGCCGTGGACGCGAGCAGCGCGACAGCGATGAGTGCCGTGAGGCGGGCCACGGCGAGGACGCGACGCACATCCCCGGCCCAGTCGGCATGCTCGTCAACGGCGCTGGCAATGCCAGCCTCGGTCAGATGGCGCGCGATTGTCGGGCCCATATCCGGCATTTCAGGGTCGGCCTCGACGGCGATCAGCTGCGGCAAAGGCAGGCTGTCGGGCAGGCCCCGGCTGCCGAAATTCGGTTCAAGCAGCGCGTCAATCTCGACCTTGCTGAGGACACGCGTTTCGCGCACGCCCTCAATCTTCGCAATCAGCGCGCTGGCTTCGTCGGCACCGCGGCGGTCGACATCGGGCAGGCTGACGGTCAGTTCGCCCTGCACTTCGGCCGTCCAGCTCTTGGCGGCGCCGTAGGTGGATTTGGCCGACAGTGCGGCAAGGGCGGCAAGGAAGCAGAGCGCGCCGACGACGAAGAACAGCGCGGCTTCGCGCACGTCCTCGACCGGGAGAAGCGGGGTTTCCTTTGCCATACGCTAGCCCTCCAGACCTGGATCTGTGCGGCGGCGTGCGGCTTCGCCACCAAATTCGACATCCTGGACAAGCAGACGGTTGCTGAGGCGATAGACCGGCGCCTCGACCTGGCGGACCAGCCCGAGATCATGCGTGGCGATGATGACGGTTGTCTGGCGCCGTTTGTTCAGCTCAAGGAAAAGCCGCATCAGGCGGGTGCCCATTTCCGGATCGACATTCCCGGTCGGTTCGTCGGCGATCAGGATATCAGGCTGGGTCACCACGGCGCGGGCAATGGCGACGCGCTGCTGCTCGCCGCCGGAAAGTGTGGGCGGTTTGGCATGCAGGCGCTGGCCAAGACCGACCCAGGCGAGCAATTCTTCGACATCGGCGCGATAGTCGGACTCACGCCGCCCGAGGACACGCAGCGGCAAGGCAACATTCTCGTAGGCAGACAAGTGTTCGAGCAAACGGAATTCCTGAAACACGACACCGACCCGGCGGCGCAGGGCCGACAGCTGGTCGCGGGTCAGATTGCTGGTCGGGCGGCCGAAAAGCGACACCTCGCCGCGACTGGGTTTGAGTGCCAGATAGAGCAGTTTCAGCAGACTTGTCTTGCCAGCGCCCGACGCACCGGTCAGGAAGCTGAATGAGCCGGGTTTCAGCACAAGATCAATCTCGCTAAATATGTCCTCTGAGGTATCATAGCGGAGCGATACCGAATCGAGGCGAACGGCGACATCGTCAAAGAGATCGTGTCGTGGATAGGTCATGGGCTCCTGCCTGGCAGCTCAGGCTATTGATTTAATGGGGCGAATTGCGGGAAAGACCAAGTCATGATCCTCACCTGTCCCTCATGTGAGACCCAGTATTTCGCCGATGACTCAACAATCGGTGAAAGCGGGCGAACTGTGAAGTGCGCGACCTGCGGACATAGCTGGTTTGTACGCCCGGAAGGCATCGCTGGAGACGAGCATGCCGCAGCGCCGGCCGCCCATGAAATCTACAGGGAACGGGTGCGCGAGCAACGCCGGCGCAAGAGCCGGTTTGCCGCCATGGTGTCCTGGATCGTCACTGCAGCGCTTTTCTTCACGCTGGGCCTGGCCGCAATCATTTTCCGCAATGATGTTGTGAAATTCTGGCCGGAATCAGCGACGGCCTACAAGCGTATCGGCTTTTCGGTGAACCGTTTCGGCCTCGAATTCGAGAATATCGAACGCAGCCGCACATTCAATGACACGATTCCCGTTGTTACCGTTACCGGCAAGGCAGTGAACGTAGCCCGCAGCACGGTTGACACGCCAGCCGTCCGCGTGAGCCTGATGGATGAGCGCGGCAAGGAAGTCGCGCTGAAATTCGGGTCAATCACACCTGCGGCGCTGGACGCCGGCGAGACCGGGACGTTCAGGATCGTGCTGGAACAGGCGCCAATGGAAAGCTTCGAGATCGAGCTGTCTTTCGTCGACAAGGCAGATGTACCCCCCGCGCCAGAATCCGAACCCGCCGCTGAAACCGACACGATCGGGCCGGATATGGCCGATCCGGACACCGAGAGCCCTGCTGAATGAACGACATGCCGAAAATTGAAGTCCTCGTCCCTGAAGACGAGCTGATGCGGCGCATCGAGGCACTTGCCGACACGCTGGCCCCGCGCCTGCAGGGCGACTGGTCGGCCGTGTCGATCCTGATCGGGGCGACACCCTTCACCTCGGACCTGATGAAGGCACTGGCCCGGCGAGACGTGCACCCGGTGCTGGATGTAATCTGGCTCGAGAGCTATCGCGATGCCCGCGAGAGTTCCGGCCGCGTTGTCGTGCGCGCAGACCTTGGCCGCTCTGTCGAAGGGCGCGGCGTCCTGTTGCTTGATGATGTGTTCGACACGGGCCGCACACTGGCCTTTGCCAAAACGCACCTCCTGTCAAAAGGCGCACGCGAAGTGGTTACCTGCGCACTGACGCAGAAGCCCTGGGCCCCGCGCGGCGAGGATGGTGTCGACTTCTGCGCCTTCGATTCGCCGGGCCGCTATCTTGTCGGCTATGGCATGGACGATGCGGGCAAGTATCGCGGCCTGCCCTATATCGGCGCTTTGGACTAGGTTAGCGCGAACCAGATACAGGCGCCGGCCGTCACCAGCTGCACGATGAGCGTGACCAGCGTTCCGACCATACGGCCAAAGCTGGACCCGGACGAGCCGCCCAGACCGATCGCGTGGAGGATGCGGCCGGCAAGGAAGCTGCCGCCGAGGGCATGGATCAGCATGACCGGCGCTGACAGGGCCGCCAGACCTGCAATTCCAATGAGCACGATCGGCACATCCTCGACCGCATTTCCCTGAACGCGGATCGCGCGTTGCATGGCCTCGTTGGCGCCGTCGCCAAACATGACCTTTTCCTTCCCGCGCACCCGCCCAACATTGATCTTCAATGCCAGCATGAGAAGGCCGAACAGGCCGAAATAGAGTGTCGCAGCCGCAAATGCCGTCATGGATAGTCCTCCCGATTTTGAAAAGACTTAGCGCAGTTCATGCATTCTGCACGGAATTTCTACCAGGCGCCGATGTTACCGGCGCTGGCCCACGGCTCCTTGGGCGCCTTGCGCTCGCCCTTTTGCAGAAGTTCGACGGAAATGCCGTCCGGTGAGCGGACGAAGGCCATATGGCCGTCGCGTGGGGGCCGGTTAATGGTCACGCCCTGTGCGGCGAGGCGTTCTACCGCCGCGTAGATATCATCGACCATATAGGCCAGGTGACCGAAATTGCGGCCGCCCTGATAGACTTCCGGATCCCAGTTGTGGGTGAGTTCGATCATCGGAATGTTGAGCTGCGTGGGATTGGCGTTGTCCGGCACACCGCCGAGGCGTTTCACGTCAGCAGGAGAGGCGAGAAAAACCAACGTGAACCGGCCCTTGTCATTGTCGACGCGGCGAACCTGTTCCAGCCCCAGCCCGTCACAATAGAATTTCAGCGACGCGTCGACATCGGTGACGCGCACCATCGTGTGAAGAAATTCGATGCTCATGAGAGGCCTCCATTGAGATCGCGCAGGACCTGTTTGAGATTGGGCGGCATCAGGGCGTAATAGCGCCGCATGGCAACTGCCAGCAGCAGGATCATGAAGCCCATGATGGCGAGGAAGACGGAGAATGTGTGGATCAGCGTGCCGATCTCGAAAACCGGCGAGGCGCCGGATGCGCGCCAGAGGGCCGTCCAGACCATGTTGAAGGCGGCCACGAAAGGCGCGACCAGGACTGATACAATTGTGGCGCAGGCGAAGAAATAGGTCGCCGCCCGCGGCCCCTCGCTGCGCAGGTAGAGATCGGTGAATTCGGCATCCGTTACATCGGCAGGAATCTCACCTGTCTCCTGGCGCGCAGCGAGCACTTCAGGGGCGAAATCGCGGGCGGATTTCCAGCGCCATGCGAGATGCAGCCCCCAGGCGAGCAGGGCAATAAAAAGCAGGATCATTGGCAGCATGGAAAAACTGGCAGGCCCGGATATGCGGCGCGTGGCCGACTGCCCTGGCAGCCGGTTCAGGCAGCATGGGCGCGTTCAAAGGTCAGCATGGCACGCTTTCGCGCCACACCCCAGTGATAGTTATGGAGACGACCGTCGGCTGCAAGGGCCCGGTGGCAGGGAATGAACCAGCTGATGGGATTGGCACCGACCGCAGCGCCGACCGCGCGCGCCGCGTTTGGATTGCCGGCCGCCCTCGCCAACTGGCCATAGGTTTGGGTCGTTCCCGCCGGAATTTCAAGCAGGGCGCGCCAGACCTGCCGCCGGAACGGCGTGCCATAGAGCGCCACAGGCATGGGCTCGCCGGATTCGAACACCCTGCGCGCGAAGCGTTCGGCAACCGCATCATCCCGGCAAATGTCGGCATCTGGATAGCGCGCGATCAGATCAGCAAAGGCCTGCGCTTCACCCACGCCCTGATATTCGAACCCCGTGCGCTTGGGCGCGCCTTCATCAATGAATCCGAGCCCCACGAGGCCTCGCTGGCCAATCAGCCATGCGCCCATGCCGAAGGGTGTCGGCGCCTTGCCGAGTATGAGGTCTGCCCCTGCCCCGCCCGCCTTTGCCTCACCCGGTGTCAGGCCCTCATGGGCAATGAACAGGTCATGCAGGCGGCCGGGGCCGGAGAGGCCGGTCTCCAGAGCAGCGTCCAGCACGCTCGCGCCATCGCGCAGCAACTCGCCCGCCTCGCCATGAGCCAGAGCGGCCTGGAACTGTTTCGGACTGATGCCGGCCCAGCGCGTGAATTCACGCTGGAAATGGCTGGGCGACAGGTTCATCGCCGCGGCCACACTGGCAAGGTCGGGCCAATCGCGCCAGGTGTCGCCAAGGTGGTTGAGGGCGTGCGCCATCCGGTCATAGGCCCGGGCGCGTTCATCAAGGGGAGCAATCATCCGTGTCATGAGAGGCAGTTTGCCTTCAGGGGCGGGCCGCTTCCACCCGTTTCTTGCGGCCAGTGCAGCTGAACCGATCTTTTAGGCGAAAGGCCTGTGCAGCCAGACGTCTGGCGCTACAAGGGAGCGGACAAGACTGAAAAAGGGAGACACGAATGACACAGGGATTTTCCACGCGCGCCATCCATGCAGGTAGCGCCCCGGATCCGGTGACCGGATCGCGCGCACAACCCATCCACCAGACAACCAGCTTCGTATTCCGCGATGCCGAACATGCAGCCAACCTGTTCGCGCTCCAGGAGTTCGGCAACATCTATACCCGCCTCGGCAACCCGACCACGGGCGCGCTGGAAGCCCGGATCGCGAACCTGGAGGGCGGCACGATGGGTGTCGCCGCTGCCTCGGGCCATGGCGCGCAATTGCTGGCTTTCCATGTGCTGATGGAACCGGGCGCAAATATTGTTGCTGCGCGCCAGCTCTATGGCGGCTCGATCAACCAGCTCTCGCACGCGTTCAAGAAATTCGGCTGGGAGGTCAAATTCGTCGATATTGACGACGTGGCGGGATTTGACGCCGCCGTCGATGATAACACCCGTGTGATCTTTACCGAGAGCCTCGCCAATCCGGGCGGGTTGGTCACGGACCTCGCCGCGATCGCCGCGATCGCCGCGCGGCATGGCATTCCCTATATGGTCGATAACACGATGGCCTCGCCCTATCTCTGTCGCCCGCTGGAGCATGGCGCGAACATTGTCGTGGAGAGCCTGACCAAGTTCATTGGCGGTCATGGCAACTCGATTGGCGGCATGGTGGTCGATGGCGGCAATTTCGACTGGCTTGCCAGCAAGGCGAAATTCCCGACCATGGCGAGCCCGCAATCCTTCTATAATGACATGGTGTTCGGCGAAGCCTTCGGTGCCCTGCCGCTCGGCCCGGACGGATCGAATGTGAACATCGCCTTCGCCATCGCCGCGCGGGCCTTCTCGCTGCGCGACCTGGGCCCGACAATCTCGCCGATGAACTCCTTCCTGATCATGACCGGGTGCGAGACCCTGCCTTTGCGTATGGAACGCCATTGTGCGAACGCGCTCAAAGTCGCCGAGCACCTGAGCGGACATGACAAGGTTAGCTGGGTTCGGTATGCGGGCCTGAAAGGCGACAAGCATTATGACCGCGCCCAGACCTATATGCCGAAGGGCGCAGGCGCCGTGTTCACTTTCGGCCTGAAAGGCGGACATGAAGCCGGCGTGAAGCTGGTCGAGGGTGTGAAACTGTTCAGCCACCTCGCCAATATCGGCGATACGCGCTCGCTGATCATTCACCCGGCATCGACCACGCACAGCCAGCTGACCGATGCGCAGAAAACGGCGGCGGGCGCAGCGCCCGATACGGTCCGCCTCTCTGTCGGCATCGAGGATGCTGCCGATATCATTGCAGATCTGGACCAGGCGCTGGCTGCGCTCTGATCGCACAAAAATGTCCTTCCCTGTTTGCCGGAACGCCTGCAATGTAGGCGCTTGGCCAACAGGGGAGGGTTCACACCCATGGCAGATGCCCGCAGCATTATCCTGCACGAATATCCGACGTCTCCCTTTGCGGAGAAGGTGCGCCTGGCACTGAAGCTAAAAAATCTCGCCTATTCGCGGGTCGAGATTCCCGTGATCATGCCCCGGCCGGACCTGATGCCGTTGACCGGCGGATATCGCCGCACGCCGGTAATGCAGATCGGGGCGGACATCTACTGCGATACGGCGATCATCCTGCGCGAGCTGGAATCCCGTTTTGCCACGGTATCATTGCGCACGTCGGGCCATGAGGGCCTTTCCCAGATGGTGGCCGGATGGACCGACGCGCGCTGGTTCCAGTCATCGGTGGCCGTAATCTTCGGCGAACGGGCCGACAGCGTGCCCGAGGACTTCAAGAAAGACCGCGAACAATTATCCGGCCGGCCCTTCGATACCGATGCCATGAAGCGTATCGCGCCCATGATGCGCGACCAGTGGCGGGCGCGGCTGATGCTGCTGGAAGAGCGCCTGCAGGCGGGCAAAGGCGCCGGGGCGGGCATCTATCTCGTTGGCGCAAAGCCGGGTCTGGTCGATGTTCACGCCTACATGAACCCCTGGTTCATGATGACCAATGTGCCGGATTTCGCGAAGGAGTGCCTGGAATCGGCGCCGCTGACGCGCGCCTGGTATGATCGCCTCACCGAAGCGGAAGGCCAGGAACCTGAAACCATCACGTCTGCCGAAGCACTGGCCATCGGGAAAACGGCAGCGCCGCGCCTTGTGTCAGCAACGACGCTGAACGAACCCCAGGGCTTTTCGCCGGGGGATGATGTGGCGGTCGCGCCCGACGATTACGGTCAGGTATGGGTCGAAGGCGAACTGGTGCACGCAGACCCCCAGCGGCTGATCCTGCAACGCACCTCGCCGGAGGCCGAGACCATCCATGTTCACTTCCCGCGTGCCGGTTTCCTTGTCCGCCGGGCCTGACAAGGCTTGCGCATGCCCCCCCCGAATATAGGCTGGCAAAAAACCAGTCACGGGAGGACGGAAAATGAGGCGTTTGATAATTGCGAGTCTGTTGGTGCTGAGCGCGTGCCAGTCAGCTCAGGCAGAAGAGACTGTTGCGGATAGCGGTGCGAGCGAAAGCTGGTACCCTTCCAGGTATGGCCCGGACGACCGCCTGGGCGCGCTGAACAATCTCAGTTCGGAAAAGACGGCGGCTGCGGCAAGGCTGGTGACGACGGGCAAGACCTATTCCCTCGGCATGGTGACGGGCCGGGACACGCCTGCGTTCGGTCACCGCAAATATGATGTAAGCATCCTTCAAGTGCCGGAAGGGACGGACACGCCGCTCAGCGAAAACAAGGCCACCGGTAATGATGACAAGGTAGAGGTGTGGCTCGGCGTCGGCAGCCAGATCGACGGGCTCGGCCATATGGGCATCGACTACCAGTACTATAATGGTGTGCCGGTGGCTGATTTTGTCACCCCGTCAGGCCTGACACAGTTCAGTACCCACCTGTTACCCCCTATCGCGACACGCGGCGTGTTGCTGGACATGACCAAGGCATACGGCGACCCGGTTGCGCCGGGAACAGCGTTCAACACAGCCGAGATAGAGGCAGCAGCCGAGCGCGCAGGCGTGACCATTGAGTCCGGTGACGTCGTACTGTTCTACACGGGCACGATGAAAGCGCAGGCCGGTGCGGCCGAACTTACCTTCCCCGAGCCCGGCATTGGCGTCGAAGGCATCCAGCACCTGGCAGACCTTGGTGTTGTCGCCATCGGGTCTGACACATGGGCGGTTGAGGTCATCCCGTTCGAGAACGAGGCGCGGCCATTTGACGGGCATCTCACAATGCTGGCCAAGAACGGCGTCTATATTCTGGAAAACATGGTGACGGACGAGCTCGCCGCCGATGGCGTGACCGAATTCTTCTTCACGCTGGGCGCCCCGCGCCTTGAAGGCACGGTCCAGGCAATCATCAATCCAGTCGCCATCCGCTAGGCGCATTTCATCTTTCGCGGTCAAATGAAAAACGCCGCCCTCTTTCGGGGGCGGCGTTTATCTGTGGGCTGAGAGCCTGAAGCGTCTAGAACTTCACGCTGGCCTTGCCGTATACGAAGCGGCCGGAGCTGCCGTACGGGATGTAGCCGGAGAATGGCGTGTTGCCGGTGCCGTTCTGGGCAAGCGGCGCCGGGTCACCATACTCGTCGAACACATTGTCCGCGCCGACGGAGAGGGTCACACGCTCGTTCCAGGTGTAACGGCCCTCAATATCGAGGAGCGTGTTTGGGTCGATCGTATAGTCATTGGCAGGGTTCGAGCTAGGCACGAGCACTTCGCCATAACGGATCGCGCGAACCGTTGCGCCGAATGGGCCACGTTCCCAGCCGAGTGAGGCCGTCAGCTTGTCTTTCGGTGTTCCCTCTTCAAAGGTCAGCACATTGACGCGGCCGAACAGGACCGGGTTCGATGGCAGGGCCGTGAGTTGCGGGACATCCGGCACGGCTGTCACGTCCGTCTTGTTGAAGTTTGCACCGACCGACGCATCGAACTTGCCAAGATCTGTTTCAGGGAAGGCATAGTTCGCCACGATGTCGACACCTGTCGTCTCAGTATCCACACCATTGAGGAAGAAGCGACCACCGCCCGAGCCAAGGAAGCCCTGGCCTTCAAGGAAGTCACGCACATCCTGTGATGTCAGGTTTTCCGACAACACGATCCGGTCGTTCACGTCGATGCGATAGGCGTCGACCGTCACATTGAGCGGACCATTCCGGAAGACTGCACCAATCGAGTAGTTGACCGAGTTCTCGGCATCAAGGTCCTCAGCACCCAGGGCCTGGGCAACCGGGTCCGTAACCGGGAAGGTCGTGATGTCGAACGGGACGCCATTGATGAAGTTCGTCGACGTTGTCGCAAAGTATTGCTGCTGCAGGGACGGCGCACGGAAGCCGTTCTGGACAGAGCCACGCAGGGCGAACATGTCGTTGAAGTCATAGCGGGCGGCCAGTTTTCCGGTGATCGTTTCGCCGAAGTCGGAATAGGATTCCACACGCACGGCACCCGACACGAGAAACGCGTCTGTCACATTGGCTTCGAGGTCAACATAGGCACCGACAGCGGTACGGTCTTCGTCAACTTCGTTGGCCGGACGGAAGCCCGGGAACACCTGTGCGCCCGAAGCCGTCGGGCCGCCATTCAGCAGAACCCCGCCATTGCGATAGCTGTCAGGTTCGCCTGCATTGATCTCATACATTTCCTGGCGGGCTTCGAGCCCCCAGGCGACGTTGAGATCGGAGGCAAGTCCTTCAACTGCAAAGCCCTTGACGGCCGACAGGTTGGCGACGACCTGGCTGTACTTGAAGCCGCCGGCATCGAACGATGTCTTGGACGATGGGCCGATCGAACGGTTGAGCGTGTTCTCGATCGTGAACTGCATCTCGTTTGAGCCGTAGACCACGGATGTATCCATGTCCCATCCGGCCAGTTCAAACCGGGCACCACCAGCGAGCGACGCATCGGTTGTCTCAGGCGAGATCAGTGGCAGGAAGCCGTTCGGGTAGATTTCGACGACGTTACGGGCATCCAGTGCACGGCGATAGAAGCCGGCCGATGTCGTGTCGCGGTCCTGGTAGCTGGCCCAGCCATAAAGCTCGACGCCGTTTTCAAGATTGTAGCCTGCGTTGCCGAACAGAGTGACCTGTTCAAGTTCCGGTTCGCCGGTCCATGCATTGAAACGGTTGATCACCGCTTCGCGTGGATCGACACCGCCGCCCGGAAGCGCCGGGTAGTTGGGACGCACATCAAAGCCGGAGCGTTCCGAATGCTGCTGGTCCTTGTACTCGCCTGTCACGGTCAGGTAGCCATCCTGGCCGAGCTGGAAACCTTTCCAGCCGGACAGCGTGACAACATGGCCGTCCGAGCGTTCGCGGGAAATCTCACCGCCAGGGGGGACGGTGACACCGGCAGGTGGCGTGCCGACGGGAACAGTGTACTCCGTTTCGCGCCAGCCATAGCTGACTTCTGCGGCGCCGCCTTCGGCAGCTTCGCGCAGGTTGACGTTAATCACGCCGGCGATGGCATCAGACCCGTACTGGGCCGAAGCACCATCACGCAGCACTTCGATGGCGGAGACGGCAAAGGTCGGGATCGTATTGAGGTCGACGGCCGATGTGCCGCGGCCGATTGATCCGTTTACGTTGACCAGCGAGGCCATGTGGCGGCGCTTGCCGTTGACGAGAACCAGCGTCTGGTCAGGGCCAAGGCCACGAAGCGTGGCCGGGCGGACCGAGTCCGTACCGTCATTGAGGGCAGGGCGCGGAAAGTTGAAGGACGGGAGCTGAACAGACAGGGCCTGGTTCAATTCTCCGATACCGATTTTCTCGAGTGTGGCCGATGACACGACGTCAACGGCAACAGCGGTGTCGAGAGCCGACCGGTTGGCAACGCGCGTACCGAGCGTTACGACGGTCTCAAGCGTACGATCACTTTCAGGAGCGGCTTCTTCCTGAGCGAATGCGGGTGTGGCGATGGATGCGATGGCCACAGCGGCTGTAGCGGCCCGCAGGACAGTTTTGAACTGCACGGTAAGTATCCTCCTTTGGATTGCGATGGGCGCCCGACGCTGGGTGTCCAATTTTGAATAATCCGGAATGGGCATTCAAAATCAGAATAAAGAGTGGACATCGGTGGAAAAATCACAAGTAGGCGACACTTTTTGTCCCGCGCATGTGATAATTATGACACTGACTTAAAGGCAACGCGAAAGGCCTCATCATGAACAGACGACTTTGCCTCATCACGGGCGCTTCAGCAGGGATCGGCGCCGAGTTCGCCCGTCAGTATGCGGCGCTTGGCTGGGATCTAGCCCTGACCGCGCGCCGGACCGAACGTCTTGAGGCCCTGGCAACTGAGCTTGAGGCCGCCCATGGCATTGCAGTTATTCCCATTGCGCAGGATCTCGCCCGCGCCAACGCCGTTGACAAGATCCTGGCCACTTTGGCGGACAGGGGCCGGCATGCCGACGCACTGGTCAACAATGCCGGATACGGCTTGCCGGGCACGTTCTTCAACACGGCCTGGAAAGACCAGGCGGCGTTCGTGCGTGTCCTGTATACTGCGCCGATCGAACTGGCTCACAAGGTGCTGCCGGGCATGGCCGAGCGGCGCTATGGCCGCATTATCAATGTGGCCTCGCTGGCAGGCTATGCTGCGGGCAGCGCGGGACACACGCTCTATGCGAGCGTCAAGGCAGGGCTCATCAAGTTTTCTGAAAGCCTGAATGCGGAATGCGCTGCGACCGGGCAGGATGATATCCATTGTACCGCGCTTTGCCCCGGCTTCACGTGGAGCGAATTCCACGACGTCAACGGCACACGGGAGGATACCAACAAGATGCCGCAATGGATGTGGATGCAGGCTGCACCGGTTGTGAAAGCCGGTATCGACGCGGTCAACAAGGGCCAGCCAGTCGTTGTGCCGGGCGGTGCCAACAAGATGATTGCCAGCCTGACGCGCATACTGCCAGAGCCCCTCGGCCGGGCCATGGTTCGGGCCCAGTCGAAACGCTATCGACGGATGGATGCCTGACCCGACCTGCGTTGTTGCACCGCACAATCTTTCCATGACTCTTCGGCACCGCGCACTATACTAAGCCAAACGACCAGAGATCGCGGAGGAAATTATGGACGGCGCTGCAGGCGAAACACTCGACACATCCCCAGTCCTGACAGGGCTTGTATCCACATTGGCCGACGCCGTTTCGGCGTTGGAAACCTATGTTGAGGCCGCCATTCGCGTTGCAGGCACGCGGCTGATGACACTAGACGGACGTCCTGACCGCAAGGCGCTGGAGCGCGAACAGCACGTCGCGCACGGCCTGTCCTGGATCGCAACCTATCTCGAGGCCCTGCGACAGTCAGCCGAATGGGCCGCACGCCTCGAAGCAGAAGGCAAGTTCGGCGAGATCGAAGCCCTGCTCTCTCAGATCCTGTTCAGCGAGTATTTCGCCCAGCTTGTCGGCGGCGTGCCGATGAACCAGGGCGAAACCATCCGTCCGCATGAACTGGGCCTTTTGGCCGAAACCGATGCGCTCTTCGCGCATCCGGCAGTCAACCGCCTGATCACCGAAGGCAAGACGCCTGCCTCGATGGCTGCCGCCGCCCGTATGCTGCCCGACTCATTGTCACGCAACACGGTCGAGGAAACCGGACTCGACGAGACCATGAGCATGGTGCGCGAGCAGTTCGCGAAATTCTCCAGCGACAGGATCAAACCGCACGCCCATGGCTGGCACATGCGAAATGACTACATCCCGATGGATGTTGTCAGCGAAATGGCCGAGCTTGGCGTGTTCGGACTGACCATTCCGGAAGATTTCGGCGGCTTCGGCATGGGCAAGATTGCCATGTGCGTTGTCTCCGAGGAATTGTCGCGCGGCTATATCGGCACGGGCTCGCTCGGCACGCGCAGCGAGATCGCCGCCGAGCTCATCCTGATTGGCGGCACCGACGAACAGAAGCAGAAATGGCTGCCCCTGATTGCCAGTGGTGAAATCCTGCCGACAGCCGTGTTCACAGAGCCGAATACCGGCTCCGACCTCGGCAGCCTGCGCACCCGGGCGGTGAAAACCGAAGACGGCAGCGAATACGCCATTACCGGCAACAAGACATGGATTACCCACCCCGTCCGCGCCGACGTGATGACTGTTCTTGCTCGTACCGATCCGGCCACGAACAATTTCTCCGGCCTCTCGATGTTCCTCGCGGAAAAGCCGCGCGGCGATGATGCCAACCCCTTCCCGGCGCAAGGCATGACAGGCGGCGAGATCGAGGTCATCGGCTATCGCGGCATGAAGGAATACGAGATCGGCTTTGATGATTTCCGCGTGAAATCCGAAAACCTGCTCGGCGGCGTTGAGGGCCAGGGCTTCAAGCAGCTAATGGCCACCTTTGAAAGCGCCCGCATCCAGACCGCCGCCCGTGGCATCGGTGTGGCGCAGAACGCGTTCGAGATCGGCCTGCAATATGCGTTGGACCGCAACCAGTTCGGCCACCCGATCTTCAGCTTCCCGCGCGTGTCAAACAAGCTTGTGATGATGGCCGCCGAACTGATCGCCGTGCGCCAGCTGACCTATTTCTCGGCCCGCCAGAAGGATGCCGACAAACGGTGTGACCTTGAAGCCGGCATGGCCAAGCTGCTCGCCGCACGCGTCGCCTGGGCCGCAGCCGACAATGCCCTGCAGATCCATGGCGGCAACGGCTTCGCCGTCGAATACCCGATCAGCCGCGTGCTGGCCGATGCCCGCATCCTCAATATCTTCGAGGGCGCTGGCGAAGTGCAAGCCATGGTCATCGCCCGCCGCCTGCTAGAAGGCGGGAATTAGGTCGCTACGGCACCCCTTCGGTCTCGACGACTATGCCGCTATGGTCACTGAGGCGGGGTGAGCCCGACCTGCCCTCCCATGCTGCTGCGATGCGCGTCGCTCCCGCCCACGCCAAGGGGAGGGCTATGTGATCGATAGGAGGGTATTCCAAGCTCGTATTGTGCTGGCGATCTGGCCCGGTGGCGCAGAACGCCGACACCTCGGCCAAGCCTTCCAGCAGCATTTTGATCCCCTTGCGCGTACCATAATAGCCTCCTGTCCCCATATCGGTATTGAAGTCGCCCGCAACGCAAAGTGCGGCCTCCGGCAGGCGAGCCCGGATCGCTTTCCATTCCTCGATCTGCTGTGGCACCACGCGGTAGAACTCTGACCAACCCGACGCCCCGGGACTCTCGCCATGCCGCCCCATGTCCCCGTTCCATGGCAGGACCGTTCCGTAAACGATGAGTGGGCCCGGAGGCGCTGCGATCAGCGCGGCGACCGTGCGCTCCCTGTCTCCGCCAGTCACTATAACACGCTCAAGGATAGGGAATCGGCTCCAGATGGATACCCATCGGCTACCTTCCTTGACCCTGTTACCGTAGAAAGGCCTCTGCGCACTATGAACGGGCTCAAACCCTTCACCCGGATGCAAGTCGTCATGCGTCTCAGTCAGCACCCAGATGTCAGCAGGGTGATCACGCATGATTTGCCCGCGGCGCCTGTTTGTAGCCGACCTGTCAGCATATTCGACATTCCAAGTACCAATCCGCACAGCAATACGCCCTGCCATGTGCCGACCGGCGCCTCCTGCCTAGCGGATCATGCCGCCGAGCGGCTCGATATCTGCAGGCTCATGCTGGATAATGACCTTGGCGCCGAGGCGTTCTGCGCGTGCTTCGAACGCCTCCATTGAGGCGAGCGTTTGAGGCTCATCAAAATTGAAGCGCGGCACGCGTTTCAGTTCCCGGCTTTCAGCGCGGTGGTAGAGATCACCCGTCAACAGGACCGGGCCGGTTTCCGGCATCATCAGCTGCAGCGATGAATGGCCCGGCGTGTGGCCCGGCGTCTGGAAGATCACCACCGAGCCATCGCCAAACACGTCATGCTCGTCTTCGATCACCCGCTGTTCCATCGGGCTGAACATCGCGAACGTGGGCGCCAGGTCTGCCGAAACCGGCGCAGAGCCGTCCGGCGGGAACATCGCGTCCTTTTCCTTCTGGTTCACCAGCCAGGTCGCGCCCTGCACCTGGTCGATCTGCCCGATATGGTCGAAATGGCTGTGCGAGATCGCAACATAGTCGATTTCCGACGGCGCGATGCCGAGGTCGGCGATCTGGTCGGTGACGGACTTTTCCAGCGATACGGTGAACACGCCCTGGGTGTTCTCGCCATTGCCGACCAGCATGCCCGGCAGGCCGATATCCCAGAGCAAAAGGCCCCTGGGATGATGAACAAGGAAACAGGTGTCGGTGAGCGTGTCGGCCTGGCCCGCATAATCCCCGGCTGAGGAGAATATATCGAGGTCGGAAACCCTGATCGTTCCGCAGTCGAGCACGGCGACATGCAGCGGTTTTTCGGCCTCTGCGGTTTCCGCTTCGGTCTCGGTCGCAGGTGCAGCGTCCGGCGCGGGCGCATCGGTCGCTGGCGTACAGGCCGCCATAAGCGCAGCCGTCGAAGCCGCAATCATCAGATATGTCAGGCGCATGGTCTTCCCCCTGGATTATGGTCTCTGGGGCAAGCCTAGTCTGAATCTCCGTCCAGCGATAGCGCCTGTCCTTCCGGGCCGATGACGCGATAGAAGCAGCTGCCGCGACCCGTATGGCAGGCTCCGCCTGTCTGGCTCACCCGCAGCAGCACGGCGTCCTGGTCGCAATCCACGCGCACTTCGACGACATCCTGCGTATGGCCGGACGTTTCACCCTTGACCCACAATTCGCCGCGCGAGCGCGACCAGTAGGTCGCCCGGCCCGTCGCCAGCGTCGCGCCGAGCGCCTCGGCATTCATCCAGGCCAGCATCAACACCTCGCCGCTCGCCGCATCCTGCGCGATGGCTGCAACCAGTCCGTCTGCATTGAATTTCGGACGCAGTTCCAGCGTTTCGTCCTGGGCTGCGCCCGTCAGGGGAGGAGAATAGTCTGTCATGGCTCCCTCCATAATGCACGCCCGCCGGGCACGCCAGCGGAACCGCAATGCCATTGGCGCGCCTGATCCGGCTGACATTTCGCGTGAAACGGGTCTAGACTGCCGGAAACAATATGGAGGAGGCGCCGCATGGCTGCATATACGCAAATTCTGGAGACGCAGCAGGACGGGGTTCTGACCCTGACCCTCAACCGGCCCGAGCGCCTGAACGCCTGGACTCCAGTGATGCAGGCGGAACTGGAATCGGCCATCCGCGCAGCAGGCGACAAGGCGGACGTGCGCTGCATCGTCATAACAGGCGCCGGCCGTGGTTTTTGCGCCGGAGCTGACATGAACCATCTCCAGGACATCCAGGGCGACACGGATGCTGGCACGAAATCGGCAACGGCTGGCGTCGAGCGCCCTACCCCCACAGGCCTGGAGAAAATTTACGATGGCCGGTTCGGCTATCTCTATGCGTGCCCAAAACCCATCATCGCCGCAATCAACGGCCCGTGCGCCGGCATTGGCCTGATTTTCGCGCTTTTCACCGACCTGCGTTTCACCACGAATGATGCAAAGTTCACGACCGCCTTTGCCCAGCGCGGTCTGGTTGCCGAACACGGCATTGGCTGGCTGCTGCCCCGGCTTGTCGGCGAGGCGAATGCCCTGGACCTCTTGTTCACGGCCCGTGTGTTCAAGGGCAACGAAGCTTCAGACCTGGGCCTCGTCAACAAGTCACTGCCTGCCGCTGAGCTGATGCCTCACGTGCAGGAACTGGCAACCTTCCTGGCGACACAGGTTTCACCGCGTTCTGTCGCCGTCATGAAACGGCAGGCCCGCGCGGCCTATTTCCAGTCCTATACTGAAAGCCTGGCTGAGGCAGATGCCGAAATGGCAGCCAGCTTCACGACATTCGACTTCAGGGAAGGCGTTGCAAGTTTCGTCGAGCGCCGCGCACCGGCCTTCCAGGGCAAGTAGACAGAACAGGCAGAACCGATGACACGCCGCATTGATATCGTAGAAGTTGGCCCGCGCGACGGATTGCAGAACGACCCGGCCAGCCTGACGGTCGACCAGAAGCTGGAATTCATCTTCCGCCTGGAGGATGCCGGGGTGCGGCGGATGGAATCCGGCAGCTTCGTCAACCCGAAGGCCGTGCCGAAAATGGCTGATTCCGCTGCGGTGTTTGCGGGGCTCGACCGGTCGCGGCCGACGCGGCATATCGCGCTGGCCCTCAACGAAAAGGGCGTGCGCCGGGCGATTGATGCCGACGCGGACGAGATCAATTTCGTGCTCGTTGCAGGCGAGGGTTTCGGCAGGCGCAATCAGGGCATGAGCCCGCAGGACAGCGCCGACATGCTGGCGCATTGTGCGCCGCTCGTTCTGGAAGCGGGCCTCCCGCTTTCGGCGACGATCTCCGTCGCATTCGGCGATCCCTATGACGGTGACGTGGATATTGCCATCATCGGCAACCTTGCCGCGCAGGCCCAGCGGGCGGGCGTCAATGAACTCGCGCTTGGTGACACGATTGGCGTGGCAACGCCCTGGGACGTGCGCGCGCGCATCGAGCGGGTCCGCATGGAAGCGCCCGATGTGTTCCTGCGCATGCATTTCCACGATACGCGGGGCGCAGCCCTTGCCAATGTCGCCGCCGCCATAGAGGCAGGTGTCGATGTCATCGACGCGAGCTGCGGCGGCATTGGCGGCTGTCCGTTTGCGCCAGCAGCCACGGGCAATGTGGCGACGGAAGACGTGGTCTACATGCTGGAGCGGGCCGGTTTCGACACGGGCCTTGATCTCGGCAAGCTCATTGAAACGGCGCACTGGCTGGAGAAAGTCCTCCAGCATCCGGTCTCGTCATCCCTCAGCCGGGCTGGTGGGTTCCCTCCGGCGAAAGTGCCTGCCTAGGCACCACCGAGGCGCGCCGCTTCCTCGTCCGACAGTTCGGAGTTGTCATAGACGTTCTGAACATCATCAAGCTCATCCAGCACATCGAGCAGCTTCATCAGCGTGTCGGCGCAATCGCCATCAACCGGGATGTTATTCTGCGGCTTCCAGATCAGCTTGGTGGATTTGGCTTCCACATCGGCGCCGAAATGCTCGGCCAGCGCATCGGCCACCGATTGCAGGTCTTCGCGCGCGGTATAGATCCAGTGACTTTCCTCATCGGATTCCACGTCCTGGGCGCCTGCGAGAATGGCCGCTTCCATGACCTCGTCTTCCGTGCCGACGCTGAGCGCATATTCGATCTCGCCGACCTGGTCGAAACTGAACGAGACAGAGCCCGTTTCGCCCAAATTGCCGCCATTCTTGGAGAAAGCCGTCCGCACATCGGTCGCCGTGCGGTTCTTGTTGTCGGTCGAGGCCTCGACAATGATGCCAACGCCGCCGGGGCCGAAGCCTTCATAGCGGATATCGACATAGTCTTCGCCGCTGCCACCCTGGCCCTTGTCGATGGCGCGCTGGATATTGTCCTTCGGTACCGACTGGCCCTTGGCGTTCTGGATGGCGAGACGCAGGCGTGGGTTCCCGTCCGGGTCAGGGCCGCCCATCTTGGACGCGATGGTGATCTCTTTTGACAGGCGCGCGAACCGAACGGCGCGCTTCTTGTCCTGCGCACCTTTGCGGTGCTGGATATTTGCCCATTTACTATGGCCGGCCATGAAAACCTCTTTTGGGGGTCAAAAACGTGAAGCGTGCGCTTTAGCGCAGGATGGCCGGACTTCCAAGCACCCCGGCGGCAGGCCTTGCCGAACCATGGTAAATCCTCAAGATCGGGAAAAACACTTGGGAGGAGACGACAATGCGCGCCTGCGCGATTTCACTGACTGCTATTTTCCTGTCCGCCTGCGCCGGCCAGGCGCCTGTTTCAGACTCTGCGGCTTCCGCAGCGACCCCTGCCGCAATGGTTCCGCCTCCGCCCACCGCAGGCGTGGCAACCGACGCAACACGCGCTGCGAACGCTGCACTGGCTGCCCGCCTGCCGCTGGACGAGCAGAGCGATGTGGAAGACGCGGGCCGGGGCCGGATCGGGTTTATCGATGCACCCGCCATTCTCAACGCAGATGGCGACGTCGTCTGGTCGATCCCGCAATTCGATTTCCTGAAGGGGGAGGCGCCCGATACGGTGAACCCTTCGCTCTGGCGCCAGTCACGGCTTGCCGCCGAGCATGGCCTGTTCGAGGTCGCCCCCGGCATCTGGCAGGTGCGCGGTTATGATCTCTCTGTGATGAGCGTCATCGAGGGCAAGACCGGCTGGATCATCGTTGATCCCCTGACCAGTGTCGAGACGGCCAGCGCGTCACTGAAACTGGTCAATGACACGCTGGGCGAGCGCCCCGTCACGGGGCTTCTCTACACCCACAGCCATGCCGACCATTTTGGCGGGGCTCGCGGCGTCATCACCGAGGAGGATGCCGCCGCCCGCAAGGTGCCGATCCTTGCGCCCGTGGGCTTCCTCGAACATGCCGTCAGTGAGAACCTGATCGCCGGCAACCAGATGAGCCGCCGGTCGACGTTCATGTTCGGCAACACGATAGCGCGCGGCCCGGCCGCACATGTCGGATCCGGCCTTGGCCCCGGCCTGCCCCAGGGCACGATCAGCCTGATCGCGCCAACCGAGGAGATTTCAGGGCGCGGCACCCAGCGTGTCGTCGATGGCGTCACCATCGAGTTCATTGATGCCGCCGGAACAGAGGCACCTGCCGAATTCATGTTTTACCTGCCCGAACGCCGGGCGCTCTGCACGGCAGAAGTCGTCACTGCGACCTTTCACAACCTGCTCACCCCACGCGGCGCCAAGGTGCGCGATGCGCTCGGCTGGACAAGGGCCATTGACCATGTGCTGGAAACCTATGGCGACAGGTCCGATGTCGTTTTCGCCTCGCACCACTGGCCGACCTGGGGACAGGAGAATGTCGAGAGCCTGCTGACCCAGCAGCGCGACATCTATCGTTATGTCCACGACCAGACCCTGCGCAATGCCAATGCCGGGGCCACCATGTTCGAAGCGGCAGAAGCGGTTGAGGAACCGGCCTTCGAGAGCGAAGCCGATGCCTTCAATACGCGCGGCTATTACGGCACGCTCAATCACAATGCCAAAGCGGTCTACCAGTATTATTTCGGCTGGTGGGGCGGGGTTCCGGCAGGCTATAACGCCTTGCCGCACGCCGTAACGGCGGTCCGCTATGTCGACGCGATGGGCGGGGCTGACGCCACGCTGGCGCTCGGGGCCGAGGCATTCGAGGCGGGCGATTTCCGCTGGGCGGCGGAGGTGTTCAACCATGTGGTCTTCGCCGACCCGGACAATGAAGCGGCCCGCAACTGGCTCGCCGCCACCTATGAACAGCTCGGCTTCCAGGCCGAGAGCGGCGCCTGGCGCAGCTATTATCTCGTCGGCGCCAGCGAGCTGCGCAACGGCATCCCGAGCCTCGGAAACCCGCAGCTCGGCAATCCGGAATTCCTGCGCGCGGTGAGCTCGATCGACCTCATGGATTCCCTGGCCGCCCGCTTCAATCCGGCCAAGATGACGGGCGAACCCTTTGCGGTGAACCTCGTCTTTCCTGACCGCGACGAGACTGTGACACTGCATGTGGGCAAGTCTGTCCTCGTGCCGCGCAAGGGGAGCAGCGCCGAGGCCGCCGTCACGCTGACGCTGCACCGCTCCGTGTTTGACCTCGTCCTGCTCGGCCGGACCACGCTGCCGGAACAGCTGCAGTCCGGCGCAGCCAGTGTGAGTGGCAACCCGGCAATGCTCGCCGCCTTGTTCGGTACCCTCGACCGGCCCGACTTCTGGTTCCCGGTCGTGACACCCTGACTGGCATAACAGCACCTTTCGCCCTGAACATATGAAAAGCCGCGCATCACGCGAGGGGAGGAGACACGGATGACACACACGAAAAGCCGCTGGGAGATCACCACCGGCCGGTCCCTGCTCGGCCTGTATTTTCTGGCGCCGGGGATCATGAAATTCCTGGCGCCCGACATGCATATCGCCCTGATGGAACATCACGGCGTTGCGTTTGCGTCGCCTCTCATGTGGTTCGCCGCGCTGGTGAATATTGCTGGCGGGCTGGCCCTGATCACCGGGCGGCACGTTCGGCGCGTCGCATTCGGCTTCGTGATCTACATTCTTTTTGTGAATGGGCTGCTGCATGATTTCTGGAATTTCGGCGGCACTGAAGGCGCCCATGAATTGCAGAATTTCATCAAGAATCTCGGCATCCTGGCCGGCCTGCTCGTACTGGCCGGCGCAAGCAGGTCGCGCGCCGTGTTCGCGGCGAACTGGTGGAAATCGGATCGCGCCGTTTAGACCGGCACCTGCTCGCTTAGCCGTCCACCCATGCGGATGGGTTCGATGCGGGTCGCGAGGCCGGTCTTGTCATCCGTTTCGATATAGGTGCCGCAGAGAGTGCCGTCGCCGAGGGCGGGCTGATAGCGTTCGCCGGGCAGCTGGGTGATGAAACGGTTCAATGAGTTCTGCTTCTGCATGCCGATGACGCTGTCATAGTCGCCGCACATGCCGGCATCGGTCTGGTAGGCGGTTCCGTTCTCCAGGATCATCGTGTCCGCGGTTGGCACATGGGTATGGCTGCCGACGACAAGGCTGGCGCGCCCGTCGCAATGATGGCCCATGGCCATCTTCTCGCTGGTGGCCTCGCAATGCATGTCGACAATGAGGGCATCGGCGACCGTGCCGAGCGGCATGGAATCGAGCGCGGCATCCACGGCAGAGAACGGATCCGACAGGCTTTGCCGCATGAAGACATTGCCCTGCACCTGAACGACGCCGACGCGGCGCCCGTCCGGCAGGGCATAGAGGTGTGCGCCCTTGCCCGGCGCATTGGCCGCCGGGGGATAGTTCAGGGGCCGCAGCAGGCGCGGTTCGCGCTGGATGAAGGTCAGTGTCTCGCGCTGGTCCCAGGCATGGTCGCCCAGCGTCAGGCAATCTGCGCCAGCACCGAAGAACTCATTCGCGATGGCTTCGGTCAGGCCAAAGCCGCCCGCCGAATTCTCGGCATTCACGATAACGAAATCGAGCCGCAGGCGGGCTTTCAGGCCCGGCAGGTATTCCAGGACGGCAGCCCTGCCTGGCTTGCCGACGACATCTCCGAAGAATGCGAGTTTCATGACCACCAGCCTATGCCCTGCCCGGCGCACAAAGAAAAGCGCGCGTCTCCAGCAGGAAACGCGCGCCGATCATCGGGCCCGAGGCGGACCTATTCGTTCTTGGCGGTGAAACCGAGCGCGGTCTTGGTCAGGGCCGACGGATCTTCCATCTCGACAAACTCGGCAACCCGCAGCGGCTTTGCAGGCGCCAGCGTGATCGTCAGTGTCTTGGGATCGGTCAGGAAGCTGGACAATGCCGTCGCAGCCTCACCAGCCAGTTCCGGATCGATGCCAGCACCTGCCGCCATCATCGGCGCCATGGCCATCATGCCGGCCGTCTGGCTGCGAAGCTGTTGCGGATCCTGGCCGGACTGGGCCGCGTAGGCGTTGAAGGCGCGATCGACGAAACCGTTATCGTCGAACGACATCCGGAAATTGTGAATCAGCATCTTTTGCAGGGCTTCCTGCATCTGGGCACCCGGATCGGCCGGACCATCATCTGCCACGGGTGTGGCCTGCGCAGCTGCGAAGGCGCTGGCACCTTCATACTTGCCGGAAAAGTCGACGCGGAAACCGTCTTCAAGCTTCCAGAAATTCTTGCCCTCGGCGATCGTGACCATGTCCTTGTCAGGATCATAGCTCTGTTCACCCTGGCCGCTCAGTTCCAGCTTTTCGTAGCCCAGAAGGGCCAGCTGTGACCCCAGCTTCTCGCCAAGTTCGCCTTCGACCGTGCCCAGCGTCATCTTGAACGGATCTGTCACCACTTTCACTGCGCGACCCTTTTTGTCGCGGGAGACCCTGGAATTGAGTTTGGGCATGTCGAACGCCGCGCCGGACACGTCGATATTGAGATCATTGATCTCGATGGAATCATATCCCGGATTGGCAGGGTCATTCTGCAGCATTTCGAACAGGCCCGCCGCAGATCCGTTGCCGGAATCCTCGCTCATTTCAGCAAACATGCCGAAATTGACGCCGCGGATATCGACATTGCCGAGACGTGCCTTGACGTCCGTGTCATCCATTGGGTCCGTCATGTCGAAAGTGAGCCCCTTCAGGGCCATCTGCGCCATCTTCTCGTCCTTCAGGCCAAGGACGCTGATAGAGGAAATCAGAAACGCGCCCTTCTGGCCGTCCTGCTCGTCGATCTGGAAATTCATGTCCTTCATCGACCAGAGATCAAATGCGAGCGCCTTGCCCTCAGGCATGTCCATCGCTTCGCCCTTGCCGAACAGGCTGGCAATCCAGGCAGCGGTTTCCGGTGACGGGTTGACCAGTTCCATGGACTTGATCTCACTCGTCCCCTGGCTCTCTTCGGGATTCTTAGGAACGAAGCTGACATCCGACAGGACAACACGCGAGAAGTTCGGTTTGCCGTCGATCATGCCGAGGCCCTCGAATTCCATCGTGGCGGCCTTGAGATCTGCGCCCTTCAGGTGAAGCTCGCCATCATCATCGTCCAGGCTCATGCCCTCAACGCTGTCGTCTTCCGAGGCGAGCAGGGTGACGTCCTTGAAGACGGCCTTGGCGCCCTTCACATCACTTGATTCAAAACTGACGCGGCCCGAGCCTGACTGGGTCAGGGAAAACGCACTCAGAACGTCGCTGGCGGAGGCTGCATCTCCTTTGCGGAGTTTGACCCCCGGCAATTTGCCTTGTGACTGTTCAGTCACAGCCTGGCCTGCACCATTCTCGTCCTTGTTTTTGTCACCGCATGCCGTAAGCAAAGCGAGGGCGGCAACGCCTGTCAGCAGATATTTCATCTTTGGTCCCTTTATTGAATAACTGCGAGCAGGTCTCCCCGACGCGTCTCTTGAGAGTTTATTACATGGCATACAACAATGGCCAGACCATGACACTGAAGGCGCCGAATGGTTCGCGCGTTGTGGTACGATTTGAGGTAAATTCCAAGGCCAGACGCCTGATTCTGCGTCTTGACGAGCGCCGCCGTGAGGCTGTGGCCGTCGCGCCGAGCAATCGCCAGATCAAGGATGCTGCAGCATTTGCTGCAGAACGCGTGGAATGGATATCGACGCGGCTCCAGCATCTGCCGGAAATCGTCCGCTTTGAAGAAGCAGAAATCATACGCTTCCGGGGCGAGCCATGCCAGCTGACCGCCAATGGCGATACGCGGCTGGCCCGGATGTGGCCCGGCGATCCGCTGCTGCTCAGCGCGCCGGGGGACCCCGAGACACTTCCCCTGCGCGTCACCCGGTACCTGAAAAAGCAGGCAAAGGCCGATCTCACGCGCGCTGTAAATCGCCATGTCGAGACGTTAAGTGTTGAATATAAATCAATTTCTGTAAAAGACACAAGGTCGCGCTGGGGCTCCTGCACGGCAGATGGCCAGCTGTCATTCTCGTGGCGCCTGATCATGGCGCCCCCGAAAGTGCTTGACTATGTTGCTGCACACGAGTGCGCCCACCTGCTGGAGATGAATCATTCGCCAAAATTCTGGACGCATGTCTCCCGCTGTGCCCCAGACTGGAAACGCCAGCGCGCCTGGTTGAGAACGCATGGCGCAGGGCTTCAATCGGCTGGGGAATAATCCGCGCCCTGAGGGTCTTGCCGGGTGAATCCGGCCGATATGTCCTTAAGCTGACAAAAAAATAATTGTTCCCGCTACAGCCTGTTCCGTCCTGCAGATCTGCAATCTCTTTTTCGTACTCAAGTCCGGTCCAGACAGATAAGTCCATTTTATGGACCTTAATCGGCCCGCTCCGGAAGCCCTCAACCTGCCTGCGCGGCGGCAAGTTCCTTCTCTGACTCGGTCGGCCGCGCCGGGCCGAAACTGATCAGGGTGACACCCTCGCCGCCCTTCGGTTCGCGGTTCGGGCCCAGGAAGGTCACCGTCCCGTCAGGCCTGACTTCGGCGATCAGGTCCGATTTTGGCCGGTCCTCGCGGAAATCAGCGAGATCATATTCATCCGTCAGCTTTGTCTTGCCGAAGGTCCAGCCACGATAATGGTCGCGGATCAGGCTGTCATAGCCACGGCCGCGCCGGATCAGCGTACGCCCGCGCGTGCCCATGCCGATGGCGCGCGGGTCTTCGTCTTCGGTGTCCTGCGCCGAGAGCTGGTAGACCTTGTGGCGGCCGAGTTCCGGGGCAAAATGCCCGGACACGAGCGCATTATAGGGCTCGTTCGCCGACAGGCCGATCACCTGGTCAAAGGCTGAATGGTCAAGGCGCACTTCAGCATCTTCTGACAGGACTTCCCCGAAAAACGTATTCAGGCCCGCCTCTCGCGCGGGACGCAGGCGGCGCCAGTTATTGTCTGCCAGAATCGGCTCGACACCGACATCCCTCAGCACTTTTGCCAGATCCGTGCTCCACGGGTTCACGCCCACCAGCAGCACGCCCGGCTTTTCCTTGCGCGCCAGGCCGAGGCGCCGTGCGAGCGGGCCAATCGTGAAGCCATGCAACACGACTGTGGTGAACACCATGGCAAAGGCAAGCGGCGTAATCTGCTCGGCGCCGGAGAAGTAGAACTTGCTGTCTCCGCGCCGGCCAAGGTCTTCCAGAAGCGTGGCAAACAGGCTCGAAACGGCGACCGCCACGATCCCGCGCGGCGCAATCCACCCCAGCAGCAGCGCTTCATTGCGCTTCAGCGTGCCGTAAGTGGAAATCCAGACCGAGAGGGGCCGCACGATGAACAGCATCGCCGCCAGGAACGCCAGTGTGCGCCAGGTCAGCGCTTCCCTGATTACATCGGGTTTGAGGTTCGCAGTCAGGATCACGAACACGCCGGACACGAGCAGGACAGCGATATCTTCCTTGAACTTGCGCAATTCGGCGAGCCCGGCGAGCCGGGAATTTGCCAGCGTCATGCCATACGCGGTCACGGCAACGAGCCCGATTTCCTTCTCGATCTGCTCGGCCAGCGCATAGCACAGGATGATCGAGGCAAAGATGATCGGTGCTTTCAGGTATTCCGGCGTCCAGCCCGCGCGGAAGGCCCGCACCATGACCCAGCCAAACGCAATGCCCAGCGCCACGCCGAGGCCCGCAGCCACCACGATCATCGCACCCTTGCCAAGGATCGACTCGCCTGTCGCAGCCACCCGGATGATTTCGAAGGACGCCACAGCAAACAGCGCACCAACAGGATCGTTGACGATGCCTTCCCATTTCAGGAACTGGCCCGTCCTGCCGCCAAGCTTTGACTGGCGCAGCAGTGGCATGATCACGGTCGGTCCGGTCACCACCATGACGCCCGCGAACACGATGGAACTCGACCAGTCGAGCCCGGCGGCATAGCGCGCCGCCAGTGTACCGAACAACCAGGCGAGCGGCCCGCCAATGAACACCATACGCCGCACAGCCGCGCCAGCATCGCGCAGATTCTCGAACTTCAGGACAAGCCCGCCCTCGAACAGGATCACGGCCACAGCCAGTGACACGATCGGCCTCAGCAAGTCGCTGCCGCCGCCATTGAACACGGCTTCAGGATCGAGCAGCGGTTCACCGAAAATCACCGCCCATAGCGGGCCAGCCGCCAGGCCGGCCAGCGCCATAAGCACGATGGCCGGCGCCTGAAGGCGCCAGGCGAGCCATTGTGCACCGATTCCCAGCGCCCCGATCAACGCACACGCGAAGATAAGTTCACTGGATCCGGCGCCCGCAAGAGCAAAGTCCATATGATTCATGCGTGCCCTGTCAGCTCACCAGCCCCATTGTCCCCGGCCTGCACTACGCGGGCTGAGCGTTGATGTCATCGGCAAAGTCAAACCCGATTTCGCGTGTGCCGTAATCGCCGACCTCATAGCGCTCTATATTCTCCTGAAACCAGTTGAGCACATGTGAAAACACATGCGCATGGAACGGTTCCGGGTCCTGGTCCCTCAAAGGCAGGCGGAATTCGAACTTGGCGCCATCCTCGATTTCGATAATGAAGACCTCGCCCACCTTGCGGCACTCCATGCTCACCCGCATCCAGTCTTCTGCCTTCGACACCCGCACCGCCAGGCCAAACGAAATCGGCACAAGCGGGCGAAACCCACGTGGCGGCAGGGAAAAGGCCTGATCGCCATGCGGCCTGGGTTCGAATGGCCCCTTCGGCGGCACGAGATGAACGCACATGCCATCCGCTGCACCGATATAGTCGCACAGGCCCGCGCGCATTTCCTCGGCGAGCGACCGGATGCGATTGTAATTTTCGGCCGCTAGCGCCTGGTAGGCTTCAACCGTGGTGATGAGTTCATCGAAACGCGACAATGGGCATGGCCTCCGGGCCTGGGCAGGTCAGATATGAACGAAAGACTAGGCCGATAAGGCCCGGCCTTCAAACTTTATGGTTGCTGCCATCGGGCAGTGATCGGACGCCTTTGGCGATATCCAGCCGATTCCGGGGAACCTCGGGCCTGCATGGCGGGCGGCATGATAGGGCGACCCGGCCCGGATAATCGTTGTGTCCGGCGCCGGGTTCTGCGCCGCAAGGCGCGGTGACAGCAGGATATGGTCAAGGGCGCCGTAAGTATCATCTTCCGGATAATGGTGCGTCCAGCGATCAAATGCATCCGGAATCGCGTACGAGGCGAGATCCACCGCAAATCCATCGTCCAGCAACGGCCCGAGGCCGCTATGGCCAACGGGCACACCATCAACCTCCCTGTAGTCGTTGAAGTCTCCCAGGACGACCCAGTCTTCCTCCGCAGGCCGCTCGAAGCGCAGCCGGACCAGCTGGCGTACGGCGGCCGCCTCTGCCAGGCGGACATGGCGCGTTTTCCTGCGTCCGCCGTGCATGGATTTGAAGTGGCAGACGAACAGGGTCAGCGCCCGCCCGTCTTTCACCACGTCCACTTCCAGGCAATCGCGCCGAAAGGCGTAGTCATTGACTGTACGGCCCCTTGGCGGGGTCACGCCCAGCGCGCCAAATGTCCGCCGCGCATGGCTGCGCTGATAAACCACCGGCAATCGCGACAGGAGAGCGACGTCAATCCCGCGGGAATCATTGCCCTCATGAAGGACACGCACACCAAACGGTCGGCCGGCCCAGCGGGCAACATAGCGCGTATCGAATGCCGTCAGAGTGACCAGGTTTTCGACTTCCTGCAACGCGCAGACGTCCGCCCCGGTGGCGGCCAGCGCCTGCGCCGTCAGGGTCCTGTCATCCTCAGATAGCACATCGAAGACGGAATCGACCTGCTCAGCGACCAGCGCATTATCGATATCCGTCAGGCGCTGGCGCGCATTCGCTATGCCCGCCCTGCGAAAATCGCAGCGCATCATCAGGTTTTCACAATTGAAGGTCGCAAGGCGCAGTTCAGGCATGGCGCGAACACTCGCCCGCACCTGCCCGTTGCGTCAATGAAAACGCGCCCGGTGACTGTTCAGGCTGTTGTTTCAGCCTTGGCCGGCGCACCACCACCGACGATACGGTACCAGTAGAGCTGCAGGCCGCAATAGGCGAACACGATGCCGAGATTGGTCGACGCCAGGGTGCCATAGCCCTGCCCGCGTGCCGGCTCGATGATCAGCTCGATACATGTCGCAAACCCCAGCGCCGTTACAGCCGCCGTGCCGGATCGGCGCAGGCCGATCGTCATCGCAACCCACACCGTCAGCGATGCGAACGCCACAAGACGGAAAATGTGGTCTTCAACCCCCACAACGCCGCCGGCATTGTAGGCCGTCGCTTTCAGCGCGACAAAAATCGCAATCAGGCCCGTCAGGCCTGTGGCGACCATTTTCAGATTACCGGAGACCCAGTAATTGCGGACCGGGGGCGTTTCCGTAGCAAGATCAGTCATTACCCTCACCTCATACTTGGAGATGGGACAGTGTCTCAGACACCGATTTCACGAGGCTTAAGCAATCGTGTTGGATTTCAGGCCGCTGTTCGTGACTTGGCAACAAATCGCGACGCGCTGAGCGCCCGTTCCAGGGTCGATGGATCCGGTTGCAGGGCGAGGGGGATCGCGGTCCGGCCCATCTCGATGGCAATTCCGGGCTGCAGGCCTTCAGAATAGGCCCCCAGCACCGACCGGATCACGTCCAGAAAGCGCGCATCTTCTTCCACGATCTGTCCAAACCGGGCCGCAACCGGGCCAACGAGGCCATAGGCGAGGAAAACGCCAAGAAAAGTGCCGAGCAGCGCCGAGCCGATCATGGCGCCGAGAATGGCCGGTGACTGATTGATCGAGCCCATCGTGCGGATAATGCCGAGGACGGCCGCCACGATTCCGAGCGCTGGCAGCGCATCGGCCAGTGTGTGCAACGCGGCAACCGCCTTCATACGCTGGTCAAGGTAAACGGCAATCGACTGGTCCATCTTCGCCTCCGCCCGCGCGGGATCGGACAGGTCCAGCGCCATCAGGCGGAACGCATCACACACCATGGCGCGCGTCGCATCATCGGCCAGGATGCGCGGCGAAGCCTGAAATATGGCCGACCGGGACGGGTCTTCAATATCGGCTTCAATCGCGATGAAGCCGCCCTGGCGGGCCTTGCGCATCAAGGTTCCGAGCAGGACGAGCAAGTCCTGATAATCCGCCCGGCCCCATTTTGCGCCGCGAAACGCGGTTGCAAACCCGCCAAGGGCTTCGCGCGCAACGCTCAGCGAATTGCCGATCAGCACGGTGCCGATGGCCGCGCCGCCAATCAGCGCCAGCTCAAAAGGCAGGGCGTGCATCGCCGCGCGTCCTCCGGTCAGCACGAGGCCGCCGAAAACGAGAACGAAAACGAGAACGAGGCCGACCAGCTGCGCCAAACCGATACCTTTCAAGGTCATACCGGACCACCCTGCACAGAAGGGTCTTAACCCTGCGTTTCTTTTCATGTGCGCCAGCGGATATGGCCCTGTCACGCGCGGTTGATCCGGCGCAGTCCTGAACGTACGCTTTTCCCGACTGGGCATCCGGGGTGGTGCAACGGAGACGATCAATCGCATGCGCAGCCTTCTATCAGCTCTCGTTTTCGCCGCACTCGCCGCTCCGTGCCTGGCGCAGGAATCCGATGCCAGTGACGATTACCTTGTCTGCGCGCCGGAACAGACCGCGCAAGGGCGCGCCATCGTCCGACAGGCCTGCGGCGATCTTGACGTTCCGGAAGCGTCGGCTCCCTACTTCACCTCGCTCGACGAGCTGGAATCCGCCCGCGCCATCCGCGAAGCCTATCGTGCGCGCATTATCGATTATACTGCCTGTGTGTCGGACTTCATTGAGTCCCATCATCAACCCGGCACTGCGCCCGCCAGCCTGGCACCGGACCAGGCGGCCTGCGCCCATTCATGGGCCGAGAATGAGGCCACGCAGGCGATGCGGGAATTTGGCCGCGCCTGTGTCGACTTTTCCAATCGCACCGTTATGGATTCCCGCCTCACTCCCTGGTCGGGCGAATGCTATCCTGCCATGCCCAAAGGCAGTGGCTAAGCCGCCCGCTGGACTTTTCGGCAGCGCCAGCCGAATAGTCGGCGCATGAGCCAGCCAGCTGATTCCCTGCAGGAAACACCGCAACCCGACCGGCGCGGCGCTTTCTTTCTGCTGTTCTTTGCGCTGATGGCCATTGGCGCAGGCAACACGATGCTGATCGCTGCCGTGTTGCCGCCCCTGACGCGCGAACTGAACCTTCCGGACTGGATGGCCGGGTCGATCTTTGCCCTGTCGGCCTTCTGGTGGTCCGTCACCTCGCCCTTCTGGGGCAAGCGGTCCAATCGTTGGGGGCGACGCCCCGTTGCGGCCATGGGACTTGCCGGATACGGCCTGTCGATGACGCTGCTGCTGGTCTTCGGCTGGCTCAGCCTCAATCACGTCATTACCGGCACGGTGCTTGTTTTTCTCTGCCTCGCGGCCTCGCGCTCCATGTTCGGCCTGCTTGGCTCCGGTGCGAACCCGGCGGCGCAGGCCTATGTCGCTGACAGGACAAGCCCTGCAGAACGCCAGTCCCAGATCGCCTTCATCACATCCGGCTTCAGCGTCGGAACCGTGATCGGCCCGGCTGTCGCCGCCGCTCTGGTGGCCACGGCCGGCCTGCTCAGCCCGCTGGCCGTCACCGCTGTGATCGCCTTCACGATGTCGGCTCTGATCTGGTTCCGCCTGCCCGAACAGCGTCAACCGGTCACCGACGCCACCCAGTTTGATGACGAAACCGGGGCGCGGGGTCTCTGGCGGTCCGGTTCGGTCCTGCCATTCCTCGTGTTTGCCGTGTGCCTGTCGCTGACGACCGGCATCCTGACACAGGTATTCGTCTTCACGGTGATGGACCGGATGGGCGTGTCCGGCCGGGAGGCAGCCCAGTTTACCGGCCCCGCCTTCACCGTTGGCGCACTGGCCGTGCTGCTGGCCCAGCTCGTGCTGATCCCGCGCCTCAACATGCGCAACAAGACGCTGATGATGGTTGGCTGCGTACCGCTTTTCCTCGGCGCGATCATCCTCGTCTTCGCACGCGACTATGCCAGCCTGATTCTCGCCCAGTTCTGCATCGGTCTCGGCCAGGGTCTCGCCCGGCCGGGCTTCTCAAGCGGAGCATCGCTCGCCGTATCGCCCCAGCTTCAGGGCAATGTCGCCGGACTGGTCATCTCGGCCAATGGCATGGGTTTCATCATCACGCCCTTCTTCGGCCTGTTCCTGTATGAATATGTTGACCCCCACCTGCCCTTCGTCATCTGCGCCGGCCTGCTGGTCTTCATGATCCTGTTCGCACGCTTCGGCCTGAAGGATGGCGTCGGCGAGTTCGCTGACTGATCAGCTCGGCCCGTCGGTCACCGACGAGACACCCACGCCGCCATTGCCCGCAATGACCAGCGCCAGCATCTCCCTGGTCGGATAGCCATCCGCCACCAGTCCGCGCGACTTCTGGAAGCCCTGTAGCGCAAGCTTGGTCTGGCGGCCGGGAATGCCATCCACCGGCCCGGCACTGAAGCCGCGGGCATTGAGGCCCGCTTGCAACGTCTTGATATCGGCGACCGACAGGGGCCGCAAATGCTGCGGCCATGGCGTCATCGGCCCTGTCTTTCCGGCAATGGCATCGCCCGCCATGCCGACGGCAAAGGCATAGGAATCGGCATTGTTATAGGCCTTGAACACCGTGAAATTATTGAACAGAAGGTATTTCGGCCCTTCTGCGCCCGCCGGAAGCCAGAGCTGCGAAAAGTCGGCCCCACCGGTCTCGAACGCGCCACCTGCTATCGGCGTCAGTCCGGCCGCACGCCATGTATCCATCCGCCGCTCATTGCCATCCGCCAGGCTGAAATCGAAGCCTGCGGGAACCGCCACTTCCAAGCCCCAGGGCTGGCCCATCGCATAGCCGGATTTTTTCAGGTAATTGGCGGCTGAGGCGAGCGCATCGCCTTCATTCTTCCAGACATCCTTGTGCCCGTCGCCATCGAAATCCTCTGCATAGGCCAGATAGGTTGTCGGCATGAACTGCGTCTGGCCCATCGCGCCGGCCCAGCCTGCCAGGAGGTCGGACCGTTCGGCATCGCCGCGTTCGACCATCTTGATCACCGCGAGCAGTTCGCGCTCGGCAAATGTGCGCCGGCGGCCTTCGACCGCCATATTGGCCAGGACATTCCCGGCATCAAAATTGCCGATGACCGCGCCATAGCTGGTCTCCATGCCCCAGATGGCCACCAGCACCTGCCGGTCGACGCCATAGCGGGCCTCAAGATCGGCAAACAGGGCGGGCTGGATCGCAAGGCGGTCGCGTCCATTGGAGATGCGACTCTCGCCCAGTGGCACTTTCAGGTAATCCCAGATCGGCTTGGAGAATTCAGCCTGGTCGCTGATGCCGGTGCTCGCCACCTGCATGTCGGATCCGAGCCAGAGCGGGATCGGCGCGATTCCTGACAGGAGCGACTCGACAATCGCGCGGTCATGGCCCGCCTCAAGCGCCCGGCTGGAAAAGTCGATCCGCCAGGCATCCATCGCGGCATGGCCCGACGAGGTGTACTTGATCGCGCCTGCCGCTGGCGCCGTCACCGGCGGATTGCCCGCGACAGGCGGCGTTCCGGGCTGGGGACCGGCTGCGCAGGAGGCCAGCAGCGCGGACATGGCCGCTGCTGCAACCCATTGCGTTCTGGCAATGCCAGTCTGTATCATCGCGTTTCTCCGCTGAATTGTCGCTGCATGGCAGCGCGCGTCCTTGACTCTGCTAACCGGATTCATTACTCGCACCGCTTTCCAATTCCTTATGATCGTCAGGCCAGGCCCATGAAAGTCCGCTCGTCACTCAAGTCCCTCAAGGCACGTCACCGTGATTGCAAGATCGTGCGCCGCAAGGGCCGCGTCTACGTGATCAACAAGACCAACCCGCGCTTTAAAGCGAAACAGGCCTGAGCCGAAGATGAACAGGCAATGAGGCGGGAAAATGACCGTTTCGATTGCCCTGTTCGATCTCGGCCGCGTCGTGCTCGATTGGGAGCCAGCGCGCCTCTACGACAAGATTTTCGATGATGCGGCCACCCGGGATCACTTCCTGGACACGGTCTGCACAATGGCTTGGCATACACGCCATGATGCCGGTGCCAGCTTTGCCGAGAATGCCGACGCGCTGATTGCCCAACATCCGGAATATGAAGCCGAAATTCGCGTCTGGGGCACGCGCTGGATGGAAATGTTCAACGGCTATATCCCCGGCACGCCAGACCTGATCGAGCGCCTGCATGCGGGCGGCGTCCCACTCTACGCCCTGTCGAACATGCCATCCGACCCCTGGCCCGCCATGCTCGCCCATTTCAGGACGCTCCAGCGCTTCCGGCATGTCGTCGTCTCGGGCGATATCGGGATGGTGAAGCCGGATCCGGCGATCTACCACCACACGCTGGATACGATCGGCAATCCGGACCCGGCAACGGTGCTGTTCATCGATGACAGCGCGGCCAATATCGCGGCTGCCGATGCGCTCGGCTTCCGCACGCATCACTTCACCGGCGCGCCCGGCCTGGAGGCTGCGCTGGTCACACATCATCTCATCTGATGCAAACTTGATGTTGCCGCCGCGCCCATCCCGTACATATTGAACCTCATGTCCAAGGCCCTCCTCCTCGCTGCCCTTCTCTTTGCCGGATTCGCTCATGCGGGTCCGTCAGACGAGATGTTTGAAAAACTGCTCAATGCGCCGAGCGAGAGCGAAGCCAATGATGCGGCGCAGGACATCTGGGCTTCGTGGATGGAGTCCGGTTCGCCAACGGTCGACATGATCATGGAGCGGGCTGTCGATGCCCAGACGATCGGGGATTATGAAACAGCGCGCGCCTTCTACGACCGGGCCATCATGCTCGAGCCGGATTATGCCGAGGCATGGAACCGGCGCGCGACCCTGTTCCTGAATGACGAAAATTTCCCGGAAGCGCTGCGCGACCTCAACGAGGCCCTGCGGCTGGAGCCCCGGCATTTCGGCGCATGGGCCGGGCTGGGCATCATGATGGAAACCATGGGGGCCGAGACCGAAGCGCTGGAGGCCTATCGCGAGGCGCTGGAAATCTATCCCTTCATGACGCAGGCACAACAGGCAGAGAAACGCCTCTCCAGGGTGGCCGAGGGCCAGGGGCTTTGAAACGGATGATCAGTATCGCCTTGCTTGCCCTTTCGGTCGCGGGGGCCGGTGCGTGCGTTTCCAGCGCCGCCTACACATCTCGCGTCCAGCAGGCCAACCCCGTATCGACCGGCCGCATCGTCACCGTGAACGGCCATGACGTGAACGTGCTGACGGCTGGCAGCGCCGGACCCACGGTCCTGATGATCCACGGCGCCAGCGCGAATGCGCGCGAATTCAGCTGGACGCTTGCCCCGCGCCTTGAGAGCGACTTCCGCGTTCTCATGGCCGACAGGCCCGGACACGGCTATTCACAGCGCTTTGATGGCGCCAGCGCGCTCGGCGCGCAGGCCGCCCAGATGGCAGGCGTACTCGACCAGTTGGCACCCGGCGAAAAGGCCGTGATTGTCGGACATTCCTTCGGCGGCGCGGTCGCCCTGCGGCTGGCGCTCGACAGGCCGGACCTCGTCGAAGGCCTGGTGCTCAGCGCGCCGGTCTCACATGACTGGGGCGGCGGCGGACAAGCCTGGTACAATGGCCTTGCGGCAGCGCCGCTTGTCGGCCCGGTCTTCACCCAGCTCGTCCCGACCGTCGGCCCGGCGCAGGTCAAGGCCGGTATCAGCAGCGTGTTCGACCCAGCGCCCGTACCGGAAAACTATTTCGAAAATTCCGCCATAGGCCTGCTGTTCCGCCCGCCCAATTTCCGCGCCAATGCCAAGGATGTACGCACGCTGGAAGACGAACTTGCGGCGCAATCAAAGCGCTATGGCGAACTGGATGTGCCGATTGTCGTGTTTTCGGGCAGCCAGGACACGGTGATCCGTCCAAAACTCCATGTCGGCGAACTGAAAAAGCAGGTGCCGGTTGAGCTGGTGATTCTGCCCGATGAAGGCCACATGCCCCACCATGCGCACGGCGGTGATGTCGCGAACGCCATTCGGCGTCTGGCCACAGGCAGTGAGTCTCGCTAAGAGGCTCGGCCTGCCCACCGACACACAGATTCAAGGATCACCTTCATGGACGACGCTGCCGCCACGCACCTGACCGAAACGACCAAGGAAAAGCTCCGCCAGACAGTTGCCAAGATCGAGCGTCTGGAAGAAGAAAAAAAGGAAGTGGCCGAGCAGATCAAGGAAATCTACGCCGAGGCCAAGGCATTCGGTTTTGACGTCAAGGCGCTGCGCCAGGTCATTCGCCTGCGCAAGGTCGACAAGGCTGACCGCGAAGAGCAGGAAATGATGCTGGAGCTCTACCTTCTCGCAACCGGCGACGCCTGACCCGATTGGCCTTTCGGCCGGATTGCCCTAACATTCCCATCATGTCCCGTGATGTTGACGAGCGTAAGAAACGTGCCGCCCTGCGCAAGCTGCGCAAGGCCGCCGCGCTCGCCGAACAGGGGCTTGGTCCCGAACTCTCCGACTGGGAACGCCAGTTCCTCGAAGAGGTCGAGGCGCGGATAGAAACCTATGGCTCGGCCTTCGCTGATCGCGAAAAGGGCGCCGAGGGCGAGGCCCTTTCCAGCTTGCAGCAGGTCAAGCTGAAAGAGATCGACAAGAAGGCTCGCGGCAAGGGCAAGTCAGGCTTCAAGTCCAAAGTGCGGCCGGCCTATACACCGCGCGTGCGCAACATCGACGCTGAAGATGACGCGCCGCCCGAGGCGGACGTGACGCCTGCTTCCCCTCCTCTTCGTCCCCCTGCCCCACGCCTGGTCGCCACCGCCGCACCGGCGCCCGCCTCTCAACACCCCCCTGCTGCGCCCACCCCGTCACCTCGCCCCCGCTTTCAGGTGATCAAGGGCGGCAAATCCGGGGATGACGCCTGAACGTATGCTCCTGAAAGGAGACACGGCAATGAATACGCAAACCGGGCCCGCACCGGGCAAGACAGTCGTCATCACGGGGGCATCCACCGGCATCGGTGCCGCTACGGCGCAGCATCTGAGCCAGCAGGGCTGGTGCGTGTTCGCGGGCATACGCAAGCAGGCCGATGGTGACAGGCTCAAGGACGGCGCCGCGGGTGACCTCCGCCCGATCATCCTTGATGTCACCGATCCGGAAAGTGTTGAAACTGCAGTGAAAGCGGTCGCCGACGCGCTCGGAACAACGCGGCTGGCCGGTCTGGTCAACAATGCCGGCATCGCCCGGATGGGCCCGCTCGCGCTCCAGCCGCTGGCAGACTTTGAAGCGCATTTCTCGGTCAACGTGTTCGGCCTCCTGCGCGTCACGCAGGCCTTTGTGCCCCTGCTTGGATCGGACCCGTCCCGCACTGGCAATCCTGGCCGGATCGTCAACATTACCAGCGTGGGCGGCAAGATTTCTGCGCCCTTTCTCGGCGCCTACACGGCCACCAAGCATGCCAATGAGAGCATGACCGACACACTGCGCCGCGAGCTCCTGATCTATGGCATCGACGCGATTGCCATTGGTCCCGGCTCCGTGAAAACGCCCATCTGGGACAAGGCTGAGGCGGCAAATGATGACCAGCCCTATGCGAAAAGCGACTGGGCCGAGCCGCTGAGGACATTCGAGCAGGTCATGCTGAACGGCGGCCGCACCGGGCTCGATCCCGTCGAAATCGGCAAGACGGTCCAGACCGCACTGGAAAGCGCCAGCCCCAAGGCCCGCTACGCACCTGTCCCCGACAAGATGACCAATTTCACCATCCCCTCCCGTCTGCCAAAACGCTGGCTCGACAGGATATTCGCGAAGCGTTTCGGACTCAGCAGGCAGGACTGAACACAAAATTCCTGTTTCTATCTGACGTGCCTTGACGTCCCCGGCGGAAGCCGGTCGCAAGTTAAGGCAAATCAGGAGGAAACAGACATGGCAGATCTCAGCGGCAAGGTCGCAATCATAACAGGCGCCGCCAGCGGCATCGGGCTGGCGGGGGTCGAAGTCTTCGTCGCTGCAGGCGCTAAAGTCATCGCGGGCGACATTCAGGATGAAAAGGGCAAGGCGCTGGAAACGCGCTTCGGCGCCGACACGGTCAGGTACATCCATTGTGACGTCACCGACATGGAAGAGCTGGAAGCGCTGATGCAATCGGCCGTCGACGCCTTTGGCGGCCTTGATATCCTCTGGAACAATGCCGGCCATGGCGGCACGCCGACCGGCGTTGAGGACCTCGATCTCGAAGGCTATGACCACACGATGAACCTCCTGTTGAAACAGGTGTTTGCTGGAACAAAGTTCGCCATTCCGCACATGAAGGCGCGGGGCAAGGGCTCGGTCATCAACACGTCGTCGATCAGCGCCGTTTGCGCCGGTTATGCGCCGATCACCTATTCCGTCGCCAAGAAGGGCGTTGCGCATTTTTCCAAGCTGGCGGCTGGCGAACTCGCCAAGCACCAGATCCGCGTCAACGCGATTCTGCCCGGCTTCATCGCCACGTCCATCTTTGGCGCCACGCTCGGCCTGCCACGCGAACAGGCTGACCAGATGGCCGAAATGTTGTCACAGGTCGGCGGCAAGATGCAGCCGATCGGCCGCGTTGGCCGCGGCAATGACATTGCTGAAATGGCGGCCTTCCTCGCCTCCGACGCGGCCGGCTTCATTACCGGCGGTGAATTCCTTGTCGATGGCGGCATGACGGTCGGTCCGCCGCATAGCTGGAACGAGGACGCGAGCAGTCCTGTCCTCGATGCGCTCGGTATCGACGCGGAACAGGCCGAACAGATGCGCCTTGCAATGACGTCCGGCGCTCAGTCCTGAACCATCGTATCCAGGCCGGGCATCGCCTCTACAGCCTGCAACAGGTCTGCCAGTGTCGGTGCCCGGAATACACGCCGTCCGCGCTCATCTGCCAGCGCATATCCCCTGGCCGTCTTGGTCAGGGGAAACCGGCGCCAGTGGGCCCGGGTCCGGAAGATCCAGACCTGCTGAGGCGCCTCCCCGGCTGTTGCCCAACCGGTCCACATGTGGTCGATCGGCAAGCGCCGCCAAAGGCGGTCAATTTCGTCGATCTCCGAAGCGGTGAAACAGTCCATGTCGGCTAGTCCAAATTCATCTGCAGCGCGCGAAGATAACCGCCCGCAGAGCGTGCGCAACCTCGAAGGTGCGCTGTGGATGATCGCATCCGGCACAGTGTTCACGGCCTTCCTGACCCTCTCCAAGCTCCAGTCGGCCGACTATGATCCCGGCTTCCTCGCCTTCTGGCGCGCAGCCATTGCGCTCCTGATCACCGTGCCGGTCATCCTTCAGCAAGGGCTCGGCATCCTGCGCATCCAGCAGCCTGGCATGATTTTCGTGCGAAGCGCTTTCGGCACCCTCGGCTTCATCCTCAGCTTCTATGCCGTTTCCGACGCATTCGGCCTGCCGCTATCGGCCTTCAATGCCATCAGCTTCTCGCGCGCCATGTTCATTACCGTCATCGCAGCCCTCGTCCTGCGCGAAACCGTCGGATGGCACCGATGGGGCGCCACGCTGGTCGGCTTTGTCGGCGTGCTGGTGATGACCCAGCCGCAATCAGGCGTCAGCCTGGGCACGCTGCTCGCGCTGGGCGCCGCTTTCTGCATGGCCGGCGCCATCACGCTGGTGAAGGTGCTGTCACGGCTGCATCGTCCGGTAACGCTCCTGATCTGGGCCAATCTTCTCTCATCCATCCTGCTGCTGCCACTGGCCATCTGGACATGGCCACCGGTCTCGCCTTCGCTGCAGGACTGGGGCCTGATCGGCATCATGGGCCTGTGCGGCGCTGTCGGGCAGTATCTCTACATTCGCGGCATGAGCATTGGCGACGCATCCTTCCTGTCGCCTATCGACTATCTCCGCCTGCCCATGGCAGCGATGGTCGACTGGCTGTTGTTCAACCTTCTGCCCGGCCCGTGGACCTGGGTCGGGACGGCAATCATCATTTCCGCAACGTTCTACATCACGTACCGGGAACATCGCTTGAGAGACAGGGCCGTCACCCCGCCCTTGTGAATCATGGCGTTATCGTTCACAGTTCACAAAAATCAGGGAGACAGCCATGGCCAGGGTACTCGTAACGGGCGCAACCGGTTTCATTGCCGGGCATGTGATCCTTCAATTGCTGGACGCAGGCCATGACGTGCGCGGCACAGCACGCTCAGCCAGCAGCGCCGCCAGGCTCAACGCAACACTCAGCAAATATGCCGGCAGGCCCATCGCCATCGAACTCTTCGCCGCAGATCTCGAGCGCGATGAAGGGTGGGCCGAAGCTGTCGCCGGGATGGACTATGTTCAGCACGTCGCCTCGCCTTTCCCCAGTGGTGTGCCAAAAGACCCGGATGATCTGATCCGCCCTGCGCGCGACGGCGCACTGCGCGTCCTCAAGGCGGCGAAAGCGGCAGGCGTGAAACGGGTCGTGATGACATCCTCCGTGGCGGCCATCGCCTATGGCTGGGGGGACAATCGCCCGGCCTTACTGACCGAGGAACACTGGTCCAACCCGGACAACCTCAAGGACAACACCGCCTATACCCGGTCCAAGACAATCGCCGAGCGCGCGGCGTGGGACTATGTGAACGGCGAGGGCAAGGGCCTTGAGCTTGCCGTCATCAATCCCGCGGCCGTCCTCGGCCCGGTGATGAGCGGTGACCTCTCCGCATCCCTTGAATTGCTGACCATCCCCCTGTCGGGAACAGTGCCCGCGGTTCCGCGCGTCGGCTTCGGCATTGTCGATGTGCGCGATGTCGCAGCCGCCCATGTTGCGGCCATGACCGTTCCGGAAGCGGCTGGCGAACGCTTCCTCGTCTCGCAGCCATTCATGTGGTTCAGCGAGGTGGCCGATGTGCTGCGCGAAGCCTATCCGGCCTATTCGAAGAAAATCCCGAAAGGCACGATGCCGGATGTCATGCTGAAACTGGTCGCCATGTTCAACCCGACGCTCAAGCAGGTCATTCCCGAACTCGGGCGCGAACGACAGCTCTCCAGCGAGAAAGCGAGGCGCATTCTCGGCTGGCAGCCGCACACCGCCCGGGACGCCATCATTGACGGCGCAAAAAGCCTGATCGATGCTGGCGTGGTCCAGCCTCACAAGGGTCAGAAATCGTAGGCGATCCCCTTGCGTTCCCAGTCGCCATAGCGGGTCGGTTCGATGGTGCGTGGGCCGCCGCGTTCGTCCTCCGGCAGGCGCGCGGCATCGGCACCTTCAGCGGCGCGACGGGCATCGGCCTCTTCCAGCGCGCGGCGTGCTTCGGGGCTCAATGCCTTGCGCCGCTCCGCCTCTTCGGCACTGCCATCAGGGGTGGGTGAATCCTTATCCATGTGACATCAGACTCCTCAATTCGTTAACGCTCACCATATACCTAGCAGTTTTGTCCGACCAAAGGCCGCGCTGCCGTGATAGTGGAGTATAGACCCAATGGGGACCGCGAAAACCTTCATACTGCTTGCCATGCTGACCGGCCTCTTCATGGCCATTGGTTACCTGATCGGCGGCATTCCCGGCATGGCCATCGCGTTTACCGTCGCAGCCGCGATGAACGCGTTTTCCTACTGGAATGCCGACAAGATCGTCCTCAAGATGCAGGGCGCGCGCGAGCTTACGCCGGAAACCACAACGCCCATGCTGCGCACGTTCGCCAATGACGTCGCCTCGCTGGCCGAACGCGCAGGTCTTCCTGCTCCCAAAATCTATATTATCGAAACGCCCCAGCCCAATGCCTTTGCCACCGGCCGCAACCCTCAAAATGCTGCTGTGGCAGCCACGACCGGCCTGCTCGGCATGCTGACCCGTGAGGAAGTCGCTGGTGTCATGGCTCACGAACTGGCCCACGTGCAGAATCGCGACACGCTGACCATGACGATAACAGCCACCATTGCCGGTGCCATCGGCATGCTCGCCAATTTCGCCCTCTTCTTTGGTCGTGAACGCGCCGGCCTTATCGGTTCGCTCGCCATCATGATCATCGCGCCCATTGCCGCAGGTCTTGTCCAGATGGCGATCAGCCGCTCGCGCGAGTACGAAGCCGATGCAAGGGGTGCTGAAATCTGCGGCAACCCGCTCTGGCTCGCCTCAGCCCTCGAAAAAATCGAGCGTGGCGCACGCGCATCCGTCAATGTCCAGGCAGAGCGAAATCCGGCCATGGCGCATATGTATATTTCCAACCCCCTGAATGGCCAGGGCGCCGACAACCTGTTCTCGACCCACCCGTCCACCACGAACCGGGTCGCCGCCCTGCGCCGAATGGCAGGCGAGCAGATGAATACATCCCTTGATGAATCGGGCCTGGCCAGACGCGCTGCAGGACCGTGGGGTTGATCGCATGAGCGGATCCGCAGTTCGCCGCGCAGCAGCCGACCTGCTGACCCTGACCATCGACAGCCGCCGCACGCTCGACGATGCGATGGATACAAGCCAGGTGTTCAATACGCTCGAAGGGCCCGATCGCGGATTCGCCCGCGCCATTGCAAGCACGGCGCTGCGCCATCTGGGGCATGTCGATCTCGCCCTCAGCCCCCTCCTGTCACGCCCCCTCCCCGCCGTCACCGCACCCATACGCGCCTTGCTCCGCACCGGCGTCACACAGCTGTGGCTGATGGATACGCCGCCCCACGCTGCCGTCGGCGAAACCGTCGAGGCCGCCAAGGCATGGCCGGAAGCTCGCTCAGGCGGCGCCTTCCTCAATGCCGTGCTGCGCCGGGCCGATCGAGAACGCCCCGACTTTTCTGCCATGCCGATCCAGGCAATCTGGCCCGAATGGCTGCAGGCTGCCTTCACAGACGCACTGGGCACCGAGGCGGCCGATGCGCTGGCCAGGGCCCAGCTCACCGAGCCCGTGCTCTACCTCACGCCGAAATCCGATGCCGCAAGCGTCGCTGCCGAAACCGGCGGAGAGATTGTGCCGGGCGGCGCCGTGCGGGCGCCAGGCGGGTCCATTGAAGACATGGATGGCTTCGCCGCCGGTGACTGGTGGGTCCAGGATGTCGCTGCAATGATCCCGGCGCGCCTGCTCAATCCGCAAGCAGGCGAGACGCTCATTGACCTCTGCGCCGCGCCTGGAGGCAAGACGCTCCAGCTGGCCGGCTCCGGCGCGCACGTCACTGCCGTTGACCGCTCAGCCGCGCGCTTGCGCCTGTTGCAGGAGAATCTTGGCCGCACCGGCCTCTCCGCAACCGTTGTTGTTGCCAATGCGGATGAATGGCGCCCGCAAGCGCCTGTTGCCAAAATCCTTCTGGACGCACCCTGCTCCGCACTCGGCACGCTTCGCCGGCACCCGGAAGGGGCATGGATCAAACGCGACGCCGATGTCGCCCGCTTTCCCGCTGCGCAGGCCCGATTGCTCGAATCGGCGCTCGACATGCTTCAGCCGGGCGGAATGCTCGTCTACTGCGTCTGCACGCCCCTGCCCGCCGAAGGCGTGGACATTATCGATGCGGCAATCGCCCGCAATATTGCCCGGCGCGTGCCCGTTCTTCCGCAGGATGTGCCGGGCTTCGATCATGCCATTACGGACAAAGGCGACCTGCTGACGCTTCCCGGCGAAAAGGATGACAACGACACATTTTTCATTTCGCGGCTCAAAAAGCCCTGAGTCAGGACTGCAGGGAAGCAGGACGGGGAATCCTGCGGTTGATCGTCATTCGTCCTGGCGGGCGTGAAGGCACGGCATGTCCCATGCGACAGGCGTTTTGCCATCGAAAAGCCAACAAGTTTCCCAGAAGTATCGGTACAGGTTCATCTGTCATTCAGCTGAAATCGCGCAGATAAGCCCTTATTCAATGTGCAAGGAGCACGATATGTTTTCAGTTATTTCCTCCCGCTCGGTTCCTGGCAAGGTCATGGCCGGTGCGCTTGCCGCTCTCACGCTTGCCCTGGCGGGCTGCGCGAACAGTCCCGGCGTTGGCACGACAAGCACCCAATCGGTTGGCCAGGCCTCGAGTGTCTATCAAGGCACCGTCACGTCCGTACGCGCTGTAACCATCAAGCCTGACCGGTCGCTGATCGGCACGGCCACCGGCGCTGTTCTGGGCGGCCTCGCAGGTTCGGAACTCGGCGGCGGCGACAAGGCCCAGACTGCAGGCGCCATTGGGGGTGCCGTGATGGGCGGCGTGGCCGGCAATGCTGCAGGCAAGGGCCTCGGCACCAAGCAGGGCTATGCCTACATCGTGCGCTTCAGCAATGGCGAAGTGAAGGAAATCATCCAGGGCGCGGACATCTACATCACGCCCGGCACGCAGGTCGATATCATTGCCGGTGCCGACGGCTGGAAACTGGTGCCACGCGGCGGATACTGATTTCCGGAGACCTGTTTCCGGACAAAGACTTAAATAGTGATCATCAAACAGCCGGCTGCCTTGTGCGGCCGGCTGTTCCCTTTTAGGGAGTGTTCATGACTCAGGTTCTCATTTCTCCCTCGATCCTGTCAGCGGACTTTGCGAGCCTCGGCGACGAAATCCGCGCCATCGACGCTGCCGGCGCCGACATGATCCATATCGACGTGATGGATGGCCATTTCGTGCCAAATCTCACATTTGGCCCGCCAATTATCGAAAAACTGCGGCCCCACACGAAGAAACCCTTCGATGTTCACCTGATGATCGCCCCCGTCGATCCGTTCATTTCGGCCTTTGCAAAGGCAGGGGCGGACATCCTGACGGTCCACCCCGAAGCCGGCCCGCACATCCACCGCACGTTGCAGGCGATTCGGGCAGCCGGCATGCGGCCCGGCGTGGCGCTCAATCCCGGCACGCCTGCATCACGCGTCGAACCCTTGCTCGATAATACCGATCTTGTGCTTGTCATGTCGGTAAACCCCGGCTTTGGGGGTCAGAGTTTCATTGAGAGCCAGTTGCGCAAGGTCGAAACGCTCCGGCGCATGATTGACCAGACCGGCCGCGATATCATCCTCGAGATCGATGGCGGCCTGAATCCCGAAACTGCGCCGCGCGCCATCGCCGCCGGCGTGACTGCGATTGTTGCCGGCTCTGCCGTTTTCAAGGGTGGCCCTTCCGCCTATGGTCACAATATCCGGGCGCTCAGGCCGAGCGTTCACGTATAGTAGGTTGCAGAATGGTCCGTGCCGTGGGTGGTGGAGACAGCGAATTCCGGACTGACCGCACGCGCTCAAGCGCTGATGATGCTGCGCTATGGCGCCGATTTCGGGGCATTGCAGGCGAAGATGCCCGAATCGGTGCGCTGCAGCGCCTGAAACTGACCGGTACCGCGCCCGAAGCCTTCTCCTGCCATCTGCCAGACCTTGTCCCGCCCGACACATGGCGCGGTGAAGCCCTGATGCGTGATGTATGGCGCATCGGCATGGAGCGGCTGACACTTGAGCCTGCGCAGCCCCCCTGGTCAGTCCCGATGCCATCACGCCACTTTGCCGACAGGCTTCACCGGTTCGACTGGCTGCCCGATCTCGTCTCTCAGGGGGCTGCCGGCATCAAACGGGCCAACGTCTATATTGATTCCTGGATTGAGACATTTGGTGCATTCAATGGCTTTGCCTGGCGCGCCGAACCGACAGCCAGTCGCATCTGGAACTGGATGCGCTGCTCCGAGCACATCTTCTCCGGCGACAGCCCCGCTGCGCGGATGGAATGCCTGATCCGCCAATTGCGGTTTTTGTCTGAATCGCTCGACCACACCACCGATCCGAAGACGCGCTGGATCGGCTCATGTGTCATGGTCGCCCGTTCCGTCTGCCTCGACGGGGCCCATCATCTGGATGACGCCCTGGCGCGCCTCGACGGGGAATGTACGGCACAAATCCTTCCCGATGGCGGCCATGTCAGCCGCAGCCCGTCGCGTCTCTTGTCTGCGCTCCTGAACCTGCTCACGCTGCGCGACGTGTTGCAGCAAGCCGGTCACAATGTGCCGGACTATTTCGGAAAATGGATTCCGAGAATGGGGGCCATGCTGGCCTTTTTCCAGACAGAAGACGGCGCGCTCAACCCCTTCAATGATGGGGATGAAGGCCGGCCGGAAGCCGTGAGCGCCGCGCTTGACCGCCTCGATGCACCGCCGCGCCGTTTCACGTTCGCGCCCAAATCGGGCTTCCAGAAACTCCAGAAAGGCCCCGTGCGGCTGGTTCTCGATTGCGGTGAGGCCCCGCCACGGCCTTTCGGTGATTTTGCGCACGCCGGCGCACTCGGCTTTGAATTGTCGGATGGCCCGGCCCGACTGGTGACATCCTGCGGTTACAGCGCCGAGGTCAATGTTGACTGGCAGGCCGCCGTCCGGCGAACCGGCGCGCATTCAACCCTGGTTCTGGCCGGGCGGGATTCGTCGAGCTTCGTGACGAATGACGAATCCAGGCTGCTCGCAGCGATTGGCCCGGAAGGCATTTCAGCCAAACGGCTCGAGGAAGCTGACGAAATCTGGCTTGATGCGCAGCACGGCGGCTACAAGGCGGCATGTGGTTTGCTGCATCGTCGGCGACTGTTCATGGCGGGCGACGGCTCTCGGCTCACGGGGGAGGATTCGCTGGTGCGGCCGATTTCCCAGCCATCCTCAGACGATACCAAGTTCATCAATTTCGAAATTCGCTTCCATCTCCACCCGACCGTCACGGCGATGATGTCTCGCGATGCCATCCGCCTGATCTGCGATAATGGCGCTGTGTGGCGCTTCAAGACCAGCCATGAAGGCACAAGGCTCGAACGCACTGTGTATCTCGCACGCGGCAGCGTGGAGCAGCCTGAACAGATTGTCATGGCGGGCTATGCAGACCCGAATAGTGACGGCAATGAACCTCCAAACTGCATCCGTTGGGCATTCCTGAAGGAGGCGGCCGCATGAATCCGCAACGCTCTGCACGTCGTTCCATGCTCCTGACGCTGAGTTTTGACGCAGCCATGGCGGCGACTGCCATGATTGCATCATCAATTCTCATCTGGTCATCGGACGCCATCACGGGCCCTTACGCGATCGGCTCGGGCGTGCTCAGCACATTTTTCTTTGTGCTGGCCGTCATTCTCGGCTTCACAATCCGCGGCGTCCAGAAGCAGGTCTGGCGCCATATGGGCTGGCCGGATGCGGTGATGATCGTGCAGGCCGTTGGCCTGTCAGGCCTGTTCTACCTGCCTGTCATGTTGCTGCTCAATGGCCGGCTGGTTGCGCCCTGGGCCACATTCCTTGTCGCGACCCTGCTCTGGACAATCCTTCTGTTCGCAGGCCGCATGATTGCCCTGTCTCGTTCTACGCAGATGCCGCTTCAGATATTCAATCCGGTATCCCGTTCCGGACAGCCCGTCCTGCTTGTCGGTGATGTGGAAAATTGCGTGACGGTGTTGCGGCGCCTGCAGATGTCGCCTCAGGGCAGCAAGGTCCGCGTCCTCGGCGTCGTCGAGATGCGTGGCGCGGATCCCGGCCGCGCCATACGCGGCGTTCCCATCATGGGATGCCTTGAGGACCTCGGCAATGTTATTGACGTTCTGCGCGTTCGCTATGGCCAGACGCCATGGCTGGCTGTGACGGGTACCGCGCGTTCACGCGAAGGCATGCTTCAGGTCCTCGACATTGCCTCGACCCACGGCGCGGAAATCATGGCGCTGGGGAGTGATGAGGCGGCGCAAATCCTTGAGCCCGTGCGCCCAGCTGACCTGCTGGCCCGTCCGGAACGCCAGCTGGACATCGAGCCCGTACGGAACATCATCCGGAATGCGAATGTGCTTGTCACGGGCGGAGGCGGCACGATCGGTGCAGAACTCAGCCGGCAAGTTGCAGCACTCTCTCCGTACAGCCTGACCATTCTCGATGCATCGGAACTGAACCTTTACGCCATTGATATGAATTTGGGCGCAATGGCTCCAACCGTTCAGGTCGCATCGCGTCTGGGTGATGTCCGTGACATGGCGCGCCTCACTGACGTCTTCCAGCGCGCACAGCCCGATCTCGTGATCCATGCCGCCGCCCTCAAGCATGTTCCTCTGATGGAGCACAATCTGTGCGAAGCGGTGCTCACCAACGTCGGCGGCGCCGTGAATTCGGCACGCGCAGCCGTTGCCGTCGGGGCGCGCCGGTTTGTATTCATCTCGACCGACAAGGCCGTCGATCCGGACAATGTGATGGGCGCGACCAAGCGTCTTGCAGAGATCGCCGTCAGCCGGATTGCCGCCGATTCCCGGATGTCCGCCTCGATGGTCCGTTTCGGCAATGTCCTCGGATCATCCGGCTCTGTGGTTCCGCTGTTCGAGCGACAGATCGCCGCTGGCGGGCCGGTGACACTGACTCATCCCGGCGTCACGCGTTACTTCATGACAGTGGAAGAGGCCTCTTCCCTTGTGCTTCAGGCATCAGCCCTGCAGGCGATGGAAGGCGCGGCGGACCTGTTCGTCCTCGATATGGGCGAGCCGATCCGCATCCTGCAACTCGCCGAGACCATGATCCGTCTCAAGGGCCTCGTCCCCGGCGAAGACATCCAGATCGTGACAACAGGCTTGCGTGACGGCGAGAAAATGCACGAAGCACTCACCTACGAACACGAGCAAGTCAGCCCGACACGTGTCGAAGGCGTCAACCGCGTCGCGTCTCCGAACGGCCATGGCGAACTGTTCGACAAGCAGCTTGTAGCGCTCCTGGAAGCGGCCAGCCGCCGGGAAAGATCGGAAACCTTGAGATTGCTTGGCGTACTCGTTCCCGAATATGGCGCAAATTGTGCTTTCAGGGGCCGCCGCCACAGCGCTTGACGCTGCGGCCTTTCGTGCTACCCCGCGCGCTTGTTCAGTCAGCCGCCAGAGGACGCCCCCATGACCGACGCCGCCACCCGCGGAGCGCCCGTTCGCATCCGCCGTGCCCTCCTGTCTGTCTCCGACAAGACGGGCCTTGTCGACCAGGCCCGCAAGCTTGCCGCAATGGGTGTGGAACTCGTTTCCACCGGCGGAACGTCGAAATTGCTGAAAGAGGCAGGCCTTGCCGTCCGGGATGTCGCCGAGCTGACGGGTTTCCCGGAAATGATGGACGGCCGCGTCAAGACGCTTCACCCCGCCGTTCATGGCGGCCTGCTCTACCTGCGTGACAATCCCTCCCATGTGAAGGACGCGGAAACCCACGGGATCGGCGCCATCGACCTGATCTACGTGAACCTATACCCGTTCGAAGCGACCGTTGCGGCTGGTGCCGATTTCGGGACCTGTATCGAGAATATCGACATTGGCGGCCCGGCCATGCTGCGCGCCGCAGCCAAGAATGGCAGCTTCGTTGCGGTCTGCACGGATGGCGGGGATGTCGATGCGGTGATCGCTCAAATGGAAGCGTCCCAAGGGTCTGTGCCTGTTGCGCTGTGCCGTAAGCTCGCGGCCAAGACCTATGCCCGCACCGCTGCCTATGACGCCGCCATTTCCAGCTGGTATGCGCGCCAGCTGGGTGACACGGCGCCAGACTGGGCGGCCATGGGCGGCCAGCTTCAGGAAGCGTTGCGCTATGGCGAAAACCCGCACCAGAAGGCAGCCTTCTACGTCACCGGCGAGAAACGCCCCGGCGTCGCCACGGCCCGTCAACTCCAGGGCAAGGCGCTCTCCTACAATAATATCAATGACACGGATGCGGCTTATGAACTGATCGGCGAGCTTGGCGCCGATACGCCGGCCGTCGCCATCATCAAGCATGCCAATCCCTGTGGCGTGGCACAGGGCAAGACGATCATCGACGCTTATCGCGCGGCCCTCGCATGCGACTCAACGTCGGCCTTTGGCGGCATCGTCGCCCTGAACCGCCCCCTCGATGGCGCCACGGCCGACGAAATCAGCCAGGTCTTCACCGAAGTCGTGATTGCCCCCGGCGCGGATGCAGACGCCGAGGCCATCTTCGCCAAGAAGAAAAATCTCCGCCTCCTGATTACCGAGGGCCTGCCCGATCCTGCCGCTGCAGGCCAATTCGTCAAGACGGTTGCCGGTGGCTTCCTGATGCAGGACCGTGACTTCGGCCGCATCACGCGCGCCGACCTGAAAGTGGTCACCCGCAGAACGCCGACAGAGGAACAGTTCGACGATCTCCTGTTCGCCTGGCGCGTCGCCAAACACGTCAAGTCGAACACCATCGTCTACGCCCGGGACGGTGCGACGGTCGGCATCGGCGCTGGCCAGATGAGCCGGATCGACTCCGCACGCATCGCTGCGCGCAAGGCCGAGGATGCCGCCGAGCTGGCCGGCTGGGTTGTGCCGAAGACCAAGGGCTGCGTTGCCGCGTCAGATGCCTTCTTCCCGTTCCCGGACGGCCTGCTGCAGGCTGCGTCGGCCGGGGCGACAGCGGTGATCCAGCCCGGCGGATCAATCCGCGACGACGAGGTGATCGCCGCCGCAGATGATGCCGGCCTTGCCATGGTCTTCACCGGCATGCGCCATTTCCGTCACTGACCGCACTCAGATCGAAACGATGATCTTGCCAAAGTGCTTTTGCGACGCCTGATGCGCGAACGCATCGGCAATCCTGTCGAGCGGGAAGGTCTGGTCGAGGACGGGCCTTATACCGTTCGCTTCAATCGCGGCGATCATGTCTTCCTGATGCGCGGCAGACCCGACCGTGATGCCTGACAAGGTAATGTTCATCGAGAACAGGGCCGCTGTCGGCACTTCACCCGAGACGCCGGTCAGGACGCCGATCAGCGAGATGTGCCCGCCCATCCGGGAGGCTGCAATCGACTGGGCAAGCGTACCCGGACCGCCAATCTCGACAACTTCGTCAACGCCGCGTCCGCCGGTCAGTTGCTTGGCTTTCTTGCCCCATTCCGGCGTATCCTTGTAATTGATCAGGTGATCCGCACCGAGATCCTTCAGGCGCTTGAGCTTTTCATCCGACGACGAGGTCGCAATGACACGGGCGCCGGCGGCTTTCGCGAATTGCAGCGCAAAGATCGAAACGCCGCCTGTGCCCTGGGTCAGCACCCAGTCACCCGGCTTGATCCTGGCTTCCACCATCAGTGCGCGCCACGCCGTCAGGGCAGCGCAGGGCAGCGTTGCTGCTTCTTCAAATGAGTAGCCCTCAGGCATGCGCGTGAAGGCCGTTTCCGGTGCGGCAACGAGCTCTGCCGCAAATCCGTCGGCCCCGTCGCCAGGCACGCTGGCAAAGCCGGACATTTGCGGACCGCCTGAATGCCAGTTCGGGAAGAACAGGCTCAGCACCTTGTCGCCCGGCTTGAACCGGTTTGCTCCCTCGCCCACCGAAACCACCTCGCAGGCCCCGTCCGACATTGGGATACGTCCGTCGGGGGTCGGTATGCCCCCCATTACCACCACGAAGTCATGGTAGTTAAGGCTGCTCGCCTTAACGCGAACGAGGATTTCGCCGCGGCCGGGTTTCGGGTCGGCCCGGTCTTCAATGATCAGGTTTCCGGGTCCGCCGGGCTTCTTGACTGCTGCCACTTTCATAGGGGTATCCTCCTTGTTTTCTCCAGAGGTCGGGTGGCGACGCTAGGGAAGTCAAGCAGATCACCCGGGTGACGCAGCAATATCGACCGTATAGCAGAACCGGCCCGGCTCAGGGCGCGGCGCTGACGAATTGATATGGTCAACGCCCAAACCGTAATAGGGAATGCCCGTGTCGCCGCGCCCCGGCCGTGCGAAGACGGCGCAGATCTCGGCGTGCCGGTCATCGACTGTAATAATCTCGAACGCCTCACCCGAAACCGGATCATCGCGCCAGTTCACATTGCGGCAACCCGGCGCGAGGCGAGCGTCCGATCCCGCATCCTCAATGGCTGCGCGCACAGGCGACATGTCGTCCGGCAGTGTGCCAACACCGCGATTGTAGCAATTGAGCGCCATCGCGGTCTCAGCCAGCGCCTGCAGGCGCATGCTGTCCTGCTGTTCCTGACGCGCCTTTGCCGGTCCGCCAATGATGACGAGCCCTGCCGCGATGCTCGCGACGACGACCGTGACCAGCGCAACGGCAAGCCAGTCTCCGGCTTCACGCGGGGTCCACATCACCCGTGTCTCCCTTCTCAGCATCGCTGATGAAATAGGTGAAGATTGCGCCGGCAATGACGGCTACCACGAGCGACTTCAGCACGAACCGCGTCGTCAGGTCCCCGCCGAGGAAATTGTAGACGAGCGAAATGCCGTCCCCAACCAGCGTGCACCCGGCGATGACAAGGCTGACATAGGTTAGCCATTTGCGGATCCGCGAGCGTTGCAATTGCGGGTTCCGCTGCCGGGCACCGCGCAGGATGTAGCCGAGCCAGAGGAAGACCGGCGTCGCGACCAGGAGGCCGGAGATGCCGCTGCGCACCTGCGACTCCAGACGGATCACGCGATAGTCATTGACAGAGGAGCGGTCAGGAAACCCGTATTCGATCAGCGCGAACAGGAGTGATCCGAGGCTGAAGGAGACGATCCCGAGCAGTATGAAGAAGAGAAGGTAGAAAAAGGCTTCGCGCGCGGAGAGATAGGGCTGCGGCCGCGGCACCGCCACGGGAAAGGTGACGTCGGAATAGGTGTGCAGCGCCGAATCCACCTCGGCGCGGCGCCAGCCCGCCTTGGCCAGCGCCTCGATGATTGCCTCGCGCGATTGTCCCCGCTCGAGGCTTTCCTTCACGAATTCCACAAGCGTCTTGTCTGCCATCGCATTCTCACCTCTGGGTTCGATCACGACCATAGCCTGTTCGCGGCGGCCTCACCAGACGGTCAGATTCCGGCGCGCTTCAACAGTCGCTCAAAGCCGTCCCAGAACGCGGCCCTGCGCTCATCGGTTTCCATCAGGATTTCATGCATCGCACCGTCGACCGTGACATGCTCGCAGTCGGGCAGCCGCGCGCAAACCGCCGCGTGCGATGCATTGTCGACAAGTTTTTCCTCGCCCGCTGATGCGACGAAGACGGGGATGCCAACCTTGTTCAGGGCTTTCGCCTTGCCGAAAGTCGCCACAATGTTCAGCGATGCGCCCAGCCAGCCCCAGGTGACGGGGCCAAGCTCCAGTTCCGGCGCGGCATCGCAAAGGTCGCGCTGAATCTGCCAGCGGCGCTGGTCATGCGTCACAATATTGCTCGCGAACGTTTCCGGCGGCCCCGGCTGTTGCGCATAATCGCCCGACCGGCCCGTTACCCGCATCGCCCAGACAAGATAGTTCATGCCGAAGAATTTCGATTTCAGCCCCCACATTGGCGCACTGAAAGCGGCGGCTTCCACCTTCACCAGTCCCTGCGCAATGGCCGCCAGCGCGATCGCGCCGCCCATGGAGTGGGCCAGTGACACATAGGGACGCGGTAAGCGATCATCGAATTTTTCCAGCCCGTTCGCCAGCGCGCCCATGAATGTTTCGAACCGGTCGATATGACCCTTTTTCGTGTCGTCGAGCAAACGCTCCGAGCGCCCCTGGCCCGGCCAGTCGATGATGACGACGGCAAAGCCCATTGCCTGCAATTCGCGGCCGACCTCGAAATACTTCTCGATGAACTCAGTGCGTCCAGGGCAAACGATCACAGTGCCACGTGGATTCGCATCGGTTAGCGCCGGTGCGATACACGCCCGCAGGGCGCGGCCATGGCTCCCCTTGAACCAGACGATCCCGGCCCCATCCGGCGCAGGATTGCCTGGCACGACCACAAAGTCATCGCGCTGGCTGGCTGGGGAAGGGGCCGTTTTGTCTGTCATCTGAAAAAAGCCGCCCTCAGGTTTCCCCGGGGCGGCCCCTTCTGGATTGGAAAGCCGTCGCGGTCTTACGAGAACTTCTTCATCAGGCTCTGCAGCTGCATGGCAACCGACATGTCGCCTTCAACCTTCAGCTTGCCCTGCATGAAGGCCATGGTCGGATCCATCTGGCCGCCGGAAATCTTCTGGAAGTCATCCCAGTCAACCTTGATCGTGGCGTCAGCGTCACCGTCCGAATTGTCAACTTTGCCTGCGGCGCCATCAATGAAAAGCTTGCCGACGCTACCGAAGTCAAACTTTACTTTTTTGGTGAAATCGCCGCCCGGCTGGACAGCGGATGAAGCCTTGGTTGTGAGTTCTGCGAGATCCATAACGGGTCCTCCTTGGAATGGGTCTTGAAGGGGATAAAGCAGAGTGACCCCGGGGAACGCAAGTAAAGATTGAAGCCGGGCAGAATTGTTCAGCCCGGCCCCCGTCCGATTTGCGATGCCTCGTCAGGCCTCGAGAATGGTCTCGAAACCGCCGAAGATCATGCGCTGACCATCGAAGGGCACGTCGTCCGGCTGTCCCATCTCTTCCATTGCCGCCTGCATGCCCATGTCGCGTGTCACTTTCGAGGGCCAGGTGATCCAGGAGAACACCACCGTCTCATCGGGCTTCAGTTTCACCGCCATCGGGAAGGACGTCACCTTGCCGTCGGGCACGTCATCGCCCCAGGTTTCCACCACGCTCAAGGCGCCATGCTTCCTGAACACCACCGCCGCATCCCGCGCGATCTCCAGGTAGCGATCCTTCCGTGCAGTCGGCACGGCCAGCAGGAACCCATCCACATATGTCATTTCAATCTCCTTCCAGATTAACCCGCAAACGCGGCCTCCAGCGCCGCCACGTCGAATTTCACCATTTTAAGCATCGCCTGCATCACCCGGTGCGACTGTTCCGGCGTGCCGGCGCCCATGAGCTGGAAGAACCGCTTCGGCACGATCTGCCAGCTGAGGCCGAACCGGTCGACAAGCCATCCGCACTGGACTTCCTTGCCGCCATCGGTGAACGCCGCCCAGAGCCGGTCAACCTCTGCCTGGTCCTCGCACGTCACAGCGATCGAGAAGGCCTCCGTATGCGGACGGCCCGGTCCGCCATTCATGGCCGTGAAACTCACGCCAGCGAGTTCGAACGAGACGACAAACGCGGCATCGCCCTGGCGCTGCACATCGACGATCCGCGAGTCCGGAATCAGCGAGACATAGAATTCCGCCGCCTGTTCCGCGTCACCGCCATACCAGAGGAAGGGGGTGATCTTTGGTGGAGTGATCATGCCGGGGCTCCTTGCAGGGGTTTGATCTGATCAGGGTGCTCGGAAAGGCCGCAAAACGGGTCGCGCCATGCATCCAGCTGGTTCAGCTGATCGTGCCAGCGAACGATGTTCGGGTAATCGGCCACCGGAAGCCCGGCTGCCGCTGCAAACGGGAACAGCGTCGCGGCGCGGAAATCGGCATAGGTCAGCGTGTCATCGACCAGCCATTCGCGCCCGGCAAGGTATCCATCCAGAACGGCGGCCCCCTGCCGGAACTGGCTCATTTCGTCCGCCATGAAGTCCGCATCCGGTTCTTCGTTCGAGAATTGCGGCCGGACCAGCCGATGGAAGTAGAAGCTGCTGCCCGGGCGGGTGAGATGAAGGTTGCTCCAGCTCACCCACATCTGGATCTCGGCTTCGCGTCCGTCCCCCGGCCAGAACCATGATCCGGTAAGGCGCGACAGGCGAAGGGCGATGGCGTCCGCTTCCCAAAGCGACCGTCCGTCTTCAACCAGCACCGGCACGAGCCCGTTCGGGTTGATCGCGCGAAAGGCAGCTTCGTGCGCCGGATGCCTGGGACTCGCGGGAACATAGTCCACCGGTGCATCGAGGAACCGGGCCGCCGCGACAGCCACGCGCGGGTTCAGGTTGCGCGAGAAATACAGCGTGAGCCGCGCGCTGCTCATCGTGGCGGCGTTGAAATTGTCAGCTGGATCCGGAATTGCCATTTTGTGTCTCCGTCCTGGCAGACTGGTCGGATTGATTCAGGCGTTTGCGAGGAGGTTCTGCGCGAGCTCTTCCAGCTGGTCGGCCGCCTTGCCCCAGCCTTCATCAAAGCCCATCTCCTCGTGCAGTGTCTTGTCTTCGGCATTCCAGTGCCGGGCGACAGCGCGATAGAGCGTTGTCCCGTCCCCCATGTCCCTGAACGTGATGATCGAGGTCATGAACGGCTTTTCGGAAGGCACCCAGTTGCCGATAAACGCATCCGTGCCGACAATCCGCTTGCCCGGCACAATTTCCACATATTGCCCGCGCACATGGTTTACCTCGCCATCCGGGCCTTCCATACGATGATAACTCGTCCCACCGGGACGCAGGTCCAGGCTCGCCTCTGTCACTTTCCACGGATGAGGACAGAACCACTGGCAGACAAGCTCCGGCTCGGTATAGCAGCGGTAGAGCACGTCTGCCGGGGCAGCAATGGTCCGCTCAAGGACGAGGTCATGCTGATGCGGGGTTTCAGGGACAACTGGATCAGACATTCTTTACTCCATGGCTTGAGGGGGCAAATTGAACAGCATCCGCACATAGCGTATGAGATGGTCTGCGCTGTGGCGGGCGGCGCACGCACCATTGTCGGCCTTGGCGAGGATGAATGCGCCCTGCAGCACGGCCTGCGTGTGCAGGGCGAGACTTTCCGATGTCCAGTTTCCCGTCACGCCATGGCGTGCGCGAGCCGCCTCGATATCGTCAACCAGTGTCAGCGCGTGGCCCCAGATCGAATCGTGGCAGGCCTCTCGCAATTCGGGCAGCGTGCCGTAGGACTCCTGCACCATCGTGCCGACAAGGCAGGTGAATTCGGCTATCGGCCCGTCCAGCATGTCACGCCGGAATGTGAGGTAGCCAAGGAAACGCTCCAGCGGATCCTCATGCGCCATATAGGGCGCGTTGCCGAACAGGGCATTCGCGTGAACCTTCCAGGCCTCGGCTGCAGCAATGCCGAGATCCGTCTTGGTCGGGAAGTGATGGAAGAAGGCGCCCTTGGTGACGCCCGCCTCCCGGCAGAGATCGTCCACCGAGGTCGCATTGAAGCCCTTCTCCCGCACCACTTTCACAGCGGCGTCAATCAGCTTGTCTTTCGCGGGGGCTTGCCGTGTGGCCATGCAGTCTGTCTCCTTGAGTCTTAACATACCGACCAGTTGGTATGTTTGTCAAGCGAGAGCCCGGCTGCCCTTGCGGAACGCCCGGCGCGGGCTCCGGAAAGGCTTGACCAAAGGGGGCGCCAGCGCCGAATGATGGAGGCATGAGTTGGGAAAAATCGATTGAAGAACTCCGCCGGCGTGAGCGCCTGTCGGAAAGGATGGGCGGCGACGAGCCGGTCGAGCGCCAGCGCGGGCGCGGCAAGCTGACAGTGCGCGATCGCGTCGCCTTCCTTGTCGATCCCGGTAGTTTCCACGAGATCGGCAAGATCGCCGGCAAAGCCACCTATGGCCCGGATGACGAACTGGAGGCCTTCACGCCCTCCACCTCCGTCACGGGCCGCGCCACGCTCAATGGCAATCCGGCTGTCATCCTTGCCGATGATTTCACAGTGCGCGGCGGCGCGTCTGACGCCGCAATCTGGCAGAAGATGGTCCAGTCGATCCGCATGGCCACCGAATACCGGATGCCGCTGGTTCAGATGATCGACGGCACGGGCGGAGGCGGTTCGGTCAAATCATTGGAAAAGGACCCGCGCACCTACATTCCCGAAACCCCGGGCTGGAACGAGATCGTCCATGGCATGACGCAGGTGCCCTTCGTCTCGCTCGCTCTCGGCCCCTGTGCCGGTATGGGCGCAGGCCGCGTCGCTGCCAGCCATTTCTCGGTCATGGTGAAGGAACTCTCCCAGGTCTTCGTCGCCGGTCCGCCTGTCGCCATTGCCCTCGGCGAGAATGTCACCAAGGAAGAACTCGGCGGCTGGAAGATCCAGGGCCAGAACGGCACGGTCGACAATGTGGTCGATACAGAAGCCGATGCCTTCGAGGCCGCCCGCCGCTTCCTCTCCTACCTGCCGCCCTCGGTCCACGACCTGCCCGAGCGCACAGCCCCCCGCGACGACCCGAAGCGCAAGGAAGACTTCCTCCTCTCCATCGTGCCGACCGATGGCAAGACACCCTACAAGCCGCGCAAGATCATCGAGGCAACGGTCGACCGGCACAGCTTCTTCGAGATCGGCCATGACTGGGGCCGCGGCATGGTCTGCGGCCTTGCCCGCATCGATGGCCACCCGGTCGGCCTGCTCGCAGGCGACCCCTTCTTCCTCGACGGCGCCTGGACCGCCGATGTCTGCGACAAGGTCACCCGCCACATGGACCTCTGCTCCATGTTCCACCTGCCGGTCATTCACTTCGTGGATTGCCCCGGTTTCGCCGTCGGCGTGAAGGCGGAAACCGCCGGCGTCACCCGCGCCGGCGTGCGCGCCATGACCGCGATCTATCAGGCCAGCGTGCCCGTCTGTTCCGTGGTCATCCGCAAGGCTTATGGCCTTGCCGGTTCGGCCATGATGAACCAGTCAAAGACCAAGTGGCGCTATTGCTGGCCTAGCGGCGACTGGGGCAGCCTGCCCATGGCCGGCGGCATCGAGGCGGCCTTCCGCAAGGAATTGTCGGAAGCGGAAAATCCCGAAGAGCTGAAAGCTGCACTCTACAGGAAGTTCGAAGCCATCCGCTCGCCCTTCCGTACCGCCGAAAGCTTCCTTGCCGAGGAAATCATAGACCCCCGCGACACACGGCCCCTGCTCGCCGACTTCATCCACCATGCCGCCCGCATCATGGAACCCGGCGAATACCGCCACGGTTACCGGCCCTGACCTCAAGCCCCTAACGCTCCGGCGTTTCCCATTCCGCTGGTGGCACGTTCCGGCGGCGCAGGCGCAGCGCCAGTCCGACCGAGACCCCAACCCCGATTGCAACGGTCAGATCCGCCACCACTGTCAGCACAAGCGTCAGCAGGAGGAGCAGCCGGTCAGCCATCGGCGCCGCGAAATAGGCTTTCCATTTGTGCGGCTCGCTCATGTTCCAGGCCGTCAGGATCAGCAGGCCCGCCAACGCCGGCATGACGAGGTAACCGGCCAGCGGCGCCGCCACCAGCATGGCCAGCAGGATGACCAGCGCGTGCACAATGCCTGCAATCGGCGTCTTTCCCCCGGCGCGGACATTGGTGGCCGTGCGCGCGATGGCGCCCGTGGCAGGGAGTCCTCCGAACAGGGACGAGGCGACATTCGCAAAGCCCTGCGCAAGAACTTCGGCATTCGGGCGGTGATGGCCGCCAGTCATCTTGTCAGCCACCATCGCAGACAAGAGCGATTCAACACCCGCCAGGAAGGCAATGACGAGAGCAGACGGCAGCAATTCCAGCACGCGGTCCAGCGAAATCACGGGGATGGAAGGCATCGGCAAATGGCTTGGCAAAGCACCGAAACGCGACCCGATGGACTCCACCGGCAAGGCCATCACCATCGCAGCGGCCGAGGTCAGGCCCACCGCCACGATCAGCCCGGGCGCGCGCGGTGCCAGCCGGCGGAGCAGGACGATCAGGGCAGCCGTGACGAGGCCAATCGCCAGCGCCGGATAGCTCGCCGTCGCGCGCGCCTCCCACAAGGCTGGCAGTTTCTCCAGGAAATCGGCGGGCAGTGCCTCGACCGAAAGGCCAAACAGGTCTTTGAGCTGGCTCGTCGCAATGATCACCGCAATGCCGATCGTGAACCCGTTGACCACGGCTTCGGGAACAAGGCTGATCAGGTTGCCGACCCGCAACAGGGCCGCCACCAGGAGGATGAGCCCCGCCATAAATGTCGCCAGAACCAGGCCATCATAGCCATGCTGTGCAATCACGCCGAACACGACAACGATGAATGCGCCCGTCGGCCCGCCGATCTGAACCCGGCTGCCTCCCAGCAGGGAGACGAATAAACCCCCGACAATCGCTGTCACGATTCCCGTCGCCGGGTCTGCGCCGGACGCAATGGCAATCGCCAGGCTCAGCGGCAAGGCAACCATGGCCACCGTGATCCCTGCCATGACATCAGCCAGGAAAAGCGACCAGGAATATTCCTGCAGCGTGGTGAGGATCTTGGGTTTCATGGTATGTGAACTTGCCTGACTGAGGCTCTCAGCTAGCACAATATGCATGCCTGCGTATCGCACCCTGATGCCGCATCTGCGCCAGGACCAGCACATTTCGAGCGCGATCTTGCCTTTATTCAGGTTTCATGATGGCTCTGTGTCATCTGTGGAGGGACCATGATCATGAAGATACGCACATTCCTGCTGGCGGCATCGGCCGCCCTGGCGCTGGCCGCCTGCGGCGGGCCGAGCGGTTACGACCGCGCCGAGATGGCCGAGTCCATGGCCGCGCCGCCTCCAGCGCCGGTGATGAGCGAACAGGCATATGACGGCGCGCCGATGAAACAAGCCGTCGGCGGTGAGGCCCCGGCCGACACAGCCGTCCAGCAATACATTGCGTATTCCCATTCCCTCGGCCTGCGCCTGCCGGTCGCAGCCATCGAACCGGTCATGCAGGGCCACATTGCCGCCTGCAGTGCGGCTGGCCCGGCCAAATGCATCGTCACCAATTCCTACTTGAACGCCTGGTCGGAGGATGAATCGTCCGGCTCGCTGAACATCCGTGCGACACCGGACTGGATCGAATTCTTCCTGAGCGGTGTTGATGCGGAGGCTGAACAGGTCAAGGGGGAAGTCACGTCACGCCAGACAACGGCTGAAGACCTCACGGTCACGATCATCGATACGGATGCACGCCTGCACGCACAGGAAGCACTGCAGAAACGGATTGAAAATCTTCTGGAAAACCGCCCCGGCGATCTTGGGGAATTGCTGGAAACCGAGCGCGAGCTGGCCCGCGTCAATGGCGAGATCGATTCGCTGAAATCCTCGATGAAGGCGCTGATGCAGCGGGTGAACATGAGCCAGCTTTCGGTCAGCTACGAGACCAAGCGCAACCCAGTCTCATCCGGCGCGCTCAGCCCGCTGGGCGATGCCTTCGGTGGATTCTTCTACAACCTGTCGAGCGCGCTCGCTGCCGTGATCACCGCTTTCGCCGTCGGCCTGCCATGGCTGATCCTGCTCGGCGTGTTCCTGTGGCTCTGGCTGAAGATCATCTGGCCGCGCATCCGCCGCAAGAAAACCTGAGGCGAAACCGGAGGCCTCGTCGAGAACTGATCCGCTGACGAGGCCGTGCCGGCAGGCCTTATGCTTTCTCGCTGACCTTCTTCTTCGCCTTGGGCTTGTCCTTTGGCAGGAGAAGGTGAGCGATTTCCTTCGGTACAACCATCAGAAACTGGCTGACGGCCATTTCCCAGTCCGCGAGCAGCTCATTTGCCCGGATAGACCCGGTACGATCAGCGTGTTCCTGGACCAACGCCCGGCACTGTTCAATATGCTCCGTCGGCATGTCGGCCAGCGGGTACCAGTCGATCGAATCAGGGTTCGCCACACGCTCGAACCGGTTGTTCGTGTCGTGAATGAAGGCAACGCCGCCCGTCATGCCTGCCCCGAAATTGTCGCCCACAGGACCGAGGATCACGGCCCGGCCACCGGTCATGTATTCGCAGCCATTCGCGCCGCAGCCTTCCACAACCGTCTTGGCGCCGGAATTGCGCACGGCAAACCGTACGCCAGCAGTACCCGATGCGAACAGCTTGCCCGCCGTCGCACCATAAAGGCAGGTATTGCCGACAATGGCATCACCCGAGGCCGACCGGCGCTCGCGCGGTTTCGGGGCCACGACAATGGTCGCGCCCGACAGGCCCTTTCCGACATAGTCATTGGCGTCGCCAATCACTTCCAGCAGTAATCCCTGAACGCTGAAGGCACCGAGCGACTGGCCGGCCGAGCCCTCAAGCCGGATGTGCAGGCGGCCTTCCGGCAGCGCGCTCATGCCGAATTTGCGGGTGATCGCCGAACTTGACCGTGCTCCGATTGCCCGCATCGTGTTCTGGACATTGTATTCCAGCTGCATCTTCTCGCCGCGCTCGAAGAATGGCTCGGCATCGCGCAGGATCTGCACATCGAGCGAATCCGGCACTTCCTCGCGCCGGGTCGGCTGGTAGACGACCGGATGATCGGTATCGACCTGAACCAGCAAGGGATTGAGGTCGAGGTCATCCAGATGCGACGCGCCCCGGCTGACCTGCACGAGCAGGTCCGTGCGCCCGATCGCCTCGTCGAGCGACGTGAGGCCCAGGGAGGCGAGTACTTCGCGCACGTCTTCCGCGATGAAGCTCATCAGGTTGACCACTTTTTCCGGTGTGCCGGTGAAATGCGCCCGCAGCGCCTCATCCTGCACACACACACCCACCGGGCATGTGTTCGAATGGCACTGGCGCACCATTATGCAGCCCATGGCAATCAGGCTGGCCGTGCCGATGCCGTATTCCTCGGCCCCCAGCATCGCCGCGATGACAATGTCCCGGCCGGTCCTGAGACCGCCATCTGTCCGCAGGGTTACCTTGTCGCGCAGATTGTTCAGCGACAGGATCTGGTGCGCTTCAGCGAGGCCAAGCTCCCACGGCAGTCCGGCATACTTGATCGAGGTTTGCGGGCTCGCGCCCGTCCCGCCAACGCCGCCAGCGATCAGGATAATGTCCGCCTTGGCCTTGGCCACACCGGCGGCCACCGTGCCGACGCCGGACTGGGCAACCAGTTTCACGCAGACGCGGCAATCCGGATTGATCTGTTTCAGGTCATAGATCAGCTGGGCCAGGTCTTCGATCGAATAGATATCATGGTGCGGCGGGGGCGAGATCAGCATCACGCCCGGCGTCGCATGGCGAAGCTTGGCAATGAATTCCGTCACCTTGAAGCCGGGCAGCTGGCCGCCCTCACCGGGCTTTGCGCCCTGGGCAATCTTGATCTCGATCTCGCGGCACTGGTTCAAGTATTCCGCCGTCACACCGAACCGGCCGGACGCAATCTGTTTCACGGCCGAGTTCATGTTGTCGCCATTCGGCAGGGGCCGATAGCGTGCCCGGTCCTCGCCGCCCTCGCCGGACACCGACTTCGCGCCGATCCGGTTCATGGCGATGTTCAGCGTGCCATGGGCCTCAGGGCTGAGTGCACCCAGCGACATGCCCGGCGTCACGAACCGCTTCCGGATCTCGTTGATCGACTGGACTTGCGACAGCGGCACGGCCTCTCCGGCGGCTTTGAAGTCCAGCAGGTCACGCAGCTGCAGCGGATCACGTGCATGAACGGCTTCGACATATTTGCGATAGATCGAATAGTCCCCGCGATTGCACGCCGCCTGCAGGGTGTGGATCAGGTTGCCATCCAGCGCGTGCGGTTCCTCATTCGCACGCAGGCGATAGAAACCGCCCACGGGCAGCGACACCACATCCTCGTCAAACGCCGCCTCGTGACGGACCAGCGCGTTCTCTTCCAGACCCGCCAGCCCGAGACCAGAGATGCGGCTGTTCATGCCGGGGAAATAGTCCGCCACAAGCGCACGGGAAAGTCCCAGCGCCTCGAAATTGTAACCGCCGCGATAGGACGAGATCACCGAAATCCCCATCTTGGAAATGATCTTCAGGAGACCGGCTTCAATCGCGTCCTTGTAGTTCTTCACGCACTCGTTCAGCGACAGGTTGTCGAACAGACCGCGCGCATGGCGATCGACGATGACGTCCTGTGCGAGATACGCATTCACGCAGGTTGCACCAACGCCGACAAGGACCGCAAAATAATGCGTATCAAGACATTCGGCCGAGCGCACCGTGATCGAACAGAAGGTTCGCAGTCCCTGGGCCACCAGATGCGAATGCACGGCGCCGGTTGCCAGGATCATCGGGATCGCGATCTTGCTAGCTGACTGATACTGGTCGGTCAGCACGATGTGTTCGCGCCCTTCCCGCACCGCCTCTTCGGCCTCACGGCGAATGCGGCCAAGTGCGGCCTTCAGCGCGCCGCCATCGCCAGTCGCATCCGACTCGTCGAACGTGCAGTCGATTTCGGCCATGCCGACACCCAGGCGCGTGATCAGGCGTTCATACATGCCGGTACTAAGCACCGGACTTTCCAGAACGAAGACTTCCTGTTGCGACTTGTCAGTATCGAGGACGTTGCCGAGGTTCTTGAACCGGGTCTTCAGGCTCATCACACGCGCTTCACGAAGGGGATCGACCGGCGGGTTTGTCACCTGGCTGAAGTTCTGCCGGAAGAAATGGCTCATCGGCCTGTAGGAATAGGACAGCACTGCTGGCGCCGTATCATCGCCCATTGACCCGATGGCCTCCTTGGCCGCCTCGGCCATTGGCGACAGAATCAGTTCCAGCGTCTCAAGCGAATAGCCTGCCGCCGTCTGGCGGCGCAGCAGCTCTTCCTTGCCGAACAATTGCGGCTCCGGCCCCGGGCCGATTTCCGGCTCGAGTTCCGTGACACTGGACAGCCATTCCTCATAAGGGTTCTGCTCGGCGAGGAAATCGATCAGTTCGCGATGTTCATAGAATTTTCCCGTTTTCAGGTCGGCCGCAATCATGCCGCCTGCGGGGATCGAGCCCCGCTTGGCAACTTCATGATCGCCGAGCGGGCACATGCCGGCCTCCGACCCCACCGCGAGAATGCCGTCCGTCGTCAGCGCATAGCGCAGCGGGCGCAGGCCATTTCGATCAAGGCCCGCGATTGCCCAGCGGCCGTCATAGGCGGCGATCCCAGCCGGGCCGTCCCACGGCTCCATCACGGAGTTGCAGTAATCATAGAGTGCGCGGTGCGCCGTTGGCATGACGGAATCCCGCTTTGACCAGGCTTCGGGAATCAACATGGCTTTGGCCATCGGTGCCGGACGGCCCGACTTGCAAAGAAGCTCGAACACGGAGTCCAGCGCCCCCGAATCCGACGATCCGTCCGGGATCACCGGCTTCACGTCATCCACATGCTCGCCGAAAGCTTCAGACACCATGCGGATCTCGTGGCTCTTCATCCAGTTCTTGTTGCCGCGCAGCGTATTGATTTCACCATTGTGCGCGATCATGCGGAAGGGCTGGGCAAGAGACCATTGCGGGAACGTGTTGGTTGAATAGCGCTGGTGATAGATCGCAAAGTTCGAAATGAACCTGTCGTCGCGCAGGTCGAGGTAGAAATTGTCGATGTCCTGCGCCAGGAACATGCCCTTGTAGATCAGCGAGGCATGGCTGAGCGAGCAGACATAGAAACCCGGGATCGCCATTTCGCGGGCCCGGCGTTCGATCCGCCGGCGGCAGATATAGAGGGCGCGCTCAAGGTCTTCAGGTGTGCGGCCCTGCGCATCGCGGAACATGATCTGTTCAATGGCCGGGCGTGTGTCCTTGGCTTTCTGGCCGATCACCGACACGTCCACGGGCGGCTGGCGCCAGCCATAGATATAGAAGCCGAAATGCAGGACTTCGGTTTCGACAATCGTGCGGGCCGATTCCTGCGCGCCAAAATCCGTGCGTGGCAGGAAGATTTGCCCCACGCAAATCGGATCGTCAGTCGGTGTATGGCCTGTGCGTGTGACATGCTCGCGGAAGAAGTCCTGCGGCACCGCCACGCGAATACCTGCGCCATCACCTGTCTTGCCATCGGCGTCCACAGCGCCCCGGTGCCAGACATTCTTCAGCGCCATGATGCCCATCTCGACAATCTCGCGGCGCGGCTTGCCATCCAGCGCGGCGACAAGGCCCACACCGCAGGCATCGTGCTCATCGGCCGGATCATAGGCATGCCCGTCGATCAGCTTCTGGCGGTTGGCTTCGTACTGTTTCACATAGTCTGACATGGTCTTACTCCGCCGCCACTTTCGCGGCTTTCTCAGCCGCCTTCATTGCCCTGTGCATCGCCTCGGCTGCGTCGCGGCCATCCTTGATCGCCCACACCACGAGCGAGGCACCGCGCACAATATCACCCGCCGCAAAGACGCCTGGAAGGCTCGTCTCCATGGTCGCATAATCCACGCGCACGGCGCCCCAGCGATTCACGGTGAGCGCTGGCTCGCCGAACAGAACCGGCAGGTCTTCCGGATCAAAGCCCAGTGCCTTGATCACCATGTCCGCTTTCACGTCCATCGTCTCGCCGGTCTTGACCGGGCTCTGGCGGCCGGACGCATCGGGCTCGCCAAGCTTCATTTTCGACGCCCGAACGGCTTTCACCTTGCCAGCCTTGGTGTCGAGGATGGCTTCAGGCGACGCCAGCCATTCGAATACGACGCCCTCTTCCTCGGCATTGGCCACTTCGCGCTGGCTGCCGGGCATGTTCGCCCGGTCCCGGCGATAGAGACATGTCACGGATTTTGCGCCCTGACGGATCGCCGTGCGCACACAGTCCATCGCCGTGTCGCCGCCGCCGATCACGACGACGCGCTTGCCGTCAGCGTTCAGTGTGCCGTCGTCAAATTCTTCGACGGCGTCGCCGAAGCTCTTGCGGTTTGAGGCCGTCAGGTAGTCAAGCGCAGCATAAACGCCGCTGGCGCCAACGCCGGGGCATTTCAGATCCTTGGCCTGATAGACGCCTGTGGCAATCAGCAGCGTGTCATGCGTCTTGCGCAATTCCTGCAGGGTGACGTCCTGACCGACGCGCGTGTTGAACCTGAACGTAATGCCGCTGTCTTCCAGGTGCTTGATCCGGCGGGCGACAACCGGCTTCTCGAGCTTGAAGCCGGGAATTCCGTAAACCAGCAGGCCGCCCCCGCGATCATAGGCGTCATATACAGTGACCTGGTAGCCCTTGCGGCGCAGCTGCTCAGCCGCCGCGAGGCCGCCCGGACCAGCGCCGATGATGCCAGCGGACTGCGCGCGCTCACGTGGCGGGACGATGGGCTTTATCCAGCCTTTTTCCCAGGCCGTGTCCGTAATGAATTTCTCGACTGACCCGATCGTGACCGTGCCATGGCCCGACTGCTCAATCGTGCAGATGCCTTCGCACAGACGATCCTGCGGGCAGATGCGGCCGCAGATTTCCGGCATGTTGTTGGTTGCCGACGAGACCTCCCAGGCCTCCTCAAGGCGCCCTTCAGCCGACAGTTTCAGCCAGTCGGGAATATTGTTCGAGAGGGGACAGCCCTGCTGGCAGAACGGGACGCCACACTGGGAACAGCGTGCCGCCTGTTCGCCTGCTGCCTTGCGGCTGAACTCGGAATAGATTTCCTCAAAGTCGGTCGCCCGCGCGTCAGCCGCGCGCTTCGCCGGCATCTGCCGTTCAACCTTGATAAATTTCAGCATCTTTTCGGCCATACTGACCTCCACTCATTCGTTCCGCCATCTACACCCACCGTGACGCTGCCGACAAGTGTGAAACAGCCAGTAATGTATCAATATGATATTTCAATAACTGCAATCGCATGCACTCACGCATTCTGGCTTGACCATTAACGATGATGTGTATCATGTTGATATTCTTCTGCGGCGTGCCGCTGGGCGGCAAACGGGACTAGCCGATATGCACTGCGCGGCCTAAAACAGCCGTTCCGCGCTATGAGGCCGCCATGTCCCTTCTCCAGCTGATTATCATCGCGACCCTTCAGGGGTTCACCGAATGGCTGCCGATTTCGTCATCGGCCCATGTCCTGCTGGCATCCGGCTATTTCGGGCTCGAAGGCCGCGATGAGCTCTTGATCAACGCCGTGTCAAATCTCGGCACGCTCGCGGCGATGCTGGTCTATTTCCGTAAGGATGTCGCCAGTGCCGTCGTCGGCGGCTTCGAGCTCGCCGCTGCGCCGGTCACTCGCAGGCCGCTGTCATCTGGCGCACGCCTCGCCCTTTGCATCCTGGTGGCGACACCCTTCGCGCTCGTCGTGGCCGCCCTGTATGAGACAGTTCTTCCCGCCGAAGCGCAGGACGCACTTCGCAGCGCCTATACGGTCGCCGGTGCCACCATTTTCTTCGGCGCGCTTCTCTGGTGGGCCGATGCGCGCGGGGCCCGCAATCGCACCGAGGCGGACATGACGGTCTGGCATGCCATCCTCATCGGTGCAACGCAGGCCATTGCCGCCATCATCCCCGGCACAAGTCGTTCCGGCATCACAATGACGGCCGCGCGGGCCCTCGGCTATGAGCGCGCAGAGGCTGCTCGATTCTCAATGCTGATCGGCGCGCCGATCCTCGCCGCCGCGGGCCTTTATGGCGCGTTGGGGCTGATGGACGCCCCCGAAGGCGGCCTGGTCACCCTGCAGGACGGTATGATTGTCGCGGGCGTCGCGTTCATCACCGGCCTCGCTTCCATCGCGGCCCTCATGGCCATCCTTCGACGGATGAGCTTCCTGCCATTTGTGATCTACCGGTTTGCCCTCGGCATCGCGCTGATCCTGACGACACCGGCGCTGGGCCTCTTCTAGGCACGTGGGCTTGACGTATCTTGAAGACCAAACAAAGCAACACGCGTCGCAAGGGGTGTGAGCCTCCTGCCGCGTGCTGCCCGTCCCGCGCCGTGCGTCCCCGAACGCCTGCGAGACCCTTATTTCCGCCACCAATCAGGCGCGCATCGCGGCGCATATCGGGCAATTTGCGGGCATTTCCATTCGGGTCTCATTCAGGTTGTAGCAGTTGGCGTCTCGTCCTCTCAGGCGTCGACCGGCTTGCTGAACTCGCCATACGGACGGAACCGCCAGAGATAGGTCGGCGCAATCGACTCGATCGACTCCAGTCGGGTCAGACCCAGATCGCTGGCCGTCAGGGCGCCTTCGGCCACGACATTGTCAGACTTCAGCATCTCGACCTGATCACCCGTGATGGGCGGCTCGCCGAGCATGCCCCAGGAGAAAGGTGGAATGTAACGCCACACAGCCCCGGTCAGATAGCCCAAGGGGCGCGCGATGAAGAAAGGCAGCGAAATCTTGAACCGGCGACGGCCCACCTGCTTCAGGATGAAATCGTAGATCTCGTTGAACGTGTAAGTCCGCGGTCCGCCCAGCTCAAACGTCTTGCCGGCCGCTGCTTGGAGATCAACGGCCAGTGCAATCGCATCGGCGACATCGCCTGCATAGATGGGCTGGAAGCGGGTCCTGCCGCCGCCAATCGCAGGCAAGGCCGGCGCGAAGCGTGTCATCTGGGCGAATTTGTTGAAGAAACCGTCTTCGGGCCCGAACACGACCGATGGCCGCAGGATCGTCGCGGTCGGGACGGCTTTGCGCACCGCAAGCTCGGCCTCGGCCTTGGTGCGCCCATAACCGGACCTGGACTCGGTGTCCGCGCCAATCGCTGACACCTGAACGAACGTCCTGATGCCCTTTTCTGCCGCAACTTCGGCGAGCAGCGCCGCGCCGTCGCGCTGTGCCGATTCGAAACTCTGCTTGCCGCTCTCGAACAGGATGCCGACAAGGTTCACGACCGCGACAGCGCCATCCAGCGCGCGCTCGATCGATTCCCGGTTGCGGATATTCGCCTGGACAATGTCCACCCAGCCTGGCGCGCCCGCCAGGCGCACGTCTGCTGCTGTATTCACATGCCGGCAGGCCACGCGGACCCGATAGCCCTTTTCCACGAGCGTGCGCGCCGCATAGCGCCCGATAAAGCCCGAGCCCCCGAATATGGTCACCAAACCTCTGGTCATGTCACGCTTCTCATCTGCCGGACGCACCGGATTTAACCTTGCCGCCTTTGATCATACGCGCCTGTTTATGTCCATGCGGCAAGAGCGAACCGGCAGCCATGATCCGATAGGCGTTGCCCGCATGAAAATGTTATGGCATAAAGTATGTCATTAGTTGCTTTGGATCGATCCGGAAAGGCGTTGGAAAAACGTGTCACTCAAGCCTGCGCTTGTTTCCCGTATCGCGGAACACCTGACCGGCGAATCGAGGCTGCTGGCCCGGCGCGCAAAAGCCGAGCGCAATCGTATTGCCGCTGGCGCCCCACATCTGGTCGAATATTTCCATCAGACAGACGATCCCTATTCCCACCTGGCCGCGCAGGTGATTGCCGATGTCGCTGAGCGCTTCGACATTGTCATCAAGGTCCATCTGGTCGGGCCGCCACCAGACTGGGCCGCGCCCGAGCGCGAACGCCTGGAATCCTATTCCCGCCGCGACGCGGAAAGGCTCGCGCGGAAGGCGGGCCTGTCATTCAAGGATCCCGGCGCGCAGCCCGCTGCGGAACAATGCCATCTTGCTGAAGCAGCGCTTGCTGCAGCCATCGCTGATGGAGCATTTGCGGCAAGGGCACCCCGGATTGGCGAGGCATACTGGTCAGGCCGTCCGGCTCCATCCATTGATACTGGCCCAACAAGCCTTACGGCTGCCGGTGACGCGCGCCGCGACACACTGGGTCACTATCTCGGCGCCACATTCTACTATGGCGGCGAATGGTACTGGGGTATCGACCGGCTTCACTATCTGGAAGCCCGCCTGACAGAACTCGGCGTCCGCAAGCCACTAGCCGCTGACGCGCCCATCTTTGCGCCGCCTGCCGTGCCATCCGGCACCGCTCCTCAGACAGGACGGGAACTCCATTACTATCTCTCCTTCCGCAGCCCTTACACCTATATTGCCGCTGCCCGCGCAAAGGCCCTGGCGCAAGCGTATGGCGCCGACCTGAAGCTTCGTTTCGTCCTGCCAATGGTCATGCGCGGCCTGCCCGTGCCCCGCATGAAGAGCAGCTATATAACGCTCGATACCGCGCGCGAGGCGCGCCGTCTTGGTGTGCCGTTCGGACGCATCGCTGATCCCGTCGGACGGCCCGTCGAGCGCGGCTATTCCCTCCTGCCGTGGGCCCGTGAACAGGGGCGCGGGATTGAATATTGTGAGGCCTTCCTCACGCATGTCTGGTCGCGCGGCGTGGATGCAGGCTCTGACAAGGGGATGAACCAGATCGTCGAGGCCGCCGGACTTGACTGGCAGTTTGCCCGAGATCTCGTTGGCAATGATGACTGGCGCCAGGAAGCTGAAGCCAATCGCACAGAGATGATGGATCTCGGAATCTGGGGCGTGCCCAGTTTCCGCGTCGGACACGTCTCGACCTGGGGCCAGGACAGGCTCTGGCTGATCGAGGATGAACTGAAGCAGCCACAGAGCTGACCAAAGGGAAAAGAGGAAACACGATGCAGGTTATCAATGAAGTTTTCCCGGCGGATCCGTCGCGAATGCAGGCCCTGCTGGAGAAAGGCCCTGACGGTCCGATCTTCATGGTCAACCTGCTGAAATTCAAGGACAAGGCAGAATATGAAGACGGACGCGAGACAGACCTCTCGGGGCGGGACGCCTACATGATATATGGCCGCGCCGTGACGGAGCTTTTGCCCCGATTTGGCGGTCAGGGCCTCTTCGCAGGCGACGTGACTTTCCTTGCGCTCGGACAGGTGGAGGAACTCTGGGACGAAGTCGCCATCGCCATGTATCCCGACCGCGCCGCCATGGTGCGAATGTCCCTTTCGAATGAATGGCGCCAGATTGCCGTGCACCGCGCGGCCGGGCTGAAAGGCCAGCTGAATATTGAGACCGTCACGCCTGAAGGCGGAAAGGACTCGCCCTTCATCGCAATGCTCGCGGGCGCAAAAGGAGATGCATCATGAAATGGCTCGTGCGCAGTCTGATTGGTATTGCCAGTCTGATCCTTGTCGCCCTGATCGGTTTTCAGGTCTTCAGGATCCAGATCGCCGAAGCAGCGTTTCGGAACGCCGTCGAGGCCAATGTCGGACGCGACGCAAGCGCAGAGCTGCCTGACGGGCTGCATGTTTTCATGTGCGGCGCCGGTACGCCCCTGCCAGACCCGATGCGCGCAGGCCCATGCCTCGGCCTGATCGCAGGCGATCGCGCATTCGTCTTCGATGCCGGCTCCGGCGGAACGCGCAACCTCTCGCGTATGCGCTTCCCGCTCGGACGTACGGAACGGGTATACCTGACGCATTTGCACTCAGACCATATGGACGGGCTGGGCGAGCTATTGATGCAGGCCTGGGTCAATGGCCAGCGCACCGCGCCACTCCCCGTCTCCGGACCGCGCGGGGTCGATGAAGTTGTCGATGGCTTCAACGCCGCCTACCGGATCGACGGTACATTCCGGACCGCGCATCACGGCGCCACAATTGCCAATCCCGCCGGCCGGGGCGGCGCGGGGGAAACCATCACGCTGCCTGCAGGCCCCGGTTCAAGACAGGTCGTCCTCGATGATGGCGGGCTGAAGATCACCGCGTTCTCCGTTAGCCACTCCCCCGTCGAACCCGCCTTCGGCTACCGCGTCGATTACAAGGACCGCTCAGTCGTGTTCAGCGGCGACACGATCTATGATCCAAACCTCGTGGCCGTCTCCGAAGGTGTCGATCTCCTGTTCCATGAAGCCCTGGACCCGGAAATGGTCGGCGCCATGCATGACGCTGCAGCCGCCAGGGGCGCAGATCACCTCGCGCAGATCCTGGATGACATCCTGACCTATCACGCACCGCCCGTGGATGCGGCCCGATCGGCCAGCGAAGCCGGCGCGCGGCAACTCGTCTTCTATCACACGATTCCGCCCCTGCCCTCGCGCCTGCTCAATGATTATTATGTGCGCGATGCGAAGAAGGCGTTTGACGGCAGGATCACCGTGTCGGAAGACGGCATGGTGTTCAGCCTTCCGGCTGGCAGCGACGCCATCAATCGCCATGACGGGTTCAAATGACGGAATCGAAAATCACCCCATTCCCGGGCCTGCAGGCCAATGACGATCCCTCGGACGGGCGGCGCCTGCGCAGCGAACGCAGCCGGACACAGATCATCGAGGCGCTCTTCACGCTGATCCGCGAAGGCGACATGAACCCCAGCGCCGCACGGGTCGCAGAGCGAGCCGCCGTCGGCCAGCGCACCGTGTTCCGCCTGTTTGAAGACATGGACAGCCTGTTCGGCGAGATGGCTGAACAGATCCAGTCAGAAGTGATGCCCATCGTCCTGGCGCCCTACGTCTCCACGGACTGGACCGAACGCCTCGCAGAACTGGTCCGCAGAAGGGCCGATGTCTTTGAGCGCATATTTCCGCTTCGCGTCTCGGCCAATCTGCGCCGCTTCCAGTCGCGCTTCCTGATGGACGAATACAGGCGCGGCCTGATCCTTGAGCGTGAAAGCCTCAAGGCCATCCTGCCGAAACACGTCGTGTCCGATAAACGCCTGATCGCCGCACTCGAAGCGGCCACCGGTTTCCAGACCTGGCGCCGCCTGCGGCAGGATCAGGGACTGACCTCCGAAGACGCTGAGGCCATCATGCTGTTCATGGTCGAGCGCCTGACTGAAGGCGCGCCAACCGGGCCTCGCTAGGCGGCCTCAGTTGGGCCACCAGACATATTCGTCGCCGGGACCAGCCGACTCAGCTTGCGTCTTGTCGATCACGATGGCTGATTCCAGCGTGTACGGATAAAGGGGGGAAACCGCGCCTTCCTGGTGCGCATCAAGCAGGGCCTGCAGTTCCGACAGCTTGTCCGGCCGCGCTCCGGCAAGATTGGCCTGCTCGGTCGGGTCGTTGGCAAGGTCAAACAGCCAGCTCTTGCCCTGGCGTCCGTCCAACTGCAATTTCCAGTCACCCGCCCGCACAACACGGTAATAACCGCTTTGCCAGAACAGCGCATCATCCGGATGCCTGATGGTGCCGGTACCCATGGCACCCGGCAGCATGTCGCGGCCATCGATCTCCACACCCTCCGGCAGGCGCGCGCCTGCCGCTGCGGCCAGTGTCGGCATCACGTCGATATGCGCGACCGGGGTGTCCACGCTTGTCCCCGGCGCAATCCTGGCCGGCCATTTGACAAACATCGGTACACGGATGCCACCCTCGAACAGCGTAATCTTCCAGCCGCGATAGGGCTGGTTGATCTCGGGCAGTCCGACATAGCCAGCCCCGCCATTGTCGCTGGAAAACACGATAATCGTATTCTCAGCAAGGCCCTCTGCCTCCAGCTTCGCCGTTATCTCGCCAACGCTGCGATCAAGCGCGCGCAGCATGGCAGCATAGACACGCAGGCGGTGCGGCGCGATATCACCCACGGCGTCATAGTCTTCCCGCGTCGCCTGCAGCGGCGTATGAACGCCCCAGTGCGCCAGATAGAGGAAGAAGGGCCGGTTCCGATTGGCCTCAATCACTTTCAGGCTTTCATCCGTCCAGTAGTCCGTCAGGTAACCGCCCGGCTCAAACCATTCGCCCGAGTTGAACGCAGCGGCAAACTGCATCCGCGCCCAGAGGAATGTGTCAATCGGATCAAAGTCGAGTTTCGCGTTGACGACATCCGGATCGTCTTCGGGCAGGTAGAGCCCGCTCGCCATCAGCAGGCTTTCGTCAAAGCCCTGTGCATTCGGGTTCGATTCCGCGCTGCGGCCAAGATGCCACTTGCCGATATGGACAGTGTGATAGCCCTGGTCCTTAAGCACTTCGGCAATCGTCACTTCCGATCCCGGCAGACCCATCTCCGGGAACGGCACGGCATCATCAGCAGCGTCACGATTGTAATCGATCGGCGGCAGCGCCCCGCGATCCATGTCATTGGCAAACATCGAGACGATCCGCCCCATCCCGGGGGGCGTCGGCGTGAACTCGAAACCCGTGCGCGTCGGATAGCGCCCGGTCATCAGCATGGCCCGCGAGGGCGCGCATGTGCCATTGCCCGCATAAGCCTGCGTGAAAAGTGCGCCGTCAGCCGCCAGCCTGTCGATATGCGGCGTCGGCACGCGCCCGCCGGCCACACCGCCGCCAAATGTGCTGAGATCATTGATGCCAAGATCATCGACCAGGATGAACACAATATTTGGCGGCCGGTCTGCTGCGACCATTTCCGCCGTTTCCGGTCCCCTGTCCCACGCAATTTCGACCGGACCGGCCACCTCGACCCGCCCGCTATGGGTCGCGACATAAAGTATGATCGCCTTGCGGTTCAGGAAGCCGCCAAGGCCTGCGGCCAGCAGCACGACAACAAGGCCAATCGCCAGTTTCTTCAACATGAACCTCGCCTCCCCGGCTTCAGGTAAATAATGCGTCACACCCTGTTCCGGCAATCAGCGCGTCAACCGATCCACGCTCATTCCCAGACAGGCCGTCATATCCCTCACGAAGCCATTTCAAGCATTTGGCCTGATAGGGAAAGCTTGGCTGTATCCATGCGCGGCCATCGATCTCCGTCTCGAACTGCGTCTCGCCTGCCATGACCGCTTCGGCATTGGCCCGCAGGAAGGGCGCATAGACACGGCCAATCTCTGCCAGCAGGGGCCCGAGCGCTTCGCGCGCTTCGTCTGCCCCGAACCAGTCGTCTGGCTGCGGATCGAGGCCGGACAGGTCTTCCATCAGGTCCACCCAGGCCCGCACGCGCGGCGAACGCGCCACCGTGATGGCCGCAGATGTCGGCTCCACAATCGCCAGCTGGGTCAACTGGCCATACAGCGCAAAGTCTGCCGATGATGGCCGCGCACCAAGGACAAAACCCCGTATCTGCAAAAGGGCATCAAGTATGCCGACCAGCCGCTCATAGGAGGATTCAATTGTCTGCGCCGTCACCTCATTTGATCCGACCACGTAGAGCCTGTCGAATTGTCGCTTCGATATCTTTTCGGACATTTGCATGGCAGCATCCGCATCGAGCCCGTTCTGCGACCAGTAGATCAGCAGCGGACCGGCATTGTCATGATCGGCCTTGTGGGCCCACCGGAAATGGAACATGGCCTTGGTCAGCCACTCGTCGGCATAATCCTCGATCAGGTCATTCAGGAATGACAGGACAGGATCTGCCGGAATGACCGAACGCCCGGCATGGTCACGCTCCAGACGCCGAATGATCGGGGTTGAATCCGTCACCGCCATCAGGCCGCCGGCGCCGTCCGGAAAGTAGAATGTCGGCAGCAGCGGTACTTTCGGCACCGGATGCCCAGGCCTCGGCGGACGGCCCGCTGTCCAGTTCACCTGGTATGCAATGCGGCGATAGCGCAGCAGCCCGACCATCTTGCGCGTATATGGCGACCCGGGCGCGCCCATCAGTTCCAGCGGTTCGGTCATGGTCGTGGAACCCTCATGTTTCCTTGATGAAAGCAATGATTTCACGCGAAAGCGCTTCGGGCTGGTCTTCCTGCAGGAAATGGCCAGCGCCCCTGATCGTCACATTTTTCACATTGCCAAGCCGCCGGATGAAAGCCTGCTCGCCGCCCTTTGTCACCGGGTCACCATCGCTGAACGCCGTCAGTACGGGATAATTGCGCGCCTCCAGCACGGCCCAGGCAGCGTCGCCTGCAAGCCGGTCGGCCTTGTGTTGCGGCAGTAAAGGAACGCATGACGGGAATTTCCTGGCACCGGCAACATAGTCACTATTCGGGAATGGGGCCTCATAGCCGTCGAGCACGGCCTGGTCGGAGATGCTGGACAACAGCCCGAACACATCCCGCACGGAAAAATCAGGCGCCTCGGCACAATATTTTACCCAATAGAGAAAAGCGCCGGGCGCACCGCCGGCGAATTGCTCCTGAACCATGGCAGCAGTCGGAACGGGCACCATCGGATACATCTTCCCCAGCATGCCCGAGATATCATCAGTCAGCGTGGTCGTATCGGGCAGGCCGGTATTTGCAATCACCAGGCGCTTGAACCGCCCGGGCTGGTCGCCGACGGCGCGAAGACCCAGCAAGCCACCCCAGTCCTGGCACACCAGGGTCAATTCATTCAGGTCCAGCGCGACGAGAAACTGGTTTAGCCAGTCAACATGGCCGGCATAGGTGTAATCGTCGATTGATCCTGGCTTGTCGGACTTGCCGAACCCGATCAGGTCCGGGGCGATGACCCGGTAACCTGCATCGACCAGGATCGGGATCATCTTGCGATAGAGATAGCTCCAGCTCGGCTGTCCGTGCAGGCAAAGGATGAGATCGCCATCCCGCGGCCCCTCATCGACATAATGCATACGCAGCAATGTGCCATCCTGCGCCTGCACGTCCTGATAATGCGCAGCAAACGCATAATCTTTCAGGTCTTCGAAACGGGTCTCCGGCGTCCTCAGCACGTCCATTGCGCGTCCTCCCTTTTTCCTAGACTTATGATATTGGCAGCTATACTGTCAATAGATCAAGCGCGTTGAGCGAATGCACGTGGTCTGTACTTATGACCAGAATGCCGCCTCTATGTGCACAGAAGCGGGCAGATAACAGGGCCCGTACCGGGAGGATGACATGATCTGGATTGCACGGGTGGGCGTGGCGCTCGCCGGACTTTTTTCGCTGGCCATGGGCCTGCTTTTCTGGGCGGATCCGGCACGGGCTGGCTCGGCGCTCGGCCTTGCCGGCATCGACGCCCTTGGCGAGAATTCGCTGCGGGCAGACCTCGCCGCCTTTTTCCTCGTCAACTTCACCGCCTGCGCGCTCGCGCTTTTCCGCGGCCAGGCCCATTGGCTTTACGGATCTGCACTTGTATTCGGTCTGGCCGTGTTCGGGCGCTTCATCGGCATCATTGTCGACGGCCCGCCGCCCGGCATCGCTCAGCCGGTGATAATCGAACTTGTCCTGATAGGCCTCTTGCTGCTCGGCGCCCGCCAGCTTGGCCAGCGCGGCCCGTCAGGCTGACACCCGGCTCTCCAGCCATGTCTCAAGGCCGGCCTGCTGCATCTTGCTCAGATGCAGGCGCAGCTTGCTGCGGCGCCACAGGATGTCCTCTGCGGTTTGCGCGAACTCATGGCGCATCAGATAGGTGACTTCGGCTTCATACAGGCCGCCGCCAAAGTCCCGGCCCAGCTCAGCCATGCTCTTGGCCGTGCCGAGCAGTTCATCCACCCGCGTGCCATAGGCGCGCGCAAGACGGCGCAGCAGACGTTGTTCCATCCATGGCTGGCGCAGCGACAATCCGTGCAGGAAGGCCTCAAAATCTGCGCCCGGAATATCGCCGCCGGGCAGGCTGGCCGTTTTTGTCCAGGGTTTCGTCATGCCCGGAAAGTCCGGCGCGAGTTCCTTGAGCGCATGCTCGGCCAGTTCGCGATAGGTCGTGATCTTGCCGCCAAACACTGACAGGACCGGCGCCCCGCCAGTTCGGTCACAATTCAGCACATAGTCGCGTGTCACCTTGGATGCGTTCGCGGCATGGTCATCATAAAGTGGCCGCACACCCGAATAGGTTTCCACGACATCGGCGGGCGTGATCGCCCGCTTGTAATATTCGCTCGCCCCGGCGCAGAGATACTCGATCTCTTCCTGGCTGATGACCACCGCGTCCCTGCTCGCCTCATAGGGAACATCCGTTGTGCCGATCAGCGTGAATTCGCCGCGCTCATACGGAATGGCGAACATGATCCGGCCGTCGCCATTCTGGAAGAAATAGGCGTAGTCGCCCTCATGCCAGCGCGGCACGATGATGTGGCTGCCTTTTACGAGGCGCAGGTTCTGCTGCGCGGTGCCCGGCTCAGCCAGTCCGAGAATCTCATCCACCCAGCCGCCAGCCGCATTCACCACCGCCCGCGCCATGACAGTCCTGTCGCCATCAGGGCCGCGCAATGTCGCTTCCCAATGCTCGGCATGGCGCGCAAGGCCCACGCAGGCCGTCCGCGTCAGGACGTCAGCGCCATGTGCCTGCGCATCGACGCCGTTCAGTACGACCAGCCGCGAATCCTCGACCCAGCAGTCGGAATATTCGAACGCCAGCCGGAACTCCTCGCGCAGCGGGTCCAGCCGGTTGGTCTTCTTCCGCCGCAGCGTCCGGGTCGGGGGCAGCATCTTGCGCCCACCAAGATGGTCGTAAAGGAACAGTCCCAGGCGGATCAGCCAGGCCGGTCGCAAATCCTTGTCGTAGGGCAGGACAAACCGCATCGGCCAGATGATGTGCGGCGCCGCCCGCAACAGGATTTCCCGCTCGATCAGTGCCTTGCGTACCAGCGCGAAATCATACTGCTCCAGATAGCGCAGGCCGCCATGGATCAGCTTGGTGCTGGCAGAGCTCGTATGCGCGGCCAGGTCATCCTTTTCGCACAGAACGACTTTCAGACCGCGCCCCGCCGCATCGCGTGCGATGCCTGCACCGTTGATGCCGCCGCCAATGACCAGGAGATCGTGCACGACCCTGCCCTAGTCCTTCATCAACCCGCCCGCCTTGAGCAGCTTGCCGGCCCGGATCACCCGTTGCAGCTTGTGCTCAGACGACCGGTCGCCCTTATTGGAATCGGGATGGAACCTGCGGACATATTCCGCATAGCGTGCGCGGATATCCGCCGGCTTGGCATCGGCCTCGAGGTCAAGCTCGTTCAGCGCCCGCACCTGCATGGCTGTCCGGCGCGCCATGGCGCCCTTTTCCGCAGCGCCCGTGTCGTCGACATTGAAAAAGCCGCGTCCGGCCCAGTTTCTGGGATCATGGCTGGTTGCGGCCTTCTTGCCGGCCATCGGGCCTGTCCCGAATTTCCATGTCCGCTTGTGACCATAGCGTTCGGAGCGCGTAAACGAGGCGGCCTCGGCGGCAGACATGCCTTCAAAGAAGTTGAAGCTGCGATTATATTCAGTGATATGGGTCTGGCAGAAATGCACCTTGCCCTTGCCACCTCGCTTGGGCGCAGGGAAGGCGCCTTCCAGTTCACAGTCGGGGTGTTCACAGACACGCGTTTTCCGGGCCCGCGCTTTCGAGGTTTCCTCGGCAGGGGGCTTTATCCGGATGTCGGTGAACTTGACGCGGTAGCTGAAGGGGTCTGAATCTGACATAGCGAGGCATAATATGGAGTTGAAGGTAAACATGCCACAACCAAGTGACAGAACTTCGCGAATTCGTGATCTTTTGACAGAGGCGTTCGAGCCCGAACACCTCCACATTGTCGATGACAGCGCCCGCCATGCCGGTCATGCAGGGGCCGCACCGGGCGGGGAAACCCACTATAATATAGAGATTACGTCACATGCCTTCGCAGGATTGTCCCGCGTGCAGATCCAGCGCGCCGTGATGATGGTGCTGCAAAAAGAATTCGATTCCGGCCTGCACGCACTCTCCATTCAGGCGAAAATGCCACAATAAGTCTCTTTTCCTCCATCAGGGAACCCGATTTCGAATCAATCGTTTGCTCTTCTAACCGTCGAGGAGAACGGGTGATGATGGAATTGAAACGCATAATAGGCGGCACTGCCTGCCTCCTGGCGGCTGGTCTCGCCAGCGCAGAAACCCCGCGCGGGTATCTCGACATGCCTCTGCTGCTGAAAATCCAGCAAACGGTTTGCTCGGGCGATCGTGATGTCGTCTTCGTGCCCGTATCGCACGATATCGCCGCCTACCGCACATCCTTTGCCGTGATCTCCATGGGCGACCCCGACCCGGATTCCGCCAGTATCGTGTCAGAACGCGAAAAGGAGTGGCTGAAGGTCAATGGATGCGACCAGCCACAGGATAGCGCGATCTATGCAACCAAGCAGGATGGATCAGGTGGTTTCAATTTCTGAGATGTTCAGCCCGGTCACCTGATTGCGCTGGCGCCGCAGGATATTGAAGCGATAGCCATGAAAGACAAAGCTCTGGCCCGGCTCGGGAATTGTCTGGGCCTCGTGAATTACCAGGCCAGCCACCGTGACGGCCTCATCATCCGGCAATTCCCAACCCGTCGCCCGGTTGAGATCACGGATAGGCACCCAGCCATCGGCATTCACTGATCCGTCCGGCTGCGGGCGAACGCCCTGTACGGCCACGTCATACTCGTCATGAATCGAGCCGACGATCTCCTCGAGAATGTCTTCCAGCGTGATCAGGCCCTGAAGTTCGCCATATTCATCAACAACCAGCGCGAAATGGCTGCGCTTTGACAGGAACAGGTCCAGCTGGTCCTGCACCGGCGTCGTCTCCGGCACGAACCACGGCTTGCGCAGGATGCCCTCCAGGTCCAGCGACGACAGATCACCGCCCAGGGGCAGCGCCGCGCGCAACAGGTCCTTGGCATGCAGGATGCCAACGATCTCTTCCTTCTCGCCGCGATAGAGCGGCAAGCGCGTATGCGGGCTGGCCAGCGCCTTCATCACGATCTGACGCGGCTCCATGTCCGCGTTCAGCATCTTTATGTTCTTGCGGTGGATCATCACGTCTTCGACCGTGAGTTCCTTCAGGTCCAGCGCGCCGACAAGGCGCAGGCGGTCTGCTGCATTCACACCGCCCTCGAACGCATGCAGGTCGATCGCGCCGCGGATTTCCTCTTCTGCGGTCACGGCGTCGGCGGGCGTCGACAGTCGCAGGATTTTCAGCGTCATCATCACGATGGCCTGGATCAGGCTCACAATCCACGAAACGGCCAGCACCAGTATGCCGATCGGGCGGGCCACTGACATGGCCATCGAATCCGTCCGCGTGATCGCATAGGTCTTTGGCAGCACTTCGGAGAACACGAGCACCAGAATCGTCATCACCCCGGTCGCCATGGCCAGCGCCAGCCCGCCTTGCCCGAACAGGAGCGTGAACAGCGAGGTCGCCAGCACTGACGCCAGAATGTTAACCAGGTTATTGCCCAGCAGGATCGACCCGATCAGCCGCTCGCGATTGGCAATCAGCCGGTTCACTGCGGCGGCGCGCTTGTCGCCTTCCTTTTCAAGCTGGTGCATCCGCGCACGGGAGGCTGCCGTCAGCGCGGTTTCGGATCCCGAGAAGAATCCCGACATGCCCAGCAATACCACGATTGCGATAATGTATCCGATTACCATATTTTGTTCTGTTCGGAGGTGACCCTCACGCCTTTTCCAGTTCGCCCGCCAGGAACGCCGCCACGGTAGCGAGGTCAGCGTCGGGATGAATATAGGACTGGCCAATGTCCCTTGCCAGAATAAGCGGGACGCGGCCACCGCGCGCCTTCTTGTCCTGTTTCATGAGTTCCGCCAGCTGTGCCGCCTCATACGGCCCGCCCGGCAGTTTGGATAGTTCCACCGGCAGGCCGGAGGCTGCAATCACACTGGCAACCTTTTCAGCAATGGCTGGCGCGGTGATGCCTTGCGACGCGCCATAGCGGAAGGCCAGAACCATGCCCAGCGCTACCGCCTCACCATGCAGCACGTCAGCGCGATACGCGTTGGCCGCCTCCACCGCATGGCCGAACGTATGGCCAAGATTCAGCAGGGCACGGACGCCGCCTTCCGTTTCATCCTCTGCCACGACCGCGGCCTTGGCCCGGCAGGATGTCGCCACGGCCTGCTGGATCGCGTCAGGCCTGAGTGCAAGCACATCTGCGCCATGCGCCTCCAGCCAGTCGAAAAAGGCCGGATCATTGATCAGGCCGTACTTGAGCACTTCGGCATATCCGGCGCGCAGGTCGCGGGCCGGAAGGCTGCCCAGCAGGGCCGTGTCGGCAATCACGAAGCGCGGCTGGTAGAAGGCGCCGATCATGTTCTTGCCGCGCGGCGTGTTTACGGCCGTTTTTCCGCCCACGGAACTGTCCACCTGGGACAGCAGCGTCGTCGGCACCTGGACAAAGCTCATGCCGCGCTTCATCAGGCTGGCAGACAGGCCGGCAATATCGCCTATCACGCCGCCGCCAAATGCGATCAGCACGTCACTGCGATCTGCGCCAGCGCCCAGCAACCAGTCGAGGATGCCCTCAAGGTTGGAAAAGGATTTCGATTGCTCGCCCGGTGCCAGTGCCATGACATCCGTCTCGATGCCGCTGGGCCGAAGCGCCGCCTTGAGCGCGTCCATGTGCAGGCGGGCAACGGTCTCGTCGGTCAGCACGAACACACGCTTGCGCTTCAGCAGCGGCAACAGGCGCCCGCCCAGTTCGGACAGGGCGCCATGACCGACAAGAATGTCATAGCTGCGCGCGCCAAGGTTCACGCGGACAGTTTCAGGGGCGGAAAGGGTCTCGCTCATGCGGGCTCCCATGACTTGAGGGCTTTCAGGATCGCATTCACGGTCGTGCCGTGCGGGCCTTCCTTGCTGTAAACAACCAGATCGGCCTGCGCATAGATCGGCTCGCGCTCGATCAAAAGGTTTTCCAGCACCTGCCTGGCATCGGCGCGCCGCAGCAGCGGCCGTGTATTCTTCTTCTGCACGCGGCGCCACAGGGTTTCCAGGTCGGCATTCAGCCAGATCGTGACCGCCTTCTCGCGCAGCAGGTCACGCGTCTGCGCATTCAGGTAAGCGCCGCCGCCCGTGGCCAGAACGTGCGGTTCCTCGCCCAGCAGGCGTTCCAGCACTCTCTGTTCGCCGCGCCGGAAATCATCCTCGCCATGCAGCGTGAAGATATCGGCCACGGACAGGCCCGCCGCCTTCTCGATCTCATGGTCGCTGTCATAAAATTTGCGCCCCAGGCGCTCGGCCAGCCGCCGTCCCACCGTGGACTTGCCCGCCCCCATCAATCCAACAAGCGCGATGGTCCGGGACGCATAGGCGGGCGCCGGATGATCGGTTTTCGCAGGACTGTCGCTGTCAGCGGGCATGAAAGGCTTTCATTCACTATTCAGACCAATTCCTATAGAGACGGAACCATGTGAGCAATCGGTCAAGGGCCGATGCAGAAGTGAATTCGACCCAGGGGTGCTTATCTTATGCGCAAATACCTAATCATTCTCGGCATTCTGGTCATTCTCGGCCTGATCGCCACCTGGTGGCTTGGCCAGCAGGCCGTCAAGAACAAGCCCGCCGATGGCGAAGTGCGGATGGAGGTAGAGGGTGTTCTCTAGGCTCTGGCCGGCCTGTCTCGCCGGCGCAGCAGCGTTCTGCCTGTCTGCCAATGCCCAGATCGAGGATTCGGGCCTGCAAATGGTCGATCCATGGGGCATGGGCTTCCTCGAGGCCGGCGAGCCGGCCCTTCCCGCATCGATGTGGCGCGCTTCCAGCACGCAAACGCTGCTGCCGATGATGCGCGACGTGCCAACACAGGCCCTCACGCCCGCCGAGCGCACGCTGTTGCGCCGCATGGCCCTGTCACCGGCCAATGCCCCGCAGGGCGCCGAATCGGCTGAACTCCTCGCCGAACGCGCCCGGATCCTGTTCGAACTCGGCGAAGCCCGCCCGGCCGCCAGCCTGATGGCCCGGCTCGACACGCCCCCGCCCGGCCTCGACAGCGACGAGATCGCGACCGACCTCAACCTCGCCCTCGGCAATGAAGCCATGGCCTGCGCCGAAAATACCGGCGAGGTGCGCGAAGGGGCCTATTGGGCCATGCTTCGCGCCGTCTGCGCCGCCCTGCGCGACAATACGGCCGGCGCCGAGCTTGCCATCGAAATGGCCGCCAGCCAGGGCGTGGATGACCGCTGGCTGACCTCGGCCGTTTTCGCCGCCTCAGGGGACCTGCCCAATCCGCCAGAGGCGCGCTATGACAGCGGCATTGCCCTTGCCATCTCGGCCAAGGCCGCCCTCGCGCCCCCTGACACCCCCCTCTCACCCGCCCGTCCGGACCTCGCCGCCGCCATGGTCGCCCGCCCCGGCCTGCCCCATGCCAAGCGGGCCGAAGCGGCCGCCATCGCGGCAGAAGCCGGCCTGATCGACGTGGCCACCTGGCGCCAGGTCCTCGATTCCCTGTTCGAAGACCCTGACTTCACACCCGAAACACCCATAGAAATCGCCATTGCGACCGCGCGAAACACCGCCATGCCCCTGGATGGCCGCGCTGACGCCCTTGCCGCCGCGCTCAAGGCCGCTGCGGTCAGTCCTGCCCGCTTTGCCGCCGCATCATCCGTCCTCTCGCCCGAACTCACCAGGCTCAGCCTCACCAGGGATACCGCAGGTCATGCCGGCCTCTTCGCCCGCGCCGCCATCGCTGCGAATGACATGGAGGGGGCAAAACTCTGGACCCTGGTCCCGAGCCTTGACGAACCCCCTGAGACCCGCCCTTTCGACCTCACGATGATTGACGCTCTCGCCGTTCTGGCCGGAACAGGTGACGCCAGCGAGATCGGCGCCCGACTCGTGTCTGACGCGGCCACAAAGGATGACCGCAGGGCCGCTGCCCGCGTCTTCACGCTGTGGACCGTGGCAGGAACCCCGCCGCCACCGACCGCCCGCGCCCTCATGGCAACCGACAGTGAAGCGCCGGGCAAGGCCGTGAAACCGGGCCAGATCCTCGCCATTCTCGCTGCAGCCGATGCCGGCGCGGCGGGCGAAGTCATTCTCGGCAGTGTCGCCCTCACGCGCGGCGACCCGTCAAAACTCGACGCCGGCGACCTCGCGCTGATCGGCAAGGCCCTGCAGGAGATCGGGGCCGGCGACGCCGCAGCCGCCCTGGCACTTGAGGCCAGCGGCTACTGGCGCGCAGGCAGATAGCGTTCAGCCAAGGCCTTCGAACAGGAGGGTCGAGACATAACGTTCGGCAAAGGACGGGATGATCGTCACGATCGTCTTGCCCGCCATGTGGGGCCGTTTCGCTATGTCGAGCCCCGCCGTCAGCGCCGCACCGGACGATATCCCGACCGGAATGCCTTCCGTCCGCGCCAGCCGCCGCGCATTCGCGATGGCCGCATCGTTCGACACCTGGACCACTCCGTCCATCAGGCTCGCATCCATATTGGCCGGAATGAACCCCGCGCCGATACCCTGGATGACGTGCGGGCCCGGTTCGCCGCCCGACAGGACCGGGCTGCCTTCAGGCTCGACCGCAAACATTTGCAGGCCCGGTTTCTTCGCCTTCAGCGTTCGGGCCGTGCCCGTGAACGTCCCGCCCGTGCCTACGCCTGAGACAACCACGTCCACGGCGCCGCCCGTGTCCCGCCAGATCTCTTCGGCCGTCGTCACGTCATGGATCGCCGGATTGGCCGGATTGTCGAACTGGCTGGGCATGACCGAGCCCGGAATCTCGGCCAGCAATTCATTCGCCCGGGCGAGCGCACCATTCATTCCCTTTTCCTTCGGTGTCAGGTGAAGTTCCGCACCGAGAAGCGCCAGCATCTTGCGGCGCTCGATCGACATGGATTCCGGCATTGTCAGGATCAGGCGATAGCCGCGCGCGGCGGCAACAAAGGCAAGGCCGATACCGGTATTGCCCGACGTTGGCTCGATCAGTGTCGCGCCGGGACCGATTCTCCCCTCCTTCTCCAGCTGCGTGACCATGCCGATGGCGATCCGGTCCTTCACGCTGGCAAGGGGATTGAAGAATTCGAGCTTCAGCAGCAGCGTCGCCTTGAGACCATCCTCTTCGGAGATGCGCGGAATGCGCACGATGGGCGTATTGCCGACCGTCTCCAGTATCGATCCGTAAATCCGCCCTCGCCCCGGCGCATCCAGCATCACACCATTAAAATCCAATGTTCCACTCATCCTGCTCTCCTGTCCTGCCGGTCTCAGGGGCCGCACCTGGCGAAGCCCTTCATAGAGGCGTCATTAACACAGGCCAGTTAGGCTTGTCCCATGTCAGACCGGTCCCGTATCGAAGCCTTCCTTGAAATGATGAGCGCCGAACGCGGCGCGGCCGCCAATACGCTGGACGCCTATGCCCGCGATCTGGCCGACGCATCGGAATTCTGTGGCGCCAGCCTGACGTCTGCAACCGGGCGCGACCTCTCAAACTGGCAGGCCGATCTTTCCGCGCGCGGCATGGCCGCCTCCACCTCGGCCCGCAAACTGTCTGCGGTGCGGCGCTTTTTCCGGTTCCTGTTCGAAGAGGGTGACCGCAGGGACGATCCGACCGCCAGGATTGATGGTCCGAAGACATCGCGCGACGTGCCGGATGTCCTTTCGCGCGAAGATCTTGGCCGACTGATAGCGGCCTGCGGGGATGACCTGCGCCTGAAATGCCTGGTCGAACTCCTCTATGGCGCGGGCCTGCGCGCCTCGGAACTCGTCTCGCTCACCCTCGGCAGCCTGCCGCGCCGCAAGGGCGCGCGATGGGTCACGCAGGACATCATCATACGCGGCAAGGGTGGCAAGGAACGGCTTTGTCCACTCGGTGGCCCAGCCCTGTCGGCCTTGTCAGACTGGCTCGCCGTACGCCAGGACAGCCTGCCCGAAGGCACCCTTGCCCGCGGCCGCGCAGAACCCTTTCTCTTTCCGTCGCGCGGCAAGCAGGGCCATCTGACCCGCCGCCGCCTCGGCCAGATGCTCGACGTCCTTGCCGTCAGCGCCGGACTGAACCCGTCACGCGTGCATCCCCACGCGCTGCGCCATGCCTATGCGACCCATCTCCTGCAGGGCGGCGCAGACCTGCGCAGCGTCCAGACCCTGCTCGGCCATGCCGATATCGCGACAACCCAGATCTACACACACGTGCTGACGGACGAGCTTGCCGAGATGCTCGAAACCAGCCACCCGCTCGCCCGGCCGGGCTGACCCTGATAATTGCCCATTGCGCTTGGGCGAAAGCGGGACAATATCACGTTGTATCCAGCCGGAGCTTTCCTGATGAACCGTTTTCTCAAGGCCCTCGTTCCAACCGTGCTTCTCACCGAGCTTGCGCTGATCACGTCAGCGACGGCTGTCTGGGCCATCCTGTCGGAAATGCATGCTGGCACATACGTGATAATGGGCGCCGAAGCGATTGACCTCGCCGCCATAGCCGTTCTGTCTGTCTTCATATTCCGCCGCGCGTTCGATGCCGAAGCGCAGATGATGCAGATCCCCGCCGAAAACGACTAAAAGCCCGGCGGCGCTTGGCAGCCAGGCTCTTTACCAGATATTTTGCGGCGCCTCAGGTGACAGCCGATCCGCCGCGAGAGTTCACCCAGAAGGCGTGAACCACGCCGGGCAACCAGCCGATCAGTGTCAGCACGACATTAATCAGGAATTGTCCGCCTATGCCCTCTTTCATCGCAACGGCGACGGGCGGCAGGAAGATGGTTAGCAGGATTGTCAGCAGGGACATGGGAGTTTCCTTCGCGTTGGCTTCAACAACCAAACGGGCGGGGTGCGGCTTTGTTCCGGTTTGACGCAGTGCACCATCAGCCTTAGGCCTGTGGCGGATGAGGAGATGAACATGAGCGCGAAGACACCCCGGAACTTTTTCAAGCCGCTGGCAATCGGTGCCCCGAGCCCGATGCTGGAACTGCCCACACGACTGGAACGCATGATCCATTTCGTGCCCGGGCATAATGAAAAGGTCCGCTCCAAGACGCCGGCCATGGCCGCCAAGTCCGATGTCATTCTCGCAAACCTCGAAGATGCCATTCCCGCAGACGCCAAAGACGCCGCGCGCGACGGCGCCATCGAAATGGCCTCGATGTATGACTGGCGCGGCACCGGAACCGGCTTCTGGAGCCGCGTGAACCCGCTGAATTCGCCCTGGTTCCAGGATGACGTCTCTGAACTCGTCCTCAAGGCCGGCCACCAGCTCGACGTCATCATGCTGCCCAAGGTCGAAGGCCCCTGGGACATTCACTTCGCCGACCAGTATGTCGCCCAGCTCGAAGCCAGGGCAGGCCTGTCGCGGCCGATCCTCTTCCATGCCATTCTCGAAACCGCGCAGGGCATGGCCCATGTCGAGCAGATCGCCCTCGCCAGCCCCCGCATGCAGGGCATCAGCCTCGGCCCGGCAGACCTCGCCGCAGACCGCAAGATGAAAACCACCCGCGTCGGCGGCGGCCATCCCTTCTACCGCGTACTGGAAGACCCCCATGAAGACGGCAGCGCCCGTGCCAATGCCCAGCAGGATCTCTGGCACTATACGATTGCCCGCATGGTCGACGCCTGCCGCATGGCCGGCATCAACGCCTTCTACGGCCCGTTCGGCGACATCTCGGATCTCGACGCCTGCGAACAACAGTTCCGCAACGCCTTCCTGCTCGGCTGTTCTGGCGCCTGGAGCCTGCACCCGGGCCAGATCGACATCGCCAAGCGGGTCTTCAGCCCGGATCCGGAAGAGGTCAAATTCGCCCGCCGCATCCTCGAAGCCATGCCCGATGGCACGGGCGTCGCCATGCTCGACGGAAAGATGCAGGATGATGCGACCTGGAAACAGGCCAAGGTCATCGCCGACCTGGCCGATCTCGTCGCCTCGAAAGACCCGGACCTCGCCGCCGCCTATAATGGGTGATTGCCTCTTAACTTGCACAAAACGCGTGCTAACCTCGGCACGCGGCGCAGGAATTTCCTTGCTGGCCGCCTGAACAAAGGTGGGACGATATGTTGAGGATACCCCTGATGGCTGCAGCGGCACTCGCCTGCACCAGCGCTGCACTGGCCGACGAAGTCTGGACCTCGCAGATCGGCGACGTGGTCTATGAACGCGAACTGCCCACCGGAGAGGCCGTCCTGTCCTATCCCGCAGCGGATGGTGAGGCACGCGGTCTTGCCTATATCGAAGGTCTCGCGCAGCAATATGAAGGGCGCGGCGCCTTCGAGGGCATATGGATTGAAGACGACCTGCCGCCCGAAATCGCCTGCAGCGTGTCGCTCGCCGATCCCGAGACAGGCGCAGCCCGAAACAATTGGGGACGCATCGAGCTCGTTTTCACCGAACCGGATTTCCCCGGCGGCTGGGTCGCCATTCGCGGTGACTGCTTCAACCAGCCCGACAGTTACCTGATCGGAAAGCCCCTTGTCGCGGAGGGCGCCGAATGATCAGCCTGAAGGGCCATTCCCCAAATCTCCAGAAATGGTTTGACTGGATGGAAGGCAGCCATGATGCAGCGGGTCTCGATGCCCAGCTTGCCGAACATGTCGTCTTCCGCAGCCCGGTCGTACACACGCCGCAGGAAGGCAAGGCCATCACCATGGCCTACCTCACCGCCGCCGGGCAGACCCTTGGCGGTGACACGTTCCACTATACGCGCATCTTCGATTGCGGCGACAAGGCCGTACTCGAATTCGAATGCGTGATGGAAGGCATCAGCGTCAACGGCGTCGACATGATCGAGTGGGATGACCAGGGCAAGATCACGGACTTCAAGGTCATGGTCCGGCCCCTGAAGGCCATCCAGACAGTGCATGCCGCCATGGGCGCCATGCTGGCCAGCATGAAGGGCGGTGCATGATCACCGAGCCGCCAACGCTCATCACCGAGCGCCTCATCCTGCGACCGCAACAGGCCAGCGACTATGAAGACTGCGTTGCCATGTGGAATGATGAAGAAGTTGTGCGCCATATTGGCGGCGCAACACGTCCGCCGCAGGATGTCTGGTTCACACTGGCCCGGTCGCGCGGCATGTGGCCGCTCATAGGCTATGGCTACTGGATCGCGGTGGAAAAATCCTCCAGCCGATTCATCGGCGAAGTCGGATTTGCCGATTTCAAGCGCGGCATGAACCCGGACCTGTCCGAATGGCCCGAGGCCGGCTGGGCCTTCAACAGGCATTCATGGGGCAAGGGCTATGCCAGCGAGTCCGTCGCCGCCATACACGCCTGGCTCGACGAACATCGTCCGGGTCCGTCTCATTGCATCATAGATGGAGACAACCTCGCCTCACGCCGCGTTGCCCAAAAGTCCGGATACGCATTCTGGTGCGAATCGCTCTACCGTGACAAGCCGCTGAATGTGTTCCGCCGCGAAGGCGCCGCCTCAGATTAACTGGCCTGGCGCGTGCTCAATGGCGCGGGATTGGCGCGGAACGCCCGCAGGAAATCCAGAAAGGCGCCATGCGGCAGGCCGGGGCTGTAAAGGAAACCCTGCCCCATTGTACAGCCGCGCCGGCGCAGGAAGTCCGCCTGCCGCTCCGTCTCGACACCTTCTGCAACCGTCTGCAGACCGAGCGTTTCGGCCATGGCGAGGATCATCTCGACAATCGCCGGGGCCTGCTTGTCGCCTTCCAGCGCGGAGACGAATTGCCGGTCGATCTTGAACACATCAAATGGCAATTGCGTCAGCATGGACAGGTTCGAGTGGCCAGTGCCGAAATCGTCAATCGCCAGCTTCATGCCCATCATACGCAGCGGGCCCATGACTTCGGCCACCTTGCTCGGGCTCTCCACCACCATGCTTTCGGTGATTTCCAGTTCGAGCCGGTTGGGGTGCAGGCCTGTGCGCTTCAACACGTCCATGACCGTATCAGTCAGGTTGCCCTTTTCGAACTGGCGCGGCGAAACGTTGACGGCAACGGACACATCAAGGCCCTCGCGCATCCACACCCGGGCCGACTGGCAGGCCGCTTCGAGAATCTGTTCGCCAATCTGGCTGATCAGACCGGTTTCTTCCGCCAGCGGAATGAATGCTGCAGGTGATATGATCTTGCCATTGTGGCGCCGCCAGCGGGCCAGCGCCTCTGCGCCGACAATCTTGCCGGTGCGAAAGTCCACTTTGGGCTGGAACACGGCCTTGAATTCGCGATTGGCCACGGCTTCGCGCAATTCGTCTTCCAGCTTGTACTTGCCGCGCGCCACGCGGGTCAGGCGCGGCGTGAAGAAGCGGAAGCCGGACGTTGCCTCGTCGCGCACAAGGCGCAGCGCCAGTTCGGCATGACGGAACAGCTTCTGCGTGCTGTCGGCATCCTCGGGGGCCATCACGATGCCGCCGGAAATGCCAAGGCTGATGGATTGCCCGTTCAGTTCAAACGGCGCGGCAAATGCCTGGCGAATAGCCCGGGCGATCGTGGCAACATGCTCCCGGCTGATGGCATGCGGCATGTAGACGGCGAATTCGTCAGCCTGCAGCGCCGCAATGGTCGCCTCGCGCAGCGCGGCGCCGGACGGGCCGCTGATCCCGCCCAGCTCCGCTTTCAGGCGCATGCCCGCCTGTGCCAGCAGGGCCTCGCTCGCATAGCTGCCCACCTGTTCGGCTGCCCGCGTGAACCGGTCAAGGTCCAGCATGATCAGGGCGGCCGGCGCCTCGAACGTCGCCCGGGCCAGCGTCGCCGCGATGGCCCGGTCGATCGCAATCATGTTCGCCAGGCCCGTGCGCGGATCGACAAAGGCCGTTTCACGCAGAAGGGCGTTCTCGCGGCGCAGTTTCCCGACCGTGCGGGTCACGCCCGCACGCAGCCGGCGCAGTTCGGCAAACTGCACGTCACCAAGGTCGGTCTCGCCATCCCCGCGCGCATCATTGAGATAGAGGTTAAAGCGATCGAGCGATTTTCGAAACCTGGCAGCCGCGAAATAGGCAACCCCGCCAGCACATGCCAGGGCCACGATGATCTCGACGAACAGTACCACCGGGGGATTTGGCAGTTCGGTAAAATGCAGACCCATGAAGAAGACGCGATAACCGATCTCTATCGCCAGAAGGACGGCAAAAATGACCAGCGTCATGGCAATTCCCGCCATGCCCGCGAAGGCCGGAATGGTCATGGTGCCGAAAATCCGGCTGAGGAATCTCTTCTTGTTCAAGCGCTGATTCGCTTTCCGGGGGGCAATTGCAGCTGTTCCTGAACAGATATTCAGTGAATATGTTTAGAAATCAGTGAACAAAACGCGCTAGCTGTCGTGGATACAGCGCACTATATGGTTCCAGATGATTAAGCACCGCAAAGCCACCGTTGCCCGCAAGACGAAGGAAACCGATATTTCGGTCACCCTCGATCTCGATGGCACAGGCAAATCCGATATCGAAACCGGTATCGGGTTCTTCGACCACATGCTGGAAAGCTTTTCCAAGCATTCCGCGATCGACCTGACCGTCCGCTGCAAGGGCGACCTGCACATCGACATGCACCATTCTGTCGAAGACACTGGCATCGTCATCGGCCAGGCGATCCTCAAGGCGCTCGGCGACTTTGCCGGCATCACCCGCTTTGGCCACGCCTATATCCCGATGGACGAGACGCTGAGCCGTGCCAGCCTTGACCTCTGCAAGCGTCCTTACCTGATCTGGAAGGTCAATTTCGCCCGCGACAAGATCGGCGAGATGGATACCGAACTGTTCAAGGAATTCTTCCACGCCCTGGCCGGCAATGGCGGCATGTGCCTGCACGTGGAAAACCTCTATGGCGAGAACAGCCACCACATTATCGAGAGCTGCTACAAGGCCACCGCCCGCGCCCTGCGCACCGCCATCGCGGTTGACGCAAAACTTGACGGCAAACCGGCCTCGACGAAGGGCAGCCTTTAGCCTAAACGCGCGGCCATGAACTTGGTCGCCCTCATCGATTACGGCTCCGGAAACGTCCATTCAGCGGCAGGCGCGCTGAACGAGGCCGCCCGCCGTACCGATATCGCGGTCGAGGTCGCCATTACCGACGATCTCGCAACCATCGCTCGCGCCGACCGCATCATCCTGCCCGGCGTCGGCCATTACGGCGATTGCGCCGCCAATTTGCACGCCCGGCCGGGCCTCGTCGACGCGCTCGAAACCGCTGTGCTGAATGAAGGCAGGCCCTTCCTCGGCATCTGCGTCGGCATGCAGCTGCTCGCTGATTTCGGGCTTGAGGATGGCGAGACGCGCGGCCTCGGCTGGATCCATGGCGTCGTCGACCGTATCGACCCCGGCCCGGGCCTGCGCGTGCCGCATGTCGGCTGGAACGAGCTCGCCCTGCCTCGCCCCCACGCCCTGCTCACCGGCCTCGGCGACCAGCCGCACGCCTATTTCACCCATTCCTACGCCTTCACGCCGGAACAGCCCTCCGATATCGCCGCCACCACGACCTATGGCACGCCCTTCACCAGCGCGGTCGCCCGCGGCAATATCTTCGGCACCCAGTTCCACCCGGAAATGAGCCAGCGCGTCGGCCTCCAGCTCCTCGCCAACTTCCTGCAATGGCAGCCATAGACAGGCTCATCCTGAGCGAAGTCGACGGACGAGCCGCGCGCCCGCCTCCATCCTTCGACTTCGCTCAGGATGAGCGCTAAGGAAACCTGATGACCCAGCCCCCCTTCATCCTCTACCCTGCCATCGACCTGAAAGACGGCCAGTGCGTGCGCCTCCTGCGCGGCGAGATGAATGCGGCCACCGTCTTCAATGACAGCCCCGCCGACCAGGCCGCCGCCTTCCACGCGGCCGGGTTCAGCCACCTCCATGTGGTGGACCTCAACGGCGCCTTTGCCGGCCAGTCGGCCAATGCCGAGGCCGTCAGGGCCATCCTCGCGGCGACACCCGCCCCCGTCCAGCTTGGCGGCGGCATCCGCACCCGCGCCCAGATCGACGCCTGGCTTGAGGCCGGTATCGCCCGAATCATCCTCGGCACAGCCGCCCTGCGCGATCCGCAGCTGGTGAAAGACGCTGCCCGCGCCCTGCCCGGCCGCATCATTGTCGGCATTGACGCGAAGGATGGCCTTGTAGCCGTCGAGGGCTGGGCCGAGACCAGCGACATGCCCGCCGTCGAGCTTGCGAAAGCCTTCGAGGGCTGCGGCGTCGCCGCCATCATCGCCACCGATATCGGCCGCGACGGCCTGAAGACCGGAGTCAATGTCGCCTTCACCAGCCAGCTCGCCAATGCCGTCACCATCCCCGTCATCGCCTCCGGCGGCGTCGCCAGCACCGCCGACATCACAAGCTTACGCGCCGCGCCCGGCACGCCCGTCTCCGGCACCATCCTGGGTCGCGCGCTGTATGATGGCGATATCGTCGCCGCAGAGGCCATCGCAGCGGCCTCCTAACCCTGCAGAACAGGCTCACCCTGAGCGAAGTCGACAGGCGAGCCGTGCACGCCTACAATTTCGTCGAAAAACTCTTCCTGAGCCGCCGCCGCGTGCGCAGCGCATGGGCCATGTCGCTTTCCGGCGCGTCGGGCGCGGTCTCCAGTTCCTTCAGCCGGGCCAGCTTCGCCGCCCGGCGGCTCGCATCCTCGGCGCTGTCATGGCTGATCGCGTCTGCGGCCCTGATCTCGGTGATCCTGAGGTCCATCACATGTCTCCTCTACTGTTTCATCCCCGCGCAGTCATCCGCTGCGCCTGAACCAAGCATAGCCGAAAACGACCGATTTTTCCATGAAAGGTCCGTTAGGCGTCCGTTGCGCGAATCTCTTCAGCAAGTTCTTGAACGCAGAGGCTGACTGCATCGCGGCTGACTTGCCGCAGAGATTCCAAGAGATTCTGCCATTTGTTCCCGTTCTCCCCGAATCGTTCACATTGTTTTTCAGGGCATTTTATCACCTCGAAGGCGATCAACTTTCCGAACGTTTGAAATCACACTCGGCCGGTGCCCCCGACTCCCTCAACAACCGCTCATAAAACCCGCCCCATTGGCGCCCCGGTTCCAGAAGGTGAATCTCCAGGATCCAGTGGCGCGGGCGGCCGAGATGGTCGGGGTCGGTGAGGCGTGTGGAATTGGCCGGGCTGATGCGGGAATGGTCCTTGTCACCGGGCCACACGGCATGGGGAAACTCGCCCACAATATGCCCCGCAATCGCCCCACCGAAATGATAGCCATGCGCGGCGGCTGTCTCGCAGGCCAGCGCATAAAGATCCGCCCCCGTCATGTCCGGCGCCGCCAGCCACCTGGCCCGCACCGCCTCGAACACCACGGGCAGCGCCGCGACCAGCGCCCGCTTTGCCGCATCCTGGCCCACCGCATAGGTGCGCCCGACATCGGCCTCCCAGGCCTCGAACACCGGGCCAAGGTCAACATAGACCGTGTCCTCAGGCTGAATCACGCGCACGGGCGGGTTGTCATGGAACGTGGTCACCGTATTGGCGCCTGCACGCACATTGCACCTGTGCCAGTGGCGTTCGATGCCGAACTTTTCCAGCGCCAGCGCGGTAATGTCGGCGTCCACCTCCGCCTCGCTGCGCCCCGGCGCAACAATGCCCGCCGCCTCAATGGCATCGAACAGGGTGAGGGCCCTGTCCTCGGCATGGGTCAGCGCCTGCCAGCGCGCGGTGTCTGTCTCTGAAACCTGAGTCATCGGCGAAACATATCAACATTCGTTTATATGTCAAATCGCGTGCCCGGCATCTTCCCCCGCTCTCTCATCCCCGCTACACGCCTCCCATGCTCAAGACCCGCATCATCCCCTGCCTCGACGTGAAAGACGGGCGCACCGTGAAGGGCGTCAATTTCGTTGACCTTCGCGATGCCGGAGACCCCGTCGCACTCGCCCGCGCCTATGATGAACAGGGCGCTGACGAGCTCTGCTTTCTCGACATTACCGCCAGCCATGAAGGCCGCGGCACAATGCTCGATATTGTCACCCGCACGGCAGAGGCCTGTTTCATGCCACTCACCGTCGGCGGCGGCGTGCGCAGCGCGGAAGACCTGGTCGCCCTGCTGAAAGCGGGCGCCGACAAGGTGGCCATCAATTCCGCCGCCGTGGCAGACCCCTCCCTGATCAGCCGCTGCGCCGCCAAGGCCGGGCGCCAGTGCGTCGTCGTCGCCATCGATGCGCGCCGCACCGGCGAGACATGGGAAATCTTCACCCATGGCGGGCGCGAACCGACCGGCATCGACGCGGTCGCCTATGCGATTGAGGCCGAACAGCGCGGCGCAGGCGAAATCCTGCTCACCAGCATGGACCGCGACGGCACCAGATCCGGCTATGACCTGGCCCTTCTGAAGGCCATCTCCTGCGCCGTGAACATTCCCGTCATCGCGTCCGGCGGCGCAGGCCATGTCGATCACCTGGCCCCCGCCATTCTCGAAGGCGGCGCCAGCGCTGTCCTCGCCGCGTCCATCTTCCATTTCGGCGAAGCCACCATCGCCGACGCCCGCGCCGCCCTCGACCAAGCGGGCGCTCCGGTGCGCCCGATTTAGGAGCTCTCCCATGACCCGCCCCCCGCTCGGCCCCCTCACCCGCCTCGCCGCCGCCCTCGAACACCTCTCCGGCACGATCGACGCGCGCGCCCTTGAAGGTGATTCCGGCACCAGCTGGACCGCCCGCCTCCTCGCCAAAGGACCGGACGTCGTCGCCGCCAAGATTGCCGAGGAAGGCGCAGAGCTCGCAGAGGCGGTAATCCGCGAAAGCGACGACCATGTCGCCTCAGAAGCTGCCGACGTGATCTATCATCTCATGGTCGGCCTGCGCGCACGCGGCGTCCCGCTCAATGCCGTCGCAGCAAAGCTGGAAGCCCGCCAGGGCGCCAGCGGCCTCGCCGAGAAAGCATCGCGGAAGCCAGACTAACCCTTCTCCCTCCGGGAGAGGAGGGGCCCATCGCAGGGTGATGGGAGGTGAGGGCCCGCTTCGTCACATGCACGAAACGTCCGTGCACCATCCGTGCTTTTTCCGTGCATCTGTTCGTGCGCCGCGTTTCCCCCGGATGCGGCGCGGCTCTACATGTCTTTCACGGGCTTCAAGCGGCGCTTGGTCTGGTGGGCATCGGCCTTGTCGCCCGTCACCTTCTGGCCCTTCATGTAATGGCGCTGCCAGCGTTCCTTCATCGCCTTCTCCTCGCCAGTGGCCAGGCGGGTGTTGAAGTCAGACCGGCTGGCCACCCAGGCGTCATATTCCTTCACCAGCTCGGGATTCGTCTTCATTGCCTTGCGTTCCGGGGTGATCTCTTCCAGCCTTTTATGCTCCATCAGCGTGATGAAGCAGAATGGCTCGCCCTTGCGGAAGATCACTTCGCCGGGCCGCGTCATCGCCCAGTTCATCGTGAACGGGAAGGGCAGCCAGTCGGTCTCAACCAGGCCCGTCAGGGGCGAAATGCCGTCCTTCGGCCAGTTCGGCGCGCCCGTCGCCCACACGCCCCAGCCAGGCGGCGTGCGGAACAGGTGTCCGGTATGGAAGGTGACGATACCGCGCATGAAATGGCTGTCGGCAAAGCTCGGGATGGCTGCCGGGTCACCGGTTGTGAGGAAATTGACATCCTCTTTCTTCGGCCCGCCATTCCACTGGATCTTGATATCCATCGGGCAGAGGATTTCCCAGCCCGTGGAATTGGCCATGGTCAGCGGCAGGCAGCGATAGGGGTGGCGGTCCGGGAAGGCATCCATCCAATCGCGCTGGCTGCGGCCCGGCACGATCTCCGGGGCAACATCATGTATCTTGTAGCATTCGAGGCGCATGGGGATAAAACTCTCCGGAAGGCTTGACGCTCTGGGCAAGTCTTGGCCCAAAGTGCAGGATGACCGCAAGCCCTGAAGACCTGTTCGCCTATCTTGATGATCACGCCATCGCGCACCGCACGCACTGGCACGAGGCGGTCTTCACCGTCGATGAGGGCCTGGACCTGAAGGCGGCCATGCCGGGCGTCCACACCAAGAACCTGTTCCTGAAGGACAAGGACGGCGCTTTCATCCTCATCTCGGCCGAGGCGCACGCGCAAATCGCCCTCAACCAGCTTCATCGCCATATCGGCACCAAACGCCTCTCCTTCGGCTCTCCGGAGGACATGCTGGCGCTGCTGGGCGTCACGCCCGGGTCCGTCACGGCCTTTGCCCTGATGAATGACACGGCCTGCAAGGTGCGCTTCATTGCCGACGCCGCGCTGTTTGCGGCCGATCCGGTCAATTTCCATCCCCTGACGAACACAGCCACAACTGCCATATCGCGGGATGATTTCAGGCGATTTGTGGAGTCCACCGGGCGGGACTGCGAACTGTTTGACTTCGCATCCCAGCAGCAGGTCCCGTGAAAAGGCCGCCCTGTCAGGCGGCCTTCCGGAGTCGGGTTTCGCTGCGCGCTACTTGAAGCTGTAGTTCAGCCGAACTCCGATCGTGCGCGGCGCACCCACGAATGTGTAGAACGAGCGAACATAGACCGGCCCGCCATCATCATCGGACAGGACCTGGTTGAACAGGGGCGTCCCGACCACACCAGTCTCGTAATACTCGTCGAACACATTGTTCACGAACAGCGTCGCCTGCCACGGCCCGGCATCATATTCGGCCGAGGCATTGGCCACGCCATAGCTGTCCAGCGTAACGCCGTCGCCAAGGCCGCCGGTGCGGGTCAGCACGTCGCCCTGCCAGGCATATCCGCCGTTGAAGGTCAGCTCTTTGCCGTTCGCCAGTGCATGAACATACGTACCGAACACCGCAAACTGATCCTCCGGCGACCCCGGCAACCGGTCACCGTCGCGGCCGTCAAGCAGCACACTGCCGAAACCGGGCGGTGAGATCGTGCCGACCAGACCCGGGGCCGGCGCCGTGAGCGATGCTTCGGTGTGGCTGTAGCTGCCGCGAAGCGAAAGGGCGTCACTCACCAGCCAGCTACCGTTGAATTCGACGCCCTTGGACTCGGCGCCATCCGCATTGACCCTGATCGGAAGTGACGCATTGATCGTTGCCGAGGAGAGTTGCGGATCACTCCACTCGACATAGTAAACGGCGCCATTGAGCGTGATCCGGCCACCGTCCAGGGTCGACTTGAAACCAAATTCGTAGTTCGTCGTCGTGTCCGGAAGGTACTGGGTTTCATCGCGGGTAGAGACATCATTCGGTCCCGCCCCGAATTGCTGGCCCGGCAGCAAGGCACAGGCGCCCTGCTGATTGTCCAGTGGATCGAACTCCGGACAGACTCCAATGCCGTTCGAATCGCCGATCCTGTAACCTTCGGAGAGCGTGAAATAGGTCAGCAGGTCGTCCGTCACCTGATAGGATGTGTTGAACTTGAACAAGGTGCCATTGTCCGACTGTGACGTCCGCTCCGTCCCGTTCGGGCTCCCGGCGGCAAAGTCAGCTTTCAGGCTGTCTTCCATCGCGCTGATGCCCACCGGCATGAGATAATCGGGGCCCGAATCAAACAGGGGAAAATCAACGTCACTGAAGGATTCCAGATCATACTTGTAGTAACGACCCCCGACAGTGATGCTCCATTTGTCAGTGATGTCATAGCCGATCTCGCCGAAAATCGCCGATTCCTTCAGCTTCGAATAGAATTGCGAATAATATTCGAGATCATCGGGACGGTCGAAACCGACATAGGCTGCATAGCCCGGCGTGTATTCCTGCGAATAGGATGTAACGTCAGCATCATTGTAGAACGCGCCGACAATCCAGTTGAACCGGCTGTCGGAGGTCGAAACGAGCCGGATTTCCTGATTGAACGTATTCTCCCTTCCCTTCTCGTGGGTGAATGAGGTGAAGCTCGGGAAAGCCTCATAGCTGTATTCCAGCGTAATCAGCAGGTCACTCTGGTCGCGCTGTCCATCATCATCAAACCGCGAAAGGCCGGTTGCCGATGTAAGCTCGGCAAAACCGAGATCCGCAACAACTTCCAGTGCGAGTAGCTGGTTGGTGATCTCGTTCGGTTCTTCGACCCTTTTGGCAAGTTCGTATTTTCCCGCCGGGACAGTCGAGCGCGCGCTTGAACCGCGCCGGCCCTCAATGTCCGACTTCTGAAGATAATAGGTCAGTGTGCCGTCAAGCCAGGAGGTCGGTTCCCAGCGCGCCGCGATACGTCCCGAAATGACTTCTTCACCGTCGGCGTCATTCACCCGGCGAACATTGGCAGCCACATCCGCAGGGTCGCTGAAATCCGGATCGGCATCTGACACACCGATCTCCCGCACGACGAACGGGTAATCGGTGAAGCCTGAATCATTCTCGAAATCGACCGACCCGCGGATCGCGAAACGCGGCGTCAGCGCCTTGTTGAAAGTCAGGCCGGCTTCGTAACTGATATCGTCTGCTTCGGAATATTGTGAAACCTCTGTGCGGATGTCCAGCGAGTCGCCAGCAAAGTCCGGCTTCTTCGGAATGTAACGAATGGCGCCCCCGAGCGTGCCGGCGCCATAGAGAGTTCCCTGTGGCCCAAGCAGGACCTCGACCCGTTCAAGGTCGTTGAGCTTCAGGTCGACATATAGCGGAATCTCGCCGACATATGTTGCAACCGTACCGCCGCCATTATTGTTGCCATCTCCCGAGCTGAGGCCGTCAGCGTTCAGGCCGCGCACGATGATCGGGTTGCCCTGGCGACCACCGCGGTCAACCACGTTGATGCCCGGAACGTAGGCCAGTATGTCCGCCAGTTCGTCAAAGCCCTGTTCCTCGATCTGCTCGCCGCCAACCGCTGCGATGTTCAGGGGAACATCCTGGACGCTCTCGGCACGGCGGGTTGCCGTTACAGTAATCGTCTGCGCGCGCAGTTCCGTTTCGTCGACCGCTTCCTGTGCCTGTGCACCAAGAGCCGCGCCCGCAGCAAGCACCAGAGCGCTGGTCGTCTTCAGAAGTAACATTTTCATTGTTCGATTCCTCATCAGTGTTCCCGCCTCACGATTAAACTAGTCTCAACCGTCTCATCGGGCGCAAGAAGGCGTCACCGCAGGCTTCTCTTTTTGGAAAAGGCGCGCCAAAATGGGCAAAGTCTGAAATTTCTGCCCAAAAACAGGACAACCGCCCTGATCAACACATCGCGTTCACAGTCAGGAAGCGCCCGTCTGGCAGAGGCAGAGCGTCTTCTCGCCGCAAAGGCGTATAAACCCGCACACGCACTTTGCCTGGAGGAACTGAACAGCAATCCGGAATCGGCGCAGGCCTACTATCTGCTTGGTATCCTCACGGCTGACCACGGCAATCATGCAAAGGCGATCGAACTGTTCACGCGCGCCACCCTGCTGGACTCGCATCATGCGCCAGCATTCGCGCAGCGCGCGCGCAGCGAGATCGCACGCTCAAATCGGGAAGAAGCGCTCCATGCAGCAAATGCCGCTGCAGCGCTCTTCCCGACAGACGCACACACCCTGGACACGCTCGGCGTTGTCTACAGCAGGGCTGGCCTGCATGCGCGTGCCACGCCATTTTATGCACGAGCGGCCCGCAAGGCGCCGGACGTCGCCAATTACCATTATAATCACGGCGCAGCGCTGCAATTCCTTGGCGACATGGCCGCGGCACGCGAGGCCTATCGCCGGTGCCTTGAAGCCGACCCGCTGGAAACGCGCGCACTGTCCTCGATTGTCCAGATCACGCGCCAGACGGAGCAGGAAAACATGGTTTCCGAGCTGGAAGCCGCATTCAAGGCAACCCGAACGGATCCGGACGACGCCCTGCGCATCGGACACGCCCTCGCCAAGGCCCATGAGGATCTCGGCCACTCGGCCGACGCGCTGGAATGGCTCCATCGCGCCAAGGCTGGCAAGCGCGCGACCATCCGGCACGATCCGTCCGCCGATGCCGCACTGTTTGACGCCGCGCGCAGCCTGCCTGCCCGGCTGACGAACACGAAAGGGCACACGGGCGCCCAGCCCATCTTCATCGTCGGCATGCCGCGCACCGGCACCACACTTGTAGACCGCATACTGTCCAGCCACAGTGCGGTGACATCCGCCGGCGAGCTGACGGATTTCGGCCTCATCCTGAAACGGATGGCCGCGACAGGATCGAACCATGTGCTGGATCCGGAAACCCTGCTCGCCACTGCCGGGGTGGATCTTGCCGCGCTCGGCAGGACATATATGGACAGCGTATCGCGCACACAGGGCCTGTCCGGGCGATTCATCGACAAGATGCCTCTCAATGCGTTCTACACCCCGATCATCCTGTCCGCCCTGCCGAACGCACGGGTCATCTGCCTGCGACGGCATCCGGCTGATACCGTCCTGAGCAATTACCGGCAGATGTTCGCGACCAGCTTCTCCTATTACAACTACGCCTACAGCCTGGCAGCAACGGCGCACTATTATGTCGGCTTCGACCGCATGATGGCCGACTTTGCCCGCGCACTGCCCGCCGATCGCTATTGCGACGTTCACTATGAGCACGTCGTGGCAGATATCGAGGGTGAGACCCGTCGCCTTCTGGATTTTTGCGGTCTCCCTTTCGAAGCCGCCTGCCTCGATTTCCACGAAAACACGGCGCCCGTCGCAACGGCCAGCGCGGCCCAGGTACGACAGCCACTCTACAGGGGATCCGTGGCCCGCTGGAAACGCTACGCCCCCGGCATGGCGGAGGCACTCGACATTCTTGAAGCTGCAGGCTGTATTTCCGTTGGGGAACGCGCGCTCTGACGGCCCGCGCCTATGGTGCCAGCGGAAATTGCCGTTACGCTTGTCCGGAAATCTGACATTCCGGGGAGGAAAGCATGAAAACACGTCGTCTTGGCAAGAGCGCCATCTATGTATCCGACATCTGCATGGGCACAATGACCTTCGGGTCGCAAACCGACGAGAAGGAAGCCCTGCGCATTCTCGACGCGTGCTATGATGCCGGCATCAATTTCTATGATGCGGCGGAAAACTATCCCGTGCCGCCGGATCCCAAATGGGCCGGGCGCACCGAAGAGATCGTCGGGAAGTGGATGAAAACCAAGGACCGCGACTCCCTGATCATTGCTACCAAAGTGTCCGGCCCGTCGCACGGATGGATCAAGAGTTCACAGCGCGCCGGCATGACGGCGATGGACCGCCACAACATTACCCGCGCCGTGGAAGCGAGCCTCGAGCGCCTCGATACGGACTATATCGACCTCTACCAGACGCACTGGCCCGACCATGGCACCGGCTTTGACGAGACAATGGAAACCCTGGACGAACTGGTTCGCGCCGGCCTCATACGGATTGTGGGCTGCAGCAATGAAAATGCCTGGGGCCTGATGAAAAGCCTCGCAACGGCCGACCGGCTCGGTACGGCGCGCTACCAGACGATCCAGAACAATTTCAGCATGAACAACCGGCGCTTTGAAGACGAGCTTGCCAATATCTGCAAGCGCGAGCACGTCAGCCTGATCCCGTATTCGCCAATCGCCGGCGGCGTTTTGTCCGGCAAGTACAATGGCGGCGCAACGCCCGAAGGCGCACGATTCTCCAGCTATATCAACAAGGGCGGCCGCCACACGCTGATGGCTCAGCGCTTCGTCAACGAAAAGTCGCTCGCCGCCACAGAGCGCTACATGGTGATCGCCGAAGAGTCGGGCATGTCGCCGGTCACGCTTGCGACAGCCTGGTCAAAGCAGCACGATTTCGTCGCATCCACCATTGTCGGCGTCAGCCGGCAGGACCAGCTCGCGCCGATCCTTGCCGCTGCCGACATGACGCTCGGCCAGGACGTGATGGACGCTGTCGATGCCGTGTCGAAGGATATCCTCTACCCGATGGGCTGAGGCATCAAAAAAAACTCCCGGGCGCTTCTGTCGGCGCCCGGGAGCTGTCTTCTTGCCCACCAGGTCGCTATGCTCAGTCGTTGCCCGGCGCACCATTGGCGAGCACCTCGCGCCGGCCGGCATGGTTCGGTGCAGAGATGATTCCCTCTTCCTCAAGCCGGTCGATCAGCCCGGCCGCCTTGTTGTAGCCGACCTTGAGACGGCGCTGCAGGTAGGAGGTCGATGCCCGCTTGTCGCGCACGACGATGGCGATTGACTGGGCAAACAGGTCATCATCGTCATCGCCAGTCGATGTGCCCAGCATTGCGTCCATCACGGCAGATCCTGTCGAGCCGTCTTCCGGCGCTTCCAGTATGTCCATGACATAGTCTGGTTCGCCTTGTTCCTTCAGCCAGTCCACAACTGCGCCAACTTCCTCATCCGACACGAACGGTCCGTGCAGGCGCTGCGATTTCTTACCGGGCGCCTGGTAAAGAAGGTCGCCCATGCCGAGCAATTGCTCCGCACCCTGTTCGTTCAGGATAGTACGCGAGTCGATCTTCGTCGTCACCATGTAGGAAATCCGGGTCGGGAAGTTCGCCTTGATCGTACCAGTAATCACGTCCACGGATGGACGCTGTGTAGCAGTGATCAGGTGAATACCGGCTGCCCGCGCCATCTGCGCAAGCCGCTGGACGCAGCCTTCGATTTCCTTGCCTGCGACCATCATCAGGTCAGCCATCTCGTCGATCACGACGACAATGTTCGGAATATGATCTATCGGCAGGATTTCCGTTTCATGGATCGGCTTGCCGCGATCGTCATACCCAACCTGAACCTTGCGCGCCATTTCCTCGCCTGAAGCGCGGAACTTGGCCGCCTTGTCATTGAAGCCGGCCAGGTTGCGCACCCCTGCCTTCGACATAAGCTCGTAGCGGCCTTCCATTTCGCGCACTGTCCACTGCAGCGCGTTCACGGCCTTTTTCGGATCCGTCACAACCGGGGCCAGCAGATGCGGGATACCCTCATAGATCGACAGTTCCAGCATTTTCGGGTCGATCATGATGAAGCGGCACTGTTCCGGCGTGTGCCGGTACAGCAGTGACAGGATCATCGCATTGACGCCCACCGACTTACCCGATCCTGTAGTGCCCGCGATCAGCAGGTGAGGCATCTTGGCGAGGTCGACGACTGTTGGCACGCCGCCAATATCCTCGCCCAGCGCCATAGGCAGGCTGGCGCGGGTGGCAACATAGGGTTCAGCCTGCAGCAGCGTACGAAGATAAACCGTATCACGATCATCATTCGGCAGTTCGATACCAATCGCGTTCTTGCCAGGCACAACGGCGACGCGCGCCGAGACCGCGCTCATGGAGCGGGCAATATCGTCGGCCAGCGAAATGACGCGCGACGATTTCACGCCTGGCGCTGGCTCCATCTCGAACAGCGTAATGACCGGACCCGGCCGCACTTCCTTGATCCGTCCACGGACACCGAATTCCTTGAGCACTTCAGACAGGCGCGCGGCCTTGGCGATCAGCGCTTCCTCATCCACTGTGTCGCCGCGCTCCTCGGGCATCTGCAAGAGGTCGATTGACGGCAGGCGCGGCGTCTTGTTGCGGCGCTCGTTCTTGGTTACGCGTGGCACAGGCGGTTTCGCGGCAGGCTTCGGCGTCTTGAATCGCAGGGTACGAACCGGCGTTTCTTCAACCTCGTCGAGATCGTCCTCGTCCTCTTCCTCGTAATCCTCCTCATCGTAAATCTCTTCGAGCGCCTCATCGTCCTCATCATAATCGGCCGGCTTTTTCGGCTTCCTCAGGAAACTGCGCGCTTCACCGGACAGCTCGTCATCACCCTTCACCACGCGCGCCCGGTCATTGATTTCACTCGCGCGCCGCTTCGGCATCAGGACACGGCCCACTGATGCCAGCAGGCCAGCCACGCCGCGCGCCTGGCGGGCCGCGCGCAATCCGGATGTTGCCGCAGCTTCCTGCAGCAATTGGGCATCACCGCGCCGGAATCCGAGTGCGCTCAGCGCTGCCCACAGCGCCGCGCTGCCCAGAACGAATCCGGCCCACGTCCCCGGCGATGGCAGGAGCAGCGCGCGGAACGGCATTTCGGCATAGTAAAACAGGGCATCGCCCACGATACCGCCGAGTCCGGCGCTCAACGGCCAGGACTCGGGCACCGGCCACCCGGCAAAGCAGGCCGCCGACAGCGGTACGAAGGATCCGCCGAGTATCCAGCGACGCACGCTCGGCGCCCCGATCAGCACGGCGCGCATGGCGCCGCCAATCATCAGGGCAAGGCCGGCGGTCCAGCTCGACCAGCCAAATCCCTGGCGTGCGAAATCGGAGAAGATGGCGCCGGGGCCGCCAAAAAGGTTTTGCACGGCCGCATCCGTGGCGGCGTTCCAGCTTGGATCGCTCGGCACATAGGAACCGACACTGCCACATACGAACACGCCTGCACCAAAGGCGGCAGCCCCTGTCAGAATCCTCCAGACCGGATCGCTCGCGCTGGGGGCGTCATCGTCAATATAGGCGTAATCAGTCATGTGCCGGGGCAACTCCGCTTCTCGGAATGGGAAGCCCTCACACTCGCCTATCAGGCTTAACACCGCGCAAACGGGTGTGCGTGGATTTGCGCGGCTTGGTTAATGTCTTGCGCTGCGTCGCATGACCTTTTCCTCATGCATCCGCCGCATCAGGCGGAGATGACTTTTGCCCTGAAACCAGCGTCTGAACTGAATTTAATGCACCTCACACGGGAACATCACGCCGCCACGCCTCGTTGCTTGCCCATAACGTAACAATGAAGGAGACGACCATGAAACGCATTCTGATCATTCCCGCCACGGCAGCCCTGTTAACGGGTCTCTCGGCAACCGCGCAGGATTTTAATGAGAATCCTGATACCGTTAACACTCCCGCTCAGGTACTTTACACTGGTGACGAGGCCAATCTCGACGAGATGACGATCGAGCAACTCAACGCCTTGCAGCTGCAACGCCTGCAAACCGCTGGCGATGAAACCGCGGCCTCCGGTGAAAGTACATTCCAGGTCGCTGAAGCCGACACAACAGATGCAGGCGCCGAAATTGAGTCTGATAGCAATGCCGCAACCGAAATGGGCGGCCCTGATTATGCGTCAAAAACTGACGCGATGGCTGATGCTGACATGCCCGGCACAATCGCTGAGGTCGCGATGGACGATGCCCGCTTCTCGACACTTGTCACCCTGCTGAAGCAGGCTGACCTTGCCGACGCGCTGTCCAATGACGGCCCGTTCACGGTTTTCGCCCCGACCAATGAGGCCTTCGCCCGGCTCGACCCCGAGCTGGTTGCGCGCCTGACATCTGATGATGGCAGTGACGACCTTGCGAACCTCCTGAAGCGCCACGTCGTGGAAGGCAATTACAAGGCTGCTGACATCACGCAAGGCGAAACCGAACTCATGACACTCGCCGGAACAAATCTTGCGATTGAACGCGCCGGTGACATGATCACAGCCGACCACGTTGATGTCGTAAGCGGAGATATCAAGGCCTCGAATGGCGTGATCCATGCCATCGACATGGTCATCGTTCCAATGATCGAAACTGAGGCTGATGTTGAGGCGAATACTGACCTGGAAACCGGGATTGACCCGCTTGGCCAGTAATCGATCCAGACATCAGGCATGAAAAAACCCCGGCAGGCGCGAGCCCGCCGGGGTTTCATTCATTCGGAAGCCCCCTCAGCCCCGAGCGAATTCCGGATAGGCTTCAAGGCCGATCTCTGCCTTGTCGAGACCCATTTCTTCGTCTTCAAGGCTGCAGCGCACACCGATGGTGAACTTGAGCAGGAGCCAGACGACAGTGGAGGCTGCGACAACAAACACGCCGGTCAGCGCGACACCGACAAACTGTCCGAGATATGTGGCGCCGCTATTGGTCGCCGCAACGATCATCGTTCCCCAGATACCGCACACGAGGTGAGCCGGGATGGCGCCGACAACATCGTCGATCTTGAACTTGTCGAGAAGCGGCACGGACAGGACCACGAGCACACCGCCCACGCCACCAATCAGTACGGCCTGGCCCATGCTTGGCATCAGGGGCTCCGCAGTGATCGACACGAGGCCGCCAATGGCACCGTTGAAGACCATGGTTGCATCAACCTTGCCTTTGTACATCACCGCTGTGGTGATCATCGCCGCGAGCACGCCGCCAACAGCAGCCATGTTCGTGTTGGCGAAGATGTGCGCCACCGAGTTGATGTCTGCCGCGGTACCTGCAGCCAGTTGCGAGGCGCCGTTGAAGCCGAACCAGCCGAACCAGAGGATGAATGTACCCAGCGCAGCAAGCGGGATGTTCGAACCCGGCATCGGGTTGATCTGCTTGCCGAAATACTTGCCGGCACGTGGACCAATGACGATGGCGCCGACCAGTGCCGCCCAGCCGCCCACAGAGTGGACAAGGGTCGAACCGGCAAAATCTGAGAAACCCCAGACGCTGTCGAGATAACCGGCGCCCCATTCCCAGGATACGACGATCGGATAGATGAAGGCCGTCAGCACCGCCGTAAAGAGCAGGAATGGCAGCAGCTTGACCCGTTCAGCCACGGTGCCCGAAACGATCGAGGCGGCCGTTGCCACAAACACCATCTGGAAGAACCAGTCGGATGACGGCGCATAGCCTGCATCGCTCTGGACACTGAGGTCACCACCGGACCACGGCCCGGGCGTGATGCCGAGCAGGCCGTTCAGAACGGTTTCGGCAGGATAGGCCATATTATATCCGACAACCCAGAACATCAGGCCCGCGATGGAATAAAGTGCAACATTCTTGGTCGACTGCATCGCGGCATTCTTGGAACGGACAAGGCCGGCTTCCAGCATGCAGAAGCCTGCAGCCATCAGCATCACGATAATGCCGCCAATCAGGAACAGGTAGCTATTGTCGACATACGCGCTGGCGCTGCCATTCACGCTCTCTTCCAGTGCGGCAAGCCGCGCGGAGAGGTCATCTTCCTGGGCATAGGCCAGGACCCCCGCTGTCAGCGCGACAGGCAACAAGGCTGCCCCGCGTATCCATCTTCCAATCGTCTGGCCCATCTCTGGCCCCTCCTTCGTCAATGACCATGGAGCTCGGGACCCCCCGCGCTCTCCCATTGCTGATATGATTGAGGCGCCCGGGGAAAGTCGCTTGCGGCGCCGGGGTCAGGGTGGATTCAAGGCCCTCGTGGTCAAACCCTGTGCAGGGTTGCGGCCAATCGCCCAATTCTGCGTCATCGCTGGACGGTTTGGTTACCGCCCACTACCTAGATGTTATGACTGATACGAGTTCCGCTCCCTCCCTGAAGGCTGAGCTGGCCATCATTGGCGCCGGCCCCGTCGGCACGTCGCTCGCCATCCTTGCGGCGCAGGCCGGATTCCAGACCGTGCTGGTCGATGCCCGCGACCCGGCCGCGACCCCTCCCCCGGACACGCGCAATTTCGCCATCGTGCGCGGCAGCTGGCGCCTCCTGGGCGCGGCGGGTGTTCACCCGGCGCTGGAAGGCCACACACAGCCGCTGATGGGCCTTGAGGCCATTGATGGCGGGCGCCACTGGATGGGCGCGCCCTCTGTCCTGTTTGGTACAGACGACCTTGCCGAAGACGCCAGCGGCGAACCGCTTGGCCAGATGGTCCCGGCCGCCGCACTTCAGGCCGCGCTGGATGATGTCGCCACCACCACGCCAAACCTGACATGCCTGCACAATACGCGGTTCACCGGGCTGGCGCCTCATCCCGCGCATGCCCGTCTCACGCTGGATGACGGGCGCACAATCGATGCCGGCCTCGTGGCTGCGTGCGACGGCATGAAGTCAGGCGTGCGTACAGCGCTCGGCATCGCAACCGAAGGACGCGCCTACGGAAAATCGGTCTTCGCCGCCGACGTTAAGCTTTCACGTCCCCACAATGGCCTCGCGCGCCAGTTGTTCACGCCCGAAGGCCCTTTTGCGACCCTTCCCCTGCCCGGAAATCGTGCAAATCTCGCCTGGTACATGAAGACAGGCGCTCCCGAAGCCATGGCCGCGATGCCCGCCGCAGACATTGAAGCAGAGCTGAATGCCCGCTTTGCCGACTTTGCCGGTGAAATGAAACTCGATGGACAGCCGCTCGCCTACGCACTGCACCTTCAGCTGGCGACAGGAATGATCGGCCCGCGCACGGCCCTGCTGGGCGATGCGGCCCACCGGATCAATCCACTGGCGGGTCAGGGGCTCAATCTCGGTTTCAAGGATGTCGGCGCGCTGGTCGATGTAATGACAGAGGCGCGCGACGTGGGCCTTGATCCGGGCGGCGACACGAGCCTGCTCCGCTACCAGCAATGGCGCCGCTTTGACGCCACCACGACGGCCATGTTCATGGATGGTGTCGACCGGGTGTTTTCAAATGACAATGCCGTCCTGAAACCGCTACGCGGGCTTGCCCTCATCGCGGCCGGCAGGATCGGACCCGTCCGGCGCGCCTTGGCCAGTCAGGCCAGTGCCGATCAGGCAAGCCTCCCGAGCCTGATGCGCTAGGCGCCAACCGTCAGGCGTTTCAGCAGGTCCCAGGTATAAAGACCGCTTGAATGTCCGTCCGAGAAGAAAATCCGCACCGCATAGCGTCCCACCGGCTCGGCCCGCTCGACCGTAATATCCGGCGGAACGGGCGCCTGGACCGGTTTCGGTCCGGCGCCATGCCCCTGCACTTCGGCCGACGGACTGTTTTCCCGCAGCCGGACGAAATCGACCGATCCTGACGAACCATCATCGAACGCGGCCACCAGCTCGCGCCGTCCGCGCGCGAATGTCAGCCGCACTGGCCAGGCGGGCGCGCTCATGACTCATCACCTTCCGGCGCGCCCGTGTCCAGGTCGCGCGCCTCATCGGCCAGCATGATAGGAATGCCGCCCCGGATCGGATAGGCGAGCCTTGCCTTCTTCGATACCAGTTCCCCTGCCGCACGATCATAGGTCAGCGTCTGGCGCGTCACCGGACAGATGAGGATTTCAAGAAGGCGCGGATCGACACCGGATCCACGTTCCGGCTTGTCAGTCGCTTCGCTACTCATACAGGGTCCGTCCTATTGCATGGTTCCGCCATCACTGCCCGGAACATCCATTCTGAGCAGAGTGATGAGCGTTTCAGCCCGGTCTTTCAAGGTCGGTGCCTCGATCAGGGCCTGCTTTTCGATTGTCGAGAACGGACATCCGGAACACAGGGCATTGACCAGCGTCTCCAGCGGCGCATCTTCAACCGCCGACCAGTCGGCTTCCATCTTGTTGATCTCGACATAGGCCCTCAGTGCGCCGACCAGATTGTCCCGGCTCGGCAGGGCCGTGTCATTGGCCGCAAACAGGTCGGACTCATAGGGTATCCAGTCCGGTTTGACCTGGCGATACGGTGTGCTGACGTCCAGCTCCCGATGGATCGCAAAGCGGGCAATGCCGGTCAGCGTGATGAGATAGCGCCCGTCATCGGTCTCCGAATAGGTCGTGATCCGCCCGGCGCACCCGACATCGGCAAGGCCCGGACGCGCCTTCGGCCCACCCATGGCCTGCACCATCCCGATCAGGCGAGAGCCCGACATGGCATCGTCAACCATGTTCAGGTAGCGCGGCTCGAAAATGTTCAGCGGTAATTGCCAGCGCGGCAATAAGAGCGCGCCGGGCAGCGGGAACACGGCCAGCGCATTCGGCAGGTCGCTCGTCTTCCGGTAATGTCCCGCGCTCATCGGTCCTGTTCCTGTCTCCGTCATGGATACGAAGGTGGGCCGAATGCCGGTTTAGGCAAACATCAGGGATGCCAGCCGGCGCCGACCCTCAACAGTCGCCGGATCCGTCGGACCGGCGGCTTCGAACACCTGTAGCAGTTTTTCCTTCGCCTTGCCGCCCTCCCAGTCGAGTTTCGCCGCCAGAATGATCAGCAAATGGTCGATGGCATCCTTGTAACGCTGCGCGCCGACATATTTTTCCGCCAGTTCAAACCGCTTCTCATGGTCGTCCGGCGCCGCGCTCACTGCGCTCAGCAATTCATCGAATTCGCCGGGCGCGGGCGCATCAGCCATCAGTTCGATAGCCGTGCGAACACCTTTGACAGCGGAATCGTGCTTTGCCGATTCCGGCAGCATATCGAGCGTGGCACTGGCGCGTTCCTTGTCGCCATTGGCGAGGTAGCACCGCGCAAGCCCTGCAATCGCCGCAACGTTTTCCGGATCTTCCTGGATGATGCTGGCATAGATCTGCGCAGCGGTGCCGATATCGCCGGCCTGGCTGGCCGCTTCAGCCTGGCCCAGCGCTTCGGCAATCACCTGCGCGCTATCCGTGCCGGTCAACAGTTTGTCGACAAAGGCCTTGACCTGTCCCTCCGGCAGCGCGCCCAGGAACGCATCAACCGGACGGCCCTTGTCGAAGGCATACACGGCCGGGATGGAGCGCACGCCGAGCTGACCGGCATAGGCCGGGTTCTCGTCAATATTGATCTTCACCAGCTTGACCGCACCCTTCCTTGCATCGACCACGCGCTCGATGACCGGTCCCAGCTGCTTGCACGGCCCGCACCATGGCGCCCAGAAGTCGACAATCACCGGCTGTGTATTCGAAGCTTCAACCACATCGGCCAGGAAATTCTGGTCGGTGCTGTCCTTGGTATTGAGCGGGGCCGTGTCGGTCATGGGTCATATTCCTTTATATACGGGCGCAAAGATGGGCTTGCAGGCGACGATACGCAAGGCAGGTCCGTAATCGCGCCGGAAGCGCCAGTCTGCAAGCCGCGTTCATCTCCCGTCCGGTTTCCGCCCGCTTGCGTCCCTACCTGAACGCATGCCAACGAAAAGCGGCCGAAATACCTTGATCCGGCCCTGTTTAGGTGAGGTTCAGGCGCTTAAGTTGAAGCTCATGGTCAAAGGAGGCCACCACAATGATGAATCTGCTGACGACCCTTGGCGCGATCACCGCCATCGCCACTGCACCACTCGCCGTGTCCCTTCAGGATGCCGCCCCGGTAGTGCCCCCCGTTACCGCCCCGACCGCCGCTTCGGCGCTGACTGCATCGGAACGGTCGGCCATCCTCAAGAGTGTTTCGCAAGCCATGACGGATGTCAAAACCGCCCGCGGCAAGTTCGAACAGCTTGCCCCTGACTATAGCGTGTCCACCGGCAGCTTCGCCCTGTCGCGTCCCGGCAGGGTGCGGTTCGACTATGACGACCCGACCCCGATCCTGATCGTCAGCAATGGCGCGACCGTTGCCATGCAGGACAGCGAACTGGAAACAACAGACCGCGTGCCCCTCAGCTCGACGCCGCTCTCCCTCCTGCTCGATGACAGCCTTGATTTCGAAAACGAAGCCCAGGTGCTCGACGTTGTCCGAGCCAATGGCCGCATCGGCGTCACGCTCAAGGACAGGTCCGGCGAAATGGACGGCACGCTGACGCTCGTCCTGTCGGACGTCACGAAGGAGCTGCTCGGCTGGCGCACCGAGGATTCCGGCGGCAACATCACCTCGGTCCAGCTTGTTGATGTCGAATACGGCAAGAAGCTCAATCCACGCCTGTTCATCCTCAAGGATTTTGACGACGAATAGGTTGTCCCGGCGCGCACCCTCCGGTGCGCGTCGCCACGCTGTCGAAATTGCGACACGCAAGCATCTAACGCATAATTTACTTGATTATATCTGAGGGCGTGACATCTTTGCAACTGTCGATGAAACGGACACCCCGCGCAGCACTTGACCCCCCGCTGTGAACTCCCGTGACATCGCCGCCGGACCCTCCCTTTACCGGCGAGACGTTGAAACTTGCGTCAGGCGCGCCCGAGCTCCCCCGCGTTCGGGCGCGTTGACGTTTCGGGGATCGGTGATACGCACCTGATCATGGCCAAACCACTCAAGATCGTCAGCTGGAACATCAACTCCGTGCGCCTGCGCGCGCCGAACGTTGCGAGTTTTGTTGCCGCCGAGGCGCCTGATGTCATCTGCCTGCAGGAAACCAAGTGCCAGGATGGCGAATTCCCGGAAAAGCAGTTCCGCGAAATGGGCCTCAAACACCTGATTCTCAACGGGCAGAAAGGCGGCCATCATGGCGTCGCGATCGCCTCGCGCCTGCCGCTTGAGCGCGCTGACGTGCCGGACCTCTGCCGCCACGGTCATGCCCGCGCCATTGCGGCGCGCGTCAACGGTCTGGAAATCCACAATATCTATTTGCCCGCCGGCGGCGACGAGCCGGACCCGGTCAAGAATGACAAATTCGCCCACAAGCTCGATTTCCTCGAAAAGCTGGGCAGGGGCTACAAGACGCTTCCCCGAGCCCCACGCCTCCTCGTCGGCGACCTCAATGTCGCCCCGCACGAAAACGACGTCTGGTCACACAAGCAGCTCCTGAAAATTGTCTCTCACACGCCGGTCGAAACCGGCCTGCTCGAAGACTCGCGCCAGACAGCCGCCTTTGCCGACATTGCCCGCCTCGCGGTGCCGGACGAACAGAAGCTCTATTCCTGGTGGAGCTATCGGGCCAGGGACTGGGCCGCTTCGAACAAGGGCCGCCGCCTCGACCATATCTGGGCCAATCCCGACGCCCTGCCGGACACAAAGGTCGACACCTACCGCGTTCATCTCGCCTGGCGCGGCGGTTGGAAACCCTCCGATCACGCCCCCATCAGCGTCAAGGTGAGCGTGTAGCCGTTACAGTCTCTCCTGTGGGAGAAGGGGGCCTTAAGGCTGCAGCCGGTACCCGCCCGCATCCGTCAGCAAGAGGCGCGCATGCGACGGATCCGGCTCGACCTTCTGGCGCAGGCGGTAGATATGCGTTTCCAGCGTGTGCGTCGTGACGGCGGCATTATAGCCCCACACTTCCGACAGGAGTTCCTCGCGCGCCACCGGCTTGCCGCCGGCACGGTAGAGATATTTCAGGATATTGGTCTCCTTCTCCGTCAGGCGCACCTTGCGGCCCTCGGATGTCACCAGCAACTTCATCGACGGGCGGAAATCATACGGGCCGACCTGGAAGGTCGCGTCTTCCGACTGTTCAAAGCTGCGCAGATGCGCCCGGACCCGTGCCAGCAGGACAGAAAACTTGAATGGCTTGGTGACATAGTCATTCGCCCCGGAATCCAGCCCCAGGATCGTGTCGGCATCCCCGTCCTGCCCGGTCAGCATGATGATCGGCGCACGCACGCCCTTCTGGCGCATCAGCTTGCAGGCTTCGCGGCCATCAAGGTCGGGCATCTCGACATCCAGCAGGATCAGGTCGATCCGCTCGGCCAGTGCCGTTTCAACGCCATCACGAGCATTGGCCGCCTGCAGGGTCTCAAAGCCATCATGCAATTCGAACTGCTCGGCCAGTGCCTCTCGCAGGTCATTATCATCATCAACGAGCAGGATTGTCTTTTTTGCAGACATGTGGGCGCTCCATCCGGTCCAATTTCGCCTTGCACATATCCAAGACGGCGGCAGAAGTCATAAGAATGTGAATGACAGCCGATCACAACACAGGGAGATGCCCGTGAACAGCCACTTCATTGCCCGCGCCGATGGCAGCTTCTTCGGGATGGATTTCGCCTGCCAGTGCGCCCTCGGCGTCGGCGGCGTCATTGGCGCAGACCTGAAGCGCGAAGGTGATGGCGCGTCCCCCATCGGCATCTGGCAGGCGCGCCGCCTGTTCTACCGCCCGGACCGGACCGCCCCGCCTGAAACCCGGCTGCCAATGGTCCCGCTGCGGGCCCATGACGGCTGGTGCGATGCACCGGATGACCCGCTCTACAACCGGCCCGTCTCCCTGCCCTACCCGGCCTCGGCGGAAAAGCTCTGGCGGGCCGATCATGTCTACAATCTCATTGTCGAGCTCGGCTACAATGACGATCCGGTCGTGCCCGGCAAGGGCAGCGCCATCTTCCTGCATCTTGCCCGCGAAGCCTACCAGCCAACCGAAGGCTGCATCGCGCTCGCCGAGACAGACCTGCGCACCGTTCTGCGCTTCCTGACGCCGGATTCCCGCATTGAGATCGCCATCTAGCGCGCCCCGAACAGCGCCGAACCAATCCGGACATGCGTCGCGCCGAACTGCGCGGCCAGCGCATAATCGCCGCTCATGCCCATCGACAGGCCGGCAAGGCCATGCCGCTTCGCCAGCCTGGCCAGCAACGCAAAGTGCGGGCCGGCCGGCTCATCGACGGGGGGAATGCACATCAGCCCCTGCACATCGAGGCCGCAGTCTCCGGCCGCAAACGCAAGCAGGCCAGCCAGCCCGTCCGGCAGGACGCCTGCCTTCTGAGGCTCCTCACCCGTATTGACCTGAATGAACACCGGCACATGCCGCCGCGTCTTTTCCATCGCCCCGGCCAGCGCCCGCGCCAGCTTTTCCCGGTCCAGCGTCTCGATCACGTCGAACAGCGCAACGGCATCCTCGGCCTTGTTGGTCTGCAGCGGCCCGATCAAATGTAGTTCAAGGTCGGGAATTTGCACGCGCCGCCCGGTCCAGTGCGCCTGTGCCTCCTGTACGCGGTTCTCACCGAACACGCGCTGGCCCGCGGCCAGCATCGCGTCGATCTTCTCATCCGACTGAGTCTTGGAGACGGCCACCAGGACAGGCGGCGGCATGGCGGCATCTGCCAGCTCGGCCAGAATCTCGCTGCGCCGCTTGGCAAGTGTGAGAGAAACCGTATCAGTCATGCTGATGACCTTGAAACGCCAATCCTCGCCAAAGCGCAAGCTTCTGGCAGCTGCGCGCGCGGCGAGGTCGCACTTGCCTGGAGGGCTGCCGCCTGTCCTTTTCCTGACAGATCCGTCCCGCACGCCTGATCCTGTCGCCACAGCAAAGCGCCTGCCCGCCGGATGGGGCGTAATCTACCGCCACTTTGGCGCAGCTGATGCCGCAGCTATGGCGAGCGCACTGGCCCGCATTTGCCGCGAGCGCGGGCTCTGCTTCCTGATTGCAGCCGATCCGCAGCTGGCCATGGCAACAGGCGCAGACGGCGTTCACTGGCCTCATGCGAAAGCCGCTGCCTCGCGCAAATGGCAGAGCAGGTTTGCGCTGATGACGGCAAGCGCTCATTCTCCCGAAGAGCTTCGTATGCTCGCCCGCTATCCCGTGGATGCCGCGCTGGTCTCGACCGTGTTTGCCTCAAACAGCCCGTCGGCCCGTGCGCCGCTTGGGGCGCTTCGCCTGAGAACCATCGCGCGCTCCAGCGCCTGCCCGGTTTTCGCCCTCGGCGGCGTCTCCGCCGGTAACGCCGCACAGGTAGCGGGTTTCTCGGGTATCGCCGCCGTTGACGCCATCACACCAGCTTTCTAGGCGCGACGAGCAGGGCAAAATCCCGGCGCAATGCGGGCGTCAGGCGCGCGCTGGGACGACGTTTGCCGGAAAGCAGAAAATCAGAATTTGAAGGCTGACTTGAGGCGGATACCGGTCTCGACCTGGCTGTCTTCCCACTGCGACGCATCATTGAGACGTTCGGCGCCCAGGCTGACTTCACCGCCCACCGAGAAGCGTGGCGTGACGCGGAAAGTGGCACCTGCCTGCATCTGCTCTCGCGGAAGCGGTGAGGAATTCGGACGGGTCAGCATATCGAGATTCAGCTGCCAGCGGGCATTGCCGCCAAACTGGACCGAAAAATCATCGTTGGGTTCCGGCTGCCATACAGGCTTGGCATCAGCGGGCTTTGCCTGGGCAAACTGGCGATACCAGTCAGCTTCCGCAGCCTTGCTTTCGGAAAGGGAGGGCGTTTCGATCTTGAGCATGTCTCCAGACACAGACGAGTCAGCCACCGCCGGCAGGGCCAGCATGGCTGAAAGCACTGTGAGAGAGAGGATCAAGCCCGGTTTCATTTCCTACACCTTCGCACACAAGAATAGTCATCCGCGCCAGTTAAGAGAAGATTAACATTCGGAGAGACGGCCATTTTAAAGTGATAGTGTGATTTCTAACACAACACCTTCAGCAGAATCCCGGTTCATGGGCAGTGAAAGCAGACCAACTCGCGTTTGACGGGTTGTCTGGCTGCGATATCCGCCCGCTATGCGCACCCCATCCGTCACCTCCCTGGCAACACCGAGGCTCCATGATTCGCTTTCCAGTCCGGTCAGGTCGTCACTGGCCTCGCCAAAGTCGACCCCGAAATCGAGCGAAAATGCCCGCTTTGTCAGGCCGATCGTCCAGGCTGAATAGTCTGCCGGCCCGCTCTCTGCGCCATTATTGCTGCCAAGTGCGCTCGCACCAATCGTGATCGTGTCAAACTCAGCCGATGCGCCGGCCGACCAGGTTTCTATGGTGCCATAGATATCCGGTGTCACTGACGCACTGACATGTGCCCGGCTATAGGCCAGCGCAGCCTGCAGCCTGACACCGCTCTCGCGCAGCCTTCGCGACACGTTCAAGGACACCTCTGCCGCCGATTCGATGCTGAGCTCCGGGCTTCCGACCAGGCGCCGCGCCGGATCCCGGTCCAGGCCGCGCACATCCGCGCTGGGTGTGAATGACATGCCTGCCCGCACGCCCAGGAGACGCGGGCTCTCATAGCTCGCCTTCAGCGCGGGCCCCGTCAGGTCATGGTCGGTGCGAATATAGGCCTGTCCGGTTGGATCGAGCACCGGATTTGCCGCCGAAGCCTTCACAAATACGCTCGGTGCGCCTTCATGAAAACGGGCTGCCACGCCCTTGTCGCGCCCGAGCCTGACTTCGCCATAACCGCCTTCGGCATAGACAAATGCCTGCTCCAGCTGGCCGCGCGTCCCGACATGCTCGCGCCCCGCGCTGGCGGCCAGGCCGCTGAAACCACCCTGCCACCCCCCTGGCACACCCTCGAAACCCTCCGGAATGCCGCTGAAGCCGGCCCGCGCAGGATGGTCATGCTGCACTTCAAAACGCCCCACTGCACCGATCTCCAGCCCATTGTCCAAAACCCGGTTCGTGGATATCCCGAAGGCGCCCAGCAGCGTGACTGGCGACCCGGACCCCGTCGACGCAGCGATGGCGCCTTCGGCTTCGTGTGCCGTTTCCCACACGTCCCAGTCTTCCTGTGCGATTGCGGGGCTGGCCGCGACACCCAGTACAGCCAGCAGCGTCAGTGGTTTCCACATTGTTTTTCTCCTGCAAACACCTTGGGCACTCTACGGCACATCAGCACTGGCGAGCCCGGACTCCCCTTGTTATACAAACCGCTGTCAACAAGGTCTTGCACTCAGGAACAATCTCCATGGTCAAACACATCCTCACCGCCGCCCTGGCAGGCATGCTGATCGTTTCCGGTTGCCAATCCGGCGGCGGCAAGAAGAACGAAGGCCAGATCACCCAGCAGAATATCGGCACGGTCAATCCATACCTCTGGCGTGCCACGCTTGATACGTTCGAAAACATGCCGGTGCAGAGCGCCGATCCCGTCGGCGGCCTTGTTGTCTATGACTGGAAGTCGTTTGCCGATTCCCCGGACGAGCGGATCAAGGCAACGGTCTATATCCTCGACACGCGCCTTCGGGCGGACGGCGTCAAGGTGTCGGTCTTCCGCCAGACCAATGTGGAGGGAACCTGGACCGATGCCAGCGTTGATCCCGAAACCGGAATCCAGCTCGAGAACAAGATTCTTGAACGTGCCCGAACGCTGAAAGCTTCACAAATCGGCTAGAACGCCGGACAATTAACCTTTTCCAGAGGAGCGGGACATGGCCACCCGTTATGATCCGCAGGCCGCGGAAACCAGATGGCGTGCCGCGTGGGACGCGGCAGACCTGTTCAGGGCGAAGTCGCCTGCCGAGGCCGGGGACGCGCCCAAGGCATACATCCTCGAAATGTTCCCCTACCCGTCCGGCCGCATTCACATGGGTCATGTGCGCAACTATGCCATGGGCGACGTGGTGGCGCGGTACAAACGCGCCAATGGCTTCAATGTCCTGCACCCGATGGGATGGGACGCTTTCGGCATGCCGGCTGAAAACGCCGCGCTTCAGCGCAAGGTTCATCCCGGCAAGTGGACATATGAAAACATCGCCGCGATGCGCGCGCAGCTGAAAAAGCTGGGCCTGTCACTCGACTGGAGCCGCGAGTTCGCGACTTGCGATCCGGACTATTACGGCGCGCAGCAGGGCCTGTTCCTGAAGATGCTCGAAAAGGGTCTCGTCTATCGCAAGGCCAGCAAGGTGAACTGGGATCCGGTCGACAATACGGTCCTGGCCAATGAGCAGGTTGTCGACGGCCGCGGCTGGCGCTCCGGCGCCATCGTTGAACAACGCGAGCTGACACAATGGTTCTTCCGTATCACCCATTATGCCGAGAGCCTGCTGGAAGATGTGCAGAAACTCGAACGCTGGCCTGAAAAAGTCCGCACCATGCAGGCCAACTGGATCGGTCGGTCTGAAGGCCTGCAGATGCGCTTTGCCTTTTCGGGAAAGACGCCCGAGGGCTTCGAATCCGGCGTCGAAATTTTCACGACCCGTCCTGACACCCTGTTCGGCGCCAGCTTCATCGCGCTGTCACCCGATCACCCGCTGACGCTGCAGCTCGCGAAAGACAATGACGCGCTTACCGCTTTCCGCGCCGAGTGCGCCGCCGTGGGCACGAGCGAGGAGGCCATCGAGAAGGCGCCAAAACTGGGCTTCGACACCGGCCTCAGCGTCCGGCACCCCTTCGACCCGGACCGCACCCTGCCCGTCTGGATCGCGAACTTTGTGCTGATGGGTTACGGCACCGGCGCCATATTCGGCTGCCCCGCGCACGATCAGCGCGACATCGAGTTTGCCCGCAAGTATGGCCTGTCGGTGACCCCGGTTGTATTGCCGCCGGATGCCGACGCGGCAACATTCAACGTGGAAGACGACGCTTATACCGGTGCCGGCACGATCTTCAATTCCGGCTTCCTTGACGGCTTGTCGATAGATGATGCCAAACGCCAGGCCATTGCAAAGGTTGAATCGCTCGACCTCGGCGAGGGCAAGGTGAACTATCGCCTGCGCGACTGGGGGGTTTCTCGCCAGCGCTACTGGGGCTGCCCGATACCCGTCATCCATTGCGAGACATGTGGCATCGTGCCTGTACCGGCCGCTGACCTGCCTGTCCGCCTGCCTGACGACGTCACCTTTGACACGCCGGGCAATCCGCTGGAACGCCATCCGACCTGGAAAAACACGACCTGCCCGGTCTGCAACGGCAAGGCCCGTCGCGAGACAGATACGCTCGACACGTTTGTCGACAGTTCCTGGTACTATGCCCGCTTCGCCAGCCCGGACGATATGGCAGAGCGCGCTTACTGGCTGCCAGTCGACCAGTATGTCGGCGGTGTCGAACATGCTGTTCTCCACCTGCTGTATGCGCGCTTCTTTACCCGGGCGATGCGCGACATCGGCGAGCTTGATCTGCCGAGTGGAGAACCGTTTGCGGGTCTGTTCACGCAAGGCATGGTCACGCACGAAACCTACAAGTCTGGCAGTGGTGACTGGCTGGAGCCTTCCGAAGTCCACCAGAAAGACGGCAGCTGGATCGAGATCGCAACGGGCAGGCCCGCCAGCGTCGGACCGATCGAGAAGATGTCCAAGTCGAAGAAGAACACTGTCGATCCGGACGCCATCATCGAGGCATTCGGCGCGGATACGGCGCGCTGGTTCGTCCTGTCGGATTCGCCGCCTGAGCGCGATGTCGAGTGGACCCAGTCCGGTGCTGAGGGGGCCGCACGCTTTACCCAGCGCATCTGGAGCCTCTTCGACGCCCTGCCCGAAACCGTGACAGGCAACATCGGATCCGACGCGGCCTCAATTGCCCTGCGCAAGGCATCACACAAGGCCGTTGCCGCCATCGACAGGGCGATCACCGAGTTCCGCTTCAATTCTTCCGTCGCCATCATCCATGAATGGGTGGCGGCCCTCAAGAAGGCGGAAAGCGGAAGCGACGACACGCTTGGCGCGCGCTTCGAGGCTGCCTCCATGCTGGCCCGCTGCCTGACACCATTCATGCCGCATCTGGCGGAAACCTGCTGGGAGCGGATTGGCGGGGCGGGATTTGTCTCAACCGCAAGCTGGCCCAAACCCGATCCGGCCCTGCTGGAAGATGACGATGTCACAATGGCTGTCCAGGTGAATGGCAAACGCCGGGGTGAAATTACGGTGTCAAAGGCGCTGGCAAATGACGCGGTCGAAGCGGCAGCCCGTGCCGAGCCGGATGTCGCAGCCTTCATCGCCGGCAAGGAGATCAAGAAAACCATTGTCGTTCCCGGCCGTATCGTGAATATCGTGGTCGCATGAGACAGCTTATCGCCGCCTTACTTCTTCTTTCGCTGGCCGCCTGTGGTTTCCACCCCGTCTACGCTCCGGGATCCAGCGCCCTGGCTGCCGGTGGCCCGATCACCGTCGAGCCCATTCGCGGCCGGTCCGGTTACATGTTGCGCCGCGCCCTGCAGGAAGAACTCGCCATCGGTTTGCCTGGCGTGACCGAGCCCGCCACGCTGAATGTCATCCTGAAGGAGAACCTCACGCGGCTCGCCTTCAAGCCCGACGGCGCTGCCTCGCGATCGAGCGTGATCGCGAGTGGCCGCTATGTGCTTGCGCGGGAAAGCGGTGCCATTTCGGGCCGGGTTGATGCCCAGACCGACTTCACTGTCCCGGCCAGCTCGTATGGCGACATCGCCGCACAAACCAGCGCATATGACCGGACAATGCGGGAACTGGCGAAGGAAATCGTCGACGACCTGCGTTTGCAGCTTTCCGTCAACTGATGCTGCTGAAGGGCAAGCAGGCAATCACCTTCTCCCGCAGGCCGGATCCGGAAATCTGGGCCGTTCTGGCCTTCGGCGAAGATGACGGCCTCGCCAGTGACGCATCCGCCAGTCTGATCAGGGCCTGGACACCCGCGACCGGCGCGCTGGAAGTCTCCGTTTTTGACGATGATGCGATCAAGAAAGACCCGGCCCTCCTGTTTGACAATCTTGAAGCAGTGTCACTGCTCGGCGAGCCAAGGGTCATCCGCGTCCGCACGAGCGGTGACAAGATCGCCTCCCTGCTCGCAGAGGCCATCACCGAAGGCGATACGGAGCCACACCGCTACGCCGCCAGGCTCGTTATCGAAACGGGAAGCCTGGCATCCAGATCAAAACTGCGTGCAGCCGCCAGCGTGGCGAAGCGCACGGCCTGTTTGCAATTGTTTACCGATGAAGCGGGCGACATCGAAGCCAGGGTGAAGGCGGCCCTCCTCGAAGTGGGCGCCACGATTGACCCTTTTGCCCTGTCGGCCTTTACCGGAGACCTGCCCGGTCACCGGGGTATCGCCAATTCCGAAATCGAAAAGCTCGCGCTGTATGCGCGTGGCCTGGGCCGCGACCTGACGCTCGGGGATATCCGCGCGCTATCTGCCACTGACATCGATCACGACCTTTCGGCAGCCATCAGGGCAACCTTGGCTGGCGATCTGGTTGCAGCGAATACAGCCCTGCAACGTCTCGAGATCGCAGGAACATCAGCCATTTCCATCCTGCGCGCCCTGCAGAGCGAAACACTCAGGATGCTGGATGCGCACAAGCGAATGGCCGCTGGTGAAGGCTCGCCCGGCATGAAGCTCAGGCCACCGGTTTGGCAAAGCGACTGGCCTGCCTTTCGCGCGCGCCTCGCCAAGTGGCCGCAAAAGCGGCTCTTGCGGATTCTCGAGCGGATATATGAGGCCGAAAGCCAGGCGAAATCAGGCTCCGGCAGCGCAGATCCTGTTGTCCGTATACTGATGAATGAGCTCAGTAGCGCAGCCGCACGGGTGGCCTGACTTAGCGTTTGGCAGTCAGGCGGCGGCACACATCATCGAGTTGTTCCAGATCGCGATATCGGATCCTGAGCTCTCCGCCATCCTTGCCGTGCCGGATATCAACGGCCAGGCCCAGTGTCCGGGTCAGGTCAGCTTCCAGCGCTTCTGTATCGACATCCTTTTCGACCGGCGGCGTCCTGGCTGACTGGGTTTCAATCGACCCGCCCTCGCGCGCATCCTTCGCTCTGGCCTCAACGTCGCGAACGCTGAGGCCCTTCTCTGCCGCCATGCGGATGAGTGCTTCAGGATCCGGGGCACCAAGCGCCGCACGCGCATGACCGGCACTGAGCTTGCCGTCACGTACATAGGCCCGGGCGCTTTCCGGCAGCTGCAAGAGCCTCAGCGTATTGGCGATATGCACCCGGCTCTTGCCAACACTGCTTGCCAGGCTGTCCTGCGTCCGCCCGAAGCGCTTCATCAGCGCCTCATAGGCTTCGGCCTCTTCAATCGGATTCAGGTCAGCGCGCTGGACGTTCTCGATGATGCCGATTTCAAGCAGTTCGAGCTCGTCTATATCGCGCACCAGCGCAGGAATGGATTTGAGACCTGCCAGCTTGGCAGCCCGCCAGCGCCGTTCGCCGGCAATGATCTGGTACTTGCCGCGATCCTTTGGGTCCGGCCGAACAAGAATCGCCTGCAGCACGCCCTTGCTCTTCAGCGATTCCGCAAGCTCTTTCAACGCGGCCTCGTCGAACGACCGCCGCGGCTGGGCCGGATTGCGGCGGATCAGTTCGATATCGATTTCGTTCGAGACGGTCGCTCCCGGTTTGCCTCCCTCGGTCGCAGGCACCGCTCCGACAGCATCGATCTCACCCATCAGGGCAGACAGGCCGCGGCCGAGGCGAGACGGTTTGCTCTTTGCTTCGTCGGACATATCGTTCAGGCCGCTCTCGACTTTTCGCGCTGCAGGACTTCAGACGCGAGACGGATATAAGCCTCGCTACCCGGACACCGATAGTCGTACAGCAAGGCCGGTTTGCCAAATGATGGCGCTTCTGACAGGCGCACATTGCGCGGAATAACCGTATTGTAGACCTTGTTGCCGAAATGTGCCCGGACCTGGTCAGCCACTTCATCCGACAGGTTGTTGCGCCGATCATACATGGTTAGCACAACACCCTGGATCTCCAGACCGGGATTCAGGCCGGACCGCACCGCCTCGACCGTCCGCATCAATTGGGAGAGGCCTTCAAGCGCAAGGAATTCGCACTGCAACGGCACGAGCAGCGCATTGGCCGCCGTCATCGCATTCAGAGTCAGGGATGACAGGGATGGCGGGCAATCGATCAGGATATAATCATATTTGACCAGATCGCCCTGTTCGGCCCGCTCGATGTAATCCATCAGCGCATCGCGCAGGCGATAGGACCGGCGCGCATCCGTTGCAAGTTCGGTCTCGACGCCCGACAGGTTCTCGTCTCCCGGAACAATATCCAGGCGCGGAACGATGGTCGACAGAACCGTCTTCTCCATCGCGACACGATCAACCACGAGATCATAGCTCGTCAGCGTCCGGTCTGGCCGGGAAATACCAAGTCCCGTCGAGGCATTACCCTGCGCATCGAAATCCACGATCAGGACCCGGCGGCCAACGGCGGCCAGCGCTGTGCCCAGATTGATCGAAGTTGTCGTCTTCCCGACGCCACCCTTCTGGTTCACAACCGCAAAAATTCTCGGCTTAGTCGCCACCTTGCAGCTCCCTTATGATTAATACGACGCCCGACCCACCGCTGCGACTCGGAATCGCCTCATACGCGAAACTCCACCTTTGTCGGGCCTGCGTCAATTCTTCTTCCCAGCGTTCGCCCTTGAGGAATAGCCCTGTTGCGCCCTTTTTCATCCAGGGTGCAGCATAATCGAGAAGCTTCGGGAGCGGTGCAAAGGCCCGCGCAGTCACCAGATCCGCCGGTACCGTCTCCGCCGATTCCACCCGCCCCTGAACCACGCTGGCCGAAAGATCGCCTGCCGAGATTGCGGCTCGCAGGAAATTGGTTTTCTTCCCCACGCTTTCGATCATCGTCACGTGGCCTGCAGGTCGGGCGGCCGCGATGATCAGGCCCGGAAAGCCGGCGCCCGATCCGAGGTCCACCACGCGAGCGTCTTCCGGGATATGGTCCATCAACTGGAGGCAATCGGCCACATGGCGCTGCCAGATATTCGGCCATTCGCGCGGACCAATCAGATTGCTCCTCACGCGCCACTCATCAAGCGTGTTTATCACCCGGTCGAGGCGATCCTGTGTTTCACGTGAAACATCATGGGCAGCCAGAAATACCGCCCGGTCATTCCCTTCACCCACGGGTCATACCGCCTTTGCCCGGCGTTTCACGTGACTGAGCAGGGCCGTAAGCGCGCCCGGGGTCACCCCTTCGATGCGTCCCGCCTGGCCAAGCGTTGCCGGCCGGATTGCTTCAAGCTTCTGGCGGACTTCATTCGAAAGCCCGCCAATGACGGCATAGTCGAGACTTGCCGGGAGGGTCAGACTTTCGTCCCGGCGAAGCGCCGCGACATCCGCCGCCTGCCGTTCGAGATATCCGGCGTAGAGTGCTTCGATCTCCAATTGCACTCCGATAGCGGGGGCCATGCCTGACAGTTCCGGCCAGACCTTTGCAAGGGCTGCGAGGTCGATGTCTTTGTATGCGAGATAATCCCAGGCCGAGCGGACACGCCCGTCCTGATTGATCTCCCATCCCGCCTGGGCGGCCTTGGCCGGAGACAGGCTCAGGTTCTGGAGCGTTTCACGCGCCCGGGTTAATGCATCTTGTTTCACGTGAAACACTTTGGCCCGAATCGGGCCCACAATGCCGGATTCGACGCCTTTTCGCGTCAAACGCTGGTCTGCATTGTCGGCACGAAGGGCCAGTCGGTATTCGGCGCGGGATGTGAACATGCGATAGGGCTCCGTGACGCCCCGCGTCACAAGATCGTCGATCAGGACCCCGATATAAGCTTCGGCCCGGTCGAATATCACGGCATCCCTGCCATCGGCGCTTCGCGCCGCATTCATGCCGGCGACCAGGCCCTGGGCCCCGGCTTCTTCATATCCTGTCGTCCCGTTGATCTGCCCTGCCAGATACAGGCCCTGCAACGCACGCACCTCCAGTGCAGGTGTCAGGGCGCGCGGGTCAACATAATCATACTCAATCGCATAGGCGTATTGGCGAATGACGACATCCTCGAGCCCCGGAATGGTCCGGATAAACTGATCCTGGACGTCTTCCGGAAGAGAGGTCGAAATGCCGTTCGGATAGACGGTATCGTCTTCCAGCCCCTCCGGCTCAAGGAAAATCTGGTGGCGTTCACGATCCGCAAAGCGGTCGACCTTGTCCTCGATTGAGGGGCAGTATCGCGGGCCACGCCCCGCAATGGCGCCGGAATAGACCGCCGACTGCCCGATATTCCTGGCGATAATCGCGTGCGTCTCCGGTGTCGTCCACGTGATGCCACACGCCACCTGAGGCACGCGGATCTCGTCTGTCAGGTAGGAAAACGGGATCGGCGTCTCGTCGGCTGGCTGCATTTCGAGCCGGTCCCAGGCAATCGTGTTGCCGTCGAGCCGGGCAGGTGTGCCTGTCTTCAACCGGCCCATGGGCAGGCCGAGCGAATAGAGACGGTCGGAAAGACCGATCGCGGGGGCCTCACCGACACGGCCGGCTGGGATACGCTTCTCGCCGATATGGATCATGCCCTTGAGAAATGTGCCCGTCGTGATGACGATCTTCCGCGCGCGGTATGACGTGCCGGTCAGACCGGTCACACCCGCCAATACGCCATCTTCCAGGATCAGATCCTCCGCGCCATCCTCAACAATTGTCAGGTTTGGATAGTCGGCGAGCTCCGCCTGCATGGCTGCGCGGTAGAGTGCCCTGTCGATCTGCGCGCGGGGACCCCAAACGGCCGGCCCCTTGGACCGGTTCAACATGCGAAACTGGATGCCCGCTTTGTCCGCAAGGCGCCCCATCAGGCCGTCCAGCGCATCGATTTCCCGCACGAGATGGCCTTTCCCGAGGCCGCCAATGGCCGGGTTGCAACTCATTTCACCGATGGTGGATCGCTTGTGCGTGACGAGAGCCGTCCGCGCGCCATAACGCGCCGCTGCAGCGGCGGCTTCACAACCGGCATGTCCGCCGCCGATCACAATCACATCAAATTTGTCTGGCATTGCCATCGCGTTCAGGCCTCGGGAAACAGGTTATTCTGGCGGACATATAACTGCGCGAGCGCCTAAACCCTAGGGGTCATTTGCCGATGCAGAACTCAGAAAACACAGCGCCCAGCACGTCTTCAACACCAACGACACCGATAATCGAACCGAGCTGGCGCAGCGCCATGCGAATGTCTTCCGCAGACATTTCTGCCCCGACATCATCTGCCAGGGCATCGCGCGCCGCTTCAAGGCTGCGCAAGCCGTCCTGCAACCGGGCCCTGTGGCGCTGGCGGGTTATGACCGGCGCTTCCACAGAGGCTGCATACTTACCAACGAAGTCAGCGATGGCATGTTCCAGAGCATCCACACCCTTGCCGGCTTTTGCGGAGATCACATGGTCTGCGTTCAGATCCAATGGCGCCGCCTGAAGGTCCGCCTTGTTGACAACAACCATGTCACCGGGACGACGATACTCCGTAGACAGAATACTTGTCTCTGGCGCCCCTGAATCAATCAGGAAAATACGCAGGTCCGCCTCGCGCGCCGCACGTTCCGCCCGCCGCACGCCTTCCGCTTCGATCTCGTCATCGGTGACCCGCAACCCGGCCGTATCCGCGATCCAGACAACGTGCCCACCCAGAACGCGGCGCACTTCGATCACGTCCCGCGTCGTGCCGGCCTTCGCCGTGACGATGGCGGCTTCACGCCGGGCGAGCCGGTTGAGCAGGGTCGACTTGCCGGCATTCGGCGCGCCAATAATGGCAACGCGAAAGCCATCCCGAATGCGCTCGCCGATGCCCCCATCGCCCAATGCGGCGCGGACATCCGCAATCACGCGATCCAGCTTCGCAAGGATCGGGGCCGTCGTATCCTGCGGCGCATCGCCTTCATCCGGGAAATCAATCGCCACCTCGACGAGTGCCAGTACGCCCGTCAGCTCGGCACGCCAGCCCGCATAGGTCTCCGATAATCCGCCCCCGAGCTGTCTCAGCGCCTGCGCCTTTTGCGCGCGGGTCTCTGCTTCAATGATGTCGGCCACACCCTCGGCTTCGGTCAGGTCCAGCTTGCCGGCCTCGAACGCGCGCCGCGTGTACTCACCAGGCTCGGCCATGCGCACGCCCTCATGGGCAGTCATCGCACTCAGTGCGTGTTCAATCACCGACGCCCCGCCATGCAGGTAAAGTTCGAGTGTGTCTTCGCCGGTATAGCTGCCAGGCCCCGGCATGAAAACGGCCAGGCCCCTGTCGATCAGCGCGCCGCCCGCATCGCGCACATCGGTCAGCGTCGCGTGGCGCGCAGCCGGAATAGCGCATTCAAGGTGTTGCGCAGCCAGCCAGGCAACCTTCGGCCCCGACAGGCGAAGGATCGCTATTGCAGCTGGCGGAGCACCCGAAGCGAGGGCGCAAATTGTGTCGCGCTCGCTCATCTGCGTGCCCGTTTCCCTAGTTTTTCATCGCTTCGAAGAACTCATCATTGGTCTTCGTCTGGCGCAATTTGTCGATGAGGAAGTCGATGGCATCATTGGTCCCCATCGGACCGAGGATACGGCGCAGGATGTATATCTTGGACAGCTGGTCAGGAGGCGTGATCAGCTCTTCCTTGCGCGTACCGGACTTCATGATGTCGATGGCCGGGAAGGTGCGTTTGTCGGCAATCTTCCGGTCAAGCACCACTTCGGAGTTACCTGTGCCCTTGAACTCCTCGAAGATCACTTCGTCCATCCGGCTGCCGGTATCGATCAGGGCGGTGGCGACAATGGTCAGCGAACCGCCATTCTCGACATTCCGCGCCGCGCCGAAGAAACGCTTCGGGCGCTGCAGCGCGTTGGCATCCACACCGCCGGTCAGCACCTTGCCCGAACTTGGCACGGTCGTGTTGTAAGCGCGGCCCAGGCGGGTAATCGAGTCGAGCAGGATGACGACATCGCGCTTGTGCTCGACCAGGCGCTTGGCCTTCTCGATCACCATTTCGGCCACCTGGACGTGGCGTGTTGCCGGCTCGTCGAATGTCGAAGCAACAACCTCGCCCTTCACCGTGCGGCGCATGTCGGTCACTTCTTCCGGGCGCTCGTCGATCAGCAGAACGATCAGGTAGCATTCGGGATGATTTTCTTCGATCGCGGCAGCAATGTTCTGCAGCAATACGGTCTTGCCGGTGCGCGGCGGCGCAACGATCAGGGCCCGCTGGCCCTTGCCGATCGGCGCAACAATATCGATCACGCGGCCGGAACGGTCTTTCTTGGTCGGGTCGCGGCTTTCCATCTTCATCCGTTCTTCCGGATAAAGCGGGGTCAGGTTGTCGAAGTGGACCTTCTTGTTGGCCTTCTCCGGTTCTTCGAAATTGATCTTCGACACGTCCGTCAGCGCAAAGTAGCGCTCATTGTCTTGGGGCGCCGTGATCGGGCCCTCCACCGTGTCACCCGTGCGGATGTTCGCCTTTTTCAGCACTTCAGGACTGACATAGATGTCGTCCGGGCCGGGCAGGTAGTTCGATTCCGGTGAGCGCAGGAAGCCGAATCCGTCGGTGAGAACTTCCAGCACACCGAGCCCGGTAATCTCGACTTCACTGTCGGCGAGTTCCTTGAGGATCGCGAACAGCATGTCCTGCGTGCGCAGCGCTGACGCGTTCTCGACCTCCAGCTCCTCGGCATAGAGCAACAGCTCTTCGGGCGTTTTGGCTTTGAGTTCGCGAAGGGTGACGCTGGTGACGTTGTCGAGCATGGATAGGGCCATTTCAGGAGGGAATCAGGATGTAGACCGGGTCGGATCAGATTGTGGGGGACCGGGCGAAAAGGGATACGCGCTGCACAAGGACTGTGCGCCGGTTGACCTGCATATGCGGCAAACTGGCCTGTTTCGTCAAGCGCGAATGGCGTGACCGGCTCAGAACGGTTTGACCGCGACCAGAATCACAATCACGATCATCAGCAGGAATGGCACCTCGTTCAGCATGCGCAAGGTCTTTGCCGGCACGCCATCACCGCCCCGGTCGATCTTTTTACCGAGACGCACGAAATAGCCATGCAGGCCGGACAGGATCAGCACCAGCACCAGTTTAACGTGCAGCCAGCTCTCAGACAGCAGGCCCTGATTCATCCAGAGCATGGCCAGACCGAACACCCAGACGAGGATCAGGCTGGGATTCATGATGATCATGCGCAACTGGTAGGAAGCCTTCTTCATCGCTTCGTATAGCGGCTCTCCCGGCTGGCTCGACAATTGGTGAATCTTGTAGCGCGGATAGACCAGAAGGCTCGCCATCAGCGAGACCACGAAGATGATGTGAAAGGCTTTCACCCAGAGATACAGCATCAGATTGCGCCCTTCTTAGCCTGTCGCGCGCACGGCCTGGCCGGCCTTGCGCACCACATCGGCGTGCGGACAGCCCGATGCCCCGGTCGGGCAAAGGCGACTTCCGGCACAGGAGCGGATCGTCCCGGTCATGTCCAGCGCTGCCAGTGTCTCCCCGGCAAGCGTTCGGATGAAACCAGGGTGCACACCCAGGGCTTCGACGCGCGTATAGCTGGCCGCGCCATTCTGCTCTGCCAGCAGCTTGTATTCCTCACCCAGTTCAACCAGCGTCTCGATATGTTCTGAAACGAATGCAATCGGTGCGATCAGTATATTGCGCTTGTCTCTGGCAGCGCGCTCAACCTCTTCGTCCGTCGATGGACCGATCCATTTGAGCGGGCCGACACGGGACTGGTAACAGCCGACAACGTCCCAGTCCTGCGGCACCCGCGCAGCAATCATCGCCACAAGTGTCTCGCACTGCCATTGGTAAGGATCGCCTGCTGCAACGATTTTTTCCGGCAATCCGTGCGCCGACAGCAAGAGGCTCACATCGCCCGGCCGGCCAGCCTGATCGAACGCCGCCATGATCTGGTCGACATGCGCCGCGATAAATCCTTCCTCGAAGGGATAGCAACAGACTGTCCGCGTCGGGCTGGCATAATGCTTCTTCCACTCCGTCAGCGACGATCCCGTGGTTGTCGTCGAGAATTGGGGATAAAGCGGCAACAGCACCACTTCATCAGCGCCCCAGTCCTTGACCGCCCGGGCGGCATCCTTGGTGAAGGGGTGCCAGTAGCGCATCGCAATGAATGTGCGCACCTCGTCACCCGGCAGCTCAGCTGCCAGCTGGATCTGCAGGGCTTCAGCCTGTTTCTCGGTTTCTGGCAACAGGGGCGATCCACCGCCAGATCCCATCAGGGCGTAATTCTTCCTGGCAGACGGCGCACGCGTCTTTGATATGAACCGCGCCAGTGCCCACCGGATCGGCAATGGTGCCTGGATGATCGCCGGATCATCGAACAGGTTGCGCAGGAATGGCTGCACGGCATCAGGTCCGTCCGGGCCTCCCAGATTGAACAATACGACGGCAATCTTGCGGCCCATCAATAATCAGCCTTCCCGAATGACCTTGAGAACACGTTCGACATTCGCAATCGGCGTTTCCGGCCGGATGCCGTGTCCAAGATTGAATATATGGGGACGGCCCTGATAGGCTGCCACCAGTTCGCGAACGCGCGCATCCAGGCGCTCACCGCCTTCGATCAGCAGTAACGGATCTAGATGTCCCTGCACCGGCATCTGCGCTGGCAGGGAAGCCTTCACGAAGGACGGCACCGCTGCCGTATCGAGCCCCACGGCCGTCACGCCGGTCAATTCTGCGTATTCCGGCAACATGGCAGCCGCGCCACGCGGAAAGCCGATAACGGGAACCGTCACACCCATCTCCCGCAACAGGGTCACCAGTTTCGCCGTTGGCCTGATGATGACTTCCCGGAAGATGTTATCCGGCAAGCCTTCGGCCCAGCTGTCGAACAGCATCAACGCATTCGCGCCTGCCTCGACCTGCCTGACCAGATAATGCGCAGTCGCTTCGATCACATAATCCATCACGGCGGCCAGTTCGTCCGGCTTGCCATGTGCCCATCGCCAGGCGAGCGACTTGTCCGTCTTGCCCCGGCCCTCGATGGCATACAGGCTCACCGTCCAGGGCGAACCTGCAAAACCGACCAGCGCTGTATCCCCGGGCAATTCCGCGCGCACGCGCGAAACGGTTTCATAAACCGGTGCCAGCCGGTCTGCAGCTTTCTGCGCCGGTACCGTGCCGAGATCTGCAGCCGAATCGATCTGCTGCACAATCGGACCCACGCCTTTCTCGAACTCCACGCCAAGACCCATTGCATCCAGAATGAGCAGGATGTCAGCAAACAGGATGGCAGCATCCATGCCATACCGGCGGACCGGCTGCAGGGTCGCCTCGGTTGCCATTGACGGCGTATAGCAGAAATCGAGGAAGTCCCTCGCCCGCGCTCTCAACTCGAGATATTCCGGCAAATGGCGTCCGGCCTGTCGCATCATCCACACCGGAGGCCTCTTGGCTGGTGTGCCACCAAGAACGCTGATCAGTTTTGATGTGCCCGTTTGCCCCATGACCTTCTCAAATCTCTCATTTCTCAAAAGCCCGTCAGGGCGCTTATTATTACTATGCAGTGATATCAGGGGAGAAAGGCCACTCACAGGATTTGTCCAGCAAATTCCACACGCGAGTCACAGGGTGTCGCACCCCATTAAGGTTTCCTTAACCTGCAATCGCCGCGAGGGTTAACGAGCGATTAACGCACCTTATGGAGTCACAGGATGAAACATAGCAGGAATACTGGGGAGTCAGATTCGGTCGCATGTGAATGAATTGTGACTCCCGGTGTGGCGATTCTCTTGTCCACAGCTTGTACACAGGTCTTGTGAAATCGGTCTGCCATCGGCAAGAGAGTGAACCATGGCCAGTCCACAACGCCCCAGCATCTATTTCAATGTCCACCTCGTGTCCGACAGCACGGGGGAAACCCTGAACGCTGTCCAGCGCGCCGCCTGCGCCCAGTTCGAAAATGTACAGCCCCTCGAGCACAACTACTACCTTGTGCGGTCCGAGCGCCAGCTCGAGCGCGTGATGCGTGAGATCGAGGCGGCGCCTGGCGTCGTCTGGTACACGATTTCCGATGAAGCCCTGCGCAAACGGCTCGAAGCATTCTGCCGCGAGCGCGGTGTTGCCACGCTTCCTGTGCTGGATGCCTCGATCGCCATGCTTGGCCGCCATCTCGGCGTGTCTGCCAATCAGAAAGTCGCTGGCCAGCATGCGCTCGACCAGGACTATTTCGACCGGATGGAAGCCATTAATTTCACGCTGGCCCATGATGACGGCCAGAATGTCGATGGCCTCGTCGGCGCTGATGTCATCCTGCTGGGTGTCAGCCGCACATCGAAAACACCGACATGCGTCTACCTCGCCAACCGCAAGGTCCGCGCCGGCAATATTCCACTCGTTCCGGGCGTGCCACTGCCGGGTTTTATCGAGGAGTTCGGCGAGAAAGGGCCGATGGTTGTCGGCCTCAAGATCAGTGCCGAACGTCTCGTGCAGATTCGTCGCCAGCGTCTCATCTCGCTGAATGAGGACGAACACACAATCTACGCCGATGAGGATGCAGTTCGCGATGAGGTGACCCAGGCCAACCGCCTCTTCCAGCGCAACAAGTGGAAAACCATCGACGTGTCGCGTCGCTCCGTCGAGGAGACCGCTGCGGCTATCCTCAATTTCCTCAACGAACGGCGCGGACACGCATGAGCCCCCGCATCACACTCGCCTCCGGCAGCGCCAGCCGCCGCGCGCTCCTGGCAGGGGCCGGAATCGACGCTGACAGCATCAAGCCGAATGTCGATGAGGATGCGGCCAGGGCGGCCATGCGCGCCGAAGGCATGTCTGTGCGCGACCAGGCCATGCAGCTTGCCGAACTCAAGGCCATAAAAGTGTCGGCCCGCACGCCTGGCCTGGTGATTGGCGGTGACCAGATGCTCTCGCTCGAGAATGAAGCGTTCGACAAGCCGGCCGACCTGGATGCAGCCCGCGACCACCTTCGCAAACTGTCCGGCAAGACCCACACGCTCGAGACGGCTATTGTCATCTGCGAAAATGGCACACCTGTCTGGCGGCACCTGGCCCGGCCGAAACTTACCGTCAGGGAGCTGAGCGATGCCTTTGTCGATTCCTATGTCGAGCGGGCAGGCGAAGCGCTTCTCTCCACCGTCGGCGCCTACCAGCTCGAAGGCCTTGGCGCGCAATTGTTCACAAAGGTCGAAGGCGACTATTTCTCCATTCTCGGCCTGCCGCTCCTGCCCCTGCTCGACTATCTGCGGACCCGGGGAGCCCTGGAATCATGACAGGGCTTTACGGTGTTATCGGCGATCCCGTTGCCCACTCGCTCTCGCCCCTCATCCATAACAAATGGATGCGCGACCATGATATCGACGCCACTTACAAAGCCATGCAGGTGCCCGAGGGCGAACTTGAAGCTGCGCTTGAAACGCTCACAAGGCAAGGCGCGCGGGGCCTCAATATCACCCTTCCCCACAAGCAGACCGCGCTCGCGCTGGCAGATGAAGTGGGCGATCTTGCCCGCCGCATCGGCGCGGCCAACACGCTGATCCGCACTGAATCGGGCGGCTGGCTCGCCGAGAATACGGACGCACCCGGCTTCATCCACACAATCAATACCGCCGGAATTGACGTCGCCGACAAGACCGTTTTCCTGCTCGGTGCGGGCGGTTCGGCGCGGGCGCTTGCCATTGTGCTGACAGATCTCGGCGCCAATCTTACCATCTGCAACCGGACGATTTCCCGCGCTGAGGAGATTGCCGGTAATCTCCCGGTCAGGCCGGAAGTCTGCACCCTCGATATTGGCCTCGAACGCCTCGCAGCGGCTGAGCTGGTCGTCAACACGATCAGTCTCGGGCATTCCGGCCAGGCCCTTCAATTGCCCGCGGGAACGGGCCGCACCTTCTACGACATAAGTTACGGCAAGGCCGCCGCGCCAACGCTCGCCCATGCTGCCGAACAGGACTGGAAAACCATGGACGGGCTTGGCATGCTGGTGGCGCAGGCGGCATTCGCTTTCGAACACTGGTTTGGCATCGTTCCCGACATGGCAGAGGCTGAGGCGCGCTGCCGCGGCGTGGTGGAGGCAACGACATGATCATCCTTGGACTGACCGGATCCATCGGCATGGGAAAATCGGCGACTGCCCAGCTTTTCCGCGAGGAAAATGTTCCGGTCTATGACGCTGACGCTGCCGTCCACGCACTATACGAAAAAGGCGGGGCGGCGGTTGCCCCCGTTGAGGCGGCCTTTCCAGGCGTAACGGTAGACGGCGCGATAGACCGCATCCGCCTGCGCGAACGTGTGCTCGACAATGCCGAGGCCATGAAACAGCTCGAGACGATCGTCCATCCGCTGGCCGGTGCCGCCCAGCACGATTTCCGTCAGGCCGCTCGTGAGGCCGGTGCGCCTTTCGTGGTTGTCGACATACCCCTGCTCTACGAAACCGGTGGCTGGCAGTTCTGCGATTATGTGGTCGTTGTCAGCGCCTCGGCCGCTGTCCAGCGCGAACGCGTCCTCTCACGGCACGGCATGACCGAAAAGGCGTTCGAATCCATTCTTGCGCGCCAGGTACCGGATGCTGAAAAACGCGCCCGCGCTGATTTCATTATCCCGACCGAGCATGGTTTTGAGTTTGCGCAGGACCTGGTTCGCGCGATAGTCGCCCTGATGATTCGCAAGGACGCCGACGACCACGCATGACCACACATATCCGGGAAATCGCCTTCGACACTGAAACAACGGGCCTCAACCCGAATGACGGGGATCGCATCATCGAAATCGGCGCGGTCGAGATGATCAATCACATTCCGACCGGAAAGACCTTCCGCTCGCTCATCAATCCGCGCCGCCTCGTGTCCGAGGCTACGGTACGCATCACCGGCATTACTGACCAGCACCTGAAGGACGCGCCGTTCTTTGAGGAAGCGCATGTCGTCGACGCCTTCCTTGAATTCATCGGTGATGACGTGCTTGTTGCCCACAATGCCGGGTTTGACAGGGGCTTCCTCAACATGGAGCTGGCACTATGCGGCCGGGCGCTGATCGAGGATCACCGCTGGATCGACACGGCGGCCATGGCCCGGAAGAAATATCCGGGCGCACCGGCCAGCCTCGATGCGCTTTGCAAGCGTTTCGACATCTCGCTGGAAAGCCGCACGCTTCACGGCGCCCTGCTCGACAGCCAGCTATTGGCGAGCGTCTATCTTGAACTGCTCGGCGGGCGCGCACGAGCCTTTTCGTTCGATACACCAGCCGAAGACATGAAGCGTGGCGAACGCCGGTCTGCCCGCCAGCGCCCGAAACCGCTTGCGCCGCAGATCACCAGGGCCGAACAGGCCGCTCACGCCGCCTTCATCGAGGCGTTGGGGCCCGACTGTCTCTGGAAACAGGCCTGAGGCCTGCTATTGCTGGGTCGGCGGGGTACTTGCGGCGGCGCGGCGGACCTGGGCCTGGTACAGCGCAACAAAATCGACCGGATCGATCAGCAGGGGTGGGAAGCCGCCTTCACGGGTGATCTCGGCGATGATGCGGCGCGCAAACGGGAACAGCAGGCGCGGGCATTCGATCAGCAGCATCGGCTCCAGCTGGTCCTGTGCAATGTTCTGCAACTGGAACAGGCCGGCATAGTCGAGTTCGGATATGAACATCACCTTGTCATCCGCCATCGCCTTGGCCGACAGCTTCAGCGATACTTCAAACAGGCCGTTGCCATCGGCATGCGGCTTGGCGCTAACATCAATGCCGAGATCGATATTCGGCTGCGACTGGACAGGAGAATGGCCGGGGTTTTCGAATGACAGGTCTTTGACGTACTGGCCAAGAACGCGCATCACGGGTGCGCTTGGCGTGTCGCCATTGGTGCCCTCTGGGCTATTGGGGTTTCCCGGTGCGCTCGTGTCTGTCATGATGGTCCCTCTGCCTGCAACGAACCGCGCGCCTAGCATGTGGCCTTAGAACGCGCAACGCATCACTGGCTTATCAGGCGTTTCGTGCCTATCTAGGAAGGGAAACGCGAATGCCTGAAGGATATCTGTTCTAAATGTTCGACCCTGTTATCGAGGTTCTTGTACTTGCCGCCGTCGCGCTGGTCGTGCTGTCGCGCCTCTATATGGCACTTGGCAAGGGCGGCAATGACCGGCCGGTCCAGCGCCCGAACCCCGCGCCGTCGCCGCGCGACACCAAACCGGTTGACCTGTCAGAGCATCGCGAGCGCCGCGGGCCATCAGACCGTCCGATCTTCACGGGTCCAGCGGCGGGCGGGCTCGAAGAAATTTACAATGCCGATAACAGCTTTTCGGAATCCGGTTTCCTGCAGGGCGCCAAGGCAGCCTATACGATGATCGTTGCCGCCTTCGCCCGCGGTGACCGGGACGCCCTGCGGCCGCTGCTGGATGACGATGTCTACGAAGCCTGGGACGCGGCCATATCAGCCCGCACGCCCGGCGATGCGCCGCATTTCGATCTCCTGCGCATCCGGCGCGCGGAAATTGACAGTGCAGAACTCGACGGGCGCATGGCCCGCATCATGATCCGCTACGAGGCCGAACTTGGCGATGGCGAGACGACCCGCACCGCCAAGGAAATCTGGACCTTCATGCGCGATGTCGCATCGCCTGATCCCAACTGGATCCTCGACGACGTCGAAACGGCCAACTGACCGGCAAACGCGCGCCTCGCGCATGTTTAACATGACAGGCGCGCGCGAAGCGGGCCATAAACCGGTGCATGTTTCGCGCTTTCGCCGCCATCTTCCTGTCGCTTGCGCTGGCCTCGTGCCAAAGCGCGCTGCGTCCGCCCATCGTCTATCCCGATCAGGACGTGGCCGTGCTGAAGCCACCGGCTACGGCCGTGACCGGGACTTACGGGGACCTTCCCGGTTGGTCGTCCGCGCGGCTGATGGCCAGCCTCCAGGCCTTCAAGCGCAGTTGCGAGCGTCTCGCCAAACGCCCCAAGGCTGATTATGTCTCCTCGAAGGCCACATGGGCCGGCACGGTCGGCGAATGGACGCCAGCGTGCGCTGCGCTGGCACGGGCGCATGACGAAGCCGGCGCCCGCGCGGCTTTCGAGTCCCTCTTCATTCCGCTCGAGGCCGTGTCTCCTGACGGCAAGAGCCGCTTCACCGGATATTTCGAGCCGACCTATGAGGCCCGACGAACGCCGGTTGCGCCCTATACCGAGCCTGTCCCCGCCCTTCCGGCCGACCTTGTGCCCAACGGAGCCTCCCCGCTTCAGCGCCTGCCCAACGGATCGACGCGGCCCTATCCCTCGCGTGACGAGATCACGCGGGCCGGTGTCGTGCCGATTGCCTACGCCCACCCTTCGGACGTTTTCTTCCTGCAGATTCAGGGATCGGGGCGCCTCACCTTTCCTGACGGGTCTACCACGCGCGCTGTCTATGCGGCGCATAATGGTCATCCGTTCAAGTCAACGGCCAACTGGCTGATACAGACCGGACGAATTACAGCCGGCCAGGCAAGCATGCAGGGCATTCGGGCATGGATGGACCGCGCCGGGCCGGCAGAGGCGCGCCTGGCAATGAACCATAATCCGCGGTTCGTTTTCTTCCGCGCCGAACCGGAAGGCGATCCGGCACTGGGTCCGGTCGGTGCGCAAGGCGTGCCGCTCACGCCGCTCGGATCCCTGGCCGTCGATACCGATATCCAGCCGCTTGGCGTGCCGATGTTCGTGCAGACCACAGCGCCTGGCCTCGGCGGCAACTGGTCCGGCCTGCTGATCTCGCAGGATACGGGCGGGGCAATCAAAGGCGCGGTGCGCGGCGACCTTTATTTCGGCACCGGCACGGACGCGGGTGCGCGGGCTGGCACGATGAATGCGCCCGGGCGTCTCTGGGTGCTCCTGCCCCGCGGCGTCGGCCAGCGCCTGATCCGTGCCATGCAGGTCTCTGACCTGTCGGCGCTTGGCGATCCATCGCTGGCGCCTTAAACGGGGTCCATGTCGAAGCGCCGCCTGACCCCCGATGAAGCGAAAGCCTGGTCGCGGGTTGCCAGATCGATCAAACGGATCGGTCCTCAGCCGACAGACTTCGAGGCCCTGATTTCGGCGCTCGAGGCGGGTGAACCGGCAGGCAACGCTCCCACATCACCCCCTGCCACGCCCCCCACACGCCCTGTTTCACCCCTTTCGCAGCCCTCAACCTCCCACCACCCCCCCGTCTCCACCCCCGCAAACAGGGGGAAGGAGAAGCGGGTCAGGCGCGGAAAGCTCGCGGTTGCAGCGACGTTCGACCTTCATGGACACACGCAGGCCAGCGCCGCGCGGGCCCTGCCCGGCTTCCTGTCGAATGCCCAGCTTGATGGCGCGCGATGTGTATTGGTTATTACAGGTAAGGGCAGGCTCGGCGAAGGCGTTCTGAAGCGCAACTTTCTCGCCTGGCTCGAAACCCCCGAGGCCCGCTCAATGGTGTCAGGCTATGCCGAAGCGCACCAGCGCCATGGCGGCGCGGGGGCATTCTACGTCTTTCTTCGGAAACTGCAGCTGTGACTCCAGGTTACCTTAACTGAAGTCGCGGAAGACGTCGGCCGCAGACACGTCCTTCTGGCGCTGTTCCTGCTCCGTCTCGGCTTCGTATCCGGCCGCATCATCCTGTGTTGGCTGCAGGCCGGGCCCTTCCACGTTGACGCTTCTTTCAGCCTCGATGCGGCGGCGCTTGTCTGCCGACTTGGCGATCACTTCGTCCAGTTCGATCTGGGTGCAAAGGCCCAGTGTAACCGGGTCAACCGGGCGAATATTCTGCGAATTCCAGTGCGACTTGTCGCGCACATTGTTGATCGTCGATTTCGTCGTGCCGATCGTCTTGGAAATCTGCGCATCCGACACTTCAGGGTGGTTGCGAATGAACCAGGCGACCGCGTCAGGCTTGTCCTGGCGGCGAATGACCGGTGTATAGCGGCTGCCCTTACGCGGTGGCTGAGGGATGTGCGCGATCTTCGACGTGGCGATCTTCAGAACATAATCAGGGTTTTCTTCGCCGCGGGCAATTTCCTCGCGTGACAGGATGCCGCCGGCAATCGGGTCAACGCCGCGCATGTTCTCGGCCACGTCACCATCCGCGATGCCCTTGACCTCGAGATGGTGCAGGCCGCAGAAAGCGGAAATCTGGGTGAAGGTCAGCGTCGTGTTGTCCAGAAGCCAGACGGCGGTCGCCTTGGGCATGAGTATCTCGGACATGGAAGTCTCCTTGGAGCGCGTTGGGGCCTGAAATGCAGCCGCCCGACACTTCGTGCCGGGCGGTCAAGGTTTCAGGCAAGCTTGGAACCTGATTTCCTTATAGGTCATGCAGGCCGGAATGAAAAGGCGTTCACTTCACCGGGCAAGAATGATCTTGCCGGAATGCTTGCCCTCCTTCATCCGCGCATGCGCTGATTCCGCGTCGTCAAAGGCAAATGTACTGTCCAGCACAGGCTTGATCCGGCCCGACACGACATGCGGCCAGAAATCTTTTTCCACGGCGTCACGGATGCGTTGTTTCTCCGCCACGGGCCTTGCCCTTAATGTGGTGGCCGCAAGGGTCAGGCGCTTCATCAGGACGGGCGCGAAGTTCACGGTCGCCTGGAAGCCGTTCTGATAGGCGATGTTGACAATGCGCCCGTCGATCCTGGCTGCGGAAATGTTTTTCTGCACATAGTCTGCGCCCACCATGTCGAGGATGACGTCAGCCCCGCCTGCGTCCCGGACAATCGCCTCATAATCCTCTTCGCGGTAGTTGATCGCCCTGTCAGCGCCCAGTTGGGTTGCCAGGGCGCATTTCTCAGCGCTGCCGGCCGTGGCAAAGATCCTGGCCGCGCCTGCGACACGAGCCATCTGGATGGCCATCACGCCGATACCGCTGGTTCCGCCATGACACAGGAAATTCTCCCCGGTGCGCAGGCCGACACGGTCGAACACATTGGCCCATACGGTAAACAGCGCTTCCGGCAGGCAGGCGGCATTCACCATGTCCATACCTGCGGGAATGGGAAGAAGAGAGCCCTGGTCGACGCTTGCCAGCTCGGCATAGCCGCCGCCAGCGAGCAGGCCGCAAACAGCGTCACCGACCTTCCAGCGGGAGACGCCTTCCCCCAGGGCCCTGACGGTTCCGGCAATTTCCAGGCCCAGGATGGTCGAGGCACCGGGCGGCGGCGGATAGGCGCCTGCCCGCTGGACCAGGTCGGCGCGATTGAGCCCTGCAGCCGCAATTTCGACCAGTACCTCGCCAGCCTTCATGACGGGCGCTTCAACGTCCCCCCAGCGGAGCGGCGCGCCCTCATCGACGATTACGGCTTTCATCATGTCTGTCATTCGTTCAATCCTTCAGAAAATTCACGCCCGGGGAGTCGCTTCTATCCCGCCTTTCTGGTTTTATGAAAGGGCAACACCGATAGCAGAGGAGGCATGGCCATGTTCGACGAAGAGCCAATCCTGACACATCGCGCCCAGACACTCGATCAGATGTCGATTGAGGACCTGCGCGAGCGTATTCGGATGCTGAGCGCGGGAATCGCTGATTGCGAGCGGGAAATCAGCAGGAAAGAGGCTCAGAAATCTGCAGCGGATGCGCTGTTTGGCACAAAGAGTTAAGTCCCCGGAAACGGGTTGTGACCTAAACATTTACGTTGGCATTTGTGTTCTGAGGTTTCGATTATGGCGGCAAACGGGTCTCCCGGGAACGGTTCCGACAGCCTCAACAGCTTTACCGGCGGCAAACTCTTCGACACCGTGTTCGCCCGGGGCATGGCACTGGTGGAAGAAACGGCCTCCTATCTGGATGGGCCGGGCCGTGAACATGCACGCACGTTGCCGCGCGAGGCAGGTCTGACCTATTCTGCCTGGAGCATGGAGCTGACGACCCGCCTGATGCAGGCTGCCAGCTGGCTTGTCATGCAGAAAGCCGTCCGCGATGGCGAGATGCGCCGCGAAGACGCGTCGGCGCGCAAATACCGGATCCGCCGGGATGATCCGCCTCTGGATGCCGAAGCGCAACGCGACAAGGGGCTGCCATTGCGGTTCCTGGAACTGGTGGCGCGGTCAGAGGCCCTGTTCGAACAGATTTGCCGGCTTGATCAGGCGCTTTACAGCGCGCCAATCCCCGGCCAGGCGAAGAATGCCGTTTCCGACCAGATAGCCCAATTGCAGAAAGCGGCAGAGACTGGCGCCTTCGACCCGCTGATGGTCTGGCACCGCGCGAAGTGACAGATGGGTCTAAGCGTTGCTTGATGACGCCGGCGGCGGGGGCAGCAGACTGGCTTTGCTGTGGTTTCGTGCGTTGCGCAGCCGCAGCGAGCGGGGCCGCTGATAGACAAAATTCAATGGAGTCGCGCGCACCATTCGATGGAAGATGAGTGGCAAAGCGACACCGCCAAGTGTGATGGCCAGACAGGCAAGGCCGGCATCTCCGATACGTCCGTTTATCGCGAGCGCCTGCTGCAGGACAGTCACGGGAATGGCGAATGTCAGGTAGATGACCAGGCAATGGCGACCAGCATGGCCGAGGACTGCCAGCCATTTGATGCGGCTGAGCTGAAGGCCCAGCGCAACAATTGCTGCGGCGCCAGCAAGGCCGAGTGCCAGGCTGATAAGCGGCAGGTCAGACACGTTCAGGGCGACGAAGGCGGCATTCGCAACGGCCCACCCCAGAAGGACATTCCATAATTCCCGCGTGTGTCCCATCACGCGGTCAGCAAATTCGAACACATGGGGTGCAGCAACGAAACCCGAAAAGAAGAACACAAACCACGCACCGAACTGATTGGCGACAATCCATCCGGTGTCGATCCATCCGGTCGCAAAAGCGACCTGCAGCAGGGCCGCAGATACGAATACCTTTTGCGGTGACAGGAACCTCGAAAGCCGGGTCACGGCATGGAAGACGATCAGCATGTACACAAGCAGGAGACTGTCCGGCGGTGAAACAAGTGCGGTCAGGATGCTGCCCATCAGTGCAAAAGGCGCAGTCGCGCTGCCAGCCGGTGCCAGCATCAGGCTCTGAATCACCAGCCAGACCAGGTAGAAATAGATAAAATGGAGAATCTTCCGATCAAGAAAATGCTTGCCGGGGCCAAAGACGGACAGATTCAGGAACAGGGCGGACAGAAAGAAAAAGGCTGGCAACAGCGCTGGTTCAGCCCAGGTGATTACGCCATTCATCCAGCTGGTTTGCCGGATCATGTCTGCATAGCCCAGAGAGGCATACGCCGCGACAATCAGGATGATGCAGACGCCCTTCGCATGATCGACCCAATTTATACGTTCTAGCGGCATGTCCTGCGACCCCGGGGTTTTGTTTCCCGGTGCGGTGCAAGAATCATGCGCGTTGTTGGGAGCGGTTACCTAAAAAGTGGCGTAAACACGCAGGAAATTACCGGCCTGCTCTGCGCAGAAGCCTTCCCGGACGGGCGCGCGCATGACCATCAGTCGATGCCAGAGTGGCCCCAGTAGAAGTTCGACGACTTCATCCAGGTCGAAATCGCGGCGAATCACCCGTTTTCCGGCAAGCTCGGCCAGAAGCATCCGCAGGGGCTGGCGAATGTCACGGCCGATCCATGCGCGCCAGACTTCTCCGGCGTCCTTGTCGTCGGCTGCCGCAAGCAAGGCAACGCGGAGGACTGCATGACCCTGTCCTGTACGGGCTGTTGCTTCCAGCGGCACGATCAATGCCGTAATGCGCTCCTGGGGATCCCGGCCCCCGTCTGGACTGTCAGGTATCAGGGCGAGTGCGGCGTCAACACACATGGCGCCGATGGATGGCCACCAGCGATAGATTGTCTGTTTCGACGCACTGGCGCGCTTGGCGACGCTATCGACGCTGAACCCCCTCCAACCCATCTCGGCCATCTCGATCCGCGTTGCATCAAGGATCGCCGCCTTCGACGCCTCGCTGCGCGTCGGTCCCTTCCGGGAGGCCTTGGTTCCTTCAGTTGCAGTCGCCATGGAATTCTCCTGGAGGGGCGATGGGAGTTTGGGGACGGCTCGACGCCTTGTTCGGTATTATATGCATATCGCTAACAAATTGTCCCGATCCGCCTTGCTGAATACGCATTATGCAGTACGCAAGCCGAAAACAGTCAGGAGAATGTCATATGGAGTCTATTGATGACTTGATTTCAGGCTACCGTCGGTTTCGCGCGGGTGCCTATTCAGAGCAGGCCGCCCTGTATCGCCAGCTGGGCGCGGGGCAGGATCCCAATATCATGTTGATCGCCTGCGCCGATAGCCGCGCAGACCCGTCGGACATTTTCAACGCGGCGCCGGGCCAGTTGTTCGTGGTACGAAACGTCGCCAACCTGGTGCCGCCTTATCAGCCCGACGGCGGCTTGCACGGTGTCAGCGCGGCGCTCGAATATGCGGTCAATGTCCTGGAAGTCGAACATATCGTCGTAATGGGACATGGCGGTTGCGGCGGCATATCCGCGTCACTGAGTGGTGCAGGCAATCCTGCGATCGGGGAGTTTGTCACGCCCTGGGTGACCCTGCTGGAAGAAGCGCGCGAGCGTGTTGTCGCCAGCGGCTCGATCAATCCCCAGTTTGCGCTTGAGCTGGAGGGTATCGAAGCGTCCCTGAAGAATCTTCTCACCTTCCCGTTTGTATCGCAGTCGGTTGAAGCCGGGCGGCTGTCCCTTCATGGCGCATGGTTTGCCATCATGCATGGCGAACTGCACTGGCGAAATGCCTCGACCGGCCGGTTCGAAGTCGTTTCGACTACCTAGCCGTCGTCAGGAACGCAGCGAATATTGCAGACGCCAGCATGGCCGTTGCAGCCATCCGGTTGAACCAGACGGTGAATGCCGGATTCTGGAAGCGCTGGTTCATGGCGTCCGCGGCCCAGGCGTAAATCGTCAGGCCAAGCATTTCGGTGGCCGTGACAGTGACCATGATGATGCCAGCCTGAAGTGCAAGGGGGCGCGCAGGGTCGAAATAGCCTGGCAGGAGCAAGCCAAAGAAGACCAGCGCGTTGGGATTCAGGAGCTGAAGCCCGACACCCCGGCCGAAGAGGCTTGCCTTGGGGGGCGCCTGTGCAGCGCTCGCGCGCGGTTGGGACGACGAGTCAGTTGCCATCTTCCACGCCAGCCAGGCGATAAAAAGCAATCCCGCAATCTTCAGCCCCAGCAACAGGGAAGGCGCGCTGGCCGCGAAGGTCGCAATGCCGGTAGCTGCCAGTGAGATCCAGACCAGATTGGCGGCCGATACACCGATTGCGGGAACAAGCGCCGTCGTGGCGCCATAGCGGAGCGATGTGCTCATCACCATCATGACGGCCGGGCCGGGTGTCAGGCCGCCAGCAAAGAAGAGCGCCAGGAGCGCTATCCAGACAGATATGTCCATCTACCGGTGCCCTCGGGCCCATGGAAAGAGGCGCGCGACGACAAGCGTAGCCGCCTGCCCGCCGATCAGGTTTTCTTGCCGCGCTCGACAGCGAGGGAAATCAGTTCGCGCGCCTTTTCAATGCCGTACCAGCCTTCGATGCGCGTCCACTTGCCCTTTTCGAGATCCTTGTAGTGCTCAAAGAAGTGGGCCGTCTTGTCGACCAGAGTCTGCGGAAGGTCGTGATAGGTCGCGATCTTGTCATAATAGCTGGTCAGTGCACCGTGCGGCACGGCGAGGATCTTCTCATCCGGGCCTTTGTCGTCAGTCATCATCAACACGCCGACGGGGCGAGCACGCACAACGCTGCCCGGCACAAGCGGGCGGTTGCCAACGACCATGACGTCGATTGGATCCCCATCAAGGCTGAGCGTGTGTGGAACGAACCCGTAATTACATGGATAACGCATTTCCGTGTAAAGATAGCGGTCCACAAACATGGCGCCTGACGCCTTGTCGATCTCGTATTTGATCGGGTCGCCGCCCAGCGGCACTTCAATCAGGACATTGACGTCATCGGGTGGATTTTGGCCGGTGGCGATCTTGGACAGGTCCATGTGACAAAGCTCACTTGTTGCATCTGGGAGGGAAATTCTTGCTGGCGAGGCGGATGGCCTGTCATGGCCCTAACGTCAAGTCTGCCGCGTGATCGAGAGGGTTAATATCGGCCGGGATTCGCGCGCTCGGCCAGCGTCAGATGTGTTTGAGCGCGTAATTGAAACTGATCGACAGGCGCGGCCGTTCGGAGCGGTTTGGCATCACTTCATGGCGCAGCCAGCTTTCCCACATAATCGCATGGCCTTCTTTCGGGGAGACGTAGACAAAGCGGCGGGCCGTTTCGGGCGCGTCGTCCTCCGGCTGGGGCGCCGCCATCATGAAGCCGAGGCGCGGGTCCTCGAATTTCAGGTCGCCGGCCCCCTCCGGAATGGTCACATAATAGGTTCCGGAGATGACGCTGCCGGGATGAATGTGTCCGGAATGGGTGCCACTTTCGCCAAGGATATTGACCCAGAGCCCGTTCAGCTCGAGCATCTGGCCTTGCATGTCCCAATGCAGGTCGCGGGCAAAGGCGTCCGCTGCTTTGTCGAGTTGCGACTTAAGCGCCGCAATTTCGGGGAACCGCTCCGGCAAGTCATCAAGCGAGGCGTAGGACGTATAGCCGTCATACCCTTCCCGGTCGCACCAGTCATTGCCGGCTTCGTCTTCATCCTCGAGCACCCAGCACACTTTTTCGAGTGATGTCCGCAGCGCGTCATCACCGATGGCGGCATGGCGAAGCAGGGTCGGGAAGAGTGTCTGAACGGTCATGGAGTGTGGCCACAGGGATGGTTGGGGGGCGGCAAGGGTGGTGCACACCCCCCGGCAAGACGGTCATTTCAGGCCCGTATGCATACGGGCCTGAAATCATTCAGGTTTGACGAATTTCAGTGTCATCCGGTCACTCTCGCCGATTTCGGCATAGATGGTTGGATCGAACCCGTCCGGCGTATTGCCTTCGCGATCAGACGTCGCGCTGACAGGCTGCAGTGTCCAGACCCCGAACGGATGATCTGCGGTGTCAGCCGGGTTGGCGTTGATTTCGCTCGACCCTGCGAACTCGAAGCCGGCGGCAATCGCGCGGGCTTTCACATAGTCCTCATGAACATATCCGGTCGCACCGGTCGGGTCCTGCGTCGCGGTTGAGGGCAGCCGGTGCTCGACCACACCGAGCACGCCGCCCGGCTTGAGCGCCGCAAAGGCATCGGTAAAGAATTTTTCAGTATAGCCGCCGGACATCCAGTTGTGGACATTGCGGAAAGTCAGCACGGCATCGGCTGTGCCCGGCTCGGTCAGCGGACCGCTTACGCCCGAGAACACGCTGTATTCGATCGTTCCGAACTGCGGATCGGCATAGTTCGCCTTGAATTCGGCAAGGCGGGCTTCGGTGCGTTGCCTGCGCTCTTCATCCGGTGCGGCAGCCGGGTCGAACCCTGCCGCAACCAGCGTGCCCCCACCAGCAGCCAGATAGGGAGCGAGTATATTTGTATACCATCCGCCGCCTGGCCAGATTTCGACAACAGTATCGCCGGGCTCAACGCCGAAGAATTCAAGCGTTTCAGCCGGATGGCGCCAGGCATCGCGCGCTTTTTCCTCGTCGGAGCGCGCCGCATTGCTGACGGCCACTTCAAGCGGGCTCAGCGCCGGTGTCGTTTCAGCCGTCTCAGCGGCCGCTGGCGCTTCGGGCTCTGCCGGGGCCTCAGCGGGCCCGCAGGCGGCGAGCAAGCCAAGCGCAGCGCCAGCCATCAGGAAATTCTTCATTGCGTTCTCCTCCATCAACATCTTGAACACCCCTTTACGCTACCCAAATACCAGTTGTCACGGTGCTGCAATGCGGGCCGGGACCGGGCGATGTGCCAGCGCCAATGATGGGCTGGGTGTTCGCATTTCCCGAGAATGCCGAAAGACCTGGTTGCTCCAGGCCTTTCACAGTTGCTTCAAACGAGAGGACTGTATCCATGAGCAATATTGATTTGACCCCCCTCTACCGCACGATGGTCGGCTTTGACCGCATGGCGAACATGATCGACACTGCGTCACGCCTGGACGGAACGCAGGGCTATCCCCCTTACAATATTGAACGTTCCGGCGAAAACGCCTTTGCGATCGAAATCGCCGTTGCCGGCTTCACCGAAGATGACCTCGATATCGAAACCAAGGAAGGCCAGCTCACCGTTGCTGGCAAGAAAGGTGAGAACGAGGATGGTGACGGACGCGAATACCTGCACCGCGGCATCGCGCAGCGCAGCTTCATTCGCCGTTTCCAGCTGGCAGATCACGTAATTGTGACCGGTGCCCATCTCGACCATGGCGTCCTGCGCATCGATCTCGTGCGCGAGCTGCCGGAAGAGAAAAAGCCACGCAAGATCGAAATCGGATCTGACGCCGCGGCGTCAAAACCCAAACTGATCGGCAAGAAAGCCGCAGGCAACGCCGCCTGAGGCCTGCTGGCTGTCGGACCTCCAACGGCGCGTCCAACGGGCGCGCCGTTTTCTGTTAGCCGGGTTCGTCAGGCCATGATGGGCCGACTGACCATCAACCAGACAATTGCCAGAACAGCGAAAAAGGCCGGGAATCCGCAGGCAAACCAGAGGCGGTAGAGCTTGTAATACCTGTCAGGCATCGCGGTGCCCGACAACACGGCTCGCCGGGCGATGTCACGCATCTGATGCTGTATCCAGACAACGGGCAGCCAGAACAGCCCTGTAAATACATAGAGCGCAACAGAGATGACCAGCCATCCCTCTGTCAGTGGCCATCCCATTGCGTCGGCCAGCAGGACACCTGTGACAGGCTGGGCAATCACGGCTGATGCCGTGAAGACCCAGTCGGCCAGAACAACAATCGATGCGGTATGGGCTATGACCCGCGGGTCGCCTGTCCGGTGAGCCATAACCATGAAAAAGGCAATTCCAGCGCCGGTGCCCAGCAAGACGGTCGCCCCCATGATGTGGGCCCAGCGCAAAAGATAGATCCACTCCATCAGCGCTCCTCTGAAAGTGCAGCGACGATGACCGCCAGAGCGATCGCCGGAAAGACTTTCACCATCGGGCCTAGCGGGTCGGCCCAAAGCTGGGGAGCGACCAGGGCAGACCCTGCCAGATAGGCCAGGCTGAGTAGTACAGCGGCAAGGCAGGCAAAGCGCACGGCTGGTCGGAACAGCAAGGCGAGCCCAATCAGAATATCCATAACGCCTCCAGCAAGCACGATAGGTTTGCCGACGGATGCTGGTAACGTCCCATCAATAACAGCGAGCGCCTCGTCCTGGCGCAGTAGGCCAATGACACCAGACGCAATCCAGAACAGTGACAGGGTCAACAGCAAGCCCGGAAACAGGAACATGGCACGCGCATGAAGCCTTTCCTGCAGGGTGGAGGGCAGGTCACGCAAGGACTGGTCCAGCGTGCGAACCGTTTGGCCCGTCAGAGCTGGCCAGGCTTTCGCATCTCCGAGCACGCCAGCAGCCAGCACCTTCAACGATGTCGTGCGAAGTGCGGAACGCCAGCCGAGATAGCCGGCAAGGTCAGCGGCCCGGGCAAGCCCCCGGCCCAGAAACAGCGGAACGGATACTGTCGCCACAGGGGCTCCAAACCCCAGCCATTCCCTGACGTCCAGGGTGAGCGACTTGAGCGTGTGAGGTGAGTCCTCAACCAGTGCCGCATCTACCCCGGAGAGCTGATGCTCCAGTGCAAAAAGGACTGCGTTGGCGACATCCTGCACATGAACGGTCTGGATCTTAGCATCTCCAAGCATAACCGCCTGGATGACAGGCATCGCGGCAAGGCGGCGGATCAGGCTTGTCCCTCCGTAGGCGTGGGGGGACAGAACCAGACCGGGTCGCAGGATTGTCCAGTCAAGGTGGCTCTTCTGGAGGGCCTTATCTGCTTCAGCCTTTGTTCGGAAGAATTCAGTGTCTGAAGTCAGTTTCGCGTCTGGTGCGGATATCTGGATGAAAGCCTTGATGCCCGATGTCTCGCAGGCGCGGATCAGCGCCGTGATGGCATCGCGTTGAACGCGCGCCACATTATCATGCAGACCATTCTGCAGCAGACCCGCCGCGTTGACGACAGCATCAATGCCGGAGAGCAGCGGCAACCAGCTCTCGGGTGTAATGTGAGCCGAGATATCGGCTGCTATCCACTGCGCTTGTGGGGCGGCGTGTTTTCCCCTGGTTGCAGAACGACCGAGCCCTGTAACCGCGTGCCCGTGTACAAGCAATTTCTGGGTGATCGCAGTTCCGATTAGCCCATATGCGCCAAGAACCATTACTCTCAAAGCTCATCCCCCACCCGTTACTGTGCGTTACGTGAGATACCTGCGCCCGCCCGTTGCTTCGAGGAAATCCTGCAAGGGGGTGTTGTCTGCCGACCTGGCCAGGGCGGCGCGGACAGACTGGAACGAGCGGGCGGCGTATCTCTGCGTCGACTGTTCGAACACGCCGTCGCCAAGCGTGACAGAGAAACGCTTCTTGTTGCGTGACGCGCTGGCCGCGTTGGCGCTGGCCCAGGGCAGGTAGGTCACGCTGAGCTCTTGCGTGAAGAGCGGCGCAAGCGTTTCGCCGAGAGCGGCGAGATCCTCGAACGGGCCACCCACGTGCGGGTCTTCCATATGCTCGCACCAGGCGACGAGGAAGGGGGCACGATCCTGCAGCCACGCAGCCGGTGTCGGGTCCAGCAGCATTTGCTGGAACTGGGCCGCGATGGCAAAGTCGGCAACCGAGGGGCGTCCACCGAAAAGGAACAAGTGGTCCTTCAGGTGATCGTTGAGATGGCTCGCAAACCGGCGCCAGGCGTTTTCCAGCGTTTGCCAGTTTTCCACCTCAGCTCCGACCAAAGGCAGGCGTGCGGCCATGCGCTCGGCGATCTGTTTTAGCGGTGCCTTGCGTGCGCGCGGCAGCTTGCCGTCATAGAGCTGGGTCAGCACGCGCAGCGCGGCGGCCTCGCGATCGGGTGACTGGCCCCAGCGCTGCTGGAACATGCACTTGTTCAACCACTCGTCGCCGTAATCCTCAAGCATCAGCGCCAGTACGGCGCAGGCCGGGTCGTCCGGTACCGCGGAAGGTTCGGGATGATCGGCCTCCAGCGCGGCCAGCATCGCCGTGGAATCCTGGCTGACGGGACGGCTGGGCGAAATCAGAAGCGGCACGGTCGCGACCGTCTGGGCATTCGCCTGAAAGTCGGCCTCGTTCGCGCGCGAGCGGGAAATCCAGTCGAATGCGAGGCCCTTGTAACGCAGGAAGGCACGCACCTTGAGTGAATAGGGTGACGTGTCTGCGCCGAACAGACGGTAATCGGTCATCGGGCTGTCCTCGCTGGTTGAGCCTTTCTCTAGGGACTTCACCCCGAACTGCCAAGCAACGTTTGCCGCGCGGAGCGATAATCGCTATGCGCTGCGCTATCAACGGGCTTGGCTGGGCGGCAGGACACGAAGGACAAATGAAATGCGGGTAATGCATGTCATGGCAGGGGCGGCCGAAGGCGGCGCGGAAAATATCATGCTGGAATCGGTCCTCGCACTGGCCGAGACGGATCTGGAACAGCATGTCGTCACGCGCCCGGACAATGGATTCCGCATCCAGAAATTTCGTGAGGCAGGCATCGGCGTCGATGTCGCCGCCTTCAATAATAGCTGGCCGTTCCCGACACGCCGCGTGATTGGCGATGCCATTGCCCGGTTCAAACCGGACGTGATCGAATACTGGATGGGCCGGGCCGGACAATTCGCCCCCAAGCAATACCGTGCACGGTCGATCGGCTGGTATGGCGGATACTACAAGCTGGCACGTTTCACGAATTGCGAGTGGCATGTCGGGCTGACCATCGACCTGCTGCGGCACATTCGCGAACAGGGTGTCAGCGACGACCGGTCGGCCATCGTGCACACCTATGCGGACTTTACAGGCGCCGACCCGGCAAGCCGCAAAGCCCTCGACACGCCGGACGATGCGCCTGTCGCCCTGGCACTGGCTCGGCTGCATGAGAAAAAAGGCCTCGACACGCTGTTGGATGCGACGGCGAGGATTGACGGGCTCCATGTCTGGATTGCCGGAGATGGTCCGATAGAGGCTGAACTGAAGGCCCGGTGTACGCGGTTGGGTCTTGATGACCGTGTGCGTTTCCTTGGATGGCGCAATGATCGGGGCGCGTTGCTGGCTGCGTGCGATGTCGTTGCCTTCCCGTCGCGCTACGAGCCGTTCGGCACGGTGACTGTGGATGCGTGGGCAGCCTCGCGACCGCTCGTCGCCGCAGATGCGGTCGGGCCGGCGGCCTATGTTAAGGATGGCGTAAACGGATTGCTCATCCCCAGGAATGATGTCGATGCGCTGGCCGACGCCCTGCGCAAGGTGGTAACAGACAAGGCGCTTGCCGCGAAACTGGTGGCAGGCGGTCGGGCGTCATATGAGGCGCAATTCACCAAGGCGGCTTTCCAGCGCGATTCCCTTGCCTTGTACGAAAAGATTGTCGCTCATGCCGGGCCGTTTGCCGACTGAGAGAGCCGGTCAGGCCTTGCTGGCATGGACCGAGCGGAAGAAGCCGTCATAGAGATGCGCGGCTGTCGCCCGGCCGATGCCGATATCGACACGGATGCCGGCCTTGCGCAGCGCGGTGACGCCACCCTCGGCCAGGGGGTGCGGGTCGGTAATAGCACAAATGACACGGGCGATACCCGCCTCTTTCAGTCTGGTTGAGCAGGATGGTCCGCCTGCCGAGCGCTCGCGGCAGGGCTCAAGCGTGACATAGGCCGTGCCACCATGTGCAGCGGGGCCGGCCTCGTCCAGGGCAATCTCTTCGGCATGCGGGCGGCCACCGAGGCCGGTCACACCATCGCCGACGAGATGGCCGTCTGAATCGAGGATCACGCACCCGACGGAGGGGTTCTCGGCGGTCAGCCCATGGTTCAGCCGCGCCAGTGCCAGGGCGCGGCCCATCATGCGTCGGTCTCGGCGCCGGCTCATGGCAGGCTTGGAAGGGCTGCGCTGCGTCCTGAATCCAGATATTGAACGGAAATCGGCTTCAGGTTTTCGTCGAGATCGATCAGGAGCGGATTGCCGGTCGGAATCTCGATCCCGGTAATGGATTCATCCGGCACATGGAAGAGGTGCTTGACGAGGGCGCGCAGGGAATTGCCATGCGCGGCAATGATCGTATCGGTGCCACTGGACAGGACGGGGGCGATCGCCTCATTCCAATAGGGAAGCACGCGGTCCAGCGTGGTCTTCAGGCTTTCGGTTTCCGGCACGTCGATACCGCGATAGCGGGGGTCCCGGGCCGGGTTATAGGGACTTTCCGGATCAATTGGTGGCGGCGGTACGTCATAGGAGCGGCGCCAGACATGGACCTGCTCGTCGCCATGCCTGGCAGCAGTCTCGGCCTTGTCGAGCCCGGTGAGGCCACCATAGTGACGCTCGTTCAGGCGCCAGTGTTTCTCGACCGGCAGCCAGACGCGGCCCATTTCCGTCAGGGCCATCCAGAGCGTGCGAATGGCCCGGGTCTGCATACTGGTAAAGGCCGTGCGGAAATCGGCATCGACATCTTTCAGGAGGACGCCGGAATGGCGTGCTTCTGCCTCGCCTTTCTCGGTGAGATCGGCGTCCCACCAGCCCGTGAAACGGTTTTCGAGGTTCCAGGCGGACTGTCCATGCCGGACAAGGGCGAGTTTGGTCATGGTGAGACTTTCTTCAAACGGGCTTCAATACGGGCGCTCGCCGCCCTTTTCGGGTGAAATGGCCGCGGGTTCAAGTTTTCATGACCCGGATCAGCTCGGCAAAAGCCAGAACGACATGATAGCCGGTCGAGGCGGGCATATCCCTGGCCAGCACATCACCGCCAGCGCCGTAATGGTCAATCCAGCCGCCATCGACGGTCAGGAATTCGTCCAGCAACACGTCAAAACTGGTACAGGCGGCAGCCGCGAAGCGCTCGTCGCCAGAGTACTCGTACATTGCCAGATGTGCTTTCAGGGATTCGGTCTGTGGCCATGTGCGCCGTGAGCCGTCAACAGGGGCACCGGCGCGGGTGACCTCCTGGCAGGCCCGCCCGGCATCATCCAGCGTCGTGCAGGCAAAGGCATAAAGCGTTCCGGCGGCCTCAGGCACGGCCACACCGGCCGCCTCAGCATATTGATGGAGGAGCCAGACCCATTCGAACTGGTGGCCGGGCTCGACAATGTCGCCATCGCGGCCCTCCGGGATGCCCCAGTCAGTCGTAAACCGCTCTCCCAGCAACTTGCCGGGCCCGGCCGTCAGTCGCGCAAGAAACAGGGACACGATTTCACTGGCGCGATCCAGATGACCGCCATCTGGGTCAACATTGTGCAGGGACAGGCAGGCCTCGAGCAGGTGCATGTGCGGGTTCTGCAGCCGTAACTGTGGTGGGGGCAATGCTTCAGCATAGCCCCCATTCGTCCGGTCGCGCATCTGACGGTCGACAGAGTCCAGAAGGGCGCTGGCGCTGGCGCGTGTTTCACCCATGCCGCCCAGTGCGGCGTCAGCCTCACCTATCGCAAAGAGCGTAAAGGCGATGTCATAAAGATCTGCCGTGTCGTCCAGAAGTCCGCCGCCATCGGCCTTCAGCGTGCGTCCCACAAGGCCGTCAGGGCGCCGGGCGAGGTTGGTCAGGATGCCGAGCCCGAGCTCAATCCGATCTGTTGCGATATCCGGACGCCAGCCGAGACGCAGGGCTTCTGCAAAGACATAGGTCTGGCGTGCCTGCACCCTCACACGCACGAAATCGCGTTCGGCGGTGGCATGATCGAGATCCAGCGCTTCACAGAAGAGGCCATCCTGGTTGAGGCCACGCTCGGCCCAAAGCGGAAAGAATGCGTCTGTCAGCCAGAGGCGGGCTTCATTTGCCCTGCGCTTCAAAGCTGATTTTGACATCGAGACTGATCTCCAAAATGCACTTGAAGCTGCGCGACGGCTCGCCAAACCGTTCGTGCTCCTGCTATCAGCAGATGAATGGATTGGCCAGCGCCCTTGCGCGCGCCCAGGTGATGGAGGGAACACGCACATGCGGGACAGATTTTTCTTCCCGGCCGCATTGGTGCTGGTCGCCATCATGGTTTTCCTCGCGATCCGGCCCGGTATTGGCGCCCTGCCCACGGGGCCGGTGACGGGAGACGGCGCCAATTACGGCAGGATCACCATTGAGGGCGACTATCTTCACAAGGTGTTTGCTGGTGGGAATGCCAGGACCGAACTCACGAAAGGCCCCGATGGCGAATCCCTGTTGCTGATCAGCGCGGATGCCGGCGCGCTGCGCGACGAGCCGGAACTTGGGCCGCATTTCCGCCTGGCAGCGGATATCGAGACGCAGTTTTCCGGGATGACCATTCGGGTCACCGTGCGCGCCCGACCGACCGATGACCGCGGCGCGATGCAGCTCGCCGTAAACTATTCTGCCGGCCGCGTCGGCGAATCCGGGTGGAAGGTTTTTGATCTGAAACCGGAATTCTCCGATTTCACCTTCGACTATGACGTGCCGCGCATAGAGGGCGATCAGGCGGTCGACTATATCGGCATCCGGCCCGTCGTGCCCGACAAGGCAAGAGCCGTGCTGGTCGAGAGAATTACCTTCGAACGGATCGGGCCCTGGACCATGGACGATCCTGCCTAGAGCGGGCTGACATCCTGGTCGGTTCGCCGTTTGCCTTGAACGCGTTCACAAACTATGTCGTGCCAGTCATGGCAGGGCCGGGCCAGCTACCCGGCTGCTGAAGTTGCCACACACGATGGAGCACCTGTGCGCGCTTTGAAATTACTTGCCGCAGCCGTCATTCTGACAGGGTGCACACTTGCACGAGAACCGGAGACGATTTTGCCTGACGCGCCATTGCCCACAAATGAAACCGCCCCTGTCGACCCGAACCTGTGGCTGGAGGAAGTTGAGGGCGAGAACGCACTTGCCTGGGTGCGGGCCCAGAACGACCGGACCGTTGCCGAATTGCAGGCCGACCCGCGCTATGCGGGGTTTGAGGCGGCTGCGCTTGATGCGCTGAACTCCAGGGAACGCATTCCCTATGGTGCTGTGCGTGATGGCTGGGTCTACAATTTCTGGCAGGATGACGTGAATGTCCGCGGCCTCTGGCGGCGGACCAGCCTGAAGAGCTACGCGACGTCGGACCCGGAATGGGAAACGATCGTCGATTTTGACAGGCTGTCGGCGGATGAAGGCAGGAACTGGGTTTACAAGGGCGCCGATTGCCTGCGTCAGGTCGGCAAGCCCGCCCGGCACTGCCTCGTGTCGCTGTCGGATGGCGGCAAGGACGCGGTCATCAACCGGGAATTCGACCTCGCGACCCGGGCGTTCGTTCCGGACGGGTTCGTCACGCCGGAAGCCAAGCAGGGCGTCGCATGGGTGGATGCCGACACATTGCTGATCGCCTCCGACTGGGGCGAGGGCACGGTGACTGATTCAGGCTACCCCTTCATCGTAAGGCGCTGGCATCGCGGAACGCCGCTTGATGCAGCCGAGGAAGTGATTCGCGGTGCTCGCACGCAGGTTGGTGTCTGGCCGATGGTCATGGAGATGGATGACGGGCGGGTGCTGCAGGGGGCGGTGAAGGCGGAAACCTTCTTCACGCATTCCTACTGGTGGCTGCCAGACGGAGAGGCCGATCCGGTGCGCTGGCCGATCCCGCTGAAATCCTCTCCCTACGGTATCTACAAGGGCCAGTTCCTTTTGTCGCTCGAAGAGGACTGGGCACCAGAGGGCCAGACGGATTCATTCATGTCTGGCGACCTTGTCGCATTCGACGCGGAGGCTTTCCTGGCAACACGGCAATTGCCTGAAGTTGCTCTTGTATTCCGCCCGGACGCGACACAGGCGGTGAATGGCGTGGCCATCGCAAAGGGCGCCGCGCTCCTGTCGATAAGTGATAATGTTGTCGGCCGCGTGATGCGCCTGGAGACAGGCGCGGACGGATGGATCCGCACACCGGTCGGCCTGCCGGGCAGCGGTCAGGCCGGTGTCGCGTTCGCCGACGAACACGAGGACACCGTCTTCCTCAATTATGAAGACTTCCTGACGCCGGACTCGCTCCTGTCCTATGACATCACGACGGGCGACATTGAATCGCTGAAGAGCCTGCCGGGCAAGTTCGATGCATCAGGGCTCAAGGCCGAGCAGTTCTTTGCGACCTCAAAAGACGGGACGAAGGTTCCCTATTTCATCGTGCACAAGGGTGACATGCCTCTCGATGGCAGCACGCCGACATTGCTTTATGGTTATGGCGGGTTCCAGGTGTCGATGAACCCGGCCTACAGCGCCGTGACGGGCCGGCTATGGCTGGAACAGGGTGGGGCTTATGTGTTGGCGAACATCCGGGGCGGCGGTGAATTTGGCCCCGCCTGGCACCAGGCGGGCCTCAAACGTGACCGTCAGCGCATATTCGATGATTTCATTGCCGTTGGCGAGGATCTGATTACACGCAAGGTCACCCGCCCGGAGCGGCTTGGCATCATGGGCGGGTCAAATGGCGGCCTGTTGATGGGCGTGATGCTGAACCAGCGGCCGGATCTGTGGAATGCTGCCGTCGTGCAGGTGCCACTACTGGACATGCTGCGCTACCATGTCCTGCTGGCGGGAGCGTCATGGGTGGACGAGTATGGGTCCCCGGATGTGCCGGAAGAGCGCGCGTTCCTTGAGACAATCTCGCCCTATCAGAACTTCGATGCGACGAAGCCCTATCCGACACCCTTCTTTGTCACCTCGACAAAGGATGACCGTGTGCACCCCGGTCACGCCCGGAAGATGGCGAAACGGTTTGAGGATGCCGGGCTGCCTTTTCTCTATTACGAGAACATTGACGGCGGGCACTCGGCAGCGGCAAATCAGACAGAGCGCGCAAAGCGGTCCGCTCTGGAATTCACCTACCTGTCCGAGCGGCTATTCGACGAGTAGAGAGTACCAAACTGGAACTCGGTGCGGATATCAGTTCCGGATTGGAACGCCGGATGATTCTCTGGCTTGGGCCTTGCCAGTTTTCCAATCCGTGACACCTTCTCAGACATGCGGCTTGACGAGAAGGGATTCCAAAACGACGTCGTCCGGCTGGATTTGCTGGAGGAGGGTGACCGTGCCCGGCTTGAAGTATCGGGCGCGGTGCAATCCATGTGGGACTGGCTGCCGGTTATGCCCACCGGCACCAATTTTCACGCCTATTTCGACTTCATGCTGGCGATGAAGAAACAGGGCAGCATCATTCCTTTCTCTATAACGCGCCAGTCTGACGATGCCTTTGCAGGCGTGATCGCCTATCTCGATGTTTCGCGGACCCATCGGCGGGTCGGCATTGGCTATGTCTGGCACCCGCCCGAAATGCGCGGCACGGTCGTGCCCGTGGCGACGCAAATGGCCATGATCGGCCGGGCCTTCGGTGCCCGGATGCGCCGTATCGAATTTCCGATTGCTGCGGACAATGAAAGGGCGATCAGGGCGCTTGAGCGGCTTGGTGCGCGCCAGGAAGGTGTGTTGCGCCGTTATATGCGCCTCGCAGACGGATCATGGTCTGATTTGGCCGTCCTGTCGCTTGTGGACGCAGAGATACGGGCGGCAATCGACCTCCTGAAGGACAGGGTCGCCGAGATGCAGCTGGCTTGACCTGAACCGGCCTGCATGCTTAAGGCGCGCTTATATTCGCGCAAACATGAAAAGCGCGCTTTGACTGATCCATGAGGTCAGCGAGGCCCCCCGCCCGGCGAAGGTTCGCTCAGCGGGGCTTCATGCTTTGTGCGCCGGGTTTGAGCGCCTATGTCTGTCCTGCAGACAAACGGCATAAGGAGTAGGCACATGTTCGACGCATTGAGCGATCGTCTTGGCGGCATTTTCGACGGTCTGACCGGCCGCGGCGCGCTGTCCGAAAAGGACGTGAATGCCGCTCTGCGCGAAATACGTGTGGCCCTGCTCGAGGCTGACGTGGCCCTGCCCGTGGTCAAGGATTTCATCGACAGTGTGCGTTCGCGCGCTGTTGGCGAAGAAGTTGTCCGCTCGGTCAAGCCCGGCCAGCAGGTCGTCAAGATCGTCTATGATGGCCTGGTCGAGATGCTCGGCGGCTCGGATGCCGATTCCAGCCTCCGCGTGGATACCCCGCCGGCCGTGATGATGATGGCCGGCCTTCAGGGCTCGGGCAAAACCACCACGACAGCAAAAATTGCCAAGCGCCTGTCGGAAAAGCAGCGCAAGAAAGTCCTGCTCGCCTCGCTCGATGTCCGCCGCCCGGCAGCCATGCAGCAATTGGCGATTCTGGCCGATCAGTGCGGCGACAATGTTTCGTCCCTGCCGATCATCGAAGGCCAGCTGCCAGCCGACATTGCGCGGCGCGCTGTTCAGGCCGCCAGGATTGGCGGTTATGATGTCCTCATCCTCGATACGGCCGGCCGCACGACGATCGACGAGCAGATGATGAATGAGGCGGCAGAAATCGCCGCCATCGCCAAGCCGTCCGAAACGCTGCTGGTTGCCGATGCGCTGACGGGACAGGACGCTGTTGAAACGGCGAAACGCTTTCACAGCCGCCTGCCGCTGACCGGCCTTGTCCTGACACGGATGGACGGCGACGGGCGCGGCGGTGCTGCGCTGTCGATGCGCGCCGTGACAGGTTTGCCGATCAAGTTTCTCGGCGTCGGTGAAAAGCTCGATGGCCTCGACACGTTTGATGCCTCCCGCGTGGCGGGTCGCATCCTCGGCCAGGGCGATATTGTCAGCCTGGTCGAAAAAGCCTCCGAGCAGATGGACGCCGACAAGGCCGAGCGCATGGCCGCGAAGCTCAAGAAGGGCGAATTTGATCTCGAAGACATGGCAGAACAGCTGCGCCAGATGCAGCGCATGGGTGGCCTTGGCGGCATCATGGGCATGATGCCCGGCGCGCGCAAGGCCAAGGAAGCCATGGCCGGTGCCAATCTGGATGATAATGTCCTGAAGCGTCAGGAAGCGATTATCCTGTCTATGACACGCAAGGAACGCCGCAAGCCCGCACTGCTGAACGCCTCGCGGCGCAAGCGCATTGCGGCAGGATCCGGCACCACCGTCCAGGAAGTGAACAAGCTTCTCAAGATGCACCAGCAAATGGCCGGCATGATGAAGAAGATGCGCACCAAGGGCGGCATGAAGGCCATGATGGGCGCCGCCGCGCAGGCCGGCATGTCGCCTGCCGACCTTGCGAAAATGGGCGGTCAGCAATTGCCGGGCATGGGCTCGGGCGGCTTGCCGGGACTGGGCAATGGCCTTCCCGGCCTTGGGGGAACGAAGAAGTAAATGACAAACGCTGACAATACGCTTGCGCTTTTCCAGTTGAACCAGCTTCGTTCCAGCATCGACAATCTCGATGCCATCCTCGTTCACACGCTGGCCGAACGGTTCAAGGCGACCAAGGAAGTGGGCAAGCTCAAGGCACTGCACAATATGCCGCCCGCTGATAAATCCCGCGAAGGCCAGCAGATCGAACGTCTTCGCAACCTGGCCAATGAAGCCGGCCTCGACCCGGCATTCGCCGAGAAATTCCTCACTTTCATCGTGGCGGAAGTCATCCGCCACCATGAGCAGATCCGCAGCGATGAAGCTGAACTTTAATTCCAGAGACGACACTTTACAGGAGTAACCCCAATGTCCCTCAAGATCCGACTCGCCCGTGGCGGGTCCAAGAAACGCCCTTTCTATTCCGTCGTCATCGCTGATGCCCGTGCGCCACGCGACGGCCGCTTCATCGAGAAGATCGGCGTCTATGATCCGCGCCTTGCCAAGGATTCCGGCGAGCGTGTGAAAATCGACGGCGTCAAAGCCGCCGAGTGGATCAAGAAAGGTGCCCAGCCGACCGAGCGTGTCGCACGCTTCCTGTCGCAGATCACGCTCGAAGGCGAATCTGCTCCGATTTACGCATGGAGCGCCGGCAGCAACCCGAACAAGGGCGAGCCTGGCAAGAAAGCGCAGGAACGCGCCAAGGAACGTGCCGAGAAGGCTGAAGCTGCGGCCGAGGCTGCCAAAGCCCCTGCCCCGGTTGAAGAAACGCCTGCTGAAGACGCACCTGCCGAGGAAGCCGTTTCCGAATAGGTTCGGCCAGCAGGCAGACCGTCAAAAGGCCAGTGCCAGGCGCACTGGCCTTTTTTGTTTGTCCGGCTGCGGCGGAGCACTGGTGAATGCACGGCAACAGGGAACCTTGTCCCTGTTCAGTTCGCTACAGCTAGACACCAGGCTGTTCGAAAGGAGTTCGCCATGTCGCAACTGAACCGCATCAGGAATGGCGCAATCGTCGCCGCAAGCCTTGCCGCACTCAGCCTGCCAGCACAGGCAGACCGTGGCCGCGACGTCTATGGCAACGGTTATGGCGGCGCTGTCGTTCACGCCGACGCGGGATATCGGGGCAGCACCCTTCAGGTCGGCGGCGTTGTGCCGGATCTTGCTCGCGTTCGCTTCAATGACCGCATTTCCTCGATCAGCATTCATTCAGGTGTCTGGGAAGTCTGCACGGACGCCAACTTCCGTGGCAAGTGCGCCACGATTGACACAAGCGTCGCGCGGCTGGGCGATCTGCGTCTGAATGATAATATTTCTTCGATCAGGCCTGTCGGGCCCGGCCGGGCACGGGGTGGGCCGCGGGGGAGGTCTGCAGACGTCGTTCTGTTTTCCGGTGAAGACCTGCGGGGAGAGGCGTTCGAACCGGACGGAGACATGGCGAACCTGTCCGACTACCGGTTCAACGACAAGGCCAGCTCGATCCTCGTGACGCGCGGGACCTGGCTTGCCTGTGAGCATGCAAACTATCGCGGCCGCTGCGAAGTGATCTCGCGCGGTTCGGGCGATCTGCGCCCGATCGGGCTCAACAATAATATTTCGTCGATCAGGCGTCATGATCGACGCCATGAGGCCCGTAGGGATCACGGCCGATACGATTGGCGAAACTAAACCCCGCTTCGCCTGTTCTCTCCGGCGCGGACTGCGGCTAGAGAAGCGCGATGATGTCTGATCCCAAAAGCAAACTGATTGTTGTGGGCGCCGTGAAAGGCGCCCATGGCGTGCGCGGCGAAGTGCGCGTCAAAAGCTTTACGGCCGATCCGGCTGACCTGTTTGAATACGGCGCACTGACGGACGAGGCGGGCCGTATCGTGCTGACACCCTTATCGGCGCGCCCGGGCAACGACCACTTCATTGTAAAGCCCCGCGAGCAGAAACAGAAGGAAGAATGGGACGCGCTGAGGGGCACCCTGCTTCATGTGCCGCGCGCGCAGCTTCCCGAAGCCGATGCGGACGAATTCTATATTGAAGACCTTGTCGGCCTGGAGGTCTATTCTGTTGGGGATGTTGCAGAAGGCCGCGTGAAATCCGTCCAGAATTTCGGCGCCGACGACCTTCTGGAAATTCACCTCATTACCGGCGGGGCCAGCGTTTTCGTGCCATTCACCCTGATTGACGTGCCGGACATCGACCTGAATGCCGGACGGATCAGGATACCCGACCTGATGCAATGGGCTGAAGAAGGCGAGCAGTCCTAGACACAGGTTTCACCGGTGTTGTGGCGTGTTCAGGTGTCATGTTCCATATTATCTGCTGAAACCGAAAGGAATTGGCCATGCTTGCCACGCTCCTGCGCCTTGGCGCGATCATCGCAGCGCCGCTGGCCCTCGCGGGCACAGCGTCAGCGCAATATGACGCGCCCCAGGACGAAGCGGCGCTGATCCTGTTCAGCGGATCGGATTATTCCGGCGAAGCCGTCAACATTTTCGATCCCATCTACGCCTTGCCGGAAATAGGGTTCAATGATCGCGCACGGTCAGTCGCGGTGCTCTCCGGGGCCTGGGAGATTTGCGAGCATAGTGACTTTACCGGGCGGTGCGTGCTGCTGCGCGAGGATGTTGCGGACCTGCGATACTTCGACCTTGAAGGCGAGGTTTCCTCTGTCCGCCCGATCTATGAATATACCGATGCGGCGCATGGGTTGATGTTTATTCGCGATCCCAACGGCTATATCCGCTACGCCGATGCGGCGCGGTATGGCCAGGACGATTACGATTACGGTTATGCTCGCAGCACACGGGTGGAGGTCTACCATTACGGTTATTCACCGGCCTATCGTTCCTACGGGTATTATGACCCGCTTGCTGGATACGGCCCCTATGGATTCGGCTATTCACGCGGTGGCTACAACACGTACCGCGCCTATCACCGCGAGCGCCCGCCGCTGCGCGGCCATTATGGAGCGCGCGATGCAGATGCCACACTGTATGTGCATTCCAAAGGCCGGGGCGCATCGCTGGGCATCAATCGCGGCGTCAAGGATCTCAGCCGGTACCGGTTCAATGACAATGTCTCGTCGCTGAACATCAAGTCAGGCAAATGGGAAGTGTGCGAGCACGCCAATTTCAGGGGCCGGTGCGAGATTATCGATGCCTCGACGGGCAAACTCAACGGCCTGCGCCTGAATGACAATATCTCGTCGATTCGTCCGGTGGACGGTGACCGCGACCGTGGTGACCACAGAGGCGACAGGGGCCGCCGGGCAGATAATGGACGTCCTGACGGCCCCCGCGCTGACGGTGTCCGCCGCGATCGCGGGAACCGTGGTGAGGGTGATGCCCGCCGGGGCCGCAATGGCGATGCGCTGGCCGGTGGGCCGGCTGTCGTAACGGCGCTGCCTGACACGCCGCGTGCAACAGGCCAGAGACGGGTTGCGCCCCCTGCAGCGCAGCGTGGACCAGCCGACATGCGTGTGCGCCAGCCACGAATTGAAAATCAGGACCGTGACCTCACCAGAGGGGCTGCATATGACCGCGGCGCCAACAGGGCGGTGCGCAGCGACATACCCCGTGTGCGGCCTGAGACCCGGCAACCGCGCCGCACCGAAACACGCGCAGTTCAGCCGCGCGCTGAAACGCGCCGTGCCGCTCCGCCGCAGCAGCGGGTCCAGACGCCCCGGCGCACCTTGCCACAGACGCCTGCGATGAGGTCGCGCGCGCCCGTGGCCCAGCCGGCGCAGGCCGCCCCGCGGGCCCCTGCTCCGGTGCGATCGGCGCCGCCTGCCCGGGCGCCCGCTGCTTCAGCTCCCGCGCGGGCCCCTGTCAGGGCCGCTCCGCCGCCGCCCCAGCCGCGCGCCAATCCGCGTCCTCAACGTTCGGTGCAGGATGTCAGGCCATCCCCGCAAAAGGGCCGGGTCGGCAATAATCAGAACTAGGGACATGTCAGAGCGCGTCTTGATCGGCGCGCGGGTCGTTCCATTCTGCGGCAATGCCGTATCCGCCCCGACGGGTCAGCCAGAACATGCCGATCAGGTCAAAGATGCCAGCGCCAAGCCGTCCAAGAAAGCCGTATTTTGAGACACCCGCCAGGCGCTCGCGGTCATTCACCAGTTCCTCACGTACATCCCAGCCTGCGCGCTTGACTAGGGCCGGCAGGAACCGGTGCATCGAGGCAAAGAATGGAAGGTCACGGAAAGCCTGTGTCCGGATCAGCTTCCAGCCGCAGCCGGTGTCTGTCGCGTCATCACGCAGGATGAAACGGCGCACGCCATTCGCAACGCGTGACTGCAGCCATTTGAACCCGGAATCATTGCGGCTGGTCCGCTTGCCCGCAATGATGCCAAGGCGTCCCGGTGCGCCGGGCGCGATAATCTCGGTCCACAGGCGCGCGGTGTCGTGCGGGTCGTTCTGGCCGTCGCCGTCAAGCAGCTGCACCCACTCGCCCCGTGCGGATTTGAGCCCGGTAAACAGGGCGGCAGATTTGCCGCGGCGCGCGACATGGTTGAACACGATCACGGTTTCCGGGTGTTTTTCACGCGCCTCTGCAAGTTCCTGGCTGGTCGCATCACCGGAACAGTCATTGACGCAGATGATCTCGAAATCGACGCCCTTCAGCGCGGCATGGACCTCGTCGATCACCGGATGCACGTTTCCCGCTTCATTGAAGAACGGAATCAGGACGGAAAGAGCCGGTGAATTTCCCATGCGTCTTCCCGTATAGAACATGTGGGATGAGCGCAATTTGCCGGTTCAGCCTGCACGGACAAATGCACGGAAAAAGCACGAAAACAGCCCGTCAGGTGCACACGAAGGCACGGAAGGACGAAAAGGGCGGAGCCACGACCTGTGCCGCGGCTCCGGCCGGTTGTCAGATGCGCGCAAAATCGTTGCGGGCAAGGCTGGCGACGGTATCCAGCGTGACGGTCTTGTCGTTCAGGCGGCGGCGCTGGAGTTCGGAAAGTTCGAATGGCGCGGCGTGGCCATAATTTTCCGTCCAGATGCGATCGACTTCCGGCTTGGTCAGGGCGGCGGTCACTTTCACCTCCGAAAGGTCGTCCTGATTCTCGGCGCGCCGGCCGCCGGGCAGGTAGATCGTGCCGTTTGAAAAGTCGACGGCGAAGGCGATGAGGCCCGGAATGAGGAATAAGAGCAGGCCGAGACCATCAAGGATGGCGACACTCGGATCGATCCGGCCGCCCGTCTGGCCCTTGCGCTCTGGGTAAAGAAGTGTGCCGCATCCCGACAGGGCCGTCGCCAGTACTGCAGTGGATCCGCCAATCAGCAGGCGGCGTTTTGTCATGTCCATAAGGTGGTCTCCTGTGAAACGGCCCCGACAGAATGCATGGCCGCTTGACCTCTAAACCCTCAGCACGGCCAGGGTTCCACGGCATAGCAATATTCAGGGCTCGGGATGAGCGCGGAAGCCTTCCGGGAGATCATGGCCGGCCGGGACCGTGCCCATGCTGATTATTTCCGGAAAGTAAACTGCCGCGCGCGAAATCGGCAGCCGGTCTTCGCCTGATCTTCGCCTGTTTACGCTAGAAAGGGCGCAGTTCAACTGGGGTGGCATGATGCCTGTCTCGAGCAAAACAAGCGATGTTCTGGAATCGCTAACCTTCTTCGCTTTCGTTGCGATAACAGCGCTTTGCCTGTCTTTCACCTTCTCCATGGTGGTCTACCGGCTGGGCCTGCCGGCGAATCCGAAGATGTTTGTCCTGACCAACCTGGTCGTTTCCACCTGTATCGCCATTCCTACCGCGGTGATTGCCTCGCAGCATGAATTCCGGCTTCGGCTGTATCAGCGTCGCCTTGAAGCGCTGGCGGCCACTGATCCGCTGACGGGTCTCTATAACCGGCGCTTCTTCAGGCAGGCCATGGACGAAGAGATTCAGCGCATGAAACGCACGCGCCAGACTGCTGGCGTGGTTGTGTTCGATCTTGACCATTTCAAACGGGTCAACGACCGGTTCGGGCACAAGACGGGCGATATTGTACTGACAGAAGTGGCCGCCAGCGCGTTCGCCGAACTGCGCGGACCGTTTGACCGGCTCGGACGATGGGGCGGCGAGGAGTTTGTCATCCTGCTCAGTAATGTGACGCTGGAGCAGGCCGCTTCGGTCTGCGACCGTATCCGGGCGCGCATCGAGAGCCTCGTCATCCTGCAAAAGGGCGAGGCGATATCGGTCACCGCAAGCTTTGGGGCCTGCCTGCTGGAGCCTGGCGATGATCCCGATACCGCGCTGGAAATGGCAGACGCGGCCCTGTTCGATTCCAAGAAGGCCGGGCGCAACTGCGTTACCACACGCGGCCAGATGGAAATCGCTGCCTAGTCCTGACCCATTGTGGCCATGGCCTGGGCAACCTCCAGTTCGGCGGCCAGCCTGTCGACATATTTGACGAAGCTGCGGGCGTAAAGCGGGCGGCATTCCATCCACCATTCGCGGATGCCGGGATTGCTTAGCGATTCCCGCAGGCGCGCCTCGGAGCCTTCCCACAATTCGTCTTCGAAAATGCCGTACCGGCGATGCGTGTGCAGCACTTCGAAGTGGCGAAAGGAGATACTGAGAAAGTTAGAGACGCGCAGGAATTCGGCTGGCGTCCAGGATTCGCGTCCCTTCTCGCGCACGATCAGTTCGGCCAGTTCGGCGCTTTCGGTAATGCGCCCGAGATTGGCCGACAGGAGCTGCGCCGAGGTCTGCGCGGCGGCCATGCGCGTCAGATGGGCATTCTGGCGCAGCTGCAGGCCGATAAAAACCAGTGTCAGCACGACGGCTCCAGATGCCATGATGTTGGCGATTGTTGCCACGGTATCGAGATTCATGCGGGCCCTCCCCCTTTTTTGTCATCAAGCGCCTGACGGGCTTGTGCGTCAACGGACGGGGTGACGAGGCGCCGGCTGTGGGCTAGATGCGCTGCATGTTTGCCACCACGCTCATCACCCTTGTGCCAGAGGCCTTTCCCGGGCCGCTCGGCGTCTCCATCCTGGAGCGGGCGCGCGAAAAGGGTGTGTGGAGCCTTGAGACCGTGGACCTGCGCACATTCGGGATTGGCAGGCACCGCAATGTCGATGATACGCCGGCCGGTGGCGGGGCGGGCATGGTGATCCGGCCGGATGTGGCGGCCAGCGCGATTGACAGCATCCCGCGTGACGGGCGTCCGCTGGTCTACCTGTCGCCACGCGGTAAACCCTTTAACCAGCAGAAAGCCCGCGACTGGGCGGCGGGTCCGGGGCTGATTTTCTTCTGTGGCCGGTTTGAGGGGCTCGACGAGCGCGTCATCGAGGGCCGGCAAATGGAAGAGGTCTCGCTTGGCGATTTTGTGCTGGCCGGGGGCGAAGTGGCGGCGATGGCCCTGATCGAGGCCGTGGTGCGCCTTTTGCCCGGTGTGGCCGGGAATGAGGCCTCGCTGTTGGAGGAATCCTTCGAGCATGGCCTGCTGGAACAGGCACAGTACACGATGCCCCGCGAATGGGAGGGCCGCCCGACGCCTGAGGTTTTGCTGTCGGGCGATCACAAGCGGATAGAAGAATGGCGCAAGAACAGCGCAAAGGCGTTGACAAAGCAGCGCCGCCCCGATTTATACGCCGCTTACTCCAAGACCCCCGAATTCCAACCGCCGGAGACTGGCGATGAACATGATTGAACAGCTTGAGGCGGAAGAACGCGTCCGCGTCCTCGGCGACAAGAAAATCCCGGCTTTCTCGCCTGGCGACACGCTTGCCGTGAACGTCAAGATCAAGGAAGGCGACCGTGAGCGCGTCCAGCGCTTTGAAGGTGTCTGCATTGCCCGTTCGGGCGGCAGCCTGAGCGAGAGCTTCACGGTTCGCAAGATTTCCTTCGGTGAAGGCGTCGAGCGGGTCTTCCCGCTGGTCTCGCCACTGATCGAGTCGATCGAAGTGAAGCGCAAGGGCCGCGTTCGCCGCGCGAAACTCTATTACCTGCGCGACCGTCGCGGTAAGTCGGCCCGTATTGCCGAACGTACCACGGGTCACGGCATCGAGGCGGTCGAGATCGCCGTTTCGAAGACCGAGCGCCGCCGCCAGAAGGACGCTGAGAAAGTGGCCCGCAAGGAAGCTGCTGCGGCTGACCGCGAGGCGGCTGCCAAGGCAAAGCTCGAGGCTGAAAAGGCCGCTGCGGCTGCCGCTGAAGCCGAAGCGAAGGCCGCTGAAGAAGCTGCCGCCGCTGCTGAAGCGCCAGAGGCTGCTCCGGAAGAATAGGCTTTTTAAAAGCCTGCAATGTCAAAAACGCCCTTGCCCCGCGGCAGGGGCGTTTTTCGTTGGGGGATGGCACTCACACAGAGGTCTGGCTTGAAGGGCCGGGCCGCGATCACCAGATGAAAACAAAGGTCAAGGCGACAGCTTGCCAGTGCGGGCTTCCATCGCCCGCATCTGCCGCTATGTTGCGCCGCGACAGGCAGAATGGGTGCAGCGAATGGTCGGCAAGACACTTTATGACAAGATCTGGGACGCGCATGTCGTCCATACGGATGCAGCCTCCGGCGAGAGCCTGCTCTATATCGACCTGCATCTGATCCATGAAGTGACGACGCCGCAGGCCTTTGACGGGCTGAAACTGGCTGGCCGCAAGGTGCGCCGCACGGACCTCACGCTGGCCGTGGCTGACCATAATACGCCGACCGAGAACCAGGCGCTCGGCCTGGCCGGTGTCACGGACCCGGAAGCCCGCAACCAGCTGGAAACACTGACGCGCAATGTTGCCGAATACGGCATCGAATATTTCCCGATGGGCGATATCCGCAATGGCATCGTGCATGTGGTCGGGCCCGAGCAGGGCCGGACCCAGCCGGGCATGACCATCGTTTGCGGCGACAGCCATACGTCCACGCATGGCGCATTTGGCGCACTGGCGCACGGCATCGGGACGTCCGAGGTTGAGCATGTGCTGGCAACGCAGACCCTGCGCGCGCGCAAGATGGGCAATATGGCCGTCGAAGTGACGGGCCAGTTGCGTGATGGTGTGACCGCCAAGGATCTCGCCCTGCACATTATCAGTCGGACCGGCACGGCCGGCGGCACGGGATATGTCATCGAGTATCGCGGCGAAGCGATCGAGGCCCTGTCAATGGAGGCCCGGATGACGCTCTGCAATCTGGCAATCGAGGGCGGCGCCCGCGCCGGACTGATCGCGCCGGACGAGAAGACGCTCGCCTATATGAAAGGACGCCCCGCCAGCCCGAAGGCCGGCGCATGGGAAGTGGCCGAAACCTACTGGAAGACACTGCGCTCCGATGACGATGCGGCATGGGACCATGTCCTGAAGATCGATGGCGCATCGGTCGAGCCGACAGTCACATGGGGCACCAGCCCGGAACAGGCGATTCCCCTGTCGGGCAAGACGCCCGTACCCGGCGAGATTGCTGACCCGGTGAAGCGCGCAGCCGCCGAGCGTGCGCTCGACTATATGGGCCTCGAGCCCGGCGTGCCGATTGCCGGGACGCCGGTGCAGCGCGTGTTCATCGGGTCGTGCACCAATAGCCGGATCGAAGACCTGCGTGCGGCGGCAGACATTGCCAGGGGCCATCATGTGGCCGGCGGCGTGCGGGCCATGGTGGTACCGGGGTCCGGACTTGTGCGGGCGCAGGCAGAGGCTGAGGGGCTGGATGCGGTGTTCCTCGCAGCGGGCTTTGAGTGGCGCGAGCCGGGCTGTTCCATGTGCCTCGGCATGAACCCGGATATCCTGTCGCCGGGCGAGCGGTGTGCGTCGACCTCGAACCGCAATTTTGAAGGCCGCCAGGGCCGCGGCGGGCGAACGCATCTGATGAGCCCCGCGCTCGCTGCGCAGGCCGCCATTACGGGCGTGATCGGGTAATCCCATCCTGGCGGGGCCGATCCGGTCCTGTTTGGCGCCAACGGGCCGGACATCACCTGGGCGGGAAGCGCAAGAAGGAATTCTTGATGCTTCCTGACGTCAACGTGTATTTGATACAGCAGCCATAGGCGTTCCTGAAAGGACCCCGCGACATGACACGCTACACACTTCACGGCCTTTACGCCTCGGGGCCGACCTACAAGGTCGGGCTGATGCTGCATCTCACCGGCACGCCTTTCGACTATGAGCATGTCGACCTGCAGAGCGGTGCCCACAAGGCGGACGCCTTTCTCGCCAAGAACCGTTACGGTCAGGTTCCGGTGCTGGACGACCATGAGAAGGACATGTGCCTGTGCCAGTCCTCCGTCATCCTGGACTATCTGGCCGATGAGACGGGCCAGTTTGGCGGCAAGGACCGCGCCGAGCGGCTGCGCGCCCGCGAATGGCAGTTCTGGGGAGCGGGGCAGTTATCCGCCGGGGTCTACCGCACCCGCGCGCTGAGACTTGGCTTCTTCAGTTTCCCGGAACAGGTTGCCGACGCAAACCACAAGGCGGCCACAGGCGCGCTGAAGGAGCTGAACGGCCTGCTTGAGGATCGTGACTGGCTGGTCGGGCGCGGAGCGACCATTGCCGACATCGATATTTACGGGATTGCCGCCTATGCGCCGCAAGCGCAGATCGACCTTGGCACCTACCCGCACGTGCGTCGCTGGATGGGCCGTGTCGAGGCGATGCCTGGCTTCAGGAACGTGGATACTGCCCTGCCTCAGGCGAGCAAGGCCGCATGATAACCGGGCTGGACCATATCGTTCTGGTCTGCCCGGAGATCGTAACGGGCACGGCGGTGTATTCCGCCCTGCTTGGCCGGGCGCCCGACTGGCAGTCCGTGTCCGGAGATGGCGCGGCGACGGCGCTTTTCAGGGTCAACAATACGGCGCTCGAACTGATGGCGCCGCATGGCGATGGCCCGGTCGGCGAGCGCCTTGGAGAGATCATCACGGATGACGGCCCGGGCCTGAAAAGCCTCGCGTTCGGGACGCAGGATATCGAGCACGCCCATCACCGGCTGACCCGGCGCGGGCTGAAGCCGCACGAGATCATTCCGGGCGAGAGCCGGAGCGAAATCAGCGGTGGGATGCGTAGCTGGCGGCGATTTCGCTGCGCGGATGCGGAAACGGCCGGTATCAAGACCTTCCTCATCGAGCATGTGTCGGGCGCGCCGGAGCCGCTGGATGCGCCTGGCGGGGCGGTTGCCAGCCTTGATCATATTGTCATCAACACGCCGAACCCTGACCGCGCGGCGGCGCTCTATGGCGCGCGCCTCGGGCTCGACCTTGCGCTCGACCGGACGGCGCCGGAGTGGAAAACCCGGTTCCTGTTCTTCCGGACCGGCGGGCTGACACTTGAAGTGATTAACCGGCTGGGCGAAGATCATGATGCCAGCGCCAATGACTCGATCTGGGGCCTGACCTGGGAAGTCGCAGACCTCGAGGCGGCCCATGAGCGTTTGCTGGATGGCGGTTTTGACGTCTCGGAACTGCGCACGGGTCGCAAGCCGGGCAGCCGCGTGTTCACAATTCGCAACGGCACCCTGAACGTGCCGACCCTGTTCATTTCCCATGACCCGAAATAGAATGACCTCATGACACCCTTTCAGACCCTCACCGGCACCGCAGCGCCCCTTCTGGAGAAGGGCAAGCTGATGTCGAATGTCGACACCGACATGATCATTCCGAAGCAATTCCTGAAGACCACGACCCGGACGGGCCTGTCCAAAGGCCTGTTCCATGAGTTGAAAACCAGGGCAGATGGCTCGGAAAATCCCGATTTCGTGCTCAACAAGCCGGCCTATGCCAAAGCAGGGATCCTGATTGCCGGGGAGAATTTCGGCTGCGGATCGTCACGCGAGCACGCGCCCTGGGCGCTACTGGACCAGGGCATCACCTGCGTGATCGCGCCGAGCTTTGCCGATATCTTCCACAATAACTGCTACAAGAATGGCATTCTGCCAGTCCGCCTGCCCATGGACGTGTGCGAGCAGCTGGCGGCGCTGGCCGGCGGGGCGAACCATGTCTTCACGGTCGATCTGGCGACACAGACACTGACCACGCCCGATGGCGTGACGCATGCCTTCGATGTCGATCCCGGCCGCAAGTCGAACCTGATGGCGGGCCTGGACGAAATTGGCGCCTCGCTGAAAGTGGCCGGCGAGATCAGTGAATTTGAACACAAGCGGCGCCTGATGACGCCCTGGCTGGAGCCGGCAATTTGAACATGCAGGAGACGCACACGATGGCGCGATGGAAAATGGCGATCGCTGTTATAGCCTGCCTGCCCTTGCTGGCTGCCTGTCATACAGATCCGTTCAGCATCAAGCCTGAGACAAATGCGACCGTGCCAAAAAAGGCGCCGGCTGCGGACCCGCAGGCTGAGCCGTCTGACGCGTCAGAGTCTGAAAGCCCGGCACAATGATCCTGATTGAAGGCACAGTGCGGGTGCCGCCAGGCAATGTCGTGGCGGCCAGGCCTGCCATGGAGCAGATGATCCGCGCCAGCCGGGCGGAAGCGGGCTGCCTTGATTATGCCTACAGCGTCGACCTGATGGATCCGGGCCTGATCCGGGTTACCGAACGCTGGGAAAGTCGCGCGGCGCTGGACGCCCATTTCAAGACGCCGCACATGGCAACATGGCGGTCTTTCTTTCCGATTCTGGGAATCACTGACCGATCCTTGCGCCTTTACGAGGCCGAACCGGAATCGATCTGAGCAGTCCGGCGGCAAATGGGCGGATCACGCACACACCTGTTGCCCGCAGGGAAAAGGTTTCCTATGAAACTCGCAATCAAATTGAAGGAATTGCAGAATGAAGCGTACTTACCTGATGGGCCTGGCGGCCCTGTCTTTCGTGGTTCTTGCGGCATGCCAGAGTGCGCCTGCGGCGACGGAGACGGCAGCTTCATCCCCAGCCGCGCCTGTTGCGGCTGCGGATGAAGCGGCTACACTGGCAGCGGCCGGGACGACAGACGCTGCCGCGGCAGACACAGACATTGTGTGCCGTTCGATGAAGGTGACGGGTACGCGTTTTGCCAAGCGTGAATGCAAGACGGTCACGGCATGGAATGAATACGATACCTACACGAACCAGAACGCCAAAGAGGCAACGGAAAAGTTCCAGCGCCTGAATACGGGCGGTTCGGTCAGCACGAATTAACGCAATCGAGACGCCGGAAATGAAGCCGCAAAGGAAATCAGACATGAAGTATCTCATAGCATCCGTTTCGGCCCTCATGATCGCAGGGTGCCAGGCTGCGCCGGTTGCGCCGCAGGCGGCCGTTCCGGCCGTTGCACCTGAAGACGGAGAGCACTTCCAGGTCGCCGGCGTCGATGAAGACATTGTCTGCCGTTCGATGAAGGTAACGGGTACCCGCTTTGCCAAGCGAGAGTGCAAGACCGTTTCGGCCTGGGTCGAATATGACAAATACACCAACCAGAATGCCAAGGAATCGACTGACAATTTCCAGCGGCTGAATACTGGCTGCTCCACGACAGGAACCTGCTAGATCTTACAGGCCTTGCAGAACCCAGGCCCGGCACCAGGAAGGAGATCGGTAATGAGGCACCATATAGCTGTTCTTGCGGCAGGAATTGTTCTCACCGCCTGTACATCTTTTCAGCATGAGGAGATGACTCTTGAAGAGGGCGCGAAGCAGGAATGCCGTACGATCACCGAGTCAGGCACAATCTTGCCGAAGAGAATATGCTACAACAGGGCGACTTGGGCGGTGATTGACGAGCGGAACAAAACTGCCGCCGCCAAAACCATGGATGACATGCGTTCGCGCCGGGGCTATATGGACCCTCCGTCGACAATGAGTGACTAGATAATCCATGAATCAGACAGTCCTGTTGCTTCCCGGGGATGGCATTGGTCCGGAAGTCATGGCGCAGGCGCGCCGCGTGGCTGAACTCGTGGCGCCTGACCTGAAGTTCGAGACCGGGCTCGTGGGCGGGGCATCCTATGACATGCACGGAGCGCCGCTGACCGAGGCCACGCTTGGCCAGGCCCGCAAGGCCGATGCCGTTCTGCTCGGCGCCGTGGGCGGCCCCAAATGGACTGACGTGGCGCGCGACAAACGCCCCGAAGCCGGCCTGCTCGCCATCCGGAAGGGGCTTGATGTCTTCGCCAACCTGCGCCCTGCCTATTGTTTCCCGGCCCTTGTCGACGCCTCCAGCCTGAAGCGGGAAATCATCGAGGGTCTGGACCTGATGATCGTGCGAGAACTGACGGGCGACGTCTATTTCGGCCAGCCGCGGGGCATTGATACCGATGAAAACGGCCATCGCCGCGGCTATGACACGGCGCTCTATACGCATCCTGAAATCGAGCGCGTGACACGCGTGGCGTTCGACATTGCACGCGGCCGCTCGGGCAGGGTGTGCTCCGTCGAGAAATCCAATGTCATGGAATCCGGCCTGTTCTGGCGTCAGGAAGTGACGCTGGCTCATGCCGAATTCGGTGGCGGCATTGACCTCACCCACATGTATGCCGACGCCTGCGCGATGGAACTGGTGCGCGCGCCGAAACAGTTTGACGTCATCCTTGCGGGCAACCTGTTCGGTGACATTCTGTCGGATGAGGCCTCCATGCTGACCGGTTCGATCGGCATGCTGCCATCGGCCTCGCTCGGCGGCCCCGGAACGCCCGGCCTGTATGAGCCCGTCCACGGGTCAGCGCCCGATATTGCCGGACAGGGCATTGCCAACCCGTGTGCCATGATCCTGTCGCTGGAAATGGCTCTGCGCTGGTCGCTGGGCCGTGAAAAGGTGGCGGACGCCCTGTTCGCGGCCGTCGGCAAGGCGCTCGACCAGGGCGCGCGGACCAGGGATCTTGGCGGCGATCTCGGCACGAAGGCCATGGCCGACGCGATTATCGCCGCGCTCTGACCTCTCGACAGGTTTGTCAGGCTGCAGGGCTTGTGGCACGTTTCTCCAAAAACAATCGGAGGAAACGTCAATGACCTATGCAGGCAACCGTCTTGTGCATGATGCCGACAGCCACTTGATGGAATCAAGCGACTGTCTCGATCCGTATTTCGACGCGAAGCTGCTGGCGCGCTATCACGATCTTCCAGCCTACAAATGGAAGAAATCCTTCGACAATTTCGTCAATGGCAAACTCGGCGCCCATGATGACCCGGCTTTCCGGTCAGGCCTTGCCGAGAACATCCTGCTACGGAAGAATTACGAAGCGCACGGCGCCTTCCGCGCGGCCGACCGGCCCGAAGCGCTCGACCTTCTGGGCTTTGCCAGCCAGCTCGTGTTCACGACCTTCTGCCTTGGCAATTTCGGCCTCGACCAGGGCGATGACATGGAGTTGTGCTACGCGGCCGCAGAGGCCCATAACCGGATGATGACGGATTTCTGTTCGGTCGACCGCCGCCTGCTGGCGACGGCGTACATTCCGCTGGAAGACATCGACCGGGCGATCATGACCGCTCGCAATGCCATTCAGATGGGGGCGACGGCGCTGATGGTGCCATCGAAATGCCCGCAGAAGCATGCGCCGAGCCATGTCGGACTCGATCCGGTCTGGGCGATGGCTGAGGAGGCGGGTCTGCCGATCCTGTTCCATGTCGGCGGTGAGGACAAGCTGAACCCGGTCTACAAGGAAAACGGCCTGCCGCCGGTGCCGGACTTCCATGGCGGCGACGACAATTTCACCTCGGTCAGCTATATGCCTATCCCTAACGCGGCGATGCAGACGCTGGCGACGATGATTTTCGATGGCGTGTTCGACCGGTTCCCGCGCCTGAAATTCGGCGCGATTGAACTCGGCGCGGCCTGGGTGCCGGGATGGATGCGATCCATGGATTCGGCGGCGCACGCCTTCATGCGCAACGAGACGCGCCTGCAGAGCCTGTCTGCGAAACCGTCGGAGATCGTTCGACGCCAGTTCCGCGCAGCGCCCTATCCACACGAGGATGCGGGATGGATCATCGCCAATGCGGGCGAGGAGATCTGCATGTTCTCGTCGGATTACCCGCACGTCGAAGGCGGGCGCAATCCGCTGAAACGGTTCGATGAGAGCCTTAAGGGAACGTCTTCCCGCGCGGTAGAGGCCTTCTATTCCGGCAATTTCATCGACCTGATGGGCGAGGGGCTGGCAGCTGACCTGCGCAGACCGGAACTCAGGGAGCCTGCCTAGGCGCGGGCGCAATTCTGGCCGGTGACAGGGCAGGTTGACTTAAATATAACTCGCGGGTTATGAGTATGATCCATAGCCAGTGAGTTATCTTTCCCATGCCTCAAGCCCATGATGTCCTGTTCAAGACTCTCGCCGATCCGACGCGGCGGGCATTGTTCGAGCGTCTTTGTCGCGACGGAGACCTGACAGTCGCAGCGTTGACGGCTGAAGCCGGCGTGTCCCAGCCGGCTGTTTCCAAACATCTGGGCATCCTGAAACGGGCAGGCCTGGTCCACGACCGGCCTGAAGGCCGCCAGACCCGTTACAGCGCAAAGCCGGAAGCGCTGGCGCCGATGGCCGACTGGACGCGTGAAATGACCGTGTTCTGGCAGCGCCGCTTTGATGCGCTTGAAGATCTGCTGAAGAGGATGGACCAATGAGTGATCCCTCAAACGAGACCCGTTCCGTCATCATCGAGCGCGAACTGCCCCATCCGCCGGAAAAGATCTGGCGGGCGCTGACCCAGCCGCACCTGCTGGAGGAGTGGCTGATGAAGACCGATTTCCTGCCGGACGTCGGGCGCGTGTTCAGCTTTTCAGCCGAATGGGGCGCGGTGACGGGCGAAGTGACGACGGTCGAAGCGGGAAAATCGCTGTCCTATACATGGGGTGACGGCACTCTGGACACGGTCGTGACCTGGACGCTGAAACCGTCCGGCTCCGGAACATTGCTACGCATGGAGCAGACCGGGTTCAGAACCGATCAGCCCCGGTATCTCATGGGCGCGACCGCAGGATGGCCGCGATTCCTCGACAATCTCGCACAGGTACTGGCCCGCATCGACTAGCGAACCGTCTCATCTCAAAGGAGTTGCATATGAACTGGAACAACCGGATCCGGCAAAGCCATCGCTGGCTCTCGATCATCTTCACGCTGGCCGTGATTGCCAATTTCGTGAGCATGGCCGTGACGAAACCGGCTGCATGGCTCGTCTATGCGCCCCTGCCGCCGCTATTTTTGATGCTGGTGACCGGTCTCTACATGTTCGTGCAGCCCCATACACGACGCAACAAGCGGGCCTGACGTCGGTTCCCGCCGCAGCGTTCAGCTGTAATCGGCGATCCGGCAGAGCAGGTTGCCGCGGAATTCGAAGAAGCTCGCGCCCCGGATCTTCACGGTTTCGCCGGCACGTATGCCATTGGGCAGGTCGACAGCCGCCTTGCCCTCGAATTCGATCTCGGCCGCGGCCTTTCCGGCACCGGTCACGACATTGACAAGCCGCTGACGGCGATAGGAGAAGGCATTCCCGGACAGGTCTGCCACCTGACGCATCATGTCCTTGCCGTCCAGGCGCATGGATTGGCCGGTGTTCGAGATATTTTCGAACACGACGTCATCAGTTACGCACCCGATCATTCCATCAATGTCGCGGGCGTTGTAACTGGCGATGTAGCGGGCAATCACTTCATCAAGCACGAACAGGCCTCCCAGGGTTCAGGACAGGATTGGTCCTGCCTTACACATAACACGATGGCAACAGGCTTTGCACATGGCATAAAGATGCGCCATAAGCCTGCGGATTACAGGATGGAGCTTCAAATATCATGGCCATGCGGATTGCAGTTGTCGGCGCAACAGGGAATGTCGGGCGCGAGCTCCTCAACATTCTGGACGAGCGCCTGTTCCCCGCCGATGAAGTCTTTGCAGTCGCCTCGCGGCGCTCGATTGGCAAGGAAGTCAGCTATGGTGACAGGACGCTGAAGTGCCATGACCTCGGGAATTTCGATTTTACCCGGGTTGACCTGGTCCTCATGTCTGCCGGCGGTACGATCTCGAAGCAGTGGGCGCCGAAGATCGCGGCAGCCGGAGCGATCGTGATCGACAATTCGTCGGCCTGGCGCATGGACAAGGACGTGCCGCTGGTTGTGCCGGAAGTGAATGCCGACGCTGTCATGGGCTATGCGGCCAGGAACATTATCGCCAACCCGAACTGCTCAACGGCGCAGCTGGTCGTCGCCCTGAAGCCGATCCATGACGCGGTCGGCATTACGCGCGTCGTGGTTGCGACCTATCAGTCCGTGTCCGGCGCGGGCAAGGATGGCATGGATGAACTCTGGAATCAGACCAAGGGCATCTTCGTCAATGACGAGCCGACGCCGCAGGTCTTCCAGAAGGAAATCGCCTTCAACGTGATCCCGCAGATCGACGTGTTCATGGAAGATGGGTTCACCAAGGAAGAGTGGAAAATGCGCGAGGAGACGAAGAAGATCCTCGATCCGTCCATCGAGCTGGTGGCGACGTGCGTGCGCGTTCCCGTTTTTGTCGGGCACTCCGAAGCCGTGCACATTGAACTGGCCGGCCCGATGAGCGCCGCAGAGGCCAAGAAGCTCCTGCGCGAAAGCCCAGGCATCATGCTGGTCGATGACCCGAAGGAAGAGCTCTACATCACGCCGAAGGAATGCGTGGGTGACTGGGCGACTTTCATCAGCCGCGTCCGCAAGGACCCGACTGTCGAGAACGGCCTCGCCTTCTGGTGTGTTTCGGACAATCTTCGCAAGGGCGCTGCGCTCAATGCGATCCAGATTGCCGAAGAGCTGTTGAACCGCGGTGTTCTGAAACCGGAAAAGCAGGCCGTAACGACCGGCTGAAATCGCTTGTGTCCAGGCGTGAAGAAAACCTGATCCCTGCATGAGCAAGTTTTGGGTGGCGTGCGGGTTCGGCTGCGCCTACATCGCACGCCATGAGCACATCATCCCCCCTGCGCCTCGGATTTCCTGCTGCCCTCGGCGCCTATTTCATCTGGGGGTCGCTGCCGCTCTATATCCGCGCGATGGATCATATCGGCGCGGTCGAGTTCCTCGCGCACCGGATCATCTGGTCCGTGCCGACGGCGATCCTCCTGATCGCGCTGGCAGCGAACTGGCGCGATATCCGGTCAGCCTTCCAGTGGCGGAACCTCAAATGGCTTGCGCTCTCGGGCCTGCTGATCGGCGTCAACTGGCTGATCTACATCTGGGCAGTGAACCAGGGCCGCACGATGGAAGCCTCGCTCGGCTATTACATCAACCCGCTGGTCAACGTGCTGCTCGGCATGCTGATTTTTTCCGAACGCCTGCGGCCGGCGCAATGGGGCGCCGTTGTGGTGGCCGCGATCGGAGTTGGCGTGATGGCAATCGCCTTCGGCCACATCCCGTGGGTGGCTCTGGGCCTCTGCTTCACATTCGCCTTCTACTCGGTCATCCGCAAGAAGGTCGCGATTGACAGCCGTGCCGGATTCCTGGTCGAGGTTGTCGTGCTGACGCCTTTGGCGCTGGCCTGGTTCAGCTGGTTCCTGCAGCAGCCGGAGGGCCGCGTCATGGGCACGGGCGGCTGGGATGTGCTCCTGCTGATGGCGGCTGGACCGATCACGGCCACGCCCCTGATCCTGTTCGGGCTGGCGGCCAAGCGCCTCAAGCTCTCAACTGTCGGCATGATGCAGTATATCGGCCCCACGCTGCAATTCCTGATCGCGACCCTGATTTTCCGTGAAACCTTTGGCTGGACGCATGCCATTGCTTTCGGCTGTATCTGGGCTGCGCTCGCAATCTACACGACCGACAGCCTGCTCGGCGAAGCCAGGGCGCGGCGCCTGGCGCGCACGGCGCGGCCCGCCTGAAACAAAAAAGCCCCGCCGGCCAGGGGGCGCGACAGGGCAGGAATTGCATAGATGGGGACCAACGGGTCCGCGCCCCATCCTGCAATAGATGTGCCAGAATACGCTAATGCGTCCGGCCCGTTGAAATACCGATCCATATGGCAATTCCCACCAATGCAATGGCAAATCCAAGCCTGGCGGGCAGCGATGTGCGCCAATTTTCAAGGACTGCGCCGAGGCGGGCACCAAGCAGAACAATGCCGACATGTACCAGAATGGCCAGGGCGAGATGGATGAGGCCAAGGAGGAGGATCTGAATCCAGATTGCGCCTTGCGCTGGATCCGCAAACTGGCCGACAACCAGCAGATAGAAGACCAGCGCCTTCGGGTTCAGGAGATTGGCCACCAGTCCCCGATAGAAACCGGCGCGCCCGTCGCCGCGCACTGCCGATGCCGACCCGGCATCGGAATAGGCTTCCCAGGCGAGATAAAGCATGAAGGCAACCCCCGCCCAGCGCAGGGACTCGTACACGATCGGGGAAGCGGCGAGCAGCGTTGACAGACCCGTGGCCGCAGCGACCAGCTGAACGAGCAGGCCCAGCGTCACGCCGGCAACCGCCATCAGGCCGGCGCGCCGCCCGGACCTGGCAGACAGGGCGGCCAGCCAGCCCATGTTGGGACCGGGGGTCAGCTCAACCACAGCCATGGCGATCAGGAATGCAGGCCAGTCGACTTGGCCCAGCATGTCAGAGGCAGCCGTAAACAGCATTGACCAGCCGAACGGCGCGGGGATCGCCAACGAGAACATTCGATTGCCTGTTCATCACATAGGCGCAGGTCAGGCGCCGGTCCCTGTCTGCAATCGCCATCGAGCCGCCCCATCCGCAATGACCGACGGTTTCGGCATTCGGCCCGAACAGGCCATGGGAATTGCGCATGATGCCGGCCCCGAAACTGGTCGACATGTTCAGGACGAGGTCGGGCCCATCCACACGGGCGCGGGTCAGTGCATCAAATGCCTGCTCAGGCATCAGGGGCATGCCTGCCAAAGTGCCGCCATTGGCATAGGCATCATACAGTGCAGCGATGCTGGCAGCGGTGCCATGGCCGTTTGCAGATGGGATTTCAATCTCGCGCCAGATTGCGCCGCCCCGGTTCGGGGACGACCATTTGGTGCCAAAGGCCGCGCGTTTCGGCTCGGTCATGTCACCCAGCTCCGGCAGGGCGGACGGCCGACGAATGTCGGCGCAGCGTGCGTGCTCGCCGGCTGGCAGCCCGATATAAAAGTCGATTCCCTTCGGCTCACAGACCTTATCGCGCAACCACGTGCCCAGCGTCATGCCGCTGATGCGGCGCGCGAGTTCTCCGACCAGATAGCCCCAAGTCAGCGGATGGTAGCCATGGGCGCTTGCGGGCGGCCAGAGGGGGGCGAGCGCGGCGATGGCGGCGGCGCAGGCGGGTGGATCAAGCCAGAGGTCTGGATCAATTTCGTCCATGAAGCCCGGCAGGCCAGCCTGATGGCTGGCCAGTTCGCCAATCGTCACGGCGTCTTTGCCATTGGCGGCAAATTCGGGCCAGATCTCTGCGACCCGCGTTTCGTAACCTGCTTGCAGGTCTGCAACGAGGGCGGCGAGCACGAGCGCGGAAATACCTTTCGTGGTCGAATAGACAGGCACCAGCGTGCGGGCGTCCCATTCCCGCGTCTTCTGCCTGTCGGCCCAGCCGCCCAGCAGATCCACAATAACCTCTCCGTCCAGCATGACGGCGAATCCCGCGCCCAGCTCACCATCATCACGGAAATTGGCGGCGAACGCATCGCGGACGGGCTCGAACCCCGCTGAAGTGTGTCCGGTCACCGGTAAGTCTGGCATGGCGGTCCCTTGGTCATCTTGATTTCTTTGAACAATGAGGCCACCCCTTCCCCAATCACAAGTCAACCGTCAAGGACCGCCCCATGTCAGCCAACGCCCATCGCCCACGCCGCTCCTGCCTCTACATGCCGGGCGCGAATACACGGGCGCTTGAAAAAGCGAAGACGCTGGGTGCGGACACATTGATTTTTGATCTCGAAGATGCGGTGGCGCCAGACGCCAAGACCGAGGCGCGCGCGGCCATTCAGGCGGCGGTCGAGGGCGGCGGTTACGATCCCCGAGAGATCGTCGTGCGAATCAATGGCCTCGACACTGAATGGGGCGCTGATGATCTGAAAATGGCGGCAAAAGCCGGCGCAGACGCCATTCTGGTGCCAAAAGTTGTCTCCGGCGCCGATATTGACCGGATCGACACAGCGTTAACCGCGGCCGGTGCGTCGCCCGACATGGGACTCTGGGTGATGATCGAAATGCCGCTCGCCATCCTGAATATCCAGGAGATCGCCGAAGCGGCCCACCGCACCCGCCTCATCACCTTCGTCATGGGAACGAATGACCTGGCCAAGGAATACCGGGCCCGTCCGACGCCCGACAGGCTGGCCTTCCAGACCGCGCTGGGCCTCAGCATCGCTGCGGCGCGCGCCTATGGCCTGGTGGCCATTGACGGCGTGTTCAACGATATCAAGGACGAACACGGCCTGATGGATGAATGCGAGCAGGGCCGCACGCTCGGTTTTGACGGCAAGACGCTGATCCACCCGTCACAACTTGAAACGGCCAATCGCATCTTCGCGCCCAGTGCGCATGAGGTTGAACAGGCCAAGGCCGTAATCGACGCCTTCGCTGACCCTGACAATGCCGGCAAGGGCGTGTTGAAAGTGAACGGGAAGATGACCGAACTGCTCCATCTCGAAGAGGCGCATCGCACCGTGGCAATGGATGAGGCCATCAAGGCCTTCGAGGCGGCCTGATCATGACTTATATCCTGCTCCACCATTCCGGCTGCAGCACGTCCCGCAAGGGCCTGGCGCTGCTTGAGGCCAATGGAATCAAACCTGTCGTGCGCAAATACATGAATGCGTCAGAGCAGCTGAGCCTCGCGGAACTCAAGGATATCGCCAAAAAGCTGGGCAATGTCAGTCCGCGTGCCTTTCTGCGGGAGAAGAATGCGGCCGAGGCTGGCCTGCCGGCATCTGCAGGCGATGACGCCGTGTTTGCGGCGATGGCCGAAAATCCGAAAATCATCCAGCGCCCGATTGGCATCAAGGGAGAGAATGCTGCGCTTGGGCGTCCGGTCGAACGCCTTCTGGATATTACCTGACCGCGCGAACTGACTGCTGAATTCCTCACTATTGGCCGGATTCGATGAAATTTGATCGATTCCGGCGACGGAAAATCAGCCTTGCTGCGCCAGTATGCGCGCATGACAGCTTTACTGATCACCCTCGCTGGCCTTCTGATCGCCTTTGCGGGCTTCTGCATGTTTGGGCTGCCCTACATGCTGATGGGCCCGCGCATGTTCGACCAGTTCGTCGAGCGCCGCGAACAGCAGGTCATGGCCGCCGGTCTCGTGACTGCGGCGATTTCGCTCGTTCTCGCACCTTTTGTCTCTCCCGGCTTGATTTCGGATGCCAGCCAAGCGCAGGTGTTCGCCGAAACCCTGACCGGCTTCATCGGACGCGGCTGACCCGCCTGGCCTGTCTGCTGAAGCCTCAATAAGACGAGGTGGCAGATGGCAAGCGCACAGAAATCAAATCCCGGAAACTATTTCGAGGACTTCCATGTCGGCATGGACATCGTCCACGCGACGCCGCAAACGCTGACCGAAGGGGATATCGCCCTCTACCGCGCGATGGCCGGCAACCGGTTTGCGCAGTATTCCTCGGCTGAATTTGCGAAGGCGGCCGGCCTGCCGGGCCTCGCGATTGACCCCCTTCACGCGTTCCATGTCGTCTTCGGCAAGTCCGTTCCGGACATCTCGCTGAACGCGGTGGCCAATCTCGGATACGCGGATGGCCGTTTCTTCCTGCCGGTCATGCCGGGCGACACGCTGAACACTGTTTCGAAGGTGATTGGCATCAAGGAGAACTCAAACGGCAAAACCGGCGTTGTCTGGGTCCGGACAACGGGCACAAACCAGCGCGCCGAGCCGGTCATGTCCTTCGTGCGCTGGGTCATGGTGAACAAGTACGAGATGGACAATCCGGCCCCGGAAGCGGTGGTGCCAGACCTGCCGGCCGCCGTGCCTGCATCCGAATTGTCAGGTTTTCCCGACATGAAGACATGGGATATGGCGCTTTCGGGCAGTCCCTACACCTATGACGACTATGCTGTGGGCGAGAAGATCAACCATGTCGACGGGATGACGGTTGAAGAGGCCGAACACCAGATCGCCACCCGCCTCTACCAGAACACGGCCAAGGTACACTTTGATGCGCACGGCCAGAAGGACAGCCGCTTCGGCAAGCGTCTCATCTATGGCGGCGTGGTGATATCGATCGCCCGCTCACTGGCCTTCAATGGCCTTGCCAATGCGGGGCAGATACTCGCAATCAATGCTGGCAGTCATGTCAGCCCGCTGTTTGCGGGTGACACGATCTATGCGTGGAGCGAAGTGCTGGACAAGGCGACGCTATCGGACACGTGCGGCGCGCTGCGCCTGCGCCTTGTTGCGGTAAAGGACCAGGACCCGGGCGCGTTCGCCTACAAGGGCGATGACGGCAAATATGCTGGCGGTGTCCTTCTGGACTTCGACTACTGGGCGGCGATTCCGCGACGCTGATCGATCAGCGCTTCCGTCCGGCATGGTCGTGCCTATATAACGGGGCATGAGCGGATACGGCCCTTTTGACGGATTTACCATTGCGGCTATGGCGCTGGCCGTGATCCTGTCCGCGCTGGTCAGCCTGATCGGGACATCGGCCCGCAAGCGCACGATTTCGCTCGGGGAGGCCCGCGCCGAGGATCTCGCCGAAATGACGGGCATTCTGGACCCGAAACACCTGCTCGCGGAATTCGGCCCGCCCGACATGGGCCGCGTCTGGCGGACCGTGACCCTGTTTGACGTTCGCCGCGCCCGCCAGCCGCAGGGTTGGCTCATGTCAAGTGATCTGGTCGATTATGGCTGCGCCGCGACCGCCATACTCGCCCTTTTCGTTTCCCACCCGCTCATGCATGGCGCACTGCTGTTCGCCCTCTGCGTGCAGGTCGGCGGATGGGTCGTGGCCACGCGCCTGCCGAAATAGCCATCGAAACTCGCGCTTTGACGCCACCAGAAAACGGAATACACACGCCAAATGAAAGTCTGGAAGATGAATGGTGCCGGCAATGCGTTTGCCGTGTTTGATGCCCGCTCGACGCCCTTCGCGCCGACGGTGGAGCAGGTGCGCCAGATCGCAGCCGATCTGCAGGCTGACCAGGTCATCGCGCTCGAACGCGACGCGACAAAAGACGTATTCATGCGCATCTGGAATGCCGATGGCAGCGAAGTGGCCGCTTGCGGGAACGGTGCGCGCGCCGTGGCGCATCTCATCCTTGAGGAAACCGGCAAGCCAATGGTCACGATCCAGACCGAAGCCGACATGCTGAAAGGCTTTAAGGCGCTGGGGGGACTTGTGACGGTCGACATGGGCTCGCCGCTGATGGGCTGGGAAGACATTCCGCTGGCCGAGAAGATGGATGTGCGCGGCGTCGACGTGAAGATCGGCCCGATGGACAAGCCCTACCTGTCCCGTCCGGCCGTTGTGTCCATGGGCAATCCGCACGCCGTGTTCTTCGTCAAGAATGTCGACGATTTCGACATCCCTGCGCTCGGTCCACTGGTCGAGTGGCACCCGCTGTTTCCGGAAGGCACGAATGTTGGGTTTGCGCAGGTCATCGACCGGGAACATATCCGGCTGCGCGTCTGGGAACGCGGGGCTGGCCTGACCAAGGCCTGCGGCACCGGCGCCTGCGCTGCCCTTGTCTGTGCGGCCCGTGCCGGGCTGACGGAACGCACGGCCAAGCTGATTCTGGATGGCGGCGAATTGCTGATCGACTGGCGCGACAGTGATGACCATGTCTACATGACAGGCCCTGTCGAAATGGAATTCGAGACGGTGATCTGAAGCTGACTGGCGCTTGCGGCTTGATTCTCAGCCCGGACGGCGCGATGTGGCCTCTGGAAACCCGCCATGACTGACACGACCAAGCCTTCCAGCCCGACACTGATCACGCTCGGATGCCGCCTGAACACCTATGAATCGGAGGTGATGCGCAATCATGCCACCGAAGCAGGTCTGGGTGACGCGGTCATTATCAATACATGCGCCGTGACATCGGAAGCGGTGCGCTCTGCCCGGCAGGCGATCCGCCGCGCAGCGAAGGACCATCCCGGCGCGCCCATCCTGGTGACCGGATGCGCCGCCCAGGTCGATCCGGCCATGTTCGCGGCGATGCCCGAAGTCACCCGCGTCATCGGCAATCATGAGAAGATGCAGGCCGGGACCTGGAAACCGGACAGTTTGCTGACCGGCCACGAGAAAGTGCGCGTCAATGACATCATGGCCGTGCGCGAAACCGCAGTACACCTGATCGACGGTCTTGACGGCCGGGCGCGCGCCTATGTCCAGGTTCAGAATGGCTGTGACCATCGCTGCACGTTCTGCATCATCCCATATGGGCGCGGCAATTCCCGCTCTGTCCCGGCCGGTGAAGTCGTGGCGCAGGTGCGCCATCTTGTTGAGACCGGGCATCATGAAGTCGTGCTCACGGGCGTTGACCTTACCAGCTGGGGGGCCGACCTGCCTGGCACGCCCCAGCTCGGCAATCTGGTTCAGCGAATCCTGAAACTGGTGCCGGGGCTCGCGCAGCTGCGCATCTCGTCGATTGATGCCATCGAGATCGATGATGCCCTTGTCGAGGCCCTCTCCGACCCCCGCCTTGCCCCTTACATGCACCTTTCATTGCAGCATGGGGATGACCTGATCCTCAAGCGCATGAAGCGCCGACATTCCCGCGCCGATGCCATCGCCCTGACGCATCGCCTGCGCGATGCGCGCCCGGATATCGCCTTTGGCGCAGACCTGATCGCTGGTTTCCCAACCGAAACCGAGGCGCATTTCGATAATTCACTGCGGCTGGTTGAGGAGTGCAGCATCGCCTTCCTGCATGCCTTCCCTTACAGCCCGCGGCCCGGCACGCCGGCGGCGCGTATGCCCCAGCTCGACAAGGCGGTCATCAAGGCCCGCGCTGCGCGCCTTCGCGCCGCCGGCGAAGCAGCCCTTGCTGCGCATCTCGCGCGCCATGTCGGCACGACAGCCGATGCGCTGGTCGAGCGCGGCGCATCCGCGCGCCTGGCTGACTTCACGCCTGTGCAGCTGGAAGGCAATCTCCCGCCTGCTGGACGTGTGGCGCGTACCCATATAACCGGGCACAACAAGACGCATCTGGTTGGGACGCTCGCATGATCCTGTGGTTCGGGAAAAAGAAGAAGCAGGACGAGGCCAGGGCCGCTGGCGCGGCGATGGTCGCGCCGGAACTGTCGGCTGACGAGATTGCGGCCCGCGAGGCTGAAACCGCCACTAAACAGTCAGAAAAGGCCGAAATTGAGCGCGTCGTCGCCGAAGCCAACAAGGAGTGGGAAGAACGTCAGGTCCGCGAAGCGGCTGAAGCCGAGGCGGAAGCCCGACGCCTCGACGATGAAGCCCGCCGGGCTGAAACAGCCCGGGCCGAAGCGCTCTCCCGCGCCGATGAAGCCGAGGCCCGGCGGCTGGAAGCCGAGGCCGAGGCGGCCCGCCTGGCCCGCGAAGAACGCGAAGCGGCGCGCGCCAAGGCGGCTGGCGAACTGAAACTGCTTGAAGACCGGCGCGAGGCCGCCCGGCTGCGTGAAGAACGCGAGGCAGCGGCCCGTGCGGCGCTCGAGGCAGAGGCAAATGATCCCGGCTTTGTGGCCAGGCTCGGGTCGGGCCTTGCGCGCTCATCCTCCCGGCTGGGAACAGGCCTGGCAGCGTTCAACAAGCGCAGGCTGGATGACGAAACGCTCGAAGATCTCGAAGACCTGCTGATCACGTCAGACCTTGGCGCAGCGGTTGCCCAGCGGGTGACCAGGAACCTGTCGAAGGAGCGCTTCGACAGGGAAATCACTGAAAACGAGATCAAACTGGCTCTTGCGGCCGAAATTGAGTCTGTTCTGGCGCCGCGTGAGCAGATCGTCGATTTTTCTGACGGCCCGCGTCCGCGCGTTGTGCTGTTTGTCGGGGTCAATGGGTCCGGAAAGACGACGACGATCGGCAAGATCGCCTCGAAACTGAAGGATCAGGGCGCGAAGGCGCTGCTCGTGGCGGGCGACACGTTCCGCGCGGCCGCCATTGAGCAGCTGACCGTCTGGGGTGACCGGGCGGGCATTCCCGTCATGTCAAAGCCGACGGGCGCAGATGCCGCCGGCCTTGTCTACGAGGCCATTGAACGGGCGAAACGCGAAGATCTCGATCTCGTGCTCGTCGATACGGCCGGTCGCCTCCAGAACCGGGCCGAACTGATGGCAGAACTGGAAAAGGTCGTGCGCGTTGCGCGCAAGCTGGACCCCGACGCGCCGCACGATGTCATCCTCGTGCTGGATGCCACGGTGGGTCAGAATGCGCTCAGCCAGGTCGAGGCGTTCCGGCATACGGCCGGGGTGACGGGCCTCGTGATGACCAAGCTGGACGGCACGGCCAAGGGCGGCGTGCTGGTGGCCATCGCCGAGGCGCATGACCTGCCGATCCACTTCATCGGTGTCGGTGAAGGCGCAGATGACTTGCGCCCTTTCAGCGCCCACGCCTTCTCGCAGGCGCTGGTCGGGGCCATTGACTAGCGGCCCTATTCAGCGGCCATGGCCCGCATGGGTGCCGCTTGGGCCCCGCGCAGCAGGCGGCCCGGTTTCGCGCCCGTCGGCGTGCCATCGCGGAACGTGACCTGCCCCGCCAGGATGGTGGCCGTGTAGCCGCTGGCCCGCTGCATCAGGCGGCGCCCGCCTGCAGGCAGGTCGTACTGCACCTGCGGCAGGTGAAGTTTCAGGTTCGTCAGGTCGATCACGTTGAGATCGGCGCGATAACCCGGCGCAATCAGGCCGCGATCGTTCAGGCCCATCCAGCGCGCTGTCTTCTGCGTCTGGCGGTGGATCAGGTATTCGAGCGGCAGTCTGGGCCCGCGCGTGCGGTCGCGACCCCAATGAGTGAGCATGGTCGTCGTGAAGCTGCCATCGCAGATCATGCCGACATGGGCCCCGCCATCGGAGAGGCCAGGCAGGGAGACGGGGCTTTCCATCATGGCGCGGATCGGTTCGAGGCTGCCCTGCGAATAGTTGAGGAAAGGCAGGTAGAGCATGCCGCGCCCGTCATTTTCCAGCATCAGGTCGAGGGCAGCCGCTTCATTGCTGACACCGCGCCGGGCCGCGATGGCTTCGATTGTGCGCTCAGGGCCGGGCTCATAGTCGACCGGGTCTGACAACTGGAACATCTTGCCGAAACTGCGCAGCATCACTTTCAGGAACGGATTGTCGGTGACCGGTTCATCAGCCAGGAGGCGCGCGCGGAAGGCGGGCTGATTCAGTCGGCTCACCTTTTCGGCGAAGGGCAGGTCGGAAATTTCCCTGAATACAGGATGCGCACTGAATATGTTGAGTGTAAGTTCCAGACCCAGCAATACGCCGACCGGACGCGGTGCAACCTGCGCCGCCATTGGCAGACCATCATCGGCAGCCTGTTCAATCGCGCCGAGCAGCATGCGCCAGCTGTCCGGCGCGACATCGGCCTGGGCCAGCGAGACTGACAGCGGCCGCCCCGAAGCCTCGACGATGCGCCGCAACATTGCAGCTTCCTTTTGCGGGTCATTGAAATCCGACACGAATTGCAGGACGCCGCGGCCAGCCTCTGCCAGGCCCATGGCGATGCCGGTGAGTTCGGCTTCACTTGCGGTCAGCGTCGGCGTCGGCTGTCCGTCAGAGGTGCGATGGTTCAGCGTGCGGGATGTCGAAAAGCCGATCGCGCCCGCCATGACAGCTTCCCTGGCGAGGCGCGCCATTTCGGCAATTTCAGCCGCCGTAGCCTCTTCCCGATTGGCGCCCCGGTCGCCCATGACGAAGACGCGCAGCGCGGCATGTGGAAGCTGGGCGGCCATATCGACATCGAACTCACGCTCCCCGAGGAAATCGAGATAGTCAGGGAAACTCTCCCACGCCCAGGGCAGGCCTTCGGCCAGAACCGGGAACGGGATGTCTTCTACGCCTTCCATCAGGCGGATAAGCCGGTCATGGTCCTGCGTCCGGCACGGCGCGAAGCCGACACCGCAATTGCCCATGACCACGCTCGTGATGCCGTGAAGGGAAGACGGGCTGATCTCGCTGCCCCAGGTGGCCTGGCCGTCATAATGGGTATGGATATCGACAAAGCCGGGCGTGACGATCTGCCCGCGCGCGTCGATTTCTTCCCGGCCCTTGCCACTGACCTTGCCAAGATGTGAAATCGTGCCGCCATCGACGGCGACATCCATTTCGCGCGGCTCGGCGCCGCTGCCGTCAAAGACGAGTCCGCCGCGCAGGACGATATCATGTGTGGCCATGGCGAGAGTCTCCCTGTCTTTTGTGACAGCATGAGGCACAAGGCCCATGAGTCAAACCCTGACGCGGCGTCGGGCTTCCCCGCTGCAACAATCCCGCGCATACACCGCCCGCCATGACCAGCGCGCTGTTTCCCGTCGCGATCTGCCTGATGTCCGCCATCTCGCTGGCGGCAACGAATGTGCTCGTCAAACGCGGCGGCGATATCCTCACCGCGCGCATGGTCCTGTCCATCGTGATGGCGCTGAGCGTGTTGCCGCTCGCGTTTTTCGTGCCGCTGCCGCCGCGTGAGACCCTGCCCCTGCTTGCGCTATCGATGGCGGTCCACTGGTTCTATCAGTTCAGCGCCATACGGGCCCTGCATCGCGGTGACCTGTCACTGGTCTTTCCGGTCATGCGCGGGCTTGGCCCGCTCGCGACGGCGATGATTGCCGGCATCGCGTTGCAGGAGGCGTTGACGGTCTGGCAGATTGCCGGCCTCGTCACCGCCAGCGCCGCAATCATCGTCTTTGCCATGCCCACCGGCGCGACTGTCCACGCGCGGCGTCTCGACCGGTCCGCACTGTTCTGGTCCGTGATGACCGCGCTGGGCGTCGGCCTTTACGCAGTTGCCGACGCGCGGGCCGTGCGGGTAATGCCCAACGTCCTGACCTTTGTCGTCTGGCTGTTCCTGATCGACTGGATTGGCGTGACGCTGGTCGCCCTCTGGCAGCGGCGCGGGGGACTCATCAGGGCGATCCGCCCGCAGATCCGCGGCGGCATCATCGCGGGCCTGCTCGGATCATTGTCATATGGCCTGGCCATTTTCGCCTATACGCTGACCGATGCGGCGATCGTGACGGCCCTGCGAGAGACATCAGTGGTTTTTGCGGCCGGGTTTGGCGCAATCCTTCTGCGGGAAGGTTTTGGCAGGCGCCGTACTTTGGCCGCCGCCGTGCTGGCCTGCGGTCTCATACTGATGCAGGCCGGGGCCTGACGCGGCTCTGGTGGGACGGGGTTCTTTGTGCAAGACAGGGCCCGAACATCCGGAGGCGGCCCGGCCGCGTATGATATTGCATGACCGAACAATCAGACCAGACCACAGACCAGGCCACAGCGCCGAACAAACCGGGTAATATCTGGGCGGAGCTTGGTCCCACACTCATATTCGTCGTTGTCTATAATGTGCTCCTGCGCTTTCCCGAAGGCGACGGACTGTTCACCAAGGATACCGCGCTCTACTGGGCAACCGGCGCGCTGATCGTGATGACGCTGGGCGTGATCATACAGAAGCTGGTCAGGGGCGAGCGAATACCCCCTTTCCTGATCCTGTCCTCCGTACTCATCGGAACCTTCGGCACGATCGGCATCGTGCTCCAGTCAAAGACCTTCCTCTTCATCAAACCGACAATCATCAATCTCCTGTTTGCCGGTGTCATCTTCGGCGGTCTCGCCGTCGGACGGAATATCTGGAAGATGTTCTTCGAAAGTGCATTCCAGCTGCCGGATTTTGCATGGCGGACACTGGCAATCCGCTGGGGGCTCTATTTCGTCGCGATGGCGATCTGGAACCTGGTGCTCTGGCAATTCTTCTCCGAAGGAACCTGGGCCAACTGGCGCCTGGGCAATGTCGGGCTTGGTTTTGTGTTTGCCCTTGCGAATGTACCTTACACGTTGAAACACATGATCGATCCGGACAAAACCGAACCGCAGGCCTAGCGCGTCAGGCTTTCCGTGCCCGGTGGATTGGTAAACGGCGGAAAACCATGAAGGTGACGCGTGCCGGAATAATGTGTCAGCGCCCAGACAACGGTCGGGAAGGCCAGTTCTGACCAGGGAATATCCTTCCACGCAAACAGGCCAACCTCGAGGCTTTCCGGGCCTGCCGCAATATCCGAGGCGAGACTGGCCCGGAACATGACCTGAACCTGGCTGATGCGCGGTACAGAGTAAACAGCCAGCAATTGAGAGATGCGGATGTCAGCGCAGGCCTCCTCCTGTGCCTCCCGCCGGGCGGCGTCCTCAACTGTTTCATTTTCTTCCATGAAGCCTGCCGGCAGCGTCCAGAATCCCTTTCTCGGCTCGATGGCCCGGCGGCAGAGCAGGATTTTATCGTCGCGTGTGACAACAGATCCGGCCACAATCCTGGGATTCACATAGTCAATAAAGTTGCAATTATTGCAGATTCGCCTCGTGCGATCGTCACCTTCTGGTATATCCAGCCTGAAATCAGGTGAAATGGAACCATTTGCTAAGTCATCCGTCATCAAATCTTCAACCTATCTCTCATATGGAGAAAACTGTTGATCCGCACACGGGCCACCTGTTTAAAGCAACCCTCGAACCCAATTCTGGCGGGAAACCGCCCCAAAAACCGAAAGTAGACAATCCCATGGCTTCCACAACCAATTTCAACCTCAACAAATCGCCAAGCCATCTGTTGCACCGTGCGCAGCAGATTGCTGCCAATCATTCGGCTGCTGCCCTCAAGGCCGCCGGTGTCACATTGCGGCAGTTTTCCGTACTTGCTGCCCTGTCGGGCAATGAAGGCGTCAGCCAGTCAGACCTCGTTAACGCAACCGGTATTGATCGCTCGACGCTGGCCGACATGGTCGCGCGCATGGAAAAGGCCGGCCTGATCAAGCGCGCCGCGTCCAAGGCTGACGCTCGCGCCAAGTCTGTGTCACTGATGGCCAAGGGCCGCAAGGCACTTGAAAAGGCTCAGCCGGCTGTTGATGCAGCAGATGCTGCCCTGTTCGACGCGATGCCGAAAACCAAGCAGGACGCGCTGCTCTCCGGCCTCGCAAAGCTCGTCGAAGATACAGAAGCGGCAGATGCCAAGCCCACCAAACCGAAAACGGCACCAGCATCGGCACCGACGCCCGCGCCAACGGTCGTGACGAAGGCCAAGCCAAAAGCCAAGGCAAAGCCGAAGACCAAGCCAAAGGCCAAGGCTGCACCAAAAGCGGCTGCTGCGCCGAAGCCGGCCGCCAAGGCGAAAGCCAAGCCGGTTCGCCGCAAGAAGAAGTAAGACTTTATGGGGTCAGTCGCGGGGCGTGTTCAGCGCCCCGCGCACCTCACGCACGTCACCATCGTCCAGCGGACCGGTGATGTGGACCAGTATCTCGCCCGCGCTTGAGATCACGAACGTTTCCGGCACGCCGGTCAGTCCAAAATCAAGTCCGCCCTGCCCGTCCGCATCGATGGCGACTTCGGCGAACGGGTTTCCCATCCGGTCCAGGAAGGCCGCGCCATTTTCGCGACTGTCCTTGTAGAGGATGCCATAGATCCTGTCCGGGAACGCATCGGACAGTTCCATCAGGCGGGGATGCTCTGCTTCACACGGGGCGCACCAGCTCGCGAACAGATTCACGACCACGTTTTCGCCGCCGGGAGGCGGGGCGAATGTGATGGTGGCGCCGTCCAGTGTCTCGAACTGCCGCTCGGGCGCTGCGCGCGATACCCGCTCGAAGTCGCCCTTTTTCGGGCTCAGCAATTGCGACAGGGCCAGTCCGGCAAATAGCAGCAGCGCAACAACCGGAACAACCGCAAGCCAGCGCTTCATGTCATGTCTCCGTCATCGCCTTTCAGGCGCGTGAGGCGGTGCTTCGCGCTGCGCGCCTTGACCAGGACACCGATCACGGTGCAGCCGATCAGCACCAGTCCGATGCCATAGCACGCCCAGATATAGGCGGCGTTCTTTCCGAAGTCCGGCACCAGGTCCATCATGCCCCCGCCAGCAGTCTGGCGCGATGGCGCGCGGCCTGACGTGTCCAGATTTCCGCACGCATCAGGGTCATTACGAGCGCGCCAAACAACAGAGAATGCCCGAGGCCGCTCATCATTAGCGGCCACAGATAGACCGCGGCCATCTTCGGCCCCTCTGCCGTCAGGACGCTGGAATCCTGGTGGAGCGATGTGAACAGGTCGACCGAGAACTTGATCAGGGGCACGTTCAGCGCCCCGACCATGGCGAGGATTGCGCCGGCACGGGCCGCCTTTTGCCGCGAATCCATGGCTGCGCGCAGCGCCATATAGCCAAGGAACAGGAAGAACAGGAACAGCACGCTCATCATGCGCGCGTCATCCCACTGCCACCACGTGCCCCAGGTCGGTTTGCCCCACACGGCGCCGGTTGCAAGGCAAAGCGCGGTCCATGTCGCCCCTAGCGGGGCGATGGCCTTGGCTGCGATGTCTGCAAGTTCATGGCGCCAGATGAACCAGACGAAGCTGGCGACAGCCATGGCCGTATAGCTCGCCATGGCGAGCCAGGCGGCGGGCACGTGGATGAACATGACGCGCATGATGTCGCCCCCCTGATAATCGTCCCTGGGCACAATCCACAGGCCTTGCCACAGGCCCCATGCAATCAGGATTGCGCTCAGCAGATAGAAGAGCGGCGCCAGCCAGCGCGACAGGGCGAGGAAGCGGTGTGGATTTGCAAAGGCCGACAACATGCCCATCAGATAGCTTCCCCTCAATCCGCCGCCAAGCGCAACGCAGCAGCCATGGCAAATGGCGCCAGTGCCAGCGCAAACAATGTCGAGGCCACCAATAAGAGTGGCGCACTGTCGCCGCCGGCTGCGCCGCTCATCGCCAAAGATCCGAAAATCGCTGTCGGCACATAAAGAGGCAGCGCGATCAGGGCTATAAGTAATCCTCCGCGCCGTACGGTTGCCGACAGCGCGGCGCCAACTCCCCCCCAGAAAAAGAAGGCAAGTCCGCCCAGGCCGTAGATCAGCGCGCTGGTCAGCAGGTTGGCCCCGGCCTCGGCCTGGAACATCAGGGCGAGAACCGGGCTCATCAGCGCCAGCGGCAGGCCGGCGGCCAGCCAGTGGGCGAACGTCTTGGCTGCGGCGATCGCCGAGACGGGCGCGCTGGTCTGCAGCCACAGATCAAGAGCGCCGTCCTCGACATCGGCCTGAAAGATCCGTTCCAGCGTCACGAGGCTGGATAGCGCAAGCGAGACCCAGAGGATGCCGGGGCCAACCGCGCGCAGCATGCCGGGTTCGGTTCCGATACCCAGAGGCACCAGAACAGCGGCCCCTGCAAAGAAGCCGAGCGGCAACAGGGCGCCTGCGCCGCCCGCCCAGGCTTCGCTCAAGGCCTGCCGGAAGGCTGAAAGGATCGGGGCGGGGCTCACAGCGCCACCTCCCGGCTGGCGGCAAAACCCACATCGCCATGCACCGCAGCCACCACAGCGCCGCCGCCCTGCCGGTGCGCTGCCACCATGCCAAGAACGCGCTCGCGCCCCTCCGCATCGAGCGCTGTGAATGGTTCGTCAAGCAGCCAGACCGGACGCCTGTCCAGCAGGACACGCGCCAGCGCCGTGCGCCGCCTTTGCCCCGCAGACAGGTATCGCGCGGCTACGTCAGCAGGGCGCGACAGCCCCATGTCATTGAGGATTACGTCCACATCGGCCTCGGTGCCCCAGGCCCGTGCCCACAGGGCCAGGTGCGCGCGGGGGGTCTCATGCGGCTTCAGCCCTTCGCGATGGCCAACCCAGTGATGCGCGGCAGTACGGCTCACCTCTCCCGTTTCCGCCCGTGTCAGGCCAGCCAGTACGCGCAGCAGTGTGGTCTTTCCGGCCCCATTGGCGCCCCTCAACACCACGGCGTCGCCCGGTGCCACCTCCAGCGACACCGCATCAAACAGCACCCGCTCCCCGCGCAGGATGCCCAGTCCGGAAGCTGTCAAAAGGCGCACATCATCTCCCGAATAGTCCCTTGGTCCCAATTGCCTCAGGGCCTTACCACCTATATGACACGAGGCAACGCGCCGCTTACCCCCTGCGGCACACTTATCACATCAAGACGCGAGGTCTCCCGCATGCCGTCTCTCGACAGCTTCAATTCAAAACGCACCCTTACCGCTGCCGGCAAGACGTACACTTATTATTCACTCGCCGCAGCCTCTGAAAACGGCCTTGGCGATGTGTCGCGCCTGCCGGCATCACTCAAGGTGCTGCTGGAGAACATGCTGCGCTTCGAAGATGGCAAGACTGTTACCAGGGACGACATCCTCGCGTTCAAGGCCTGGCTCGACAACAAGGGCGCCACAAGCCACGAAATCGCCTATCGCCCTGCCCGCGTCCTGATGCAGGACTTTACCGGCGTTCCCGCAGTTGTTGACCTCGCGGCGATGCGCGACGCTGCGAAGAATCTCGGCGCCTCGGCCGATGCGATCAATCCGCAAGTCCCGGTTGATCTCGTGATCGACCATTCTGTCATGGTCGACAGTTTCGCCGGGTTAGGCAGCTTCAAGAAAAACGTCGAAATGGAGTATCAGCGCAACCAGGAACGGTATGAGTTCCTGCGCTGGGGCTCGACCGCGTTCAAGAATTTCCGTGTCGTGCCGCCGGGCACCGGCATCTGCCACCAGGTGAACCTCGAATACCTTGGCCAGACCGTCTGGACGAAAGACGAAGACGGCGAGACCGTTGCCTATCCGGACACCTGCGTCGGCACCGACAGCCACACGACCATGATCAACGCCCTGTCCGTGCTGGGCTGGGGTGTGGGCGGCATCGAAGCGGAAGCCGCCATGCTCGGCCAGCCGGTCTCGATGCTCATTCCTGAAGTCATCGGTTTCAAACTGACCGGAAAACTGGCCGAAGGCGCAACCGCAACAGATCTCGTTCTCACGGTCGTCCAGATGCTGCGCCAAAAGGGCGTCGTCGGAAAGTTTGTCGAATTCTTCGGCCCCGGCCTGGCCAGTATCACGCTCGAAGATGAAGCGACGATCTCGAACATGGCGCCGGAATATGGCGCCACGTGCGGCTTCTTCCCGGTCGATGATGATACGGTCAAATACCTCAGGAGTACGGGCCGCGACGCAGATCGCGTGGCGCTGGTTGAAGCCTATGCGAAGGCGCAGGGCTACTGGCGTCCCGAACAGGCCGAACCCGTGTTCACCGACACGCTTGAACTGGATCTGGGCGCCGTGGTGCCATCCATCTCCGGTCCGAAACGCCCGCAGGACCGCGTCTTGCTGTCCGAGGGCGACACGGCATTTGCCGACGCAATGGCCAAGGAGTTCGGCAAGGAAGCCGACGCCGCCGAGCCGATTGCGGTCGAAGGTGAAGACTATACCGTCACCCATGGCGATGTATTCATTGCGGCCATCACGTCATGCACCAACACGTCCAATCCGAGCGTGATGATCGCCGCCGGCCTCGTAGCCCGCAAGGCGCATGCGCTTGGCCTGACGCGGAAGCCGTGGGTGAAAACGTCACTTGCACCGGGCAGCCAGGTCGTCACCGACTATCTCAACAAGGCCGGGCTCTCTGATGACCTCGATGCGCTCGGTTTCAACCTGGTCGGCTATGGCTGCACCACCTGTATCGGCAATTCCGGCCCGCTCGATGCGCCGCTGGCCAAGGCCATCGCACAAGGCGACCTGGTCTCCTGTTCCGTGCTGTCAGGCAACCGCAACTTCGAAGGTCGCATCGGTCCGGACATCAAGGCAAATTACCTTGCGTCGCCGCCACTGGTCGTCGCCTATGCGATTGCCGGTTCGCTGCGCATCAACCTGACAACGGATCCGCTGGGCCAGGACAGGGACGGCAAGGACGTCTTCCTCAAGGACATCTGGCCAACCTCGCACGAGATTGCCGAGATCATGGCCGTGGCCGTCACGCCGAAAATGTTCGCCGATCGCTACTCGGACGTTTTCAAGGGCGATGAGCACTGGCAGGCAATCGAGGTCTCCGGCGGCCAGACCTACAGCTGGCCACCCGGCTCGACCTATGTGCAGAACCCGCCCTATTTCAAAGGCATGAGCCTGACCCCCGACACACCGGAGGACGTAAAGAATGCGCGCGTTCTGGCTGTCTTCGGCGACTCCATCACGACCGACCACATTTCGCCGGCCGGTTCGATCAAGGCGGCAAGTCCTGCAGGTGAATACCTGCTGGCACACCAGGTCAGCGCACTGGACTTCAACTCGTATGGCTCGCGCCGCGGCAACCATGAAGTGATGATGCGCGGCACGTTCGCCAATATCCGCATCAAGAACAAGATGGTCCCGGGTGTCGAGGGTGGCGTCACCGTGCACTATCCGGCCGGTGAGCAAATGCCGATCTACGATGCGGCGATGAAATACGAGCAGGACAATGTGCCACTGGTAATCTTCGCGGGTGACCTTTACGGCAACGGCTCGTCACGTGACTGGGCGGCAAAGGGCACCGTGCTGCTCGGCGTGCGCGCCGTCATTGCAGGCAGCTTCGAGCGTATTCACCGGTCGAACCTGATCGGCATGGGCGTGCTTCCGCTTGAATTTGCAGAAGGTGCCAGTGCCGAATCCCTTGGCCTGACAGGCAAGGAACAGGTCTCGATTTCCGGTATCGCCGATATCAAGCCGCGCCAGACGCTGGACGTGGAAATCACGCGCGAGGATGGCACGACCTTCACTGCCAAGACCGTGCTGCGAATCGATACCGAGAACGAGCTCGACTATTATCGCAACGGGGGCATCCTCCACTACGTGCTGCGCAATCTCGCGCGCGAAGCCCTGTAGGGGATTTCAGCCAGCCGCTTTATCGACAAGGCCCTCCGCGTTCAGGCGCGGAGGGCTTTTTACAGTCCTCACACCCCTGTGATTGTCATGCGATTTGGCATAGGCCTATAACGGGATCATGATGATGCGCGCTCACCTGTCTGCCCTCGTTCTTCTCGCTGTGTCTGCACTTCCTGCAGTGGCCCAGACATCTGTGGCGAGCGCTGACCCGTCGCCGGTGCTCGTGGAATTGTTCGCTTCCCACAATTGCCGCGCCTGCCCCAAGGCTCACCGGACAATGTCCGAGGTGGATGCCGAGCGCGATGATGTCCTGATCCTGACCTGGTCAGTCGACTACTGGGATTATCTCGGCGAGAAAGATCCGATGGCGATGGCCGAATCCAAGGATCGCCAGCGCAGTTATGTTGACCGGTTCAGGTTGCGTGGCCCCTACACGCCCCAGACAGTCTATAACGGGCTGGAACAATGTCCCGGCAGTAAACCGCCCCAGGTCAGGGCAGCGCTCCAGCGGGTCAGCAAGGCGGACGCGTCGCCCGCACGCCTCGTGCGCAAGGATGCGAAGATTGAGCTGACGGGCACAGTTACGGACCTGACAGACATTTTCGTGATCGAGTATCTCGACGGGGATGCCAACCCGACTGACATGGTTCACCCGGTAACGAAAGTGACCGCAATCGGTCCCTGGATCGGCGGGCTTGTGGAGATTGATCCGTCGGTCTGCCCGACGACGTGCGCGCTGGTTGTCCAGGAAGCGGGTTTCGGCCGCGTTCTCGCCGCCATGGACCTTCACAACTAGACCTCAGGGCTGGCTGGCCGTCTCCGGTTCTTCAGGCGCGTCCGGAACCGGCGGGCGCACAATCGACGAGATTGATGGTGTGAAATCGTTCCAGTCGAATTCCGTGACTTCAAAGGCCCATCCGGCGGCTTTCTGGTTGATCGTGCTGCCCCGGTGGGCGCCTTCGCCAGCTTCGACGGCTCTCAATGTAACGAAAAATCCGTCCGGTTCGCGATAGGCCCTGAGTTCGACTTCAAGTCCGTCATGTGTCGTCGTGATATGCCGCGCCCTGGGGCGGGTTTGAAGGTTTTCTGCTGGCTTCACGCCGATCGGCTGCAGGCGGGTCAAAGCCAGCGCTGGGGTTGAGGCCGCGATACGGCTGACCAGGCGATAATTGTGGAAGGGCGGCGCAGGGCGAAAGCTGCGGTCCCCACTGCCGACAGTGCGCCGCAGATACAGGCTTTGCCCGCGGGTATCGAACAGCCGGACAGCCGATACCGCATCGGACTGGATGTCGATGATATCGAGGTCCAGCCAGGCATCATGATTGTACAATGGTGGCAGGTCGCCATTGACGCGGAAGGCCTGCTCGTCGCCCGGAACGCGGGCATAGACATACTGGCCCTTACGGCCGGTCAGCAGGGACGCGGTGACCTTGCCGGCTTCGTTCACGATTTCGATCAGTGCGCCGGTGCCGCCATCGCGCGGATCCCCGAGGCCGATACGGTTCATCTTGCCCGAATCGCGCGTGCGCCCTTCGCCCCAGGTCATGTCGTGCAGCCCGCCCGCCAGCGCGGCCAGCCGGTCGACGCGAACCGGGTATCCGCTGGTGCCGCCAAGGGTCCAGCCATCCTGGCCATTGACCAGCGCATAGGCCTCGTCGGCCAGCGTTATGCGGATTTCGGCAGCCTCGGCGCGGACAGTCGAGAAATCGGGAAGCACAGGTTTGCCCATGCGTTCCGTGTTCTGGGTCGTGCTCTGGCCGCCGACACTGAGCAGGACAGCGATCACCGTCAGCGCACCTGCGGCTGCGCCCAGAATCTGGAGACGCCGCATGCGGCGCTGGGACGGAACATCGTTCATGCGTCACGTCCTCCCCGATATGTCTGGCGCCGCCACACAACCAATCCGATCAAACCGACCAGTATCGGACCCCCCCAGATATTGATCAGTTTCAACATGCTTTCCAGCCGATCAATATCACGGCGGTAATCCCGTTCGATGCTGCGCAACCGATCGCGGAGTTCTACGATATCGGCGCGCAGCCTGGTCAGTTCGGCGCGTTCCTCTTCCGACAGGTCAGCTTCGATGTCGCCGGAAAAGAAGCCGTCTGTCGCACTGATGTCCTGCAATTCCTCCAGCCGCGACTGCGCCGTCGCCAAACGGTTTTCCAGTTCTGCCTGCTGGCGGAAATATATTGCCTCTGCGCGCTCGCGCATCCGGTCTATGCGCGTCATGGACCTGAGGCTCGGCGAACGCGACCTGAGGCGTGACAGCTCGCCGCCGCCCGACAGCGAGTCAAGTGCGTTCAGTACCAGTGCGCCATTGTCGGCCACCACGACGCCCCGGCCCGGAATAATGTAGAAATCATCGGCCAGCGTATCGATGTCGGCAATAATCACGACCGCTGCGTCGGTCGCGCTCTTCGAAATATGCGGCAGGGCATTGGCGGCTTCGGCGCGCGCGAGTTCCGCAAGTGCAGGCTCCGATGGCTCATTCAGCGCCGGGGCACCATCCGGGAAGGCCGAGACGAGGGGCCCTGACAGGCGGGCTGCCAGTACCAGTGGCTCGGGGGCCGTCTTGTAGGATTTCAGGACGTCGCCGGGTTTCATGTCCCGCACGGCTTCGGCGGCGTCGATGAAAGACGGGCTCGGTCCGGTCGATATGAGCGGGGAAAACGTCGCGCCATCCGGCAGGCGGCCCACAAGAAGGCCCCCGGGCGCGCCGAAATTGACATTGCGTGTCAGGTCGGCGGTGACGAGGTCTTGCCGGTTCATGTCTGAAGCGGGTGAGCCGATGAACAGCGGATGCGCCAGTTCCTCCATGCGGCCATTACCCATATCAACCGGTACGGGCAGCGCATTGGCCGCATCGGCCACAGCATCCTCTGACAGGGTCACGCCCCACGCCTTGCCCAGCACGCCCAGGTCCGAACGCGGATGATCGCTGGCTGTATCCAGGAAGCCGCCGCCGATGGCTGTCTTCGCCGCAGGATCGACCATGATGACAGCACGCCCGTGCCGGAGGATATACTGATCGATCAGCCAGGACTGGCGGGCCGACAATTCGGGCGGGTGGGCCAGGAAAAGGACATCAAGGTCTTCAGGCAGGGACTGGAATTCCTGAGAAACTGGTACGACTTCGAATGATTTAGAGATATCGGCAAGCAGCGTGTACCCGCCTTCACCACCGGGCGCCGTCATGCCGGGCAAGGTCGACAGGATGCCGACACGCGGCGGATCCGGATCATCGAGCCGGGCGACCATCCGCGTCAGGTCGTATTCCAGCGTCACTTCACGTTCGGGTGCCAGGAAAGGGATCACCCGCTGGTCGTCGACAGCATTGCGTCCGATTATGCCGAAATAGAGCGGGTCAGTCCCGCTCGTGCTTATTGCAGTGACGCCGGCGGCGAGGGCTTCGTCCTCAGCCTCGGAGAAGGGGGATGGATCAATCTCGTTGACCATCACCCGGCCACCGGACTGGCTGCGATAGGCTTCAAGCAGTTCGCGCACACGCGCGGCGTAGGCGCGGACAGCGGGGTAGTCCTGCCCGACGCCCCGTGTATAGACGAAGGTGAGTTCGACAGGTTCTGACACGGTCTTAAGTGTCTCTTTCGTGCCTTGGGACAGCGTGTACAGATTGTTCTCGGTGAAATCGACGCGCACTCCGGACAGGACATTCTGCATGACCAGATTGCCCGACACGAAGATCGTGGTGGCCAGCGCTGTTGCCGCGACAAGGTAATGCTTCGCCTTCATCCCTAGCCAAGCCTCTGGCGCGTGGCCCACAGTCCGTTCAATACGGCCCAGAAGGCGGTAAAGCCGAGAAAGAACACCATTGCGCGCAATTCCAGCACGCCGCGCTGGGCGCCTTCGAACTGGGTCAGGAACGAAAAGGAGGCGACCAGTTCTGCCGCGCCCGTTCCGAAGGCGGACTTCACGCCGGACAGGACCAGTGGCCAGCCGGCGGCCGTGAAGACGAAGGCGATGACGACGCTGATCACGAAGGCCGTGACCTGGCTGCCGGTCAGTGCCGATACGGCGGCGCCAATGGACAGGTAAGCGCCGGCCATCAGGAAGCTGACCAGATAGGTCAGTGCGATGGCGGCATTGTCCGGGCTGCCAAGCAGGTTCACCGTCGCCCACATGGGCGCGGTCAGCGCCAGGCCGACACCGGCAACCGTCCAGGCGGCGAACAATTTGCCAATAACCAGCCCCGGCATGCCCAGTGGCAATGACAGCAGCAATTCATCCGTTCCCGCAGTGCGCTCGTCTGCCCAGAGGCGCATGGCGAGGGCTGGCAGGAAGATCATGTAAAGCCACGGGTGCCAGACGAAGAATGGAGCAAGGTCGGCCGAGCCGGTGTCAAAGAAGCGGGACGCCTCCCAGGTGAACATGCCGATTGCCAGAAGGAAGACCGCGAGAAATACATACGCCATCGGCGTGGAAAAATAGGCGCCCAGCTCGCGCCTGTAGGTGGCCGTGAACCCGCCGAACTGCTCTCTCGCCCAGGTCATCATGCCGATTCCGCCTCGGCCTGATCCGTCAGACGCGTGAAGGCGCCCTCAAGGGTTCCGTCCTCGGACTGCCGGGCCAGTGCCGCAGGCGTGTCATCAGCAACGATCATGCCCCGATCGATGACGATGGCCCGCGTGCACATGGCCGGCACTTCAGTGAGCGTATGCGTCGAGATCAGGATCGCCTTCTGCGGCGCCATGCGTGCGATCAGCGCGCGCACGGCTCGCTTCTGGTTCGGATCAAGACCGTCGGTCGGCTCATCGAGCAGCAGGACGGGCGGATCATGCAGGATTGCGCCTGCGAGGCCGACGCGGCGGCGGTATCCCTTGGACAGGGAACCGATCCGCTGGTCGCAAACGGTCGAAATGCGCGCATCGGCAATCGCCCGCTCAACACCGTTCTTGCGGGCCGCGCCTTTGATGCCGCGCGCCGAGGCCATGAAGATCAGGAATTCCGGCGGGGTCATGTCGTCGTAGAGGGGGGCGCCTTCCGGCAGGTAGCCGAGGGCCCGCTGGGCTTCGCGTCGCTCAGACAGGATGGATTTGCCGTCAATCAGGGCATCGCCGCCATCCGGCTCAAGAACGCCGGCAATCATGCGCATTGTGGTTGATTTTCCGGCTCCGTTGGGTCCGAGAAAACCAAGCACCGTGCCCTTCTCAAGCCGGAAGGACACACCGCGCACAGCGTGCTTTGCGCCAAATGATTTTTCCAGCCGCTGAATGTCGAGCATATATCCGGTTCGCACGCCTTTCTGGAAGCCTGTTCTGATACCGCCCTTCCGGGCGTGTGGCCAGACGTTGCGCTGCGCTCGCAGGTTACAGCTTATTCAGAAAACCGTTTGACGTCCTCAAGCATGGCCTGCGCGGCCGCCTCGACAATCTTCGCGCCGTCTGCAGCGTTTGATTGCGTCGGGTCTGACCCGATACGGCCATCAGGGAAGTCCCGGCGATACTGGACGGCGTCACCAATCCTGCCATTGGGGGCGATTTTTGGGCTCATCTCCACCTCGGGTCGGGCCCGGTCGGGATAGGCGAAATAGGTCACAGAGACTTCCGACGCCGTCGCGTGGCTGCCATGGCCGACGGGATAGAGCTTGTTGCAGAGCCCCATCACGTCCCGGAAATCCCACCAGTCACGCCGTTTCAGGCTCAGCCCGGGGCGATTGTCGGCACCGCGCGGATCAAAGCTACGCCGGGCGTGGATTTCGCTGAAAGCGGCCTCGATGGTCGAAATGTTCCCGCCATGTCCATTATACCAGTAGATCCGTTCGAAACCGTGGCGCATCAGGCTCTCGGTCCAGTCCGCCATAGCGGCGATCATGGTCGACGGGCGCAGCGTGATCGTGCCCGGGAAGCCGAGATGGTGCTGCGCGCAGCCGACATTGAATGTGGGGCCAACAAGGATGTCATCCGGCGCGAGGCTTTCGGCGTGGCGGGCGATGATCTCGGGACACAGGGCATCCGTGCCGATGAAGCCATTCGGGCCGTGCTGCTCCATCGAGCCGATTGGAACAACAATCGTGCGCGACTTCGTCAGCCAGCGTTCAATGTCCTGCCAGGTCGAAACGGGAAGCAGCATGGGTTCAGTCCTTTCTCGGGCCGAGACGCGTTGTGATATGGCCCATCTTGCGGCCGGGCCGCGCCTCGCGCTTGCCGTACAGGGTCAGTGTTTCGTTCGGTGACAGCATGGCCGGATCGAGCAGGCCCGCCTCGCCGATCAGGTTTGTCATTTCTGCATCGAAAAGGCGATGTGTGTCTCCCAGTTTCCAGCCGGCGATTGCCCGTATGTGCTGTTCGAACTGGCCGGTCTGGCAGGCTTCGGGCGTCCAGTGACCGGAATTGTGAACCCGGGGCGCGAACTCGTTGGCGATCAGGCGGCCGTCGGCCATGACAAAAAATTCGAGCGCCAGGACGCCGACATGATCAAGGGCGTCGACCAGCGCTACGGCTTGGCGCCGTGCCTCGGTTTCAACGGCATGGTCAACGCCTGCCGGCACGATGGACCGGGCGAGGATGCCGTCTTCGTGCACGTTGCGCGGCGGGGCCCAGCTGGCCGTCTCGCCGGAACTGGACCGCGCAACGATCACCGAGATTTCGCAGTCGAACGCGATGGCCGCTTCAAGAACCGACGGGGCCTGGCCAACTCTGTCCCAGCCAGCTGCGATATCTGCAGGATCTTTCAGCCAGGCCTGACCCTTTCCGTCATACCCGTCGCGCCGTGTCTTCAGCACGCCTTTACCACCCAGCGCCGCCAGCGCTGGGCTAAGGTCCGCCTCGGCATTGATCTCCCGATAGTCCGCGGTGGTGATACCAATGGCGCGCAGGAAGGCCTTTTCGTCGGCGCGATCCTGCGACACTGCGAGCGATTTCGCGCCCGGATGAAGGGGCGTGCCTGTGGCGGCGATGGCTTCCACGGCGCTGACGGGGATGTTCTCGAACTCAAGCGTAATGACGTCACAAGCCTCAGCGAACCCGGTCAGCGCGCGGTCGTCATCATAGTCGGCTTGCCAGTGTTTCATGGCGACGCGCGCGGCAGGCGAATCCGCCTCCGGACAGAAGACATGCACGTCAAAGCCAAGCTGGCTGGCGGCGCCAGCCAGCATCCGGCCCAATTGTCCGCCGCCAAGAATCCCGATCACGGCGCCGGGCGACAGGCGTGTCATCCCTCGGGTTCCTCGGCCACTGCGGCCGTCTGGGCTGCGCGATAGGCATCGAGCTTCGCGGCGACGGCCTTGTCGTCGAGGGCGATGATGGCGGCAGCCATGAGGCCGGCATTCACGGCCCCTGCTTCGCCAATGGCCAGTGTGCCGACCGGAATGCCCCTGGGCATCTGAACGATCGACAACAGGCTGTCGAGACCGGAAAGTGTCTTGGACTGTACCGGCACGCCAAGGACAGGCAGCGGCGTCATGGCTGCCGTCATGCCGGGAAGATGGGCTGCGCCACCCGCGCCCGCGATGATCACTTTCAGGCCCCGGCCTTTCGCCGCCCTGGCATATTCGGTCAGGCGGTCAGGCGTGCGGTGCGCAGATACGATCTTCGCTTCGTGGGCGACGCCCATCTCATCGAGAATCGACGCGGCATGATGCATCACCGGCCAATCAGACTGGCTGCCCATGATGATGCCGACTTTCGGGGAACGGGTCATGGCTTTCGGGATCCTTGTCGCCGGAAAGCGCGCACAATAGGAAAGCCGCGCGACGGGTCAACTGGCGCATCACCAGGCCCGGATGAACCTTGTATCTCCCCTTGGCATGAATTCTTGTATATCGTCAGGCAATGACGGAAGAATTCCATCAGGTTTCGCAGGATCAGCGCCGCACTTTGCTCGATATACTGGGCATTGATCTCGGTGCGTGCAGCTCGCATGAGCGCGCTGCACTCGAAGCGCTCAGCGAAGAGGTGATTTTCCTGCGGGAAGAGGTCACGCGTCTGCGCCATGCCCTCTCCGATGCCGAGCTGCTGGCAGACAATGATGCGCTTTGCCCGGTATTCAACCGGCGCGCATTCGAACGGGAAGTGCGGCGTGAGATAGCGGTCGCGGGCCGCTTCCGCACGCCGCTCTCGCTTATTTTCATCGATCTCGATCATTTCAAGAAGGTCAATGATGTCTTCGGGCATGCCGCCGGAGACAATGTGCTGCTGCGCGTGTCGGACATTCTGATCAGGCACACGCGGGAAACAGACATTGTCGGGCGGCTGGGCGGCGACGAGTTCGGAATCGTGCTGGCGCACGCCAGTCACGCGGCAACACAGGCCAAAGCTTCAGAGCTGACACAGCTGATCGACCAGATAGTAGTGTGCAATGGCGACGCCGAAGACGTACCACCCGTTCATATCGGAGCATCGTGCGGCGTGGCCGAATGGCGCGACGGACAGGGAGCAGACACGCTGATCGCCCGAGGTGACCAGGACATGTTCGCTCAAAAAGCGCGCAGGAAATCATCGCGGTCGCTGAAGGCCTGACCTGCCCGGGTTAAATGCGTGAAATCCTTTGCTACCCCCCTTAACGCCCGCACGCTTATATGGTTTAGTGTGGCAATAAAGACACAAGTTCTTAACCGCAAAAGGAGACTGCCCATGTCGCTCAACGGTCGGATCAGTGAGCTAGCCAACAAGCATCGCCAACTGGACGAGAAAATCTCCGAAACGCAAAAACATCCATCTGCGGATCAGCTTGAGCTGAAGGATTTGAAGCGACAGAAACTCAAGATTAAAGAACAGCTGCAATGGTTGAAGGCAAGCTAGCGCGGTAATGGCGGAATAAGTCCTCCGCTGCCGCGCCTGAACCTGCTACAGGCAACGGGCGGAGGACGACCCATGCGAGACATTTTTGACCAGGACCGGCCAATGACACTTGGCGCGGTGAAACTGGGCACCGCAATTCTTGGCATTGGCCTTGTCGTGTCAGGGCTGATGGTCCTGCTCAGCGCCCTTTTCACACTTTTTAACGGGCACCCGTTGATGGCGCTCACCAAACTGGTGATCGGTGTGTCGGTGCTCGTCTTTTTGTTCATCACGGTGCGCCTGCTTGGCGAAATCCTTGCCGCGCTGCACCGGCTGAATGACCGGCTCGCCATTCTCGGCGACGATATCCGCAACCCGCGCCGCGTTACGGCCACGCCCGCCGACATGGCCGGGGACTGAGCACATGGGCATGCCTGTAACAGCGATACTCGGTCTTGGCCGGGAAATCGGTGATGCTGTCGCCCGCCGGTTCAGCGAAACGGGTCATCATGTCATCGCGGCCGATCCAAGTGCGGAACGCCTTGCGACAGCCAGGAACGGGGTGCCCGATGATGTCATTTTCCACCATGGCGAACTCTATACGCGCCTCGGCCTGCGCAACGCTTTCACAGCGGCCCTCGAAGGCTTCGGCCGTATCGACAATGCCGTCATCATTCCTGAAATCGAGGAAGCCGACACTGTTTTCGACTTCGCGAAGGACAAATTCGACAAGGCAATGGCCAGGTCCACGCGTGGTGCTGCGATGGCGCTGCAGGTGTTTGCCGAACGCATCGCCCTGCAGGACGACCTGCCCTCGGTCGGTGTCGAGCGCCAGCGCCAGAAGGGCACCGTCACTTTCGTCCTGTCCTATTCGGCCATTGCCTCGATGCCGGGGCGGTTCACCGAAAGCGTGTCTCAAGGCGCAGTCCTGAGTGTCATGCGCGCCGGGTCCATCGAGCTGGCCGACAAGTCCATCCGGGTAAACGCCATCGTGGCCATCCGCCCGCGTGAGGACAAGACAGAAAACTGGACGGCCAGGCGCACACCGCTTGGCCGCACAGCGCAGGGCGACGAGATCGCCGATGCCTGCCGCTTCCTCGCCTCGCCCGAGGCGGCCTTCATCACCGGCGAAGCGCTCAAGCTTGATGGCGGGCGCTCGCGCCTTGCCGGCGTGATCGAGGACTAAGACGCCCGGGTCAGCCCGGAGACGCCCCTGTCCTGTGGCATGCCTTCGAAGACCGCGACCGTTTCAACGTCGAACGCATCATCGACAATGTTCGATATTTTCACGAATGCGCCAGTCACCTTCTCCGGCGTCAATGTCACGATTGTATAGCCGTGGCCTGTCGGATCAAACCAGTCGACTTCGGAATTGGCCGCCGCGAACTGTTCGCCGAGGTCCGGAATGCCGGTGACGTAGTCGCCCAGGCCCGGCGACGTAATCGAGGTGCAGCCGAATTCAACGCCCATGCGCTTGCCGTCACTGTCGGCCAGCGTATTGGCCCAGGCCGTATGTGTATCACCCGCCAGAGTCACCAGACGCGCACCGGCCGCCTCAACGCTGTCATAAAGACGCTCGCGCGCGGCCGGATAACCATCCCAGGCGTCCAGGTTCCACGGCAGGCCGAGGGCCGAGAAGCCGATCATCTGCTGAACCTGCGGTACAGGCTGCGCCGCAATCTGCTCAGGCGTCAGTGACTGGGTGAAGTCCGGCATCGCAACGCGCGCCATGATCACCTGATTGGCGAGCACCTGCCACGTCTTGCCGGCCCTTGCTGATTCGGCCAGGGCATCAGCAAGCCAGGCTTCCTGCGCTGCGCCCAGCATCGTGCGGGCCGGATCGCTGATGACCTGCATGTGCGCCATGGCTTGTGCCGCAATCTCGGACGGGTCCCCGGTCGCGCTGATCACCTCTGACCAGCCAATCGTCTGCGAACGCCCGGTCAGGCGCGTCTCGGTTGCATAGACGGTTGCAACATCCCCGAAACTGAAGCTGCGCCAGACAGCGGATGTGATCTCTCCTGAAGCAGGATTGCGCATCGGCATCCATTCGAAATAGGCCTGCATCGCTGCCTGCTTGCGGTCGGACCAGTCGCCTTCGCCTTCTTCGGGATTGTGGTTCTGCGCGCCCGTCCGATAGCTGTCATTGGTGCTCTCATGGTCGTCCCAGGTGCATATCCACGGGGCCGCAGCGTGTGCGGCCTGCAGGTCGGGGTCGGACTTGTACTGGGCGTGGCGCATCCGGTAATCGCCCAGCGTGACGATTTCGGTGACCGGGTCATGCAGCCGGCCCAGCGCCTGCGCCGTTTCAGCGCCATAGCCGTCTATGCCGTATTCGTAGAGATAATCGCCAAGGAACACGATCGCGTCGAGATCAGGCTCCGCGGCGAGCGCCTTGTAGGCATTGAACTTGCCGAACTGCCAGTTGGAGCACGATGCGACGCCCAGTCTGACTGGCGCTGTGCCGCTGGCCGCGGTCGTGCGCGTCCGGCCGTCGGGCGAGGCAATCTCGCCTGCGCTGGTCAGGGCCGTGAAGCGATAGAGATAGGCGGTCGCCGGGCTCAGGCCTGTGACATCGACCTTGACGCAAAAATCATGCGCGGCATCGGCAGTTGTCAGGCCGGACAGAAGCGGAATCGCCCCATCGCTTGCGCCAAAGACGTCGTAGCGAACCGGGATCGGGCCTTTGCCCGTTTTCGGCGTCACGCGTGTCCAGAGGATGACCTTGGTTGGAAGCGGGTCACCAGAGGCAACACCATGGTCGAATGCGACCTCGCCATCATAGGCTGGCGCGCCGGGCGTCAGTGTGGTGGCGGCTGGCTTTGCGCACGCTGCAAGGCTAAGGGCTCCGGTGGCGGCGGCGCCGAGCAGGCCGCGTCTGGTAACAGTGCTCATGATATTCTCCCGAGATTCGCGCCCCTTATAGGTCGCGACTACGACACCACCATGACGCGCAGGCCCGTTCGCGTCTATAAGGCCGACTAATGGACAAGATCACTTTCACCGCTCAGGCCGCCGATGCCGGCCTTCGCCTCGACAGCTTCCTGGCCGAAAAGGCCGGCGCGCTGTCGCGCTCGCGTGCCAAGTCCCTGATCAAGGAAGGCGCGGTGACGATTGACGGGATCGCAACAGATGATCCGCGCCGGGCCGTGATTGCCGGCAGCGTCTATGCGCTCGACCTGCCGGCGCCCGTTCCGGCCGTGCCCGCGCCGGAAGACATCCCGCTCGACATCCTGTTTGAGGATGCTCACCTGATCATCATCAACAAGCCGTCCGGCATGGCTGTGCACCCTGCCCCCGGCAGCTGGGATGGCACCCTGGTCAACGCGCTGCTGCATCATTGCGAAGGCCAGCTGCCCGGCATTGGCGGCGTTGAGCGGCCCGGCATTGTCCACCGGCTCGACAAGCTGACAACCGGCGTCATGGTCGCCGCAAAGACCGAAGCGGCCCATACCGGCCTGTCGGCCCTGTTCGCCGAACATGATATTGAGCGGTCCTATCTGGCCCTCACGCGCGGCGCGCCGCGGCCGCTCGCGGGCACGATTGACGAGCCGATTGCCCGCGCCACGGGCGACCGCAAGAAAATGGCCGTGGTCCGCAATCCGGACGGAACCCACGGGCGCGAGGCGATCACGCATTACAAGGCGCTCGCAACATTCGGCCTTCGCGATAAGGGTACCGGCCTTCCGGCGGCAGCCCTCATCCAGTGCACGCTTGAAACCGGCCGCACGCACCAGATTCGCGTGCACATGAGCCATGTCGGCGCCAGCCTGATCGGCGATCCGGTCTATGGACGCTCCAAGGGCATCACGGCCTGGGGGTCAGGTGAGGGCTATGATTTCGCGAAACAGGCCGCGCGGGCGTTCGAGCGTCAGGCGCTCCATGCAGCTGTTCTCGGCTTCGTGCATCCGATCACAGGTGAAAACCTGCGCTTCGAAGCGCCCTTGCCGGATGACATGGCGGGCCTGCTTGCAGCGCTGCGCCGACTGCCGGGCGATATTCGCGACTAGATCAGCCGCCGCCCGGCGCCATCGCGGCCTCTTCGGTCACGATGGGCTCAAAGCGCAGCTTCTTGGCCTGCAGTGTCACTTTGCCGATCTTGTCGCTATCGGCCTGGATTTTCACCGGCACGGTGGCGCCGTTTTCCAGAGGGGCCAGCCACATGCGCAGGGGGCCATCGATGCCTGACAGATTGTCCTTGTTGGACTCGCCTTTCTTGTAGCCCGCCACTTTTTCCATCGTGACATGGCACTCAATGGCCTGACCCGACCAGGCGTCCGTCTTTACGTGTTTCATGCCGGCATTTTTCAGGTGCAGGTAGGTCAGCTGTCGCCCGTCAAAGATGCGCAGAGGTCCGCCGCACGGGTCAGCGCCCGGTGCGCGCGGCTCCAGCGCGAATGTGATCAGCGCCGTAATGGGATCATTTGTCTTCAGTACCTGCTCTGTGGTTGCCGCCGGTTCGCCCAGGTTGCCGAATTCCGGCACAGCCTTCATCTTGAAGCTGTCCGGCCCGATCGTGAGGTTCACCTTGCGGTTTTTCTTTCCGTCCCGGTTTTGCGAGACATAGGAATACGTCTTCAGTTCATCGCCGCGCGTATAGCCTGACGCCTGCAGCACCATGTCGTAATTCACGAACCAGTCGGCGATACCGGTCACCTTGACCCGGGAATTGATCACGTAATTGTCAGCCTGCATGGCGACATCAAAGCTCGCGCGGCCCGTCGCCGGGATGAACAGGACATAGGCTTTCGCCTCCAGCTCATAGATCATGCGTGTCGGCGTGCCCGCTTTGACATTCGCCAGGATGGCGGGCGTCGCCGCACTGGATCCTGCCGCCGTATCCGCCACAGCGAGGCCTGCCAGGGTGAGGGCCAGTCCGGAAGCAAGCATGAGAACGCGTTTCATCTGATTATATCCTTCGGAACCTGTCCCCATCGCCCCTTGTATAAGGGTGCAACACCAACGGCATCTGAACAAGATTGCCACTATAATGCCCCAATCAAGCATGCCTTTGCAGTCAATAATCGTGACAGGCCATGACACCGGGCTGTAAAACTCTCATCCGGCCTGTGGCTTCGGAGTTGACATGAGGGCCTCCTGCCTTGTAACGACGCGCCTTCGAGACAACCCTGAACATGCAATCGGAGCGAGGCCCATGTCCCGCGAATGTGAACTTACCGGCACCAAGCCGATCGTTGGCCACCTGGTCAGCCACTCCCAGGTGAAGACCAAGCGTCGGTTCCTGCCAAACCTGATCGACGTGACGCTTCATTCTGAAGCCCTCGACCAGAAGTTCAAGCTGCGCATCGCGGCCAAGGCCCTGCGCACCGTGGACAAGCTTGGTGGCCTCGACGGCTTCCTCGCCAAGGCAAAGGACGACGCACTGTCGTCCAAGGCGCTCAAGATAAAGCGCAGCATCGCCAAGAAAGCGGTCGCTGCCGAGGCCTGATCGCCCACGGGCATCGGAAAACTGAAAAACGCGCTCCCACGGGGGCGCGTTTTTGTTTGTGCGGAATCATGGATCATTCCGTCAGATTGTAAAATATGTTGGACATTCCCTTCGCGCACCGCTATGTAAAACATATCTTACATTGTCGTGAAAGGACACACCCATGTCTCGCGCAGAAACCCGCGCCCTTGGTTCGCTTGTCATTGCGGGCATCGCCCTCTGGTTTCTCCAGATGCGGTTTCTGGATGGCTGGCAGGTTGTTGCCTTGCCACCGCGGCACATGATCGCCTCCTATCTGTTTGTCGTCATCGGCATGGCGATTGGTGAGACAGTTCTCAGCGGTGCGACAGCGGCAGGCAGGGAGCTGGAAGATGAGCGCGACCACCATATCACGCGCCGCGCCGAACTGATCTCTCACTGGTTCCTCGTCGCAGTGGTCAATATCCTGGTCGTGCAGCTGATCCTGCAGCACACCTATACCAGTTCCGTCTTCGCACCCCTTGCCATCGTAACGACCAGCGGCGTGGTCTTCACCCTCCTGGCCCTTCTGTTTGCCGCGCATATCGTGAAAATGATCGCCACGCTCGTGCTCTACAGGCTCTAGGACATGGCCAAGGGAAAGGTCCGGAACCGGATCAGGGAATTACGCGCAATCCATGGCGGCCTGACGCAATCGCAGCTGGCCGAAATGGTCGGCGCGACCCGCCAGACCATCATCGCCATCGAGCAGGAAAAGTATGCGCCATCGCTCGAGCTGGCCTTCCGCATCGCGAATGCATTCGGCGTGCCCTTCGAGGAGGTCTTTTCCTTCGAGCCTTGACAGTGCGGCGGGGGCGCTTTCAGGTCGGGAAACATTCACAGACCCGACCGGAAGCCACACCGACCATGCGCACCCCCTGCCTCGCCCTTGCCGCCCTCATGCTCGCCGCTTGCAGCGGCCCTGCTGCCCCTGTGCCGGATGCCGTTGCAGCCGCTCCGGTCACGGTCATTACAGGCGGCACGATCTATACTGGCAATCCGGATCAGCCGACGGTCGAGGCCGTGGTTTTCGGCGCCGATGGCCGCATTCTGGCAACCGTCCCTCCCGGCTCAGCAGACTGGAGCGAGGATGAAGTCAACCTGATTGACCTCGAAGGTGCGGTCATGTTTCCCGGGTTTACCGATTCCCATATCCATCTGCGGGGCGTCGGTGAGCGCGAGATGACGCTGAACCTCGAGGGCACAGGTTCCATCGCCGAACTCGTGACGCGGCTCGAAACGGAAATCAGCGGCAAACCGCCCGGTTCGGTCGTGTTCGGGCGTGGATGGATCGAAACCGGCTGGCCTGAAGGACGCATGCCGGATGCGGCAGATCTCGACGCCCTGGGCGCCGATCACAAGATCATCCTCGTGCGGGCTGACGGACACGCCATGGTGGTCAATTCCGCAACGCTTGCCGCTGCGGGAATTACCGTGGACACGACTGATCCGGAGGGTGGACGGATCGAGCGCGATACGCACGGCGCGCCTGATGGACTGCTCATCGACAATGCGATGGCGCTTGTCGCACCGCTTGTTTCCGCGCCTGACGCTGACGGCCTGAAAACCGCGCTTGAGACAGGGGCGAAAGTCTATGCCGCGCGCGGCTGGACAGGGGTTCACAATATGAGTGTGGCGCCTGAGGAGGTTCCGCTCATGGCAGAGCTTGATGCGCAGGGCCGCCTGCCGATCCGGCTCTACAATGCGCTTGACGCGGACGGGTTCGACATTGCCGCTGGCCGGCAGATGGAAACGGACACGATTACCAACCGCACCGTGAAAATCTACATGGACGGCGCCCTGGGCAGTCGGGGCGCACTCCTGATTGCGCCCTATAGTGACCGACCGGACACGTCGGGCCTTGCCCTCATGGAACCGGACGATCTCACCGCCATCATGGCGCGCGCAGATGCAGCGGGCGTCCAACTCGCCATCCATGCGATTGGCGACCTTGCCAACCGCCGCATCCTGGAGGCTGTGGAGGAAGGCGGCTATGATGCCGCCCATCGCTGGCGCATTGAGCATGCTCAGGTTTTCGCGACTGAAGATCTGATGCGCGCCGCTAATGCCGGCCTGATTGCCTCCATGCAGCCATCTCATGCCATCGGAGATCTCTTCTTTGCGCCCGCCCGTCTCGGCATGGACCGCCTCGCCGGTGCCTATGCCTGGAAGACACTGCTGGACAATGGAACGGTCATCGCAGGCGGGTCCGACGCGCCGGTGGAAGTCGGCTCGCCGCAGATCGAATTCTACGCTGCCGTTGCGCGCAAGAGCCTGAAGGGCGAATCCGGAGAGGGCTGGCACCCTGAACAGGCGCTCAGTCGCCAGCAGGCGCTCACGCTTTTTACTTCAGCGCCTGCCTTTGCCAGCTTTCAGGAAGACGACCTCGGCACGATAGAGCCCGGAAAGCGCGCCGATTTCACCGTCTTTGACCGCGACCTGATGACGGTGCCGGAAGCCGAAATCCTTGCCGCAAAGCCCCTGATGACCTTTGTCGGCGGCGACATTGTCTGGCGGGCAGCCGACTAGGCGTCCGGGAAGTTTCGCGACCAGACGCCCCGCAGGGGTTCCAGCGCTTTCGCCCGCAAGGCAATCGCGTTCAGCTTCGGCGCGTGCATTGCAAACCAGTCCCCGCGCGGCGACCAGTGGTGCATCACGCAGACATAGAGGTCGAGCGCCGAGAAGCGCTCTCCGAGAAACCAGGGCGCACCCGAGGCATCCTCCACGATTGACCAGAGCCGCTCGCGATAGGCCTTTATCGCCGCCTTGAATGGTGCCCGCGCGGCTTCGGTGCTGACGAAGCGCGCCGGGTCGTCCGCATAGGTGAATGTCGGATAGATGTTGGTCACCAGATAGAGCAGCCAGCGAAGGAATGCGGCCTGTTCCGGCGCGCCGGTTGCAGGCACAAGATCGTCACGGCCCGTGTTTCCGGCCAGCCAGAGCGTGATCGCTGCGCTTTCGGTCAATACCTGGCCGTCCGGCAGCACCAGCGTCGGCACTTGTGCCAGCGGGTTTGCGGTTATCAGCCTTTCCCGCGCGGCGGCAACCGTGAAAAGGTTGCCCACGGTCTCGAACCGATAGGGAAGGCAATAGAAATCAAGTTGCGCCTCGACCAGCGCAGACCCCCATCCCGGCGTGCCATAGAGAACAGAATCTGCCATCATGCGAGCTAAAGGCGGCCCGCTGCCCCGGTCAAGGGTCGGCAAGGCCCTGCAAGCGCAAGGTGCGTTTTCCCCTACGTCGCACTAGGCGTTCGCGCGTCGCGTGCTAGAACCTATATTGAAACGCTAAATCCTCCCCGACGAGACAGAACTCCATGACCGTAATGAGCGATACCGATGCCCTTGAGGGCCTGAAGCCGACCGAAAAGATCAATGTCAAGAAGGTCTTCGGCCTCGACACGACCATGACGGTCCATGGCTTCAAGACGCGCACCGAATACGTGCCGGAGATCGACCCGTCCTACCGGTTCGACCCGCAGACCACGATGGCCGTTCTGGCCGGCTTCGAGCACAATCGCCGGGTCATGGTCCAGGGCTATCACGGGACAGGCAAGTCGACCCATATCGAGCAGATCGCCGCACGTCTCAACTGGCCGATGATCCGGGTGAACCTCGACAGCCATGTCAGCCGGATCGACATGGTCGGCAAGGATGCGATTGTCCTGAAGGACGGCAAGCAGATCACCGAATTCCGCGAAGGCATCCTGCCCTGGGCCCTTCAGCGCCCGGTCGCCATCTGTTTTGACGAGTACGATGCCGGCCGCCCGGACGTGATGTTCGTCATCCAGCGCGTGCTTGAGGCCAGCGGAAAGCTGACCCTGCTCGACCAGAACCGCGTCATTGCGCCGAACCCCTACTTCCGCCTGTTTGCCACTACGAACACGGTTGGCCTTGGCGATACGACGGGCCTCTATCACGGCACGCAGCAGCTCAACCAGGGACAGATGGACCGCTGGAGCATCGTCACGACGCTGAACTATCTGGAGCATGATGCCGAGGTCGAAATCGTCAAGACCAAGGCGACTGGCGTCGATGACGACACGCTGTCCAAGATGGTGACGCTTGCCGACCTGACCCGCAACGCATTCATCGCCGGCGATCTGTCAACCGTGATGAGCCCGCGGACCGTGATCACCTGGGCCGAAAACTACGCGATCTTCCAGAACCTTGGTCATGCTTTCCGCATGACGTTCCTGAATAAGTGCGACGAACTCGAGCGCCCGCTGGTCGCTGAAATGTACCAGCGTTGCTTTGCCGAGGAACTGCCTGAAAGCGCCCTCATGGTGAAGGTCGCCTGAGACGACGAAATGACTGTTACCAGCCTGACCCTTACCAGCCGCGACGGTTTTGAGTTCGGCGCTGTTCGCGCCGAGCCGGCCGGTGCGCGCAAGGGCGGACTGATCCTGGTTCAGGAAATCTTCGGCATCAATTCCTTCATGCTTGATGCGGCCCGCCGCTTCGCAGCGGAAGGCTATGAAGTCCTGGTGCCGTCCATGTTCGATCGTCAGAAGCCCGGCTTCGCCCGCGAGGATCACTCGGCAGAAGCGATTGCCGAGGGTGGCGGGCATGCCCGCGCCAACGGGCTCGACGCCGCCATGTCTGACATTGGTGCCTGCATTGATGCGCTCGAGCGCCCGGTCTACATCACCGGTTTCTGCTATGGCGGGTCAATCGCTTATCTCGCCGCCTGCCGGCTTTCAGGCATCATGGCGGCGTCAGCCTATTATGGCAGCCTTCTCCCGACCTTTAAGGCCGAAGTGCCGAAATGCCCGGTCATTGCCCATTTTGGCCGTCTCGACGCGCACATTCCGATGGAGGGCGTCGAAGCCTTCCGCGCCGCACGTCACGATGTGCCTGTCTATGTCTATGAGGCCGGGCACGGTTTCGCGCGCCAGCGCTCCGATGATCATGACGCAACCAGCGACGCGCTGGCTTTCAAGCGCACGCTGGACCTTTTCTCAGACGCAGTGCGCTGATGGCCAAGGACATCTCGCCCCAGGAACTCTTCAAGCAAGCGCTGGCCGCGACGACCAAGGCGATGAGCGCTGACCGCGAGGTTGAGGTCGGATTTGGCAATGATATCGGCGCTGACGGCGAGCGGATCGTGCTGCGGCCGCCCCCGGTGGACCTGCCGCCCGGTATTGCCGCGCGCATCCGCGGCGAGGCGGATGCAATTGCCCTTCGCCGGGCTCACCATGACGAAGCGGCTCACCTCAGGCACCGGCCGCAAGGCGACCTGCCGCGCCGCGTGTACGATGCTGCCGAGCATGCCCGCATCGAGAGCCTCGGCGCCAATGCCATGCGCGGCACGGCGCTCAACCTTGATGCCGTTCTGGAATTGCGCACCCTGTCCGGTGAATTTGCCATGGGCGCAGAAGAGCCGGAGGCCGTGCTGGCACCCGCTCTGGAATTCCTGCTTCGCGAGAAACTCACGGGCCGCCCATTGCCCGAAGCGGCGCGGCGTGTCGCAGATATCTGGCGCGACCGCGTCGAAGCCGATACGGGCGGCGCGCTCGACAAGCTCATCTCCCAGCTTCATGACCAGTCCGGCTTTGCCAGGACCATTCGCGAGATGATCCGTGACCTTACGGCGGGCGATCAGTCGGGCGAGGAGACACAGTCCGACGACGACCAGCAGGAACAGCAATCCGAAGACGAGGAACAATCCCAGCAGGGCGAACAGGACCAGCAGTCGGAAGAGCCGATGGGTGCCTCTTCAGAGGAAATGGAAGCAGGTGACAGCGAAGAGCTCGACGGCGAGGAAACCAATGTCAGCGTCGACCAGGACGTCGAAATGGAGGCGGATGACGACGCCGACGACAATGATGACGGTTCCAAACCGCTGCGACCGAATTTCCGTGACGGCGATGAGCGTGACCGCTTCAACTATAATGTCTTTACCCGCGCGCATGATGAGGTTGCCCAGGCACCTGACCTCTGCGATCCGGAAGAGCTGACCCGCCTGCGGGCTTATCTCGACCACCAGTTGCAGGGCCTGCAGGGCGCGGTCTCCAAGCTGGCGAACAAGTTGCAGCGCCGTCTCATGGCACAGCAGAACCGGTCCTGGAGCTTTGACCTCGAAGAGGGCGTGCTCGATACTGCCCGCCTGACCCGCGTGATCACGGATCCGACGGTTCCGCTCAGCTTCAAGCAGGAAGATGACAGCAATTTCCGTGACACGGTCGTCACCCTTCTGCTCGATAATTCCGGTTCCATGCGCGGTCGTCCGATCATGGTTGCGGCCCTGTGCGCAGATATTCTCGCCCGCACGCTGGAACGGTGCGGTGTGAAAACCGAAATCCTCGGCTTCACGACCAAGGCATGGAAGGGCGGCCTCTCGCGCGAAGACTGGGTGCGCGCCGGCAAGCCGAACGGACCCGGCCGTCTCAACGACATCCGCCACATTGTCTACAAGCAGGCGGATGCGCCGTGGCGCCGGGCGCGCAAGAATCTCGGGCTGATGATGCGCGAAGGGCTGCTGAAGGAGAATATCGACGGCGAGGCCCTGCTCTGGGCGCATGACCGCCTGCTCGCACGGCCCGAGCAGCGCAAGATCCTGATGGTCATCTCCGACGGTGCGCCGGTTGATGATTCCACGCTCAACGTGAACATCGGCAATTACCTGGAGCGCCACCTGCGCCAGGTGATCGAGGAAATCGAGACACGCAGCCCGATCGAGCTGATCGCCATCGGCATCGGCCATGACGTGACGCGCTATTACAAGCGCGCGGTCACCATCGTGGATGCCGAACAGCTTGGCGGCGCAATGACTGAACAGCTCGCCGGCCTGTTCGACGAAAACGGCCCGGTCCCGCAGGCCATGTCCATTCCGCCCCTGACCGACCGCACGGTGCGCGGCGCGGCCAGTGGTGCGCCCAGCTATGGCGGCCGTAAGTCAGTCGGGCTGGGAAGGGACGTGAAGAAGACCACGCTTCAGGCCGTCAAAGGGCCGAAATCCTAGGCAATTTCCTGTCCCATATTTCTGCCTTCATGCTAGGGTTTGATGGCGCAGCGAGGGGACAGGACGATGCCACATCATTTCAAGCTTAAACCCGTATCAAGGCTCGTCATCGCGGGCCTGCTCGTCCTGCTGGCCGCCTGCGCCTCAAAGCCGGAACCGGATCGCCTCGTCCTGCTGGGAGACGCCCAGGCCGAAGGCAATGTGGAACAGCAAGTGGCTCTCGCCCGTGCCCTTCTGGCAGATCCCGAGGTCAAGGGAGACCTGCGCACCGATCTGGGAGACATTCTTGCGGCTGCGGGCCAGACCGAAGCGGCCCTGTCGGCCTATCACCGCGTGCTGACCGCCGCGAGCGCCGAGACGCCGCCCAATTTCGCCTACCAGATAGACCTGCGCGCCCGCATGGCCGAAATTGCGCTTGATGCCGGTGACACAGTGCGTGCCACCGAAGAGATTGGCGCGGCGGCCCGCCTCGCGCGCATCCATCTCGGCTCGGACCATCCGCGCCTTGCGCCGCTGCTCGCCTTTGCCACTGAGAATGGCCTCGACACCGCCCGCGTGGCAGAAATTACCGGCTCGCCGGTCGATGCCACGCTCGCCGGCAGTGTGGAGCGCGCCCGCGAACGCCCCGTCGCTGTCGCCAGCGCCCGGGCTGGCGCCCTCGGCGGCGTCGAGCCCGACTTTGATCTTGTCCGCGTCTTCTTCGGCACCAACCGTGCCCCGCAGGCCGGCAAGCTGAAGCTGGTCGACGGGCGTCCGGTCCTTGATCCCAGGAAATATTTCGGCGGCAAGTCAGCCGCGCTCAAGACCGGCAGCGTCATGGTGTCTGTCCCGCGCAACCGGGCGGTTGGCGAAATCCCCAAGCCTGGCATGTTCACCTTCGACCGACGTCCCAACCCGGCAAAATACGTGATCCTCGGCGACATGAAGCTCGACGCGACCATGGCCGAGTTTCTCGCCAATGTCCGCATAGAGCTTGCCCGCTCCCAGCGCCGCGAGATCTTCATCTTCATTCACGGCTACAACAATGATTTTCCCACCGCCGTTGAGCGCACAGCCCAGCTTGCGGTGGACCTTGAGATTGACGGCGCGCCGGTGCTCTATTCCTGGCCGTCCGCCGGCAGCGTGTTCGGCTACAAGGCCGACCGCAAGCAGATCACGCAGGCCACCATCGACGACCTTGAACACTTCCTCCATGTCCTCACCGAGCAGACCGGTGCAGACCGCGTCAACATTGTCGCCCACTCGATGGGCAATGAATTCCTTGTCCGAGCCCTGCAGGAAATGGCAGACGATGAGCGCGCAGTGCCTTCACCCTTCGACCAGGTCGTCTTCGCCTCGCCCGATGTCGATGCTGACGAGTTCATCACGCTGATGGAGCGCGTCAGCGGCCTTGCCAATGACATGACGCTCTATGCCAGTTCGAAGGACCGGGCGCTGCAGGCTTCGCGCCGCTTCAACAAGTCGGGCCGCCGCGCGGGCGACTCGACCGAGCCGGTCCTGCTCGCCGGGCTCAACACGATCGACACGACGCAGGGCTCCACCGGCGGCCTCGCGCTTGGCCATTCGGACATATTCGGCGCCGCCTTCCCGGATTTCCAGGCCATCACATGGCTCAGCCTCGAGCCGGAACAGCGCTGCATCCTCGGCAGGCAGGAGATCAAGTCCGGCACGGCCTGGATCTTCGGCACGCCACGGTCAGAGTTCTGCGACACGGACGGCTTTGCCACCGCGATCACCAGTGTGCGCCGTCTCGGCCTCGACAAGGCCTCAGCCGAACTGGCCGCCCGTGCCAGCCAGCCCGCCCCTGACGCCGCCCGCTGGCAATCGGCCCTGAAGATCGTTGAAAGCCTGCAATGAACGGATCATCGAAAGCGGTTCATCCTGGGCGCTCCGCCACTTTTGCAAATTCGCCGCGCACTTCACTCAGGTATTTCACCGCCGTCGCGCGGTGCTTTGGCGATTTGGCCTTTTTCGGCAGCCGGCTCAGCCAGTGCGAATTCGGGCCCATGGGGAACCGGCGTGACAGGACCCGCGTCGAGGGCAGGGGCTTGCGCGACATGACGTCCACATAGGTGTCGAGTTCGGCCAGCGACGTGAATACCAGCTTCACCCCGTCCACCTCCACCATCAGCACCGGCCAGCCCTCGCCTCCCACCGGCCCCGGCCGTGGCGGCTCGAACAGGGTCGCCCGGCCCAGGCTCTCCGCGTCCACCGGCCGGTGCACCCAATAGGTCATCACCGAAACCGGCGGCTTTTTCCAATAGGTGATCTGGTAGGATTTCATCGCCTCACCGGTCCGCTCTCCCATGCCGATTGAAATGGAGGGGCCGTAAAAGATCAAGCCTCCCAAACTGCGTCGGGGATGACGTATGGGGGGCAAATCAGCAGCTTACAAACTTCCCGGAAAACCAGATTGTGAGTGCGACGCATGCTGCCAGGACAGCATTTATTGCCAGCGCGATTATGGGCAGGAACGTCAGGGCAATGCTCATGCCCTTGCGTTCGCAGTCGTGATGCCCGGCGGGATAAAGACCCAAGAACCAGACAAAGGGTTGAGCCGAGGAAAGGACCGGACGCCAGTATCCAATCGACAAGCTCCAGCACCGAAAAGCCGGTCACGCGTTTCAATCCACCCCAGAACATCCCGGCAAATGAGTGTTGCGAATTACCTGTGGGAGTATCCCCGTTGCTTTCGGCGACAGCAAAGCACAGGTCATGGTCGCAGCCTGCAAGATGGATGGGCCTGAAAAGCAGGAATGCGAACAGGAAGGTGGCGTAGACCGGACTCCTTCAGCCCCCCCAGTTGAGGGGACCCCAGGCGCGTCAGCCATTCTTCCCAAACTTCCGGTCCCGCCCGGCCAGCAGCCGCAACCTGAGCGCATTCAGCTTTATGAAGCCTTCCGCGTCCTTCTGGTCATAGGCGCCGTGATCGTCCTCGAAGGTCACGATTTTCTCCGAGTACAGAGAATAAGGGCTTGAGCGACCGGTCAGGTAGGCCTGGCCCTTGTACAGCTTGATTTTCACTTCGCCGGTCACCCAGCGTTGCGAATGGTCGATGGCGGCCTGCAGCATCTCGCGCTCCGGGCTCCACCAGAAGCCATTATAGATCAGCTCAGCATATTTCGGCATCAGCTCGTCCTTGAGGTGCGCCGCGCCCCGGTCGAGCGTTGCCTGCTCAATGCCCCTGTGCGCCACCAGAAGGATCGTGCCGCCCGGCGTCTCATAGATGCCGCGAGACTTCATGCCGACAAACCGGTTCTCCAGAAGGTCCAGCCGCCCGATGCCGTGTTTCTTGCCATAGGCGTTCAGCGCGGTCAGCAGCGTCGCCGGGCTCATCGCCTCGCCATTGATGGCGCAGGCATCGCCGCGCTCGAAACTGATCGTGATGGTCTCGGGCTCGTCGGGCGCGTCTTCGGGCGAAATCGTCCGCATATGCACGAATTCCGGCGCCGCCTCTGCCGGGTCCTCCAGGACCTTGCCCTCGGAGGAGGAGTGCAGCAGGTTCGCGTCCACGCTGAACGGCGCCTCGCCCTTCTTGTCCTTGGCAATCTCGATGCCGTGGGACTCGGCAAATTTCATCAGGTCGGTGCGCGATTTGAAATCCCAGTCGCGCCAGGGCGCAATAACCTTGATGTCCGGATTGAGGCCGTAATAGCCGAGCTCGAAGCGCACCTGGTCATTGCCCTTGCCGGTGGCGCCATGGCAGACGGCATCGGCGCCCACCATGTCGGCAATCTCGATCTGGCGCTTGGCGATCAGCGGCCTGGCGATCGAGGTGCCCAGCAGGTAGACGCCCTCATACACGGCATTGGCCCGGAACATCGGGAACACGAAATCGCGCACGAACTCCTCGCGCACATCCTCGATGAAGATGTTTTCCGGCTTCACCCCGGCGGCCAGCGCCTTCTTGCGGGCCGGCTCCAGTTCCTCGCCCTGGCCGAGGTCTGCGGTAAATGTCACCACTTCCGCGCCGAATTCGGTCTGCAGCCATTTCAGGATGATCGACGTGTCGAGACCGCCCGAATAGGCGAGGACAACTTTCTTCGGGGCGGCTTTGGCGGACATGGGCGGGCACCTTCTTTGTGCATAGGGTCAAGCTGTGTTGCATTAAGGACAGAACGGGGCAGTGACAAGCCGCGCGCCGGGCCATTTCCTATGGTTAAGAAAGCCCTAACCGTCTATAAACGGGTCACACCGTTTGATTCAGGAGCGTCCTTCGGGGCGTCAGACCGCCCAGATGTTCACCAAGGACTTCACCCGACCGGAACCGGTTCCCCCGATGATTCCGGACAGTCTGCGCCACACGGTGCAGGCCGCGCAGGATGCCGGCCGGCGCGCGGAGGAACGGGCCAATCTGGACATGCCGTTCCGGGCCCGTCTGCGCGCGCGCGACGGCGTGCGGCCCCAGTCCACGCTGGCCATCATTACCAGTATCGAGAACCAGCCGCGCACCGCCAGTGCGCCGCCGCGCGGGCCGACCCGCCCGCTTCGCGCCGTTTCGGCCAATCCGGGCTTCCTTCCACTTGGCAAGGCGGGCAAGGGCGGCGGCCTGTCAGGTGGCAGCAATGATGACGATGACGGCTCCAGCCGCCTTGCTGACATTTCGCAGCTCGCCTTTGCCGGTCTTGCGGTTCTTGGCCTCGCCGGCCTGTCGGTCATGGCGGCTGAAAGCGCGCTGAATGGGGGCGGCGATGGAGACCCCGGCCCGCTCGCCGAACTGCCGCCCACGCTGAACCCCGGCGGTGGCGCGGCCTCGTCTGCCGCCATGGCAGCGGCCTCGACGCCCGTCGACGCCGCGCCGACAGCCTGGTTCGACTATCGCCGCCTCGCTGACACACTCGCCGCCAACAAGACGGCCTATGAAACCGCCCAGAGCGAAGCCGCCGCTGCAGAGCTTGAGCAGGCCCGCGTTCAGGCGGCCACTGCCATCGCCGAAACGGAGGCGCGCCGGATTGCCGAAGCCGCTGAGCAGGACGCCGCGGCACAAGAGGCCCGCCTCGCGGCCGCCGAACAGGAAAAGACACGTCTGGCTGAAGCTGAAGCCGCCCGCGTGGCCGAGGCTGAACAGGTGCGCCTTGCCAACCTCAAGGCCGAGCAGGACGCCGCCGCCGCTATTGAGGCCAAACGCCTCGCCGATCTCGAAGCGCGACGACTTGCCGAGGCCGAAGCGGAAACACAGCGCCTGGCTGACCTGAAAGCCAAGGCAGACGCGAAGGCCGAGCAGAAACGCCTTGCTGCCCTCGCCGCCGAGAACCAGAAAAAACGCCTCGCAGCGGCCGCGGCCGAAGAATCGCGGCTCGCGGCCATCACGGCCAGCGCAGTTGCCGCCCCGGTCAATCCAGCACCGCGCGCCGCGTCGCCCTCGCCCAAGCCGCGCCGCGTGCGCCAGATGGTGGCCCATTCGGGTCCCGTCCCGGCACCCGCCACGCTCAAGCCCGAACGGGTCGGCGTGACTCTCATGGCCCTTGCGACCCCCACTGTGCCCGCCTACACCCAGTCGGCCCCCTCCATACGCCCCTTCGACACCACATCACGCCCGGTCAGCGCACAGGCCGTGGATGAATTCGTGGCAGAGCGCGTGGAGCTGACGGCGTCGCAGGCCCTTGATTCCAGTATGGTAAATGTGCTGAAGGCGGATTTTCTCAATCTGGTCGAGACCCAGCAGGACGGCACAACCCAAATCCTCCGGACGCCCGATGGCCGCACATTGTCCATCCTGATAGAGCGGTCCCTGTCCCACCAGGCCAGCAAGGCGAGCGTGCGCGAGATAACCCATGATGCGCCGCATTCGGACTCTGTGGTCCGCTTCGTCACTGAAATTGTGCCGATGAAAGTTTCGGTCATCTGCCGCGACGTGGCCTATGCCTTGCCGGGCCAGGAACGCGGCCGTTTCGCCGCTTGCCAATCGCCCACCGGCGGCTGGGTTCTTGCCCGCGCCTCTGATCTTCCCGCCGCCCCGGAGGCCTGATCTCAGACGGGCGCTTTTCCCCTGGCCAGATGGCGCTTGGCCTTGCGGGTGAGATGTTTTTCTATCACCTTGAAATTCTTGGTGTTTGACTTGAAAAAGAAATCAAAGACATCGCCCACAAGCGGTATCGCACCGATCACGGTATCAAACAGCAGGTTCCAGCCGATATGGGCAATGGCTAGCGGGTGCAGCTTCAGTCGGATGGCGGTAAACAGTGAATAGGTTCCGGCAAGCCCCGTTGCCACGTCTCCCGCGACGGGCACCAGTCCCAGGACGGAGTCGATACCAAACCGCATGCCCATGACTGAGAACTGCGAATCCAGCATACGTGCAAGCGTGTCGAGCTTGCGCAACTCCTCCTGCACGGTCCGTCCGTTTTCCAGCCGGACATTCATGAGGGCAGCATCTGCTACGTCATTGGCCACGCACTATCCTTCAATACCACTGCCCGCAGGATCGCACAAAGCGGCTGCGACTCAAGGCGCGAGTTGCCGTGACCGTCAAAGCCTGCTGAAACGCCAGCCATGAGCAACACGCATGTCTACAAACTTCTGACGCTGACAGACTGGGCCAGGGCGCAGGCCGATGGTGTCACGGCAACGGCCCTGGACACGGCTGACGGCTATGTTCACCTCTCCACGCGCGATACCGCCGCCGAGACAGCGCGGCTGCATTATGCAGGCCAGAAAGACGTCCGGTTGCTTGAGTTCGCGGTGGCGGACCTGTCTCCGCTCAAGTGGGAACCCAGCCGGGGCGGCGCCCTGTTCCCCCATCTCTATGGCGCGCTTGACATCAGCCGGGCCACACGCAGCTGGACCCTCATGCTGGACGCCAGTGGCGCACCCGTGCTGCCGGAGGATTTCTGATGAGCCTGACAGATATCGGTGTCGCGGTGGTGAAGTTCCTGCCGCCCGAAGCGGCGCATACCGCCACGATCCGGGCGCTCGAAAAAGGCCTGGGTGCGCCCTTGCGGGCCCCTGAACCCGATCCGGTACTGGCGACCGTTTTGCCGAAATCCGGATTGAAACTGTCCGCACCTGTTGGCCTTGCAGCAGGGTTTGACAAGAATTGCGAGGTTCCCTCGGCGATGGCCCGGTTCGGCTTCGGCTTTCTGGAGTGCGGGACTGTGACACCCCTGCCCCAGCCGGGAAATCCTAAACCCCGCCTGTTCCGCCTGACTGAAGACCAGGCGGTCATAAACCGGATGGGGTTCAACAATTTCGGTCTCGACTATTTCGTGAGGCGCCTTTCGAAATACCGGGCACCTGTGCCACTTGGCGCCAATGTCGGCGCCAACAAGGAGAGCGCAGACCGGATCGCCGACTATGTCCGGGGCATTGAAGCGGTCGCGCCCCATGCAGCCTATGTTACGGTCAACATCTCGTCGCCCAATACGCCGGGCCTGCGCGGACTGCAGGACAAGGCGTCGCTTGAGGCCCTGCTGTCGGCCTGTGGCGAGGCTGAACGATGCGGCAAGCCTGTCTTCCTGAAAGTCGCGCCCGATCTGGATCCCGAGGCGATTGCGGACATTGTCGGTGTCGTGCGCAACCAGGGTTCCTGGCTCGCGGGCCTGATCATCTCGAACACGACGCTTGCCCGGCCGGACAGCCTGACCAGCCGGGACAAGGCGCAGGCCGGCGGCCTGTCAGGTGCGCCGCTGATGGCCCCGTCAACGGCAGTTCTCAAGGCGTTTGCAAGGGCGCTGAATGGCGAATTCGACCTGATCGGCGTTGGCGGCGTCGCCAGCGCGGGAGACGCCTACGCGAAGATCCGCGCAGGCGCGAACGCCGTGCAGCTCTATTCGGCGCTGGTCTATTCGGGGCCGGGCCTCGTTGCCGATATCCATCGCGGCCTTGCAGCCTTGCTGAAAGCCGACGGTTTCACGACGCTGGCGCAGGCGGTCGGGACAGACCTCTGAACAGTCCCGGCACGAACCAGCCCAGCGCTGCGGCGCGATAGACGTACATGGCGAGGAAGGCGGCCCACACACCAGCATTTCCGAAGGCGGGGCGTAGCAGCATGTCCGTCGCCAGGTAAAGCACAGCCGAGATCACGCCGGCCGTTCGCAGGGCCTTGCCCTGTGTCGTGCCGAGGAACAGGCCATCGAGCTGCCAGGCTGCGACGCCAAGGACCGGAACGGCTGCACAATAGGGCAGGAAATCCAGTGCTGCGCGCCGCGCTTCGGGGTCTGCGATGAAGGCCTCGATGACCCAGCCGCCCAGAAGGATATAGGTCAGCGCGAACAGGATTCCGAAGGCGAAAGCGAATTCGGACGTCAGCCGCATCGCGCGCCCAAGCCGCTTGCCATCAGCCGCGCCATAGGCCTCTCCGGCTTCCTTCTCGGCAACGAATGCAAACCCGTCGAGCACGAAAGCGGCCACGGTGATGAATTGCAGCAGGACCTCGTTGCCCGCTGTCGCAGCCGTGCTGATCAAAGTGCCGGACCGGACAAACCAGCCAAAGCAGAAGACCAGCGCAAGCGTCCGGATCATGATGTCGCGATTGGCCGAGAACAGCGCATAGAGTTTGGCAGGATCGAACAGGCGGGCGGGCGACCTGAAGCCCCCGCGCACCATGACGAGACCCACGGCGAGTGCTGTCCATTCCGCAATCGCCGTACCGGCACCAATGCCTGACGGGCCGAGTTGCAGGCCCACAACGAACCATACATCCAGAACGACATTGACGCCGTTCAGAACGATCTGGAAGGCGAGCATCTGTCCCGTCTTTCCGGTGCCCAATAGCCAGCCGGTAATGCCGAGCCCCATGAGATAGGCGGGTGCGCCGAAGATGCGCGCGTTGAAATAACCTGCCGCGAGCGATTCAACTTCAGCCGTGCCGGCGAAGGCGGCGAAGGTCAGCCATCTCAAAAGGGGAGACAGGAGGAAGAGGCCGAGGCCGATTGCGCCGCCGAGCATCAGCGTCCGCAACAGTATGGCGCGCACCTCCGGCCTGTCGCCGCGGCCACTGGCCTGCGCCGACAGGCCCGTCGTGGACATGCGCAGGAAGCCAAAACCCCAATAGATAAAGCTGTAGACGACAGCGGCGATGGCAACGGCGGCGAGGTCTGCCTTGTCGCCGAACCGGCCCATGACGGCCGTGTCAACAAGCCCGGTCGTGGCCGTGGCTGCCTGGGCGAGGACCACTGGGATCGCGAGGGAAACGACTTTCCGGCGGGTGAGCATCGTTGTCCTGGTCTAGGTCAGCGCCGTGTAGAATGTGCGCGCAAAGGGCAGGGCGTACCATGCGTAGAGGGGGGCGGTAAGGGTGAAGCAGGCCAGCAGGAGGGGGGTGGTGCGACCTGGGGAAGGCATGGGGGGCGTGCGGCTCAGCGCCCAGGAGAGCACGGTAAGCACGCCTGCGCCCAGGGCCAGCCCGGCCAGCGCATCACTTGGCCAGTGCGCCCCAATATAGATGCGCGAGAACGCGATCAGGACAATAAGAAGGACCAGCGCGGTGGTTGCAACCCATTTCGCCGCGCCCTTCAGCGAGGTGAATGCCATCAGTATCATCGTTCCATAGATGAGAGCGGCGTTCGCTGCATGGCCGCTCGGGAAGCTGAAGGCATCCGCGCCCGAATAAAGCTCTGCCGTGGGGCGGACACGCGCGAGGGTGGCCTTGATTGTACTGACGACGAGGGGCAGGAGCAGGAAGGCTGTCACCGTCGCCGCCACCGCTCCCCAGGCGCGCCGGGCTGCGTATGTCGCCACGATCAGGAGGCCGATGAAGATCAGGTAGGCGCTGTCACCCAGTGACGTGATGACGAGCATCACGTCTGTCAGTACAGGTTCACGCCAGCGCGAAACCTGACGGGCAGTTGCGGCATCGAACGGGTTAGCATTCCAGACGCCGGCCACGCCGAGCGTCAGGAGCGTGAAGACAAGCAGACAGACTGCGCCTGCGGTCAGATGTCTTGCTCGGGCGTGATTATATGGTTTCATTGGTTCTGTGCATGAGCCCGCCGGCATGTCATCCCAGCGGCGGAGGCCGGTCCCTAGACCGGGTCGCGCGCCCGGAAGACGTCCTCATCGAGTTCGCCTTCCCACTTTGCCACCGCCGTTGCTACGGCGAGGTCGCCGGTCACGTTGGTGACGGTACGCATCATGTCCAGTATGCGGTCGAACGGGAACAGAAGCGCGATGATCAGGACGGTCTGGTCCGGGGATACGCCGACCACACTGAGCGTCGTGGCCGCGAGAAACAGGCTGACGGACGGAATGCCCGCCGTGCCGATGGACACAAGCGTCGCCATGATCGCGATGGTGAAATACATGCTGGCCGTCATCGGCAGGCCAAGTGCCTGTGCTGCAAACAGGGCGATCAGACCCTGGTAAAGAGCCGTGCCATCCATGTTGATCGTGGCGCCGAGTGGCAGGACCGAGGAGGCAATCGGCTTGCCGATACCAAGGTTTTCCCTGGCACAGGACATCGTCATCGGCAGGGTGGCGTTCGAGGATGACGTCGAGAAGGCAACAGCCTGCGCATCGACCGCGCCGCGGAAGAAGGCAAACAGAGGCAAGCGTAAAACGAACTTTATCATCGCGCCGTAAGTGAACAGGATGTGCAGGCCGCAGGCGATATAGAGTGCGGCGGTCATCTTTCCGAGTACGGCGAGGATCGTCAGGCCGCGGTCGCCCATGACCCAGGCCATAAGGGCGAACACGCCGAGCGGTGCTGTTTCCATCACGATCAGCGTCAGCTTCATCATCGCCTCGGCCGCGCTGTTCATCACCGACGCCAGCGGCTTGCCGGCGTCGCCGGACATCAGGATGCCGATGGCGAACATGATGGCGAAGAAGATGATCGGCAGAACATCGCCATTCGCCATGGAAGCAACGGGATTGGTCGGTATGATCGACAGCAATGTGTGCATCAATTGTTCAGCGACACTGCCCGGCTGCGGGTTGGCAGCCAGCTGGGCGCGGGCGCTTTCCATATCGGCCGTGTTGACCGTATTCGTATCGAAACCGGCGCCCGGCTGGATGAGGCTGCCGATCAGCAGGCCGAACGAGACAGCGATCAGGGTTGTGCACATATAAAGGCCCAGAGCCCGGCCACCGAGGCTGCCCAGCTTTTTCGGGTCGCCCATGGCCAGAACGCCAGAGACAAGTGTCGTGAAGATCAGCGGGACAACCAGCATCTTGATCAGGTTGATGAAAGCGTCGCCAATCGGCTTTGCCCAGGCCGTGACATTGGCACCTGCCGCCTCTGCGCCCATGATCTGCCGCAGGATGAGGCCCGTGAGTGCGCCAAGCACAAGGCCGACCATCACGCGCTTCCACAGATCTATCCGAAACCACCAGCCCATACATTACTCCTGCTCAGCCTGAAGAAGTGACGGTAGGGCGGCTTGGTGGGGATGAAAACCCCTTGAGCGCGATGCGCCGCGCGGAGCGCAGGCATTGCGTCTCCTGGCCCTGGCACTCTATGTCTGCCCACGATGCGTGCAGGCAGTGTCCCCCTTCCGATTGATGACGTGCTGGCCGAGGTCTGCGCGGCCCTGCGCGATGGCCGTCGGCTGGTGCTGGCGGCGCCGCCGGGGGCAGGCAAAACCACACGTGTCCCCCTGGCGTTGGCGGGGCTCCTGGATCAGGCCGCAAGCATGCAGGGCCGCATCCTGTTGCTGGAACCGCGGCGGGTGGCGGCCCGCATGGCCGCGATGCGGATGGCAAAAAGTCTCGGCGAACCGCTTGGCCAGACAATTGGTCTGACAACGCGCATTGACCGCAAAGTGTCTGGCGCAACGCGAATTGAAGTGATTACCGACGGCTTGTTCACGCGTCGCATCCTGTCGGACCCGGAGATGACAGGTGTCGGCGCGGTGATCTTTGACGAATTCCACGAGCGGCGCCTGAATGCCGATCTTGGTCTCGCCCTGGCGCTGGAAGCGCAGGGCGTGCTGAACCCGGACCTGCGCCTGCTGATCATGTCGGCGACGCTGGACACGGCGCGCGTGGCCGGGGCGATTGACGCGCCCGTGATTGAAAGCGCCGGGCGACAGTTCAATGTGGAAACCCGCTATCTCGGGCGATCGGCTGATCGGATTGAGGACAGGATGGCCGCCGCAGTCCGGCGGGCACTGCGCGAAGAAGACGGGTCCATTCTCGCTTTCCTGCCGGGTGCGCGCGAAATTTCCCGCGTCGCAGAGCGGCTCGAGGAGCTGCCGGATGGATGCACGGTTGCGCCCCTGTTCGGGGCCTTGTCACCTGCCGAACAGGACGCGGCGGTCTCACCGCCAGCGCCGGGCACACGCAAGATCGTGCTCGCCACCGACATTGCCGAGAGCGCGCTGACAATCGAGGGCGTAACGATCGTGATCGATAGCGGCCTTGCGCGTGTTGCCCAGGATGACGCGGGCGGCCTTGGCCAGCGCCTGACGACGGTCAAGGCATCGCGCGCGTCGGTGGACCAGAGGCGGGGCAGGGCAGGGCGCACGGCGCCGGGCGTCTGCTATCGGCTGTGGGACGAGGCGGCAACACGGGGCCTGGTTGCGGCCCCGCAGCCGGAAATCCTCAGTAGCGACCTGTCGGGGCTGGTTCTTGCGCTGGCCGAATGGGGCGAACGGGATGCCGGCAACCTGACCTGGCTGGATGCCCCACCTGCCGGGAAGCTGAAGGCGGCAACCGCCATCCTGCGCCAGCTCGGCGCACTTGATGAAAGCGGCGGCCTGACGCCGCTCGGCGTCGAAATGGCGCGCCTGCCACTCGCACCGCGCCTCGCAGCCCTGGTCGCGAGCGCCCGGACGCCGGGCGAACGTGCGCTGGCGGCTGAGATTGCGGCGCTGGCTGGGGAGCGCGGCATTGGCGGCAATTCGGCAGACATCCGGGACAGACTGGCGCGGTTCCGCACGGATCGCTCGCCGCGCGCCCGCACATTGCAGCAGCAAGCCAGGACCTGGGGCAGGGGCGCTGCGCCGCAGGGTGATTTGGCGCGCCTGATGGCAAGCGCCTGGCCGGACCAGATCGCGCGGGCCCGCCCGGGCAGCGCCGGTGTCTACCTCCTCGCCTCCGGCCGGGCGGCCATGCTTGCCGAGACGGACGGGCTGGCGAAATCGGACTGGCTGGTCGTCGCTGATCTAGGCGGTGCCAGCGGGCAGGCGCGGATCACGCTGGCCGCACCGCTGAGCGAGGCCGATGCACTCGTGCTGGGCGGTGTCCAGACTGAGGACCGCGCCGAGTTTGATCCCAGGACAGCGCGCTTCACGGCGCGCCGGGTCCGCGCGATGGGCGCGATCGTGCTGTCCGAGGCACCCCTTCCCAGGCCCCCGCCGGGCGTTGCGGCGAAGGCGATGCTGGATGCGGTATTGGCTGAGGGGCTCGACGCGATTGGTGCCGAGCGTGTTGTTGACGAGACGCTGGGGCGGCTGGCCGTGCTTGAACGGGCAAGACTGATCGAGTCCTCCGGCACGACAAAGGTGCAGTTGCGCGAACGTGCAGAGGAATGGCTGATGCCATTGCTGAAGCAGCAGGGCGCGCGCGTGCCGAGCGATGGCCACGTGCGGGACGCGCTGATCTCGTCACTGGACTGGCCCGTTCAGGACGCCTTGCGCCTGCATGCGCCCCTGTCGCTGACGTTGCCATCGGGGCAGGCGACGTCGGTCGATTACATTGATCCGCGCGCGCCGCTCGTTTCAGCGCGGGCGCAGGCCTTTTACGGGCTCAGCAGCCATCCAGCGATTGCCTCGGGCCGTGTGCCGGTGACCGTTGAACTCCTGTCGCCGGGCATGAAGCCGGCGGCGACCACGCAGGACCTGCCGCGCTTCTGGGACAATGGCTATCACGACATGGCAAAGGACATGCGCGGGCGCTATCCGAGGCATGACTGGCCGGAGGCGCCTGCGGCGGCCCGCCCGCATGAGGGCCGAACGAAGAAACGGCTTTGACGGGGAACCATTCCGTCCGTAGGGGATTGGTCAATGCCTCTGGAGGGTCTCATGAAAAACCAATACTTGCTGTTCGCGCCACTTTTGATGGTCGCCTGCGTGTCAAACCCTGCGCCGCCAGTCGCGCCGGCAGGGCCTGAGGCTGTCGCGGCGGCGCCCGACTGCTCCTTGGAAACCTTCGCGATCTATTTCGATGAAGGCGCGAGCGAGCTGTCGGATGAGTCCGACGCTGTTGTTGATGCCGTCTCGGACACGTTTGCGCGCTGTGACCTCTACAAGATGGAAATTGAAGGCCATGCCGATGCGAGCGGCGATGCGGTCACGAACCAGGCGATATCAGCTGCGCGGGCCGAGGCCGTTCTGGCGGCGCTCAGGACACGCGGCGTCGATGCTGAGCGTGTTCATCTCGTGGCGTCTGGTGAAAAAGGCGCCGTGACGGATGAAGGCGCAGTACCGATCAATCGCAGGACTGAAGTGCGCCTCGTTCCCGAAAGCTGAATTCAGTGGGGGCGGCTTGAATCCATGCCCCAGTCCATGCCCATCGTCATTTTCATCCAGTCTGCAAAAGTTGCAGGTTTCTCGAGTGATTTCGGATCGAGTGTACCGAATGAGACGAGCGGTCCGTCCTTGCCTTCAAGACGGACACCCCTGACATGCACATTGCTGTTTTGCCAGTCATTATGGCTGCGCGTGTCGAGGATGAGCATGACCTGCTGGCCGCCCTTGCCCTCCAGGTCGCGTCCGAAGACCAGCCCGTAGACATTTTCGCGGCCCCACAGACCACGGCTGGCGGCCTGGCGTGCACCGTCGAGCAGAACCTCGTCCCAGAGCAGGTTGCGGCGCCATTGCAGGACATGCATGCGATCGGCATTCACGATCTTGATGTCGACATGATGGAGGGACAGGCGAACGATTTCGGCGTGCATTGGCGGGCTCCTCAATATCGAAAAACGATATATCGAGCCTTTCACCAAGTCAATACTGGCCCTGGCTCAGAAGGGGCAGGGGCTCTCGAATGTCATTCGCTCATTGCTGGCCGGCTGGATCAGTTCCAGCCGCGTCGCGTGAAGGTGCAGCCGGGGCGCGGCGGCCAGGGCCTCGGGATGGGCATAGAGATCGTCGCCAAGAATTGGGTGCCCGATGGTCGCAAGATGCAGCCTCAGCTGGTGCGTGCGCCCTGTAAGCGGCGTCAGGTCGAGGCGGACGCCCTGCGCATGCGTGCCAATGGTGACATAGCTGGTCTGGCTGGGCTTGCCATCGGCATGGTCAACCTTCTGGCGCGGCCTGTTGGGCCAGTCCTGGCCAAGCGGCAGGTCTATCTGCCCGGTTGGGGGCGTGGGCTGGCCCCAGACATCTGCCACATAGGTTTTCCCGATCACGCCTTTCTCGAACTGGACCGACAGTCGCTTTTGCGACGTCTTCGAGCGGGCGAACAAGAGGAGACCGCTGGTCGACATGTCGAGCCTGTGCACGGTCAATACCTCGGGATAGTCTGTTCGGATCCGGGAAAGCGCGCAGTCGGCCTTGTCCGGTCCCCGTCCGGGCACGGATAACAGCTCGGCTGGTTTATCGATGACGATCAGGTCTGCGTCGACATGGACGTAACAGACTTTGGCCTTCGGCGGGGCGTAGGCATTCACGCGCCCAGGCCCGGCAATGTCAGACGGAAAACCGTGCCGTCCGGTCCGGTGCGGGCCAGGATAAGATCGCCGCCCATGCCCTGCGCGAGTTCTCGCGCGATAACCAGGCCAAGACCGGTGCCATTGCGGCGTGTGCTGCCGGCAAAGGGCTTGAACAGGTTCTCCTGCGCCGGGCCAGGCAGTCCGGGGCCGGTATCGGCTACATCTAATCCGTGGCCGGAAGCAGATACAATGATTCGGGCGCTTCCGTCGGTCTGTGCACTCATCGCCTCTGCGGCGTTACGCAGAAGATTGCTGACAATGCGGTGCAAATGGTCAGGGTCCGCATCGAGTTTCTGTTCCGACGGCACCTTGTTGTCCCAAACGACCCCTGGATAGATCGCGAGGGCTTCGCCTGCCGCTTCTTCGAGTATGGGATGTAGGGACACGCGCTCGATGCGGGGTGCTTGAGGGGTGGCCTTGCCATAATCGAGCGTATCCGTGGCAAGGCTGATCGCGCGCTCGAGCGCACGTTCAAGGCGCGGGGCCGCTTTCTGTACTCGCGGGTCCTCCGATCGCGCGAGCACGTCAGAGACGAGCTGCGCCGATGCGAGCGAGTTGCGCAGGTCATGGTTGATCTTGGCGACAGCCGAACCAAGCTCAGCAAGGTGGGCCCGGTTGCGGAAACTGGACGCGACGGTTTCTTCCATTTCGGCCAGGGCATTCTGGGCCCGGCCGATCTCGTCGCGCCGGCGCGTGGGTGTCAGGCGCCGGGTCCAGGCGCCGGGATCATTGCGGAACTGTTCGGCGCTGAGTGTTACGCGGCGCATCGGGCGTACGACCAGCAAGTGAAGCATGACATAGATGATGCCGGCGGCGACAAAGGCAATCAGGAGCGACAGTGCTGCAATGCGGCGTGCATAGGCTGATATGTCTGCCTTCAAAGGCGCCTGCGGCACGACAATTTCGATCACCCGGCCAGGCGCAGAGCCATCCGCGAGAATGACGAGAACACGGTCATCCGGCGCGAAGAAGGCGCCCATCGCGGAAAACGACCGGCTGACCATGGTCGATTCCCGCAGGTCGAGCCCGTACATATTGCCCGTGATGGGTTGCTGCGCTGACAGGAGCTGGAAGCGCATGTCGTCCTCAATTTCCGTCACCGCCAGAACTTCTGCGCTCCTCAGCAGATCGTCTGACAGTTCGTCGGACACGTTGCGCGACGGGGCGGCGTCGAGGGCGAGGGCGGCGGTACGGGCGGCCTGGACACGTTCCTGGAGCCAGGCATTGCGGAAGCCCGAGGCGCTGGGCAGGAAAATCAGCGCTTCAACCAGCAGGATCGACGCCAGAGTCAGGACAAACAGGCGAAATGACAGGCTTTCGTACCAGCGCGAGGACGATGGTGCGGGCAAGTCGCGTGAAGGGGCGGTCCGGATGTCGTCGTTCACCCAGCGTGAACTAGCTTACGGGATGCGTTGGAGCAAGCCGACAAGACGCTTCGCAGAGGGGCTGAACAGCGTATCCGTGAAGTGTGCGGATGCCGCCCGCTTCACCACTTCAGAGCGGGTCGGATAGGGTGAGATGAAATTGGTGAGGTCTTTCACCTTCAGACCGTTCGACATGGCCACGCCGATGACCTGCAGGATCTCACCGGCGCCCTCGCCAACAATCGAGGCGCCCACAAGAGAGCCCTTGCGGATGACCAGCTTGGCTTCGCCGAGAGTCTTGTCCTCGGCAATGGCCCGGTCATTCTCGTGGAAGGCGAATGAGGAAGTGGCGATGTCGTCACCATGCTTTTCGCGCGCTTCAGCTTCGGTCATGCCGATCTGGGCGACTTCCGGAGATGTGTAGGTCACCGACGGGATGGGCAGGCTGTCGGCCTTTGTGCCCTGCTTGAAGAAGGCGCGGCGGGCGAAGACGGAGGCGTGCCAGCCGGCAATATGCGTGAACTGTTCGCGCCCGGCCGCATCCCCCAGTGCCCAGACACGTGGATTGCTGCGTGAGCGGAGATTGTCGCCGACAATGACGCCCTTGCGGTCATGATCGACCTTTCCGGCCTCCAGGCTCAACCCGTCCAGCATGGTGCGCCGGCCGACGGCGACCAGAAGGTGACTGCCTTCGACCACGGGCGATGTGCCATCATGCTCAGTGTGGACCTGGATCCGCTTGGCGTCCGTGGACACGCGCACGGCCTTGTGGCCTTCAAGGATGGTGACGCCTTCCTTGCGCAGGGCGCCGATTGCAACGGCCGCATGGGCCGGATCTGACTTGCCAAGCGCCCGGCCCATTTCAATCACGGTCGTTTTCGCGCCAAGCCGGGTAAAGGCCTGCGCCATTTCCATACCGATGGGGCCGCCGCCGAGAATGACCAGATGCTCCGGGAAATCCGGCATCGAGAAAATGGTTTCATTGGTCAGGTAGGGCGCCTCCGCCAGACCCTCGATGGGCGGGATGAAGGCGGTCGAGCCTGTGGCGACGACAATGCGCCGGGCACGGGTGCGACTTGTCGCGGACCTGATCGTGTCCGGGTCGGCGAAGCGCGCCGCCTCGCGGATAACCGTCACACCAAGGCCTTCAAACCGTTCCTGGCTGTCGACCGGGGCAATTGTCTCAATGGCTTTGCGGACATGCGCCTTCACGGCGTTCCAGTCGGTCGTGGGCGCCGAGACGGCGATGCCATACCTGGCTGCGTCTCGCGCAGACTGGGCCGCCTTTGCTGCGCTGAGCAGGGCCTTGGACGGTACGCAGCCATAGTTGAGGCAGTCACCGCCCATTTCATGCTTTTCGTAGAGGACAACCTTCAGGCCGAACATGGCCGCGCCTGCCGCTGCGGAGAGGCCGCCGGATCCTGCGCCGATGACAACCAGGTCTGCCTTGTAATCCGTGACCGGGAGATTCGTGTCGTGCATCAGCTTGCGCTTTCCAGCTTGGCAGCTTTTTTTGAGAAGAGTTTCTTGTAGGCGACCGGGATCAGCGACACCACGCCGAGTGCGGCGAAAGCGGGCACCAGGTTCCTGGCGATGTTCGCAATGTTCGGGTCCTCGCCGGCGGCGAAGGTCGCGCCGAGGCCGGCCCCGATCCATGTATAGGCGATGACGCCGGGAATGATGCCGAGCGCGGTGGTGATGGCATAGTCGCGGTATTTCGCGCCGAGGACGGCGGGCGCGATATTGGCAACCGGGAAGGGCACAATGGGCAGGAAGCGCAGGGCGAACATGTAGGACAGCGCATCTTCCTGAAAGCCGCGCTCCATCTTCTTGACAAAAGGCCCTGCCCGCTCGCGCAAGGCGGCGCCGACTGATGTGCGGGCCGCGAAGAACAGCAGGCTTGCGCCCAGCGTTGCGCCAGCCACGGTGGCAGGTGTGCCACCATACAGTCCGAACAGGAAGCCGCCTGCAATCGTGATCCAGAGCGCGCCGGGGATCATGAACAGTGTCGCGGCGGCATAGATCAGCACATAGGCGCCTACAGCCAGGACCAGGTGTTCACTGACAAAGCCGCGCAGGGCATCCTGCTGTGTGCGCAGGGTTTCAAGAGAGAAATAGTCGAACAGGCCGAACGCCCAGGACGCGAGAAGCCCGGCGCCGATCACGTAGAGCGGCCAGAGTCGGATTGCGAGCGGGGTTGGCTTGGGGGCGGGCGTATTATTGGGTGTCATTGAGTGACCAGTCATAATCGTGGGAGCGGATCTTCGGTTTGGCGCGTATCTGCGAGGCAAGGCCAGTATCGGCATATTTCAGCAAATGGTCGATGACGGATTGTTTCGAACCGCCGAAATCAGCGAGAAACCAGTCATAGATGGAGGAGACGACAAGTCCGCGGTCTGTGACGGTTACGCCGCGGGGATTGTTGACATAGGCACGGGCGGCAGCGTCAATATCCCTGTCCAGCGTCGCTGGTTCCCAGGCCTTGTGCATGAGGTTCGGGCAGCTGAACGCGGCACAATTGATTGCGTAATGCACGCGCGGATCATTGAATGTGGGCCGCAGGATCCTGTGCTCGATATCATCGAGCGACACATCACGCCCGCCTGCGGTCACGATGATCCTTTTCCAGGGCCCGCCGAAGATGTGTCCGTCCCTGATTGAGTCAATGGGGTATTTCTGAGCAATGTATCGGACGGTGACGGCATTGTAGAGGTTTGCCCACGCCGCGAAGGCAGCATTGTCCGATCCGGACAGGTCCATGCCGGCAAATCCGGCAATGTAGGCGTCAAGGGCGGCCATGTCGGCCGGATTGGATTTGAGTGCGCCATAGTCGACCCGGTTCACGCCATCATCGGAGGCGTGGACGTATTTCTCCAGCAGGCGTGTCCATTCGGTGTGCTGGGCCCTGGCCATATCGGTGTCCTCGCTTGTGCTGGCCGTGATATTCCGGGCCTCGGCCGGCAGGGCAAGCGGCAGGGTCATCAGGGCGGCGGCGAGCAGGGCTCGGGAGAGTTGCATGGCGAAAGGTCCTCGGACTGTGGCCGAGACATAATCCATCCGCGGTGACAGCGCCCGTAACGCTTCTGCCGCGCGCGATCAAACACGCGTGATCGGGAGGGCGGCTGTGGCCGTTCCTGTGCCCCTCAGCCTTGTCGACAAAAGTTGACGCATGTGTCACGTTTGAGGCGGGAGGATCATCATGACACATCAGTTGCCCGGCCTGGACGCCGAAGAGATCGCACGGGTGAGACAGCCCCTGGCCACGGCCAGCACCCTGCCGCCCGCAGCCTATACACGCGACGACATCTTTGCCCGGGAGACCGAAGCGATATTCCGCAAGAGCTGGCTGCCGCTCGCCCGCGTCGACCAGGTCGCCAGGCGCGGGGATTATCTGTCGATGGACCTGCTGGGCCAGCCGATCATGATCGTGCACGGCCATGATGGCCAGATCCGGGTCATGTCGCGTACCTGCCTCCACCGTGCTGCGCAGGTCGCAGAGGGTTCTGGCAACCGCAAACTGTTCACCTGTCCCTATCATGCCTGGAGCTATGACACGTCAGGCCAGCTCATCCGGGCCCCGCTGATGGATGGCGCAGAGGCCTTTGCAGAACCGGCGTGCCGGCTGCCGCAGGTTCGCATGGAAATCTGGCAGGGGTTCATCCTGGCGAATTTCGATGCGAATGCCGCGCCCTTCGCGCCGCAAGTCACGACGTTCGCGGCCTATTTCGAGGCGTTCAGGCTCAATGAAATGGCCGTTGTCCGCACGCTTGAATTCGACAGCCAGTGGAACTGGAAGGTCCTGGTCGAGAATTTCATGGAGGCCTACCACCATGTCGCGGTTCATCCGGACACTTTCGAACCGGCCTATCATGCACGCGATTCCCGCATACCGGACAATGACGGCCCCTGGTCCATTCTTCACATGCCCGCGGCCCATTCCGATATGCCGCCCGGCTTGCCGCCGGTCGAGGGACTGGAGGACTGGCAGGCGCGCGACCTGTTCGCCAGCGTTCTTTACCCGCATTTCCTGCTCGGCATCCAGGGCAGCGTGCTGACCTGGTACCAGCTGTTTCCCGAAGCGGCAGACAGGCTGACGCTCAGGATTCACATTTGTGTTCCGGCGGACGACACGGCGTTCGAAGGCTTTGATCTCATCGCTGAAGAAATCAGCCAGATGGTCACAGCCATCCACCTGGAAGATATCGGCGCCAATGACACCGTCTGGAAAGGCCTCAACGCCCCGATGACCGCTCAGGGCCGTTTGTCACCGCTCGAGAAGGCGATCTGGCAATATAATCAATGGTGGCTGGAACAGATGCTGCCTGAAGGCGGCGCGTGACGCGCCGGGGGCGCTATTTCGCGCCGCCAGCCGATTCCGCGTCGATTTCCATCCAGTCTTGGGCCGGCAGATTATAGGCCATGTCCATGACCTCGAACCCGATACCCACCGGCAGGCGCGAACTGGAATTCCACAGCGCCACGACGCCGGTGTCGCGTTCCGGATCGAACAGGATCAGCGATCTGTAGCCTTCGACGGCGCCGCGGTGACCGATCACGCGCGTGCCGGCGTCGCCATATTTGTACACCCGCCAGCCAAGGGCATAGCGCGCGTCGCGCATGTGGCCCCTGTAGCGGCGGCTCAGGCCGGATTGTTCGCGGCGCGTGTAGATCCGCGGCGTTTGCATCATTTCCAGGGCGGTCTCGCTCAGGACGTCCGGAACCAGACCCATTTGTGCGCGGGCATAGAGCGCAAGATCACGAATTGATCCGTTCACGCCGCCGGCTGCGGGCACGCGATAATAGTCGTCATTGACGATTTTGGCTTTGGGCGGACCGGCATCCCTCGCGCGCTTGGCATGGGGCCGTGCCCAGGATTGCGATGCTTCGAGGCCTGCCCTGTCAATGCTGGCCGTGACCATGCCGAGCGGCTTGAACAGCGACGCATCCACGGCGTCGGCATATTTGCTGTTGGTCACCTGTTCGACCACTTCAGCCACCGCGTCGAATGCGACATTCTGATAGGTATGGCACTCCCCGATCGCGCAGATGGATTTCAGGCCGCGCAGGCTGTTGCGGATTTCGGTCGGGTCGCGGCCGTCTTCCAGGCTCGTATCATAGGCATTCGACACGATGCCCAGCCGGTGGGACAGCACATCTTCCAGTGTCGCCTGCGTTTCGCCCCCGCCAGGCAGGCGCAGCGACGTCTTGAACTTCGATACCGTGTCGGAAAGGTTCAGCCGGGCTTCCCCGGCAAGGATGGCCACCTGACTGGCAGCGACGCCTTTCGAGAGCGAGGCCCAGCGGAACACGGTCTCGTCGGTCACGGGCGGCCCGCCGAACTCGGTCACGCCATAGCCTTTGGCAAAGCGGATTTCGCCATTCTCGATGACTGCGACGGACAGGCCGACAATGTCTTCGTGGGCCGAGAGGCGCGTCAGGCGCTGGTCGAGGCGGTCATAATCGATGGTCTGGGCCAGGGCGGCGGGCGTAGCAGCGGCTAGCAGGCATAGCAGGGCCGGGCGGAGGAAACGCATGAACATCCTTCGATTCTTGCTGCCCACCCCTGGACTACAATGAACAAGACTTCCCCATCATGTAAAGGTATCCCATGACAATGGCTTGCCGGCGAGGCGGGACAGGCCAGAAATATGCGTCCCTGATGCCTTCGACTGTGTCACCCCGCCTTGACCTTGGTGCCCGTCGCCTGTATTGGCCCCTCTTTCCGAGACATTTCAGCCTTAGAGCAGACCCATGAAACGTACATTCCAGCCGAGCAACCTGCGCCGCAAGCGTACCCATGGTTTCCGCCTTCGCATGGCGACCAAGAATGGCCGCAAGGTTCTGGCACGTCGCCGGGCAAAAGGCCGCAAGGAACTGTCCGCTTAAGGCGAACAGGTTCTCCGCCCAGCCTGAAAGGCCGGGAGCTGCCCATGGCGCAAGACAATACAGACAAGCCGATTGAGGTCGTTCGCCTTGCGAAGCGGCCTCAATTCCTTTTTGTGCGCGGTGGCAGGGCCGAACGGCGCAAATCGCTTGTGGTTCAGGCAAGGCAGCGCGCCGGCGATACCCCCGGATCGCATATTGGCGAAGGGTTCACGGCGACAAAAAAAGTCGGCAATGCCGTCACGCGCAACCGGGCCAAGCGCCGCCTCCGCGAAGCGGCCCGGCTGCTATTGCCGCGACTTGGACACCCCGGAACCGACTATGTCTTCATCGCCCGCGATGCCACCGCTGACATTGCCTGGCGGCGTTTGCTTGACGATATGGAAAGCGCGCTGATAAGCCTCGCCGCTAATTGACCGTGCCCCCTCGATCTGCGAGTGGGCGCCCAGAAACCTCCGGGACAAAAATTGATGGAAAAGCAAGACCAGCGCAATTTCCTGATCGCGATGGCTTTGATGGTTGCCTTTGTATTTGGCTACCAGAAAGTCTTCATGGAGCCTGCGCAAAAACGCTTCGAAGCCCAGCAGGCCGCGATCAAGGCGGACGAACAGAACGGCATGAGCGCGACCGAGCTCAGTACCGTTCCTGCGATTGCTGCGACCAGGACAGTCGAAGAAGCGATTGCGGGCCCCGGCCGCGTCAGGTTTGAAGGCGATTCCGTCGATGGATCGATCCGCCTTGCGGGCGCCCGCCTGGATGACCTCAGCCTGCGCAAGCACTACCTGACCGTCGAGAAGACCCAGGAAGTGCGGCTGTTCCGTCCGGAAGATGCCGAGTTCGGCTATTTCGCCACGTTCTACTGGGCTGACGGATCCTCGCTGGTCGCGGGTCGCAATTCCCCCTGGGTGCAGGTGGGACTGGGCAAGCTGACAACAGCGACGCCGATCACGCTGCGTCTTGAAACGCCTGGCCTGACGATTGACCGCAGGATCTCCGTCGACGCCAATTACATGTTCTCGTTCGAAGACACGCTGACCAATACCGGCGACACGGCGCGGTCAGTCCGGGCGATTGGCTCGGTCGAGCGACATGGCGATTACAAGGGCTTCCTTGAAGTGACGGACCCCGGCTCGGCCGGGGAAGGGGGCCTGGCGCATATGGGCCTGATGGGCGTGGTCGATGGCGACCTGCGCATGAAGAAATACAAGCCGCTGCTCGCCCTGAAAAATATTGACGGCGAAACCAGCGAAGGCACATTCCCTTCCACCGAGGGCGGCTGGTGGGGCCTGACCGACAAATACTGGATGGGATCGCTCATACCGCAGCAGGACCGCCCGTTCAACGGCATCGTCAACAAGAAGAGTATTGCCGCCGGCGGGCCGCTGGAAGTGCGCACCGAAAGCGAAGCCATCACTCTGGCACCGGGCGCGAGCGAGACAGTCGGCAACCGCATCTTTGCCGGCGCCAAGCGCTTTGAAGTGCTGCAGGCCTACCAGAACGAGGACGGCATCCCGCGCATGGTTGATGCCATCGACTGGGGCTGGGCCTTCTTCCTGACCAAGCCATTTTTCTATGTTCTCGAATATCTCGCCAGCAAGCTGAACTCATTCGGCTGGGCGATCCTGGCCTTTACCGTGCTGATCAAGCTGCCGCTCGTGCCGCTGTTCAACCAGAGCTACAAGTCGATGGCCAAGATGAAGAAGCTGCAGGAGCCGATGAAGGAGCTCAGCGAGCGCTTTGCGGCTGACCCGCAGCGAAAGCAGCAGGAAATCATGAAGCTGTACAAGCAGGAAGGCGCCAACCCGATTGGCGGCTGTGTCCCCATCCTGTTCACGATCCCGATCTTCTACGCGCTCTACAAGACCCTCTATGTGACGCTGGAAATGCGCCACACGCCTTTCCTGTTCCTGAGGGACCTGTCTGCGCCGGATCCGACCGCGATTGGCAACCTGTTCGGCCTGCTGCCCTGGGCGGCGGCCGACGTGAAGGCCGTTCCGGTGATCGGTATCATTATCGGTGTCGGGATCCTGCCGGTGCTCTATGGCCTGACCATGGCATCGCTGCAGAGCCTGAACCCGGCGCCGACCGACAAGACGCAGAAACTGGTGATCCAGGCCATGCCGATTGTCTTCACCTTCGTGTTCGGCGGTTTCGCCGCCGGCCTCGTCCTGTACTGGGTGTGGAGCAATATCCTGTCCTTTGCGCAGCAATATTTCATCATGCGCCGCAACGGGGTCGATACGGAACTTGGCAAGACGATCTCGCGCCTGCTGGGTCGCGAATCCAAGCCGGAGACCTGACCGATGGACACGCGCCCGGCACCGAGTGAAGACCAGATCGAAACCGGGCGCCTCCTGTTTGCCGGGCCGGTCGAATTCATCATGGGCGTGGTCGATCTCAAGGGCCTGCCACCAGCCGACCGCACCGAAGTGTGCTTTGCCGGGCGTTCCAATGTCGGCAAGTCGAGCCTGATCAATGCGCTGACCGGGCGCAACAAGCTGGCGCGCTCATCGGCCGAGCCGGGCCGGACGCGCGAACTCAACTATTTCACGGTCGGTGAAGACCAGCTCTATCTCGTCGACCTGCCGGGCTTTGGCTATGCCAAGGTCAGCCGGACGCAGGCCGAAGCCTGGATGAAGCTGACACGGTCTTATCTGCGCGGCCGCCCGAGCCTGCGCCGCGTCTTCCTCCTGGTCGATGCGCGCCGCGGCCTGATGGATACGGATGAAGAGGTCATGGCCATGCTGGACGGTTCGGCGGTGACCTACCAGGTGCTGCTGACCAAGGTCGACAAGCTCAACAAGGGCGAGGTCGATGCGCTGCAGGCCGATATCGAGGCGCGGCTGAAAAAGCATGGCGCAGCCCATCCGCTCGTCCTCGTCACCTCGTCCGAAAAGGGTTGGGGCATTGCCGAACTGCGCGCCGAGATCGCGGCGCTGCTTTAGCGGCTGCGCCAGCGGCACCTGACGGAGCGCTTGTCGTGTCGTCGTGAATGTCGAAGGGATGGACCGGCTCAGGTATCGGGGATCACGAGGCCGTACTTCCGGCGATGTCCGGAATGACGTGCCGCAAATGCAGACTGAACGGGCTGCGCGACCGGGACCTGCGACATCTCTGCAAATCATTCTCAGCAAAACTTGCAAACAATTCTCAGTCATGACATGAGCGCAACTGTAACTCATTCTCACTTGCAAGGTTGTCTGTCTCATGCGTTTTTTTGCTGCCAGTGCTCTGGTTCTGTCCGCTCTGTCAGCCGCCCCTGCCCTGGCAGACGATGGCGGCATTGAGGCTGATGAAACCCGGGTGATGGATGCGGTTGCCGTGTTGGGCACCTATCTTGCCAATGAGAAATTCAGTGGCACCAAAACACAGACGCTGATCATTGATGTGCCGCAGAGCCTGTCAGTGGTTACGCGCGAACAGATCGCCGAACAGGCCTTTACCGATATCGGCGATGTCCTGCGCTATACGCCCGGCGCGTCTGTCGGGCAGGGTGAAGGCCACCGCGACCAGATCACTCTGCGGGGCCAGAATTCGACGGCAGACTTCTTTATCGATGGCCTGCGCGACGATGTGCAGTATTTCCGCCCCCTGTATAATCTTGACCAGATCGAAATCCTGCGCGGATCGAACGCCATGATCTTCGGCCGCGGCGGTGGCGGCGGCGTTGTGAACCGCGTGACCAAGCGCCCCGATTTTGATGGCGACAGCGCCAGCCTGTCTGTCAGTGCCGATACGTTTGGTGAGATGTCGGGCAGCCTTGATTATAATACGGCCCTGAACGAGACCTCAGCTTTTCGGGTCAATGCGTTCGCTGAATCGCTGAACAATCACCGCGACCAGTTTGGCGGCGACCGGTTTGCCATCAATCCGACATTCGCCGCAAAGCTGGCGCCGGATACCCATCTGCTCCTGTCCTATGAATTCGTGGATGATGACCGGGTTGTCGATCGCGGCGTGCCATCAGACGGATCGGGCGCGCCGCTTGAGGGCTATGACACATTCTTCTTTGGTAGCGCGGACCAGAACAGGACGACCCTGCAGGCCAATATTGCCAGGGCCCGCCTGGATCACCGCTTTTCCGATACGCTGTCGGTCAATACCACGCTGCAATATGCCGACTATGACAAAGTGTACCAGAACATTTATGCCGCCAGTTATGACATGGGAGCGAATGCGCTGACCCTTGACGGCTACCAGGACAAGACAGGGCGTGAAAACGTTATTTTCCAGACCAATCTGGTTTCGGAATTTACGATGGGAGGGCTGGCGCACACATTGCTGGTCGGAGCCGAATATGCCGACCAGGCATCGGCCAATTCACGCAATGACAATGTGTTTGCCGACACCAATGATGACCAGACGATTGTTGCGCTGAGCCGTCCGCTTACTCTGCCGGATTTTGCGTTTTCCCAGCCTGTCCGCCACCGCGAGTCCGATGTCCAGGTCCTGTCCTTTTATGCCCAGGACCAGATTGACCTTGGCCAGTATTTCAAGCTGATCGCCGGTGTTCGGTTCGACCGGTTCGGGATTGACGTGAATGACATCCGCAATGCTGCCCGGTTCAGCCGCACCGATGAAGAGATCTCGCCGCGGCTTGGCATGATCTACAAGCCGGTGGAGAATGTTTCCGCCTATGCCAGCTACAGCAAATCCTTCCTTCCGCGTTCGGGCGATCAGTTCCTGGACCTGACGGATGCGAATTCGCAGCTTGAGCCGGAGGAATTCGACAATCAGGAAATCGGGATCAAATGGGACATTCATCCCTCACTGAGCCTGACAGCGGCGCTGTTCCGGCTTGACCGGGATACGACCGAGCGCACGGCAGACGGGGAAGACAGCTTTGTGACCACATCGCAAACCGAGGGATTTGAACTCCAGCTCGGTGGGCAGGCCAGTGATCGCTGGCGTGTGGATGTCGGCTACAGCTATCTTGATTCCGAGCTGGCGGACGGTTCAGCACGCAGCCAGGTGCCGACCCACATGTTTTCGGTGTGGAACCGCTATGACGTGTCGTCGCAGCTCGGACTTGGCCTTGGCGTGACCTATCAGGACGAGCAGTTTGCTTCGGCCAGCAATGCGGTCACCGTGCCGGATTTCACCCGCGTGGATGCAGGCATTTTCTACACGCTGCGCAATGGCACGGCGCTGCAACTGAATGTCGAGAACCTGCTGGACGAGGATTATTACGCCGCCGCGCACAATGACAATAACATCTCCCCCGGGGCGCCGCTTAATGCGCGACTCACCATCAGGACTGCGTTCTGATCCGGCAGGTCAGTCTTTTCCCGGACGATAGGCGCGCGTCGCGTTTGCCAGCGCATCTTCACGCGTGAGGTGGGCGGAGCGCCATTCTTCGGCGGCAAAGAGGGGGGCCTGGTCGGCATAGTGGGGTGAGGCCTTGTCGAGCGTGGCGCTGCCATAGGGACTGATGACGCGGGCCGCCTGGTGGCCCTGCCGGTCCCATTCGACGAGGGCGATCCATGTGTCGCCGGCTGTCATGTGCAGCTCGCCATCATCGCCCATGCCCGCGGGATAGACCGCGCGCAGCGTGTCGGGCCCGCCGCTGATCGGCAGGCTGACCGGGCCGCGCACGAGCCGGTTGACCTCGCCCCATTCCGGATCAATCCGGCCATGATGGACCATCAGCCATTCAACCGCCTCGCGGAAGGCCGTTTCGGGCCCCGGGGCAGGCATGTGTGTGTATTTCTCGGTGATTTCGCGCAATACGGTCAGTCCGCCGAGCGCGGCATATCGGCTGTCGGCATCCATGGTCATGTCCCACGCGGCGAGGCGTTTGGCAGCCTCGGCCATTTCCGGCTCCTGGCTCCAGTCAATCGCCAGCACGCGGGCTACGAGATTGGCGGCTTCGGATTGTTCAGCATAGGACGTGTCGAACTTCAGTGCGAGAAGGTCCGGCTCGTTGATCGGGGACGTGCCGTCGGTCAGTTCGATCATGCGCAGCGAGCGGTTGGTTTCGTTGGTCTGAAGGCCCATGGACTGGGGAAAGTCTTCCGATCGCAGATTGTCCGGGCCGTCAGTGGCACTGTAAGGCGTATTGTTGGAGTTGTAGACAAGGCCGGAGACAGGATTGACCAGTTTCGGAACATCGGTCCAGGGACGGTAGCCCTGCCAGATCAGGTCCGACCGGTCGCCCGGAAGGTCGCCGGACCAGTCCCAGGAATCATGGCGGGCGGGATATTGCCCATTGTGGATGAAGGCGACATTCGCGTCCCTGTCGGCATAGACGTAATTGATGCTGGGCAGGGCGTTCAGCGACATGGCGGTCATGAAACCGTCCATGTCTTCAGCCTTGTTCAGGCGGTAATACTGTTCCAGCTGGCGGATCTCGCCCATGCCGGCAAACCGTACCGCATAGGTGCCGTGGGCCGCCTTGATCACCGGGCCATGGGCCGAGCGCAGGACCTTGCGCCTGACCTTCAGCGCAAACGGCCCGGCCAGCCTGATGTTCAGCGTGGCCTCGGTCTCGTCGAAATCGACCCACGCGCCGTCCAGCTTGTACTGGCTGGCATTGTCCGGGTTCACCGTCAGGACATAGGTGTCAACAAGGTCCTGCGCGCTGACTGTATTGGCCCAGCCGAGATTCCGGTTGAATCCGTGAAGGATCACCGGCGTGCCGGGGAACAGGCCGCCGGTAATGTCGAGGCCCTCATCGGACGAGATCTGCGCCTCGTACCAGGCGACAGGGCCTGTCAGGGGCTGGTGGGAGTTGATGACGAGGCGGGTGACGTCATCCCCGGCGCGGCGGGCGGAGACGGCAATCGCGTTCGAGCCGCGCTCTGCCATGGTCCTCGGGCCGATCAGGAAGGCCTTGCGTCCGTCGGCCGGATCGAGCGCGATGGTCTGCGTGTAATCCTTGCCGAACAGCTCAAGAAAGGTTGCGTCAAGACCATAGAAGAAGGGCGTCTTGAACACGAATCCGGCCACCACATCCCGGCTCGTAAAGGGTGCAAGGCCGCGCCAGGTCGCCTTTGGGTGCTCAGCGGCGTAAAGGTTCAGTCCGGCGGCATAGGCATCGGCCAGGGCCTTCACATCGTCCGGCACGTCTGTCTCGTAACGCGCGTCCACCGTGTCCCACACGCCGAGCAGGGCGACGATATAGTCGAGCGGCGCGGCATCCCTTCCGCGATAGTCCGCCATGATGCCCCGGCCGGCCGCAACAGTCTCCTGGATGGTCTCGAAATCATCTTCGGCATGCGCATAGGCCAGACCGAAAGCGGCGTCGGCGTCGCGGGCGCCATGCACATGCGGCACGCCGTATTCGTCGCGGATCACTTCAGCGTCATAGTCTGCAGCTGCGGCGGCCAGTTCGCTGGCAGGAGGATTGGCAGGCAGCGGATCCCACAGGATGGTCCCGGCCACGACCAGCAGGACAAGCAAGAGCGCGCCAGCGCCCGTCAGGATGCGTTTTAACATGTCTTCCCCCAGTGTCTGTTTTGCTTTTCCGGCCAGCCTAACGGCTTGCCGCCAATCTGTCGCGTGCCGAATGGAAGGGTTTCGCCGGGCTGAAAAGCACCTTATGAGGCTGGCCCATAGGCACTGAATGCGAAGGATGGCGCCCGTTCCGATGACTGATCCCGTTGCACAAGCCCAATTCACGGCAAAGACCCTGTCGGAGGCCCTGCCCTATATCCAGCGCTATGCCGGGCAGACAATCGTCGTGAAATATGGCGGGCATGCCATGGTGGACCCGGCCCTGTCGGCCGGATTTGCGCGCGATGTGGTCCTGCTGAAGGCGCTGGGCATCCATCCCGTCATCGTGCATGGCGGCGGCCCGCAGATCGGGAAGCTGCTGGAAAAGCTGGGCATCGTGTCAGAGTTCAAGGGCGGCCTGCGCGTGACCGACGAGGAGACGATGGAAGTCGTCGAGATGGTCCTGTCCGGCCCGATCAACAAATCCATCGTGCGGGCGATCAACCAGGCCGGCGGCAAGGCGGTTGGCCTGTCCGGCTCGGACGGCAACCTGATCCGGGCGGAAAAGGCCACGAAGACGACCAAGGATCCCGACAGCCATATCGAACAGGTGCTGGACCTTGGCTTCGTCGGTGAGCCAAGCACGATTGATACGACCGTGCTGAACGCGATTTTGCGCAATGACGCACAGCTGATCCCGGTCGTGGCGCCGGTCGGCGTTGGCCGTGATGGCGCGCGCTACAATATCAATGCCGATACGGCGGCTGGCGCGCTGGCTGCGGCGCTTGGCGCAAGCCGCCTGCTGCTGCTGACAGACGTTGCCGGCGTGCTCGACAAGGACAGGAACCTCATGCGCGAGATTGCCGTTTCGCGCATTCCGGAGCTGATTGCGGACGGCACAGCTGCAGGTGGCATGATTCCCAAGCTTGAAACTGCCGCACATTCCGTAAATCATGGAGTCGGGGCGGCTGTGATACTTGATGGGCGTGCGCCGCACGCTCTCCTCATGGAGCTATTCACAGAACATGGCGCAGGTACGCTCGTTTCTTAAGATCCTCGGCGTCCTTGGCGCCTTCCTGGCATTCGGCCACGCGGCGCAGGCGCAGGAGGGGGCCGATGGCTGGTCGCTGTGCAATCGCACAAGCTATATCATCGAGGCCGCGATTGGCCGCCCGGAAGGGAATGGCATGACGGTCGAGGGCTGGATCAAGCTCCAGCCCGGCAGCTGCAAGCTCGCCTTGCCCGGTCCGCTCGAGCCGAAATTCCACTTTGTCTATGCCCGCACATCGACGGCCCATCGTGGCGGCGTGCGCGAATGGGGCGGCAATACCGATCTGTGTGTGGATCCGACGGGCAGTTTCTCGCTGGAAAGCCCGCCGGAATGCGCAGCCATGGGCCTTGAATCGCGCGGGTTCCGCGCCGTCGAGATTACCCGGCGCACCCGCTGGATGACCCCGTTCACCGAGATCGACAATTACACTGCGGACAAGGCCCGCGCGGCCGGTATCCAGCGCCTGCTGGAAGAGGCGGGTGTCGTGTCGAACGTGATTGACGGCAATATCGGTCACAAGACGCGCACTGCGATCAATGCATTCCTGAAGGATAACGGCCTGCCGGCCACGACGTCCGAACCTGACCTGATCGACTTTCTTGAGCAAGTGGCCAAGGAGCGCGGGCGGGCCGTGGGTTTCACCGTGTGCAATCGCACCAAGAACCGGATCTGGAGCGCGATTGCGCGACGCGGCTCGGAGGGCTGGGAAAGCCGTGGCTGGTGGATGCTGGAGGCGGGCGGTTGTTCCCGGGTGATCGACCGGCCATTGAGCGGGGCCGAACACTTCGTCTATGGCGAGATGGAGGATGGCGACAAGCTGCGCACCCTGGCCAAGGCATCTGACGCCTTCTGCGTCGGGCGGTCAAAATTCGCGATTGTCGGGCGCGATGACTGCGAGGCATCAGCCTATCGCACGGCCCTGTTTGCCGCGACGCCTGCGCCGGTTGACCGCAAGCTCGTGTTCGAATTCTTCGAGCGGGATTTCGCAAAGGCCAGCACGAATGAGCGATAGGCATGCCGGCGTTCACCTGGCGCCATTCGGCAGTTTCGGCCATGTCCGGAACTGGGTATTCGATCTCGACAACACGCTGTATCCGGCCGAATGCGACCTGTTTGCCGAAATCGACACGCGGATGACGGACTTCGTGTCGGGCCTGCTGCAATTGCCGCGCGATGAGGCGCGCAAGATCCAGAAAAAATACTATGCAGAGCATGGCACGACCCTGTCCGGCCTGATGACAATTCATGGCATAGACCCAGCCGATTTCCTTCACTACGTCCACGAAATAGACCTATCTCCCCTGCCGGACCTTCCCATTTTGCGGGCGGCGCTGGAAATCCTGCCGGGTCGCAAGTTCGTCTATACAAACGGATCACGGCGGCATGCAGAGCGCGTGACCGAGAAGATGGGGCTGGGCCATGTCTTCCATGGCAGTTTCGGAATCGAGGACGCGGCCTATGCGCCCAAGCCCAGGCCTGCCTCGTATGAAGCGTTCAGGACACTGCACGATGTCGACCCGTATGAGTCGATCTTTTTCGAGGATCTCGCGCGCAACCTGGCCCCTGCCAAGGATATCGGTTTCACCACGGTTCTGGTGCATTCCGAGAAGGACTGGAGCCATGAGCCGATCGAGGCGCGCCCGGCCAGCCTGGCGGACGTTCTTGGGGATGACGGGCAGGATCACATCGACTATGTGACAGGCGACCTTGCCGCCTTCCTCGAAGCGGCACTCGAAACACTCTAACCTGCTGCCGACCGGAGACCGCCCGAATGACCGATGCCCTTGCCGATGTAATCGACACTGCCTGGGAGCGTCGCGACACGCTGTCCACAGACACGATGGGCGAAGTCCGCGAAATCGTCGATGCGGCGATCGAGCTGCTGGACAAGGGCGAGGCGCGCGTTGCCAGCCGGGAGGCGGACGGCAGCTGGACTGTGCACCAATGGCTGAAAAAGGCCGTGCTCCTGTCTTTCCGCCTGAACGCCAATGGCGTGATCAATGGTGTGCCGGGCGGCGGCAACTGGTGGGACAAGGTGCCGTCGAAGTTCGAGGGCTGGGGCGAGGCGGATTTCCGTGAGGCCGGTTTTCGCGCTGTGCCGCCTGCGGCCGTGCGCCGGGGCGCCTTCATCGCCAGGAATGCCGTACTGATGCCTTCCTATGTCAACATTGGCGCCCATGTCGGCGAAGGCACGATGATCGATACATGGGCCTCTGTCGGCTCCTGCGCGCAGGTTGGCGCCAATTGCCATATCTCGGCAGGCACCGGCATTGGCGGCGTTCTGGAGCCGCTGCAGGCCAATCCGACGATTATCGAGGACAATTGCTTCATTGGCGCGCGGTCCGAAGTGGTCGAGGGTGTGGTTGTGGGTGAAGGCTCAGTCATCGCGATGGGCGTATTCATCACCCAGTCCACCAAGATCGTGAACCGCCAGACCGGCGAGATCAGCTATGGCAGGGTGCCGCCCTATTCGGTGATCGTGCCGGGCACGCTGCCCGACAAGAATGGCGGGCCAAGCCTCGCCTGCGCCGTGATCGTGAAAACCGTGGACGCCCAAACCCGCTCAAAGACCGGCGTGAACGAGCTGTTGCGCGATTAGGCCGGCAGGGCGCCGCCAGCGCCGGACGGATCCCTCTGAGAATGCAGCAATTGCTGCAGCGCCATTTTCAGCTGGCGCGGCAGGGTTGGCTTGCGGCAGATCGGTGCAGACTGGTAGCGGGCGCGCAAAACGTCCTCGGCCGAGTGGCCGGTATTGAACAGGAAGGGAATGCCACGCGCCGCCAATATGTCGGCGACGGGAAACACCAGCTGGCCTGCGACATCGACATCAAGGATCGCGGCGTCGGCCTCGATTGATTCTGCGAGCCTGATCGCAGTCTGGATGTTGTAGGCCGACGCAATCGCCGTACCGCCCATTTCGGCGACCATGTCTTCCAGATCCATGGCAATGAGGATTTCATCTTCGACGATAAGTATCTGGGGCGGCTTGGTCATGTATTGGCAAATGCGCCTGTGTCCGGTTGGTTCCACACGATTTGCAATCGCCTGAGCCTGTTCGGCAGGCCACCCGCCTACGAATCGAACATGACGACCTGACGGGCCACCGAGCCCTTGTTGTCTTTCAGGTTCTGCAGCGCGCCGGTCAGGCCATCAAGGCCGATCCGGTCTGACACAAGGTCGTCCAGATGCAGGCGGCCCTGCTTGTAGAGCGTGACCAGGCGCGGGAAGTCGACCCGGAACCGGTTGGAGCCCATGACGGCGCCCTGCAGGCGCTTTTCCGTGACCAGCAGTTCGATGCCGGGGATCTCGATGTTCACGCCGGGCGGGATCATGCCGATCACCGTCATCACGCCGCGCGGGCGCATCATCATATAGCCCTGTTCGGCGGTCTGCTTCAGGCCGACGCACTCGAAGGCATAGTGGACGCCGCCCCTGGTCAGTTCCTTCACCTGCTCGACCGGATCGCCGTTCCTGGGGTTCACGAAGTCGGTTGCGCCGAATTTCTTCGCCATGGCGAGTTTTTCGTCCGACAGGTCCACCGCGATAATCCGCGATGCCCCGGCTATCGCGGCACCATTGATGGTGGACAGGCCCACACCGCCGCAGCCGAGCACGGCCACGGTCGAGCCCGGCTCGACCTTGGCGGCATGGAAAACCGAGCTGACACCGGTGATCACGCCGCAGCCGATCAGGCAGGCGCGGTCCATCGGCATGTCCTTGTCTATGACGCAGAGTGTATTCTCATGCACGAGAATCTGTTCGGCGAAGGAAGAGAGATTGAGGAACTGGTTGACCTTTTCCTTGCCGATGGACAGGCGCGGCGCCTCGGTGGGCGCGCGCTTGAACTGTTCACCATTCACCGTGTGACAGACGGACATGTGGCCGGTGAGGCAGAACTCGCAGGTGCCGCAGAAGGGCGAAAGGATCGAGACGACATGATCGCCGGGTTTGACGGCGCTGACCATGGAGCCGACCTGTTCGACCACGCCGGCGCTTTCATGGCCAAGGATGACGGGCATCTCTGCCGGAAAGGCGCCGTCCCAGAAATGCACATCGGAGTGACAGACGCCTACCGCACCGAGGCGCACCAGCACTTCACGCGGGCCGGGCTTCGAGATCGTGACCTCTTCAATGGAAAGCGGCGCATTGGGCGCGCGCATGACGGCAGCTTTCATGGGTGTTTCCTCCGGTTGTGTTCTTTTTTTGCAGCATTGCCGCGATGCCGCCCTTTGACCAGACATGCCGCAGCGTGAGGCGTGTTCAGGCCAAGTGCGCAAGGGCCTGACGGGTCGCGTCGTCTGCCGGAAACAGAAGCTCAAGACGCAGGTCCCTGATCGTCACGTCCTCGCTCGTTCCGAAATGGGCAATCGTCGAGAGGAACCGGAGCTGGCCGAGCGGCGAATTCACGATGAGGGGTACGATCGGGCTGCGCGGGCCGGCCGTTTCAACCGGATGGCGCGCGCAGGCGGATTCAAGGGCGGCGAGGTGGTCGAGCAGGACGCCATCGTCGCCAGCCTCCATCGCCTCCAGGCGAATGCGGGCGCTCATTTCGCTCAGGACATCGGGCAGGTTGGCGATCGTTCCGGAGGCGGCGGGATTGTCAGTCAGGATGCGGACGGCGTTATGCGGTCCTGGTCCGTCGCCAAGACCGGAGAGCAGCGCGGCGGCCGCCGGGTTCGCGTCGAGAATGTTCCAGTGCCGGTCGCACAGCATGGCCGGATTGGGCGCATGCCGTGAGATCATCTCAGAGAGCATTTCGCGGAAAGGCTTCAGGGCCTCTGAATCGAGTTGGGAAGCGGGGAAGGCGGCGGAAAAGCCGGCCGCCTGGAGCAATGCGTTACGGGTGCCCAGTGGCAGCATCAGTCCGTCCGCGAGCTGCATGACCATATCCCGGCTCGGCTGCGCCCGTCCGGTTTCCAGGAAGGACAGGTGACGTGCCGAGATGCTGCACTCGAGGGAAAGCTCAAGCTGGCTCAACCGCCGGGAAATGCGGTGACGGCGCAAGGCGCTCGCAAAGGGCGGGCGTGCGACAAGAAGCTGCGCGTCAGGCAAGGGCATGAGTCACCGTCGCAGGCAGATTGTTTCTTGTCCATTACCTGGCACGTAATTGCCGTGCCTACGCCTGCCTGCAAGTCTCTGCCATCAACAGAGAAGGAGAATGGCATGACTGGGATTTGGAAAAACTGGATGACGGTGTGGGCATGGGGCGTTGTCGCCTTTGGCGCCCTGCTGATGACAGGGGCATTTCCGGGCGTGGACGGACTTGTTCGCGACGTGCTGGTCCTCTTTGGCAACTTGCCCGATGGCGGCACCATCCTCGAAGACCGGGCCATGCGCTTTGCTGTCGGGCTGATGGGCGCGGTCACCATGGGCTGGGGTCTGACCATTGTCTTCCTGCTGCCGGCCATTTCCGCCGCAGGGCCTTCAGGATGGCGCGCGCTAACGCTGGCTCTGGCCATCTGGTATGTGGTCGACGGTTTGATATCGGTCACGACCGGGTTTGCGGCGAACGCCGTGTCCAACACGGCGCTCGCTATTGCCTATGTCATCCCCGTCCTCGGCTCCGGTGTGCTGCGCACCTCCTGAGCCCTGCGTGGCCGACTATTCCGCCGCAACAAGTCCGCTGGCGCGGCCCATGACGTGGAAGATCTCGTTTTGCTCCATCACGCCGGAGATGAGTTCAGATCCGGGGCCGGTGGCGAAGATCGCCACATCGTCGCCACCATGGGTTTCCGAATACATCGGCACGAGTGATGGCTGGAGGAAATCCTTCTCGGTCGTGTCGATGTCAGACAGGTCCTCGCGCGTGCAGTCCGGCTCGCCGTCCACCAGGCGGCAAGCGGTCTGTCCGCTGGCATAGGACAGCGTCGTGTAGGGCTTTCCATCGAGACCTTTCAGTTCGCCGCTTTCCGCCATGCCGGTATCCACCTTGCCGAGAATCGGGTTGCCGCGGGCCGGATAGCCGGAAATCGTCATCGTGTGGGAATGGTCTGCGGTGACGATGATCAATGTGTCCTCATTGTCGGTCATTTCCAGGGCGGCAGCAATGGCCTGGTCGAACATGTCAGTCTCGTCGAGCGCGCGGGCGGCGTTTACGCCGTGATGAGCGTGGTCGATACGGCCGCCTTCGACCATGAGGAGAAAGCCGTCAGGGTCTTGCGACAGGCGGGTGATCGCTGCCTGCGTCAGTTCGACCAGAGAAGGTTCGCCGGCTGTGTCGCCTGCGCGGTCGAGTTCGAACTGCATGTGCGAGATTTCGAAGAGGCCGAGCACGCGGGCATCCGAAGCAAAGTCGATCGCGTCGAAACCGGCCTTGTCGGCGATGTAGGCGTGGTTGGGCGATTTCGCGCGCCATTCAGCGGTCAGGTCACGGCCATCCTTGCGATTGCCGGTACCGCCTTCGGCTTCAAGGTCTGCCTCATCCACGGTCAGGAATGGTGCACGTCCACCGGCCATGGCGACTTCAAATCCATCGCCTTCAGGCCATTCGATCAGCTGGCGTGCAATATCCCGGCAGTCGCTGGCATCACCACCCTTGAGGGCTGCATCATCTTCCCAGTTACGATTGGGTGAATGCGCAAAGGTTGATGCCGGCGTGGCGTGGGTCAGGCGGGCCGTCGAGACCAGTCCGGTCGCCAGACCTTCGCGTTCGGCGAGGACGAAGAGCGATTCTGCGCCATTGCCTTCAATGCTCGCGCAATTTCCGTAGCTTGCATCCTTCAGCACGCCCAGCGTGCGCGAGTTGACCTTTGCGCCGGTCACCATGGCGACGGCAGTCGATGCGGAATCGGACACCTGTGCATCATGGCTGTATGTTTTCGACAGGGCCATGTGCGGCAGCGTTTCCATGGTCAGCTGATAGGATTCGCCGTCCACGCCGCGCTTCTGACCTGCATAGATGCGGGCGGCGGTGACGGTTGGAATGCTCATGCCGTCGCCAATGAAAAGGATCACGTTCTTGGCGGGCTTTACACCGCGCTGGTCGATGCGCGCCTGAACGGCTGCAGCCGCGGACACATAGGACGCGTCGCTCGCCTGAACCGGCAACAGGCCCGCACGCAGCGGCGTCACCACTGCTTCAGCGGCATCGGTGTCCAGTGTGTCTGGTGTGTCTGGTGTGACCGGTACCGGCGTTGTACAGGCGGTTGTAACGAGGGCGAGGCCCGTGAGGATGGCGGCGATGGATGTGCGCATGTCTTGAAATTCCCGAGTGATTCAATCTGCTTCACTGATAACCGAGTTTTATGGCAGTTTCGATGCAGTCGGTCCGATTTCAGTCTATCGGCAGCGGTTTTCCGCGCTGGGACAGCCAGATCGCCACCAGGATTGCGGCCGCACCACCTGCCTGAAGCGCCGAAAGGGGCTCATCAAACAGTGTCCAGGAAATCGCCGCTGCAACAACCGGCTGCACGACCACGACAACGCCGGCAATGGCTGCCGACGTGCGGCCAAGGCCGCCGATGATCAGGCCCTGTCCCATGACCTGAACGACCAGTGCAAGGAAGAGTGGTGCCCGGAATCCGTTGAGATCGTCCGGGAAGAAGGCTTCACCCGACAGGCTGACAATCACGCCCGCAATGCAGATTTCCACAATGGTCAGCCAGAAGATGGTCTCCAGGCCGCCCAGCGTCCGCCGGGCCAGTTTCGATGACAGCATGTAGCCGGAAACAAGCAGCGCCGCCGACAGGGCCAGCAGGTCGCCGCGTATGTCGCCTTTGCCGCCCACCTCTCCGCCAAGCGACAGGGCCGCCGCGCCGACGACGGCCAGGAGGATGGCGCCGAACCAGACATTGGTCGGACGCTCCCTGAGGAACAGCCACGCCACAAAGCCGACGGAGACGTTGCCGAGGTTCACGATAAAGGTGGCGTTTGCCACCGTGGTCAGCGTCAGGCTCCAGTGCCACAGCGCCATATCCAGCGCGAAGAATGTCCCCGCCAGCAGGACATAGCGGTTAGGCCGGCGCGGTGCCCGCCGTTCTACCAGAAAGACAAGCGCGAGCAGGACGGGCGAGGCGAGCGCATAGCGCCAGAAGGCGATAGCCTGTGGGCCGAGATCGTCGAGGCCGAGGCGCAGGCCAATCGGCGCAAAGCCGATACACACCCCGCCGCCGAAAACCATGAGCGGGCCTGTCCAGTGGCGCTCGATGGGGGCAGGCGGAGGGGTGAGGGTGGGGACGACGGGGTTCAGGGAGGATGTCATGCGGCGAGCGTCATGGCGCGAATATCGTCCGGTGTCATCCCCTCCTGCCTGTAGACAGACAATCCCTTGTCTCCTGCCCGCTTCGACAGCTTCTTCCCGTCAGGCCCGGGGACCAGCGGATGGAAGCGATAGACCGGCACCGGCCAGTCCATGAGGGCCTGCAAGAGGACATGTACGCTGGTCATCTCGCGAATGTCTTCGCCGCGAATGACATGCGTGATCCCCTGCAGGGCGTCGTCGTGACAGCAGGCCAGATGATAGCTGGCAGGCGTATCCTTGCGGGCCAGCACCACATCGCCGAAAGATGCCGGATTGGCGCGTACAGGGCGCGGGCCGTTTGGGGTCTCTTCGGTGAACTCCAGTGACATGAAGCTTTCGCCCAGCGTCTCCCGGGCGGCGCGCAGTGACAGGCGCCAGGCAAAGGCGTGGCCGAGCGTAAGGCGGCGCGTCTCTTCCTGTGGTGCAAGCGGTTTGCCGGTGAAGGGCGCATCGTCCGGATCCACACCGGCGGGAAGGGCCGCAGCGATTTCCCGCCGCGTCTTGAAACAGCGATAGATCAGGCCCCGTGCCTGCAGCGCGTCGAGGACGCGGGCATAGTCATCAAAGTGTTCCGACTGGCGCCGGACCGGGCCGGACCAGTCAAGACCAAGCCATACCAGGTCAGCAAGGATGGAGGCCTCGTATTCCGGGCGGCACCGCGTCTGGTCGATATCCTCAAGCCGCAAAAGAACGCGTCCGCCGGTGGCGCGCGCGGTATCCCACACGTGAAAGGCCGATGCCGCATGTCCCAGATGCAGGTGCCCGGTCGGTGACGGCGCGAACCGGGTGACGAAGCCTGTCATGTGATCTGCCCCTGTTGCCGGTTTGCCAATGCTAGCGCCAGATCACTCGCCATAACAGCCATTGCCTGTTGCCAGCGCCCGGCAAGGCTCGTATCGCCTTGGCACCAAAGAGGTCAATTACCATGCTGGATGCAGGCTGGTTCACGGCGGCAGAAGACTGGGTGGAGACGCATGTGCTCAGTGCCCATGATTTCGCGACTTTCGGGTTCGCGATGGCGCTGGTGCTGTGTCTGGGTCTCCTTTACCTGCTCCTGTCGGGCCTTCGCAGCCTGATCACGCGCCTGCGCAATGCCGGCGGCGCGCGGGCCTTCCGGCGCAGCAAGGAGCCGGGCTATCGCATATTGCTGGCGCGGCCGACCGGGCCTGGCGCGGGCCGTACCGGAAAATGGCTGCGTGCGGCGCTGAGCGGCCATCTGGCCGAATTCAATTTCGGTGCGCCGTTCCGCCTGGCATCGACCGGCGAGATTTCCGGCGGCAGTGACCAGAAAATCATTGCCCATGCCCGCCGCCGGCTGGCTGCCGCCGATGCCGACATGCTGGTCTGGGCCAGCCGGATCAGCAAGGGCAATAGCGGCCTGGTCCTGCAGGGCCTGTCGCGTGGTGGCGGCCTGCGCCCCGACGAGGCCCGGCCCTTCACCATTTCCCTGCCGGGGCGCCGCGATGCGCGTGACGGACAGGTGCCGAATATTACCGCCTATCTGCTGGCCAAGAAGCTGCAGCCTGCGCTCGCCAATCCGCAGGCCTTCCGCCCGGAAAAGATGAAACTGCTGGCTGAATCCCTTGACCGTATGCTGGATGACAGTGCGTCCGTGTCGCAGGTCATTCGCAGCGAGCTGGAAGCCGATTTCTGCGCATCCGGCGTGCATGTGGCTGAACAGACCGGCGACCTCAGCACGCTTGACCGGGTCATTGCGATGCGCCGCGCGCATCTGGGCGAGGTGACGAATACGTCGGATTCGGCGCTGGTTTCGCAGGCCCGCATGGACCTTGGCCGGGCCCTGCTGGCACGCGCCGAGAAGCAGTATGACCTCAAACTCGTCCAGGAAGCGATCTCGCACCTGTCGCAAGTCGTCGAGGCCCTTCGCGCCGATCCGTCGATCCAGAAGGCGCAAACGGCCTCTGACGCCATGTTCAAGGCGCAGACCATGATCGAGACCCGGAAGCGGTTCTCGATGAATTTCGGGTCCTAGACGTTCAGACCAATCGGGCAGGACACGCCCGTTCCGCCAATCCCGCAATAGCCTGCCGGATTCTTGGCGAGGTATTGCTGATGGTAATCCTCGGCATAGTAGAATGGGCCAAGTGGCGCGATCTCGGTGGTGATGGTGCCGCCATGGCCAGCCCTGGCGAGCGCGCCCTGATAGGCGGCGGCCATGCCGCGGGCAGTCGCGGCCTGCACGTCGGATGTCGTGTAGATGGCAGAGCGGTATTGCGTGCCGACATCATTGCCCTGACGCATGCCCTGTGTCGGGTCGTGGCTTTCCAGGAACAGTTTGACCAGATCGCCATAGCTGACCCTGGCCGGGTCAAACACGACGCGCACGACTTCGGTATGGCCGGTGCGGCCGCTGCACACTTCGTCATAGGTCGGGTTCGGGGTGGGGCCGCCAGCATAGCCTGCCGCGGTCATCCAGACGCCATCCTGCTGCCAGAACTTGCGTTCAGCGCCCCAGAAACAGCCGAGGCCGAAAATGGCAACCTCGAATCCTGCGGGCACATCGCCCTGAAGCGGGCGGTGGAAGACGAAATGTTCGGCGGCAGTCGGGATGGCGGCGCTGCGGCCCGGCAGGGCGCTGGCGGCATCAGGTATCGTGGCGGGTTTGTGCGAGAACAACATGGTGCGGTCTCCTTTGCTGACGGGAATATGGGGCCGGGCGGGGCGAACGGCAATCACGGTCTTGCGAGCGGCCATGCGTTCCGCTATGGCCCTGTGCTTCGCTCAGGCGATGGTGAGGTGGCCGAGTGGTCGAAGGCGCACGCCTGGAAAGTGTGTAGGCTAGCAATAGTCTCCAGGGTTCGAATCCCTGTCTCACCGCCAGCCCGGCCTGTGTCCGTTCCGGCCAGGCATTCTGTCTAGCGCAGCTGGCTGTCCTTGCTGGCGCGCCGGTTTATGCCGGAATGAACGCGGGTCCTGTCGCGCGCTGACTGGCAGGTCACGCAGGTTCGCACGCCGGGAAGCGCCTTGCGCCGGGCCTCGGGGATCGGTTCCCCGCACGCGTCACAATGCGCCGGGCTTTCGCCGGCAGGCATGCTGGCGCGGGCCGTGCGGACCGCGTCATTGATACTGTCGTCGATCTGGTCCTGAACGGCGCCGTCCCGCGCCCAGCCATTGGCCATGTCATGTCACTTTCGGATTGTGCGTGAATCTCACATGGGAATGCGGCATGGGCATTTCCACCGTGCGGGCTGTGTGCGCGCCAGTCCGCACTGACGAAAACGCCGGCCCTCTTGCGAGGACCGGCGTCATCAATTCAGGCTGTCCGGCAGGCTTAGAACGTGTAGCCAACCGCAATGGTTGCCGCGTTGGTGTCGGTGTCTTCGAAGCTGTAATACGTGTAGTCACCGCGCAGCTGCCAGCTGTCGGTCAAATCGTAGGAAAGACCTGCACCAATGGCCGGACCATCCGCTGAATCCTCAATCACGCCGAGCGTCGTGCCGCCTGGCGTAATGACCGATGCGTCAACATCGATATAGGCATAGCCAGCCCGGGCCGAGACATCGAGACGATCGGTCAGCGGAACGCTGGCGCGGCCATAGAGGCCAACGAGATAGTTCAGGCCAAGATCGCCTGATGCAGCGATGACATCGTCGAGGTCGGTGTCGTCATTGTCGTCGAGATTGAATTCATCCTCGTCGACATTGAAGTCAAACTCGCCATCATCAATACCGGTCGACAGATCGGCTTCGAGTGAGAACATGGGTGTGAACTGGTAACCGACACGGCCCGTGATGGCATTCGAGTCGACACCGGAATCGGCGCCGTCAGGCTCGATGTCGAGGTAAGTATAGCCGCCCTGGGCGTAGAAGCCGGTGTCTTCATTACCATAGGTCTGGGCAACGGCTGGCGCCGCCATGCCAAGGGCAATTGCGGCAGCTGACGAGGAGATGATCAGAAGCTTTTTCATGGGAGGAATCCTTTGTTCGTGCATCCCGAACCGCTCGGGACATGGTGCGCTAACGGGCGCCCCGTGGCCCGCGTTCCCTGCCATCTGTGCTGCCCGGCCTGTTGTGGCAAAAGCGGCACAGTTTATTACCGCGCCTTAACCTGGTGGATGAGGCATGCCGAAATTCAATTTCGAACCACAAGCCTCGGATCTGATGCATGCCGGCGCAGCAGAGGGCGCTGAAGCAAGTCTCAGCGCACCGGCTTTCGTGCCCGGGATGTCAGGCTTGGAATGTGCTTTCAGGACTGAAGGCTCGGACAGAACCTTCACGTCAGAACTTTAGGGCGTTTCGGCATTGCGGGCGATTGAACCCGAGACTGGCTTCATCGGCAGGAAGGCTGCCTGAAATTCGCGTTCGGCCTTCCATCGCAATATGGATTGGCCCTGGCGGCATTCCGCACCGCAATTGACCATATGGCAAAAGCTGGCGTAACGGGCATGGCATGACACGTGTGAAAATATGCGGCCTGACCGATCCGGACCTCGTGCGCTTTGCGGCCAGCGAGGGCGCGGACTGGATCGGCTTCAACTTCGCGCCCGGCAGTCCCCGGCGCGTGACGCGGGAGGCCGCCGCAAGCCTGCTCATGCAGGTCGGCAGGGCGCGGCCAGTGGCGCTGCTCGTCGATGCCGACGATGCCGAGGTCGATGCAGTCGTGGCTGTCGGTTTCCCGGTTCTTCAGCTACACGGCGCCGAGACGCCGGAACGCGTCGCCGCGATCAGGAAACGCACGGGGGTGGAAGTCTGGAAAGTGCTCGGCGTTTCGGCCCGGCCCGATCTTGACTCCGCCGGGGAATATACAGCTGCAGACCTGTTGCTCATTGACGCCAAACCCCCTGAGGGCGCCACACGCGCCGGCGGGCATGGCCAGGTTTTTGACTGGACGATCCTTGACGGCTGGCAGCCGCCACGGCCCTGGATGCTCGCCGGGGGGCTGACCCCGGACAATGTTGCCGCCGCGATTGCCGCGACAGGTGCGCCCGCGGTGGATGTCGCCTCTGGCGTCGAGCGGGTACGGGGGCTAAAGGACAGGGAGCTGGTACGGGCCTTTCTCCGCGCCGCCAAAGAGGCATGATGATGGACTTGCGTAATTCCTGGGAACAATGGCCGGATGCGAATGGCCGCTTCGGCGAATTCGGTGGACGCTATGTCGCCGAAACGCTGATGCCGCTGATCCTGGACCTGGAAAAGGAATACCGGGCGGCGAAGCTGGACCCTGCTTTCAAGGCGCAGATGGACGACATGTGGGCCCATTATGTCGGCCGCCCCTCGCCGCTCTATTTCGCCGAGCGCATGACGCAGCATTTCGGCGGCGCGAAAATCTATTTCAAGCGCGATGAGCTGAACCATACCGGCGCGCACAAGATCAATAATTGCCTCGGACAGGTCCTGCTGGCCATGCGCATGGGCAAGACGCGCATCATCGCCGAGACCGGCGCTGGCCAGCATGGCGTCGCCACGGCGACGATCTGCGCCCGGTTCGGCCTGAAATGCGTGGTCTTCATGGGCGAAACCGATGTCGAGCGCCAGAAGCCGAACGTCTTCCGCATGCGCCTGCTCGGCGCCGAGATTGTACCGGTTTCCTCCGGCACGGGCACGCTGAAGGATGCGATGAACGAGGCCCTGCGCGACTGGGTGACGAATGTGGACGACACGTTCTACTGCATCGGCACAGCGGCCGGCCCGCATCCCTATCCGGAAATGGTCCGCGACTTCCAGAGCATTATCGGCATTGAGGCCCGCCAGCAGATCCTTGAGCGCGAAGGCCGCCTGCCGGATGCCGTCATGGCCTGCATCGGCGGCGGCTCGAATGCGATTGGCCTGTTCCATCCCTTCATCAATGATGAAACCGTGCGGCTGATCGGCGTTGAGGCGGCAGGTCACGGCATCGAGACCGGCGAGCATGCGGCGGCCCTGAATGGCGGCCGCCCGGGCATCCTGCATGGCAACCGCACCTACCTCCTGCAGACCGATGACGGGCAGATCCTCGATGCCCACTCGATCAGCGCCGGGCTCGACTATCCGGGCATCGGGCCGGAACATGCCTTCCTGCGCGATACGGGCCGGGCTGAGTATCTTTCCTGTACGGATGATGAGGCGCTGGTTGCGTTCCAGTTGTGTACCCAGCTTGAGGGCATCATCCCTGCGCTCGAACCCGCCCACGCCATTGCCCGTCTCGGCGACGTGATCGACGGCATGGACAAGGACGGCCTTCTCATCATGAATCTGTGCGGGCGCGGCGACAAGGATGTCTTCAGCGTGGCCAAGGCACTGGGAGTGGATATGTGACCGACCTCCTTCTCATCCGCATTACCTGCCCGTCGCGCCGCGTGGCTGAGGAAATTGCCGATGCAGCCGTCGAGCAGCGCCTGGCCGCCTGTGCCAATCTCGAAGGGCCGGTGACCTCGACCTATCGCTGGAAAGGCGTGGTCGAACATGCCTTTGAGTTCGTTCTCTGGATGAAGGCGCCGGAATCGCGCTGGAGCCAGATCGAGGCGCTCGTCAACGAACTGCATCCCTATGAAGTGCCGGCGATCGTCGCCCTGCCCTGCGCTCAGGCTTCCGCGCCCTACGCGGCCTGGGTCAACGCAAACACGGATTCCTGATGCCCACTTCCCGAATTACGGCCCGCTTTGACAAGGCGAAGGCTGAACACCGTGCTGTTCTCGTGGCCTACCTCATGGGCGGCGACCCCGACCTTGAAACCAGTTTCGACGCCATGTGCGCCCTGCGCGACAATGGCGCCGACATTATTGAGCTCGGCGCGCCGTTCACCGATCCGATGGCCGACGGCCCCGCGATCCAGCGTGCCGGGTTGCGCGCCCTCGCCCGGCATACGACGCTGGTCGATGTTCTCGGCCTGGCCGCGCGCTTCCGCGAAACGGACCAGGAAACGCCGCTGATCCTGATGGGTTATGCCAATCCGGTGCATTCCCTTGGTTATGCAGCGTTTGCCGAGGCGGCCCACGCGGCCGGCATTGATGGCACGATCCTTGTCGACCTGCCGCCGGAAGAGGATTCCGAACTGCGCGCCGAATATGCCCGGCATGATATTTCGGTCATCCGCCTCGCGACACCGACGACGCATGAGGCCCGCATGGCCAAAGTGGCTGAAGGGGCTTCAGGATTCATCTATTTTGTCGCCGTCACGGGGGTGACAGGCGCCGGATCGGCTGATCCGCAGGCCATTGCCGGGAACGTCGAAATGGTCCGGCGTGTATCAGGATTGCCCGTATGTGTTGGATTCGGGGTAAAAAATGGTGCACAGGCTGTAGAAATGGCTAAAATTGCCGATGGGGTTGTCGTAGGCTCCGCTTTTGTGGAGCATGCTCAGTCAGCCCACGAATCGGGTGATCATTCTGAAGCGCCGCGGGGAATGGGCGCACTTGCAGGGGAATTGAGCGCAGCCATGGCTGCGGTCGCCAAAGCGTAGGGACTGTTTCGGTCTTAAGGAGTATCAAGGCATGAACTGGATCACGAAGGTCACCCCGCCGGGCCTGAAGACCATGCTCGCCAAGAAGGAAACGCCAGACGACCTGTGGATCAAATGCCCGGCGTCCGGCGAACTGGTGTACAAGACCGATCTTGAAGAGAACTGGTGGGTCACGCCCGCTGGCGCACACATGCGCATCAGCCCGCGCACACGCTGCCGCCTCCTGTTCGATGAAGAGCGCTGGGAGCCGCTGGCCCTGCCACCGGTGCCCGCAGACCCGCTGAAATTCAAGGACGACAAGCCCTATCCGGCCCGCATCAAGGCCGCCAAGGCCAAGATTGCGGCGCGCGAGAAGCGCGAGACCGAGAATGGCGGCGCGCCCCTGCTGCAGGATGACTGCATGGTCGCCGCCTATGGCAAGATTGGCGGCGTGCCGACCGTGCTGCTGGTCCAGGATTTCGATTTCATGGGCGGCTCGCTCGGCATGGCCGCAGGCGAAGCTTTCGTCACCGCTGCGCAGATGGCGCTGGCCCGCAAGGCCGCCTTTGTCGTGTGCACCGCGTCCGGTGGCGCGCGCATGCAGGAGGGCACGCTCAGCCTGATGCAGATGCCGCGCACCACGCTGGCCGTGAACGAACTCGCGGATGCGAAACTGCCTTACATCGTCGTTCTCACTGATCCGACCTCGGGCGGCGTGTCGGCCTCCTATGCCATGCTGGGCGATGTGCACATTGCCGAGCCGGGCGCGATGATTGCCTTTTCCGGTCCGCGCGTGATCGAGCAGACGATCCGTGAGAGCCTGCCCAAGGGCTTCCAGCGGTCTGAATTCCTGCGCGAGAAGGGCCAGGTCGATATCGTGGTCGACCGCCGGAAGATGCAGGCGACGCTTGCCCGTATCCTGATGCACCTGATGCCAAATTCGCGGCGCCGGAACGACATGCCCGTCGCGCCGCTGACCCAGCCTAAAACCCATGCGGCCAAACCGCCTGCGCCCAAGGGCAAGCCTGATTGATTGGAGACAGTGCGGCCCTTGCCGCAGCGCTGGCGCGTTTCGAAGGGCTCTATCCAGAAACCATTGAGCTGTCGCTCGGACGGGTCGAGGCCGCGCTCGAGGCGCTCGGTCGTCCGCAGGACCGGCTGCCGCCTGTCATCCATGTCGCCGGCACGAATGGCAAGGGCTCGACCTCTGCCTTCATGCGCGCCATGGCCGAGGCAGCCGGCCTCACGGTCCATGTCTTCACGTCGCCCCATCTCGTCCGTTTCAACGAACGCATCCGGCTGGCTGGCGAGATCGTTGATGATGCGCGCCTGCTCGGCTGGCTCGACCGCACGTTTAACGCGCTCACCGGGCTGCAGATCACGCATTTCGAGGCCACTACGGCGGCGGCCTTTCTGGCCTTCAGCGAAGTGCCGGCAGACCTGCTCATCCTCGAAGTCGGCCTTGGCGGGCGCTATGACGCGACCAATGTGATCGATCAGCCCGCGCTCTGTGTGATCACACCGGTCGACTTCGACCACAAGGCCTTTCTCGGTTCCGACATTCGCAAGATTGCCGGCGAGAAGGCAGGCATTATCCGCCCCGGGCGTCCGGTGTTGACGGCCATCCAGCGCAAGGTCTGTGACGAGGTTATCGCGAACGAAGCTGCCCGCCTTGGCGCGCCGCTCTACCGGCTGAAAGCGCACTTCATTGATGCGATGCCGGACGATATTTCCCTTATTGGCGAGCACCAGCGCGGCAATGCCGCCCTTGCCGCCATGGCCATGCAGCTGTTCGGCGCCTCGGCCCGGATCGACCAGGCCGCCATTTTCGAAGGCGCCCGCACGGCTACATGGCCTGCCCGCATGCAGCGCCTGCGGCCCGGTCCGGTCACCGCGCTTGCGCCGGATACCGAGGTCTGGCTCGATGGCGGACACAATCCGCATGCCGCGCGGGCGATTGCCCGCCACCTCGAAAGTCTCCCTGGCAAGACCGTCCTTGTCACGGCCATGCTCGCATCGAAGGACGCAACCGGCTTCTTCCTGCCTTTCCGGCACATGAAACCTGACGTGTTCACGCTGCCCAATGCACCGGGCCATCGCGGTGCCGAACCGCACGACCTGGCCGAGGCGGCCCGCACGGCCGGCCTCGATGTGACGGTCTGCAACGGTCTTGATGCTGCCGTGACGGCCGCCGCAGCAACCGGCGCCGAACGCATCCTCATCTGTGGCTCGCTCTATCTGGCGGGCGACGTGCTGGCGCGCAATCTCGAGCCGCCGGAATAGCGACCATCCTGAACAGCACGTTCCGGGTGGCTTGCCGCATCGCTTCCATGTGACCAGACTGCGACGCAAACGGAGGGATGCCGGATGACACCGCAAAAAGACAAAGCTTTCGCCTTCAGGGCCCTGCATGACCTGCCCGGCATGTTCGTTCTGCCCAATCCCTGGGATGCGGGCTCGGCGCGCATTCTGGCCGGGCTCGGCTTCAAGGCGCTCGCCTCTACCAGTGCCGGGTTTGCCGCCAGTACGGGCGTTGCCGATTACAACATCACCCGCGAGATGAAACTCGCCCATGTCCGCCAGCTTTGCGCCGCAACGCCCCTGCCGCTGACGGCTGATCTCGAGAACGGGTTTGGCCATAGCCCCGAGGCGTGCGCCGAGACGATCCGCCTTGGCGCAGAAGCAGGTCTTGTCGGCGGCTCGATCGAGGATTTCACGGGCGATGCGGCCAGGCCCCAATACGCCATCGCGGAGGCGGCCGACCGCGTGCGCGCCGCAGTCGAAGCGACCAATGCCCTGTCCTTCCCGTTTCTGGTCACCGCCCGCGCAGAGAATTTCTTTACCGGCACGCCGGACCTGCCGGACACGATCGCCCGCCTGCAGGCCTATCAGGAGGCCGGGGCCCATGTGCTCTACGCGCCCGGCCTGCAGACGCTGGACGATATCAGGTCCGTGCTCGGGGCAGTGGACCGGCCGCTCAATGTGCTGCTCGGCCCGCGCGCCGGCTTCGTGCCGATGGCAGAGCTTGAGGCGCTTGGTGTCAAGCGCGTCAGCATGGGCTCGGTCCTCGCCAACACGGCCTATGGCGCCCTCGTGCACGCCGCCGAGGAACTCCTCGGCCCCGGCACGCTCGGCTTCCTCAAGGCCGCCGCCTCCGGCAAGGATCTTGCCGACCTGATGGCGCAAGGCGCCGATGGCTGAGATCGGGAGCGCTGATCCTGTGCGACGTCGAAGGACGAGCGCCTCAGAGTGCCGGGTCCCGGCGCAAGCAGGCCGCCGGCGCTCAGCCGTCATCGGCTCCCACATCCTTCAGAAGGCGGGGCGGCAGTCTGGTCTGGAGGCTTGCGTGCGCGCGCCTTTTATCCGATTGGGGGTCGTCAGGGACCTTTGGCTTACGGGCAAAGGGCCAAAACCGGCCGGCGCAGCGCGCCAGCACGTTTGAAACGTTCATGTGAACCTGAAAGCTGGAAGTGGAAACGCGGGCTGGTCATGGCTTGGTCTCCTTTCCGGTCTTTGAGGTTGGCGCGCACGAAGGGGCGCCGGTGAACGAGCGCGGCTCATACACGAAATCGTTCCGTCATGAAATGAAAACCGCGCCAAATTGACCTGAACGTCAACGTAAACCTTGCGTCTTTGGCGGCGGACGGCTAGTCACGGCGCACTATCTCAACCCCTCGAAACCAAAGGGAGCACCGCATGAAGGTCCTCGTGCCCGTCAAACGCGTGATCGACTATAACGTGAAAGTCCGCGTCAAGCCGGACAAGTCCGGCGTCGACCTCGCCAACGTCAAGATGTCCATGAACCCGTTCGACGAGATTTCCGTCGAAGAGGCTGTCCGGATGAAAGAGGCCGGCACGGTCACCGAGATCGTGGTTGTTTCCATCGGCCCCCAGCAGGCCCAGGAAACCCTGCGCACGGCGCTCGCCATGGGCGCCGACCGCGGCATCCTGATCAAGACCGATGCGACCGTCGAGCCGCTGGGCGTGGCCAAGCTGCTGGCCAAGGTCGTCGCTGAGGAGAGCCCGGAACTGGTCATCCTCGGCAAGCAGGCCATTGATGATGACTCCAACCAGACCGGCCAGATGCTGGCCGCGCTGCTCGACTGGCCACAGGGTACATTCGCCTACAAGCTGGAGAAGGATGGCGACAAGCTGACCGTCACCCGCGAAGTCGATGGCGGCCTGCAAACCGTCTCGCTCACCCTGCCAGCCATCGTCACGGTTGACCTTCGCCTCAACGAGCCGCGCTATGCTTCGCTGCCGAACATCATGAAGGCGAAGAAAAAAGAGATCGCTGAGAAATCGCCCGAAGACTATGGCGTCGACATCTCGCCGCGCCTCACCGTCGTCTCCGTCACCGAACCGGCCGTGCGCCAGGCCGGTGAAAAGGTTGAAGACGTTGCGACGCTGGTTTCGAAACTCAAAACTGCAGGAGCTGTGTAATGGCCGTCCTCGTAATTGCCGAACATCATCATGGCGGCCTGTCGGACGCGACCCACAAGGTCGTCACGGCGGCCACGAAATTCGGCGGCGACGTCGACATCCTCGTTGCCGGTGAAAACGCCGGCGCGGTTGCCCCTGAAGCGGCCAAGGTGTCCGGCGTCCGCAAGGTGCTGAAGGCCGAAGGCGAAAGCCTGCGCAAGCAGACTGCTGAAGCCATGGAAGCCCTCGTCGTGCCGCTGATGGCAAACTATGACGCCGTGTTCATCGCTGCCTCGACCACGGGCAAGAACATCGCGCCGCGCATTGCCGCCAAGCTTGACGTCATGCAGCTGTCGGAAATCGTCGATGTGGTCGACCAGAGCACGTTCGTGCGTCCGATCTATGCCGGCAACGCGATCATGACGGTCAAATCTTCGGACGCGAAGAAAGTCATCACCGTACGCGGTACGGCTTTCCCGGCGGCCGGCAATGACGGTTCGGCCTCGATCGAGGACGCTGCGGCGCCTTCGGGCCCGTTCAAGTCGGAATTCGTTTCGGAAGAAATGGTGAAATCGGATCGCCCGGAACTCACCGGCGCCAAGCGGGTCGTCTCCGGCGGCCGTGCCCTTGGCTCTTCCGAGAAGTTCCAGGAAGTGATCATCCCGCTCGCCGACAAGCTCGGCGCCGCTGTCGGTGCCTCGCGCGCTGCGGTGGATGCCGGGTATGCGCCGAACGACTACCAGGTCGGCCAGACCGGCAAGATCGTTGCGCCGGAGCTCTACATCGCCGTCGGCATTTCAGGTGCCATCCAGCACCTTGCCGGCATGAAGGACTCCAAGATCATCGTCGCGATCAACAAGGATGAGGAAGCCCCGATCTTCCAGGTCGCCGATTACGGTCTCGTGGCAGATCTCTTCAATGCGGTGCCGGAACTGACCGCCGCCCTCTAGAATACTGCGTTTCCTCCCAGACGCTTGAAGCCCGGCGCCTGCGCCGGGCTTTTTCTGTCACGGGCAGGCAGGTCTGGCCTCTGTGCCCCGCGCGCCACACTGCCGGCTCATCGGTGGCGGGCCTGCGCACTGAAGCTTGATCTTTGACGCACTGCACAAAAAGGATATGAGCTTGGTGTAACAAAACTTGCACGTTCAGGATGACACGCACATGGCAGAGCTCAAAACCGTAGGAGTGATCGGCGCCGGCCAGATGGGCAACGGCATCGCCCACGTCGCCGCCCTTGCCGGGTATGATGTCATCATGACCGATATTTCCGACGATGCGCTGGCCAGGGGCGTGACCACGATCGAAGGCAACATGCACCGACAGGTCCAGCGCAACATGATCACGGGCGAGGCCATGAAGACCGGCCTCAAGCGCATCCGGACGTCCGCCTCGATCAAGGCGCTCGAAGAGACGGACCTCGTGATCGAGGCGGCGACCGAGAAGCGTGAAGTCAAGGAACAGATTTTCCGCTCGATCTGCGAGATCGTGCCCGCGCACACCTATCTTGCGACCAATACATCCTCGATCTCGGTCACGCGCCTCGCCTCGGTCACCGACCGGCCCGACAAGTTCATCGGCATGCACTTCATGAATCCGGTGCCGCTGATGAAACTGATGGAAGTCATCCGCGGCCTCGCGACCAGCCAGGACACATATGAAACGGCCATCACCTTCGCCGAGCGCCTCGACAAGACCACGACCAATGCCGAGGACTATCCGGCCTTCATCGTGAACCGCATCCTGGTCCCCATGATCAACGAGGCGGTCTACACGCTGTATGAGGGCGTCGGCACGGTGGAATCGATCGACACGGCCATGCGCCTTGGTGCCAACCACCCGATGGGCCCGCTGACACTGGCAGACTTTATCGGCCTCGATACCTGCCTCTCGATCATGCAGGTGCTGCATGACGGCCTCGCCGATACAAAATACCGGCCCTGCCCGCTGCTGGTGAAATATGTCGAGGCCGGCTGGGTCGGCAAGAAGGTCGGCAAGGGCTTCTACGACTATTCCGGCGAATTCCCCGTCCCGACGCGGTAGTGCACCGCGAATGCCGTAGCTGCCTGCACGGCTTAACCCACGCTTAACCCGCCGCGCCCAGGTTCCCCTCCTTATCCGAGGAGGCTGGCATGGCGTTCAGGTTCACCATCAAACCCTGGGTCGCTTCGGCCCTGATCCTGGCCTCCTGCGCCGGGCTCGTGGCGCTCGCCGCGCAGGCCGCAACGGATGGTCCCGCAAGTGTCTACTGGTCGGACGGCGACAGTGGCCGCCTGCCGGACGGCACGAAATTCCGTCTTCATGATGTCGATTCCCCGGAAACCGGCAGCCTGCGCCAGCACGGCGGCGCCAAATGTGAATCCGAGCGCGAGCTCGGCTACATCGCCAAGGAAGCCGCCGTCGAATTGACCCGCGACGGGGACATCGTCATCTCGCACGCCTACGGGCCGGACCGTTACGGGCGCCAGGTCGTTGATCTTGAGGTCGGCGGCATGGATGTCGCGCAGGCCCTTATTTCGGGCGGCACCCACAGGGCATGGGATTATGATGGCGGCCAGGACAAGCCCGACTGGTGTTCGGTCCGGTCGCGCCGGGCTGTTTCGCCCTAGCCGTCAGCCGCCGGACCAGCGCCGCAGCAGGTTGGAGATCACCTTGTCGAGCACGAGATGCCCGGGGTCATCCGCTGCCAGTTTGCCCGCCAGCGATGCGCGCAGATTCTCCAGTTCGAACAGGGCCTCGCGCGCCTGCGGATCGCGCACGGCGCTTTCGATCCAGCCGATACAGGCCAGCCGCTCGCCGCGCGTTACCGGGCGCACCTCATGAATATCACCTGACGGGTAGAGAACGAGATCCCCCGCCGCCGGCCTGGCGGCATGCAGGCCGCCCTGCGTCTCGACCACCAGTTCGCCGCCATCATACGTTTCCGGTTCACTGAGGAAGAGGGTGAAGGACAGGTCCGTGCGCACCTGCTCGTCGCCCGCGCCGACCTGCGCATTGTCGACATGGCGGCCGTAGAAGCCGCCTTCCCCGGTCCGGCTCAGCATCAGGCGGGAGTATCGATGCGGCTGGGCGGCACCTCGCAACACCGGATGGGCCGTGATGGCCTGCATCAGGAAGGCGTGCAGCGCCTCGCCGGGCACGGATCGCAGATTGGCCTGCAGGTTGCGCTTCACAGCCCTGGCCCGTCCTCCGGCCGTGCGCGTGCCATCCACCCAGTTGAGTGTATCGGATTTCTTCCGGACGCGGGCCAGGTCGCGCGCACTCAGCAGATTGGCGATGGTCAGGAACATGAACTGTAAAATCCGGCCTCAGGGTATTGAGAATGACTTGCAGATACCAGCGTATCGGGCGTAGGTTCAGTGCGCAATCGAAACTCCGGAGCTGCGACGATGACATATACCCCGAAACGCTGGATTGGGCTTGGCCTCAGTGCCGCCTTGCTTGGCTCGACCGCGCTGGCCGCCTGTGGAGGCCCGGGGAGCGAACCGGTCAAGGCTGATCCGCCCGCACCCAAGCTGGCAGGCGCACCGGCATCCATGGCGGGTGAGGGTGGCGAAGGGGGCGGCGAAAGCGGTGCCTCGGCCGGCCATGCCGACATGCAGACACTTCCGGTCGACAGGCGCATTGCCTTCATGTCTGGCCATGTCGCGGCTGGTCTCGCCCTGTATCGCGCCGGCGCGCCTGATCAGGCCGCGCCGCACCTGCTGCACCCCGTGTCGGAAACGCATACGGCGGAACGCGCAGGCATTGATGCGCTCGGCTTCGACGCCGCCATATTCGAAAACGTTTCCGCCGCCCTCGATGAGGGAAAGTCGGCGGCAGAGATCGCACCCCAGCTTGATGCGGCCGAAGCCAATATCAGCCTGCTGCAGGAAAACGCCAATGCCGATCCGGTCGGCCAGATCGATTTCCTGATGGATACCTGTCTTGAGGAATACAAGATTGGCGTCGTGAATGGCGCCATCGACAATGCCGGGGAATACCAGGACGCCTATGGTTTCTCGGTCGTCGCGCGCGATATCGCCAGACGCCTCGGCACGCCGGAATCAGAGCCGCTGGTGATGGAACTGGAACTGCTCGTTCGCATGTGGCCGTCTGAGGGCCCGCTCGCCGACAGTATCCCGGCCCCGGTCAGCGAAATCGCGGCGCAGGTCAGCCGGGTCAAGCTCGAACTATCCGGCCTTGGCTAGGATCGCATCGATAAAGCCGATTGCCTCGATCGAGGCCCAGTCGGCATCGCCCGCGAGGCGGGCAATTTCCCGCCCGTCCGGTCCGTACAGTATGGTCGTCGGGAAGCCTTTGACGCCCGCTTCATACACGATTTCGTAGTTTTCAGGCGGGGCGATGTGGAAGGTGATATTGGCTGCGCCCAGTTCGCCAAGCCGCCGCGCGGCATAGGCCTGGTCTTCCATTCCGTCGACACTGATCGCCACGACCTCGAACTCACTGCCCCCGCGGGCCTTCTGCAAGGCGCCAAGCGACGGCATTTCCCGCTCGCACGGCGCACACCAGGTCGCCCAGTAATTCACCAGCACGGTCTTGCCTTTGAAGGCGTCCAGTGTGACGGGAGTGCCGTCCGCTGCAAACATGCTGGCCGTAGGTGCAGCCTCTCCGGCCGAAGCAAACTCCAGCTTGGCCATTTCGCCTCTGGCGTGGCGTTCCAGCGGATTTGCCGGTGCCTTTCCGCCCGCTGCGCTGATCAGCACATAGACAATTGCGGCAAGGGCGACCAAGAAGAGGCCGATAAAGGCTAGGCGGGTCATCGGAAGCGGTCTCCTGGCGTCGAATGAGGGATATGGCAATGAACCAGGGCAAAGGCCAGACAATGTGGGGAGGACGCTTTGCCGCGACTCCCTCCGAGATTATGGAAGACATCAATTGTTCGCTCGATATTGATCGGCGCATGGCTGAGGAAGACATTGCCGGAAGCCGCGCTCATGCAGACATGCTGGCCGAAATGCGCATCATTTCCAACGACGACAATGAAGCCATCCAGTCCGGCCTGGACGCGGTGCTCGGCGAGTTGCGCGATGGCAGTTTCCCGTTCCGGCGCGAACTGGAAGACATCCACATGAATGTCGAGGCGCGCCTGAAAGAGCTGATCGGCGCACCCGCCGGCCGCCTTCATACGGCCCGTTCGCGCAATGACCAGGTCGTCACCGACTTCCGGCTCTGGACGCGGAGTGCGCTTGACGGCGCAGGGGTGCTGGTCGCCGGCCTGCAGGCTGCCCTCGTGCGCCGCGCCGACGAACATGCCGCCACCATCATGCCGGGCTTTACCCATTTGCAGACCGCCCAGCCGGTCACCCTCGGCCACCACCTGCTCGCCTATGTCGAAATGGCCTCGCGTGACCGGTCGCGCCTCGCCGATTGCGCGGTGCGGCTGAACGAATGCCCGCTGGGCGCGGCGGCGCTGGCCGGCACCGGCTTTCCGATTGACCGGGACATGACCGCCGAGGCGCTCGGCTTTGCCAGGCCCATGGCCAATTCGCTGGATGCCGTTGCCTCGCGTGACTTTGCGCTGGAAGCGCTTGCGGGCCTCTCCATCGCGGCGACACACCTGTCGCGCCTTGCCGAAGAGATCGTCCTGTGGACCAGCCCCCAGTTCGGCTTTGCTGCCCTCACCGATGCCTGGTCGACAGGCAGCTCGATCATGCCCCAGAAGCGTAACCCGGACGCGGCGGAGCTGGTGCGTGCCAAGGCGGCGCTTATCACCGCGAATTACAGCGCGCTTCAGGGCGCCATCAAGGCCCTGCCGCTCGCCTATGCCAAGGATTTGCAGGACGACAAGCGCCTCACCTTTGAGGCCTTTGACACGTTCAACCTGTGCGTCCGTGCCATGACCGGCATGGTGGAGACGATCCGGTTCAAGCCGGATGCCATGCGCGCCGCTGCTGCGAGGGGCTTTTCAACAGCGACCGATCTTGCTGACTGGCTCGTGCGCGAACTCGGCCTGCCTTTCCGCGAGGCCCACCATGTCACCGGCACGCTGGTCGCCAAAGCGGAAGAGGCATCCTGCGACCTGGCCGAACTGCCTCTGGCCGACATGCAGGCCGTCCATGCCGGGATCACGCAGGCCGTCTTCGATGTGCTGACAGTCGAGGCATCTGCCTCATCCCGGACATCTTATGGCGCTACAAGCCCTGTTCGCGTCGCTGAACAAGTGGCACAGTGGAAACAGAGATTGCGACTGGAGTAACCTGAATGAAACGCCCTCTTTTGCTCGCTGCTGCGCTGATTGCTGCCGGCAGCCTCTCGGCTTGCGGCCTGACTGGTGACCTGAAGCGGCCGTCGCCCCTGTGGGGCGATCCGAACGAGACGCTTGAACCTGCCAGCCTGCCGGACGAGGCCGAATCCGACCTGCCGCCCCTGCCGGAACGCGAGACCGGTCCCACTGATGAAGCCGACGACGAGCTGCTCGGCGGCACAGACGGGAACTGACCATGTTGTCGCCTGCCCTGCGCCGCGCGCGGATTGGCGCCGTCACATTGACGGGCGCGCTCCTGCTTGCCGCCTGTCAGACGGGTGGTGCCCGCGCGACCCCGCCCGCCTCTCCGGTCCAGCCGCTTGTGGTGCCGGTCGTGCCCGTCGACCAGGACGGTGAACGCATCAACCAATGGGGCGGTATCGTGCCGGATACCGTACCCACCGTGCCCATCGATGATGGTGGTCTCGGCGAAGTGGAATAGACAGGCCTGAATGCATCATTTCAGCTATCAGAATGGCAGCCTCCATTGCGAAGGCGTAGACCTGAATGCGGTGGCCGATGCCGTCGGAACGCCCTGCTATGTCTATTCCTCAGCCACCTTCCGCCACCATGCCCAGGTCATCGCCAGGGCGTTTGAGGGCCAGGACTGCCTGATTGCCTATTCGGTAAAGGCCAATGGCAATCTCGCCATCCTGTCGACGCTTGCCCGCGAAGGGTGCGGCGCCGACGTGGTCAGTGGCGGCGAGATGCAGCGCGCACTGAAGGCCGGGATCCCGGCCAGCCGGATCGTGTTCTCGGGCGTCGGCAAGACGGCCCCGGAAATGGACCTCGCCCTCAGTCACGGTATCCACCAGTTCAATGTTGAAAGCGCCGGCGAGCTTCGCCTCCTGTCCGCAGTGGCCAGCGCCCTTGGCAAGACCGCGCCGATTGCCCTGCGCGTGAACCCGGACGTTGCTGCGGGCGGCCATCCGAACATTTCCACCGGCAAGAAGGGCGACAAGTTCGGCATTCCGTGGAGCCAGGCCGAGGCGCTCTATGCCGAAGCCGCCACCCTGCCGGGCATCGCCGTGGTCGGTGTCGACGTACACATTGGCAGCCAGATCGGCGACCTTGTGCCCATGCGCGCCGCCTTCGAGAAGATTGTCGGCCTGACCGGGCGTCTGCGCGCAGCCGGCCATGCGATCAGCCGCATCGATGTCGGCGGTGGTCTCGGCATTCCCTACAAGGCGGGCGACGCGCCCGCGCCGCCATCGGCCTATGCCGGCATGATCGCTGACGTCATGGCAGGCCTCGGCGTGCAGGTCATCCTCGAGCCCGGCCGCGTCATTGCGGGCAATGCCGGTGTCATGCTGGCAACCGTGCTCTACGAAAAGCCGGCGCCCGACCGCACCTTCCTGATCCTTGATGCCGGTATGAATGATCTCATGCGCCCGGCGCTGTATGACGCCCACCATGACATCGTTCCCCTGAAAGAGGCGGGCGCAGATGCCCCCACGGCCGCCTATGACGTGGTTGGCCCGATCTGCGAGTCGACCGACAAGTTCGCCGTCGCCCGGCAATTGCCGGCTGTCGCCCCGGGCGACCGGCTCGCTTTTATGTCAGCCGGGGCCTATGGCGCCGTGCTGTCTTCGGCTTACAATGCCCGTCCGCTGGTCCCGGAAGTTCTGGTCCACGGTGACAGGTTCGATATCGTGCGGAGGCGACCCACCTTCGACGAGATGGTAGAGTTGGAGCAGGTGCCAGATTGGCTGACCCGGACGGCATAAAGGCGATCAAAGCCAGGGTTTCCGCGACATGGCGGAAACTGACGCTGTTTGCGCTTGGCCGTGCCTTCTGGCCACTGTTCGTCTTTGTCTGCCTGTTCCTCGCCATGGCCATGGCGGGCGTATTCGACCGTGTCCAGCCCGCTATCGGCGCGGTCATGACCCTCGTCTTCTTCCTTGGCGGGGCGCTGCTTTTCCTGCGCGGGTTCCAGCGCTACCAGCCACCAACGCAGGACGAAGCCCGCGATGCGCTTGATCGCCAGTCAGACCTCCGCCCGCTCGCCTCGCTGACAGACCGTCCGGCCGATCCGTCCCGCGGCGCCCAGAGCCTCTGGCGCCACCATCGCGCGCGCCTCCTGGCGGAACTCGGCAACCTGCGCGCGCCCTCGCTCCACGCCGCATGGAAGGCACTGGACCCGTATTTCCTGCGCGCCGTCCTGCCGGCGGCCCTCGCCGCGATTGCCATCATTGCCTGGACTGATGCGCCGGGCCGCATCGGGCGGGCCCTGTCGCCGGATTATGGCGCGCTGGTGGGCGCCGATGACATGGTGGTCGAGGCATGGATCACGCCGCCCGAACATACCGGCCGCGCGCCGATCTTCCTGAAGCCGGGCCTTGAAGGCGTTCGCATCCCGAAAGGGTCCGAAGTCACGCTGCGCACACAGGCGCCATCGGCGCCGCGCCTCGTCATGAAGGGACAGAAAAACCGCAGGCAGGCCTTTCTCGCCACACCTGACGGCGCCTTCGAGGCGCGCGCGAAAATACTGGAAGACACGCGCCTGTCAGTGCGCTGGTGGGGCGAGCGTGCCGCTTGGCGCCTGCTCGCCTCGCCGGATGATCCGCCCGCCGTCAAGTTCGTCTCGATCCCCTCCATCGGCGCCCAGGACCGGATTGCATTCACCTGGAGCGCGGCCGACGATTATGGCGTAACCGGGCTGGAACTCGCCATCTCGCTGCGCGAGCCGAATCCGGCCGCGCCGGACGCGGAAGATCGCGTGCCCGTGCCCTTGCCCGGCGTATCAGCGACGCAGGGGTCTGACACCGTCCAGCTTGACCTGACCCGCCACCGCTGGGCGGGGCTCGCCGTCAACCTGCGCCTCGTCGCAACCGATGGGGCCGGACAGGAAGGCACAAGCGAGACCGTGCCCTTCCTCCTGCCTGAGAAACTGTTCCTGGAACCAATTGCGCGCGTCGCCCAGGAAGTGCGCGTCACGGTGCTGCGCGAACCGAGGCCCTATGCCGAGATGCCGATGAATGATGATGCGCTCCGGCAGGATGCGCTGAACACAACCGCCGCCAACCGCCTCGCCTCGGCCCCGGCGGGCGTCCAGAAGGCGGCGCTGATGCTCGATGCCATCACCTTCAGGGGCGAGCAGTACATGCCCAATATTGCGGCCTTCCTGACATTCCGCACGGCGCACGGCATTCTCTCGGCGGCCAGCACCAAGGACGAGGCCGATGCGGTCGATCCGCTGCTCTGGGCGCTCGCCCTGAAGGCCGAATATGGCAGCGCGGCCGATGCGCTCCGCCGTCTCGAGGCCGCCCGCCGCGCCCTCGAACAGGCCCTGCGCGACGGCGCCTCGGAAGAGGAAATCAAGCGCCGCATGGAAGCCTTCCGCGATGCGGCCAACAATTACCTCGCCGCCAAGATGGCCGAAGCCATGGCGAATGGTGGTGAGGAGCCGGCATCGAACGAGGATGGCGCCGCATCGGCCGGCGGCCCGAACCTTGGCGGGCAGGATTTCGAAGACATGTTGCAGGCCCTGCAGGACCTGACCGAAACCGGTGCCACAGATCAGGCCCGCCAGCTCCTGTCGGACATTACCGACATGTTGCAGAATCTCGAATTCCAGAAAGGCGGCGGCGGCAGCGGCATGCCGGGCATGCCCGGAGAGCAGGCCGAGAACGAAGACGTGCCCCCGGAAGAACAGGAACTCACCGATGCGATGAAGCGCCTGTCCGATATCCTGCGTGAACAGCGCCAGCTGAATGATGACACGCTTGCGCAGGAACGCGGCGAACGCCCGGGCGAGCAGCAGGGCGAAGGCCAGCAATCAGGTCAGTCAGGCCAGCAGCCGGGCGGCGAAGACCCGTCCGGAAACCAGCAGCCGGGTGATGGCTCGCAGGAAGGTGAAACGCCAGGCGCGGGATCCGGTGAAACAGACTCGGCCGAAAATCCCGAAACCGGGTCCGGTCCGGGCCAGCGCCCGTCCGAACAAACGCTTGCTGAACGCCAGGCCCGTCTTGGCGAACTGGTTGAACGGCTCGCCCGGGAGAAAGGGCTCGGGCAGGGCGGAGAGGCCGGCGAGAATGCCCTTGAGGGCAGGATTGATCCTGATGCGCTGGCCGATATCCGCCGCGCACAGAGGAGTGCCGAGGAGGCGCTTGAACAGGGCAATGAGCGCCGCGCCGCGCGCAACCAGGAACTCGCCACCCAGCTCCTGTCGGAACAGTCGGGCAGTCTGGCCGAGGCGCTCGACGAGATGCGCGCTGCGCGCTCAGGCCAGGGCGATCCCGGCAATTCCACCGATCCGCTCGGCCGCAATGCATCTGGCGCCGGCAATAATGGCGAGAATGTCAACATCCCGGACGCCGGTGAGCGCCAGCGCGCCAAGGATATTCTCGATGAGCTGCGGCGGCGCTACAATGAGGCCGAAGATGAGGAAGAGCGTGAATACCTGCGCCGCCTGCTGGAGCGCTTCTGACGGTTCATGTCGACTAGAACCAGGTGGTGATATAAAAGCGAATCAAGGAGATCGCCCATGGGACAGCGCTGGAATTATACCAGGGGCCTCAAGGATATCGGCAACGGGCTCTATGCCTGGCTTCAGCCGGATGGCGGCTGGGGCTGGTCGAATGCCGGGCTCATCGTCGATGGCGACCAGTCGCTGCTGGTCGATACGCTGTTCGACATGAACCTGACCGCTGACATGCTCAGGGCCATGGGTGACGCCACCGGCCTCTCGCCGGACGATATCGGCGTGATCGTCAACACGCACGCCAATGGCGATCATACGCACGGCAATGGCTGCTGCCAGCATGCAGAAATCATCGCATCCGAAGCCAGCGCCCGCGAAATGGAAGACGTCAATCCGGCCCTGCTTGCCCAATTGATGAAGATGGCGCCGGGCATGGGTTCGGCCGGGGCCTATTTCTCGGAGATTTTCGGCATGTTCGATTTTGCCGGGGTGACCGAGCGCGCGCCCACGCGCACATTCTCCGGTCGGCTCGATCTCAAGGTCGGCGACAAGGCGGTTGAGCTGATCGAGGTCGGCCCCGCGCACACGGCAGGTGACGTGCTCGTGCATGTGCCGTCAGACCGTGCGGTCTTCACCGGCGACATACTCTTCATCGATGGCACACCGCTGATGTGGGCGGGGCCGGTCGGCAACTGGATCCGTGCCTGCGACCGGATCTGCGAGATGGATGTCGATGTCATCGTTCCGGGTCATGGTCCGATCACGGACAAGGCGGGTGTCCGCCGTGTGGCGGACTATCTGACCTATATCGATGCCGAGGCGCGCAAGCGGTTTGATGCCGGGATGGAAGTGCGCGAAGCCGCGCTGGACATTGCGCTGGGTGACTATGCCAGCTGGGGTGACGCCGAGCGGATCGCCGTCAATGTCGACAGTCTCTACCGGGAATATCGCGGCGACGGCGTCGTTACGCCCGTCCTCGGCCTCTTCGCCCTGATGGCGGATACGCGCGACGCGTTGCGGAACAGGTGAAGACACGAAAAGCGCTCATCCTGAGCCCCTTTTCAGATATCCGTTACCGGTTCGCCCCTGGCACCCATTTGATGTCATCCTTGCCATCATTGTTGGCAACCCGGCCGGTCACGAACAGCCAGTCCGACAGCCGGTTGGCATAGGCGAGCGCTTCGGGGCTCACCACTTCGCCTTCCATCGCAAACAGCTCCGCAATCTGGCGCTCGGCCCGGCGGCACAAAGTGCGGGCGACATGCATGTGCGCAGCCAGCGCGCTGCCGCCCGGCAGGATGAAACTGTCCAGCGGCGCGATATTCACGTTCATCGCGTCGATCTCGGCCTCAAGGCGTTTGACCTGCGCCTCGACAATGCGCAGCGGCGTCCATTCCAGCTTGGTGCCCCGGTCGGGCGTCGCAAGGTCGGCGCCGAGGTCGAACAGGTCATTCTGCACCCGCCGCAGCGCCGCCAGCATGTCGCCATCCGCATGCAGCGCCGCCACGCCCAGCGCGGCGTTCACCTCATCCACAGTGCCATAGGCCGCCACACGCGGATGCCACTTGTCCAGCGGCTCGCCGGTCGACAGGCGCGTTTTGCCCTTGTCGCCGGCCCTGGTGTAAATCTTGTCGATCTTGACCATGGCGGCCCCCTAGAATCCGATCTTGAACGCCCCGGCCAGCGCGCCCAGCGCCACGAGAATGGCGATCACCACGGCCTGCACGAAAATGCGCATGCGCATCAGCTTGTTCGACCGGCTGGCCTGGTTCTCGTCCGTGCGGGCCAGATTTGCGATGCCGAGGCCCAGAACAATCACGAGTGCGGCGAGGCCGACATAGAAGGCGATGGACAGGAAGAGTTGCATGATGGCGGCCTTTCCGGCTGTGTCACCTGTCTATATGGCCCTTTGCCTGCCTCGCGGCCATGCGCAAAGGGTCGCGGGGTTCAGTGCCCGCCTTCAATCCGCGCCGCGAGGGCCTCGATCCGTTCAGCTGCGCTGGACAGGGCGTCGGCCACTTTCTGTTCGGCCTGCACAGCGCCCGGCTTCGACCGCCGCGCCGCGTCCAGCTCGTCCAGCAGCGCCAGTGAGGCAATCAGCAACAGGCGTTCCTCGCCAATATCGCCGACCGCCCCGGAAATCTGGTCCACACGCGCGTTCAGCTGCTCGGCCAGCAGCTGGATGCGGGTTTCCTGTCCCGGTGCGCATGCAATCGAATAGGCCCGGCCGCGCAAGGTGATATCCGCCTTTGCCATCTATTCCAGCTCGCCGCTCGTGCGCGCGCCATCCTTGCCGAGGGCGGCGCGGACTTCCTCGATCGCTGCGCCCAGCGCCTCGCTCGCCTCGTCGGCCAGGGCCTGCAATTCTTCCTCACGGGCGAGTGACGCATCCAGCTCTTCGGCCATGCGGGCCCTGTCCTCGACCAGCGCGGCCAGCTCTGCACGGGTCACGGCGGGGTCCCCGGTTCGCGACATAAGCGAGTCGAGCGCCCCCTCGAGGCGTTTCAGGGCCGCATCCAGGCGGCGGGCAGATGGATCAAGCTCGGTCATATCATCAATGAACTAACGGCATTACAGCGATCCGCCAAGCGGCTTGACGTGTCGGCTTGAGTCTGGCCTACGACGATTGAAGATTTTTGGAGATAGCAGAATGGCTGTTACGAACCGGGATATGGCGAATGCCATCCGCGCCCTGTCGATGGATGCAGTGGAGGCGGCCAAGTCAGGCCATGTCGGCCTGCCGCTTGGAATGGCTGATGCGGCCACGGTGCTGTTCCGAAAATTCCTCAAATATGATCCCGCCGATCCTGCCTGGGCAGACCGTGACCGCTTCGTCCTTTCGGCCGGACATGGCTCTATGCTGGTCTATTCCCTGCTCCACCTGACAGGTTACAAATCCGTCAGCCGCGACGATATCCGCAATTTCCGCCAGCTTGGCGCGAACACGCCGGGCCACCCGGAGAATTTCGTCACGCCGGGCGTTGAAACCACGACGGGCCCGCTGGGCCAGGGCATCGCCACTGCTGTCGGCATGGCGATTGCCGAACGCCACCTCAATGCCCGCTTCGGCGACGATCTGGTCGACCACAAGACCTATGTCATCACCGGTGATGGCTGCCTCATGGAGGGGGTCAGCCAGGAGGCGATCACGCTGGCGGGGCACTTGAAACTCAACCGCCTCATCGTCCTGTTCGACGATAATGCGGTCACCATTGACGGCAGCACGGACCTGTCGGACTCGACAGACCAGTGCGCCCGTTTCGAAGCGTCGGGCTGGGTCACGCGCAAGGTTGACGGCCATGACGAGAAGGATGTCACGGCGGCGCTGAAATGGGCCCAGACCCAGAAAAAGCCCGTCTTCCTCGCGGTCAAAACCATTATCGGCTATGGCGCTCCCAAGATTGCCGGCACCGGCAAGGCGCATGGCGGCCCCTATGGCCCCGAAGAGATTGCCGGTATCCGCAGGAATATCGACTGGCCGCATGAGCCCTTTGCCGTCCCTGCCCCCATCGAGAACGCCTGGGCCAAGGCTGGCCAGCGCGGCAAACCGGAACGCGATGCCTGGAAGAAGCGCCTCGCCGCTTCGCCGAAAAAGGGCGAGTTCAGCGCCGCCATTGCGGGCCGCCTGCCCAAGAATCTCGGCAAGGCCATCATCAAGCACAAGAAATCTGTTGTCGAAGGCGGCGAGTCCAAGGCGACCCGCCAGTGGAGCGGCGCTGCGCTCGAAGTCATCACCGGTCTCGTGCCGGAGATGATCGGCGGCTCGGCAGACCTGACCGGCTCGAACAATACGCTGACCTCGCACACGCCCGCGCTCACGCCCGCCAACTGGAGCGGCCGCTACATCCATTATGGCGTGCGCGAGCATGCCATGGCCGCGGCGATGAACGGTATGGCGCTGCATGGCGGCGTCATTCCCTATTCCGGCACCTTCCTCGTCTTTGCTGATTACAGCCGCGCCGCGATCCGCCTGGGTGCCCTGATGGGCACGCGCGTCATCCATGTGATGACGCATGATTCAATCGGCCTTGGCGAGGACGGCCCCACCCACCAGCCGGTTGAACATGTCGCCAGCCTGCGCGCCATGCCGAACATGCATGTCTTCCGCCCGGCCGACGGTGTCGAAACCGCTGAATGCTGGGAACTCGCGCTCGAGAATGTCGACGGCCCCGCCACACTGGCGCTCACCCGGCAGGGGCTCAGGCCCGCGCGCAAAGAGCATACGGACGAGAACCTCTGCGCCCGCGGCGGCTATGTCCTGTCAGACTGCAAGGGCAAGGCCCAGGCCGTCATCATCGCCACAGGCTCAGAGGTGGAGATCGCGCTTGCGGCGCAGGACCAGCTCGCAAAAGACGGCGTGAAGACGCGCGTCGTCTCGATGCCGTGCATGGAACTGTTCGAGGCGCAGGACGCCAAATACCAGCAGGCAACTCTCGGCGGCGATGTGCCCCGCGTGGCGGTCGAGGCTGGTGTCCGCTTCGGATGGGACCGCTGGATCGGCCATGATGGCGGCTTTGTCGGCATGGACAGTTTCGGCGCCAGCGCCCCCTACAAGGCCCTCTACACCCATTTCGGCATTACCGCTGACGCCGTTGCGGCGGCCATCAGGGCGCGGGTTTAGTCTTCGCGCCCCGCAGGCTGAGGAAGCACAAGCCCCACAGGCATACCGACATGACGAGCGCCAGCATGGCATTGCCCTGCCACCCGGCCAGGTCATAGGCCGTTGTCCCGGCCCAGCTGGCCGCGCCGCCACCGATGAACATCATCACGATGTACACGGTCATCAGGCGCGTGCGGATTTCGGGTGCCTTGTTCAGGAAGGTCATGCGGTTGCACACATCAATCAGCGGCCCGCCCACATTCATGATCACGATCGGGATCATCAACAGCCACAGGCTGTGACCGAAGAAGAACAGGAGGGCCACGCCGAACACCTGCGTCGTCGCCACGGTCAGCCGCGCACGGCGCGGGCCCACCTTGTCTGCCCATGCGCCAAGGCGCGGCGTGGTGAACACGTTGATGATGGCAAACAGCGCCAGATAACCGACCACGTCGACGCCATAACCCATGTCCGGGCTGGTCAGGTGCAGGCCAAGGCCCATCCAGATTGACAGGAATATGCCAAAGCCCAGCGCCTGTATGGCGCCCGACAGCAGGATTTCCGGGTTCCGGCGCACGATGGGAATGATCGATGCAATCAGCCCGCCATAGGTCTGGCCCCGTGCGGCCACGGTGCGGGAATCGCGCTTCTCCATGATCATCGGCAGGGCAAATGTCACGGCCAGCATCAGGGCGGCGGCCACGAAATACACGCTGCGCCAGCCGAAATGCTCGCCCAGCACGCCCGCGCCCGCGCGGGCCACCAATATGCCGGCAATGATGCCCGTGGTGATGATTGCCGTCGCCCGGCCGAGATCACCCGCCGCCACGCGTTTCGACACATAGGTCGGCAGCAGGTAGGGCGCGATGGTGAAAAAGCCGAGCACGGTCGAGGCGGTCACGAACAGCCAGTATGACTGTGCCACCGCCATCACCGCGACCGACAGGAACTGCGCCGCGACGAATATCGATGTCAGCCGCCGGTTGCTCACCCAGTCGCCCAGCGGCAGCAGCAGCAGGATGCCCAGCGCCAGGGCGATCTGGTTGAACGCCGGCACCATGCCGATCATCGCATGGCTGATGCCGAAATCATCGGCCACGACCGCAATGATCGGATGGATGTAATAGGCGTTCGCCGTCACCACGGCCGTTGCCGCTGACAGTGTGTAAAGCTCGCCTTTCGACAAGTGTTTCGGCGGGTTGGGGGAGGGCGTTTCGGCGCGGTCAGGCGAAGGGGTCATGCCCCAACCCAGCCCGATCACCCGCCCGATGGCAAGCCATCACCGTGAGGCAGGCGCTGCCACCGCCACAAAAAACATTAAACCATGTGGTTGACTATTGCGCCCTCGCATTATATTAAACCATATGGTTGAACAACACGCCCTCCAGCTCGACACCGTCTTTCACGCCCTTGGCGATGCGACCCGCCGGCACATGCTGCGCCAGCTCGCCGATGGCGAACAGACGGTCAGCCAGCTGGCCGAACCGTTCGAGATGTCGCTCGCCGCCGCCTCAAAGCATATCAAGTCGCTTGAAAAGGCCGGGCTGATCCGCCGCGAGGTGCGCGGCCGCACGCATATCTGCCGGCTGGAGCCCGGGCCGCTGGCCAGCGCCAGCGAATGGCTCGGCTTCTACGAACACTTCTGGACCGGCCGCCTCGCCGAACTGGAACGCCTCATGCGCGAAACAACACCCGCCCCGCAATCTCCCAGACCGAAAGGAAAATAGCATGGCCCACCTGACGAAACTCGACCCCTATGGCACGCTGATCGAGCCTGCCACGCTGAAGATCGAGCGCCTGCTGCCCGGCCCGATCGAGCGGTGCTGGGACTGGATCACCGATTCAGACCTGCGCCGCAAATGGCTCGCCGCCGGCGTGATGGACCTCACCGAAGGCGCCCCCTTCGAATTTACCTGGCGCAATGACACGCTCACCAATCCGCCAGGACAGCGCCCGGAAGGTTTCAGCGCCGAACACAGCATGAAATGCCGTATCGTGACGGTTGATGCCCCGCGCCAGCTGGTCATCACATGGGGCGAACAGAGCGAGGTTTCCTTCACCCTCACTCCGCAGGGCAACGAGGTATTGCTCACCCTCATCCACCGCCGCGTGCCGGACCGCAGCACGCTGCTCAATGTCAGCTCCGGCTGGCATACCCATCTCGATGTCCTCGTGGCCCGCGCGCGGGGAACCGAGCCATCGCCCTTCTGGCCAGCCTGGCTTGCCCGTAAGGCTGAATACGACCAGCGCCTGCCACAGGCCTGACCCCTGCAGCCCCTCCGCCGCCATGGCGGAGGGGCTTTACTCCCTCATTTCGTGGCCAGCCTGCCACCAGCACGCGCTTTCCGGCAAACCAGTCCCCCACTTCCGGTCCCGGACCATACCGGGCCCCGTGAATCCGCGTCACGTCTTCCTCTATGCCCATGTCATGGTCCTGCTGGCCGTGGCTGTGGTCGCCGTTGCGGGTGATCGAACGCTGCACCGGCAAGTCGGCCGCGGCGTGGCGCCCGGGGTCGACAGCTCTGGTAATATGCGTATCCTCCGGGTCGGGGATGAACCGGGCACGGACCGCTCCCTGCCTGCGCCAGACACCTGACGCGGCTCCACTTCCTGACAATCCATTCTGCGTCCCAGGCGCGCTCACAGGTGCCGCACGCGCAGGCGCAAAAGGCTTGCACTGCACGCAACCGCGCGTCACGGTGGCGAAAAGCGGGGGGATACCATGACCTATGAGAATCTTTTTTCGCTGATCAATCTCAGCGTCATGCCGGCCTGGCTCCTGCTGGCCATTCTGCCGCGCGCCGGCATCACCCGCACGCTGGTCCATTCCGGTCTTTATCCGCTGGCGCTCGGCCTGTTCTACATCGTCACCCTGTCGATGACCCTGTTTTTCGGCATGGGCGCAGAAGGCGGCAGTTTCACCAGCGCGGCGGGCGTGTCGCAACTTTTCTCCCACCCGCTCGGCATTCTCGTCGGCTGGTCGCACTATCTCGTGTTTGACCTGTTCGTCGGTGCCTGGCAGGCGCGCGACGCCCAGCGCCGCGGTGTGCCGCATCTGGCGCTCGTGCCATGCCTGTTCTTCACGTTCATGCTGGGGCCGGTCGGCCTCGTGCTCTACCTGATCATCCGCAAGCTCTCCGGCAAGGGCGGCTGGAGCCTGAACGAAGCCTAACTGTCCGCTTCGTCGAACAGGTCCATCTGGCGCGGGTCGACAAAGCGCCTGCGGCGCGGCGGCCTGGTCCGGCCGGACCGGAAATAGAGATCATCGGTATGGTCTGCCGCCTCGGGTCTGGCTTCGACCTTGGCGGGTTTCGCGGGCCTGGCTGCCTTTTTCGGCTTTGCCGCCTCCACCAGCCGCCAGAAGGTCACCGCCAGCACCGGCGCGCCCTTGTCATCCTCATAGCGCTGCAGGAAGCCGTGCGCGCCTTCGCCCGCATTCGCCGCCATCTGGGCCGTGGCCTCCGCTTCGGTCAGGTTCAGCCATTCGGTGTGCAGCGATTCCACCTTCAGTTCGCCCGCCAGCGCCTCGGCCTCGGCGCGGGTGCGCGCAGCCGCCGCGCCGGCTTTCAGCGCGTCGGCCACAGTGCGGGCAAGGGGATAGGCGTGGCTCATATCAGGCGTCAGGTATGCGAGACGCGTGCCGCCGTCCAGCCCGCATCCTGTCCCGCCTGCAACCGCGCCGCTGCCAGCCGCGCCAGACGCAGCGTCACGGCCTTGCGTCGCGCGCCTGACAGCTTGTCCGCCACCGCCTCGCGGATCACGGCCCCGCCAAAGGCATCGGCTACGATCAGGCCCGTCTCGACCGGGATCAGGTCCTGCGGAAAATCCGCCATCACGGCAAAATAGAACCGGTCGCAAAAGGGCATGTAATCGCGCCATTTGCTGTCAGACCTGAAATCCGAAACGCTCGACTTGATCTCTACCATGGCAATCTCGCCCGCCGGGCTCACTGCCGCGATGTCTGCCCGGCGATTGTTCGCCAAAGTCATCTCCGTCACGCCGCAATAGCCGAGCCCTGCCAGCAGGCGCAGCGTGCCGCGCGCAATCTCGCCGGCCCGGCTGGGCGGCAGGCTGGCATCAAGCTGCGAGAGGCTGGCATCCTGCATGGCGCATGCTTTCGTTCCGGTATTGTTCTTTTGTCATTCCTACGCCCGCAGGCCGCTGGCGGTCAAGCCACCTGCGGCCTGCGCGAATTATGGCCCGCCGGTTGATCCATTGTGCCGCCCCAGGCGTAAGCATGACAGGAAACAGAATTCGCCAAAGGCAGCTCAGGAGTACGCAAGACATGGCCAGTGCCTATGAATCCAGCAATTCAGCCGACCGCCAGTTCGTCCGGACTGCGATGAAGGCCCCGATGCTGGAACAGGAACACGAGCTTGATCTTGCGCGCCGGTGGCGTGAGCAGGAAGACGAGGCCGCCCTGCATGAACTCACGACCGCCTACATGCGGCTCGTCGTTTCAATGGCAGGACGTTTCCGCAATTACGGACTGCCCATGTCAGACCTTATCTCCGAGGGCAATGTCGGCCTGATGCAGGCCGCCGCCCGGTTTGAACCGTCCCGCGAAGTGCGCTTTTCGACCTATGCCACCTGGTGGATCCGTGCGGGCATTCAGGACTATGTCCTGCGCAACTGGTCGATCGTCCGCACCGGCACAACTTCGGCCCAGAAATCCCTTTTCTTCAACCTGCGCCGCCTGCGGGCCCAGATAGATGACACCGATGATGGTGTCATGACGCAGAAAAACACCGCCTGGGTGTCCGAACATCTCGGCGTGCCGTTGCGCGACGTCGAATCCATGGCTTCGCGCATGTCGGCCTCCGACCGCTCGCTCAACGCGCCGATGGCCGCTGATGGCGATGGTCAGTGGCAGGATCTTATCGCCGACGAGTCCGCCATTCCCGAAGAACAGGTCATGGCCCAGCGCGATGGTGACCGGCGCAAGGAATGGATCGCCGATGCGCTGAAGGCCCTGAACGAACGCGAGACGCACATTATCCTGCAGCGCCGTCTGTGCGAAGATGGCGTGACGCTCGAGGCGCTCGGCCATGAGCTCGGCATTTCCAAGGAACGCGTCCGCCAGATTGAACACCAGGCGCTCGGCAAGCTGCGCAAGGCGCTGGTACGGATTGTCGGCGATCCTGAAAACTCAGGCCTCATCCCGAACGTCTAGCCGCTACCAGCCGCCACCACCACCGCCCCCGCCGCCCCCGCCGGACGATCCGCCACCACCAGACCCTGACGAACTGGAACTTTGCGGCATCGAACTCGACACGCCGGAACTCATCGTGCTGACCATGCCGCTGGTCATCTCGCCGATATTGCGGAATCCGCCGGACGACATATTTGTCCAGCCGGGATGATAGGCGGCTGCCTCTTCCGGCAGAAGGCGTTCGAAATGCTTCGTCCACGGCTTTTCCACGCCCAGTGCCACGGCATAGGGCAGGAAGGTTTCATACCGCTCCGTCGTCATCGGCGGCGGCGCCTCGCTGCCCACTTCCACGGCGTTCAGCTGCAGCTTCTCGGCCGTCTCCATATACAGTTTGAAGCCTTCAATCTCGGTGCGCACGGCCTGCCCCTTCCGCGTTGGCGCCGGCATCAGATACATGAACCACATGTTCAGCCCGGCAAGCGAGACGAGCACGCCTGTATGCCACCATGACCACAGGGTCGCCTGAGAGATTGCAAAGGCGATGGCGCCCCCCGAGAGCACCAGCGCGATGAGGGAATAGCCGATATTCCACCTGAAATACCTGCTCCCATAATGGCTGGAGACAGACCGCTGGAAGGCAGTATAGGCCGATGTAAACCCGGCATCATATGTCTTGCCGAACGTCTTGGCGTTTCCGCGCCTGAACAGGGCGTCGCGCAGTTTCAGGTCTTCCCGTGTGATCTCTGCCGGCTCTTCGGCGCTGGGCGTGCGCACCAGTGTGGTTTCCTTTTTCTTCCCCGCCTCGATGGTCATGTGGCCCTTCACGGCCAGGTTCATCAGCGTCGCGATCAATGCCTTGTGGCCTGACATCGAGCGGTAATAGATGTGATGAACGGCTGCCGGCGAATAGCCCCTGGGCGGTTCATAGCGCGGAAAGACCGGGCCCTTCACGGGGTCGCGCCCCACCCGGTCGAAATTGCGCCACGAGAAAGCGAACACGCCCAGCAGTGATGCGATCAGGATGGCGAGCGATCCGTTTCGCTGCCACCAGCGGCGCGTCTGGTCCGCGCTCGATGGCGGATCGATCAGGCCTTTTTCCAGGCCGAGCGCGACAGTCAGGCCTTCGCCCGATTGAAGCACCCGCGTCGTTTCAAAGACATGGGTGTCGCCGCTTGCGCGATGCGTAAAGTCTTTTCCGGCCTCTCCCCCGCCGCCCGTATAGGCGTCCAGCGCCGTCACCCGCGCACCGGGCGGCAGGGTGATCGTCGCGGTCGCGGCATCAATCGGGAAGTCCCAGTAATTACCCGTGGCGTTCCAGTAGATCTCGTCATGGCCGTCAAAATGGCGCACCTGGTTCCTGACGCGGTACGTGATCTCGTATGTGTGCTGTCCGTTCTCGAGGAAGACATCGGCTGACCCGATCCGGATGATCAGCGCGTTGCCGTCCGTTTCGGTCGCATAGGGCTCGCGCGCACCGTTCCGCGTCACCTGCATGATCTTGTAGTCAAAGGGCAGCCGGGCGCCGTCATCATCATAAAACCTCGGCAGATTGCGCAGGATACCACGCCGTATCTGATAGCCTTCCGACGTCACCGTCAGCGTTTCGCTGACCCGGATGTCCCCGTTCGTATGGACTTCGATGTCTATATCGAACTGGTTGATCCGCTCATCGGCACGGGTGGCCAGTGCGAAAGCCAGCGCCAGGGTCAGCGCAATCAGGATGCGTCCGAACACGATCATTCCCCTTTGAAGTCGACTGAGGGAAGGGCGCGGTCCGCCGTCTGGATTTCGAAGAAGTCTTTCTCCCGGAACCCGAACGCGGCAGCAACAAGGTTCGCCGGGAAGCTCTGAACCCGCGTATTCATTTCCCGCACGGCGCCGTTGAAGAAACGCCGCGCCATCTCGATCTTGTTCTCGGTGTCCGACAGCTCGTTCTGCAGATCCAGGAAGTTCTGGTCCGACTTGAGCTCCGGATAGGCTTCGGCCACCGCCACCAGGCGCGCCACGGGCTGGGACAGGGCAGTTTCGGCAGCCCCGCGCGCCTGCGGGTCGTCGCCAGCGGCCAGCGCTGCGCCGCGCTTGGCCACAACATCCTCGAACAGTGATTTCTCGTGGGTGGCAAAGCCCTTCACGGTCGTCACAAGCTGGGGGATGAGGTCGGCCCGGCGCTTCAGCTGGACATCGATATCGGCCCAGCCATTCTTCACCATCTGGTTCTTGTTGACGAGGCCATTGTAGATCACCACGACAGCGACAAAGACCAGTATGGCCAGTCCGATCAGGATTGAGGTGCCCATCATCGCGTGTCTCCCGGTTGCATGCGTCCGCATCCTGTATCGGGTAATCCGGCGTGCTTGTGAATGCCTGCGCCTTACTCGACCGCCAGCGTCTAAGGGTTCATGGTGTGGCCGATTGCGCGTTTTCCGGGATGGATATCGCTCCGCGCCCGCCCCACGAAAACCACAGGAAAGGCTTCAATCTCGCGCCGGCATGGCCTATACGCTGAACCCAGTGATCCCGTAGCTCAGCAGGATAGAGCAACAGATTCCTAATCTGTAGGTCGCGCGTTCGAATCGCGCCGGGGTCACCAAAATAATCACATAAAAACAGATAGTTAAGCTATATTGGTTTCGGCTTGTTCCGGTGGTCCCCCTAGTCAGGAAGCATATCGGAAGCTATTGGTGGCCCGAGTTCCACGCTGTATTGAGATTTTTGATATTTGCGCACTATCTCGGATAGGCTCCACGAAACGATGCCAGGCGAATATTCGAGCTTATGGCGGCAACGCTCGACACTAGGAAATTTCGGGCGTCTGTTGCGCGCGCAATTGCAGACATAAGGAACCCGGCGCTCAGTGAGCAGAACTGGCCCATTGTCGCCGGTCGTTACTCCTATTGCGAGCGTCTGATTTTCTTCTGCTTCGGGTCATAAGCGGACCTGAGCGATGACGGTGCGTAAAGAAACATCGAACCGGTCCGCCAAACGTCGCGAGCTAATCCAACCAAAATATTTCTTCTGTGCCCTGTAACTCACTATACAATATTGATGAGCAGGGCCCACTGAAAATAATTGCAGTGTCGTGGGCCTTTACTCTCACGCTAAATATACCAGTCTCAAAGTCTATAGTGTGCGTTATTCTTTCCATTTCGTTGGCACTATCGTCCCTTAGTATGGTTTTGTTTCGATCAAGCCGACCATCTAGATCAGAATTCATCCACTCCCCTGAACTCCCAAAATAATAATAGCCGTTTTCACGATCAACTATTATTTGTACTTCGTAATCGGAAATATTTTCGGTCACCTGCCCATCATCCGTGACTTGACCCGATACAAGACAATCGAGAATAATCAGCGAGAATTTATTTTCTGGCTCGGCTAGTGCTTGCCCGCCGGCAATTAGAGGAAGCGAAGAAAATAATATAGCAAAAAAGACGCTGGATTTCGGCAAACTGAGCTCCGCTAAGTGCATGACTCAATATGCGCAAGGTATCTTGGTTAGTCAAATGTGAATGAAATAGGCTGTCATCACTCTGAGTCGTGGGGCGTACGGCCTTCCTGAGCTACTCAAATCAAGCCGCAATATATAAAGTTGCAACCTTAGAGCGCTTCGCACCATTCAGCTAAAGTCCGCTTTGACGCCGGAAGCAGCCGTCCGAATTTGGATGTCGTATGACCATCTTTGGCGATGAATTGTCGGATAGCTTCCCGCCTGCGAGCGGCGGCAAGGGGCGCAGAAGGAGACGAAAGGAATTCGACACCTGGCGGGTCGAATTGTCCCATCCCAGCCAATCGCTGGACTGTTGCGCCTCGTCGAAACTCTCAGTCATGATGGCTAGGTTACAGCATCTTTTGAAGAAACTTACGGAGTACACATAAGGCAATCTTGGGAACAATTGCTGATGGCCTGAAATTCAGACACCGTTTTTCACATACGCGAAGTCCAGGAGATTGATCTGATCAATCTTATCTTTGTGGATTACGATAGTTAGTCGTGCGGGGTATTTGAATCGCATCTCACTGATCCGGAAGGTCCAAAGCAAAATCTTCAGTAGGTCTTCGTCGGAAATGGTTTTGTGGCCCTTTATTCGAGTGATACCGGAACCGAAAATTGGTGTTGAGACGCTTTTCAAAGCATAGACACTATTCACTCGATCCCAGAAGTTGATTAAGAACTCCAGATACTGTGGCATTGTGAGCGATGCACGATTGTTGTCGTCGAACTTTGAGAACGCAGCCAGCAAGAAATCATCATACACGCAAACTGTACCTAGTCGGTATCTCTTCCTCTTACCCTGTGGTCTGTCTGCGTTTTCTTCAAGGTATTCGCCATCAATGAAAGGGTAGCTTTCGATGTGCCTGTCCAAATCGTCTACCGGCTCATCGAGGTGCTCTTTGATGAATATGCCGTTGAGAGTCTTGCTGCTAATTATCACATCATCAACTTGAGTGTCGAAATATTCATTGAAAGCAATAACTTTTAGCCCCTCCTGCTGGAACAAGTCACCAGCCTTTATCAAGACCGTACTGCCTTCTACATCTAGCTTGATGCTGCGCAGATTGTTGGACCATATCCAAATAGCTAAATAGCAAATCGCAAAAACTATCAGAAGTGCAATTGCTGAATAAAATTTGCATGCTGATGGAATATCAAAAAAAATTACGATCAGCGAAACTGCCGTACCGATTCCGCCTGATATCTGAAAAAAGAGCTTTGTAACTCTTCCGTCTAGAATACCCACCTTAGAAATTGGCTTTCTCCCGCACGCGTTGACCCAAAATCATGATGTATAGCGGAAACAGCCAGGCTGACGCTTTGTAGCAAGCATAAAGTCTGAATTAGTGAGTGCCCGCGTGATCGAAGCTTTCGACATTGGGACGTGCAGAGTAGGAACTTTCTGCATTGAGTCTCGAAAGATTGGGAGCCTATCCCAGAGGTTCTTCACCGATTGCTTAAGTGAACCATCCGTGAGAAGGCTCTCAACTGAATTGTATTCTGGGTAAATCACAATGACCGGCAATTCTTGGTTGTTGATACCATAGTCCATCTCTTCTCTTAGAGCTCTTGTGTTTGCTGTGGTCGAACTAAGAAAGAGAACAATGTTTTTGGAAGCGCGTAGACGTTCTCGGAGCCGTGGTTTCAGTGTTGTTTCCCAATCGCTGCTGTCGCGCACGTTGTAAGTGGTGGCATGCGAATCATTGAACGGAAAAGAGGCATCAGCGCCCTTCCACATCCGCAAGGTACTGTAATAACAAAAGTCCTTCGTCGCGTGGGCTCCTAGCGAGCTTGGATTAAACGGTTCGGCGACATAAAATGCTGTGTAGTTACAGATTCTGACTGGCATCGCTAAATCTCCGCATGGAACGTCGTCAACTTGCAATTGGTAGATGATTTTCTAATGAATGCAAACTAAAGAAGAACGGACTGGGAAGTAATTCACTCTTCCGAACGACCGTCTTTGGCGAAAAATTTCCAATCAGTTCATCACTTCGTTATGTCTCCTCCCGGGATCTTGAAGCCTAAGCGTTGACATATCCTGTTGGGATTGAAGGGTTCACGGCGGTCCGTTCCGATCAATGGCAAACACCGACCAATCCTATCCGACCGAATGCCTAGCCAGCCATACTTCTTCGCGCTCGGAAAGTTCATCGGCAAACTTATGTCCAAGTTGCCTTTTCCTTGCGAGACTCTGATTCATCTTTCTCATGAGAAACACATCATATTCTGACGAGCGAACGCCTTCTGCTGCGGCGATGGAAATTTCGATGCCTAGCCTTTGATGCTCAAGGTGTTCCAACCTCTCAGCCTTGAGAGCTTGCAGGATCGATCCCGCATCCAGGTTGGTGGGCGTATTGACCACAATCTCTCGCAAAGCACCACGATACCTATCCCAAACAGGTGCATTGGCCCATCGGGCGCGATTCGTGTCTGCCGATGGAATAACCATTCGGATCTTGGAGGTTGTCGTTTGCAATAGCGACGCGATGGAAGCTGCGACTGTCGGCCAATCCCTTAGTTTAAGAGCGTTGTTTAGGGCTTTCTTCCCAAGGCGGGCCTCTATTCGCCATACAGTCAGACCGCGGTTTAATAGTACCTCCGAATTCTGCTGCCAAATATCCCACCAATAAGTTTTGTTTTTATCGATGGCATCTTTGCGCTTATCATAAATAGCTATTTGATAGCTTGGCATTTTCCCAATTCGAATGCTTATCGTTTTGTTGGAAACATCAATAATATCAATGCTATCTATGTAATTCTTTTTTTGACGGGAATGACAAACAAAGTGATCTTTGTTTATCTCAAATTCCGGATCAGAAAAGTCTAATGCGTAGTCAACGCGGGTCACGCGGCAGTCATTTACTCCAAAGTCGCAACCAATTTGGTGCAAAAAACCTTGACTGGCATCAACAAACTTTGTTGGGCCAAACAAAGCGAGGGGCAAAGACTTCGCCGAGACTCGTGCAGACCACGGATCACTCGCGTTCCCTTCTTTAAAAAACCAAGTGGCGCCAAGTTCGCCCGTGTCAACGGTGAACGAGTACCCGCCAGCCGCTCCGGTTGCCTTCACGATGACGGAGCGACCGCCCAGCACTATGGCAGAATCCCTGCGAGACTGCGCGGCTTGTTGCTTCGCTGAAGTAAGAATTCCCAGAATGTTTTCCGGAAGTGTCGTTCTGTACGATATCTCCAAGCCATCGAAGCCAGAGTGTAGTATTTTCATTTGTTAGGTCTCCAGTGGATTTCTAGGGGTGGGTGTTACAGGGACCCACCCCTAGCCGTTCTGCGGTTACGCGGCGTCTTTGCGGCGGCGCCACGTGGCGGTCCAACTGTCCTCGTCTTCCTGAAAGACTGCAAAGCTTAGAGGCTTCGCGAATGAGGGGTCATCTATACTGGCTGACAAGAACTGTTCGCCATCGCGGAGGCCGCGCTTGATTGTCTGACTCCAGGCGGCTCCTACTTCGATGCGGCCAACCTCGTCCGAGACCAAGTAAATGCGATGCGAGGGTGTGTTGGGATTGCTGCCAGATCCTTCGCGGACGATTGCGAGCTTTCCAAAGAAGCCAACGGTTTTTATGACTCCGATGAGTTCACTGAGTGGGTCAGTAGAATTAGTGCATCTGAATTTTCCGATGTTAGACATTTTTGATTCTCCATAAATTGGTGTTTGAGGACGCGGCGCTTCGCGCAGAAACCGCTTTTGTTTTTGGAGACGGCAAGCCGTCTTTGTTGGGAGCCGAGCAAGCTCGGCTCCCTTGAAGACATCCGCCTCCAAAAATCCCGACCGGTGCGGTTAACCCCGACCGGGCAAAACTCATTTCAAATTTTGAATGATCCCAAGATCTGACGTGCTCTTGCGAACGCGTTGAGAGATCCATTCCGATAGATCGGCGCGTCTGTACCGAATGCATCGGGAGGAGTGCTTTACGAACTTTGGTCCGCCGCCACGGTGCCGCCAGTTCCTAAGGGTGCGAGGAGACAAGTTCAGCAAGTAGGCTGCTTGGCTTTCCGTGAGTAGGTCGCCGCGCTTTATTTCGGGGTCGAAGCTCATAACGGGTCTTTCTGGGAGTTGTTGAGAGCCAACTCTTTTCACAGATTGTCTCTGCATAGCAGGACAGCGAAAACTCTTTTTGCGAGATAGCCTGTCCCCGGTTTTCGGGGTGCGGGAGCGGTTCTCATTCTGATGAGATCAAATCGAATTCCTGAGATGAAAGAGCCTCAGATCATGAAATATCGAGATCGAATTCTACTTTAGCGCTTGCGACGGCTTTCAAGAGTTCCGATAGTGGGGCCATGAATTCGCGGGATGTGCGCTGGCGGTTTCACGGTATTTGTTGGGCTGGGGACGATGATGGCAGCAAACTACGGCGTTTTCATAAGCTACTCGCGACAGGACGAATTGGTCGCAAAGCGTATTTTCGATGCTCTGAACTCGAATGGTGTTCCTGCATACCGAGATCTGGACGGGCTTGAAGCGGGATCTGTTTGGGCGCCAGCGCTGACCCAAGCGTTAGATGGTTCTGAGGCCGTCGCAATTCTTCTTTCAGAGGCTTCTGTCAACTCGCCGGCCGTGCTTAAAGAAGTCGAGTACGCCATAGCGAAAAACAAGGCACTTATTCCTGTCATTATACGAGGAAAGGCCGGGGATCTCGACGGTCCCGTCGTGGAGCTGCTCCACGACCGCCATTGGATGAGCTTGGTCAACAGGCGGGGCGCAATCAGTTCGCTCGATCCTCTCATTCGGGCAGCGAAGCGGCATTGGGGCCGAATTGCGCCAGTGATCGCCTTCTCGAACTTGAAAGGAGGTGTGGGGAAAACAACCCTCGCGGCCCAAATTTCTAGCGCGCTCGCTGCAAAGGGACGCTACTCGATTTTAATGATCGATCTCGATCCCCAGGCAAACCTCACGCAGTTTGTCCTTACACATGAACGGCATGCGGAATTGGTCGGCGAAGACCAGTCGGTACTGTCTCTTTTTGAAAAGAGCCTCGTGTATGGCGCGCCGTCTCCCCGGACGACTCTGACGAACTTCAACGGTGGCGCAATCGAGCATCCCGAGATTTCGAGAGTTGCTTGTGAAGTTGGCAATTCCTCACTTGGTGATTACGCGCAGGTATCTGACGATAGCGGCTCGGTCTTTATCGTTCCTGGCCAGTTTGAACTAGTCAAGTATACGCTGCCGCAAGCGGCAAACTACCTGCCCCAACTCGAGGCAAATTTCGCTAAGAGCTTGCACGAAGCTCGCAAGGTTTTTGATGCAGTCATCATCGACCTCAACCCCTCTTCGTCTTTCATGATCAAGTGTGCACTCACTCATGCAACACACATAGTGTGCCCTATCCGACCGGACATGTATTCCGTGCAAGGTCTAACGGGATTGAAAAAGCTGATAGACAGCGCATTCGCGCTTAGCAATCCTCCAAAGATTATCTCCTTGCTGAACGCAGTGCCGAGCTGGGACGACGATTTCGTGTCTAAGATTCGTTCAGCACTGAAGAACCCTTCGCTCGCGAAACAGCTAGTCGCGGATAAGAAGACCGGGCAGGCTGCAAAGGTCATTGGTCGGTTTCTGCGAAACCCTAGCGATACGCATGTGTTGGAGAACTGGATTCCCGAAACAACGATGTTGAAAGCATACTTTGCGGAGCCGAAATCGGGTGGATTCTTCACGATATCCCGGCATAGCTCGAGTGGCCCCTACGGCCAACGTTTAGCATCACGTCTTTCGGGAATTGCGACGGAAATAGCCGAATTCACCAAACTGGACCCCCTAGATGGCCAAGACTCCGGAAGACATTCTAAAAAAGCTTAAGCCGACCAAAGCGTTTGATCTGACTCCCGAGAGTATGAGGGAGTTTGCCGATTATGTGATTGAACTTGGTCCTGCAGCCTTCGTTGCGCGTTGGCTCGAATACACCTCGGCCAAGCCGACGGCAAAGAGGTCTAAGCCTAAGGTGGCTGATCCTCGGGTTGCTGAATTGGCAGCGCGTCTTACTGGATTCGCGAAGATTACGAGGCTGAAGCCCTCGGAAGCTGCAGTTGGATTTGTAAATTTTTCAAAAGAGTTCGACGCCAACTTACCTGCACCCACCGCGGCGGCACAAAGAGGACCAACGGCTGCAATCAAGTGGCTCGTGGCGAAATCAGGTGTTGAGGCGACTGATGCACGATTAACTGCCTTCGAAGAGCGCTTCGCTTAACAATGTGAGCTTGCTTGATTGCAACCGTGGATGAGATATCAACCGGATTGAATTCAGGACTACACGATAGTCAGTCAGCGGAAGTCGAACCCGATCGACGACTGTTGAAATTCTTCTGAGCAGCTTTCATTCCGGTTCTTACCGCGCTGGTCGGGATGTTTTTGCAGAATAACTCCACGGCTTGAACAGTGAACCGGGAACAATCGTTTAAAGGTTGGGGTAGAGCCTCTTCAGAAAAATCTGCATGGAACTTCTTTGTCTTATGCTCTCGCCAAAACGGCGCAATCATGCATTCGACAACATAGAATAACCCTGGATAATCCGGACGGCGGTAGCGCTTCTCGGGTTCTGTGGACGCCAGTTTGTCTAGCCTTTTTCGAGCGGCACGTTGGAGCCAATCCAGCTGCCGCTGCAATTGCTCTAAGGAGAAAAGATAGATCGGTTCGTCGCCATCACTTGAGGCGATAGCTTCGCGCTCCATGAGGATAGAAACTCCATGGGCAGCGTTCGGAGATAGCCTTTCAATTGCATTGACGATTTGGGTCGCTGCCGTCACCAGGTTGTTGAGTTCGAGCTCGCGCACTGACTTCGGTTGGTCATTCTCAAACCGCTGATCTAGTTCAATTATTGTCTCATGCCAAATAGTCAGGAGATGGTGCATGCGGACTGAATCTGGAAACTTAAAAGTATTCCTAAGTTCGATTGCCTGTTCTTCAGAAAAGCGCAGTGGCTCCTTGGGCCCAAACAAGCCTGACACCAAGGCGAAACCAAAACCTGACGACGTCATCAAGGCCCCTTCTTTGGTTTTGCGGACACCTGACATTTCAGTGCACCATCTGGGCTGTCACTGTGGAGGGTAATTCTACGAAGCTCATGATCAGATCATCTACCGTTTCTGCGGCCTCACGTTGGGTTGAGTCGGCCAAATGCGCATAGCGGTTTGTCGTTTCGGCTTGGGTGTGGCCGAGAAGGCGTCCGGTTAGGAATAGCGAGTGTCCCGCAGCAATTGACCAGGAAGCATACGTGTGGCGGAGGTCGTGGATCCTGACATCGGAAAGTCCCGCAGCCTTGCGAATGCGCCGCCAGGGCTTTTGCAGATCTGTGTTCGGCTTTCCGGCGACATCGCCACAAATGACGTAAGGATTATCCGGGAGCGTCGGGATAGAATCTATGATTTTGCGACAAGCAGGGCTTATTGGAATTCGCCGCGGCCCGGTTTTGCTATCTGGCAATAACATCGTGCCATCCTGCAGATAGGCCCATTTCAGAAGCCGGATTTCAGACAAGCGGCAGCCGGTCAGCAAAAGCAACTTGAAGGCTGACGCAACAAAGATGCTTTCGCTACCGTTCTCGACGCCGCTATCGAGCGTGGCCCAAAGCTTTGCAATCTCCTCAGCCGACAGGAAGCGCTCGCGCTTGACCTCTTTGTATTTTGGAATATGGCGCGTCGGGTTTTTCCCTTCCTCCCGATATCCCCAGAGCTCGGCCAGATTGAACATCTTTGAAAGCGCGGCCAGCACGCGGTTTGCTTGGTAAGGGGTCGTGTGAAGCGACTGGTGCAGATTGGCGATATCAGCGCGCAGCACGTCGGTGACGCGCATGGGACCAAGTCTAGGAATGATATGGTTTTTACAGCATTGCTTGTACTCGCGTTGCGTCGTCAGCTTACACCGAATGGCGGCGTGATCGGTCAGAAACTTTTCGCAGAGCTCTGCGACGGTTGGCGTGCGGCGTTCGTTTGATCGTTCAGCGGAGGGGTCGGCGCCCTTGGCAACGTCGCCCCTGTTCTGGCGTGCCAGGTCGCGCGCCTCTTCTACGGTAAGTGCTCCATAGGGCCCGACCTTTAGGCGCCGTGTGCGGCCACCGGAGCGATACTGGAGCACAAATATCTTCCGGCCCGACGGATAGACGCGAAGCCCGAACCCTTTGAGCTCGCTGTCCCAAACGAAGTATTCTTCATCTTCAGGCCGGGCGGCATCGACAATTCGCTTTGTGAGTTTGGACATGTCAGGTCAAATCCGGAAGCATATAGGAAGCACGCGGGCGGGATTTCGCGTGACAAGGAGGTATCTCCATTCCGCACGGGAGTCGACGAAAGACAAGTTAAAACAGTGTATTGGTGACGCTCAGCGCCAACAAATGACGACGGGGGACAAGGCCCGGGGTGGTTTCCTAATCTGTAGGTCGCGCGTTCGAATCGCGCCGGGGTCACCATTATTGTTATAAAAAAATGTTTTATAAGAGTGAAAACTCGCGGGCATCCATGCCGATGGAGATTTGGAAGCATCTTGGAATTGACCTGAGCCCCAAATGGTCCCGCATTTGAATGGAGAGTCTGTCGCAACGGTGGACCGCTCCCCAACGCGCCCTAGGGTTTCGTTGTTATCGCGAGACTTATCCATGGTTAAAAACCGCACTTTTGTTAAAGGCTGCGTTTAACAAAGTATGGATTCATGACCTTGTGAAAGGCTGAAGATAATATGGATCCGAGGATTTTGATCGTAGTTACGGGATCGAATTTATTGACTTCAACTTGCCGCCATTCCGGCTGTTCAGCGCGTCGGTCTAACGAGATTTTGGGCTAAGGCTGGCGCCATCTGTTGGCCAAAGTTGCGTAAGGGATCCAAGCCATGCCCAAGCCTGCCGTCATCCAGCAAGGCAAGCCGCAGCAGAACACTTATGTCGAACGCTACAACCGTACCGTTCGCCAAGAATGGCTCGGGCAATATATCTGGAACACATTGGAGGAGGTACGCAACCACGCCACCAAATGGCTTTGGTCATACAATAAGCAACGCCCCAATATGGGCATCGGCTGAACTACCCCCGCCACGAAACTGAAACTTGCCGCGTGAAGTCCAGTAATCCGGCCGCTTAAAAATGGGATCATTACCCAGGGTGCCCGCCTCACTCTGCTGGATCGAAATACGGTCTGTCGCCGGCGATCGTGACACGCTCCATGATCCGCACTTCGGGAAAGTAGTCGCTGGCCGCGAAATGCTGGCAGGCTCGATTGTCCCAGAATGCAAGTGAGCCTGGCGCCCAACGGAACCGGCATTGAACTTCCGGGTTCCAGGCCGTGAGGTAGAGGCGACCAAGCAGGGCCGAACTCTCTTCAGGGTCCATGTCTTTGATATGGCTTGTGAACGCCGTGTTCACATAAAGGATACGCTCACCCGTTTCGGGATGCGTGCGCACGATTGGATGCTCCATCGGGGGAAATTTCTCGTGCAGCTGGGTGGCATTCGTATTGAGCCGACCGGCAAACACACGTGCGATATCGTGAACGGCCACCCGCCCGGTGATCCGCTCACGTGTTTCGTCGTCCAGTTTATCGTAGGCGAGTTTCATGTTTGCAAACAGTGTGTCGCCGCCAACTTCTGGCAGCTCGATCGCACGCAGTATGGAACCGAGCGACGGCGTATCGCGCCAGGTCACATCGGAATGCCAGGCATTCTCCGTGCCGCGGCTTTTAGGCCCATGGGCGATCCGCAGCACTTCCCGGTCCGGCTGTTCCATCGGCGTTGCAGGATGGATTTCCAGCTCGCCGAACGCGCGAGCGAAGGCGATATGTTGTTCGCGCGTAATATGCTGGTCGCGGAAGAACACGACCCGATATTTCAGGAGCGCCGCGCGCACGTCATCAATCAGCTGGTCGTCGGGCTGGCTGAGATTTGCACCGATCAGCTCAGCCCCGATGGCCGGCGACATGGGCCGTGCTTCGAATCGCGCGAAAGCTTCCCGTGCATAATGAATGGTCATAGTCCGCTCCGTGTCACTTATGCTCCGCATGCTCCTGCGTGCACTTGATCCAGAAGACTACTGGAACCGCTGAGAAAGATCGATTCTTTCGTTGCCGGGTCGGACGGCGCGATTACCCGCTGCTGGCGATTTCCAGCCTTGCGGCGGTGAGGCAGCCGAATGGCACGATTGGATTGAGCCAGACATCCCCGACGACGGAGATCGGAGTTATACTGGCTCCCTGTGGTCATTCGGTACGGGTTCCAGTACCCGCCGATGATTGGAACTGTGGCCGCTACACGACATGAAACGGCGCTCAGCTTTGGAGAGGTTATGTCCCGGTTGGCGCGCCAGCTCTCAGCTGCTCGATCTTTTCGCGCGACCGGGTTTCAACAAGGCTTCGCAGGATCTCCGCGCGATCGCCCAGCCAGACGAGTTCTTCGGCGGTAATGGCATAATGCTCTGAATAGCGTGCATCCACGTAGGCGCGTTTCAGCAATTCGAAAAGGCGCCGGTCATGCTTTGTCTCGCGTGGCCAGACAGCAATCAGCTCCGGGTCAATCTGCTCGGCCAGAGACCGCAGGAATTTGATGCTGTGGGTCGAAGGCGAATAGTTCGTCTCCACGAGAAGGAAGCAGGTGTAGGCGCGTTCCACCGCCTGGTGCAGAAGGAAGGCAGCATCTCTCAAGACCTGGTCATCGATGCTATCTCTCGAAAGTTTGAGCGAATGCTGAGCGAGAGGCATCCAGAAATCAAAATGCTTCTCCGCCGTGGCTACCGCCTCTTCCGCCGTCTGCGGCTCCGGTGTGATGAAGGGCGTGCTCCCCTTGAGGTCGTAGAGGGCGATGCCCTCTTTGATAATGTCGGAAAAGAAGTACTGACCCTGGGCGAGGGCGTTGTTCACCTCATCCATCGTGTGGACAATGAAATTGACCGGGGTTTTGATGCCCGCGTCACGCATCAGCCGGTCTTCGGCGCGGTACCAATAGGTGGCAAAGTCGACGACGCTTTGCTGGTTCACCACGATCAGCAGGTCATAATCGCTGAGATATCCTTTGGCGGTATGTGGTTCGTCCACCCAGGTGCCGCGCGCATAGGACCCGAAGAGGACAATCTTGAGGATGCGACCTTCCTTCTTCTTCGGAGACGAGGCGCACTTCATTGCATCGGTGAACTCTTCAAAGAGAATTTCCGTCACGCGCTGGAGTTCGCGCTGTTTGCCTTGAGGGAGATGATCAAGTTCGCTTCGCATGGCGCTCATACTAGGCAGGCTCGTACATTGTGCAAAGCGCCAATACAGGCTTCGGTTGAAACATCTGATCGTAGCGCGTTGGGCATCGACGGGATCAGGCGAAGCGGGGGCAAACCATCCCGATGACGCAATTGGTGTCCCGGTGCCGGTCGCCGACGGTGAATTTCCGGAGATGCCCCTCGCTTGAACGGCAGCAACGGTCGCCGGAGGAGACTTAGCGATTAGGACTTGAGCCGATCGGGTTCGGCCCGTCACTGCCGGTTGCCAAGTGAAGACTGCGGGGTCGCAGTCAGTCCAAGACTGTGGACTGGGCCACGATCTTCTATCTGAGTCCGCAGGTCAGAATGGCTAAATGGCAATTGAAACATCAAGAGCAATTCGTGGCATGCGCTTCGCGTTGATATGTCTCTAAAAATGCCCGTTCGGACCGAACAGGCCGGTAGGTCATTGAATTCGTAGATTTTTATCGACGTCTGTGGACGCTGAAAAATGCACACGATGAGATGCCTGGTGCCAGAAGAGGACTCGAATAATAAACTAAGAACACTGTTTATATGTAGTTTTATATTATTTTATTCACGCGGTGCCATCAATAATGCCATCATCACCTCGTTGGATCCAGCGGACTTGGCCAGCCGAAACCAAAACGTCCCTCATAATACTCTTTGCGTAGGTATTCCAAATCGTCACACCATTTCTTGACCGGCGCATCCATATAGTGAACTCGGCGCCGAGAGCCGTTTCGCGCAAATGACGCTAGGCAGTTGGCCATCTTCATTAGGCGTTGAGAAGATTCAGGCTCACCCCATTCGCTAAGCTTGTCCCACGAACCAAATGGCGGAATCGAGACTGCGAAAACGACATCCAAGATATTGCGTCTATCTCCTTCGGATAAATCCGCATCTGCGCTGACCGAATACCCAAAAAGTCGAAGTGCGCCCTCTTCATCGAGATCAATCGTCTTGAAAATTCCGCTCCCGATCCATGCGACCGTGCTCGGCCATTCAAAGAAATCTGGATTTTCTTTGCTGGTCTCGCGCATCTTTTCCCAGTGCGACGACACTGCATCCAAGTAGCCTAGCAGTGGGGGAATGAGTTCTGCCGATCGCGGACTTCCGTCTCGCTGCCTTTGTCGCTCCAATGAAAGCTCTGCGAATACCTTATTATAGACTTTGATTTGAATCGAAACGGGGCGCTCGAAGAGGTTCTGAAGCGGTTGTGGCGACACGCCTCTTAGCGATGCTCCTCTCCTCCTAGAATGTGACCTTCGCCTCATCGGAACTAATCAGTCCTTGTACAAAAACCGCTGCAGATCCTTGAACGCGCTACGAATGCTGCCCATTTCGCCGAGCTTTCGCTTCGCGTCGGCGGTTGATCCATACTTTGCCCTAAGGAAGGGGCTTAGCTTATCGTAACCGAGCTCAACTGAGCCTTCGCGCTCATATGCGTTCAAAACTTCTCGTAGGAACTCGCGCATTTCCGCTTCATAACCGGAAAGGCCTTCACCCCTGGCTATGTCGGCGCGTTCGTGGCGGGTCCTCGGATCCAGTGAGAAGCGGACATAGGCTAGCACGTCGAATACGTCGCTTTCTTTCGCGTCGATCAGAAGCTGCATTTCTTCCAGTCGATCGGAATCGTAACCGCGTTCTTCCAAGGCAGTCAGAAGATGCGCTCTAAGTTCCGGGTCACTCCATTTGGCGCGTAGTTCATCCTCGCCAGCAATCAGGTTTTTGAGATCGCCGAACATGCGATCCAGGAACTCTTTCGCGCCAATCGGTTTGCCTTCGAACCAATAGGACGTGGACGCCATGTACTGGATCCGGCGTTCCTTGCCATCGGCAAGCTTTATGACGATCTTCTCGCGCTTCGGCTTCTCGTTCTCACCATCTTTGTCGGGATCGTCACCGCCGTCTTCCCCGTCCTTAGGTGGCTTGGGCGGAGTAGCGGGCTTGTCTGGTGGGTCTAGTGGTTCGCCATCCCATTCGGAATCGTTGAAGTGTTCATAGGCTTTCACAAAGTCCAGGATCGTGAAGAAGTCCTTTCCTTCGAAAGTTCGCGTACCGCGTCCGATAATCTGTTTGAACTCGATCATGGATTTGACGGGCCGCATCAAGACGATATTGCGGATGTTGCGCGCGTCAACGCCGGTAGAGAGTTTTTGCGAGGTCGTCAGGATCGTTGGGATCGTTTTTTCATTGTCCTGGAAAGTTCGCAGGTGTTCTTCGCCAATCTCGCCGTCGTCAGCTGTGACGCGTTCGCAATAGTGCGGATCGGGAACGGTCTTGATCTGGTTGATATAGTCTCGCACGCGGGCGGCGTGGGCCTGTGTGGCACAAAAAACCAGCGTCTTCTGCTTGGTATTTATTTGAGCCATAAACTCGGCAACGCGGCTGCGCTCGCGCGCTTCAATTACGATTTTGGTGTTGAAGTCCGCTTCGGTATATTTCCGATCGTCCTCTATCTCGCCACTGACGATCGTGTCGCCGGGTGAATAAACGTACTCGTCAATCGTGCTGGCCATTTGGCGGACCTTGAACGGCGTCAGGAAGCCGTCCTCGATCCCTTCTTTCAGGGCGTACGTGTAAACCGGCTCGCCGAAATATTTGTATGTGTCGGTGTTTATCGTGCGCTTCGGTGTTGCTGTCAGGCCTAGCTGAACAGCCGGTCCGAAATGATTGAGAATGTCGCGCCAGGTGCTCTCGTCATTGGCGCCGCCCCGGTGGCATTCGTCGATCACGATGAAGTCAAAGAAGTCCGGCGGATACTGAAGGTAGTTTGCTTCGCCTTCGGTAATCACGCCTTCGTTTTCTTCGTCGGCACCACTCGTCATCATGGTCTGGAAGATCGAGAAAAAGACGCTCGCGTTCTTCGGCATGCCACCGCGCTTGCGGATCTCTCGCGGGTTTACACGGGACAGCGCATCAGCCTGAAAGGCGGAGAAGGAGTTGTAGGCCTGATCAGCAAGAATGTTCCGGTCTGCGAGGAACAGAATGCGCGGGCGCCGCACGGGTTCGCCTGACAGGTTCCAGCTCGAATGAAATAGTTTCCAGGCGACCTGGAAGGCGATGCTTGTCTTGCCCGTGCCAGTGGCGAGGGTCAGCAGGATGCGCTTGTCGCCCTTCGTAATGGCCTCCAGAACGGCATTGATCGCATTGTGCTGGTAATAGCGTGGGTCCCACTTGCCGCCGCCGGTCTCGAAGGGCACGGCGGCGAAGCGGTCTCGCCAGGCGCTGGCTTCAGCGAAACAACGTGCCCAGAGTTCATCGGGTGTCGGAAAGGGTGGGGTAATGTCCCGTTCCTTGCCAGTTTTCATGTCGATTTCGTACCAGCCGATGCCATTGGATGCATAGGCAAAGCGCGCCTTCAGGCGTCTGGAATAGTCCTTGGCCTGTCCAACGCCATCTGTATGTCCAAGGCCAGCGCGCTTTGCTTCCAGGGTCGCCAGCTTCTGCCCGCGATACTCAAATACGTAGTCAGCTGTGACGGGGTTGAGGCGCCGCCCGCCTCCTGCGATCCGTCCGGGGCAAATGTGCTCGCGGCGCACGCGAGAGCCCTCGGCAATGCCCCAGCCTGCTGCCGTAAGGACAGGGTCTATGCGATTGGCGCGTGTATCGGCTTCCGTTTCGTCGTGAGTGCTCATGGGGCGAGATTATGTCATGTCAATTCGCCCGCGAAGGCTTTTTGGAGAAGGGACTGGCCGAGGTCTTCGATGTCCTTAAGTTTTTGCGCACACTTGGATTCCAATGCGTCGCACTCTGCGCTCGCAGCATCTAGCCTCTGGACTACTTTGATCTGCTCCTCAGCGGAAGGGTAGGCAATCGGATAAGGTTCAATCGTCGCTTTGTTCAAGCCGATCTGACCAGCGGCTCGGCTTGAAGATTCGATGATGTATCGAAGGATGCGACCATTACGCAGAAAGTAGTACAGGAAATCTTTCGAGAGGCATTTTGGATCGGGAAGAGCCTTCATTAAAGCAACATTGTATGCGCCTTTAATGCCCCGAAGAATCTGAAACAATGGTGGGCCATATCGGCCAATCATCACGTCGTCTTCTTCGCAAAAACGCCGAGCGAGTGACTTCGGTATAAACACGATATTTCGGTCACTCTTGTAATCTCTAATTTGAATCAACCTCACCAAATCGTCGCCCGATGAATAAACAAACTCAGACTTCGGTGGTTGCGATCCGCCGACGAACTTACAAGTAGAGCCTAGATCAGATTGGGTCCAATGTTCCGGGGGATTAAAGAATACACTATCAAGCACACTCCTGAACAACTCTCGCGCGTTTTGGAGGTTGGCTTCGGCGTGGGCGCGGGCGCGGTCCAGGCCCTCGAAGGCCTCGTCCAGTATCGCAACAATCCGCTGTTGTTCTTCGAGCGGTGGGAGAGGAATGGAGAACGCTTTCAGGGCCGACGACGACAACTCTTTGAAGGTCGTCCCAGTACCTAACTCGTTCAGTTTCTCTGTGTTGGCTGAGAGGAAATAATAAAGGTATATGACGTCAAGTCGGTTTCCAGGAACCATGCCCCGACAGCCCTGATTGAATGACATCGGCTCATCATTGATTGCCAGATGACCGATTGGTGCACGGGTTGACATGATCACCGAAGACGTTGGCACCAGACGGGCAGAGCAGTTGCGCAAACCTTCTTCCGATATTTTTCGGGGGGTTGTCGAGATATGCCGGCCTTGCATCTTCCCCATATCTTTTGGGGTCAACCAATTCACATCGCCGCCCCAATAGGATTCGACACTCGATTTAGGTGTGCCTCCGTTGCAGATGGAGCAGACGTCTTCAAGCGGCTTCAGCTCCCAGCACACCTTCACAGTATCCCTCGGATGTTCTCAAGAATGTCTGCCGTCTCGGCATCCCGTACCAGCATATCGGCGATAATCGCCTCAGGGCTCCGCAGCGGTGGAGCTTCTGGCGCATTGGGGTTCTTGACCGACAAGTCGTGAGTCGCCTCCTCCAGATCGGCGCGCTTGACGATCCAGCTTTTCAACCCGTTGGGGCGAGTGCTCTGCAAGCTCACGAACTCTGCCAGATCGTTATCGTTCAGCGGGTTGGTCTTGCCCATGTTTCGGCCAGGATCGAGCTCATAAAACCAGATGTCACGCGTCGGCGCTCCCTTCTCGAAAAACAGCACCACGGTTTTGACCCCGGCGCCCTGAAACGTACCCGATGGGCAGTCAAGCACTGTGTGAAGATTGCAGGTTTCCAAAAGCTCACGCCGCAAGGCGACGCTCGCATTGTCGGTGTTGCTGAGGAAGGTATTCTTGATGACGATCGCGGAACGCCCGCCCGCCTTCAGCTTGCGAATGAAGTGCTGCAGGAACAGGTAGGCGGTCTCGCCAGTGCGGATCGGGAAGTTCTGCTGCACTTCCGGCCGCTCGCCACCACCGAACGGTGGATTAGCGAGAACGATATCATGCCGGTCCTTCGCCTGGATATCCATCGCGTTTTCGTTAAGCGTATTGGTATGCAGGATGTTCGGAGTCTCGATGCCGTGGAGCACCATGTTCATGATGCCGATCACATAGGCGAGCGACTTCTTCTCCTGACCGTAGAAGGTGCGCTTCTGCAGGGTCTCGTAATCGCTGGCGCTGATGCCGGGCTTGTTCATGTAGGTGAAGGCTTCACAGAGGAAGCCTGCCGAACCGACGGCGCCGTCATAGATGGTCTCGCCCAGCTTGGGATTGATCACCTGGATCATGGCGCGGATCAGCGGGCGGGGCGTGTAATACTCCCCGCCATTGCGGCCCGCATTGCCCATGCGCTTGATGCGGCTCTCGTAGAGGTCTGAGAGTTCATGCTTTTCGGCCTGGCTGTTGAATGCGAGGCCATCGACAAGCTCCAGAACGTCTCGCAACACATAGCCAGACCGGAAACGGTTGATGATCTCGTTGAAGATCTCACCGATCTTGTATTCGATTGTGTCCGGTGACGTCGCCGATTCGCGAAAGCCTGCGAGATAGCGGAACAGCTTGTCGTTCACGAACGTGATCAGGTCATCGCCGGTCAGCGCCGTGTTGTGGTCAAGGGTGCCATCGGCGGCCTTGGGGGCAGCCCATGCCTGCCAGCGATATTCTGCGGCGAGGATGGGTGAATATTTACGCCCTTCCAGTTCCGCCTCGTCAGCGCGCTGGGATTCCATGTCATCCAGGTATTTCAGGAACAGGATCCAGCTCGTCTGTTCGGCATAGTCGAGTTCGGAAGAGACCCCCTGTTCGGTCCTCAGCGCCTTATCGATATTGTTGAAGGCGTTTTCAAACATTTTCGATCCTTGTTTGTCCGTTGGCGTTCACTTGAAATGCAAGCCGCTCACGAATGCAAGGCATTCAACCTTTCCGGCTGGCAGCAATCAGGCGTTGCAACCATGCGGTGACTTCTGGCGGCGTCTCATCTGGAGAATTATCGTCGTTATGGCTAGCAAGGTTGACCATGATTTCGGCTGTTCGGGAATCATCGATCTTGGCGTAGCTATTCCATGTCGTCATCGGCTTTTCATGGCCAAGGTTCTGACTCCATGCCTTGGCGCTTTCGAGATCCAGCTTCAGGCGGTAGGCCAGTTGAGCAAGCGTTTTCCGGAAGCTGTGCGGATGGAAATACGGCAGGCCCGCGGCTTCAAAGCGCTCGCGGAAAATTCGGCGGATTGCGGTCGCGCTAGTCCAGAACTCACGCTTAAGGCCAGAAGCCGTGAACACGCCGTTCTCGTCGAGTGTCACTTCGGTTTGGGGAAATAGCGGGTCAGCGTCTCCGAAGTGCAGTTTCGTCCTGAGGTAGGCGATCCATTCGCGAACCACGGCCTCCACCTCATCGCCAACCGGGAAAAAGAAAGTCGTCATGGTTTTGCTATTCTTGGTCTTCACAACGCGGGCGTCTTGATCCACTTCCCGTCGAGCAAGATCGACCTTTCCAATCGGCAGCGAGGCAATCGCCGCATCGCGCATGCCGGTCAGGAGTGTCCAGGCGATCAGCGCGCGGTCTCGCTTCTCAATGGCCGTGGAATGCGGCGCGCTCGCGATCACATGACGGATCTGCTCCAGTGATGGAACCGGGCGCTCCCGCCTGGCTGTGGCCACACGGGCGTCTTTTGCAGAAGGATTGAAATACTCACAATCGGCGTAGCGGATTGCGCTTCGATAGCCTTGTTGGTCAGCGAGCCATAGGAAGAAGGCTTTCACGTCAAGCAAGCGCGAACGGATCGTCGCCTTTTGAAGCGGCTTACCGGTTTTCTCATGCAATGCGGCGTTCAGGTCACGTTTGAATTTGATCGCCTGTTCAATGCGGAAGGTCGCGAAATCCTTCCAGCCCGTGGACTTCTCAAACAGAGCAATCGCGGCGGCGGCTTGGTCTGCGGTGGCGGGGCTTCGGCGCCGGGCCTCCTCAAGCCAAGAGAGGTATTTTCGCTTCATGCGCTCATTTTTCGGATGGTGCTTTGCCAATGATCTGGCCTCCTGTTTCAAAGTGCACATTCAGGCAGGGATGTGCGGTCTCGATTAGGTGTTGAACGGCCTCCGAAGCTGAAAGGCTCAGATGCTCGCCGAGCGCTGCGATTTGGCGCGCGGAGTACCGCCGATAGATCGGGCGCTCGCAGACCTCGCAGAGCATGCAGACATTGAAGGTGGAGGCGCTGGCCTGGACAAGTTCCGCCATGCGCCCAGCGGCGCTTCTTGGGGCCTTGCACGAAAAGCAAAGACATTGATCGATGCCCAATCGCTGCTTTGGTTTTCGCCGCGCCTTGAGAAAAGTTATCAACTCGGAGCCGAGTATGAGGGCCGGTCTCTGGTTGTCGATTGACGTCAGCTCCCCGCTTTTCAGCCAGCGGCGCACGGTGGGTTTGCACACTCCCAACGCTCGGGAAGCTTCATCTATCGTGTAGCTGCGATGAATCTTGATACGGCGCCAATTTGGCTTACTCGCCATGACCTGTCACACCGGTGGCGATCAGATCGCGGATGTCTTCAGCGCGCCAGACCGTGACACGTGCACCAAGTTTGAGTGGTTTCGGAAACCGGCCATCTTTCACGCCTGCCCACCAAGTGGACTTACTGATCGGGATAGGGCCGCGAGGCGCGAGAATATCTTTAAGGCGCAGAAAGCCGGTTTCGGGCATCTTGAATGGATAGGACATCGAATCACTCCGTTTGTTGAGGTTCGATGAAGATTGCATAAGACCGGTTGGCGCATGGGGAACAGTCGCTATTCCCTACCTACAGCACTGGAAATAAACCTATTTCCGTTGTTCCTGCTTTGCCGTGGATGCGGCGGCCGCAAGGTGAAACCGTATCCGTTTGTTCGAAAGGCTCAGCCCCGTAAGATCCATGTCGGATTCGATCTTGGAAACTGCAGGCCACTGCTCGTTTTCGGGGCTGAATTTGTATTTTGCCTTGGCCATCGAAAAGATGATTTTGTGAAGACTTTTCCGTTCGCGGGGATCAAGTGTTTCGTGGTCAATTGTTGTGAAAACAGGCTGAACAGTCTGCTGATCCGCGAGTTTCAACGCAAGTTCAGCTTGGTTGAGTTGCTCGCTCAAGCGCTGGATTTCAGCGTCAGTATCGATCCGAAAATCGTTGAGTGCTTGAGCCCATCTGCGATCATTTTCCAGAAGTTCCGTATTCCTAGCTTGGAGATCAGCAATAACGGTTTCCAACTCTTCGCTGATCGCTTTCCAGTCTGCGATCTGATGGCCAAGTGCGGCGACTGCTTCGACCAAATCGGGAGCGCAGCTCAAACGAGTGCGAGCAAGCCAAGCCAAATATTCGCCAGGCGTGGCTTCCTCCTCAAGTTGGCCTGCTTCTATCCAATTTTGGGCGATTGAATATCTCGCTCGAAATTCTTTGGCGAGTTCAGAGCTCGTGACGGGCTCGCCCGCTTGGAGCAGCGTTAAGGCGTTGACCACGTCCGGGCTTCGACCCAAAGACAAGGCGATACATTCGTCTATTGTCCAGGTCAGCTGCCGAGCCCATCTGCCGTAGTCGGCGAACGCCGCAGGCGCGTTGAAGAACAATCCAGCATCGACTTCTTCGCGATACTCTATGCGATCTTCCTCCCGAAAGGCGATGCGCTCCAGGAACCGGGAGTGCAGTTGTTCTTCATCGAGAGATTCCAACGCAGCGCGAAAAGCGAGCACATCCGAACTTTCCACCGCCCAGTTAATGGAAAATGTTCCAGTCAGCAGGTCTTCGCTCGAAATTTGGGCAAACATATCGAGGGTAAGCCAACTTATTTTGGCGCGGCGCGAAAAATAGTGATGCTCCATTCTTGAATCCTGTGCAGGCAAATCGGGATTGGAAAGACTCCGGCCCCGAATGATAACATCCGACAAGATGTGAATGAGTCCTGCTTGCGCTCAAGACTTACGTACGATTTTCATCGGCAGCGCGTCCAATCTGTTCCGCCCACCAATCCGCCATTCTCACGCGTTCGTCCCAGTAGCGGGCGCGGTGATAGGTTTTCCGAACCTGATCGGCGCCGATGTGGGCAAGCTCGGCTTCGATCGCATCGGCGGACCATTTGCCGCTCTCGTTGAGTAGGCTTGAGGCGCTGGCGCGAAAGCCATGTGAGGTATGTTGTTCCTTCGTGAAGCCCATGCGTCTCAAGGCGCCGTTTAGCGTATTCTCGCTAATCGGCTTTCCGGGTGACAATTGCGAGGGGAAGGCAAGCTCATAATTGCCCGTATGGCGCTTTAGATCACGAAGGATTTTAACTGCGAGCGGGGCGAGCGGTTTTATGTGTTCGCGGCGCATCTTGGTTCGAGCCGCGGGAACGGTCCAAGTGGCCGCATCCAGATCAAATTCAGCCCAGGTCGCTAGCCGCAATTCTCCGGGGCGTGGATACAGCAGAACCAAAAGCTTCAGAGCTGCCTGGCTTTCAAGGGAGCCCTCATAGGCCCACACAGCGCGCACGAGGCCCGAAAAGGCCTTGGCAGTGGTTATGGCCGCACGATGCGTCACCGTTGGCGTTATCAGGGCGCCGCGTAATCCAAATGTCGCGTCAGTATCGGCGCGCGCTGTAGCGATGGCGTATCGGAACACTTGGCTGATCACCGCGCGAAGGCGGCGTGCCGATTCATAGTTGCCGAGAGCCTCCACCTTTCGGAGCGGCACGAGTACATCGGAGGCTGTGATCGCGGTGATCGGCTTTGTGCCAAGGTCTGCATTGGCCGTCTTGATCAGCCACTGCTTCTTCGAAAGCGTGGTTTCGGCGAGGCCTTCCTTGGCACCTTTGGCCAGCATTTCTGCCGCGATGGCGGCGAACGTGTGTTCTGTGAGGGCGCGCTGCTCTTCCTTTTGAGCTTTCGCTTTAGCCATCGGGTCGATGCCATCTGCCAGCAGCGTTTTGGCCTCCAGCCGTCTCTCGCGCGCGCGAGCGAGCGAAACGTCAGGATATGCGCCAAGGGAGAGCGTCTTCATCTTGCCCTCAACCCGATAGAAAAGCTTCCAGAGTTTGGAGCCGTTCGGCTTCACTTCGATGCAAAGGTTACCGCCATCTGATTGGCGGTAAGTTTTTGGGCGGGGCTTCAGGTTGCGGATCTGGACATCTGAGAGGGGCATTTGATGGCATTGCCTTCGGTGATAGCATCGAGAAACCGCACAATGCCATCAATACTGCCATCTTTCAAACCGGATGCCATCAAATGCCACCACACCAAGCCGGACGTTAAATGCCGCAAAATTGCTATGATCTGCAGTAATTACAGGGTATTTTGGACGTAAAAAAACCTCGCCGGAGCGAGGCTTGGTGCCCAGAAGAGGACTCGAACCTCCACTCCCTTGCGAGAACTACGACCTGAACGTAGCGCGTCTACCAATTCCGCCATCTGGGCACGGGGTAGGAAGGCGCGGAGATACTTGCTGATTGAGTGGGCGTCAATGTCAAATACTGTGCTTCCAACTGCGAAGTATCAGGGGTCCGATTACCCGTCTGCGGATTGGGAAACAGGTTGCTCTGTGATTCTCTTGGCCCTTAGTCGATGCCGAGGCACCTAACTGGACTTCCGACATCAGGATCTGATGTGCAAAAAAGGCTTCTGCGGGATTCGGCCTGATCGGGTAATTCAGGCGGAAATGAATGAACATATTTCCGGCACTTATCTGGACAGTATGACCCGAGCGCAAATCCAGCAGCCTTTACCGATTGGCATTTCTCCTCACATCTGACAGGCAGTGTTTCGACAATAAATATTGAATTATTCGCCATTTATTGGCTTTTAGCCTATGTAATCGTCTAATTGTAATATTCAGGATTGCAGATAATTCAAATTATTCGTATTTTAATGGCCATGAACCAACAAAGACGCGAAAAATTAAAACCCCTTCTCGACGAGCTGCCTCCAGGCTTCCTTGTTGATGCAGCATGGCTTGTGGGCCGGGAAATAGACCGCAAGTCGATCCTGAACTACGAGCGGCGTGGCTGGCTCGAAAAAGTCACGCGCGGTCTCTACAGGCGCCCCTTTGGATCGTCTGAAACCGATAACGCAAGACAGGGGTGGAAGATCGCGGTCCTGTCGATGCAGCGGCTGATGGGCTATGACGTTCACGTCGGTGGCAAGACGGCACTCGCAACGCATGGCCTTGTCCATTATTTGTCGTTTCGAGGGGACGAGCTGGTCTATCTCTATGGCAAGCCTCCAGCCTGGCTGAAACGCCTGCCGGACGCAGATCGCTATATGACCCGGACCCGCAGCCTGTTCGGCGGCAAGATGATCGGCGTGGACAATGTGGCCATATCAAGCGAGACCGCAGACGAGGATCTCGCTGTCAGTCACGGGAGATGGTCGCTGACCGTCTCTTCGCTCGAACGCGCTGTATTGGAGCTTCTGGACGAGCTGCCCGATCATGAGAGTTTTCATATAGCCGATATGGCGTTTGAAAGCCTGAGCGGAGTGCGGCCCGCAAAGATGCAGGCCATGCTTGAGGCCTGTAAAAGCATCAAGGTCAAACGACTCTTCTTTGTGTTCGCCGACAGACACAATCACGCCTGGCGCAAATATTTGGAAATGGACAGGATCGATCTGGGCTCTGGCCCCCGGGCACTGGTCGAGGGTGGCAAGTTCCACCCGGACTACAGGATCTCCGTACCGGCGGAGTATTTGCCGAGACAGGAGCGTGATGATGGCGCGTGAACGATACGCCATAGTCTCGATTACTAATCTGTAGGTTGTCAGATACTTTAGCTAGAAGTGGGTGTCACACTCCATGCACCTTCGATGCTGACAATTCGCGAGCGATCTTGTCTCAAACACCCACAGTCAAGGAAATCTGGACGAAGAAACCCGTACACGGTCGCTGCGCACGACGATTACAGCACCGCACGAACTGAGCTGTGTCCTGCTGTGTTGATCGCGGCTTTCTTTGTACACGCTCAGTGCGCCGCCGTCCGATCGGTTTCGCGCACGATCGAAAGTACAAATTCCCTTAGCTGATCGGACAGGTTCGCGGACGCGGAGATGAGATGCTGACGCCAGCTTGCTCCGCGATCAGCTGCTTCGCTTAGCGCGGCTGCGAGCTCGTCCTCGCGGCGCTGCATGATCAATGCTTCCATCAGGAGACTCGCCTGGACGATGTCCTTGTCTGACTTGATTGCACTCGGGCCTGCCGCGCGGCGCAAGACGCTGACGATCAGTTTGTGTGCCGCATATCGCTCCGGTGAGGGCACGTTGACCAATGCTCCGAACCGCGTGAGCACAGCGGCCTCGACTGTGTCCTTCAGGAGGAAGTCCAGGTAGCGTAATGGGACAGCGTCAGATTTGAGACTCGGCAGTCGGACGGGATCGTCACGGTCAGCTCCGCGATTGGTCGTGAGAACATCGACCCGGTAGCCTCCGGGCCGGGCATAGGTCGCCGCGACATTTGGATTGGTGATGCCCGGGACAGGTCGAAAGCCCGGATCAACCGATTGCAGGATGTCGAGAAGGGAGGTGTCCAATGCGTCATCAAGACTGACCGAGACGCCATAGTCCTGCGCGAGATCGAGATCGCCTGTGCGTATCGCCGCCCCCGGCAGGCGCACGCCGAGCAGACCCGAATAGGTCTGGAATGCTATCGTGCCCACAATCACGCCGCGCAGACGGAAAGTGCCCGCCTCTACCAGAGCTTCAATGATCGATCCGGTGAGTGAATCCGGTTCCGGTAGTCCGGCCCCTGTGAGAGAGCGTCGAATCGCCCTTCTCGCATCGGCGTCCGCCTTCGCCCGCTGGGCTGTTTCAATGAGGCCGCGGCGTTCGGGCGTATCGGCACCGATGTAGCGCTCCGGCGGACGCCCGGATGGAGCCGTTGGCTCTTGAACATACCAGTAATCGCGCCCGGAAATTTTGCGCTTCCGGAATGTTGAACCGGTCGGGAACTCTGAAATGGCTGCGATGCGCAGCTGGTCCAGCAGTTCGGCATAGCTGGTCTGGATCACGAGAGGGAGTTGAGAAACGGACATTTACCGGCAAATTACGATACTGCCGGTAAAAAGCAAATGATTCTCTTGCGGCAGATAGCGTTGGAGCGCAGGCAACGGGATCGCAACGCCACGATTGCATTGGAGGAGCCTTATTTCTGTAGGTCATCGGGCAAGTCTGCTTCTCATTGGACACGCGCCAGGGGCGCGTCAGTTCGCCTCTTCGCGGATATCCTTGTTCAGCTCTGCCAGTCTCAGACTCACTTCATAGGCCTTGCGGGTTTCCATGCTGGCCAGGATGAGCCCCGCCTGTTCACTGCGCATCAGGCGCAGGAAGCTGCCGGCAAAATCCGGATCCATCTGATTGAAAATGGCCGCTGCCTGGTCGGGCTTCATGGTGCCGTACATGCGGGCGAGGTGGGTGACGTCGTTTGCTGATTCCTTCTGCATTTCATCCCAGCGCGCGGCGAGGGCTTGCTGAACGGCATCCAGATCGGCCGCACGTTTGTCCAGCTCCAGCTTACGCGCCCGCAGGTCCAGCTCCTGGCTGGTCAGCTCTTCGTACAAGGCTTCCATCTGCTTCTGGTCGGCCATCAGCGTTGCGGCCGTCTCGTCCGTAAAGCACACCTGATCAATCGGCTGAACCGCGACGGCCTCGTTCGACGGATCCAGAAGCTGATCGCCCCCGGCTGCTTCGCCCGGCTGCGCTTCGGTTGTGTTTTCCGCGATGGCAAAACTGCTTGGAAGGAATCGCACGGCTGCACCAATCGCGAACAGGAAGCCGAGAGAAAGCAGGACATAGGATCCGCGTTTATCCAGGGTTTTCATCTCGCTAACCCACCCGGCGCGTCGCAGCTTTTTGCCTTGCCTGATATGGCGCGGCCGTGTCGGGAATTTCACCCGCCGCATCCGTCAGATCGCGCAATCGCTGCATCAGCTTTGTCATCTCCATGATACGGGTCTTGGACTGATCGAGGATGATGCGCATCATGATGCCGAGTTCGGTTTGCGTTGCGGTAACCTGATCAACGGCGTTTTGCTGGGTGCCCTCCAGCGATGTCTGGAGATTTTCCAGCCGCTCGCAGGTTCGGTTGGCCTCTTCGAGAAGGCTCGACAACCGGATCGCCATTTCACCGACATGGGACCGGGTTTCCTGTGTTGAACTCGACATTGCGGCAATGGTTTTCGACATCGCCATAATGGTTGCGCCAAGACCGTCCTTGGTATTCTGCAGGGCCTTCAGGCGTCTGTTGAGTACGAAACAGTACACACAGGCCGCGAGCGACACGAGCACAATGGCAAAATCTGTCGGTTCAAAATTCATTGTCTTATCTCAACAGAAATTCGGTAATCAGGACGCCGTCGGAAACGCCGCCGCCAAGTACCAGCTGCGATCGACGGTCCAGCTGGTCGCGCATATGCGAGTAGAAGCCGGGGTTCTCGAAATCGCTCAGCTCGACGGAGCGCAGATAGTTGGTGAAGGCGTCTATCAGGACAGGTTCGGCGTCCTGGACGGCCAGCACATCACCACTGTCGCTGATGATTGCGACTTTCATCTTGAGATAACGTGTCGCCGGGGCGCTTCCGATCGTAATGAGGATATCGCGCAGCTCGACATAAGACTGATTCTCCCGGACGGCTGCCTCGGTGCTTATAGCTGATTCGGTCGTTTCGCACACGGGGGCCTCAGGGACCGTCGCTGGCGTCAGGAAGAAAACAGTCGCAAACGAGCTGGCGAGTGCGCCGACGGCCAGAAGGGCAATGCCCAGCATGCCGCCACCCGCCTTTGCATCGGCATTCGCCGTGCCGGCTTCGGAGTCTGCCGACGCATTCTTGCCGGCTTTTTTGCTCTTGCCCGCAGCCATCTGAAACTAACCCGCCCATTAAATCCCTTAATCCACGTTAAACAAATGTGGGGTAAAGGAACCGTTAACAATTACCCGCATAATTTTAACCATTGCAGTAATGCTGCCGTAAACGGAATTGCCGGGTCATGAGTTTTACCGCCACTTTGAGAGCGCTGCCCTTGCAGCGGCAACTGATGCTCGCGTTCGCCGTGCTCGGTGTGGCGCTGGCGATGACCTTTCTCGTGAGGGGGGCAGTCGAGCAACCCATGGCGCTGTTGTATTCAGGACTGGAACCTGCACACACAGGCGAAATCATCGAAGAGCTGGAAAAGCGCGGCGCCAGATATGAAATCCGTGGCGATGCGATTTTTGTTGCCCAGAACGACCGGGATTCTGTCAGGTTCTCGCTCGCAAAAGCGGGTCTGCCACAGCAGTCGGTTCAAGGGTATGAGCTGCTCGATGAAGTCAATGGATTCTCGGTGACATCCGAGATGTACAACGCCGCCTACTGGCGTGCCAAGGAAGGCGAACTGACCCGCACCATTCTGGCCATCCCGGGTGTTCAGTCCGTCCGCGTGCACATCGGCGCCAGCCTGCGTTCGGGATTCGCGCGCTCCGAGCCCAAGCAGACCGCGTCAGTTACCCTTGCTTCAACACACGATCTTTCGGGTGGCCAGGCGCAGGCCATTCAGTATCTCGTGGCGCTCGCAGTCTCCGGTCTTAACCCCGATGAAGTCGCGGTCATCGACTCGCAAAAAGGCATCCTCGCAGGGCCCGGAATAGCATCTGCCAATCAACCGAATGCAAAGGCTGAGACACAGGAGGCCCTGCTCGAAGACAAGATTCTCCGTTTGCTGGAAGCGCGTGTCGGACTGAACAATGCACGCGTCTCTGTCTCGGTTGATGTCAGCCACGAGCGCCAGACGACCTCGGCCGTCATGTTTGATCCCGATTCGCGGGTTGTCCGGAACCGGTCCAGCGGCGATGTCAGTGAATCAAGTGGCGGGACGGCTGCCGGCATCACGGCCGCCAGCAACCTGCCTCAGGCCAATGAGGAGCCGGGTGGGGCTTCGACCAGTACCGCGCGGAATTCGTCGGAAAATGTGACATATGAGATCAATGAAACACGCACCCAGACAGAAAAGCTGCCAGGCGCGGTCGAGCGCATCTCGATTGCGGTGCTTCTGAATGACCAGGTTCTCGGCATTGATCCGGCTGCGACCGATGCGGCTGCGCTGACCGATCAGATGGTTGCCGACTTCAAGCAGCTGATTGCCTCGGCTGCAGGCCTCGACACGAGCCGCGGCGACGACCTGACCGTCGAGATCATGCCATTCCAGGCGCCTGTCGTCACGGAAATGGTTGCAGCTCCAGGCATGATGCAGCAACTGACCGAGCGCTACCTCTGGTCGGGGATCAAAATCCTTGTCATGAGTCTCGTGGTCATCGTGCTGGCCTTTGGCGTCATCCGGCCACTGCTGAGTCAGAAGGGCGCCGCGCAGGATGGATCCGCTGCCGGAGATGATATCTTTGCGATCGAAGGCGGCGGATCACCTGATCCATTCGTGTCGTTGAAGGACTATACGATGGGGCGCCAGGATGATGCAGCTGCAATTCTCCAGGAATGGCTGAATGAAGACCGGAAGGCGGCCGTGAATGAGTGAGGCCTTCCTGTCCAGCCTGCCGAGATTTGACGGCGACGCAGCCCGTCCGAGTTCCAGCCAGCTACGCCTGCTGCTGGGTCAGATGCCGGTTGATGATGACAAGGCCAGCCAGGCCCGTGACATGCCGCGTGCGCCGGTGTCGAGCGACCCGGAACCGGCTGTTGCGGATCCAGCTGATAACACGCCCGGCCGTGCCCCGGAATTTGCCGAGATCGAGATCATGCTGTCGGCAATGTCCGGCGCGATCGACCGGATCGAACGGGAATCGCGCGAGGATGCGGTTCGCGTCACGCAGGCAATCTCCGCGAAACTGTTCCCGGAACTTTCGCGGCTTTTCCTTGCGGATGAAATAGGCCGTCACCTGCCAGTCATGGTGCCGTCATCTGCGCCTGCGGTCGAAATTCGCGCGCAGCCAGCGCTGCTCGAAAAGCTGCGCGCCGCCGTTGAGCATATGCCAGGCCTCGCGGATCGCTGCGCCGTGGTGCCGGCCGGTGAAGATGACGACGCCGAGGTGCGGGTGTCATGGGAGACCGGCGGACTGACGTTCGATTTTGACGGCCTTCTGAAGGCGTGCCTTGCCCAGCTGGATTCACCCCAAACCACGATTGAAGAGTAATATTATGGCCAACCCCGAAGAAGCTGTTCAACCGGTCGCCGAGACGGATCGCCGCGAGCCTTCCAGCTCCAACAAGTACCGGCGCTCGATTTTCAACGTGCCCGTCACCGTCACCGTCTCCATTGGCCAGGCACGGCTCAGTGTTTCGGAGATACTGGAACTGCGCCCGGAATCCATTGTGCCACTGACGTCACGCATAGATGATCCGGTAGACCTTGCCATAGACAACAAGATCATTGCGCGGGGCGAACTCGTCGAAACGGAAGACGGGACCCTCGGTGTGAAGATCACCGAGATTGCAGAGCAGGCCAGTGATGCCCTTGGCTAGGCTTGGCGGCACAGCCCGTGTTCTGACATTTCTGATTCTGGCCGGCCTGTGTACGGCCTCTGCCGCCTATGCCCAGGGTGTGCCTCCTGAAGCGGCCCAGGGCCTTAACAGCGTTCTGGACGGCGCAGGCGGTGGCCTGAGCCGTTCGACGATTCAGCTGTTCCTGCTTGTGTCCGTGCTGAGCCTGGTGCCCGCCATTGCGATGATGGTGACGTGTCTGCCATTCATGGTCATCGTATTCTCTTTCATGCGCCAGGCGATCGGTGTGCCCCAGGCGCCTCCGAACATGATGATCATGGCACTGGCCATGTTTCTGACCTTCTTCATCATGGAACCGGTCTTCATGACCGCCTGGGAGACCGGAATCTCGCCTTACATGGACGGCGTCCTGAGTGAGGAGCAGGCCTGGGTGCAGACCACGGATCCGTTTCGCGAATTCATGATGCGGCGCGTCGAGCCCGAAACGATTGCCGTGCTTGGCGATGCGGTGAACAGGCCAGTGGCGGAAGGGGAGGCGCCGTCCTTCTCGCTTCTTGCAACCGCATTCATGCTCTCGGAAATCAAGCACGCATTCCAGATCGGCTTTGTGATCTTCCTGCCATTCATGGTAATTGACCTGGTCGTTGCATCCGTGCTCATGGCCGTTGGCATGATGATGGTGCCGCCGACAGTCGTTTCCCTGCCCTTTAAGCTTGGGTTCTTCATTTTGGCAGATGGTTGGCTGAAGATTACTGAAGCGGTGCTGAGAGGATATTCCGGATGAGCGCGCAACCCAAACCCGATCTGGCCGCAGCCAGAATTGTCCCTCTGGGATCAGCGCAGACGCGCCCCGCCGCAAAGGGGTCTACGATCACGCCGTCACAGCGCGTGGCGGTCATCATTGCCTTGCTTGGCGAGAGTGCTGCAAAGCCCATTGTCGAGAAGCTGGACGATGCGGCCCTGGCGAAGGTGGCGACAGCCCTGCAGGATATCTCCTTTATCGCGCGTGATGAGATGGTCGGCATTATCGTTGATTTCCTGACTCATCTTCGCAAATCGAATGGTGCCATGCGCGGTGGCCGCGAAAAGGCCCGCGAAGTCCTCTCCAGCCTTCTGGATGCCGAGCGCCTCGCAGCCGTCATGGGAGAGGAAATACCCGGCGGACCTTCAGAGACGGCTCCGGAGGCCTCGACTGAAAACCCATGGGTGCGTCTGGCAAAAAAAGAACCCAGGCAGATTGCACACTATCTCGATGGCCTGACCCCGAACATCATCGCGCTCATCCTGCGAAAGCTTGACGTCTCAATTGCGTCCGAAGTGCTCGGGCACATGAACGGCGATAAACTGGATGCGACCATCGGCTTCATGGTTGAGGGTCAGACACACGATCCGGGGATCGATCGGGTGCTGGCCCGGATGATCGAGATGGAATTCCTGAACGCCGAGCAGGGCGGGCTCGAAGAGGACAGCGAGCATCTGACTGAAATTGGCGAGCTGCTCAGCCTGATTCCTGCCGAAAAGCGCGAGTCGTTGATGAAGTTCCTGGAGTCGCAGCACGAGAGCAAGCTGAAGCTGATCCAGCAATCCATGTTCACGATGGAAGGCCTGCCGACGATACTGCCTGTAACGGCTGTACCGGTTGCCTTCCGCGAAATGGACGAAGAGACAACGATCAAGCTGCTCGTCAGCCTCAGGGGCAGCTATGCCGAGGTGTCCGAATTCCTTCTGGGCAACATTTCGGCACGCCTGGCAGACAAGCTCCGGGACGAGTTGACCGATGCAAAGGACCTCACACCGGCTCAGGCAGAAGCTGTCCAGCGGGACTTCCTGTCATCGCTGATGTCACTGAAGCGCCGGGGGCTTATCGAACTCGTCAAGCCTGAGGAAGAATAGCTGGTTTGCGAACGACGCTCCATGGCGCGTTGACCGGATCAGAGTGCCGATTCAGCAATCAGCACTCTGATCCGGAATTTCCCATTGGTCGCGGCGTATCCCCGAAAACCGGGTCTGATTTTCGGCGCGCCGCCCTAGCGAACAACCAGCTCAGCGTGGATGGCGCCGGCAGCCTTCATCGCGCGAATGATATCGGCCATCTCCTGGGGCGACACGCCCAGCGCGTTCAGCCCTGCAATAAGCTGCGACAGTGATACATTGGGTTCCATCACCGCAATGTTGCCGCTGCCTGTCTGGCCTATCGTGATCTGGGAGCGGGGGAGGGTGACCGTTTCGCCTGATGAGAACGGGTTCGGCTGGGACACGACGGGGGACTCGACAATCTTGATTGAGATGTTGCCCTGCGCAATGGCGACCTTGGAAATCGTGACGTCTTCGCCCAGCACGATTGTTCCGGATTTTTCATCAATCACGATGCGCGCCGGGGTCGCCACTGTGACAAGCAGGTTCTCGATGCTTGCAAGCACGCGTGCCGGAGAATCCGATATCGTATGCAGATCAAGATCGACCGTGCCTGAATCGCGCATGGACGCGATATTTGCACCGACCGCGCTATTGATGGTGTCCTCGATGCGTGCCGCGGTTGTGAAGTCGGGATTTCGCAAGGCCAGTGTAACGGAGTCGCGCTGATTGAAGGCATAGTTGATCTCGCGTTCGATGCGCGCGCCGTTGGGTACACCACCTGTCGTGGGAGACCCGCGTGAAACGCTGGCGCCGGCCGCCTGTACGTTGATTCCGCTCACCACGATGCTGCCCTGCGCGACAGCATAGACTTCATTGTCGGCGCCTTTCATCGGGGTCAGGATCAGTGTCCCGCCCTCCAGGCTTTTGGCATCGCCTATGGACGCCACAGTAACGTCGATTGTCGACCCATTGCGGGCAAACGAGGGGAAGGTCGCTGTCACGAGCACGGCGGCGACGTTCTTCGGCTTGATGTCCTCGCCCTGCACATTAACGCCAAGCCGTTCGAGCATGTAGGACAGGGAATCTTCGGTGAACGGTGAGTTTTTGACAGAGTCGCCCGTGCCGTTGAGGCCAACGACAATGCCGTATCCGACCAGATCGTTCTCTCGCACGCCTTCAACGTCAACGATGTCCCGAATGCGGGGCTGCGCCAGGCTGGGTGCCGGCAGGCTGATCAGAACAGCGGAGAGAACGGCGATAAATCTGACGGACCACTTCATGGCGTTACCTTAAATAATTCATCAGGCTGAGGTTCGCCAGGCGCGATGTCAGCAGATAGGATGCTTCGAGATTACTCTCCAGCTCACGTAGTTCAGATGCGGCTTCATACTGATCGCGCGCCGTCGTTTCGTTGAAGGTTGCGGTCAGGACCGTTTCCTCAATGTCGAGGGCTTCCTTTCGCCGCTCGATCTGGGCTTGCGAAATGCCGACGTCCGCGCGCCGATTGGTCAGGGCCGTCTGCCCCGACTGAAGTGTTTCAGCAGCGGCGAAGACAGCCGGGCTGCTGCCATCAAACAATGCGAGCGTTTCGTCAGGACCAGACAGGGCCATCACGGCGAGGCCCGACACGATCTGAATCAGGCTCGGATCGGTCCCTGGTACCGCATCAGGATCTGACGAGGTTTCGGTTCCGCTATAGATATTCTGTCGCCACCCGCCGCCAGGCGTGTTGAAATAGGTATCCATCGACGCCGCAAAATCGGCGGCGTCGACAGCGGTCGCGGCCATGAGGCGCACGTCTGACAGCAGATCCTCGAGGCTCGCGAGAGGGGGGGCAGATGTTGCGTTACCGGCAAAGAGGTAGCGATCACCATATCGGGTGTTGAGCGCGGAGAAGGTCTCTTCGAGCGCGGCGCGCGAATCCCGCGCTGCAGATGCCTTTGAACCCTGATCATCAGACCCCATCGCTGCCTGCATGCGGGCCGACAATCCGTTCGTCCGGTCCTGAATGACAGCCAGGCTGCTCTGGGTGATATCGAGACGACTGCCGCGAAGTGTCAGCTGCGTGCGTTCGACTGCCAGGTCGTCCAGCGCTTTCTGGCCCAGCATGGCGTGACTGATGCGGCCGGACAATTGCTTCGTAAGGTCGGAGTAGCGCCCCGTCACAGCTTCCCTGGATGTCGTGGTCAGCTTGTCCCGCAGCGCAACAGTCTCATGGCTCAGCCCGGATGTCGGCAGGTTGGTGAAAGACGGGATACGCAGCATATCAGATCTCCATCAGCCGGTTGATCATCTGGCCGGCAATCTCGATGACGCGGGCGTTCGCGGCATAGGCCTGTTCGATCAGGATGAGTTCCTGCATCTGAACGTCAATGTCGACCCCGTTTTCGGCCTGTTCGGCATCCCGAAGCATCGTGTGCTGGGTCGAGATCGAGGAAAGAACGGTTTCGTTCTGTACACGCTTCTGCCCTGCCAGGGTTGCAAACTGCGCGACCATTTCAGTGGAGGAGAAAGCGCCCTGAATACCATTCGCATTGACGGAATTGACCGATTTGACAGACCCGAGCATGGCATTGAGGATCGTGGAGTCACCGGTCGGCCCTTGCGCAATCGCTCCCAGTCCATCCCGCAAACGCCATGTCGCGCCGCCCTGGGCCGGATCAACCGCGGCATTGATCGAGATGCGTGCTGCCAGGCCAGGCGCCCCGGAACCAGCCGGGTCGACAAAAAGTCCGGGGTCACCGGGTGTCTTGGTTGGATCGATCGCGTCGTCCGAGAGCCGTGTTATGAGGTCCCCGGCCAGCGTGTCCAGCTGTGTGCTGAATGTGGGCAGATCCTGGTCTCGCAGGGTGAACAGGGCGCCGAACAATCCACTGGAAACGGCGCCATAGGAGGATGATCCGGGGGTCAGGGGTATCCCGTCGACCGACAGTCCTGAGAGCGCACCGTTTCCGATTGTCTGGTCGGGTCCGAAAGCAGAGGATGCATCAAATTCCAGCTGCCGGGCTGTGCCGGCCAGCAGGAAGACACCTTCGGGTGTGACGACATCGATCATGCCGTAATCGCGTGGCACGGCCTTGACAGGCAAGTATTCCGAAATCGTGTCGAGTACCCGGCCGCGCTCATCGATAAGGGCTGCCGCTTCCCCGGTCGTGCGGTCCATGCCCGATATCCTGCCGTTCAGCTGCTCAATGGTCTTGAGCGCGGAATTGACGATGTCGCGACCCTGGGCAATTTCGCGGTCAGCTTCCGTACGCAGGCTGACGGCAAGTTGCGACAGGCCATGAAATTCCTGCACAATCGCATTCGCTGAATTCAATACAACTGCCGCATCAGCGCCGGATTCAGGCGTGAGCGCGAGATTGGAAAGGGCAGATTCGAAGTTTGCGAAAGTCTTGAACAGGCCATCCCCGTCGGCAGTGTCGCCAACACGCGACGAGATGGTGCGCCAGGTCGAGGACAAGACGTCGGCCTGGGCCAGGTCGCTGGTCAGGTTCCTTCGCTCTGCGGTAATGGCTTCGTTCTGAGAGCGCGCAATACCATCCGTCCGAATGCCCGATGTGCCGCCGGCAACGATATTCTCGGACAGCAGAACCGATCGGCGTACATAGCCGGGCGTGGATGCGTTTGCGACATTGGTCGCAACCACACCGGCCCTCAGGCTGGTCACCTGAAGGCCGGATCGGGCAGAATGGATGGCGCTGGATAGTGACACTTAAGCTGATGCCTTCTGTCGCTGGAGATCAACGCTTGAGATTGGTGGTTTCCTGCAGCATCTCATCGACTGTCTGGACGATCTTCGCGTTCGACGAATAGGCCCGCTGGGTCTCAATCAGATCGGTGAGCTCGGCGGCGATGTCTGTCGTGGACTCCATCAATGAGTAACCTGACAAGCCGCCAACCGGGCCTGAGCCCGCATCCCAGAGATAAAGGCTGCCACTCGATGCCGAGACGGAAAAAGCCTGAGAATCGGCTGCTCGCAAACCGTTCATGTTGGGAACATCGCCGACCGGAATCTGATACAGCGTGCGCCGAAGACCCGTGCCATAGACGGCCTGAAGGAAGCCGTTCTCGTCGATCTCGACAGAGCTCAGGTCACCGATCGGCGCGCCATCCTTCGTCACGGCTGTTGGTGAGAACGGAGCCGCGAGCTGCGTTATACCTGCGCTGTCATTCGGGCGACCGATATAAACGCTGACCGGCCCGTGTGGCAGTGTCAGTGACACGTTGCCGGTGGCCGGGTCATAAGTCGCGCCGCCGCCGGCCGTGGATGAGAGAATGCGACCGCCGGATGCTGCAGCGTCGCTGAATTCCAGGGCCACGGTTCCGATCGAGACGGCAGGATCGCCTGCGCTGTCATAGATATCGACAGTCCACTGGTTGCTTGCACCGCTCCCGGGAACGGTCGGAGTGAAAGCGAATGTCAGTGAGTTGGCGCGGCCGAGATTGTCAAAGTATTCGACGGGCAGATTGTACGCGCCTGTGGTCGAGCCCGCGAGCGTTGCATCGGCCGGCAGGTTGATGCCCAGATCGATTCTCGAGGTCGGTGTGGCTGTAAACTGCGATGTCGCGATATTCACAGGCTCAAGATTCACGCCGCTATTGCGGCTGACATTGCCGATGTCGCCGGACGAGTTGGCGGGCCAGCCGAGAAGGAACAGGCCGCTTTGGGTGCGCAGATTTCCGTTCTGGTCCGGAAAGAACGAACCCGTAGGCAGAAGCTTCAGTTCGCGGTCGGAGGGAGTTGCGTTGAGGCCGCTTTCGGTCGTTACCGGGAACAGGCCGCGGCCCGCGACAGCAATATCCGTAGCGCTGCCAGTATCGATCAGCGAGCCTGTCGCGGCGATGTCCTTGAATGTATTGACCCGGACACCGCCTGCCGCATACGCAGACGAGCGTTGCTGCAAGACCATGCTCGAGAATTCAACCTGGCTGCGCTTGTAGCCGGCGGTTGACGAGTTTGCGATATTGTCTGAGATGGTGGAAAGGCGCGCGGCGTTGACATTCAACCCCATGACACCTGCATTCAGGGACGACGAGATACTCATTACGGTTGCTCCTGCAAGGTAGTGCAACCGAAACTAGGTAAGGATGGTTAATGAGCTGATAACTCATTGCCCCTTGCGTTTTAACGAGTCAGTATTGTTATTGATATCCTGCGATTTTGGGCTGCAGACGGATCATCCACCATCAGGGGGTCTGTATCGGCTTTTCCTGATACTTCGAGAATTCGATTCGGGTCGAGGCTTGAATTGAGCAGCAGTTTGCGCGCCGCATTGGCGCGGTCCGATGACAGGTTCCAGTTGTCATATCCTGCCCCGTTGCGATAGCTCAGGCTGTCAGTGTGGCCGACGATCTTGATATCGTTCTCGAAGGTCGCAAATGAGTCTGCGACAAGTGTCAGCATGTCTGACAGCAGATCAGACGGCACGCTTTGTCCCACTGGGAACAGTGGCGCGTCTTCAGAATCCATGATCTCCAGAACGATGCCTTCGGCAGACATCTTGATCAGCATATGCTCTGAAAGCTTGCTGCCTTCTTCGGTCAGGGATTGCTTCAGCGTTTCGAGTTCTGTTGAGATTGCCTTTTCCCTGGCCGCATCAATCTCGGATTTACCTTCAAATGAGGCAGAGCTCGGGTGCCGGTCTGACGCGCCAGTGCCATCCTTGGCATAGGTTTCTTCCGTCATGATCGATGACCCGTTCAGGCCGTCGGAGCCGCCGCCAGATATGCGGGAAATGGGAATTGTCGGGCTGAAATAGTCAGCAAGGCCCTTGCGTTGTTCCTCGGTTGTGGCGTTGAGCAGCCACATCAGCAGAAAGAAAGCCATCATCGCAGTCACAAAGTCGGCATACGCAACCTTCCAGGCGCCGCCATGGTGCCCGTCAGCCTTCACCACACGTCGCCGTTTGATGATGATCGGCTGGACGATCGCTGCTTGTTGAATTTCCATTGGTCTCACCGGCTTGTCTGATGAGACTGGTCTACCAGAGACCCGTGAAGGATCATTGCTTAGCCAAAGCTTAAATTTGCCCGCTTCGTTAATGCTTTTTCAATGGGTCAGACACCATTTGGAAGGGATTAACAATACTTCAACCAAAGGTGATTCGTGTCCTCGGTTCTGCGAAAGAAGATAGAGTCCGGGGCCGGAGTTCCCCCGTCGATTCTGCAGATGCAGGCGTTCTGGGAGCAATTGCTCTCCAGGACCGATGACTGGGCACGTGGCGCTTTTGGCGCCGAAACGCAGCCAATTGTCTCAAGTCGAAAAGTTATCAGCAGCCGGGCAGCAGGCGCGCTTGCGGAGAATCCGTTTACCTTGTTTTTTGCTGCCGATGTCTCGCCGGGACTAAGCGCAATTGCCCTGGACGAGCGTTGCGCGATCCAGTGCGCAGCAGCGCGCCTGCACCAGGACGCAGCGGGTCTTGAGGGGGCCTCCTCCCTGTTTCTGAAATTGCTGTCGGAGCAGCCGACGATTGCGCTGTGGCACCTGTTTGCTTCAGGCATGGCCGACCATAACGTGACGAAGAGCCAGTCTCCGCAGGTCGAGGCGTCAGGCGTGGCAGGCGGCCTCGAAGCGACGAGCCGCTATCTGGAAGTTGAACTTTCGCTCACTTTTGACGGACAGACCTCGCAAATCAGGTTGCTCTACTTTGTCGATTACATGCAGCGGTTTGCACGCACCCATGCGCGCCAGCTGGAGGAGCGCAAGGCCAGGGCGTGTTCGCAAAGCCCGAAATCGCTCAGTGAAAGCGTTCGGGCATCCGCGATTTCACTCGATGCTGTGCTGGATCGCATGACCTTGACCATCGGAGAATGCTCCCAGCTTGAAATCGGAAGTGTCCTTCCCCTGACCAGCGCAGATGCGGGCCGGTTGTCTCTCTGCGCAGAGACGGTGAATGGCAGCGTGGATATCGGTACCGGGGAGCTGGGGGTCTGGAAGCGGCAGAGGGCAGTCAAACTGCACACGCCGATTTCAGAGAGCTTTGCCCGTGAAATTGTTGAGTTGTGAGATCGCTGTCGGCGGTATGCCGGGCTAAGGGAGTTTTGTTGTAGTGAACGCTATTTTGGGCCTCATCATCACTGTGGCAATGGTCTTCGGTGGCTACCTGCTTGCCGGGGGCAAGATGGGTATTATCACTCACTCGCTGCCATTCGAAATGATGATGATCGGCGGCGCCGCAGTGGGCGCATTCCTCGCAGGCAATGATATGAGCACGGTCAAACATACCGGGGGCGACATTGTGGCCGTCTTCAAGGGTGCCAAGTGGAAGAAGACCGACTATCAGGACATCCTGTGCCTGATGCACGAACTCCTGAACCTGATGAAGCAGAATCCCGTTGCGCTCGAGGCCCATATCGAGACGCCCGAGGAATCCAGCATTTTCACCAAGTACCCCAGGATACTGAAGGACCATTCGGCAATCGAGCTGATTTGCGATTCCATCCGGTCAATGATCATGAACTTTGACAATGTTCATCAGGTTGAGGAGCTTTTGCAGAAACAGCTCGAGCAGCTTCAGGAAGACAAGCTTCACGGCTCCCACGCACTTCAGAACATGGCCGACGCGCTTCCCGCACTCGGGATTGTTGCGGCCGTTCTGGGTGTGATCAAGACGATGGCGTCAATTGACAAGCCGCCGGAAATTCTTGGCGGCATGATCGGCGGCGCCCTGGTTGGTACATTTCTGGGCGTGTTTCTCGCTTACGGGGTCGTCGGGCCATTTGCGACCAAGGTTAAAGGAATACGTACCGAAGAACATGCGTTCTACACAATGATCGGTGAAATTCTCGTCTCGAACCTGTACCTCAATCCAGTGAATATCTGCGTCGAAGTCGCCCGGCGTCACGCCCCTTCGCGCGTGCGGCCATCTTTTGACGAAGTGGAACAGGCCATACGGGAGGCCAAGCGAGCGGCATGACCCGTTACCCCTGGATCCTGTTGCTTGGTTTCTGCCTGGCGCCCCAGATGCTGGCGGTTGAGCCAGGTCCGGCGGTGGGCGACCAATCCGAGCCCAATGCCGAGCTTTCGACCGATCTCAAGCAGTTCGTGCGTGGTGCAATAGATGAAGGTCTGTTGACACCCGTCAAGCCGGCAGATCCGGCGCCTGCCAGGGCAGGTCTCTCTGACGATACCGCCGCGGCAATGCCACCTGAACCTGTTCCGGAAAAGCCGCACGTCATGCGTGCGCGTGAAAGTGCCTGCACCGGGCTCTATGCGCTCGACTTCTCGGACCTTCAACGGATCGGCAGCTATCAGGAACTGTATGCAGTTCGCGACAGTATTGACGCTGCAGCGGATCAGGGCGGGGCGCCGGGTACCAGCACAGGGCTTGCAAAGACGCACATTGCGCTGGGCCTTTACTCTGAGGCCCTGATGGTCCTGACGCGCATACAAGGCCCTGAGGCGACGCCTGTCAGGAAGCTGGCCGAACTGCTCGACAGTCGCCAAAAACCAGATCTTGAATACTTCCGGGAGATGGCTTCCTGCCGCCCAGAAGCGGGCCACTGGTACGCCCTCGCTCAAATGATGTCGGGCGATACGGACGGGTTCCAGAATCTTCAGAATGCGCTGAGCGAGTTTCGCAAGCTGCCGCTGCAAATGCGGATAGACTATGCAGCGCTCGCAATTCCGGAACTCGAGCGCAATGACGACAAGGCGCTCGCTCGCAAACTCATGGCTGACTTCAGTGAAGCCGATATAGGTAACTCGTCACAGCTTCGTTTCGTGGACGCGCTGGTAAAGCTCGACAGCGGGGATTCCTCTGCCGAACGCACGATTGTCGGCTTTCTCTCGCATCCTCAGTTTCAGGAACAGGCACTCGGAGCCATGCTGCGCCGGAAACGCCCTCTGGATCCTGCCTACCAGCAAATACTCCTGAGCGACCTGATGCAGAAGTTCGGTCAGCAGGATGGCGACAGGCAACTGGCCGCAAGTCTCCAGTTCGCGCTTGAGGATCTGAGCGCGCATTCGAAATACCAGCCCATCATGGAGCTCGCCAGGATGCCGGCGCTGCAAAACCCGGCCGCACAGGCGGAAGTGAAACGCCAACTCGTTGCCAGCCTTCAGCGTGACCTGCGCAGTGATGACCCTCTGCGCAACCTCGCAGCAATCAGTGCGCTGGCAAGTGAATCGGACCTGCTGGACGGTCATGAGTCGAAAGACCTGCTTATCAGGGCAGCTACGGAGCAGGCCGTTCACTTCGGATTCGGATCGATAGCGGGCACGCTTGTTGCCAAGTCCGAGACCAGGGGAAGTGCTGCGGCGCAGGTTGCGACCCTTGCGTTCCGCCGTCATGACTATAACTCAGTTTATGCTCTGGCTGATGATAATCCGCGCGATGAAGCCATCACCCTGCTGGCAGCAAAAAGCGCGATCACAGAGCAGAACAAGCCATTGCTTGCCACGCTCGAAAGCCGGTTGTCCTTGAAACCTGACACAATCCTCGCGCTGATTGAGCAGGATGCCGTATCAGGCCACTGGATCGTTTCCGACCAGATATACGCGGCGGCCAGTCAGCTGACTGGCGCAGAACATACCCAGCGTGTTGCGCGCGTAAAAGGCCTGAAACCCTCAGCTTTCGGCGCGCCATTGCCCGGGGCGCCGATGACGATGGCGCACGTCCGGGAAACACTTGGTGCAACGGCCTCTGCGTCTGCGCCCGCCTCCAGAGGGAGCAACTAATGTCCAACGCCATATACGCTTCGCTTGCCCGCCAGCACGGCCTGATGCAGGAAATGCAGGTCGTCTCCAACAACCTCGCGAACTCGAGCACGACCGGCTACAAGACTGACCGGGCGATATTTGCTGAATTCCTCGTGGGGTCTGATTCAGGCAATACATCGCTCTCAATGGGCGGTCTGGCTGGCCATGCCTTCGAAATGGAACAGGGCGGGCTCAAGGCGACAGGCGGCCAGTTCGACGTTGCGGTGCAGGGCGACGGCTTCTTCTCAATCGACACTCCTCAGGGTCCCCGACTGACGCGCGCAGGCCATTTTCAGCTCTCCGCCGATGGCACGTTGGTGGACATGATTGGCAACAGTGTTCTCGGCGTTGGCGGCGGACCCATACAGATTCCACCCGAAGCAACCCAGGTGACAATCTCCGCTGACGGTACAATTTCCGCAGACGGTGAACTGATTGAGCAGATCGGTATCGTCATTCCTGACGGTGAGTTGATGCGCGACTCGAACACCTATTTCTCTGCACCAGGCGGCTTTGGAAATGCGACCGATTTCAGCGTGGTCCAGGGCGCGCTCGAGCAATCGAATGTATCGCCCGTGCTTGAGGTCGCGCGCATGATCGAAGTGCAACGCGCCTACGAAGCCGGTCAGACGATCCTTGAGCGCGAAGACCAGAGAATCGGACAAGTCATTTCGACAATACGCGAACGATAATCGCGATGAGTGAACGAAGGAGAAGAGCATGAAGTCATTACAGATCGCGGCGACCGGCATGGCCGCACAGCAACTGCGTGTTGATGTCATCTCGAACAACATTGCCAACATGAGTACGGCTGCCTACCGGCCCCGGGTCGCCGAATTTTCTGACCTGATGTACCAGCAGTACCTGACGCCCGGCACGATTACCTCTCAGGTCGGCACAACCGTGCCGGCGGGCATACAGATCGGTACGGGCGTACGACCATCAACGGTCTCCATGGAAATCACACAGGGAGCACTTCGGGAAACAGGATCGGAACTCGACCTGGCGGTCGACGGTGCCGGATTTTTCGAAGTGACGCTGCCATCCGGTGACTCTGCTTACACACGGGATGGAAAGTTCAACCGGAGTGTCGATGGTGAAATGGTGACAATGGATGGATACCCACTCGCCGATGGCATCGCGATCCCTGCCGACGCGCGGAGCATATCGGTCAGCCGGGATGGCGAAGTTGTCGCCTATTTCGATGACCAGGCAGCAGGCCAGGCAATCGGAGCGCTCCAACTGGTTCGGTTCGTGAATGAGAAGGGTCTCGAAGCGCTTGGCGATAACCTCTTCCGTGAGACGGCTGCATCCGGAACGCCTGCCCAGGTGGTGGCGGGTACGGAGGGATCAGGTTTCATCCGGCAGGGATTCCTCGAAGAATCCGGTGTTGATGTCGTCAAGGAAATTTCCGATCTCATCGAAGCTCAGCGAGGCTACGAACTGAACTCTAAAGTGATCACGGCATCTGACGAGATGCTCGCTGCCACGACCCGGTTGAGGTAGCGCCATGATTTCGCTCATCGTACTCGGATTAGGCGCAATCACGCTGGCGACAGATGCGTCGTCATTGGTTGCTGCCGAGGTGATCCGCGCAGGCGACCGTGTTTCGGCGTCCAACGCGACTGCCGAAGGAGAGGTGGCGGACAGCAATGACCCCTTGTTGGGCCGCGAAGTGCGCCGCACGATTTATGTCGGGCAAGCGATCACGGCGGACAATACGAGACCGCCCATGCTCGTGAAGCGCAACCAGGTCGTGTCGATCAGGTACGTCAGGGGACCTCTGGAGATCACGACAATCGGGCGTGCCATGGGCGAGGCGGGTGCCAATGAGACAGTGACCGTCCTCAATCAGGATTCGCGGCAATTGGTACAGGGTATTGTCCAGGAAGAAGGATGGGTTTTAGCGCAATGAAAATGCTGCTCTCAACAACAGTTCTCGCAACAGCCTTGACAGCTTGCGCGAGTTCGCATCATTCCGGCCCTCCCGTGGAGCATGCCGGCTATACCCAGTGGACGACGCCGGTGAGCGAACTGGCAACCAATACAGACCCGAACCCATCCCTTTGGGCAACATCTCCCAATGCCTTACTCAGTATGCGCCGCGCCAAGGAAGTGGGCGACCTGCTGACGGTTGTCGTCGAAATGAACGACCAGGCCAGCATCAAGAGCTCATTATCACGCAGCAGGGATTCAAGTGAAGACTTCAGTGTCGACGCCCTGTTCGGACTGCCGAGTGTGGTCAACAACGCCCTGCCAGGTTCAGCAAGTGTTTCTCCAGCCATCGATTTCAATCGAAATTCCAATCTGAATGGCAGTGGCGCCGTGAACCGCGCGGAGAAAATAGCCTTTACGCTCGCTGCGCGCGTTGTCGGTCTCGAGCCCAATGGCAACCTGGTCATCCAGGGATATCAGCAAACACGCGTTGGGCATGAGGTGCGGTACCTGAGTGTCGCCGGGGTCATACGCGCCCAGGACATCACGCGTACCAATACCGTTTCGTATGAGAAGATCGCCGATGCCCGCATGTCATATGTCAATGAGGGCGACACAACAGGATCCGGCGGCCGTAAGCTTGTGCCGCGGCTGCTCGATAAAGTCGTGCCGTTCTAGGGGGCTCCATGAAGAATATCATTTCTGCCATTGTCGTCATTGTCTGCATCATAGTGGGTGGAATAGGCGGGAATTTCCTCAAGAACGGGGCAGGCGCGCCGTCAGGCACTGCAGATCACACGAGCGCACCGAAAGAGAAGTCCCACGCGGCCGAAAAGACAGACGGGCATGGATCACAGCCTGCTGAAACGAAAGACAGCCATGGTGCCAAGGGCAGCCATGCCGGCACGGACAGCCACGGCAACCCGACCGCCGGCGCGGTTGATTATTTCAAGTTCACGCGTGAGTTCGTTGTCCCGGTCATGCGGGAAAGCCGGGTCGAAAGTCTGGTCATCCTGAATATCAATCTCGAAATCGATTCACGGGTATCTTCGAAACTGTTCGCGATGGAGCCCAAGATCCGCGACAATATCATGACGACACTGATCGAACTCAGTAATGATGGCAGTACGCTGGAAGCGATTGCGAATCTCGAGAACTATGAATCCATTCGCGCGACCGTGCTGATGAATCTGCAAAGGATCGTCCCTGAAGGCATACGCAACGTCCTGATTGTGGATATGGCCAAGCAGCAACTCTAGAAGATCGCGGACGATGCGACACAGCTGATTGTTGCAGATAAAGGGGCGCGTTGCGCAATACCCGTCAGTTCAGGTCAAGTTTGGGGGCCATTGTCCCGGCATATTCGTCTCCACGATACAGGTCGATGCCCATCTGGTAGAGCCCTGGTGCGGCCGGCTGGTCGCCTGTCAGTGTGCTGCCATTCCAGCTGAAGCCTGTCGCATCCGCGTCGAGTGTTTCGTTCCACACCACTTTCCCCGTATCGTCCTTGACTGTCAGGACGGCGCGGTCGGTCTCGTCGGGAACATCGACGGTGAAGTTGACTGCCTCATCGGAGAATGGAACCCAGGTCGACTCGACCTTGACGGTTTGTCCAAGCCATTGGCTGGCAACAATCGCATAAAGGTCGCTCATCTTGGCGGCAATGACATCAAGGCTTGAGTTCGATTTCACGTTCTGCTCCAGCGACGAGAATGTCGCGAGCTGTTCGACAAACTGGGTCGAATCAAGCGGCGCCAACGGGTCCTGATTGCGAAGCTGAGCCGTCAGGAGCTTCAGGAAGCTGTTGAACTCCTCCCCGATCTGCGGCTTCTCCGTCTGCCCGGTTGCGGCGCCTGCGGCTGGATTTGTTACGGGTGCGACTGTGGTCATGGGCAGGTCTTTCAGAGTTTGATGTTCAGTCCGCCGCTCGATCCGGAACCGGGCTGAGACGTTTGGGAGGCGATCAGGGCAGCACCCGTCGGGGACTGATTTTCGGCAATGTCAGTGCTGATCTGGCCGCTGCGGGGGCCCTGCTGTCCAGGATCCTGATTGGCCTGATGTTGCTGAAAGGACATGTTCTGGCTGGACAGTCCCTGCTTCTCCAGGGCGTTGACCAGTTCAAAATGCATCAGGCGCAGTTGCCGCATCGCTTCCGGGGATTCGCCCGTGATGGTCACATGCTGAAGGCCCTGGGAATCGAATTTGTAGTCGATGGAAATACGGCCCAGTTCCGGTGGGTCGAGCTGCACGATAACGCGATTTTTCCTGTCCTCTGGCGCTGCAAGGGAATCGGACATCACATCGACGACCTCAGCAGGCGTCGCCGTTATCAGTGCATGCGTCTGTGTAAAGGCCGTGGAAACTGGAGGAGCAGCCGGTTGAGGGGCCTGGGCATGCAGCGCAACAGGCTGCGCGACGGCGCTCATATCCTGAGAGGCGGCCGGCCTGCTGGTCGTCACCATGTCCGAGAATGATGCGGTCCCGGCTTGTTGTGGAGTTGAAGTTCCCGGTTCCCTGTCAGCAACTGACGAATGTGTAATGGACTGGTCACGGCCTGACTGTTCGCGGCCGGACGTATTCCCGCCAGGCGTCTGCGTTGCCGGCTGTGATGCAGGGGCGGCCACGGCGCCTGTGCCAGGCGCTTTCGCGTCTGCGCTTTGCGTCTTGTCTGTCGATCCGGCATGGGCCGCCACTGACGCGGCCAGTGGCGCGTCGGCGTTTGCAGGTGTCGCCTGGACTTCAGGTTCGCTACGTGTGTGACCTGAAGCGCCGGTCGCATCGGCGGCAAGCGTCGATGCCTCACGGTTGAGCGGTGCTGCAGGCTCGGAAACCTTCTGCAAGACCATATCCGGGGATGCGGGAAGCTCAGTGGTGACAGGCGAAGCACTTCCGGGAGCCGGAGTCGCACGCGTTTCGTCTGCCGTGTCTGACGCCGCGAGGTTGATTATGTCGGCTGCACGGAAATCTCTGGCGAGGGGAATGTCATCGACTGTTTCCGGGACCAGTTCGGATCCAGGGTCGCGAGCCATCAGGGTGTGGCCGGCAGGCGCGGATATGTCGGGCACTTCCCCATAGGGAGACCCGTTCACTTCGCGCGCTGTCTGCGGCAGATTTATGAGAATTGCCGAGACGGCCGTCTGCCCGACATCAGTCCGGCTCGGAATTTCGGATTCCCCATCTTGAGGTCCCGCTTCATCGAGCTTTGCCAGGCTTTCCCTGAAGTCGGCGCCATTGCGGTCGGTTTCCCGAGGCCGCTTTCCGGCTTCGGAAGCAGGCCGGGCAGGCCGACTGAGGAAATCCGCTTCCAGGGTGAACGCCATTTTTTTGCCTGCGACAGTTCTTGTTAACCAATTTAAAACCACGCCGCGTAAAAAGTAGGTTAATTCCCGAGGTGATTTCATTCACTTTTCAATTTTATCTGCTTACGGAGTGTCAAAATGACAGGGCCAGTTGCCTTTCCCGCCATGAGCGCACCTGGTGTGGGGCCCCTTGAGCGCGCAAATGTCGCGCTGTCTGATGCTGACGCTTCGAATATCGGCCAGCGCTTTGAGCAAATGCTCTGGGCAGAAATGCTGACTCATGCGGGCCTGGAGAAGGCTTTCTCGCAAGGCGGCGGAGAAGCCGCATCTGCATTTTCCCGATATGTGGTTGAAGCGGTTGCAAAAGACATTGCCGAATCACATCCGCTGGGTCTGGCTGACGCCGTCAAGTTCAATGCCGGGCCTGCGCCCCAGCCACGCGTGGACAAGATATCGTGAGCCATGTCGATCTCAGCGCCCAGACGGCCCGCCTGAAGGATATTCTTCTCAGCGAGAGAAACCTGCTTCTGACAGGTCGGGCGCGTGATGCAGCTGCCCTCATGCCGGACAAGATGGACGCGATGCAGGATATTGAAGCGTTCCTTGCAGACAGGGAGCCGAATTCCCTCCCCGCCGCGCATCGTACCGATATGGAGGAGATTGTCCGTCTTTCCAGGGAGAATTCCGCGCATTTTGAAGCGATCCGAAATGGCCTTCGCCATGCGATAGAGAGACTCGAATCAATGCATGGCAGTGCCTATGTCGGTTCCTATGCGCAGAACGGAACAAAAATTCCTTTTACGGAGGTTACCGGTCAGTTCCGCAGAAAAGCGTAATCGGTTAACCCTATCTACACAATGCGATCTTAGGGATAACTGTAACAGCCAAGATAGGTTGGCGGTTTTGCCGCTGTCAGGATGACGCGAGTTTGATCAATTTCATGACTGAGTTCATGGAAAAATATTCAGAGGTACCAAACTGTGTCCAGTATTCTTACCAATAACAGCGCCATGGTCGCGCTCGACACCCTTCGCAGCATCAACAAAGATCTTGCTACGGTTCAAAACGAAATTTCGACAGGCAAGAAAGTGTCGTCCGCCAAGGACAACGCTTCGATCTGGGCGATCTCGACCGTCATGTCGACGGATGTTGAAAGCTTCAAAACGATTTCCGACTCGCTGAACCTCGGTTCTTCGACTGTTGGTGTCGCGCGGTCGGCTGCTGAAGCCGTCACCGAAAACCTCCAGGATATCAAGAACCTTATCGTTGCCGCCCAGCAGGGCAACGTCGACCGTTCGAAGATCCAGACCGACATCAACGAACTGACAAAAGGCATCCAGACGATCGTTGGCGCTGCCCAGTTCAACGGCCTGAACCTGCTCGACGGCAGCTCGACAGCCGATGTTGACTTCCTGGCGTCACTCGACCGCTCGTCGGGTGGCTCGGTTGCCGCTTCTTTCATCAGCGTCGAGCGTCAGGATCTGTCGCTTAGCACCTCAGCAACAGCCGCCACATTCGGTGCTGGCGCTAACGCCGACATGACGATCATCAACTCGGGTGTGAACTCCGGCACGGCAACTGCCGCAGCCGCAGCCGGTACCCTGGATGTCACGATTGAATCTGTCGCCGATGGCCACAGCTATCGCATCCTTCTCAATGACTCGGCAACCAACAACTCCCTTGGCCAGCGGACATTCGAGTATGTTGCGAATGCTGACGATAGCGCTTCTTCGGTCGCGGCAAACCTCGCCAACCAGATCTCGACCTTCTTCTCGGCAACTGGCGAAACCAACTACTCGGTCTCCCGTGCCGATGGCACGATCACGATCGCTAACGCCTCGGCAGCTGCTCTCGCCGTCACGGCGACGGCAACGACCGGTGGTACGGCTGGAACGACCACAGGTGGTCTTGGCAACCTCGCGACTGTTGATGTTACCACGGACGCTGGTGCGACATCTGCTCTGACGGCCATTGAAGGTCTGCTGCAAACGTCGATCGACGCTGCTGCTGCCCTCGGTTCGTCACAGAAGCGTATCGAAAGCCAGGGCGAATTCGTGAACACGCTGGTCGACGCCATGACGTCGGGCATCGGTGGCCTCGTTGATGCCGACATGGAAGCTGCTTCCGCGAAACTGCAGGCTCTGCAGGTTCAGTCGCAGCTGGGTGTTCAGGCTCTGTCCATTGCGAACCAGGCACCACAGTCTCTGCTGTCCCTGTTCCGCTAATACTGAATGGTGGCCCGGGCGCATGAGGCGCTCGGGCCATTCTCACTACGTCGCCAGGAGGGCGCTTTGCATAATTTGGCATTCAAGGCTTACGGGCAGGTCCAGCAACGTACCGCGAGCGACAAGGGAATTGAGCACGCACTCTTCCTCCAGATCACCGAGGCACTCGAAGAGATTGCCCGGGCAGACGCTCCCAGCCCGACAGCCAAGGCAGACGCCATCCACCGCAACCAGCAACTCTGGACGCTTCTCGCGACCGATCTGCTGAACCCTGCAAACTCACTTCCGACAGACCTGAAATCCAGGCTTCTTCAATTGTCGAAGTTCGTGCAGAAAACCAGCATGGAAATCCTCTCAGGTCGTGGCGACATCGCCGACCTGATCGAAATAAATCGCCCGATCATTGCCGGTCTCGGTGGTTCCGTTCAGTCCGGTATACAGGGTGAGGCAGCCTGATGTCCGGACTCGTCCTGAAAATCGCTCCTGGTGAACGCTTCATCGTCAACGGTGCCGTTCTCGAGAATGGTGACAAACCGGCCCGCATTCGTATCACCGATAGTGATGTCAGGGTCCTGCGCTGTCGTGACGCTCTGCGCCCGGAAGACGTCAACACGCCCTGCAAGCAGATCTATTATGCCGTCCAGTTGCTGATCACGGGCGATCTTGAAGAACTGGGCACGCTTCCGGCGATTGATGACGAGTGCGCCAAGCTTCTCGATGTTTTCAAGGCCATCGATCCGGAACTCATTCCAACGCTTCGCTCGATGATCAGCCGGGGAAATTATTATTCGGCACTGTGTCACCTTCGGCAGATCCTGATTTTCGAGAGCCAGCTTCTCGCGCGGATCAGCAAGTCTCCTGCAGAACTTGAAACTGCGAAAGTCGCCTGACCCATGTTTCAGCCCGTCATTCCCCTGACCGGCAATAGTGGGTGGAAGTTCCTTGAGGCGACCTATGATCGCCAGCTTGAGAGCCATTCCAATTCTGCGCAGGTCCGGCTGGACCGGGACTATCTCGTCGAAAAATTCTCCAGGCCGATTACGGTTGAAAACTTCCTCGATGACAGACGGCTGCTTCGTGTTGCGCTCACGGCATTTGATCTGGGCGGAGAGGAATGGAAGCGCGGATTTGTCGACAAGGTACTCACCGAAGTGGCTGATCCGGAGAGCACATTTCTGGCGCGCCTCAACAATGCGAAATATACCGCGTTCGCGAAAGCCCTGAAACCCATCAGCGGCACGATCTACTTCTCCCCGGAAGAGATTGCGGGCATCGCCGACAATTTTGAAACCGCGTCGTTCAAGGCTGCAGTCGGTGAAGTTGATGACAGTATGCGTCTCAGCCTCAACTACAAGTCCGGGATTGGAAAGATCGCTGGGTCGGGTTCGAGTGAAGAGGCCATTCTTTATCGAATCCTCGGGGACGTTCCCACGCGAACCCTGCTCGAAGGTGCCACGAACCTGCCGTCGGATATCGGCAAACTGCCGATCGAGCGCCAGGCCGTCATCCTGAAAGAGAGTCTGCAGCGCACATTCGGCATTCGCGAAATGTCCGAGCTCACCTCACCTGAAAATATCAACCGGGTGATACAGAGGTTTCATGCGATGGAGTCGATCGCACAGGGCATGGCGAACTACTCGCCCGCATCTGCTGCATTGACCCTTCTGGGGGGCGGGTCCGGGCTTGGCAGCCAGGGCAGCGCAAACCTGTTCCTGAGCCTGCTTTGATCAAAGCTCGATCGGTGTCACAGGCATGGTCTGAATCTCGGGGCCATCTTCTGATTTCAGGATGTCCTCAAGCCGCGTGAAGGCAGCTTCGATCCCGCCTTCGTTCCGGGTTCCCGCGTATTTGTCCAACAGCGAAAACAGCGCGATGGCCTTGTCGGCCTCGGCATCCTTGCCGAACTCGTAGAGATTCGCCCTTAGCATTGGCGCGATCTCTTCATGCAGCGCAAACATGCGGCGGCATTCGCGAATGAGGGTGTTCTCCTCGTCTGTCGCGGCATGAGGCAAGCTGCGCGACACGCTCCGGAGAATGTCGATTGCCGGATAACGGCCGCGTTCGGCAATATCCCGCGCCAGGATGATATGGCCGTCCAGGATCCCTCGGATCATGTCAGCGACGGGTTCTTCCATGTCGGATCCGGCGACAAGCACCGAATAGATGGCCGTGATATCACCTTTGCCGTCCGTTCCGGGCCCCGCCCTTTCTGCCAGCTCCGCAATCACACGGACCGTTGAAGGGGGAAAGGCATTGAGGGCCGGCGTCTCGCCGGCGACCAGCGCTGTCTCCCGATGGGCCTCGGCGAACCGGGTGATGGAATCAAAGAGAAGCAACACGTTCTGCCCCTGGTCGCGGAAGTGTTCAGCCGCCGCCATCGCGCAATAGGCGGCCCGTTTCTTGGCCCCGGGTGGTTCGCTTGCTGTTGCAGCGACAATGACCGTCTTGCACAGGATCGATTGCGGCAGGACGTTTCGCACAAAGTCATTCACTTCGCGGCTACGCTCTCCGATGAGGGCAATCACGACCCGGTCAGCCTGCATGCCTGCTGCGAGAGACCCAAGGAAGGTCGATTTTCCGACACCGGAGCCGGCAAAGAGCCCGAGCCTTTGCCCCTGGCAGATTGGCAGGACCGTATCGGTGACCATCCAGCCGGATGGCAGGCGCGGCCCGATGCCGCGCCGGGCATGCGCGGGCAGGGGCGCCGCATGCAGCCTGCGGGGAATCAAACGCGTCGCCGGCGGCGCAGTGTCTCCCGTTGTGATGTCGCCGCGATAGTTAATTATTTTTCCGAGCCAATGGTCGCCTGGTTCGATCCGGGCCTCCTGTTCAATCTGGACGGGGTCACCGATCCGAATCGCATCGCAGGGGGAAAACAAGAGCGCCGTGACGCTGTCGCCAGAGATGTTCAGAATCTCACCCAGAACGGTAAGTCCCGGTTTTTCGATAACAATTTCATTTCCAACCCCGGCCAGTTCGCTGATTCCCGCGATCTTGATAACGCCGGGCGCCACATCGGTGACAGTGCCCCAAAGTCTGAAAAGCTTCATGGATGAGGCAGCTGCAACCGTCCGCATGGAAACCGGCCTTCATATGTAATTAACCCTTTCTTTAACATATATTACCAAACCTTGTGATGCGGTTAACCAAAGTGAATCGATCATGATTTCAGATCTTCCCATGTTTCAGGTTCTGGGCGCCATGGCGCGCCATGCTGCCGAAAGCCAGAAGGTGAGCGCGACCAATATCGCGCATGCCGACGAGCCCGGTTACAAGGCGGAAAAGCTGGAATCCTTCGAAGCTTTCATGGCGCGTGCGGGGTCGGGTGCGGAGCCCGCCGGTGTCTCAGCGGCGTTCAAGACCCTGCTCGCCGATACGCAGGCCGCGCCGAATGGCAATACCGTCAGCCTCGAACAGGAATTGTTCAGCTCGGCAGAGGCCATGGGTCAGCACAATCTGGCGCTCACCGCCTACACGAAAACGCTCGACCTGTTGCGAACGGCGATGGGTAAGGGACGCTAAGGGAAGCCAATCATGAATCCTCTCAAGGCCATCATGCAGCAAGCAGTCTCAGGGATGCAGCTTGAATCCCGCCGCATCACGGTTGCAGCGGAGAACATCTCCAACGCGGACACGCCGGGATATCAGAAGAAGATGCTTCTCATCGAACCACAATTGTCCGCATCGAGCCAGTTCTCGGCGATGAAGGAGATGCTCGACGAGACGCCTGGCCAGCGCGACTACAACCCGTCACACCCCATGGCTGACCAGGACGGATACGTGACCATGTCGAACGTGTCTCTGGTCATGGAGATGGCCGATCTGCGCGAGGCCAACCGGACCTATGAGGCCAATCTCAACGCGTTCCAGCAGGCGCGGTCCATGTACTCTTCCCTGCTTGATATCCTGCGGCGCTAGAAAGGCGATTTGCAATCATGTCTACAGTCAGCTTCAACGCCTACACGGCCCTCAACACGACACGACCGGCAGACACAGCCAAGGCCGCGACCAAGCCGGACGCCGACAAGAATGTCGTCGCCGAAGGGATCAACGATTTCAAGGCGGCCCTTCAGCAGGCCGAAAAGACGACCATGCAGACAGCCGTTACCGGCGCCGACCCGCATGCAATGGTCGCCGCCCTGGCGAATGCTGAACTGATGCTGGATGCTGCTGTCACCATTCGGGACAAAGTGGTCGAGGCGTATCAGGAACTCCTCCGCATGCCTGTTTAGCGCCAGGGGGCCGACATGTCCGAAGCAGAGATTTTCGAGGTTCTCCGCGCCCATATCTGGGGCGCCGCGATGATGGCCATGCCAATCCTCGCCGTGACGCTGATTGTCGGCTTTGGAATCGGCCTGCTGCAGGCGCTGACCTCAATCCAGGAAGTCACGCTGACCTTCATTCCCAAGATCCTGGCCGTCGTCATCGTCTTCTTCCTGTCGCTCGGATACATGACCAGACTGTGCCTGGACCTGTTCAATAATTCGGTACTTCCACTCATTTCCAGATAGGTCCCCCGTGCCGTCATCGAACACCTTCGGCCTGGCCCGGCCTACATCACTGCTGGCCATCGGCCTGATGCTGGTCATTCTTGTGATGATCCTGCCCATCCCTGCATGGGTCATGGATGTCGGCCTGACCCTGTCCTTTGCGTTCGCCATCCTGATCTTCGCAACGTCGGTATTTATCGAACGGCCGCTGGATTTTTCCTCATTCCCCAGTGTGCTTCTCGCATCGCTCATCCTGCGCCTTGCGCTGAACGTATCATCCACCAAGCTGATCATCGGCGAGGGCCATACCGGAACGCAGGCCGCCGGTGGGGTGATCGAAGGCTTCGCGATGTTCATCATGGGCGGAAACCTGTTCGTGGGTCTCGTCGTGTTCAGCGTTCTGGTAATCGTCAATTTCATGGTCATCACCAAGGGTGCAGGCCGCATGGCCGAAGTGGGTGCACGCTTTGCCCTTGATGCCATGCCGGGCAAGCAGCTGGCGATCGACTCCGACCTCGCTGTCGGGGCCATCACGCATGAAGAGGCCAAGAAGCGCCGTCAGAAGGAACAGGAAGAAGCCGCCTTTCTCGGATCGCTCGATGGTGCCTCGAAATTCGTCAAGGGTGATGCCATTGCAGGCCTGATCATCACCGTGCTGAATCTTGTCGCAGGCATTGCCATCGGCCTGACGGTCCACAATCTCAGCTTTTCAGAAGCCTTGAGCATTTACTCGGTGCTGACAGTGGGTGACGGCCTCGTATCACAGGTTCCTGCCGTCATCGTGTCGGTCGCCTCCGCGCTGCTCCTGTCCAAGGGACGTGAGGAAGGGGCCATCGATCTCGCGCTCGTGGCCCAGCTCGGCAGCAACGTCGCTGCCCTGATGATCGTTGCCGGAATCCTGTTTGTCTTTGCCCTGTTCCCGGGTCTTCCTTTTGTTCCCTTCATGCTGGCATCAGCCGGGTTTGCGACGGCATCCGTCCTTGTGCGACGCAAGACCCGGGCGAAGGACGCTGAAGCAGAGCAGGTGCCAGAGGATACAGCGCCAGAGCCACTGAAATTTGGTGATTCAATCCATGCTGACGAAATTCACCTCGAAGTCGCGCCTGACCTGGTGAACCTCGTCCTGCTGGGTGACAATGGTTTCGAAAGTCGCATCCACAAGATTCGCCGCTACATCGCCGAGGAATACGGGTTCGTGTTGCCGCCGATCCGGATGACCGACAATCCGACGCTCAAGAAGAATGAATACCGGATCCGGATTCAGGGCGTCCGGATCGATTCCGGCCTCCTGCGTCCAGGGTTCATTCTTGCGTTGATGGAGGACGATCAGTCACCTCACCTGCAGGGCGAAAAGGTCAAGGAGCCCGTCTACAAGGCAGCTGCCCGCTGGCTGCCCAATGGCAAGAAGCAGGAGCTTGCGGCGGCGGGTGTTCCGGTTGTGGAGCCAATCGAAGTCCTCGCAACCCATATGCTCGAAGTCATCCAGTCTAACTTCTCGCTGGTCTTCACACGCATGGTCATGCTGGACACGCTCGACGCGCTCACCACCGTGACCGACAGTGACCGGGCCGCGGCCAACCGCAGATTCCTCGATGAGTACATCCCGGCAAAAGTCACGCCTGAAATGCTCCTGTCGGTCGTTCGTCTGCTACTTGAGGAACGCGTCTCCGTTCGCAATCTCTTCCTGATCATCGAGACAATCGCAGAGGTCAAGGCTTCGACACCGGGACTGCCCCGGATTGTCGAACTGGTCCGCCAGCGCCTCGCCTTCCAGATTGTCGACCGTCTGCAGGACGATCAGGGACGTCTGCCGCTCGTCCAGCTCTCGTCGGCCTGGGAGCAGAAATTCCTCCAGTACGAAGTCAATAACGAAAATGGCAGCTGCGATGTTGCGCTCCCGCCGGAAATGTTCGGGGAATTGACGTCCGAGGTCCAGTCCAAGCTGAACGACGCAGCCAAGAAGGGCATCCTGGCCTCTGTCGCGACCTCGTCGCGCCGTCGGCGTTTCCTTCAAACAGTGCTGGCCAGCAAGGGCATCCGCAATTCGGTGCTGGCCTATGAAGAGATCACCGCAAAAACCAAACCATATATCATCGGCGTTGTCTGATGGTTGAACTCGCCGCCATGGCGGACTCGCTGGCGCCATGGCTGGCGGTGTTCTTCCTGGTCGTGGCGCGCCTGACATTCATCATCTTCTTCATGCCCGGCATTGGCGAGCAGGTCGTGCCGGTCCAGATGCGCCTGATGATCCTGCTCGCCGTGGCTATGGCGCTCGCGAGCACCGGCGTGGTCGAGGCGCCCTCGCTGACCCCCTTGTCAGGCTATGGCGGGCTCCTGCTGAGTGAGATCACGATCGGATTCTGCCTTGGGGCCGTGCTGCGCGTCTCGGTCTGGATGCTCAGCATTGCCGGCACGATCATCTCCCAATCCATTGGCCTGTCACAGCTGCTCGGCGTCGCGCTCGAGCACGAGGCACAAAGCCTGACCGCCAACATGCTGTCCATGGCCGGCGCGGCCATCCTGCTATCGGCAGATTTTCACCTGACGGCCATCGCGTCATTGCTGCGACTGTACAATGAAATACCGGTCGGCGCCCTGTCGGCCTTGAACTGGGATCTGCTGATCAATCGCAGTTTTTCGGCCGTCGGGTTTGCGGTGCTGCTGGCGTGGCCCTTCGTGGCCGTAAACCTTCTGTACAACATCTGTCTCGGTTTCATAAACAAGGCGTTGCCACAGCTTATGGTCGCCTTTGTGGGTGCGCCGCTGATGATCGGCGGCGGCACGATCCTGTTTGCCCTGTCTGTCGTCGGCTTGCTCGTCGTCTGGAAAGACCGGGTGCTCCAGGTCGTTGGATGGTTGTAGGATAGCATATGGCCGAGCAGGAATCCGACAGTGGCGAAAAGGAATTCGAAGCCACCGACTCCAAGCGCCAGCAGGCGCGCGAAGAGGGCAATGTTCCTCAGTCGAAGGAGGCGAATGCATTTGCGCTGATTGCCGGTGTGCTGGGTGCGGGTGTGGTACTCCAGGGCGTGATCGGCAACAGCGTGTTCAACGAGTTTTCCGGCTTCATGTATCATGTCGATGCCTATGCAAATGACGTATTCACCGGTGGAGGTGCTCAGACTAAAACCTGGCTGTCCGGGGCGCTCCTCAAATTCCTGTCGCTGTTTCTCATTCTTGCCGCGGTTGTCATGGTTGCGCTGGTCGTCCAGCGATCCATTTCGTTCTCGTTCAAGAAGATCCAGATGGACATGAAGAAGATCTCTCCGGCGGAGAATCTCAAGAAAAAGTATGGCGCGCGCGGTCTGACGGACTTTCTGAAGGATACGGTCAAGCTTGGCTTTGCCGGTGTGATTGCGGTGGTCTTCCTGTTTCAGCTGGCGAAAGACTATTACGCCAGCAGCGCAATCGAGCTTGGCCATTTCGCGACATTCACCTTCAGCCAGGCACTGAAACTGATCCTGTGGTTTCTCCTGTTTCAGCTGGTCCTGGCGGTGCTTGATCTGCCACTCCAGAGGCGGCTGCACGAGAACAAGCTGAAAATGTCTCGTGAGGAGATGAAAAAGGAGATCAAGCAGAGCGAAGGTGATCCGCAGCTCAAGCAGTCACGCCGGCACGCAGCCACCAAGCTCACGAAGGGCCAGATGCTGCAGAACGTGAAAACGGCGACCGTCGTCATGGTCAATCCGACCCATTATGCCGTGGCCCTGAGATGGAATCCGGATGACAACCTTGCGCCTGTCTGCGTTGCAAAGGGGATGGACCATCTCGCAGCGAAGATCAGGGAACTTGCTGTTGAGAACAATATCCCGATATACCGGGATCCGCCGTCAACGCGGTCCATCTACACGCTCGTGGACATTGACGAGGAAATCCAGCCGGAACATTTCGCGGCCGTCGCTGCCGCCATCAATTTTGTGGAAAGTGTGCGCAAGCATATGTGAGAACGCCATGTCCAAACGAAAACCCGACTTGCAGAAAATTGTCTCGCTCAAGCGTCAGAAGGCAGAGCAGGACCATGCCATCGCTCAGAAAGAGTTGGACCGGGTGGGCCTTGAAGCCCGGCGCCTGGTTGAGACATTGAGTGATCTGGACAAGGATCGTGATGATGTGAGGTCGCTTATGATGTCACATCAGAATGGTCACGTGACAAAGCTCATGCGGGATATAGATGCATTGCATGCATCAGTGTCCGAGAGGGAGGCCGAGCTGCAAGGCGCGCGGCATACATTGAAGCGCGCGTTCGACTCCGAAGACCGGCTGAAACGAATGAAAGACTAGGCGGGCGCACCCGAGCGGTGATCGCTGGCAACTGTCTAGGAAGCCTCGCGCAGGATCCAGTCGTCGGACGTTTCGGTGACCGGGTCAGGGCGTCGTGGCGCCGCCGTTTCCACCCGGTCCCTGCCATTTCGCTTTGCCTCGTAAAGCGCCTTGTCGGCTCGCTCCAGGGCCGGAAGGATATCGGGGTCCATAGCCTCAGGCCTGCTGATTCCGACACTGATCGAGATGCCAAAATCGCCGGTCTCGGTCGAGAAGGACAGTCGCTTTACGGCTTCGCGCAGCCGATTGGCAAGAATCCCGGCTCGTTCCAGATCGGTTTCCGGCAGGATGAGTGCGAACTCTTCGCCGCCCAGCCTGCCGAGAAGGTCTTCGTCGCGGGTGCCATCTGAAATCACGCCAACCAGATGCTTCAGGACGTCATCCCCGGTATTATGTCCGTGAACGTCATTTACGGACTTGAAGTGGTCGATATCGATCATCAGGACAGCGACGTCGAGCCCGTGGCGCCTGGATCGCAGGACTTCCCGCTCGGCGAAGCGGAAAAAGGCGCGACGGTTCAGCGCCTTTGTCAGCGGGTCAGTCATTGCCAGGTCAAACAGGAAGCACTTTTCCTCTTCCAGCTCTATCAGATCGCGCACGGCATAGCGCCCCGCACTGCGCAGGCAGATGTCCTGGCTCACAAGCTGTGCAAAACTGTCGAGCACGGCAAGTTTCTCTGCGCCAAATTCCCTTGGCTTGTCATCAATCAGGCAGAGGGTCCCGAACCGCTTGCCGTCGGGATCGCTCAGAGGAGCGCCCGCAAAGAAGACAATACTCGCTGCATCGGTCAGGTCGGCATCGCGTGAAAAGAAGGCTTCCTGGCGGACGTCCGGCACAACGAAAGGCGAATCCGAAAGATTGGACTGCACGCAGAATGCGAGGAGATGATCCAGGGAACCGGGCGCGACACCATGCTGCGAGTGATACCAGTGCCTGTAGCGCTCGTTGAGTGCCACAATCACGGTGGGAAGGTCAAAGACAAGCGCGACAGTTCGGGAAATCTGGTTGGCGTCATAAGCCATCGAGCCATTGAGAATCTGATACCTGTGCAGAACATCTGCCTTGAGATTCTCGAGTCGTGGCGGCAGGTAATTCAGCAAGTTTCTATGTCCCCCCGGAATACAGTGCCATCGATAGAGATAAATTGTTTCGAGGGGGTTATTTTATGGAAACGCCGGAAAAAAATATAATCAACTCAAGGGGTCTTGTCGGGACTATTTCAAATTGCACGCGCGCCGGATGAAGTCTGTCTCATTGCGCTCAAGCCGTGAGCGTCATCCTGTGTGCGAAGCGCCTGCACCTTCAGTCCATGGTTCAGCTTCGATAAGACGAATGTGGATATCCCGAACGCCAGAGGCGCGGACAATGGCCGAATCGGAAATCGCGGCGAGGTGCACGCCCGTGACGGCCCCGGTCGAGATGGCGGAGCCCTTTTTCAGGGGCATGCCGCGGTGCGCAGCATTTTCCAGCATGAAGCGGAAAGATTCCACAGGGCCGCCGGGAATCGCAGAAGGCGTGGCTTTTCCGACACTCGTGTCGCCGATGATTGTTTCAAATGACCATTCATCTGTCGCCAGACCCCACCAGTCCGGGATCATGTCACCGATTACCAGTCCATAATTGTTGCCGAAATCGGAAATGGTCACGAGGGGCCCAAGATCGTTGATGCCGGCAAACGGACTGGACGCAATTTCGATACCCGCATGAATGGCGCCGATCATGTCGATCGCTTCGGCGCGGGTCCAGTCGGTCTTGTCGGCAGGAGCATCCCGCGCAGTGATGATCACGCACTCACCTTCAACCGCCGCAAACCCGCCCTTGAAAACCGGCATGCCTGACGGTGCGTCGCTGGCCGTCGTAACCTGGCTTGAAAAGATCGGGCCCGCCAGCCTGTCGGTGCCAAACCGCACGGCATCATCGCCCAGGATTCGGCCCACTTTCCAGCCGGCGACGGGTTCCGGCCAGGCCGATATGGCCAGGTCCTGAATGGCGTAAGCGCTTGCAAGTGTCTGCGGCACCGGCCCAGGATAAGTCTCGATAGCCTGAGCCGAAAGCCGGGCTTTGACGAACGCCGATGCGAGGTTCGATGCCAAGTTGGAAATGTCTGTCACGCGCGTCTTCTACCTTTTTTATCGATGGCGATTCTAAATTCGCTCTCTGTCTGGACACCGTAGGAAACCGGTGTCATTTATTAGTACCGATAAGCCGAGTTTGCAAATTCTGCAAATGAATCGAGGCTCGGCAGCGACAAAAAAAATTCTGAACCGAGGGAGACGCCAAGATGAACACGAAAAATACATCGCTGCGCAGCGGCCTGACAGCGGCAATGGGCGGCGTGGTTCTCATGCTCGGAGGGTGTGCGGGCCTCACAGCGAGCGCAGATGCCGGATCGCCGCTTCCTGTGCCGGCTGCAACCGCGGATGCGGTCGTGCCCGAGGTTGCGCAACCTGATCCGGCCTGGTGGGGTCCCCTTGGCTGGGCGGCGGACACGAAGGGCGGCGCTGGCGGCGAAGTCCTGCGCGTTACCACACTGGCGGGCGACGGGCCGGGCTCGCTTCGCGCAGCCCTTGAGGCAGATGGACCGCGGATCGTCGTGTTTGAAGTCGGCGGTGTGATTGATCTTGAAGGCAGGGAAATCGCGATCCGCAATCCCTATGTGACGATTGCGGGCCAGACGGCACCATCGCCGGGCATCACGCTGATCCGCGGCGGCCTCATCATCGGAGGTCACGACGTGATTGTTCAGCATGTGCGCATCCGTCCGGGTGATCTCGGCGAGGCTCCGAGGAGTGGCCGCGATATCGACGCGATTTCGACCCTGGCCGCCTATAACGTGATCGTCGATCACTGCACGCTCAGCTGGGCCACAGACGAAAACCTGTCAGCCTCCGGTCCTCGCTTCACAGGCGAAACACCGGATGAATGGCGCAAGGGCACGTCGCACAAGATCACGTTTTCGAACAACCTGATTTCTGAAGGGCTTGCCCACGCGACCCATGCCAAGGGTGAGCATTCCAAGGGGTCGCTGATCCATGACAATGTCAGCGACATCCTGATCTACGGAAATCTCTACGCGCATAATTTTGAGCGCAGTCCGCTCTTCAAGGGCGGCGTGCACGGCGCCATCGTCAACAATTTCATTTACGATCCGGGCCAGCGCGCCATCCAGTATAACCTCCAGGAACTCGAATGGGGCGAAATGGACGTCCAGACGGGACGCATGGCAGTTATCGGCAACGTCATGCGCGCCGGTCCCTCCACGGTCAAAGGCCTGCCAATGATCATGATCGGCGGTGAGGGAGATCTCGATCTCCATGCCAGCGACAATATCTCGGTTGATCGCTGGGGGAATGATGCGCCGTTTCTGGGCCGCTACACGACAGGCCGCACGAAGATCATTGAGTCGGCGACACCCCATGCCTTGCCGAAAGATGTCACGCCCTTCCCGTCGAAGGATGTCGAGAATTATGTGCTGGCCAATGCCGGCGCGCGCCCGTGGGACCGCGACCAGCATGATGTCCGCGTATTTGCCGACGTGGCCGAAGGTCGCGGTGAAATCATCGACAGCCAGGAGGAGGTGGGCGGATACCCTGCCTATGAGCCGACCACGCGGGCATTTGACCCGTCCCTGTGGGATATGGAGACGATGAAACCCGTCAGCGCGGATGCGCTTGATTCCGGGGCCAGGGCACGCGGGACTTGAGTTTCCTGCCGCTGCTGGGGCAAATGGCTCAGGACAGGTGGGAAGACGCAAGACATGACCGATGAATCTCGGCAAGACAGTGACAGCAAGCGCCGCACGCCGGTCACTATCATCGACATTGCCCGCATGGCCAATGTTTCAAAAAAGACGGTCTCCCGCGTCATAAACGAATCGCCGCTCGTGCGCGAAGAAACGCGCGAGATCGTCAAGCAGATCATCAAGGAAACCGGCTTTACGCCCAATCCACAGGCGCGCGCGCTCGCATTCCGTCGCTCCTTCCTGATCGGGCTCGTCTATGACAATCCGAGCCCGCAATATGTGGTCAACATGCAGCGCGGCATCCTTGATGCGCTGGACGAGACCAGCTTCCAGCTCGTCCTCAGGCCGTGTGATCGGGCCGACGCCAATTACCGGGAGCGGGTCGAATCCTTTGTCATCCAGCACAAACCCTTTGGCCTGATCCTGACACCATCGGTTTCCGAGGATGATGAACTGGCCGAGATGCTGCGCGAGCGCAACTGTGCCTATGTCCGCATTGCGTCAGTGGAAATCGACAAGCCGGACTGGATCATTCGTACGCATGATGCCCAGGGCGCCGAGCTTGCTGCACGTCATCTCGCACAGCTTGGCCACAAGCGCATAGGTCACATTCACGGTCCCAATACGTTCCGTTCGACCCATGAACGCATGGCCGGTTTCACGAAAGGCCTCGCCGATTTCGGCCTGACGCTCGATCCGGCCCTGACAATCGAGGGCGCCTATACGTTCGATTCCGGCGTGCAGTGTGCCACCACATTGCTGCACAAGCAGGACCGTCCGACCGCAATATTTGCGGGCAATGACGAAATGGCGGTGGGCGTCTATGTCGCCGCCCGGAAGGCCGGCCTGCAGATTCCGCAGGATCTTTCGATTGTCGGCTTCGATGATACCCCGATTTCGTCGCGCATCTGGCCGCCCATGACGACCGTGCGGTCCCCCATTCGCGATGTCGGACGCGCCGCAGCGCGGCGTCTCATCCAGGTCGATGGCGGCAGTTCAGCCCAGCCTCCGGGCGCGTTTGCACTTGAATTGATCGTCAGGGAGTCGACAGAGGCGCTTTAGGCGGCCTGGTCCGGTTGCCACACGATGAACCGGGTGTTATGACACCGGTTACCAAGGCCGGACGGGCCAAGCAGAGATTTCCAGGAGGATCGCTATGTTCAACAAGGTATATCATGCCACGCATCCGGACATGATGGATGGTGTCGAAAACGGGAAACTGCGTGAACGCTATGTCGTCTCGGACATGTTTGCAGCAGACGCGGTCAACCTGAACTATTCCCACAATGAGCGCTTTGTGATTGGCGGCGCCATGCCTGTCAAAACGGCTGTCGCCCTCCCGGTCCAGACCGAACCGGAATCGGCCAAAGGCCATCCTTTCCTTGAGCGCCGCGAACTTGGCATCATCAATGTCGGCGACGGTGCGGGCACCGTCTCTGTCGATGGTGAAACCCATCCACTGGCGCCGCGCGACGGCCTCTATGTGCCAATGGGCAGCAAGGATATTGTCTTCACGTCCGACGATGCGTCCAGTCCGGCGAAATACTATCTCGTATCGACGCCTGCACATGCGCGCTATGAAGTTGCAAAGATTTCCATCGAAAAGGCTGTACCGCTTGAGCGCGGTTCACTCGCAGAAAGCAATGAACGCACGATCTATCAGTTCATTGTGCCGACCACAGTGAAATCCTGCCAGCTTCTTCTGGGTCTTACGGTCCTCAACACGGGCAGCGTCTGGAACACGATGCCGCCCCACCTGCATGATCGTCGCTCGGAAGTGTATTTCTACTTTGGCATGGGCGAGAATGACCGCGTGTTCCATTTCATGGGTGAAGAAGACAAGATCCGTCATATCGTCATGGAGAATGACGAGGCCGTCATCTCGCCGCCCTGGTCGATCCACATGGGCTCGGGCACGAAATCCTATGCATTCATCTGGGCCATGGGCGGGGAAAACCTCGACTATACCGATATGAATGTGCTCGACATCTGCCAGCTCAAATAGGCGGAACCCGACATGGCCAACCCCTTCGATCTCACCGGCAAGGTGGCGCTGGTCACCGGCGCCAATACAGGTCTCGGCCAGGGCATGGCGGTCGCGCTGGCAGAGGCTGGCGCAGATGTCTGCCTCGTCGGCCGCTCGCAGCCGGATGAAACCGTTGCGAAAGTTGCTGCGCTGGGGCGCAAGGCGCATGTCATTCTTGCCGATCTTGGTTCTGCAGACGGCGTGGGCGCCATTGTTGCCGAAACCGTTACCGCGCTGGGTGGTATCGACATCCTGGTCAACAATGCAGGCATCATCAAACGCAACGATTCCATCGACTTCACATTCGAGGAATGGGACGCTGTGATGAACGTCAACCTCCGTACCCTGTTCTTCCTTTCGCAGGCTGCAGCGCGCGAGATGATGAAATCAGGCAAGGGTGGCAAGATCATCAACATCGCCTCGATGCTGTCCTTTCAGGGCGGCATAAGGGTGCCGTCCTATACGGCATCGAAAAGCGGTGTGGCAGGCCTGACCAGGATCCTGGCCAATGAGTGGGCGGGCCACGGCATAAACGTCAACGCCATCGCGCCGGGCTATTTTGCCACGAACAATACGGCGGCCCTCCAGGCCGACGGAAAGCGCAACACGGAAATCCTCGGCCGTATCCCGGCAGGCCGCTGGGGTGACCCGTCCGATCTCGGCGGCGCTATCGTCTTCCTTGCTTCGCGCGCAGCTGACTATGTGCAAGGTATTACCCTGCCCGTCGACGGCGGCTGGCTCGCCCGCTGAACGAAGGACCGAACACCCATGGGTCACCGCGTCACCTGCTTCGGCGAATTGCTGCTCCGGCTCACCGCGCCGGGGCGCGAGCGCCTGATGCAGACGGGCCATTTCCACGTGCATGTCGGCGGGGCGGAAGCCAATGTGGCAGTGTCGCTCGCACGTTTCGGTCACAGCGTCGCCATGGTGTCCAGTGTGGCCGATAACGAGCTCGGTGAAGCGGCTGTGGGTGAACTCCGGCGCTACGGCGTCGACACGGCGGCCATCAATCGGGCTGCCGGTCGCATGGGCCTCTATTTTCTCAGCACCGGTGCCGTGCGGCGTCCATCGCAGATCGTCTATGACCGCGCCGGATCGGCCTTTGCCGAAGCCGACCCGGCCGCGCGTGACTGGGCGGCCACGCTCTGCGGTTGCGAATGGTTGCATGTGTCAGGCGTCACGCCGGCAATCGGCCCGAATGGCGCAGGCGCAGCCCGGCGCGCTGTGGATGCGGCACTTGCGGCAGGGGCAAAGGTCTCGTTTGACGGCAATTACCGGGCACAGCTCTGGGCGAACTGGGATGGCGATGGTCCTGCCATCCTGCGGGGACTACTCGAAACGGCCACGCTCGCCTTCATCAACGAGCGTGACATCAGCCTCATTCTCGGTCAGGCCTTCGCCGACCGTGACGCGGCCTATGCGGCCGCGTTCGAACAGTTTCCGCGCCTCGAATATATCGCTGCGACGACCCGCACCCAGCACAGCGTCGATCATCATGCAATCGAGGCCGAACTGGCCACACGCGAGGACCACTGGCGTTCCGGGTCCCATGAACTGGTCGGCATCGTCGACCGGATCGGGGGAGGCGATGCCTTTGCGGCGGGCGTGCTGCACGGCTTGCTGTCCGGCATGGCAAACGATCAGCTGATCGAATTTGCGGCCGCCGCCAGCGCGCTCAAACATTCCATGCCGGGCGATTTCAACCTGGCCACCATCGCTGATGTTGAAGACGCCATCGGCACAGAAAACCTGGACGTGCGCCGCTAGGAGCGCCTGCCAGAAAGGGAGTTTCGACATGCACATGAATCGCCGCGCCATGCTTCAATCCGGTGCAACCCTGTCTCTGATGGCGCCGCTCATGGGCTTCGCGCGCAAACCCTCAGACAGTCCGGGCGCCGTCACGTCCAACGGGCCGGTGCGCGGCTATTCCGCCAGTGGCATCGCAATCTTCAAGGGGATCAGATACGGCGCCGATACGGCCACGACCCGGTTTGGCAAGCCGGCGCGACCCGCGCCCTGGACGGACGTTCAGAGTGCCACGTCCTATGGCGCGTCCTGCCCACAGTCGGGTGACCGCGAAGCCATGAGTGAAGACTGCCTCTTCCTCAATGTCTGGACACCCGGCATCGCCGACGGCGGCAAGCGTCCGGTCATGGTCTATTTCCATGGCGGCGCCTATGCCTCCGGTTCGGGCTCGAGCCCGCTCTATGACGGAACGAACCTCGCCACAAAAGGTGATGTCGTTGTCATCACGGTCAATCACCGCCTCAACGCGTTTGGCTATCTCTCGCTCGGCAAGCTCAACCCCGCCTTCGCCGACAGCGGCAATGCAGGCATGTGGGATCTCGTCCTTGCCCTCGAATGGGTGCGCGAAAATGCGCTCGCTTTTGGGGGGGATCCGTCTCGTATCATGGTGTTTGGCCAATCCGGTGGCGGCGCCAAGATCGCAACCCTGATGGCCGCGCCTTCCGCGAAGGGCCTGTTCCATTCGGCCGCGACAATGAGCGGCCAGCAGGTCACGGCGTGCGGCCCTCTCAATGGCAAGGCGCGCGCCGAGGCCTATCTCGATCGGCTGTCAATCGGCGCGGCAGATACAGATGCCCTGAAAACCCTGCCTGCCGACAGACTGGTTGAAGCACTTGCCGCCCGCGATCCGGTCAATCCCGCGCTGGGCCTGTATTTCGGCCCTGTCATGGATGGCCGTTTTCTCGGCCGCCACCCCTTCTGGCCGGATGCGCCGGCGCAGTCGACCGACCTGCCCATGATCCTCGGCAACACGCGCGATGAGACCCGTAACCTGATCGGTGGCCGCGAGCCTGACAGTTTCACGCTGGACTGGGCCGACGTTCCGGCCGGGCTTGAGCGTCATATGCGCTGCGATATCGACCCGCACCACGTCGTCGCCCGCTACCGGGAGATCTATCCAGATTACACGCCCACGGATGTCTTTTTCGCCGCCACGACGGCCGGCCGGTCATGGCGCGGACAGGTCGAGGAAGCCGACGCGCGGGCACGGGAAAACGGCCCGACATGGGTATACCAGATGGACCTCGCTTCTCCCGATGATGGTGGCAAATGGGGTGCCCCGCATGCAATCGACATCGCCCACGCTTTCGACAATCCGGGAGCGGAGGGATCGATCACGGGAACCAGCCCAATGGCCCGCCGCGTGTCGGATGAATTGTCGCGGGCCTTCATCGCACTCGCCCGGACGGGCGATCCCAACCATTCCGGCCTGCCCGGCTGGCATCGGCACACATTGCCTGCCCGCGAAACCATGGTCTTCGGGGAAACCACAAGGCTCGTGAACGATCCGCGAAAGGCCGAGCGCGAGCTGTTTGCCAAAGTGCCATTCACCCAATGGGGCACCTGATCACTTCAAGCCTGAAAGGAGACACAGCGTGTCAGACCGTCGTACCCTTGCCATCCGCTTCTTCCTCGCCACCCCCTTCATTGTTGCCTGTTCGCCGGGCGAAGTTGCGCCAGCGCCCGTGCCCGAAGTCGCCGAGGAGGCCGGAGAGTCCGAACGGACGGAATCTGCGCCGTCTGCCGGGATCACCGCGCTTTCCGCTTCCGAGATACCAGATGGCGTCCGGGCGATCGTCCTGGCAGCCGTCCCGGACATCACGATCGCCGGTGCCCAGCGCAAGGCCCGCGATGGCCGGGTCTACTTCGATGTTGAAGGCGAACTGCCCGATGGCAGCGAGATCGAGCTCGATATTCTCGACACTGAGGATGGTCCGGAGATCGTCGAAGTCCAGCGTGATATCGATTGGGCCGACATTCCCGCTCTTGCGCGCGATGCTGCCATCGCCGCGAACGCAGATGTCGCGCCGGTGCGTGTCATCGAGTCCCGGCAGACCGACGAGAGTATCATCTATGAACTGTTCGCCGACGGCCAGCCAGCCGATCCCGCCATGGAAGTACGCGTCAGGGACGGCGTGGCTGAAGTCCTCAGCGAACGCTGGCCGCACTGAGCGCTGCCTCTACAGTTTGTAGGCCGCCTTGGCGAGATCGTAAGCCAGGGCGCGGGCAAGCTCATGCGCCTCGTCCAGCGCCAGCCGGTGTTCGGCCACCAGCCTCGCCAGGAAGGCGCTGTCCACACGCCGGGCTACATCGTGGCGCGCGGGTATGGACAGGAAGGCGCGCGTGTCGTCATTGAAGCCGACCGTATTGTAGAAGCCAGCCGTCTCGGTCGTCTGCTCCCGGAACCGGCGCATGCCCTCAGGGCTGTCATGGAACCACCAGGCCGGGCCCAGTTTAAGCGCCGGATAATGGCCCGCCATCGGGGCCAGTTCCCGCGAATAAGTCGTTTCATCGAGTGTGAAGACGATGATCGACAGGTCCGGATCATTGCCGAACCTGTTCAGCAGGGGCCGCAGCGCGCGGACATACTCCGTGGCGCCTGGCAGGTCGGCGCCCTTGTCGCGGCCATGGCTGTTGAACAGTGACGTGTTGTGATTGCGGAATGCGCCCGGATGGACCTGCAGCACGAACCCGTCATCAAGGCTCATGCGGGCCATCTCGGTCAGCATCTGCCCCCGGAACATGTCGGCCTCGGCCGGCGTCGCCTTTCCGGCAATGACGGTAGCGAACAGCCTGTCGATGTCCGCCTGGCTCAGGTCCGCTGTCATCGCGGTCGGGTGGCCATGGTCTGAAGAGGTCGTGCCCACCGCTGCGAATTCGGCCCGGCGCTTGCGATGCGCGGCGAGATAGCCGTTCCAGCTGCGCGTATCCTCGCCGGTCATTTCGGCGAACAGATCCAGCGATGACTGGAAGGCCTCATGTTCAGGATCGACAACGGCATCCGGGCGGTATGCGGAGACGACGCGGCCCTTCCAGCCTGAGGCCCTGATCGCGTGGTGGTGCTCCAGTGTATCGGTCGCGCCTTCGGTGGTGGCGATCAGTTCGATATTGAACCGCTCGAACAGGGCGCGCGGGCGGAAAGCGTCTGTCTTCAGCGCCGCGTCAATGGTCTCGTAATAATGATCTGCCGTATCCGCGCTGAGGGTCACATCCAGCCCGAACACGGTGGCAAACGTATGGTCCAGCCACAGGCGCGATGGCGTGCCCCGGAACAGGTGGTAATTCGCGGCGAACACGCGCCAGGCCTTGCGCGGGTCGACATCCGGGGCGCCCGCGCGCGATGGCACGCCCAGGTCCTCAAGGCGGATGCCCTGACTGTAAAGCATGCGATAGATGTAATGGTCCGGCGCGAGCATCAGTTCGGCCGGATTGCCGAATGGCGCATTCCCGGCAAACCAGCGCGGATCAGTATGCCCGTGCGGGCTCAGGATCGGCAGGTCCTTCACGCCGCCATAGATGTCACGGGCAATCGCCCGCTGCGTGGGATCAGATGAAAACAGGCGGTCGTCGTGCAGTTCAAGGGCGTTTGTCATCATCTTGTCCGTCTCACGCTGGCGACAGATTCCGAATCCCGGAGAGCCGCTCTTGCCAAATCTATGACACCGGTTACCATAGGGATAAACCACAGACTAGGGCAGGGCCGAAAAGAATGCCCGAAACCCGGCAGGGACGGAACGCGGATGAACGCCATGACTGGCCTCAAGACACTTGACGCAATGCGCGTCACGCCCGGCGATCATGTCGGCGTGGCCTTGCGTGACCTGACCGCAGGTGAGCGCGTTGACGTGGCTGGTGAGCCAGTCGAACTCGCCGAGGCAACAGGCAAAGGCCACAAGTTCGCGCTGGCGCCCATCGCGCAGGGCGGCATCGTGCTGAAATATGGCTGGCCGATCGGGCGCGCCACCCGGGCGATCGGCGTCGGTGAATGGGTACACTCGCACAATCTCGAAACCACCCTCTCCGGCCTCGCGACTTACACCTACAGCCCCACGCCGGCCGCACCCGCACCGCCCCCGGCCAGTGCCACGTTCATGGGCTATCGCCGCGCGGACGGGCGTGTCGGTACGCGCAATGAAATCTGGGTCATCGCCACGGTCGGCTGTGTCGCCAATGTCTGCGAGAAAATCGCCCGCCTCGCCCGTTCCGAATTTGCCGGAGAGGTCGATGGCATTACCGCAATCACCCATCCGTTCGGCTGTTCCCAGCTGGGCGACGACCTGTCGGCGACCCGCCGCATCCTCGCAACACTGGCCGGCCATCCAAATGTGGGCGGCGTCCTGTTCGTCGGTCTTGGCTGCGAATCCAACCAGTTGGATGCGCTGCTGGACTCAGCGCCCTGGCTCGACCGGTCCCGGGTCCGAAGCGTGCGCGGCCAATCAGTCGAAAATGAAATCGAGGCCGGCCTCGAATCGATTGGCGAACTCGTTACCATTGCTGCAAATGACGCGCGCGAAGCCTGCCCGCTATCAGGTCTGGTCATTGGCCTGAAATGCGGCGGCTCTGACGGGTTCAGCGGCCTGACCGCCAATCCGCTCCTCGGCCGCCTCACAGACCGCGTCACCGCCGCCGGAGGCTCGGCCATTCTCACTGAGATCCCGGAAATCTTCGGCGCCGAACAGCTTCTCATGTCCCGGGCAGCGTCGCGTCAGGTGTTCGATGCGCTCGCCAGCGTGGTCAATGATTTCAAGCAATACTTCATCGACCATGACCAGCCGGTTTACGAAAACCCGTCGCCCGGCAACAAGGATGGCGGCATCACGACGCTGGAAGAAAAGTCCCTCGGCGCGGTGCAGAAGGGGGGCAGCGCGCCGCTGGTCGATGTCATCCGCTATGGCGAACGCCAGACCATGCAGGGCCTGACCCTGCTCGAGGCCCCCGGAAATGATGCCGTGTCATCGACGGCGCTCGCGGCGGCCGGCGCCAATCTCATCCTGTTCACGACAGGCCGTGGCACACCGCTCGGATTTCCTGTCCCGACCCTCAAGATTTCATCGAATTCCGCGCTCGCTGCCCGCAAGCCGGGCTGGATCGACTTCAATGCGGGCGGTCTTGTCCAGGGCCGCAGTCCGCAGCAGACCGACGAGGCTTTCCTCGCCTGCGTCCTCGACATCGCCAGCGGGACACCGGCCTGCAACGAAAACAATGACGAACGCTCCATTGCGATCTGGAAGCGTGGGGTGACGCTTTGACCCTTGCACTCTCCACCATGCAACTGAACAACGCCTCGCTCGCGAATGCAAATTCACAGCACGTTGGCGTGCCCGCCTATGACCGGTCTGGCGTTCGCACCGGCGTGCTTCACATCGGCCCGGGCGCATTCCACCGCGCTCACCAGGCGGACTATCTTGACCGCCTGCTCGCGAGCGATCCGCGCTGGGGCATCCATGGCGTCTCGATGAAAAGCGCGGCCCTGCGTGATGCGGTCCGGCCGCAGGACGATCTCTACACACTCGCCATTCTTGATGAACAGGTCCGCTACCGTGTCATCGGGGCCATGACACAGGTCTCCACGGTGGAAGACGATACATGGCGCGATACGTTCCGGTCGCCGGATCTTCAACTTGTGACTTTGACCGTGACCGAAAAAGGCTATTGCCTCGGCGCGGACGACACGCTCGATTTCGCCCATCCGGACATTGCGGCAGACCTGCCCGATCGCACATGTCCGTCCAGCGTGATTGGACTGCTTGTGGAAGGTCTCCGGCTGCGCCATGCTGCCGGCCTCGCACCGCTTACGGTGCTCTCTTGCGATAATCTGCCGTCAAATGGCCAGAAGCTCCGCGACGCCGTCCTGGCCTTTTGCGCTGCCGTCGATCAGGAACTGTTCGGATGGATTTCGAGCGTCATCATGTTTCCGTGTTCGATGGTGGATTCCATCACGCCTGCGACCGATGATGCGCTCAGGCAGGCAATTGCTGCGGCTACCGGCTTCGAAGACAACTGGCCGATCCAGCGTGAAGCCTTCACGTCCTGGGTGATCGAAGACAGGACCGGTCCGGGTTTCCCTGATCTGTCACGCGTCGGCGCCATCATGACAAATGATGTCGAGGCACACGAAAAGGCCAAGCTGCGCCTGCTCAATGGCGCGCACTCAACGCTCGCCTATCTCGGCCTCGCCCTCGGTCACCAGACAGTGTCCGGCGCGATGCAGGTCCCTGCCCTCGCCGCCATGATCGACGCGATGATGCACGGCGAGATCGCCCCCGGTCTTCGCGCCCCGGAAGGCCTTGACCTCGACACCTATCGTCACGCCCTGCTCAAACGCTTCCGTAATCCGGCCATCGCGCACAGGCTCTCACAGATCGCATGGGATGGGTCGAAAAAACTGCCCATGCGCCTGCTCGATACCATAGCCGAAAATCTGGGCGCAGGCCGGCCGATTGATGGCCTCGCAACGGGGGTCGCCGCATGGATGCGCTTCCTGCGCCGGTCGGCGCTGAACGGATATGCGCTCACGGACCCGCTGGCGGACCGGTTGATCCGCATCGGCGCGGCCTGCACTGATGTGCCGGGGGCTGATGTCGCGCGCTTCATGCAGGTGAGCGAGGTGTTTCCACAGTCGCTGGTTTCCCAACCGGTTTTCGTGGAAAAGACGGAATGGGCCTATGCCCGCATAATCGCGCTGGAATCGGGGGAGGAACAGCTTTGACGAAACAATCGTCGCTTTTTGACGGGGGGCGGCCAGATCGCCGAACCGTTCTCGCGGCCGGTGCCGCTGCCGGGCTTCTCAGTGCATGCGGAATGCAAAAGGGCAGGGCGTTTCTCTGCGCTGACGCGCACCCTGAAGAATATCCGACCGTCCAGGCGGTGAAGGAAATGGGTCGCCTGCTGGACGAGCGCACGGGTGGCCGCCTGGGCATCAAGATCTATGCGGGCGGGCAACTCGGGTCCGAGCGCGACACGCTCGAGATCACGGCATTTGGCGGCCTCGACATGAACCGGGTGAACCTCGCCCCGCTCAACGCCATCGAGCCGATGACGGTCATTCCGTCTCTGCCTTTCCTGTTCCGCTCGACGGCGCACATGCGGGCAGCGCTGGACGGCGCGCCGGGTAACGAACTCCTCGCATCGCTCAACCGGCACGGGCTGGTCGGGCTTTGCTTCTACGATTCCGGCGAACGCTGCTTCTATAACACCAAACGTCCGATCCGCACGCCTGCCGACATGACCGGGATGAAGATCCGTGTCCAGAACTCCGATCTCTACGTCGCCATGATCAAGGCGCTCGGCGCGGATGCGACGCCGATGTCCCTCGGCGAAGTCTACCAGTCGCTGGTTCAGGGCGTCATCGACGGCGCAGAGAACAACTGGCCCTCTTATGAGAGCGGTCGGCACTTCGAAGCGGCGCCCTATTACAGCCTGACCGGGCACGTGATGGCGCCGGAAATCCTCGTCATGTCGCTCAGCCGCTGGAACAGGCTTTCAGAAGAAGACCAGCACACCGTGAGGCAGGCGGCCCGCGATTCTGTCCCGTTCATGCGCGAGCTTTGGGACAGGCGGGTCGACGGATCCCGTACCCGTCTGCTCGCTGCCGGTGTCGAGGCCAACGAGGTGGATGACAAGAACCAGTTCATCGACCTGATGCGACCGGTCTGGGACAGGTTCGTCGTCACGCAGGACCAGAAGCGTCTGGTGGCGGAGATTGAAGCCATGGGGGGAGAGGCATGATTGGCGCATTGGCGAAAGCCACGCATTTTGCGGCAGACTGGCTGGTGCGGATTGCCGCGGCCGGACTGGTCGCGATGACCGCCATCGTCGGCTGGCAGGTGTTCGGGCGATATGTCCTGAATTCCAGTCCGTCCTGGTCGGAACAGGCCTCACTCACATTGATGATCTGGTATGTGTCGCTCGCGGCGGCCGCCGGTGTGCGCGAAGGATTCCATATCCGGATTGTCGCGCTGGAGGCAGCGATGCCGCCAAGGATCCAGAGTGCGATGCGCGTTGCATCCAACACGATTGTCGGCCTGTGCGGTGTCGCCATGCTGGTCTGGGGCGGCGAGCTCGTTGTGAAGACCTGGGGCCATGTCATTCCGTCGCTGGGCCTGCCGCGCGGCCTTGCCTATCTCGGCCTGCCGATTTCCGGTGCCCTCATGGCCCTGTTCGCGCTGGAGCGCGTACTTGAGGAACTTGTTGGCAACCCCCCTGAAGATGAGGAGGATCCGAGGTGGAGCTAGCCATACTCGTTATCACGCTGCTGGTGCTGCTGGCCCTCGGCGTACCCGTCGCCTATTCGCTTCTCGGTGCCGCGATTGCGACTTTCGTGGCCCTCGATATTCCGCTCGTTGTCGTCTTTCAGCGCATGGCAGCTGGCGTCAGCGTGTTTACGCTGATGGCTATTCCCTTCTTCATTTTCGCTGGCGACCTGATGTACCGATCAGGGATCGCCCAGCGCCTTGTGCAGGTTGCTGAAGGCGCCTTTGGCCGGACGCGTGGCGGGCTTGGCCTCGTCAATGTCGGCGCATCCACCCTGTTTGGCGCTGTGTCCGGTTCCGCCATTGCCAGCGCATCGGCCATGGGCTCAACGCTGATGCCACTGATGAAGGAAAAGGGCTATGATGGCGATTATGCCGTCAACGTCACCGTGACAGCGGCCATTGTCGGCCTGCTGATCCCGCCCTCGCACAACATGATCATCTATTCCGCCGCCAGTGGTATCGGCGTGTCGATTGGAGACCTCTTCCTCGCCGGCATCGTGCCGGGCGTGCTGACGGCAATTCTGCTCATGGTCGTCGCCTGGCGTGTTGCCGTGATGCGCGGATATGCCAGGGGGACGTTCCCCGGCTGGCGCATCTTCCTGCGGGCGCTTTTCCTCGCCATACCGGGCCTGATGGCCGCGATCATCATCATGGGCGGCATCCTGTCGGGCATTTTTACGGCGACGGAATCCTCGGCCATCGCTGTCATCTACACGATCATCATCGGGGCGTTCGTCTATCGCACGCTCGGCTGGTCGCGTTTTGCAGAGGCCGCCATGCAGTCTGTGAAGATCACGGCCATGGTGCTTCTCATCATCGGGTCAGCGACCGCTTTCGGCTATGCGCTCGCAATCCTTGAGGCCCCTGCCCAGCTCGCCAGCCTGATCACGTCAACAACAGACAATCCGATCCTCGTATTGCTCATCGTGAATGTCATCCTGCTCGTTCTCGGCACTTTCATGGACATGTCGCCGCTCATCGTCATCACCACGCCGATCCTGTTGCCCGTGGTGATGCAGGTTGGTGTCGATCCCGTCCATTTTGGCATCGTGATGATGCTGAACCTCGGCATCGGCCTGGTCACGCCGCCGGTCGGGTCGGTCCTGTTCGTCGGCGCGGCTGTTGGCAAGGTTCCCGTCGAGCAGGCGGTGAAGACGATCTGGCCGTTCTACAGCGCGCTCCTGCTCGCCCTGATGATCATCACATTCGTGCCGCAGCTGTCGCTCGCCCTTCCGAACATGTTCAAGTGAGGCATTTCTGATGCGCCTGATCATCTGTCTGTTCTTCCTCGCCGCGTGCGCGACGCCTCTGCCGCTCCAGGCAGAACCGGGCGTGCCTCCGGTTGCGAACGCGGCCCGGGCCATGGTGGTTGTGCACGAAGCCGACGTCATCAGCGACGAGGCCCCGCCCCATGGCGCACTCGGCATGAGCACTGCCTACCGCATCTCTGATATCGCCCCCGGGCGCACGATGGAATTCCGCCGGCGCGACCTTCATCCGGGCTCGGCGATTGGCGAGCATGTCATTGCGCATGATGAGGTCTATTATGTCCTCTCCGGGCAAGGCGAAGTCTTCTCGGACGGAACCACGGCACATCTCACCGCGGGCATGGCGGCTTACCTTTTTACCGGCGCCAATGTCGGAATCCGGCAGATCGGCGATGCCCCCCTGTCGCTGATCATCTCCTACCCGAAATCGGTGGCTGAAGATGATGCGCTTCTGGTGGATCTTGATCGACAGCCTGACGAGACGATCCGTCTCTGGCCCGATGGTCCGCCAGGTGGCGTGCCCGATGGCCTGTCCCAATACTATGTCAGCCGGGATAATCCGTATGGCCTTGCTGATCGTGCCCTCAATGACGTGACGGATCCGGCCCTTGCCGTGTTCAGGCCCGACCATCCGGATGGGTCAGCCCTGCTGCTCATCCCCGGCGGCGGCTACAAATGGGTTGTTGTCGAGAAGGAAGGCTATGAAGGTGCGCGGTGGTTCTCGCGGCGCGGCACCACCGTCTATGTTCTCTCCTACCGTCTGCCGCACCAGGGCTGGACGGCCGGGCCGGATACGCCGCTCCAGGATGCCCAGCGTGCCATGCGGGTCATTCGTGCGCGGGCAGGGGAGTCGGGCATTGATCCCGACCGCGTCATGGCCATGGGCTTCTCTGCCGGCGGCCATCTTGCCGGCTCCCTCACCACGCGTTTCGCGGCTGATGTCTACGCGCCCGTCGATGCAGCCGATATGTACTCGGCGCGGCCGGATGCCAGCGTACTCGTCTACCCGGTGATCACGCTGTCGCAGCCCCATACACATGGCTCAACCAGCCAGAACATGATTGGCGCGACACCGGACGCAGACACGCTCAAAAAATATTCCGTCGAAACATCAGTGCCTGCCGACGCGCCGCCTGTCTTCATCCTGCATGCCGGTGATGACGACGCGGTTCCCGTGGAGAACGCGCTGATGGCCTATGACGCCTTCCGGAAGGCAGGCGCAAAAACCTCACTCCACATCTTCGAACAGGGCGGACATGGCTTCGGCCTGCGGGGCATCGATACGGATCCGCTCAGGGTGTGGCCGGAACTCGTTCGCGACTGGGGCGTCTCCGAAGGCATCTTCTCCGACTGATCTCCAGTGGCACTGGTTTCGCTACCTCGGCCCTGTTCCCTCCCCTGCCTGACAGATGGGCGTGGCGATCCTTAATGGCTGGACCGCTTTTATTCACTCCGTTTACAGAAAGACGGTTCAGGTTAACCGATCATGGTTGATGAGGCGTTGCCTCTTAGGAATGACTTCACGTTGCCCGGGTAATTCTATTTTCGGACTGATCCAAAATAGAAAACACCCGATGGCGACTTCAACCAGGAAATCCACAGCGTTCGTGCCCGCATCCCGCTTTGCGCCGATGCGGACATTCAGCGCTGTTTTCATGCTCGGCAGCGTCGCGCTGCTCGCTGCCATCCCGACCCCTGACCCGGTGCAGATCCAGCTCTGTGTCGCAACGATTGCAACGCTTTTTCTCATGGGCTGGCTACGCCCCGCAGGTGGGCCGTTCCGCAGTTTCATCTCGCTGCTGATCGTATTCACCAGTACGCGCTACATGATCTGGCGTGTGACGGAGACAATGCCGACAGATTCCGCGCTCTCGATCATGGGCGGGATTTTTTTGCTCGGCGCCGAAACCTACGGCTACATCCTTCTCCTCCTCTCCACCTTCCTGTCAGTCGATGTGTACAAGCGCGCCCCGCGCCCCGCGCCGCTCGCGCCGGAAGCCTGCCCAACCGTCGACATCCTGATACCGAGCTATAATGAACCGGACGACCTGCTTGAAGTCACGCTGACTGCCGCGCTCAACGTCAACTATCCGGAAGGCCGGGTAAAAGTGTACCTGCTCGATGATGGCGGCACGCTCGCCAAGCGCAACCAGGCGGACCCTGTAAAAGCCGCCGAAGCGCAGGCCCGATTCGAGCATTTGCAGGAAGTCTGCGAACGTCTGGGTGCTCACTACCTCACCCGCGAAAGGAATGAACACGCCAAGGCCGGCAATATCAACGCGGCCCTCAAGCAAACGGATGGCGACCTCATCCTCATCCTTGACGCGGATCACGTCCCATCGACCGACATTCTCTCGCGGACGGCGGGCTACTTCGTCGAGGATCCGAAACTCTTCCTTGTTCAGACGCCGCACTTTTTCCTCAATCCGGACCCGCTCGAGCGTAACCTTGGTACATTCAAGAACATGCCGAGCGAGAACGAGATGTTCTATTCGGTCATCCAGCGCGGGCTCGACGGCCTCAACGCCTCCTTCTTCTGTGGTTCAGCCGCGCTGCTCAGGCGGAAATACATCATGGAGATCGGCGGCATCCAGGGTGACACGATCACCGAAGATGCCGAGACGGCCCTCGAACTCCATTCGAGGGGTTACCGAAGTGCCTATGTTGACCGCCCGATGGTCGCCGGCCTGTCGCCCGAGACCTTCTCGGGCTTCATCATTCAGAGAATGCGCTGGACCCAGGGCATGGTTCAGATATTCCTGTTGAAGAATCCGCTCCTCAAGAAGGGCCTGACATTCGCTCAGCGCGTCGGCTACTTCAATTCCTGTTTCTACTGGTTCTTCCCGCTGGCCCGCATGGCCTTCATCCTCGGCCCGCTGCTTTACCTCCTGTTCGGGATCCAGGTCTATGTCGGCGACCTGTCTGACTTCCTGATGTACGGCCTGCCGCACATTGTCGGCGCCCTGATGCTCTCATCCATCCTGTACGGGCACACGCGCTGGGCCTTTGCATCCGAGCTCTATGAAGTCATCCAGTCCATTCACTGTTCAGGCGCCATTCTGGAAGTGCTGCGCAATCCGCGCGCACCCAGCTTTGCGGTGACGCCAAAAGGCGAAAGCCTCGACGAGAGCTTCGTCTCGCCGCTGGCCCGGCCCTTCTACCTTCTCATCGCCATTGTCTGCCTCGGACAGGTTGCGGGCATCATTCGCTGGTTCGTCGATCCGGTCGGCGCGGGCGTCATATCCGTGCTCCTGTTCTGGAATACGTTCCACCTCCTCCTGCTCGTCTCGGCGCTCGGCGTTCTCTATGAACGGTCGCAGCAGAGGGTCTTCCCGCGCTTCGAGACCGACCGCGATGTTGATCTGACCTATCTGGGCGTCACCGTCCCCGGCAAGATGACCGATATCTCGATCACCGGTCTCGGCGCGCTCGTCCCCTTCGGTGAAGGCAAGCGGTTCGAAGTCGGGGACATGTTCCAGGCCGACGCCCGCGAACTCGGCGCGACCTCACCCTCCATGCTCGATCTCAGGGTGCTTTCCGCCGTTGACCGCCCGAACGGCCAGAAGCTGGGCCTGTCCTTCGTCATCCAGACGCCCGAGCAATGGTCCGCCGTTGTCGCACTGATGTATTCGCGCAGCGAGAACTGGAAGACGTTCCGCGATCGCCGGGCCCAGTCAGACCATATGGGCACCAAGATTGCGGGCCTCGTCCGCTCCAGTCTGTCCCATGCCATGAACCATATCCAGGCCGTTTCACGGGAAGTACGCTCATGATCTCCACACTCCGCTCAACCGCGCTCGCGCTCGTCCTGGCCGCCGCCCCGCTTGCCTTGCCCGCGCATGCCCGGCAGGCGCCATCTGCCGATGCCGTTTATGATGTCTATGCCCGCTTCCGCGACAATCCGCAGGTCACGACCGAGCGTCTCGAGAACGGGCTGTGGCGCGCGCGCCTGCCACTCGCCGCGCTCCGGCCCCAGCAGGGCGCCATCCGTCTCAACGGCGCAAAGGCGACCGAGACCATCTCCTTCGCCGTTGCGCCGCAGGCGGACATTCAGTCGGCCCGTCTTATCCTGCGCCATGCCAGCGGCCGCGCGCAGGAAGGCGGCAAGCCGCAACTGCGCCTTGACCTGAATGGCCGCTTCATCGCCCAGGTCGACGGCGTCACGGAGCGCGCCGCTGCGGTCAACGAGATCGTGCTTGATCCCGCGCTCGTCCAGTCCGGCTTCAACACGCTGCGCATTGATGCGGTCCAGCGCTATACCTATGGCTGCCAGGATCCCGAAGCGGCTGAACTCTGGACCGATGTGGACACCTCCCGCTCCTATGTCGAAATCGTCTATGCGCGCCACAATTTCGCAGGCTCGCTGGCTGACCTGAACGCACTCGTCACCGCAGGCGTCGGCGGTGTGGAAACACTCGGCATTCTCGTCGGCGACGGCGAGATGAATGCTGAAACGCTGCGCTGGGGCACAATCGCCTCGCAGGCCGTCGCCAACCGCCTCGCCTACCGGCTGCCCGCGATCTCGCGCTTTGATCCGGCAACACTTGGCGAGACTGCACAGGGCGCCGACCTTGTCGCCATCGGTACGCCGGAACAATTGTCTGCCATTGCCCCTGCCGGACTGGCAGACCTGAAGGGCGAGGCGTCCTGGCTGTCGGTCAGCCCGTCGCCTGCCGATCCGTCGCGCTTCCTCATCATTGCCTCCGGGCGCACGCCAGCCGCCATTGAAGGGGCCGTCCGAGCCCTTGCGACAGGCGACTTCCCGCTATCGGATACGAACGCCATCATCCTGACGCCCGCCGAAGTGCCAACCGGAGCCATCCTGCCAGGCACGCAGCCCTTGCAGACTGACGCGAAATACACGTTCGGCGATCTCGGACTGGGCAATACCTCGCTCCTTGGCCAGCCGCGCGGCGACGTCTCGCTTGAATTCGAACTGCCTGCCGACACGCGTTTTCCGGGCAAGAGCGAAGTCCTGTTCTCGCTGGATTTCGCCTATGGCGCCGGTCTCGATGAAACCTCCGTCGTCAACATCGTCGTCAATGACCAGTTCCAGCGCGCGGTCCGGCTCACCAATCCCGATGGCGAAGTCACGCCCGGCTACGAGATTCCGCTTTCGACAGCGGCCCTGCGCCCGGGCCGCAACCATGTGAGCTTCCAGGTCGAACTGTCGACCAGAACGGAAGGCGAATGCAGCTCGCGCAGCATGCGCCATCTCGCCTTCATCCTGAAGGACACGTCCACCATGACGTTGCCGCCGGCCGACCGTTTCGTCGCGTTGCCGAACCTCGCCCTGCTTGGCGAAGCGGGCTTTCCCTATACCGGCCTGCAGCCCGAAAAATTCGCGATCCGCGCGGCCGACACAGGCAGCGACACGGCGGCCGCCGTCTGGACGCTGGGCGCAAAGCTTGGCCAGATTCACGCAACCGTCTTCACCGACACCGATTTCGGTTTCGGGCTGGACCTGCCGGATGCCCACACGCTGGTCGTCGGTGCCCGCCCCGGGCTTGGCGGCTTCCTGCCCGCCGAGCTCAGCATGTCGACCCAGCTGCCTGGCGGTGCCGGAGACGGTTTCACGCGCGACTTCACCTCGGTGGATCTTGGCGATAATGGTCTCATCATCGCGGGCCAGTCGCCGCAGCATCCGGGCCGCCTCGTCACGCTCGTCACGGCAGAGTCAGGCCCGCAGCTTGTCGCCTCCGCGCGGTCGCTCGTGCAGCCCAGCCACTGGACCCAGTTGACTGGCGGCGCCGCTGTCTGGCGCAGCAATGCCGCGACGATCGTGACACAGGCGCCTGTCGCGACATTCGAAATCGGCAACATGAAGCCTGCCGAGATGGCACGCATGAAAACCGGCCAGGCCTCATCGCGCTGGATTCTCACCATCGGTGCAATCCTGTTCGCCCTCGCGTCCGTGCTTGCCCTGATTGCCCGCTACATGCGTGACCGGATGAATGAAAAGTGAGGCAGGGCCGCCGCCTCCTGTGCACGGCTGCGGTCATTGCTCTGGTCGCCCTCACCGGCGGCGGCCTGACTGCGGCGCATGCGCAGGTCGCGATGGCGAAGCATTCCGAAGGTGTTTTCACCATTGGCATCCCCTCAGGTGATCAGCAACCGGCAGAGGCCCCCGATCGCACGGAATCACGCGCACCGGCGCCAGTGCAGGTCCAGGCGGTCTGGGATCTCGGCGCCGCAGGCCAGTGGGACTCAGCCCAAAGCCTCCTGAGAGCACTTGAAGACGCCAATACCGGCTGGAAGGCGCCCGCCAAACTCAGATCCTATCTCGCCACCGGTCACCGCGACCAGCGCATCCGCGCGGCCCTGGAGACGCGTGACTGGGCGGCCGCACTGGCGCTGCTTCCGCCCGCGAGTGAGCGCAGCTGTGACGCACCTTCCCATATCTGGTCCCGCGCCGAAGCCCTCGAGGGCATGGGCAATCAGGATGCGCTTGCTGCCTTCTACATTCGCTCCCTGACATATTGCGATGACCCGCAGCTCGTCACCGATCTGGCGGCACGCAGCCTTTCCGTTCTGGATACGGACGGCCTTGTGGCGCTGAGCGAAATCGACTCGCTCAGGACGAGCCGGGATTCCGCAATCATCCTCGCGCATCAGCGCATCCTGCGCACCGCAACATGGGTCCGGTTCGAAGCCGCCGTCGCGGCAGAAGACCTTGCCGCCGTGGGACGCGTTGTGAGCACATCCGATGATCCGCGCCTCCTCACGCAGGCCGGCTGGACATTCCTTGAGTCCGATGCGGTCCAGGCAGCCGGCTATTTCGAACGGGCGCTTGGCAGTGGCGCCGACGAAGATGCCCGTCGCGGCCTTGTCATGGCGGTGCTCGCTTCAGGCAACATCCCCGCCGCCCGCCAGGCCATCGCACAGGCCGATGATCCCGCGAGCCTGGCCACACTCGCAGCGCGAACCGATCTCGCCGACGCTGCGGGGCGCCGCGCATCAGGCGACTGGCAATCGGCCATGATGCTTGCCGAACGTGCCGCCGCGCGAAACCCTGAACTCGCAGGAGCTGCGCAATCCGTTTCCGGCGGCGCGCTGCTGGATGGCGCGGGCGCGGCCTATGACGCGGGCGACTACGATCTGGCGCGCAGCCTCGCGCAGCAGGCAGCCAGCCGGGCGCCCACACAGCGCGCCGGGTCCATGCGCGTTGCATGGTCTGATCTTCAGCTCGGGCATGCCAGTGCAGCGGCCGCTGCCTTCAGCCGCCTCTATCTTGAGCGCCCCGACGCGGAAGCTGCCGAAGGCTACGCGCTGGCCGCAGAGCAGTCAGGCGATCTGGACACCGCAGCGGCCCTCGCGCGCAAACTGGGCGGTCCGCTTGGCGCCAGGGTCACAGCGCGCTACGCGGCGGCCGCATTCAATCAGGGCGACTACCTCACCGCCCGTGCCCACGCACCCGATGCCTATGAGGCGCTCGAAGGTCTGGACCGCACCTGGTATCGTCAGGCGGTAACGGCCCGCAGCCAGGGCGGAACCAGCGGCGAAAACCGACTGCGCGGCTTTGTCTCCACGACATCACTCGGCACCTCGCGCGGCGCCCACCGTGTCGAGGCCGGTATTGCGGTCTACACGCTTGATCCCGGCACCAGTTCATCGCCTGCGCTTGCGCCTTCCCGCGAAACCCTCGCTGCGCCCTACCTCGCCTGGAGCCGGGAGGGCGACACCAGCCTCGCCGCGCGCATTGGCATCATGCCGCTCGGCGCCGATGCGGATCCGGTCCTCACCGGAGAGATCGCGATTGCCCGCGAAGCCGCTGGCCGCGCCGTTGAGGCGCGCGCCTATGTCCGCCCGAAAACCGACAGCGTACTTGCCCTCGCCGGCCAGGAGGACACGCGCGGCAATACGTTCGGACGCGTCACCGAAGCAGGCGCATCAGTGCGTGCGCGCCTGCCGGTTGGCAAGGTGCATGCCGTTCAGGCAGACCTGTCTGCCGGTCAGCTGGAGGGGGAGAATGTCGCCTCCAACACGGTCGTCTCGGCAGGCATTTCCGCGTCCCGCTCGATCCGGCGCGATGGCTTTGCCTATATCGTCACCGGACCGTTCTACCAGTTCCAGTCCTATGACAGGAACACCAATTTCTTCACGCCGGGCCATGGCGGCTATTTCAGCCCGCAGGCCTTCCATCGTGCCGGCTGGTCGGCCAATGCCCAGACCGATCCGCTCAGCCCCTGGATCGCCAAGGCGGATATTGCTCTTGCCCATGAGACGGTTGAAGAAGATCCTGCCCGCACCAACCCGCTCCTGCCGGGCCTTCAGCCGCTCATCGGCGGCAGCGAGACGACCGGCATTGCAGGCGCCCTCGATCTCGCCATCGCCCGGCGCATAAATACCGATGTCATCATCTCGGCGAATCTCTCGGCCATTGCGTCAGAGGCCTATGAAGACGTCCGTATCGGCGTCGCGCTGACCTGGGTGCCTGGCGGCCGCGCGGGCCTTGTGCGGACAGACCTGCCGAATGACCCGTTCAATTCCGCTTCCTGGATACAGCCATGACTACAGACGCTTCCTCCGACCGCCCGAATCGCGGCGTGCAGCTCGCCCGCCGGCTGGAGCGCAGCGATCCCTTCCTCATGCGCGCCGTTCAGGCCGCCGCGCTGATCGGCTGCATACTCGGCATGCTGATTTACTCGCTGCAGGTTGTCCGCGAGGATACGCAGGCCAGCCGGAATGCGCTGACAGAGGCGGCTGCCATTGGCCAGGTCGCGGCGGAGGCCGATCTTGCCCGCCTCGATGCTGCGGCGCTTGAAGCGGCACCGCTCGTCGCGGCTGCGCTGGCCGAAGGGGCCTTGCCCGCCGCGCAGCGCCAACGCAAGGCGGAGGTGAGCAGTATTCTTGCCCGCACGCCTGCCACGGCGATCATTGTTTTCGGCCCGCGCGGCGAAGCGGTTTCGGTCTTCGGGCAATTGCCTGCGGATGTGGCGGGCGCCATTGGCCCCCGGCCGTCCAGCCGCCGGGCAGGCAACGAACGCCTCGGTCTTGAACTCGTCCCTGTGTCGAAAGACCGGGCCGCCTATTATCGCGCCCTTCCAATGCCGGAGGGACAGCCTGTTCAGGCCGTTCTCGTGCTCCGCAAGGATGCCTTCCAGTCCGCGCTGCAGATCGGTGCGGCGGCCGGAAATGGCTGGCGCGCCGCCTTGCTCAACCGGGACGGCCAAACCGTCCTGACGGCGGCGGGACAGCAGCAGGTCTTTGATCAGGTTGATGCGGGCCTTGTCACCTCCGCCCTTGGCTGGCGTCCGCTCCACGCCGATGAATCCTCATCCGCCGGCCGCGTCAGCGGACAGCAAAGCGGAACCTTCCTGGAAACCCGGTCTGTCGCAGGCGGCATGCTTCAGATCGCCTATGTCGGCGAAGCGCCCTCGGTCCTGTCGGTCCTCGCCGCGCGCCGCTACCAGTTCCTCGCCCTGTTTGGTGCCTCCATTCTGGCCGTCCTGCTTGCCATCTCGGTCGTCCAGAACGAATGGCAACGCCATGACCGCCATGTGCGCGACGCAGACCTGATTGCCGCCCGTGCCGACATTACCTGCGACCTCCTCGCCGCCGGGGTGATCGACTGGTCAGTGGCAGACGGCGTCGTCGACTATTCCGAAGGCTGGGCCGACATGTTCTCGCAGGGCGACGAGCCGGCATCCGAGGAAATCTTCGACTGGATCGCCCGCATCCACCCGGATGACCGGGTGGCGGCGCGTCAGGCTTACCAGGCCATGCTCGAAGGTACGCAGTCGGAACTCGTCCACCGCATGCGCATCCGCATGTCATCCGGCCTCTGGGTGCAGGTCGTTGAACGCGGCCGCGCCATTGCGGGTACTGATGGCCGCGTCAAGCGGATCGTGCTGGTCCAGACAACCGAGCCGGTCGATGGCAGCGCGCTGCGCAATGCCTTTGGCGGCCTGATCCAGGCGGACGCCCGCGCCGTCTAGAGCCGCCGCATGATCTCGCTCGCCCAGTCCGGTACCAGTTCGCTCGCCTTGCCATAGCGGGCTTCATCGAAAAAGCTCGCACCGTCCGAGGGTTCGAGGTTCAGCTCCAGTGTCCGCGCTCCCGCCCTGCGTGCCATCTGCACGAAGCCGGCCGCCGGATAGACATTCCCGCTCGTCCCGATCGACACGAACAGATCGGCCCGGGCAAGCTCGGTTTCGATTTCGTCCATATAGAGCGGCATCTCGCCGAACCAGACGACATGCGGGCGCATCAGGCCGGTCGCCTCGCAGGTCGGGCACGGCGTCCTGACGCTGATATCATCAGGCCAGCGCACCACACCGCTACACGCCTCGCACCGCACTTTCAGCAATTCGCCATGCATGTGCAGCACGTTCTGGCTTCCCGCCTGCTCGTGCAGATGGTCGACATTCTGCGTCACCAGCGTGAACCGGCGCCCGGCGGCCTGCAAGGCGGCTTCCAGTTCTGACAGAGCCAGATGGGCGGCATTCGGCACGGATGTCTTCAGCTGCGCCCGGCGCGCATTGTAGAATCCCTGAACGAATTCCGGATTGCGCGCAAACCCCTCCGGCGTGGCCAGGTCTTCGAGCGGGTATTTGGTCCAGATGCCATCCACGTCACGGAATGTGCCAAGCCCGCTTTCTGCGGAAATACCGGCACCGGTGAGCACAACGACACCGCGCTGTGCGTAAGCATTGGACATATGGGAGACCTCGTCATAATCTAAACACACGGTTAATGTAGGGGACCGGGGGCTAAGTTGGCAATTGTAGGGGACATTCTGACATGCTGCCGAACCTGACCGGAAAAACCACCAGATATGCAATCGGTGCTGTTGTTACCAGCCTGCTGGTGCTCGCCGCCTGCGATCAGCAGAATACAAGGCTCGACCGGGCCCGCGAACTCGCCGACGCCACGCTCGACCAGATCAGCGGCCGCGCGGTTGTCGAACCGGGCGCCGAACAGACCCTGCTTGCCGCCTCCGTCATGGACCGCGCCATTGCCGGCACCGTGGTCAACGAGATCGCGTTCCAGGCTGAAAGCGAAAGGGCCATGTTCGCCATCGGCTCGATCATTGCGAAACCCAGGGATATTGAATCCGTCGCCGTCGACGAGGAAGACGCCCTGCTCATGGACGAAGAGTTCTTCGAGGAGGTCGAACCGGACGCGGCAATGATGGAAATGGCTCCCGGCGCGGCTGACGCGCCTGTCATGGCCGCCCCCCCGCCAGCCCCACCAGCCGCCATGGAGGATATCCGCCCGGCGCGGCTCATGCCGACCGTAAAGCTCGATCCGAATGCGCCTGAGGCAACCCGAGAGGATATCGCGAAAGCGACGCGTGAGCTGGAACAGACCGCCGCCGCAGAGCCTGTGCCCGTCCCCCGCACGCGCAGCCTCGCGCCCCGGTCGATGGAGCCTGTCCCGGCGCCCCGTCGCCTCGCAGCCAAGAAGTTGGCGCGCCGTTCGGTGATCACCGGTGATGCGATCCGCAAACAGCAGGACGCCAATTCCGTCATGCTCGATACGCTGTCCAAATACGGCATGGACGGGCAGGTTGCCTTGTCCCGCGAAGGCCAGATGGTCATCCAGATTGGCGCAGATGGCGCCGATCCAACCCAGTTCACGCCTGAAAAAGTCGAGGCCGCGCGTGCCAGCTTCATGGCGGTCGACACCGGCGCTGGATGCCCGGACTCGGCAGACCTTGTGACGGTGCAGTCCAATGCGGCCCTTGCAACCGAATGTATCGTGAGAGACCTGCGCGCATCGGGACAGTTCGAATATGTCGAAAAGGACTATATCTTCCAGAACCAGTTCGTCCGGCGTCCCCGCCAGACCGATCCGGGCACCGGTACCGACCCGACCCCGCCAGGGGACACCATTCCCGGCGAGACGCCTGAAACGCCCGTCACGCTGACCGACATCACACCCAATGACCCGCTCTGGAGCCTGCAATGGAATTTCCAGAACAATGGCACGGGCGAAGGCAAGTCAGCCGGCGGCGCGGGCTTCCAGGATTTCTGGACAAAGCAGGCCAACAAGGGCTCCGAGGATGTCATTGTCGCTGTCGTGGATACCGGACTTCAGATGCAGCATCCCGACATCAAGGATTCGCCAAATGTGGCGCCCGGCTGGGACATGGTCTCTGATCCGCGCATGGGCAATGATGGTGATGGCCGCGATTCCGATCCCAATGACCCGGGCGACATGTGCGATCCCTCACAGCCCTTCGCGGCGGATACGTTTCACGGCACGCACGTGGCCGGCACGATTGGTGCGGCCGCTGCCGATAATGCCACCGGCGTGGTCGGCGGGGCCTGGAACGTGAAGATCGTTCCGGTGCGCGCGCTCGGTAAATGCGGTGGCCGCCTGTCGGACATCAATGATTCCATCCGCTGGGCTGGCGGCCTGATCCCCGGAGAGGATTCGGAAGGCAACGAAGTCTGGAATGACAATCCGGCCGATATCATCAACCTGTCGATCGGCCTGTTCGAATTCTGCCCGGCCTCGCTGCAGGATGCGATCGATTCCGTCACGGAGCGCGGCGTGATCGTCGTCTCCGCAGCGGGCAATGCACGCGTCTCGACACAGTATTACGCGCCGGGCGGCTGCCAGAATGTCATCTCGGTGGCGGCAGGCGATGCGCGCGGCCAGATCGCGCCCTATTCGAATTTCGGGCCGAATGTCACCGTTATAGCACCGGGCGGAGACCTGACCCGCGACGATAATGGTGACGGGCGTCCGGACGGTATCCTGTCGACCAAGGCAGCCAGCAATTGCTACGATCCGGTCACCGGTGAAGGCGTCGACACCTGTTTCTACGCCTATGAGCAGGGCACCAGCATGGCTGCGCCGCACGTTTCCGCTGCGCTCGCTTTGCTCAAGGCCCGCGCGCCTGAGGCAACGCCAGCAGAGCTGAAGGCCACATTGATTGCGGCCCTCGATACGCGGGAACCGCTTCAGTGTTCGGGATCCTGCGCGCTCTATCCCGGCACGACGCCCATTCCCGGCAGCCCTGACATGTGTGCCCGGCCATGCGGCGGATTGCTGAACCTTGCCAATGTGCCACCGCTCAATACCGGCGGAGGCGCCCAATAGGCATGGCGGGGATCCGGTCTTCCTTTCATTTTGGCGGCCCGCTCGGTCTTGCGGGCCTCACAATGCTTGCGGGGGCGACCGGCCTCTTCGTGCTTGCAGGGACGCCGGATGAGGGTGACCAGCCGGCTGTGCCGCTCTCCGGCATGGTGGAGGTGCAGACTGACCCGCAGCCTGATTCCCGTGTGGATAGGGGGTCTGATCCGCTGATCGGCACATTGCCCGACATTCCGGCCCCGCGCGATTCGGCTGAAACGCCGTCAGATGATCCCGTCCTCCGGCCTGAACAGGCCGGCCCGAACGTGATCACGGCCCAGGCAAAGGGCGCAGAAGTCACATTCATCGTGCGCATCAAGGGCGCGCCCGAAATTGATTCCGTGGCACGCCTCTACAAGAAAGACCCCGCAGCGGCGCAGCAGGCCTTCGCCGATTATGTCCGGCGCACCCCCGAGCTCAGGGATTTCTCCCTTGTCGGCGCCAGCTATTCCGGAGAGGTCAAGCTGGCCTACCAGATGCCCATGGGCGTGGAACCAACCCGTTCGGAAATCCGTTTGGTGCAGGAAAAGATCATGGCTGTGGAAGGGGTGGCCTATGCCGATCCTGACTATGTGGCCCATCCCGGGAAGGAAAACTGATAATGAACACGCCCAGCACGATCGCCCTTGCGGCGGTCCTCGCACTCGCCCTGACAGGGTGTGACCGGTTGACGGCGCCGGACTCGCCTTCGCAAGCCCCCGCTGCGCCTGCCACTGAAACAGCCGAAATGACACCGGCTGAAGAGCCAGACCTCGTGGTCCGTCCGCAGGCGGTCGAGAGCACCGCAGGTATCGACTGGGAAGCGGCCCGTCGCGACATGGCCTCGGTGCCCAGCAGTGAGCGCGAGCAGGGCAGTTTCCAGGTTGAGTCCGGATCTGCAGCCGCGCCGGTCCCTGTCCTCCTGCCCACCGGCATTGTCGTGCCCCAGTCGGCTGAAGGCGGCGTCAGGTTCAAGCCCATGAGCGACGGCTATTTCGCGACCTATCCCGGCGTTGACTATGACATCGTCGTCAACGGCACGAACGAAATCATCGGGGCGCGCGATGCAGGCGGCACAGCCGCCGATACCGAGCCGGCCTTCGAATCGACGGCGTCCGGAGCCCAGGTCGTGTTCTCGCGCTATGGCGCCGACTATCTGATCGAGTTTGAATGCAAGAATGCGACGGGCGCGTCGCCGACATGCATCAGTGAAGATGAAGCGCTGGAGATCGCGCGCAAACTGGTTATCGCGGGGACACGTTAATGCTGAAGAAGGCTTCATTCGTCCTGGCAGCCTTTGCCCTGACGGGTCTGGCGGCATGTGATTTCATCCGTTTTCCGGGTGATGGCGGCCCGCCCCCCAATACGCCTGAACCTGCCCCTGCCACCCCGCCCGGCGCGCCCGGCCCGCCTCCGCCCGGCGCCCCGGTCGACAATCCCTATGGCGACACCGACACATCCGCGCCGGATACGCCTGAAGAGACGGAAACACCCGATAGCGACCCGGTTTCGGACGATGATCCGGTCAAGCCGCCAGACACGGATGTGGACGTGCCCGATGACACGCCCACCGATGTTCCACCTGCGACTGACCCGGCCGATACGCCGGATTCGGGCGACACGGTACCGGGCGCCACCGACCCGGCAGATGATCCCGTCACACCCCCAGCCGATCCAACCGACACAGCGGATGCGCCTGACACCCCTGTTGACCCCGTAACCCCCACCGAGCCAGAGCCAGCACCGGAACCGGTCTTCAGCTACCACGCGCCCGGCGCACTGCTGCCCGGCACGGGACAGGGGTCGATTGACCAGATCGTCCATGCGCCCGATATCGTCTTTCCCATCGCCGGAACCCCGGCCTACCTGCAGTCACAGGTCTTCACATTCGGCGGCGGCGTCGGTGGCGGCGACCAGTGCGATGCGCGCAACTATGCCTATCCCTGGCGTGACAATTTCTGCGAAACGCGCAGTGCCAATCGCGGCTCTCCGCTGTGTCCGGCCCAGAAGATCCATCAGGGACAGGATATCCGCGTCGGCACGCCTGCCCAGTGCAACACGCTGCGCCGGGCGTCCCCGGCTGACCGTACGCTGCACGAAGCCGTCGCGGTCGAAGACGGCGTGATCTCGAATGTCGGCTCCTATTCGGTGAGTCTTCGCGCCGGCGGCCGTATCTATAAATACCTCCACCTCAACATGGCCAGGCTCAAGGTGAAGACCGGCGATACCGTCACGGCGGGCCAGTCGCTCGGTTTTATCTCGAATGATTTCGGCGGCTCGGCCACCACGTTCCATCTGCATTTTGAAATCGTGCAGAACACGGGCGATCAGGGCTGGATCCATGTCCCGCCCTATCTGTCACTGGTGGAAGCCTATGAGCGGCGCGAGAACGGTCCGGGGGAAGAGGTTGAACAGAACCTGTCTGTGGCCTCTGTGCCCTTCGTCATCCCTGAAGGCATGGAAATCGTCGAATAGGCTCAGGCTGGCTTGAAGGTCAGCGCGACGCCATTATTGCACCAGCGCTGTCCTGTCGGCGCGGGGCCGTCCTCGAACACATGTCCCTGGTGGCCCAGGCAGCGCGCACAATGGTATTCGGTACGGGTGTAGATCAGCTTGCGGTCCAGGCTGGTCGCGATGACGCCCGGCAGCACATCGTAGAAACTCGGCCAGCCGGTGCCGCTGTCGAACTTTGTCTCGGACGAAAACAGAGGCAGGTCGCATCCGGCGCAATGATAGGTGCCGTCGCGCTTTTCCGCGTTGAGGGGCGACGTAAAGGCGCGCTCTGTATCGGCCTTGCGCAACACATTGAAAGCCGCCGGTTCGAGGCGCTCACGCCACTGGTCTTCGGTCAGGGCCCGCCATTCATTCCCGGCATAGGCATCAGCCGCGTCGTCCGGTCTGGCCTTGTCGGCCCCGGCAGACGAACAGGCTGCCATGGCCAGCGCAGCAGAGCCGGACAGGAGCAGTGTGCGACGGGATAATCTCTGGGTCATGTGTTTCATACGCGCTCACCTAGCAACAGGTTCATACACACGACATACACAAGGGCGTGAGCCCGTCAGACACTGTCGTCAACCCAGACTTCCCCATCCAGGTCATCCAGCTTGCCCTGCAGGTGCGCCCGTACATCCTGAACGGCGAGGTTGTAGACCGCCGGACCCATCGCCTTCAGCATCAGGTCAACGATTTCGCCGGCCCGGAACTCGCTCAACGGCTCGTCAAACTCCGTCTGGAATTTCTGCCGGACAAGGCGGCACAGCGCGTCGCGGCGCTCCGGGGTCAGCGTAACGTCCTTCACGTGTCAGACTCAGGCTCCGGCAGGGGATTGCGCCCGAAATTCACCGCGCCGGAATCCTGCCCGGCATCGATGATCGCCTTGCGGATGGTCCGTGCCCGTGAGAATTCGCGCATCAGCATGTCGCCGTCGCCCCAGCGGATTGCGCGCTGCAGCGCCGCCAGGTCTTCGGAAAACCGCCCCAGGCATTCCAGCACCGCCTCCTTGTTGTTGAGGAACACGTCGCGCCACATGACCGGGTCGGAGGCCGCAATGCGGGTAAAGTCGCGGAAGCCGCCTGCCGAATATTTCACGACTTCGCCCTGTTCCACGGTCTCCATGTCGAAGGCGGTCGAGACGATATTGAACGCAATCAGGTGCGGCAGGTGGCTGGTAATCGCCAGCACGCGGTCATGGCGCGCCGGATCCATGGTCTCCACCCTGGCGCCAAGCGCCTGCCAGAAGCGCGTCAGCGCATCGACAGCCGCCACATAGTCATCGGACGTGTCATTGCCGGGCGTCAGGATATGCCAGGCCTCCCTGAACAGGGTCGCAAATCCCGCCTCCGGGCCTGACTGTTCGGTGCCGGCAATCGGGTGGCCCGGTATGATGTGAACCCGTCCGTCACCGGCGGCCTCCAGCGCTGCGGCCGCCTCGCCCTTGACCGAGCCGACATCGGTCAGGATGGCCCCGGCCTTCATATGGGGCACAGCCGCTGCCGCCACCGCGCTCAGGGCGCCAACAGGCACACACAGGATCACGCAGTCCGCCTCAGCGACAGCCGCGTCCAGCGTTTCCGCCACCTCGCCAAGGCCCAGTTCGCCGGCCCGGCGCCGCACATCATCGCTGGCATCATACAGGCTGACGGCACCGGCGCCGCCATATTCGCCCACGGCGCGCGCGATCGAGGCGCCAATCAGGCCGGCACCGACAATGGCAATCGAGGAGAAGACAGGTTCTGGCATGTGGGGCACTCGTGTTCAGGCAATCTGCGCTGCTCTGGTGTGCAAAGGCAGGGCCGAGGTCAAGTGCGGCGGCGCGTTATTCGGAAACCGACGCGCCCGCAGCGACGGTTTGGCGCGGGTTACATCGGCCCGCGCCTTCCTACATAAGGCAGGCAATACGCGGAGACTGATATGCCCAAGTCCTCACCCATACTTGCAGGCCTGCGCCTGCGCTGCGGCCAGTGCGGTGAAGGCAAGCTCTATGCGGGCTATCTCAAGCTGAACACGGCCTGTCCTGCCTGCGGGCGCGACATGACCGCAGCAGACACGGCTGACGGTCCGGCCTTCTTCGTCGGGTTCGGCGTGCTGGTCCTGCTCGCGCCGTTCCTGTTTCTTCTGCCGATGAGCCCGATGCCGGTTGTCGCCAAGGTCTTCGCTTTCGCCGCCCTGTGCGCAGTGCTGATCGGGCTGTGCCTCGTCCTGCTGCCCATCGCCAAGGCGGTGCTGCTCAATCTCCAGCTTCACCATGATGCCGAGGAAGTGACCGCCTCGGACATCAAGGACCGCTAGTTCACCGCGCTCCAGCCGCCATTGCGATGGAGGGTGCCAAGCAGTTCCTCAGGGCGCTTCACCCCGTGCAGCTTGTCGGCAGCATCCGGACGGCCCAGCGCATAGCCCTGGAGGAAGTCGCAGGCCAGCAATTGCAGGATCGCAGCCTGGTCCTCGGTTTCGACGCCCTCGGCGACGACCTTCATGTTCAGGCTGTGGCCCAGGGCAATGATCGATTTCAGCAATTGGCGGCCCGTTGGCCCGATATCCAGCTGCTGGATGAAGGCCCGGTCGATCTTGAGGCCATCAAATTCGAATTGCTGCAAATAGCTCAGCGAGGAATAGCCCGTGCCGAAATCGTCGAGCAGGACCTGGACGCCCATTTCGCGCAGGCGCTTCATGGTGCGCTGGGCTTCGCCCGTATGCGAAATCAGGACACCTTCGGTAATCTCGATGTGCAGCAGGTTGGGTGCGATGCCATGGCGCTCAAGCGCGGCTTCCACGCTGCTGGCAAAGCCATCGACCCTGAACTGGACCGGCGACACGTTGACCGCAATCGGGATGGTTTTCTGGCGCTTGATTTCCAGCATGGCCTGGTCGAGCGCCCACGCGCCCAGCTTGGAAATGAGGCCGCTCTCTTCCGCAATCGGGATAAACACACCCGGTGAGCCTGCCTGGCCCTGCTTGCTTGGCCAGCGCATGAGGGCCTCGGCACTCATGACCTTGCCACTGCGGGCACAGACAAGCGGCTGGTAGACCAGCTGAAGCTGGTTGTTCATCAGCGCCAGGTCGAGTTCGGAATTGATCGTGCGGCGCAATTGCAGCGCCTCGTCCATTTCAGGGGTGTAGACGCGGATGCTTTCCTGCTTCTCGCTCTTGGCGGCAAACATCGCCACATCCGCGCGCCGCAGGATTTCCGTCGCCGGGGAATCGTCCTGCCTGGCGGCGGCGATACCGATATTGGCCTTGATGTTGATCACATCCTCACGGATGCGGAAGGGGGCAGACATGGCCTTGTCGATTGACTGCGCCGTCTGGGTGGCGCGGTGCACGGAGTCGGGCCGGGTGATCAGGGCCGCGAATTCCCCGCCGCCGACACGGGCCAGCAGGTCTTTCTCGTGCAGGCAGCTTGTCATCCGCATGGCGACGGCCTTGAGAAGCTCGTCGCCTGTTTCATGTCCCAGCGTGTCATTGACCACTTTGAACCCGTCCAGGTCCATCACCATGAGCGAGGGCTCGGGGCCATTCGCGCTCAGCGCGGCATTCAGCCGGTCATGCAGGGTGGCCCGGTTGGGCAGCTCGGTCACCGGGTCTGTCGAGGACAGTTTGGCGAATTGCTCGCGCACGGCGGCCAGCTGGGAGGCATGACGCGTACCCTGCCACAGGATGATCGCGGCCAGCAGCGCCAGCGAAATGTTTGCGAGAAGAATTGCGGACAGGACGCTCATGCGCTCGCTCCGTCCGGAAGACTGGAAATTGAATATGACATTGAAGCAGCCCTGACTCTGTCTTTAGGTCTGCTCTTCTAATGTCTCCCGGTGCACGAAGGTTTGCGCCGGACATGGAAACATCTCCATCCGGGTTAACTTTGGATTCTCCATGATTGCGCTCTGCGCGTCAGGTCAGCCGGTCAGGGCCTGCTCGTCGCGTTCGCCCGTCCGGATGCGCAGCACTGAATCCACGGTGAGGACGAATATCTTCCCGTCGCCGATTGTCCCGGTATTGGCTGCCGCGGTGATGGCGTCGGAAAAGCGGTCCACGTCGGCGTCAGCGCAAGCGACTTCCACCCTGACTTTCGGCAGCAGGCGGACTTCGTATTCCGCGCCGCGATAGACTTCGGTCTTGCCTTGCTGGCGACCATAGCCACGCACTTCCGAAACCGTCAGTCCGGTCGCGCCTGCTTCCGAGAGCGCGTCAATCACGGCGTCGAGGCGGCTGGGCTTGAAGATTGCTGTCACGAGTTTCATGGTCGGCTGGCCTTTATGTTTTGTGCACATGCGAACGTATCTGCAGCACGGCGCGCGTCAATGCCTTTCGCGGCCATTGCTTGTCGCAGGCCTGGCCACACGCACCCGGTCGACAACAGGGGCTACCGCGCCCCCGCCCGGTGAAGCATACAGCCGCTTGACGGCCTCAACCAGAACCACGCCGCCAAAGCCGGGGGCAATCAGGCGGCCAATAGTATCCCATCCCTCGGCCGCCGCCGTCACGATCCCGGCCGATACGGGCGGCATGTAAAGCGCGCTGGAACTGGCCGTCACCTGGAACAGTCCGATGGACATCAGGTTCATCAGTTGTGCCCGGCTCCAGGGACGGCCCTGTCCGAAGGGCGTGCGCGTCGCCCGTGACCAGAGGCCCGCCCGGTTCGACGCGGCCAGCACGATACGCCCTTCCGGCGCCATGACGCGCCAGATCTCGCGCAGATAGGCCCGCGGGTCGCCGGTCTCTTCCAGTCCGTGCAGGACGATCACCCGGTCGAACATGCCGTCGGGAAAGGGCAGGCGCAGGTCACCGACGGATACGGCCGCATTGCCGCGCCCGGTCGGGTCCCACTTCACCGGCCCGTGGTCGAAAGGCACCGCCGCCACGCTGCGGCCCGGATGGTCACCAAACGCATCGAGCACGGGCAGTGCGTATCCAAGCCCGAGCAGGGACAGATTGTTCGCCTCGCCCCACAGGTCGGTCAGCTTTGTCGACAGGATGCGCGCCGCCGCGCTCCCCAGCGGGGAGGCATAGAATCTTTCGAGCGTGACCGCATCCTGACGCATTGTCTTCCTTGTGTTAGATCAAGATCCTGTGATTGCCTATAATGGCAAAGGAGACCCGAAAACATGTTCCAGATACACCAGTTTCCCTGCCTGAGTGATAATTACGGCTTCCTGGCACACGATAGTGCCTCCGGCGAAACCGCCGCCATCGACACGCCCGATGCTGAAAAATATCTCGCCGAGGCCGCATCCCGTGGCTGGACGATCACGCAGATATGGAACACGCACTGGCATCCCGACCATGCCGGCGGCAATCTCGCCATCAAGGACGCGACCGGTTGCACGATTACCGGCCCGGCGGGCGAAGCGGCGAAAATTCCCGGCATCGACCGCGCCGTGAAGACAGGTGACGTGGTCACCCTCGGGGCGCTGGAAGCCCATGTCATCGACGTGCCCGGGCACACGCTTGGCCATATCGCCTATCACCTGCCAGAAGAAGCGACCGCCTTTGTCGGCGATGCGGTCTTTGCGCTTGGCTGCGGACGGGTGTTCGAAGGCAATCCGGGCATGATGTGGGACAGCCTGTCCCGCCTGAAGACCCTGCCGCCTGCAACCGCGCTCTATTGCGCCCATGAATACACCGCCTCGAACGCGAAATTTGCCGTGACGGTGGATCCGGATAATGCGGCGCTTGCTGACTATGTTGACGAGATCCACGCCAGGCGTGCACGTAACGAATGGACCGTGCCGACAGGGCTTGCCCGTGAACTCGCCACCAATCCTTTCCTGCGTGCTGACGATCCGGCCCTGCAGGCGGCCATGGGCCATCCCGGCGACCCGGTCGCCACCTTTGCGGAAATCCGCGGGCGCAAGGACCGGTTCTGATGGACGCCATCTCCGGTGATCTGGGTGCCAATGAGATCATCCGCATGCTCGGCCTCCGGCCGCATCCGGAAGGCGGCCATTATACCGAGACATTCCGCGCACCGGCCTTGCCCGGCTACCGGCCCAGCTCCACCGTTATCTATTACCTGCTGCAGGCAGATGAAGTCTCGGCATGGCACAGGGTCGACGCCGACGAGGCCTGGTTCTGGCATGCCGGTGGCCCGCTTTCGCTCACGCTGTCGCCGCCAGACGGCAACGGCGCAGAAGCCTTCCGGCTCGGCCCGGACCTGCGCACCGGCCAGCGCCCGCAAGTCATCGTGGCGGCCCATCACTGGCAAACCGCCGAAACGCTGGGCGCCTGGACGCTCGTCAGCTGCACCGTGGCGCCGGGGTTTGAGTTCAAGGGGTTCGAGCTTGCGCCGCCAGACTGGCGTCCCCGCCCCTGAACCATCCTGACCAACACGCTGGAACGCGATTCCGGCATCTCGCCTCCCGCGTCTTCATAAAAGAAAAACCGGACGGCGCAGGGCCGGTCCGGTTCGTCCTGTTACGCATGATCCTGCAAATCTAGCCCGCGATGTATTGCGCGCCGTTCACAGTCATGGTTGCACCGGTGATGAAGGCGGCTTCGTCGCTGGAGAGATAGGCGCACATGGACGCAATCTCTTCAGCCTTGCCGAGGCGTCCGACCGGAATGGTCGCAATAATGCCTTCCAGCACCTTTTCCGGAACCGCGCGCACCATTTCCGTATCGATATAGCCGGGGCAGACCGTGTTGACGGTGATGCCCTTCTTGGCGCCTTCCTGGGCGAGCGCCTTGGACATGCCGATCAGGCCGGCCTTGGCGGCCGAATAGTTCGCCTGGCCGAACTGGCCCTTCTGTCCGTTGATCGACGAGATGTTGATCACGCGGCCGAAATTGCGGTCACGCATGCCTTCCCAGACATGGCGCGTCACATTGAACGCCGACGTCAGGTCGATATTGATCACTTCCTGCCACTGCTCCAGTGTCATCTTGTGGAAGGGCGCATCGCGCGTCACGCCGGCATTGTTGATGACCACGTCGACAGGGCCGAGATCGGCCTCGATCGCCGCAATGCCTTTGCCAACGGCCTCATAATCGGCGACGTCGAACCTGTAGGTCCCGATACCCGTTTCCTGTTCGAACGCTTTGGCGGCTTCTTCGTTGCCGCCATAATTGGCTGCAACATTGTAGCCTTTGGCTTTCATCGTCTCACTGATCGCCCGCCCGATGCCGCGCGTGCCCCCTGTGACCAGAACTGTTTTTGTCATGCCTGTTTTCCTCCGGCGTTATGTTGCATCCACTCGTAGCCTTCCTGGGCCCTGGACTTCAACTAGGACATTGGTCACACGCAAAATCTGTGCAAACATTGCTGCATAGCACAATAATTGCTTCTCCGATTTGGAGAATAGAGGGCAGGACATGGCCAAGCCAAACGGATCGTCACAGATGATCATCATCAAGAAATATGCGAATCGTCGTCTCTACGACACATCGACCTCATCTTACGTGACGCTGGACCACCTGTCCGAGCTTGTCCGCGAGGGCCGGGATTTTGAAGTGCGCGATGCCAAATCCGGCGAAGATCTGACCCGTCAGGTCCTCACCCAGATCATTTTCGAGCAGGAAACAAAGGGCGAAGGCGCGCTTCCGCTGAACTTCCTGCGCAAGCTGATCGGGTTCTATGGCGGTGGCGCGCAGACCTTCCTGCCGGCATTTCTCGACATGTCCATGAACAGTTTCGCTGACACGCAGAAGGAATGGCGCAAGGCGGCCAATCCCATGTCGGCCTTCGAAAAGCAGGCCAAGCGCAACATGGCCATGTTCGAACAGGGCATGAAGATGTTCATGCCGACGCTCTACAAGGCGTCCCAAACCGAGAAAACGACCCCGTCAAATCCGATCCTGGAATTCCAGGCCGAGGCGCTCGCGACCATGCAGGCCCAGATGCAGGCCATCCAGGAACAGCTCGCCGATCTTGCCAAGAAGGACTGATCCTGATCGCGCCCTGAACGAAAACGGCCTGCCACGCAAACGCGGCAGGCCGTTTTGCTTTGAGCGGTTCAGGGTCGCGTTACACGTCCCCGGCTACCCCGAAGTCGCGCCGTGCCGACACGATCGTCACCACGACACCGGCCAGCACATCCAGCAAGGCCATCGACATCAGGATGAAGAAGGTCGAGGTCGCGAAATTCGGCAGGAGCAGGAACTGGATCAGGCAGACGATGAACAGGATCATCGAAATGGCGTGATTGACGATGGTCGATGTCCCCGTGCTGGTCGATTTGAGAATCTCCAGGAACAGGAACACGATGGCGAGCAGCAGGATGGCATCGCCCTTGGTCAGCACCCAGTCGACGCCGGAAATCATCGGCAGGCTCATGAACTGGCCGTTCAGCAGGTTGAGGATCGGCGCTGATGTCGCCCGGATCAGTTCGCCCTGGGCGTTGACCGTCTCGACTGCGCCGCCAAAGCCCAGCGCCAGCAGGTTGTAGAGTGCCACCGGAATGACCAGCAGCGGAAAGATTCCGAAAATTGCGCGCATCATGTACCCCTTTTCATGCGAGTCGTTTGAAGCGGGCTTCTCACGCTTCTCGCGTTCCATTTTGGCGACCGCCGCTCCCGCAAGTGCGATCCGTGTATCCTTGCTCATGTCATTACCACCCGTCATCCGGCTGAGTTAAGATCAGGTTTACCGTATCACGGGCGGTGATGCGAGGGTATTTCCCGAAGCTCCGCCTGTGACCGGGCATGATGGACGCGAATAGGCGTAAACATGGGCGTTTTCGGGTCGCGAGGCGAAATCAGCGCCTAGATTTCGTCCGCGCCGCCCGGATGGCGCCGGCGGCGGATCAGCCACATCACGCCGCGCAGGTCTGACAGGGCATCGTTCAGGCGGCCGAAATTGGTATAGTTCGAAGTGCCGCTGGCGCGCGCGCGATGGTTCACGTCCCGGAACTCGATTCCATACCCCTCAGCCCGCATCAGGGCCGGAATATAGCGGTGCATATGGTCGAAATAGGGAAGCGAGATATAGGCGTCGCGATACAGCGCCTTCGTGCCGCATCCGCTATCGTCGCAATCATCCTTCAGCAGGCGCTGGCGGATAGAGTTGGCAAAGCGCGATCCAAACCGCTTCCACGGCGTGTCCTTGCGGCTGGCCCGGCGGCCCATGACCATTTTCAGGTCGGCGGGCGCATCAGCGCGGGTCAGGGCGCGGTAAAGGTCCGGCAGGTCGGCCGGGTCGTTCTGGCCGTCGCCGTCGAGCGTGCCGATCACCGGTGCGCGCGCGGCCAGGATACCCGACCGGATGGCGCGGCTCTGCCCGGCATTCCTGCGGTGTCCCAGAACTCTCAGCATCGGGAAGCGAGCCTTCAGTTCGGACAGCACGGCGCGTGTGTCATCGGTCGAGGCATCGTCAACAAAGATCATTTCAAAGGCGCGCCCGTCCAGCGCCCGCGCAATTTCTTCGATCAGCGTTTCGACATTGCCGGCTTCGTTGTGCACGGGCACGACAACAGAGAATTCTAGGGAATTGGCCAAATCACTGAGCCTTCAGGCTTGCGGGGAAAACGAACAACGCTCCATAACGAGGCAGACCCGCAAAAGCGAGACCTTACCTCATCTCGTTCTGATACAGGAATTCCTGTCCAAAATCACGAGACGGACCGGACGTGACCCGTTAGAAAGCAGAGCCATGACACTTCTCGACCGCCTCTCGACCGGCTGGAAAGCCTGGCTTCTCCTCTTCGTGATCACTTTCGCTGCGGCTGCGCCCGGTGTCTTCACCCTGCCGGCGCTGGACCGCGACGAAAGCCGCTTCGCGCAGGCCTCCAAGCAGATGCTGGAATCGGGCGACTATATCCGCCTGCGTTACCAGGACGAGCTGCGCAACAAGAAGCCGGCCGGCATCCACTGGCTGCAGGCCGGCTCCACCGCGCTGCTGACCGGCGCAGAGGCCAGGCAGATATGGACCTATCGGGTGCCCAACTGGCTCGGGGTTGCTTTTGCGACGCTCGCCTGTTTCTGGTGCGGCATCCCGCTGATCGGGCGACGGGCGAGTTTCCTCGGGGCAGTCCTGTTCGGTTCCACCCTGCTGCTGACCAGCGAGGGACACATCTCTAAGACGGACGGCGTGCTGATCTTCCTGACGACGCTCAGTATCGGCGCGCTCGTCCGGCTCTATATGCGCGGTGACCAGTCGAAACGCATGGCGCTCCTCTTCTGGACCTGCATGGGCCTCGTCTTTCTCGTCAAGGGGCCGGTCGGCCCCATGGTGGCGGCCTATGCGGGCCTTGGCGCCTGGGTGTGGATGAAAGCCACGGTGGGCAAGGGCGGCGACTGGTGGCGCGTGCTGCTCTGGTGGCCCGGCCCGCTCATCTTCGTGGCGCTTGTGCTGCCCTGGTTCCTCTGGATACAGGCTGCGACCGGCGGCGAATATATCAAGGGCGCCGTCGGCAAGGATCTCAAGGACAAGTTTACCGGGGCCTCCGAAGGCCATGGCGGCTGGCCCTTCTACCACCTGACGCATCTGCCCGCCTGGTTCTTCCCGGCCACGCTTCTCCTGGTGCCGGGCTGCGCTGCCGCCTGGCAGCGCCTCAAACCCCGGCGTGACCTCGGCTGGAAATGGCTGCGCGATTCGGCGGCGATTTCGGCCGTTGTATTCGTCTTCCTGCTCGTCCTGCTATATCTCCTGCCCCTGCTGCCGCGCCCGGAAGGCACGGGCCTTGTTGCGTCATCCATAAACTCGCTCGCGACCCTGAAGACGCTTCCGGCCTATCCGGCGCTTCTGCTCGCCGCGTTCTGGTACATTTCGGGCCGCGACGACTGGAAGGCACGCTGGCCGATCGGTATTGACGGGCTGACGCATGAAACCCGCGCCATCCGCTTTCTCGTCGCCTGGGCGGGCCTGACATTCATCTTCTTCGAACTGATGCCCACCAAGCTCAGCCACTATATCCTACCGGCCTACCCGGCCATGGGCCTGCTCTGCGGCTATGCGGCCGTGCAGCTGATGGAAGGCACGCGCATGCCGGTCAGCCGCTGGATCTCGCTCGTCTTCTTTGCCAGTGGGGCGATTGCCCTGCTCGCCGCCTCATTTCCCGGTGTGGCCGTCTATCTGATGGAAGAGACGGCAGGTGATTTCACCACGGCCGCCGCCAGCCAGGTGCTCGAATCCTGGACCGCCTATCGCAGCTTCCCACTCTGGCTCTGGTGGATCGGCTTTGCCCTGTCAGGCCTCGCCATTATCGAGTTTGCCCGCCGCCATGACGGCCTCGCCATCCTGTTCGCGATCGCCGCCAGCCTCGCAATTGGCTGGCACATCCGCATCTACATGCTGCCCAGCCAGGTCTGGGCGCACCCGACGGAAACCGCCCGCGCTGCGCTGGAAGAGGTTTGCGGCGTGCCTGGCGATGATGCCGAATGCAACACGACTGCGCCGAAGCGCATCCTCGCCCTCGGCTATGCCGAGCCGAGCTATGTCATGACCCTCGGCACACAGAACCTGCACCCGCCGGAAACACCGCTGGACCTGCCGGCCGATCCGTCAGCCTACCCGGTCGTCTACCTCATCAATTTCGAGGACCGCAAGGCCGAGCCGCCGATCATTGACGAAGTTGCCAGCCTGCGCGCGCAGGCCGAAAGCATGGGTCTCTGCATCACCGAGTCCGAGCCCTATTATGCGCTCAACTATTCGAACGGCGACCCGGTCAATTTCCGCGCGATCCGCTTTGATTCCGGCGGCTGTCCGGGCGGATGATCCGTCAGAAGCTGTAGTCCAGCCGCAGGCCATACGTGCGCGGGTCTGACCGGAATGTGTTGTAGCCGATGAAGCCGTAGCCGGAGAGGGCATAATCCTCATCGGTCAGGTTGCGCCCCCACACGGTCAGGCTGAGGCCGGTACCGGTGAACGTGAAGGCCGCCTCGGCCTGCAGCGTGGTGAACCCGGCCTGCATCCGCGTCTCGAGGCCTTCCGGGTCGAGATAATAGTCGCCGCGATACTTGGCATGCGCCGCAAGGCTGGCGTCCACGCCCTGTGTCAGTGCGAAAGCATAGCGTCCGCCCAGCGTGGCCGACACATCCGGTGCGAAGGGCAGGGGATTGCCGTCAAACGTTGCGGCATTGCCGCCAATGTCGGTCACCTGATCGATCCCGGTATCGAGCAGGGTCAGCCCGGCATTCAGCGTCAGGCCGCTGGCCGGTTGCCATGTCACCTCTCCCTCGGCGCCCCGGACGGTTGCCGCATCAAGGTTCGACAGCGAGTTCGACGTGATGCTCGACCCGTCCGGCAAGGGGAAGTTCACGAAAATCCGTGCCTGCGGCGCATCATAATCCTGCCAGAACGCGGCGACGCTCCAGCTCAGCGTATCCGTCGCCCGCGCCTTGTAGCCAAGCTCGTACGCCGTCACCGATTCCGCATCGAACAGGCCCTCATCCGTGAAATGGGTCGCATTGTTCTGGACCTCGCCATTGAAGCCGCCCGACTTGTAGCTGTTCGACACGGACGCATAGGCCATGCCCGGACCCAGATCATAGGATAGTGCCGCATTGCCGCTGAGGCGCGTTTCGTCAATCACGTTCGATCCGAAGGCAAGGCCCAGCCCGCCGACATTATTGTAGCCGACAGTGCCGTCATCAAACACATGCCGCCCGCTGCCATCGCCTTCGATCCGCTCGTCTGTCACGCGCAGGCCCAGCGTGGCCGTCACGCGGTCCGCCAGGACGAACTCATTATGCGTGAAGGCGGCCAGCGCCGTGCGCGACTGGTTGATGTCGGTCACCAGAGACATCGCAGTTCCGGGTGATACCGGCGCCGGGCCCGCACGGCTTCCTGCGCCGACATAGGGGCACGTGCCCAGCAATGTGTCCTTGTCCAGCACGCCGCACCAGATCGTATAGGTCTGGCTGAAATCATCGGCCGATGCGCTGAGGCCCACCAGCGTATGGCCTCCGTTCCAGTCCGTCTGCAGGCGGAATTCCTGCGAATACTGGCGGAACGAGCGGTCATAAGCGAGGTTTGCGTTCAGGTTGGGGTTGCCGAACAGGGCGACGGCGCCGTCAAAGTCGAAACCGTATTGCTGATCATAGCCTTCAAAGGCCGTCAGCGAGGCAAACTCCCAGCGCCCCAGCGCGCGGCTGTACTCGGCTGACACGCCATAGAAGGCATTGTCCGTGTCCTGCAGGCCATCGCCGGCAACGGCGATCTCGTGATCGCCAGGGGTAAGGCTGTCATTGCGCGGCGCAGCATTGACGCCATTGTCTTCCTCGTAATGCGTGCGCACCAGCAGTTCGCCGCCGCCCGCATTTTCCCAGAGCAGGCCGAGGCGCAGGCCGAATTCGTCGCGCACGCCGCCCGCGTCAGCCGGGCCGGACACATTGTCCAGCGCCGCATCGCGCGAAAGATACCGCCCGGCGAGGCGATAGCTGAAGCCGTTACCAAGCGCGTTCCCGTAGGCGCCGCCAAGGTCCACCCGATCGAAATTGCCATAGCCGGCCCGCACATAGCGGCGCTGGTTATCGCCCGGCCTGACCGAGATGAAATTGATCGCGCCGCCCGAGGCATTGCGGCCATACAGCGTGCCCTGCGGACCCTTCAGCACCTCGATCCGCTCCAGGTCGTACAGCATCAGGCCAGTCTGGACGTTGGTTGCGAGGTAGACGCCATCGGCATAGACCGCAGCCGCCGTCGGTGTCAGCGCCTGATGGTCCACCGCGCCAATGCCTCGGATCTGGAAGGCCACCTGCGTGCCATTGGCCACCGCCGCGTCGACGCCGGTCAGCAGATCTGTCACATCCTCAGCGCCCAGATAGGCATCCGTCAGCTTCAGGTCATCCGTACCGATCACGCTGACCGACATGGGTATATCGGTCAGCGGCGCGGCGCTGGGCGTTGCGGTCGTAACAACCGGGTCCAGGCGCCTTGGCGTATCGCCGGTTTCGGCGAGTGCAGGAGCAGAAATCGAGACAATCAGGAGCGTGGCGGGGAGGATGCAAATGGTTTTCATTCGCCGCACTTAGGCGAGCTGAGAATCCTTTGCAACTGTTGCATTTGTTACGATTTACATGACGCAGCAGTCACCGTTTCGGTGACGCCTAAGTCATATTTTTACGCGGCATTCGGTGAGTGTACGGTCTAACGTGGGGCGCGTTTTGCCAGGATGCGCTGCAATGTCCGGCGGTGCATGTTGAGGCGCCGGGCCGTCTCGGAGACATTGTGATTGCACAGCTCATAGACGCGCTGGATGTGTTCCCAGCGCACGCGGTCGGCCGACATCGGGTTTTCCGGCGGGGCAGGCTTCTCGTCTTTCGATGCCGTAAGGGCACGAATGATATCGTCCACATCGGCAGGCTTGGACAAATAGTCGACTGCGCCCGCCTTGACGGCGGCGACGGCCGTCGCGATGGCGCCATATCCGGTCAGGATCACGGCGCGGGCCTCCGGGCGGTGCTTTTGCAGCACGTCAACCACGTCCAGCCCGCTGCCATCTTCCAGGCGCAGGTCCAGCACGGCAAAGGCCGGCGGGTTCAGGCGGGCAATATCCTTGCCTTCGCTGACGGTTGAAACGGCTGACACAACAAAGCCGCGCTGGGCCAGCGCGCGTGCCATGCGCTGAACAAAGGGGCCGTCATCGTCCATGACGAGACAGGAGCGGTCTTCCACATCCTTGAGGCTTTCGTGCACGTTTACAGACACCGGGCGGTCCATGTCCGCATTCCTTCTAATGATTCCAGAACAATATAGGTCTTTTGCATGCGCTAGGCCAATTTAGAAGCCTCTAGCGCTGCACGTGGCCACAGGGCCTGCACGACGGCGCCGCGCTTGGGGGGGGTGCGGTTGCGTGTGGCAATGCGTCCGCCGGTGCGTTCGATCAGGGTTTTGGCGATGAAAAAGCCGAGACCCATGTCGCCGCCGCCCAGCTGCGCCTCGCTGCGCTGCGAGACATAGGGCTCGCCCAGCTTGGGCATGACCTCGGCTGCAAAGCCCGGGCCGTCATCGGTGATGGTGATCAGGATCTGGTCGTCGGTCCAGGAGGCAACGGCCGTCACCCGCGTGTCGGCAAAGCTGACGGCGTTTTCGATGAAGGCCCCCAGCGCGTGCAGAATTTCGGGGCTGCGGTTCAATACGGGCGCCCTGGGTTCGCCCCGTTCGCCGGGACCGGCCCGCACGATCAGTTCAACTCCCAGCCCCTTGAACGGGGCAGCTGATTCCTCGACCAGCGCGTCCAGCGGCATCAGGGCGTGCACAATGTCGGTCGCCTCGCGGGCCTCGCGTATCGTCGCGAGGATCGCGCGGCACCGGTCGGCCTGTTCGGCGATCAGGTTCACATCCTCGAAATTGGGGTGGTCAGGGCCGATTTCCGACAGGAGTTCCTTGGACACAAGGTGGATGGTCGCCAGCGGCGTGCCCAGTTCATGCGTCGTCATGGCTGACATGGCGCCCAGCGCCGACAGTTTCTGCTCACGCGCCATCACCACGCTGGCCGCGTCGAGCGCCCGCACGAGACGCGCTTCATCCTGGCTGACCCGTACGGCTGACAGGGAAAAGAACACAACGCCCACCGCCAGCGCCGTGAACTGGCCCCACTGGAACAAAGGCGGCAGGCTGATCACTTCAATGCCGGCCCAGGGCAGGGGCATGGTGAACAGGGGCATGGCGGCAGCCGATGCAAGGGCCAGAATGGCGACCATGGTGGCGCGCGCCTGTGACACCGACAGGGCCGCCACGGTCACAGGTGCCAGCAGCAGCAGCAGGAAGGGGTTGGACAGGCCGCCCGTCACGGTGATCAGCGCGGCCAGCTGCATAGTGTCAAAGGCCAGCTGCAGACTCGCTTCCCATCCCCGCGTCAGGCGCTGGCTCTGGAAGGCAAAGGCCAGGAACACGTTCAGCCAGGCGGATGCGGCAATGATCGCCAGGCACAGTGCCAGCGGCACTTCGAAACGCATGACAAAGGCCACGAACAGGACAGCCGCCGTCTGGCCCGCCACCGCCAGCCAGCGCAGCGTGATGAAGGTACGCAGCCGCGTCCGGCCCAGCGCCGATTGCGCTGACCCCAGTCCTTCGGGTGCCAGCGTGAAAACGGCGTCGTCCAGCCCGTAACGGGAATCGCGGGTGATATCGTCCATGCCCTGCTTATGCGGCAGCGTGACGCTTGCGCCAAGCGGGCTGATGGCGGCATATCGCGGCCATGACCCTCCCTTACCGCACCCTCGCCGCCGCCCTTGGCGCCCTTGCCGCCACCGCCTGCAGCCCCTCAGATGCGCCATCCGACACCACACCTGCACCCGCCAAGGCCCGGTCCGGCGGCGCGCAATCGGGCTGTCTCAGCCGGTCCTATCCAGAGATAGGCGGGCCCATATCGCTCGTCAACGACAAGGGTGAAGCGGTCACCGAGGATAATTTCAAGGGTCGCCCGGCATTGATTTATTTCGGTTTTACCTATTGCCCGGATGTCTGCCCGATGACACTGGTCAGCATCGCGCGCGCCTACAGGACGCTGCCGGAAGGCATGGAACCGCCGCAAACACTGCTGATCTCGGTCGATCCCGAGCGCGATACGCCTGAAACCCTTGCCCAATACGTCACAACCGCTGCGTTTCCCGACAATCTCGTCGGCCTGACCGGCACGACGGAACAGGTCCGCGCAGCAGCCGATTCCTTCATCGCCGACTATTCGCGCATCGATGATGACAGCAGCTCGGCCGGCTACACGATGGACCATACCAGTCTGCTCTACCTGATGGACGCGGACTGGAAGCTGAAGACCTTCTTCACCCATGAGGATACGAGCGAAACCATCGCCGCATGCCTTGCCGAGGTGCTGGAAGACTAGGCAGGGCCCCGTCCGGCGGACAGGGCCCTGCAGGGATCAGGCAAACAGGCTGGCCGCAAAGAAGGCGAAGAAGCCGCCGATCAGGAATGCCGCAAGGCTGATCCACCAGACAATCCAGCTGACGCGCCGCGCACGCGTGCAGGCCCGCGCGGCAGCCGGATCAATCGGGCAGGGCAGCGAGCGGGCATGCCATTGCCATGCCCCGGAGAGCGCAATCATCGCTCCTGCGATCGCAAACACCAGCACCTTGTTCCTGCCGAGCCAGGTGATCTGCGGCACGGCTTCAATCAGCCCGGCCATGACGGCACCCGCTCCCAGGCTCACCAGCAGGGCGGGCAGGGCGCAGCAGACCAGTGTGCCGGTCGAGGTAAACAGGGAGAGAAAGGCCGGCAGCGTGCTCGGCGATCTGATCTCTTCGCTCATACGCCACCTGCGCGCTTGATTTCCACGAGCGCGTAGCCGGACTTGCGGATCAGCTTGCCGACGGTTTCGTCATCAAGTGTCTGGCCCTTCTTCATGCCAAGCACGACTTCGCCATTGTCGAGGTCGACCTTGACGGTCTCCACGGCGGCCTGCTTGCCGAAGACTTTCCGGATCGACTGGGCGCAGAAATCGCAGACCAGGCCGTTGACCCTGGCGGTCACGGTTTCGCCCGAAGCGGCGGGCGTGGCCTCCCTGTTCGCTGACGGTGCCGGGCGAACGGCGTCAGCATGCGCGGAATGGTCCATCTTGGAATGGTCCATAGGCGCCGGCTCAGTCGTCTCCTGCGCAAAGGCGGGCGCAGCGAGCAGGCTGAGGGCGAGGGATGAGAGAGCAATCGTGAATGTTTTCATGGGTTTATTCCTTTGGGTTCAGAACCGGATGATCCAGTTCGCAAGCAATTCTTCTGTTTCAACGGTGTAGCCGAGCTCGACCATCTGGACGCCCTTGAAGAAACGTATCAGGGGGGTCGTGGTGACAGGCTCTGCTGCCTCCGGCTGGTTATCCACCTGCAGCATGAGCCAGGTGTGGAGATCGCCATAGTCACCGATATAAGGCGCGACGCCGATGCGCCCGCTATGGCTGACACTCTGATTGCCCGGAAAGTCGGTGGCGCGCGTCTCGAAAGACGTGAACCATCGGCGGGTTTCCCAGTCCGCAGCGAAACCGGCAATGCCGCCAGGTTGCGCTCTGGCGCTGCCGAACGGATCTGCCTGGCCTGCGGCCAGTTTCAGATAGAGATTGCCCTGGCTGGCAGGGCCGTTCCATCGCTTCAGAAGGCGATTGTACTGAATGCCGGTGAACTGGATATCGTCCGTCCAGTTGCGTTCGACATAGAGGCCAACGGAATCGAAGGCCGTGGGAGAATAGTGGATATGCAATGAGGCGTAATCCCCATTGTTCATCTGCATGGCTGTCCAGCCGCCCGCATATGAAACGGGTCTGGCTTCGGCGACCGGCGCAAGGACGGCCAAGGTCAGACAGGCCGCGGCAGGCGCGGCGTAAGATAGGAAGGTCAATGCCTTCTCCTCTGTTTCGGATTGATCCTGGGCTTACAAGAGCAGGATCAGGCGCGCGGAGGTGGCGGTTCCGGAACAGACGGGCAGGAGGTGGCCGACTCGCCAAACGGCTTGTCGAAGGAAGGCGGGAAAGGCGCGGCGAGGCTGACAGGGCGTGGCGCGCCAGGCAAAGAGGCGAGAATGGCGGGGCAGCAGCAGGCGGTCATCCCGGGCATATCCGTGCTGTCGGAAGGTGCCGGATCGCTGTCATGCATTGCGCCCATGTCGCAATCATCCTGCATGCTCATCGCGCCCTGATGGGGCATTTGCATGTCGGCTGTGCGGCATTTGTCCTGCGCTGCGGCAGCAGCGCCAGCAGCCAGCAGCCATAGGCTCAGGCAAAGGAGGGCTAGTCTGAAGGCCATTCGGCTTCCTCTATCGCCCCGGACCGCTGCCGGGTCAATTCACGAAGGCTTGACCTATTCAGCTGTCCAGCCGCCATCAATGGACAATTCTGCGCCATTGATCTGGTCGGCGTCCGGTGAGCAGAGGAAGGCGGCAAACCCCGCAATCTGTTCAACGGTCACGAATTCCTTGGTCGGCTGGGCTTCAAGGATGACGTCCTCGATCACCTGGTCCCGCGTCATGCCCCGCGCCTTGGCCGTATCGGCAATCTGCCCATCGACAAGGGGCGTATGGACATAGCCGGGGCAGAGCAGGTTGCAGCGAACCCCATGCCTTGCCCCTTCAAGCGCGGTTACCTTGGTGAGGCCCGCAAGGCCGTGCTTGGCGGTTACGTAGGCAGACTTGAACGGCGAGGCGACCTTGGCATGCGCGCTGCCGGTATTGATGATGCGGCCCCAGCCCTTTGCCTTCATGCCCGGCAGGGCCATGCGGGTCGTGTGGAAGGCCGCTGTCAGGTTGAGCGCGATGATGAGGTCCCATTTTGCAACCGGAAATTCCTCAATCGGCGCGACGTATTGCATGCCGGCATTGTTGACCAGAATGTCCACACCGCCGAAATCGCGCGCAGCATAGCCCATCATGCCCTCAATCGCGTCCGGATGGGTGAGATCGGCTCCGGAATAGCCCACCTTGACACCAGATTCCTTCGCCAAACCCGCGCGCTCTGCCTCGATGACCGCTTCGTCACCAAAGCCGTTCAGGATGATATTGCACCCCTGACGCGCAAGGCGGGTTGCAATCGCTTTGCCGATCCCGCTCGTCGAGCCGGTAACGAGTGCAGTTTTTCCGCTTGGCATGGTGATGTCTCCTTGAGGCGCGGGCGCGCTGTGTTTAGGGATAGTAGCGGCCTCGGGAGGGCCATCGCGAATATGTGTTCAGGATAGGGTGGTTCAATGGACGGTGAAATCGGTGCTTTTGTCGAAGCGTTTCCACGCTTCCTGCTCTGGACGACTTCTGCCGGAGTCATGCTGCTGGTCGCAAGCACTATCTATATATTGCTGACGCCCTGGAAGGAACTTGCCCTCGTCAAGGGCGGCAACGCCTCCGCCGGGCTCGCTCTTGCCGGTGCGATTGCCGGACTGGCCATTCCGATTGCCTCGACCCTGGCCTCGAGCGTGTCCCTGCTCGATCTGCTCATCTGGGGCGTCATTGCCCTGTTGCTGCAACTGATCGTGTACCGGCTGGTCGATGTCGTGCTGCGTGACATTCCCCAGCGCATCGAGCAGGATCAGGCGGGTGCTGCCATCGTGCTGATCGCGGCGAAGCTCTCGTCGGCGATCATTCTGGCTGCCGGGTTGTGGGATCCTGCGCTACAACGGTTTTAAGTCTCGGAGGCAGTTACGCAGATGAGGTCATTTGATTGGGCATTGTACCTCCTGGTGTTCTGCGTCGTTGTCGGGACGTTGTTTGCCAATGAAAACAATGCCGACGCGCCTGAGCCGCCGCCGACCTCCCTGGAGTCCGACGGCCCGACCCTGCCGCCGCCATCCATTCTGGACGAGCAGATTCTCGTGCAGGTCGACGCGCCAAAGGATGGCATCGGCACGGCCTTTGCCGTGAACAATCAGGGCGACTGGATCACGGCCCGCCATGTCGTTGACGGCTGCAACAGTGTCGGCCTGCTGGTTGCGCCTGACCAATATGTGCCGGTTGAGCGTGTCACGGTTGATCCCGACAGCGATCTGGCACTGATTTCGACCGGCCGCAGTCCCAGTTCCGTCAGGCTCGCCCTCGGCAAGCCCTTGCGGATCGGCGATGAGGGCTATCATGTCGGCTATCCGCAGGGGCGGCCGGGCGAGGTGGCGACCAAGCTGCTGTCGCGGTCCAAACTGATCACGCGGGGGCGCCGCGATGGCGCCGAACCTATCCTGGCATGGGCGGAAATCGGCCGCACGCAGGGCCTGACGGGCACGCTTGGCGGGATTTCCGGCGGGCCGGTCTTTGACAAGGATGGCGGTGTGCGCGGCGTGATTGTTGCCGAAAGCCCCCGGCGTGGCCGCATCTATACGGCGGCGCCATCCTCGGTTGAGGCCTTCCTGACAAGCCTTGACGTTTCGACCGTCGACGGGCCGCATGAAAGCTTCACCGTGCATACTTACGGGCCGCAATCGGACAATGCCCGCCGCAGGCTGCAGGTGGTCAAGGTCGCCTGCCAGGTCAGGCCATGACCGATTTTGCCAGCCGCCTGACCCTTGCGGCGCGCACGACCGGTCCGCTCTGCGTCGGCATTGATCCCCATCCGGGACGGGTTCCGGCCCTGTTTGGCGGCGACACGCCTGAAGGGCTGGCCAGATGGGGCGAGGCGATCATCTCTGCGGTTGCCGGGCGCGCCTGCGTAATCAAGCCGCAAGTCGGGCTGTTCGAGCGGCTTGGACCCGATGGCATGCGTGCCCTGCAGCGGGTCTGCCAGGCCGGGAAGGCAGCCGGACTGATCGTGATCGCCGATGCCAAGCGCGGCGATATCGGCTCCACCGCCGAAGGTTATGCGCAGGCCTATCTTGGCAAGGACGCGCCCTTTGCCTGCGATGCAGTGACCGTCAATCCGTATATGGGCATGGACACGCTGGACCCCTTCCTGACTGCGGCCGAAGCCAATGGCAAAGGCGTTGTCGTTCTTGCCCGCACATCCAATCCCGGCGCGGCAGACTTCCAGACACGCGACATGGGCGGCGCGCCGCTTTACGCGCGGGTGGTTGAGGCCTTGCAGCCGGCGATTGCGCGGCTGGAGGGGGCAAGCGGCTGGTCGAGCCTCATGCTGGTTGCAGGGGCCACCGGGCCGGATGAGGCGCGCGCCCTGCGGAAACTGGCACCGAGCTGTCTGTTTCTCGTGCCCGGCTATGGCGCACAGGGGAGTGGCGCAGAGGACGCGCTGGCTGGTTTTGTCCGGCGCGGAAATCACCTGGAAGGCGGCGTCGTGAACGCGTCGCGGTCAGTGAATTTCCCATCGGGCGCGGCTGAGGCAAGGGATCTGGCCGAATGGCAAACCACCATCACCAGTGCCATTGAAAGCGCGCAGGCCGATCTGACCGCATTGAGCGGCCTGGCAGAGCCCGCCCGGAGCTAACCTAGCGACATATCTCGACAAATGCGGGTGAAGGTCTAGCATCCGTGATCAAATCACCAGGCGGCGTCAGACCGTTCCAGACAAACCAAGGGGAGACATCAGGCCATGACACATTGGCGATCATTCATCATCGCGGGCGGCGCACTGGCCGTGCTTGCGGGCTGCGCCCCGAAAGAAAAGGCAGAGGTGGCCGAGAAACCGGTCGAAACCGCATTCGCGGCGGTTGATACTGACCGCATCAGGACGGCGAGTGGCGGGGCCGAATGGCTCACCTATGGCGGCACCTATGATGAGCAGCGCTATTCGACGCTGACAGGGATCAATACCGAAAACGTCGGCCGCCTTGGCGTGGCCTGGACACAGGACCTTGCGACGAATCGGGGCGTCGAGGCCACACCCATCGTTGTCGATGGCGTCATGTATGTGACCTCGGCCTGGTCGGTTGTCTACGCGCTGGACGCGAAAACGGGCGAGTCCCTGTGGACCTATGATCCCGACGTGGACCGCGCGGTGGGCGTGAAGGCCTGTTGCGATGTCGTGAACCGGGGCGTCGCCGTGCTGGACGGCAAGGTCTATGTCGGCGTGATTGATGGCCGGCTTGAAGCGCTCGACGCAGAGACCGGCGCGCGCGTGTGGAGCACGGTGACCGTTGACCAGGCCAAGCCCTACACGATCACGGGCGCGCCGCGCGTCGTGAACGGGAAGGTCCTGATCGGCAATGGCGGCGCCGAACTGGGCGTGCGCGGCTACCTGACGGCCTATGACGCGCAGACCGGCAAGAAACTCTGGCGTTTCTACACGGTCCCAAATCCAAGCAAACAGCCCGACCTTGAAGTGTCCGACAGCGCATTTGAGGCGATTGGCAACGTGACCTGGGGTGATGAAGGCGCATGGGTGACCGATGGCGGCGGCGGTACGGTCTGGGATTCGATCGTGTATGACACGGTGAATGACCAGATCATCTTCGGCGTCGGCAACGGTTCGCCGTGGAACCGGACGTTCCGCGACCCGTCCGGCGGCGACAACCTGTTCCTGTCATCCATCGTGGCGGTTGATGCCAGCACGGGTACGTACAAGTGGCACTTCCAGACGACACCCGGCGACAATTGGGACTATACGGCCACGCAATCGATCATCCTGGCGGACCTGCCGCTGGGCGAGAATGGCGCGCCGCGCCGGGTCGCCATGCAGGCGCCCAAGAACGGGTTCTTCTATGTCCTCGATGCGGCCACGGGCGAGTTCCTGTCAGGCGATGCGTTTGTGCCGATGAACTGGGCGACCGGCCTAGACGAGAATGGCCGGCCGATTGAGGTGCCCGAGGCACGTTATGGCAAGGAGCCATACGAACAGCTGCCCGGGCCGCTCGGCGCGCACAATTGGCAACCGATGGCCTACAATCCGGACACACAGCTCGCCTATATCCCGGCGCAGGAAATCCCGCAGGCCTATGTTGAGGATCCGCGCTTTGTGTCCAAGGCCGTGGGCTGGAACACCGGCGCCGACTTCTCGGCAGGTATCCCGCCCATCGCTCCGCCTGACGTGACCAGATTCCTCCGCTCGACCCTCAAGGGCCGGCTGATCGCCTGGGATCCGGTGAAAGCCGAACCACGCTGGACGGTCGAGCATGAGAATGCGTGGAATGGCGGTGTCCTGACCACGGCCGGCAATCTCGTCTTCCAGGGCAAGCTCAACGGCGACTTTGTCGCCTATAATGCTGCAACCGGCGAAAAGCTGTGGAGCCAGAACGTGAAGTCCGGCGCAGCTTCGGGGCCCGGCACCTATTCGATTGATGGCGAACAGTATGTGACGATCACGACCGGCTGGGGCAGCGCGTTCGCCCTGACGGCCGGGTATGCCTATGACGAGACGGTGCCTTCCACCGTCGGCAAGGTGGTGACGTTCAAGATTGGCGGCACCGGCATGATCGCCGATGCGGAGTTCGCACCGATTGACCGGACCGTGAAAGCCGACGCGTTCGGTGACGAGGCCATGATCACCCGGGGCGCCGTCGCCTTTTCGCGAAACTGCATGGTGTGCCATGGCGCACTGGCGGCAAGTTCCGGCGTGCTGCCCGATCTGCGCTGGTCTGCGATCACCGGCAATGCAGAGGCCTGGAAAGGCGTCGTCCTTGACGGCAACCTGGCGGCCAATGGCATGGTGTCCTTTGCCGAATTCGTCAGCCCTGAAGAGTCGGAGGCCATTCGTGCCTATGTCCTCGCGCAGGGCCACGCCATGACAGATGCGGCCGACGGCGAAGAATAGGCCCACCATCATCTGCAAATGATGTGGCGCGTCCTTCCGGGGCGCGCTACACTTTTGTGATGCAGTTCCTGATCGGCATTCTTGGCATTCTGGTGGCTATCGGCATCTGGTCGTGGCGCTTGCGCATGGCGCGTGATGGCGCGCGGGCGGCCGCCGACATGGCCCGGACAGCAGCCAGCCTGCCGCGCCGCATGGCCTTCAAGTACCGGTCCGGGCGCAACGGTCTCGACCTGATCGACGATCCGCGCGAAGCGGCTGCCATCATGATGATGGAACTGGCGCGAGCACGCGGCGGTCCGCTGACCGACCGGCAAAGCGACTCGATGACCGAGGAAATGATGCAGCATTTCAATTTCACGCGGGACGAGGCGCACGAACTGGTGGGGCATGCCGCATGGGTTACGAACAAGGCGCCGCTGCCGCAGGAAACCATGCGCCGCCTCAGCCAGAAGATCGTCAGTGACCGCTATCTCGGCCCGAAGGAAGTGGTGGATCTGGACAGCATGCTGGTTGCCGTCTCCGAGGCGGAAGGCACGCCAACGCGGGACCAGCTGTCCCTGCTGCAGATCTTTCGCGATCGCGCCGGTCTGAAGACATGATCGCACCCCCGGTTGCGATGTTGCAAGGCAGCCATTAGAGGCAGGCGAATGACCGAGACACTTCCTGCGGCCTATCGCGCGCGCATACGCAACGATAACTGGCACAATTATTCCGTGCTGCGCCATGGCGCGTTTGACGGCATGCTGGTGACATCAAAGAATTCCGGCACGCACTGGCTGAAATACATGCTGGCGATCGCGATTGCCGACACGCATGGTATCGCGCGCCCGAAATACTTCTCAGAGAATGCCGTGCGTCCCTATATAGGCTGGCCGAAAGACAAGCCGGTTTTCCCTCAGATACCACGCCTGGCCTTCAGCCATACAATCCCGCACCGCCTCACCGACTGGGGCTGGGCCCGGCGCCTTGCCGGCCTGCCGCCTTATGTACTGGCCGTGCGCCACCCCATGGCGATCCTGGCGAGCCACCACGCCAAATGGGAATATGACATCCAGGTTGACTGGCTGACCTATTTGCAGGGCGACCCGGCGGGCAAGCAGTATCGCTGCGACATCTACTGGCTGGCGCGGTTCTGGAACCGCTGGGGCGATGTGCGCCATGATGCACCTGACCTGATCCTCAATGTCCATTACGAGGAGACGCTGAAGGATGCGCGCGCCGTGCTGGAGGCCGTCGCCGCACACTGGTCGCTTGATCTGGCGCCGGACGCGATTGATGCAGCTCTCGATGCCGGCACCAAGGAAGAGATGGCGAAGCATACTGACCCGGACGCAGAGCCGAACGTGCTGCAGAACCGCAAGACCTCGCTGGATGAGCTGTTTACGGGCGCGGCCATGGACGTTTACCGCAAGCAGGCAAGGGCCCTGTTCCGGCACGATCTCGGCTACGACCTGCTCACGCCTCCGGCTTGACGTATCCGCTGGAGCGGCCTTCCGGGCCATAGGCGATCCACCACGGCTCTGCCCTGGCCTGGTCTTCAAGGACAAGGAATTTCGGATCGTGCAGCACGGCGTCGGCATAGGCCTGCGCCGTGGGACCAAGGGGCAGGTCATAGGTGCGGAAGCGGGTGACAACGGGCGCGTAGAAGGCGTCGGCTGCGCTCCATTCGCCAAACAGGAAGGGCCCGTCCTGGCCAAAGCGGCTGCGCAGGTCGCACCAGAGGGCATCGACCCTTGCGACATCGGCTGCCAGCGCGGGTGTCATGTCCGGCCGCGTGTGGCGTGCGCGAATGTCCATCGGGCAGAGACTGCGCAGCGCCTGAAAGCCGGCGTGCATTTCCGACACGGCCGCGCGGGCAACGGCGCGGGCGGCGGCCTCCCGCGGCCAGACCTGGCCGGGCCTTGCCCATTCGGCGATCCATTCGGTAATGGCAAGGCTTTCCCAGACCGTCAGGCCATCCCAGATCAGGAGCGGCACTTTGGCGGTCGGGCTGATCTCCTTCAGCCGTGCCGATGTGTCAGGAAAGTCGAGCGGCACGATAATCTCTTCCACCGGCAGGCCGACATGGCGTGCGACGAGCAGGGGGCGGATCGACCAGCTCGAATAGTTCAGGTTTCCAAGGACGAGCTGTTTCATGCCGGTTTGCCTTCCCCGATTGACCAGCGCACTTCGTGGATGCTCACCTCGCCGAAGACGCCTGCCTGCGTGTAGGGGTCCTGTGCGGAGAGGGCCCGTGCGGCGGCAAGGCTGTCAGCGGTGACGAGAAAGACTGACCCGATCATGGTCTCGCCATCCTCAGCCAGGAGCGGACCGGCCATGCGGACAGTGTCTCCAAGGCTGACGGCCCATTCAAGATGGGCAGGGCGGGTCCGGGCGCGCAGCTCGGCGCCGCCATCCTTCTTGTCCAGGCAGTGAAAGCAGAACAATGGCATGGATGATCCTCGCGACTTGGTTGAGTGTGGGAATCGCTATGGCATATTGCTTGCGTGCCGCCTAGCTGGCGGCCGGTCCGGCCAATGTTCACTGAATGAATCATTGATCCTTCAGGAATTGGGAGTATGATTTTCATATGAACGATATAACAGACACCCGCGAGCAGATCCTGAACGCCGCCATGGAGCGGATTCACCACTATGGTTACGGCAAGACGACCATGTCCGAAATTGCCCGTGACTGCAGCATGTCAGCAGGCAACATCTACCGGTTCTTCGCCTCGAAGATCGACATTGCCGAAGCCATGGCGCGCAAGTTCAACGCCAAGGTCTTCGAGGACTATGCCGCCATCGCGCGCAAGAAAACATCAGCATCTTCAAGGCTCCGCGAGTTTTTCGAGATGAGTCTGGAGCGGACCTACAGCGCCATTGAAGAGGATGCGAAAATCCTGGAAGTGGCCAATGTGCTCAAGCAGGAACGCCCGCTCTATTTCAATGAACAGATGGCGCAGGAACGCGTTTACATGGTGCAGATCCTGAATGACGGCGTGCAGTCCGGGGAGTTCCGGGCGCTCGACCGGCCGGAGGAAACGGCCGAATTCATGCAGTCAGCCCTGATGAAATTCCGATTCCCGCAACTGTTCTCGGCCCTTTCCCTGCCGAAATTGCAGCGGGAACTGGACGGCGTCCTCAACCTGTTGCTGGCATCGCTTTCCTGTGGTGCGCGAACGCCCGACAAATGAAGAAATATAAACGCTGAATAAAATTGAAATTGTTCATTGATTATTTTTCAGGGTCCGCTATATTGAGGTCATGGAAGACTATGGTGCCTTCCAACAGACCCTGATGAGCGACCCAATGACCCTCTCGAAAACTGAAGCCCGCCAATCCCTGTATGCCCTGATGGCAGCCATCCCGTTCGCCGTTGCCATCTTTGCAGCCACGCTCGCCCTTGCTGAATTTGCAGTCTAGTGCCGGCTGATCAGGCCTTGGCGCCCTTGAGCCCCGTGGCATAGGCTGGATCGCGCGTCGCCGACGCCTCATCCAGCGGCCACCGGGGTCTCGCACCGGCGCCAAGGTCTCCCGCCCCGTCGATCAGCCCTGCGGCCATCCGCTCGGCCCCGACAAGGGCGATCATCGCCGCATTGTCCGTACAGTGCCGCAAAGGCGGCGCGATAAGCTGCCCCCCACACGACACAGCTTCCGTTTCGAGCGCCGTTCGGATGGCCTGGTTTGACGCCACGCCCCCGGCCACCACGAAACGGATGCTTTTCCCCTTACCCGGATCAAAGCCTTCAAGTGCGCGGCGCGCCTTGCCGCCGAGCACGTCGCAGACGGCTGCCTGAAAACTGGCGCAGAGGTCTGCGAGGCGTTGATCCGTCAGCGGCGCTTCGGCGGCGGCGCGGGCGACGGCGGTTTTCAGGCCTGCAAAGCTCATGTCGAGACCGGGCCGGTTCATCAGCGGACGGGGGAAGGCAAAGGCTTGTCCGTCGCCGGATTTCGCCAGCCGTTCCACCGCCGGGCCGCCCGGAAAGCCGAGGCCGAGCAGCTTGGCCGTCTTGTCGAAAGCTTCGCCGACGGCATCGTCAATGGTCGAGCCGAGGCGCGTGTACTGGCCAAGGCCGCGCACTTCCAGGAACTGGCAATGGCCGCCGGACACCAGCAGCAGGAGGTAGGGGAAGGCGCAGTCGCCGCCGAGCCGGGGGCTGAGCGCGTGGCCTTCGAGGTGGTTCACGGCGATGAAGGGTTTGCCGGCCGCCTGCGCTATGGCCTTGCCGGTCATCATGCCGACCAGCACGCCGCCGATCAGGCCGGGGCCGGATGTCGCAGCGACGCCGTCGAGCGCGTCATAGCCAATGCCCGCCTCGCGCATGGCGGCGGCGACCGTCCGGTCGGCAATCTCGGCATGGGCCCGCGCAGCGATCTCCGGCACGACGCCCTGATAGGGCGCGTGTTCTTCCAGCTGCGTGTGGATCACGTCCGACAGCAGCGTCGCGCGCCCGTTTTCAAGGCGCAGCACGGCGGCGGCGGTCTCGTCGCAGCTGGATTCAATGCCGAGGAGGGTGAGCGGTCGCGTCATCGAAGGGCATATAGCCTTGTCCGGCCCGTGGTAGAAGCACCGATGTCGGCGCGCATGGCGGGGCGCGGGAAAAAGTTTGTAAGAAATCTGCAGGTCGTCAGACTAAGCGCCTATGACACAGACACGGGATCAGGATGCGCATTACCGCGAAGCAGCGAAGGTCTTTGGCCCGGCGCTGCAGCGTCTGGCACGTGCCACCGAAGCCAATGCCGAACGCCAGCGCGACCTGTTGCAGGACATGCATGTCGCCCTCTGGCGCAGCCTGTCCCGGTTTGACGGCCGCTGCAGCCTCAGCACCTGGGTCTACCGGGTCGCACACAATACGGCGGCCAGCCATGTGGATCGCGAGCGTCGGCGCAACACGGGCGCCGTCGCACTGGACGATGCAGGCGACCTGCCGGATGCCGAAAGCCTGTCGCAGATCGTTGAGCGCAGCGATGCCCTGGAGCGCCTGAATGGCTGGATCCGGGGGCTGAAAACCGCTGACCGCCAGATCATGACGCTTTACCTCGAAGACCTGCCGGCCAGCGACATTGCGGAGATTGCCGGCCTGTCGCCCGGCGCGGTGGCGACCCGAATTTCCCGCCTCAAACATCAATTATCGAAGGATTTTCAGGAGCAAACTCATGCCTGATCGCGATCCCCTGCAATCCCTCTGGTGCCAGCAGAAAGAGGAGACATTCACCATGTCCATGGCTGAAATACATGCGCGTGCAACCCGGTTCCAGTCCGGCATCCGGACCCGGAACCTGACCGAATATGTCGCCGGCCTGCTCGTTATCGGCGTTTTCGGCTGGGTGGCCTGGCTTGTGCCTGAACCGGTCGTGCGGCTGGGCGCGGGCCTGATCATTGCCGGCGCGGTCTATGTCATGTGGAAACTGCATGTGCTGGCAGGCGCGTCCTCGCGGGCGGAGATTGACCAGGCCGTCAGCCTTGCCGACTTCCACTGCAGGGCCTTGCAGCGCCAGCGCGACGCGCTGGCCACGGTCTGGCGCTGGTATCTTGCGCCCTTCGTGCCGGGCATTCTGGTGTTTGTCGGCGGCACGTCACTGGTGGCAGACACCGGATTGCCGCTGATGGCGCGCCTGACCAGTTTTGCCTTCAGCGCTGCCATGGTGGCAGGCCTGTTCACGGCCATCGCCTGGCTCAATGCCCGCGCCGTGAAGGAGATCGACGCGCAGATTGCGGAACTGGAGCAATAGGCGCTTGCGTGGGTCCCGTGCGATGACGCCCGGAAGCCCCGGCCCGCCCTTCGACGTCGCACAGGGTGAGCGCTTTGGGAGGACAGCCTAGTCGTTATCCATGCGCAGGGCCGCCACGAAGGCTTCCTGCGGGATTTCGACCTTGCCGAACTGGCGCATGCGCTGTTTGCCCTTCTTCTGTTTTTCCAGAAGCTTTTTCTTGCGGGTGGCGTCGCCGCCATAGCATTTGGCGGTCACATCCTTGCGCATGGCGGAGATGGTTTCGCGGGCGACGACCCGGCCGCCAATGGCCGCCTGGACGGGGATCTTGAACATCTGGCGGGGGATCAGGTCTTTGAGGCGTTCGCACATCTGGCGGCCACGGCTCTCGGCCCGGTCGCGGTGGACCAGCATGGCGAGCGCGTCGACGGGCTCCTCGTTCACCAGGATCTGCAGCTTCACGAGGTTCTCGGCCCGGTGGCCGACGATCTCGTAGTCGAAGCTGGCATAGCCGCGGCTGATGGATTTGAGGCGGTCGTAGAAGTCGAACACGACCTCGTTGAGCGGCAGTTCGTATTTCACCATGGCCCGACCCCCGACATAGGAAAGCTCGGTCTGGATGCCGCGGCGGTCCTGGCAGAGTTTCAGGATGGCGCCGAGATATTCGTCGGGCGTGTAGATGGTGGCGTTGATCCAGGGCTCGCGGATCTCGGAGACCTTCACGACATCGGGCATGTCGGCCGGGTTGTGCAGCTCGATCTCGGTGCCGTCGGTCATGGTGATCTCGTAGACCACGCTGGGCGCAGTGGCGATCAGGTCGAGGTCGAACTCGCGGCTGAGGCGTTCCTGGATGATCTCGAGATGGAGGAGGCCAAGGAAGCCGCAGCGGAAGCCCATGCCGAGCGCGGCAGAGGTTTCCATTTCCCAGGTGAAGCTCGCATCGTTGAGGCGCAGCTTGGACATGGCGGCGCGAAGGTCGTCAAAGTCGCCGGCATCCATGGGGAAGAGTCCGCAGAAGACGACCGGCTGGACTTCCTTGTAGCCAGGAAGGGCCTTGTCGCAGGGGCGCTTGTCTTCGGTGATCGTGTCACCGACAGCGGTTTCGCCGACTTCCTTGATCGAGGCGACGAAATAGCCGACTTCGCCGGGGCCGAGCGCATCGGTTTCGGTGAGTTTCGGATTGAATGTGCCGATCTTGTCGATCTCATAGACGCCGCCTGTGCGCATCATGCGGATGGATTGTTTCGGCTTTAGCACGCCGTCATGCACGCGCACGATGACGACGACGCCGAGATAGGGGTCATAATAGGCATCGACGAGGGCGGCCTTGAGCGGTTTGGAGGCGTCGCCGTCGCGGGGCGGCGGCAGGCGCTTGACGATGGCTTCGAGCACGTCGGGAATGCCAAGGCCGGTCTTTGCCGAGGTCTCGACCGCGTCGGAGGCATCGAGGCCGATGACATCCTCGATCTGGTCCTTGACGCGCTGGACGTCAGCGGCAGGCAGGTCGACCTTGTTGAGGACGGGGACGATCTCGTGGTTCTGGTCGATGGCCTGATAGACGTTGGCCAGCGTCTGGGCCTCGACACCCTGTGAGGCGTCGACGATCAGCAGCGAGCCTTCGCAGGCGGCAAGGCAGCGGCTGACTTCATAGGCAAAGTCGACATGGCCGGGCGTGTCCATGAGGTTCAGCTCATAGGTCTCGCCATCCTGCGCCGTATAGGACAGGCGCACGGTCTGCGCCTTGATCGTGATGCCGCGTTCCTTTTCGATATCCATCGTGTCGAGCACCTGGGCGCTCATTTCACGGTCGGTCAGTCCGCCGCAGGCCTGGATCAGGCGGTCGGCAAGGGTCGACTTGCCATGGTCGATATGGGCAATGATCGAAAAATTACGGATTTTGTCGCGTGGGGTCATGGGGCGCATATAGCGGCGCTTGGCGTGCACGGGAAGTGGGCTTGGGCGGCATGCCGGAACCGTCGTCGCGACATGCATCGCAGCCGTCGCTGGCATTTCGCCTTGAAGCTGCCACATGGTTCCCGCAAACATGTTTGTGGCGCAGGTGAAGGCGGGTCGAAAAGCTTGGGAATATTTGTCAGATGAGCAGTGACACCACGGGCCGTCCGCCGTCCTCCCTTCAAGTTGTTCCGGGCCAGTCAAGCCTGACACCCACGCCCATTCCCGATGACGAAACCCTTCCAGACATTCCCGCGTCTGCGAAGAGTGAAGCCGATGTGCTGGAGCGCCAGTTCGCACGCCGGATGGAGGCGGTCGACACCCGCTGGAGCCCGCGGCTCGACAGTTTGCGCGCCCAGCTTGAGAACACGAATGAGGTCTGGGACGACATCCAGGCCTCCGAACAGCGCCAGCCGCGCTATTCATCCGCATGGTTCTACTGGCCCTTCATGTTTGCGCTGGCCGTTGCCGAAGTGCCGATCAACCGGTTCAGCTTCGAATTGTTCTTCCAGGAAAGCCCGGCGGTCGCCCTGCTTGTCTCGTTCCTCGTGGGCGGCCTTCTTGTCACGCTGGCTCACAGGATGGGCATGCTGATGTGCCGGTTCGGCTATAATGCACGGCGCAAGAACTGGTGGGGCGAGGCGGCGCAGATCGCGCTCGTCGTGGCACTGGTCATCGGGCTGGCCTATGGCGTATCCATTCTGCGGCAGGGCTATCTTGCCTTCATCACCCAGCCCGAAATGGGCTTCGGCCAGGCGCTGGAGAGCCAGCAATTCGGCGGCGCTGCGATCATTGCGCTCAAGGCCGGGCTGGGACTGGATGGCTGGATATTCATGCTGATCAACCTGGCGGTCGTCGCCGTCGGCGTCTCTGCCGCCTATTTCTGCCACGACCAGCATCCCGATTTCGAAAAGGTCGATCGCCAGAAACGCAAACTGGAAAAGCAGGCAGCGCAGATGCGCGCCAAGCGCGCCGACGAGGAAGCGGTCGAAAAGCGCCGCTTCGCCAACCAGATGCGCCGGCTTGGTGCCTGAATGAAGCGGGCATTGCTGGCAGTCGCGCTTGTCCTGACGGGCTGTTCCGGTTCGTCGGGCAGCGAACCGGGCGCGCAGGCAGCCGGCTATTGCGCCTTTGGCGAGACCTCATCGCTGTTTCTGATCGACCAGACCACGCCCTATGACGACACGGACCGGGCGGTCATTACCGAGAGCATCGGCACGGTGGTCGACCGTCTCGGGCCCGGCGACCGGATCGTGCTGGCCACGATCAGCGAACACTATACCCGGTCGAGCCGCCTGATAAATGCCTGCAAGCCCGGATGCCCGCAAGGACAGGGCGCGCTCGATTCCATGGTGGGCGGCTGCAGCAGCATGAAAGCGCTCGCCGACGAGCGCCAGTTCATGTCCAGCCTGGCGCAGACGCTGGCGCCAGCCGTGCAGGGCTCGTCCTCGGCCGACCATTCGGCGATCATGTCGACCATCGCACAGTGGACGCAGGCGCCTCCCGGCGGCCAGCCGTTCAATCATGTCTATATCTTCTCAGACATGCTGGAGAACAGCCAGGCTGTGCCGTGGAGTGACTTCCGCTCCGCCGAGCCGGACGCCGCCATGGCACTGGCCGAAAAGTACCGCTACGTGCCCGCCGTGCAGGGCGCTGACGTGCGGATCGTGGGCTTTGGCCGCTCGCACAATCCGGGCCGTCCGCCGCTCGATCCGGAACTCGATGCCCGCCTGCGCGAATTCTGGGCGGCCTATTTCCTCGCTGGCGGCGCTTCGGTGACCTTCGAAGGCGCGATCCGGAACTGACATCAATGACACATATGACGGAGACCACAGCATGCTGCGCCCCCTTGTATCCCTCGCGCTCGCGGCAACACTGATGGCCGCCTGCACACCCGCGCCAGAAGGCACTGTCCCGTCGCTGCCCGAGGGCATGATCGAGGCCGGGGCTGAGCAGAATGGCGGGGAGGCCGTGATACAGGTCGGGCAGGTGATCCGTATCGAGCTGGAAAGCATCCCGACGGCCGGATATGTCTGGCAGATCGACCAGCTGCCGGGTTTCCTGGAGCATGTCGGCGAAGCCACCCGCCCGACGGATCCGGACTTCCAGAACCAGCCGGGCGTGACCGGCGGCCATCATTTCATGGCCTTTGACCTGAAGGCCACACAGCCCGGCACCGGCACGGTACGCCTCATCGAGGGGCGTCCCTGGGAGCTTGAAGCCCCTGACAGTTCCGGGCCGGATGCGGTCTGGACCTTCACCGTCACCGTTGAACCGGCAGGTTAAGCGCCTCAGCCCCCTGCAGCGGGCAGGTCTATGTGCACCGGCGCGCCGGGGCCAAGGTCGATACCGAGGAAGATCCAGGCCATCATCAGGGCGATGCCCGTGAGCAGCATCCATATGGAATAGGGGATCATCATCGCCGTCAGGCTGCCAAGGCCGAAATCCTTCTGCCAGCGCTGAGCGAAGACCAGGATCAGCGGGAAATACACCATTAGCGGCGTGATGATGTTCGTCGCCCCGTCACCCACACGGTAGGCCGCCGTTGCGCCTTCCGGGCTGATCCCCAGCAGCATGAGCATCGGCACCAGAACCGGTGCCAGCAGCGCCCATTTCGCGCTCGCCGAGCCGACAAACAGGTTCAGCGCCGCCGAGAAGAGCACGATCAGGCCCAGCACAACCGGCAGCGGCAGGCCGCTGTTCTGGATCGCATCGGCGCCGTGCACGGCCGAGATCAGGCCGAGGTTCGACCAGCCGAACATCGCCACGAAATGCGCCGCCGCAAAGGCGAGCACGAGGTAATAGCCCATGTCCTTCATCGCCTCGGCCATCATCGCAACCAAGTCGCGGTGGTTGTTGATCGTGTTCGCCGCCGCACCATAGGCCCAGCCTGCAGCCAGGAAGAGGACGAGGAAACCCGCCACCAGCGAGCGGAAGAATGGCCCGGCCTTCTGGTACCAGGGGTCGCCCTCGGTGCCCGGCCCGTCCGCCAGCAGCGGCGTGCCCGGCCCCAGTGTCATGAATGCCCACAGGGCGCACACGCCCAGCAGGGCGATTCCGGCCCAGCGCAGGCCCTTTTTCTGCTCCGGTGTCAGCGGCTTGTCTTCACCACCTGCCGCCACTGCAGCGCCCGGCGCAGGCGTCCATTTGCCAAGCCGTGGTTCGATGATCCGGTCGGTCACATACCAGATCACAGGCAGGTAGATGACCAGCAGCGCGATGATGAAATACGTGTTGCCGGCAATGTTCATGGTCCAGCCGGCATCAATACCGCTGGCGCCATAGGCCGCCTCGGTGATTCCGAACAGCAGCGCATCGAGCTGGCCCGGCGAGATGTTCGCCGAAAACCCGCCGGAAACGCCTGCAAAGGCGGCGGCAATCCCGGCCAGCGGATGGCGACCGGCCGACGCGAACAGAATGGCCGCCAGCGGGATCATCACCACGTAACCTGCATCGGCGGCATGGTTCGACAGCATGGCCACCAGCGCCACCATCGGTGTCAGCAGGAATGTCGGTGCGCCGCGCACTGCGGCCCGGATCGCGCTGGAAAACAGTCCGGAGCGTTCCGCCACACCCGCGCCCAGCATCACGACCAGCACATAGCCGAGCGGATGGAAGTGTGTGAACGTTGCCGGCATGTCCACCCACAGGCGCTGGATATTGTCCGCCGAGAACAGGCTGGCTGATTCGATCACCAGCGCCGTGCCCTGTTCGGTCAGCTGCGTCGGGTGCAGGGCGGCCACGCCTGCCCAGACGCATATCTGCGAAATCACCATCAGGCCGATAATCAGGTAGAAAAACAGGAAAACCGGGTCCGGCAGGCGATTGCCTGTCTTCTCGATCCAGCCCAGAAATCCCTTGTTCGTACCCGCTTCAGCCATGCCAGTCCCCTGATACTGCAATTGAACCGGCCACTTTATTGCGCAAAGCCGTTCTGGCAATGGCAGGGGCTGCGCCCGTCGCGGCTGCAGGCTGGTTGTGCCCGGCAAAATGCAGTACCACATGTCCGATTGCATCCACGGTTCCTGCCAATGCCCGACAGCCAGCACAGCCCCGCCCGCAGCGGCCTCACCGAAGACGGCTTTCTCACCGATTGCTGGTATCTCGCCGCGCCATCGTCCGCGCTCAAGGCTGGCAGGCAGCAGCGCGTGATGTTGCTGGGCGAACCGGTCGTGGTGGGGCGCACGCCGGCGGGCGAGGCTTTCGCACTGCGCGATATCTGCCCGCACAGGCTGGTCCCGCTATCGGCCGGCAAGCAGCTGGAGACCGATGGCGAATGGACGCTGCAATGCCCCTATCATGGCTGGCGCTTTGGCACGGATGGCGGCTGCAGGCTGATGCCGAGCCTGACCGAGGACAGCGCCTATGATCCTTCAAAGGTGAAGGTGCGCCGCTATCCGGTGCACGAGGCCCATGGCGCGGCCTACGTCTATATCGCGCACAATCCGCGCAGTGAGGCGCCCCCCGCCGTGCCGCCGCCGGATTTCGGCCCGCTGCCGGACAGGCCGGGTTTCGTCATCCACGACGTGTTCGATGCCCATATGGATGATGCGGTCGTTGGCCTGATGGACCCGGCGCATGTGCCTTTCGTGCATAATCAATGGTGGTGGCGTCCGCCCTCGGCGGGCCTGAAGCTGAAAGAGAAGCAGTTTGTGCCGGCCGAACGCGGCTGGGCGATCGCACGCCATCAGCCCTCGTCGAACTCATTGCTTTATCGCTGGGTGTTCGGCGGCAAGGTGGAAACCGAGATTGTATTCCAGCTGCCGGGCTTTCGCTGGGAAATCGTTTCGAACGCGACAGCGCGCCTGCTGACGCTGACCTGCCTGACGCCGGAAGGGCCAAAGCGCACGCGCATCACCCAGTTCACCTGGTGGACCGGCGCGCCCTTGCTGAGCCTGGCCGTGCCCATCGCGAAACCGGCGGGCCGCAAGTTCCTGCGCCAGGATGGCGACATGGTGGACCTGCAGAATCAGGGCATGGCGCACCAGAAGGCGATGCTGTGGATCGAGGATATCGACGTGCAGGCCAAATGGTACCAGCGCCTGAAGCGCGAATGGACCGAAGCCCGCACCGAGGGGCGTGAATTCGCGAACCCGATCGAGCCGCGCGTATTGAAGTGGATGAGCTGAGCAGGGCGGCGCGGAACATTTCTGGTCCGGGCGGCGTTACCATAACGCCTGTATCCCTGACGGGAGCGGGTTCCCTTAACCAAGCGATCCTTCGAAGCGTCGCGCCAGTCCCGCCACGAGGAATACATGTTGAAATCCCTGATGATGTTGTCGGTTGCCGCCAGCGTCCTGCTGCTCGCAGCCTGTTCCGACGAGACCGCAACGGCCCCTGAGGCGCCTGTCGCGCCGCCTGCTGATGCAATTGAGCCCGCCCCAGGCGAGACGGCTGCCATGCCGACCGAGCCTGTCGCCTTGCCGACGCTGGTCGACGTGCTGGGCTCAAGCCCGGATTTCTCAACGCTTGTCTCGGCCATCGGCGCTGGGGACCTGACCGAAACGCTGTCGGGCCCCGGCACCTACACGCTGTTTGCGCCCACGAACGAAGCCTTCGCCGCAATGGACCCGGCCCTGCTGGAAGACCTGATGAAGCCTGAGAACAAGGACAAGCTGGTCACGGTGCTGAGCTATCATGTCCTTCCGGGCAAGCTCAGCTCGTCACAGCTGGCCGGCAAGTCCGAGGCCATGGCCTCGCTCAACAACAAGGACATGCTGGTTGACGGCACCGGCACCGCCCTGATGGTCAACACGGCTACCGTGACGATCGGCGATATCGAAGCGGCCAATGGCGTCATCCATGTGATCGACCAGGTTCTAGTGCCGCGCTTCGAGGAATAGGCTTTCGAGCGCATCTGGACTTTCGCGTCTATCGCTTCCGGGCGATGATGAAGGCGCGAATATCCTTGCCGCGCGTGCCATGGCGTTCACAGGCGATGATGTCAAAACCGGCCTGCCCAATCTCACCGGTCAGGGTGGCTTCGGAAAACGTATCGACATGCGGCGCCTTCCCGATTGCCTTCATCAGCGGCAGGGCGAGGTGGATGGCAAAGCTCATCTCCGAAAGGCAAGGCGTCTTGGAAATGAAGAGACCGCCGGGCTTCAGGAGGCCGTGAAGCGCTGCGAGGGCCGCCTGCCGCTGATCGAGCAGGTGGAGGATATTGAAGCCGAGGGCCAGGTCGAAGCTATTGTGACGCCAGCGCTCATCATTGATCAGCCCCACCTCGAAAGCGACATTGGGCGCGCCTTGGGCCACTGCCTTTTCCTGTGCTATGGCGATCATTTCAGGCGAGATATCGGTTGCCAGAAGATGAGCGCAATGTGGCGCGAGTTTCAGCGCCGTTGTGCCCGTGCCGCAGCCGAATTCGAAAACCTGGTCGGCGGCTTGCATGAACTCGGCGGTCCGCGCCAGCGACCGTTCATAGCCAGCCTCGTCGGCTATCGGATCGGCTGAATATTTGCGGGCTGCGCGGTCCCAGAAACGGGCATTTCTTGAAGACTGGCTCATTCCTGAATCCCTCTTTTTGCCTGGCTAGCAGCGGAGAATGACCGTGATATGGCAGTCAGACGTCATTGAATGCGAACAAAAAGTGAAACCGCAAGCTGTCTTTAACCATCCCCGCTGTTAGGGTGGCGGGCATGAGCATCCCGATTCGTATTCTCGGCATCGATCCGGGCCTCCGCCATACCGGCTGGGGCGTGGTGGAGCAGACCGGCGCGCGCCTCGCGCATGTGGCGCATGGCGTGATCTCTGTGGACCCCGATCTGGAGATGGCCGCGCGACTGGCCGGCATCTTCTCGGCGGTGGCCGAGATCGCCCGCGAGCACGCCCCGCATGCGGCGGGGATTGAGGAAACGCTGGTCAACGCCAATCCGCGTTCGGCGCTGAAGCTGGGTCAGGCGCGGGGCGCGGCCATGGCGGCGCTGTCGCTGGGCGGCCTGCCTGTGGCGGAATTTGCCCCGCGCAAGATCAAGCTGGCCGTTGTCGGCACCGGCACCGCAGACAAGACGCAGGTCATGTTCATGGTGCAGCGCCTGTTGCCCCGCGCCGGACAGATGAAGGCGGACGCCGCCGATGCGCTGGCCTGCGCCATCTGCGCGGCGCACCATTTGCCGCTGGAGCTGAAACGGGGCGCGGCATGATTATCGGACGCCTCACCGGCACGATTGCGGCCATGGGCCTCGATCATGTGCTGATCGACGTGAATGGCGTCGGCTATGTCTGCCAGGCGGGTACGCGGCTGCTGGCCCGTGTGCATGCGGGCGAGCAGGCCGTGCTGCATGTCGAGACCAAGGTGAGCGAGGCGGCGATCACGCTCTATGCCTTCGGCACGGACGAGGAACGGGCCTGGTTCGTGCGCCTGCAGGATGTGCATGGCGTGGCGGGCAAGGCGGCGATGGCGATACTGGATGCACTGACGCCGGCCGAGATCATGGATGCGATTGCGCTCGGTGATGCGCGGGTGCTGGAGCGGGCCAAGGGCGTCGGCAAGAAACTGGCGGAGCGGATCGTGCTGGATCTGTCCGGCAAGGCGCCGCCGATGGGCCGGTTCGGACGCTTCGATGCGGCGAGCGCGGCGGGCATGGCGAGTGCGCCTGCCGCCGCCACGACGGGCCCGCGTTCAGAGGCGATCTCGGCCTTGGTAAACCTTGGCTACAGCCAGGGCGATGCGGCAAGGGCGGTGGCCGCTGCGGCGTCCACAGTGCCTGACACGGATGTCGGCCCGCTGGTCAAGGCGGCGCTGAAGGAGCTGAGCCGGTGAGTCGCGAGGGGGAATTGTCCGATCCCAATGCACAGGGCGGCGATGCGCTGGACCGGGCGCTGCGGCCGCAGACGTTTGACGACTATGTCGGCCAGCGCAAGGCGAAGTCGAACCTGAAAGTCTATGTCGAGGCGGCGCGCGGGCGCAGCGAGGCGCTGGACCATGTTCTTCTGTTTGGCCCACCCGGCCTCGGCAAGACAACGCTGGCGCAGATCCTGGCGCGGGAAATGGGCGTCGGCTTCCGGGCCACGTCCGGGCCGGTGATCGCCAAGGCGGGCGACCTCGCAGCGATCCTGACAAACCTTGAGCCCAATGATGTCCTGTTCATTGACGAGATTCACCGCCTGCCGGCCATTGTGGAGGAAATCCTCTATCCGGCCATGGAGGATTATGCCCTCGATATCGTGATCGGGGAGGGGCCGTCGGCGCGCTCTGTGCGGCTGGACCTGTCGCCCTTCACGCTGGTCGGTGCGACGACGCGGGCGGGCCTCCTGGCGACGCCGCTGCGCGACCGGTTCGGCATTCCGCTCAGGCTGGAATTCTATGAGCCGGAGGAGCTGGCGCGCATCGTGATGGCGGCGGCGCGCAAGCTGGGCGCGGCGATTACCGAAGACGGCGCGGTGGAGATTGCCGGGCGGGCGCGGGGCACGCCGCGCATTGCGCTGCGCCTTTTGCGCCGGGTGCGCGACTTTGCCGAGGCGGAGGGCGCAAAGATTGATGCAGCGGCCGCCGGGCGCGCGTTGAAACGGCTGGAGATTGACGGCGACGGGCTGGATGCACTCGACCGGCGCTACCTGCATGCCCTGGTGCACACCTATGCGGGTGGGCCGGTGGGCGTCGAGACGCTGGCGGCCGCCCTGTCAGAGGCGCGCGATGCGGTGGAAGACGTGATCGAGCCCTACCTGATGCAGAAGGGCTATGTTGCCCGCACCCCGCGCGGACGGACGGCGGCGCCGCTCGCCTATGAGCGGCTGGGATTACCGGTGCCGGGCGGGCATCAGAGCGGGTTGTTCGGGGAGAAGTAAGGCTCAGGCGCCCTGTTGCATTCGCCAGAGGAGGCCGATGAAGGCGCCTTTGACACGTGGCAGCAGGAGCAGGACTGCGCCGACAGCGCCCGTTCCGAGAGCGGGCAGCGACAGCCAGAGCGGCCCGGATTCATTCATCGAGACGAGGAAGGTGATCGGTGCCAGGACCGGTCCGAGGATCAGCACCGTGAACCAGGGCGGGCCATCCTCGGCGCGGATCTGGCCAATGGGCTCGCCGCAATGGGAACAGACGGGCGCCTGTTTGAGGAAACCGTCAAATACGCGTCCCTGGCCGCAGGCCGGACAACGTCCGCGCAGGCCGCGCAGGATGGAGGTAAGCATGGGGCGGGAGGAGGGCATTGTGCGCGTCTCAAAGGGCGGGTTGGTCATCCTGCTTCGCACGACCGGCCGCGCGTGACCAGAAAGGGTTGAAACCGGAAGGCGGTTCCGCGCGTATGAGAGCGAAGGAGAATATCTTGATGAAACCTCTTGGCCTGATTGCCTTGCTGGCGGCCGCCGCGTTGTCAGCCTGTTCCAGCCAGCCGGACTATCGCGCGCAGAAGACCGCGCCGCCCACCGTGCCGCAGGTAGACCTGCAGCGCTATGCAGGCCTCTGGTATGAGATTGCCCGCTATCCCAACCGCTTCGAGACCAATTGCGCGGGCGTGACGGCCGAGTATGCGCCGCGCGATGATGGCCGGATCGACGTGATCAATACCTGCCACGAGGGCAGTGTGGATGGTCCGGTGGAGATAGCCAAAGGCGTGGCGCGGGTGATGGAACAGTCCGGCAATGCGCGCCTGAAGGTGAAGTTCGCGCCCTCATGGGTGCCCTTTGCCTGGGGCGATTACTGGATCCTGCACCTGGAGCCGGACTATTCGGCTGTGCTTGTGGGGGATCCGGGCGGCAAGTATCTCTGGATACTGGCGCGGGAAAAGACGCTCAGTGCCGGCACGCTGACGCGAATCAAGACCCGTGCAGAGGAACTCGGCTACCAGACCGCGCCATTGGAGATGACGGATCAGGGGTGATCTGCTAACGCGGATTACATGACCCAGCCGACCCTCGACGACCGGAATTTTGACCCGCAGCGCCAGCACTGGATCACGGTGCGTGTCTATTACGAGGACACTGATTTCACCGGCATGGTGTATCACGCCAATTACCTGCGCTTCTTCGAGCGCGGACGGTCGGACCATTTGCGCGATGCCGGGATTTCGCACCAGTCATTGCTTGACCGGCCAGACCCGGCAGCGTTCACGCTGACCAACGTGAATGTGGCTTACAAGCGCCCGGCCAAGGTGGATGACCTGCTGCATGTGCGCACGCGCTACCTGGGTATGGACGGGCCGCGTATCCGGTTCGAGCAGGCCTGCCTGCGCGATGGCCAGGTCGTGGCAGAGGCGGAGATCACGGCGGTGATGATCCATGCGGACGGGCGGCTGAGGCGGCCTATCCGTGAGGTGGCGGAGCATCTGGAAGCCTTTGTCTGGCGGCCTTAGAGTCTTGTAATCAGTATGTAATTGTTGATTTCGAGCGCGGCGGGACCGTATGCGCGCCGGAATTCTCATGCTTGGGACTTGCATTTAGATATATCGAAAACTATCTTTTATTTCGATATATCTAAAAGAAGTATCAATGAATAGTCAATCAGCCCGGAACCGGGACCCTCTCCCGGGCGGGATACCAGACAGGGACAACACGTTCGGCTGCCGCAGGCGCCAGGGAAAAGGAGACTTCATGCACGGACATAACAGGCACGGCCGGCGCGAGCGCTGGCATATGAAAATGGGCATGGGCGGGGGGCACCGTCATGGACGGGGTGGCCGCCGGGGTGGCAGGCCGCTGGGCCATGGCGACCTTCGCCTCCTGATTCTCAGCCTGATCAGCGAAACGCCGCGTCACGGCTATGACCTGATCCGGGAGATCGAGACGCGCACCGGCGGCACGTACAAGCCGAGCCCCGGCGTGATGTATCCGGCACTGGAAATCATCCAGGACCTGGCCCTCGCCGAAGTCCGCACCGAGGACGGCAAGAAGACCTTTCACATCACTGCCGAGGGAACAGAGGAACTGATGCGCGAGGCGGCGACGGTGGAGGCGATCCATGCGCGCCTTGCCGACCTGATGCGAGCCGAAGAGGACGTTGACCCGGCGGATGTACGCACCGCGATGCATCGCCTCAGGCATGCCGTCGTCACATCCGCGCGCCACAGCGTAGCCGACGAGGCGCGCCACCGCCGGATCGTTGCGATCCTGAGCGCGGCCCGCGACGAGATTTCATCTCTCGACTGACGCGCCATGACAGCGACGCACGGGCGGGACCTCCATCGGGGCCCCGCTTTGCTGTCAGAAGCTGATTTCAGCCGAGACGGGCAGGTGATCGGACAGCTGGTGGGCCAGGCAATGCCTCTGATCTATGCTGATACTGTCGGAGTGGACGATATGGTCGAGATCCTTCTGGGGGCGCCAGGACGGATAGGTCGGCAGGAGGGGATGATTGGCAATTCTGGCCTTGTTGGCCTCGGCGAAAGCCTCGAGATGAGTGGAACTGTTCGTACAGTTGAAGTCTCCGACCACCAGGAAAGGGTGCTGTCTGGGCAGGTGGCCGGCGACGGCCTCCAGCTGCAGGGCCTGGTCATTGCGGCCGAGGCTGAGATGCAGGTTCGCCACCGAGATGCCCTGTCCCACCTGCACATTGGCGATCAGGCAGCCGCGTCCCTTTACCCGTCCGGGAAGCTTGAAATCATGGATATCAGACAGGGCGTACCGGCTGAGGATTGCGTTCCCGTGCAGGGAAATGCCGGGAATGGTCCGGTTGCGCTGGACTGCGACATGCGTGTGACCAGACAGGGTCGCGATCTGCTCGGCCTGGCAGGCGAAACCGGAGCGGCGCCCGCCCAGATCGACCTCCTGCAGGCAGACCACATCATGCGTGCTGACGATTTCCGCGATTTTTTCCAGCGTGGAGCGCTTGGCACTGGTATTGAAGACCTGATGATGGGCCCGCGTCACGTATTGTGAATATCTGGTCGTGCCGATCGCAGCCTGGATATTCCAGGTCATGATCTGAAGAGAGTGGGCCATGCGGCTCATACGGCGGCGGGAACGCGCGGTTCCATCCTGCGTTCGGTCCGTAGCGTTGAAGGGGACGGTTTTGCTTCCAAGTTCACTTGCCTTTGTCCTCCATATCCTGATCGCGATCGCGCTGACCGTTCGCCTGCTTTACCGCAAGCTGGCTGTCAGCACGACGCTGGCATGGATCATCATTCTCTTCTCCCTGCCTTATATAGGCATCTTCTTCTATTTCCTGTTCGGCGATCACAGGATGGGGCGCAAACGCCTCAGCCAGGGCAACCGTATCCGGCAATTCTACCAGCGCCGTTATGGTGTCGAGGAAGACCCGCTGATGGACGTGACGCTGGATGCCTCGCCCACGATACGTGCGCTGAGCCAGAGCGTGGCCACCCATCCCGGCTTTCCCGTGACTCACGATAACAGTCTGGAACTGCTGGAAGATGCGGGCGAGATTCTGGACCGCATCGTTGCCGATATCGATGCGGCGACGAAGACCTGCTTCCTCGAATTTTACATCGTCGAGCCGGAGGGCCGTGTCGTGGCCGTGATGGAAGCGCTGGCGCGCGCGGCCAGGCGCGGTGTCGACTGCAACCTGCTGGCCGACAGTTTCGGCAGCAAGGCCCTGTTCCGGTCAAGCTGGCTGCAGCGCCTGCGGACTGCAGGTGTGGATGTGGAGGAGTCGCTGCCGGTGGGTTTGATCAAGTCGCTGTCCCAGCGGTCTGACCTGCGCAACCATCGCAAGCTGATCGCGATTGACCAGGCGATTGGCTATATTGGCAGCTTCAACCTCGTTGACCCGAAATTCTTCAAGCAAGAACGTTCAGTCGGCGAATGGGTCGACACGATGTTCCGTCTGGAGGGGCGCATCGTCGACTCGCTTGGCTGCGTGTTCAACGCCGACTACATTTTCGATTGCGTCGGGCTGGACGTTGACAGGGAGGCCCTGCGAGACCTGCCGACGGATCGTCCGGATACGCCGCCTGCTGGCAATGTATCCCTGCAATTGCTGCCGTCCGGGCCGGAAACGCATGACAGCCCCATTCATGAATGGGTGGTCTCGGCCATCTTCGCCGCACAGAGGCGCGTCTCGATCATCACGCCCTATTTCATTCCGGACGAAACGCTGACACTGGCCCTGAAGGCAGCATGCAAGCGCGGCGTTGCCGTGGACGTGATCGTGCCGGAAAAGATCGATTCCCGCATGGCCCAGTTTGCCAGCGAATCGGTGTTCGAGGAACTGCTGGAGGCCGGTATCGGTATCGCGCGCTACGCCGATGGCCTGCTGCACACGAAGTGCGTGCTGGTCGACGATACGGTTTCCATGCTCGGCACGGTGAACATGGACACGCGCAGCTTTTACCTGAACCTCGAACTGACACTGATTGCCTATGACCGGGACGTCACGCGCCTTATGGATGAACTGCGGGACCGGTATCTGGTCCGATGCACCCATATTGATGCGGATGAATGGGCGGCGCGGCCAAACTGGCGGCGGATGACGGAAAATATACTCAGACTGGCCGCCCCCATACTTTAGGCGTCATTGCTGCAGTGCAGCGCGATACGGTCTGCCCACAAATCCTTAACCAAACACCCCTATCGGTTAACCAGCTGCGGAATCTCGTGTGCCTGCCGTGTTTCCGCCAGATTTGGCGGTGAAACAGGGGCGGAAGCCGAGGCTGCGCGCCGACGGCACAAACTCATTTGCAGTGCGCTCGGCGTGCGCAGACTTCAAGGAGCAGGGAATTTCATGGAATCCGAAGCGATTGGCACGGCGGCCAGCCATACTGATTTTTCTTTGATGTCACTGATCTTCGACGCCGACCCGATCGTCAAACTGGTGCTTCTGTCCCTGTTGGTCGCGTCAGTCTGGTCGTGGATGGTGATTGCCGAGAAGACATTCTCGCTCGGCAGTGCCCGCAAGAAGGCAAAGAAATTCGAAGAGGCATTCTGGAGCGGGCGCACCGAAGATTTCGACATGCGCCCTGGCCAGGTGGCCGGTGATGCGGCGAGCCGCGTGTTCGCCTCGGCGGCGCGCGAATGGTCGGACGCCAAGCGCGGCGTGCCTGCGCCGGCTGAAGCGGCCGCCATTGTCAGCCGCGCGGAGCGATCCATGCGCGCCGCAGTCGACCGCGAGATCAGCAAGGCCGGCGGCGGGCTGGGCATACTTGCAACAATCGGTTCGGCGTCTCCGTTCATCGGACTGTTCGGGACGGTGTGGGGCATCATGAACGCCTTCCTCAATATTGCCGCCCAGCAGGATACCAGCCTCGGCACAGTGGCCGGCCCGATCGCCGAAGCCCTGTTCGCGACCGGCATGGGCCTGGTCGCGGCCATCCCGGCCGTCATCTTCTACAACAAGTTCACGGGCGACCTGACCAAGTTCGGCGACCAGCTTGATACATTTTCCCAGGATGTCCTGGTGCGCCTGTCGCGCCGCGCCTCCGACGCAACGAGGGACTAGGCCATGGGATTGATCCTGGGATCCGGCGGCAAGGGCGGACGGCGCGGGCGCCAGGCGCTGAACGCCGAAATCAACGTCACGCCGTTTGTCGACGTCATGCTCGTGCTGCTGATCGTGTTCATGATCACGGCGCCGCTGCTGGTGCGCGGCGAGGATGTTGCCCTGCCGAAGACGCGGTCGGGCCCGATCAAGACCGAGCCGAACGATGCGCCGCTGGCGATCACGGTGAAGGCGGACGGGACGATCTTTATTCAGAATACGGAAGTGACTGTCGACGATCTCGGCGCCAAGCTCGCGGCGATCATCGGCGAGGGCTACGAGCAGCAGATGTACCTGCGCGCCGATGAAACCGTTCCCTATGGCCGGATCATGGAAGTGACGTCCGAAGTGCGCGCCGCGGGCTATACCCGCCTCGCCTTCGTGACCGAACAGAAGAAATAGCGGGGCCTTTCCACACCCATGCTTCGCGGTTTCACCATTTCGACTGTCCTCCACGCGAGCGTGCTCGCGCTGGCGGTCATGTCGTGGCCCAGCCCGAAGTCGGAATGTGACAAGGCCATCGAGAAACTTGAGCGTGACGAGCCGGGCCTGGGCCCGGTCGATATCCTGATGCGCCTGCCGGAATGTGCGGCGGTGATTGATGTGCCGATCGAGTTTCTCGATATCGGGCTTGTGACGAATGTGTCCGCGATCCCGAAGGCCGAGATCGATCCTGAAGCCGAGCCGGTTCCTGAAGAAGCGCCTGAAGAAGAGGCTGAACCTGACGACCTCAAGGACCTGACGGCCGATGAGGTCGACGCCAATGACACCCGCGCCGAGGAACCGAGCGAGGATGATATCGTTGTTGAGGACGAGAAGGCCGAGCCTGAGCCCGAACCCGAGCCTGCCCCGGAGCCGGAAAAGAAAAAGCCGGAGCCGAAGAAGGAAGAAAAGCTGGTCGAGAAGACAAAACCCAGGACCGCGTCCGATGAACTCGATTTCCTCAATGATTTCGAAGATGTCCTGAAGACCAAGGCCCAGAACGAGCGCAAGGCCCCGCCGGCGCAGGAGCCGCCGCGCATCGAGAAGCCGGTCCTGGCCGATGCCCAGCAGCCGCGCAAGGGCGCGGGCGACCGGACAGGCAACACGGCGTCGCTGCAGGCGGCAGTTCGCCGTCAGATCGGCTATTGCTGGAACGGCGTCGACGACCTGCCCAAGGAAGACCAGATCAATGTCGTCATAAGGCTGAAGCTGGCCCGCGATGGCAGCCTGACCAATTCGGCTGAACTGATTGCGCCCAAGTCGCGGCCCATTGGCCGGTCGGGTATTCCGGTTGACCTTGCCCTGCGCGCAGTGCGCAAGTGCGCGCCATACAACTTGCCTGCAGACGATTACGACCAGTGGCAGGAAATCGACGTGACAATCGGGCCGGAAAATTGACCGTCCCTCAAAGTTTCAAGGAGATTATCGCATGAAACGTATCCTGATGGCGCTGGTAACAGCGTTCCTGCTGGCCACGAGTATTGCCCTGCCGTCTGCGGCCCAGCTGCAGGTGCGGGTCACCGATGGCAATTTCACCCCGACGCCGCTGGCGATACCGGATTTCCAGATTTCCGGCACCGACGCCGCCATGGCCAGGCAGATCAGCGACGTCGTGCGCGCTGACCTGGCCTCGACCGGCCTGTTTGAAATGCAGAACCCGGCCTCCTTCATCCAGAAAGACCTGTCGCTGGACGTCCAGCCACGCTTTGCCGACTGGAAGATCATCAATACGGACGGACTGGTCGTCGGTGCGTATGAGGAGCTTCCGGACGGAAAGATCGCCGTGTCGTTCCGCCTTTGGGACGTTTATGCCGGCGAGGTCATGCGCATCAATGGCCAGCCGGGCCGCCGCCTGACGACGACCCCGGACAATTGGCGCCGCATTGCGCACAAGATTGCCGACTCGATCTACCAGCGCCTCACCGGCGAAGACCCGTATTTCGATACGCGGATCGTCTACATTGCCGAGACGGGCCCGAAGCTCGCCCGCGTGAAGCGCCTGGCCATCATGGACAGTGACGGGGCCAACCAGCAATACCTGACGCCCGGCCGCAATACGGTGCTGACACCGCGCTTCTCGCCGTCGGCACAGGAAATCACCTATATGTCTTATGAGGGTGGCAAGCCGCGCGTCTATCTCTTCAATATCGAGACCGGCCGCCAGGAATTGCTCGGCAATTTCCCCGGCATGACCTTTGCGCCGCGCTTTTCCCGCGATGGCCAGAGCGTGCTGATGACCCAGGCCCAGCGCGGCAATTCCGACATCTACATCATGAACCTGCGGACACGGGAATCACGCCGCCTGACAGACCATCCGGCGATTGATACGTCCCCGTCCATGTCGCCGGACGGACAGTCGATCGTGTTCACGTCCGACCGGGGCGGCAGCCCGCAGCTCTATATCATGAACGTCGATGGCAGCCCGCGGACCTGCCCGTCGGGCGGGCGCGATTCAGCCTGCCGGATCACGTTCGGCAAGGGTAGCTATTCGACGCCTGTCTGGAGCCCGCGCGGCGATCTTGTTGCCTTCACGAAACAATCCGGCAACCGCTTCTATATCGGTGTGATCGGTACGGATGGCAAAGGCGAGCGCCTGCTGACCGAAGCCTACCTGGACGAGGGCCCGGACTGGTCGCCGAATGGCCGCGTGATCGTTTATTTCCGCGAATCACGCCCGGGTGCCGGACCGCAGCTCTGGTCGGTGGACCTGTCGGGACGCAATGAGCAGCGCCTGCAGACACAGACGGATGCATCTGATCCGGCCTGGTCGCCGCTTCTGCAGTAATAAAAGCAGTAAAATGGCCCCGGAATGCCTCCGGGGCCGATGCTTTCTGAAGACATGAGGAGAAATTTGTGCAAAACGACGCACAGTTAAGTCACCGCCCGATTGTCGCCTGATTTCCGTCAGAAAATGGAAACTCTACCGCGCTAGTCGTCACACCGTTGACAAAACGCCCGCCGCAAGGCGTCAATATCGCTCTAAGGACATCCAGGGGAGTCTTAGCAATGCAAACGTCACTGAAACTTACCGCAGCCACCGCCGTGCTGCTTGCACTCGGCGCCTGCGCTTCAAAGCCTGCGCCTGTCGTCGAAGATACGACACCTGTTGAAGTTGTCGACACAACGCCAGCGCCAACGGCGCCTGTCGTTGAAGAAGTCGTGGAGCCTACCGGCCCGCTGGCCGGGTCGCTCGACGATTTCCGCGTCAACGTGGGTGAGCGCGTCTATTACGACCTCAACAATTACCGCCTCGATGCCGACGATCAGGAAATCCTGAAGCGCCAGGCTGCCTGGCTGTCGTCTTACCCGTCCGTTCGTATCCTCGTTGCAGGCAACTGCGATGAGCGCGGTACACGCGAGTACAACCTTGCCCTCGGCGAGCGTCGCGCATCGGTCGTCAAGGACTATCTGGTGAGCCTCGGCGTTGATCCTTCGCGGATCGACACGATCTCCTACGGCAAGGAACGCCCGATCGCTGCTGGCAGCGACGAGCAGTCCTGGGCCCTCAACCGTAACGGTTTCACGCAAATCGTTTCCGGTACGACCAGCTAAGCTGATCTGCTGATCAGAATACAATTTGCAGCCGGGTGCCTTATTTTGGCCCCGGCTGTTTTTGTATTGTGCTGAAGAAATTGCGTGGAGAAATGCATTGATGTTCAAAGCCCCGGCTCTTGCCCTCGCCTGTCTCATGCTTGCGGCCTCGCCAGCGATTGCCCAACGCAACGCACCGATAACGCAAGGCGTCACGAGTTCGGATCTTGCGTCGCAGGTGGCCAGTACGCGCCAGCAGAATGCCGAACTGAAGGTCCAGGTGAACAATCTCATCGGCGATATCATGACCCTGACGGGTCGCGTCGAGACCATGGAATTCCAGCTGTCGCAGGCCCGTGACGCAAACCAGGCGCTGCAGCGTGACAATGAATCCCTGTCAGACAGTATTGGTGAGTTGCGCGCCCAGATGGATGCGCAGGCCCGTACGCTGGCCGCACTTGAGGCGCGACTTGGCGGCACTGAGCCCGCCTTTGCCGATCCGGCCCTTGACCAGGAATCCTCCTATCCCGGCGCAGCGGGAAGCGGTGATTATGCCGCTGGTTCCGCAACTGCGCCCCGTTCGGGCGGTCTGACCAATTCGGCCAGTTCCGGCCCGACCCGGTTGATCCAGCCGACGCCGCAATCGTCGGCATCCGATATTGCCAACAGCGCATCCGGTGCGCGCACGTCTGGCACGCAAGTGTCGAACAATCCGTCCGAGGATGGACTGGACCTGCCATCCGGCTCGCTCGGCACGATTTCGGCCAGCGACCTTCCCGGTGAAGCTGGCCCCCTGTTTGCCGCTGCCAAATCCAGGCTGATCCAGTTTGACTATGCCGGCGCCGAGCAGGCGTTCCGGCAATTCATCGACAAGTTCGGAAATGATCCCCAGGCAGGCGAAGCGCATTACTGGCTCGGCGAAACGCTTTACCAGCAGAAGGCCTATGCTGACAGCGGCGCTGCCTACACGACGATGATCCGTTCTTTTCCGAATGATGCGCGCGCGCCTGACGCGCTCGTAAAGCTCGCCCGTGCGATGCGCCTGATCGGCGACAAGGAGAAGGCCTGCCTCGCGCTCGACACGCTGCCAAAGCGCTATCCGAATGCATCGGGCGTGACGCGTGACCTGTCGGCCGTTGAACGGACCAAGTCCGGGTGCGACAGCTAGAGACGCACCCGACCCATCTGGCAGCCTTTGACCGGCTCTGCGGAGCCAGCCATGGACCGGTGGGTGTTGCGGTTTCAGGCGGCAGTGATTCCCTCGCCCTTCTCCACCTCGCGCAGGACTGGGCACGCGTACGCCAGCGCGACCTTCTGGCCTTCACATTCGATCATCGCCTGAGAGCGGCATCGCCTGGCGAAGCCGCAGAAGTGGCGCGCATCAGCCGGGCGCTGGGCGTTGAGCATCGCACACTGGTCTGGGATGACCCGGTGAGTCGCCAGTCAGCGGCCCGCCGCGCACGGCATGCGGCCCTGGCGCAGGCGCTGATCGCAGCTGGTGGCGCAACCCTGCTGACCGGCCATACCGCAGACGACCAGGCCGAAACCTTTCTCATGCGCGCGAGGCAGGGCTCGACCTGGTACGGGCTGGCCGGGATGCAGCCTGTGTCGCTGTCGCCCGTCTGGCCGGAAGGCGCAGGTGTCCGCATTGCCCGGCCGCTGCTGGCGCACCGCCGGACGGACTTGCGTGACATGCTGGCGGACCTGGGCGTCATCTGGGTCGACGACCCGACCAATGACAATCGCGCCTATGAGCGCGTCCGGGTGCGGCAAAGGCTGGCGGTGACGCCTGGCCTGTATGACGCGATTGCGCGCAGCCAGTCTGACCTGGCTGCCCTGCGCGCCATTGAAGACATGCGCCTTGGCCGATGGTTGCGCGACCATGTGGAAGTGTCGGGCGGGCGAGGGCTGGCTGTGACGCTGGCGCCTTTGGGGCGCGAAAGTGCCGCGCGCGGAATCGGCCTCCTGATCCAGTTCGTGACAGGCAGGGAGACACCGCCGCGCCGGGACAATCTGCAGTCGCTGACGGATCGTTTGCTGTCACAGCGCGCATTTCCGGGTGCGACATTGGGTGGCGCGATGGTTACGCGGAAGGGCGCGATTGTTCATCTTGCGCGCGAGGAGGGGCTGGATCGCCCGGATTCATTGCTGAACGCGCGCCTCGGCGCGATGCGGAGCCTGTTCCTGGGCCAGCCGTGACAATTGCTGCATGTTAAGCGGAAAGGAGTCGTTTTTGTGCGAACCTGCTCCTATGTTAGAAGCCAATAGAGCTTCCAGATTGAAAGACCTGATATGAACGTGCGCAATCTCGCCATTTGGGGGGCCATCGCCCTGCTAGTGATCGGCATGGCTGTCGCCATGGGTGGAACCTCTGAAGCAGATCAGGCGGACAAGTCCAAATTGTCCGAAATCTACCAGTTGATCGAGTCCGGCGAAGTGGCCGAGGCAACACTTGGCGACCAGCAGATCGTTGTGAAGACGACCGATGGCCGGACGCTGGTCAGCGAGCTGCGCGGCCTCGACATGGAAACCCAGGGAATCCTGGTCCAGGAGAACGTGCCCTTCACGATTGACGCCGATAGCGGCCGGAACAATTTTGCGTCGCTGCTGTTCTCGATCCTGCCGATCCTGCTGATCGTCGGCTTTGTCTTCTTCATGATGCGCCAGATGCAGGGCGGCGGCGGACGCGGGGCGATGAGCTTCGGCAAGTCGCGCGCCCGCCTGCTGACCGAAAAGCATGGCCGCGTCACGTTCGACGATGTCGCCGGCGTCGATGAGGCCAAGGAAGAGTTGCAGGAGATTGTCGAATTCCTGCAGGATCCATCCAAGTTCCAGCGTCTCGGCGGCAAGATCCCCAAAGGCGCGCTGCTCGTTGGCCCTCCGGGCACGGGCAAGACGCTTCTGGCCCGCGCTGTGGCGGGTGAAGCGGGCGTGCCCTTCTTCACGATTTCCGGTTCCGACTTTGTCGAAATGTTCGTTGGCGTCGGCGCCAGCCGCGTGCGCGACATGTTCGAACAGGCCAAGCGCTCGGCGCCCTGCATCATCTTCATTGACGAGATCGACGCGGTCGGCCGCTCGCGCGGCGCAGGCCTCGGTGGCGGCAATGACGAACGCGAACAGACGCTGAACCAGTTGCTGGTCGAGATGGACGGCTTCGAGGCCAACGAGGGCATTATCCTCGTGGCAGCCACGAACCGCCCGGACGTGCTGGACCCGGCTTTGCTGCGTCCCGGCCGTTTTGACCGCCAGATCACCGTCGGCAACCCTGATATTATCGGCCGCGAGAAAATCCTGCGCGTCCACATGCGTAACGTGCCGCTGGCCAAGGACGTCGAGACCAAGACGATTGCGCGCGGTACGCCCGGCTTCTCGGGTGCTGACCTTGCCAACCTCGTCAACGAGGCGGCGCTGCTCGCGGCGCGTCGCGGCAAACGGGTCGTGGCCATGGCAGAATTCGAAGATGCCAAGGACAAGGTCCTCATGGGGCCGGAACGCCGCTCGATGGTGATGTCCGAAAAGGAAAAGGAACTCACTGCCTGGCACGAGGCCGGTCACGCCGTCGTTGCGATGAAAGTGCCCTCGGCTGATCCGGTCCACAAGGCGACGATCATTCCGCGCGGACGTGCCCTTGGCATGGTGATGCAGCTGCCGGAAGACGACAAGCTGTCCATGTCCAAGATCGAAATGACCAGCCGCCTCGCCATCATGATGGGTGGCCGCGTGGCGGAAGAACTGAAATTTGGCGAAGACAATGTCACGGCCGGTGCTGCGTCGGATATTCAGCAGGCAACGCGCCTGGCCCGCGCCATGGTTACGCGCTGGGGCTTTGCCGACAATATCGGCCCGGTCGATTATGGCTCTGACCAGGGTGACGTCTTCCTTGGCCAGCAGCTGATGCAGTCCTCACACGTATCGGAAGACACCTCGCGCAAGATTGAGGAAGAGGTTCGCAAACTGATCCAGACCGGCATGGACGAGGCACGCCGCATCATGACCGACAGCCGCGATCAGTGGGAAGCGATTGCCAATGGCCTGCTGGAATATGAAACGCTGACAGGCGACGAGATTTCCGAGCTGCTGAAAGGCAACAAGCCTTCAAGGCCAGACATCAGTGACGATGATGCCGGGCCGGCTTCTGCTGTTCCGGTAATCGGCAAGCGCCGCAAGCCCAAGGGCGATACCGGCCTTGGCGACCCGGAACCCAGTCCGGCCTGATCCGGGACCAGAATGTGATTGCATCGGGGCGCAGCCAGTCTAGGCTGCGCCTCATGCTTGTTCGCTCCACGCTTTTTTCGTCCTGCCTTGTCCTGTCGGCCTGTGCCGCGCAGCCTGCGCCCGGCACCGGCCCGGTGTCCGGCTTTGAGGCCGCGTTGCAGCCGCTCTGCGGCAAGGCTTATGAGGGGCGCATCACCACCACGGATGCCGCCGATGATGACTGGCGTGCCGAGCGGATCGTGATGCATGTACGCACGTGCGACCCGGGCCTTGTCACGGTACCGCTGCATGTCGGGGACGACCGGTCCCGCACCTGGGTCCTGATGCAGGTCGGTGATCGCTGGGAGCTGCGCCATGACCACCGGCACGAGGATGGCGAACCGGATGTCCTGACCCTGTATGGCGGCTTTGCCAGCACGCCGGCCGATGCCCTGATCCAGGATTTCCCGGCTGATCAGGCGACAAAGGACCTGTTCGACCAGGAGAACATTCCCGTGTCGAAGACCAATGTATGGACAGTCGAGCTTGATCCCGCGGCCGGCCTGTTCACTTACCAGCTGGCCCGCCCGGGGCGCCTGCTGCGGGTGGAGTTCGACACGTCGGATCCGGTTGATGTGCCGCCGCCGCCTTGGGGCGCGGCGGATTAGGGCCTGGCGACAGGCTGCCGCTTGCGGCGCCGGGACGTTTCCGACGTGATCAGGTGTGGGGCGACCCTGAGGGTGCGCGTGGCCACGGAAATTTCCCCGAGGAAGTAGACCAGTCCCGCAATCAGGACACCCATCGAGGCGACGAACAGGACCGACACAACCGTCGAGACATCCATGCCCGCCAGCTCGCCGCCAAACAGGGTCACGATCACGAGGCAGATCAGCAGGGCCGCAAGCGTGGACAGTGTCACCGCGCGGTTAATTCGCACCATGCGCTTGTCGATGGCGGCCAGCTCCATCACGTGGCGCTGGCGATCCTCGGCGCTGTCGCCTGCAAGCAGTTTCTCGACGGCGCGCCAGCGGTCGACGACACGGGCCAGCCGGTTCGTCATGACGTTCAGCATGGCCCCGATGCCGGCCAGCAGGAAAACCGGCGCAATGGCGAGCTGGATGATCTGGGCAATGTCTGTGGGCATGGAAAGGGGCATGCGACAAGGCTTGGCTGTGGTGGCCGCTGGCGTCAACCCGGTTCGCGAATCAGGCTGCAGCGCTCGGGCGGGCTGAGACGGCCGCGTGCCACCGGGCAAGATGGGTAAGGCCGTCGTCCGGCGGCACGCCCACAAGGCCGGCTCCGAAATCATAGGTGGCCAGGGCAACCGCGTCGACGACACTGTAGCTGTCGCCCGCGATGAATGCGTTTTCCGCCAGCTGGTCGTTCAGCAGCCTGTAGCCCATGTCCGTGCGCACGCGGTTCTGCGCGGCGGCCTCCGGTATCTGGCGGATCAGCTTGGCTGTTAGCGGGTGGCCATGGACCCAGACCATGCCGATCGGCACCATCAGGTTCAGTTCCACCCGGCGCAGCCACATTTCGATGATGGCGCGCTGTTTCGCGCCGGTACCGAAGAGGGGCGGGCTGGGATGCAGTTCCTCGAAATAGCGGCATATGGCGACGCTCTCGGCGATACAGGTGCCGTCGTCCAGCTCCAGGATCGGGATGCCGCCGGTAGGGTTCTTCTCGAGGAAATCAGGCTGGCGGTTGCGCCGGGTCATGATGTCCACGGTTTCCATGGGCACGGTGAGGCCCTTCTCGGCGAGATAGATGCGCACGCGGCGCGGGTTTGGCCCGCCGGGATAGTCATAGAGGATCATGGGCCGAGCCTAGCCGCGCTGCGCCTGCGGCGCAATCAGGACCAGAGCTTTGGCTGGGCGGCGATCACGCTGGCGGCGCAGCCCTCGTCCCAGGGGTAGAGGCCATCGAGCCAGCCGGGCCAGACAAGCTGGACCACGGCGGGGTGGCCGCGATGGCCCTGATGCTTCCAGAACCCGTCTGCCACGGGCATGTAGAGGGTAAACAGCGCCTCATGCGCGGCCTTTTTGCCGATACAGTCAAAGTCCGGGTTGAGGCCCTGCCAGGCCTGTCCGCCATCCACTTTCCGGCCGGCCTTGAGCTGGCGGAAGACCTCGGCCAGCATGCCATGCATCTCGTCGCGGTGGAGGCCGAAGACGATGAATTCCGGCGCGTCCAGCGTCTGTGTGAAGCCGACCGTATAGGTGAAATTGGGGGTGGCGAGTTCGGGGTCGAACACGTGGCAGCTGTGCCAGCCATGCGAGGCGATATCGTCAAGCACGCGGCGGTCGGCAGGGGAAAGCTCGCCTTCGGTCATGAATATGATGACGCGGTGCGCCGGGCACGGGGTCAAGCCGCAGGGGTCAACATGTCCGAGATTTAAGGTGGCGCGAGCCAGCACGGGCGGCCGCATGCCCTGTGGGCGTGCGGCGGCAAGCGGTGTGAATGCGGGCAGGACGCGGGCCGGGGCCATGCCTGACAGGCCGCTTGCCGGGGGCGGGGGAGTGTGAGAGCGTTCGCCTGAATTTTGGGGAAACGGCCACGATGGCGGCATTATTTTTCTGGGCTGCAGCGGGCGTGGCAGGCCTGACGGTGTTCATCCATGTTGTCCTGGGCGGGGCGAAATTTGTGCGGCCCTTCCTGGCGGTGGAGATGGAGCCGGGCCTGAAATGGATAGCCTATCTGATGTGGCACCTCGGCACGGTGTCGACCCTGTTCATCGCAGCGGGCTTTGCGGCTGGCGCGCTGGATCCGGCGCACAGCGACTATGCCGCCATTGCGACGGCGGGCGCGGCGGGCTTTGTGACCGTGGCGGTGTTCACGGCGGTGAAATCCGGCCTGTCGCCCCGGCGCTTCCCGGTGATCCCGATGTTCAGCCTGGTGACGGGGCTGGGGCTGGCGGGATTGTTCCTGTAAGGCGCGGTTCTGGCAGCAATACCGCTTGCGGGGCCGGGCAGGCGGGCGTAAATCGCTGTGGCCGCCGACCGATGCGATAGGCACGGGCCGCCGGCGGAGCGTTACCGGACAATTCATGGCCGACCCGTCGTTTGACTGCGTGTCCTGCGGTGCCTGCTGTTTCAGCCGGAACCCGCGCTATCTGGCCCTGTTGCCGTGGGATGCCTCACGCGCCCTGCCAGCTGAAAGCCTGTTCAGCGAAGGCGGGCAGACCTTTGTGAAGTTCGACTGCGGCCATTGCGTGCACCTGCAGCTGGCAGGCGGCAAGGCCGTGTGCGGCGTGTATGACGACCGGCCCGAAGCCTGCCGCGCCTTCCGGGCGGGTAGCTTTGAATGCGTCAAGGCGCGCCGCGCGAACGGCATCATGGGCGAGCGCGTGCGGGACCAGGAAGGGGAGCCTGCCTAGGCGAGCCTATTTCGCAAACAGCTGGCCGATATCGGCGAAGGCTTTCAGCTCGATCGCGTTGCCGCTGGGGTCGTGGAAGAACATGGTTGCCTGCTCGCCGGGCTGGCCCGCAAAGCGGATATAGGGCGCAATCAGGAAATCGACCTGGCCGGTCAGGCGGTCAGCCAGCGCCTGCCACGCATCCATCGGCAGGACGAGGCCGAAATGGCGCACCGGCACGCCATGCCCGTCAACGGCGCTGGTGCCGGTGGGAGTGCACTGGTCTGGCGCCAGATGGGCGACGATCTGGTGGCCGTAAAAATCGAAGTCCACCCAGTCTGGCGAACTGCGCCCCTCGGCGCAGCCGAGCAGGCCGCCATAGAAGACGCGGGCAGCAGCAAGATCGTGCACCGGGAAGGCGAGGTGGAAAGGGGCGAGGGGCATGGTCAGTTCCGCGACGGGAAGATGCCTTGCGTCACGACGCATTGCCTGAGGGCGAGATAGGGCGGCATGTTGGCGCCGTCCGGGGCGCTGCCGGGGACGCCCGTCTGACTATCAACCGCAAGGGCCGGGCCCTTGCTTTCATATTCAGCGCCGCCGCGCTCGCCCTGCCTTCGGTCGGTGAGGCCGGGGCCCTGGCCAGCGCCAACCACAACGCGCCCGCGCAGGTCCGGCAGGGCGAACGTGGTGCGTCCGTCGCCGCCATACATGGTGCCGAGCAGGGAGAAGAGGGCAGTATTCTCGGCAATCGGCAGGAGGCGGCCATCGGCCTCCAGCGTGCCGCGGGGGCAGAAATTGAAGCCCGCCGTAATGATCTCGCCAAGGTATTCGTCCATGCCAGCATGGGCCGCCGGCGCCGTCCCCGCCATCAGCGCCCCGGTCAGGGCCGCCGCCATCGCAAATTTCCGAATCATTCCCGTGTCCTCCCATTGTGGAGGGCGCAGCCTACGGCCTTGGACCGGCGGGGCAAGGGGGCGGGCGGAGCATGGACCGGCGCTTAATGCACCCTACGGCTTGCTGCCGCTGCGCTGCGCGTCAGGCGCGCTTGATCAGGCGAATGACGAAGAGCAGGATCACCGCGCCAATCGTGGCGTGGATGATGGCGCCGACAATGCCCGCCGCGATGCTGAAGCCGAGTTGCGGGAAGAGCAGGCCGGCCAGGGCCGCGCCGACAATGCCGACCACGATATTGCCCACCAGGCCGAAGCCATAGCCCTTGACGATCTGTCCGGCGAGCCAGCCGGCTATGGCGCCGACGATGAGGATGATGAGGAGGGATTCGAGTGTCATATGTCTGTTCCTTGCATGCGTGGGTTCGAACACGCGCATGTGCCGAACGGGCGAAAGCCGTATCTGGTTCCTCGCACAGTGTCGCTTTCTGCGGCGTGTTCACCCTGCACGGGCGGCGGCAAACAGGGACGCGGGCTGAAAAGCTCGCCCCGCCCTGACCTTCAGGCTGCACACGCATGCCCGGAGGGATCACGCTCACTTATCCCACATCGCGGACGGGAGGGATAGGCGGGGCGGATAGTCCTGCTGGAAGGCGGTGATGGTGCACGGGTGGCGGCCCGGATAATTGCCGCGCACGTCAGAATTCAGTCGGGCATTTTTCTTTCCGTTCGTTCGCCTGTGATTGCGCGTGTATCGCTCAATCAATCGGCTCGCGCACCTCACCGCTCTCCGAGAGATAAATCTCTCCACCTTTCTCCATGAATTCCTTGCTCTTTTCCGCCATGCCGCGTCTTGCTTCGGCGGCTTGTTTTTCAAGGTCGGCGCGTTCGTTGTCGCTGAGGCCGGCGGTGTAGTCGCGGACTTCCTGGGTGATCTTCATGCTGCAGAATTTGGGGCCGCACATGGAGCAGAAATGGGCGACCTTGTGGGCGTCCTTGGGGAGGGTCTGGTCGTGGAAGTCGCGGGCGGTTTCGGGGTCCAGTGACAGGTTGAACTGGTCTTCCCAGCGGAACTCGAAGCGCGCGCGGGAGAGGGCGTCGTCGCGCAGATGGGCGGTCGGGTGGCCCTTGGCGAGGTCTGCCGCATGAGCGGCGAGTTTGTAGGTGATCACGCCGACCTTCACATCGTCGCGGTCGGGCAGGCCAAGATGCTCCTTGGGCGTCACATAGCAGAGCATGGCCGTGCCGAACCAGCCGATCATCGCGGCGCCGATGCCGGACGTGATATGGTCATAGCCGGGCGCAATGTCGGTGGTGAGGGGGCCGAGCGTGTAGAAGGGGGCCTCGCCGCATTCGCGCAGCTGCTTGTCCATGTTCACCTTGATCTTGTGCATCGGCACATGGCCGGGCCCTTCAATCATCACCTGGCAGCCTTTGGCCCAGGCGACTTTTGTCAGCTCACCGAGGGTTTCGAGTTCGGCAAACTGGGCGGCGTCGTTGGCATCGGCCGTCGCGCCGGGGCGCAGGCCGTCGCCCAGGGAGAAGGAGACATCATAGGTGCGCATGATGTCGCAGATCTCCTCGAAATGGGTGTAGAGGAAGCTTTCGGTATGGTGGGCGAGCATCCATTTCGCCATGATCGAGCCGCCGCGCGATACAATGCCGGTGACGCGGCTGGCGGTGAGGTGGATATAGGCGAGGCGCACGCCGGCATGGATGGTGAAATAGTCGACGCCCTGTTCAGCCTGTTCGATCAGCGTGTCGCGATAGACTTCCCATGTGAGATCCTCGGCGACTCCATTGACCTTTTCCAGCGCCTGGTAGATCGGCACGGTGCCGATGGGGACGGGCGAATTGCGCAGGATCCACTCGCGCGTGTTGTGGATGTTGCGGCCCGTGGAAAGGTCCATCACATTGTCGGCGCCCCAGCGGATGGCCCAGACCATCTTGTCGACTTCTTCCTCAACCGATGAAGCGACGGCCGAGTTGCCGATGTTTGCATTGATCTTGACGAGGAAGTTGCGGCCGATGATCTGCGGTTCCAGCTCGGCATGGTTGATATTGGCCGGGATGATGGCGCGTCCGGCGGCGATCTCGTCGCGGACGAATTCGGGCGTGATGAATTCCGGGATATGGGCGCCGAAGGACTGGCCATCGGCGATGGTGGCGGCGGCGTCATCATGGGCCGTCTGGCGGCCGAGATTCTCGCGGGTGGCGACGTAGACCATCTCCTTGGTGATGATCCCTGCTCTGGCGTATTCATACTGGGTCACGGGCCCCGTGCCTGTGCCGCGCAGGGGCCGGTGGCGGACGGGGAACTGGCGGGCGAGATATTTCCCCTCGGCGCCGCCATTGTCTTCCGGCTTTACGTCGCGGCCTTCATATTCTTCGACATGGCCGCGGGCGAGCACCCATTCGCGCCTGTCGCGGGCGAGGCCGGCTTCGACGTCGATGGTGACGGAGGGGTCCGTATAGGGGCCGGACGTGTCGTAGACGGGCACGGGCGGCTCATCGGCGCTGGGGTGCAGGTCGATCTCGCGATGAGGGACGGCCAGGTCCGGCAACGGATGGGAATAGACCTTGCGGCTGGCGGGCAGCGGGCCGGTGGTGACTTTCGGGGTTTCGAACTGGGACTGGTCGGCGGGCTTGTTCATCGGGCGTGCTTTCTTGCGTGATAGGTGAGGGCCATGGCGATACAGTGGGAAAGGGCCGCCTCTGGCAGGGGGGCGTTGATGTCGAGGTCTATGGCGCGGGTGCCGGAGAAGGCGAGCGTGCCGGAGTAGAGATCGCGCCACTCGTTCACCAGCGTGGTGGAGCAATGGACGAGGATCTGGGCGGTATCGGGCGCAGCGGGCTTCCAGCCGAGACGGAGCGTGGTGCCGGATTTGGTGGCATTGGTGAGGAAGGCCGGCTCGCCCCATTTCAGGGTTTCGGTGAGCGGGCCGATGCCGGGCGTTCCTGCGGCTGTATCGAGGACCAGGGCGCGCAGACGGGTGAGGCAGGCGCGCGGGGCGGCGGGCATCGCGTCGAGCACGGCCTGCACGGTGCCGGGCGCGGGCGGCGGGGCGAGGCGGCTCATGACGGGAAGCCTCTCGGGGACTCGGGCGACAGGCCGAGTTCCCTCTGCATCTTTTTCGTAAGTCCCGCTCCGACGAGACGGTAGCTGTCACGCAGATAGGTCAGGAGTTCATCGTCAGACATGGTCTCGTCGCTGAAACGCTGGATCCATTTCATGCCGCGCGAGGCCATGTAGGGCGCGCCCCGGCAGCCGGGCTGGTCTTTCAATATGTGGAAGGCGATGGGCGTGACCTTGAAGGAGACGCCGGTTATCTCGCCCTTCTCGTCGCCCGCAATGGCAAACACCTTGCCGCCGATCTTCCAGACATGGCTGTCGCCCCACTGGCGGACATAGGTCGCGTGGGGCAGGGATTCGCAGAAGGCCGTGAACGCATCGAGTTTCATGTCAGCCCGCCTCGGCCGTGTTGTTGCGTGGCGCCAGTATGGTGAGGACCATGCCGATGAGCGCGGAGACGAAGGCGAGGCCGACCAGCACAGTCAGGAGGGCGAGGTCAAAATTGCCAGGATTGGCTTCTTCGGGCGTCAGAAGTTTTCCGAAGAAACTTGGATACAGCATGCCCGCATTCACGCCCCATGCCGCAGCGAAGAAAGCGCGGCGGCGCAGCGTGTCTGTCCGGACGAGGATCGCGGCGGCGATGAGCATCGCGCCCATCATCATGTCGTCCATCCAGAACATGACAGGGCGCCCGGCACCCCATGAGCGATAGGCCTCGCCGATGATCAGGGACAATGCGAGCAAAATTGCCCAGATTCGCAGGAATCTCATCCGTCGTCTCCGTCCCTCGCGCCGGTATGAGCCGGATCAGGTTCAAAGGGTAACTCTCAGCCCGCGACCATCGCGGACACCCCTCGGATAAGAGTCACAATAAGCCGGGCGGGCCGGAATTGAAAGGGGCCCCAAGTCAAACTGAGGTGATTACCTAAGTGACTTGACATGCGGCCGGGCGATCCAATAGATAGGCATATGACTAAGTATCATTCACCGGACCCCATTGCCCTTGACCGCGGCTTCCATGCGCTGGCCGATGCCACGCGCCGCGGCGTGATTGCGCAGCTGAGCCTCGGTGAGGCGAGCGTGGCCGAACTGGCCGCGCCATATGACATGGCGCTGCCGAGCTTCCTGCAGCATGTGCGCGTACTGGAATCGGCGGGCCTTGTTGTGACACGCAAGGAAGGCCGGGTGAGGCGCTGCCGGCTGGAGACTGCGCAGCTGGCCGAGCTGGATGCCTGGATCACCCGTTACCAGCAGGCCTGGGCTGCGCGCCTCGACCGGCTGGGCGACTTTCTCGACGCAACAGACACAAAAGGAACCGCAACATGAGCCATGACACGGTCCGCCACGGCACGGTGACCATAGAGAAAACCTATACGGCGAGCCTGGCACGCGTGTTCGGAGCCTGGGCCGATCCGGAAATGCGCCGCATCTGGGGGTCGCCCTCTGACGAGATCGACCTGCGTATCGATGCGGCCGATTTTTCCGTAGGCGGAGAAGATGTCAGCACCTGCATGATGGGTGATCAGGCCCTGGCTGTTGTGCGGGGGCGTTATCATGACATCGTGACTGATCGCCGGATCATCTATACCGAAATCATTTCCTCCATGGATGCGCTGGAAGGCGCCTGCCTTGTATCAGCCGAATTCCAGCCTGACGGAAAGGGAACGCGCCTCGTGCTGACGCTGCAGACGGCGGCGGTGGATGGCGCGGACCTGCTGGAGGGCGTGCAGGAAGGCTGGGAGAGCGCGCTGCTGCGCCTTGGCGCCATGCTGCAACCAGCCTGAGCCGGGCCGCCCCGGGCGTTGGCCTGCAGACTGGTTAATGCCGGGCGCAGTCCTGTTAACCAAATCCTGACACCTGATCACCATCAAGGGCCTTATCTGATTTGCGTTACAGATGGAGGCGAAGATCATGGCTGATGGATCTGCGCATGCGCCGCTGCATGTACCAATTGCGGCAGACGACCTGAAACCGCGCAAGAAAGCGCCCGTGAAAACCCGCAAGTTCAAGGTGGATTTCTGGGCGACCGACTTCAACACGGCCGAAATCGGCATCATGAAGCGCACCCAGAATGAGGCGGCGTCTGACCATTTTACCAAGGACATGGAAATTTACGGACAGACCGTGGTGAACGGGAAGCGCGAGGCGCTGATCGCCTATCGCCATGAGCTGTGGAAACGGAACAAGGATTTCAGCCGCCGGCTGGTGATCAAGCTCTTCTCCGAAGACCTGCACTGGCGCGGCACGATCGAGATGCTGATCGGGCGGTCGATGCAATTATCGCTGGGCGCGGGCGGCATGCCGGTGCCGGCCTACTCGATCAACCTGGCGCGCCATGACCAGCTGATCCAGCTGGAACGCTCGGCACATCACTGGCCGCTTTTTCCCGAGAAATACACGTTCTTCCTGCAAACGAAAAGCGGACCGCGCTTCTACAAGCTGCGCCGGAACATCGTGTGCGTCGGTTCCGACTACACATTGTATGACCAGAAGGGCCGCAAGATCGGCCAGCTCGACAGCCGCGTCATCAATCTGGGCGGGGCCTGGAAAGTGACGCTGGACAGCGCACATGCCAATGCCCGGCTGGAGGGCGTGCTGCAGCTTTTTTGCGCGATGCTGAAATTCAATGGCGCTGCGCGCCGTCATGTCCGCCAGCTGACGGAAAAGGTACACGGGGGCCGGCTGAAACCGGAACTCGATCACCAGGAAGACGAGCTTTACGGGAATCCGCGCCGCCGGCGATAGGCGGTAAGTCTCCGGCCTGACTGGATCGGAATCTCCTGTTGGTCGCGGCGTTTCCCCGAAAACCGGGTCCACTTTTCGGCACGCCGAAGGCGGTCTCTAGGCCTCCAGCGCCTGCTGCGCGCCATTGTCCCAGCCGACGACAATATCAGCGCCAGTGTCGATGACAGGGCGTTTGATCAGGGTGGGGTGGCCTATGAGGAACGCGGCCGCCTGTTCGCCCAGGGCGGCAACCTGCTGTTCTGTGGTCAGGCCGCGCCAGGTGGTGGAGCGGCGATTGACGAGTTTTTCGGTGCCAACGGCCTTGATCCAGGCGGGAACCAGCGACGGCAGGTCAGCCTCTGCGCGGATGTCGACGAAGGCAACCTCGCGGCCTGTAGCGGTCAGCGCGCCGAGCGCCTTCTTGCACGTATCGCAATTCTTCAGGCCATAGAGCGTGAGCGGGGGATTGGACATGGAGGCTCCTGCGTTCGGACGGTGTTTTACCTATATGGCACCCAGAACCGCGAGGACCAGACCAAAGGCCATGGTCACGATCCCGAAGCCGCGCACATGGTCTTCCTCCGGCATCATCCATCGGCCAAGGGCGAGAACGGGCTTGGGCCAGGCCAGGAAGAGCAGGGATTCGATCACCATGCAGGCTGCAAGCACCGTGGTGATTCCGCTTGTGACGGTGGAAAAACCGCAGACCAGCGAGAGCAGCCCGGCGCTGAGAAAGAACATGAAGGCACCGGTGACATAGGTGAGGCCCGGATTGGTTTCGAAGCCGGCCAGCAGGGTTGAGGCGCGGGCAGGCTCGATCACCATTCCGGCGCCCGCAGCGAGGGCATAGACTCCGAAGATGACGCATGCGGTGTCGGCGATCATGTTCCTGCTCCTGTCTCGTCTCATCCTACCATAAGTCGGCCGCGAGGCCGAAATGTGTCAGGGGGTGGCGGCCTGCGCAGACACGACTGCGACGATGGGGCCGAGATCAGGCCCCGGCTCGTCGCGCTGGATCCCGGGCGCATAGAGGCGTGAGACGACGCCATCGAGGTAGAGCGCGTTCGGTGTGCCGAGCCTGTCGCGGAAGAGGCGGGCGAAGGTGTGGAAATTCACGGGCGCGTCGCTGATCGCGAAATGGACCGTCCTGCCATCGGCGCTGAGGCCGACGCCATTGCGGCGCTTGCGGCTGGGGCCGTCCGCGTTGAAATCCGGGTGCAGGGCGCCGTCCAGCACCAGCATCGGGCCGGACTGGGTGGCAAAACGGGGCGGGCCGGCCGGGAAGAGGGCCTCATAGGCGCGGGATTCGGTGATGCCGGCATCGCGGCCATCGCGCCAGAAGACACCATTGGGCAGCATGCCGAAATTGCCGGGGCCGGCTGATGTGACGAGCGGGGCGGCCTGTTCGCCATCCTCGACATAGAGGCCGACCGCGCGGCGGTCGTCATGGTACATCCCGCCATTCATCGCGAAGAGAAGCGGCGTGCCGTCGGCCTCCATCTGTGCAGCGAGGCGGTCGAACTGGGCATAGGGCGCGCCATCGGGATGGGTCAGGAACAGGCGGATATCGGCGCGGTCCACATCAAAGCTGCACACGGTGAATGGCGCGCCGTCGAAGTGTACAGGGTTGCAGGCGTGGACCGGCGCGGGCTTGCAGGCAGCGAGCAGGATGAGCGCGAAGGCGCCAAGGACGATCCCGAGTGGGTTGCAGCTAGGTTTATGGGCCATAATCCGGAACGCTAGCGAGCGTTCATGGCAAATTCCAGACAGGTTCAGCGGTTCGGGGCGTTGACTTGATACGAAAACCTACCGCGGTCCGACAATTTTATTCTGTCTACTTAAACGAATATTTCCTTGCCTTTGATATCGGTGTCATTGCGAAAGCATGTGGAGAGTGAGAGCTCCGTGTTATTGGGACCGGGAGATTCTGACTTGAAACGGATGCTGAAGACATTGCTGCATGACAGCAAGGCACGGGAGGACATATCCACCGAGCACGCCGCATTTATTCGGGGGATGCAGCTCCACACGCTGCGATCGCTCGTGCCATACGGCCTGATCGCCAGCACGTTCAATGCCTCGATCTGCGTCGCTTTCCTGGCCGCGCATGCGCCATCTTCGGCGCTGATCATGTGGGGCGGGGTAATGGCCCTTATGGGTCTCATGGGCTTGCAGACCAGCATGCGCGCTTCGCGACGGGGCGTGGCGCCGCGTCCGCGCTCTGTCCACGCCGTGTGGCGGCCAATCACGGAATCAGCGCTTCTTGGAATGGCATGGGCTGTTTGTCCGCTCCTGTTCCTGCCTCAGTTGCAGGGTTTCGACCTGGCGCTTGTCATCTGCGTCTGCGGTGGCATGATGGCCGGCGGCGCCTATGTTCTCTCCACCCTGCCGGGCGCAGCTGTTCCGTTTGTGGTCAGTATATCTTTCGGGCTGGCCATGGGCATTCTCCGCTCAGACGGGGGCGCGGGTCGCTTTACTCTCCTGGCCTTGCTGGTCTGCTTTACGGTGGTCATGCTGCGCACGACCTTCTGGAACCACCGCAACTATGTCACGGCGTGGCTGCAGCAGGAGAAACTCAAGGACCAGGCCAATCAGCTTTCGAAAAAGCAGGGCGTTATCAGCCTTCTGCTCAACGAGTTCGAGCAGGCCGCCTCCGACTGCCTCTTTGAACTCGACAAAGCACACCGGGTCGTGCGGCCGTCGGGCGTCCTGGCCGAGCGAACGGATTTCACGATCGAACAGCTGGAGAACGAGCACGTTGCGAGCTTTTTTGACGGCACCAACGTCGAAGGCCGACCCGCCTTCCTGGCGCTTTTGAAGGCGCTAGAGGTCGATGGCGAGATCAATAACCTTCGCTTGCCGGTGCTCACGAAAGGCGAAATGACCGTCTGGTGGCGCATATCTGCCAAGCCATTCTACAGCGATGATGGCGTGTTTGAGGGCTATCGCGGCGTGGCGTCAAACGTTACTGAAAAGTACGAGGCCGAAAAGCAGATCTACAACCTGGCGCATTTTGACTCGCTCACCGGTGTGCCCAAGCGCGAGCGGATGCTCGACGCGCTCGAGGCGGCTGCCAACACGCCGAATGGCAATGGGACACGTTTCGCCGTGCATGCGCTCGACCTCGACCGCTTCAAGACGATCAATGATGTCTACGGCCATTCCGTCGGTGATGCCTATCTCAAGGCGACGGCGCAACGCCTGCAGGATCTCATCGGGCCGGGCAATATCGTCGCTCGCTTTGGCGGTGACGAGTTCGTGATCCTGCAGAACGACATTACCGGGCGCGGCGAAGCCATGGCACTGGCCGTCACGATCCAGCAGGCGCTCGCCGAGCCGGTCAACATTGGTGGATCGAACGCGCAGTCGAGTGTCAGCATCGGGATAGCGGTTTTCCCCGAACATGCGGGCACGCCGGCTGAGTTGCTGAAGTTTGCCGATCTGGCACTATTGGCATCGAAAGGTGCAGGACGTGACACGGCGTGCTTTTTCGAAACCGACCTCAATGATGATGTCAGTGAGCGGATCGCGATGGAAGCTGACCTGCGCCAGGCATTGTCCCAAAACCAGTTCAAGCTCAATTTCCAGCCCATCGTGAGTGCGCGCAGCGGAAACGTGCGCGGCGCAGAGACATTGATCCGCTGGACGCATCCCGAAAGGGGTGTGGTGAGCCCTGACATATTCGTGCCAATCCTTGAACAGGCCGGCATGATCACGACCGTTGGCGACTGGATCATCCGCGAAGCCCTGCGCGAGGCAGCGACCTGGGATGAGTCCATTCGCGTATCGATCAACCTGTCGCCGCTGCAAGTGCGCAATCGGTCGCTGATCATGACTGTGACGCATGCGCTGGCCCAGAGCGGTGTCGATCCGAAACGGGTCGATTTCGAGATCACCGAGACGGCGCTGTTCGATGACACGGAAGAAAGCCTGGGCGCCTTGCATGCCCTGCACAGCCTTGGCGTGACCATTTCCCTCGACGATTTCGGCACGGGCTTCTCGTCCCTCAGTCTGTTGCGCATGTTCCCGTTCGACAAGATCAAGATCGACAAGTCTTTCGTCCAGCAGATGGAAAGCAGCGAGGAGTGCCTTGCGATCGTGCGGTCAATCGTAGGCCTCGCGCGCAGCCTCGGCATGCGTACGACCGCCGAGGGCGTCGAGACGGCCAGGCTGGCAGACATGTTGAAGGCGGAGGGCTGTGCCGAGTTGCAGGGCTATCATTTCAGCCGCCCCATGCCGGCCGATACGCTGGTCGCTGCCGGGCTGCTGCCCCGCTGCCTACCGGTGGAGGATGTGACACCGGAAGTCCTGGTATTGCCTGCGCCGTCCGCGCTCGAACGCGTGGTTTAGCCGCGCGCACGAACGGGGGCATCGCGCATCCGGCGTTGATGGTGTATTGGCAATTCAGGACCGCCACCGGGGTGGACGTAATGGGAGACCCGCGCATGGCCGAAAAATTCGAACGCCACCGTCAGCCATGGACGCCGGACGAGATCCAGAAGCTGCACGTGCTGGCAAAGAAGGGCATGGGCCTGAAGGCCATCGCCAAGGCAATGATGCGCAGCGAGGAATCGATCCAGGCGCGCGCCAGGCTCGACAAGATCAAGCTGGCGAAACTGCGGTAAGTGCGGGCACCTGCAGCACGCATTTGACCCCTGCCACGATCCTGTCAAAACTGTTCGCGAGGCGCTATTTCAAGGGGTGAGGCATGGTTCAATCGATTGTGATTGTGGGCGGCGGCAGCGCGGGCTGGATTACGGCCAACCTGCTGAATGCACACTGCCAGCGAGCAGGCAGAAAAACGCAGATCACACTGGTAGAGTCGCCTGACATTCCAACGATCGGTGTCGGCGAAGCGACGGTGCCGACGATCCGGCGCACGCTGAATGATATAGGCCTGCCGGAACGTGACCTGCTGGTATCGGCAGAGGCGACGTTCAAGACCTTGATCCGCTTCCAGAACTGGAATGCGGGAGAATCATACGATCATCCTTTTGACCGGCGCAGGCGCCCCCTGACAGATGATGCAGTCAGCCGCTGGACGGCACAGAACAATTTGCCATTCGACCGGAGCTTTTCGGCCCTCACCCAGCTGGCCGATGACAATGTGGCGCCAAAGTCTCCACGCCAGGCGCAATACCAGGGGAGCTTTCCCTACGCGTATCACCTCGATGCAGTGAAACTGGCCAACCGGCTCGCAAGTTTTGGTCGGGAACGGGGAATCCAGCACAGGCTCTGCAATGTCACCGACGTGACAGTCTCCCCGGAGGGACTCATCTCGGCAGTGAATACGGACCATGGCGATGCACTGGCAGCTGACTTGTATATCGATTGCACGGGCTTTCGCTCCGCGCTTCTGGGCGGTGCCCTTGGCGTCAAGATGAGATCCTTTGCCAAGTATCTCCTGTGCGACCGGGCAGTCACGATGCGCATACCTTATGACGTGCACAAGCCCGAGCGACTCCTGACCTATACGCTGGCCACTGCGCGCGACGCGGGATGGCAATGGGACATCAACCTGCAGAACCGGCGTGGCATCGGCTATGTCTATTCCAGTGCCTTTTTGAACGAGGACGCGGCCGAGGCAGCGTTGCGCCAGCATGAAGGGCGTCATTGCGACCAGCTCGAGGCCCGGCATATCCGTTTCACGAGCGGCAAGCGGCAAGTCAGCTGGAAGGGTAATTGTGTTGCTGTCGGACTGTCTGACGGATTCCTGGAGCCGCTGGAATCGTCGGGCCTCTATCTGATCGAGTTTGCCGGGCTGGCGATTGCGACCATGCTGGATGATTTTGCGGCAGCGCCGAAAGCCACCGCGCGTTACTACAACCGGATTTCCGATGAGCTTTATGACGAGATACTCGGCTTCCTGAACCTGCACTATGTGATCTCGACACGCCGGGACACGCCATTCTGGCAAGCCGCCACGGCAGATGAAGCCATTCTGGACGATTTGCGGGACCGGCTTGAACTCTGGAAGCGGCGGTCGCCGACTCAGTTCGACTTTCCGGGTGCGGACAGGTTGTTCGCCCAGGACAGTTATGAGTTCATCCTGCATGGGATGAAGTATGTCGATGGGCCGGTATCAGGCGCGCCCGGGGTGCCGGACTTGAGCGCGCTGGTCGGCAAGAGCAGGGCCGAATTGCCAGAGCAGGAGGCGCTTCTTGCACTCGTCCAGCGCGCGGCGGCCGTGCAGGCCTGAGACGCTCCGGCGCTGGCAAATGGATTTGAGTCTGCTGGACCACAAGGGCGTGAGGTTCCAGGCGATGAGCACGGCAATGATGCGCAGCGAGGATTCGATCCAGACGCGCGCCATGCTCGACAAGATCAAGCTGGCGAAACTTCGCTGATCCTTACCGAACCGGCTGGCAAAGACTTAACAGGGCAGGTCGTCCGGCTGAACATCCGCAGAATCAGGCTGAGGGGTTTCCTTGAAACGAATGCCTGAGATTGTCTTCTGGCCGATGGTGAGAGCTTTGGTGATTCTGTGCATGCCATCCATAAGCCGGCCCTGCGCGCACAGGATGATGGGATATTGAAGGTCCGCATCCATCATGAGCTTGAATTGTTCTGCAATGCTTCGGCATGAAGCCGGCTCGCCGCCGGAAAACCAGCAGGCATCGTCCAGTTCGGAAATCTGTTCCAGATCCATGTTCTCCGGCACAAGCGGTGCAGACAATCTGATCTGGCGATCAACATCCCAAGCGTAGAACCCGTTGGGCCTGGCCGAAAGTGATATTGCTTCCTCATGCACCATCTCGACATGTCTGTCAGATAGTCCCAACACATAATCCCGACTTCCGTCAGGAGGGCTGGCCTGCTGCCGCGTCCAGCGCTTCGCGGCGTTTTTCGGCGGCGGATTTCTTGACGCTGTCCGAGCGGAGCTGACCGCAGGCGGCGGCGATGTCGCGGCCGCGGGGCGTACGGATGGGGCTGGCATAGCCGGCGCGGTTCACGATCTCGGCAAAGGCCTCGATGGTTTCCCAGTCCGAGCATTCATAGGGGCTGCCCGGCCAGGGATTGAACGGGATCAGGTTGATCTTGGCAGGCACGCCTTTCAGCAGTCGGACAAGGTCGCGCGCCTCGGCCTGCGTGTCATTGATGCCTTTCAGCATGACATATTCGAATGTTACCCGCCGCGAATTGCCACTGCCCGGATAGGCGCGGATCGCCTCGAACAGGGTTTGCAGGTCGTACTTGCGGTTGATCGGCACCAGTTCATTGCGCAGGGCATCGTTCGTGGCGTGCAGCGAGATGGCCAGCATGGCATTGGTGCGTGCGCCCAGCTCGGGGATCTTTGGCGCGACACCGGCGGTCGAGACGGTGATACGGCGCCGGCCGATGGAAATGCCGTCGCCGTCGGAAATGGTGTCGATGGCGGCGGCGACATTGTCGAGATTGTAGAGCGGTTCGCCCATGCCCATGAAGACGATATTGGTGAGCTTGCGCTCTTCGATTGACGAAGGCCATTCACCGAGGGCATCGCGGGCGACCATGACCTGTGCGGTGATCTCCTGCGCAGTGAGATTGCGCACGAGGGCCTGTGTGCCGGTATGGCAGAAAGTGCAGTTCAGGGTGCAGCCGACCTGCGAGGAGACGCACAGCGCGCCGCCATCCATGCCGACACTGGGGATATAGACGCTTTCGCCTTCGACGCCCGGCGCGAAACGGGAGAGCCATTTCTGCGTGCCGTCCCTGGATACCTGGTGATCGGCAATCTCCGGACGGTCGAGTGTGAAACGCGCGGCGAGTTCGGCGCGCAGCTCCTTGCCGATATCGGTCATGACATCAAAGCTGTCCGCACCGAAATACTGGCTCCAGCGGGACACCTGCTTGGCACGCATGGAGGCCTTTTTCGGATCGAGCCCCATGGCTTCAAGCTCTGCCTTCAGGGCGGGCAGGGGCATGCCCGCGAGGGATTGCGGGCCTTTGGGCTGGCCGGGCCGTTGAGAAAGGTTGAGTGTAACTGTCATGAAAGCGCGCTATAGCATGTGCTGACCGGCGCAGAAACCGTCGGCGGCAGGGCTTTATGAACTGGAATTAATGTGGTGGCCTTTAATTCGCCACACGTGCAACCGAAAGCCCGGCGACGCGTATTATTATAACGCTTTCAACGGGGCTGACTGCGAAACGACGCCCAAAAACTGGAGGAAATCCATGAGATATCTCGCTTTGGGCGCGCTCGCGCTTGCCATGATCCCCGCCGCCTGTGAAACCGGCCCCAGCAACCGCGTCATGATCGGCTCCGCTGCAGGCGCCATCGCTGGCGCAGGCCTTGGCACGCTGGCGGGTGGCGATGATGGCCGCAATGCCGCAATCGGCGCCGCTGTCGGCGCAATCGCCGGTGCTTCCGCCGGGGCTTACATGGACAAGCAGGAGCGTGAGCTTCGCGCCGCAACGGCCGGTACTGGCATCGAAGTCGCACGTAATGGCGACCAGATCGCCCTGACCATGCCTTCGAACGTCACGTTCAACGTGAACAGCGCTGAAATCCTTCCCGGCTTCTATCCGTCGCTGAATGATGTTTCGACAACGCTGGTCAACTATCCGTCGACCGCTGTGGACATTATCGGCCATGCCAGCTCCGATGGTGACGATGCCTACAATCAGGCCCTGTCCGAGCGCCGCGCCAACTCGGTCAGATCCTACCTGACCAACCAGGGTGTGACACCGGTTCGCCTTCAGGCCTATGGCATGGGTGAAACCCAGCCAATCGCCGACAATTCGACGGAAGCTGGCCGGCGCGCCAACCGCCGCGTCGAAATCATCCTGACGCCAATCACCGAAAGCTGATTTGCCGCCTGATAAGGCCAGATGAAATGACGCCCGCTGGCCCTGCGCCAGCGGGCGTTTTTCATGGCGTCAGCCGGAAATGGCGGTGCGCATCGCCGTGACCGATTCCTCATAGCGCGTGTTCATCATGGCCATCAGCTTGTCGCTGGCGCGTGACGGGTGGCCGGTCTGTGTGGGCGGGGCGGGATCGTATTCCACTGCAAGCTGGATCGCCTCGGCGACCTGCTGTCCGCAGATATCGGCCATGATGCCGAACGCGAAGTCGATCCCCGCCGTCACGCCGCCGCCGGAATAGGTATTGCCATCCTTCACCCAGCGCCCGGGAGCTGGGGTCGCGCCGACCAGCGGCAGGAGGGATGTATAGGCCCAGTGCGTGGTGGCCTTCCTGCCGTTGAGCAGCCCCGCTGCCCCCAGAAGGAAAGCGCCGGTGCAGACCGAAGTCACATAGCTTGCCGATGCGCCGCACGCGCGGATGAAATCCACGGTTTCGCTGTCGCCCAGCGCCTCGACCACGCCAAAGCCGCCGGGCACGACGATCATGTCGAGCGCTGGTGCGCCGGCAAATGTGCCGGTCGGTACAAGCGACAGGCCGCAATCGCTGGGCACGGGGTCCGGCGACTTCGCCAGGATATGGGTTGTCGCGCCCGGCATGCGGTGAAGCACCTGGAGCGGGCCTGTAAAATCAAGCTGGGTGACGTTCGGGAACAGGATGAAGCCGATATTCATGGGATGCGGTCTCCGTGCAGTCTCGCATCGGTCTTAGAGGAATCAGCCATCGGAGGCCATATTCGCTCTGGCCAATCGGGGCCGAACCGTGGAACGTGCCGCGATGTCAATATCCGGCCCTGCCTCCAGATCCAGTTCGAAACGGTTCGGACAGCCTGCTGCCTATCGGGGTGCCGGGTCAGAGCTGATACACTGGCTATGCGGGGTCTATCTGTGGCTGGGACGCTGGCGCCTGCTGGATGACTGGCCGCCGGACCGGAAAATGGTCGTCATTGCAGCGCCGCATACATCCAACTGGGACGGGTTCGACATGCTGGCCGTGGCAGGCTGGTATCGTGTGAAGCTGAGCTACATGGGCAAGAAATCGCTGACAGACGGGCCGCTCGGCTGGCTGGTCAGGCGCAGCGGCTGCGTACCGGTCGAACGCTCAAAATCGAGTGACATCGTCTCGCAGATGCATGCGGCGTTTGATGCGGCCGATACGCTGTTCCTGGCTGTCGCGCCGGAGGCGACAAGATCACGCAATCCCGCCTGGAAGAGCGGCTATTATCATATAGCCCATTCAGCGGGTGTGCCGCTGCTGATGTCGGTGCTGGACTATCCGTCCCGTACGGTTCGTCTGGCCGGACCGTTGCGAACCACAGGCGACTACACGGCGGACCTGCCGCAAATCCTGGCGCCCTACAGGGCGGCGGAAGGCAGGCGCGCAGGAAAGTTCGCCTTGCCTGACACGGACTAGCGGCAGATGGCGGCGGCCTTGTCGATGGCGGCGGCCGATCCTTTCAGCGAGAAATGATAGGCGACCTGCGTGTTGCGCGCGGAGACGGCCTCGACGCGCAATTCTGAACCCTTTTTCAGTGCGTCGACGATGCGGCGGTCATCGGAATCATCGGCGAACGCTTCCTGTCCGACCGAGAATAGCGTCCAGGAAGAGCGCCCGATACTGGCCTTGGCGGTGATGTCTTCGCGCAGGTCGAAGCCTACCTTGAGGCTCGGCTGGTTACGGGCGCGGCCCGATTTCCAGTTGGTGACATAGTACCAGACTTCGCCATGATCGGCCGAGCGGGGCGCCTTGTCCGTGGCCGTTGTGGCTGCATAGCAGACCGTTTCGCCACCGGCCGTGTCGGTGAAGACCGACCAGTCGTTGAAACGGCCTATGGCGGTCGGTTCGGCTGCTGCGCACGGGATTGTGATGGCCGCCAGCACCCCAAGCGCAGCATATCGATTGCGACGTGAAAGTTCCTGTTTCATGCTCAATTCGAAATCCCCGTGGAAGGCTGCAATGAGTGTCTTATGGCATGAGAGTTAAGGCCAAACTACGACAGTCTCGAACCTGTTGCAGTCGCGCTGAATAACACAATGCGCGGTTGCGCCTCACCAATTGGCGTCAGATACTGCTGAACACAGGGCCAGAGGAACCAGACTTGAGCACAACAATCGTCCGCACGGCTGACCTGGAGCAGCGCGAGCGCCATGCAGACTGCATGGAGCGCATCGCAGCCGAGGAGTCGCGCGAGGCCTTTGCCGAACTGTTCGAATTCTTTGCGCCGCGCGTGAAGGGCTACATGCTGCGCCTGGGGGCGTCGGAATCCGAAGCGGAAGAACTGGCCCAGGATGTCATGGTCACGGTCTGGCGCAAGGCGGGCATGTATGACCGCAGGCAGGCCTCCGTCTCGACCTGGATATTCCGCGTGGCCCGAAACCGCCGGATCGACGTGCAGCGGCGCACGAACAAGCCTGCGCTGGAACCGGATGAACCCATGCTGCAACCGCCCGCAGCCGAGCAGCCCGACGCAGCCGTGTCGCGCGGCCAGATGGAAGAGCAGGTCCGCGCGCAGCTCGCGACATTGCCGGAAGAACAACTGGTCCTTTTGCAGGCCGCTTTCTATGACGGCCTCTCGCATTCGGAAATTGCGCAGGCCTTTGGCTTGCCGCTTGGTACCGTCAAGAGCCGCATCAGGCTGGCCTTTGCGCGCATGCGGGGAGGCCTTGATGCACCCGAATAAGGTTTTCGGCCCGACACAGGGAGCCAGGACATGACCCGCCGGAATGAATATCCGATCAGTGAGCTCTACAGCGCCTATGCTGCCGGGTCGCTGGACCCCGCGTTCGCCCTGCTGGTTGAAACACAGGCGGCGCTGCGCCCTGACCTGCGCGAGCTGGTGGCGTCAAGCGAAGCGGTGTCAGGCGCGCTGCTCGAGACAACCGGGCCGGCAGCCATGCGGGCTGACGCGCTAGATTGTACGATGGCGCTCATCGACGCGCTCCCACCGGTGGCGGCGCGCCCGATAGAAGACGAAGACCTGTCGGCGCTGCCAGAGCCGATCTGGCGTGCCGCCGGTGCGGCATCAGGCTGGAAAGCATCGGTGCCGGGCATTCGCCGCATGGCGCTTGACATCGACAGTCCGATGCATGTGGAACTCTACCGGATCGAACCGGGCGCGGCGGTGCCGCGGCACAGTCATGCCGGAATCGAATTGACGCTGGTGGTTGCTGGTGGTTTCAGCGACGCGCTCGGCAGCTATCGCCCCGGTGATCTCGTCGTGAACGGGCCGGACGATACGCACCGTCCCGTGGGCGATGAGGGCGAGGTCTGCTTTGCGCTGGCCCTGCGCGATGGCGGCCTGAAATTCACCGGACCGCTGGGCATGATCCAGCGCCTGCTGGGCAAGTAATTCCTTTTTCGTCTGTCCATGGTTTCCAGTGTCGCGCATACTTGCCGGGCTTTGCGCGGGAGGCATGAGGCATGATCGACATCAATGGCATCGCCCATATCCAGCTGACTGTGAAGCGCCTGGATCGCAGCCGGCCCTTTTACCGCGCGCTGCTGCATGACACGTTCGGCATGACGATCCAGTATGACGATGACACCACGTTCTATTGCATAGGCGGCCGCACGGGCGTCCTCATCCGGGAAGCGGCCGCAGAATACCGGGACACGGGCTTTGACCAGTGGCGCGTCGGCCTGCACCACATGTGCTTCCGCCTGCGGTCCCGGGAAGATGTCGATACGCTGCATGCCGCGCTGGTGGACATGGGCGCCAGGATTGTGACCGCCCCGTATGACGGGCCGTGGGCGCCGGGCTATTATTCGGTCCTGTTCGAAGACCCGGACGGCATTCGCCTTGAGGCCAATTTCGTGCCTGGCGCCGGTAATCTCGCCGTCATCAAGGACAGGCCGCTGGTGCCGCCGCGCTGACTCAGCTCCGGTCGCGTCCCGGCACGCGGCTTGAGGCAAGGCCGTCGCCGCCTGTGCCGCCCGGCATGATCGGACGGGGGGCATAGCCGCCCATGGACAGGTGGCGGTCATACATGACCATCGCACCAGCCAGGCTGACATTGATGCAGAATTTGGTCGGGATTTTCACGACATGGGCGCAGCGGGCGAGAATCCCGTCGGACAGGTTGCCTTTTTCCGGCCCGAGGATGTAAGCGGCCTGCGGCGGGTGGCGGAAGGTCGGCAGCATGACCGCGTCATCAGTGAGTTCGATGCCGACAAGCTGGCACCCCTTGGGCATCTGCATGTCATCGATGGAATCCCACTGGTAATAGGGGATCTGGCCTGCCGACTTCGACGTGTCGGCCTGATACGCGTCGCGCAGGCGGTGATCGGCATCAATCGAGAAGACATAGCTGGCGCCGAAGGCGTTGGCGGTGCGCATCAGGGCGCCGAGATTCATCGGCTTGGAAATGCGCTCCGAACCGATCGAGAAGTAACCACGCATGTCAGATGACTCCGAGACTGAACCGCCCGGCTGCGAGTATGGGCAGGATCAGGAGCGGGGCAATGAGGCAGGCGCGCCGGGCGAGGCGCAGGTGCGAGAGGGGGGCTGGATAGGTGGCGGCGAGGTGGCGGGCGGCCTCGCTGGCAGGCGAAGGCGCGGTGGCCTCGACCACGGCCAGGCGGAAGGGCGCATCAGTGGGCAGGCCGCCAAAGTGCGCCGCCAGCGCCCGGCGCAGGGCGACCGAGATGATCATCCGCATCTGGATGGCCAGAAGGAACGCGAATACGGCCAGGCCGAGCAGAATCCAGAACAGGGCGGTCACAGGAAGGTTGCGACCTCGAAGCGCCCGCTGGAATCGGTCATGCCACGTTTCATGCCGCCGGAATTGAACAGGGCGCTCATCTCGCCGCTGGCCGACACCGCGATCATGCCGCCTTCACCGCCGAGGCGTTTGACATCGTCCAGCGCGCCCTGGACGGCGGGCTCCAGCGCGGTGCCGCCATAGCGGATGCGGGCGGACACATCGGCGGCGGCATTGGCGCGAATGAAATATTCGCCAAGCCCGGTACAGGAAATGGCGCAACGCTCGTCAGCCCATGTGCCGGCGCCGATGATGGGCGTGTCACCGAGGCGGCCGGGCGTCTTGTTCATGATTCCGGCGGTCGATGTGGCCGCTGACATGTCGCCATACTGGTCCAGCGCCACGGCGCCGACCGTACCCATTTCGGGCGCCCCGACCTGGCGTGTGCGCTCGTCGATCGGCTTGTAATAGGTCTCCGGGTCATCGACAGTGGCCAGGCCCGCCGCACCGGCCAGGCGGCGGGCACCGTCTGCCACGATCAGCACATTGGGTGTGCGCTCCATCACCATGCGGGCCGCAGCAATCGGGCTGAGGACGCCCTGCAGCGCGCCGACAGCACCTGCATTGCGGGTGCGACCGTCCATGATGGCGGCGTCGAGTTCATAATCACCATTGAGATTCGGGGCTGCGCCCCGGCCGGCGAGGTAGAGGCCGGAATCCTCCATCGCGGCCACCATGGCCTCGACAACGTCGAGGGCGGCGTCGCCCTCGGCAAGGTGTTTGCCACCCTGTTTCAGGAGGCGCGCGATATGTTTTTCCTGCGCCGCGTAATCCTGGCCAAAGATCGGTCCGGCACCGCCATGCAGGACGAGAGCCCATTTGCCCGCCATTCTGCCCGTCTCCCTTACGTCACACTTGGATTATACCTGCCACACCGCTACCGTCTGGCAGCAGAAACAACAAGGTAAGGAACGCCGGAACATGAAAGCTGTACTGTCAAAAGAAGTGGGCGGGCCGGAAACGCTCGTCCTTGAGGATATCCCGGCGCCAGAGGCCGGCAAGAATCAGGTCCTGATCGAGGTGAAGGCGTGCGGGGTGAACTATCCCGACGTGCTGATCATCCAGGACATGTACCAGTTCAAGCCGCCGCGCCCGTTCAGCCCCGGCGGCGAGATTGCCGGTATCGTCAAGGCAGTCGGTGAAGGCGTGACCCATGTGAAGCCGGGCGACCGCGTGCTGGCATCGTGCGGCAATGGCGGCATGGCCGAGCAGGTTGTCGCGGCCGCCCATGGCACGATGGCGATTCCCGACGGCATGCCGTTCGACGAAGCCGCAGCCTTCCTGATGACCTATGGCACCAGCTATTACGCCCTGAAGGACCGCGCCGACCCGAAACCGGGCGAGAGCCTGCTGGTTCTGGGCGCTGCGGGCGGTGTCGGCATTGCCGCCGTCGAGCTCGGCAAGGCCATGGGCCTGAAAGTGATTGCCGCCTGTTCGACACAGGAAAAGGTGGATTTCTGCCTTTCCAAGGGGGCTGATACCGGTCTGGTCTATCCCGCCGGATCGCTCGACCGGGCTCAGCAGAAGCAGCTGTCCGACGACATCAAGGCAGCCGGTGGCGGCGGTGTGGACATCATCTATGACGCGGTTGGCGGCGACTATGCCGAGCCATCCGTGCGGGCAATGAACTGGGAAGGGCGCTATCTCGTGATCGGTTTCCCGGCCGGTATCCCGAAAATCCCACTCAACCTGACCCTGCTGAAAAGCTGCGACATTCGCGGCGTGTTCTGGGGCGCGGCGGTTGCGCGTGATCCGAAGGCCCATGCACAGAACTGCGCCGAAATGTTCAAGCTCTATGCCGATGGCAAGATTCGTCCGCACATCTCCAATTCCTATCCGCTTGAGAAATCAGCCGATGCGATCCGCGAGCTCATGGACCGCAAGGCTATGGGCAAGGTCGTTGTGACGATCTAGAGATGGCTAAATCCCCTGCGCAGACGCCTGACGGGTTCATGGAAACACTCGACCATCCCCGCAAGGCGCAGGCGCAGGCCTTGCGTGACATTATCCGGTCTGCTGCACCGGGCCTTGTTGAATCCCTCAAATGGAATGCGCCGAGCTATGCGCTCGGCGCCGACCACGTCCTCACTTTCAATTTCGCGGATCGCAAGAGCGTGCGCCTGATCTTCCATTGCGGCACGCGCCGCAAGGAGACCAAGGATGCGCCGCCGGTCATGGAGGATGCGACCGGCTTGCTCGACTGGCAGTCCGACATCAGGGCGGTTGCGACCATCCGGAACGCGGATGACCTGGCCCATGCGCGGCCATTGCTGCCGGGCCTGATCGGTGACTGGATCAGCGCGGTTGCGCAGCCGTAAACGCAGCCGCCAGGGAACGTGTTGGCCTGTTCACGCATAGAGCAGGCATGCAGGACAGTGATTCCTCCCCTCCCGGCGGAGCGGATGACCCGCCCGACGAGTTACGCAGCGACGCGCGCCAGCGCACGCTCAGGACGGGCCGTATTGTGATCAACAGGGGTGCCAGCACGTTCGACGTGACCATCAGGGACATGTCGGCGACGGGTGCGCGCCTGCTGCTCAAGGACGCCTGGAACCTGCCGGAAACGTTTGAACTGCTGATCCGCGATCCCGTATCGGGCGACTGGACGCGGCAAGCCTGCGACAAGCGCTGGCAGAGGGGCAACCTGGTTGGCGCACGCTTCACCAATATTTCAGGCTGAGCATAAAAAAACCCGCCGGATCGCTCCGGCGGGTTTTTGTTGTCGGGAATGATCCCTGTAATCAGGCGCTCTTGGCGTCGTCAACTTCTTCAAAGTCTGCATCGACGACATCGTCGCTGTCGGACGCCGCATCAGCGGAGGCGTCGGCATGTGCCTCGCTTTCCTGCTGGTTGGCATAGATCGCTTCGCCGAGCTTCATGGCGGCGGTCATCAGGGCCTGATGCTTGGCCTGGATGTCTCCGACATTGTCGCTTTCACGGGCGGTCTTGAGCTCTTCGACGGCTTTCGCGATCTCGTCCCGGATCTCGGCAGAGACCTTGTCACCATGCTCTTCAACCTGCTTTTCGGTCTGGTGGACCAGGGCCTCGGCATTGTTCTTGGCTTCGACCAGTTCGCGGCGGGCCTTGTCGGCACCGGCATTGGCTTCGGCGTCGGCCATCATCTTCTTGATGTCCTCGTCCGTCAGGCCGCCATCCGCCTGGATGGTGATCTGCTGTTCCTTGCCGGTCGCCTTGTCCTTGGCGGAAACGGATACGATACCGTTGGCGTCAATGTCGAACGTGACCTCGATCTGCGGCAGGCCGCGCGGGGCAGGCGGGATGCCTTCGAGGTTGAACTGGCCGAGCTGCTTGTTGTCAGCGGCCATTTCGCGCTCGCCCTGGGCGACCTTGATCGTCACGGCCGACTGATTGTCGTCAGCGGTCGAGAAGACCTGGCTTTTCTTGGTCGGGATTGTCGTGTTGCGGTCGATGAGGCGTGTGAACACGCCGCCCAGCGTCTCGATGCCGAGCGAAAGCGGGGTGACGTCAAGCAGGACAACGTCTTTCACGTCGCCTTGCAGCACGCCGCCCTGGATCGCCGCGCCGAGGGCCACGACTTCATCCGGGTTCACGCCCTTGTGCGGCTCGCGGTTGAAGAATTTCTTCACCGCTTCCTGGACCGCAGGCATGCGGGTCATGCCGCCGACGAGGACGACTTCGTCAATGTCGGCTGCTGTCTTGCCGGCATCCTTCAGGGCTTTCTTGCACGGCTCGATGGTGCGCTTGACGAGGTCTTCGACAAGGCCTTCGAGCTTGGCGCGCGAGAGCTTGATATTGAGGTGTTTCGGGCCGGTTGCATCCGCGGTGATGAAGGGCAGGTTCACTTCATACTGGCTGGCAGACGAGAGTTCCTTCTTGGCCTTCTCGGCTTCTTCCTTGAGGCGCTGGAGGGCCAGCTTGTCGGCCTTCAGGTCGATGCCCTGCTCTTTCTTGAACTCGTCTGCGAGGAAGTCGACGATGCGAAGGTCGAAGTCTTCACCTCCGAGGAACGTGTCGCCATTGGTGGAGAGCACTTCGAACACGCCATCGCCGATTTCGAGCAGCGAGACGTCGAACGTGCCACCGCCAAGGTCATAGACGGCGATTGTCTTGTTCTCGCCCTTGTCGAGACCGTAGGCGAGCGCAGCTGCTGTCGGCTCGTTGATGATGCGCAGCACTTCAAGGCCGGCAATCTTGCCTGCATCCTTGGTGGCCTGGCGCTGGGCGTCGTTGAAGTAGGCAGGCACCGTGATGACAGCCTGCGTGACCGGGGTACCGAGATAGTCCTCGGCCGTTTCCTTCATTTTGGTGAGAATGAAAGCGGAGATTTCCTGCGGGGAGTAATCCTGGTCGCGGCCCTTGACCCAGGCATCGCCCGCCTTGCCTTCGACGATTCCGAAGGGCGACATGGCCTTGTCTTTCTGGGCGGTCGGGTCGTTATAGGTGCGGCCGATGAGGCGCTTGATGGCGTAATATGTGAAATCCGGGTTGGTCACGGCCTGGCGGCGGGCGGGCATGCCGATCAGGCGTTCACCGCTTTCCGTGAAAGCCACGACGGACGGCGTGGTGCGGGCACCTTCGGCGTTCTCGATGACTTTCGCGGTGCCGCCTTCCATGACGGCGACGCAGGAGTTCGTGGTCCCAAGGTCGATACCGATAATTTTGCTCATGATAACTGTCTCTCTTTAGTTAGCCGCCACGGGCTTTTATTGGGTTCGGTCTGCTCAGCAGCCCCGGAAGCCAGTGGCTCTCAAGGGTTCATATGAGATGGCGAGGACGGAGTTTAAAGCCGCTCGCCTGTTCTGGATGCGATATGGTGAGCCGATCCCTTCGCTCAAGGGGTAATGCGGCGCTTTTACACGGGTTTAACCTGTATCAACTGTCGCCGTTAAAGCCAGTCCCTGATTGCGCTGTCCTCCACTGTTCGGGCACGGCTGGCCGCGATTAAGCATTTATTACGCGCGGGCTGATACACAACCGGGAAAAATACAAGACGACCGGAGTGCGGTGAGATGGACGGGATAGTGGCCAGCCTGGCAATCGAGGCGACGACATATGTCGTGCTGATGGTCGTATTTACCCTGTTCGCCTTCCTGTCGCGCGGGCGTGATGCCTTCACCTGGAGCCCGGAACTGCGCCAGAGCGCCCTGACCAATGTGCTGATGCTGCATGTCGGCGGGCTGAATGGTGTCCTCTACCTGCTGACAATCGCACCCCTGATCGCGCTGTATCACCGGGTCGGCCTGCCTGTCCTGCCTGAGACAGCCTGGACGCAGGTGCCTTTTGTGGTGAAGGCGCTGGTGGCGCTGCTGGTCTATGATTTTACCCTGTACTGGGTCCATCGCTGGCTGCACACCAGCTGGCTGTGGCCCGCGCACGCCGTGCATCATTCCGATACCGAGCTGCACTTCCTGTCCTGGTCACGCGGGCATTTTATCGAACAATTCGTGATCGCGGCCTGCCTGGTCCTCAGCTCGACCTGGCTAGGCTTCGGCATCAGGGAAATCTATGGCCTTGCGCTGCTGCAGGGGCTGCATCAGTACTATGTCCATGCGCGCCTCGACTGGAACCATGGCTTCCTGCGCCATGTGATCGTCTCTCCGCAGCTGCATCGCTGGCACCACGCAGAGGTTGAGGAAGCGTATGACAAGAATTTCGCGTCGATCTTCCCGTTCTTCGACCTGATGTTCGGCACGTATTACAATCCGGGTTCCAGCGTCGCGGTGCCAACAGGCATTGGCAACAATCCCGACAATAACGTGATTGCGCTGATCCTTTATCCGTTCCGCGAATGGGGCCGCATGCTGGCCGAGCGCAAGCGGGCCAGCCCGCCGGCCGAAACGGCCTGACGCCCCGGGCAGAAGGCGAATCTGGTCACCCGCCGGTTGCCCGTCCTCGTGACCGAACCTATCTCCGTTGCAGTCTGCAGCAGGGAAGGCGGCCCCATGAAATATGCGAAACTCGGACGCACGGGACTTGTCGTCTCGCGCATTTGCCTCGGTACGATGACATTCGGGGGTGAAGGCGGCATCTGGAAATTCATCGGTCGGCAACAGCAGGACGAGGCCGACGTTCTGGTCCGCACGGCTTTTGAGGCTGGCGTCAATTTCTTCGACACGGCGGATGTCTACTCGGCAGGCGTCTCGGAGCGCATGCTGGGACAGGCAATCCGCAATACCAGCCTGCCGCGTGACGAGATCGTCGTGGCCACCAAGGTTTTCGGACGCGTCTCCAGTGTCGTGGCCGAGGACGCCACGGATGCTGAGAAGGCCGAAGGCGAGCGGCGCGAGAAGCATGCGCGCAATATTTCCGGCCTGTCCCGCAAGCACATTTTCGATGGTGTCGATGCCAGCCTTGAGCGGCTTGGCCTGGACTATATCGATCTCTACCAGGTCCACGGTACCGACCCGCTGACGCCGATCGAGGAAACCGTCGAGGCGCTTGATGCCGTCGTCCGCTCGGGCAAGGTGCGCTATGTCGGCCTGTGCAACATGCCGGCCTGGCTGATCATGAAGGCAATCGCCTATGCCGAGCGGCGCGGCCTGTGCCGGTTCGAGAGCTGCCAGATGTACTATTCCATCGCGGGACGCGACCTTGAGCGGGAAATCGTTCCGCTGGCCAATGACCAGCAGCTCGCAATCCTGCCATGGAGCCCGCTGGCCGGTGGATTCCTGTCCGGCAAGTTCAGTCGCGATGGCGCGGGCCCGAACGATGCCCGCCGGACGGTCTTCGACTTCCCGCCGGTCGACAAGGACAGGGGGTTTGACATCATCGATGCCATGCGTCCGATGGCAGACCAGCGCGGCGTCAGCGTTGCGCAGCTGTCACTGGCCTGGCTGCTGCACCAGCCGCATGTAACCAGCGTGATTATTGGCGCCCGGACCCTCGAACAGCTGACGGATAATCTGGCCAGTGTGAATGTTGCCTATAGCCAGGATGAACTGGCCAAGCTGAATGATATTTCGGCGCTGGTGCCGGAATATCCTGGCTGGATGGTGGACCGCCAGGGCATGGACAGGCGCGGTTCCGTTTCCTGATTTTCCTTCAGCACTGGCATCCCGCACGAACATTGTCATACTGGTCCGGCCTGCCCGAAGGATGCCGGGCCAACTGACTTGCGGGAGACGAAACCGATGCTGCGCTACCTTGCCCTACCGACGCTCATTCTTGCCGCTGCCTGTTCTTCGGCGCCTGCCGAAACGCTCGCGGTGCCGACCCTGGAGCCACTTTGGGTGGCCGAAGGGTTCCAGGGGGCTGAAGGCGCGGCAATGGCGCCAGACGGTTCATATTACATCTCCAACGTGTTCGGTGACGCCCGGGCGAAGGACGGCAACGCTTATATTGCGAAACTGTCGACCGGTGGGGTGATCGTCGAACGCTACTGGTCCGCCAAGCTTGATGCACCAAAGGGAATGGCCATTCTGGACGGCACGCTCTACGTCAACGATATTGACAGGGTGGTGATGGTTGACGCTGAAACCGGCAGCCGCAAGGGCCAGATCCCGATTGAGGGCGCGAGTTTCCTCAACGACGCCACGGTATGGAACGGGCAGGTCTACGTTTCGGATTCCGGCACTGCGCGCATCCATGTTCTGGACGGCGAAACGGCCACAGTCTGGATGGAAGACGATGTGCTGAAAGGCGTGAACGGCCTGCTGGGTGATGCAGGCCGGATGCTGGTCTCGACCATGACGGCCGGTGACCTGCTCAGCGTGGACGCTGATCGCAACGTAACGGTGATCGCGACCGGCATGGTGGACGGTGACGGCATCGGCCTTGTGCCGGGTGGCGGCTATCTCGTGTCCAGCTGGCCGGGCCAGATACACCATGTCGGCGAGGGTGGCACCGTCACCACACTGCTCGACACCACGGGTGACGAGACACCGATCACCCAGAACGATCTCACGATCTTCGGCGATGTGGTGATCGTGCCGAACCTGCGCAACGATACGGTAACGGCGTGGAAAGTGGTGCGTTAGCGCCTAGTTCGCGCTGCCAGCGCTGACGGCCACCATGGCGGCGCGCAGGGTACGGTCGCCGATTTTCCAGCCGGGCTGGAAGAGGGCGGCAATCGTGCCGGACGGATGCTCTGACGGGATCTGGGCCACGGCCTGGTGCAGGTTGGGGTCGAACACGGCCCCCGGCACGGCCTCGATCTGCTTGACGCCATGGCGGCCAAGGGCGGTTTCCAGTTCCTTGGCGGTCATTTCAATGCCGCTGAGCAGGTTGTTGCCGGCATCCGAGAGGTTCGCCCGGTCATCGTCCGGCAGCGCGGCGAGGGCGCGGGCAAGATTGTCCGAGACGCTCAGCAGGTCGCCGGCGAAGCGCTCAATCGCATACACGCGGGCCTCGGAAACCTGACGCTCGGCGCGCTTGCGGGTATTGTCGAGATCGGCCAGCGTGCGCAGCAATTGCTCGCGCAGTTCTTCGGACTCGATCTTCAGGCGCATGGCTTCCTGTTCGGGCGAGATTTCCGTGTCGGCCTCGGCTTCCATGGTTTCAGCCGCCTGCGCCCGCGCATTCTTCAACAGGTCGTCAGCCGCCGACTTCAGGTCCGCTCTGGAGGCTTTTGGATCGATATCGGCATTCTGGCCGGTCTTGGTCTCGTCGCTCATCACTTCCCATCCTTTGCGCGTCGGGCGGCGAGGATTTCGCCGATCACCTTCGCGGTATAATCCACCATCGGTATTACGCGTGCATAGTTCAGCCGCGTAGGGCCGATTACGCCGAGTGCGCCGATGACATGTTTTGCGCCTCCCATATAGGGGGCCACGATCACACTTGAACCCGATAGCGGAAAAAGTTGGTTCTCCGCCCCGATGAACAGCCGCACGCCATCGGCTTCGCGTGTTGTATCGAGGATATCGAGCAGGCTCTGCTGGCGTTCAAGCTCGTTGAACAGTTGGCGCACACGGTCGAGGTCGCCTGCCGCCTTGGCATCTTCCAGAAGATTCGCCCGGCCGCGAATGATCAGCGCCCGTCCCCGGCCCTGCGTATCGCCGCTCCACAAGGCAAGGCCCTCCTCCACGAGGGAGGACGCGGCCGCGTCCAGTGCGGCGCGGCGGGAATGGATTTCCTCGCGCACATCGACGGCAGCCTCGGCCAGCGTGCGGCCCGTCATGCGGGTGGAAAGATAGTTTCCGGCCTCGATAAGCGTCGTGGCAGGCAGGCCGTCCGGAATCTTGACCAGCCGGTTTTCGACATCGCCATCCTCGGTTACGAGCACACAGAGCGCCTCGCCGCTGGCCAGGGGAACGAATTCGACATGGCGAATGGCGGTTTCACGGGTCGGCGAGGCGACAAGGCCAGCGCCGCCCGTCAGCCCCGACAGTATGTTGGAAGCTTCGCCCAGCACGGATTCCAGATCACCCCCGGCCCCGCGCAGGCGCTCGTCAATCTCGCGTTTGTCACTGCCCGAAGGCTCGCCGATCTCAAGGAAACCGTCGACGAACAGGCGCAGCCCGCGATGCGTCGGCGCGCGGCCGGCCGAGACGTGGGGGGCATCCAGCAGGCCAAGGTCCGTCAGGTCGGCCATGACATTGCGGATCGAGGCGGGCGAGAGCGCGATCACGCCCTTGGACAGGGTGCGCGAGCCGACGGGCTCTCCCGTCGTCAGGTAGCCTTCGACGATCTCCTTGAAGATGTCGCGCGAGCGCTGGTCGAGGCGCTGCATCAGGGATTGGCTTTCGGGGGTCAGGACCATGCCTATTGATTAGGGGCGCAATGGTCCCCGCACAATAGGCGTGTATGCCGGAGCGGGCTCAGAACAGGCCCTCGATCAGGCCGTCAGCATTGAGGTGGATGTTCTCGGCGGCCGGGTGGCGGGGCAGGCCCGGCATGGTCATGATGTCGCCGCAGATGGCGACGACGAAGCCGGCCCCTGCCGAAAGGCGTACTTCGCGCAGGCGCACCGTGTGGCCCTCCGGCGCGCCATGCAGGGCCGGATCCGTTGAAAAGCTGTACTGGGTCTTGGCGATACAGACGGGCAGATGGCCAAAGCCATCGGTCTCCCAGCGGGCAAGCTGCTCGCGCACGGAGCGCGGCGCCTCGACATGGTCAGCGTGGTAGATGCGCCGGGCGACGGTTTCGATCTTGTCGAAGAGGGGCAGGTCGTCGGAATAGAGCGTTCGGTAGTCGGCAGGCTTTGCCGCCAGCGTGTCTGTGACCGCGCGGGCGAGCGCCTCGGCGCCCTTGCCGCCATCGGCCCAGTGGGTGCAGAGCGCAACCAGCACGCCGGTCTTGGCGCAATAGGCTTCGATCGCGGCGATTTCAGCCGGCGTGTCCTGCGTGAAATGATTGATCGCCACCACGACCGGCAAGCCGAATTGCTGCAGGTTTTCAATATGACGGCCAAGGTTAGGGAGCCCGGCCTCAAGGGCCGCCACATTCTCCGTGGCGAGTTGCTCCCGCCCGAGCCCTCCGTGCATTTTCAGGGCTTTCACCGTCGCAACCAGCACCGCTGCATCCGGCTGAAGGCCTGACTGGCGGCATTTGATGTCGAAGAATTTCTCGGCGCCAAGGTCTGCGCCAAACCCGGCTTCGGTGACCACATAGTCAGCCATCCGGAGTGCGGCCTGCGTTGCGATGACGGAATTGCAGCCATGGGCGATGTTTGCAAACGGTCCGCCATGGATCAGGCACGGATTGTTCTCCAGCGTCTGGACCAGGTTTGGCAGCATGGCATCCTTCAGCAGCGTCATCAGCGCACCGGTCGCCTTCACGTCGGCGCAGGTGACGGCCGTTCGGTCGCGGCGATAGCCGACAATGATGCGGTCAAGGCGCTGCTCAAGATCGGCGGAATCTGATGCGAGGCAGAGGATGGCCATGATTTCCGACGCGACGGTGATGTCAAACCCGCTTTCCATCGCGGCGCCATTGCCGGGCCCGCCAAGGCCGGTGACGACGCTGCGCAGGTTGCGGTCATTCATGTCGAGAACGCGCCGCCAGGTCACGCGGCTGGCCTCAAGGCCGCTGGGTGCGCCCCAGTGGATATGGTTGTCGACCAGGGCGGCCAGCAGGTTGTGGGCCGAGGTGATGGCGTGAAAGTCGCCGGTGAAGTGGAGATTGATGTCTTCCATCGGGACGACCTGCGCATGGCCGCCGCCGGCCGCGCCACCCTTCATGCCAAAGCACGGGCCCAGCGAAGGCTCGCGCAGGCAAAGCAATGTGTTCGCGCCAATCCGGTTCATCGCATCGGCAAGGCCGACACTGGTTGTCGTCTTGCCTTCACCGGCTGCGGTCGGGCTGATCGCGGTGACAAGGACCAGCTTGCCCGTCGGCTTTGCGCCGAGGCCGGACAGGTGATGTGCGGCGATCTTCGCCTTGTCATGGCCGTAAGGGATCAGGTCTTCCGCCGGGATGCCCAGCCGTGCGCCGATTTCGGTGACAGGTTTTTTTGCCGCCGCGCGGGCGATCTCGATATCACTGGCCATGCGGCCCCCTCTGTCATCTCTGATGCCCCTCCGGTGTAGACATGGCCGTCAAAACCCGCAATCAGGCGGGGCAGAAAAGAGGATCCTGTCATGCCCCAGCTTATCCGCCCGTCCGGACGCGCCTTCGACCAGTTGCGCGAAATCGTGCTGGAGACAAACGTGACCCGGTATGCCGAGGGTTCCTGCCTCGCGAAGTTCGGCAACACGCATGTCCTGTGCACGGCCAGCTGGGAGAAGAGCGTTCCGGGCTGGATGAAGGGCAAGGGGGCTGGCTGGGTGACGGCAGAATACGGCATGCTGCCACGCGCCACCCATACGCGCGGACGTCGCGAAGCGGCCGCTGGCAAGCAATCGGGCCGCACGCAGGAAATCCAGCGCCTGATCGGCCGCAGCCTGCGCTCGGTGGTCGACCTGACGGCACTGGGCGAGAACCAGATCACCATTGACTGTGATGTGCTGCAGGCTGATGGCGGCACGCGCACGGCTTCGATCACGGGCGGCTTTGTCGCGCTGGCGCTGGCCTGCCGCTACCTGAAATCAGAAGGCGTCATTCCCGCAGACCCGATCCAGAAACAGGCCGCCGCGATCTCGGTCGGCGTCTACCAGGATTTCCCCGTCCTGGATGTCGACTATCCCGAAGACAGCCAGGGCGAAGCCGACATGAATGTCGTCATGAGTTCTGATGGCGGTTTCATCGAAGTGCAGGGCACGGGCGAAGAGCGCCCGCTGACACGCAGGGAACTGGACGAGATGCTGCGCCTCGCCGAACAGGGCTGCAACCAGTTGTTCGACGCGCAGCGGGCCGCGCTCGCCTAAATGCGCTTCGGCAGGCCCGGCAGGCCGAACATGGCCAGCTGCAGGCTGCTGGCGATGCGTTCGGCCCGCTCCATGAAATAGGGTACGGCCTCGGCGCTTGGGGCGGTGTCTTCCAGGGTTTGCCGGAACAGGCCGAGCCAGATCCGGAAATGGGAGGCATCGACGCCCGTCAGCTTCATGTGCGCGGGCACGGGCTTTCCGGAATAACGCCCGGCATTCATCGCGACCGACGCCCAGAAATCCTTCATGCGGGCAAGATGGGGGGCCCAATTATCGCCGATCTCTCTGTCGAAAATCGGTCCCAGCGTCGCGTCAGCCCGGATCCGGGCATAGAAGGTATCGACCAGGTCTGAAACGTAGGCGTCATCAATGCCCATGCGCTCGGCATTGCGCTGGATGTCGCGGCGGCGTTCCTCGGCAGTTCGCAAAACATGGCTCATGCTGCGGCTCGGGCGCCGAGCATGTCGTGCAACGGGGCATTGCCTTGCACGAGGTCTGCGATGGACCAGGAATCGAGGCTCGTGAAAAAGGCTTCCAGCGCCCCGGCCAGTGCGCCGCGCAATCGGCAGGTCGGCGATATGCGGCATCCGCCCGCGCCGCCGGGAAAGCATTCCACGAGGGCCGCATTGCCTTCCATGCGGCGCACCACATCACCAACCTGTATGTCGGATGCAGCCCGCGCGAGGCTGAGGCCTCCGGCGCGGCCGCGTTCGGTCGCGATGAAGCCTTCATGGCTGAGGGCCAGCGCCACTTTCATCAGATGGTTGCGGGAGATTCCAAAGGTGTCCGAAATCTCGGCAATGGTCACACGGCGATCCGTGTTGACGGCCAGATGCATCAATGCGCGCAAGGCGAAGTCGGTTTGCAGGTTCAGCCGCATGTTCAGGCGTTTTCGTCCGGATGGCGTGTATCCCAGACGATCTCATGCGCGCCTTCATCAAAGCCATTCCTCCGCCCAAGGATGAGGACGGTGGAGAGGATGCCTGCAACCAGGAATGACACAATCGTGCCGGACAAGAGCGCGATCCAGCCATGACTCGTCATGTCCGCGCCCATTGACGACCGGCTGAACAGAAAGACGAGGCCCATCACGGTGCATGTGGCGACGATGGCACCGACGGCGAGGCCGCCGATGAGCTTGGTGGCGAAACCGTATTTGGCCATGGGTAAACTCCCTTGCTTGCGCGGGCCGTATGGCGGGCGATCTGAAAGACAGTATAGCCCGGCCTGCCGGAAGTTCAATCAAACATGCATTTAATATGCATGTTATAAATTGACGCAGGCCGCTTTCCGGAAAAAGCCTTACGGCGTCGGCTTGCCGCGTTCCCACGTCACGTCACGACCATAGAGGGGAACGGTCGAGAGGCTCATCTTGGCCGATCCGTCCACGATCTTGCGGCTGAATGACACGTACATCAGGCTGTCACTGTCCGAATCGTAGATGCGGCGCACGGCGAGCTGCTTGAAGATCAGGCTCTGGTTCTGATCGAACACTTCCTCGCCGGCCTTGCCGACATCGATATTCTGGATCGTTACAGGACCGGTCTGGAGGCAGGAGATGGACGAGTTGGACGGGTTCTCGAACCAGTTGCCCTTGCCGAGCCGGTCCCAGACGCCGCGGTCGAAATGTGAGAGGTGGCAAATGACGCCGTCAACTTTCGGATCAGTGAGTGACTGGATCTTGATCTCGTTGCCGACCCAGTCATTCTTGAATTCGCCGACCTCATTATCCCCGCCACCGCAGGCGGCAATCAGGCAGAGACCGGCGGCGAGAACGAAGGGAGCGCGTGTCATTGAATGTCAACGTGGATGCGGCCGGACGGTTCCGCGTCATGTGGCGGGGGATTATTCGGCAGCGACGCGTCTTCGGTCTTCTTCGCCTTCCTCGTCGAAAACGAGAAGGTCGCCCGGCTGGCAGTCGAGCTCGCGGCAGAGGGCTTCGAGGGTCGAGAAGCGCACGGCCTTGGCCTTGCCGGTCTTCAGGATGGAGAGGTTTGCAAGCGTGACGCCGACACGTTCCGACAATTCCGTCAGGGACATGCGGCGATCCAGAAGCACGCGGTCGAGGGTGACACGAATAGACATCTGCTACCCTCCTATATGGTCATTTTTTCTTCGTCGCGCAGGCGGGTGCCTTCGCGGAAGACTTGGGACAGGATGAACAGGGCGGCAACGGATGCCCAGGCGATGAGATCCAGATTGAAATCGATCTTGGTGTGATCAAAACTCATCCCGATCACGAGTGCTACGGCGATGCGCAGCAATTGCGTGATCGCAATGGTCGCAGCGACGCGGGTCAGGCGCGCTGCGTTTTCAGGCACGAACGGGTCACCTTCGGCCAGAGTCGCCAGGATGCGGCGCAGCTGGATGCAGACATAGATGATGGCGGGGATCACCACGAGGCCGCCGATCAGGCCGGCGATAAGGGCGGGCAGGCTGTCGGTGCCGTCAGTGACGGAGATATTCAGGGCGTCTATCGAGCCGCCATTGTGAAAGGCAATGATCGCGGCGCCGACGCTTGCGAGGAATACGACGCCGATGATGGCGGTCATCCACATCACGATGGTTACCAGAACTGTCATGACGGCAGCCATCGAGTTTCTTGCCTGTTTGCTCATGCCTGTCTCTTCACCGTGTTGCACTCATGGTCTATGGCGTAGGGATGCTTATCGCAAAACCGCACACCTTTACCGTTTAACGATATAGGTATTTGCAGGTAAAGCAAGAATGGAACCATTTCAGTAATAGGTGAAAAAATTACAGTTCGCACGCTCACGCCCGGTCGACTCGTCGCTGCCACCCATAACATGGGCAAGGTTTCCGAGCTGAAAGACCTGTTTGAACCTCTTGGATTCACTGTTGTTTCTGCCATCGAGCTTGATCTCGACGAACCCGACGAGACCGAGACCACGTTTGCCGGGAATGCGCTTTTGAAGGCGCGCGCCGCCATGCAGGCGACCGGCGCGCCCGCGCTGTCGGACGATAGCGGCCTCTCTGTCACCGCGCTCGGCGGCGCGCCGGGCATCTATTCGGCCCGCTGGGCCGGTGAGCCGCGTGATTTCTACCGCGCCATGGAGAAGGTGGAGCAGGAACTGAATGACATCGGCGCCACGGACCGGTCTGCCAAGTTCGTCTGCGCCCTGGCGGTTGCCTGGCCGGACGGCCATGAGGAAGTTTTCGAGGGCGAAGTGCGGGGGCACCTCGTATGGCCGCCGCGCGGCGACCGCGGATTCGGCTATGACCCGATGTTCGTGGCCGATGGCGAAGCGATGACATTCGGCGAAATGGACCCGGCGCGCAAACATGCCATGAGCCATCGCGCCGATGCGGTCGCCCGTTTGAAGGCGGCCCTGCTTTAATGGCCGAATTGCTCAAGCCATTCGGTCCACAATATGGATTTGGACTCTACATCCATTGGCCGTACTGTTCGAAGATATGCCCCTACTGCGACTTCAATGTGTACGCAGCCAAGACGCGGTCGCACGAGCCGCTCCTGAAGGCGATTTCCGAAGATATCCGCATCCACCGCCCCCGCATGCCGGAACATGGCGCGCTGGACACGGTGTACCTTGGCGGAGGAACGCCATCGCTCCTGCAGCCCGGCGAAATCGCCGGACTGCTGGAAACGGCGAGCGAGACGTTCGGCATCAAGCCGGGCGCCGAGATCACGCTTGAAGCCAACCCCAATGACATCATGCGCGCCGACCTGCGCGGACTGAAGGCGGCGGGCGTCAACCGCCTGTCGATTGGCGTTCAGTCGCTGCGCGACAATGCCCTGGCCTTCCTTGGCCGCGACCATGATGCGGTCTCGGCCCGCGCAGCGGTCAAACGGGCGCTTCACGTGTTTTCCAATGTATCGATTGATTTCATTTATGCGCGGCCGAGCCAGTCGATTGATGAATGGGGCGACGAACTGACCGATGCGCTTGCCCTCGGCGCGCCGCACCTTTCGCTATACGAACTCACCATCGAACAGCGTACCGCCTTCGGAAAGGCCGTCGAGCGCGGTGAAATACTGCCAATGGACCCTGACGCGCAGGCTGACCTGTATGAGCTGACGCAGACCATCACGACCAGCGCAGGCCTGCCAGCCTATGAAGTGTCCAACCATGCCGCTGGGCAACAGTTCCAGTCGCGCCATAACCTGACTTACTGGAAGGGCGGCGACTGGATCGGCGTCGGCCCGGGCGCCCATGGCCGGGTCAGTGTCGGCGGCAAGCGCTATGCGAGCGAGGCCGAACGCCGCCCCGAAGCCTATATCGCCAATGTCGTGGCGCTGGGCTCAGGCTGGGGCGGGGCGTCCACGCTTTACCCGCTGGACATTGCCCGCGAGCTGATCGCCATGGGCCTTCGCCCGATCGGCGGCATTGCGGTGGAGCGCATTGAATCGCTCTCGCAACAGCCCCTTCCGCGCGACCGGATCGAGGCCTTCGTGGCCGAGGGCTGGGTCCGGTTTGATGGCCAAAGCCTGTCGCTCACGCCATCGGGCTGGCTGCTGGCGGACGCGATCACGGCGCAGCTCGCGCCCTGATTAACCCTGTTCAGGCCCGCGGATGCGCCGCGGCGTGCACTTCGCGCAGCCGGCTCGCATCGACGCCGGTATAGACCTGCGTTGTCGACAGCGAGGCATGGCCCAGCAATGTCTGGATCGCCCGCAGGTCAGCGCCCGCCGCCAGCAGGTGTGTGGCGAAGGCATGGCGCAGGGCATGGGGCGTGGCAGTGTCCGGCAGGCCGAGCACGCCGCGCAGCTTCTGCACCAGTCCCTGGATCAGGCGCGGGTTCAGCGCGCCGCCCTTGGCACCCCGGAACAGCGGGCCGGATTTCGTCAGCGCATAGGGGCAGACGGCCGCATAAGTATCGATGGCCTGCCGCACGGCGGGGATCAGCGGCACGATGCGCACCTTGCCGCCCTTGCCGCTGATGCGCAGGCGTTCCGGCGCGGGCAGGTCTGCGCCGGTCAGGTTCAGCGCCTCTGAAATGCGCAGGCCCCCGCCATAGAGCAGGCTCAGCACCGCCGCGTCGCGCGCGCCGATCCATGCATCGCTGTCCGGGTCCGTCTCTGCCTCGAAGATCATGTCTTTCGCCGCCTCGATGGACACGGGCCGGGGCAGGCGCGCCTTGCGCCTGGGCCCCTGCAGATAGGCGATCTCCGCATTCTCGATCTCATGCGCCCTGCCGAGCCAGCGATACAGCGCCTTGATCGACGACAACAGCCGCGCAATCGAGGCATCCGACAGGCCGTCGCGCCGCCGCTGCGCCAGGTGCGCGCGAATATCCCGCGCCTTCAGGCGGCCCAGCGCCTTCGGCGTCGGCTCCTCGCCAAGATGCACGCGCAGGAAATTGAAAAAGTCGGCCAGGTCGCTGCCATAGGCCTCAACCGTATTCCCCGCCAGCCGGCGCTCATGCTCGAGATGTGAGAGAAAGGCGGGAAGCGTGTCCATCCCGTCAGAGTGGCAGCACCGCATTAAGGATGGGTTTCGCAAGGACCGTTCGAACTATGGTTATAGCGTGCATTGGGTGTCAGATCGGGCGAAACGGCAGACTTTTCAGAGTATCAGCTTTTCGCCAGAAGGCGACAACGCAATCCGCAATCTTAACGGCAGTTTCCGACGCGCCATCTGTCAATCGGGGGGCAGCCGCCCGCATCGCGAACCCGACATCACCGAGAAGATATGTCGACGACCATCTTGGCCTGCGGAATGAGTGCAAGTTCGGTCTTCGGCCAGACGCTTTCGCGTGGTGGAGGAAATATCTTCACCCGAGGCAGGATTGTCGCCAGGACGCTCGTCATCTCAGCCATCGCGAACGCCTCCCCGATGCAGATGCGAGGACCCGCACCAAACGGCATGTACGTGTAGCGCTCCGGGGCGGGCCGATCCGGCGCAAACCTGTCCGGATCGAACACTTGCGGGGTCTGCCAAAAGCGTTCGCTGCGATGTATAGCCCAGATGGGGATATTGATCCGCTGCCCTGTTCTGACTTTGTGGCAGCCGAGTTGCGTGTCGCGCGCGGCCACACGGGTCAGCATGAAGGCAGGTGGATAGAGCCGGAGAGCTTCTGAAATAACCTGCCGCGTATATACGTACTTTGCCGCTCCATCTTGAGCCGAATTCTCAAACGACGTCAGTATGCGCATCTCGGTGGGCTGGTGTGCTGCGATCAGATAAAGCGTCCAGGTCAGAGCCGCCGCCGTTGTTTCATACCCCGCGAGGATGAAGCCGAGCAAATTGTCAACGAGCTGGATGTCGCTGAGGGGGCATCCCGTATCCGGATCTTCTGCCGCCATCAGCAGATCAACCATGTCCCCGCGTGGCGGTGTTGATCGGCGATGATCAATCAGGCTTGAAATGTGGGCGATGATTGCTGCCCGGTGCGGGGAGTCCAGCGAGGGCCGCCCCCCATGGTAGTCATCTCCACGCAGGACATAGCTTGGTTTCAATCTGGAAATGTCCGCAAAGAAGGATTGAACAGTATGTCGGAACGCGTCCCGGTCAATCTGCTCGGCGCCTGAGAGCATGGTTTCGACAATGATATTAAACGTCAGGCCTTTCATTTCCGTGTGCAGATCGACTGCTTCAAAGCCACGTGCTGTCCAGTCGGTTATGAGCTTTTCGGCCTCCATCACGAACGTGGGAATAAAAGCGGTCATGCCAGTGGAACGGAACGCTTGCGCTGTGGCGCGCCGTTGCATTTTCCATTCGTCACCCTTGGCCAACAGGAGTCCGGCGCCCCATGCGGGACGCATGATCCGTTCGAACAGGTGGCCATGTGGAAAATCAGCCACCTGGTCCAGCAAAACTGCTTTCACGAGATCGGGCGACATGACGAAGAGTGGCATACCCGGCAGTGGTGGTTTCCAGGCTGACTTCTGATAAACAGCCTCTGGCAGGCTACCGATCTGAGATCGCACGTTCCGGGCCAGCCGCGTCAGCAGTGGCAGATCCTTCGTCCCCGGGTACGGAGCCGGTGGGGTGAACAGGTCCGGGACCAATGCTGGGGCCATGTAGACTTCCTCAATACACTCATGTTACAAACCATACCATATGGTATGGAGTCAATTGCCCGAATGACCCGATTTGGAAAATCCGACTGGCTGAAACTCGGTCAGGATCTTCTCAGGACCGAAGGGCCGGCAGCGCTCACCATTGAAAGGCTGACGGCCTCAGCGGGGAAGACACGGGGCAGCTTCTATCACCACTTCGCTAGTCGTGATGCGTTTCTGGAAGCTTTGATCGAGGATTGGCAGGCTGCCTCCCTCACCGCTTTGGCCAGACGGCTTCAGGATGCGAACGGTCCGGAAGCCAAACGTTCCGTCATGCGCGGCATCGCCTTGGAATGGGATGGCGCGTTTGAACGTCAGCTTCGCTATCTCGCCGCGCAGGAGCCGCTGGTCGCGGAGCTGCTGGCCAGGGTCGATCACCTCCGCATTCAGGGGCTGGCGAGCATGATCCGATTGCTCCAGCCTGACGTCAAAGACGCCGACGCTTTGGCGTTCGTGCAGTACGCCGCAGTCGTTGGCGGGCAAATGCTGCTGAAAACAGGTGACGACCCGCGTATCCCGGCGATCCGAAAAGTCGGCAACGAGCTCTTCGGTCTCGCTTAGTCTACGTGATTCACGGGAAGGAGCTGCAGACCGGACACTCAGGCCCTCGCTCTTACTCTTCCTCCCAGTCCACGATGAAGTCTTCCATGTCATCCTCGAACACTGTGTCTTCCGAAACCGTCTTTCCACGCACGGAATTTCCGGTTTCGTGGACGCGGTTGCGGTCACCGCAGACCAGGTAGTGCCAGTTGGGCAGGTCCTTGCCGTCCATGACCAGCCGATAGGCACAGGTCTTCGGCATCCACTTTATTTCCTCGATGCCCGCCGGGGTCAGCTTCACGCAGTCAGGCACTTTGGCCTTGCGGTTGGCATAGTCCGAACACTGGCATGTTCCGGCATCCAGTAGTGTGCAGTGCAGTTTGGTGTAGGCAATCTCGCCTGTGTCTTCGTCTTCCAGTTTCAACAGGCAGCATTTGGCGCAGCCGTCGCAGAGCGACTCCCATTGCGACTCATTCATCTGGTCGAGCGGAACCGTTTTCCAGAACGGCTCGCTCATGCCATTTGAGCCGCCCATGCGGGCGTCTTCTCGATCAGCGCGGTGGCAAACCAGCAGGATGACGAGATCCTGTCACCACCCGCGAGCGCATCTTCCAGTGCTCGGGCGACGAGGCGCTTGCCCAGCCCCCGTCCGCCGATCACGTCAGGCACGATCGTATGTGTGATATGCATGCGACCGTCTGCCGGGCGTTCATAGGTGAGATAGGCTTCAGTGCCGTCGATCACGAGACTGTAGCGCCGGGCTGCAGCGTCATGGCGGATCGTCTCGCCGGTCATGCCAGCACGTCCTGCCATTCCTTGTGTTTTTCGATCTGTGCCTTGGCGAAGGGGCAGAGCGGAATGATCCTGATCCCGTTCTTGCGTGCGTCTTCCACGCCGCGCTTCACCAGCGCCACGCCGACGCCCAGGCCAGCCAGTTCTTTCGGCACGGCCGTATGGTCGATGATGATACGGCTCGTTCCGGCCTTGGAGAAGGTCATCTCCGCCTCATGGCCATTCACCACGGCGACATAGCGTCCGCCGGTTGGCCCGTCTTCAAGGGTAATTGTGATATCGCTCATGTGATTGCTCCGCTTTAGCCGGATATAGGGATGTCAGCCCGTCAGGCGCAAGGGAAAGCCGCCCCATCGGGGCGGCCCTTCAAGTTGTAAGTGTTATGCCGTTCTGACAGAAATTACTTCTTGAACTTGTCCTTGACGTCGCCAGCGGTCTCGCGCGCTTCGCCTTCGACCTGGTCAGCCTTGCCCTTCAATTCGAGCGACTTGTCGTCCGTCATCTTGCCGACGGCTTCCTTGACGTTACCTTCAGCTTTCTTGGCGGCGCCTTTGATATGTTCCTTATCCATAGAAAAATCTCCTTTCAAGCGGTCGCGTAATTGCGACTAACCAATCAACGCGTCACTTCGAAATTGGTTGGATTAAATCTCAGAGAGCTGGCGAATGCCGGCAGGGATTTTCCGTGGCCCATGGCGCCCAGATCGGTTAGGCTGGAAATATGAAAACACTATTGGGACCTTATGGGCATGTCTCGCCCGGCGACGTTGTCTCCATCCGTTTTGGCGGCGTGTTGAGGCATTATGGCGTGGTCACCACGCGCGGCACGGTGATCTCGAATTCGCGCAAGCATGAGGGCGTGACAGAGCAGTCGCTGGACGATTTTGCCGACGGGCGCTTGATCAGGGTTCACCGCAATGGCGACGCCGACCACCCGATTGCGGCCGAGGCGCGTGCGCGCCGGTCGCTGGGTGCATCCTATCGCCTGGCGGGATCCAATTGCGGTGACTTTGTCGGCCATGTCCATCGGCGCAAGCCCACGGTGACGCAGGTCGGCCGGGCCAGCCTGATGGCGCTTGGCGACCTGATAAGCCAGTCGCGCCGCCGCTGATCGCCTGCGAGTAAATCCACTATGCCGCGCCTGTTGAACCCTCCCGAGATCGACTGGCGTGAGGACGGCACGCCCGTCGCACGCGCCCATGACGATGTCTATTTCACGGCCGGGGACGGCCTGGCGGAATCGCGCGCCGTATTTCTCGCCGGGTGCGGCCTGCCCCAGGCCTGGCGGGGCAGGGATGTGTTCACGGTGGCTGAAACCGGCTTTGGCACCGGTCTGAACTTCCTCGCCTTGTGGCAGCTCTGGGAGACGCATCGGCCCTCACCGACAGCCCGGCTCCACTTTGTCAGTTTTGAAGCCTTCCCGCTCCAGCCCGAGGATGCCGCGCGGGCGCTCGACAGCTGGGCGGAGCTGGAAGAACTCGCCGCCCTCATGATTGCTCGCTGGCCCGGTCCGGCCAAGGGCGTGCGGCGCATGGTGTGGCCGGATGCCGGTGTCTCGCTCACCCTGCACCAGGGCGATATTCGCGACACCCTGCCAGCCGCGCAGTTTCACGCGGACGCCTGGTTCCTCGATGGATTCAGCCCTGCCAAGAATGAGGACATGTGGGGGACGTGGATCTATCCCCAGCTTGCCGCCCATTCGGTGCCGGGCGCGCGGTTCGGCACGTTCACGGTGGCGGGCGCGGTGCGTCGCGGGCTGGCCGGGGCCGGGTTCGATGTCACCCGCCAGCCCGGTCATGGTCGCAAGCGCGAGCGCCTCGAGGCTGCCCTTGCTACCCCTTCACCCTCCTCGGCCCCCACGCCCGACCCCCATGCGACCGCCTGTGCGCCCCCCGGCATCCGCCGCATCGCCATCATCGGCGCAGGTATTGCCGGCGCGTCCGCTGCCCGCGCGCTGATGGATGCCGGGGCCGAGATCACCGTGTTCGACAGCGCCGGCCATCCGGCATCCGGTGCCAGCGGCAATCCGCTCGCCCTGCTGATGCCGCGGCTCGATGCAGCCGACACCGTACAGGCCCGGCTGCTGGTCGATGCCTATATCGCGGCGCGCGACACCTATCGCGGCCTTCCGGGCGTCACCGAAACGGATGTCCGGCAGATCCCAAAGGACCAGGCCGAAACAGACCGGTTCACCAAACTCCTCACAGACCCGCCCCTGCCCCTTGAAGACCTTGAGGCCCTGCGGGGCGGCGGCCTGCTGCACAAGCGCGCGCTGATCCTGCGGCCCGCCCTCCTGATCCCGGCGCTGCTGGCGGGCGCGACGCTGCGGATGGGAGAGGCGGCAGACATTGATATCCCGCAGCGCATGGTGAATGGCGAACGCTTTGACGCCATAATCCTTGCGACGGCGATGGCGGCCGGTGACCTGTTGCCGTGGCTGGGGCTTGAGGCGCGCCTCGGCCAGATTGAGTGGATCACGGATGCGCCGGTTGCCGGGCCGGATGCCGTCGCGAGCGGCACCTATGCGCTCGCCGCCGGGACCGACCGCCTGTGGGGCGCCACGTTCGAACGCTTTGATGGCGGATTGCCCGCCACATCCGATGCGGCGCGGGCTGAGAATGCCGAAGGGCTTGAAAACCTGTCGCCCTGGTGGATACGCGAGGCGCGCGAACATGCTGCGACCTCCCGTGCCGGGCTGCGTGCAACGACGGCTGACCGGCTGCCACTGATCGGCGCTGTGCCGGACCATGCGGCGGCGCTGGAGGTTTTCGGCGGAGTCAGAAAAGGGCGCCCTGCGGATATGGACGCCCCTCAATTACCGGGCATTTACATGGTGAATGGCTTTGGCGCGCGGGGCTTTACGTGGGGGCCCTGGGCGGGGGGCATTCTGGCGGCCCAGCTGATGGGCGGGCCCGCCCCGGCGGAAGCTGCTGCCCTTGTGGCAGTCAGCCCGATGCGCCTTATCCTGCGCGCCCTGAAGCGGGGCGAAGCCTAGGCGGCCCTGACGAAAGACAATTGCAGGCCGCCATTCTCGTGCGGGGCCAGTGTCATTTCCAGTCCGCCCATCTCGACTGCCATCCCGCCATGCAGGCTGGCAATGGCCACAATGGCCAGGAGGATAAGGGTGGCTACGCCTCCGAGCAGCCAGTTATTGTAAAGTAGAGTCCCCTTGCTCATCGGTCCGTTCCTTTGTCGGGTTTGATGGTGATTTCAATTTATGGGTCTAGTTGCCGCGTTCCAGGTCGCGGAATTCCTTGCGCAGGCGCCACTCGTCGGAAGTTACCTTGCGTTCGATGGATTGCAGGCGCTCGTCGAGGTCCATGAACGTGTACTTCAGGTGGCCAAACGTGGCCCGGGGGCGGTCGGATACACCGCGCCAGAAGGCATCTTCCTCGGGAGAGATCGTGCTGCGGCCGAACGGCGTGCGCGGCGTGATGATCCAGATCGTCATGTAGATGATGATCGAAAGCGGTCCGAACATGAAGAGCGTGGCGAGGACGAAGAGGATGCGGATCAGGATGGGTTCCCAGCCGAACCTCTCGGCCAGGCCGCCACACACACCGGCAATCACCTTGTCATTGCGCGAGCGATAGAAGCGCTTCGGGTTGGGAGACCGGTACTCCGCGCTGTCTTGGTCAGAATAGTGGCGGGTCATTGGCGTGGTGTCCTTAATCTTCGAGGGTTGAACGGGGGCGGCGCGGTGGGCTTGCGCGCTCCCGTGTTTGGTCGTCGCTCTGGTCCAGGAGGGCCTCAAGCGTTTCCAGGCGGCGCTCCATTGCCTTTGCTGAGCGCCAGAGGTCTTCCAGCATCCGTTCGTCATCCGGCTGGAGTGTTTTCTGCCGGCGCCACTGGGAAACGTAGTGGAGCACCATTCCGGGCAGGAAGACGAAGATGCTGAGGATGGCAACAAGGGCTATGATGCCTTCATCCATGGCTTTCGCCCTCCCGGCGTTCGGCGCGGGCCTGGGCGATCAGCCCGGGTGTGCAGATCACTGTCAGGAAGCCGAACAGGCAGATGAGTGAGAACAGCATCTATCAGGCCTCCGACTTGGCGGATTTGGCGGCTGATTTAGAACGCTTGGCTTTCAGGGCTTCGAGTTCCTTCTCGACACTCTCATTCTGCTCAAGCGCGGCGAACTCGGCTTCGAGGGTCGGCTCACGGCCCTTGATCGTGTCCGCATAGGCTTCCATTTCGTCAACCTTGCGCTCGATCGTGTTGTAGCGGGCGAGGGCATCATCGACCCGGCCATCATAAACCTGGCTACGGACGCGGATGCGCTGTTCGGCGGCTTCGCGGCGCATCATCAGCGAACGGTGCTTGGCCTTGGCTTCGTCCAGCTTGGCCTGAAGCTTGCCGAGATCTTCCTGGCGCTTTTCGAAGGCTTCTTCGGCGGCGTCCATGGCGGCCTTGCGGCGGGTGATCTCCCCTTCGGCTTTCTGCTTGGCGATCAGGGCGCCACGCGCAAGGTCTTCGCGACCCTTGTCGATGGCCAGTTCGGCCTTGGCAGCCCATTCGTCGCGGGCGGATGTGAAATGGACGATTTCGCGTTCCATTTCCTTCTTGTCAGCCATGGCGCGGGCAGCGGCCGTGCGGACTTCGACCAGCGTGTCTTCCATTTCCTGGATGATCAGGCGGGCAATTTTTTCCGGGTTTTCAGCACCGTCCAGCATCGCGTTGATGTTGGAGTTGATGATGTCACCGAGGCGGGAGAAGAGACCCATGGGGTATCCTTTCTTGTTTGACTGGGAGGGGGATTAAAAGAAGAGGCCGCCGAGGAAGATGCCGACGCCGAAAAACATCCAGCTCTCGGCAGGGCGGGTCGACAGCCAGCGGCCAAAACGGCCTGCGTCACTGCGAGCTTCTGTTCGGTAATTACGGTCGTCCATCTTTGGCCTTGTCCTTCTTGCTGGTTGCGACGCCCCGTCGCTCTGAGTGCCAGTATCATTTCAAGGACCGTGCCAAGTGAAAATTAATTGCATAACACCTTGAAAAATAAGGCTAAAAAAGATTTTTGGACAAAGTCGCGCAATATTATTTCGCGAATTTGACGAAATAATAAGTCGAAAATTAAATTCAGAATGGCTATATTGCCCAAATGATCGGCCAATCGACCCAGCTCATCGGTGAAGCGCCTGCCTGGCTCAGTGCGCAGGAGCATGTCTCCCGCGTCGCCCCGCTGGAGCGGCCAATCCTGGTGATCGGTGAGCGCGGCACCGGCAAGGAATTGATCGGCGAGCGCCTGCACTTCCTGTCGAAGCGCTGGGAAGGCCCGTTCGTGAAGGTCAACTGTGCGGCGCTATCTGAACAATTGCTGGATTCCGAACTGTTTGGCCATGAGCGCGGGGCCTTTACGGGCGCGACCGAGCAGCGCAAGGGCCGGTTCGAGCTGGCAGATGGCGGCACGATCTTTCTCGACGAGATCGCAACGGCGAGCCGCGCCGTGCAGGAAAAGCTGCTGCGTATCGTGGAATATGGCGAATTCCAGCGGCTTGGCGGTTCGCGGGTCATGTCGACCAATGTACGCATTGTTGCCGCCACGAACATGGACCTGCCAGCCATGGTGGAGCGGGGAGACTTCCGGGCGGACCTGCTGGACCGGCTCGCATTCGATGTCATCACGCTACCGCCGCTGCGGGCGCGCAAGGGAGACGCAACGCTGCTGGCCGATTTCTTTGCCCGCCGTATCGCGATCGAGATGGCGCAGGATTTCCCGGGCTTCGCCCCGTCGGCTATAGCGGCGATCGAAGCGCATGACTGGCCGGGCAATGTGCGCGAATTGCGCAATTTCGCCCAGCGCCTTGCGCACCGCTCCATGCTGACCGCACCGGACGAGCCGGTTCGGTTCGACCCCTCGGCGCTGGATCCGTTCGCGTCTCCGTGGCGGCCCGGTGCCACCCGTCCGGCAAAAGCCGAAGCTCCAACCCCTGAATCGCCTGAGGAATCGGCCATTCGCGGCCCGGTCGATTTCAATTCTGCCATAGGCCGGCTGGAATTGCGCCTGGTCGATGAAGCCCTTGCCGCCAGCCAGGGGCATCAGGGCCGGGCCGCCGAGACGCTGGGGCTGACCTATCACCAGTTCCGGGGCCTGCTGAAAAAGCATGGCTATGGCAAGAAACCGGGCAAGCCTGACGCGTGAACCGGCTGTAATGTGAGCGTTCACTGTTAAGGTTGCGACAGGTCCGGGGATTCGATTCGCGTCTGGCGCAAATCTGCGCCATACTTGAAAGTCTCAAATAGCAAAGGAGACCGCTCGTGCAGATACAGATTACTGGCAAGCATATGGATCTCGGAGGCGCTCTCAGGAGCCGAATTGAAGAAGGGCTTGAGGCGGCGGTCAGTAAGTATTTCAATCGAACGGGGGAGGCGAGCGTTTTCGTCTCGCAACAGGGCCACCTCGTGGAAGTCGACTGCAACGTGCACCTTCCGTCCGGCATTGTTCTGCAATCGACCGGCAAGGCTGGCGACCCCTATGCCGCATTGGAAGACAGTCTCGACAAAATGGAAAAGCGGGTGCGCCGCTACAAGCGCCGCCTGAAGGACCATCATGCCAATCCTGCTGCGCCCCTGCCGGCTGAAGTCGCGACCGGCGCCGTTCTCACGCTCAACGGGCGCGCAACTGATGGCGAGGAAATCGACGACGAGATTGTCGATGTGTCTGATGTGCCGCTGACCGTCGCGGAGACATCCGTCAGTATCCGCAAGATGAGCGTGTCGGAAGCCGTCATGCAGCTCGAACTGCAAGAGGTGCCTGCGCTCATGTTCAGGAATGCTGGCCATGACGGCCTGAATATGGTCTACCGCCGTCCGGATGGACATATCGGCTGGGTTGATCCGGCCAACACTCCCAGGAACTGAAGCCCACACACGGAAGCATCGTAAATGGCAACCGATCTGAGCTCCCTGCTAAAAGGCGGGATTATCATCCCCTGTTATGAGGCAACCAGCCGCAAACAGGCGCTGCACGCACTGTCTGAAGAACTCAGTCGCATGACGAAGATTTCCGCGCGCGAAATCGAGGATTCGGTGATGGAGCGCGAGCGTCTCGGGTCGACAGGTGTCGGCGAAGGCGTCGCGATTCCACACGCGCGCGTGCAGGGCATTGATGCGCCGACCGGGGGATTCATGCGCCTGGCATCGGGCGTGGACTTCGAGGCGATCGACGACCGGCCATGCGACCTGATCTTCATGTTGCTGGCGCCCTTGTCGGCAGGGGCGGACCATTTGCGGGCGCTGGCGCAAGTCAGCCGTGTCTTCCGTCAGGGGGCCGTGCGCGATGCGCTCCGCGAGGCCAATACAGTTGAAGAGGTCAAGGCCATTATCTGCAAGGAATCGGTCGAGTCCTCAATGTAACCTGAACGCAGGACGCCAACAAGAAAGCCCGCCGGTTGGCCCGGCGGGCTTCTTTGTTTGCCGGTCATGCGGAGCGATCAGCCCTCGCTTGGCTTTTCTTCAGCAAAGCCGCGATTTTCCAGCAGGGGCTCGATCGTCGGATCGGCCCCGCGGAAATTGCGGTAGAGTTCGTCAGCCTCGCGCAGGCCGCCTGACTCATAGACCCATTTCTTCAGCTTTCCGGCAAGTTCCGGATTGTAGATGTCGCCGGTCTGCTTGAAGGCCATGAAGCCGTCCGCATCGAGAATTTCAGACCAGAGATAGGCGTAGTAGCCTGCCGAGTATCCGCCCGCAAAGATATGGCTGAAATACTGCGAACGGTAGCGCGGTTCGATTTCCGGAAGGATGCCGTATTCTTCCATCACCTGCTGTTCGAATGCGCGGGCATCGGTGATCTTTGCGGCTTCTTCCGATGTCAGCATGTGCCAGCGCAGGTCGAGCAGGGATGCAGCGATGAACTCGGTGGTCTTGAAGCCCTGGTTGAAGTTCGAGGCTGCATTCATCTTGTCGACCAGCTCTTGCGGAATGATCTCGCCGGTCTTGTTGTGCCGGGCATATACAGCCAGCACTTCAGGGTCACCCGCCCAGTGTTCCAGGATCTGCGCCGGGAACTCGGTATAATCGCGCGGACCATCAACGCCCGAGAAAGTCGAATACTTAATCTGCGTCAGAAGGCCATGCAGGCCGTGACCGAACTCGTGGAACAGGGTTTCGACCTCGGTAAAGGTCAGCAGGGTCGGCTCGCCCCTGGCGGGCGGGGTGACGTTCAGGTTATTGGTAATGATCGGCCGGATTGTCTCACCGACATTCGATGCATCACGGAAGGATGACATCCACGCGCCGCCCCGCTTGGAATCGCGCGAATACATGTCAGCCATGAACAGGCCGAGATGTTCGCCCGTCTCGAGGTCTTTCACGTCCCACGACTGGGCGACCGGGTTCCATGTCTCCGTTTCGACCGGCGTGAAGCTGACATTGAACAGCTTGGTTGCGACATCGAACGCACCCTGGCGCACCGCGCCGAGCTCGAAATAGGGCTTCAGCACATTGCCGTCGAAGGCATATTTCGCCTGGCGCACTTTCTCGGCATAGAACCACCAGTCCTGGCCTTCCAGCGTGAATGCGTCACCGATTATGGCCTGCATGTCGGCGCGTTCTTCTGTGGCGCGCGCAAGGCCCGGTTCCAGGACGCGCTTGAGGAAGTCCTCGGCCTGTTGCGGTGTCTTCGCCATGCGCGTTTCGAGCTGGTAGGCAGCATGCGACGGGTAGCCCATCAGTTCCGCGCGCCTGGCCCGCAACTGCGCGATCTTGATCAGGATCGGCCCATTGTCATATTCGCCGCTGGACGCGCGCAGGCGATACCCGTCAAACATCTGCTTGCGCAGGTCGCGGTTCTCGCCCTGCGTCATGAAGGTTTCGAACACCGAGCGGTCCACGGTCAGGACCCATTTGTCCTCGCCCTCAACCTTGATTGAATTCTTGAAGTCATCAGCGAGCCCGGCGAGCTGCGCCTCGTCGGTGACTTCCAGTTTGAAGGCCTTGGTCGAAAGGAGCAGGTTCTTGCCGAATTCGGTCGTCAGCGCCGACAGCTCTTCATTGATGCTGGCAACTTCTGCCTTCACGTCCGGGTTCAGCGCAGCGCCATTGCGCACGAAGTCGCGATGGGTCAGCTCGAGCAGACGGGCATCCTGCTCGTCGAGCCCCAACCGGTCACGTTCGGCATAAACGGCCTGCACGCGCGTGAAGAGGTCCGGGTTGAACGTGATCGCATCAGTCTCGCGCGTGAGCATCGGATAGATTTCGGATTCCAGCTCGCTCAGCGTGTCATTCGTATCGGTATTGGTGATGTTGTTGAAGGTCATTATGACCCTGTTCAGCGACCCGCCCGCCTGGTCGAGCGCCACGATCGTATTGTCGAAGTCCGGCGCGTCCGGATTATTGACGATGGCGGCGACTTCCTCGCGCAGCTCAAGCAGCGCCTTCTTGGTCGCCGGCAGGTAATGAGCGTCCGTGATCTGGCTGAACGGCGGGACACCATATTCCGACGTCCATTCCTGGCGGAACGGGTTGCCTTCGAGTTCTGCGTTTGTCACCACGATTTCCGGTCGTTCGGGTTTTTCGGTCTGTGAGACTTCTGCCTGTTCAGGCGTAGCATCTGGTTTCTTGCCACATGCGGACAGGGTGAGAGCGAGCGCGGCAACCGTACCGAGCAGGAAATGTTTTGTGGTCATGAAGCGTCCTCTTGATGGATTTGACCCCGTTTAGCGCGGGAACAGGGCAAAAACCAGCATTTGAGGCCTGTTCATTGCAGGTTAGCGTGCGAGACGGGCAATCGTCTCGTGATACTCCGCAATCGTTTCCTCGAAGATCTGTGCCACCGGTTTGACCGCGTGAATTCGCCCGGCGACTTGTCCTGTCAACGCGATCCCGGCTTCCAGGTCGCCGCCAAAATACACAGCCTGCGTATCGGCGAACTCTCCAAAAATATTGGCGCTGCCTTCTGTTTCGATACGACTGGTGCGTTCGGTCCGCAGGGCACGCAGGGCCGGCCCGGGTCCGGAACGGTTGAGGAAGACCGTATCAGTTGCTTCGGCGTCGATGATCGCGGTTTTCCAGTTCTGATGAACCGGGCTTTCCTCTGACGAAAGGATACGTGTTCCCATGAGGACGCCTTCAGCGCCGAGTGCAAAGGCGGCGGCCATGGTGCGCCCGTCCGTAATGCCGCCGGCAGCCACGACCGGCACATTCACGTGCTCACAGACCAGCGGGATCAGCACCATGGAGGCGACATCCTTCGGGTTCTTGAACCCGCCACCTTCGCCACCTTCAACAATCAGCCCGTCAACGCCCGCTTCGATGGCACGCAGTGCGCCCTGGAGGCTGGGCACGACGTGGAACACAGTCAGGCCGGCTTCCTTGAGCATGCCTGTGTATTTCATCGGATCGCCTGCAGACGTGGTCACGAACTTGATGCCCTGCCGGATGATGAAGTCGATGATGTTCGGGTCTCGCACAAACGCCTGCGCCACGTTCACGCCGAATGGCTTGTCCGTCAGGTCGCGCATCTTGAGGATTTCCCCACGGATCGCGTCCAGTTCGCCCGACGAGGTTTCAATAATGCCCATTCCGCCTGCATTGGAAACGGCCGATGAAAGGTGTGAGCGGGCGATCCAGCCCATCGCGGCCTGGATGATCGGCTTTTCGATGCCGAGCATTTCTGTGATGCGCGTTCTGACGGGCTTGGTGGTCATGGTTCTTCCTGTCTTTTCATGTCGGGTTCGGTGTTTCCCCGAAGCAGTGAAAGGCCTAGTGACCTCGGGGGAACGGGGTGCCGTAACGGTGTGAAAAATGGTGCGCGATACTGCGGGCGCTGGCAAGATAGCGCAGGCCATTGGCTTCCTCGACATTCACATCCGGTCCAACCGGCGTGTCAGGGTGCAGGACCAAGGTCGGCGCATTGTACCGGCCTTCGCCCAGCACCGCGACAATCTCTGTTCGGGGGTGTTCAAGACCGACATGGACAATGTCCAGCGCGTCGCGAATTGCCGGGAAATAACTGAGCACGCCCCATATCTCGGCACATTCCGGGCAGAACTCTCGCCGGTCATTTCCCACAAATCCGGGAGGCAACAGGAACAGGACATCTCTGGGCATTGGCAGGTCTCACGCTCTGGTTCTGTGACGTCCTAATACGCATGTTCCGCGAAGTCATGGCGTGACAGCATCCGCTTGCAGCCTATGTTGGCCCATCAAGGGTTGAGGAGGTCTCGCCGATGGCAGACATGCAGCAGGTGGTTCTGGCGCGCTATTGTGAGGGTGCCCCTGTGCCGGACGATTTCAGGCTGGAAAACGCCGGGCTGCCCGAACCGAAGGAGGGACAGTTCCGGGTCGCCCATGTCTGGTGCTCGGTTGATCCCGGCACGCGGTCGCGCCTGTCTGGAGGCGATTCCTACGCCATGGCGCTGCCGCTGGGAAAACCGGTTGACGGTTTCAGCGTCGGCATCGTGGAGGCTAGCCAGAACGCTGATTTCCCGGTCGGCACGAAAGTCTTCTGCGCGGGTGGCTGGAAGACGCATTCGATCCAGTCAGGCAGGGGCTTTATCGGCAAGGTGCCGGATGCCCCGGTGCCGCTCAGTGCCTGGATCGGCGTGCTCGGCGTGCCGGGACTGACGGCCTGGTTCGGCCTGAAGACAGTGGCGAAATTCCGGGAAGGGGACGCCGTGCTCGTCACGTCCGCTGCCGGTCCGGTCGGTGCCACCGCAGGTCAGCTCGCAAAGGCCTGGGGCGCATCGAAAGTCGTCGGCATCGCCGGATCTGACGCGAAATGCGATTTCCTGACACGCGAAGCCGGGTTCGATGCGGCGATCAACTACAAGACAGAGACGGACCTGACGGCGGCCATCGCGGCGCGGTTTCCGAAAGGCGTTGATGTCCTGTTCGACAATGTCGGCAATGACATGGTCAATCGCGTGCTGCCGCTTATGGCGCTCAACGGACGGATTTGCATTTCCGGCCAGGTGGCAGACTATAATCTCACGCCGGAACAGACGCCGGGCATTGTCAATACCAAGCCCTTCATCACCCACCGCGTGAACATGCAGGGACTGGTTGTCTTTGATTTCGCCCGCGAATTCCCCGAAGCCCTGCAGACAATGGCCGGTCTTCTGGCGAGCGGAAAGCTGAAGAGCAATGAGGAACGCTTCGACGGCATCACGGCGATGCCGGAAGCCTTTTGCGGCCTGTTCCGGGGTGAGAATTTCGGCCGACGCGTCGTCAGAGTGGGAGAGGAAAAATGAGCACGCAGTACGACATTACCACTGATAAATGGGAGCGGTTTGCGTTCACCCGTGATGGACGTGTCCTGACCGCCGCGATCACGTCGGACCATCCCGTCAACGGCGTTGACGAGCAGATGCATACCGAACTCGCGCTCGTCTTCAACTGCCTGCAGCGCGACAGTGAGAGCGACATCATCATTCTCACGGCCAGGGGCAGGGCCTTCTGTGCCGGCGGGGATTTCGACTGGTTCGAAGAGCAGATCAATCATCCCGAACGCTTTCGTGCCATCGGCTGGGACGCCAAGCAGATCGTCACCACGCTGCTGAACATGGAAAAGCCCATCATCTGCCGCATGAACGGCGCCGCCGCAGGCCTCGGCGCGACGATTGCACTTCTCTGCGACATCATCATTGCCGACGAGACGGCGAAGATCGGCGATCCGCACGTGAAGGTAGGACTGGTCGCAGGTGATGGCGGCGCGCTCATCTGGCCCCAGCTGATCGGCTTTGCGAAGGCCAAGGAATTGCTGATGACGGGTGACCTGTTGAGTGCGCGGGAGGCCGAGCGCCTCGGCCTGATCAACTATGCCGTGCCTGCCGCCGAGCTTGATGCGAAAGTGGCTGAACTTGTCGCAAAGCTCCAGGCGAACCCGAAATGGGCTGTGCGCTGGACCAAGACGACCGCCAATATCCCTTTGCGCGCTCTCGCCGCGCAATTGATGGACGCCAGCATCGGCTGGGAGAGCGTATCGAACTATCTGGATGACCGGCGCGAGGCCGTGGCTGCCTTCAAGGAGAAGCGCGCGCCGAAACTGACGGGAGACTGACATGCGGCTGCGCGCCCCCAGTCACTATGAATATGCCACGCTGACGGATCTCTGCATGCGGTCAAAGGCTGTCTGGGGCTATTCGCCCGACATGCTTGAAGCGTTTCGCGCCGAACTGACGATTTCCGAGGACGATGCCGCCACGGACATGATCGTGGTTGCCGATGACATACGCGGTGTGGCCGGTGTCGTGCAGGTCGCCATTGACGGGGAAACGGCCTGGCTCGAAAAGCTCTTCGTCGAACCGGCGCGTCTCGGGGAAGGGACCGGCCAGATGCTGTATGTCTGGGCGTGCCGGATCGCCCAGGATGCCGGCGCAAAGGACCTCGTGATTGATTGCGATCCTGACGCCATGAAATTCTACCTCCGCATGGGCGCCGAGCGCGATGGCGAGGCCGAATCTGCTTCGATTTCGGGCCGTATGCTGCCGCGCCTTGTCCACCGGCTACACCCGGTTCGCACAGGCGGAAATTGACGCAGGCGCCTGCCTGCACTATTTGCATGCCTGTGGTGATTTGGCCGGTCGGCTTGCAGCCACGTTAAACAAGTCGCTAAAAGGCCGCGCGGAACTGCCAGCAGATGCCTGCAATCCGCCTCCCTTTCCCGCGATGCCGAAGAATGGGAGTAACGGCCATGCCGATCAGGATTCCAGACACGCTGCCCGCCCGGGATGTGCTCGTGCGCGAGGGCGTGCCCGTGATGAACGAGACCGATGCAATCCGGCAGGATATCCGCCCCTTGCAGATCGGCCTCCTGAACCTGATGCCCAACAAGATCCGCACCGAGGCCCAGATCGCCCGCCTGATCGGCGCCTCGCCCCTGCAGGTCGAGTTGACCCTCGTCATGGTCGGCGGTCATACGCCCAAGAACACGCCGGAAGAGCATCTGATCAGCTTCTATCAGGATTGGGCCAATGTCCGCGACCGCAAGTTCGATGGCTTCATCATCACCGGTGCGCCCGTGGAGACGCTGCCGTTCGAAGATGTGGGCTATTGGCAGGAACTGACAGAGATCCTCGACTGGACGCGCACGCATGTTCATTCCAGCTTCTTCATCTGCTGGGGCGCCATGGCGGCGGTCTGGTACCTGCATGGCGTACCGAAACATATGCTTACCGAAAAGGCCTTTGGTGTCTATCGTCACCGCAATCTGGCCCCGGCCTCGCCTTACCTGTCCGGCTTCTCAGACGATTTCCAGATCCCGGTCAGCCGCTGGACGGAGGTTCGCGCCGAAGACATTGCAAAGGCCCCCGAACTGAAGCTCCTGATGGAATCGGATGTCACCGGCCCATGCCTCCTGTCGGAACCGGCGCAGCGTGATCTGTATTGCTTCAATCACATCGAATACGATTCCACTTCGTTGAAGGAAGAATATGAGCGCGATATTGCAGCAGGAAAGCAGATCCGCCTGCCGCACGGCTATTTCCCGGACGATGACCCCCGGGCCCAGCCACTGAACCGCTGGCGCAGCCACGCCCATCTCCTGTTCGGCAACTGGATCAACCAGGTTTACCAGACCACACCCTTCGATGCGGCGCACATCGGAGAGGTCTAGACAGATCCGGCTTTCCCGCACGGGGCAATCACACTAGGTATCTCGCATGACCAGCTTCACCTCCGAACCGACCCATGTCACCGAACTGCGCCGCCAGCTGTCGCGCTGGGTGGCCGAGAAAATGCCCCGCGAGAAGCGTCGCGAATGGGACAAGGCCCATACATGGGACAGGGCTCTGTTCAGGGACCTTGCAGGGATGGGCCTGATCGGCCTGACGATACCGGAAGAATACGGCGGCCAGGGCGAGGACATCTATGCCGCCGCCGCCGTGATCGAGGAACTTTGCCAGGGCGGCCCCAGCATGGCGGGCCCCTTCATCCATGCCGCCTTCTATGGCGGTCTCAACATTTCCGAGAACGGATCGCCTGAGCAGAAGGAGGCCCTGCTGCCAAAGCTGGCACGCGGCGAAATGTTCCTCTGCTATGGCCTGTCCGAACCCAATGTCGGCGGCGATCTGCCCAGCGTCGAGACGCGCGTCACCCGAGAGGGCGACGAGATTGTCATCAACGGTGCCAAGCGCTGGTGCACGGGCGCGGACTGGTCGGACTATATCTATTGTCTCTGCCGCTCCGGCGGCCCGGAAGACCGCCACGGCAATCTTACCTTCGTCCTTGTGCCCACCAGTGCGCCCGGCGTCTCGATGCAGCCCATCGCCCACGCAAACCTGCGCTACACGGACTCGATGGACGTCTTCCTTGATGATGTCCGCCTGCCCGCCAGCGCTATCGTCGGCGGCCCGGACAAGTGGAACAAGGGCTGGGAGGCTCTTGCCGGCCGGGCGCTTGATGTCGAAAAGATCGAGATCACCGCCGTCGCCTATGGCATCGCCCGCGCCGCGCTGGAAGAGGCCTGGCAATACGCGCAGGAACGCACGCAGTTCGGCAAACCGATCTCGAAACATCAGGCCATCGCCCACAAGCTGGTTACCGCACGCACGAAACTCGCCGCCTGCCGACACATGCTCTATCATGCCGCCTGGCTCGCGAGCGAACACCAGCCGTGCAGCGTGGAAACCGCCATGGCCAAGCTCTATGTCGCCGACACGGGCGTCGAAATCGGCCTTGCCTGCCAGCAGGTCATCGGCGCCTATGGCCTGTCGGATGCCTATGACATCGAACGCAATGTCCGCGACCTGCTTGGCATGCCGATTGTCGGTGGCTCCAGCGACATCCAGAAAAACAACCTTGCAAGGATGTTGAGACTCTAGATGCCGATAGCTCCTCATCCCTCGACTTCGCTCAGGATGAGCGCTCTGCAGGCAGGTTCACAGGACCAGCACGCGTGATCGAAACCCAGGCGTCCCCAGAACTCTCCTACGCGTCCTATTTCGACGATCCACTGAAGCGGCGCCTCATCCGCACGGTCGAGCGCATGTCGGGTCAGCCCAGGATCAAACGGCTCTACGAGCATTTTCGCGATCATCTCGCCGATGACGTGCCCTTCTTCGAAGCTGCCATGCGGCTGCTCGATCTCGATGTGCAGTTCTCTGCCTCGCGCCTCGCCGAAATCCCGCGTACCGGCCCGCTGGTCATTGTCGCGAACCATCCGTTTGGCGTGCTGGACGGCCTCGTCATCTGCTGGTTGACGAGCCTGCGCCGGATGGATTTCAGGGTGCTGACCAATACCGCCCTCGACGGCGTACCCGAAGCCAGGCCTTATATCCTGCCGGTCGACTTTTCCGGCACGAAGGAAGCCCTCGCTGCCAATGTCGTGATGCGCAAGGAAGCGCTGGCACATGTTAAGGCTGGCGGCTGCGTCATCGTCTTTCCCGGCGGCGGTGTTGCCACCACGCCGCGCCCGTTCGACCGCACGGCGGTGGACGATGAGTGGAAGCCCTTCACCGCCAAGCTCATCACGCATTCCGGCGCGCATGTGACACCTGTCTATTTCGAGGGGCAGAACTCCCGCCTGTTTCAGCTCGCCAGCCACCTCTCGCTGGAACTGCGCCTCGCGCTGGTCTTCCGCGAAGTGAAACGCCGCATGGGAACGGCCCTGCCGGTCGTCATCGGCGAGACGCTGACACCGGAAGCCCTGAAAGACGCTGGCAAGCGAAAGGGCCTGATGGAATTCCTGCGTGAGAAGACCTATGGGCTTGCCCCGACGGGGCAGACTTTGCGATATCATGAAGCCACGCGCCGCTTCATGGCGAAGAAGCCATTGGTTTTCCGCTAGGCCGGGAGGACGAAGCATGAGCGACCCATTGGGCGGTGCGGCCGACACGGCCATAGAGCACGCCGCTGCAGATGCGGTCGCGAGGATCGGGCCCCTGAAGTCGGCCGCGCATGACACGCAATGCCTGAATTGCGGCAAGGCGCTCGTCGGCGATTTCTGCCACGCATGCGGCCAGGGCGCCCAGAGCCTCCGCCGTCCTTTCTGGTCGCTCGTCGGGGAGAGTATCGAGACCCTGTTCGCGATTGATGGCCGTGTCGCCCGCACCCTGCCGGACCTGCTGCTTCATCCCGGCCGCATGACACGTCTCTATCTCGATGGCCAAAGGGCGCGCTTCATTCCGCCCTTCCGTCTCTATGTGCTCGCCTCGCTGGTCTTCTTTGTGCTCCTGCCAGTCGTGATCGGCCAGCGCGTCGGCTTCATGTCGCAGGTCGAACCAACTTTCGAGGAGGCGCGTGCACAGATCGAAAAGTCCTATCAGCAGGGCGACATGACCGAGGCAGACTACCAGGAGGCGATCAGTGGCATGGACCAGGCCGAGGCCATGTGGCGCGGCGGCATTCCGGGCCTTGTCGCCTCGCCTTCCGTCACCGCGGGCGAGGAGGCTGCGCCAGCGCCACCGGATGCGGAATGGGCCGGCTTGATGCCGAAGGAAGCGCTGGACGCGATCCGCGAGGCCGGCGAGAAAGGCGACGGGGACGCCGCCCGCTTTGCAGAGGTGATGGACAGGCCGGGCCTGCTCGCGGAGCAGACGCGCCGCTGGATTCCGCGCATGATGTTCGTGCTGCTGCCGGTCTTTGCCTGCCTTCTGGCGCTGGTCTATCTGTGGCGGCGCCAGTTCCTGTTCTTCGACCACTTGATTGTATCGCTGCACTTCCATGCCGCACTCTTCTTCGCTATGTCGATCGGTGTGATTGGCGCGCAGCTTGTCGGCTGGGGCTGGGTGACGCTTGCCCTGATTATCTATTCAAACGTCTATCTCTACCGCCTCAACCGCGTCGTCTACGGGCGTGGCGCGTTCAGTTCCATCCTGAGGACAGTAACGCTCGACAGCATCTACTTCTGCGCCCTGCTGTCGGCCCTGCTGATGGCCGTCATTTTCGGCGCCTTGTCATTATGAGGCGCCGCGCATGATCACGCCTGACCAGCTCCGCACGATTGCCCTCGCCTTTCCGCGCGCTCTCGAGAAACCGCATTTCGACTGGGCCAGTTTTCGGGTCGATGTGCCCAAGGGCAGGATTTTCTGCACCCTGCCGCCGCACCACGAATTCTCGAACGTGTTCCTGACGCCGGAGGAGCAGGCCATGCTTGTGGAGGCCGAGCCGGACTTTTTCTTCAAGGTGCCCAACAAATGGGGCGACAAGGGCGCAACCTCGATCCGCCTTGCAGTATGCGATGAACTGACCCTGCGGTCAGCGCTCACCCTGTCGTGGCGTCATGCTGCCCCGCCCAGGTTTCATGGTGAACTCACGCTTTGACGCGCCCGTGATCCGGTCTAGTCTTTGCAGATGCCTGATACACATATGCCTGCCGACCTGCTCACCGCCGCCCGTGCGCTGCAGCCGGAACTCGCCGCCCGCGCAGCCGAGATGGAGGAAGTCCGCCGCCTGCCGGAGGACCTCGCCGCGAAAATGGCCAGGGCGGGTGTCTTCCGCATGATCACGCCGAAACGTTTCGGCGGGCTGGAGCTGGCGCCGCACGACTTTGTCGAAACGGTCGAAGCCCTCGCCACCGCAAATGCCAGCGCCGGCTGGTGTGCCATGATCGGCGCCACAACCGCCCTGAATGCCGCCTATATGGATCCGGCCACAGCCGGCGAAATCTATTCCGACCCGGACATCATCACTGGCGGCGTCTTTGCGCCCATGGGCAAGGCCGTTGACGAGGGCGACCATTATCGCGTGTCGGGGCGCTGGCAATGGGGCTCGGGCTCGGCCAACTGCACCTGGCTCTGCGGCGGCTGTACGGTCTGGGAGAATGGCGAGATGAAGCGCCTGCCCAGTGGCGCGCCGGATGCACGCATGATGGTCTTCCCGGCTTCGGATGCGACCCTGCTCGACACCTGGCATGTCATGGGCCTGAAAGGCACAGGATCAGGCGACATCGAAGTGAAGGACATTCGCGTGCCCAAGGCGCGGTCAGTCTCGCTGGTGGTGGACCAGCCGCACGAACCGGGCGCCCTGTTCAAGTTTCCCGCCTTTGGCCTCCTGTCACTGGGCGTCTGCGCTGTGGCCCTCGGTAACGCGCGCGGCTCACTTGATGCCTTTGCGACGCTGGCCACCACCAAGAAATCGCAGGGCTCCACCAAAACGCTCGCTGAACGCCAGACCATGCAGGCCGAATTTGCCTGTTGCGAAGCCGCCTGGCGCGCGGCGCGGGCCTATCTTTTCGACGAAATCGACAAGACATGGGCAATTGCCACGGGGGAAGAGGGGGCGATCCCGATGGAGCGCCGTGCTGCCTTGCGCATGGCCTGCACCCACATGACACGCACGGGTGCCGATATCTGCCGCACCTTGTACGACCTTGGCGGTGGCGCGGCCCTGTTCGAATCCTCAGACCTGCAACGCCGGTTCCGCGATGCCCACGCCATCACCCAGCATATCGTGACGGCCCCTTCGACATGGGAACTGACGGGCCGCATCCTGTTCGGCTTGCCGACCGATGGTGGCATGGTCTGACGCGGCGTCCCCGTCGCACGCAGAAAGTTGTAATCCCAGGGTGCCGGTTAATCACTTTTAAGTTGCTGGTATGGTAGAAGACAGCCGGGCGTGTTCCGTCAGCCCGACTTCGGCTTCCGGGGGAGAAAGTGATCAGGCAAAGCCCACCAGCGCCCAACCTGGCGCTCATCCGCCAGTATAATATGCCGCTCTTGCTGCTCAATATTGCAGTGATCGTATTCTTCGTGTGGACCTTGCGGATCGAACACGGCTATTTCGTTGATGAGCGTGGCTTCATCTTCGGACGGGACTTCGTGAATTTCTGGCACTATGGTCAGGGCGCATGGACTGGCGCCGGGGCCAGTTACTATGACCCGCTCGTTTACAATGCCCGGCTCGACGCGTTGATCCCCGGTCACAACTATCCAGACCAGCTTTTTTCCTATCCGCCTCATTATATGCTGGTCGCGGCGCCCTTCGGGCTTTTGGGTTACCACATGGCCCTGGCGGTCTTTACCTTCCTCGGCCTCACGCTCTACTGGTTCACCATTGTTCGCCCGTTTCCGGATGCGCCGTTGCGGATTGCGCTCTTCGTCGTGCCGACCATTGCGGTGCTCGTGATCTGCGGGCAGGTGTCCGCCTTTCTCGCCGTCCTCCTTGTCTGGATTTACCAGACACTTGATACGCGCCCTGTCCTGGCCGGGCTGCTGATTGCCCTGCTGACCGTCAAGCCTCAGATTGGCGTACTGCTTCCCGTGTTCCTTCTCGCCACCGGGCGCTGGCGCGTCTGCGTATATGCCGGCCTGTTCTCGGCCGGCTTTCTTGCGGTCTCGGTCGCGGTGCATGGCTGGCAGGCGTGGCAGGATTACCTCACGGTTGGCATATCGAACCAGTCTGCCACCTTGTTCCAGTCCAGCCCGCTTGTGCTGGGCCTGATGCCGACCGTTCTTGTCGACATGGCCGTGCTTGGCGCGTCGCGATCAGGAGCATTGATGGTGCATGCGCTTGCCATGGCAACGGCGCTATTCTTCATGATCCTCGTCATCCGGCGGACCCAGGACGCCTTTCTCAGATATGCGGCATTCCTCGTCGCAACATTCCTCGCAACGCCTTACCTGATGGCCTATGACACGCTTGTGCTCGGTTGGGTAATGCTCACCCTCTGCACCCGTTTCGAGACAGACAGGCTGGACCGGATCACCTATCGTCTGGCCATGTCGCTTTGCCCTGTCGGTGTCGTCCTGACGATGTTCGGACTGCCCGGAACACCCCTCATCCTGGCCTTGCTGGCTGTCTGGATACTGAAGGCGGTGCCCCAGGCTGACACTGTCAGTGCACTTGACGAGGCGGCTGCTCGAGCCGTCGCATAAGACTTACCAGCCGGTGATATGGCCCGTGGCGCCCATGCGCGGGCATCCTGTCCGATCCGGATAATCGTGACTGGCCTGACCGGGCGCGAATGTGCCAGAGTTACAGGAAATGCGGGCGTCTGGCGCCGAAGGCATGGGGAGCGTCCAATGAACATTCAGCGATCGATGATGGGCGGGGACGCTCCTTCGGTGGTCTTCTAGGCGGCTGTAGCGATTTGGCGGAACCCCTCAATATCGGCATTGCCGGGGCGGGCATAGGCGGGCTGGCGGCGGCTGCCTTCCTGGCCCGCGAAGGCCACCGAGTAACCGTGCTTGACCAGTTCGAGACGGCAGGTCCTGTCGGGTCCGGCCTGATCCTGCAGGAGACGGGCCTCACGATCCTCAATGAACTCGGATTGCGCATGCAGGCCGAAAAGCTGGGCGCGCCGATACGGCGCCTCTACGGATTGTCGAAACCGTCTGACCGTATTGTACTGGACGTGAAATACGGGTCCCTGCGACCCGCCCTGATGGGCGTATCGATCCAGCGCCCCGCCTTGTTCCGACTCGTGCATGAGGCGGCGCTGGGAGCAGGCGCGCGCATCGTGGCGGCTACGCGCATTACGGCCGCCAATCCGCGTGATGCGACGCTTCTGGATGATGGCGGAGGAATGCACGGACCCTTCGACCTTGTTGTTGATGCACTGGGCGTGCGCTCCGTCCTTGCCGCTTCGCCGAGCCGGGAACTTCCCTATGGCGCGCTCTGGGCGACGCTGCCCTGGCCTGACGCCAGCGGCTTCCACGCCGATGCACTCGAACAGCGCTACGAGGCCGCCAGCCGTATGGCCGGCGTCATGCCATCCGGCAGCCTGGCAGAGGACGGACACAGAACAGTCACCTATTTCTGGTCCATTCGCGGCGACCAGCATGACGCCTGGCGCGCGGCGCCGCTCACGCACTGGCGCGATGCCGCGCTCGCGCTCTGGCCCGAGACCGACCGCCTCCTCGCCCCCCTCAGGACCCACCTTGACCTTACCTTCGCCCGCTACCGCCATCGCACCCACTGGCCCGCCGTGTCCGGCCGCATCGTTCACCTCGGTGACAGCTGGCATGCCGCCAGTCCTCAACTCGGGCAGGGGGCCAACATGGCGCTTCTGGATGCCTTCGCGCTCGCCCGCGCGATTGGCCGGAAAGCGGATCTGCGCGACGCGCTGACCGATTATGCCGGCATGCGGGCCAGCCATGTACGCCTGTTCCAGCTTATGAGCTTCCTGTTCACGCCGGTCTACCAGTCCGACTCGCGCGTCCTGCCGCTGATCCGCGACTGGCTTGCCGCGCCCGTCAGCCGCATCTGGCCCGGCCCGCAGGTTCTGGCGGCGATGGTGTCGGGCGGCCTCGGTGCGCCGCTCTGGCGGCTCGGCCTTCGGCCCGGGCGCTAGCGCTGGCACGTCCCGCAATAAAAGCTCGACCGGCCGGACTGGACGATCCGCTTCACATTTGCGCCGCACGTCTTGCAGGGCTTGTGCTCGCGGTCATAGACGTCGAACCGGTGCTGAAAATAGCCAAGCTCGCCGCTGGCATTGGCAAAGTCCGAAATCGACGACCCGCCGGCATCGATCGCCTCGGCAATCACCTGGTTGATCGCTGGTGCCAGACGCGCTGCGCGCTGACCCGGAATGCTGGAGGCCTTGCGCTTCGGGGAAATGCCGGAGCGATGGAGGGCCTCGCAGACATAGATGTTGCCGAGGCCGGCAATGATGGACTGGTCGAGCAGGGCCGCCTTGATCGGCGTTGCCTTGCCCTTTAGCGCCGCATCCAGATAAGTGGCTGAAAACGCGTTTGACAGCGGTTCCGGGCCCATGGCGGCAAGGCGCGGATAGGTATCGAACGTGGCGGCTGGCCACAGTTCCATGAAACCAAACCGGCGCGGGTCGTTATAGGTCACGGATCGCCCGTCTGCCATCTGGAACACGACATGGTCATGGCGCGCGTCATTGCCCGTCGCATGGTGAAAATCGGCCGTTGCACCCCCGCCCACCGTGAACCGGCCTGTCATGCCAAGATGCATGACCAGGACCTCGCCCGTCGACAGGTCCAGTGTCAGGAACTTCGCCCTGCGCCCCATCCGCTCAATGCGCGCGCCGCTGACGCGCTCGGCAAACCGCTCGGGAAAGGGGAAACGCAGGTTTGGCCGGTTCTGCAGCAATGACTGGATGACCGCACCCTCCATCACAGGGGCAAGTCCGCGGCGAACTGTCTCGACTTCAGGTAATTCAGGCATTCTTATCGCATATAGCCTATGGCAGTCAGGGTAACTATGGTGGCGCGCATGTCAGACGCAGAAACTGAGCGTAAGGTCTCTTTCGGTTTCGAAGAGGTGACGGAGGCCGAGAAGGTCGCCCGGGTCAAGGGCGTGTTCCGCTCGGTCGCCTCCCGCTATGACCTGATGAACGATCTCATGTCTGCCGGTGTGCATCGCCTGTGGAAGCATGATGCGATGAACAAGCTGAACCCCCAGCCGGGCGAACGTCATCTGGATGTGGCCGGCGGAACGGGCGAACTCGCGCGCGCCTTCCTCGAACTCGCAGACAAGGCGGGCAAACGGCGCGGCGTGGGTGCCAGGGCGACCGCCATTGTGTGCGATATCAATGATGCCATGCTGGAGGCTGGCAAGGCCCGCGCCGACAATGCGAAGTGGGAAGGGCGTCTGGACTGGGTCTGTGCCGATGGCCAGAACCTGCCTTATCCTGATCGCACCTTCGATGCCGTGACAGTATCATTCGGAATTCGCAACTTTGCCGACCGCGTTGCCGGCCTGAAGGAATTCCGCCGCGTGCTGAAGCCCGGCGGACGGCTTGGCGTGCTCGAGTTCAGCCACATGACCGCGCCAGCCCTGCAGGCGGCATATGATACCTACAGCTACAATGTCATCCCGCGCCTTGGCAGCCTCGTGGCGGGCGACCGTGAAAGCTACCAGTACCTCGTGGAGTCAATCCGTCAGTTCCCGGATCAGGAAACCTTCCGGACAGAAATGGAAAACGCGGGATTTTCCCGCGTCTCCGTTACAAATTTTTCGGGTGGCATCGCTGCCCTGCACTTTGGCTGGGCAGTCTGATGACCTGTCAATCAGTTGCCATCAACCTTGATGCCATCTTCGCCGACGGATATTTCGAGATCGGCCTGAGCACTGTGGTCCTGCGTGAAATAGTAGACGCCGAAGCCAATCACGCCCACCAGAAGTGCGCCCACCAGGAAATACAGAAAGCCGTTCGAATTCGTGTTTAAGTCAGCCATGTCAGGCCCCTTTGTGTTGTTCAGTTCAGCACCTCAACGCGCGTGCCCGTGCGAAGGTTCCCGTTCGGACGGCCTGATCTGATGGGTGCGCTGTCAGATTATCTGCGCCTGATGCGGGCAGGTACGTCGCTGGCCCGGCATGACGTGATCCTGCCTGCCGCCTACCAGTCGCGCCTGCCAGTGCCTGCGCGCATTGCAGGCGGTGTGTTGCGGATCTTTGGTGGCGGTGCGCGCGGGCGTCCGGGCGAGCGCCTTGCCCGGGCCCTCGAGAAGCTGGGACCGGCCTATATCAAGCTCGGCCAGTTCCTCGCGACGCGCCCTGATGTGTTCGGATCGCAGGTAACGACCGATCTCAGCCGCCTGAAAGACAGGCTGCCGCCATTCTCGGCCAGGCTGGCACGCGCCGCGCTCGTTGAGGAATTTGGCCTGGACGAAGCCAATCGCCTTTTTCCGGACCTCGGGCCGCCGCTGGCCGCCGCCTCGCTTGCGCAGGTCCACAAGATGGAAACCTCTGGCGGCACGCGGGCGGTCAAGATCCTGCGACCCGGAATCGAAGGCCAGCTCATTCGCGAACTCTCGGCGATGAAGCGTGCCGCGCGCACGATTGAAGGCGTCTCCACGGAAAGCCGCCGCCTGAGACCGGTCGCGTTCACCGAAACCATCGCCGCCGCAATGATGCGCGAAACCGACCTGCGCCTGGAAGCGGGCGGTGCGGACGAGATGCGCGAACTCAGCGAGTCCAGTGGCTATTTCCAGGTTCCGCGCGTTGACTGGGACCGGACCGGCCGCCGCGTGCTGACTACCGACTGGGTGGACGGGATCGCGCTCACGCATCCCGATGCGCTGGACAATCCCGCCATCGACCGTGTTGCTCTTGCCAATGACATTACGCGCGGCTTTCTCACCCATGCGATCGAGCATGGCGTGTTTCATGCCGACATGCATGAGGGCAACATCATCATCACGCCGGAAGGCAAGGTCGCCCTCGTCGATTTCGGCATCATTGGCCGCATCGGCCTGACCGAGCGCCGCTTCCTGGCTGAAATCCTCTGGGGTTTCCTGAAGCGCGACTATATGCGGATCGCCGAGGTGCATTTCGAGGCCGGTTACGTGCCCTCGACCCAGTCGGTGGGCGATTTTGCACAGGCCCTGCGCTCGATCGGCGAGCCGGTCCATGGCAAGCCGGCCGAAGAGGTCTCGATGGGGCGGGTGATCCTCCAGCTGTTCGACTATACGCAGACCTTCGGCATGGAGATGCGCCCCGAACTGGTGCTGCTCCAGAAGACGATGGTACAGGTCGAAGGGGTCGCCCGCGCGATCGATCCGGGGCACAATATCTGGAATGCGTCAGAGCCGGTCGTCGAGGCCTGGGTGCGGCGCAGTTTCGGGCCCGAGGGCGCGGCCAGGCTTGTCAGGGACAATCTGCGCGAGGTCGCCAACCGCCTGAAACGCCTGCCGGACGTCATGGATCGTTTCGAGGCATCACTGGACACCCCTGCCACCCTGCCCTTGCCCCCTCGTCGCGAGCGCTTTGCTCCATGGTGGGGATGGTTCGGCCTCACCATCATGCTCTCCCTCATCGCCTATGCCGGTTTCGCCGACCTGTTCTGACATGGCGTCGCTGGCGTAATGCGTGCACCGAACTCTCGCGCAGGGTGTAAGTCCTTAATGCGCGTTAACGATTGCCCTATGGTCTGCCTTTCCGAGTCGGAAGGGATCCGCCATGAAACCATTCCTTTTTGCGGCGGCCAGCCTCGTCCTCATCGCACCTGAAGCGCTGGCGCGCGACCTGATCCGGGTCGGGTCGCCGGTTGATCATTCCAGCCTTTTCCTGCCATCAGGCGCCTGGCCGGCACCGGACCTTCTGGGCGCACCGCCTCGCAATGCGGCGCAATCCTCCAGCCAGACGCGGATCATCTCGGTCGATTCAGGGCAGGCGACCTCCCGATCCGGCATTCGTGTTTTCCGCGGCAGTTCGGTGACCCAAGCCGGCATGACGGGTGCAGAATTGCCCGCTCCGGCCCTCACAGGCAGGACAATCACCCGCATAAAGAAACGCCCGCGCAATCCCTACAAGACCGTGATCGTGTATGCGCCACAATCGGTTCGCGAGATGCGCACCCGGCGAAATCCTGACTGAATCGGCCTGAATCTTTACCGGAAGCCGCGCTTTCACGGGGTTTTGTGGGGTTTGTGCAAGGATTTTGCGGTAAGAATGTGCCAGCAACCTATCTGAGGCCCATGGAACAGAAGCGCATCCTCCTTGTCATCGGCGGCGGTATTGCTGCCTATAAAAGCCTGGAACTGATCCGGGAACTTGGCCGGCGCGGCATTGCCAGCCGCTGTATCGTGACCCGTGCCGGACAGGAATTCGTGACGCCGCTATCGGTTTCAGCCCTGTCGGGAGAAAAGGCCTATACCGAGCTGTTCGATCTCGATGACGAAGCCGAGATGGGCCACATCCAGCTGTCGCGCTCTGCCGATCTTGTTGTCGTCTGCCCGGCAACGGCCGATCTGATGGCCAAGGCGAATGCCGGTCTCGCGAATGATCTCGCCTCGACCATGCTGCTGGCGACCGACAAGCCGGTCCTCATGGCGCCCGCCATGAACGTGCGGATGTGGCAGCATGCCGCGACGATCCGCAATGTCGCCCAGCTGCGCGCGGACGGCGTTACGGTCATGGAGCCGGATGAAGGCGCCATGGCCTGTGGTGAATTCGGTCCCGGCCGCCTGCCGGACGTGCCCGCCATTGTTGCCGCCATCGAGGCCCAGCTGAAGGGACCGGGGCAAGGGGCGCTGGCTGGTACCCATGCGCTCGTCACCGCAGGTCCGACACGTGAGCCTCTTGATCCGGTCCGTTACCTGTCCAATCATTCCTCCGGCCGCCAGGGCTATGCGATTGCCGCCTCACTTGCCGCAGAGGGGGCAAGCGTCACGCTGGTTTCCGGTCCTGTCGCGCTTGCCCCACCACGTGGTGTCACACTGGTGCAGGTCGAAACGGCCCGCCAGATGCTCAAGGCCTGCGAGGATGCACTGCCCGCCGACGTGTTCATCTCTGTCGCCGCCGTCGCCGACTGGCGGCCTGCACGCGCGGCGACCAAGAAGCTGAAGATCAAGGGCGCCGGCAGCGAGGCGCCATCCATGGAACTCGCCGAGAACCCGGACATCCTGAAAACGCTGTCGAACAAGCGCAAGAACCGTCCGCGCCTGGTCATCGGCTTTGCTGCTGAAACGCACGATGTCGAAGACTATGCCCGTGCCAAGCTTGACCGGAAGGGATGCGACTGGATCGTCGCCAATGATGTGTCCGGCGATGTCATGGGTGGGGCTGAGAATGAGGTCGTGCTGATTTCGCATGATGACTCCGAGCGCTGGCCGCGCATGGGCAAGGATGAAGTCGCCCGTCGCCTGGCCCGGAGAATCGCGTCGGAGCTGGGCCATGATGGTGATGGCGTCCGCCTCGCGGCGGAATAGGCTCTAGCGAGCCAGTCCGTGGTCACGCATGAGGGCACATATCCGGTGGGCTGACTCTGACGGTTCTGTCGTTCCCGTATCAATCGTCAGGTCGGGAGGCGGCATGGCGCGCTCACAGGCTTCGAAGTCCGCCTGAAGCGATTGCAGCAGGTCGACAGACCGCAATTTGCCGAACTTTCCCCGGTCGGCATTGGCGACACGCTGAACCTGTTCTTCGTGCGAGAGTGTCAGGTAGACAAACAGGATCGTTCCACCCGCCTTCGTCACCATCTGCCGGACGCGGTCTGCAAAATCGGGTGCGACAGATCCTTCCGGCTGGAACGTGAAGATCAGGGACCTGTCCTCGGCGCATGCTGCCTCGAAGACATCCATCCAGAATTGCTCGCGCAATCGCCTGAAGGCGGGGGTGCCAAACGGAAAGACGGCTGCCACACTGTCCACGACAAGATGGTTGTGGAACAGCGCCAGCCCGGTCAACGACGCCAGTTCGCGACCGATTGTGTATTTCCCGGCCGCCGGCGGCCCATAGAGGAAGACGAGGTTCATCCAGGTTGGATAGGGCGGCGCAGCTCATTGATCAACCGGCCTGCGCTGCCCTGACACGTCCCTGCGCTTGGCGCCCCTGGCGCCTATTTGCAGGCACTGCGATTGGCATTGTTGCTCATTGTGCAGTGTGCGTGGCGATTCTCGCGGGTCCGGGCGGCGGCCTCACCAGAACTCAAGCCACCGGTCGGACTGGGCGCCTGGCCTCGCTCAACCGGTCGATAGCTGGAAGTCGACCGTGGCGCGTTGAAGCGGTCATTGGCCGATTTGGTCGTCTGCCGGATCCCCACCCAGCCCGCGTTGTGTAACAAGGGATAAGGGACGGGGCGGTCAGCTTCATGCCCCGCAGGGGGGATGGCGCAAAAATTCCTCGTGCAGCTGCCAGCGCTTGTGGCGCAACCCTCCGGTTGGCTACAGTATGAATTCAACCATGGATCAAATGTGCACCGGTCATGTCCCTGAACAAACGCTACTTTGACATGCTGGGTGCGGCCTATGACGTGCCATCCGAAGCAGGCCAGTTCGATGCCTTCCTGGAAGCGGCCATGACCTATTTCTTTGCCGGCAGTGACAGCGGCGACCTGGCTGAAGATGTCCCGCGTCATGATGGCGATGACGACATGCTGGAGACTCACGCCGAGCGCATCAGCGCGCTCGTGGAAGCGGCATCACGGCGCGAGGCGGCGTTTGCTGAACGGTTTCACGCCGTACTGGATATTTCCGTGCGTACTGGCCAGGTCTCAGGCAATGCCGCCGCGTCGCAGCTGACTGGCCGGCACTTTCCGTGCGCGCTGGATGATGTTCCGCTTGATCCTGCGGCGCTGTCGGAAATTCGCCGGGTCATGCGCGCAGCAACATTCCAGGCACAGGACCGGATCATCCTTGCCAGTATCGAGACCGCCCAGGCGCGGGCCTGCCTGGCTCTCATCCAGCGTCCGAAGGACAGTGAGGACCTGCTGCACGTGTCACTGTCCTATGTCGACTGGTCGGCCGGGCTGATGGCGCGCCTCGGCGAGGCGTTCGGCCTGACAGCCAGCGAGACGGAAATCCTTGAAGCCTATCTGGGAAATCTCAGCCAGAAGGACATTGCCAGCCAGCGCGGGCGCTCGCTCGAAACGGTGAAGGGGCAGTCGAAAAGCATCCTGCGCAAGACCGGCTGTGCCCGTATGTCTGACGTTGTGCAATTGTCGGCGAGTATCGCATACCTGATGCGCCAATTGCCCGAACGCGAAACGCCGCCCAGCGCAGAATTGTGGCAGACACCAAGGCGCAGCCTGTCCACGCTGTCCCGTCCCGGTGGGCGCGAACTTGCCTGGTACAGGATGGGCACCGGTAGCCGGCCCGTATTGTTCATTCACGGCTACCTTCAGGGTCCATTCCTGACGCAGGCCATGCTCGCGGGACTGGCGGCCGGCGGCATTCACTTCATTGCGCCATCGCGGCCGGGCTTTGGCTATACAAGCCCGAGCAAGTCGCGCACGGATTTTGACCGGACAGTCGTTGAGGACGCCCTCGCACTCCTGGACCATCTCGGCGTCGAGCGGATCAGCCTGTGCATTCACCAGGGCGGCTCCTCCCATGGTTTCCGGATCGCCAGGGCGCTTGGCGATCGCGTCGGTGAACTGCTTGTCATTGGCGGGGGGGTGCCGATTGATGAAAGCATCCATATCGCGCACATGGACCGGCAGACGCGGTTTGCGGCCATGGCGACACGCCACGCCCCATCGGTCATGAAGATGGCGATGAGCCTTGGCCTGCCTGTCTACAGGCGGCGCGGGACACGCGCCTTTCTGGCGGCGCAATATGCCCGTTCCAAGGTCGACCTTGCCACGCTCGATGATCCGGAATTGCTACGAGTGCAGTCGGAAGGCCTGTATCACGCGGTCGAACAGGGCGCAGAGGCATGGTTGCGTGATGGCGCCGCGGCCATGGCCGACTGGTCTGAAGATCTTGATGCCGTCACCTGCCCGCAGACATGGCTGCAGGGGGCAGACTGCACCATCATTTCAGCCCACCAGGTGGCCGATCATATGGCCCACCGCCCCGGCGTGGACGTCCATGTCATCGAAACGTGCGGATCGGCCATCCTGCATACGCAAACAGCGTTGATCTGCCGACACCTCGCCCGTCTTGCTTGACACATCCCCGTCCCTGACGCACCCGCACCCTATGATCATTCGCCCCTACATGCCTGCCGACCTCCCCGCGCTGCATGTCATCAATCAGGCCGGTGTGCCCGGTGTGGGTGACGAGACGCCCGAAACGCTCGGCAAATGGCTTGGACTGCATGATGCGCGTGTCGCCGAAATCTCTGGCGTGCCGGTCGGGTTCATCAATCTGCTGCCGCCCGGCACACTGGAATACACGAGCGCCAACCTGCGCTGGCTGGAAGCCTGGGGTGATGATTTCATCTATGTCGACCGGATCGCCATCTCTGAATCAGGTCGCGGGCAGGGCATCGGCGCAGCGCTCTATGGTGCCGCATTCCATGCCTATGCCGGGACAACGCCGTGGATTACGTGCGAAGTGAACCTGCGCCCGCCCAATCCCGGTTCCCTGCGTTTCCATGACAGGCTCGGCTTCCACGAGATCGGCCGGCGCAGTTATGCCGACGACACGAAGGAAGTCGTTTACCTGGCGCGCGCCCTGCCTTGACTCGGGCCTGCGACTCAAAGACGGCTGCTGGCCATGAAAAATGTTCCTGTCAGTGTCTGCCCGCTACCGCATTTCGAAGGCCTTGGCCTGCCCGCCTATGAAACCTCCGGCTCGGCCGGAATGGACGTGCGCGCCGCCGTGCCGGAGCGCGACCCGATGGTGCTCATGCCCGGCGCACGGGCCATGGTGCCGACGGGGCTCAGTGTTGCCATCCCCGAAGGCTACGAAGTCCAGGTGCGTCCGCGCTCCGGCCTCGCTGCCAGGCACGGAATAACCTGTCTCAACACGCCGGGCACGATCGACAGCGATTATCGCGGTGAAATCAAGGTCATCCTGATCAACCTCAGCGACACGCCGTTCACGATTGCGCGGGGCGAACGGATTGCCCAGCTGGTACTGGCGCCGGTGACCCGGCTTGGGTGGCAAGAGGTCGACAGCCTCGACGAAACAAGCCGTGGGGCTGGCGGATTCGGGTCAACCGGGCGATAAAGGCCTTGCATCGGGCGAGAATTTGCCCATATATCGAATATCGATAATGCTTGGAGGCGCTAAAAATGGATCCATTTCAGATGGTCGTGATCATCGTACTGATTTCAGTCGGTGCGGGCGTACTCAAGAATTATTTCAAGATGAAAGAGAACCAGCAGGCCGATGCGGCCTCCGACAAGGATGTGCAGCGCATGAAGGCCGACATCGAACGGCTCAAGGAGCGCGTTCACGTGCTCGAAAAGATCGTCACGGACAATGACCGCCAGCTGGCCGACGAGATCCGCAAGCTCGCCTGATCCGCACCGTGGGTCCGCTCCGCGCTGACCACCGCTGCCTGCACCGCTTTGTGTCGATGACGATCGTGCATGCGCGTCCTTGCCGGGCAGCGCCGCAAACGGATGTCTTCTCCTAGATCAGCGCAGCGTCGTCGCGGGCGAATTTCGCCAGCAGATAGGCATCCGTGTCCTCGATCGTCTCAAGTTTCCCGAAGGCAAATGCGTCGCGGTCGAGCACAAGATCGCGCGGACGCAGTTCGCGGCTGATCTCCAGTCCCTCCAGCGTGCGCGCGCGCGAGAAGGCAACATAGGCCTGTCCGTGGGCAAACATGCCGCTGTCAAAGTCGATGAACACCTTGTCCAGCGTCAGGCCCTGCGCCTTGTGAATTGTCACGGCATAGGCAAGCCGCAGCGGCATCTGCCTGAACGTGCCGACGACCTCGCGCTTCACCTTCTTGGTTTCCGGGTCGAGCTCATAGCGATACTTTTCCCAAGCCGATGGCTCGATTTCATAGGCATGGCCGTTCATCGACACGATCACGCCCTTGCCGGAGAAGCCCTCCACGATGGCGAGCGATCCGTTCACCCAGCGCCCTTCCGGGTCGTTGCGGATCAGCATCACGCGGGCGCCTTCCTTCAGCTCGAGGTCGGCTTCGGTGGGAAAGGATTTCTCGTCGAACTGTCCCTGGACCTCTGCCGGAAAAATCTTCGGTTTTGTTGTCAGTCCGGCGAGACGCGCCTGGTTGATCCGGTTGGCATTGGCATTATTGGGCGTCAGCACGACATGCGTTTCGGAGGCATCGACGGCGCTGCGCGAAGAGACCACGCTGCGCAGCACGGCTTCGTCCATTGGCGTGACGCGGCCGGTTCTGAGGGCGCCAAGCAAGGCCAGGAAACGCGGGTCTTCCTGCCGGAACACATGTTTCAGCGCCAGCAGCGCGAACTCGGCCTCCCTGAAGGCGGGCGCATTGTGGAAATAGCTGCCGCCATAGCGCTGCTCCAGGATCGGCGCTTCGCTGCCCGACACAACGGGCGGCAGCTGGTGCAGGTCGCCCGACAGGATCATCCGCACACCGCCGAAAGGGCGTTTTGAGGCGCGGTTCAGTTTCAGGCTGCGGTCAATCGCGTCCAGCATGTCGGCGCGGACCATCGAAATCTCGTCAATGACCACTGTTTCAACAGCCTTGATCAACCGGGTTGACCGCAGACGCTTGATGTCGGTCGGTTCCACCAGCCGGGGTGGCAACTTGAAGAAGGAGTGGATTGTCTGCCCGCCGGCATTCATGGCCGCCACCCCTGTCGGGGCGAGGACGACCGCCTTGTCGCCTGCCGCAGCCAGGAACTTGCGCAGCATGGTCGTCTTGCCGGTCCCGGCGCGCCCGGTAAGGAAAAGGTTGCCCTGGGCACCGGCGCCGGAAGCGACCCATTTGGCGGGCGCGGCATAGAGCGCTTCAGGATCGGCGGCTGGCGTCTCGGTCATGCTCCCGCTTAGCGAGGTTTTCCGGCCATGGCGAGTGCCGCGGGCACGCCCTTTGCGAGCAGCCTGCAAAGACGCGATAATATGACGGGAAGGCGGGGGGCATATGTGGCCAGCCTTCGCGTGAAGGCGTCCCCTGGGGTGGCCAGGGCATAGGGGTCGCTTCAGGGACTGACAAGCCGAACCTGCTGTCCCGGCCGCAGGGGCTTGGCATCGACCACCACATGCCAGCCCAGCTTTTCATAGGCCCGGCGTGCCGCCACGTTCTGCATGTCGACATCAAGGATCAGGGGTCTGGCCGCTTCATAGCGGGCAACTTCAAGCAGGCCCCGCCCGACGCCGCACAGGCGCCAGTCTTCATCCACGAACAGATGGTCGACATACCCGGTTCGCATCTGCACGGTCAGGAATGCGATCATGCCGGCAGAGGGCTCCTCGGCCACCAATACGCGGGAAGAGACGAAGGCATTCTGCAGCACCGGCAGATAAGCCTTCCAGTCGCCACGCCAGGGAAAGTCGCGCAGGCAGTCGCTGAAGATGCGCAGGCAGGAGATACGGTCGTTCAGCGTGAACGGCCTGATGCTCCATCCGGCTCCGGCATGCTTGTACATGAGAGCAAATGTAAGCCGAGGCGGCCGGATCGTCCAGCCAGTCAGTGCGGCTGGTCTCAGTCTGCCGTGCACTGTTTCAGTTTGAGGCCGCCAGCTCCGTTGATCGATTTCATCAGCCCCATCGAGACGAGATTGTTGAAGAAGGTCTCGATTACGGTTTCCTTGGACTGGGCAATCGCCTTTGCCTTGAGGACCGGATCCATGTTGCGCGATTCGATATCGTCCATGATAGCATTGCTGAGCTGGTTAACCTGTCCCGCGCCATTGCGCGCGGACTCTTCGTCCCATTCGCCGCCATCCTCGGCCAGCACAATGTAGGGATCATCATCGGTCTCATACATCATGCTGCGGAACAGCAGGATCCAGCCCGTGCGGTCTGGCATGCCGAGGCGGAATTTCTCGGCGAACATCACCTCATGGGTCATTGACCCGAACGATCCATCGGTCACTTTCGATTTGACGAGCGCGTCGCCGGTGTTCAGTGAAAGCCCCAGCATCTCGCATGTCGCGTCACCGATCACGCTGAACCGGGTAACGTCGCCAACTGCGGCCAGAAAGTCCTGCTTCTCCTTGATTTTCTCGGCGGCCACGGCCTTGCCGAAGGCCTCGGTCGTCTCGATCATGGTCTTGACGGTCGCTGCATTGCCTTCCAGCTCCGGCGGAACCGGCCGGCACGGCTTGCCGTTTGAGGGACGCTCCCGGCAGGCCAGTGTCACGGTCTTGTCAGCCAGCGTTTCCAGCGGATTGCCGACTTCCCAATAGCCGTAACCCTTGAATTCCCGGATGTGCGCGATTTCCCTGTCGAGCGCTGCGCGCTCCTCTGGCGTGTAGCGGAACACCTCGCCCCAGCGCAGGCTGCCCAGCACATCGACATGCGCGATCATGCGCCAGTACTGGTCCCTCACGAACATCTTGATATCGTGCTGCTGCGGCAGGTCCTTGCCGTCAGGCTGCTTGCAGGCCAGGGCGGTTACGCTCCCGGCTGCCTGCGAAAGGGCCATATCGACCTGTCCGCGCACGTCGGGCGCCAGCATGGCTTTCAGGTCGGCCGCCTTCATTGCCAGTATCGATTCCGAGGCCAGAACATATTTCGGGTCCTCCCATTCGCATTTCCTGGCCATCGCCGTGACCTGCGCGGCTTTGGACAGGTCCGCGAGAATGGCATTCGGATTCGGGGGGGCGGCTGGCGCGCTGCCCGGGGGCGGCGCCTGGGCGAAGGTCGGCGCCGTCATGAAAGACAGGCACATTGCGACCATTGAAAACTTCACATACCGGATCATTGGAACGTCCCCTGAACTCGCTCAGTCAGGAAACTATTCGCGTTCTGTGCTGGTAAGCTACCCCCCTCAGGGGGGATGCGGCCTACATTTGCATGGTCCAGCCTTCGACACCCATGGCCGCCTGGCGGACGGCTTCCGACAGGGTCGGGTGGGCATGGCTGGTGCGCGCAATGTCTTCCGATGCGGCGCCGAATTCCATCGCAACGCAGATTTCGGCGATCATCTCGCCGACGCCGACGCCGATCATGTGTGCGCCGAGAATCCTGTCCGTACCTTTTTCAGCAAGGATTTTCACGAAGCCGACAGTTTCGTGGTTCGTGCGGGCGCGCGAATTGGCCATGAACGGAAACTTGCCTTTGACGTAGTCGACGCCAGCGGCTTTCAGTTCTTCCTCATTCTTGCCGACCCAGGCGATTTCCGGGTTCGTGTAGACGACGCTCGGCACCAGGTTGTAGTCGACATGACCCGCCTTGCCGGCGATCAGTTCGGCCACGGCCGTGCCGTCATCCTCGGCCTTGTGGGCCAGCATCGGACCGGGGATGCAGTCGCCTACCGCCCAGACGCCATCCGCCACCTTGAAATGGCCGTCCACAGGCTGGATCACGCCGCGCTTGTCAGGCTCAACGCCGATGCTCTCAAGGCCGAGACCATCCGTATAGGGTTTGCGCCCGACAGCCACGATGACCACATCGGCATCCAGCGTCTCGGTCTCGCCGCCCTTGGCCGGCTCCATGCTGAGCTTCAGCTTGCTCTTCAGTTTCTCGACGCCGGTCACTTTCATGCCGAGGCGGAAATCGAGGCCCTGCTTCTTGAACACTTTCTGGGCTTCCCTGGCGACTTCCGCATCGGCGGGCGGAAGGATGCGGTCGAGATATTCGATCACGGTCACTTCCGAGCCAAGCCGGGCCCAGACAGAGCCCATTTCGAGGCCGATCACGCCTGCGCCGATCAGGATCAGGCGCTTGGGCACGGAGGGCAGCGACAGGGCGCCGGTATTGGTCACAACGCGCTCCTCGTCGATCTCGATGCCCGGCAGGCTTGTTGGTTCGGACCCGGTGGCGATGACAATGTTTTTCGTTTCAAGAACGGTCTTCTTGCCGTCGGCATCGGTCACTTCGACCTTGCCCTTGCCAATGATCCTGCCTTTGCCGCGAATATGGTCGGCCTTGTTCTTCTTCAGCAGGAATTCGACACCCTTGGTCAGGCCGTCCACCGCTTCAGCCTTCTGGGCCATCATCGTGGCCAGGTCGAGTTCCAGCTTGCCGACCTTGATTCCCATGCCGGCAAAATCGTTCTGGGCGGACGCATACATCTGCGACGCGTGCAGCAGGGCCTTTGACGGGATGCAGCCAATATTCAGGCAGGTGCCGCCAAGCGTGTCGCGCATCTCGATGCAGGCGACTTTGAGGCCGAGCTGTCCGGCGCGAATGGCGCAATTGTAGCCGCCGGGGCCGCCACCGATAATGACGACATCATAGGTCTCTGACATGGGATTTCTGCCTTGCTGAAAGGGCCTCTAGGGCGAGAGCCTGCAACCTAGGCATTTTGAGTGTGAAATCAATGCGGCGGCTGACGCACAGTCAGGCTTTTCGCCGCCTGAGCGCAAAAAGCGCAATCGTGAGAGCGACCAGCAGGGCCGAATAGATGGCTTCATCCATCCACATCGCCGAGTCCGTCCCGGCTGCAGCCATCAGGACCGGCAGGAGCAGGAACAGCAGCGTGCCAATCGTGGACACGATCGCGCCGCCTGCGCGCCGGGCCAGGGCCAGCAAACCACCGATCAGGACAATCGCGCTGCCGAGAAGCCGGATCATGCTTGTCGGCGGCTGCATCAGCGCATCACCCAGCGGGCTGCCGCGCTGGGTGATCATGATGACGGCGGACAGGCCTTGCCAGAAAAGCCACGCGGCTAACAGTACCAGCGCAGCGGCGGCGATCATTCGGGTATTCATTTCTGACGTGCCTCCCATCGTCTCGCGCACAGGCTAGGCCGAAGCCGGGCCGTCAGCAACGGATAATCAGAACAGGCGGATTGTCCGAGGCTGATTGCGCTTTGCGTTCATCCGCCGCCCATGGGCGGCAAAGCTGGCGCGCTGGCGGGCAATCGCTGCCGGTACGAAGACGGGTTTGGAAGGGGCCGGGCGCGGGCGGATGATGGCGACTTCGGGCGTGGGAACAGGCGGGGCTGACGGGGTGGCAGCAGCGGGCTCGGGCTGGGCCATGTCTGCCACGGCCTCGACACGCACAGGCGGGCGCCGGCGCAGTTCATAGACGGCGCTCAGCAGCAACAGCCCGCCAATCGCGGCCCCTGCGACGGCACCTTCGGCGGCGCTCGGATCGTGCCACCAGCCATGTTCGAAGCTGACAAGGTACACGGTCGGAAATCCGGCACACAGGCCCATCACGTACCAGAGCACGCCGCCGGGACGGCGGCCTGAAATCATCGCGGCAGAGCAATAGAAACAGAGCGCCGCCAGGAGGTAGGGTGCGCCATAGGCAATTCCGAGTGCGCGCCAGTCGACCGCATCAAGACCGCCGGCCACATCGTCCTGCACCATCCAGCCGACGGCCATCATGATCGAGGGCCAGCGCACGGCGGTCAGCGCGCCAAACGCAAAGGCGATGGCGTAGATCGTGATCAGTGAGGCGATAAGCTTTCGGAGCATCCAGAATGCCTACCACGCGCACGGTATATGCTGGCTGAACGCGCTGTTGCAAATTTGATCAATTCCGCCGGGATCAGCCCTGCGAACTGATGATCAGCGCGGGCAGGGACATCACCGCCGACTGCAGCAGCCCGGTCATGATGAATGCGTCCATATCCGATTTCAGCTGCCAGGCCAGAAATGTCAGTGAATACAGGAAATAGGGCCAGACAAAGATCAGGCCGGTCTGCACGCCCGCGCCGAATGTGAACAGGGCGAAGAAGACCAGCGCCGACGCCCCGGCCGCGTGCCAGTAGGTGGGCGTCATGCGCTTCACCCCCGCCAGGACGGCCCAGATCACGACGGTCGACACGATTGGCCAGATCACGAGCAGGCCGGTGAGTGAAGGGGTTGCCGCGTCGTCTGCGGTCCCTTGCGACGTGTCGCGCGGCAGGATCAGGCTGACCAGCGTCGCAATCAGGATTGTGCCCAGCAGCGCCGCGCCGAATGCCCGGGCGAGATAAGCGATTCGCGGCCCGTCTGTTCGCGTCATGAATTGCAGGTATTTCAACGCGCTGCGCCCCTTTGCCACGATGCGCAGCAGCCTGCGCATTCCATCGAACACGCAGGCTACATTTGATCCGGCGCGACACAATCGGAAACTGCGCCGCGCCGGATGTATCAGGCCATTTCGGACACGGGCCACAGGTTCTTTGCAAAAAAGCGGGCCTTCATGCGGTCCATATAGCCCACGAGATTAGTATGCCCGCGCACCAGGGCGCTAAGCGGCGTGTCAAAATACTCGGTGGCGCAGCTGATCAGCACGGCGGACACGGCGGCATCAGCGACGGTCGGCGTATCGCCGAACAAATAGTCCTGCCCTGCGAGCTGGATGGCGATCGCCTGCAGGTCCCATTCGGCAAGTTGCATGCGCTCGGCGTCGGAATGCCGGCCCATGCCACGGGCCTGCTCGCTGGCGGCGATACCTGCGCGGACCTCCTGCATCACGCCTTCGCGCGCCGCGTCCGGCACGTTGCTGAAGAACAGGGCGGGCCCCTTGAAGAAATTACCGTCCTTCAGCCAGCGTTCCATCATCATGATCGTGGTGAGGTGATCCTCGGCCATGCGTTCCAGCGCCCAGCTTGTCACACTGTCTTCATCGCTGAGGCCGGCCGCCAGGTTCCGCCTGAGTTTCTTCTCGAAATGCGCCCGGATGAAGTTACTGTCCTCAATCAGCACGCCGCCATCAATGACATAGGGTGCCTTGCCCTTGGGCACCGCGTCGAGGTCGGCGATGGCGCGGTTATACTCAAGCCCCAGCATCTGCAGCTGGATGTCGGTCTTCATCACATAGGGGCTGGGCGAGGGACAGTCGAACAAGGGCCCCCATCCGTAAAGCGTGATCATACTCTGTCTCCGTATCAGGGTTGCGATAGGGACCTGATAAGGTACGGCTGCTGACAGCATGGTGTCAGCAGCATGGCAGCAGGATCAGAAAAATGAGACGCACCGAACGCCTGTTCCAGATCATCCAGGTCCTGCGCCGCCACCGTGCGCCGGTCACCGGGCAGGCATTGGCCGAAGAACTGGAAGTCTCCCTGCGCACGCTCTACCGTGACATGGCAGAGCTGATCGCACAGCGCGTGCCGATCCGTGGCGAGGCGGGAACAGGCTACGTTCTGGAGGATGGCTATGACATGCCGCCGCTGATGCTGACAGCAGACGAACTGGAGGCGGCCGTGCTCGGCGCGCAATGGGTGGCCGCGCGGGGTGACGATGCCCTTGCCCGGGGCGCGCGCGACCTGATCGCCAAGCTGACCGTCGCCGTGCCACGCGAATTGCAGCCGGTGATCGTCGATTCCGGCCTTGTGCCTGTCAGTTACCGCCATCGCCCGAAAGACAGGTTCGATGTCGCGCTGGTTCGCAGCGCGATCCGTGGGCAGACGAAAATTGCCATCGATTACGCTGATGAGGCGGGTAACGTGACGCGGCGCATCATCTGGCCATTCCTGCTGGCCTATTGGGACGAGGTGCGTCTCATCGGCGCCTGGTGCGAACTGCGCCAGGATTTCCGCCACTTCCGGACAGACAGGGTGCGCAGGGCCGAAACGCTCGGTCGTTTCCCGGATCGTGTCGCCACGCTGCGCCGCCGCTGGGAAGCGCAGCGGAAGGAACAGCGCGACAAGGCGTGAGCTCAGTCAAACAGGCCCGGCAGCATGGGCGCGGCACCATCGGCATCGGCCCGTTCCAGCTGCAGCATGTGCCGCTTGGTCGCCCGTCCGCCATAGGCTGAGAATCCGCCGATCTTTCCGGACGCCGCCAGCACGCGGTGGCACGGCACGATCAGTGGCCAGGGGTTCTTTCCCATGGCCGCGCCAACCGCCCGCGCGGCGCCGGGCTCGCCCAGCTTTTTCGCCAGCGCACCATAGGAAGTGGTCTGGCCCCAGCCCACTTTGCGAAGTTCCGCATAGACGCGCTTCGTAAATTCATTTGCCCGGCTCAGGTCGAGCGTGATGTCGGAAAAATCGGTTTCCACGCCGTCGAAATAGGCCCGCATGCGCGCTTCGCAATCGGAAATGTCCGGCGGCAGGGCATCGCTCCAGGATGCCGCAGCAATCCGGCCGAGGCGGGATTCGGTTGCCGCCTCGCTCGCCTCGGGCAGCTGCACCTGGACAAGACCCGCAGCGCTCCATGCCAGGCCGCACGGGCCGATGGCCGTATCGAACAGGTGGAAGCGGGCTTCTGCCCGGTCAGGATCAGCGCCCTGTGCCATGCCCGAAGGATCACTCCGAATGGCGCCCGCATCAAGCGGATTCCGGGCGGATTTCAAAAAGAATGCGATTGGCCGCCATCACGTTCGCCTGCTAGGGAGAAGGCCGCACAGAAAATCAGGAGAAAACAGGCATGGGCAGGGTTCAGGGAAAAATGGCATTCATCACCGGCGGCGCGCAGGGCCTCGGCGAGGCCATCGGCAAGATGCTCGCCAAAGAAGGTGCCAGGGTCACACTGACGGATGTGAATGGCGCAGGCGCAGAAAAGGTGGCCGCCGAAATCAACGCAGCCCACGGCGAGGGCACGGCCTTTGCGTTCCAGCATGATGTCACCGATGAAGCACGCTGGCAGGAAGTGCTCACCGCCGCGCATGACGCGATGGGTGGTCTCAACGTGCTGGTCAACAATGCAGGCATCGGATCGCTCGGCTCGGTCGAGGACGAGAATTACGATATGTTCAAGAAGGTCCAGACGGTGGATGTCGATTCCATCTTCCTCGGCTGCAAGTATGCGATCCCGCTGATGCGCGCCCATGGCCTCGGCTCGATCATCAATATCTCGTCCATCGCCGGCATCATCGCGAGCGCCAATTACGTGTCCTACAACACGGCCAAGGCGGCCGTGCGGCACATCTCGAAATCCATCGCGCTGCATTGTGCGAAAGGCGGCCAGATTCGCTGCAACTCGGTCCACCCTGTCTTCATCAACACGCCGATCCTTGACCGCACCAAGGAAATGTTCGGCGAGGAAGAGGCACTCGCCAAGCTTGGCCGCCAGATTCCCCTCGGCAAGGTGGGTGAGCCGGACGATATCGCCTATGCGGTGCTCTATCTCGCCTCGGACGAGAGCAAGCTGGTGACCGGCATCGAACTGAAGGTCGATGGCGGTATTTCCGCGATGTGATTTCCTGGGTCGCCGGGCGGCGTCTTCAGGTCAGGCATGGTTGAGGTCGTTCCGGCGTGCCATGCGGCGCTGGTGGGCGGCGCGCATGCGCGGCGCGATCTTCCACGCGAACGGAATGGCGAGTCCGGCACTGACAACGACGACAAGCGGCAGCAGGATGGCGGCCTGATCCTTCAGCGGCGTTGCCAGTACGGCAAGCGCCCCGGCACCGAACAGCACGGCCTGGACCATGCCATAGATGAGAAGTGTGATTGCCAAACGGTTGGACATGGGAGGGTTCCTTTTTATCTGCAGCCTCCCCGAAACAAGTCCCATGCCCGGGAGAAGTTCCGGTCCCGGGCCAGGCAGGGAAGGGAGGTGTCTTGCAATAGACAAATGTTCATGTAATGTTCCGGTATCTGGCAACTGGGAGGACGACATGATCGGATATGTGACTTTTGGGACTTCTGACCTCGCCCGCGCGGCGAATTTCTATGACGCCATCGCTAAGGAGATGGGCACCGGGCGGATGATGGAGTTTGAGACATTCATCGCCTGGGGCACGCCCGGCGGCGCGGCAGGCGTTGCGGCCACGCTGCCTTTCGACGGCAAACCGGCCAGCGTGGGCAATGGCACGATGGTGGCCCTGCAGGCGAAGGACAAGGACCAGGTCCACCGCCTGCATGAAATTGCCCTGGCCAATGGCGGTACGGATGAAGGCGCGCCCGGCCCGCGCGGTGACGACGGCTTCTACGCTGCCTATTTCCGCGATCCGGATGGCAACAAGCTGAATGCCTTCATCATGGGCTGAGCGGGTTGCGGGCCGTCACCGTGAAGGCGTAGATGGCCAGTATGCCGATAATGACTGCTGAGGCGACAAGCGGCAGGCTCGGCATGGCGGAATACAGCGTCGCGCCGATCAGCGGGCCGAAGATGAAACCTGCGGGCGGGGCCGCGGCCAGAAGGGCGGCGGCCGACCCCTGTTCCTCGCGCGATACCGACAGGCTGCCGAGCGCATTGGCTGCCGGCACGGCGAGGGCTGCGCCGACACCGACGACAAGGAAGCTCAGGCACATCGCCCAGAACGGGTGGAACGCGTCAGCGCAGATATAGCCAATGGTCACCAGGGTGAGCCCGATCGGCAGGATCCGGCGCGGGTCCGGCTTGCGCGGCTGGATATAGCCGAACTGGACGATGATCATGGAAAAGGCGAGGCATGAGAAAATGATGCCCGTGTAAAGGACTGCCAATTCGCCTGCGGTCCGTCTGGCCGTGTCGACGAAAGCGTAGCGGTCTTCGATGAACCAGCCCAGCGTCTGCTGGATCATGCCGATGGCGATGAAATAAATCAGCAGGAACAGCAGGTGCGGGCGCACGCGCGCGTCCGTGAAGGCCAGCGGCGAGGGGCGGCGGCTCTCGCGCACCCTGTCGCGGCTGCGGGGCAGGACGACGCCGAGGATGACCCCGACGATCAGGTTGAGGACGATCGAACCCCAGAGCGGCACCAGGGCGCCGAACGGTGCCAGTACGGCGGCCCCGGCCGGGCCGAGAATGGACCCGACGCTCATCGCTGCGCCCAGCATGCCGAGGCCGCCGGCGCGGGTCAGCGGGGTTGTGGCGTCCGTCATTGCGGCCATGGAGGCCGGTTGCAGGCCAGGTGACAGGAGGCCGAACCAGAGCCGGGTAAAGACCAGCAGCAGGAAGGTTGTCAGGCCGGTGACCACGCCAGCCAGTGCGGCGCTCAGCGCAAACAGGAAGGCCATATTGGTCAGGCCCATGGCGAACAGCGAGAACACCATCACGCGCTTTCGGCCCACCCGGTCGGCAATCCGGCCCCAGACCGGGATCATGATCGTGTAGATCACGGTCGACAGTGTCAGGATGCCGGCAACTTCGATTTCGGTGAGCCCTGCCTTGCGGGCGAGCGGCGCCACCACGACGAAATTGATGGTCATGCCCGCGCCCATCGCCGTCATGGCAAGGGCGATCATGGCCTGCTGCAGACCGGTCAAGGGACGCAGGGGCTTTTCCAACTCCGTCATGGCCGCTCATCCCCTGATTCCGATCCCCGGAGCTTATCCCGCCTGCGGCCCTTGCAAACCATGTCGCAGGGTAAACCGGCAGCGCCGACCTTGCACTGGGGCGCCAACACACCCTAAGTGACACTCTGAACTCACGCTGTTTCCGGAGTATTTTCAATGCGCGCGATCCTGGACGTCATCCTGTTCCTCCTGAACATCGCCACATGGATCATTATCATCCAGGCGGTGATGTCCTGGCTGGTGGCCTTCAACGTCCTGTCCATCACAAATCCCACCGTGCGCAGCATCTGGGGCGGGCTCGAGCGGATTACAGAGCCGGTCTACGCGCCGATCCGCCGGATCATCCCGCCGCTCGGCGGGCTGGATCTTACGCCCATGGCCGTGCTTCTGATCATCTTCTTCCTGCAGCGCCTGATCGTGCGCTACGGCTACACGGTTGCGCCCTTCTAGCGCATGCACCGGCTCACAGTTCGCGTGCAGCCAAACGCATCAGCCGACCGCATCGAAGGCCCTGAAACGGATGGCGCCGGGCGGCACTACCTCAAAGTACGCGTCCGCGCCGTGCCTGAAGATGGCAAGGCCAATGCCGCCGTGGAAAAGCTCATCGCGAAACACCTTGGCCTGCCGAAGTCTGCCGTCAGGGTGGTGACGGGCGGCAAGAACAGGTTAAAAGGCCTCGAGATTGACGGGCCGCCAGACCTGGCGGACGCGCTGGCAGGGATGATGCGGGAATGAGTGCAAAACGGATCGATGGCACCGCAGTTGCGGCCAGTGTGCGCGAGAGGGTGGCGGCTGCAGTGTCACAGCTGCCCGGCCAGCCAGCCCTTGCGGTTGTCCTCGTCGGCGAGGATCCAGCCAGCCAGGTCTATGTCCGCTCCAAGGTGCGTCTCACCGAAGAGGCCGGCATGGTCTCGGTTCACCACCAGTTGCCCGCCTCCGCGACACAGGCTGAGGTCGAAGGCCTGATTGCCCGTCTGAATGCCGATGCCGCGATTGACGGTATCCTGCTGCAGCTGCCTTTGCCCAAGGGCCTCGACGAGCACAGCGCCATTGAGTGTATCGACCCCGGCAAGGATGTTGACGGCCTGACGGAAGTGTCCGCCGGTCGCCTCACCCTCGGCAAGCCGGGCCTGCGCCCGTGCACGCCGGCAGGCTGCGTCATCCTCGCCAGGAGCGCGCTGGGCGAGGACCTTTCGGGCAAGCATGTTGTCGTGATCGGGCGCTCCATCCTAGTGGGCAAGCCCGCCGCGCTGCTTTTCCTTGCCGAGAACTGCACGGTCACCATTGCCCACAGCCGCACGGCTGACCTGCCCGCCATCTGCCGCACCGCCGACATTCTCGTTCCCGCCGTCGGCCGGCCGAACATGGTCAAGGCTGAATGGGTCAGGCCCGGTGCCACGATCGTGGATGTCGGTATCAACCGCGTTCCCGCGCCGGAAAAGGGTGAGGGCAAGACGCGCCTCGTTGGCGATGCAGACTTTGCCGATTGCGAAACTGTTGCCGGCCACATCACGCCCGTCCCCGGCGGTGTTGGCCCGATGACCATTGCCTGCCTGCTGCGCAACACGGTGCTGGCCGCCTGTGCCCGCCGCGGCTGGGCCGTGCCGGAGGGCCTGTGAGCCAGGAGTTCGCGCCCCCGACGACGAAGCTTTTCCAGCGCCTATGGCAGGCGCAGGGGGGCAAGTGCGCCCTCTGCGGCAAGCCCATGCCGTCAACCCGCTTCTCCGTCGGCCATGCCACGGTGTGGAAGAAACAACGCCCGACCTTTGACCATATCCATGCCCTCGCGCGCGGCGGGCCTGATAATGAGTCAAACCTCCAGCTCGCCCACGCGGTCTGCAACAAGCGCAAGGGGCGGGGCTAGGCGTCTGCCGCTTTCGCTGCGCCGTTGCGTTCCATCAGGTAGCGTGGGCCCGGGCCGAGGCGCGCCGCGCGGTCGTCCGGATTGTAGAGCGCGCAATTTGACAGAGACAGGCACCCGCAGCCGATGCAGACATCCAGCCGGTCGCGGGTCAGTTCCAGCGTCTCGATCTGCTGGTCCAGGCGCTTGCGGAACTGGGCGCTGATTTTCGACCAGTCCGCCTTGGTCGGCGTACGCTCCTGCGGCAGGCCGGACAAGAGGTCGACAATCTCCGAAATCGAGAACCCCAGCTGCTGCGCAATCATCACGAAGGACAGGCGCCGCACATCCGACCGCAGGAAGCGGCGCTGGCCGCCGGCGTTCCGCATCGCGCGGATCAGGCCCTTGTCCTCGTAAAAGCGGATGGCGGAGACCGACACGCCGGTGCGCGCCGAAAGCTGTCCGATGGCAATGAGATCGGTTGTCTTCATGGGTCGGCGTATAGCAAAAAAATAGCTTGATCTCAAGTTAGGTTGAGGAATTACAAGATAAGGCCCTCACCACTGGCAGGCCCGTATGCCTGCCGCAGACAGGACTAGGCACATGACTACTGGAACCCTTGAACACATCAACATCACTGTCAGCGACATTGATCGAACATCAGACATGCTGGAACGCATCTTCGGCTGGCACGTCCGCTGGAAAGGCCCGTCCAAGGCGAATGGAACAACCGCCCATGTCGGCACAGACTCCGCCTATATCGCACTCTACTCTCCCGGTGAGACGGATCAGCCCGAACAGGTCTCCTACAATACGCAAGGCGGCCTCAACCATGTCGGCGTGATCGTCGACGATCTCGCCGCCGCCGAACGCCGTGTGCTGGATGCCGGCTTCGTCACGCACTCGCACCAGACCTATGATCCCGGCAGCCGGTTCTATTTCCACGATTATGACAATGTCGAATATGAAGTACTGTCCTACGCCTGAACCGGCCCATGATCCGGGCTCGCCAGCCTGCCCTGTTTCGTGAATCGTTTCAGCGCGTTTGTACGCAACAAGGGGCTGCGGAATAATTGGCCAGCGCGTTTGCGAGCCGCGCCTGGCCATGCCTTCACAATCCTTTCGGCGAAGCCATCAGCGATTTTCGTCATCCGGGCCATCAGCAATGTCTTCGATCACCTCACTGGCTGAATCGGCCGTATCGCTGGCGGCGCGAGCGGTATCTTCCGGCAGGTCGGTCAGCACGCCATCCATGCGCGCGCCTGCTGCCTCGAACGAGCCTTCCTGGATATAGAAGAAGCCAAGCGTCACCAGGAAGACGAGACAGACCAGTGCCAGAATCGACGTGATGATTTTGCCCATGACCAGCGGCCTCCGATGGATGTCTTAACCCTACGCTGCAGCGTCTGGCCGGTTCCGCCTGCCCGTGCGGTCTCACGCAGTGCGGGCTGTGTCCGGCATGGGTCCGCCATAACGTGCACGGGGCCGGATCAGCGTACCGGTCTCGATCTGCTCCATCGCATGGCCGAGCCAGCCTATGCAGCGCCCGATGGCGAATAGTGTGAACGCGACATCCGCCGGCAGGGCAAAGCGCTGCATCATGGCGGCGATGGCAAAGTCGACATTCGCGACCTGCCCGGCCTCTTGCGCCGCTGCGGCCTCGACCGCCGAAATCGTGCCGGTCGGCTGGAAGCGTGACAGCAGTTCCTTCGCGCGCGGGTCGCCGCGCGGATAGAGCGGGTGGCCAAATCCGGGCGGGGCGCGGCCCTCGTCGAGGCGTGCCCTGACCGCCCCTTCAGCGCCTCGCGACCTCGCCTCGTCAAGGAAGGCCAGCACACCGGCCGCCGCCCCGCCATGCAGCGGCCCGGACAGGGTCGACAGCCCTGCCAGCGCGCAGGCAGCCAGCGATGCGCCGGTCGAGGCGGCGACCCGTGCAGAGAAGGTCGACGCATTGAGTTCATGGTCCATCAGCAGCACCAGCGCGCGCCTGATCAGGTCTGCGCCATCGCTGTCCAGCCCCCATGCCTTGCCCAGCCGTTCGTGGATCGGGCCGGTACCGGTCTCGCCCGTTGCCGCGTCGACCAGTGTTTCCAGCACGGTTGCCGCATCCACTGCCAGCACGCCAGGCGCCCGGCCGCGGGCATGCGGATCGGTTCCCGCCCGGGCGGCCAGCGCCAGGAACAGGCGCGCCTTGAGCGGTCCATCGGCGGCAGGGGCGATCGTCGCGCGCGGCGCATAGGGCGCAGCCCAGAACAGGGCGGCGGCCTCTTCCAGCGTTGCCGTATCTGACAGTGTGATGGCATCCACGCCGCGATAGCAGAGGCGTCCATCCGCAATCACGGTCAGGGCAGAGCTCAGCACTGGTTCGCCCCAGGCGATCGAGGCACGGGCAATCTCGGCGGCGCGTTTAGGGCCCGATTTCCTCGTGACCAGCCGTTCGACATCCTCCGCGCTGTAAAGCGAGCGGCGCGGATCGTCCGGGTCCGGCCGTGCCTCCAGCCGCCCGCGGCTGACATAGGCGTAAAGCGTCTGCGGCTGCACGCCGAGCATGCGTACCGCCTCGCCGGAACTGATCCATGCCATGGCTTTGGCCTTATATTGATTATATTGATCAAGATTGACGATGCATCCATATGCGCCGATCTCCCACCCGGAAACAAGAGGAGATCTGACCATGAGCATGGGTTTGGAAAATGTCGTCGCCGCCGAAACGCGCCTGTCATCAGTCGATGGCGCCAACGGCGTCCTGGTCATCAGGGGTTACGCGCTGGACCAGATCGCCGGCCACATGCCGTTCGAAGAGGTTGCCCGGCTGCTCTTCACCGGCCTGTTCGACGACCTGCCGGACTCAGGAGCCTTCGCCGCCCGGCTGGGCCGGGCACGCGAAGAGGCCTTCGCGCTTGGCCCATACATTGACGATGGCATCCTGGCCCTGCCGCCCATGGACGGCATGCGTGCACTGATCGCGCGGATCGGGGATGGCGAGGATATCGAAACGGCGCTGGGCCTGCTGGCCGCGCCAGCCGTTCTCCTGCCCGCGATCCTGCGCCGCCGCCGGGGACTGAGCCCCCTGCCGCCAACGCCCGGACAGGGCCATGCCGCCGACATGCTGCACATGCTGACTGGCAAGACGCCGTCACCCGAAGCGGCAGGTGCGCTCGACACTTATCTCGTCACGGTGGCCGATCATGGCCTGAACGCGTCCACTTTTGCGGCGCGCGTGGTGGCCTCGACATGGTCAGGCCTCACCTCGTCCGTCCTTGCCGGGCTTGCGGCGCTGAAGGGTCCGCTGCATGGCGGCGCGCCGGGTCCGATCATCGCCATGCTCGATGGCATCGGCCGGCCGGACAATGCCGGAGCCTGGATCGAGGCAGCGCTGGCACGCGGCGACCGCCTGATGGGCTTTGGCCACCGTATCTACAAGGTCCGCGATCCTCGCGCCGATGCGCTGAAGGCGGCCGTGAGGCGCATGTCGGAAGGCTCGAACGTCCTGCCGGGACGGCTGATGCTCGCCGAAGCCGTGGAAGCGGCGGCACTGAGGATCCTGCAGGCGCACAAGCCGGACCGGCCGCTGGACGTGAATGTGGAATTCTACACCGCGCTCCTGCTCGAAGCGCTGGGCTTTCCGCCAGATGCCTTCACCGCCGTGTTTGCAACAGGCCGCACGGCCGGCTGGCTGGCCCATGCCCGCGAGCAGCGCCTCACGGGGCGTCTCATCCGCCCGCAATCTGCCTATGTGGGACCAGCGCCCGCCGAAGCGGCCTGAAAGATCAGGCGCGCTGCGGCGTCAGGGCGCCGTGGCAATGCTTGTACTTCTTGCCGGAGCCGCATGGACAGGCCGAATTGCGCGGCGTGTTCGACCAGTCATCCTCAGCCTGGTGAAGCGCCGGGCCCGGGCCCGTATTGCCTGCCGGTTCGCCGGGCGACATCTCGTTGACGCCAGTATCGGGGTCGAGGTGCATTTCACGCATCGGCGGAAGGGGCGGCGGCGGGGCCGGGCGGCGCTGTTCAGGCGGCTGCACACGAATATGCATCAGTGACCTGGTCACAGTCGCGCGTAGTTCGTTCAGAAGGGCATAGAACAGGTTGAATGCCTCTTCCTTGAACTCGTTCAGCGGGTCGCGCTGGCCGTAGGAGCGCAGGTGGATCACCGAGCGCAGCTGGTCGATCTGCTGCAGGTGTTCGCGCCAGCGCAGGTCCAGCACCTGCAGCAGAACCTGTTTCTCGATCCGGTGCATCTGCTCAGCGCCGACCTGGTTTGCAAGGCCGTCATAGGCTTTGGCGACATGCTCGCGGATACGCGCGGCAATCTCCTGGTTGGCGACGCCTTCCTCAGCGGCCCATTCGGCGACCGGCAGGTCCAGCGCGAGATCGGTCTGGAGGGCCTCTTTCAGCCCGGCAATGTCCCATTGCTCGGCATAGGCCTTTTCCGGCATCGTGCGCAGCACCAGCGCGTCAATCACATGATCGCGCATTTCCGCGATCGTGTCGGACACGTCATCGGCGCGCAGGAATTCCATGCGCTGTTCGAACATGGCCTTGCGCTGGTCATTGATGACATCGTCATATTTCAGGACGTTCTTGCGGATCTCGAAATTGCGTTCCTCGATCTTGCGCTGTGAGGTCTCCATCGCCTTGTTCATCCAGGGATGGGTAATGCCCTCATCTTCCTTGATGCCGAGGCGGCGCATCACGGCGTCCATGCGCTCGGCGGCAAAAATCCGCATCAGGTCGTCTTCGATGGAGATATAGAATTTCGAACGACCCGGGTCGCCCTGACGGCCTGTCCGGCCGCGCAGCTGGTTGTCGATGCGGCGGCTTTCGTGGCGCTCGGTGCCGAGCACGTAGAGCCCGCCGGCATCCAGCGCGCGCTTCTTCTTCACTTCAATGTCGGCCTTGATCTGCGAGGTGAGCATCATCAGCTCGCTCTCTGTCATTTCGCGGCCCAGCTCTTTTTCCCTGGCGGTCTTTTCCTGCTCGATGCGCATTTCAAGGTTGCCGCCAAGCTGAATGTCGGTGCCGCGGCCAGCCATGTTCGTCGCCACCGTGATGGCGCCCGGCACACCGGCATTGGCGACGATGAAGGCTTCCTGCTCGTGGTGACGCGCGTTCAGAACCTTGTGCGGGATCTTCGCTGCGGTCAGCAGGCTGGACAGGATTTCCGATTTCTCGATCGACGCGGTGCCGAGAAGGATCGGCTGGCCCTTGGCCTGGCATTCCTTCACTTCCTTGACGATCTCGGCATATTTCGCCGAGGCGGTCCGGTAGACGACATCGTCATCGTCAATCCGCTGGATTTCCTTGTTGGTCGGCAGGTCGACCACTTCAAGCTTGTAGATGTCGTGGAATTCCGACGCCTCGGTCAGCGCCGTGCCGGTCATGCCGGCGAGCTTCTTGTAGAGGCGGAAATAATTCTGGAACGTGATCGAGGCGAGCGTCTGGTTCTCGGGCTTGATATCGACGCGTTCCTTGGCTTCGATGGCCTGGTGCAGGCCTTCTGACAGGCGGCGGCCTTCCATCATGCGGCCGGTGAACTCGTCGACCAGCATGACCTGGCCGTCCTTGACCAGATAATCCTTGTCCTTGTTGTACAGCTTGTGTGCGCGCAGGGCCTGGTTGGCGTGGTGCACGAACGAGATGTTCGTCGGCTCCCACATCGAGCCTTCCAGCAGGCCGGCTTCAACCAGCCAGGTCTCGATCTTCTCTGTGCCGGTCTCGGTATAGGTGACCGACCGCTGCTTCTCGTCGAGTTCGTAGTCGCCCTCCTCGAGGCGCGGCATCAGATTGTCGAGCGCGATGTAGAGTTCCGAACGGTCGTCGGTCGGGCCGGATATGATCAGCGGCGTGCGGGCCTCATCGATCAGGATCGAGTCGACTTCATCCACGATCGCATAATGGTGCCCGCGCTGGGCCATCTGCTCCAGCGAGTATTTCATGTTGTCGCGCAGGTAGTCGAACCCGAACTCATTGTTCGTTCCGTAGGTAATGTCTGCAGCATACGCCGCCTTGCGTTCCTCGTCGGTGACGCCGTGCACGATGATGCCGGTTGTCATGCCGAGGAAGCCGTAAATCCCGCTCATCCATTCGGCGTCGCGCCGGGCGAGATAGTCGTTCACCGTAATGACGTGCACGCCCTTGCCTTCAAGCGCATTGAGATAGACCGCCAGCGTCGCCACAAGCGTCTTGCCTTCACCCGTGCGCATTTCGGCAATGGCACCCGAATGCAGGATCATGCCGCCCATCATCTGGACGTCGAAATGGCGCATGCCCAGCGCGCGGCGCGAGGCTTCGCGGACAACCGCAAAGGCTTCTTCCAGAAGGCTGTCCAGCGAAGCACCGTCTGCCAGTCGCTTGCGGAATTCGGCTGTCTTGCCCTTCAGCGCCTGATCGGACAGCGCTTCCATCATGGGCTCGAGGGCGTTGATACGGTTGACCCGGGCGCGAAGGGGTTTCAACTTGCGGTCGTTGGCGGAACCAAAAATCTTGCGGGCAACGGAAAGCATATCAGGCGGCACCAATCGATCTGGGCAAACTAAACTCTTAATCCCGACAGCGACTTGTGACAGGACATTTGCGGGTTCTTCCGCAGCGCTTACACTGGTCGGGAGGTCTCGACCAGAGTGAGGGTCAGACTTAAGAAGCCGACCAAGGGGTGTCAATGCGACGCCCTCAGCGATCATGGGAGATAACCGTGCTGTTTTTCAAGGTAAATACGGCCAGATTCAGCAGGCTTGCCTGCGGCGCGGCCCTGCTTGTTCTGTGCGCCTGCGGCAATGGCGACGAGGCCGAGATTCCGGTCCGGGTCGAAGGCGCAGCGGCGACCACGGTCAATGGCGAGAAAATCTATATAAGTGACGTGGAACTGGAGGCCGTTGCGCGCGGCCTCATTCCCGCCGGCCAGCCGCTCGATCACAAAAGCCAGGAATACAAGATGGTTCTCGACCAGCTGATTGACCAGAAGCTGATGGCCCAGGAGGCGATCCGCCGCAAGATTGACCAGGAAGCTGCCGCCCAGCGCCGCCTGCAGATCGCCCGCGAGCGAATTCTCGGCAATTTGCTGGTTGAAGACCTGGTCGCCCGCGAGGTGACCGACGCCCGCATCGACAGGATGTATGCCGAACAGGTGGCCCTTCAGCAGTCGAATGATGAAGTCGCAATCGCCCACATCCTGTTCGATACGCAGGAAGAGGCTGAGGCCGTCTACGCAGACATCCAGGCCGGGGAGAGCTTCGAGAGCATGGCGCGGGCCCATTCCAAGGATACGGCGACCCGGATGGAGAATGGCAATCGTGGCTATGTCTCGCCGAATGATGAACCCGAGCCGTTCCCGGTCATGATTGCCGATACGCAGGAGGGCGAAGTGTCAAAGCCATTCCAGAGCGCCGATGGCTGGCATATTCTGAAGGTCAAGGATCGCCGGACGCGCGCACCCAAGACGCGTGACGAGATGCGGCCCGAAATCGTCACCTTCCTGACCCTGAACGAGATCAGCAAGATCCTGCGCGAATTGCGCACCAAGGCCACGATCCAGGAAGGCGGCCCCGGCGCGCCGGGCGCCATTCCGGCGCCGCTGTCACTGGATGAAGAGGCGGCGCCCCGGCCTGAAGACTCATCGACCGTTCCTGAAGGAAATGAACTGTGAACCTGAAACCATCCCCGTTTGCGCCTGCGCGCTTTCCCGTCCTGCCGGAGGTGAAGGGCGTGCGCGCGGCCACCGGCTCGCGTGGCTTCTATGCCCGCCGGGGCATCACACGGGACGATGTGTTCCTGTTCGCATTCGATGAAGGCACCACGTGCGCTGGTGTCTATACCGTGTCGCACACGGCGTCGGCCGATGTACGCTGGTGCCGGGAGGCGCTGGGCGAGGGCGGCGGTGCTGCCCGGGCCCTGATCGCCAATTCAGGCAATTCCAATGCGTTTACCGGACCAAAGGGCGTGGAGAAGAATGAGGCAACGCTCAAGGCGCTCACCGGCACGCTCGGCATTGACCGCCATACCTGTTTCATCGCAGCCACCGGCGTGATCGGCGAGCCGCTGCCGGACCCGAATTATGTCGGCGCCTTCGTGCCTGATCTCGCCGCAAAGCTGGCAGCGCCTGACTGGCAGGCCTGCGCGCGTGCCTTCATGACCACTGACACCTATCCGAAGGCGTCCGGCCGCACGATCAGTCTCGCAGGCGTGCCAACAGCCTTTGCAGGTATTGCAAAAGGCTCCGGCATGATCGCACCCAACATGGCGACCATGCTGTCCTACGTCTTCACCGATGCTGCAATCGACGCAGACCTGCTGCAGGACCTGCTGGAAGACATTACCGACGAGACGTTCAACGCGATCACGGTCGATGGCGATACGTCCACGTCTGACACGCTCATGGTATTTGCGACCGGGGCCACGGGCGGGGCCCCGATTGAAACCCGCCAGGATGAACGCTTCCCCGCTTTCGCCGCCGCGCTCCTCGCCACCTGCCTCGATCTGGCCCTGCAAGTCGTCAAGGATGGCGAAGGCGCCAGCAAGTTCGTCACTGTCCGCGTTGAAGGCGCTGTCTCGCAGCTGTCGGCCAGGATCGTCGCCTGCGAGATTGCCAACTCCCCGCTGATCAAGACCGCAATGGCGGCCGGCGACGCCAATTGGGGCCGGGTCGTGATGGCGGTCGGCAAGTCGCTCGAACCCATCGTGATGGACAGGCTGGCCATCTGGTTTGATGACGTCCAGGTGGCCAGCGGCGGTGCCCGCGCGCCGGACTATGACGAAGCGGCTGCCAGCGCCGTATTCGCCAAGCCGGAATTCACCATCCGGGTGGATCTCGGCGTCGATGCATTTTCGACAACTGTCTGGACCTGTGACCTGACGCACGGCTATGTCGATATCAATGGTGCCTACCGGACATGACCCGGTCGCTCGTGCTGGTTGTTGCCGCAGCGCTGTACAATGCGAAAGGCGAGATCCTGCTGGCCCGAAGGCCGGAAGGCAAGGCCATGGCTGGCCTGTGGGAGTTCCCGGGTGGAAAGGTCGAGCCGGGCGAGACGCCGGAACAGGCCCTTGTGCGCGAACTGCACGAGGAATTGTCCATATTGGTTGACGAAACCGACCTCGAACCGCTCAGTTTTGCCAGTCACAATTATCCGAATTTTCACCTACTTATGCCACTTTACCGGTGTCTTGTATGGACCGGTGACGTGAACCCGCGGGAAGGCCAATCCTTCGCATGGGTCATGCCATCAGCCCTGCATGCGTATCCGGCGCCGGCGGCAGATATTCCTCTGTTCAACCTGCTCTCCGGGAAGTGACCTGGGAGGGTCGAATGACACTGAAGAGACGACTTGAGCAGTTCGCTGCTGATGAGCGCGGCGCCACAGCTATCGAGTACGGGCTGATTGCAGGCCTTATTGCCGTCGCCATTGTCGGCGGACTGACCGTGCTCGGAACCTCGACCGGGGATTCCCTTCAGAACACGGCTGACCAGTTCCCGAGCTAGAGCGCCCGGCGTTCGTCAGGCACCCTCATTGCTGCGGCCTGCCTGCCGGCGCACGGCATCGGCAAGGCTGGCCGTCGCGCTGCCCGGTTTCAATGGCTTTGGCTGGCTTGGTGCAGGTGACCAGCCTGACAGATAGATGATTTCAAACGTCGCCCGGACACGGCCGTCCGGATCGCTGAATTTCTGCGCATAAAGCTCTGCAGCCCGCATCAGCACGCGCCGGGGCAGGGGCTGGCCCATGCCGGGTGCAAAGGCGGCGCGCTCGCCCATGCCCTTCAGGTCAGCCAGCAGGCCGAACAGGGAATCATAGCGCACCGTCACGCTGTCCCGGTCCACCACCGGCAGGGCAAAGCCTGCCCGCTGCATCAGTGCCGCCATGTCCGACAGCGCCGGCAGCGGTGACAGGCGGGGCGACAGGCCGCCCATGATCTCCGTTTCCGCCTCCACCAGGCAGGTGCGCAATTCGCCCAGTGTGCCAGCGCCAGGCAGCGCGCCGACAAACAGGCCGTCCGGTTCGAGGACCCTGCGCACCTGCACCAGCGTGCCGGGCAGGTCATTGACCCAGTGCAGCGACAGGGCTGACACGACAAGGTCGAAACTGGCGGGCGCATAGGGAAGGGCCTCTTCGTCGACGGGTTCAGCGTTGAGGCCACGGGCTGCTGCCTGCGCCACCATGCCAGGCGAGGCATCGGTCAAAAGCATGTCCCTCACCTTACTGCTGCCCTCCAGCATCCCTGTAACCCCTCCGTCATGCCCGCCCAGCTCAAGACCCGACCGGAACGTGCGTGTCGTGTCGTCCAGACGGTCGACAAGGTCTCTCGACACACGGGCCTTGAGGAAGGCAAACTCCTGGAAATGCTGTGCCGCCCGGTCGCGGCGGCGGACCACCAGGTCGCGGTTGAACAGGCGAGGCGGGGCTTTGGGATCGGCAGGAGGGGTCATGCAGGGCGATATGGACCGGCATCAGGCCCGCGCAAAGGGCTTTCTGCGGGACATGGCAGACAGGTTATGGCCGCCCCGTTCGCCTGTATCGGGCCAGAGTGGCATCGCAAAAAAGGCCACTTGCACCTGAAGAATTCGGCCAGATCCACATTCTCACCGGGGCCGTATGCGCGGCCCTGTATCGACCGCCCGCCGCGACGGGCTTGGCACACTGGCCAGCCGGATGCTGCAGTCGGGTCGCAGGCTGGTCGATGAAGCGGACCTGATCGTGCCCGTGCCCCTGCATTGCGCCCGGCGCGTGCGGCGCGGATCCGGCCAGTCCGGCTGGCTGGCGCAGGACATTTCCCGCCTGTCCGGCACGCCTGTCATGGTCGATTCGATAAAGCGTACGCGGCGTACATCCACGCAGGGCAGCCTGTCGGCCCGTGCCCGCCCCCGCGACGTCGCGGGCGCATTTACCATCACCAGACGCGCCGCAACGCGGATTTCAGGCCGCCGCGTCCTGCTTGTCGACGATGTGTTAACCACCGGCGCAACAGTCTCTGCCCGTACACGCGCCCTGAAACAGGCCGGTGCGGCAAATGTGGATGTGCTTGTGCTCGCGCGCGTTGTTCGAGAGACGGATGTTACCATATAAGCTAGGGAACTCATTGCTTTAAGGAGCCTGCCTCAATGCCCAAGGTCACAATCTATACACGCGCATTCTGCCCGTATTGCAGCCGCGCGCTTGCCCTTTTGAAGGGCAAGAAGGTCGACCTGACGGAAATCAACGCCGGAATGGATGCCGCCAAGAAGGCCGAGATGATCGAACGGTCCAATGGTGGGCGCACATTCCCGCAAATCTTCATCGGCGATACGCATATTGGCGGCTGTGACGAGATGATGGCCCTGGATCGCTCTGGCGAGCTCGACGCGCTACTGGCGGCCTGAGGCGCGGTCCATGATCCGTTATGCGCTCATCTGCGGTGACTGCGAACACGCTTTCGAGGCCTGGTTTGCCTCCTCTTCGGCGTTTGACACACAGGCAGACAAGCGCCTTGTAACATGCCCTGACTGCACTGGCGCCAATGTGTCCAAGCAGATCATGGCGCCCTCCGTGAAATCGCCACGGAAGGCGGCCGACCGGGCGACCACGGAGCGGCTGGCAGAGGAATTTGCCGCCAAAGCCCGCGATCATATCGCGAAGAATTTTGACTATGTCGGTGATGACTTTGCCAGCGAGGCGCGCGCCATGTTCTATGGCGAAACCGCTGACCGCCCGATCTGGGGGGCGACCACGCCCGAAGAATCGGCTGCACTGGCAGAAGAGGGGGTGCCGGCAGCGCCCCTGCCGAGGGCTTTCACGCCAAAACCCCCGAAACAGGCGAGATCGAAACGCAAGCTCAATTGAACGGCCCCGCGCGCTTTGCCGCGCTTGACCCGTGCGGTGCCTTCGCTAATACGACCTGCAGATACGAGTCACGGAGAGGCCTCATGGCGACCAGCGAATATCATCACGGCGAAATGGACATTCAGGCACAGCAATCGACGTGGGACGGTTTCATCACCGGCAGCGTCTGGGGAGGCCTGATGATTATCCTTTCGGTCGGTTATGCCGTGCTGGCTGTGGCCATCGGCATGAACTGGATGGTGTCGCTTGGCCTGATGGCGATTGTCGGTTTCGGTGCGGGCCTCTTCCTCAACCTCGGCGCCCGCTGGATGGCAACCATGGTCCTGCTCATCCTGCTCGCGCTCCTGGTGCAGGGCTTCATCTGGCTGTTCAGCGTCCTCCTCTAGGACACTCAGCGAACTAGCAAACGTTCCGGCAATCAGGACACCGCGCCAGCGCCGGGTCGGCTTCCAGGATTTGCATTGGAATCGGACCGTGGCATTGCGTACACACGCCGAACCGGCCGTGTTCCATACGTGCCAGCGCCGCTTCGATCCGCGCCAGCAGGCGGTTGCGCTCCAGCAGGTCATGCCGCCGTGTGCTGACGACATCCGCCTGCGTCAGGAGAAGGCAGTCCGGAGCTGAAGGAGCAATATCCGTCTTCATGACAATATGCTGCGTCGGCTTTAAGGGCTTGGCAAGGCGTTCCGGGCGAAGAACCAGGTTCTTTATCGGGAATCGCTACGCAATGCCCGATTTCAGTTGCCGAGGAGGCTTCCATGAGCATGCCGCCCCTTGTCATGACACACGCGACGAAGCGCTTTGGCGGTTTCACCGCCGTCAGCGACCTGTCGCTCACTGTCCCCGAAGGCGCGATTATCGGTTTCCTCGGGCCCAACGGTGCCGGCAAATCGACCAGCCTGCGCATGGCGCTTGGCGTGATGCAGCCCGACACTGGCAGCGTCAGCCTGTTCGGCAAGTCGCCTGACATCGCCACTCTGAAACGCGTCGGCTTCCTGCCGGAAGAGCGCGGGCTCTACAAGAAGATGACCACGCGCGCGACGATCGAACATTTCGCCCGCCTCAAAGGCCTGTCTGCCCGCGACGCCCGCGCGCGCGCCAGCGAACTGCTCGACATGTCCGGCCTCGGCGAGTTCAGAACCACACGCATCTCCAAATTGTCCAAGGGCATGGCGCAAAAGGTCCAGATCCTGTCGACACTGGCCCATCGCCCGGAATTCCTGATCCTTGACGAGCCTTTCTCCGGCCTCGACCCGGTCAACCAGCAGGTTCTCGAAGACCTGATCCGCGCCGAGCATGATCGCGGCGCGACGATCCTGTTCTCCACCCATGTCATGGAACATGCCGAACGCCTGTGTGACCGCATCATCATGATGGCGCGTGGGCGAAAGGTCTTTGACGGCACGCTGGACGACGCGTTCGCCTCGCTCGGCCGCGGAGCGCGCATTGCCGTGGCTGAAGGCTTTGACCTTGCCGCCGCACTGGCATCTGGGGGCTTCGAAGCGCACCGCGCACCTGAAAACGGCCCCGGCGATGCCTGGCGCATCAGCCTGCCGCGCGGCACAGGCGCGCAGGACGCGCTGCGGGCTGCGATTGATGCAGGGGCGCCGATTGTCGGCTTCGCGCCTGAGGAGGCCCGCCTGCGCGATGTCTTCGTGTCGCTGGTCGGCGAGGCCGATGCCGCCGCCCTGCGGGAATCCGAAACGGGGGAGGCGGCCTGATGCGCAATGTCTATCTTATCTTTCGCCGCGACTATCTCGGATACGTCAAGGCCTGGGGCTTCTGGCTCAGCCTCGCCGCCGTGCCGCTCTTCATGCTCATCGGCGGGACATTCGCCATCTTTGCGGCCAAGTCATCGCCGGTGCGCTATTATGCCGTGGTCGAACCGGCCGGCATCTATGCCTCGGCCATCGAGGCTGAGTTCGCCCAGGATGATGAGGCCACCAGCCAGCAGGCGCGCGATCTCGCCGCCTCAATGGATCTGCCGCCCGAACACCAGGCAGCGCTTGAATCCGGCAATGCCGTGTCCCAGCGCAAATTCATTCTCGTGCCCGCGCCTGCCGTTTCCATCGACGCGCTACGCCCCTACCTGATGGGCGAACGCCTCGTCTCCGGCCCGCTCGGTGACAAGCCGCTCTTCGCCGTCTTCATTCCGTCTGCCGATGGTACAAGCCTCGAATACTGGAGCGACGACGTCAATGTCGGCGCGCTGCGGGCCGTGGCCGCCAATGCCATGCGCCGCCTTGCGCGCCAGGACGCGCTCAGCGAGGCAGGTCTCGGCGCGGATTTCCTGGCCAAGGTCGATGCCGGGGCCCTGCAGGTTCCCGCCTACCGTATCCGCACTGTCGTCGACCAGGTAACCACCGGATCGGAAGTCACCATGGCAGACCGGGCGCCCGTCTATGTCGCGGGCGGCCTTGCCTATTTCCTCTGGCTCATGATCTTCTCGATCATCCAGTACCTGCTGATGGGCACCATTGAGGAACGCTCGAACAAGATTTTCGACACGCTGCTCACATCCGTCAGGTTGCCGGAACTGCTCGCAGGCAAGCTGCTCGCTGTGTTCGCCGTCACCTCCACGATGATGCTCTCATGGGGCCTCTTCGCCTTCGGCGCGTCCCTGTTCGCCACCAGCCAGATCCCTGGCGGCGCGAGCCTGCTCTCGCCCTTCCTCGCCGCCTTCGCCAATCCGGCCATAATCCTGCCAGGCCTGATCAGCTTCCTCCTCGGCTATGTCATGTACGGCATGATCTTCATGGCGCTGGGCTCGCTCTGCGACACGATCCAGGAAGCGCAAACCCTGCTCAGCCCGATGATGATCCTGCTCATGCTGCCCATGTTCGCCATCTTCATCGCCTTCCAGGACCCCGGCTCCCCGATTGTCGACATCGCCTCCTGGATCCCGGTCTTCACGCCCTTCCTGCTGATCCTGCGCATGCCGCACAATCCGCCGCTCTGGGAGGTCATCGCCCAGATGGGCATCATGGCCCTCACCGCCCTCGCCATTCTCTGGTTCGCCACCAAGATCTACCGTGCAGGCGCCGTCCACGGCGCCGGCATCGGCGACCTCGGCGGCGTCTTCAAACGCATGCTCGGCCGCAAGGGCTGAGCACCAGGGGGGGCGTGCCCCGCGTGGCCAGAGCTAGACCACCCGAAAGAACCGCAGCGGCTTTGTTGCCTCGCGCCGGATTACGCCTTTGGCTTCCTGGTCCAGCTGGGCCGCCTTCATCCACCACCCGGCTTTTTCGCCATTCGGGAACAGGTCCTGCGGCAGAAGGGGCAACAGCCGCTGCTTGGCTTCAGCGGCCGTCAGGCCCGGTGACTGTGCCGGCAGTACCTGCAGCAGTGCGTCCTTCATGGCGCTGAACTTCGCTCTGTCGACTCTCCGGACCTGTCCTGGCGACGTGAAGTTCTCAATCTCGATCCTGTCATCTGTCCGTGTCACTGGAGGGGGCTCCTGCCGAGAGCTGACTTTGGCGCTTTGAATCCCATGGCGGCCCACGCCGCCATCAGCTTCCACATGAAGCTTAGTGTGTGCCTGTGCGGGCTTGGTATGTCGTCATTGAACGGGCGGTCGCCCGTCATTGTGCGTTGCTCGATGGAGGGACGCTCAGCGGGATCGAGCCGGTTGGCATAGACAGACAGCCAGTGACCTGAGTCGAACTCAAGAAACATAGCCGCGTTGCAGCATGTCGCCACGACGCGCCGCGTCTTGCTATCGCCAGTCAGGCGATGCTCGCGCAGAATTGCATCGCCTCTGGTGCACCGGACGCGATCCTTTCGCTGTATGACGAAGTGTGTTGCGCCATCATCCTCCGTCATCGGAGGCGCGTTCATGCGGTCGCCCAGGACCTCGGCCGCCTCGCGGCAGCTATCGCAATAACAGCCGACCGTCATGATGGGGGCACCGATCAGTTCCAGCGCGGCGCTTCCGCACACGCAGGTTGCAACGACTGTCCGATGACCTGTGCCTGCCATTCCGCTTTCCTTTCGCACTTGATGTATTCCATGCCCGGAGATATATCACTTAAACGATATATGCTGTAAAGGTGATATATGCTGGACACAACATTCGCAGCCCTTGCCGATCCGACACGTCGGAGCATTCTGGGACTGCTGGCCGAACGCGAACGATCCGTCGGCGAAGTGGTGGACCAGTTCGCCATTGCGCAATCGGCCATCTCACGCCATCTGAGCGTGCTGGAGAGTGCCCGTCTGATCGCGCGCCGCCGCGAGGGGCAGCGCCGCATTTGCACACTGCGCCCTGAAGCACTCTCCGAAGTCGATGACTGGATCCAGCTTTATCGTGAGCAGTGGCAACAGGCCCTGTCCCGGCTGGACCGCACCGTCGCGAGAAAGCCGCAACCATGAGCGGGCCAGTCGCAGGCATGCCAAAGGCAGACCGGCAGTCGGTTGAGCAATTTATAGATGCTGCGCCGGAAGACGTGTTCTCAGCCTGGATCAGGCCGGATATGCTGGAAAAATGGTGGGGGCCTGATGGCTTTAAGACCCGCGTGCTCGAAATCAACGCCGTCGAGGGCGGGCGGTTCGTCTTCGAGATGACCGCCCCCGACGGATCAAGCTGCAACATGACCGGTCGTTACAGGACGATCAACCCGCCCGGCCTTCTGGTGTTTGAGGTAATCGATCACTGCAATATCGGCCTGCCGGACCATGTGCAGCCGCAATTGCTGCCGTCGCGCGTTACCGTGAGGATCACGCCATATGGCACGGCCGCGCGCGTGAGCGTGACTCACGCCCTGCTGGGACCAGGCTATGAATGGCTGGCCCTGACCAGCTGGACGAGCGTCCTCGCCCGGCTGGAAGCCAGCTGCGGACCGCGCGGCTGATCATCACCCGCCAAAGAAAAAGCCCCGCCAGATCGCTCTGGCGGGGCTTTTTTCAAGTCGCGAGACGCAAACGCCTACACGATGCCTTCGCGCTGGGCGCGTTTACGGGCCAGTTTGCGCGCACGACGCACGGCTTCGGCGCGCTGGCGGGCCTTTTTCTCGGATGGCTTTTCGAAAGCCTGACGGGCTTTCATTTCGCGGAAGAGGCCTTCGCGCTGCATCTTTTTCTTCAGTGCGCGCAGGGCCTGCTCGACATTGTTATCGCGGACGACGATCTGTACGATGGGTCTTCTCCATTGGGTTGGGGGCGTCGCCCCGACGAATTTGTGCGGCTTTGTCAGCCATGAAGGGGCGCCTATATCACGCAAGAAGCAATTTGGCCAAGCCCCTTAAATGATGCAAAGATGTATTATGACACATACGCCGACCGATGTCTTGCGTTCCAGGTGGCTGGACGCGCTCTTGCCCCACATCGCCTTTGATGGCTGGACCGATGCCGCCGCAGCGCTCGCGGCGCGCGAGGCCGGGCTCAGCGCGGGTGAGCAGGCCCTCGCCGCCCCTCACGGCGTGATCGACCTGATCGAGGCCTTTTTTGCCGCCGCAGAGGCCGAAGCAGCCGCTGCGCTCGCCGCGCAGGACCTTTCGGCCCTCCGGGTGCCGGACAAGGTCAAACGCGGCGTGCTGGCCTGGCTGGCGGCGCTGGAGCCGAATCGCGAGGCGGTCCGGCGTGCAGCGGCCCGCGGCTTCCTGCCCTGGGGCGCAGGGCCGGCTGTCCAGCGCACCTGGTCGGTTGCCGACATGGTGTGGACAGCCGCAGGCGACACTGCGACCGATTACAACCGCTATTCCAAGCGTGGCCTGCTCGCCGCCACGATTCCCGGCATCGTCATGTACTGGCTGGATGGGCCCACCCCGGATGATCTCGACGCCTATATTTCCCGGCGGCTGCGGCAGGCCTCCGGCGCAGGCAGAACGGCCGGAAAAGTGGTGTCGCCCGTGCTCGATGCGCTCAAGGCAGTCCGGCGCGGCGCAAAACCGTCCGAACGCGGACAGGGGCAATGATTTGAAGGGGGAAGGTGTCGGGCGAAAGTTGATCAAGCGCCCCAGGGGGCTGGGGGGGCTGATGGGTCCGGGGTGCTTGGTATACACCTCCGCCCGACACCTAGAAGATGGCGGGCGCCGGTGTTCCACGCAAGGCCAAAAAGCGGCAATTTCGCCCCATTTCAATTACAATGCGTTTAGGCGACTACAGATTTGCCCACTCGCTCCACACGCGAACAAAAAAGGATGACATGAGCGATACATTTTCGCGCAAGATCGCGCCGGATCCGAAGGTGGCTTTCCAGAAAGCCGAGATGCAGCCGATCCTCGATGTCTATGGCCGGCTCGTGGTGGCGGGCGAAGCGCGCGACTATGCCATCGGCATGGAGCGGGATGTCGCCATCTTCGCCATCTTCCGGCGCCATGCGGAAAACCCGACCTGGCGTATCGAAAAGGAACCGGCGCTCGCCAACCGCCAGGGCCAGTATGCCGTGTATGGGTCGGCGGGCCAGATCCTGCGCCGGGGCCGCGAACTCAAACAGGTTCTGCGCGTTTTCGACACCCGTCGTTTCACAGTAATTAAATAGACCCGCTCAATTCACGCCAATTGGTTAACCCCCTGTTAACCAAAAAATTCTTGCGCGCTGTTCTGGAACATATTAGGAACAAGAGAACAGAACGGAGCAGGAACATGGGTATTGCAGTCAGCTTTCGGGGACGGTCAGGCAAGGCCTGGGAATTCAATCGCATGGCGCCGGACGGGCCATGGGCACGCTGCCCCGGCGTGGCTATCTTCGCCGCCCCGGATGCCTATGGATGGCGCCTCATCCGGGTGATTGAACTGACGGGACGCCCGCACGACCTCCAGCCCATCTGGGCCCTGGCAGAGGCCGAGCGTTACGGCGCGAACGCCGTCTTCCTCGCCCACGAATTCGACGGCGCGGCGCGCAAGCTGATGGTGAACGATATTGAAGAAGGCTTCAGCACTGTCTGCTTCACCGACCATTCCCGCCGGATCGCGGCTTAAACCCTAATCACCTTTGCCTGGCCGGTTCAGGGCGGCCTGTGCATCGGCTGTCTCGGCCAGTCGGGTCAGCTCGATAAACTCGGCGCGATAGCCGAACTCATCCTTGCCCTTGGCGCCCGCCCCCAGCGTTCGGATTGCCTCCCAGCCGAAACCGGTGCCAAGGGCCTCTCCCCCCTTCAGCATTTCGCCAAAGCCTGCGACGGCCGTGGCAAAGCGTGCCCATTCAGGTGCCTCGTCCACGCTGGCGACACGGTCCTTTTCGGTCAGGGGATAGGTCAGCAGTTTCGACGTGTCGGCGCCCGGCGCCTTGTAGCGCAGCTTCACGAAGGCATATTCGCCCTGCGTGCTGCCGGCTTTGGCCGCCTCGCCATAGCGCAGCGGATCGATCTGCGCCGCGTCCGAACCGGTCGGTGTGACCTCATAGATCGCTGTCACGCTGGTGCCTGCGCCAATGTCGCCGGCATCCACCTTGTCATTGTTGAAGTCGGCGCGCTCCAGCATCCGCGTCTCGTAGCCGATCAGGCGGTATTCGGCGATGCGGGCCGGATTGAATTCGACCTGGATCTTCACGTCATCCGCAATCGGGAAAATATTGCCCGACAGGTCATCGGCCAGCACTTTTCGCGCCTCGCTCAGCGTGTCGATATAGGCCGCTGTGCCATTCCCGGTCTGGGCAATCTTCTGCATCATCGCATCATTGTAATTGCCGCGTCCAAAACCCAGCACGGACAGGTAGATGCCGGTTTCCCGCTTGCGCGAGACGAAATCCTCCAGCTGTTCCGGGTCGGAAATGCCGACATTGAAATCGCCATCGGTCAGCAGCATCACGCGATTGACCGCGTCTTTCTTCAGTTCCTGTTCGGCCAGGGCATAGGCCAGGCGAAGGCCCTCACCGCCGGCCGTCGACCCGCCGGCCTGCAGGTCTTCCAGCGCGGCCACGATCTTGCGCTTGTCGCTCACCGGCGTCGGCGCCAGGATTTCCCCTGCCGCGCCCGCGTAAACAACGATTGCCACCGTATCGGTCGGCGCCATCTCTTCCAGCATCAGCCTGATCGCCTGTTTGGCCAGCGGCAGCTTGTCCTCGGAAAACATGGACCCTGACACATCCACCAGCAGCGTCAGGTTGATCGGCGGGCGAGCCTCGCGATCAATGTCGCGCCCCTGAATGCCGATCTGGATGAGGTCGCGCCCCGCATTGAAGGGCGACGGCATCATGGTCACCTGCGTTGCAAACGGGTCGCTGCCCGCCTCCGGCTGTGGATAGGCATAGTCGAAATAATTGATCAGTTCCTCGATCCGCACGGCATCCTTTGGCGGCAGGCTGCCGCTCTTCAGGAACCGGCGCACGTTCGCATAGGCGGCCGTGTCGACATCAATCGAGAAGGTCGAGACCGGCTCTTCACTGGTCAGCCTGACCGGGTTGGCGTCGACATCCTCGTATTCGTCCCGGAATTCCGGTTCGGGCTGAACCTGCTGTATCGGCATGCTGCGCACCATGGGCCCGCCCGCAGCGCGCCCTGTCACGATGACACTGCTCATCTCGGCTGCAGGCGCGGGGGGCGGCGGTGGCGGCGCTGGCGGTGCAGCAGGCGTCTCTGCCACGACGTTTCCGTCTGCCGCGCCACTGTCTGTTGTACATCCAGCCAGCAGGGCTGTTGCGGCCACGCTGGCCAGTATCAATCCGCGAAGTCTCATGGTCGTCCCTCCATCATGCGTCCTTGCCGTCAGAATGGCGCAGCGGAGGTGGCGGGAATAGGGCAGACTTCGGATTGTTTGGAGATTTCTTCAGATTATTCCGACCGGTCAACCTGCGCGCCATACCAGTCCTCGACATCCTGTTGGAGAATATCGAGCGGTCGTGGCCCCCCTGCCAGGATGACTTCGTGAAAGGCTGCCCGGTCGAATTTCGGGCCAAGCACGCGCTCGGCCCGTTCGCGCAGGTCGAGGATACGCTGGCGCCCGACCCAATAGGCCGCTGCCTGTCCGGGCCAGACGGTATAGCGGTCAACCTCCTGCGTCATGGACGTTGCCGGCTGGCCGGTGACCTGCGTCATGTAGTCCACCGCCTGCTGGCGGCTCCACCGCATGCGGTGTATCCCGGTATCGGCCACCAGCCGCGCTGCACGGAACAGCATGGATTGCAGATAGCCGATCCGCCCCAGCGGATCATCCTCATACAGACCCATGTCATCCGCCAGCGTCTCGGCGTACACGCCCCAGCCTTCGCCATAGGCCACATTCCAGATCATCTGCCGGGCCAGCGGCAGGTTCGCCCGCTCGGCGGCGACAGCGCTTTCCAGGTGATGGCCGGGCACGGTCTCATGGTAGACTAGCGTCGCGAGCGCAAAGTCCGGCCAGTCAGCCATATTGGCCAGGTTGATCTCGAACAGGCCGGGCGCAGACCCGTTGGCGGGCGCGGCGCTGTAGAAGGCCGCCGGCGATGCGCTCTCCAGGAAATCGGGCACATCCCGGATTGCCACCCGTGTTTTCGGCAGGGACGGGATCTCGCCGGCAAGATCGGCTTCCGCTTTCGTTTCCAGCTGGCGCAGGCGGTCCAGCAGGGCGGCGCGGCCCTCGTCGCTGTCCTCGTAGATTTGCTCCGGCATCGCCGCCAGGGCCTGCAGGCGCTCGGCGACGGTGCCCTCGACAAAGCCAGCCTCTGTCAGTGCGGCATTCAGCTCATCGGTCAGCGCCACGACTTCGCGCTGGCCCAGCGCGTGCAGCTCGACCGCTTTGATGCCATCATGGGTAAAGGCGATGAGCGCGGCATCGTAATAGGCGTTGCCGCCGGGTAGTTGCCACACGCCCGGATCGGACGGCGCCCTTGCAGACAGGGCAATCAGGTCGTCGGCAAAACGGGCATAGGCGGGCAGGATGCCGGTCTCGACCAGTTGCCGTGCCCGCGCCGCCAGTTTTGTGCGTTCATCCTCGGTCAGGTCTTCCGGGCCGCCCAGCAGGCTGTCGAGCGTGACCACAAGGATATGATCCTCCGCTTCTCCGGCGCCCATTTCCGTGGCCAGAACGGCCATGCGCCGCAGGACGAAGTCCGGGGGAATGACACCGGATGCAGCGTCCGCATTCAGCCTGCGGCGTTCATCATCAATTGCGTCCGGCAGCGCGCTCAGGCGCAGAACGTAATTGCGCGCATCCTGCGCTGTCAGCACGGGGTGCGAGCGCGTCATCAGCTCCGGCACGTCGATATAGGCGCCGCGCATATGGTCGGCGACATAGGGATAGGCCACGCCCAGCCCGGTCTGGCCATGCCCGCCCACGAACAGGCTCTCGGCGGTCTCGTAAGCCTTGATCAGGGTTTCCAGATGGCGCGCCTGCGCGCTGCCCCGTGCCGGCTTGGGCGCCTCAGCCAGTGCCTGCAGCATTTCCAGCCGCGTGACGCGGACCCGCTCATAGGCCGCCTGCGACCTGTCGGTCAGGTAGCGGTTGAATTCATATCCCACGGCCTTTTCGGTCAGGCCCAGCCGCGTCGCCATTTCCGGATCGCGGGCCAGTTCCGTCTGCGCCAGCGTGGTCATCAGCTGGTCCACCTGGCGGGCGATCCGGCGCGGCGTTCCGGCATCATCCACGGACGGCGAACAGGCGGTCACCCACAGGGCCAGAGACAGGCCCGAAAGCCCGGCTTTCACCCACGAATCGGATCGGATCAGCGCTTTGACGAACATGACTTTTTTTTTACCTTGTCTTCGCTGTAGTTCATGCTGGTTCGGGTGTTGTGGCCAGCCTCTATTTCCGGTAACGCTCCGCGCAACAATTCAGGAGCTCCCACGTGAACACCACACAGCAAACTGGTGGCCAGTCGCCGCTGACAGGCCAGGTCCTCTTTTATCAGCAGCCCCAGCCCTTGTCGCCGGAAGATCATGGCGGCCTCGGCGTCAAGCAGATTCCGGAACCTTTCGGCTTCCTGCGCCAGGCGCACGCCGTGCCCGTCACGGTGACCGAATTCGGTCTCGCGGCCTCGTCCTACCCGATCATTTTCGTCGGCAATGACCGCACGCCCGTCGCCGTCATGGGTGTCCGCCAGGGCCAGAACCTGTTCGTCGACGAGCAGGGCCGCGTCGGCGAGGACCATTATGTACCGGCTTTCGTGCGCCGCTATCCGTTCGTGTTCGCGGCCGACGACGCCTCCGACCGCCTTGTCCTGTGTGTAGACCGCGCTGCGCCCATGGTCTCGAACCAGCCGGAAGTGCCCTTCTTCGAAAATGGCCAGCCGTCCAAGTTCACCAACGATGCCATCGAATTCTGCAAGGAATTCGAACGCCAGCGCCGCGCCACGGCTGATTTCGTCAAGATGCTGGTGGAACTCGACCTGATGGAACAGAAAACCGTCGCCTTCCAGCCGCGCGACAATCAGGGCAACCCGGTCGGCGACCAGCAGAAGATTGCCGACTATTACGCCATTTCCGAAGAGCGCCTGAACGCCCTTCCGGAGGCCAAGTATCTTGAGCTGCGCAACAATGGCGCCGTCGGGGCCTGCTATGCCCACCTCGTCTCGCTGCTCAACTGGCCGAAAGTCATCCAGCGCGCGGTTCGCCTCTCGCCGCCGGCACCGCTGAACGCCTGATCCGTTCAGATGAACAGTTTAAAGGGCGGCTCCTCGCGGGGCCGCCCTTTTTCCTTGTGGTGCAGGCCGCTCGCAGCGCGTTCACGAATGAGCGAGGTACTTCATTCCTGCGCCATTCGCAGGCATATGGTCGGCTGTCCCGATGAAAGCCTCCTGATGATCCGTCTTATTGCCAGCCTATTTATGACCGTTTTGCTCGGCGCGCTTGCGCCTGCCGCTGCTGCGCCTGTCGATGGCGGCCATGCCCGCGTCGAGCTGATTGCCGAGCGCAGCGCCGTCATGCCGGGCGAGACCATCATGGCCGCCCTGAAAATGGACATGGACCCGGGCTGGCATGTCTATTGGCGCAATGCCGGCGATGCCGGCCTGCCGCCGCAGCTCATCCATCGCGGCACCAGCACCATACCTGGCGGCGCCATTGGCGACTTCATCTGGCCCATCCCGCACCTCCTGCCCGTGGTCGAGGGTGAGATCATGGACTATGGCTACAGCGACCAGGTTATCCTGCCATTCCGGCTGATGATTCCGGCTGACGCCTCCGGCCAGCTCCGGCTGGATGTCCTGGCTGACTACCTGATCTGCGAAGACATCTGCATTCCCGAATCCGCCGAGGTCTCCCTCACGCTCGATGTCGGCGAACCGGTACCAAACCCAATGCACGGCACGATGATTTCCGACTGGATCGCCAGGGCGCCCACCGCCTTTGCAGGCGAAGCCCGCCTCGACACATCGGCCACGCCCTGGAAACTCAGCCTGCGCGCACCAGGCCTCACCCGCGATGCTGCGCTGCGCTTCTTCCCCTTCGCCCACGAAATCAGCCACCCGGCCGATCAGCCCGCCAGTTTCGGCGCGGATGGCGCAACCCTCTCCCTCGCACCGGCCAGCCCCGGCATGCCCGACGGCCCGCTTGAAGGCGTGCTTGTCGTCGAACAGCCCGGCGGCACACGCACAGGCTACGAACTGTCCGCCGCCCAGGGCGCGGTTTTCGACAATACAGCTGGCCTCGCTGCCAGCCGCTCCGGCGTATCCGGGGCAGGGAGCGGCGCCGCAGGCCTGCTGACGCTCGCCTTCTTCGCGCTGCTCGGCGGCCTCATCCTCAACCTCATGCCATGCGTCCTGCCTGTCCTCTCGATCAAGGCCATGGGCATGGTCTCGGCTGCCGCCAGCGGCCATGCCAGCCAACTGCGCAGCCACGGCCTCTGGTACACGGGCGGCGTGCTCGTCTCCTTCGCTGTCCTCGCGGGCGCCATCATCGCGGTGCGCGCAGCAACCGGTTCGGCCACGCTGGGATTCCAGCTCCAGAATGCGCCGACCGTCGCCATTCTCGCCCTCATCATGTTCGCCATCGGTCTTTGGCTGATGGGCCTGTTCGAACTCGGCACATCGATCCAGAACACCGGCAGTGGCCTTGCCAGCCGCCAGGGCGCCGCCGGAGCGTTCTTCACGGGCGTGCTGGCCGCTGTCGTTGGTGCGCCCTGCGTCGGGCCCTTCCTCGGCGCGGCGCTGGGCGCGGTGATGGGCCAGTCCGCCGCTGCCATACTGGTCGTCTTCCTCGCCATGGGTCTCGGCCTCGCGCTGCCTTTCCTCCTGCTCAGCTTCGTGCCCGGCCTGCAGCGCCTCCTGCCGCGGCCCGGCAAGTGGATGGAAACCCTGAAACAGGTCTTCGCCTTCCCGATGTTCCTGACCGCTGCCTGGCTGCTCTCGGTGCTCGGCGCGCTCGCTGGCCATGGCGCGGTCGCCTGGACGGTCGCGGGCGCCACCGCCATTACCTTCGCCATCTGGCTCACGCGCCACCGCACCGACCTGCCTGCGCGCGCCATCGCCGCCGCCGTCTTCGTCGCCGGCTTTGCCTATCCGGCCGTGCGCGCAGCCGCGCCCGGTGCCATGGACGGCACACCTACGGCCTATGCGGCCCGGTTCGACACCGAAGCCTGGAGCCCGGAACGTGTTGCAGAACTCACCGCTGAAGGCCGCCCGGTCTTTGTCGATTTCACCGCCACATGGTGCGCCACCTGCCAGCTCAACAAGCTCACCACGCTGAAGACAAATGCCGTGCAAGAGGCCTTTGCCGACGCCAAGGTTGCCTTCCTCGTCGCTGACTTCACGCACAAGGACCCGGTCATCGCCGCAGAACTGAAACTGCGCGATCGGGCCGGTGTGCCCATGTATCTCTGGTATCCGGCGGGTTCGGCCGAGCCGGACATCCTGCCGGAAATCCTGTCTAAAGATCTTGTGATTGGACTTCTCGACCCGCGTTGAGCCAGACTGCCATCGGAGGGGAAACCGCAATAAAGGAGACTGTTCATGTTCAGCCGCCGCAATGTTTCTCTCGCCGCCGGCATGGCCGCCGCTGTTGCCCTGACAGCCGGCGCCTTGATAGCCTCGACCGCCGATGCCAGTCCGCTTGTCACGCCCGGTGATGCAGCGCCCGGCTTCACGGCCACCGACACGAATGGCGAGCCGGTCTCGCTGGCAGATTTTTCCGGCAGGACAATCGTTCTTGAATGGACCAATGACGGCTGCCCCTTCGTCCAGAAGCATTATGCGACGCCGCCGGCCAACATGCAGACGCTGCAGGCCGATGCCGTCGCCGATGATGTCGTCTGGCTCTCAGTCATCTCCTCGGCCCCCGGCAAACAGGGCCATGTCACCGGCGATGAGGCGAACGCCCTGACCGCCATGCGCGATGCCATGCCGCGCCATGTCCTGCTCGATACAGGCGGAGACGTCGGCCGCCTCTATGGTGCCAAGACCACGCCGCACATGTACGTTATCGGCCCCGATGGCACGCTCGCCTATGAAGGCGCCATCGACAGCAAGGCATCTGCCCGCGTCGACGATATTGCCGACGCCACCAATTACGTCCGCGCCGCGCTCGACAGCCTCGCCGCCGGAGAGCCTGTCGCGGTTGCCAGGTCCAAGCCCTATGGCTGCTCTGTGAAATACTGACAGTCTCCCCCGCGTCAGGCTTGTCTTCACCCCCCTCCCATTTATGACAGGTGTGTCAGGTTGAGAGGATGGGCCATGAGTTCAGGTGCCGAAGGAATCGTGCGCGACCAGCCAGCGGAAATGCCGTCCGAGGGTGGCCCGCTGCTGGAATACAAAGGCGCTGTGCCGCCAGCGCCTGACTGGTTCCAGCAGGCCGTCGCCACCCCCTACGAGACCCATTCTGTCGACGTGAAGGGTGCGCATGTCCATTACCAGCGCTGGGGCCAGCGCGGCCGTCCGGGCCTGTTGCTCGTCCACGGCAATGGCGCACACGCCCATTGGTGGGATTTCGTGGCGCCGTATTTTGCCGAACACTACAATGTCGCTGCGATCACGTTTTCCGGCATGGGCGAAAGCGACTGGCGCGATGCCTATGACATGGCGACATTCAGCGCCGAACAGATCGCCGTTGCCGAACATGCCGGCCTCTTCGACTCAGATGTGAAACCTATCATCGTCGCCCATTCCTTTGGCGGTTTCGTCACGCTGGTCACGGGCGCAGAGCATGGTGACCGTTTCACCGGCATGGTCATCGTCGACAGCCCCGTGAACCCGCCCGAACGCCCCCATCGGGGCCCGCCACGTTCCGGCCGGCCCAACCGCGTCTATGACGATCTCGCCAGCGCGCTTGGCCGTTTCCGCCTCGCGCCGCCCCAGTTGTGCGAGAATCATTATGCAATGGACTATATCGCCCGGTGGAGCCTCAAGAAGACTGATGGCGGTTTCACCTGGAAATTCGACCCGTCAATCTGGACCCATTTCCAGCCGAACAGGGATCCCGCTGACCTGCTGAAAGCTGCGGCCTGCCGCATCGCCATCATTCGCGGCGAGGAAAGCGAACTGATGCCCGATGACGTCGGCGACTACATGCGCAAGCTGCTCGGTCACCAGGTGCCGTTCATCTCCATCCCGCATGCCCGCCACCATGTCATGCTCGACCAGCCGCTCGCCTTCGTCTCGGCCCTGCGCACCCTGCTGGCCGAGTGGGACCATTCTGAGCCCCACCGCAGCATCTGAAACAGTGAAAGCCGCCGGGCAGACCGGCGGCTTTCAGTCTCGATCCGGATGATGCCTAGTCTTTGAAGTTCAGCTCCTGCATCAGGCTTGTACCCATGATTTCGCGAAATTCCGCGCGGTCCAGATTCTCTGATACAAGCTGTGCCGTCGATGCTTCAGCCCATGCGCGGAATTCTTCGCCCTGGGCCTCACCCTCGGGACCGTTGGGAAGGCTTTCCATGACAGTGATCAGGTAAAGGTCCGGCTCACCTGAGCGATTGTGATAGTTCGACAGAACCTTGTAGTCCTTGATCCAGCCTTTCGACTTGGCAAATTCCTGCGAGGCTCTCCATTTGTCAGCCAGGTGGTTTGCGTAGTACAGGCCGCCACCAGGTTTGATGTCAATTCCGGTAACTTCCCAGAAATCTCCGCTTGTGAGCGGGTATCCATCGTCCTGTGCGGCCGCTGGAGTGGCAGGCTCCTGTGCCATTGCCGATGTCGCGCACCCAGCCAGCGCGATTGATGCCGCAATTGCAGCGATCTTCAGTGAACTCATCATATGCATCTCGTCCTCCCATTTCTTCTTGTGTGCGGAATAATTAACACAAGTTTACCATTTCACCTAACGGGTATCAGGGGACGAAGAATTTCCCGCAACGCGCGCATTCTCATGACGTAGAGCCAGGCGTTCGGCTCGCGCACTCGCGCACCGCAGCGACTGCCAGACCAAAGAAGACGGGCCCGAAGGCCCGCCTCTTTGCGACATGTCTGCGGTCAGTGAACGATCAGCCCTTGTTGAGCGTCACGATACTGGTCGCATCGATCTCGTCGTCCGTGAAGGCTTCCTTGTCGAGCATGCCTGTGATGCGCACACGGTCACCATTGGCGATTTCCTGAAAGCCGATTTCATCCAGCGGATTATAGCCGAGATCCTCAATACTCACGTCATAGGAGCTACCACCGGCGACCAGCGAAAATTCGCCTTTCTTGACATCGACATCCTTCACCTTGCCCTCCAGCACGACATTGCTGAGATCAGGCAAGTGGTAGAAGGCGATCTCGCCAAGGCTCTCTTCGTCGGCAGAACTGGCTGAAAAGCTTGTATTCAGTCCGGCCACATACACGGTCGAGGCCTCGATCGAGGTCAGTTCGAACAGGTCATCGTCAATCTTGCCGACAACCCCGACATTCTGTCCATCGGCCAGCAAATAGGCCTCTGGCCAGGCATCATAGTCGTCCATCTCGACGGGGACGATGCCTGCGCCATAGTCGAGGTCAAACCCGTGAGCTGTGGCATTGGTCACAGTGCCGGAGAGTGATACCCAGCTTCCATCTGCCATCCGATAGGGATTTGTCTGCACATCTGGCACAATGGCAGTCTCTGTTTCTGCCTGCGCAGTGGTGTCCGCCTGCATGTCTTCATCCTGTGCCGTCGCGGCGCCGGGCGCCAGCGCCAGGCCAAATGCGGCAGCGGCGAGGAGGTTCATCTTGAAGGTTCTCATGGATTACTCCTTTCCTTGCTTTATCGGGAATGGAGCGTGCACTGACAGTTCGAATTACGCGCCATCAGGCCCGCTGCATCATTCCCCCAATCAACGGCATTCCACCATTATCGTTCCAGAAAAATGCCGGAAATCGGCGCGGGTTTCCGATCGGAGTGTAACCTGCGCGAGCCTGGGCAAATGACCCTGATGCCTTCTTCGCACCTCCAGTCTGTCATCATCGTTGCCCGGCCTGGCACCGACCAACGAACACAACACGAAAACTGCAACCTGTCGGCCCGGTCTGTAACGTGACCCATGGTCCCGCTTGCAAAGGCGCTCCACATCTGGAATGCAGGTCAGCGGCCAATGGCAGGCGCGACCTTGCCCATCGATGCGCTATGATGCCCCGTCGCAGGTCTGCGTGCTGCGCTGGATGCCGATCTGCCCGACCTTGCCCGTCGCATTGTCGACTTCGAAATAGATGTCACCATAATCATAGACGGTGACGCTGGCGCGGGTCACCACGCATTTCGGCTTCCCGTACGTTCCCCGTGCAAATATCTGCTCCGATCCCATGGACACGCCCCGGTCCGTGAAGAAGCGGGGGTCATGCGCGATGATCCAGTAGACCTTGTCATCTGCGGCGACGGTCAGCCCGTCAAATGTGTAGGATGTGGCGTTCGTATGCGCGATCGGAATGGTGCGGCGGGGCTTTCCCTGTAGTGATAGCAGGCTGGACAATGACATGCCCAGTTCCACATTGCTGACACGCTGGCCGGGAACGATCTGGTTGTCCTTGAGATCGGGCGGCCCACTGGCGCACGCGCCAAGCGCCAGGAAAATGCCTGCTGAAAATACTCTACGCGCCACATTCATGGAGAGGCCTCCCGGCTTAATTCGAACTGTACAATGACGATCAGCTCACCCCATCCCCACCTATTTGTCGAGGCGACGAACGCAGGAAACAGCCGCCAGCCGCCACAATTTTTTGTAATGTAAGCAGAGGCGAAGCGTCGCCATGAGGTTTCAGATCAAGCGGAATAGTCAAATACCGGCCACCGCTCGGTGATCGCGCCGTCCTCGTAAACGGCAATATCTCCGAATTGCAGGAACACCGCTTCGCTCTGGTGTGGGCGTAGAAACACGAATTCGTCCGCGCTGATCTCCAGGTCGGGCCCGCCATTCAGCATTTCCTGGTTCGACGACCGCCCGAACGTCTTGTTGTATTGCAGGCCCGGCGGGTCGACCGGGTCGGCCAGCCAGTTACCGCCATAGATGAAGACGGTTTTTGAGGCATTCGGGTTCCACGCCCTGGTTGCGCCGTCAGCAAATTCCAGTCCGGGCATCTGCGTCACCGGCAGCGACTTGATCACCGGCGTTGCGATGAAGCTCGCCGGCACATGCGGTTCCAGCAGCTCGGTGTCGAAATGCGTTGGCTTGACGAGGCAGGATCCGGCCGACACTTCACTGGCGATCTCTGTGTCCTGATAATTGCGGTAGGTCGGGCTTCCGGCGGCATTGCGGGTGATGCCCGCCAATGCGTCCGCGCCGAACACTTCGCCCGCCTGCGCCAGCGCCGCTGCATAACCCGTGCGCACCCCCCTGATCGCCCGGTCCCGCCAGCCCATGGCCGTCGGTAGCGACGCAATGTGCGGATCATATCCCATGAAACCGGCAAAGCTGAGGCGCGGGTTCGCCTTGATCGCCTCCATCATGGCTTTGAGGTCTGCTCCTGCCACCATGCCGCCCCGGTGCAGGCCCACGTCCAGCTCCACATTCACCGCCATGTCGCGGCCCATGTCATCCGCCAGCGACGCATATTGCGCCAGTCGCTCCGGCGTATCGACCAGCCATTGTATGTTCTCCGCTGCGCCGGAAGCCTCCAGCGGCAATCGCTCGAAATAGTGCCGCGCCGCCACCACGGGCAGGGGCTTGCCCAGGAGCTGGCTCGCCTCCGGCATGGCCTGCGAAATCTCCAGCAGCATCGGCAGGTTGAACGTCATCAGCCGGTCCGTACCCGTCCGTTTGCGGACATGATCGATCAGGCCAAGCGAGGGCAGGGACTTTGCCACGATGCGATAGCCCATGCCCGGCGGCAGGAAGCCTTTCAGCGTGTCGATATTTGCATTCAGCCGGGCCTTGTCCACAACCATGGTCGGGACCGCAATGCCCGCCGAAATCAGCGCCTTCTGCACGTCCAGGAAATACGCGTCGCGCGGCCCGCTCTTGTCTCCGGGTTTCATCATCAGCACGGTCACTCCAGCAAGGGCGGCGCCGCCCAGGATTACATTGCGGCGGGAAAGCTCAATCATCGAAATCTTCCCCGAACAGGTGGGCAAGATGCGGGTTCAGGAGCTTGCCCGCCGGGTCCAGCTCGCGGCGCAGGGCCAGGAAGTCCCCGAATTTCGGATACAGCGCCGTCAGGTCCGCGTGTCCCAGCGAATGATGCTTGCCCCAGTGCGGCCGCCCGCCATTGGCCCGGTGGATCGGCTCGATGTCCGAGAAGAAATAGTCATAAGGCTCGTCCACGGCGGCATGGATTGCAATCGACAGGCGCGGCCCGTCACGGAACGGGCTCAGCCAGGCATCGTCCGACGCGATAAAACGCACTTCCATCGGGAAGAATACGTCCTTGCGCTTTTCAAGCCTGGCGATCACCTCGCGCAGGCCTTTCAGACCGTTTGCGCGCGGCAGGTGATATTCCATCTCGTTGAACTTGATCGGCCGTGTTGTCGCCAGCAGTTTGTAGGAACTGTCGCTGACATCCTCGACCACGCCGCGGGGCAGGGCGGCGCCGATGATCTTGCGGCGCAGCCAGGGTGACCAGCCCATGGAATCGCGCAGGGCTTTGAGGTCCTCCAGCGTGGAATCATCCTCACTCTCGCCCTTACCCGTCACCGGCCCCTCGTGCAGGTCATGGCTGATTCCGGCGGCCAGCCCCGTATGCGGGAAATAGTAGAATTCGAAATTGCGGTGCTGGCTGGCCAGCGCCTCGGCCTGTTCCATCAGCGTCTCGATCCGCTCAACCCAGACCTTCCGGCGCAGGTTGAACATGGGCACCGTGCGCAGCGTATATTGCGTGATCACACCCAGCGCGCCCAGCGACACGCGCCCCGCCGCGAAAAGGTCCGGATGGTTGCCACGCGACACGTCCAGAATGTCGCCATTCGCGGTCACGATGCGGAATGCCTCGATATGGTCATGCAGCGCGGTCAGTGTTTCGCCCGTGCCATGTGTGGCCGTCGAGAAGCTCCCCGCCAGCGTCTGCACGTCGACATCCGGCAGGTTCGGCAAGGCCCGGCCCGCACTGGCCAGTTCGGTTGCCATCTGGAACAGGCGCGTGCCCGCGCCAAACGTGGCAAGGCCGGTCGCAGAATCGAGCGATTTCAGGCCGGCCAGACGGCTCACATCCACCATCATGTCCTCGCTGGGCGCAAGGCCAGTAAACGAGTGGCCGCTGCCATAGGGGCGCACGCGTCCGTTGGTGCCGGCCATCAGTTGGCTGAGTTCATCCTCGCTGGCAGGCAGGCGCATCGCCTGCGGCGTCGCCCGCTCCACCCCGGACCAGTTCATCCAGCTTTCCTCACCCGCAGGCGCTTCGGGATAATCCGGGTCATAATCCGGCCGGACAAAGTCCCGCCCGCCCCATGACAGGTGGCGTGCTGTGGGAATGGCTGCGCCGCCGGCAATCACGGCGCCGCCCGCCACCATCATCGTTCGTCGTGAAACCGCCATGTCGACTCCCCTCATTTTTAAAGGGAGTGGACACGGGGTGCGTGGGACATGTCAATACATGACGTTGGCGTCAGATTTTCTGTCGTGGCTGCAACAGGCGGCCCGTCAGCCCGCGAAGGCTTTCTCGATCACGAATTCGGCCGGGGCGGCGTTTGACCCCTCGGTCAGGCCATTGGCGATCATCAGGGCCTTCACGTCCTGGATCATCTCCATCGACCCGCAGATCATCGCCCGGTCGGTCGCCGGATCCAGCTTCGGCACGCCAAGATCCTCGAACAGCTTGCCTGTCTCGATCAGCGTCGTGATCCGGCCCATGGTCGGGTGGGGCGTGCGGGTACAGCTCGTATAGAGCCGAAGCTTGCCCTCGGACATCTCGCCGACCAGTGGATCGTTGGCGATGTCGCGCACCAGGTTGGTTGAATAGGCCAGTTCGCCATTGTCGCGGCACGTATGCGTGACGATCACCTCGTCATAGCGCTCATAGGTGTCCGGGTCGCGGATCAGGCTGGCGAAAGGCGCAAAGCCGGTGCCGGTGGAAAACATGTAGAGGCGCTTGCCTGGGGTCAGCGCGTCCAGCACCAGCGTGCCGGTCGGCTTCTTGCCCAGCAGAACCTTGTCGCCAGGCTGGATCGATTGCAGGCGTGAGGTCAGCGGACCGTCAGGCACCTTGATCGAATAGAATTCCAGTTCCTCATCCCAGGCCGGCGAGGCGATGGAATAGGCGCGCAGCAGCGGCTTGCCGTCTTCCCTGGGCAGGCCGATCATCACGAACTCGCCGGTGCGGAATCGGAAGCTCTGCGGTCGCGTGATGCGGAAGCGGAACAGCCGGTCGGTATAATGCTCGACGCTGAGGACCGTTTCCTCGGTCGGAGCGTTAGGGTTCACTTTCGGTGCGGGCACTGCAGCGGCGGCGGATGCATCAGCGGACATGGGCGGGCCTCTTTGCGGGGACGGCTATTCAGGTTCAGCCCGCAAATGACCCCTCGCGCCTGCAAAAGCAAGGCGTCAGATTGGCACTTTAGTTTTGCTGAACAGTCGCGGCCTCGACCATTTCGGGCCAGTCGGACACCCAATGGATATCGGCATCCCTGATCGAATGGGCACCCTTCAGCTCATAGATGTTCTCGTATCCATAGCCATAGAGATTGATGAAGGTCGGCACATTCAGCGCCAGCTCCACGCGTTTCAGCATGACCGGCGCGACATTGTCGCTGAAATTGTTGTTGCAGTAGATCAGGATACGAGTGGACGTGTCGCCCACAACCCCGGCCAGTTTCTCGTCAGTGAAATCGGAAAAGTTCAGGTTCACCGCGCCGTCAATATGGCCCATGTGGAAGGCCTCGGAACTGCGTGTATCCAGAAGGATTGTTCCGGGCTCGGCTTTCATTGCGTTGAAGGTCTCAAGGTCGACCAGACGTGACTGGCGATAGGCGGCGATCTCCCCGCTCAGGCCCAGAAAGCCATCATAGTCGATCTGCGCCTCGGATGTTTCCTGCGCCTCGGCACTCGCCAGCAGGCCACAGCCGACAAAGGCCGCAATTGTCAAAAGTCCGAGTATCGCATTCCGCTTAACGCCCACGGGAATTCTCCTCCTTTTCCCCAGCAGTGTGAATCATCGCTCGCAATTAAGGCAGGATTAGGGAGGACCCGTGAAGCCTGATGACATCGGAAACCGGCGTGTCCCTCCGCGCGAGGCGATTTCCGGCTATCTCCGCGAAACCGGATCACCGAAACAATTTTTGTGACACTGATAAAACAGCAGGCGTGAACGCGTCTCGAAAACCGGCTCTGGCATTAAGCTTCCGGCCTTCATCTGCCGCATTGAAACGCCGGAAACCCCAGCGCTCCTGGCGCGTTGCACAGAGTGCCCGCATGGAGGGCGCACAATGCATGAGATTCTTGCCACGTCCTTTGATACACACCTCCCGCTTGCGGTGATCCTGCTGCGCTTACTGGTGGCCTGCAGCCTTGGCCTTGTCATCGGTATAGACCGGGAGGCCCGTGACCGCCCGGCCGGGCTGCGCACCCACATGCTGACGGCGCTGGCGGCCGCGGTCTTCACGATCATTGCGATTGAAATGATCGAGACCTTCGGGGCTGGTGACCGTCAGACCCAGCTTGACCCGATCCGCGTCGTGGAGGCTGTGACCGCCGGTGTCGCCTTCCTCGCGGCCGGAACCATCCTGCAGTCCCGCGGCTCGGTGAAAGGCCTGACAACCGGGGCGGGGATGTGGCTTGCCGGCGCCGTCGGACTGGCCAGCGGTGCAGGCTACCTGACCGTCGCCATCCTTGGTGCCCTGCTCGCCGTCATCGTCCTGCTGCCTGTACGTCTTCTCGAAAGCCGATTTTTCGGAAAGCCGTCGATTGGAAATGAAGGGAAAGAGGATGACAGCTAAGCCGCCGCGCTTCGAATTCCGCTGCTGGCCGGATGCCGTTGACGCGCATGTCGGTCGCCTCGAAAGGCGGCTGGCATTCGGGGATACCGAGGCGCGGACAGACATCTATCTCCTCGCTCCCGGCCGCACCGACCTTATGCCCAAGCTGCGAGGCGGCACGGTGCTGGAACTGAAAGCGCGACTGGGGACATGGGGCCTGCTGGAACGCTGGCATCCGGTTGTCAGTGATCCGTTTCCCCTGTCGGCGCCGTCCCTGACCCTGCTCGCAGGGCTGTTTCCCGACGTTGACACGTCGGCCTGCGCCAGCCCCGATTGCCTGCGCGAGGCCCTGGCTGGGGCAGCTGATATCCGCCATGTCAGAAAGACCCGGCGCAAGCATACAAAAAACGGCCTGCGCGCTGAAAATACCCGGGCCGAATGTGACGGACGCGTCCATGCTTCGCTCGCGTTCGAATGTGAGGATGCCGGCCAGCTTGACGGGGAGATTCATGCCCTCGGTCTCGCTGGCATGGCCAATTGCAATTACGCGGCGGCGCTCCGCGATCCGTCCCTATTCGGCTTCGAGCACAGGCAGGCCGAGCGCCGTTTCTAACATGGCCCAGTCAACCAGCTTGAAATTCTGGTCCTGTTCCGGATTCGGATTGCCATCGTCCTGCACCACCAGAATGCCGCGCGGATAGCCGGGCAGGGCGCCCGAAAACACGTCCAGGCCGTCCGTGTGCGTAACCTTGTCGATCCCGGCTTGCGTATTGGCGACCAGCGTGAACACGCCCATCACGGCATGCGGAGCCTGACGCTCGTAAACGACATAGCGATCAGCAGCCTGCGCGGAGGCAACGATCCAGCCCTTGCCATCCTGTCCGCGCCAGATCGAGACACCTTCGACGTCGGCGACCAGTCCATTATTGGCCGCGACCGTATCGATCTCGACAGGAACCGAAGCGGCATCCATGTAGGCAAGGCTCCAGACGCCATGGGCCTCTTCGCCGATCACCAGCGTGCCGTTGACCTCATCGAACACGCACCCTTCCAGCTGCGTGGCCAGTTTCACACTGCGCGCCAGTGTGCCCGTGACGCCATCCGCCTCACCGTCCAGCTCCCACAGCTCGATCGTTCCATCCTTGTAGGTGACACCCGCAACCCCTGCATTGCCACTCTTGCCGAGGCAGATTCCATAGGGTTCGGTCTTGCCCGTCGGCACGTCGTTGACGTGCTTCACTTCGCCTGTGGTGCGGTCAATCGAAAAGACTGAGATGCCCTGCGTGTCATTGCTGGCAACGGCAATGTCATAGGCCGAACCGAGATCCTGACGCACATCGACATTGTTGATCGGCCCGATCGGCAGGCGTTGACGTTCAGACCCGTCGAGGGCGTAGACGACCAGGCCTTCCTGTTTGTTCGTACCGAGAATAAGAGATTGCGCCGCGTCCGTGGGGTGGCGCCACACAGCCGGATCGTCAGCTGCGTCGCCCGTTGCGCCGGCCGGAGCGGTCTCCGCAGTCACCATGACGGGCACGGTTGGCACGGGCGCAACAGTGGCGCACGCGGCAAGGGTGATGGCGGAAGCGCCAGCGAGGACGAGGCGGGCAAAACGCATGTCAGTCTCCATCAGGGGTCGGAATTTGGACCTGCCTATAGCTCTACTCGCACTGTGTCGCCACCCCTTCTTTTCGCCAGTGTTGCTACAAAGCCGCTGTCATAAAAATCGTAAAAATGTGTCGCCAATCCGTGACGATGCCTTGCTATCGCGGCGTGAAAACCAGGGGAATTTTTTGCATGTCAGACAAACACACGCTCCTGCGTGGCATAAGCCTCGCAGCCTTCTGCCTCGGCTCCGGCATCACGGCTCATGCCCAGGTTGCAGAGCCTGCCGAAACCGTCGAGCCAGCCGCGCCGATTGATGCCGAAGGCGATCCGATCATGCGCGCCGAAACCGTTGTCGTGCAGGGTTATATCGGCTATCGCGACCGTACCGATGATACGGTGCAGACCCTGACCTACGGCCAGGACTATTTCCAGCGCTTCGAGCCGCTGACCGCCGGTGATGCGCTCAAGCGTGTGCCGTCCGTCACCTTCCTGTCCGACGTGATCGAAAGCGATGGCGCCCGTCTGCGCGGCCTTGATCCGGGCTATACACAAATCCTCATCAATGGCGAGAAAGTGCCAGGCTCCAATGCCGACCGCTCCTTCTTCATGGACCGTATCCCGGCTGAGCTGATCGACCGTGTCGAGATTGTTCGCGGTGCCACGGCCCGCCGGTCGGGTGACGCGGTTGCAGGCACACTGAACATCGTCCTGCGTGACGGATATGAACTGGATGGCGGCTATATTCGTGCCGGTGCGCTGCGTTTCGATGATGGCGAAGTGAAGCCGAGCTTCGGCGGCGTCTATGGTGGCGCGTTCGGCCCGGGCCGTATCCTGCTCGGTGCCAACGTGCAGGGCCGCTACAACCCGAAACTCAAATCGTCGCTGCGCTATGGCGACAGCCCGGAAAATGACCCGGACTACCGCACCAGCGAGTTTGACAATCGCGAAGACCAGACCGACACGCGCGACGGCACTGATTATTCGTTCAACTCGAACTACCAGTTCGACCGGGACGGCACCAGGGTGGAGCTGGACGGGTTCTTCGTCTACACGGACCGGACCGAAGACGAGCGCTCGTTCGAGTATGACATTCCAACAGGCGTGTCGGGCCCGCTGCCGGATGGCAACCTGCTGACCGACAACGCCAACGTCGCGAATATCGAGCAGACCAATTACAGCGTGAAAGGCAAGTTCGCGCAGAAATGGTCGGCCGGTGAGACCAAATTCAAGCTCGCTTTCGCCAGCTTTGACGAGCAGGTACGCGAGTTCGAGGAAGAGCTCGACTTCGACGTTGACTATGATGATGGCGAAGTGCCTGTCATTGAAGGCGAGTCGGTACGCGCCGACATCACGGACGAGGAATTCTCTGCCGAGCTGGCCCACGAATTCGAATTTTCCGATACACTGAAATTCGAAGCAGGCATCTTCTTCCAGACCAAGCAGCGCGACACCGATATCAGCGCCGCGGAAGACGAGCTGGATCTCGACACGCTCACTGGCTACGACCAGTTCAGCGAGACGCCGACCCAGTTTGGTCTCGTCTATGCCGACTTTGAAGCCGAAGATGGCGGGCTCAGTTCGATCGAGGAAGACCGGATCGACATCTTCGCGGTCCTGAACGGCGAAGTCGGCAATCTCGACTGGGAAGCCGGCCTGCGTTACGAGACAACCGACGTCTCGATCAATGACCGGACCGTCGACGCAGACCTCCAGAACCAGAGCAATGACTACGCGACCCTGCTGCCGTCTGCGCATATCAAGTATGACGCCACCAGCCTTGATCGCTTCACCGCCTCGGTGGCGCGCACCGTGCGTCGTCCGAACTTCAACTTCGTCTCGCCCGTCCTGCTGACCGGCGAGTATGGTGACAGCGACCTGCTCGGCAATCCCCAGCTCGATCCTGAAAATGCATGGGGCCTCGACGTGGGTTATGAGCGCCGCATCGGCAAGACCGGCGTGTTTGGCGTCAACGTCTTCTACCGCGATGTCAAAGACCTGATCGAAGTCGTCAATACCGGCGCACCGTCGGATGACTATTGCGACGAGTTCGAGGACGATGAAGGCTTCACCTGTGACCAGGCGCTGGCCGGTGATCCTGCGGCCCTCGCCGTGTACGACCCGAACTCCTTCGTCCTGACGCCGGAGAATGTCGGCGACGGCCAGGTCTACGGCATCGAGTTCGACCTCTCGACCTCGCTCGTTGCCTTCGGCATGGAAAACACCGGAGTCTTCGCCAACCTCTCGCTGCTCGACAGCAAGATCGATGACTTCATCGGTGAGCGCCGTTTCAACAGCCAGTCGGAATATGTGTACAATTTCGGCTTCATCCAGGAATTGCCTGTCTATGCCGCAGCCTTCGGCGTCACCTATCGCAAACAGGGCGACGCCTACGAGCGCATCAATTCCGAAGAAGTCACCACGTCTTATGGCGCCGACCTCGAAATCTTCGTGGAGAAGAGCATTGGTGACAGCTTCACCATCCGCGCTGTCGGCTCGAACCTGCTGAACGCATCGAAGGATGAGGTCTTCAACAAGTTCGACAACGAGATCGACCAGATGGATCGCGATTTCGACGAGTACGAGCTTGAAACCGAAGAAGCCGGCCCGGTCTTCCAGATCATGGCGCGCTACGCGTTCTGATCCGGCCTTACCGGCAGACACTTTCCAGAGCCCCCGGGAGACCGGGGGCTTTTTACAGACTCAGGCGGGAGGGAAGCGACCCATGCGCTCTTCCCAGTGGCGCCGACAGAGTGAGAGATAGGTCGTCTTCTCGATTGACACCTGGTCGCCCTCGGTCAACGCCTTGCCATCCGGCCCGAGGCGCACGACCATGGTGGCCTTGCTGCCGCAGTCACAGATCGTGCGGATTTCACGCAGGCTGTCTGCAATCGCGAGCAGGGCGGCAGACCCCTCGAACAGCTCGCCCCGGAAGTCTGTGCGCAGGCCATAGGCCAGCACCGGCACACGCAGATGGTCGCTCACGCGGGCCAGCTGCCAGACCTGTTCCTTGGTGAGGAATTGCGCCTCGTCCACGAAGATCGCATCGAGGCGGCCCCGGGCCATCGCCGCCTGCACCAGGGCGAACAGGTCCACATCGCGCGAATAGAGCACGGCCTCTGAACTGATGCCGATGCGCGACGAGATATGCCCGTCTTTCGTCCCGCCATAGAGTTCTGACGTCAGCAACAGCACATCCATGCCCCGCTCACGATAATTGTGCGCTGCCTGCAACAGGATCGTCGACTTGCCGGCATTCATCGCCGCATAGGAAAAATAGAGCTTGGCCATTCTTTACCGCTTCATGGCTTGCCCGGAGCGCTCACCCTGGGCGGAGTCAAAATGTGGGCGCCCGGGAAATAGCTTCAGTTGCCTATTCCAGCTTCTTCGCAATGCCTTCGCGGCGCGGGTCAGCGGCGCCTTCAAGGCCGGTGTCACGCACGACAATCACGTGCAGGCCCGAATTCTCGCCCGTGCGCTCTTCAACCGTATAGCCCATATTGCGCAGCGTCTCGGCATCTTCCGGTCCACCTTCTCGGTCCACTTCAACGCCAACCGTGTCGCCGCGCGCGATGATGTTCGGCAGGTCGACCGCCTCCTGCGCCGTCAGGCCCCATTCGAGGACACCGACAAGCGTCTTGGCAACATAGGCGACGATCGAATTGCCGCCCGGCGAGCCGGTCACCATGAACAGGTCACCCTGCGCATCGAAAACCAGTGTCGGCGACATGGAGCTGCGCGGACGCTTGCGGGAAGCCGGTGCGTTGGCCACAGGCAGGCCACCGGCGGTGGGCGCGCGGGAGAAGTCGGTCAACTGGTTGTTCAGCAGGAAGCCGTGGGTCATGCGTGACGAGCCGAATGCGGCCTCAACCGTCGCAGTCATCGCCACCGCATTGCCGTCCGTGTCGATGATCGAGAGATGCGTCGTGCCCGGGGCGTGCTCGGTCTTGTCCTGTCCCCACATGCCGATCATCGGGTCACGGCCCAGCGCCACGCCGGGATCGCCCGGTGTTGCATGGGCGTCCGGGGCAAAGGCCTCGGTCGCGCGCACTTTCAGATAGTCAGGGTTGATCAGGTCGGCTGCCGGTACAGTGACATGGTCCGCATCGGCAACATAATAGTCGCGGTCGGCATAGGCGAGGCGCTGCGCGTCGACGAAGATCTTCAGATAATAGTCTTCCGACACGCGCATGTTCGGGCCAGGCTTCATCTGGTCGTAGAGTCCCATGATCGCGTTCTGTGTCACGCCGCCCGAACTTGGCGGCGGGGCCGAACAGATCCTGTAGCCGGTCGGCAGCGTGCCGCAGAGGGCAGGCCGCGTCTGGACGGTGTAATTGGAAAGGTCCTCCAGCGTCATGTCGCCGCCTTCGGGGCCCTCATTGGTGGCCGCAACGATACCGGCGGCGATATCGCCCTTGTAGAAGGCGCTGGGGCCTTCAGCGGCAATGGCTTTCAGGGTGGCGGCATAATCCGGGTTGTCGCGCACAAAGCCGACTGGCAGCGGATTGCCGTCCGGATAGAAATAGGCGGCCGTGACGGGATTTTCGTCCAGCCGGATGAAGCTGCGCAACCGTTCCGATGCCAGCGTCTCGGCCAGTTTCGGCGAAACGGCAAAGCCGTCTTCAGCCAGCTTGATCGCGGGCGCGAAATTGGCCGCCCAGTCACCGGTTCCGGCCGCGTCATGGGCCGCCTTGTACAGCGCCACCTGTCCCGGCACGCCGACAGCGCGGCCCGATTGCCAGGCATCGATGAAGCCCATCACCTCGCCATCCTTGATGAAATGCTCAGGCGTCGTGGAGGCCGGGGCCATTTCGCGGCCGTCAAAAACGGTCAGCTCGTCGCGGGCGCGGTCATAATAGACCATGAAGGCGCCGCCCCCGAGGCCGGAGCTTTCCGGTTCGACAAGGCCCAGAACCGCATGAACGGCGATGGCCGCATCAATCGCATTACCGCCATTGCGCATCACTTCGAGGCCCGCCTCAACTGCCAGCGGGTTGGCCGCAGCCACCATCGCGCCCCTGGTCCAGCTCAGATCGCCCAGTGGCGGGCTCAGCGCCTCGGCCTCTGCGGCGGCTTCGCGCGCGGCGTCACCGGTCGGGGCGGTATTGTCCTTGGCAGGCGCACAGGCGGCCAGCGCAATCCCTGCCAGGGCCAGGAAAGGCAGCGTCACGGGGCGGGAAGATAGGGAGAAGTGGCGAAACATGAAAAACCCTTTGCTTGGCGCAGTGTCCGGCTGACCTTATGAGACTGGTAGGCGAATGGAAAGACAAGGGCAGACATGATGGCCAGACCGGGTGCGAAGAACCTGATTACAGACGTCTCCGGCATCAGGGTCGGACAGGCCGAAGACATTGCGGTGCGCACCGGCACAACGGTGATTCTCGCCGACAAGCCGCTGGTGGCGGCCGTCTGCGTCGCGGGCGGCGGGCCCGGCACGCGCGAGACGGACCTGCTGGCCGGCGGCACGCTGGTCGACGCGGTGGATGCGATTGTCCTGTCGGGCGGTAGCGCCTTTGGACTTGCCGCGGCTGATGGTGTGGCGGCTGGTCTCAAACAGGCAGGGCGCGGGTTCGGCCTGATCGACCTGCCCACGGTGCCCAAATCACCCATCGTGCCGTCGGCCATCCTCTATGACCTCGCCAATGGAGGCAACAAGGACTGGGGCGATGTCTCGCCCTATGCGGCTTTGGGACGCAAGGCCTATGATACAGTCTCTGACACGTTCAGGCTGGGCCGGGCCGGGGCAGGGTTCGGCGCAGCAGCCGGGGCGCACCTTGGCGGCACAGGCTCGGCCAGTGTCGTCACAAAGGACAAGTTCACGATTGGCGCCATCGCGGCGGTCAATTGCTATGGCTCGGTCTACATGCCCGGCACGGAGGCTTTCTGGGCCTGGCCATACGAGATTGACGGCGAGTATGGCGCCAAGCGCCCGCCTGCCGATTTTGCGATGGACCCGGAAGACTGGGGCGCAGCCAAGATGAATCCGGCCCTCGGCCAGAACACGACCATTGCCTGTATTGCCACAGACGCGATCCTGACGCCCGATCAGGCCAAGCGCGTTGCGCAGATGGCGCTGTCGGGTTTTTCCCGCGCCATCCGGCCGGTCTTTGCCCCTTTTGACGGCGATGCCGTCTTCGTGCTGGCCACAGGCAAGCGGCCCCTGCCGGACGCGGCGCCAGCAGCGGTCGCGCGTATCGGCGAGCTGGCTGCCTCCACTTTGGCGCGCGCGATTGCGCGGGGCGTGTATACTGCGGGCAAGGCCAAGGGGGAAACCGCATGAGATCACTCATAAAATGGGGCTTTGCACTGGGCACGCTGGCGCTGGCCACGGCCTGTGTCGTCGAAGGCCGCGATGCCGACCCGGCAGACTGGCCGGGCATGGCGTCGATGCAGTCGGTGCAGGGGCGCGCGATCTATCATGAGTGCGGCGCCACGATGATTGCCGAAAGCTGGGCAATCACCGCCGCCCATTGCGTCGAGACCGCCCGCATCGAGGGTGGCCGCCGTGCCATACAATACGTGCCGGATGAAGACGGCCGGCTTGTGCGCTTCGGTCCGATCACCGTCACTGTCGGCGCAGGCGACTTGCGCCGTGTGGCAAAGGATTCCGTCTTTCTCGTCCGGGGCATCACCGTCCATCCGGGATATACGCGCGGCTATCCTGAACGGGGCCACGACCTTGCACTCCTGAACATTGACGGCAGCTGGAAAGGCCCGGTCGCGAGGCTGGACGGCCTGACGGGTGAGGCCGCCGGACTGGTAGAGCCCTGGTCGTCATTGCTGGTCGCCGGCTATGGCAAGTCCGGCGAGCAGGCGACAGGGCAGGAAGCGGTCAGCCGCAGCGGGCGTCACCTCAGCGCGCCGATGATGGTGCTGCAGGAAGGCGACGTGCCCGAGGTCGACCCTGAAACCTGCAGGACCCAGATCGAAACCCTCATCGACCGCAACGATTTCGGCCCGGAATATGACGGCGTGACGGTTTCGCCGGAATGGCAGCTGTGCGCGGGGACAGGCTATTCGGACTCATGCCAGGGCGACAGCGGCGGCCCGCTGGTGCAGCGCGGCGCGGAGGGGCCACCGGTCCAGGTGGGTGTGGTCAGCTGGGGCCTCGGGTGTGGCCGGGAAGAGAGCCCGGGCGTCTACATGCGCGTCGCCGCCTATGCCGACTGGATATCCGCCACCACCGGCATACCGCCCCTCACCACCCCCTGACGCCGCCTTCAGACCCGCATTGGAACAGGGCCAAAGTGGGCGTATGGTAAGGGCGTGAGGGACGAAGCATGATGAGACAGGCCGGCGAGCGTACTTTCCTGATCCTGAAAACCGCCATGCTGATGGCGTGTGCCGCCGGGCTGTCCGCCATGCCTGCCACGGCCAGGCAGATCATCGGCGGCAATGATGCCAGTGCCGATAACTGGCCCGGCATCGCCTCCCTGCAGTCAATACAGGGCAGCGCGCTGTTCCATGAGTGCGGGGCAACGATGATCAGCGAAAACTGGGCGCTGACGGCGGCCCATTGCGTTGAAGCCGCCCGTGTCGATTCGGCCGGCCGGGCTGTGCAGTACATCCCTGATGCGGACGGCAACCTCGTGCGCTTCGGGCCGCTCATTCTGGTGATCGGCAACAGCGACCTGCGCCGTGTGGCCGCCGGATCGGTGTTTCCGGTCAACCGGATCGAAGTGCATCCTGACTACCAGGCCGGACGCCCGGAGGCCGGTTCCGACATCGCGCTCCTGCGCATCTCCGGACACTGGCAGGGACCCGTCTCGACCCTGCAGGCCATTCCCGGCGCCGATGAAGAAGAGTCCGAATTCCATGTCGCCGGCTATGGCAACCGGGAAGAGGAGAGCAAGGGCGAGCGCGCCGTCAGCCGCAGTGGCCGCCACCTCAGCGCTCCTTCGATGCGTCTCGCTGAGGGCAGGGTACCGCCGGTCAGCGGCGCGTCATGCAAGGCGCAGATCGAGAACCTGATCCGCGAATACGGGCTGGAAGAATCCCTTGCCGATGTCACCGTGAATACGGCCTCCCAGATATGCGCCGGCGACGGTTTCATCGATTCCTGTCAGGGTGACAGCGGCGGCCCGCTCGTGCGCTATGGCCGCACAGGCCAGCCCGTGCAGGTTGGCATTGTCAGCTGGGGCCTCGGGTGCGGGCGGGTCGAAAGCCCCGGAATCTATACGAGAATCAGCGCTTTTGCGGACTGGATCGGAACCATTATCGATCAACCGGCCGGGCCTGAGCTGCCCTGAGAGCAGTTTTACCCAAAAACCCGTGTCACACAGACTTGCAAGCGCGGAAACCTGCCTGTATGTGTCCGCCTTCTTTGGGTAGGCACCCGTAGCTCAGCTGGATAGAGCACCAGACTACGAATCTGGGGGTCGGGCGTTCGAATCGCTCCGGGTGCACCATTTTCTTCAGATAATACAGATTGCTTCAGATTCGGGATGCCAGGTGCCGTCTGCTGCGCACTGACGAGATAATTCCGCTGCGTCAGCTGCTTCAGGTTCCTGATGACGTACCATCGTGCCTATGGCAGGTTCGGCCAGACGGCGCCGTTCGAGCGACGGCATGAAGAACAATGCGAAACGTCAAGTTTCCAAATCCGGGCAGGAAAACATGGCGGCAATTTCCCTTTCACGCATCGTCTCGCACTGGACGGCCATCCAGCCGGACCGCGTGGCCCTCGACCATCTTGGTGACCGTCGCACGTGGGCGGAGCTGGAGGCCCGCACCAACCGGCTGGCGCGCGCCTACGCGGCGCTGGGCGTCAAGGCGGATGATTTCGTGACGATTGCGCTTCCGAATGGTTGCGAGTTCATCGAGGCCTGTCTTGCCGTCTGGAAGCTTGGCGCCACGCCACAGCCGATATCTGCCAGACTGCCCAAATTTGAGCGCGACCAGATTATCGAACTTGGCAAGCCGACCCTGGTTGTCGGGGTCGAAGCGGAAGAATATGCGCCTACTCCCTGCCTGACGCAGGGGTTCGAGCCGGATGCGAGCCTGCCGGACTCCCAGTTGCCCGAGCGGACGGCAGCCTCTTTCAAGGCGATGACGTCAGGCGGGTCGACGGGGCGCCCGAAACTGATCGTTTCCAAACTGCCAGCCGCCTGGGACCCGGACACGCCCTACCTTGAGATTGCCAATCAGGGGACCATGCTGATTCCCGGCCCGCTCTATCATAATGGCCCCTTTCTCTGGGCGATGATCGCTCTGTTCAAAGGGTGCACGATCGTCATCACAACGCGTTTCGATGCCGAACAGGTGCTGGAGCGGGTCGAGACGATGGGCGTCGATATCGTCTACCTGGTGCCAACCATGATGCGGCGCATCTGGGCACTGCCGGAAGAGGTGCGGACGAAATATGACGTGTCCAGTCTCCGGGCGGTCTGGCATCTGGCCGCGCCCTGTCCCGCCTGGCTGAAGGAGGCCTTCATCGAGTGGCTTGGGGCTGAGGTAATCTGGGAACTCTATGGCGGAACCGAAGGGCAGGGGTCGACCACGATCCAGGGGACCGACTGGCTTGAGCATCGCGGCTCGGTTGGGCGGCCGGTCGAAACCTGCGAAATGAAGATCGTCGGTGAGGCGGGCGAAGCCTTGCCGCCCGGCGAGGTGGGCGAAGTCTACATGCGGCCGCTGGCGGGGCCGGGCACGACCTACACATATCTCGGCGCTGAAGCGAAGATCATCGACGGCGGCTGGGAAAGCCTTGGCGATCTCGGCTGGATGGACGCTGACGGCTTTCTGTATCTCTCAGACCGTTTGTCGGACATGGTCCTGTCAGGCGGCGCCAACATCTATCCGGCGGAAGTGGAGGCCGCGCTCGATGCCTTCCCGGGCGTCCGCTCGTCTGCCGTGATCGGCCTGCCGGACGAGGATCTGGGCGCACGGCTTCACGCCATTGTGGATTTTCCCGACGGCGCACCGGATGAGCCGGGCCTGCTGGCCCATCTTGCGGAGCGGCTGGTGCGCTACAAGATCCCGCGCTCGTTCGAATGGGTTCGCGAACCCCTGCGCGACGATGCCGGCAAGGTGCGGCGCAAGGCGCTCCGCGAGGCGCGCCTGGGCCAGGAGCAGCCGGCAGGCTGACAGCGGCGGCGACAATCGGGGGGGGGCGCCCCCAGTGGGATGACTTCATCATGAAAGGGAACTTTCCGGGGCCCGCGCGCATAGAATGGGTATGGCCGATGACCATCCCCTCGAAGACCTTCTGGATACGGCAACGGAAAATACACCGGGCGACAAAGTCTCGGTCGGTGATCTTCTCGACATGTGGGAGGATCGCACCTTTGGGCCGGTGTTCACGCTGCTTGGCCTGCTGGTCGTGCTCCCGCCCCTGGGCGCTGTTCCAGGGTTGCCGCTCATTGTCGGCCTGGTCCTTGTGCTTTTCGCCTTCCAGATGATGGTCGGCAGTACCCATCCCTGGGTACCGCAATTCATCGAAGACGTTTCCGTTTCCAAGAAGAAGATGCGCAAGGCGCACAAGAAGGCGCATGGCGTGCTGTATGCGATCGATTCCTGGGTGACCAGGCGCCTGTCCTGGGTCACCAGCCAGCCCGCACGCCAGGTCGCTTCAGGCATTGTCATGGTCCTCGCCCTGACGCTGATCCCGCTGGAAATGGTGCCTTTCGCGGTCGGCATACCCGGTCTGGCGATTACCACGATCGGCCTTGCAATCCTTGCGCGCGACGGCGTGCTGATGCTGCTGGCGCTGGGTCTCAGCCTGGCCGCCTTCGGCGTGGTCGGGGCCGCATTGCTGGCCTGATCAGTCTGCTGGCGCTTCGCGGCGGCGTGTGTAGAGGATGAGCAGCGCGACCAGGCCGATACTGGTGCCCTGGCTGGAGAACAGTTCCAGCATCCCGGCAAAGAACCAGCTCGGAATGGCAGCGCGTGCCTGCGTCTCGATCAGGATGTCGCCGTTGCCCTTGCCGAGCAGGTCTGCATTGGCCGCTTCGATCTTGGCCTGCAGGTCGTCGCGGCGGCGGGCGAGGCCAAGCTCGTTCTGGGCATCGCGATAGGGCTTTTGCTCGGTGCGGCCGACACGCTCAACCTCTGAAATGTAGGCTTCCAGTCCTTCAACGGAGCGTGTTTCCGGGGGGATGCCGGAGAGTTGTATGCGCCAGTCACTCACTTGCTGTTCCAGCAGGGCGCGGTTTGATCCGGCCGTGGTGATCTCGGCCTGCGCGGCCTCATTGTTGGCGGCGATGTACATCTGCGTGCCGAGGATGCTGGTGCCTGCGCCTGCGAGGGCAAAGAGGAGCGCACGGACGCCTTCCTTCATGCGCTTATTGGCCGTGTGCCAGTAGAAGAAGGTGAAGCCGCCGAACGAGATGATGGCGGCAATCACACCCGTCCAGCCCCAGATTCCGGCCTGGAGCGGGTCTGTCACAGAGCTGGAAAAGGCCTGGTAATTGGCAAAGCCCGACAGGGCTGCCGCGCTGAGGCCTGCGCCCAGAAAAACCAGCGCGAGCAGGGTGATGATGACCCGTTCACCGAGGTTGCGGTGGGGGCGGAGCGCGGGGGAGGTGTATGACTGTGGCGTCTCCTGGTGCTCGGGGGTGGATATGTGGGGGGTGAGGGCGCGTTTGGTCGCATTCGGTTCAGCTTTGTGAACTTCGTGGTATTCCGCCTCCCGCACGACGGACGCGACCGGAAATCCGTTGTCTTCGAACTCCCGAACAAGGTCATCAAGATTGCCATGGGCATTACAGCTCCTGCACCTGAATTCACCTGCCTGAAAATTGATCACGAGATCGGGGTCACCCGCTTCCCGGCAATCCTGTGAAAGCGAACAGGATATGTTCAGCGCGGTTTCGTCCTGACTGGCGTCCGGATCCAGACCCATGGATACAAGGCGGTCGATCGCTTTGATGCGCCGGTCTTCCTGCATCGTGTGGCTTCCCCGCGTTTTCGAACCAGACCCACTGTCGTGCGCATTTACGCGAAACACGACGACTCCGTCACCCCCGCGAATCACACAAGTGTCAGGCATGCGGATTTGTGCTTTCCGTCAGCGGTCTCGGCCCTTAAGTAAGTGTTAATCGGCCCGGCCTGAGAATGCCTTGCAGAACGCACCGGCCCGCCGGCAGATTTGGAGACGACCCATATGATACCTCGCTCGCTGGCCATCCCGAAAACGTGGAAAACCTTCAATCCGGCAAGTTTCTTTTCCGCCTTCGGTTACCCGGCACTTGGCGTCGCCCTTTTTACCACGATGGTCGTGCTCGGGATCGCGCTCAGCGAGTTGACCCTGCACTGGTGGTATTTTCCGCTGGCCTTTGGCGTGACCGCATTTTCGGTGTTCCTGTGTAATGCCGGGATTGGCCCGCTTCACCGTATCCTGCAGCACCGGGCGGGTGAGCTGAAAGCCCCGGCCCAGTTCATCACCATGCTGAACCTGGTCTTTGCCATGCAGGGCAATGTGAAGGACTGGGTGAATTACCATTCCCAGCATCACCGCTTTGCCGATGCGCCCGGCGACCCTCACAACCCGTTTGAATCCAAGCGCTGGGCATGGGTCGGCTGGATCCTGTGGCGCGACAGGAAGGATATGGAGCGTCCGATCCCCATGTGGCTGAAGGACCAGCCCGTGATTGTCTGGATGGACCGGTTCTACAATGAGCTGAGCCTTGTCGTGCATCTGCTGATTCCGGCCGTTATCTACCTGATCGTCTGGGCGGCAGGCGGATCGCTCGTGCTGACAGCGATCATCCATGCCAGCGTCGTCATTGGCCGCGCGATCCAGTTCCACGCCACCGTGTACGGCATCAACGTGCTGGGCCACCTGAAAACGCCGATCTGGGCCGATCACCTGATGGCGCTCCTGACTGGTGGTGAAGCATTCCACGACCATCACCATGATGCGCCGCAAAGCGCCCTTCACCGTCCGCGCAAAGGCGTCTGGAACCGTATCGTGGATTATAACGGCACGATGCTGCTCGCCCTCGAAAAGATCGGCTGGGCCAAGAATCTGAAAATTGCACCGCAATTTGCCTGACGCTTTTGCGACGCCCTGATGGAAAGCCCGCCTTGCAAAAGGCGGGCTTTTTCTTGTCTTCGGCACAGGTCGGCCACAGGCGCGCCCTAATCTTCGGTAATGTTTGCCTCCATCAAAGGCTGGGGAGCCGAAGCAAATGGGAAGGGACGCCCCGATGAAATCCACACTCGTGACACTCGCCATGACTGGCCTCAGCCTCGCCATGGTCCTGCCTGCTGCCGCCAAGCCGGCGCCGACACCTGCCCCTACGGCCGGGTCGGTCCACTCCTACATCCTGCTGGACCGGACCGGTTCAATGAGCGGCATCTGGGACGAAGCCCTCGGATCCGTGAACGCCTATGCCGCCAGCGTGGGGGAAGCCGATGAAGGCGAAATCGAAGGCGCCGACATCAAGACCGCCGTGACACTTGCCGTATTCGACTATCAGGAATCCCTGCAATTCGATGTCCTGCGCAAGGATGTTCCGGCGGAAAAATGGACCGACGTCACCAATGACGAAGCCAATCCGCGCGGCATGACGCCGCTGTTCGATGCCATTGGCCGGGTCATCTCGCTGGCCGAAGCCGACAAGCCGGAAAAGGCCGTGATCGTCATCATGACGGACGGCCATGAGAATTCGTCAAAGGAGATCACCCGCGATGGGGCGAAAGCCGCGCTTGACCGGGCCAAGGCCAATGGCTGGGAAGTCGTCTTTCTGGGGGCTGAGTTTGCAAGCTTCGGAGACGCGGACGCAGTCGGCATGAGTGCCTCCAAGACAATGGCTGTCGGCCAGGGCCGCATGCAGGATTCCATGTCGGCACTTGCAAAGAAGTCCCGCGCCTATGGCAAGGGCGAAGAAGCCGAGATTGTCTTTGACGATGCCGACCGCGCCGCTGCCGATGAAGAAGGCGTGAAAGAGCGTAAAGGCCAGTAACAGGGTTCGGGGCGGTCCAGCCTTCCCGTCACCCGCCCTGATGATGAAAGCCCGTTCTGCCCGAGCGGGCTTTCTGATTTGCGGAATACACACAGAGAAAAGCCCGCCCGGATCGCTCCGGACGGGCTTTATTCATTGCCGTGCCGAAGGGCTCAGCGCGGGGCCATGCGGATGGCACCGTCAAGGCGTACGTCTTCACCGTTGAAATAGGCGTTGCGGCACATTTCCGTGGCGAGCGAGGCGTATTCTTCCGGATTGCCGAGGCGGGCAGGATGCGGCACCTGCGCGCCGAGCGCCTGCTTCACGGGCTCTGGCGCTGCGGCCAGAAGCGGCGTGTTGAAGATGCCCGGCAGGATTGTGTTGACGCGGATGAATTCGCGGCTGAGGTCGCGGGCGATTGGCAGGGTCATGCCGACAACGCCGCCCTTGGAGGCGGAATAGGCCGCCTGGCCGATCTGGCCATCTTCAGCGGCAACCGAAGCGGTGTTGACGATTGCGCCGCGCTCGCCGTCAATCGGGTCCAGCGTCATCATTCCGGCAGCCGATTTGGCGATGCAGCGGAATGTGCCGACCAGGTTGATCTGGATAATCAGGTTGAACTTGTCGAGCGGGAAGTGGCTGATCTCGCCCGTGTTCTTGTCGCGGCTGGCGGTCTTGATGGCGTTGCCTGTGCCGGCGCAGTTGATCAGGATGCGTTCCTGGCCGATGGCCGCGCGCGATTTCTCGAAGCCGGCATCAACCGAGGCGTCATCAGTGACGTTGACATTGCAGAAGACGCCGCCAAGCTCTTTGGCGAGTGCTTCGCCCTTCTCGGCGTTGAGGTCAAAAAGGGCGACCTTCACGCCATGGCTGGCAAGCATTCTGGCGGTTGCGGCGCCAAGGCCGGATGCGCCACCTGTAATGACGGCTGAGATACTGGAATCGAGTTTCATGGGGCACTGCCCTCCCTGGTTTTCGTAAACTGAGACCCGTGTCTATAATGGTCTGAGGAGTTCGCAATGAGTGACGCAGCGGAAATTATTCAAACGATCAAGGGACGGGACGGAACGTACCTGCCAAAAAGCATAGAGCGGAATGAGCGCCTGGCCCGCGGAGTTATCCCCAAACTGATGCGGGTGATTGGCCGGGTGCCGTTTGCAGATGATCTCGTTGCGGCCTGGTATGCGGCGCGCGACCCGCTGACGCCGATGAAGGCGAAGGCCGTGCTGTTTGCTGCGGTGGCCTATTTCGTCATGCCGGTTGATGCCTTGCCTGACATTGTTGTCGGCCTCGGTTTCACGGATGATGCCACAGTGCTGGCGACGGCGCTGGGCGTGGTTGGCATGTATGTGAAGGAGCGTCACCGGCGCATGGCGCGGCGACTGCTACGGCTGCCGGAGCCGGTCAAGCAGGCAGAATAAGCCGGCATGACGGGGGGCGAGATATCCTTGTATGGCGCTCTGGCGCTCGGCGCGCTTTACGGCGCGGGCTTTTGCTATCGCGACAAGGGGCCGGCCGGGCTTGTGGTCAAGACGGGATCCACGGCATTGCTGGCGCTCTGGGCCTATCTGGCAGGCGGGCCAGCCCTGCTCGTTGTGGCGCTGGCATTGAGTTCGCTGGGCGACCTGTTCCTGGCGCTGGAGGGTGAGCACTGGCTGAAGCCCGGCATGGCGGCCTTCTTCCTGGCACATGTTGCCTATGTGGTTCTGTTCTGGGAGCTGGCATCGGAAGAGCGAACGCTGCCGGTCCTGGCGGCGCAGGTTGTGCTCGTGTTTGGCGGGGCGTTTTTCGTGCGCTGGCTGTCACCGTATCTGGGGGCCATGCGGGTGCCGGTCTTTGCCTATGCAGCCGTCATCCTTGTGATGGGCGCGGCGGCCCTGCGGCTTGATACGGCCTACTGGCTGGTCACGCTGGGGGCGGTCATGTTCATTGCTTCCGATGCGATCCTGTCGCTGCAGCTGTTCCGCAAGCCGGCAGACGAGCCCGCGGGTATCGCGCCCTCGCTTGCGGTCTGGTTCCTCTATTTCGGCGGGCAGGCCCTGATTGCGTGGGGAATGCTCGGCGCGGCGCTGTAGTGCTTGCGTGAACTTTACAGCAGTTCGGGCGTTTGTGGTGCAGAACCTCATGAGAAGCTGCGAGGATCCCGATGTCGCATCAAGCCATTCACAGCCGCGTTGAAGGCCGCGGCTCCCGCCTTTCCGAATATTGGCCGCTGGCCGCTCTGCTGGGAGTGAGCGCACTGGCCGCCGGTGCCATTGTTGCCGGATTTGGCGGCGGCGTTCGGACATTCATGCACGCCTATATGGGACTTTTCCTGTCAGTGTTCGCGCTGCTGAAACTCTTTGACCTGGAGGGGTTTAAGGACGGGTTTGCGATGTACGACCTGGCTGCACGCCGGACCTCGGCATGGGGGTACGTCTATCCCTTCGTCGAACTCGCACTTGGCCTGGCTTATCTCGCCTTCTTCCTGCCCGCGCTGACCTATCTGGTGACGATCCTGGTCTTTTCCTTTGGCGCTGTCGGTGTGGTACTGGCATTGCGGCGCGGGCTGGACATTGATTGCCCCTGCATGGGGAACATTCTCAGCGTGCCCTTGTCCACGGTGACACTGACCGAAGACCTCGGCATGGTCGCGATGGCGCTGATGCTGCTCGTGATGTGAGGCGGCCTAGCGCGGCTTGTCGCCATCCACCGTGGCACGGCGCATGTGGCGGCGGTGGCCGTGATAGTCGTTGAGGGCATAGTGCCAGACGCAGCGATTGTCCCACATCGTCACATCGCCCGCCTGCCAGCGCACGCGGCAGGTGTTGCGCTCTTCCTTTGATACTTCGAACAGGTAGTTCAGCAGGGGGCGGCTTTCCCTGCGGCTCCAGCCGGCAAAGCGCAGCGTGAAGGCCGGGTTGATGAAGAGGCCCTTGCGGCCGGTTTCCGGATGGGTGCGAATGACGGGATGTTCGTATTCCGGCGCGTCCGGGGCGGCGGTCGCATCCATGGACTGACGCACGGCGGCGGAATAGCCGTCAGCGCCGTATTCCCTGCTGGCGGTGTGGATGGCTGTCATGCCGCCGAGCGTTTTCTGCAGGCCGGGTGAGAGGCGGTCATAAGCGGCCTGCTGGTCGGCGAAAAGCGTGTCGCCGCCATAAGGCGGCACTTCAAGCGCATGCAGGATGGAGCCAAGTGCGGGCTCTTCAAGGAAGCTCATGTCGGAATGCCAGCCGCCGCCGAAATTGGTCTTTTCCTCGGGTTCCTTGATGATTTCCAGCAATTCCGGGTGATCCTCCATGCCTTTGACATAGGGATGGATGTTCAGCGTGCCGAAGCGGCGGGCAAAGGCCTTGTGCTGGTCCGGCGTCAGGCCGTTCTGGCCACGCAGGACGATGACCTTATGGTCGAGAAAGGCCTGATGAATGGCGTCGAATTCCGCGTTTGACAGGTCGGATGTCAGGTCTGCGCCGTGGATGACTGCGCCGAGTGTGCCGGTGAGAGGCTGGATGGTGATGCTCATGGGGCAAGTGAACCATTCGCGCGCAGGCAGTGCAAGATTGTCATTTGCACGGCCCCGCGAAATATGAGACAGACGCGGCGGGCCACATGCCCCCAACGGCATGCAGCCTATCTGTGAGGATAGGAGTAAAACAGATGACGACGACCGCCAAACCCGGCGTGCTGCCAGCATGTCCGCATTTTTCTTCCGGCCCGACTGCCAAGCGTCCCGGATTTTCCCTGCAAAAACTCGAAACCGCCGCTCTTGGCCGTTCGCACCGTTCAGGCGATGCGAAAAAGAAGCTGAAGGCCGCAATTGACCGCTCCAAGGCGATCCTCGGCATTCCCGATGATTACCGTGTGGCCATCGTGCCCGCGTCCGACACGGGCGCCGTCGAGATGTGCATGTGGTCCATGCTGGGCCCGAAACCGGTGGACGTGTTCGCCTGGGAAAGCTTTGGCCAGGACTGGGTAACCGATGCCGTCAAGCAGCTGAAGCTGAACGATTGCAATACCCATGTCGGCGATTATGGCGTCCTGCCGGATTTCGCGAAAGTCCGCGACGATGCCGACATTATCTTCACCTGGAACGGTACGACGTCCGGGGTGCGCGTTGCCAATGCCGACTGGATCAGACCGAACCCCGACCGTGTTGTGATCTGCGATGCGACCTCCGCCGCCTTCGCGCAGGACATTGAATGGGAAAAGCTCGATGTGGTCACCTATAGCTGGCAGAAATGCCTTGGCGGAGAAGCCGCGCACGGCATGCTGGTGCTGAGCCCGCGCGCCGTTGCCCGTCTCGAAAACTATACGCCTGACCGTCCGCTGCCGAAACTCTTCCGCATGACCAAGGGTGGCAAGCTGGACGAGGCCCTGTTCGAGGGTGCGACGATCAACACGCCGTCGATGCTGTGTGTGGAGGACTATCTCCAGGCGCTCGACTGGTGTGAAAGCCTGGGCGGATGGAAGGGGCTTCAGAAGCGTTCTGATGAGAGCCTCGGCATCCTGACGGACTGGGTCGCGAAGACCGACTGGGTCGATTTCCTGTGCGCGGACGCAACCGTTCGCTCGAACACTGGCGTGACGTTCAGGATCGTCGATCCGCGCGTTGCGGGCATGGACGAGGATGGCCAGCGTGATTTCGTCAAGCGCATGATGAAGCGTCTCGAAAAGGAAAACGCCTGCTTCGACGCCGCCGGCTATGCCAAGGCCCCTCCGGGCCTGCGCATCTGGTGCGGCGGATCGGTGGAGCCGTCGAACGTGGCGGCCCTGACGCCATGGCTCGACTGGGCTTTCACTGAAGAAGTCGCCAGCCTCTGACTGCGAATGCCTGTGTCCGCCCTGACGGACTGGAAAATGGCCATGACCGTGACCCTGCGCCCCGCCACGCTTGCTGACGTGCCTCACTTTGCCCGGTGGGATACGCAGCCGCATGTCATCCGCGCCACAAGTGACGATCCGGATGCGGATGTCGCCTTTGAGGATGCTGTCTGGGCCGAGGAAATCGGCAGTGATGATCCGGCCAGCACCTACTATGTCGCCGAGCTGGGCGGCCGCCCCGTCGGCGCCATGCAGGTGATCGACCCGGCGCTGGAGCGGACGCACTACTGGGGCGCTGACTGCCCGCAGAACCTGCGCGCCATGGATATCTGGATTGGCGAACCGGACTGTCTCGGCAAGGGCCTTGGAACACGGATGATGACGCTCGCCATCGATCAGGCCTTTGCCGACCCGAACGTCGGGGCGATCCTTATCGATCCCCTTGCCTCAAATACACGCGCCCATCGCTTTTACCGGCGGTTGGGATTCACCTTCGTGGAGCAGCGCTTCTTCGATGAAGACGATTGCTTCGTTTACAGACTGAACCGCGCCGGCTGGCGCAATGGAGCCTGAAATGCCTAAAGTCCTTATCGGAGACAAACTCTCCCCCGCCGCCGTGGAGATTTTCCACGCCCGCGGTATCGAAACCGTCACAAAGACCGGCCTGAACACGGAAGACCTGATCAAGGAAATCCCGGGTTATGACGGCCTTGTCGTCCGCTCGGCCTGCAAGCCGAATGCTGAGGTCATGGCGGCCGCCACGAACCTGAAAGTTATCGGCCGCGCCGGTATCGGCGTCGATAATATCGACATCAAGGCTGCGACGGCCAAGGGCGTCGTGGTGATGAACACGCCTTTCGGCAACGCGATCACCACGGCGGAGCACGCCATTGCGATGATGTTTGCCGCGGCCCGCCAGATCCCTGCCGCCAACGCGGAGACGCAGGCCGGAAAATGGCCGAAATCCGGCTATATGGGCATCGAGGTTTCCTACAAGACACTCGGCCTGATCGGCTGCGGCAATATTGGCAGCCGGGTCGCGGAGCGCGCTATCGGCCTGAAGATGAAAGTTGCCGCCTATGATCCGTTCCTTACGCAAGAGCGGGCTGTCGAACTGGGGGTCGAGAAAGTGGAGCTGGACGAGCTGCTGAAGCGCGCCGACGTCATCACGCTGCATGTGCCGCTGACCGACCAGACCCGTAACGTGCTGTCGCGTGAGAACCTGGCGAAAACCAAAAAGGGTCTGATCCTGGTCAACTGCGCGCGCGGTGGGCTGGTTGATGAGGAGGCCGTCGCCGAAATGCTGGAAAGCGGGCATCTGGCCGGTGCGGCATTTGACGTGTTTGCCGTCGAGCCAGCCAAGGAGAATGTTCTCTTCGGCAAGCCGAACTTCATCGCCACGCCGCATCTCGGTGCGGCGACCAATGAAGCCCAGGAAAATGTGGCGCTTCAGGTGGCGGAGCAGATGTCGGACTATCTCCTGTCCGGCGCGGTGACCAATGCGCTGAACATGCCGTCGATAACGGCGGAGGAAGCCCCGCGCATCAAGCCGTTTGCGGGCCTTGCCGAGAAGCTGGGCTCGTTTGCCGGCCAGATTTCGGACTTTGGCTATGATGAAGTGGTCATCGAGTATGAGGGCGAAGTGGCAGACCTCAACCGCAAGCCGCTGACGGCGGCATTGCTGGCCGGCCTGCTGCGTGCCTCGCGCGGCGATGTGAACATGGTGTCTGCGCCTGCCATCCTGGCTGACAGCGGGGTCAAGCTGACCGAGACCAAGACTGAGGCGAGCCCGGTCTATGACAGCCTGATCCGCGTCAAGGTGAAGACCAAGGCGACCAAAAACGCGCCGGAAGGCGGCTGGCGCACGCTGGCGGGTACGATCATTGCCGGCCAGCCGCGTATCGTGGAAGTGAAGGGCATGGCGCTGGAGGGCGACTTTTCGCCCGTTACGCTCTATGTGAACAATCTCGACAAGCCGGGCTTTATCGGCGCGCTGGGCCAGATGCTGGGCGAAGCAAAGGTCAATATCGCGACCTTCCATCTTGGCCGTACATCGGCAGGCGGCGAGGCTATTGCCCTGATCGGGATCGATTCGGTTCCTGCTGATGCGCTGATGGACAAGCTCGAGACGCTGCCGCAGGTCCGGTATGCGAAAGTGCTGACATTCTAGGCCTTGTCGGCCCGAATAATTCTAATGCAAACAAGGCGGGCTGCCGGTAGGACAGCCCGCCCTTCAATTGAGGGCGCAGGACGTGGTCGTGCCGCTCCTGGCCAGTACGCCTCGACCTTGAAACGGCAGAAATGTTCGGCAGGCGTGTCGCAGAAGCCACCCTGCGCCGGGTTCGCGCCGGGGCATGACGGAACCGTCTTGACGACAACGGGTTTAAGCCCTTGGTCAGTCCGCACACGCCTACCAGGGGAATCATGCATGCATCGCGTCTATCTCAGCATTCTCGCCTCTTTCGCAATGGCGGGAACGGCGTTCGCCGACCTCCTGGATGAGGCGCGCGTCGGGGTCATGCAGCACAATGTGTGCGTGACCGACTGTAACAATGCCGACAAGGAAGACGGACCGAATATCAGCGCCGAACTGGTGTTCAAGTCGCCGGACTTCCTGTCGGTCGTCCTTGCGCCGCGGCCCTATGTGATGGGTAGTCTCAATACTTCGGGCAATACGAGCTATGGCGCGGCAGGACTGATCTGGAATTTCAGCCTGACCGAGCGGCTGTCCTTCGAGCCGGGCGTGGGATACGCGTTGCATGACGGCGCCCTGGAAAGCCCGTTTCCGCAGGGCGATCCGCAAGGCGACGCGTTCACGTCCAATCATGTCCTCCTCGGCTCGGAAGACCTGTTCCGGACATCGCTGGCCCTCAATTATGCGATCAGTGACCGGTGGGGCGCGCAGGTCCTGTATGAGCACCTCAGTCATGGCCAGATACTCGGCAATGGTCGCAACCAGGGGCTCGACAATGTCGGCCTGCGGGTGACTTACGCGCTGGGGAACTAGGCGGCAGGACGCATTGGCGTAGCGACACCCCTTGCGCTGAGGCCGGTTCCTGACACTCTCCTGTGAAAAATATCATCAGGAGGAAGTTATGCCAGACAAGCATGTTGTGGTGATCGGTGCGGGCCTTGGCGGCCTGACAGCTGCGATCAAGCTGCAGGAAGCCGGATACGATTTCACCCTGCTGGAGCAGGGTGATCGTGTCGGCGGTACATGGGCAGCGAACACGTATCCCGGTTGTGCCTGTGACGTGCAGGTGGCGCTCTACCAGCTCTCCTTCGCCCAATCCATGGTGTGGACCAGGCTCTATCCGTTGCAGGCCGAGATCCAGGCCTATGCCGAGGAAATCACCGACCGCTTCCAGTTGCGCCCCAGGCTCCACCTGAATGAAGGTGCCGCCAGTGCAGTCTGGAGTGATGCGGACAGGATGTGGACCGTGACCACGACCAAGGGGCGCGTGATTGAAGCCGATGCCGTGATCGGTGCCCTTGGCCAGCTCAACCGTCCATTCTGGCCTGACATTCCCGGGCTCGACACGTTCAAGGGGCCGAAAATGCATTCGGCTGGCTGGGATCATTCGGTGGATTTCAAGGGCAAGCGTGTGGGCGTCGTGGGCTCGGCGGCGAGCGCCGTTCAGCTCATCCCGCAGGTGGCGATCGAGGCCTCCAATGTGGGGGTCTTCCAGCGCTCGGCCAACTGGATGATCCCGCGCAATGACCGGGAAATTCCGCCGGAAGAACTGGCGCTGATGTTCACGATTCCGGAAAAGGCAGCTGAGTTCGCCGCGCTGAACCGCAAGATCATCTACGAAAATGCCGACTATTTCTTCTGGCAGGCCTTCCAGTGGACACCGGAAGGGCGTGCTTTCTTCACGCGCCAGGCGACCGATCACCTCAACGCACAGATCCCCGATCCGGAGCTGCGCAGGAAACTGACGCCGGACTATCCTGTCGGCTGCCGGCGCATCCTCATCGCGGATGACTTCTATCCGACGCTGATGCGTGACAATGTCGACCTGATTACCGACCCCATCGCGGAAATTGTGCCTGAGGGTATTCGCACCGGGGATGGCGAACTGCATGAATACGACATTCTCGTCTTCGCGACCGGGTTCGAGACAACCGGCTGGCACTGGTCTGTCGATGTTGTGGGGCAGGGGGGCGTGTCAATTGAAGAGGCCTGGTCTGACGGACCTGAGGCCTATCTCGGCATCACGGTCGCGGGTTTCCCGAACTTCTTCGTCCTCTACGGCCCCAACACCAATCTCGGGCACAATTCGATCACCTTCATGCTCGAACGCCAGGTCGAGTATACGATTGAGGCCCTTGGCAAGCTCGAAGAGGCCGGCGCGGCGGCGATGGCCCCGAACCGGGCCGTGCAGGACAGGTTCAACAAGGACCTTCAGGCCCGTCTCGGCAAGACAGTCTGGGCCGATCCTGCCTGCAACAGCTGGTACAAGACCGAGAATGGCCGGATCACCCAGAACTGGGCCGATCACACCCGTGCCTATGCCGACGCCGTCGCAGCTGTCGACCTCAAGGACTATGATCTCGTCAGGTAGGCTCGAAAGTGCGCAAAACGCGCCCGAAAACAGCGTCTGGCCCCTTGCTTTTCGGGCCAGACTCCTGCCCTTGTCGCGGCGGCTGAACACGGGAGCAGAGCATGTCAGGCGTCGTCGTCGTAGGTGCCCAATGGGGCGATGAAGGAAAAGGCAAGATTGTCGACTGGCTGTCGAGCCGGGCCGATGTCGTCGTGCGCTTCCAGGGCGGACACAATGCCGGCCACACGCTGGTCATCGACGGCAAGGTGTTCAAGCTGGCGCTGCTGCCATCGGGCCTGGTGCGCGGCGGCAAGCTGTCGGTCATTGGCAATGGCGTGGTGGTTGACCCGTGGCACATGCTGACGGAGATCGATGGCATCCGGGCGCAGGGCGTCGAGGTGACGCCCGAAAACCTGATCCTTGCAGACAATGCGTCGCTGATCCTGCCCTGGCACAAGGATATTGACGCCGCGCGCGAAGGCGCACTTGGCGCGGCGCAGATCGGTACCACCAAGCGGGGCATCGGCCCGGCCTATGAAGACCGTGTCGGACGCCGGGCAATCCGCGTGGCCGATCTGGCTGACCCGGCGGCCCTCGACATGAAAATCGAACGCCTGCTGGCGCATCACCGTCCGCTGCGGATCGGCCTCGACCTGCCAGAGCCGGACGGCGTGCAACTGAAGGCCGACCTTCTCAGGATCGCGCCGCAAATCCTCGCCTATGCGCAGCCTGTGTGGAAACTGCTCGATGAACAGGTCCGGCGCGGCCGCCGCATCCTGTTTGAAGGGGCCCAGGGGGTCATGCTCGATGTTGACCATGGCACCTATCCCTTTGTCACTTCGTCGAATGTGGTTGCCGGGAATGCCTCTGCCGGTTCGGGCGTGGGCCCCGGGGCGATCTCCTATGTGCTGGGCCTTGCCAAGGCCTATACAACCCGTGTCGGCGCCGGGCCCTTCCCGACTGAACTCCACGATGAAATCGGCGAACGCCTGGGCCGAATCGGGCGCGAAGTCGGCGTCAATACCGGCCGGGCGCGCCGCTGCGGCTGGTTTGACAGTGTCATGGTGCGCCAGGCCTGCGCCACGAGCGGTGTGACGGGGCTGGCACTGACCAAGCTGGATGTGCTTGACGGGTTCGACGAGATCAAGGTCTGTGTTGCCTATCGGCTGAATGGCAGGGAAATCGACCATTACCCGGCCGGACTGACCGATCAGGCAGCGGTGGAACCGGTGTATGAAACCATCCCCGGATGGCAGGGATCGACGGCCGGTGCGCGCAGCTGGGCCGATCTTCCGGCTGAGGCTGTCAAATATGTCCGCAGGCTGGAAGAGCTTGTCGGGAAGCCCTGCGCCCTGGTCTCGACATCGCCAGAACGCGAGGACGTGATCCTTATGCGGGACCCGTTTGAGGCCTGATCGAGGGGAAATCCCTTATTGCAACGGACAGTCCCGGCAGGTTAGCTGATTGCAGCGAAACCATGCGAGGCCTGTCATGATGCGGATCAGAATTGTCGCTGCAGCCATGCTTTGTTGTCTGTTGGCGGCCTGCGCCTTTGGATCGTACAAGGCCCTGATCCCATCTGAAGCGGTTGTCCTGCCACTTGGCACAGCGTCCAGTGCGGCAACCTATATTCAGAACGCCAACGACCCGGCGCGCTGGGACGAGGTGACAGCGGACGGCGGTCCCGAGTCATTCGACATTCGCCAGGAGGGATATGGCTACTGGCTGGATTCGGATTCGTGGCTGGTGTTCGCGCAACTGGACGGCTCAGCCGACGAATACCTGATGCAGGTGGCGCTGCCCGACGAAGCAATCGAAGGCGGCTACGTATACAGTTATGCCGTTGGCAAACTGGTCGGCAGCAAACTTTACGTGAAAATCCCCGATTGCGACGACCTGTCGATTGATACGATGAATGCGCTCGGCCTCGACGCTGAATGCGAGATCAGCTCTTATGCAGACCTCCAGCGGGTGATTGCGGAGACGAAGGATGCTGCGGGTTATTCGACCTACTACCTGTTGCGCTGATCAGCGCATACGCAGACTCCCTTAGTGACTTGGGGCAACCAAATTGGCCTGATGGCGTCAGTTACGATGCCTCAGGAGCACCCACGCCATGTCAAACACGCCCCATGAACTTGCTGAAGAATTTCCGGAACTGGCAGACAGGATCCACGAACTCAAAGTGTCGAACCCGCATTTTGCGCGCCTGGCAGACGAGTATCATGATGTGAACCGCCATATTCACCGGCATGAGTCAGGCATTCAGCCAGCCAGCGAGACCCATGAGACAGAACTGCGCAAACGCCGGATCGTGCTCAAGGACGAAATCTATGCAATGCTGAAATCATGAAGATCTGACACCGCGTTCCGCCGCACAGGCCGGTGTGGAAACGGTGGCGACCTTCAATCGTTGGAATCACTGTCATCCTCGTCAGAATCCTGCGGTGTGGCCGTGTAGCTGGCCGCCTCCGGTTCACTGCCGAGGATGATATTGTCACCGCCCTTGAAATGATCGACGGGCGTGTCCCGATCCGGTGCATGCGGGCCCTCGCCGGGCAACATCTGGGCCCGACGGTGATTGGCCGCCGTTTCAATCTGATCGGCTTCGGCGGGCGAAGTGTGCGGGCGTGCTTCGGCATCCAGAGTCTTGCGGGGCATCCTGTTTCTCCTCTTGCCGGATCAACGGGCGCTGCAAAAGATCGTTCCCATGCTATGAACCGCGCGGGGAGGGTGGGGATGCCGCCGCTCTCCGTCCAGCGAAGGGCGGCGGCTCTGGTTCAATCTCAAGCCTGTCCGTTCACGGCGAGTACGTCTTCCACGGTACGCAGGCCGGGTTTGGGACTGGTGACAAGGACGGCCATGTTGCCGGGAAGGTGCTTGTTGTCGAGCATCTTGTCGTGAGCCGCCGGAATCTGGTCCCAGGTGAAGACTTCCGACATGCCAGGATCAATACGGCGATTGATGACCAGCTGGTTGGCCGCACTTGCCTGCTTGAGGTGGGCAAAGTGGCTGCCCTGCACGCGCTTCTGGCGCATCCAGAGGAAGCGGGCATCCATGGTCAGGTTGAAACCTGTCGTGCCGGCGCAGATGACAACCATGCCGCCGCGCTTCACCACGAAGACCGAGACGGGGAAGGTGCTCTCGCCCGGATGTTCGAACACGATATCGACATCCTGCTTGTTGGTGATTTCCCAGATGGCTTTGCCGAACTTGCGCGACTCTTTCATATAATCGCTGAATTCCGGCCCGTTCACCGTGGGCAGCTGGCCCCAGCAATTGAAGTCCTTCCGGTTGAGCACGCCCTTGGCGCCGAGGCCGAGGACGTGATCCTTCTTGTCGTCGGAACTGACCACGCCGATGGCATTGGCGCCGGTCACCGCACAGAGCTGCACGCCGAAGCTGCCGAGGCCACCCGAGGCGCCCCAGACCAGCACATTGTCGGCCGGCTTCACGATATGCGGACGGTGGCCGAACAGCATGCGATAGGCGGTCGCAAGCGTCAGCATGTAGCAGGCGCTTTCTTCCCAGGTGAGGTGTTTCGGGCGCGGCATGCACTGGCGCGCCTGCACACGGCAGAACTGGGCGAAGGACCCGTCCGGCGTCTCATAGCCCCAGATGCGCTGGGAGGGCGAGAACATGGGGTCGCCGCCATTGCACTCCTCGTCGTCGCCGTCATCCTGGTTGCAGTGGATGACGACTTCGTCGCCGGGCTTGACGCGGGTGACCTTGCGGCCGACAGCCCAGACAATGCCCGCAGCGTCCGAGCCGGCGATATGATAGTCCTGCTGGTGGATGTCGAAGGGCGAGACCGGCTCGCCCAGACCGGCCCAGATGCCGTTATAGTTGACGCCGGCGGCCATCACGAGGACGAGCACTTCGTCAGAATCGATGTCCGGCACGGGAACCTGTTCGAGCTGCATCGCGGTCGATGGACGGCCGTGGCGCTCGCGGCGGATGGCCCACGCGTGCATGAGTTTCGGCACATGGAATTCCGGAGGAATTTCGCCCAGTGCGTAAATGTCTTTCTGTTCTCTGCCCATAATTGAAATACCAATCCTCCAAAATCTGGTCAGGGGGCCGCATGCGCACGATTATTGCGTGTCTTCACAAAGCCCCCGGGTCGCGGCACCTTGGCGTCACGCTGGCGAGGATGCAAGGCATTTGTTGCGGCGCACAATAACGCAACCGTAACAGCGTGACAAAAATGACAATATGCACCATGGCCTATCTCAACGGCGCCTTCTGTTCTGCAGCGGATGCTAGGATATCTGTCTTTGACCGGGGCTTCCTGTTTGCCCATGCCGCCTATGAGGTGACGGCCGTTTATGGCGGTAACCTGGTGGATTTCGGGGGGCATGTCGCGCGTCTGGGCCGCACGCTGGCCGGGATTGGCATCCCGGATCCCCTTTCGGGCGAAGGGTGGGGCAAGGTTCATCGCGACCTGATTGCTTATAATGCCCTGAGCGAAGGCCTGATTTACCTGCAGGTGACGGCCGGTTCCTATGGCCTGCGTGACTTTGCCGGGCCGGAGGAGTTCGAGCCGACCGTATTCCTTTATGCCGATGCACGGCCACTGATCGGCGCGGCCGCGCGCGACGGGATCAGGGGTATCTTCGTGGAGGATACACGCTGGAAGCGGCGCGACATGAAGACGACACAGCTTCTGTCGCAGGCGCTGGCCTATCGCGCAGCGCGGGAGGCGGGGGCCGATACGGCCTTGATGGTGGAGGACGGCCGGGTGACGGAAGCGGCATCGGCCAATGCCTGGATTGTCGATGATGCGGGGCATCTGCTGACGCGCGACCTGTCCCCCTCCATCCTGCCGGGGGTCACGCGGGCTGGCGTGCGCGACCTGCTTGCGCAATCGGGCATGCGTCTCCTGGAGCGCGCCTTCACGCCGGATGAGGCCCGGCAGGCGAAAGAAGTGTTCACCACGTCTGCCGGCGCAATGATTGCGCCGGTGGTCGCGATTGATGGAAAGCCGGTGGGCGATGGCCAGCCGGGGCCGGTGACGCGGCAGATCCAGAGACTGTATTACGAGAGGATGGGGGCGGATGTGGCCGCCGTGGCGCCTTGGGCGATGGGCTAGCGGGGGCCGGCTTCGGGGTCGTGGAATTCGCCCTCGATAATCTCGCCGCCCATATCATTGCCACCGGGACTGGCCTGGCGGAACGACGCGTTCATCGTTGACATGACGGTGCCGACTTCGGTTGTGGCAATGCGGGCGCTGATCGCGTTCGCGGCGAGGACGAAACCGGTAACCCCGAAAAGAATGGCGGCATCTGCGAGGCCCAGGCCGCGGGCGAGCGATGTGTCGCGGAACAGGGCAAGCACGCCGAGCAGTACGATGAACAGGCCGGCCAGCCCGCCGAGACGCACGGCGAATCCGGGCAGGATGGCGGCCAGCGACAGAGGGGCGGGCGACCCGGTGAGCCGGGCGAGACGCATGCGTTCGACCAGGCTGACGCCGACCATGGCGGCCGCCAGAAGCACGATCATCAGGACGCTGCGCTGCATCAGGGCCACAAGGACCACGCCGAAGGGAAAGGCGAGCAGTGTGGCCAGGCGCAGGCCGAGTGCCATCTGAAGGGGGGAGGAAGGCTTGTTCAAGGCGGGGTCCGGGTGGGGCAGGGGTGTGGTATGACCGGATCGATGTGGCCATGATGACACGTTAGCACAAGGGCGCGAGTCTGGCCGCTTGCGCTCGCGAACGCCGCACGGCATGTTGCGCCGCAACAAAACAATTGGGGAGCCCCGGCATGGCCGACACACAGAAACCGATCCAGCACGCGCCGGACAGGCCGTGGATATTCCGCACCTATGCGGGCCATTCGACGGCGCAGAAGTCGAACGAGCTGTATCGGGGCAATCTGGCCAAGGGACAGACGGGCCTGTCTATCGCGTTCGACCTGCCGACCCAGACGGCCTATGACGCCGATCATATCCTCGCGCGTGGCGAAGTCGGCAAGGTGGGCGTGCCGGTCAAGCATATGGGCGACATGGCGAAACTGTTCGACCAGCTGCCACTGGAAGAGATGAACACGTCAATGACGATCAATGCGCCGGCGGCCTGGATGCTGGCCATGTATGTGGCGCTGGCCGATGAGCGCGGCGATGACCGCGCCCAGCTGCGCGGCACGACGCAGAATGACATCGTCAAGGAGTATCTGTCACGCGGCACCTATGTGTTCCCGCCGGAACCTTCGATGCGGCTGATCGCTGACATGGTGAGCTGGTGCTATACAGAAGTTCCAAAATGGAACCCTATGAATGTCTGCTCCTATCACCTGCAGGAAGCCGGTGCGACGCCGGAACAGGAGCTGGCCTACGCGCTGGCGACGGCAATTGCGGTGCTGGACCGGGTGCAAGCCGGGGGACAAGTTCCGGAATCAGACTTTGAAACCGTATTCGGGCGCATTTCCTTCTTCGTGAACGCGGGTGTGCGTTTCGTTACGGAACTCTGTAAGATGCGAGCCTTCGTTGACCTGTGGGAAGAGATTGGCCGCGAGCGCTATGGCGTGACGGACCCGAAGGCGCTGCTGTTTCGCTATGGCGTACAGGTGAACTCGCTGGGCCTGACCGAGCCGCAGCCGGAGAACAATGTCTATCGCATCCTGATCGAGGCGCTGGCCGTGACGCTGTCGAAGCGCGCCCGCTGCCGCGCACTGCAATTGCCAGCCTGGAACGAGGCCATGGGCCTGCCGCGGCCATGGGACCAGCAATGGAGCCTGCGCCTGCAGCAGATCCTGGCTTATGAGACGGACCTGCTGGAATTCGAGGATATTTTCGACGGCAGCCACGTGATTGATGGTAAGACAGAGGAGCTGAAAGCGAAGGCCCGCGCCACACTGGCCGAGATCGACGCGCTGGGCGGGGCAACGAATGCCATTACCCATATGAAGGAAAGCCTGGTCGGCGCACATATCGACAGAATCAAGGCCATCGAGAATGGTTCGCTCAGCGTTGTGGGCGTCAACAAGTATACATCGACGGAAGAAAGCCCGCTGGGCACCGGCGATGGCGCCATCATGACGGTCGACCCTGCCGAAGAGGCCGCCCAGGTACGTGACCTGAAAGCGTGGCGCGCGAAACGTGACGATGCGGCGGTTGAAGCGGCGCTGGCCAACCTGAAAGCGGCAGCAGCGAGTTCGGTGAACATCATGGAGCCGTCCATTGCCTGCGCCAAGGCCGGCGTAACGACCGGCGAGTGGGGCACAGCAATGCGCGAAGTATTCGGCGAATTCCGTGCGCCGACGGGCGTAGCCATGGTTATCAGCGGAGACGGCGACGAGGACATCGCGGCCGTGAAAACCGATGTTGACCGTGTGTCGGAGGCGCTGGGGCGGCGGCTCACCTATGTGTTGGGCAAGCCGGGCCTCGATGGCCATTCCAATGGCGCCGAGCAGATTGCCGCGCGCGGCCGCGAAGTCGGCATGGATGTGGTGTATGAAGGCATCCGCTTCACGCCGGCCGAAATTGCGGCGCAGGCGAAAGCGGCCAATGCGCATGTCGTCGGCCTGTCGATCCTGTCGGGCAGTCATCTGGACCTGGTGCGTGAAACGATCGCGGAACTGCGCAAGCTGGGGCTGGAGAATGTGCCGCTGGTTGTCGGCGGCATCATCCCGCCGGAAGACGCGCGCGCCCTCGGCCAGATGGGCGTGACCCGTATCTACACGCCGAAAGACTTCAAGATCACCGGCATCATGGGCGATGTCGTGAAAGTGGTCGAGAAGGCCTGGCTGGCGACGGCCTAGGCGTTGCCTGTCCTCCCCCGCGTGCGGGGGAGGTGGGCCCGAAGGGGCCGGAGGGGACGCTCATGCGCGCGCAAGATTGCGATGCGCTGGCAACCCGGTTAAGGGGCGGCGAATACTTACAATTCAGACCAGTCAGGAGCCGGCATGGGACAGTTTGAACTCGGCTGGGAAGAATGGCTGGCACTGCCTGAGCTTGGCCTGCCTGCGATCAAGGCAAAGGTGGATACCGGGGCGAAGACCTCGGCGTTGCACGCCAGCGTAATCGAGCCGTTCGGGCCGAACACCAAGCCGCAGGTGCGCTTCCTGATCCAGCCCGACCCGAACGATCCGGGCCTCGAAGTGACCTGTTCGGCGCGCGTCATCGACCGGCGTGAGGTGACGAGTTCAAATGGTGATACCGAGCTGCGTTACGTGATCGAGACCGAGGCCGAGATGGGCGGGCGGCGCTGGCCGATCCAGCTGACCCTGTCGAACCGCGAGAACATGACCTACCGGATGCTGTTCGGCCGCGGCGCGATCCAGCCGGACATGATCGTCAACCCGAACGTGTCGTTCAGCCAGCCCCTGCTGGACTATGCCTGCTATAGCGGGCTGCCGAAACGAACGCCGGTGAAGCGGCCCCTGCGGATTGCGCTGCTGACGCGCGAGCCGAACAATTATTCCTCCCGGCGCCTGATGGAAGCGGCCGAGGCGCGCGGGCATATCATGGAGATGATCGACACGGCGCGCTGCTACATGCAGATCGGGACGCTCGATCCGGAAGTTCATTATGATGGCAAGGCGCTGGCACGGTTTGATGCCGTTATCCCGCGCATTGGGGCGTCGATCACCGACTATGGCATGGCGGTGCTGCGCCAGTTCACCAATACGGGCGCGTTCTGCCTGAACGGGGCAGGGGCCATCGGGCGGTCGCGCGACAAGCTGCTGGCGCACCAGTTGCTGGCACGAGCGCAGATCGGCATGCCGATCACGGCCTTTGCGCACAGCCCGAAGGACACAAAAGACCTGATCTCGCTGGCGGGCGGCGCGCCGGTCGTGGTGAAGCTGCTGTCATCGACGCAAGGCAAGGGCGTGGTGCTGGCCGAGACGCGCAAGGCGGCCGAGAGCCTTGTCGATGCGTTCCGGGGCCTTGAGGCGAACTTCCTGGTGCAGGAATTCATCAATGAGGCGGCGGGCGCCGATACGCGCTGTTTCGTTATTGGCAACAAGGTGGTTGGCGGGATGAAGCGCCAGGCGGCAAAGGGAGAGTTCCGGTCCAACCTGCACCGCGGTGGCACCGCCAGCGCAGTCAAGCTGACGCGAGCCGAACGCGATATCGCGCGCGATGCAGCGCGCGTTTTGGGCCTGCGTGTGGCGGGTGTGGACCTGTTGCACACCGATGACGGCCCCAAAGTGCTGGAGGTCAATTCCTCGCCCGGCCTGCAGGGGATCGAAGGCGCGACGGGCAAGGACATTGCGGGCATGATCATCGAACACCTGGAGCGTCAGGTGCGGCCATTGTCCAAGGTGCGAGAGAGCCATGCCAAGCCGCGCCGCCGTATCAACGTGAACTGAACAGCTTGCCCTTCTCGGTGATCAGGATGATCGCCAGTGACGCGATACCGAGACAGACGAAGCCCAGCATGAGCGGCACCGTCGTGCCATCATACTGGCTGGCTATGGCCATGCCGAGCAGGCTGGCGACCGTGGTCGTGGCGAAGCCATAGGCGGCCGAGGCCGTGCCCGCGATCTTGCCGAGCGGCTCCATGGCCAGCGCGCTGAAATTCGATCCCATCAGGCCGAAGCAGCCAAAGCAGAGCGCGAAGATGGGGAAGAAGACCCAGAGATTGTCTGTCGTGAAATGCGTCACCACGGCGAGGATCGCCGACACGCTTGTGAAGACCAGAAGCGCAACATGACTGATGCGGCGCATGCCGACCTTCTCGACGATGCGCGAGTTCAGGAAGTTGGCGCAGGCGAGCGTACCGGCAACTCCGGCAAACCAGAGCGCGAAGGTCTCCCGCTGTCCGAAGACTTCACGGAAAATCTGCTCGGAGGACGCAATGAAGGAGAACAGTGCGCCGAAGATGACGCCAGATGCGCACATGTAACCGAATGTGACGCGTGACTGGACGATCTGCCCGTATGCACTGGCCGCCTGGCGAACGCTGAGCGGCTGGCGCGCTGCTTCGGGCAGGGTTTCAGGCAGGCGTATCCAGGTCCAGATCAGCATGACGATACCGAATATGCCCAGCACAACGAATATGCCTTCCCAGGGCGCAACATACAGGACGATCTGGCCTATCCCCGGCGCGAGGATGGGGACGACCATGAAGATGGTCATGACGAGTGACATGAACCGCGCCATCTGGCGGCCGGCGAACAGGTCCCGCACAATCGACACGGCGACGAGGCGGCCGCCGGAGGCAAACACGCCTTGCAGGAAGCGCATGACCAGAAGGGCCATGAAGTCGCGCATGACGATGCAGGCAAAGGCGGTGACGATATAGCCGACCAGGGCGACGAAGAGCGGTCCGCGCCGGCCGAACCGGTCAGAGATGGGGCCCCATATGATTTGCGGCGCACCAAAGCCCAGCACATAGGAGAAGACGATCATCTGCTGGCGATTGTCGCTCTCGGTGCCGGCGGCAGTGAGGCCCACGGCATGGGAAATTTCGTTCAGGGCGGGCAGCATGATGTCGATGCCAAAGGCATTGAGCGCCATCAGGCCGGCGATCATTACGACAAGTTCGCTGCGCCCTGGCACCGGGCGTCTGGCGCCAGGCAACACGCCTGTTGGTGGAACGGCAGGGGGGTGGGTGTCGGCCATGGCCCCGCCTTTCCTGTCAGATGCGGTTGGAGAGCAAGGCGCCTATCTGGGTCATGCCTGCGGGCTTGACTAGTGGCGGGGGCAGAAAAAGCGGCAGCCATGCGAAAACGCCGCCCTGTGAAGGGGCGGCGTTCTGCACGTTTGCAAGAGCGATCAGGGCTGGGGGCGCTGGATCTGGCTGCCCAGGTTGAAGATCACCTGTTCAGCGTCGAAATAGGCCGGATCATCGGGTTTTGGGCCTTTCCCCATGATGATTTCTGCCGAGGCGACATAGCTGGTGATTTCACGATATTCCTGCGGGCCATCCCAGAAGGGATCATAATAACCGAAGCGGGACGCGTAGAATGAGCGTGGATAGGCCCAGCGGCGATGGGGATTGTAGAAGTATCCGGCGCGCGGCCCGAAATAATGATAGTCGAGATAGAAATTGCTGTAGAAGGGCGAGTAGCCAGTCGTCGTCGGCACGACGCGGCTGTCTGCATCCGTGGCGCGCTGGACGACGCGGAAATGGTCAAAACCGTTCTGCCTGGTCAGTTCTGCCGCGCGATAGAGCATATAGGTCTCCACCGTTTTGCGATCTGTCAGGCTGTTGCCTGCAAACTGGACCTGGAACCGGTTGGCTTCGATCTGCTGTTCCGAGTAGCCGCGTTCTGAATCATACGCCGCCTGATAGGGGGTCGCGGTGGTGCAGGCAGCCAGCATGGCGAGCGCCGCGAACCCGGCGGCAATCCTGGATATCTTCATATGACGTTCCTCCTGAGGATGTCTGTCCTTTTATATTTAGGCTCATCCTGATGGAACGCCAGTTGTATTGGGTGGTTCCTCATCTACAATTTGTCATATGACAATCACGATTTCGCGAACTAGCCTCACGATCGGGGTTGATATTACGGAGATAAAGCATGCCTGGAATTAATCGACGCGGCCTGTCCGCCATCGGCCTGGCCGTGTGGGCGCCTTTACTGGTAGCGGCATGCGGCGGGGGCGGGAGCGACGGCGCATCTCCGCCACCACCGCCTTCACAGGCCAACCGGGCGCCTGCCTTTACGTCCCCCGCGCAGGTGACGGTCGACGAGAACACGACCGGGGTGCTTTACACGTTCACCGCCTCGGATCCGGACGGTGATGCGCTGACCTATTCGGTTATTGCGGGCGGCGACGAGGCCCGTTTCGATGTGGATATCCCGTCGCGCACGGTCCGGGCCCTGACCTCGCTTGATTTCGAGGCGCCGGCTGATGCGAATGGCGACAATGTCTATGAGGTGACTCTGGAGGCGCGCGATCCCGGCGGGCTTTCCGCGCAGCTCGCCCTGCAGATTACGGTGGCCGACGTGGCCGAAGATGTCGCCCTGAGACGGGTCGGCGCGGGATTCACCCAGCCGCTTTATCTTGCTGGCCTTCCGGGTACGGCGCGGGTTCTCGTCGTGGAGAAAGCGGGGCGCATCCGCATACTCGATCCGCAGACCGGTGCGATCGACTCGGTCGACTTTCTCGACGTGTCCGGCGACACGTCGGCGGATGGGGAGGGCGGCCTGCTCGGGCTCGCCTTCTCGCCTGACTTTGCGACTGACCGCACATTCTACATCAACATGACGAACAATTCCGGCGATTCGGAACTGCGCCGCTACCAGATGTTGACGGGATCATCTACGCAGGCTGATCCGTCCACGGCCGATATTATCCTCGCCTTTGATCAGCCGGACTCAAACCATAATGGCGGCTGGATCGGATTTGCCGATGACGGGCTGCTGTTCGTTCCGACGGGGGATGGCGGCGGCAGCGGAGATCCTGACGGGAATGCGCAGGACCCGGACACGCTGTTGGGCAAGATGCTGCGTATCGACGTGACCGGCGATGATTTTCCTGCAGATGACACGCGTGACTATGCCATCCCGCCCGGCAACGCGTATAACGGGACCGATGGCCGTGTGGAGATTTTCGCAATCGGCCTGCGCAATCCGTTTCGCTGCAGCTTTGACAAGGTGACCGGTGACCTGTTCATCGGAGATGTCGGTCAGGACGCGATTGAAGAGGTCGACCGCCTGCGCATGACAGATGCCGGAGCAAATTTCGGCTGGAATGATCAGGAAGGCACACAGGATTACCAACCGGTCGGCACGCCCGGCCTGACCGATCCCGTGGCGGAGTATGGGCATGGTACCGGGCCGACACAGGGGCGATCCATCACGGGCGGCTATGTCTATCGGGGCAATCTTGAGCTGATCAAGGACAAATACGTCTTCGCCGATTTCATTTCGGGGAATGTATGGGCCGTGCCGGAGGAAGACCTTGTCATCGGCCAGACCGTGGCCGCGGCATCCTTCCAGCGCCTCAACGGATCGCTGATACCGGATGCAGGCAACCTGGAGAGGATTTCCAGCTTTGGCGAGGACAATGACGGCAATCTGTATCTCGTCTCGATTCTCGGTGACGTGTTCCGCATCGAGGCAGCCCAGCCCTGATCTTTCCGCGTGCAAGTGAAAAAGGGCGGCCTTGCAGGGCCGCCCTTTGTTTTGTCTCTCATTCAGGGTCGCCGGATCAGGCGGCCTTGTAGCCGATGACAGCCTTGGTTTCGAGGAATTCCTCAAAGCCGAGCTCGCCCCATTCGCGGCCATTGCCGGACTGGCCGTAGCCGCCGAACGGTGCCGAGAAGTCAGGGCTTGCGCCATTGACGAGGATCTGGCCGGCGCGAATCCTGTTGGCGACTTCGTGGGCTTCCTTGTCAGGACCCTGAACATAGCCGGCGAGACCATAGACCGTGTCGTTTGCCATCTCGATGGCATCTTCCAGCGTGTCATAAGGCAGGATGCAGAGAACCGGTCCGAAGATTTCTTCGCGCGCGATGGTCATCTGGTTGGTGACGTTCGCGAAAACGGTCGGGCGGGTAAAGTAACCCTTGTTGAAGCCTTCAGGGCGACCCGTCCCGCCTGCAACGAGCGTCGCACCTTCGTCGATACCGACCTGGATGAGGTCCTGCACCTTCTGGAACTGATTGCCGTTCGAGATCGGGCCAATCGCGCCCGGCGTCGCTTCACCCGGCATCATGACCTTGACCGATTCAGCTGTAGCCCTGGCAATCGCGATGGCCTCGTCCTGCTGGTCTTTCTGGACGAACATGCGCGATGGGGCGTTACAGGACTGGCCGGTATTCGTCATCATCTGCATGACGCCGCCCGAGACCGCTTTCTTCAGGTCTGCGCTTGGCAGCACGATATTCGGCGACTTGCCGCCGAGTTCCTGGGCAACACGCTTGACTGTCGGCGCGGCCGCCTGAGCGACGAGTACGCCTGCGCGGGTTGAGCCGGTGAAGCTCATCATGTCCACGTCCGGATGGGCTGAGAGCACGGCGCCAACGCCTGGTCCGTCGCCATTGACGAGGTTGAACACGCCTTTGGGCACGCCCGCTTCATGCAGGATTTCAGCGAAGATGAGCGCGTCGAGCGGGGCGATCTCGGAAGGCTTGAGCACCATGGTGCAACCAGCCGCCAGGGCAGGTGCCACCTTGCAGGCGATCTGGTTCATCGGCCAGTTCCAGGGCGTGATGAAACCGCACACGCCGATCGGCTCCTTGCGCAGCAGTGTCGTGCCCTTGAGTTCTTCCCATTCATAGCCGCGAAGGATCGCCGCCGTGGTGGCAAAGTGACCAAGGCCTGCAGGAACCTGCGCAGCATTGGCCAGCCACATCGGCGCGCCCATTTCGTCGGATATGGCGGATGCAAGTTCGGGCATGCGTTTCTGGATACCGGCAGCGATCTTGTCGAGCAGGTCAGCGCGGAATTCGACCGAGGTTTGCGAGAAAGACGGGAAAGCGGCCTTGGCGGCGGCGACGGCCTTGTCGACATCGGCTTTCGAACCGAGCGAAATCCGTGCAAATGACTCTTCTGTGGCCGGGTTCTCGACCTCGAGTGTGCGGGGCTCCACCGGATCGACCCACTCACCGTTGATGTAGAATTTGAGATAGTCTTTCATGGGCCGGAGCCTCCCTTTGATGTCTGTGGTTCTGCCATGACTATAGGTGACGCGCACGTCACCGGCGAGTCCTGACGCAAAGGAAATCTGGGTGGTAACAGGGAATTCATCAAGGACAGGCGGGGCCTATCGTTTCATGCCGCCCAGAATGCCACGCAGGATATAGCGGGTAAATTCACGCGATGCTGTGCGGGCGGCCTGCTTTCCGGCGGCCTCCAGCGGCGTCTGGCGCCGGGATCGCGTGGATTTGGTCCGCGCCGTCTTCTTCTCGAGCGCGGCTTTGGCCCTGGCTTCCCTGGCTGCCAGCTTTTCGGCCTGTTCGGCGGCTTCCGCCTCTTTTTTCTCCAGGATCTCGTAAGCGGACTCGCGATCTATAACCTCTTCATACTTGCCCGCGAAGGGGCTGTTCTTCTGAACGGCGGCGCGTTCGGCTGGCGTGGCCGGCCCGAGGCGGGAGGCAGGCGGGCGGATCATGGTACGCTGGACCATGGACGGCGCGCTCTTCATGTCGAGGGTCGAGACGAGCGCCTCGCCGGTTCCGAGCTGGGTAATGACCTCTTCAGTGTCGAATGACGGGTTCGGCCGGAACGACTGGGCCGCCGCGCGCACGCCCTTGCGTTCGGCCGGCGTATAGGCGCGCAGGGCATGCTGCATCCGGTTTCCAAGCTGGGCGAGGACGCTTTCAGGCAGGTCACGCGGATTCTGGGTGACGAAGAAGACGCCGACGCCCTTCGACCGGATCAGGCGGACGACCTGCTCGACCTTTTGCAGCAGGGCCGGTGGCGCATCGTTGAACAGGAGGTGGGCTTCGTCAAAGAAGAAGACGAGCTTGGGCTTGTCCGGGTCGCCAACTTCGGGAAGCTGTTCGAAGAGTTCCGAGAGGAGCCAGAGCAGGAAGGTGGAATAGAGCTTGGGGCTGTTGATCAGCTTTGTGGCATCAAGGACGTTGATATAACCGCGCCCGTCCTGCGTGGTGCCCATCAGGTCTGCCAGTTCGAGCGCCGGTTCGCCGAAGAAATGTTCTGCGCCCTCACGTTCGAGCATCAGGAGGTTGCGCTGCACGGCGCCGAGGGAGGCGGCGGCGACATTGCCGTATTCCTGGCTGATCTCGTCGCGAACCTCCTTTTGCGACAGATGGACCAGCAGTTTGCGCAGGTCTTTCAGGTCGAGCAGGAGGAGACTGTTATCGTCTGCGTATTCGAAGGCGATGTTGAGCACGCCTTCCTGCGCATCGGTCAGGCCCATCAGGCGCGACAGGAGCAACGGGCCCATTTCGGAAATCGTGGCGCGGATGGGGTGCCCGTTCTCACCGAAGACATCCCAGAAGATGGTGGGCGAAGCATTGTAGCCATATTCGGCAAGACCGATGAGCTCGGCCCGCGCGACGAGCTTTTCGTGCAGCTTGTGGTCGGCGCTGCCGGGCACGCAGATACCGGACAGGTCACCCTTCACGTCGGCGCAGAAGACAGGGACGCCCGCATCGGAAAAGCCCTGAGCGAGGATTTGCAGGGTAACCGTCTTGCCCGTGCCGGTCGCGCCAGCCACGAGACCGTGACGGTTGGCCACTTTCAGCAGCATTTCCTGGGCAGCATTTGGCGTGCCGGTTCCGTCTGCGTCTGCGCCGCCGATGAATAGTGAGTCCGTCATGCCAGCCAAATCTCCCCTGATTGCGGCCGAACGCTAGTGGTTTCGCAGGATTCGGCAAGGGGGTGACTGAACGTGGCCGCCCCAGCGCAAAAAGAGGCACAGATGCGTCTTGACGCCAAAGCAGGCTGCTCGCAACCTGCAGCAGCTTTTGAGGGCTAGCATGGATCGCGCAACCAAAACCGGTATCTGGATCATCGCCACGGGCGTGATCGTTGCCTTCCTCTATGTTGGCCGCGGTATCCTCTCCACATTTGCCATGGCCGTGTTCCTGTTTCTCGTGATGGAAGGCTTTGCGACAGTGATCGACAACTGGTCGCATACGATGCGCCGGGGGGGCGCAAGGGCCATAGCGGTGCTGACCGTGCTGGGCGGGTTTGTCGGATTCATCGCCCTGATGGCGCACGGCATGTCACAATTCGGACGTGACGCGGCCGAGTACGAGGAGAAGATCAACGCGCTGATCCGGGAGGCCTATGGCCTGGTCAACATGAGCGACGCGCCGACGCTCACCCATCTCCTGTTCAACGCCCAGGGCCAGCGGTTCTTCGCAACCATTGCCAACGCGACGGGTGACCTGTCTGGCGACATGGTGCTGATCTTCATCTATGTCGCGTTCCTGTTCATTGCCCAGTCGGGCTGGACGCGGAAGCTGGACAACATTTTTCCCGAGCACGACAAGCGTGCTCAGGTGCGGGAGATCGGCGACGAGGCACGTCGCAGCATCGAGACCTATTTGTGGACCCAGACCGTCATCTCTGCACTGATCACGGTGTTGACCTATATTTCGCTGCTCGCGCTGGGCGTGCAGAATGCGCTCTTCCTGGCGGCGCTGATCTTCGTCCTGAATTATATACCGACCGTTGGCTCGATCGTTGCTGCGCTCGTGCCGCCGCTGTTCGCGCTCGTCCAGCCGGACGTACCGGCATGGATCCCGGGGGCTTCTCCGCAGGACACATATATCTATGCGGCGATTGTGTTCGGGATTGTCAGCTTCTGGCAATTTTCAATCGGTAATTTCATCCAGCCCAGAATGATGGGCGAATCGCTCAACCTGTCCGCTCTGATTGTATTGCTGGCCCTTGCAATCTGGGGGGTGCTCTGGGGCATTCCCGGGATGTTCCTTTCAGCACCTCTGACTGTGCTGATGATGATACTGTTTGCGCAATCGGACGGAACCCGGTGGATCGCGATCCTGCTGTCGGCCGACGGAAACCCGCAAGGCAAGGGTGGCCAGTCCGTCGCAGTTTCAACTGCCAAAGATTATGGTGAAACAGAATGAAATGTGGCATCCGGCCAAATTCGAATAGAACATTGCCCAGGGTTTCTGCTTCAGGTCATCGAAGCCTTCATGATTTGTAATGTACCAATAACATCAGGCCTACTTGCTTATTCAGAGCGAGAACCGAAATGACAGAGATCAGGCCTCCGCGTGCGTCCCCCCACCCAGCCTGCGGAACGCCTGTAGGGCCCGTCGGACACGTCCCCGTTCGACGGGCCCGCCTATTTCAAAGCGGAGCCCAGCGCTCTTGCGAACTGGTTTCGTTTGCAACAAACCATTGAAGGCACTCACGGCTCAGGCTAGACCGGACTGAGTCTCCCCTCTGCCGCGCGAGCACTTCAAATGTCCCCAGCCGTCTCCATGACCGACCCGCTCCAGCAAGTTCTGGAGCAGGTCAAACAGGAATCAAACAATGAAGACCTGACCGGTCTGACAGCAGGCGATATCCGCCGTCTGGCAACGGACATGTGGACCTGGGCCAGCGCTGTCCCACCGGACAGGCAGGACGCCCGGATTCTAATTGAACCGGAAGGTGAGGCCGGACCGCTGCCGCGCGCCATACTCGAGGCAGCCGGACCCGATATGCCTTTCCTGGTCGATTCGCTGCTCGCGGAGTGCGCCGCTGCGGGACACGAAGTCAAAACCCTGTTTCACCCGATCGTGAAGCTGGACGACGGGCAATGCGTTTCGGTTATCCAGATTCATTTGCCACTGGTGACGGATGCCGAAGCCAGGAGGCTGGTTCAGGAGGTTCGCAAAACGCTGTCGTCCGTGCGTGAAGTTGTACGTGATTTCGAGCCGATGAAGGCGCGGATGCAGGCGGAAATAGACGGCATCGCGCAACTCAAGACACTTGCCTATGACGATACGCGTGAAACCATCGCCTTTCTGGAATGGTTGCTGGAGGAGCATTTCGTTTTCCTTGGCTGCCGCGAGTACCATTTCGAGACAGATGCGAATGGCCGGGTGCTGCCCGAAGAGCCGATCATGGTCGACGGATCGAACCTCGGCATCCTGCGTGACGAGCAGTTGAACGTGCTGTCGCGTGACAGCGAGCCACTGGTGCTGACGCCCGAAATCAGCGACCTGCTGGCTGAGCCGTTCCCGATGTTCGTGGCCAAGTCGACCCTGGTCAGCCGTGTGCACAGGCGGGTCAAATGCGACTATATCGGCATCAAGAAATATGATGCGGACGGGAAGGTGAATGGCGAGGTGCGTTTCCTTGGCCTGTTCACGGCCGAGGCCTATGATGAGACCGCGCGCTCCATTCCCTTCGTTCGGCGCCGGGTGAAAAAGGTGATCGAGGCATCCGGAGCGACACCGGGCGGGCATACGGAGAAAGCCGTTGCGAACCTGCTGGAGACCTGGCCTCGCGACGAATTGTTCCAGACCCATTCACGCATGCTTGCCCCGATGATCATCGGGGCAATGCATCTGGTTGGCCGCCCGCGCACACGCCTGTTCCTGCGCCGCGACCAGTTCGACCGTTTTGTCACGGCCATCGTGTTCGTGCCACGTGAAGCCTATGACACGGCGCTTCGCATGCGGATCGCAGACGTTCTGACGCGCGCCTTTGCAGGATCGCTCGTGAAGTTCCAGCCCTATTTTGACACCGGCCCGATGGCGCGCGTTCATTTCGAAATTTCGCTCGACCGCAATCACCCTCAGCCGGACCGGGACGTCCTTGAAAACGAAATCACCGAGCTTGCCCGCACATGGGACCAGGGGTTCCGCCAGGCATTGATGGAAAGCCCGCTGGCCGACGCCGACCGCGAAGGCGCGCGCGCCTTTATTGGCGGGTTCAATGCGGCCTATCGCGAGGCGTTCACGCCGGAAGAGGCCTTGCGCGATGTGACCGCCATGGCGCGGCTGCATTCTGACACGCCCATCCTCGCCCGCGCCTTTCGGGCGCAAGGCGACGATGCCGACAAGATCCGCGTTAAGATCTATGCCCGGGAGGGCAGTATCCCGCTGTCACGCTGTGTGCCTGTGTTCGAGCATATGGGCCTGTTCGTGAATTTCGAGACGGGCTATCCGATCCGGCCGTCTGAAAAGCCTGCGGCGGACGCGCCGGAGATTTACTGGGTGCATTCGCTGTCCATGCGTTCCGTCGATGGATCACCGGTTGACCTTGGAACGCTGGCGCACGGCTTCGAGGATGCCTTCGTTGCCGTGTGGAGCGGCCTGACCGAAAATGACGGTTTCAACCGCCTCGTGCTGACGGCCGGTGCGAGCTGGCGCGAAGCGGCCCTCTTGCGCGCACTGTCTGCCTATCGGCGCCAGTCCGGCCTCGATCAACCCCAGGAGGTACAGGAAGGTGCGTTGGCAAACCATCCGAAAATCGCCCGTCTCCTGCTTGATCTCTTTGCGGCGAAATTTGATCCGGCTGCCCACGCCACACTGGATGCGCGGCGCGCAGCAGCGGAGTATATCCGCACCGACATTGAAACCGCTTTGCGCGATGTTGCAGCCCTGGCTGACGACCAGATCCTCCGGCGGCTGACGGACTTGATTGGCGCGGTGCAGCGGACGAACTTTTACCAGGTTGATGAAAATGGTCATCCCCGCCCATTCATCAGTATAAAGGTGGCCAGCCGCGAGCTGGAAGACTTGCCAGAGCCAAAACCCTATCGGGAAATCTTCATGTCGAGCCCGCAGGTCGACGGTGTTCACCTGAGATTTGGACCGGTCGCCCGCGGCGGACTGCGCTGGTCTGACCGCCCATCGGACTACCGTACCGAGGTCCTGGGCCTTGTGAAGGCCCAGCAGGTCAAGAATGCGGTTATCGTGCCGGTGGGGTCCAAGGGAGGATTTTTCCCGAAGCAGCTGGCGGACCGGTCGAACCGCAATGCGTGGTTTGAAAGCGGCCGCGACGCCTACAAGCAGTTCATCACGGCGCTGCTCGGCGTGACGGACAACCTTGATGGCGCGAAGGTGATCCACCCGGACAATACGGTCATCTGGGACGGCGAAGACCCTTATCTTGTGGTTGCTGCCGACAAGGGCACGGCGACCTTTTCCGACACGGCCAATGCCATAAGCGAGGCACACGGGTTCTGGCTGGGTGACGCGTTCGCGTCCGGCGGATCAGTTGGTTATGACCACAAGAAGATGGGCATTACGGCACGCGGTGCGTGGGAGGCGGTCAAGCGCCACTTCCGCGAACTGGGTAAGGATATCCAGACCCAGCCTTTCACCGTCATCGGCGTCGGTGACATGAGCGGTGACGTGTTCGGCAATGGCATGCTGCTATCGCCCGAAACCCGGCTGGTGGCGGCATTCAACCATATGCATATCTTCCTCGATCCCAATCCTGGCGACTCAAAGGCGAATCTTGCCGAGCGCCAGCGCCTGTTCGACCTGCAGGGATCGTCATGGGCGGATTATGATACAAAGCTGATTTCGAAAGGCGGGGGCGTCTTCGAGCGCTCGGCCAAGTCGATCAGTCTGAGCAATGAGGTCAAGGCGCTGACCGGACTGTCGAAAGATGCGGTAACGCCGGACGAGTTGATTCATGCCCTTCTGAAAACGGAAACTGACCTGCTCTGGTTCGGCGGCATCGGCACCTATGTGAAGGCCAGTACCGAGACCCATGCCGAGGCAGGCGACCGCTCGAGCGATGCGTTCCGCGTCAATGGGCGCGACCTGAAGGCGAAAGTCATCGGGGAAGGGGCCAATCTCGGCATGACGCAGGCAGGGCGGATCGAATTCGCGCAAAGCGGCGGGCGGATCAATACGGATGCGATTGACAATTCGGCAGGCGTCGACAGTTCTGACCATGAGGTCAACATCAAGATCCTGGCTGCGGAAGCCATTCGCCTGAAATCGCTGAAAGCGAAGGATCGTAATGCGCTGCTCGCCGAGATGACGGATGACGTGGCTGCGCATGTTCTGCGCCACAACTACGACCAGACAGGCGCGCTGACGCTGGCCGAATCCACCGCCGCCAATGACCATGACGCCCTTGAGCGCCTGATGGTCTATCTTGAACAGCGCGGGGTGCTGAACCGTGCACTTGAGGGCCTGCCAAGCGCGTCGCAGATGCGCGTGCGCCAGGAAGCCGGCCAGTGGCTGACGCGGCCCGAGCTCGCCGTGCTGCTGGCCTGGACCAAAATCGTGCTGATCGATGACGTGGTCGCGTCGGATATTCCGGATGACCCGTATTTCGAAACCGTCCTGAAATCTTACTTCACACGTCCGATAGACACGTATGAAAAGGCCATACTCAATCACCGGCTGAAGCGGGAAATCATCGCGACCGTGATTGCCAACCGGACGCTCGACATGGCCGGACCGGTGCCGTTGCTGCGCCTGCGCGAAATGACTGACCATGAGAACGCGGCCATCGTTCGCGGCCTTGAAGCGTCGCGTGCCGTGCTGGATTTCGGATCCTTCTGCCGGGAAGTCGAAGCGCTCGACAACAAGGTCGGCGCAGACCTGCAAACGGATATGCGCATCCAGGCCATGCAGGCCATGAGCGAGGCGGCGACATGGTATGTGCGGTCGATGCCGGGCGTGTCGGTTGGCGAGGCCGTCTCCCGGACCCATGCGCCGCTGAACGAATTCAAGACTGCGCTCTCAACCGTGCATTCCCCGTTCCCTGCGGCCCGGATAGAGCGGGCGGCGCGTGGCTTTGTGAAGCGCGGTGCGCCCGAAGCGCTGGCACGGTGGACCGCAGCGATGAGCCACTTCTCGCAAGGCCTCGTCGTCATTGACCTTGCCAAGTCGGCCTGTGTTGACGTGCCTGAGGCAGGATCGGCATTCTATGCCATTGGCGACTCATTGCGGCTGGATCGCCTGCGGGCATCGGCGCGTGAAGGCCTGGCCAGGGCGGGCTATTGGGATCGGGTTGCCGGACGACGTCTGGTCGGTGAACTGGTGCGCCTGCAGGCAAGCGCCGCGAAGGAAGCGATTGCGAGCGGCGGCGTTGATGTCTGGCTCAGCGAGCGCACCGATGCGCGCCGTCATCTGGTGGCGACGCTTGGCACCCTGACCAAGGGCAAGGACTGGTCGTTCGCGAAATTCACGCTGTCGACCGATGCCGTCCGGCAATTCATGGGACGGTAAGGGCTGGCGAGTTATACACAGGGCCGGAGCGCAGGTGACGGCAGCCGTATAAAGGCTTTGCTTAACAGGCGCGATAAGCCTGCTATGAGTGATCGCCATCATGAAACGGCTCTATCATTGGCCTCTCGATCCAGCCGGACGGCTGGTGCGTCTCGTTCTCGGCGAGAAAGGCGAAACATTTGAATCACATGCATCCACGCCCTGGGCGCCCCATCCGGATGTGGCGGCCCTCGCACATGGCGCTGTCGCGCCCGCCCTGGTCGAGGCCACGCCAGCCGGCAAGCTGTTTGCCTGCGGAACGCGCGCTATCTGCGAACAGCTGGAAGAGCTTCAGCCGGCACCGGCGCTGTGGCCGGCAGATCGCAATGAGCGCGCAGAGGCGCGGCGTCTCTGGGCCTGGGTCGAGGCGGGGTGTGAAGAGGTGACTGACAAGCTGCTGACAGAGCGTGTGATGCAATGGGTCCGGCGAGACCGCCAGCCGGATTCTGAAAAGCTGCGCCGGGGCGCGCACGCCTTGCGGGGACGGCTGACTTTCCTGAACGCCATGGTGGAACTGAATGGCAACCTGGCTGGCCGGACACTGTCGATTGCAGACCTCTCGGCTGCGGCCCATCTGTCTGCCTATGATTATTTCGGTGATGTCGAATGGGATGCGGTTCCGGACCTGAAGACCTGGTATGGCCGGATCAAGTCCCGTCCGAGTTTCCGCCCGCTGCTGGGCGACCGGATCGACGGAACCCGGCCGGTAGCCCATTATGCCGACCTCGATTTCTGATCCCCTGTCCGGTTCGCCCGAAGCCTTCCTGAAGGAGGCGGCGCGCTCGCTCGGCTTTGACAGCGTGCGCATCGCCCGTGCCGATGAACCCTGGGTGGCAGGCGAGCGGCTGGAGACCTTTGTCTCCGAAGGCCGCCATGGCCAGATGGAATGGATGGAAACGACGCTGGAGCGACGCAGGGCCCCGACAGCCATGTGGGCGGATGCGAAATCGGCTGTCGTCGTGGCGCTGAATTACGGACCGGGTCACGATCCGATGGACATGCTGGCCGAGCGCAGCCTCGGCAATATCTCAGTCTATGCCAGGGGAAAGGATTATCATGACCTGCTGAAGTCACGCCTGAAACAGCTGGCGCGCGCCTTCGTGTCGGAGACGGGCGCGGAGGTGAAAGTCTTCGTTGATACTGCGCCGCTGATGGAAAAACCCCTCGCAGCAAAGGCCGGTATGGGCTGGCAGGGCAAGCACACGAACCTGGTCAGCCGCGAGCTCGGTTCCTGGTTTTTCCTGGGCGTGATGCTGACCGAAGCTGAACTGGTTCCGGATGTGGCGGAAACCGACCATTGCGGGTCCTGCCGGGCTTGCCTCGATATCTGCCCCACCAATGCCTTTCCCGCGCCTTACCAGCTCGATGCGCGCCGGTGCATTTCCTACCTGACCATCGAGCATGCCGGCCCCATCCCGCGGGAATTCCGCGAGGCGATGGGCAACCGGATTTACGGCTGCGACGATTGCCTGGCGGTATGCCCATGGAACAAGTTTGCGGCGTCTGCCTCGGAGTCAGGGTTGCATGCGCGAGCCGAACTGAAAGCGCCCGGCCTCGATGAGCTGGCAGCCCTGGACGATGCCACGTTCCGTGACGTGTTTTCCGGTTCGCCGGTCAAGCGCAGCGGCCGCGACCGGTTTGTGCGCAATGTCTGCATTGCCATCGGCAATTCGGGTAACAGCCAGCTTGTCCCACCGCTTCTGCGCCTGCTCGACGACAGTGCGCCGGAAGTGCGCGGGGCGGCGATATGGGCGCTGAGCCGTCTTGATCCTGACAGATTTCAGACAGAGAAGTCGGGGCGCCGGGATCGCGAGCTTGATCCGGGCGTTATGGCGGAATGGGACGAAGCAGCATGACGGGTGGAGCGGGCGGCAAGGGACCTGTACGCGTGTGGCTCGGGCGGCTGGTGAAGCTGATCGCAGGCCTCTTCGTGGCCGTGCACCTGTATGCGGCTGCGCTGATCTTCCTGCCGGTGCCCGGCACAATCCTGATGGTGCAGCGGGCGGCGGGCGGCGAGACGATCCGCCGGAACCTCACCCCGCTTGAGGACATGTCCCCGCATCTGGTCAGCGCTGTGATTGCAGCCGAGGATACGCGCTTTTGCGGGCATCATGGCATTGATCCGGAGGCAATCGAGAAGGCGATTGACGAATACCAGCGCGGCAAGAAAGCCCGCGGCGCATCCACCATCACCCAGCAGACCGCCAAGAACGTGTTCTTCTGGAACGGGGGCGGCGCGCCGCGCAAGGCCGGTGACATGTGGATGGCTACATTCATTGACTATGCCTGGGGCAAGCGGCGCGTGATGGAAGTCTATCTCAATGTCGCCGAATGGGGGGATGGCATTTTCGGAGCGGAGGCTGCTGCGCAGGCGCGCTTTGGCAAATCCGCGGCGGCATTGACCGAACGCGAAGCAGCCCTGCTGGCGGCCGTGCTGCCCAGCCCGAACAAGTGGCGTATTGATCCGCCAGGGCCTTATGTCTCCAGCCGTGCCGGCACCTTGCAGGCGCGCATGCGCGTCGTGCGCAATCAGGGGCTGGATGCGTGCGTGTTCGGCGACAAGCGCCCCGCGCCGCTGCCGCCTGTGAAGGGCGCTCCGGCGCCGCCACCGCCAGAGGTCATGCCGGACCTGCCGCCTGAACCGGCGCCGCTGCCGGAGGAGGCCGGCCCTGAACCCCAGGTCGGGCGTGATGATCCGCTGAATGATGTGCTCGATGCGGCTGACGAGTCCTTTTCCCGGCCTGTGCCGGAAGTGACCGAAGAGCCTGAGCCGCTCACTCTGCCGGAAGATGCGCCTGACCTGCCATCGGCGCCTGAAATGCAGGCGCCTGACGAGCCGTCCGGCCCTGTGGACCTGCGTCCGCGCGAGGATATCGCGAGTGATCCTGAACCTGCGGCAGACGACCCGCCCCTATAGGGCGGGCCGATGCCTTGATGCCTAGACCGGATCGTAAGGGAAGACGCTGGCCGATGCGCCGAGATCGGTAAAGCTGCCCTGCATGGCAGGGAAGGCATTGTCGATCAGGCTGTCAGGTGTCCATCCTTCCATGCGGGCGACCGATTTGACCGGCCGGGGCTGGTCGCACAGGATCACTTCATTCCCGCGTACGATGAAAATCTGTCCGCTGACATGCCTGGCCTTGTCGGCGCAGAGTGCGACGGCCAGTTGGGCCACCTGGTCTGCGCGCATGGAATTCTTGATCCGCTCGACACGCTGGGCGCCGGCTTCGTCCTTGACCGGGATGGAGGCGATCATGCGGGTCCAGGCGAATGGCGCGATGACGTTGGAGCGGACATTCTTGCGTTCGCCCTCCATGGCGATGATGCGCGAGAGACCGACAATGCCCATCTTGGCGGCGGCATAGTTGGCCTGGCCAATATTGCCGATGATGCCGGACGTGGACGTAAACAGCACGAAGGCGCCGTTTTCCTTTTCGCGAAACAGCTCGATGGCCGCGCGCGTGACATTGAAGCTGCCGCGCAGGTGAACGTCGATGACACTGTCCCAGTCATTTTCGCTCATCTTGTGGAACATGCCGTCGCGCAGGATGCCGGCCGGGTTGATAATCGCGTCGAGCGAGCCGAACGTGTCCCTGGCCTGTTCGACCATGCCTTCGACGGCGCGCATGTCGGTAACGCTTTCCGAATTTGACACCGCCTCGCCGCCCGCTGCGCGGATTTCAGTCGCGACTTTCTCGGCCGGACCGGCGTCGCCCTCGTCGCCCCCGGTGAGGCCACCGCCGAGATCATTGACAACCACTTTGGCACCCTCGCGTGCCGCGAGCAGCGCGGTTTCGCGCCCGATACCGTTGCCGCCGCCTGTGATGAGTACTGTTTTGCCTTCAAGCACGCCCATGATCGCCATTCCTTTGCGTTTTTCCGATGTCATTGACGGGCACCCTAGATACGGCCAAGCAATGTTCAAGGTTTGAAACTCGATTTGAGGAAGGCTAAAGCTGCCCTATGGAAAAAACGTTCAAAGCAGTAATCTGGGATTTCGGGGGCGTTTTCACCTCCTCACCCTTCGATGCCTTCACGCGATATGAAGAAGAAAATGACCTGCCAAAGGACTTTATCCGCTCCGTAAATGCAGTGAATCCGCTGGAGAACGCCTGGGCACTGCTCGAGCGTAGCGAAGTGGACGCTGCCGGTTTCGATGCGATGTTCCGCTCTGAATCGATGGCCCTGGGGCATGAAGTGCCCGGCCGCGACGTGTTGTCCCTGCTGTCAGGATCGCTGCGCCCGCGGGTCGTGGCGGCGCTGGATGCCTGCAAGGCGAAAGGCAAGGTCGGCTGCATCACGAATAATGCGCCAATCGGCAAGGGGGCTTCGATGACGAATGATGCCGCAAAGGCGGCAGAACTGGAAAAGGTATTTGCCCGGTTCGATCATGTCATTGAAAGCTCGAAGCTTGGCATTCGCAAGCCGGACCCGCGTATCTATGCCTTGATGTGCGAGGCACTCGACGTGGCACCGCAAGAGTGTGTCTATCTGGATGACCTGGGCATCAACCTGAAGCCGGCACGCCAGATGGGCATGACAACGATCAAGGTGCTCGGCGAGGATCAGCTGCTGAGCGACCTCCAGGCCGTGACCGGCTATGCGCTGGCGTAGCGTACTCCTTGCGGTCGGGGCCTTTGCCCTCGCCGCATGCAGCCGGGGCGGCGATGAACCCGCGCCTGCCATTCCGGAAGAGAGCCTGACACAGGCCCCTGTTGCACCCGAACCCGTCGAGATTTCCGGTGAGGTCAGCAAGACTCGCGACACTTTGCTGAGACACGCCCGGGCTGGCTCATTGGGCGGCCTGTCGCGAATGGCGGAAGCGAGCGACGGGTTCATCTCCAATTTCGGCGGCCAGCCGCACAGGGATTTCTGGGACCTGCTGCGGCGCACCGGCCTTGATCCCAACCTCAAGCTTCGCCAGTTGCTTGATGAGCCGGCGGGTGTGCGGGAGGTGGATGGTGAACGCTGGTATGTCTGGCCGGACCTTGCCGCACGCGATGCGGCAGACCTGATCCCCGAGAAGATGTCGTTTCAGGATCGCAAGCGGCTGAGGGAACTGATCGGCGATGACGGCATTGCCCTTATACGCGACGGGAAAGGGTATCCGGGCATGCGAACCGCAATCGCGGAAGATGGTCGCTGGGTATATTTCGTGCTCGGGCTCGACGGAGAGGATTAGGTAATGGCAGGCAAGATCGGCGCGAGCGCTGCGCTCAAAAAAGTGGACGGCTGGGCAGCCGGGACTGGCGAGCGTGACATCATGAAGAAGACGTTCAGGTTTTCCGACTTCAAGACGGCGTGGGGGTTCATGTCATCGGTGGCGCTCAAGGCCGAGGCGATGGATCATCATCCCGAATGGTTCAACGTCTACAACAAGGTCGAGGTGACCCTGACAACGCATGATGTGGATGGCGTGTCGGAGAAGGATGTGGAACTGGCGACGTTCATGGACGCGCTTGCGGCCAGACTCAGCTGATGGCCCGTGGCTCAGCCCGGATCAGTTGGTCTGCAGCAGTTTTTGAAGATTGGCTGCGGTTGATACGTCGAGGAAAGTGTCGCTGAAGGCTGGAGAGCGGCGGCTGGATCGTGTGCGCAGTCTGCTCTTGATACGCGATAGCGCGGTCATGAGTTCGCGCTCGAGTATCGGCTTGGCGATGTATTCGTCCATCCCCATCGCGAGGTATTTCGTCCGGTCGCCTGCCATGGCGTCAGCGGTGACTGCGATAACGGGTACGATGGACCAGGGCATGCCGCTCTGGCGGATGTGTTTCAGGGTTTCCGGTCCATCCATGCCCGGCATGTGGGAATCGAGAAGCACGATATCGATCTCCGTCCTGGAAAGCGTGATGAGCGCCTGTCGTCCGCTGGTGGCCTCCGTGACCTCGACCCCAAGAGGTTCAAGCGCTGCGCGTGCGACCCGCAAATTGATCTCATTGTCATCAACGACAAGCGCGCGAATTCCCTTGAGCGAAAAGGTCTCGCGCAGGGGACCGACCCTCAATGAAGCAGGGCCGTCTTTCGGCTCCTCAGCGAGACGTGTTTCGAAGGAAAGCGAGAAGACGGATCCTTCACCCGGTTTGCTGGTGCATGTGATGTCGCCACCCATCAGGCGCGCAAGCTTGCGTGAAATCGCGAGTCCGAGGCCCGATCCCCCAAAGCGCTGGCTGGTGGATCCGTCGGCCTGTTCAAACGTGTTGAACATGCGCTCGCGCTGTTCAGGCGCGATGCCGATGCCTGTATCGCAGACGTGCACGGTGAGGGTGATGCGACCGTCCCGGGACATGTCGCCGGCCATCACGGCGATTGTCACACCACCTCTGGATGTGAACTTGAGCGCGTTGAACACCAGATTGTCGATACACTGGCGCGCACGTGTCGCATCGAAGGCCAGATATTCCGGAAGCCTGGGATCGAAAGCGACCTCGAGCGAGAGGCCTTTCTTGCGCGCAATGGGCGCATAGGTACGCTTGAGCCAGCATATGCGCTCACGAACGTTTTCCACAACCGGATTGATGTCGAGGCGACCTGCCTCGATCTTCGACAGGTCGAGGATATCGTTGAGCAGCACAAGCATGGTGTGGGAACTGTCCACGATCGTGTCGACCATTTCCTTTTCGGCGGCGCCCAACTGCCTGTGCTGCAAGGCTTCCGACATCCCGATGACCCCGTTCAGCGGCGTGCGTATCTCGTGGCTCATCGTGGCAAGGAATTCGGACTTTGCTTCGCTGGCAGTTACCGCATCCCGGCGGGCGTCTTTCAGCGAGACTTCCCGTTTCACCAGGTCGGTGACGTCATGAGCGATACCGACCACGAGGTCATCGTCGAGTCGGGAATAGGTCGCGACCACGTGCCGCCCGGTCGCCGTGACCATGTCAAGTTCGCTACACTTGCGGATTGCATCCATCACCAGCGACTGGCGGACCTGGAAAGTGGCCTCATTGATGCGCGGGAACACGCTTCGCATCTGCAGGCCTACGGCATCGAACAGAGAGGCGCCGTCATCCAGGCTGGAATACATGATCGGCCAGTGGGACCGTGCAGTCCTGTTCGCAAACAGAAGGCTCAAATCGGGACGAAAGACCGTGAATCCGACCTGCAATCTGTCCAGGGAGCGCCAATCCGTATCAGACAGCGTCAGTGCAGTTTCGGTCATTCTGTTGGTCCAAGCGTCACCCTCCCGGCAGACTAGGCCGAAAACATGTAGGGAGTGTAAAACCGCTGTCCGTAGCGGCAATTCCCTGGCTTCCTCAGCGTCAGCTGCCCTTGGTCCACGCGACCTGGTACAGGTCGAAACGCCTGTCCTTGAGGTTCTGCACCGCGCCGGACTGGCGCGCGGTCAGCAGGTCGGAGAGGGACAGGTCTGCGAGGGCAACTGTTTCGGTGTTGGCCGGTGTGTCGGCCGCGATACCATCGCGCGAAAACGGAAAGTCTGACGGCGTGAGGATGCAGCTTTCAGCGTAGTGGATGTCCATGTTTTCGACATTGGGCAAATTGCCCACGACACCGGACATGACGACATAGCACTGGTTTTCGACTGCGCGGGCCTGGCAGCAATAGCGCACGCGCAGGTATCCGCGGCGCTCATCCGTGCAGAAGGGTACGAAGAGGAGGAGTGCGCCCTGATCGACGAGGTGGCGGGCCTGTTCCGGGAATTCGCTGTCATAGCAGATCATCACCCCGATCGGGCCACAATCGGTCTGGATCACGGTGTTGCCCTTGCCGCCCTGGATATTCCACCAGCGGCGCTCGGACGGCGTGGGATGAAGCTTCTGCTGTGTGTGAACAGATCCGTCGCGCAGGAAGACATATGAGATGTTGAGAATGTCGCCATTCTCCATCTTGCTCGGGTGCGACCCGCCAACAATATTGATATTGTAGGAGACCGCCAGCTTCTCCATGAATTCGATGAAGCGCGGTGTATATTCGGAAATCTTCTCGATGGCGTCGATCGGCGCCAGCGGCGTTTTCTCCAGCGACAGCAATTGCAGTGTGAAGAGTTCCGGGAAGACGACAAAATCCGAGCGATAGTCAGATGCGATATCGACAAAATATTCGACCTGGGCCTCGAACTCGCTGATGGCCTGGATTTTCCGCATCTGGAACTGGACCGTAGTTATGCGGACGCTTTCAGGCAGATGAGTGCCTCCGAGGCTTGGTTTGGCCTTGATCTCCTCCTGCGCCAGCGGGTTTTTCCAGAACATGTGCGTGGCATGGTTCATCGAGGCGGCATCGCCGTCGAGATAGTTTTTCAGCACGCCGATTGGTTCGAACCCCTGGCGGAGCTGGAAAGTTATCACCTGATCCTTCAGTTTCGACCCGACCACTGCCGCCACATAATCGGCCGGGTCCGGATATTCCTTGGCGCGCCTCGCATAGCCGGGCATGCGGCCGCCAAACACGATACCCTTCAGTTCGAGGTACTGGCACAGTTCCTGGCGAACCCGGTAGAAGCGCTGGCCAATCCGCAGGCGGCGGAATTCCGGGTCGACACCCACGTCCATGCCGTAGAGCACATCGCCTTCCGGATCATGCCGCGCGGCGAACCCTACACCGGTGATTTCGTCCCAGGTATGCGGCGCGAAGGCGATGTCGGAATTGATCATGAATGTGGCGCAATGGCCGACAATCCTGCCCTCGTATTCGGCGACGAACTGACCCTCAGGGAAGCGGTTGATATGTCCGAGCAGGTTGTCGCGCGTATAGCCCATGCCGGGGCCGTAGATGCGTTCCGACAGGCTGATCATCGCACCTGCATCGGCAGGTGTCGCGTTGCGGATGATCAGTTTGGCAGCTGAGGTCGACATGGGCTCTCCGGTTACAAGGTAGAGGAAATGAGGTGCCGTCTTGGAATGTGTTCCGGCTAGTGAGGCAGGCGCAGGCTCGCACGCAAACCCCCGAGGACACTGTCCGACAGGCGCAGGTCCCCTCCATGCGCCCTTGCCGTGTCGCGCGCAAGGGTCAGTCCCAGTCCGGTTCCCGATGCGTTCTGGGTTCGCGCTTCATCGAGCCGGGAGAACGGGCGGAACGCCTCCTCGCGGCGCTCGGGGGCAATGCCGGGGCCGTTATCGTCAACGTGGACTTCTGCGGCATGGGGCCCGTCGACCAGGGTGACCCGGATATCCGTTGCGTATTTGACGGCGTTCGAGATCAGGTTGTTGATCGCCCGCTTGAGGGCGAGGGGGCGTCCTGTCACGCGCATGGCATTCGGACCTGCGACGGCGACATGCGCGCCAAACCCTGAGGCCGCTTCGCGGACGAGATCGGAAAGGTCCAGCGAGATGGCCTCGTCTCCTTCCTCACCGCGGGCGAAGGTCAGGTATTCGTCCAGCATCATGGCCATATCATCCAGGTCCGACTGGGCGGCACGGAGATCCTCGGTCGGCTCCATCATGGCGAGAGAGAGTTTGAGGCGCGTAAGCGGTGTGCGCAAGTCGTGACTGACGCCGGCCAGCATCGCCGTGCGCTGGTCGGCAAATGCTGTCAGGCGGCTCTTCATGTCGAGCAGCGCGCGGGCCGCATCGCGCACCTCGGTGGCCCCGGACGGTCGGAAGTCCGGGGCATCGCGTCCCCGCCCAAAGGCGCGGGCGGCGTCCGAGAGGCGCAGGATCGAGCGGACCTGCTGGTTGAGGAAGGCGACCGCGAGGGCGAGCATCAGCAGGGACGATGCGATCACCCAGACGATGAAGAAGTGGGAGTTCACTGTCAGGGCGCGTTTGCGCTCGATGAGAATTTCCACGGTATCGCTGCCGGAAGGGAAGCGGAAATGGAGCATCGTCGCGGGGTCGATGCTGACATCGACCGGCACGCCCAGCCGCGTTTCGAGCTCCTCGCGCAGGGTTCGGCCATAGGCGAATGTGCGCGTCAGTTCCAGGGCGCCTGTCTCCGGATCGACATGGTCGCATTCGAACGTCACGTCGAGGTCGCCTTCGAGCCGTTCGCGCGTGATGGGCGTGTCAGGGCGTTCGTCGCAATAGGACTGGATCAGCGCCGCGTCCCGGGCAATCGACTGGGCCAGCTTGCGGTTCACCTCGGCGAGATGGCTGTTGTAATAGTACCAGGTCATCAGCGCGAGGATCAGCACGACCGGGGCCACGACCAGAAGCAGGCTGCGCGCATAGAGCCCGCGCGGCGTTATATCCCTCAGGCGAAACATGCGACGTCTCAATCCGGCATCAGGCGATAGCCAACGCCTCGCACGGTCTGGATATGGATGGGTTCACGCGGGTTGGGCTCTATCTTGCGGCGCAGCCGGGTGACCTGGACGTCGACCGAGCGTTCCATGCCGGCAGATGTGAGCGCAGCAAGGTCTTCCCGTTCAACGGGTTCGCCGGCTTTCGCCGCAAGTACGGTCAATAATTGCAGTTCCGCATCCGTCAGGCGGATGCGCTTGTCGCCCTCGCGCAATTCGCCGCGGGCGGCGTTGAACACAAGGCCGGACATTTCGACCTCTTCGGGCGGCGTGTCCTTTTGCGACCGGCGCAGGATGGCCGCGCAGCGCAGGGCCAGTTCTTCAGGCTCAAATGGCTTTGGCAGATAGTCGTCCGCACCGGTGCGCAGGCCTGCAATGCGGTCACTCGCCTGGTCGCGCGCAGTCAGAAGCATGACGGGCGTCTCCTTCTGCCGTCCTTCCCGCATGCCGGCCAGCAGGGAGAGACCGTCTTCACCGGGCATCATGACGTCAAGTATCGCGAGATCGAACTCCATACTTGAAAACATGCGGCGTGCCGAGACGGCATCGCTTGCCGTCGTGACCCGGTAGCCTTCGCGCGCCAGGAACCGTTTCAGCAGGTCCCGGATGCGGTCATCATCATCGACAACGAGAATGTGGGCAGGATCCTTCATGGCCATCTCACCTGGACAGCGCCTCGAGTGCGAGCCGCATGCCAGCCACAGAGTCCGGGCCTGCCGCCCGGAAGGCGAGGCGCAGGCGTTCGCGCAGGACAATGGCAATCGGGGTGGTCAGGGTGACCCCGGCGTCAGACAGGACCAGTGTGCGGCGGCGGCCGTCCCGTTCTTCGCGTTCGCGCTCGATCAGGCCGCGCGCGTCGAGCCCGCCGATCAGGCGTGCAAAAGTGGGGACCGTCATGCCCAGCGCTTCGCGCATCTCACTGACTGTGCGGCCCGGCTCATAGCGGATCGATATGAGAATTTGCATTTCTGGCTTGCTCAGCCCTGCTTTCCTGCGGGCTGATTCTGCGGCAGACATGAGTTCGCGCCCACCCGCCAGCAGCAGGCCGACGCCGCGATCAAGTTCCTGATCCATCAGGAAAAGGCGCGGATCGAATGGTCTGTTCAGGTTGACGTCAGGGGCCATAGTCTGAAATGAACGCGAATACATAAAAAGTGCAAGCGAGGAGCGCTGAAATCCATGGCAAGTATCCCTTATGACGACCGCGACGGGTACATCTGGATGGACGGCGAATTCGTCGCCTGGCGTGACAGCAAGGTCCACATCCTGACCCATGCGCTGCACTATGCCTCTGCCGTGTTCGAAGGCGAGCGCGCCTATGGCGGCAAGATTTTCCGTTCGCTCGACCACTCGCAACGCCTGCACAATTCCGCCCGCATCATGGGCTTCGAGATCCCGTTCACGGTTGAACAGCTGGAAGAGGCCAAGCGGGAAGCCCTGGCAAAGTCCGGGCTGGACAGCGCCTATGTTCGTGCCATCGCCTGGCGCGGATCGGAGATGATGGGCGTTTCGGCGCAGAACAACACGATCCACCTGGCGGTGGCCGTCTGGGCCTGGGGTGACTATTTTGCCGACAAGATGAAGGGCATCCGGATGACGCATGCCGAGTGGCGCCGCCCGGCCCCCGACACTGCGCCATGCCACGCCAAGGCGGCTGGCCTTTACATGATCTGCACGCTGTCCAAGCATGCAGCCGAAAAGGCGGGCTATGCTGATGCGCTGATGCTCGATTACCGGGGGCAGATTGCCGAAGCCACAGGCGCAAACATCTTCTTCGTGCGCGATAACGTCCTGCATACGCCGACGCCTGACTGCTTCCTCAACGGGCTGACGCGCCAGACAGCGATCAAGCTTGCCAGGGCCCGCCAGATCGAAGTCGTCGAGCGGGCGATCATGCCGGACGAGCTGGCGAGCTTTTCGGAATGTTTCATCACGGGCAGCGCCGCCGAGATCACACCGGTCGCGGAGATCGGCGCGCATGTCTACAAGCCTGCTGAAATCAGCCACGCCTTGGTGGATGACTATACACGGCTTGTGAACGGCAAGATGGAGCTGGCGCTCTAGCGCTTCAGCCTTCGGCCTGGTCGTCCTTGATCCAGACTTCGACCGGACCTTTGAGCAGCATTGTCAGGGGATTGCCCTTGCGGTCGACGGCCTTGCCGGCGGAGACGCGAATCCAGCCTTCGGAGACGCAGTACTCCTCGACATTGGTTTTCTCTTCGCCCTTGAAACGTACACCAACGCCGCGCAGCAGCAGGGCCTCGTCATAGTAAGGGCTTTTCGGATTGACGCTCAGGCGGTCTGGAAGTGTGTCTGTCATGGGAATGCTCTTTGCCTGCTTCGGGGACGGGACTCAAGAGGACGTTTCAGCCGTCCGCACAAGGCCCGGTCTTCGCTCGCACGTCACTGGCTTCCGGCGACACTGCCCTGCTGCCAGACGCGCAGCAGGTTGCCGCCGAAGAACTGCGCTGCTTCCGGCTCGCCCATGCCGCGCTTTAGCAGCAGGCCCGCGAGTTCCGGCAGGCGGCGGTAGTCGTCGAAGACCGGCTTGTAATTGCCATCCATGTCGGTGCCCATGCAGACATGATTGATGCCAACGGCCTCGGTCAGCTGGAAGATGCGGTCAGCATAACCTGCCAGGTCGCTGATGCCGATCCCGCTCGGCCAGGCGCCGATCAGCCCGCCGGTCGCGGCGACTTCCCGGGCCAGGTCTGCGGAAATGAAGCGGGGATGGCGCATGTCGGTGGTGTTGATGTGGGTGTGCGAGAACATGACTGGCCTGTCCGTGACCGCCAGTACGCGGCGCGCAGCGGTCTCCGGCATGTGGGCGAGGTCGATCAGCATGCCGAGCCTGTTCATTTCGCGCACGATGGATTCGCCTGCGGGTGAAAGCGTGCTGTCATCGCCTGCGTCCGTCATCGGGGTGCTGATCTCATTGGCGCGATAGTGCACCAGCGTGATCGAGCGCACACCATCGGCATGGGCTTCCTGCAGCCGCTCGCTGGAGCCGCCCAGGAAATCTGCGCCTTCGACGGTCCAGATCGCGCCCGGACGGCCGGTCGCCCTTACGGCGCCAATTTCGCCCGGCGCCGACAAGGGTGTCACGAGTCCGTCGCTCGCCAGCTTTTTCAGATTGGTGATCTGAATCTTGTAGCTCGCCCAGGCTTCGCCTTCATCGAAGGAGCGTCGCTCGACGAGCCCCGCTTCCCTTGACAGGTCAAGCACGTTGAAATCGGCCACAGCAGCGAAACTGGCTGCGGCAAGCCCCCCTTCCACCATGTCGCTCACGGTGCGACCCTCGAAAGTGCCCTTGGCAGAATAGACCTGCAGCAAGGGCGGCAGGCCGCTGGCACCCCGCACGAATGTCTGTCCGGGATGGGCATGGGCATCCACGGCAGGATGGGCCTTCAGGAAAGCAGTGCCGCGGGCGCGCTCTTCTGCGCTGAGGTCAAATCCAAGCGGGGCGGCTCGTGGCCGCTTGCGCAGTGAATGGACGCCATAGGCCGTCCCTGCCACAAGCGCGGCCCCCGCGCCCAGCACGGCACGTCGTGTTATCTTGCCCATCCTGTCCTCCCGCCTTTTTGCGCCACTAGCGGCGAGGTCTGCGGGCCCGTCAAGGTGGCGGTCACGCTTGGAAAGTGATGGAGGACCGGATGCCGGGTGGCCGTGGGAGGGTGGCGAGGGGTGAAGTCAGCCCGCTTCGGCCATTGCAGCATCATCCTTGGCCGACGCCCGTTTGAAGGCCTCGCGCGCGTAGACGCGTTCGGAATACGCGGAGAGTTCCGGACTGGCCGGGATGGAGCCGAATTGCAGTCCCCAGCCGATCTGCGACCCGACATAGACGTCGGCGGCGGTAAACCTGTCGCCGCACACAAAGTCCCGGCCCGTGACGGCTGAAATCAGCGTGGCGTGCATCAGGTCGAAGTCGCCATAGCCAATCATCCGTTTCTTGTCCTCGGGAATGTCGATGCCGAGCGACCTGTTGGAGACCGCTGCTTCGACAGGGCCTGCCGCGAAGAACAGCCACCGGTAATAGTCGGCGCGTTCGTCAGGTCCTGGCGCGAGACCGGCCTCCGGGAAGGTGTCCGCAAGGTAGGCGCAAATGGCAGCGCACTCCGTGACGACCCTGTCGCCATGCGTGATGGCCGGCACCTTGCCCATCGGATTGATCGCGAGATATTCCGGTGATCGCATGCCATCGTCATAGCTGATGATGCGGGTGTCATACTCTGCGCCGGTCTCTTCCAGCATCCAGCGGGCAATGCGTCCACGCGACATCGGGTGTGTGTAAAGCGTCAGTTTCCCGGCCATTATCATCACTCCGTTCCCGTTTTGATCTATCGGTTGTGACGGGCCGGAGTCAACGCCAAACCCGGCAGCAAAAATGAAAATCCCGTCACGTCCCAAAGGGCGAGTGACGGGAATGCCAGGGTATTGCGGGTGGGGGGCTGAAGCGGGCGCTATTTGCCGGGCTGGGGCGTGTACCTCAGATAGGGCTTCACCGCCGTGTAGCCTTTCGGGAACAGACGTTTGATCTCATCGGGATCCGTCAGCGAGGGCACGATGATGACGTCTTCGCCATCGCGCCAGTTCACCGGCGTGGCCACTTTGTAATTGTCGGTCAGTTGCAGGCTGTCGATCAGGCGCAGGACCTCGTCGAAATTGCGGCCCGCGCTCGGCGGATAGACGATTGAGGCGCGGATTTTTTTGTCCGGATCAATGACATAGACGGCACGAACGGTGACTTTCGCATCGGCGTTCGGATGGATCATGTTGTACAGGGTTGCCACCTTGCGCTCGGTATCGGCAATGATCGGGAACTGCACGCTGGCATTCTGGGTCTCTTCGATATCCTTGATCCAGCGCTTGTGATCCTCGACACTGTCGACGGATACAACCAGCGCCTTGGCCCCGCGCCTGGCAAATTCGTCTTTCAGCTTTGCCGTATAACCAAGCTCGGTCGTGCAAACCGGGGTGAAGTCGGCCGGATGCGAGAAGAAGACAACCCAGTCCTTCCCGGCCCACTCGTGAAACTTGATCCGGCCTTCCGTGGTGTCTGCTTCAAAGTCGGGGGCTACATCGCCAATCAGAAGGCTCATTATTCAAACTCCTATCACTTGATTTCTGGATCGAAAATGGTGCCTAAGAACAGCATAACCAATGCGCGGCACCTGAAGGTGTCGATCAGTTTTTCTAATGGTCCCGGCAAAGCGAGCAAAAAGCGCCCATGAAACGCCTGATCCTGATGCGTCATGCCAAGACCGAGGCCTGGACCGAGGGTATCGACGATTTCGGCCGCGCGCTGACCGAGCAGGGGCATGTGGATGCCCGTCGCATTGCCGAGGAAATCGTCGCGCAGGGCTGGAGTCCGGCACGCATCCTCGTGTCAACGGCCCGGCGGGCGCGCGAAACCTGTTCGGAGGTCGCCAAAGTGGTTGAAGGGGAACGCGTGCGGCCCATGGAGTCGCTGTATCTGTCAGGCGTTCGCGGCATCGCCGATGCCGTGCGGCAGAATGACAGCGCGTCAACCTTGATGGTAATCGGACACAATCCGGGCCTGCACGACTTTGCGCTGAACATCCTGCGGGACGGCGGTAGCAGCGATTTCACGAGTTCGGAGCGGCTGCTGGAGAAATTTCCGACGTCATGCGCTGCCCTGTTCGAGGCTGATGAAGAGGGCGCATTCCTGCCGGTACATTTCCGGCTGGCCGATGTCCTGCGGGCGAGGGACTACCGGGAAGCCGGTACGGCCTGAAGATACTCCGAAAAGAGGACGCCACCCTGCCATTGGAGAAAAGCAGGATGGCGTCGGAAGCCGCAGGCGAGCAGGGTCAGGGGAGAGGCAGTGTCGCCGGAGAGTGCGGCTTCTGGTGTGTTCAGCCAGCCGTTCTGGCAGCGTGAACATCCGTAAGCGCGGGAATGTCGATCGCGCTTATGGCCTTGCTCATTGTCTGTGCTGTGCAAAGCGAGGTGGCCAGATCCTGTCCGACCTGGAAGTTTGCATGTTCAGCGGCGCAGCGCTTGGCGACCTCGTCCCGAATCTTGGTGTATTCTGCCGGCGCGCCTTCAGGCGTTTCAGCTGCGGTGCTGTCAAACGTGACAGCCATCTGGAAGTCATCGCTCGCTGCAAGCGCCGGAGCGGTGAGGAGGGAGGCAACCAGGGCGGCGGCAATAAGGGGGCGTTTCATCTTTCTGATCCTTTTGAATGCTCGGGAAGAAAACCGGCGCCGCGCCCCGAGGGGCAGGGGCGCAGCGCCGGTTGGACGCTGACGATCAGCGGGCGTCGCGGCGTGCGAAGCGGCGGCGGCGGCGGACCAGCAAGGCAGGTCGTCCCCCGAGGCTGACATCATTGGCCGGCATGGACCGGGCGGTTGCCGCGCCGGTCAGGATGGCATGAGCCATCTTGGCGGCAGGGGCAGGGGTTTCGATGTCGTTGAGACGGGCGCGGGGGGGCATGTTCTTCTAGTCCTTCTTGCTTGGTCTGAATGTCTTGGGCGAACCATTCCGCCGTCGACACAAACAAGATAGGGTGATAATTATCGAAAAGCAATAATAATTTATCGAAAAAAAATAAAAATGAGATAAATCCGGGACTTATGCCTCGTTGTTTTTCGATATGGTAGCACTGTGTCCCGGTACAAGGCCCGTTAAATCCGATTCATGATGAAAAACGTCAGGCCTGATTCTGTTCAGGCTGACGGGGCGCGCCCCGAATCCGCCATGTCGGGCAGGCGAAGGTCAAAGGCGAGTTGGCGCGGAGCGGCCGGTTTCTGTTTCCTGACCGGGTTTGAGCGGCGGGAGCGGGGCGCTTCCGGCATGGCATCGTGGGACCGGAGCGTGGTGGCCCTGCCCGAATAGATTCGGTCCCGGGCTTCCCGGGCCGCCGCCATGTGATCGACAATGCGCATCGGATAGGTCTGCCCCAGAACAATACCGGCATCGGCCAGTTCAGCCTTGGGCGCGTCCCATGGCGCATGAATGTGGGCCGTCGGCAGCGTGGCCAATTCCGGCACCCAGCGCCGAATGAACGTGCCGTCGCGATCATGGTCGAGCGATTGCTTCACGGGATTATAGATTCGCGGGATCGCCGATCCGGACGCGCCCGATTGCAACTGCGCCTGGGGATAATGAATCGCCGGTTCAAAATCGGTGAACAGGGCCGCGAGGCGTGCGGCGGGATGACGCCAGTCCATCCAGAGATGCTGCGAAGCAAAAGCCATGACCATGGCGCGTGCGCGATGATTAAGCCAACCGGTCTGGTTGAGCGAACGCATGCACGCGTCGAGGAAGGGAAAGCCCGTGCGGCCATTGATCCATGCTTCAAGACGCGGGTCACCGTCTGACAACACATCGCGCTGCACATCAGGCTCACCCAGCAGGTTGCGTCCACTCAGCGAGGTCTGGTTTTCGAATTTCTGCATGTCGTTGCAGTGCCACTGGAGGCGTGAGAGAAACGCGTCCAGCGACGCGGCAAAGGTGGAGTCGCCGTCAAGTTCCAGATCGGTCCGTGCGCGCATTACGCCCTGACAGGCTTCCCGGATCGATACGGTGCCGAATGCGAAATGCGGTGACAGGCGCGAGCACGCGCCGGTGGCGGCCTGGGGGCTCGCCATGTCGGTGCGATAGCGCCGGCCGCGCGCCGCAAGGAAAGACCGGAGAAGTTCAACGCCTTCGGCCCGGCCTCCGGGCTGGCGGCCGGGACAGCGATCTTGCGGCAGACCAAAGTCTTCAGCGATGGGCCATTCACCAGGCGGCACGTCCGGAGGGGGGAGACTTTCAGGCGCCTTCGCGCGGGGAAGGCTCATGAAGGCTTCCCAGTGTCGCTTCCAGGCCTCAACGTCATTATGCCGCCTGACAACGCCGTTCTGCGGCTGCTCTCGGAATGCGACACCTGCCTTGAGGGCCCAACGCTGCACCGTGCGATCACGGTCATAGGTCCATTGTGAGCCGGTTTCCTCATGCGCGTGGATCGCCGCAAGACCATGGCGCCTGTGAAGCCCTGCAAACACTTCTGCTGCGTTGCCAACGCGCAGGCACAATGCCGAACCGCGTGCCTTCAATGCTTCGTCGAGGCTCTGGAGGCTTTCCATCAGGAAATCGAACTGCCGCCGGGAATGTTCGGCCTGCGCCCAGAAATCAGGTTCGAAAATATAGAGCGGCAGCACGGGTGCGCCGCTAGCCATCGCGGCAAGAAGTGGCGCATGATCATGGACCCGGAGGTCGCGCTTGAACCAGACAACATGCAAGTCAGTCATGGAACAAATATAGAACATCCTTGCAGACGCTCAAGCTTTTTCTGCATCAAAATTCGCCCGGAGCGATTTCTTTGACGAATGTTCGGAGACCGAAGCGACGTCTGCTTCTGGTTTGTCGCTGAACTTATCCACAGACCGTTTCCAGCCACATGGCTGCGGATGGGTTCTCTTCATTCGAGCAAGATGCGTCATCCCGGCAAGGAATGTGGCCCTGCCGGAGCCGGACATGTTTGCGGCGGACGAGGCGGCATGATCTCGCCACCGACACTTGAGGCGCCGCCACCCCAGTTTGGCGTATGGCCGGCTCAGCGATTGCGCTGGCTCTGGGGCTTCCCGCAGATCTGGCGCGACCTGATGCGGCGGCCGCGCAACTCGATCAGGGTGATCGGCCTCGCAGGCTTTGTGTCCATACGGCGGACGCCGGGGCCGTTGGGGAGGGCCTGATGCTGCAATCCTATGCCTCCGGTATCGGCGCTGGCCTCGCCGCGCCGGGCAGGCCACCTGCGGTCAAGGTCCTGGTCGCACTCACATCGTCGCTTTACGGGCCGCTGCAATCCGTCGCCATGGCCCGCCCAATCCATGGGCTCTGCCACACGCCGCACGTCTGGGCGAAGACGCATCATGTGCTCCACCGCCCCTCAAGCCCGCACGGCCAATTTTACCCGGCGTCAGGCTTGGCGAGCCTGCGATGGAGAACTAGGATCACTCCAGATACAATGCCTGACAATTGAGGAGCCGCCGCCATGGCCTATGACGTCACCGAAGATCTGGACGCGTTCCGCGCCGAAGTGCGTGACTGGTTGGAGGCGAACTGTCCGCCTTCGATGCGCACGCCAATGAAAGACGATGAAATTGTCTGGGGCGGCAGGAAGGGGGAATTCGTCAATCCGGACTCAAAGATCTGGCTGGAACGGATGGGTGAAAAAGGCTGGACGGCCCCGGAATGGCCGGCTGCCTATGGTGGCGGTGGGCTCAACAAGGACCAGAACCGCGTGCTGCAGGAAGAATTGCGCCGGATAAGGGCGCGCCCTGCGCTCTTTTCATTCGGCCTGTGGATGTTCGGCCCGGCCCTGCTCGAATTCGGCAATGAAGAGCAGAAGAAGCGTTTCCTGCCCGATATCGTCAAAGGCAAGACACGCTGGTGCCAGGGCTATTCAGAGCCAGGCGCAGGGTCCGATCTCGCCGGCCTCCAGACCAGGTGTGAGGACAAGGGCGACCATTACCTGATCAACGGCCAGAAGGTGTGGACATCCTATGCCGATCAGGCCGACTGGATCTTCTGCCTTGTGCGCACCGACACATCTTCAAAGCACGAAGGCATCAGCTTCATCCTGTTCGATATGGAGAGCCCGGGTGTTGAAGCACGTCCGATCCTCCTGATCTCCGGTTCGTCGCCCTTCTGCGAAACCTTCTTCACCGATGTGAAAGTGCCGAAGGACCAATTGGTCGGCCGCGTGAATGGCGGCTGGGAAATCGCCAAGCGCCTGCTTCAGTTCGAACGCTCGTCGATTTCGGCTGGCGGTTTTGGCGGCACCGGCGGGTCAGGTATTCTCGGCCCGGAAGAATATGCCAAGATGCATGTCGGCACCGACAGCGAAGGCCGGATTGCCGATGGTGACCTGCGCGGGCGCATTGCGGACCACAAGATGTATGCCAAGGCCTTCAACCTGACGGTTCAGCGACAGACCGAACAGGCCAAGGCCGGCCAGCAGGTCGGGCACACCGCGTCCATCCTGAAATATGGCGCGGCCAAGATGAACCAGGATCGCCATGAACTCCTGATCGAGGCGCTCGGTTCGGAAGGTCTCGGCTGGGAAGGGGAGGGCTTTGACGAAAGCGCGATGAAAGCCACCCGCGGCTGGCTGCGGTCAAAGGGCAACTCAATTGAGGGCGGCACCAGCGAAATCAACCTCAATGTCATTGCCAAGCGCGTTCTGGGACTGAAAGACCATCAGTAGGCATGGGCGTGATCGAGTTCTGGTTCGAGTTTGCATCGACCTATTCCTATCCGGCTGCGATGCGGATAGAGGCGCTCACCAGTGCAGCGGGGCACACGGTTGCTTGGACACCGTTCCTGCTCGGGCCCCTGTTTCATTCGCAGCAGGGGCTGACTGATAGTCCATTCAACGCCTTTCCTGTGAAGGGCAGATACATGTGGCGCGACTTTGCCCGTGTCTGCGCGAAAGAGGATTTGCCGCTGGAAACGCCGGCGGTGTTTCCGCAGAATGGGCTCCTCGCGGCGCGTTGTACACTCGCGCTTCCAGAGGAGGCACGCGCTGCGTTCGTCAAGGCGGTCTACACCGAGAACTTTGTGCGTGGCGCAATGATTTCCGAACCGGATGTCATTGCCCGTTGCGTGGAGTCCGCCGGGCAGGATTCCGGCGCTGTGCTGGCGCGATCCGGCAGCGATGAGATCAAGGCCGAACTCAAGGCCAATACCGGGGAAGCCATCCGCCGCGGCGTGTTTGGCTCGCCAACCTTCTTTGCCGATGACGGCGAAATGTTCTGGGGCAATGACCGTCTGGAAGACGCCATCGCATGGCAAGACGCGCCCCGCAAAGTAAAGTCCATTGGAGGGACGAAATGAGCTTCGTATTGACTGAAGACCAGGAAATGCTGCGTGACACCGCCCTGGCATTTGTACGCGATGAGCTGCCAGTGACCCATTTGCGCACCCTGCGCGACAAGGGTGCCAATGGCCATGACGCCGACACCCGCAAGAAACTGGCAGAGCTCGGTTTCTTTGGAGTCATCATTCCGGACGAACCGGGCGGCGAGCATTTTGGCCTTGTTGGTCTCGGACAGATCCTTGAGGCGCAAGGGCGTACGCTGGCGGCGACACCCCTGCTTCAAACGGCCCTCATCGCCGCGTCAGCCATCCAGCTCGGCGGCAGCAAGGCGCTGCAGGCTGAGTGGCTGCCAAAGATCGCCTCGGGCGAAACGACGTTCGCGCTGGCGCTTGATGAGACAGCGCATTTCTCTCCGCTGAATGTCGCGACAGAAGCCGAGCGCAATGGCCAGGGCTATACGCTGAACGGCATGAAGCGTTTTGTGCCCGGCGGCCATGATGCAGACATGTTCATCGTCGTTGCCCGCACATTCGGAGAGCCTGGCGACCGCCACGGCATCACCCTGTTTCTCGTACCCGCAAATGCCAGGGGCGTAACGGTGCAGGAACTGAAAACGGTTGATTCCCATGGCGCCGCGCACGTGACGTTCGAGGATGTCATGGTCAGGGAAGGCGCAGCGATTGGCCCCGTCGACGAAGGTGCGGACGTGCTGGAACCGGTGCTGGACCGGGCTGCCATCGGGCTGGCCGCCGAAATGCTCGGATCGTCTGCGGCCGCATTCGAGATGACGCTGGAATACCTGCAGAGCCGCAAGCAGTTTGGCCAGCTGATTGGCTCGTTCCAGTCGATGCAGCATCGCGCCGCCAAAATGTTCGTCGAACTGGAAATGACCCGGTCCTGCGTGGCCGCAGCCCTGGCTGCCGTTGATTCCGAAAAGGGCGACGTGGCCGAGCTGGCAAGCCTGGCCAAGGCAAAGGCGGGCGAGCTTGTGCATCTTGTCTCGAACGAATGCGTCCAGATGCATGGCGGCATCGGCATGACCGACGTGGCCGATCCGGGCCTCTACATGAAACGCGCCCGCGTACAGGAAGCGCTTTATGGCAGCGCCAGCTGGCATCGCGACCGTTACGCGCGGCTTCAGGGTTTCTGATCTCCGTTCGAATCCAGACATGAAAAAGCCGGGCCAGCCATGCTGTGCCCGGCTTTTATTTTTCCGCAAGCGGATCGAACGGTCAGCCCTTGAGGGCCGAGCCCTTCTTGAGCGCCTTGGCGATCAGGTAGTACATGACGGGGCGGTGCTTGGCGCGCACCGACTTGCCATATTTGGCAATCGCGTCCGCGATGGCGGCATCCGCCTTGGCTTCGTCCGTGACGCCCAGCTTCTTCGCGACAAAGCCCTTGCGAACGCGTGCAAGTTCTTCCTTGTCGGAAGCGGCGATGGTTGCCGTGTCCGATTTATAGATGGTTGGACCAGATGCTTTCACGGCAGCTTCGAGCAGCGCCATGTCAGGACGGGCTTCGCCGACTTTTTCTTTCAGGTCGGCGATGTATTTTTCCATCAGCACTTCCTTCGCTGTTGGCGCCTTGGCTGGCGCAGCGATTTTCGGTGCGGGTGCGGCCTTCTTGGCGGCGGCGGGTTTCTTGGTTTTTGGCTTGGTTGCTTTTGCCATGGGAGTGTCTCCTCAATGGGCCCTGAAGCGGGCGGTTTTTGTCTTACGCAGCTTAAATCTCGAATCATTTCGACACGCGCAGGCACACTGACCTTTTTTTCCACACCCTGCCAACCCCCTTTCGCTGCAAGATGCATTTCCGTTCACCTTCAAAACATCCGTAGAAAGAATAAAAAGTGCGCCCAGGCATTTGCAGCTTACATCCATGCTGGAGAGCTCGCAATCAGGTCTCTGGCTGTTTGTTGACGATGCGGCGCACTTGGCCCAAGGCTGGAGACAGACAAAAAACACAGGGAGTTCAACATGCTGCGCTTTGTTCCACTTCTCGCTATCATTGCACTGTTTGTCATGTGCCTGCTGAGCGCGGGGTCGGTTCCATGGTTGCGTGCAGCTGCCGTGATACTTGGTCTTCTTGTCCTGCTGGGCCTTTATGATTTTTTTCAGCGGCGCCACACTTTATGGCGCAACTTCCCGATCCTTGCGCACATCAGATGGATAGCGGAAGAGTTGCGACCTTTCTTCAGATCCTATGCTGTCGAGAGTGATACGGAAGGCCGGCCGTTCAACCATGAGCAGCGCGCGCTGGTCTATCGGCGTGCAAAGAACGTGTCGTCGGTCGAGCCGTTCGGCAGTCAGATCGATATCGACAAGCCGCCTTATGAATGGCTCGCGCATTCGATTGCCGCGAAGCACAATGTGGAAGCCTGTCCGCGCATCAGCGTCGGCGCGCCAGGCACGACGCAGCCTTACTCTGCCAGTGTGTTCAACATTTCGGCCATGAGTTTCGGCTCCCTTGGCGCACATGCGATCGAAGCGCTGTCGACCGGGGCAGGGAAGGGGAACTTTTATCACGACACGGGTGAGGGCGGCGTATCGCCATACCACCGTGCAGGCGGGGCTGATCTCGTCTGGGAAATCGGCTCTGGCTATTTCGGCTGCCGTGCGCGCGATGGCTCGTTTGATGCGGCCCGCTTTGAAGATGTTGCGAAGGACCCTCAGATCAAGATGATCGAGATCAAGCTGAGCCAGGGCGCGAAGCCTGGCCATGGCGGCGTTCTGCCGGGCGCGAAGGTGACAGCCGAGATTGCCGCGACGCGGGGCATACCAATTGGTGAGACGTGCTTTTCGCCGCCCGCGCACTCGGCGTTCTCGACACCGCTGGAAATGATGGCCTTTGTTGCGCGCCTGCGGGACCTGTCAGGCGGCAAGCCGGTTGGCATCAAGTTCTGCGTCGGCAATCGCTGGGAGATTCTGGCGATCTGCAAGGCAATGCTCGAGACAGGTATCCGGACAGACTTCATGGTCGTCGATGGCGGTGAGGGCGGCACGGGCGCCGCGCCGGCCGAATTCCTGGACCATATCGGCGCGCCATTGCGTCAGGGGCTGGTTCTGACACGCAACGCCCTGATCGGCACGGGACTGAAGGATCATGTCCGTCTTGCCTGTTCAGGCAAGCAGACGAGCGCCTTTGCGCTCGCCTCGTCCATGGCGCTCGGTGCGGACTGGGTGAACACGGCGCGGGGCTTCATGTTTTCGCTTGGCTGCATCCAGTCGCTCAACTGCCACAACAATACCTGTCCGACCGGAATTGCGACCACGGACAAGGGGCGCCAGCGCGGGCTGGTCGTCGCCGACAAGGCGGAACGTGTCTACAATTTTCAGCGCAACACTGTGAAGGCCCTGATGGAAGTTGTCGGTGCAGCCGGGTGCGAGCATCCGTCAGAGCTGACGCCGCGCCACATCATGCACAGGGTGACGGAAGACGTGGCGCAGGCGGCCCACCGGGCCTATGACCTGCTTGAGAGGAACGCGTTGCTTGATGCGCCGGAGGAGACGAAGCTGGCCAATGAATGGGCGATGGCGCAGGCCGCCTCATTCCGTCCGGTGAGCACATAGCGTCCGCTGGCGGCCAGCTGTCCGGGCAAGGCGCTTGGCAAAAGCCGCAAAGCTTGGTTTCATCCGCTCCGGGCCATGCAGAGGAGGACGCACCCATGGATTCCGAAAGTTCAGCCGCATTTGCGGTCATTGGTATTATCTACCTGGCGATGATCATTTTCTTTATCGTCTGCTACTGGAAGATATGGAGCAAGGCAGGCTTCAACGGCGCTTGGTCGCTGCTGATGCTTATTCCGCTCGTGAACCTGATTGCCTTTGCCTATCTTGCCTTTGCCAAATGGCCGATCCACGCAAGGCTCAATCCGACCGACACGTTCAACTAGCGCGCGGCGCCAATACGATATCAAGCCGGCCCCCATATGAAGGGCCGGCTTTTGATGTCAGGAGCCGTTCGCTTCCGATTGCAGCAGCGTATAGCGCTCGATGCCGATGCGCTCGATCAGGTCGAACTGGGTTTCCAGATAGTCGACATGTTCTTCCTCATTGTGGAGGATCTTGCCGAACAGGTCGCGGCTGCCATAGTCGCGAACCTTTTCGGCATGCTCCATCGCATCCTTGAGCGTGGGGATGGCCATCATCTCCACCTTCATGTCGCATTCGAGGATTTCCTGCACGCTTTCGCCGATATGGAGCTTGCCGAGGTCCTGCAGGTTGGGCAGGCCGCCAAGAAAGAGGATACGCTCGATCAGCCAGTCGGCGTGATGCATTTCCTCAATTGATTCCTTGTGCTCGTGCTCGGCGAGCTTGGAGACTCCCCAGTCCTTGAGCATGCGGGAATGCAGGAAATACTGGTTGATCGCCGTCAGCTCGTTCTTAAGACAGAGATTCAGGAACTCGATGACTTTGGTGTCGCCTTTCATGGGGCACTCCTGCGCAAGTGAATGTGGATACGCGCGGAATAGGTGAATCCCCTGTCGAAAGCAAGAAAATCTCGAATAAAAACAAGTTCATCTGCAAGTGAGACACAGTCTCACAGCGTGCTGAAACGCAGTCTCAAATGGTGGCTTACTCGGCGGCGATCAGCGCAGGCGACGGTGCCTTGCGATCCATCTCCTGGGAAATGATCTCGCCAATCGAGCAGCTGCATTTTCCGCAATTGAACTTGCAGCCATGATGGGCCTGCACGGCTTTCGGGCTGCGCGCACCGGCATCGACCGCGGCGCGGACGCTCGAGCAATTGATACGGTTGCAGACACAGATGATCATGAGAACCATTTGCAGTAAGTTGCGAATGAATGTCAAGCGCGTTTTTGCGCCTCCCAGCCGAATACGTCTTCCAGGCCAGCGTCGAAGGCTCTGGCTATGCGGAAGGCACTCTCCAGAGACGGAGAATAGCGTCCTTGTTCAATGGCAATGACCGTCTGGCGCGTGACCCCGATAATCTCTGCGAGTGCAGCTTGGCTCATGTGCCCGTGCAACTCGCGTAATTCCTTGATGCGGTTGGTGATAGGTGGTCGGTCGGCCATCGCCTAGACGCCCCGTCGGTACAGGAATATCTGGAAGACATATTCTGCAATCTGGCTCAGCATCAGCGCACCGAAGATGATGTGGAACAGCAGGTTGCCGTCGCCGAGCCAGCCAAAGTGCCAGAGGCCGGTGAGCGCACCGAGCGCGAGAACATAGCCTGACCAGTGCCCCGCCTTGTGGAGAATGGCAGTCTCGCGCTCGTCAGCAGGTGCGTTGGCCTCCTTGCCGGATGTGGCGGCGAGCATGATGTTCACAATGATCGTCGTGATCACGACGAGAGCGACATAGCCGATAAAGAAGCGCAGGTCGGGCGGCGAAGTATGGCCCAGCCCATTCGAAGCGTTCACGATCCTGGTGAAGTACCAGGCTCCTGCCATGAACAGGATGAAGCTCATGGCCCAGGCGGTTTTCTCTCGGAATGACATGGGTGCGTCCTCTGTATGTAAAAAATTTCTTACATCTCAAGTAGTAAAGAATTTTTGACATGTCAAATATTTCTTACACCCCCATGACCGGGCTCGCTTGACGCTGTGGGGTGGGGCCTTTACGCCCGGCAACCTGATTATCACTCACGAATGACTGACACCCAGATGACCGATCTCTCCGTCCTCGCCGAATCCGCCAAGGCATGGCCCTTCGAGCTGGCGCGCGCGCTGAAAAAGCGTGTCGAGCAGCAGAAACAGGCCGGCCAGCGAAAGGATGACGATCCGGTCATCTTCGAGACGGGCTATGGCCCTTCTGGCTTGCCGCATATCGGTACGTTTGGCGAAGTCGTGCGCACGACCATGGTGCGCCATGCGTTTGACGTGCTGACGCGCGGAGACATCCCGACGCGCCTCATCTGCATTTCCGATGACATGGACGGTATGCGCAAGGTGCCGCCTACGGTGCCGAACCCGGAAAGTCTTGAGGCATACCTTCAACAGCCACTCACCGCCGTACCGGACCCGTTCGGCACCCATGCATCCTATGGCGCGCACATGAATGCCCGTCTCTGTGCCTTCCTCGACCAGTTCGGGTTCCAGTATGAATTCATCTCGGCGACCGACTGCTACAAGTCCGGCCGCTTCGATCCGATGCTGCGCCGCGCGGCCGAGAAATTCGACGAGATCATGGGCGTGATGCTGCCGACGCTCGGCGCTGAGCGGCAGGCGACCTATTCGCCCTTCCTGCCGATTTCACCGAGCACGGGCCGTGTGCTCTATGTGCCGATGAAGCATGTCGATGCCGCCAAAGGTGAGATCACGTTTGCGGACGAGGATGGTAGGGACGTCACGCTGCCGGTCACCGGCGGTCATGTGAAGATGCAGTGGAAGCCGGATTTCGGCATGCGCTGGGCCGCGCTCGGCGTCGACTTCGAAATGTTCGGCAAGGACCATCAGGCCAATGCGCCGATCTATTCGCGCATCGCAAAGATCCTCGGGCATCGCCCGCCGGAACAATATGTCTATGAACTGTTCCTGGACGAGAAAGGCGAGAAGATTTCCAAGTCCAAGGGCAACGGCATCTCGGTCGAAGAATGGCTCGCCTATGCGCCGGACGAGAGCCTGTCCCTGTTCCAGTTCCAGAAGCCGCGCGTGGCCAAGAAGCTCTATTTCGACGTCATCCCGAAAACCGTGGACGAGTACCTGACCTTCCTCGAAAACTATCCCAGCGAGGAACCGGCCCGGCAGCTGGAAAACCCTGTCTTCCACATCCATTCCGGCAACCCGCCAAAGGCGGATGTTCCGGTCAGCTTCGCGCTGCTGCTCAATCTCGTGGCCGTGGCCAATCCGGAGGACAAGAGCCAGCTCTGGGGCTTCATCTCGCGCTATGCGCCCCGCGCCTCGGCCGGGACGCATCCGCTGCTCGACAGTCTCGCAGGTTATGCCATGCGCTATTACCAGGACTTTATCCTGCCGGCGAAGACATACCGCGCACCCACGCAGCAGGAGCGCGCGGCCATGGCGGACCTCTCGGCGCGGCTGGCAGCCTTCGAGGCGGACCCGACGCCTGAAAACCTCCAGACGCTGACCTTTTCCATCGGCAAGGACCATGGCTTCGAGAACCTGCGCGAATGGTTCCAGGCGCTGTACGAAGTGCTGCTCGGCCAAAGCCAGGGGCCGCGCTTTGGCAGTTTCGCGGCGCTTTATGGTGCCGGGAACACGGCCCGCCTGATCGACGAGGCGCTGGCGCGGTAACGGGGTTTTAACCGGGACGCAGGACAGGGGGGGCGCCATGGCTGCCAACAAACCGGAAAGCGACCCTGCCCATGAAACCGATCCAGGCGCTCCTGCTTGTGCCGCTTTTCCTCTCGCTGCCCGCCTGTATCGCGACCAGGATCGTCACCGTGCCTGTCGGCCTTGCCGTGGATGCGGTGGAAGTTGCGGGCAAGGGCGTGGTCTATGTCGGCGGCACGGCGGTTCGGACCACGGGCGACGTGCTGGACGGGCCGGACGAGATGGCCAGTCTGCACGTCACGCTGAAGACCCGTTCCGGCCGCACCAGACACATCCGCAGGACGGTCAAGGTCAAGTATCTCGAGCGCGAACTCAAGAAGATCGAAAAGAAAGGCCGCATCGTCGACGTCGAGGTCACCAGGGCGGACTAGGCCGGGCCTATTCTGCCGCGATCAGCGTTGTCTTCTCTCTGGGCATGTCGCCTGTCGGCCAGCCCTTCCAGAGCGCGGCTTCCTTTTCGCTGGCGACGGCTACGGCGGCGTCCTTGATGTGGCCATAGCCGCGAATGTCATCCGGCACTTCGGCAATCGCCACGGCGAGGGCATGGTTCTTCGCGGTCAGGCCGGTGGCCAGCGTGTTCAGCGTTTCGAGATAGGTGTCGCGCAGGGCGCGTTCCATGCGGCGTTCTTCGGTGCGGCCGAACAGGTCGAACGGCGTTTCGCGCAGGCCTTTCAGCTTCGTCAGAACCCTGAAGCCGAGCATCATCCAGCCGCCGAAATGCTTTTTCTTCAGGTGGCCGTGGCTGTCCTTCTTCGAGATCATGGGCGGGGCGAGCCAGAAGCGCAGCTCGCCGCCCTTGAACTGGCTCGCGAGCTGGGCCGCGAAAGCGCCATCGGTGTAGAGGCGGGCAACTTCATATTCGTCCTTGTAGGCCATCAGCTTGAAGGCATAGGTCGCAGCTGCGCGTGAGAGCTTGTCTCCGAGGCCGGCAGCCTCCTCGGCTGCGCGGACCTGCGCAACGGCGTCGCGATAGGTCTGGGCATAGGCCTCGTTCTGATAGGCGACAAGGCGGGCTGCGCGGTCGTCGATCAGTTCGTCCAGCGTCTTCGGCTCAAGATGGCCGCGCGGGTCGTGCTGCTGGGCGAGGCGTTCCGGCGCGGCGGCAGCGATACGGCCGATATTGAACGCGGCCATATTGTCATCGACCTTGGTGCCGTTGAGGCGGATGGCGCGGTAGAGGCCGCGCAGTGAAACCGGCACGGCGCCTTTCTGCCACGCATAGCCGACCATGATCATGTTCGTGTAGATCGCGTCGTGCAGGTAGCCGACGGCAAGCGCCTCGGCATCGAACGCGCCGAAATCGCGGGACTGGCGCTTGACGCGGGCAGCGAGGAGGTCGCTCTCGAAACGCTTGGACCGGTTGCGGATGAATTCGCTGGTCGGCGTCACGTCGGAATTGGCATAGGCCGCCGTCCGGCCGGGTTCCATCAGCAGGAGGGCATCGCCGCCGGCCGCGACCACAAGGTCACAGGCGATTACCAGGTCTGCGCTGGCGGGCGGTACGCGGCCCGTGGAGATGTCTTCCGGCTCGCGCCCGAAACGGATGTGCGACAGGACAGGACCGCCCTTCTGGGCAAGGCCAGTCATGTCGAGCGAGGAGGCGGCATTGCCATCAACGTGTGCGGCCATGGCCAGCACGGCGGCGACCGTGGTGACGCCCGTGCCGCCAACGCCGGTGAACAGGACGTTCCAGGGCGTGGCGAGGGAGGGCGTCTCTGGCAATGGCAGGCCGGAGGCGTCGAATGCCCGGCGGGTTTCGCCGGTCCAGGCCGGTTCGCCATCCTTGACGGTGACAAAGCTCGGGCAGAATCCGGTGAGGCAGGAAAGGTCGGTATTGCAGGTCGACTGGTTGATCCGGCGCTTGCGGCCAAGCTCGGTTTCGACCGGCTCGACGGAAAGGCAGTTAGACTTGACCGAACAGTCGCCGCAGCCTTCGCAGACTTCCTGGTTGATGATGACGCGCACACGGTCCGGCGCGATGATACCGCGCTTGGAGCGGCGGCGCTTTTCGGTGGCGCACATCTGGTCATAGATCATCACCGAGACGCCGGGCGTTGAGCGAAGCATGACCTGCACATCCTCAAGGTCTTCGCGGTCATAGATCTTCACGCGGCGGGGCAGGTGTTTCACACCGGCATAACGGGTCGGGTCTTCGGTCACGATGACGATTGTCTCGACGCCTTCCGCTTCGACCTGCTGGGCGATCTGCGCAGGGGTCTGGCCGGATTCGACATGCTGGCCGCCGGTCATGGCAACCGCGTCATTGTAGAGGATCTTGTAGGTCATCTTCGCGCCGGACGTGACGGCGGCGCGGATGGCAAGGCTGCCCGAGTGGGAATAGGTACCGTCGCCGAGATTGACGAAGACATGGTCTTCATCCGTCGCCCAGTGCTGGCCGACCCAGGCAATGCCTTCGCCGCCCATCTGGCTGGTCATGTCCGTCTTCCGGTCGGGCATGAAATTGGCCATGTAATGGCAGCCGATTCCAGCGAGGGCGCGGCTGCCTTCCGGCACCACGGTCGATGTATTGTGCGGGCAGCCAGAGCAGAAATGCGGGCTGCGGACGGTTTCCGAGGCATTGCTGCGCGCGGCCTCGCCGGCGCGGCCGACACGGTCGAAATAGGCATCGGCGCGGGCCGTGTCCCAGCCTGCCGGGATGATCTTCATCAGGGCGGCGGCCATTTCGGGAATGGTGATCGAGGCGACATCGGACAGCAGGGGTGTGCCTTGCGCGGTGCGCTTGCCTTCCACGACCGGACGCTTGGCATCCGGCAGGTCATAGAGGGCGGCTTTCAGCTGATCCTCGATCAGCGGGCGCTTGTGCTCGATGACGACAACACGTTCGAGCCCGGCGCAGAATTCCCTCACGCCTTCCGGTTCGAGCGGCCAGGGCATGGCCACTTTGTAAACAGCCAGGCCGAGGCGGCCTGCCTCTTCCGGCGTGAGGCCGATGGCGGCCAGCGCCTCGAACACATCGCGGGCGGCCTGTCCGGTGACGATGACGCCGATCCGGGGCCTGGGCGAGGGGAGGATGACATGGTCGAGCCGGTTGGCGCGGACATAGGCCTGAGCAGCCGGCAGCTTGAAGTGGCGCAGGCGCGCTTCCTTGTCCAGCGGCGTGTCGCCGCGGCGCATGTGCACGCCGGCTTCAGGCAGGTGGAAGGAAGGCGCAACGAAACTGAACCGGTCGAGATCAATATTCACCACGGCGCCGGAATCCATTGTGTCGGCCAGGGCGACCAGGCCGGTCCATGCGCCGCTATAGCGGCTCATGTTCCAGCCATGGATGCCATAGTCGAGCACGTCCTGGATCGAGGCGGGGTTGAGGACGGGAATCTCTGCGTCCGCCATCGCGAATTCCGATTGCGAGGGCAGGGTGGAGGATTTGCAATTATGATCGTCGCCGATGATGGCGAGCACGCCGCCCAGCGCCGACGTACCGGCGGCATTGGCGTGCTTGAACACGTCGCCCGTGCGGTCAACGCCCGGCGCCTTGCCGTACCAGATGCCGAACAGGCCGTCATAGCGGGCACCGGGGAACAGGCCGAGCTGCTGGCTGCCCCAGACGGCGGTGGCGCCAAGGTCTTCGTTCAGGCCTTCCCAGAACCTGATGTCATGGCTGTCGAGCAGGCCCTGAACAGCCCGCAGCTGCTGGTCATATCCGCCCAGCGGCGAGCCGCGATAGCCGGAAATGAACCCGGCCGTATTGTAGCCGGCACCAAGGTCGAGGCGCTTGCGATCAAGGGGCAGGCGGACGAGGGCCTGAATGCCCGTCATAAAGGCATGGCCCTCGACAAGCTCGTATTTGTCGTCCAGCGTAACTTCACGGTGTTTCATGGATGTGCCATCCTGAATAGCATTTAGGCAGATTATTGGGCATTTCGAACGAAATTGCTTGCCTTTCTTGCGTCATTCCGTGTAATTCGAGGCATAATATGCCTTGATACCGGGAGGAATGCAGAAAATTGGCCCAAGATCTTGATACAATCGATGCCCGAATCCTCGACATTATCCAACGCGACGCGAGCCTTTCGGTTGCGGACATTGCTGATAGAGTCGGACTGTCGTCTTCGCCTTGCTGGCGTCGGATCAAGCGGATGGAAGAGGCCGGGTTCATTACCGGGCGCGTTACGCTGCTGGATAATTTTGCCCTTGGCCTGAACTTTGAAGTGATGGCGAGCGTGAAACTGTCATTGCCGAGCCGGGAAAATCTCGAAGCCTTCGAGGCCATCGTCCAGAACTGGTCGGAAGTGGTCGAGTGCATGACCGTGACCGGCGCGGTCGACTATATGGTCCATGTCGTGACGACGGACATGCATGCCTATGACAATTTCCTGCGGGACAAGCTGCTAGGGTCTGCGCTCGTCTCTGATGTGCAGTCGCGCATTGTCATCCGCGTGTCGAAGCGGACGACGGCCCTGCCACTGGGACTGGTGAGCGACCGGCTGAAATCCTCCTGAAAGCCGGCAGCGTCAGGCCGCTGTCGCGTGGAGCGCAGGCCTGTAGCCAGCTGCAAGAGCAGTGCAGGTGGCTTGCGGGGTGAGCCGCGTGGCCTGTGGGGGCAGGGGCAAGGGATCACCATAACCGGCAAATGACCATGGCCTTCCGGTCTGGCCCTGCTTGAGGAAAGCCCTGCCGCCTGATGCGAAGAAGGCACCATCGGGCAGGCTGGCCGGGGCCAGAGTTTCACGCGCGCTCTGGCCTGTCAGCACGGACTGGACTTCTGCGGCGATGCGGGCGTCGAGATCGGCGGCGCGGACGGGGGCAGCAAGTGCGAGGGCGTCGCGAAAGGCCTTCGCGGCGTCGCGGCGGCATTCGAAACAGGGGCGATGGCCGGACGCGAGGGCGGTCGCCTCATCGAGGAAGAACAGTTCGGTGTAGAGGCCCGGCTGCATGAGCGGGCGCCGGCGGCCCTTGAACTGAAGCTGGCAGATGATCCACTGGCGCGAGGCCCAGTGGCGAGGCTTCAGCGTCTGATCCGGGCGGTGGAAGCAGCCGCCGCGATTGCCCATGAACAGGCCGCGATCCGGCACGGCATGGATTTGCCCGAAGGGATCAACGCGGTTTTGCAGCGGCATGTGAGACCTCTCCCGGAAAACAGAAGCCCGGACAATGCGGCTGGCATTGTCCGGGCTTGATGGCCGTATCAGGTGGCGTGAAAAGCCTAGTAGCGCTCAAGGGCCATGGCGATGCCTTCGCCGCCGCCGATGCAGAGCGAAGCCATGCCCTTCTTGACGCCGCGGTCTTCCATGGCGGCGAGCAGCGTAATGATCACGCGCGCACCGGAGGCACCGATCGGGTGGCCCATGGCGCAGGCGCCGCCATTGACGTTCAGCTTGTCATGGCTGATGCCGAGTTCCTTCATGGCGATCATCGGAACGACCGCGAAGGCTTCGTTGACTTCCCAGAGATCGACATCGTCAATGCTCCAGCCGGCCTTTTCGAGGGCCTTCTTCATGGCGGGCACAGGCGCGGTGGTGAAATATTCCGGCTCGTGGGCATGGCTGGACGAGGCGACGATCCTGGCGATGGGCTTCAGGCCGCGCTTTTCAGCTTCGGACTGGCGCATCAGCACCATGGCGGCGGCGCCATCGGAGATGGCCGAGGCGTTGGCCGCGGTGACCGTGCCGTCTTTCGAGAAGGCCGGGCGCAGGGTCGGGATCTTGTCCGGCATGGCGGTACGGGGCAGTTCGTCCGTGTCGACAATCGTGTCGCCCTTGCGGCCCTTCACCGTGACCGGAGCGATCTCGCGCTTGAACTTGCCATTCTTGGTGGCGTTCTGGGCGCGCGTCAGTGTTTCGAGGGCGTAGGCGTCCTGCTGCTCGCGGGTGAACTGGTATTCGCCGGCGATCTTGTCAGCGAACAGGCCCATCGGTCCGTGGCTGTAGGCATCCGACAGGCCGTCGAGGGCCATGTGGTCCTCCGCGCCCATCGTGCCGTACTTGTGGCCCTTGCGGACATTGATCAGATGCGGGGCATTGGTCATGGATTCCATGCCGCCGACAATGACGATGCTGGCATCGCCTGCCATGATGGCGTTGCGGCCCATGACGGCGGCCTGCATGCCGGAGCCGCACATCTTGTTGATCGTGACGGCTTCGAGCCCCTTGTCTTCACCGGCCTTGAACCCGGCCTGACGGGCTGGGGCCTGGCCCTGGCCGGCGGGCAGGCAGTTGCCCATGATGATTTCGTTCGCTTCGCCCGGCTTCAGCCCGGCTTCGGCCACGGCCGCCTTGACGGCAATTGCGCCCAGCTCGTTGGCGGAGAGGCTGGCGAGGTCGCCCAGCAGGCCGCCCATCGGGGTGCGGGCCATGCCGACGATGACGACGGGATCTTGTTCAGACATTCAGGGTTCCTTCCAGTTCGCATTTTCTTGCAGTTGCGAACACATAGGCGCTTTGACGTGGCGGACGTCAAGACCAGGAAGGGCTGAGACAGGCTGAAGGGCCAGCACTTGCGGCCGCAAACTCGGTTACGGGCGCGGCGGGAAGGGATTTTGATGGAAGGCTCATCCTGAGCGAAGTAGAAGGATAGCCGGGAACAGCGGGATTCGCCCACGCTCGTCCTTCTCCTTCGCTCAGGATGAGCGTTCAGAGAGGTTCCGGATTGATCCGCGTAATCCTGTAGGCAAGAGGCCTGCCGCACGCAAACAGCACAAAGGGTGCACGGACATAGGTGCATTCGCGTGCGGGCAGCGCAGGGACGCAGTTGTCTCAGGCCGTGATGGCGGGGGCTTCGTTACGGTAAAGGCCGGCCCCGCGCGGGGCATCGCCGGCATGGACAATGCGCAGCTGCCCGGTGGTCCAGCAGACTTCGATCAGGGCAGGACGGCGGCAGCGCATCTGCCAGTTTCTGATGAACAGGAGCGGCACCCACACGAAGGGCCGCATCCAGATCGGCGTTCATCCTCCCCCGCGTGGCAGGGGAGGATGAGGGGTAGACTATTCGCTGGCTTGTGCGTCTGTTTCTGTTTCTGTTTCGGCGACGTCTGTGTCGTCTGTCGCAACGAAGGCGCATTCCTTCCCGGCTGCGACGTCCCTGGCATTCTTGATATAGGAACGGGCGTAGGGAATGTTGGTCGGGTTGATCATCGAGCGCTGGGCGCCGGCGATTTCCTGTTCCAGCTCGTCACAGCTCTGGCGCGAGAAGCGGGCCTTGTTGCCGCCGCCCGCCAGCGCGCCGCTGGCGGCAGACCCGGCCAGCGCCGAGCCGGCAGCGCCAGCGACCGTGCCGCAGGCTGAAGCAGTTGTGAGCAGTCCGAGTACCGCGACAGTGGAAACAAGCAGTTTGATATTCATTCCTGGTGGCCCTTTGGCAATTGAAGTGTCTGCCGTGTATGGGACGTCTCCTTATGAGGGTCTTGCCCCCGAGGGGCTATGCGGGGCGATTTTTCTCACCGAGAAATCCCCCCCTCCGTCAAGGGCCTGGCGGCGAGCGCCACCGCCCCGCTGGCAGGGGAGGATAAGGGAGGGGTTGCGCCCGAGGGGGCGGGTTTCTAGATAGGCTGGACCAACGTACTGACGCATGGAGACTGACATGGATTTCGCAACGCGCCCTGCCCGCCGCTGCCTGTTCCTTGCGAAAGTCCCGCCCCATGCCTGCATTCATTACCCTTACCTCCGTTTCCCTCACCACGCCTGATGCCCGCCCGTTATTTGACGGCCTGACCCTGTCTGTCGGACAGGAAAGGGTCGGCCTTGTCGGGCGCAATGGCTGTGGCAAGTCCACACTGCTGAACCTGATGGCGGGAGATGTGGCGCCAGCCAGCGGCAGTGTGCATCGCGCCGGGACGGTGGGGCGGCTGGAGCAGATGCCCGATGCGTCGCTGAGCGTGGACGGGGCGCTGGGCGTAGCGGCGGGGCTGGCCTGCCTGAAACGGCTGGAAGCGGGGCAGGGGAGCGTTGCGGACGCGGCCGAGGCCGACTGGACACTGGAGGGGCGGCTGGCCGATGCGCTGGCCGATACGGGCCTGCCGGAGATGGACCTTGCGCGGCGGATGGGCACGCTGAGCGGCGGGGAGCGCACGCGGGTGATGCTGGCGCGCCTGTTGGTGGCTGCGCCGGACCTGTTGCTGCTGGACGAGCCGACGAACAATCTGGATGCGGACGGACGCGCGGCGATAGCAGGCCTGCTGGAGAGCTGGACCGGCGGCGTCGTGGTGGCAAGCCATGATCGGGCGCTGCTGGAACGGGTGGACCGGATTGTCGAACTGAGCCCCGTGGGCGCCACCGTATTTGGCGGCGGGTGGAGCGCGTTCAGGGCGGCGCGCGATGCGGCGCGGGAACGGGCGGCGGCAGAGCTGGACCGGGCAGCCGCGGAAATGAAGAAGACCGAACGTGATGCGCAGGCGGCGCGTGAGGCGCAGGACCGGCGCGACAGGCGCGGCCGGGCCGCACGGGCAAAGGGCGATGCGCCGAAAATGCTGCTGGATGCACGGGCCGGGCGAGCCGAGGCGACCCGGGCGCGGGGCGGGGATGTTGCGGCGCGGCTGACCGGGGCAGGGCGCGAGGCGTTGGAGGCGGCAAGCGCGCGGGTGGAGGTGGAGACGCCGATGCATATCGACCTGCCGGTGACGGGCCTGCCGCCGGGGCGCGACCTGCTGGCCCTGCACAGCGTGGTGATGCGGCGCGGGGCGCGCCACCTGTTCGGGCCGCTGACACTGGACGTGCGCGGGCCGGAGCGGATTGCAATCAAGGGCGCGAACGGGTCTGGCAAGACAACGCTGCTGCGCCTGATCGCGGGGGAGATTGCGCCCGATGCAGGCGACGTGCGGCACCTGACCGAGCGGGTCGCGATGCTGGACCAGCATGTCAGCCTGCTGGTGCCGGAGGAGAGCGTGCTGGAGAATCTGCGGCGGCTGAACCCGGCCCTGCCGGAGAATGCGGCGCGGGCAGCGCTGGCACGGTTTGCGTTCCGGGGTGAGGCGGCGCTGCAGCTGGCCGGCACGCTGAGTGGCGGTGAGCGGCTGCGGGCGGGCATGGCCTGCGTGTTTGCACGGACCGAGCCGCCTTACCTGCTGCTGCTGGACGAGCCGACCAACCATCTTGACCTGGCGGCGGTGGAATTGCTGGAAGCGGCGCTGTCAGGCTTTGACGGGGCGCTGATTGTGGTGAGCCATGATGAGGGCTTTCTCAGCGCGATTGGTGTGACGCGTGATGTCATACTCTAGCCGCTGGACGGGCTACCTGCTTTTTTTCGCCTTGGGGGCAGCCGGTTCGATTTCGAATGTCATCTGCAGGTTTACGCGATAGGCCGCGATCTTGCCGTTCTTCACGGTGGTCGACATGTTGTTCACGTTGGCCGAGGCAAGGCCGCGGACGGTCTTGGAGAAACGGCTGACGGCGTTCTGGATCGCATCCTCGAAGGACACGGTGGATTCGGCGAGAATCTGTTCGGATTTCATGATGGCCATGGGAGACCTCCCTTTTCAAGCGTTGAAGAGGTGGACCATAAAACGCCTAAAAGGCGTATATGCCAAGGAGACTCTCGTGAGACGGGAACCCCGGCACCGCGCAGGACGGGTGCTCAGATCAGTTCGAAGCCGACTTCGGAGCCTTCCTGCCAGATCACGCGGGCCGGGCCCCTGATGTTCACGCCGCCGGCATTGACCTGGACCTGGGCCGGCAGGATTTCATTGGTCGGGAAGCGGATGCGCAGGCCGGTGGACGTGAAGTCCAGCACGATGCCCTTGCGGGTGTAGCCGGACTCATAAACGACCGAGACTTCGCGATAGGCAGTGGCCCGCAGCGGCCGCGGCGTATCCTGCTCCGGGGCAACAGCATGGGCGATCCGGTCGCGCGCTGGGGCGGCGGGTGCCTTTCTGGATCCAAACATGCGGTTCAGGACGGACATTCCATACACTTTCTGTGCCAAATAGGGGCACACGGCCCCGGCACTCCCCATTACCTGCAATCAGTGCACCACTCTGGCGTATCAAGGTCAACGCAAGACAAAAAAACGGCGCACGAGGCGCCGTTTTCTGTTGCAGATACTACAGGAAACAAGGTTACCAGATACGGATACGTTCCTCTGGCGGAAGGTAGAGCGCATGGTCCGGCGTGATGTCGAACGCATCGTACCATTCATCGAAATTACGCACGATTCCGTTGACGCGGTAGACCGGCGGGGCGTGCGGATCGGTCAGCAGCTGGCGGCGCGCGGCCTCCTCGCGATACTTCGATCGCCAGACCTGGGCGTAGGACATGAAGAAGCGCTGGTCGCCGGTGAGGCCGTCAATCACCTTGTCATCCTTGCCGTTCAGGCTGAGATGGTAGGCTTTGTAGGCCATCGAGAGGCCGCCAAGGTCGCCGATATTCTCGCCCAGCGTGAGGGCGCCGTTGACGCAGGTTTCGCCCTCATCATAGGGGCAGAAGGCGTTGAACTGGGCGACGAGGGCATCGGTCCTGGCCTTGAAACTGGTCTCGTCCTCGGCCGTCCACCAGTTGCGCAGCATGCCGGTGCCATCGGACTTGGAGCCCTGGTCATCAAACCCGTGGCCGATCTCGTGGCCGATCACGGCACCGATGGCGCCATAATTCACCGCCGGGTCAGCCGACAGGTTGAAGAAAGGCGGCTGCAGGATGGCGGCCGGGAACACGATCTCGTTGCGGTTGGGCGAATAATAGGCGTTGACCGTCTGGGGCAGCATGCCCCATTCGGTGCGGTCGATCGGCTGGCCAAGGTCGGACAGCATGTCCTTGTAGGCCCAGTCATTGACGGCCATCTGGTTGGCGAAGGCATCATCGCTGACAGTCAGGCTGTCATAGGTTTCGAACTTTTCCGGATAGCCGATCTTGGGCGTGAACAGGTTCAGCTTGGCTTCGGCCTCGGCCTTGGTATCGGCGCCCATCCAGGCGATCACTTCCAGGTTCTCGGCCATCGCGGTGCGCAGATTGGCAACCAGATTGTCCATCGCGGCCTTGTTCTCGGCCGGGAAATAGCGTTCCGCATAGACCTTGCCGACGGCTTCACCGACCGAGTTCTCGACCGTATCGACGCCGCGCTTCCAGCGTTCGCGCTGGGTTTCGAGGCCACCGAGCGTCTTGCCGTAGAATGCAAACACGGTGTCGTCGATGCCGGACGGCAGAACGTTTGCCGTGTCGATCAGCAGGTGCGCCGTGAGATAGGCCTTCCACTGGTCCAGCGGGGCGGTCTGCATGACATTGAACAGGCCGGGGACACCGCCGCCGGAGAGTTTGGCCACCTGGTCGGCATCAAGACCGTTCTCGGCGATTTCTTCCTCAGTCGGCGTGACCTGGCGCACGACAAAGCCGGACTGGTCACCCAGGCCGAGCGCGTCGATCAGCAGGGCGGTCGGGAAATCGCCGCCCATCGCGATCAGCTCGTCGCGTGTGACCTTGTTATAGGTCAGGTTGCGGTTGCGGCCTGCGGCCCTGTCCCAGTGGGCTTTTGCAATGTCGGTTTCGACGGCGATCACACTGTCGGCAGCGGCGGCTGCATCATCATAGCCGGCGGACGCGAGCAGGGAGGTGAGCATCGTCCTGTAGGCCGCGCGCAGCTCTGTGTTCCTGTCATTGTCGACAAGGTAATAGTCGCGGTCTCCCATGCCGAGGCCGGACTGGGTGACATAGAATATGTACTGGTCGGTCTGCTTGGAATCGACGTCGACCCAGCCGGCGACAGGGGTCTGGTAGCCATTCGCGGCAAAGACCTGTGCGAGATCCTCGCGCGTGGCGATGCTCTGGATACGGTCAAGATAGGGCTGGGCGGGGGCAAGGCCCCTGGATTCGATGGCGGCTGTATCGAGATAGGCATTGTAGAGGGTCGCAACCTTGCCTTCGAGTGTTGCCGGATCCGGCTGTGCGGCGGCCAGTTCCTCGATGATCTTGCGCACGCGCTGTTCGGATTTTTCAGCCAGAAGCGTGAATGAACTATAGCGGGTGCGGTCGCTCGGGATTTCGAAGCTGTCGAGCCATATGCCGTTGACATGGGCGAAGAAATCATCGCCGGGGTGCGTGCCCGCCTTCACATTGGCGAGGTTGACGCCCCATGTGCCCCATGTGTCCGGCGTGGAGAGTTCGAGCCCTTCGGCGGTGACGAACTTGCCGTCAGCGTTTGCCACGGGTGCGGCAGCTTGCGCTGGCGTGTCGGCTTTGTCACCGGCCTGTCCACAGGCGGTGAGGAGCGTGAGGGCGGCGACGCCCAGCATGAGATGTTTCATCTATCAGTCTCCGATTGGATGGATGCGCCGACACCATGACCGTGTACGGAAAGGAAAGCGCATCCGGGTTGGCTCAGGTGATCATTCTGCCGGCGCGAGGGATCCGAGATCATCGCCATGGCTGGTGCCGATGAGTTCTTCCTCGTCGAGCGTCACTTCGCCGGAATAGGTTTCGCCGATCTGGCGGAACGGCTTGCCGCCCCATGTCCAGCGGAAGATGCGCCCGATTTCGACGCCGACCGCATAGAGCGCCGGCACCATCAGCAGCGAGACGAAAATGGCAAAGGCCACGGCGCAGGCAAGCGACACGATCATCGGCTTGAGGAACTGGGCCTGGACCGAGCGGACGGCCAGCAAGGGCAGGATGCCGACGAACGTGGTGACCGATGTGAGCAGGATGGGTCGGAAACGCGAAACGCCCGCATCGACCAGCGCCTGGATCGCGCCGGCCCCTTCATCGCGCCGCCGGTTCACGTAATCGATCAGCACGAGGTTGTCGTTTATGACAACACCGGCCGCCGCGGCGATGCCGAAGAAGGCGAACATGGCCATGGGCGTATCAAAGATGGCGAGGCCGAATATGGCGCCGCAATAGGCAAAGGGCAGCGCCATCATCAGGAGAAGCGGCTGGGCATAGGAGCGGAAGGCCACGGCCAGGAGGATGTACATGGCGCCAATGGCCATGACGAGGAGACGGCCGATTTCAGCGAAGAATTTCTGCTCTTCCTCGAAGCCACCGGCTTCGCCGCGCTGGACATCCGGGAAGTGTTTCTGGAAGTCCGGCCAGAAATCCTCTTCCATAGCGGCCATGATCTGGCCGCGCCCGCCTTCACCCTTGATCTCGGCATAGACAGAGACCGACCGTGTGCGGTTACGCCGGATGATGCGGTTGATGCCGGGGGCATATTCGAAATCGGCGACCTGGGTGACCGGGATTTCGCGGCCGTCCGCGGTGCGCAGTTTCAGGCTGTTGAGGCTGTCGAGATCGGCGCGGGCGCTTTCGGGCAGGCGGACCATGACCCGCACATCTTCCCCGTCACGGGGCAGGCGCTGGACCTCTTCGCCGAAATAGGCCTGGCGCAGCTGGCGTGATACGTCCGCCAGCGTGACGCCGAGCGTTTCGGCGCCGGGTTTCATCGTGATGCGGATTTCCTCAGCCGCAGAGGACAGGTTGTCGCCGATATCATAGGCGCTGGAATAGGTGGCCAGGTGTGCCTTCACCTCAGCAGCCGCTTCGCGCAGGCGGGCGAGGTCGGGGTGGTTGAGCGCAAAGCGCACGCCGGAATCATCGTCATTGAAGGTGAAGTTGAAGCTGATTTCCTGGGCATCCTGGATGTCGCCGACCATGTCGCGCATGCGTTCGGATATGTCCTTGGAGCGGACCGTGATCGGGCGCTCCTCAGGCGGGGCCAGGCCGACCCATGCCTGGACATCGCGGCCGGCGGCCACGACGGAGGCCTGCGTGACGACACCGTTTTCGAGTTCGGGATATTCCGCGCGGGTTTCGTCCCTGAGCTGGTCGATGCCGCTCTGGAGCTGGTCACGCACCTGGAGCAGGCGCTCATAGGGTGTGCCTTCCGGCATTTCGATACTGACCTGGATCAGGTCCGCCTCGATCTCGGGCATGAACTGGAACGGCACGATGCCGAGCGACTGCATCTGTGTGGCAAGGCCGAACAGGCAGAAGAACAGGGCAACCGTGGCATAACGGAAGCGCAGGGCAAGTTCGAGGGCCGGCTTGTAGAGATTGTTGGCGAACCAGAGCAGGCTGTCGGCAATACGGCGCTGCAGCCTGAGGAACCCGCCGGCCGGACCGTCGAATTTCTGTTTCTTCATGTGCGACAGGTGGCTTGGCAGGATCAGCATGCACTCGATGATCGAGAAGATCAGCGCGGCGACGACCACGAAAGTGATCTGCTGGGTGAACATGCGGGTGGGCCCGGAAATGAAGGCCCAGGGCAGGAAGGCGATGATCGTGGTGAGCACGCCGAAGATGATCGGCTTGAGCACGAGCTGCGTGCCGACAATCGCCGCGTCGAGGCCCTCGCGCCGGCCGCTTTCCACTTCCCTGTGTATGTTCTCGCCAACGACGATGGCATCGTCCACGATGACGCCAATCACCAGCAGCACGGCGAAGGTGGACAGGATGTTCCACGACACGCCGAAATAGGGCAGCAGCATGATGCCGCCGGCAAAGGCGGTAATGATGCCCACGGTCACCCACAGCGCCACCATCGGGCGCAGGAACAGGACCAGCACGAGCATCACCAGTACGGCGCCTGAGAGGGCCGACTGGGTGATCAGGTCCATGCGGGCCTTGAAGCCTTCGGAATCGTCCCAGAGAATATCGATCTTGACCGCTTCGGGCAGGATGCCATTGGACGCGTCATTGGCGCGTTTGACGAAATCCTTGAAGCCATCTGTATAGGCGATGATGTCCATCTTGTCGGGGGAGGGGATCATCACGAAGGCGGTCGGCTCGTTATTGAACGTGGCCTTGAGCTTGTCGCTGACGAAGCCATCAATGACGGTGGCGACATCCGACACATAGACGGTGCCCTGTTCGGTGGTCTGGCGGATGATGATCTTGTCGAACTGCTCGGCCGTATCGGCCAGCTGGCGGGCAGTGATGTTCACGTCGCCGGTCGAGCTTTCGATCCGGCCGCCGGAGGAGTTCAGGGATGACTGGCGGATGGCATTGGCGACATCGCTGAAGCTGAGGCCGAAGCGGCGCAGTGCCTGTTCCGACACTTCTATGCTGACCTGTTCTTCAAGCGTGCCCTGAAGCTCGGCCAGTTCGCCGCCGGGCAACTTGGCAAATTCATCGCGGACCTTGTCGGCCACGCGCTTGAGTGTGCGGGGGTCGACATCGCCGTGAACGGCAAAGCCGATAAAGCGGTTGCGCTGTTCCCAGCGCGTGATCTGCGGCTGGAAGGCGGCCTGGGGCAGGTTGTTGATCTGGTTGACCCGGCGTTCGACATCCTTGACGAAGATTTCCATGTCGACATCGTCGCGGCCCTTGATGTTGACCACGCCGAAGCCTTCGCTGGCGATCGACGTGATGCGGTCAAGGCCGTTGAGATCGGCCACGGCCTCCTCGATACGGGTGACGATCTGTTCCTCGATATCCTGCGGGGAGGCACCGTTCCAGGCGACGGATACGGAGGCGCCGGTCACGTTCACGACCGGGAACATTTCCTGTTCCATGCGCGTGTAACCGAAAATGCCGCCCATGAAGGCGACGATCATCAGCAGGTTGGCGGCGACGGCGTTGCGGGCGAACCAGGCGACAATTCCGCTCATTGTGGCGTTCCCTCTGCTCCTGTTACGGCGATGGACGTTTCGGACGCATTGCCGGTTTCGGTATCTGTCCTGTCTTCAGGGTCGTAGACCTTGACCGTGCCGTCTTCGAGACGCTCCATCACGGTGATGCTCATGCCGTCGAACGGGGCCTGGACCGGGCTGACAATGGCCAGTTCACCTTCATCAATGCCAGAACGCACATAGGCGCCATCCGTGTCCGAATAGATGAGATCGACGGTGCGGATCGACAGCTTGCCCTTCTCGGCGTCGCCGATGAAGAGCTGGTCCTCGCCGCGCAGGGCGCCGCGCGGGGCGATCAGCACGTCCGGAATGGTCTCGCCCTCGATCGTGGCATTGACGAACAGGCCGGGTGCCATGGGTGCGTCGCCGTCTGCGCCGGCGCCATAGGGATCTTTCAGCTCGGCGATCACGTTGATCTGCCGTGTCATGGAATTGACGGCAGCGGCAGTGCGCACGACTTCGCCCGTCCACTGGCGCGGCTCGCCGGCAACGGTGGCTTCGAATATCACTTTCGGGCCAGGCTTGTCTGCCGTGGCTGCGAAGGCAAGGGGCAGCCCGAGACGGCCCATTTCATTATCGTCCAGCGGCAGCGACACTTCGACAACATCATTCGCAAAGATACGGCCAAGGGCAGAGCCGGCGGCCGCGACCTGTCCGATATCGACACTGCGTTCGCGCACACGGCCATCGAACGGGGCATAGACTGCCGTCCGGTTGAGCGCGAGTTCTGCATCCTTCAGCTGCGCCTTGGCGCCTTCAAGCGATGCGCGGGCTTCGGCCAGCTGCGGCTCGCGGCGGGCAAGCGGCGAGGCATCATCGAGGCCAAGGTCCTGGATATCCTGCACGGCCAGTTCGGCTTCGGCAATTTCGCGGGCGAGGCGCTGTTCCGCACTGGCGACACCCGACCGGGCACGGATGACGGCCAGCTCATAGTCGGCCGCTTCGACCCGGACCAGAAGCTGGCCTTTCTTGATGAAGCCGCCATCGATGAAGTCCGGCGAGACATAGGACACCCGGCCGGTGATCTGGGGCGCGACGACGATTTCGCGGCGCGGGCGCACTTCGCCCTGCGCGCTTACGGAAAGCTCTAGGTCGCCGCGGCGCACGGGCTCGGCGAAGACGTTGAGGCCCGCGCGTGGCTCATCAGCCTTTTCAGGCTCCGGTTTGATCATGTTGAGGACAACACTTCCGCCGACACCGACAAGAATGATGATGCCAATCGGGGCGAGGATGGAAACAAGGCGACCCATGTAAAATCAGCTCCTGCCGCTGGTTGCGGCGTTCGTGTCGAGGTTAAACATACCATACTGCCCGCTGGATGTACCGCTCGGCAGCCCGCCGCCAAGGGCGAGATGGTAAGAAATGCGGTTGGCTGCGCGACTGGCGCGGGCCGAAACCAGCTGGCTTTCGGCATTGAGACGGCGCGTCTGGGAATCGATCAGGTTGAAGATGGTGACCGTACCGCCGGTATACTGGCGCTCGGCCAGTTCCTCGGCAAGGCGGGCTTCTTCCAGCGCGCGTTCCTGCGCCTCTTCCTGCTCAGCAAGCCACGCGTCTGCGGCGAGGGCATTCTCGACCTCGCGCCAGGCGTCGAGGGCCGAGGCGGCATAATCGGCCACCGCGGCTTCAGCGCGCGCGACTGCAGCATCGCGCTGGGCATCAAGACGCCCGCCCGTGAAGAGGGGCTGGACAAGACCCGCGATCAGGTTTGCCGCGATCTGCTCGGGATCAAGCACATCAGCGATTTCCGTGGTGTTGGTCGAGGCGGAAGCCGTCAGCGTCAGGGATGGCAGCATGGCGGCGCGGGCCTGTTCTGCCCGCAGGCCGGCGGCTTTGACGCGGGCCTCGGCAGCGGCAATGTCCGGACGGCGCGAGAGAAGGAGCACCGGATTGCCTTCGGGCACGATGGCTTCGAGCATCGGGATTTCGGCGGGCGCATCCAGTTCGGCGGACGGATAGCGGCCGACCAGTGTTTCAAGGCGCCGGGCGGTTTCACCCGTGAACTGGCGGCGGGCCGCAATCGCGGCTTCAGCCTGGGCCAGTGTGCTGCGGGCGGTGCGCACATCGAGTGCATCGGCAAGGCCGCGCTGGAAGCGGCGCTCTGTCAGCGTGCGCACCCTGTCGCGGGCCTCGAGGGTGAGCATGGCAACCCGTTCCTGCGCGAGGGCCTCGTTGAGGCTGATCCAGGCATTGGCAGTCTGGGCTGCGATGGAGAGTTCTGCGGCAGCGAAATCTGCCTGGCTGGCGACATAGTCGGCATCAGCCGCAGCGACAGCCGCGCCGAGGCGATTCCAGAGATCGATTTCCCAGCTGCCGTCGAGGCCGACGCCATAAAGGCCGTCCGTTGTGCGGTCTGTCGCGCCGCCGAACGTGTTGGAGCTGGATGTGACGCCGGCGCTGGCAGATGCGCTGAGGCTGGGGCGGCGGCCGGCGCGCGCGGTACGGGTCGCCGCTTCCGAGGCGCGCATGATAGCGGCGCGGGATTCCAGGGTCGGGCTGTTGGTCAGCGCCTCATTGACGAGGCCCACCATCAGCGGGTCATTGAACTGGCCGAGCCAGTCACCGGTCGGGGCGACACCGGTCACACCCCGGGCAGCCCATTCGGCAGGCGCATTGGACGTTTCGGCAAAAAATTCCACAGGTCCGCCTGCTTGCGAACGAGAAGACGTTGGCGAAGTGGCGCAAGCTGCAACAATTGCCGTGCTCAGAAGAAGAATTGAACGTTTCATGCCGCAGACGAGGCTCCCGTTTTTACCGGAGAGGGGGTACGATGGGGCTAGTCGACTGTCAACGAGAAATTATCGAAATTCAATAATTTTCTCCGCACGATAATTTATACCTACAACCTGTGGCCCAGCCCGAAGGGGCTTGGCATTCCGGTGGCGGCGCTGTAGCGGCAAGCAGAGGCGGCCATGCGGACGCCAGCGGATGCGGCACGGGCTGTAATTCGGCGCCGGGAGACGGGATGAACGAGAACGATCCAGCTGAAAACCGGCAGGTGCCGCGTGGCGGAACAGGCCGCAGGGCGCGTGATTTTACCGTGCTGGGCGGCTGTTTCGCTGTGGTTCTGCTATTGCTGGCCATCACGGGCGAGGTGAATTTCGTCGTGGCGATTGCGGCGATCATTGTGCTGGTGTCCATCGCCTTCGCCTATTTTATCGGATCTTCCAGTTTCCTGCCCGTGGGCGACACGAGTATGCCTGCAGCGCCGGAAGATGTACGCAGGCTGGATTCAACTCAATTGCTGCGCGCCCTGCCGCTGCCGGCCTTTGAAGTGGATGATGACAAGCGCATCGTTGCCTTCAACGAGCCGGCCGACCTGATCCTGCGTCTCGACGGGCGGGTCAACCCGCGCACGAGTACGGTCATCCGCTCGCCGGCCCTCCTGTCAGCCATTGACCGGATGGCGCAGGGACCCGGGGATGGCATGGTGTCTGTGGAAGTCGACAGCGGGCCGGACGAGACATGGCGGGCGCACGTGTCGCGGCCGACCGGCGCAGCGCAGACGCTTGTGGTTCTGGAAGACCTGACGCCGGTGCGCCGGGCGGCGCGGGCGCGATCTGATTTCCTGGCCAATGCCAGCCATGAATTGCGTACACCGCTGACGGCCCTGTCAGGCTTCATCGAGACAATGCGCGGACCCGCCAGGGACGATGCCGGCTCCTGGCCGCGCTTCCTTGACATCATGGCGGGCGAGTCCGAACGGATGAGCCGCCTGATCGCCGACCTGCTGTCCCTGTCGCGTATCGAGTTTTCCGAACACATCCCGCCCAGCGAAAGGGAGAATTTCTCCCGCATTGCGCTGGATGCGACCGAGGCCCTGCAGGCCGTGGCGGACGACCGGGAAGTCGGCCTGGTCCTGGAGGGCGATCCCGACGAGGCGCTGCCGGTTGTGGCCCACCGTGACGAGATCATTCAGGTCGTCGAGAACCTCTTGACCAATGCGCTGAAATACACGCAGGCCGGGGGCACGGTGCGGGTATCATTCGGCCGGGCCGACAGCATGGGCGAGGCGCGCAGGCTGGCCGGGCAGGGCTGGGTCGATGCCGAGCGGATGACGCTGCTGCAGGCGGCCGGACGGCCGGGAAAGCCGGATGCGTCCGTCTGGCTGCGCGTGGAAGACGAGGGCCCGGGCATCGAACGCGAACACCTGCCGCGCCTTGGCGAGCGCTTCTACCGCGCCGACCAGAGCCGCGGCGGCAAGATCACGGGGACGGGCCTTGGCCTTGCCATCGTGAAACACATCATGGCGCACCATCGGGGCGGCCTTGCCGTGGAAACCCGCATGGGAAAGGGCAGCGCCTTCGGAATCTGGCTGCCGGCGGCGCGGACATAGACCGTTGCGCCCGCGCTAGTCTTCACTGACCAGTCGCGTGATTGCGTCGGTCTTTACATAATCGACAGCCGGGGCGAGTTCGCCGAGACCGCTGGCGGCTGTCCCGTTGGCGGTTTCGGTGAAAGTGACGCGGGTGCCTTCACCTTCGGCGGCAAGGCTGATGGTCCAGATGACATTGACGCCCTTGTCCTGAAGCGGGCCGAACGGCGCATCAAGCCGCAGCAGCTTGCCGTTCAACACGGTGAGAACGGTGCCATGGGCGACCGAGCCATCGTCCCATGTTTCCTTCCAGAGGCCGCCCGCCTTCAGGTCAAGCGAGAGATGCTCGGATGCGCCGGAGAATGTGTGGTCAGGGTGCCACCAGACTTCCGGGTGGATCAGCCGGTCCCACAATTCACCGGGGGTGAGGGTGGAGACCGCTTCCTGTTTCAGTTCGTAATGGTCGGGCGCGGCGGCGAGCACCTCGGCATGGGCCGTGGCGGACGAGGCCAGGAGGAGCGTGCCGGTCATCAGGTGTTTCATGTTTGTCTCCTGTTCAGGCGCAATGGCGTCATGGGTTGTCCCCCGGGAGCGAAAGGGAAGTGAACCCCGAGATTAGTCTGCGCCCGAAGTTGCGGCAAGCGCATGACGGCGCGCTGTTGAACACGCTGTCGTTTGCGCCGGAGACGCCAATGCGGTTTAGTCTGTCGCAGGCAACAGGATACCGAGTGGATGAAATCAGATAGCCGGACCGGCGTGGAAGCAGCTGACAGACATCCCCTGCTTGTCTTCGGTTGCGTCCTGGATGGTGCCGGCGGGTGCCGGTTGGTTGCCTGGGATGATGTGCAGGACTGGCAACCGGCTCATCCCGAAGAGGTGCTGTGGCTGCATCTTGATCGCACGGCGGAAGGCGCGGCGGAGTGGATCCACAGGGCCTTGCCGGCGTCGGAAGCAACGATTGATGTGCTCATCTCGAATGAAACGCGCCCGCGCGTTTTCCGGGAAGAAGACGGGCTGGTCTGCATCCTGCGCGGGGTGAATTTCAATCCGGGGGACGAGCCTGAAGACATGATCGCGATGCAGGTCTGGGCCGAGAAGTCACGTGTCGTGACATTGCGCCGCCGGCGCCTGCAAACGCCGCGCGATGTGCTGGCCCGCCTGCAGGAAACCGGCAACGGACCCAAAACGGCGGGTGATCTCGTGATTTCGCTGACCAAGGAACTGGTCGACAAGATCAACAGTGCCATAGTCGACATGAATGAACGCATCGACGAACTGGAGGCCGATGCAGCGGACGCAAGGCCGGACGACCTGCTTGATGAAATCGGCGGCATCCGGCGCACCTGCCTTGCCTTCAAGCGTTACCTGTCGCCGCAATATGATGCGCTTGCCCAGTTGCAACGCGATCCGCCCGACTGGATGTCGCACGGCAACCGCAATACGATCCGCGAGACACTCGACCGGCTCAGCCGCTATCTTGAAGACCTTGATGTTTCCAAGGAAAGTGCGCTTGTATTGCAGGACGACCTGAACAACCGCGCCGCGACGCAGATGAACCGGACCATGTTCGTGTTCTCGATCATTGCCGCGATCTTCCTGCCGCTTGGTTTCGTAACGGGACTGCTCGGCATCAATGTCGGCGGCATGCCCGGGGTGGATTCCGGCGCGGCGTTCTGGATCACCGTTGTCATCCTTGCGGTGATTGTCGGGATCGAGTTCATGTTGTTCAGGCTGATGAAGTGGCTGTAAGGGCAGATCATGAATCCAGAAGACATTGAGATTGATACCGAGGCAGTGGCCGAACAGGTCGGGACGATCTTTGACAACCTGACAATCTGGTTCCAGGCCATACTGGAGCAGGCGCTTTCGATCGCGACACTGTGGCAATTGGGGATCATCGCTGCGGCCGGCGTGGCCGGATTCCTGCTGTCGCGCCTGCCGAACAGGCGGTTGCATGCCGCCGCCGAGAACCGTGGCCGCCCGGATGCGCTGGCCCGGATCTACCTGTCGATCGCGAGCGTGATGTGGCCGCTGATCAGTGTCGTCTTCATCTGGGCGGCCGTCGGCGGATTTGCGCTTGCCGACCTGCCCAATGAAGGCCTGCGTATCGCTGCCAGCCTGCTGAATGCCTGGATCATTATCAGGCTGCTCACATCCCACATGAAAAAGAGCCTGCTGACGCGCATGATCGCCGTGATCGCCTGGACCGTGGCGGCGCTCTACATTCTCCACTGGCTCGAGCCGACCGTGACGGCCCTGAACGAATTCCAGATACCGGTTGGCAAGAACTCGATATCGGCCTGGCGGATCCTGACGAGCCTGGTGATTGCGATCATTGCGCTCTGGGTGGGGCGAATTGCCGGTATGACCGCGCAGTCACGGCTAAGGTCGAACAGCCGGCTCAACCCGTCCATGGCCGGCCTGCTCGGACAGGTGGCGAATGTCGCGCTGATGGTCGCGGCGATTGCCATCGCCCTGCAGACGGTCGGTGTGAACCTGAGCGCGCTGACAATCTTCTCCGGTGCCCTCGGCGTCGGTATTGGCTTCGGTCTCCAGTCGATCTTCTCCAACTTCATCTCCGGCATCATCATCCTGATGGAGAAATCGGTGAAGGTGGGTGACTTTATCGAGCTGCAATCGGGCGTGACCGGCCTCGTCAACGAGATCAACATCCGCTCCACGCTGGTCACGACGAACGATAATGTCGACATCCTTGTGCCGAACGAGGAATTCATCAAGGCGCAGGTGATCAACTGGACCCTGCGCGATGCGCGCCGCCGCACGCATATCAAGTTCGGCGTGGCCTACGGGACCGACAAGGAAATCGTCCGCAAGGCGGGCATGGAAGCGGCTGCCGAAGTACCCTGGACGCTGGAGAATATGGGGCCACGCATGCCGCAGGTCTGGCTGACCGGTTTCGGCGATTCCAGCCTCGATTTCGAACTCGTGGTCTGGCTCACCGAAGAGGCGGTCAAGAAGCCGGCCAAGGTGACGGCAGATTACAATTGGGCGCTGCATTCTGCACTTGAGCGCCACGGGATCGAAATTCCGTTCCCGCAGCAGGACCTGCACCTCAAATCATCCGAAGCCCTGCGCGTGCGGATCGAGACGGCCGGGACCGGCGATCCTGCACCGGCCACAGAAAAAGCCCCCGAAGAATAACTCCGGGGGCTTTCCTGTTCGCCGCTTTTTTACCGTCTGGGGTCAGCCGGCGATGCGGCGCACATAATCATACTGGCTTTTCTTGGTGTCGCGTTTGCGGGCGGGCTGGAATGCCACTTTTGCATGCTCGCTGCAGTAGGGTCCGCAATCGGACTTGCGGCCGCAAAAGGCGAATTTCGGGTCGGCAGGATCACCGATCGGCCATTTGCACATTGAATCGCGCAGCGTGAGGATCGTGGCGGCGCCGCCATCGGCCTGCTTGAGCGGAGGAAGGGGCGAGATCATTGCCGTGCGCTCGACAGGCCTTGCCTGTTCGGCGGGGGCCGTAACGGCCGGTGTTGGCATCGTGACCGTGCCATCCGGCATGAGACGCGGCTTCGGCCGGGCCAGGCGCGGCGGGCGCTTGACAGGGCGGGACGGCGTGGCGCGCCCGGACAGGCCAAGGCGGTGCACCTTGCCGATCACGGCATTGCGGGTGACGCCGCCCAATTGCTTGGCAATCTGGGAGGCCGAATGGCCCTCTGCCCAGAGTTTTTTGAGCACATTTACCCGTTCATCGGTCCATGACATGGATTGAGGTCTCCCAGCTCTGGGTTCCAGGCCCGATACGCGGTCCCGTTAGCCCCTATATGTTGTGACAGCAGTTACGCGCTATCTCTCTCAGCACCTAGATATCGTATCAGGACCGAAATGAAACACAACATGCAGACTTAGCTTTCCACAGGCTTTCCATATATTGTGTCTTGCGAGTCGCGGTTTGTTCAGGGTGGCCCAAAAAGCGGGCAAAGGCGAAAAAAGTCGCTGCCTGCCCCTCGCTCATCGGGCCGCAGCGCATTAGATACACCGCATGACAGACATCAGCCCTGCCGCCAAACCCGCAATCGCGAATTCCACCGCTTCTTCCAGTCCGCAATCCGGTCTCAGGCCGATCCGCCAGTATGGCGCGGTGAACAGCCTGGGCCTGTGGACCCTGTACAAGCGCGAAGTCGGTCGCTTCATGAAAGTGTGGATGCAGACCGTGTTTGCCCCCGTGGTGACGACACTGCTGTTCATGACGGTGTTCAAGCTGGCCTTCGGCGACCGTGGCCGCCTGACCGGCGATTTCGAGGGCCTGAACTATAATGACTTCCTGGCGCCTGGCCTGGTGATCATGGCGATCCTGCAGAACGCCTTCCAGAATACGAGTTCCAGCCTGGTGCAGGCAAAGTTCAACGCGACGCATGTCGACTTCCTGATGCCGCCGCTTTCACCGCTTGAGCTGACCGCCGGCTTCCTGGGCGGCGCGATTACGCGCGGTGTTATCGTGGCCGTGATCTCGGCCCTCGGCATCCAGCTGAGCGGGCTGGCGAACCTGTCAGTGGTGCATGTCTGGCCGATTGTCTGGTTCAGCCTGACGGCGGCGATCATTCTCGGCGCGCTGGGCGCGATGGGCGGGATATGGGCCGACAAGTTCGACCATCTGTCGGCCGTGACCAATTTCGTCATCGTTCCGCTGACATTCCTGTCCGGCACGTTCTACGACATCAAGGTGATGCAGGAGCCCTTCCTGACGCTCGCACTGATCGACCCGTTCTTCTACATGATTGACGGGTTCCGCTATGGCTTCATCGGGGTGGCGAACAGCTCGATCGTGACGGGCCTGTGGGTGACGGGCGTGTTGTCTGTCCTGTCCACGGCGGCCGTGTGGTGGATGTTCAAGGTCGGCTACAAGCTGAAAGCCTGATTCCCGCATTACGTGAGTCGCGTTGACCCTTCCGCTTCGGGCGCCATTAATGGGTCCCGAACGAAACGCGGAGGTTACAATGCGTATAGCGAAACTCGCTGCCGGCACACTGCTGGCCATGGGCCTGGCAGGGTGCCAGAACCTGATCCCCCAGGAAATGAGCGTGGCCGACTATTGCGCCAATCCCGACAAGGCGCAGGAAAATGTGTGCCGCCTGAAGGTCGAGATTGACGGGCAGTCCACCGCGCTGTCCGACACTGACATGCGCCTGTCGGATGCGCGCGGCGTTGCCGACAGTGCCGCGAGTGCGGCCGCGCAGGCGCAGGCCACGGCCGACGCGGCGATGCAGCGCGCCGAGGAGGCAATGTCCAGGACGGATGAAATGGTCTGCGAAACGCGCACCGTCCAGAAGACCGACACCGGCACATGCCGCCCGGGCTATACGCTGACCAGCTGTACGCAGACGCGCTACACGACACGCGCCGGCGGCCTGTCCTTCCTGCGCGAGATCAATGACGAGAAGTGCCGCTTCAATGATCGCGTGCTGGAAATGCAGGTGCGCTGCTGCAACACTGCGTCGGCTGCGCCGGCGCCGCAGGATGAAACCGTCGACGAGAACATGCCGGAGCCAGAGGCGACGCCTGAGGCACCGGAAGAATCGCCGCTCAGCTTCTAGCAAGCCGGACGGCCGGACCGGGGGGAAGAGAGAAGCCGCCTGCAAGTGCGTTGCAGGCGGCTTTTTTCATGCGCGACATGTCCTGCGGCAGGGCGCCCCGGTCTGCCACATTTTCGCCCGGAGTCTTAGCATTCAGACAGGTTGGGAACGCGATGGCCATGGTGGGGATTGTACTCGCACCTGTCCGGGCATCGGCCCGTTGGGCAGGATGTCAAACGGAGTAGACACCATGAAGAAGACATTTGCATTCGCTGCCATTGCCACGCTGATGGCCACCCCTGCCTTCGCTGGAGAAGATGTGGCCATGGCCGATATCGACGCCAATGCCGACGGCTTTCTGACTATTGAAGAAGTCCAGGCGCACAAGCCTGACGTCTCGGCAAAATCCTTTGCCGACTGGGACGTCAATGGCGATGCCCAATTGTCGGCGGCTGAATTCGCGGCCTGGAAAAAGGCGGCTTCGGAAGACTATGGCAAGCCGACCGTCGAAGACCGCCTGGACGCAGCAGGTGACGCGATCGAAGACGCCGCGGATGACGCCGGCGACGCGATGACGGACGACGAATAATCCGGAAGCGTAATACCCCTTCCGCTTCAGGATAAGGGCAGGCCCTGGCGAAAGCCGGGGTCTTTCCTTTTTGTCAGGCCGCGAGGGCGAAACGGTTGCGGCCGCGGTTCTTGGCATCATACAGCGCCCGATCGGCGCGGTTGAGAAGCGTGGACAGCGTATCGCCGGGCCGGGCGACCGAGAGGCCGAGGCTGATCGTCACGCCGATAGGGTCGCCGCGATAGATGAAGCCGGCCGCTTCCCCGGCCCTGCGCACGGTTTCAGCGATGTCCTTGAGCTGGCTTTCGTTTTCGATCGTGCAGAGGATTGTGAATTCCTCACCGCCGAGGCGCGCGACAAGGGCGCCTTCAGGTGCCGCATGGACCAGCGTGTTGGCCATGTGGACCAGGGTTTCGTCACCGGCCTCGTGGCCGAACGTGTCATTGACGCGCTTGAACCAGTCAATGTCGACAAGGAGGAGGCCGATCTTGACCGACGCGGCCACGGCAAGGCGGGCCGTTGCCTGCTCGGTGAAGCTGCGGCGATTGGCAAGGCCGGTCAGGTCGTCGCAATTGGCCATGTGGCGCACCTTGAGATGAAGGCGCAGGTAACGCATGGTCTGGCGGAGCGTGTAGGCGAGCAGGAGCGACGCGACGATCGCTGACATCAGGGCGGAGGTGAACACCGTCTGGACGCGGGCAGCCGGGTCGAGATGGGCACTTGTCAGCCATGCGCCGAGCATCGTCGATCCGATCGCCCCGGCAAGGACGATGATGATGAGGCGGATCTGCTGCTTCCAGAACCGCTTTTTGATGTCTTGCATGATCGCGGTATCCTGACGGTTTATCAGTTTTCCGGCATTCTATTGGTGATTGGCTTACGAAAACTGCCAGAGTTCGATGGAATTTGACCGATCGCTGCGCTTCAATGCGGCGCGGCGGGGAACTTCGGGCAACGTCATACGCCCTCCGCTTCCAGATAAAGGCAGACCCGGGCCAAGGCCGGGGCCTTTCTTTCTGTCAGGCCGCCAGCGCGAAGCGGTTGCGGCCGCGATCCTTGGCATCATAGAGCGCCTTGTCCGCGCGGCTGAGGAAGGTGGACAGCGTATCGCAGCGCCGGGCGATTGCGAGACCCACGCTGATCGTCACCTGGATGACATCGCCACGATAGACAATATGCGTGGCCTCGACAGCCTGGCGCAGCCGCTCGGCAAGCCGGTTAAGCTCATCCGGCCCGGACACGTCGCACATGACAGTGAATTCCTCGCCGCCAAGGCGCGCGATCAGGGCATCGGCCGGCGCGGCATGGATCAGCGCCTGGGCGACCTGGCTGAGAACGTCATCGCCCGCTTCGTGGCCATAGGTATCATTGACGCGCTTGAACCAGTCAATGTCGGCGAGGAGGAGGGCTGTCTGCTGGTCGGCCGGCTGGGTGTGGGCGGCTTCCGCCAGGCGCAGCGTGCCGCGGCGCGTGAAACAGCGCCGGTTGGCAAGGCCGGTCAGGTCATCGCTATTGGCGAGGCGATGAACGCGCTGGTGAAGGCGATGATTACGCAGGTTCTGGAAAGTGACATAGACCATGGCGCCGGGGGACACGACAGCTGGAATGGCGAAGCCGAGCCACAACGCGACAACACGCCCGTCCGGCGGCAGGTCACCGAGTGAAAGCCAGACCAGCAGCAATGACAAGGAAACCGAGGCAAATACAACAATCGCACTGAGCCTGGCCTGGTTGCGCCAGAATTTGCGGGTGGATATGTCTTCGTTCATGTCATGTCCGGCATGCGCTGCGCATTGTCCGGATCGGCCTAAAGCATGATGGCTTAGATTTCGTGTTCGGGTTCGATGGAATTTGACCGATCCCTGCGCTTCGCCGCCGCGCCGCAATGTTGGGCTGGGCTTTTGGCGACAGATCGGCTTAGTCTGGCAGCCTTTACCAATGGGAGGCTGAGCCCTGGATATCCTGACTGTCCTGCCGCCGGTACTGGCGATCATTGTCGCCATGCTGACGCGCAATGTGTATGCGGCGCTGGGACTGGCGCTGGTCATGTCCGAGACGCTGATTGCGGGGCTCAATCCGGGGCTGGGCGCGCTCGGGGCAGTGGACCGGGCCGCCGCCGTGTTCGAGAGCGCGGGTAATTCGCGCGTGCTGCTTTTCTGCCTGCTGATCGGTGCGCTGATCGCCTGGATGCGCGACAGTGGCGGTGTGGAGGCGCTGGTGAGCGGCCTGATGAAGCGGGGCCTCGTCTCCACGCCGCGCCGGGCGGCCCTCGCCCCCGCACTGGCGGGAACGGCGATTTTCGTGGAAACCAATGTCAGCCTGCTGAGCAGCGGCGTGCTGGGACAGCGCCTGTTCGACGCGCACGGCCTGTCGCGCGAACGCCTCGCCTATATCATCGATTCCACCTCTGCGCCGGTCAGCGCGCTGATCCTGCTGAACGGCTGGGGCGCCTATGCGCTGGGCCTGGTGGAGCCGTATGGATTTGAGAGCCCGATTGGCGTCGTGGCAGGCACGATCGGCTGGAACTTCTATGCGCTGCTGACGCTGGCGGGGGTCTACCTCACCGTGTTCACGGGCCGCGTGTTCGGGCCGATGAAGACGGCGTCCAGCCGGGCCGTGATGGCAGAGGACGCAGAGGCAGTGGCGCCGACGCGGGCGATCTACATGTGGCTGCCGCTGCTGGTGATGATCGCCGGTGCGCTGGCCTTCATGGCCTGGACCGGCAATGGCAATATCCTGGCGGGCAATGGTAGCCAGTCGATCCTGTGGGCAGTATGCCTCGCCATGCTGGTGGCGGCGGCTCTGCTGATGGCGGGCAGGGCGTTTCCGAAGGGCGCCCTGCAGGAACGCGGCTTTGCGGGCATTTCCGAAATGGTGCCGGTTGTGGCGATCCTGTTCCTGTCCATCGCACTGGGCGACAGCCTGCGCGTGCTGGGCACGGGCGCGTTCATGGCGAGTGTCGCGGAGGCGTTTGTGGCGCCGATGGTTGTGCCGGCGGTTCTGTTTGTTGTGGCGGGCGTGACGGCCTTCATGACCGGCACGAGCTGGGGCACTTATGGCATCATGATCCCGATTGCCATGCCGCTGGCCATTGCGCTCGGACTGCCGCCCTCGCTGGTGCTGGCGGCGGTGATCGGTGGCGGCGTGTTCGGTGACCATTGCTCGCCGATCTCCGACACGACGATTATCGCCTCGCTGGCCGCCGGATGCGACCATATCGACCATGTGCGCACACAGATGCCCTATGCCCTGGTAACGGGCGGGATCGCGGTGGTGCTGTACCTGGTGGCGGGGGCGGTGGTGGGGCTGGGCTGACCCCCACGCCTTTTTGGGCCATTGCGGTGAAATCGCCTGCCCTCACAAGCCCGTTTGCAGGAGGAGGATCAGTCCGCATCCTTGGAAAGGATCGCCTTTCGAACAAAATCCTGGCCCCATAACAAAAAAAGGCGCGATCCCGAGAGATCGCGCCTTCTCTGGTTCATCGAATCGGACTACCGAGACTATGTGCTAGCACTCGTCGTCGGTCATCGACTGACCTCGGGTCCATTTGTTCCGCCGAAGCGGTTCTCCTGTCACCCGTTTTCGGATCCGGTTGGTCGCCCTTGCGGGCGCCCAGCTCCTTTTCCGAGCCCATCCATCACCCAGGGGTGAAGGTCAGACCTGACCGCCTGGAATCCTTGCGAATTCCGCTTGGTCCCGTGTTTCGGATCGCGCCCCGGTCACGGTCTAGGGCTCCTCGGTCCGGGGTTCTAGCTCCCCATCTCATGGACATCGCCTGCTTTGTCCCGTCGCCTCCACCTTGCCTTTTGCGCCACGGTTCTCACCGTCTTGCTCCTGGCCCGGCTTCGTCCGGGTGCGATGTACTTGGCCGCCGCGCTGTCGGGGTGTGCTCCCCGCTGCATCTCGTTGGCTTACCGAAACGATCTCACCAAAACTCCCCTGAGTCGAGTCCATGTAAATGAAAAATTCGCCATTCACGGGAGGAATTCCACAGTTTTGCGACAGGTGTGAATTTGCTGCGGCGCACGCCGATACGAAGCATGAACGGATGCGCGGCAGCGGTAAGGGCCTGGATGGGGGAGAGGGGGTGGTGGGTCCGGTGGGGGAGTTGCGTGGACAGAGCCCGCCCATCCATCATCTTTCCCATCGGCCTGAACGGATACAGGGGCTCTAAGGCCCGCATGACATGCAGAGGCAGGAAAGTTGACCAAGATGACCAACGGCGCGGTCGGTTCGAAAGACACGCCTGATGTTCACCTTCACCCTGATGGCGCACACCGTTAGTTTATAAAGGATGCTGCGGGCTTCCGGCTGGTTCTCGGCTGGATCGGCCGCCAGCCTGTCGCGCGTCTCAACTTGGAGGCAAGCGGGGGGCTACCACCGCGCGATGGGGAAGCCGGGTTTGCTGTGGCCAGGAGAATACTCGTCAGGCTGAACGCCATGTTGAAAGCCGGAACGACCTATGCCTCCCGGAGACAATTGCTCAGGTCAATGTGTCTGCACTGAAATGAAAGGGTCGCGTCGATACCTTTCCGACGTCTGCTTTCTGGAACGGACACGACGAGGTAATGGCAGAGGAATGAGATAAAGATGGCGAGAAAGAAATTAGACCCAACACTGAACAAACTCATGAATTGATTCAGCCTGATTACATGCTGATCAGCGCTATCGAGCGCTTCGAACACAAAACAGAACACGATGACAGCGACGCAAACTGCTGGCAATTTCGTTGAAATCAGGCGCTCAACCCTGGTGAGCATCTTCTGGCACTGTGTGCACAGTTGATCATATCCCCAAATCCAATTCCCGCAGCCGTTTCAGCTCGTCGCGGAGCTTGGCGGCCTGTTCGAACTCCAGGTTGGCGGCGGCTTCGCGCATCCGCTTTTCTGTATCCGCGATCACTGATTTGAGGTTGTGGCCGGGCTCGCCGGCAAGTGGCAAGGCTTTTTCTTCGGCGAGGCCCTTGTCGCGCTCACGGCGGGCGCGGGATTTGGTGCCGGGTTTCTCGCCGAGCTCGCCGAGAATGTCCTGCACGCCGCGGATGATCGTAGTGGGCGTGATGCCGTGTTCCAGATTGTGGGCTTCCTGCTTGGCGCGGCGGCGGGCGGTTTCCTCCATGGCGCGTTCCATGCTGCCGGTGATGCGGTCAGCATAGAGGATGACGCGGGCCTCTGAATTGCGCGCGGCGCGCCCGATGGTCTGCACAAGGCTGGTCTCGGAGCGCAGGAAGCCCTCCTTGTCCGCATCGAGAATGCCTACAAAGGCGCATTCGGGAATGTCGAGTCCCTCGCGCAGGAGGTTGATGCCGACCAGAACATCGAACACGCCGAGGCGCAGGTCGCGGATGATCTCGATGCGCTCGATCGTGTCGATGTCGGAATGCATATAGCGCACGCGCACACCGTTTTCGTGGAGGAATTCCGTGAGGTCTTCCGACATTTTCTTGGTCAGCGTGGTGATCAGTGAACGGAAGCCTTTCGCCGCGACCGCCTTGACCTCTGCCATGACATCATCGACCTGGTTGGCGCCGTCCTTCGAGACGGGGCGGACCTCGACGGGCGGGTCGATCAGGCCGGTGGGGCGGATGACCTGCTCCGTGAAGACGCCGCCGGTGCGCTCCATTTCCCACTTGCCGGGCGTGGCCGAGACATGGACCGTCTGCGGGCGCATGGCATCCCATTCCTCGAACTTGAGGGGGCGGTTGTCCATGCAGGAGGGCAGACGGAAGCCATATTCGGCAAGCGTGGACTTGCGGCTGAAGTCGCCCTTGAACATGGCGCCGATCTGCGGAACGGTCTGGTGGCTCTCGTCGCAGAAAACGAGGGCATTGTCGGGCAGGTATTCGAACATGGTCGGCGGTGGCTCGCCGGGCTTGCGGCCGGTGAGGTAGCGGCTGTAATTCTCGATGCCGTTGCAGGAGCCAGTGGCCTGCAGCATCTCGATGTCATACTGGCAGCGCTGCTGGATGCGCTGGGCCTCGAGCAGTTTGCCGTGTTTCTCGAAATGGGCGATCGTGGCCTTCAGCTCGGCCTTGATCTTCTCGGTCGCCTGCTGGAGCGTCGGGCGGGGCGTCACATAGTGGCTGTTGGCGTAGATCTTGATGGCGGGGAGGGACTGGATCTTCGCGCCGGTGAGTGGGTCGAACTCGGTGATCGATTCCAGCTCGTCGCCGAAGAAGGAGAGCTTCCAGGCGCGGTCCTCATAGTGGGCGGGGAAGATGTCGACGACATCGCCCTTGATGCGGAACGTACCGCGCGTGAAGGCAATGTCGTTGCGCGTGTACTGGTTGGCGACGAGGCGCTCGGCAACGGCACGCGGGCCGATCAGGTCGCCGGGCGTGAGCTTGAAGGTCATGCTCGTATAGGTTTCCACCGAGCCGATGCCGTAGATGCATGAGACGGAGGCGACGATGATCACGTCATCGCGCTCGAGAATGGCACGGGTGGCCGAGTGGCGCATCCGGTCGATGGCCTCGTTGATGGAGGATTCCTTCTCGATATAAAGGTCGGCGCGGGGCACATAGGCCTCCGGCTGGTAATAGTCATAGTACGAGACGAAATATTCGACGCTGTTCTCGGGAAAGAAGGACTTGAACTCGCCATAGAGCTGGGCGGCGAGCGTCTTGTTGGGGGCGAGGATGAGGGCGGGGCGCTGGGTCGCCTCGATGATCTTGGCCATGGTGAAGGTCTTGCCGGTGCCGGTCGCGCCGAGCAGGACCTGGTCGCGCTCGCCGGCCTGGATGCCCTCGACGAGTTCGGGAATGGCGGTGGCCTGGTCGCCGGCGGGCTCGTAGGGCGCGTGGACCTTGAAGCGCTTGCCGCCCTCCAGCTTGTCCCATTCGCGCTCCGGCCGGTGGGGCGTCCAGATCGACGGGGCGAGCGTCTCGATGGCGCCCTGCGCCGGACCGTCCAGCGTGAACACGGACGGGGCTTCAGAGACGCCTTTTGCGGAGGATTTGGAGGTGGAGCGGGCCATGCCGAGAGATATGGCGCGGGGCAGGGGGAGTGTCTAGGGTGTTCTTGGTTTGTTTGCTGTCACTGCTGACATGAACGGTCAGAGTCAATTTTTGAACCTCTTGCGATGCCACTCGAGATATTTCGGATGTGGACGATGATTTGGGTTTTCGGGAACGATCGCCTTTCGCGAAGGATGAATGAGGTTCTCAATCTGGTCTCTGTTGTTGATCTGACGTGAAACGAGGATCTCATACTCGTCGCTCAATGAGAGCAGGCCTCTGTCAAACATCCAATGGACTGTTCCGGACAGCGCAATTCCATTTGTAATGATGTCGGGGCCTTTTTCGGCCACACCTTTAATGTGCGCGGCTTCCACTTCAGCTCGGCCGCCACCATTAATGAGTTGCAAGCCTGTAAATGCGCAGCGTCGATCATAAGCATCGAGAACTATTCGACGAAAGACGCGGTTTCGGACGAGTCTGTTTGTAATCGTCTCAATCCGGTCTCGATCAAAGTCGAATTCAAATGGCGCAGGAACATCTTCGAATCCGACTGATCCCTTCGCTTCAGGATCATCGACCCTTGGCAATAGGTTTTCCGGTGCCAATCCTCGCGCCAGAATTCGATTAAAATCCAGCTCTGATATTGGGCGAATTGCCCACTGAATTAGTCCGCCATTTAGTCGCCCGTCAGTCTGCTGCAAATCTGATTCGAGAAACCCCAGTTCAGAGTGATAGGGAACAAAAGTTTCCAGGGGCATGTATGTGCCTGGCTCGATCAAAGCGAGATACATACCTTCTGCCGAAGGATCAGTGATAATCTCAGCGACTTGTGCAATTGCATTGTAACCCATACGACCGCCACCGCCTCTGGGCTCATAATAGGCAATCCAATCTCCCTCAAAGTGCTTCGCGCGGTTGAGGTATCGTTTGGGGAACTGGTATCTTTCTTCAGGGGCGTCATCGTATATCGAATCCGCTCGATGAACGAAAATCCCTTTCGCCACTTTCTGATCCCTTTCACCTGAGTTGGGTGCCCATAGGACCAGCGTTCAGCATCACCGTCGAGATGTTTCTGTTGAAGAACTGTCGCTTGAGAGGAAAGCTAGCCGGTAGCTACCTATTCCCATTCTTCGCTTTGCTCCCCCCATCCCGGTTAACCTCTCCCTGCTGGAACCCTGAAAATTCACCCGGTTTTTGAGAGGTTTGGCCAAGGGGGGCGGAGTAGATTTGGGGGAGCTCGACGGGGGCTTTACGGGTGGAGACCAGGATGACGCAATTCGAGAACAAGCGGGAAGTGCCTCGCGCCACGATCGATTCACCGGCACGGGTCGTGCTGGCCAGTCTGAGCGAGACCTGGGATGTCACGGTGCGGGACGTGTCGGTGCGCGGCGCGTGCCTGCGCCTGTCGGGCCAGGCAGAGGCGCCGCGCGCCTTCTACCTGCTGCTGGAAGCGGGGGCCGATGCCCCGCCGATCCGGCAGACCTGCGAGAAGCGCTGGCAGGTGGGAGACGTGGTGGGCGTGCGGTTTGCCGAGCCGCTGAGCGAGACGCAATTTGCCGACATCCTGCACCGGGCAATGCACCCTGATCCGGGCGCCTTCCTGCGGGCGGGCTGAACCGGCGCGCAGCGGACGCGCGGGAATGGTGGACTTCGCGCGCGGCGCTGATTAGCTGCGCGCATGATTGCGCGTCTCCTGTCTGCCCCGCTATTGATCGTGGTCCTGGCCATTGGCATGGGGTCGGGCATTGATGCGCTGGTGAAGGGCACGGCCCCGGAAGCTGGCCTGATGCAGCTGGTCGCTTGGCGGTTCCTGTTCGGGGCGATGATTGCGGCGGCAGTGTTCCTGGCGCAGCGCCGGGCGATGCCGCGCGGCGAGGCGATACGCTTCCATGCGATGCGCGGCGTGGTGCAGCTGGTCAGCGCAATCCTGTTCTTTTTTGCCCTGACGCGGCTGGCGCTGGCCGAGGCGACGATTATCGGTTTCACGGCGGCGCTGATGGTGCCCTTCGTGGCGCGGGTTGTGCTGGGCGAGGCGGTGTCGCTGCGCGCGTTCGCGATTACGCTTGTGGGTTTTGCCGGGGCGGCCTTTGCGGTCAGCGGCGGCACGGGGACGGGAGGCGATGACGGGCGGTGGCTGGGCGTGGCGGCGGGCTTTACGTCGGCCATGCTGTATGCGGTGGTGCTGGTGCTGCTGCGCCTGAGGGCGGTGCGCGAGGATGCGACAACGATTGCCCTGTTCACGAATGCGGTCCCGGCGCTGTGCATGTCGCCTGTCCTGTTCGGACTGGCGGGGCCGGTGGACATGGCGGACATGCCGGTCTTCGCGCTGCTCGGGGCGCTTGGCTATTCGGTCTGGTACCTGATGACGCTGGCCTATGCGCGGGCGCGGGCGCAATTGCTGGCGCCGATTGAATATACGGCGCTGATCTGGAGCGCGGTGTTCGGGATCGTGTTCTTTGCCGAGATTCCGGGATGGCAGGTCTGGGTCGGGGCGGTGGCGATTATCGGGTCGTGCCTGGGGATTGCGTTCGAGGATCATTTCGCCACGCGGCGCGCGACGCGCCTGCCTGTCAGCGACATTCCAGAATAAAGGGCCCGAATAAGGGACCAGAACATGGCGCAAATAAAAACCCCCGCACCTTACGGGACGGGGGCTTCAGGATTGTGTGGCTCTCGCGGCGTTCGCGGGGGCCTAAAGGCTTCTAGGCGGAGGCCAGCTGGCCAGCCGACATCTTGCCGCTGCGAGCGTCTTTTTCGAGCTCGTAGCTGACTTTCTGGCCGTCGTTGAGGGTGGCCAAGCCAGCGCGCTCGACTGCAGAGATGTGAACAAACACATCAGCGCCGCCGGCGTCGGGTTGAATGAAGCCAAAGCCTTTTTGGCTGTTGAACCACTTAACAGTTCCTGTGGACATAGATCTTACCTGGTCTAAAAAAATTCACGGGCATGCGGAGTTGCGCGCACGTGATCAATCTCGGATTTTGTGGGGAGAAGTCGGTCTTGCAGCGGCGCAGAGCACGGCCTTAGTTGCGAGTTATCCGACACAAGTTCGAAGTCGATAAAGGCTGTATTACACATTTCGGGCGCAAGCTCAATCACTCTTCGCACACCTGTTGCCGGGTCGTGCGGCGATGATGAATTCGCCCGTTTTCGTTTGCAATCGGTTTACCCGGTCGCTTCATAAATGAGGCATGAGCAGATTCACGTCCAAATTGCAGGCTGGGTTCAAATGGGTCCAGATGGAGATGCGCCGGTCCGAACCGCGCGTCCAGGCCTATCGGCCGGGACGTATCGTGTGGCCTGATCTCAGCGCGTCGCGGGATATCTCCATCCTGGACATGTCGCCCTCGGGCGCCAAGCTGACCTTTGGCGAAGGCGCACTGCAGCCGGACCTGCCGCGTGAGTTTTTCCTGTTCGTGCATGGACGGGGCGGATCCGTCTCGATGCGCCTTGTCTGCGAACGGCGCTGGCAGCATGACGAACTGGTCGGTGTGCGCTTCGTGCAGCGCCTGGATGATGCAGACTTTGAACGCATGGTGGCGACCGAGACGGCGCCGCACTGAGACCTGCGCCGTGGGGCAGCGCTTACAAAATTCACCTGAAATTTGATCGATCACTTCAACGGGACCGTCATCCCATTGTGTCAGAACGGGGCGTCGCGATGTGGGACGCTGCTTGTTCCATATTGCTCCAGTGAGTACCGGCACGGCGGGGCATTCGAGACCCTCCGGCCACGAACAAGGGTAAGATGATGGCGAAGACCGTTCTGGTTATTGATGACGATCCGACACAGCGCCGCCTGCTGCAGGCCGCCGTGGAGAAAGCGGGCTTTGCCTGCCGCACCGCGCCGGATGGCGAGACCGGCATTGCCGTGGCAGCAGATGCCAAGGACGGTGTCGATGTCGTCCTGCTGGACCTGACCATGCCGGGCCTGTCCGGTCTCGACACGCTCGACCGTCTCGCCACCAAGCGGCCCGACCTGCCGGTCATCATGCTGACCGCGACCAGCGGCATCGACACAATCGTTCAGTCGATGCGGCGCGGCGCGGTGGACTTCATCGTGAAGCCCGCCAATCCCGAGCGCGTGGTCGTGTCGATCCGCAACGCCCTGAAGATGCAGTCGCTGACCGGTGAAGTGAAACGCCTGTCGCGCAAGGCCGAAGGCGGCATGAGCTTTGACGACATGATCGCCTCGGCCGCGCCGATGCGCCAGGTGATCCGCATGGCCGAGCGCGCGGCGGTTTCGGACATCCCGGTTCTGATCCTCGGTGAAAGCGGCGTCGGCAAGGAAGTCGTCGCGCGCTGTATCCAGGGCGCCTCGGGCCGCTCGGGCAAGCCGTTCGTGACGGTGAACTGCGGCGCCATTCCCGAAAACCTGGTTGAATCGATCCTGTTCGGACATGAGAAGGGGGCCTTTACCGGCGCCGTTTCCAAATCGCCGGGCAAGTTTGTCGAGGCCGATGGCGGCACGCTGTTCCTTGATGAAGTGGGCGAGCTGCCACTGGACGCGCAGGTGAAACTGCTCCGTGCGCTCCAGGAAGGGGAGGTGGACGCGGTGGGAGCGCGCCGCCCGACCAAGGTGGACGTACGCATCATTTCCGCGACCAATCGCGACCTTGCCGCGCAGGTGGCCGAAGGCACGTTCCGCGAAGACCTGTTCTATCGTCTCAACGTGTTCCCGGTGGACATGCCAAGCCTGCGCGAGCGCCGGGATGACATTCCGGCCCTGGTCGAGCATTTCATCACGCGCTTCAATGCGAGCGAAGGCACGAAAGTGTCCGGCGCGGCAGATGACACGCTGAAGATGCTGTATGCGTTTGACTGGCCGGGTAACGTGCGCCAGCTGGAAAATGCCGTCTTCCGCGCAGTGGTGCTGTGCGATGGCGACCTTCTGCAGCCGCAGGACTTCCCGCAGATTTCCGGCCAGATGCCGGACATTGCAAGTCTTCCGGCGGCGCCTGCCGTTCCGGTTGCGGCGAATGCCGTGCCGACGGCGCTGCCCGCCGCCAATGACGCCGAAGCGGTCAGCAGCCCGGTCAGCATCACCGATGCGCATGGTGAACTGCGTACACTGACGGATATCGAGCATGATATCCTTCAATACGCGATCGACTTCTATGAGGGGCACATGAGCGAAGTCTCCCGCCGTCTCGGCATTGGCCGTTCGACCCTGTACCGCAAGGTGCGCGAATACGATCTCGACGTACGCGGCGAACGCGAAGCGGGCTAGGGCCCGGCCTGATCACATTTGACAAAAAGCCCTGCCGCGTCCTGCGCGGCAGGGCTTTTTCATGCGAGCCGGGACAGGCCGAACCAGAGGCTGCGGATCGCGTGAAGGATGGCGAGGCGGCCTTCATCGCTTTCGCCGAAACCGTCCAGCACGGCCCGGTCATAGGCACCGCTCATCATCGAGGCGAGGGCATCGGCAGGAATGTCGCCGGGCAAGCGGCCTGCCTCCTGCGCGGACATGATGCCGGCGAGCAGGCTGTGGGATGTGGTCTGGCGGTCAAACGCAAGGAGCTGGCCGGCGCCGAGTACGGCCGGGCCATCGACCAGCAGGATCTGGCGTGACGCCGGATCATTCATGGCGGCAATGAACCGTTCGCCGCCTTCAACCAGCATTTCGAGCGTATCGCTGATCGTTTCGGGATCCTGCTCGATCTCACCTTCCACACGCCTGTATTCTGCCTCGACAACTGCGGTGAAAAGGGCCGCCTTGTCGGCAAAGTGATGGTAGAGCGCGCCGCGCGACACGCCTGCGGCCCGGGCAATGGCTGGCGTACTTGTCGCGCCGTAGCCGAGCGTGCCGAACAGGTCGCGGGCAGCCGCAATCAGGGCGCGTCTGGACTCATCGCTGCGCCGGGCATTCGTCCTCATCATCAGCCTCACAGGATTGACTTTCTAACAAACATACAGTCTGTTTGTTTTTTGGCAAGGAGGACCGTGATGAAAACGTTCAGAGGCGGGTGCCAGTGCGGCGCGGTGCGCTATGAGGTGGACGGGCCCCTGCACTTTTCGGCCATCTGCCATTGCCCGTCCTGCCGGAAATCGGCCGGAGCGCCCATGGTCGGGTGGGTCATGTTCGAACATGCCCGTCTGCGCTGCGACCGGAAGGGCGTGACAGGGTTTGCCTCTTCCGACGGTGTCATGAGGTCATTCTGCGCAACCTGCGGGACGAACCTGTTCTTCGAGGCGGACTATCTTCCGGGCCTTGTCGACATCACGGCGGAAAGCCTTGATGCACCTTATCCGGAGGTCTTGCCCCAGGCGCAGATCTGGACGGCGCATGAAACGGAGAGTGTGAAAGCGCTGGCCGGCATGGCCAGGTTCGAGACCTTGCCGCCCCAATCCTAGTTCACGGCGGCCTTGACCAGTTCGCCGATCTTGCGGGCGTCGGCTTCGCGCGGGCTGCCGGCTTTCCAGGCGATGCCGATCTGGCGGCCGATGACCGGTGTCGTGAAGGCCCGCACGGCCACGTCATTGCTGACCGCGAGGCCATGGTCCATTGCGAGACGGGGCAGGAGGGACACGCCCAGCCCGCCGGCAACCATGTTGACCAGTGTGCCGAGCGAGGTGGCGGCGACCTGTCCGGCATGGTCACCGGAATTGAAACGGCAGATCGACAGGGCATGATCGCGCAGGCAATGGCCGTCTTCGAGCAGGAGAATGTCTTCGCCGGCCAGATCCTCCGGTGACAGGCCGTTCTTCCTGGCCAGCGGATGCTGGTTGGATGAGGCAAACAGGAATTCGTCATCAAACAAAGGCAGGGTCTCGATGCCGGGCGTATCCCAGGGCAGGCCGATCAGGGCGGCATCCAGTGTGCGGGTCCGCAGCTGGTCGATCAGGCGGGTCGTCTTGTCCTCGTGGAGGTAAAGCTTGAGGTTGGGATATGCGTCTGACAGGGACCGGACGACTTGCGGCAGGACGAAAGGCGCGATGGTCGGGATGGCACCGAGATGAAACGGGCCGGTCAGCATGGCGCCTGCGCTCTGGACAACCTGGACCAGGGCATGGGCGTCTGCCAGCAGGGCGCTGGCGCGGGTGACGGCCAGTTCTCCGGCATGGGTCAGGCGGGCACCGCGGGCCTCCCGATCGGCAAGGCGGACGCCGAGCAGCTCCTCGAGTTCCTTGATCCCGGCCGACAGGGTTGGCTGCGTGACATGGCAGGCTTCAGCTGCGCGCGAGAAGGAGCCGGTGTCGCCGAGTGCGGCGAGAAACTGGAGCTGTCGGAGGGTCGGAATTGCCATAGAGTGTATCTATACCAAGTGTAGAGAATATCAATTTTTCTTTTAGGTCGAACTGGCCCACATGCACGCCTGACGGGCGTTCACCGTGCCCTTCACAACCACCCATTGCACCAGGAGACCTCCCATGCTCGGCATAGGCCAGAAACTTCCCGATTTTGAAATCACCGGCGTGAAGCCGAAATTCATGCAACACGAACAGAACGGCGAAAGCGCATTCGAGACGCTGACGCAGGACAGCTTTGAAGGCAAATGGAAGGTCATCTTCTTCTACCCGAAGGACTTTACCTTTGTCTGCCCGACCGAAATTGCGGAATTTGCGCGCCTCGGCGGCGAATTCGAGGATCGCGACGCGGTCGTGCTCGGCGGTTCGACGGACAATGAATTCGTCAAGCTGGCCTGGCGCCGCGAACATCCGGACCTGTCAGAACTGCCAATCTGGCAATTCGCTGACACCAATGGCTCGCTCGTTGACGGCCTTGGCGTGCGCGAGCCAGATGCCGGCGTTGCCTATCGTGCGACCTACGTTGTCGATCCGCACAATGTGATCCAGCACGTCTATGTCACCAATCTGAACGTGGGCCGCAATCCGTCCGACACGCTGCGCGTGCTTGACGCCCTGCAGACTGACGAACTGTGCCCATGCAACCGCCCAGTCGGCGGCAACACGCTGGAAATCGCCGCCTAGGCTGCGACCTGCACATACCCGCGCGAAAAGGGGCTGGCCGCTGCGTCTTCGGGCGATACCGGCCGGTCCCTGACGCGACCTTCTTACCAATTCGTCTGAAAGGACACCGCGATGTCCCTTGATACCCTGAAATCCAGGCTGCCGGACTATGCCAAGGACCTGAAGCTGAATCTTGGCTCACTGGCGAATGAAACCATCCTGACCGACCAGCAGAAATATGGCTGCATGCTGGCATCGGCCCATGCGGTTGGCGAGCCGCAAACGCTGCGCGGCCTTGAGGCCGAAGCCCGTGGCAAGCTGAGCGACGACGCCATCAGGGCCGCCAAGGCGGCAAGCGCAATCATGGGCATGAACAATGTCTATTACCGCGCCGTGCACCTGGTCTCGAATGCGACCTACCAGACCGTGCCGGCCAAGCTGCGCATGAATGTCATCGGCGCCCCGGGCATCGAGAAGGCCGATTTCGAGCTCTACTCGCTGGCCGTGTCGGCGGTGAATGGCTGCGGCATGTGCCTGGATGCCCACGAGGCCGAACTGCGCAAGCATGGCCTGACAACCGATCAGATCCAGGCCGGCCTGCGCATTGGCGCGGTCGTCAATGCAGTGGCCCGCACCATGGCGGCGGAAACCGCGCTGGAAGCCGAGCCTGCCTGACAGGGGAGGGGGCTGCCACATGCAAGCGTCTTCGCGCCCCCGCCGCCTGGCGTCGGGGGCGCTTTGCTTGCGGGCCGCGTGTATTCGCGCGGCTTTCTTTTTACCCGGAGCAAGGAATCAGTCGCACAGATCATGACCTGTTGGGCGACGGCACATTGATTTGATGTAATGTCAGCCGCAAGGACACGAATTTGCAGTCAACTTCGGCGCGCGATGTATTCCAACAACAGGTATCTGCAACCAACTGATTCAGAACGACAAAATCGGGCCGTCCCATGCCCGCCCAGGTGCGTGTTCTGACATGTTCCCTGTGTGTGCCACCTATGTTCTCTCAGGGCGCGCTTGTGGATATTTGGATTCACCCACTCAGCCCATTGAGGCCCATTCATACCCATGGTATCCCGAATTTACACATGGTTTACCCATGCTGGGGTTTAGGCATAACAAAGACAGGGTTGGCGGGTGTTCGTTTCCACCTATGAGAGCGCTATTGATGCAAAAGGCCGGGTGTCCATCCCCGCGTCCTTTCGCGCCGCGCTTGGCGGTGGCACCCGGATTTTCCTCTGGCAGGCCCTCGACGGTTCAGGCTGCCTGGAGGGTGGCGGCGAGGCCCTGATGAACATGTACCGGGCGACCCTGACGCGCCTTGCCCCGCAATCAGAGGTGCGCAAGGCACTGGTGAACCGCATCATCGCCGGGTCCGCCGACCTGAAGATGGATGAAACCGGCCGGATCAGGCTGCCCGAGGAGCTCTGCAAGGCTGCCGAACTCGACGGCCGGATCAAGTTTGCCGGCAATATGGACAGTTTCCAGATCTGGAACCCGGAAAAGCACGCCGCCTTCAATGCCGCCATGGAAGCCGCCGCCGCGGCGCCTGAAACCCTGGCCGCCTTCGGCCGGGCCTATTCCGAAGTCCTGCACCAGCAGGGCGCCGGAAACTATATGGGCCCCAAACTGGTCGACGGGAGCGAAGGCTGATGAGCGCACGGCACACAGCAGCACGCACACCTGCATCCGGCCACAGGCCGGTCATGATGGATGAAGTGCTGACATGGCTGGCGCCGCAGGATGGCGACCTGATCGTTGACGGCACGTTTGGCGGCGGCGGCTATACACGGGCGATCCTTGAGGCGGCAAAGTGCAGCGTCATGGCGATTGACCGCGACCTTGATGCCATCCTGCGCGCCGAGAAACTGGCGCTGGAAACACCGCGCCTGACCCCGCTACTCGGCCGGTTTGGCGAAATGGACGCCCTGGTTGTCAATGCCGGGCACAAGGCGGTGGACGGCGTGGTGCTGGATATCGGCGTGTCGAGCTTTCAGATCGATGAAGGCGAGCGCGGCTTTTCCTTCATGAAGGATGGCCCGCTGGACATGCGCATGGGCGCCGCCGGGCCGACGGCAGCGGATGTCGTGAACACGATGTCCGAGCGCGACCTGTCCAACATCATCTACCGCCTTGGCGAGGAAAAGCAGGCGCGCCGCATTGCCCGCCACATCGTGCAGCGCCGGGCCCAGCAGCCGTTCGAGACGACGTCAGACCTCGCCGATTCCGTTGAAGTGGCGGTTGGCGGGCGCCGCGGGGCGCGGACCCACCCGGCGACGCTGACCTTCCAGGCGATCCGCATGTATGTGAATGACGAGCTGGGAGAACTGGCCCGCGCCCTGTGCGCCGCCGAACGCCTGCTGCGTCCCGGCGGCCGCCTGGTCATCGTGGCGTTCCATTCGCTGGAAGACCGGATGGTCAAGCAATGGCTGCGCGACCGGGCCGGCAAGCAGGGCGGCGGCTCGCGCCACATGCCGCTGGCTGCCAAGGGGCCGGAGCCGACATTCGAACTCGCTGTTTCGAAAGCAATTGTTCCGTCTGATAAGGAAGTGGAAGGCAATCCGCGCGCACGTTCAGCCAAGCTGCGGGCTGCGATCCGTACCGGTGCGCCCGCGATCGAGGAAGACGCCAGCGACGGCATGAACCTGCCGCCCCTGTCGGACCTGGAGGATGTGGTATGAGCCGTCGTGCATTCCTGTTCGGAATCCTGATTGTGGGCCTGCTGATCGTGAGCCTCTACCGGGCAAAGTATGGCGCCAGGGACACGGCCGCCGAACTGATGGCCGTCGAGGCACAGATCGAGGATGCGCGCCACGAAAAGGCGCTGCTGGAGACCGAACTGTCCCATATGAGCCGCCGCGAATGGATCGAGGAATATGCGCGCAACGAACTGGGCATGGCGCCGCCGCGCCCGGACCAGATTGCCCGTGAATCCGATCTCGACGCGGTGGTCGGACCGCCGCTGAAGGCGGGCGAGAGCGTCAAGCCGGAAGATGCGGAGGGCGAAAAATGACCGAACGCGCCCGCGACCGGACACGCCTTGTCGGATTGGGCCTGAGCGCCCTCTTCGTCGTGCTGGCGGGCAAGGGCGGCTACCTTGCAATCTCGTCAGCGCCGGCACGCGCGCACAGCGTGGCCAAGGTGGAAGCGCCCGCACGGGCCGACATTGTCGACCGCAATGGCGAGTTGCTGGCAACCTCGGTGACGGCCTATTCGCTCGTCGCCAATCCCAGGCTGATCTGGGACGCAGGCGATGTGGCCCGGTCGCTGAAGAGCGTGCTGCCGGACGTGGACACCGACGACCTCACCCGGGACCTGTCGAATGAGGCGCGCGAATTTGTCTATGTCAAACGCGGCCTGACGCCGCGCCAGCGCAAGGCCGTGTTCGATCTTGGCCTTGAAGGCCTGCGCTTCGAGGAAGAAAGCCGCCGCGCCTATCCGCGCGGTACGCTGGCCGGGCATTTGCTCGGCTATACCAATGTCGACGGCAGGGGCATTGGCGGCATCGAATACGCGATGGACGAACGGCTGAAGGCGGGCGGCGAGCCCCTGCGCCTGACCATCGACAATGGCGTCCAGTCCGCCGTGGAATCGGAACTGTCGGCTGCGGCCGCCGAGCATGACATTCAGGGCGGGACGGTCATCCTGATGGATTCCCATTCCGGCGAAGTGCGCGCGATGGCCAGCTGGCCGCCACTGGACGCCAATCGCGCGCGCGACCTGAAAGCGGACGATGCGGCACGGCTGAACCGGGCCACAGGCGCCGTGTATGAGCTTGGCTCGGTGTTCAAGCCGTTCACGGTGGCAGCGGCCCTTGAAGCGGGTGCGATCAAGCCGACCGACCTGTTCGACGTCGAGACGCCGATGGATATTCGCGGCTATGAAATTCACGATCTGCACCCGATCCGTGGCCCGGCCAACGCGGGCCGGATCATCTCGGAAAGCTCGAATCTCGGGACCGTGCATATCAATGCCGCGCTGGGCCCGCGCCGCCAGAAGGCCTTCCTGGAAGGGCTGGGGCTGATGGAGCGTGCGCCGATCGAACTGGCCGGCAGCGCCAGGCCAATCCTGCCGGAACGGTTTGATGACCTTTCGGCGGCAACCGTGTCTTACGGACATGGCATCGCGGTGACGCCCATGGCCTTCCTGAGCGGATTTTCAGCCTTTGCGAACGGGGGCGAGCGAGCCAGCCCGACACTGGTCGTGGATGAGGCGCGCAAGCCCGCCCCGGTGCGCGTCATGTCGGCCCTGACGGCCGACATGGTCAACGTGATGATGCGCGAAGCGGTGGTGAACGGCACGGGCAAGCGCGCCGAAGTGGCCGGCTATGGCGTGGCCGGAAAGACCGGCACGGCGGAGAAGCCTGTACCGGGCGGATATGACGATACACGCAACGTGGCGAGCTTTGCGGCCATCTTTCCCTATGACCGCCCCCAATATGCCCTGATCGTGACATTGGATGAACCAAAGGCAGGGGCGGAGCGGGGCGATACAGCCGCGCTGAACGCAGCTCCGACGGCCGGACGGATCATCGAACGCGTCGCGCCACTGCTCGGACTCGCGCCGCATTTCGAAGGCGTCCGGCCCGCTGGCGCTGAACTCCGCTCTGCATCAGATGAGAGGAGTTCCCTGTGAAGCTGAAGGACCTGTTTCCCCTCGCCGAAGACGGCGACACCGAGATCACCGGCATGACGGCAGACAGCCGCAAGGTGCAGCCGGGCTTCCTGTTTGCGGCCCTTGCGGGCACGGCGACGGACGGACGCAAGTTCGTGCCGCAGGCGGTCGAGGCCGGTGCGGCCGCGATCCTGTCGGATGGCGGCGTCGAAAAGATGCCTGTGCCGCATGTCATCGCCGACGAGCCGCGCCGGGCGCTGGCGCTGGCGGCGAAGCATTTCTACCATTCCCAGCCTGAAACCGTGGTGGCAATCACGGGCACGAACGGCAAATCTTCAACGGTGGACTTCCTGCGCCAGATCTGGTCGCGGGCCGGTCTTGGGGCCGCCTCTATGGGCACGCTGGGCGCCATCGGCCCTGGCGGCAAGATTGATGTCGGTCACACGACGCCGGACCCGGTGACCATTCATGAGACGCTGCGCGAGCTTGTCCGGCAGGGCGTGTCGCATTGTGCGATGGAAGCCTCCAGCCACGGGCTTGAGCAGTACCGCCTTGACGGGGTGGACCTTGCGGCCGTGGCGTTCCTGAACTTCACGCAGGACCATCTCGACTATCACGCCACGATGGAAGCCTATCTCGATGCCAAGCTGCGCCTGTTCCGCCAGCTCGGCCATCAGGGCATGCCGGCCATCGTGAATGCCGACAGCGACCATCGCGACGTGTTCGAGGAGGCCGCCAGGACGGCCGGCCTGCAGATCGTGTCGTTCGGCTGGCGCGGCGAGGATCTGTGGATTGACGAAATCATGCCGCGCGCCACGGGGCAGGTGCTGAACCTGTTCTGGCGCGATGTGGAGCAGAAGCCGCTGGAACTGCCGCTGATCGGCGAGTTCCAGGCCCTGAATGCGCTGGCGGCGGCGGCAATTGCCCTGGCACTCGGCCTGACCTTCGAACAGGTTGCCGACGGGCTGACGCACCTGCAGCCCGTGAAGGGCCGCCTTGAACTTGTCGGCAAGACACCGGCCGGGGCAGGGGTATTCGTTGACTATGCGCATACGCCGGACGGCCTTGATGTGTTGCTGCGCGCGGTGCGCCCGCACACGGCCGGGCGGCTGAAAGTGATCTTCGGCTGCGGTGGCGACCGGGACGCGACGAAGCGCCCGATCATGGGCGAGATTGCGACGCGCCAGGCCGATGACGTGATCGTGACGGACGACAATCCCCGCACGGAAGATGCCGCCGCCATTCGCAGGTCCGTTCTGGCGGGTGCGCCGGGCGCGCGCGAGATCGGCGACCGGGAAGTGGCAATCCGCACCGTCATCGCGGAACTGAAGAAGGGCGACACGCTGGTCATCGCCGGCAAGGGCCATGAGACCGGCCAGATCATCGGCAGCACCATCATCCCCTTCTCGGATCAGGACACGGCGCTGTCGGCGCTGGCAGGGGAGCACGCATGAGCCAGCTTCTCTGGACCTCTGAAGAGATTGCCCTCGCGACCGGCGGGACGGCCTCCGATCCGTTCTGGGTGTCGGGCACGATCTCGATTGATACGCGCACCCTGATGCCGGGTGACCTGTTCGTGGCGCTGCAGGACCAGCGCGACGGGCATGATTTTGCCGAGGCCGCCTTCAAGGCCGGCGCGGCAGGCGCGCTGGTATCGAAACCGGTGACCGGCGGGGCGACCCTGATGGTCGATGACGTGCAGGCGGCGCTGGAGATGATGGGTATCGCGGCGCGGGCCCGGTCCGGCGCGATCCGCACGGCTGTCACCGGCAGTGTCGGCAAGACTTCGGTCAAGGAAATGCTGGCGCGCATCTATCGCGCGGCCGGCCCGGCGCACTGGAACGTCAAGAGCTTCAACAATCACTGGGGCGTGCCGCTGACACTGGCCCGGATGCCGGAGGCGACGGAGCGCGCCGTGTTCGAGATCGGCATGTCGACGCCGGGCGAAATTGCGCCGCGCAGCCTGATGGTGCGTCCGCATATCGGCATCATTACCTGCATTGCCGGGGCGCACCTGGAAGGCCTTGGCAGCCTTGAAGCGGTCGCCGACGAAAAGTCCGACATCTTTGCCGGGATGGAAGCGGGCGGCACGTTCATCCTGCCGGCCGATGACACGTTTCTCGACCAGCTCTCAGAGCGGGCCCGTGCGCTGTGTCCGACAGGCAATCTTGAAACCTTCGGCGTGGCAGACGATGCGACGGCGCGTGTGACGGGATATGAATCCGATGGCGCAACCAGCCATATCAGCGTTGACGTAATCGGCACGCGCGCAGAAGTGAAGATAGATGCGGTCGGCAAGCACTGGGCGCTCAATGTGGCCGCAGCGCTGCTGGCGGCGAGCCAGACCGGAATGTCCGTTGCTGACTGCGCAGCCGCCCTCTCGGGCTATGCCCCGCCACCGGGACGCGGAACGACAGAACGCATGGCGCTGCCGGATGGCGGTCATTTCACGCTGGTTGACGATTCCTACAATGCCAACCCGTCAAGCATGCGGGCGGCTCTCTCGGCCCTGCCGCAGCGCAAGGGCGGACGGCGGCTCGTGGCGCTCGGCGAAATGCTGGAACTGGGTGAGGAGTCAGCCCGCGAACATGCCGCTCTGGCGCCGGATGTCGTCGCCAGCGGCGCCGAGGGCGTGTTCCTCGTGGGTGACAAAATGACTCACCTTGCAGAGGCCCTGCCACCCGGCCTGCAGCAGGTGTGGGCACCCAGGGCGGATGAGCTGTGGAATGCACTGCTAAATGCAGTGAGAGATGGCGACGTGCTCTTGATCAAAGGGTCGAATGCCTCCGGGATGGGACGTATTGCAGACCGCTTGCGCCAACGAAGTGCAGCGGCTGGTTTGGGCAAGATGGATAGCGGCGCGCAAGACGCTGCAGAGGTCAGGTGATGCTGTACGAATGGCTGGCCGCAGATAGCGGTTTCTTCAACCTACTGAATTATATCACGTTCCGCGCCGGTGCTGCCGTCGTGACGGCTTTTCTGGTGTCAGTGGTGTTTGGTGACGCGATCATCAACATGCTCCGGGCCCGGCAGGGCAAGGGTCAGCCGATCCGCGACCTGTCGCTGGAAGCGCAGATGTCAAAGCAGGGCACACCCACGATGGGCGGCCTGCTGATCTGGATCGGTCTGCTGGTCGGCGTGCTGCTCTGGGGCAATCTTCACAATCCGTATGTCTGGGTCGTGCTGTTCGTGACGCTGTCCTATGCCTTGCTCGGATTCCTCGATGACTATGCCAAGGTGACGAAGGAGAGCGCCGATGGCGTGTCGGCGCGCGCCCGCCTGCTGATCGGGTTTGCGATTGCGGCGGTTGCCTGTGCCTTCATCATGGGGCTGCATGGCGCCCATACGCCTGACGGGCATGCCCAGTGGGGCCCGCTGAACGGCCTGGCCGAGCAGATTGCCGCCCTCGCCCCGAAGACCTCCGTGCAGCCGGCAGACCCCGCCTTTTCCGGCGGTGTCGCGGTGCCCTTCGTGAACAATTATTTCCTGCCGCTCGGTGGCTTCTTCATCCTGTTCGGCATGATCGTTGTTGTCGGCAGTGCCAATGCGGTGAATTTCACGGATGGTCTCGACGGGCTGGCCATTGTGCCGATGACCTTCGCGGCGGCCGCCTATGCGATGATTGCCTACCTGACCGGCAACTTTGTCTTCGCGCAATATCTCGGCATCCAGTTCGCGCCGGGCGCAGGCGAGATCGCTGTCGTGCTGGGCGCCATGATCGGTGCCGGCATGGGTTTTCTCTGGTACAATGCCTATCCGGCCAAGGTTTTCATGGGCGACACCGGCTCGCTCGGCCTTGGCGGCATGCTGGGCGTTGTCGCCGTGGCGACCAAGCACGAGTTTGCGCTGGTCATCATTGGCGGCCTTTTCGTGATGGAAGCCCTGTCGGTGATGCTGCAGGTCGCCTGGTTCAAGATCACCCGCCGCCTGACCGGCACCGGCCAGCGCATCTTCCTGATGGCGCCGCTGCACCATCATTTCCAGAAAAAGAACTGGCCGGAAACGCGTGTCGTCGCGCGCTTCTGGATCCTGTCCGTCCTGTTCGCCCTTGCGGGCCTCGCAACACTGAAGCTGAGGTAACCGCCACCCCATGATCCCCATTACGGAATACGCAGGACGGGATGTCGCCGTGTTTGGCCTTGGCCGGACAGGCCTCAGCGCAGCAAAAGCGCTGAAGGCGGGCGGCGCACGCGTGCATGCGTGGGACGATAATGAGGACACGCGCAACAAGGCCGAAGCGGCGGGCGTCACACTGTCGGACATCAACAAGCGCGACTGGCAGACCTTCGCCGCGCTCGTCCTGTCGCCCGGCATTCCCTACAGGTTCCCGGCGCCGCACCGGATCGTGCGCATGGCCGAGATGACCGGCGTGCCGGTTGTCGGCGACATGGAGCTGTTTGCGCGGGCCGTGCAGTCGCTGCCCGAACGCGGCCGCCCGAAGATCATTGGGATCACCGGGACGAACGGAAAATCGACCACGACGGCCCTGATCGGACACATCCTGAAACAGGCCGGTCGCGACGCGCGCATCGGCGGCAATATCGGCACCGGCGTACTGGATCTCGCCGCGCTGCATGCCAATGCAGTCTATGTGCTGGAACTGTCATCCTACCAGCTCGACCTCGTGAAAAGCCTGCACTGCGATGTTGCCGTGCTGCTCAACATGAGCCCGGACCATCTCGAGCGGCATGGCGGCATGGAAGGCTATCAGGCTGCCAAGATGCGTATCTTCCAGAACCAGCAGCCCGGTGACGTGGCGATTGTCGGCTTCGATGACGTCATCACGCAGTCCATCGCCATTGGTCTTGCCGGGCAGGGCAAGGGCCGCGTCGTCCATGCGTCCTCGACCTATTCGCTGGGGCGCGGCGTCAGCGCGATTGACGGTCGCCTGTATGACAACCAGTCCGGCAAGGCCGAACTGATCGGCAACCTGGCTGACTGCCCGTCACTGCCGGGCACGCACAATCACCAGAACGCAGCCGCGGCCTATGCCGCCTGCCGTGCCCTCGGTATCGACCAGCAGGTGATCATGGCAGGCCTGAAATCCTTTGCCGGCCTGGCGCACCGTCTTGAGACTGTGGGTGAAGTTGACGGGGTCAGGTTCGTGAATGATTCCAAGGCGACCAATGCGCAAGCCGCAGAGCAGGCGCTGAGAGCCTTCAGGAATGTCTACTGGATTGCTGGCGGCGTGCCGAAGGCGGAGGGCATTGCACCGCTGGCGCCCCTGTTCCCGAACATTGCGAAAGCCTACCTGATCGGTGATGCGGAAGACGCGTTTGCCGCAACGCTGAAGGGCAAGGTCCCCTTGCAGAAATGCGGCACGATGGAAAAAGCGGTCGAGGCCGCGCTGCGCGATGCCCGTGGCGCTGGGGATGAGCACCCGATCGTGCTGTTGTCGCCCGCCTGCGCGAGTTTCGACCAGTATCGCGATTTCGAGCATCGCGGGGATGTCTTCCGGTCAATTGTTCAGGCGATGATGCCGAATGAGATCAAGGTGATGGCTTGAACGCAGCCCCGACCGCCCTGCAGTTCGCCCGGTCCGATACGTCGTGGCTGACCGAGTGGCGTCGCACGGTTGACTGGGGTCTGATGGGCGGGGCGTTCTTCCTGATCGCGATCGGGCTTCTCATGTCGCTGGCGGCCGGCCCGACCGCCGCCAAGCGTATCGGTTACGACCATGAGTATTTCTTTGTTATCCGGCAGGCCGCTTTCGCGGTGTCCGCAGCCGTCATCCTGATCGCATTCAGCATGCTCAACCAGGCCTGGGCGCGGCGGGCGGCCACGGTGATCTTCATTGGCGCGCTGTTGCTGATGGTATGGATCCTGGTGTTTGGCTACGAGGCAAAGGGCGCACAGCGCTGGCTGCGCATTGCCGGCTTTTCCCTGCAGCCGAGCGAAATGGTCAAGCCGGCGCTGATCGTGCTGAGCGGCTGGCTGCTGGCCCAGCGCGAAGCCTATCCGAGCGGTCCGTGGGCGGTGATCGCCTTTGTGTTTTATGCGGTCACGCTGGGCCTGTTACTGCTGCAGCCCGATGTCGGGCAGGCGGCCCTTCTGACGGCGGCATTTGTCATCACGTTCTTCATCAGCGGCCTGCCCTGGAAATGGGCGGCGGCCTTTGCAGGGGGCGGGGCAGGGCTTGCCGGCCTTCTCTATGCGCTGCTGCCGCATGTGCGCGTGCGGGTGAACAGTTTCGTCAATCCGACGCAATATGACACATACCAGATCGACAAGGCGGCCGAAGCCATCGGGCGCGGGGGCCTGTTCGGTGTCGGGCCGGGGGAGGGGCTGGTCAAGGCCAGCCTGCCGGACGCACATACCGATTTCATCTTCTCGGTCATGGTCGAGGAATTCGGGCTGGTCGCGGCGATCGTGCTTCTGGCTGTTTTCTCGCTGATGGTGCTGCGCGGCTTCCGGGCAGCAGCCCGGCTTGATGATGGCTATGCCCGCGCGGCGGCGGCCGGACTGTTCTGCCTGTTCGGTCTTCAGGCGGCGATCAATATTGCCGTGAATGTGGCCTTGATCCCTCCAAAAGGCATGACTTTGCCATTTGTTTCCTATGGCGGCTCCTCGATGATCGGCACGGCATTGACACTCGGGCTGGCACTGGCACTTGTGCGCGGACAAGGTACGCGCACAAGAGGCAGGTATGGATAAGCCAAACACCGGGAAACTGGTGATCATTGCAGCAGGCGGTACGGGCGGACACATGTTCCCGGCACGCGCGTTTGCGGACGAAATGCGCGCGCGCGGATGGAAGGTGGGGTTGATCTCCGACAACAGGGGCCTGCGCTATGCGGCCGACTTTCCGGCGGAATGGAAAGAGGAGGTGAAGGCCGCATCGCCGAACTTCCGCAAGCCCTGGACACTGCCTTCGGCAGCCCTGAAGATCCGGGCGGGCATCGCCCGCGCGGGGCGCCTGATGAAGGAGACACAGCCGGCTCTGGTGGCCGGTTTCGGCGGCTATCCGGCCTATCCTGCACTGGCGGCGGCGAAAAAGCGCGGTGTGCCGATCATCATTCATGAGCAGAATGCTGTGCTTGGCCGGGTCAACAGACAATTTGCCCGGCATGCCAGGCTGGTGGCGAGCGGGTTCAACCGGCTGGACTATCTTCCGGCAGGCGCGGCCCATATGCCGATTGGCAATCCGGTGCGGGCGCCCATCGTCGCGATGCGCGATGCGCCCTATCCTGCAACCGAAGGCAAGCTGGTCCTGTTCGTAACGGGTGGCAGCCAGGGGTCGAGCGTCATCGGCGATACCGTTCCGCTGGCGATTGCGGACCATGTCCCTGAGTCGCTGCGCGGACGCCTGAAAGTGGTGCAACAGGTGCGGGCAGAGCAGATGGAGGGTGTGCGCAACATTTACCGGCGGGCCCAGGTTGACGCCGACCTTGCGCCATTCTTTGCGGACATGCCGGAACGGCTGGCAGCGGCGCATCTGGTTGTGGCCCGGTCAGGGGCGGGCACGGTGAGCGAACTGGCTGTCGTCGGACGCCCGTCGATCCTGATTCCGCTGGCGATCGCGATGGATGACCACCAGACGGCCAATGCCGAGGCGCTGACGGATGTCGAGGCGGCCGACATGCTGCTGGAAGGCAATCTCTATCCCAAGATGCTGGGCAGCCTGATCGCCGTGCGGCTGGCCCATGGCGACGACCTGCGCAAGCGCGCGGCGGCGGCCAAATCGGTCGGCAGGGTGAACGCGGCGAGCGAGCTGGCCGACATGGCCGAGCGGGTGGCTGAGCTTTAGGCGGCCGAGGGTCGGCAGCCATGCGTCTTGTGCATCCGGGCTGCGCGCAGCCAGTCCCAGCCAAAGGCGTCGTCAGTGTCGCCTTCGCGCTGACGCCGGGCGAGCCGGTCAAGGGCCTCCTCCAGCGTTGGCTGATGGCCCTCGGGCACCCACCACATGACGAAATGCATGTCGCGCATGACCTCGAACCAGGTCTCGCGGCGGTCGTAAAACTGGCGGTGGACGGTGCCCCAGACGAACCGCTCAAGGCTCTCAACGTCTTCCCACACAGTCAGGTTTGCAACGAACTGAGGGTCTCCGCCGATCCCGGCGTCCGTATTGCCTTTGCCGGGTTCGCCCGAGCCTTCCATCATCCAGACAAAGCCGGGCATCTGCTTCCCAAGTCCGTTGATCAGGTCGAGATTGTCCATGAATTCCCTGACCCGCAGGTCGTCTGTCGGGGCAACGAGGCGCCCGACATTGAGTTCGGCCAGGTGCATTTTCATTGAATTTCCCTCTCGCCCTCAAAGCTTCGCAAAAGTCGCCCGGTTAAGCCCATCATTCGCCACGATTGCCATCGAAGCAATGAGTTGAGGTGAGACTGGCGGAATTTCAATGTTTCGGGGTCCTTGCGTCCCGAACAGGCAGCACGGTATCGCTATCACTGACGTTTTTCTCTGACTGGATCGGTTCGCGCATGACATCTCCCACCCCTTTCGATCTCGGCCCGGCGCATATTGTCGGCATAGGCGGCATCGGCATGTCGGGCATCGCCGACGTGATGCTGACCATGGGCTACCAGGTGCAGGGCTCCGACATTTCCGACAGCGCAAATGTGCAGCGCCTGCGCGAGAAGGGAGCCAGTGTTTTCATCGGGCATCGCGGCGAGAACGTGAAGGGTGCCGGAACGGTGATTATTTCCTCGGCGATCAGGAAGGACAATCCTGAAGTGCTGGCTGCACGCGCAGCCGGCATTCCCGTTGTGCGAAGGGCCAACATGCTGGCCGAGATTACGCGGCTTAAATACACGGTCTGCGTTGCCGGGACGCATGGCAAGACGACGACAACGAGCATGGTGGCCTGCCTGCTGGATGGCTGCGGCATTGACCCGACCGTCATCAATGGCGGGATCATTCATGCCTACGGCTCGAACTACAAGGCGGGCGAGAGCGACTGGATGGTAGTAGAGAGCGACGAGAGCGACGGCACGTTTGCCAAGCTGCACCCGACCTGCGCGATCGTGACGAATATCGACCCGGAGCACATGGACCATTACGGCTCGATGGAAAAGCTTCGCGAAGCCTTTGATACATTTGTGGAAAACCTGCCATTCTACGGCTTTGCCGTGCTCTGCACCGACCATCCCGAAGTGCAGGACCTGGCGGCGCGCGTCACTGACCGCCGCCGGATCAGCTATGGCTTCAACCGGCAGGCCGATGTGCGGGCGGTGAACCTGAATACCGATCTTGACGGCGCGCATTTCGATGTCGCGCTGCGGCGGCCGGGTTCGGCCAGCCCGCGGATCATCAGGGACCTGACGCTGCCCATGGCGGGCGAACACAATGTGCAGAACGCGCTGGCGGCGATCACGGTGGCGCTGGAGCTGGGCGCGACAGACGAGCAGATCCGGGCGGCGCTGGCCGGTTTTGGCGGGGTGAAGCGGCGGTTCACGACGGTGGGGGAATGGGCGCCGAAGGGTGCCGGCGAGGGCACGGTACGGATCATTGACGATTACGGCCATCACCCGGTCGAGATTGCCGCCGTGCTCAAGGCGGCGCGCGCCATGCTGGGCCAGGGCCAGCTGGTCGCCGTCTGCCAGCCGCACCGCTACACACGCCTGCGTGACCTGTTCGATGAATTTTCCCGCTGCTTTGACGCTGCCGATGACGTGTTCGTGTCGCCGGTCTACGAGGCGGGCGAAACGCCGATTGAGGGCATCACCCATGAGACGCTGGTTGCCAGCATCCGGCGGCACGGCCACAGGGGCGCCCATGTGCTCGCCTCGCTCGACGACCTGCCCGAAGCGATCAGGGGTATTGCCAGGCCAGGCGGCATGGTTGTCTGCCTTGGGGCAGGGGATATCACCAGATATGCCGGGGACCTGGCCGACAAGCTCTGATCGGGGACGTCAGCGTCTGTCAGCAGAGCGCCCGGTGTTTCCCCGACGCAAACAGGCTGGAAACGGCCAAATCGCTTCCATTGCGGCGCGGAATATCGCACGGTCGGCAAAAGACGGCGAACAATCATGCCGCAGACCGACCCGGGAGATTATCGCCGAATGACCGAATCAATTGCCGCAGCGCCATTGACTGGAAGCCTTGCGAAGCAGCCAGCTGTGGACGGGGGACCTTTTGGCATCAAGGGGCTGGCCTGGGCGATCTTCGAGGGGGCCCGCAACCCCTATTACAATCTGATCGTCATCTACATTTTCGCCCCGTATTTCGCCGAGGTGATGGTGGGCGGCGGTGAGCAGGGCCTGACCCTGTCTGGCCTGACCATCACCATTGCGGGCATTGTCACGGCCCTGACAGCGCCGCTGCTGGGTGTGGTGGCGGACAAGGCCGGCCGGCGAAAGCCGCCGATTTTCGTTTTCATGGCCGTCATGGCTGTGTGTTCGTTTGCCCTGTGGTGGGCGCGCCCGGACGGCCCGCTGACGATGTGGCCGACCATGGCCGTGCTGGCGATCGCTTATTGCTGCTACGGCTATTCCGAAGTGCTTCATAATGCGATGCTGCCATCGGCGGGCAGGCCCAGCGCACTGCCGATCATTTCGGGCCTCGGCCTGTCCATGGGCAATATCCTCAGTGTCGGAATCCTCATCTTCTTCCTGTTCGGCCTGTTGCTGCCGGGATCGGGCCTGCCTTTCGCGGCAGAGTCGCAGGTCATCCCTCTGGACCAGGCGACGCATGAGCCACAGCGTTTTGCCGGGCCATTCGTGGCGGTCTGGATGACCTTGCTGCTTATTCCCTTCTTCGTGTTCATGCCGGACGGCCTGAGCAAGGGATTGAGCTGGAAACAGGCGGCCGGAGACGTGTTCCGGGGCGAGGACCGCAATGCAGGCAAGGCGCAAACATTGATGCAGCGTGCAAGCGTTTTCAAAAAGTACCTGGCGCAACTGTTCCGCGAACATCCTCAGACGATGCGCTTCCTGATTGCACGTACGATTTATGCTGACGCCATGGCGGCCCTGCTGACGCTGGGCGCAGTGTTTGCGAAGACATTCCTTGGCTGGAGCGGTGTCGAGATCCTGTTCTTCGGCATCACGGGTGTCCTGTTCGGGGCCGTTGGCGGATTTGTCGGCGGATTCCTTGATCGCGTCCTGGGGCCAAAACTCGCGCTGGTCTGGGAGCTGGGTGTGCTGACCTTCCTGTTGCTGCTGCAACTGTCGATTACGCCGGATTCCCTTCTGTTCGGCCTGGTCCCGAGCGGCACGCCAATCTGGGGCAGCCCGTTCTTCGACACCTTGTCGGACGTGACCTATTTCCTGTTCGTGATCCCTGTGGCGATTGCCGTCGTGGCGTCGATTTCATCGAGCCGATACATGCTGGTGCACATCGCCCCGCATGACCGGATTGGCGAGTTCTTCGGCCTTTACGCGATTGCCGGGACCGTGACCGTCTGGATGGGGCCGGGCCTTGTCAGCCTGCTGACCTGGCTGACAGGCAACCAGCGCATCGGCATGGGCGGAATCGGGTTCATGTTCCTGCTGGGACTGATCATCCTGTGGAAAGTTCACGCGCCAAAGCGGGGCTTTGACGCGTGATGTTCAGGATCAGTTGGAAGGCCGGTGGAGAGCCCTCTAACTGGTTGGTCCGAAGGACGTGCCATCTCCGTCCGGTTTGTGCGTGCGGCTGATTTCGCTGACGCGGCGGGGGCGCAGGTAGAACTTGTCGGAAACGGTGCGTTCCAGTTTCAGGACATAGCCGAACGGGCTTTGATAATTGAACTGGACTTCCGCCACGATGGCCGATCCGGGGGAGGGGATGATACCGTCCGGCACGGTGACAACAGAGCCCTCAGAGAGCGGTGACATGGCATAGGCATCCGACCAGGCGACCTTTGTGACGCCATCGCCATCGTCGACGATGCTCGAGATGCGCATGCTGCCGGCTTCGGCATCATAGGGCTGCATCATGACTTTGGCTGCAGCAAACATTTCGGCCATGTCGTCATCGGTGACCGTCGCCAGACGGGCGGTCAGGTCACCGAGGCTCGAACTGGTCGATGTCACACGGCGGTCCATGCGCATCAGGAAGCTGAGCTCGATACAGCCAAAATAGATCAGGACCATGAGCGGAGCGATCAGGGCGAATTCGACGGCCGAAACGCCCTTTTCATTATAGTGCAGGCCCTGAATGCCGCGCCATTTCAGGCGGCGGTTCATCCGGGAAAGGAAAGACTTGGCGGACATGGGTCTAGTCTCCAAAGGGTTCGTTGCGGAACACGGCATTGCCCTGGATGAGGTGCTTTGTTCCAGCCATGTTCGAAAGCGGAGCCGTCAGCAGGGGCGTAATGAGGTTCCACTCGTAGAATACGCGTACGGCAACGATATCGTTCGGGCCGCCGGGATCGTAATTGAAACCGCTATCGTCAAAATTGCCATCGACATCGAGCGGAGAAACGAGGTTGGCAGCACCGAAATTGTCGATGGCCTTGACGTCGATGTGCAGCTTGTCGTCACAGTCAAGCAGGCCGAAGAACTTGTCACAGACCGTTGTCCGGAAGTTCTGCTCGTTAAAGCCGCTTTCCTGGGCCTGTCCCGTGCGGATCTGGCGGGACGCTTCCTGTACGGCGTGTTCCATTGCCGTTGAGACAAGGAACAGCATGCAGACTTCCAGCAGGCCAAATATCAGCAGGAAGAAGGGAAGTGCCACCATGGCGAACTCGACGGCGGCCACGCCGCGGCGGTCTTTGGCATACGCATTCCACTTCGCCAGGAGGCGCGGTGCGATTATGCCGTAACGGCTGTTGAACATGATCTAACCCCGGACAGACAACTGTGTCAGATTGCCGGGATATCAGAACTGGGTTTGCATACGGTTTATCCGATGCGGGAAATTTCATCGATTGGCCGGCGGCGGCCCGCAGCAAAGCGGCCACGTCCGGGGACGTGGCCGCAATGAGGCCGGTTCAGGAGCGCGGAAATCAGTTTCCGCTGTTCAGGGTCTGGACGTCGCTGTGCTGCTCGGACAGGGCGGCGAAATAGTCGCTCTGGTCGCCAATGCTGATGACCGGGCGGCACTCGGGCGCGCAGTCATAGGTAAAGTTCTGGCCGGACCGGTTCACCGTGACCAGGTTTGACGAATTGACGGTGACGACGACATCGGTGGAGTAAATCTGGTCGCCGGCCTTGTTGAACACCATCAGGTTTGTGGTGCCGAACGTCTTGCCGGTGATGAAGATGAGGTTTTCGTTGTGCACGGCGACATCGGCGACATTCCGGTTGCCGAGGACGATGCTGGCAGCCTCGCCATTGATCCGGACAGGAATGGTCTTGTTGGCTTCAACGGACAATTGCCCGGCTGCGGCGGTCGCCGCGAACAGGGAGCCCGCCAGTGCCAGGGCGCATGACTTGGTCAGAATGTTCATTTCAGGACTCCACGTTCGGCTTTGGAAAAACATTTGGCTGAAGAAGGTTGCCCGTTTCCTAACCGGCGAAAGATCGCCTGTTCTGACGTTATATATATAGGGCCGCGAATCAGCAGGCCGGGCCGCGATGAAGGGTAAACAAATGCCTTCCCCGCCTTCATGGATTATCTGTATTCCGTAACGCGATATTGAGAATAGTCCTGTAATTTCAGTACTGTTCCGGAAAGAAAAAAATGTGTCCGGAACGTTTTTTAATGCATGATGGGAGTTTCCAATGTTTGCACGTTTTCTTAAAGACGAATCCGGCGCCACGGCTATCGAATACGGCCTGATCGCTGCTCTGATCGCAGTTGCTATCATCGGTGGCGTTACCGCCCTCGGTACGAACGCCAACACGACGTTCTCGGCCATCGCGACCGAAATGGAATAAGCAACCTGATCTTTCAGGATTGTGGGAAGGCCGTCAGGGAAACCTGGCGGCCTTTTCTTTTGCGGCCTGTTCCCGTCCGGGCAGGGGCTGGCAGTATCAGGCAAATAAAAACTTCCTTCAGTCTTTTCCGTCACGGTGCGCCCGAAATGACGGCTGGAGGACAATTCCGATGATACTGAGCATCCTGGGGGGCGCGTTTCTGGCCCTTTGTGTTTTTGCGGCAATGCATGATGTGAACCGGTTGACGATTCCCAACTGGCTGAACCTCTCGCTGGCTGGCCTGTTCATTCCGGCTGCTGCCGTTTCCGGCATCCCCATGGAAATCATTGGCGGGCACCTGATGGTGGCGGCGCTGGCCTTCCTTGTGGCCTTCGGCCTGTTTGCCTTCAACATTTTCGGGGGAGGGGACGCCAAGATGATCCCGGCCGTGATGCTTTGGATGGGCCCGAATGCCGGCTTCACCTTTGTCGTGGTCATGGCGCTGGCAGGCGGCGCATGTGCGGTCTTCATCCTGATGGTTCGACGGCTGATGCCCGCAGCCGTCCTGCCGGGAATGATCCGTGCACCGTTTGAGGAGAATGCCGGCGTGCCTTACGGGGTCGCAATTGCAGCCGGCGCGTTCTTCGCCGCGCCAGCGTCTCCATTCCTTGCCAGTTTATTAAACCAAATCAGTAGTTTCAATTAACCAAGCCTTAGTGCCCGGCATGGGAATATTAATCTTCGAGTGGGGATTCGGCCTGATCAGGGGCGCTCACCGCGTTTTGTTATCACAGGGAGTGGCGCCCAATGTCGCCGATGCGTCTTATCATTCTAGTGGGTGCCGCCTTAGCCGCCATGGCTGCTGCATTCCTCGTTCGCAACATGGCTGAACCGACCACTGTGACACAGACCGTCACGGAGCTTCAGACCAAGATCGAGACCAAGGAAGTTTCCGAAGTCAAGGTTCTGGTTGCCCGGCGCGACATGGCGATCGGTGATCGCCTGGCGACGGCTGATTTTGAATGGGCGCCATGGCCGGAGAAGAATATCGTCGAAGGTTACCTGACCGAAGCCGACAATTCCGACGCAATCGAGAAAATGGCCGGCGCCATTGTCCGCATCCCGATATACAAGCGCGAACCCATCCTTCCGCAAAAACTGGTCCTGGCAGATCAATCCAGCCTCATGGCCGCCTTGCTGGCGCCGGGGATGCGCGCCATGTCGGTCGAGATTTCGACTGAGTCGGCATCGGGCGGGTTCATCCTGCCAAACGACAAGGTTGATGTCATCCTGACCCATGAAGTGCAGGTGCAGACGGACCAGATGCTTGTGGAGCGTCCGGTTTCGACAACGATCATCAAGAATGTGCGCGTGCTGGCCATTGACCAGGTCTTCAAGCCGGATGAAGCCGGCGGCTCGTCCCAGATTGGCAACACGGCAACACTGGAAGTTTCCGACACGGAAGCCGAACTGGTCGCCCTGTCGCAGCGCATGGGCACGCTGTCCCTGTCCCTGCGGCCCTGGTCGGATGCCGGTGAAGAGATGGCCCGCGATTCCCGTACTGACCTGCTCGGCAGTGGCGGCAGCGGCGGTCGGGGCGGCGTCACGATCTACCGCAATGGTGCAGCCACGTCGGCTACACTCGGGGGAAGCTGAACATGAGAATGTCTCGTCCGATCAGATACGGTCTTTTCTCGGCGCTTGCGGCAAGTATGCCGCTTCTGGCGCATGCCACGCCGAATGATCTCGGGGTCAATGTGACCGGGCCGGGCCAGTCGCATGTATCACAGCAAGTCACGCTGGGCCTCAACAAGTCGATGATCATAGATCTTGATGCGCCGGCGGCAGACCTTGTGATCACCAATCCCACCATTGCAGACGCAGTCGTGCAGACCTCCAGACGGATCATTTTCCGCGGCATCGCCTATGGCCAGACGAACGCGTTCGTCTTTGACCGCCAGGGAAACCAGCTGCTGAACCTGGAAATCAATGTCGAAACCGACATGACCAGCCTGCACAAGCTGATTGAGCGCCATGTGCCGGATGGCCGGGTGAGCATTGAAGGCATCAATGGCAGCATCCTGCTGACCGGCACGGTGGACAGCCTTTCGCAGGCTGACCAGGTCGAGCGGCTTGTCACCGCCTTTCTGGGCGGGGGCGATGAGGCGCCGACGAAGATCGTCAACATGATGGAAGTTGCCGCCAAGGACCAGGTCATGCTGGAAGTGCGTATTGTTGAAATGCAGCGCACGGCGATCAAGCAGCTTGGCATCAATCTTTCCGGCACGCCGTCCTTCGGCGACATGGCGAGACTCGTCGAAAAGCAATTGTTCAGCGATACAAATGGCGACGGCATTCCGGAATCGACCGGCATGACGGCGCTCGTGCCAGGACTGCCGCAGACCTTTTCCGGCGATATAAGTGCCAGTAACAGCTTTCCGATCCAGGGCCAGGCCCTTGGTGGCCTGGGTGCCAACCTGACTTATTCCAACTATGTCGGCACGGACCTGCAAACCAGCATTGGCGCGACAATCGACGCGCTGGAGCGCATCGGTATCGTGAAGACACTGGCAGAGCCCAACATTGTTGCGATGTCTGGCGAGTCCGCAAAATTCCTTGCCGGCGGTGAATTCCCCGTCCCGGTCGGGCAGGACAATAATGGCCGCGTATCGATTGAATTCAAGCCTTACGGTGTGGGACTGGGCTTCACGCCCGTGGTCCTGTCCGAGGGGCGCATATCCCTTAAAGTGTCGACCGAAGTCTCCGAACTGACAAACCAGGGGGCATACCAGGGCGCAACGCGAACCGGGATCGACGCGGACGGTAACGTCATCACGCTGGCCGGCATCACCATTCCGGCGCTGACGGTTCGGCGGGCCGAGTCCGTAATCGAACTGCCTTCGGGCGGCTCGATGATGATGGCCGGTCTTATCCAGTCAAAGACGCGTCAGACGCTGGACCAGCTGCCGGGCCTCAAGAAGCTGCCGGTCCTCGGCGCCCTGTTCCAGTCGCGCGATTTCCTTCAGGACGAGTCCGAACTGGTGGTCATCGTGACGCCCTATCTGGTCGATCCGACACAGAAGAACCAGCTGCGTACACCGGCAGACGGCTACGCGAACGCCTCCGACGCCAAGACGATCTTCTTCGGCAAGCTGAACGAGCAATACGGCAAGGACGGCGCGCCAGTTGATGCAGAAAATTACCGCTCCCCCGTGGGCTTTATTGAAGAGTAAGGGATATCAGGATGAACCCGATGCTTAAACCAACGACAGCGCTTGTCGCGGCTGGATTTTGCCTCACCGGTCTCGCCGGCTGTGCGAGCCATGCGCCAACAGCCGTGCCGCAATCCTACTTGCAGGGCACGGCACTGGACCGCAACGCGATCGGCGTGACGAAGCGCACCGAATTCCTCGAAGTGAACATAGATCCTGTCTCCAGCGAGCTGACGCTGAAGGATCGTGCGCGGATCGAATCCTTTGTGAAAACCTATCGAGCGAAGGGACACGGGCCGCTGATCATGTCGCTTCCGGAAGCCAGCGACAATTCGCAACTGGCCGTTTCGGCCATCGTCACGGCCCGGGAAATCGCGTGGCAGAACGGCGTCGAGTATGACGAAATCTCCGGAAGCAGCCATGGGGCGGACTCAGGCAAGTCCGAACCGATGATCCTGGCGTTCCAGGTTTACGATGCTGTTGCGCCAGATTGTAAATCCATGGCGGACTATGACGTGTCGGATATCCGGTCGAACAATGAAATGCCGAGCCTTGGCTGCTCGGTTCGCACCAATCTGGCCGCCATGATTGCCAACCCTGCTGACCTTCTGGGCCAGCGCGAGATTGCTTCCGCCGATCCGCTTCGCCGCAAGGTCATTCTCGACAAGTTCCGTCAGGGCGTCACCACAGCCTCTGCGCGTTCGTCGGATGAAACGGGCACGATATCTGACGCGGTCAAAGAATAGCCGGCGCCTGAATAGAAGGACGAGAGTAAAATGTCGAACGAAAAAGCCCTCTTTGAAGCCGACTTCGACTCAGATTTCGAGGATGTCTTCGCTGAAGACGCTTCGGACGCCGATCTTGTGGCGCCTGCCAACGATCCGTTCGACATGCCGATGGACGAGGATCCCGGCGCGATTGCTGAACCTGCCCAGAAGCCTGTCGCGGCGGACCAGCCGATCTTCACGATGCCGGACCAGAATGGCGGCGACGTGCCGCTGCCGGCCATCTCGATCAAGGTTTTCTACGAGCGCGAAGAAACGCGCCAGATGCTGGAAGTCTGCGCGCGTGACCGCCGCATGGGCCGGGCCACACTCGAAGCCATTCCCGGCGGCATTCCGGCGGCCACCGCCTATATGCAGCAGAACCCGACACCCAATCTCGTGATGGTCGAGTCATCCGCCGAGGCGCAGCAGATTCTGGGCGAGATCGATGCGCTGGCTGAGCATTGCGACGAGAATGTCCAGGTCATGGTTGTTGGCGTGGTCAACGACATCCGGCTTTACCGGCAGCTGGTCGCACGCGGTGTCAGCGAATACCTCGTGCCGCCATTCGAACCGATCCAGATCATCCGGGCCATCTCCAACCTGTTTGTTGATCCCGACCGTCCGTTTGTCGGCAAGCAGATCTCGGTGATCGGTGCCAAGGGTGGGGTAGGGGCGTCCACCATCGCCCACAACCTGGCCTGGGCCCTGGCGGAGAATGCGCGCGTCAACACGACACTGGTCGACCTCGACCTGTCATTCGGCACCACTGCGCTCGACTTCAACCAGGAAACGCCGCAGACCATCGCGGATGCGCTTCTGGCCCCGGAGCGTGCCGATGACGCCGTGATCGAGCGCCTGCTGGCCAAGGCAACAGACCGCCTGTCGCTGTTCACTGCGCCCGCCACGATCAGCCAGATCATGGATATTCCGGACGAGGCCTTCTCGACCGTTATCGAAAGCGTGCGGCGCAACGTGCCCTATATGGTGCTCGACCTGCCGCACACATGGAGCCGCTGGGTCCAGCGCACCCTCGTGGCATCGGATGAAGTCATCATTGTCTGCCAGCCGGATCTCGCATCGTTGCGCAATGGCAAGAATTTCATCGACCAGCTCAAGGGCCAGCGCCCGAATGACAATGCACCGCGCCTTGTCATCAACATGAGCGGCGTTCCAAAGCGTCCGGAAATCCCGGTGAAGGATTTTGCAGCGGCCATCGGCGTCGAGCCTGAAATCATCCTGCCATTCGAGCCGGAACTGTTCGGCACGGCGGCCAATAACGGACAGATGATCTCGGAGACGGACCCCACATCGCGCTCGTCAATGGCCATCGATCACATGGCGTCCGTTCTGACGGGCAGGGCAGTCGTCCAAGCCCAGAAATCGATCTTCAAAAAGCTTCTTGGCAAATAGAACTCAAGGGAAAGGGCCCGTAAATGGCCTTCGGCAAACGTTCAGGATCCACCAATGTTACTGCGCCGGCGGCGCCGAAGCCGGCGGCTCCTGTGGCGAAGCCGCGCCCGCAGGTTGCCAAACCCAAAGTGCCGGAGCCTGTGCCCGTAAAGGGAGCTCCCAAGCCGCTCTCGAGCCCGCCTTCCAGGACGACAGCACCTGAGGTGAAGCCGGAACCTGTGCGCAGGGTGAACCAGCAGTCGGAACAGTATTACGCGACCAAGACCACGATCTTCAACGCGCTGATCGATACGATCGACCTGTCGCAGCTCGCCCAGCTGGACGCCGAGAGTGCGCGCGAGGAAATCCGCGATATCGTTGTCGAGATTATCAGCATCAAGAACGTAGTGATGTCGATTTCCGAGCAGGAGCAGCTGCTTGATGACATCTGCAATGACGTGCTTGGCTATGGTCCGCTAGAGCCGCTGCTGGCGCGCGATGACATTGCCGACATCATGGTGAACGGCGCCGACACGACTTATATCGAGGTCAACGGCAAGATCGAACGCACCAATATACGTTTCCGCGACAATGCCCAGCTGATGAATATCTGTCAGCGCATCGTGAGCCAGGTTGGCCGCCGCGTCGATGAAAGCTCGCCGATCTGTGACGCGCGCCTTCTGGATGGCAGCCGCGTGAACGTCATTGCGCCGCCCCTGGCCATTGACGGGCCCACACTGACCATTCGTAAGTTCAAGAAGGACAAGCTGCAGCTTCAGGATCTGGTCAATTTCGGATCGATCAGTGAAGCGGGCGCCGAAGTCCTGCGCATTATCGGCCATTCGCGGTGCAACGTCCTGATCTCCGGCGGTACGGGTTCGGGCAAGACCACGCTGCTCAACTGCCTGACCGCGTTCATTGAACCGGGCGAGCGCGTCATCACCTGCGAAGACTCCGCCGAACTCCAGCTTCAGCAGCCGCACGTTGTGCGCCTTGAAACCCGCCCGCCCAATATTGAAGGCTCGGGCGAGGTGACAATGCGCGAACTGGTCAAGAACTGCCTGCGTATGCGTCCGGAACGCATCATCGTGGGCGAAGTTCGCGGACCCGAAGCGTTCGATCTCCTGCAGGCCATGAACACCGGCCACGATGGCTCGATGGGCACGCTGCACGCCAACAGCCCGCGCGAAGCCCTCAGCCGAGTCGAATCCATGATCACGATGGGCGGATTCTCGCTGCCCGCCAAGACGATCCGTGAAATGATCGTCGGTTCGATTGATGTTGTCGTACAGGCCTCACGCCTGCGCGACGGCTCACGCCGCATCATGTGTGTCACCGAAGTCATGGGCATGGAAGGAGACACGATCGTGCTCCAGGATGTCCTCAAGTTCGAGATGGATGGCGAAGACGAGAACGGCAAGATCATCGGTACGCACCGCGGCACGGGTGTGGGTCGCCCACGCTTCTGGGAACGCGCCGCCTATTACAACCTTGAGCGTGAACTCGCTGGCGCGCTTGATGCGCTCGGGAGCTGATCCATGGACAATGAGATGATGATCTATGCCGTGGCCGGCCTCGCATTTGTGGCGCTGGCAGGAATCGGCCTCGCATTCACGGGCGGCGAATCGGAAGCAGCGCGCAAGCGCGCAAAGGCCATTGGCGCAGGCACAAGTACAGGCAAGGCGCGCGGCGGCAAGGTGCACGATGAAAACTCCAAGCGTCGGGCAAAGACGCAGGAAATGCTGGACAATCTGCGCAAGCAGGACAAGGAGCGCCGCAAATCGATCACGCCGCGCGACATCGGATCGAAACTGACGCAGGCTGGTCTCGACATTCCCGTATCAGCCTTCTGGATCGGTTCGCTCGTGATGGGTACGCTTTGCGCTGTCCTGATCTACATGTCTGGCGCAGATGGCCTGGTGATTTCCGGCATGAACCTGAAAAGCCAGCCAGTCATGGTCACCGGCGCATTCCTGGCCGGCACATTGGGACTGCCCCGTCTTATCCTCGCGACGATGACCAAGGGTCGTCACAAGAAGATGGTCAACCAGTTCGCCGACGCGCTGGATATTATCGTGCGCGGTGTGAAGACAGGCCTGCCGCTGAACGAGTGTATTCGTATCATCGCAAAGGAATGTCCGGACCCGCTGCGGTCTGAATTCGTTTCGCTGGCCGACAACCTCGCCATGGGCGCAGGCCTCGAACGCTCGGTGAACCTGCTTTACAAGCGGGTTCCGCTGCAGGAAATCAACTTCTTCTGCATCGTGCTGCTCATCCAGGCCAAGGCAGGTGGCAACCTGTCTGAGGCCCTGGGCAACCTGTCCTCGGTCATCCGTTCACGCAAGATGATGCGGGAAAAGGTCAACGCCCTGTCGTCAGAGGCCAAGGCATCGGCCTCGATCATTGGCGCGCTGCCTTTTGCCGTTGGCCTGATGGTTTTCCTGACAACGCCCGATTACATCATGCAACTCTTCATTACGGAAACGGGCCACGTAGTCCTGACCGTTGCAGCCACGATGATGACGCTCGGCGTGCTGACGATGAAGAAAATGATTAACTTCGACATGTAAGGTCACGGATAATGTATGATTTCATCCTGTCCTTTACCAAGCCCGATACGCTGGCGGCCTATCTGGTTGCGGCGGCCGTGTTCGCGACATTCGTGACCGTTTTCCTGCCTTACCTGAAAGGCGACAAGCTGGAAACGCGCCTCAAGGCCGTGTCGAACCAGCGCGAGCGGCTGCGCAAGCAAAGCCGCGCTGCGCTGGAAACCAAGAGCCTGCGCCGCGAGGACAAGAGCATGATGGGCTCGGTCTCGTCCAAGCTCAACCTGGCCAAGGCGCTGGAAGACCCCAATGTAGTCAAACTGATGAACCAGGCGGGCCTGCGCGGGCCCGGCCCGATTTCCGCATTCTACTTCGCCCGTATGGCGCTGCCCTTTGTCGGTCTGATCCTGACCTATATCTACATCTTCTTCGTCAATGACCATGGCTTCCAGCCGGTGATGAAATACGGCTCGCTCGCCTTCGGCATGGCGGCCGGTTTCTATGCGCCGAACCTCTATGTGAAAAACGTTGCTGAAAAGCGGCAGAAGTCAATCATGCTGGCCTTCCCGGATGCACTCGACATGCTGCTGATCTGCGTCGAGGCCGGCATGTCGATCGAGCTGGGATTCAACAAGGTGAGCCAGGAGATCGGTTCGGCTTCACCGGAACTTGCCGAGGAATTCGGCCTGACCGTGGCGGAGCTTTCCTATCTTCCGGATCGCCGGCAGGCATATGACAATCTTGCGTCCCGGACCGGCCACGAAGGCGTTAAAGCCGTCTGTATGGCACTGTCCCAGGCAGAGCGTTATGGTACGCCGCTGGGCGATGCCCTGCGCGTGATGGCGAAGGAAAACCGCGAAATGCGGATGTCGGCCGCCGAGAAAAAGGCCGCCGCTCTTCCAGCCAAGCTGACGGTTCCGATGATCCTCTTCTTCCTGCCTGTCCTGTTCCTGGTGGTGCTTGGACCGGCCTATATCAAATACCAGGCGATGCAGAACAAGAATGAAGCGGCGCCGCAAGTGACGCAGATTGCGCCTGACCGGTCCGTGCAGGACGTCTCCTGATCACTCAGGGCGCCATGAAACAAAAAGCCCGCTGACCGATCGGCCAGCGGGCTTTTTGTTTCGGGGGCGGTGCCCTGCAGGATCAGTAAGAGCGGCGCAGGCGCAGTCCGTTCTCGTTTTCGGGCGTGGTCACCGGCGCAGGCTCGTCGGTTACGGGCGTTGATGTGGCGGCGACGGCGCGCTCGGAATCAGACGTCATCCTGCTCTTTGGCGCGGGCGGCAGCGCGCCTGTCTCGGCGCGTTCGGCGAGGGCTTCCCAGGTCCGGGCCGGCTGGACCATTTCGCGCAGGAGTGCGGCGTTCTCTTCAACGATGCTGGCGGGGGCATTGGCGCTGCTCGCTTCCTTCATTTCAGCATATTTTCCCTGAAGGCCGAGGACGAGCGCGAGGTTTTCCTTCACCCGCGTGGTTGTGTCGGGTTGGGCGTCGGCAAGACGCAGTTTCGCTTCGGCGCCCGTGAGGTCACCGGACAGGGCCAGCGACAGTCCGTAATTTGCCAGCGTGGAGGTGCGATTGGGTTCGATGGTGAGCGCGCGCTCATAGGCTTGCTGCGCATCGCCATGCTGGCCGAGCTGGTCGAAGGCGGTGCCGAGTGCCGCCCAGGCTTCGGCGCGGCCTGGCTCAATCTCGCCGGCCTGGCTGAAGGCGTGTGCGGCGGCGCGATAGTCCTGTTGTGTCGACAGCGCCCGGCCGAGCACCATGCGCAGTTCAGCGCTGGCAGGGTGGACAACGAGCACACGTGAGAGGACGTCAATGGCGCGGTCATCGCTGCCAATACCGCGCAGGGCTTCGCCGAACGCGATGGCGTTTTCGAGGTTTTCCGGATCCTTGGCGTATTCCTTCGACCAGAAATTGGCTTTGGTCAGCGGGTCTGACCGGTTGGCAGCGGCCACTTCTTCCGGGCTGGCCGGCTTCAGGGCTTCTTCCACTGCGCGCTGCAATTCCGCGTTCGCGGCCTTTTCCTCCTTTGACGCCGTGCTCGCGCACCCCGTCATGGTGGCCGCAAGGACCAGCGCGAGGGCTGCCAGTGACGTTTTGGCTCTGGACATGGGCTGGCTCCAAGTATGTATCAGGTGCATCTTCTGCCGATTCTGGCCTGATTGACGTCAAGGTTCGGTTAACAGGAACGGTCATCTGATTAACAAATTGCCCCGAGAGGCGCCCGCAATGCACAAGAGCTTTATCGCCAAAGCGGCCAAGCCAGCCGCAATACACCTGTTCACGAATTCCGGGTTCGACGCCCTGGGAGACGACCCGTTCCCCGGCGCGAAGGCGCTGGCCGGGGGGCAGGGGTTCAGCGGTGCAGCCGGGCAATTGGTGATCCAGGCGGGCAAGGACGGGCAGGTCAGCCATGTTCTGGCGGGTCTGGGAAATGGACACGATGCGCTTGGCGTGGCTGCCGTCTCGGCGAAATTGCCAGAGGGCGACTATACGATCGCGGCAGATGGCGGGCTGGGCTTTGCGCAGATCGCTTCAGGCTGGGCGGACGGCGCCTACCGGTTCGACCGCTATCTCGGCGAGAAGGCAAAGCCGCCGCGCCTCGTGATCCCTGCAGGTGAGGATGCCGAGGCGCTATCGCGCGAAGCCGATGCTGCCGCGCACCTGCGCGATCTGGTGAACACGCCGGCGAGCGATCTGGGGCCGGAGGCCCTGCAGGCGGAGCTGGCCGCGCTGGCAAAGCAGTTCGGCGCGAGCCTGAAAGTGATCGCGGGGAACGACCTGCTGAGGGAGAACTATCCCCTCGTTCACGCTGTCGGCCGGGCGGCCACGTTCGCGCCGCGTTTCCTTGAACTCGAATGGGGCGATCCGGGCCATCCGAAGCTGGCACTGGTCGGCAAGGGGGTCACGTTCGATTCCGGCGGCCTGAATATCAAGGGCGGCGACGGCATGCGGATCATGAAAAAGGACATGGGCGGTTCGGCCCATGTGATTGCGCTGTCGGAACTGGTCATGGGCAGCAGGTTGAAGGTGCACCTGAAACTGTACGTGCCGGCCGTGGAGAACGCGATTGCCGGCAATGCCTTCCGGCCGGGCGATATCCTGATGAGCCGCAAGGGCCTGACGGTCGAGATTGACAATACCGATGCCGAAGGGCGCCTGATCCTGGCCGATGCGCTGGCCCGTGCCAGCGAGGACGACCCGGACCTGCTGATCGATTTTGCAACGCTGACAGGCGCGGCGCGTGTGGCGCTGGGGCAGGACCTTGCCCCGCTCTATACCGATGACGAGACGCTGGCGGCAGATGTGCTGGCCGGGTCAAAGGCGAGCGGCGACCCGGTCTGGCGCATGCCGCTCTGGGATCCCTACATGTCGGACCTGAAGAGCCCGATTGCGGACCTCGTGAATTCGGGCGGACGCCAGGCCGGCTCGATTACGGCGGCGCTGTTCCTGAAGCAGTTCGTGTCGGCCAGAAGCTGGGCGCACCTTGATGTCTGGGCCTGGCGCAAGGGCAAGTATGGCCGGCCCGAAGGCGGCGCACCGACGGGCCTGCGGGCCGTCTGGACGATGCTGAAAGCGCGCTATTCCGCCTGAGGGGGGACGATCCGGACTTCCGACAGGCGGATGGCTTCGCGCACACGTCCGCGCAGGACCAGTGTGTCGATATTGTCCGGCTCGGCGACCATGGCGGCCTTGACGTCGGCCAGAGCGAGATCGAGATCGCCCTTGTTGAGCCGGGCCTCGGCACGCAGGTGATGCGCCGTGCCGAATCCGGGTGAGGATTGAAGGGCTGCATCCAGGTCTGATATGGCCTCTGGCCACTGTTCCAGCATGATATGGGCCGTGGCGCGGTCGACCAGCAGGTTCGGATCATCTGGAATGATTTTCAGGGCGTTGGTGAGCGTCACGATGGCGGCCTCTGCCGCGCCCGCGACGAGCCAGGCATTGCCCGCCTGTGTCAGGTAAAGTGCGCGCTGTTCGAGCGTTCCGCCATCCGTCGCATTGGCCAGTTCTTCAAGCCTGGCTGCGCCTTCAGCCTCCTGGCCAAGCGCGATCAGCGAAAGGGCGACGCACTGGCGCGCGCCGGGCCGGTTGCCTTCAAAGCTCCAGGCGAGGGCGTCTTCATAGGCTTCTTCAGGGTTTTCATCGATGCGGGCGATGCAGGTGTCGAGACGGGTGGCCTCTGTTTGGGCGATTCCAGCGCTGACGCTCTGAAGAAGCGCGTAAGAGACCGCGGCGAAGGCAAGGATAGACATGGATAAGAGGCTCCCGGACCTGTAGTGGTGCCTATAGTCATGAGTGGGAGGCCCAGTGCAAATGACAGTTCCGCCATCTCTGCTTTTTGTTTTCGGCATGGGCTATTCGGCGCGCAGGCTGGCCGCGCGGATTGTGCCGCAGGGCTGGCAGGTAACAGGAACGACACGGGGGGGCGCAAGGCATCTGGGCGAAGGGGTTGAGACCGTGCAATGGGGGGGTGAAGGCGTGATCGTGCCGCCCGCCGGTGCCCACTGGCTGGTGACCTTGCCGCCGGGCGCAGAGGGATGCCCGGCCGCCCGCGCCGCCGGGCATCTGGCACGCGATGCCGCCTCGGTGACCTATCTGTCGACAACGGGTGTCTATGGCGACCTTGGCGGCGGCTGGGTGATGGAGTGGAGCGACGTGAACCCGGGGTCTGACCGGGCCAAGGCGCGGGTGCTGGCCGAGCAGCAATGGCTTGCGGCAACGGGCGGCGCGGCGCGGATCGTGCGCCTGCCGGGCATATACGGTCCGGGCCGGTCACCGTTCGGGCGGTTGCGCGATGGCAGCGCAACCCGTGTGGTGAAGCCCGGGCAGGTATTCAGCCGGATCCATGTCGAGGACATTGCCCGCGGACTGGAGGCCCTGCTGGACAGGCCGGGCCTGAGCGGCGTGTTTCACCTGTGCGATGATGAACCGGCGCCGCCGCAGGACGTGACAGCCTTTGCCTCCCGTCTCCTGGACATGGCGCCGCCGCCGGAAACGGCGATTGACGCCGCCGGTCTCAGCGCGATGGGGCGCAGCTTCTATGCCGAGTGCAAACGGGTATCGAACGGGCGCACGAAGGGCGCGCTGGGCTGGCGGCCGCTCTATCCGACCTATCGGGAAGGCCTGACAGCCGTGCTGGAGGAAGAACAGGCCGGGGCCTGATATCAGCCGCTGACGAGGGCCGGGCGGAAGGATTCCTTGCCGACCGGGGGCTGGCGCTCATCATACAGGCGGACGACACCCTTGCCGTCACGCTTGGCATGATAGAGCGCGGCATCGGCGCGCTGGATTCCGGTCTTGAATTCCTCATCATTCTGCACGAAGGCGATGCCGACACTGGCGCCGACAAACAGCACTTCGGTGCCGAAAAGGATCGGCCGGCCGATGCGCGCGATGCAATCGCTGCCGAAGGCCTGAATGACGGCGCGGTCGGCGTGTTCGGAATAGAGCACCACAAATTCGTCACCACCGGTGCGGAAGGATTTGGCGCGGCCAAGGCTGAGCTTTTTCAGGCGCTGGCCGATGACGCGGAGCACGGCGTCGCCCGCCTCATGGCCATGCGTGTCATTGATCGCCTTGAAGCCATCAAGGTCGATGGCGAGGACGGCTGTGCAGGGCGGTTCGGTGCGTTGCACCGTGCGATCAAAGGCGGAATCCAGCTTGCGGCGATTGAACAGGCCGGTCAGGGGATCTGTCACGGCGCTGGCTTCGGCGGCCTTGACCCGGTTGCTGATGGCCCAGCTGAATTGCAGGACGGTCAGGCAGAGGGCGATTGGCACGATATAGTGATTGATCCCGAAATAGGGCGTGATGTCGAAGATGCGCAGATACATCCAGACTGTGGCCATGATGGAGGGTGCCCAGCCGAGCAATACCGCGCCAGCGCCATAAACGCCCCGGCGATGCAGAACCCAGACGCCGGCCAGTACGATGATCGGTCCGATACTGGACATGAGCATGTAGAGCGCCATGGCCGCGAGAGGCGGCATTGCGGAGATCAGAACCGACACGGTGGACAAGGCCGCGATCAGAAGGATGACCCTGTTGAAAGCGGGCCAGCGCGTGCGGATGTCCAGGAAGGACGCGATGAACAGGGCGCCAAAGACGGTGCTGGCCGCCTGCAGCGCATTGATCAGCACCATCGTGCCAATGTCGCTGTGCGGCCAGAAGAAGGCTTTGCCGATACCGGTCGAGAACAGGATGTAGAGCGCGGATGAAACACAGAAGCAGACATAGAGCCGATAGGCATTGTTCTGCGAGGTGCGGGCGACCGAAATGGCATAGGCCGTGAACGTGCAGAGGATCCCGATCATCAGGAAATGAAGGGCGATGCTTCCTTTTGACCATAGCTGGAAATCCGCACTGGAATGCAGCCACATGGACAGGACGACGACCGTGTTGCTGTGAACCCGAAGATACAGGGTGCGCGAGTCCTGTGCCGGAACGTCGATTTCGAAAGCCGGGAAGGGGTCGGGAATGGCGATGCCGGACCGTGCAGCCGTCGCACCGGCGCGGCCCTGATGTTCGACACCCTGAGGCCCGACAATATAGGCATCGACGACCTCCAGATAGGGAAAGCGGATTACCAGATTGCCGCGCAGGGCGGTATCACCGGAATTGACAAGGTCTGCCCTGATCCAGATGTCGCCCGACTGGCCGGAGCCATGAAACGTGTTTGTCAGGCTGGGGTGGAAGACAATCTTGCTGCCGGGCTCCATCACCTGGTCGAGCGTCACGGCCGGATCGACCTTCTCGGCAATCGCGATCTTGCTGCCGATGTCGATACGCCCGTCCAGGCCGCCAACTTCGATCGGCCGGGCTTCCGACGGAAAGGTCAGCGAAACGACGACAACCACGAGGAGGCTGATGAATCTGCTGAAGAAGCGCATGACAGCCTTTCGCGGCACGTAAAAACCAGGAGCAGCCTGCGCTCCACAATGGAATTTATGCCACGAAAACAGATATTTATGGTTAGTTCATCAGGTGTGATTTCCGCTGTTCTGTACAGGTCCCGTTAACCATCCGGGCGCGCGCCATGAAAATGGCCCCCGCCGGGGCCGTTGGCGGATCAGATTATGGCATCACTGCCGCACGGATTCGTGCTAAGGGAGAATTATCAACAGACCGGGCCTTCAGACCGTCTGGCTGGCAGGCCCCGTGACAAGGGGACGGACAATGACACACAAGATTATGGTGATGGCTGTAAGCGCCATCGCACTGACCGGCTGCAGCCATATCAAAGAGTGGATGCATGGCCCGGAGGAGGCGGACACGGCAGTGGCGCCGGTCGCGGAACTGGCGGCGACGCCACCTGAAGCCGAAGCGCCCGATGTCGCGGCGATGGCCGGCGCGCCGCTGTTCGAGGGCATGGGCGATTTCCACCGCGAAATCACAACCTCGAGCGCTGACGCGCAGAAATATTTCGACCAGGGCATGGTGCTGGCCTTTGGCTTCAACCACGCCGAATCGATCCGTTCGTTCAGGGCCGCACAGACGCTCGATCCGGCGTGCGCGATGTGCTTCTGGGGCGAGGCCATGGCGACGGGGCCGAACATCAATGTCACCAGCAAGGGCAAGGCGGTGATGTCCGATGCCGACAGGGCCTCGGCCTTTGCGGCGATCAACAAGGCGATTGCACTGAAGGAGAGTGCGAGCCCGGCCGAACAGGCGCTGATCGAGGCCATGGCGAAACGCTACAATGGCGACCCGGCCACCTCGCGCGAGCCGCTGGACGTGGCCTATGCCGAGGCGATGGGGCAATACGTGGCCGACCATCCAGGCGACCATGACGCAGCGGCCATGTATGCCGAGGCGTGGATGAACACGATGCCGTGGGACTACTGGTCCGCCGACGGAGAACCAAAGCCGGAGACGGTGAAGGTGATCGCGACGCTGGAGGATATTATCGCGAAGGCGCCGGAGCACCCGCTGGCGCTGCACCTTTATATCCACGCGGTGGAAGCTTCCAGCGATCCGGGCCGGGCCGAGGACGAGGCCGACAGGCTGGCCGGGCTGGTCCCGGGATCTGGCCACCTTGTGCACATGCCGGCGCACATCTTCTGGCGCGTCGGGCGCTATGACGATGCGGCGAAGGCCAATATCACGGCGGCCAAGGTCGACGAGGACTATATTGCCCAGTGCAATGCGCAGGGCTTCTATCCGGCCCTGTATTACCCGCACAATATCCACTTCCTGTGGGCGGCGGCGAGCATGTCGGGCCAGCGCGAGATGGCGCTGGAGGCCGGGCAGAAAGTGGCGGACAATGTTCGCCTGGAGCAGATTGAACAATTCCCGACGGTCGAATTCTTCAAGACGATCCCGCTATTGTCGCTGGTCCAGTTCGGGCAGTGGGCGGACGTTCTGGCCACCCCGCAGCCGCCGGAGACGCTCGATTACTCGAATGCCATCTGGCATTATGCCCGCGGCGTGGCAGCCGCCCGCACCGGATCACTCGAAGCGGCGCAGGAAGAGCGCGCGGCGCTGGCCGGCATGAAGGGCAGCGTGCAGATCAGTTTCCTCGATACGGCGGACTATCCGGCCAGCACGCTGCTGACGATTGCGGATGAATTGCTGCAGGGCGAGATTGCCAGCGCCGAGGCGCGCCATGACGAGGCGATTGCGCACTTTACCCTTGCGGTCACGGCGCAGGATACGCTGCCCTACATGGAGCCGCCATTCTGGTACTATCCGACGCGGCAATCGCTGGGCGAGGCGCTGGTCGCGGCGGGCAGGCATGCCGAGGCTGAAGCGGTATACCGCAAGGACCTTGAAGACTATCCGCACAATGGCTGGTCGATGTCGGGCCTGATCAAGGCGCTGAAGGCGCAGGACAAGACCGAAGAGGCCGCCGAGATGACGCACATGTTCGAAATTGTCTGGCGCAACTCGGATGTGGAGCTCGACGGTTCGCGGCTCTAGGCCAGGGTTGCGGCCATGTCGTCACAGGTTGCGAGCAGGCGGGCAATGTCCTGCTCGCGGCTGAGGCGGTGGTCGCCATCCTTGATCAGGGTGATTGTCAGGTCGCTGGCAGTCATCGCATCGACGAGGCGGGCGGCATGGGTCCATGGCACGTCCGCGTCCTGCATGCCCTGAAGGATGCGGACAGGGCCGTCAAACGCGATGGGCGCGTCGAGGATCTGCCACTGGCGGCCATCCTCGATGAGCGCGCGGGTGATGACATAGGGCGCGTCATAGTCTGACGGGCGCAGCGTGTAGCCCTGCTGCATGATCTCGGCCTGGGCGGCGGCGGAGAATTCCGGCCACATCAGCTTTTCGGTAAAGTCCGGCGCGGGCGCGATGAGAATGAGGCCCTTCACGCGGTCCGGGCGGGCGAGGGCGGCGAGCAGGGCCATCCAGCCGCCCATGCTGGAGCCGACAATGACCAGCCGACCATCTGTCTGGCTGTCGATGGCGGCGAGCGCGTCGGCGCGCCACTGGCTGACCGTGCCGTCCTCGAATGCGCCGTCTGACTGGCCATGACCGGAATAGTCAAAGGCGAGGAAGCCGTGGCCGGTGCGATCCGCCCAGTCCTCGAGACGCATGACCTTGGAGCCGGTCATGTCGGACTTGAAGCCGCACATCCAGACAAAGGTCAGCTGGCCGGCACTGGCGGCGCGGCGGCGGAAGGCGAGGCGATTGCCGCCGGGTGTGGTGAAATAGGTCGTTGTCATAACCCTTCCGTTCCTCCATCTGTTTCGCCTGTCAAGCGAGCGAGGGGCGAGAGCGGCTTTGGACGATTTCCCGGACATGACCGGCAAGACCATCCTTCAGGTGGCGCCCGAACTGTCAGCCGGCGGTGTCGAGCGCACCGTGCTGGAGATGACCGAGGCGATTGTCGCTGCCGGTGGCCGCGCCCTGCTGGCCAGCAAGGGCGGACGGCTGGAAGATGAGTTTGCGGCGCTGGGCGGCGAGCTGTTCCGGATGGATGCCAAGTCCAAGAATCCCCTGGTGCTGAAGCGTAACGCGCATCAGCTGAAGGGCCTGATTGCGCGCGAGGGCGTTCACCTTGTGCATGCCCGCTCGCGCGCGCCGGCCTGGAGCGCCTACTGGGCAGCAAAGGCCGCGGGCGTGCCCTTCGTGACCACCTATCACGGGGCCTATTCGGGCAGGACAAGGCTGAAACGGGCCTATAATGCGGTGATGGCCAAGGGCGATCTCGTGATTGCCAATTCGAACTGGATTGCGGCGCATGTGGCCGCCGAGCATGGCGTGCCGCCGGAGCGGATCGTGACGATCCCGCGCGGCGTGGACCTTGAGCGGTTTGATCCGGCCGCGGTGGCGCCGGAACGGGTCGAGGCGGTCCGCGCCAGCTGGGGCATTGCGGGCGACAAGCGCCTGACCCTGTTGCTGCCGGGACGGTTGACCGAGTGGAAAGGCCAGCTGGTCGCCATCGAGGCGCTGGGCATGATGGAAGTGCAGGAGCTGAAGGGCCTTGTTCTGGTGCTGGCGGGCGATCCGCAGGGGCGGGCCGGCTATGTGACCAAACTTGAAGACGCGATCCTGGCGCACAGACTGGGCGGAACGGTTCTGCTGGCCGAGCATGAGCGCGACATGCCCGCCGCGTGCCTGGCGGCGGACGTGGTGCTGACCCCGTCGATCAGGCCGGAAGCCTTTGGCCGCGTCGCGGTGGAGGCATCGGCCATGGGCCGGCCCGTGATCGTGGCTGACCATGGCGGCGGGCGCGAGACAGTGATCGAGGGCGAAACCGGCGCGCGGGCCGAACCGGGCAATCCGGCAGCTCTGGCAGGGGCGATAAGGGCCCTGCTGGACATTGGCGCATCGGCCCGGGCGGGCATGGGAAAGGCCGGCCAGGCGCATGTCAGGGCGCATTTCTCCAAGCGGGGGCTTCAGGCGGCGACGCTTCATGTCTATAAGCGACTGCTGGAGTAGGGACCTGATACACAGGGATGACGAAGACAGACACAGAGATGAGCCCGGTTAACCCCGGTGCCCAGGCCAGGGAAGTGCTCGTTATCAAGCTGAGCGCGCTGGGCGACTTTGTGCTGGCTTTGGGCGCGATGAAGGCCGTGCGCGAGATGCACCTGTCGGCGCGGATCACCCTGCTCACGACGCCTTTCTTCGAGGAATTCGGGAAACTGTGCCCCTATGTCGACCGGGTCGAGACCGATGGCCGGCCCGAGGGCATGAAGGCGACGGCGGCGCTGATCCAGCGCATCCGCAAGACCGATTACGACATCGTCTATGATTTCCAGACCAGCGGACGGACGCGGAACTATTTCACGGCGCTGAACCGGTCGGGCAAGGCACCGCTCTGGTCGGGCCATCACGAGAAGGCGGCCTTCTTCCATGACAATGCCGAGCGCGGGAGGATGCACTCGATCGACCGGCTGGCCGAGCAGCTGGAAGTGGCGGGCGTGGCGCCCGGCGGGCGGTGGCTGGGGACCAGTGCGCCATTCCCGGACCTGTCATGGGTGCGCCACAAGCTGGGCGACACGCCGCGCCTGCAGCCGGCCTATTTCGCGCTGACCCAGCCCTATATGCTGTTGATACCTGGCGCCTCGGCGCACCGCGAGGCCAAGCGCTGGCCGGAAGCGAATTATGCCGAACTGGCGACGCGGATTGCTGACAGGGGCATCATGCCGGTGATCATAGGCGGCAAGGCGGAAGGCCCGCTGGCGCATGAGATCGTGCGCCGAGAACCGCGGGTGAAGAATCTGGTGACCCGCACCGACCTGTTCCAGATCGTGACGCTGGCGGAGAAGGCGCTCTTCGTGGTGGGCAATGATACCGGTCCGATGCACATGGCGACGCTGGCTGGCGCGCCGGGCATCGCCCTGTTCGCGCTGACCGAGAGCGACCCGGACCATTCCGCCCCGCGCGGCCCGAAACAGCCGGTCATCATCAATTCGGCCCCGACGCTGAAAGAGCTGAGCGTGGATGATGTCTGGCAGTCGGTCAGGGCGCTTGGGCTGTTGCCTGCTTGACTTCAGCTGAAATAGCGCACAACCGAAGCGCCTTGATGAATAGGCCAACCACTGGCATATTCGCCAAGCCTATGAACAGCCACAAAGGAGACAGGCCATAGCTCGCAGACCAGACCAGGGTGGACCACAGAAACAGGTTGGCCCACGCACAAATGAAGACATCACCGCCGCCAAGGTTCTCCTGATTGACGAGAACGGCGAAAAACAGGGCGTGATGCCCCTCGCAGCAGCCCTTGATGCGGCGCGCGAGGCGAGCATGGACCTTGTGGAAGTTTCCCCTGACCAGGAAGTGCCGGTCGTGAAGATTCTCGACTATGGCAAGCTGCGTTTTGAAGAACGCAAGAAGAAGGCGGCTGCCAAGAAGAAGCAGCGCTCCAGCGAACTCAAAGAGATCAAGATGCGCCCGAACATCGATACGCATGACTATGAGGTCAAGGCGCGCGCGATGCAGCGTTTCTTCGAGGATGGCGACAAGGTGAAGGTGACCCTGCGTTTCCGTGGCCGCGAAATGGCGCACCAGCATCTGGGCATGCAATTGCTCGAGCGGGTGAAGGTCCAGTTCGAGGAGACGACGAAAGTGGAAACCGAGCCGAAGCTTGAAGGCCGTCAGATGACGATGGTCCTGGCACCGCGATGAGGCGTCTTGCGAGCCTGCTGCCGGGCCTGGCCCTGATGATGGTGGCCGCGTGCAGCGCCCCTGTGCCGGTCGAGCCGGAAGCGGAGGCGCCTTCTGCCGGGGTTTCCGAGCCTGACAGTGTGGCAAAACCGGAGATGGATGTTTTGGACCGCGTTGAAGACACGTGCGGGATGGCCGCCTTCGAATCCTATATCGGGCAACCGGCCGCGAGCATTCCTGCCGTCGATCTGCCGGACCGCGCCCGCATCGTCGGGCCGGACACGCAGGTGACGATGGACTATGTCGAAGGCCGCCTGAACGTGCTGACGGACGAGGCCGGAACGGTGATCGGCCTGAAGTGCGGGTGATCTAGCTGGATTGATGGCAGCAGTAAAAGCCGGACGGGCGGTTTGGCCCTCCGGTTTCCGATTGTGTGGCGGGCGGAGGAACAGGGGCCGCTTCGCAATATGACAAGACACAGGATCGACAGGGTCACCTACCCTGTCCCTCCGCTGCCGGGGCTTGTGGCCCGCATGACACCGGGCGGAAGACCCGCTGTCATGCCAGGGCCGGTACTGCACCGGAATGCCTTCCGGTCGGACAGATTCGGCGCTTTTTCCGGCGGCGCTGTGCATTGGCACGGCACGGGTGGAGGAAGGGCCCTCGCTTTTCCGGCGATTTGCGGTGCAAACGCCTGCTGAATCGGGCATCTGGCCTCTTGATTCTCTGTTCCTGATCCGTCATAAGCCGCCTCTTCCGAGTGGTGCGGGCGAACGGCATGCCCCTCTGCTCATGAACTGACCAAGGGCCGCCCACGGGTGAGAGCTCGCTAAAGGAGATGAAAATGCCGAAGATGAAGACCAAGAAAGCCGCTGCAAAGCGGTTCAAGATCACGGCAACCGGAAAGCTCAAGCACGGTGTTGTGGGTAAACGCCACCGTCTTAGCAGCCATAATGCGAAATACATCCGCCAGAACCGGGGCACGAAAGTGGCCGCGCACGCTGATGTTGCCCGCGTCATGAAGAAGTTCCTGCCTTACGGCCTCTAGGCTTTTCCCGCTTTTCCCCCGATCTTGACTTAGGAGGCCACCATGCCCCGTTCACGCAATAAAGTGCCGGCCCACGCCCGTCACAAGAAAATCATCAAGCAGGCCAAAGGCTTTCGCAACCGTTCGAAGAACACGTTCTCGAACGCCAATGCGGCTGTCTGGAAAGCCGGCCAGTACGCCTATGTCGGCCGCAAGGTCAAAAAGCGCAAATTCCGCTCGCTCTGGATCCAGCGCATCAACGCGGCTGTGCGCATCCACGATGACGAGCTGACATATAGCCGCTTCATCGACGGCCTGACCAAGGCTGGTATCGAAGTTGACCGCAAGGTCATGTCCGACATCGCGATCCGCGAACCCGACGCGTTTGGTGCACTGGTCAAGCAGGCGAAAGCCGCGCTCGCCTAGGCTGCACCCACGTGCTGCGAATCAGGAGAGCCCGGCCCCCAAGGCCGGGCTTTTCCTTTTGGCGTTTGCATGATGACCCGAAGCGACTAGAAAGCGCGCAGAATCCCAGGAGAGGCTGAAACCTTGTCTGATATCAAAACGATAGAGAAAGAGGCGCTTGCGGCGATCGCGGGCGCAGCGAGCCTGGACGCGCTGGACGCCGTGCGTGTGGCCGAGCTGGGCAAGAAGGGCCGCGTGTCGGGCCTGATGGGCGCGCTGGGCAAGATGAGCCCGGAAGAGCGCAAGGAAAACGGCCCGAAACTGAACGCGCTGAAAGTGGCCGTTGATGAGGCGGTCCGTGTCCGCAAGGCGGCGCTGGAGGCCGAAGCGCTGGAAGCGCAGCTGGCAACCGAGCAGGTTGACCTGACGCTGCCGCCGGCGCCCGGCCCGCGCGCCGGCACGCTGCACCCGGTGATGCAGGTGTTCGAGGAGATCGCGGCGATCTTCGGCGACATGGGCTTCACCGTGGCCGAGGGCCCGGACATTGAAGATGACTGGCACAATTTCACCGCGCTGAACTTTCCCTCAGGCCACCCGGCGCGCGAGATGCATGACACATTCTTTCTGGAGGCGCCCGAGGGCGGCGACCCGAAAGTGCTGCGCACGCATACGAGCCCGGTGCAGGTGCGCACCATGATGAGCCAGAAGCCGCCGCTGCGCATTCTGGTGCCGGGCCGCGTCTACCGCAATGACTGGGACGCGACGCATACTCCGATGTTCCACCAGGTCGAGGGCCTCGTCATCGAGGAGGGGATCCATATGGGGCACCTGAAGGGCTGCCTGATCGACTTCGTGAAGGCCTTCTTCGAGGTGGACAATGTCGTGGCGCGCTTCCGCCCGCACTTCTTCCCGTTCACCGAGCCGTCGGCCGAGATGGACGTGCAATGCCTGCGCGAAGGCGGCATGGTTGAGGTGGGCAAGGGCACGGACTGGCTGGAAGTGCTGGGCTGCGGCATGGTGCATCCGAACGTGCTGCGCAATTGCGGGCTGGACCCGGCGACGCATCAGGGCTTTGCCTTCGGCATGGGCGTTGATCGCCTGGCCATGCTGAAATATGGCATGCCGGACCTGCGGCCCTATTTCGAAGCGGACCCGCAATGGACCCGCCATTACGGTTTTGCGCCGTGGACCACGCCGTCCGTGAGCGGCGGATTGAGCTAGGTTGAATCGTGATGGGCAATGGAAACAAAGCCGAAATGCTGATCGCCGTCTGCGCGGTGATTACCAGCGTTGTCGCTTTGTATATTGGTTGGGACCAGGCGCGTGTCATGCGTCTTCAGCAGAAGGCGGATGTGTGGCCCCTGTTGCAGATCGATCAGATCACCAGTGTCGAGAACGGAAGCCTTGTCTATCGCATGCGCATCGAGAGTGCAGGTGTCGGCCCGGCCTTTCTGGAGCGGTACGTCATCACGATCCCCGGTGAGAAACAGACAACGGATTTTTCCAGGTTCTACAATTACATGATGCCGGAAGGCCTTGATGCGCCAATGATCAGCAACGAGTCCGTCTCCGGACGCGTGATGCGCTATGGTCGCGCCACAGAGCCCTTCAGTCTTGCCTGGCCGTATTCGGACGCTTCGAACCAACGCTTCCAGGAAAGGATCAGCGAGATCCTGCAGGGCGAGCGCGACCCGGCCATCCTGTTCGTCTGTTACTGCTCCATCCTCGATGATTGCTGGGTGACCAGTTCTGAAAACTACGGCCGGCCCAGCGAGGTTGAGAGCTGCAAGAGTCTGCCTGCGGTCGCGGCCCTGCAAAGCAAGCCACGCGAAAACAACGATACTCAGGAGGGCGCACGCCCATGAAATTCACCCTATCCTGGCTAACCGATCACCTTGCGACCAAGGCGGGGCTCGATGAAATTCTGGCGCTGATGCTGAAAGCCGGGCTCGAGGTCGAGGAGGTTATCGATCCGAACCAGACGCTGAAGGATTTCACCGTCTGCAAGGTGATCGAGGCGGTGCCGCATCCGGACGCCGACAAGCTGCGCGTGTGCACGGTGGAGACGGTGGACGGGACCAAGCAGATTGTGTGCGGCGCGCCGAATGCGCGCGCGGGCATGACGGCGATCTATGCCGGACTGGGCACGTATATTCCGGGGCTCGACTTTGCGCTGGACAAGAAGCCGCGCGCCATTCGCGGCGTCGAGAGCCACGGCATGATGTGTTCCACCAAGGAACTGAATGCGGGCGAGGACCATGACGGCATCGCCGACCTGGACGATTCCCTGCCGCTGGGCATGCCTGCGGCAGAGGCGCTTGGACTGAACGATCCGGTGATCGACTTTGAAGTGACGCCGAACCGGCCGGACTGGCTGGGTGTGCAGGGCGTTGCGCGCGATCTGGCGGCGGCGGGTGCCGGCCGGTTCATCCGGTCGGACGCGAAGAAAGTGCCCGGCAGCTATGATTGCCCGGTCGAGATAAAGCTGGAAGCACCGGATGCGTGCCCGATGTTTGCCGGGGCGATGATCCGGGGCGTGACGAATGGTCCGTCGCCAGACTGGATGCAGGCCCGCCTCAAGGCGGTGGGTATCCAGCCGAAATCGCTGCTCGTGGATGTGACCAACTATATCTCGCTGGACCGCGCGCGGCCATTGCACGTGTATGATGCGGCCAAGCTGCGCGGGGCTGTCGTGGCGCGGCGGGGCAAGGCTGGCGAGACGCTGGATGCGCTGGACGGCAAGACCTACAAGGTAACGCCGGACATGTGCGTGATTGCCGATGGCAGCGGCGTGATCGGCCTGGGCGGCGTGATGGGCGGGGCCTCGACGGCGGTGTCGGCCGAGACCGTGGACGTGTTCATAGAGAGCGCCTGGTTCGATCCGCTGCGTACGGCGCGCACGGGCCGGACGACCGGTATCCATTCCGATGCGCGCTACCGGTTCGAGCGCGGCGTGGACCCGCAAAGCTGTGTTGACGGGGTGAACCTGGCGCTGGAACTGATCCTGGCGCATGGCGGAGGAACCGTGTCGAAGCTGAACGTGGCAGGGTCCATCCCGGCACGGATCGACAAGGTGACCTTCTATCCGGCCGATGTGGAACGCCTGACGGGCCTTGTCGTGAAGCTGCCGGAAATGCGCCGCATCATCAAGGACCTGGAATTCGACATCGAGGATGCAGGAGATGCCTGGTATCTTCTGCCGCCGAGCTTCCGGTTCGATATGGAACAGTCGGCGGACCTGGTCGAGGAAGTGGCGCGGCTGATCGGGTATGACTCGCTGCCGGTAACGTCGCTACCGGAACCGGCAGGCGGGCGCAGGGCGATCACGACACCAATCCAGGAACGGGTGCGCGTGGCGCGCCGCGTGATGGCGTCGCGAGGATTCCTCGAGGCGGTGACATGGAGCTTCATGGCGAAGGGTCATGCGGCGCTGTTCGGCAAGCTTGACCCGGCGCTGACCGTGGCCAACCCGGTCGCGAGCGAGCTCAACCAGATGCGCCCGTCGATCATCGGCAACCTGGCGGTGGCCGCACAGCGCGCTGCCAATCATGGTGAGCGCGGCGCACGCCTGTTCGAGGTTGGCCCGGTTTATCTGGGCGATGGCCCCAAGGACCAGCGCTGGGCTGCGACGGGCATTGTGCGTCCGGCCAGTGAACGCCACTGGCAGGGCGCGCCGCATGCCTATGATTCCTATGCAGCGAAGGCCGACCTGTTTGCCGTTCTGGATGCGCTGGGCCAGCCGGGCGAGCGGTTCCTTGTGGCACCGCCGACCCAGCCTCACTGGCATCCGGGGCAGGCGGCCTGCCTGAAACTGGGGCCGAAAGTGACCGTTGGCCATTTCGGTGCGGTGCATCCGGGTGTGCTCAAGGCGATGGGCGTTGACGGGCCGGTGTTCGGGTTTGAACTGAACCTCAATGCGCTGCCGCAGATGAAGGTGAAGCCGACGAAGACAAAGCCGGTGCTGCAACGCGCCGAGCTGACACCGATCCGGCGCGACCTGGCCTTCCTTGTGGCCGGGACCGTGCCGGCAGCTGACCTGGTCAAACATGCGACGGGTGCGGACAAGCAGCTGATCGTTTCGGCCGATGTGTTCGATGTCTATCAGGGCAAGGGCGTGCCGGAGGGACAGAAATCGGTCGCCTTCGAAATCATGATCCAGCCGCGCGAGAAGATGACGGATGAAGACATTCAGGGCCTGATGGACCGGGTTGTCGCCTCTGTCGCCAAAGGCACTGGCGGCGTGCTAAGAGGCTAGGGATTTCGCGTTTCCGGGTAGGGGCCCTGTTGCCGATGGTAGTGCACCAAATCGCCGTTCAGCAGGGCCTGCGTCACCGGCTGTATCAGGAACTGGTGCCGGAAGCGCGCGAGAGCGGCATCTCGCGCATCAACTGGCTGATCATCGTTCTGGTCCTGCTGAGTTTCGTCTCGCTGGCACTGGAGACCGAGCAAACGCTGACGTCGCGCCCCGGATGGCAGCTGGGCTTCGATATTTTCAATGTCGTCGTGGTCGCGGTTTTTGCCCTCGAATATGTGATGCGCGTCTATGTCAGCGGGCTGAGCGAGGAATTTGCCGGGTTCCGTGGCCGGTTGTACTACATGACGCGTTTCCATTCGATTGCGGACCTGCTGGCCTTCCTGCCTGAAATGATTGTCCTCATCCTGGGTGGCGGGATGCCGCTGGTTGCTCTGCGCGTCTTTCGCCTGTTTCGCCTGATCAAGCTGGCGCGCTTCGTGCCGGCGTTTGATGTGCTGGGAGCCGCTGTCCAGCGGGCCGGATCGCAGCTTCTGACGACGCTCGCGATGGCGCTGGCGCTGGTCTATGTGTCGGCCGTGGCGCTCTATTTCATCGAGGGCGTGGGCGGCAAGCAGCAGGAGATGTTCCAGTCCATCCCGCGGGCCATCTGGTGGGCCATCGCGACGCTGACCACGGTGGGCTATGGCGACGTCTATCCCGTGACGCCGCTGGGGCGCATCTTTGCCTCGGTGATTGCTCTTGCCGGCATTGGCGTTGTGGCCCTGCCGGCCGGTGTGTTTGCAAGCGCCTTTTCGGACGAGCTGCGCGAGCGTGAGCTTGCCAAGCTGAAGGACAGGGTGGAGGAAGGCGACGCAGAGGCCGGTGTAACGCCGGATATGGACAAGACCTGAGGCGGATGCAGCCTGCGCATGGGAAAGGACCCGATGACCGAGACAGAAAACCAGAGCGAATTCAGCGTGGCGATTGCCGGCGTTGCCGGGCGCATGGGGCGCCAGCTGGTGGCGAGCGCGCTGGATGCGGGCCTGTCTGTTGCGGGCGGCACCGAAGCGCCGGGCAAGGGGCCGTTTGACCGCGACATTGGCGAACTGGCCGGGCGGCAGGTACTCGGTATCCGTCCGGTAACCGATCCGGTTGCTGCGGCCGGCAATGCCAATGTCTGGATCGATTTCACCCGGCCCGAGGCCACGCTGGCGGCGCTGGACGCGCTCAAGCATACGCGGGTCAGCGGCGTCGTGATCGGAACGACCGGATTCAGCGTGGCGCAGGAGCAGGAAATCGCCCGCGCCGCGGCGCAGTTTGCGATCGTGAAGGCGGGCAATTTCTCGCTTGGCATCAACCTGTTGCAGGCGCTGACGCGGATCGCGGCCGGTCGGCTCGGCGACGGCTGGGACATCGAAATCCAGGAGACCCATCACCGCCGCAAGGTGGACGCGCCATCGGGCACGGCCCTCATGCTGGGCGATGCGGCCGCCGAAGGGCGGGGCGGCATGCTGGATGACCTGCGCAGCCCGCCCTATGACGGCCCTGACAGTGAAAGGCAGGCCGGGCAGATCGGCTTTTCCGTACGCCGGATGGGGGATGTGATTGGCGAACATGCCGTGAGCTTCGGCTCGGACATGGAAATCCTGACGCTGAGCCACACCGCGCTCGACCGGCAGGTCTTTGCCCATGGCGCCGTGCAGGCGGCAAACTGGGTCAAGGGCCGCAAGCCCGGCCTGTATGGCATGGATGATGTGCTGGGGCTGGTTGAGGCGTGACACACCGGCCCTTCAGGGCAACGGCTGAATCAGGGTTGACGCGGCGCTGAGGCGTGGCAGCATGACAAGTTCGTAAAGAATGGCCCTGGAAGGTTCCGGCATGATCGGCATTGTTGTCGTCAGCCACGGCAAGCTTGCACGCGAACTCGTCGCCGCGACGGAACATGTCGTGGGCGAACAGCCTTGCTTTCGCTCGATTTCCATCGAGGTCGAGGACGATATCGAGGCGCGGCGCGACCAGATTCGCGAAACCGCCAAATCCTGTGACAGCGGCCGGGGGGTCATCATCCTGACGGACATGTTTGGCGGCACGCCGTCCAACCTGGCCATGTCGATCATGGGGGTGGGCAATATCGAGGTGCTTTCGGGGGTCAACCTGCCCATGCTGATCAAGCTGGCTGAAGTGCGCGAAACCCTGCCGCTGGCCGAGGCGGCCAAGGTGGCAGCAGAGGCTGGCCGCAAATATATCAGTATCGCATCCGACCTGCTGGCGAAGTCGACCTAGTGCAGAAGGCGACGACAACAGCCTCCCAGCGCGTCATGATCGTGAACCGCAAGGGCCTGCACGCGCGGGCGTCTGCGCGCCTGTCGAAGCTCGCAGGCCAGTTCGATGCCCATGTCACGGTGTATCATGAGGCCGAATGCGCTGATGCGCGGTCGATCATGGACCTGCTGATGCTGGTGGCCCATACGGGGTGCGAGGTCGAATTGCGGGCCGAGGGGCCTGAAGCGGCCGAAGCGGTCACGGCAATTGCCAGCCTGATCGCCGAAGGTTTCGGCGAACGTGGCCCGGACGACGAAATCTGCTGAAAACAGGGCCTATTCGACGCGGGCGAAGATGTCCGGTTCTTCCAGATCACTCCACTGGCGCTTGTTGTCTGATGCCTTCGGTTCGGGCGCTTCGAGCTTGGCCACGTAGATATTGCCATCCGCGTCTGCATAAGTAGTGGCGAGCTGGGCGACCACGGCGACGAATTCTCCCTCCGATACGACCCGGTCCAGATTGGGGTCAAACCGCACGGGATTGGCCAGGGTGTCATCGCGTGTCGGCAGGCTGTGGGCCCAGTCCTGTTGTTCCAGCGCGCTGAGCCGGCCGTCCTGATTGGTATCGGCGACGGCAAAGGCGGCAATTGCCCCCGATCTCAGCTCTTCCGGCGTCACGCGGCCATTGTCGTCTGCGTCAAAACTCATGACCAGGCCGCCACCGGGCAGAAGACGGCCCGCAGCGTGGCGTGAGCGCCGCTCACCTCTTTTCATCTCGCCCTGGCCGGGAAGGCGGACAATGTCATCGCCCTCGGCGCTGTCCTCGTCCGGGATATTCACGAGGTTAACGGACTGAGGCGTGACGGCCTCCTGTGCGGAGGCGGGCGCGGCGAGACAGAGGGCCGCGATAAGCGCAGTTGCCAGAAAAAATGGGCGCATGTGGGGTACCTGTGGAATGGCCATGAAGCATGGTATGCGGCTGTTGTTTATTTGCAACATGACGATTCAGTTACCTTGCGCGCCCCGTGCGCTGGTCTTACCGTCGCGTTAACGCCGCCTTAATGGAATGGGAGCATTCCGTTAACTTCTTGTGGCTGCCTGATAGCGGCTGATTCGGCGATGGAATTGGAAGATTATGGCGATAAGTGCAGACCAGGTGCCGATCATCATGTCCGCTGGCGCGGCGTCGCTGGGACTGGCGGCACTATTGTGGGCATTGCGGGTTTCGGATGGTGCGCGCGGCGCTGCGCGCAAGTTTCGCGACCGGTCGGCACAGCTTGAAACCACGCTGGCAGAGCACAGGTCAGTCCTCGGTGCGCATCCCGGCGTGATTCTTGTCTGGCAGGGCAATGCGCTGGAAGCCGATGGTGATGAAATCATTCCGCCGGAACTGTATGGCTCGCCGGTGGCGCTGGCCGGCCTGTTGAGCTTTACCGACGATGCGCTGTCGATGGACCCTGCGGTGCGCATTATCGAGGGCCTGGCTGACCTTGAGGCGCGCGACAGTGCGGGGCAGGACACGACGCTGCGCATTCGCCTGCGCGAGCTGCGTGAGACAGGACAGGCCTTTTCGCTGACCATTATCGGCCCGTCCGGCCGGTTTCTCGAGGCGGACGGCCGCACGGCCGGGGCCCGCGCCGTTGTCTGGGTAACGGATACAACGATCAAGGGACTGGAAGAAAGCTCCGCCCGCGGCAAGCTGGAAGAGGCGCGCCAGGTGATTGCGCGCGACCCGACGGCCTTTCTCGACATGCTGGGCAAGTCGCCTTTCCCGGCCTGGCGCGTGTCGGGCATGGGCAAACTGCAATGGGTGAACCCGGCCTATATCGAAGCGGTGGATGGCATCAATCTCGACCGTGTGCTGGACCGCCAGCTGATGCTGGACCAGGCGGCTGCCGAACAGGCGCGCAAGACGATTTCCGAAGGCCTCGATATCGACGAGACGCGCCACATGGTGATCAAGGGTGAGCGCCGCGCAATGCGTGTGCTGACCTTCCCGCTGTCGGGCGGGGCAGGAGCCATGGCGTTCGACGTGACGGCGCAGGAAAATGCGCGCGAGGAACTGAACCGCCATGTCCGCGCGCATGACGAGACGCTGAACCATGTGGCCGATGCGGTGGCGATCTTTGGCGCTGACCGCAAGCTGACCTTCTACAACAAGGCGTTCCGCGACATGTGGGACCTGGACGAGACGTTCCTGCTGGACCGGCCGAGCCATGGCCAGCTGCTGGACCGGCTGCGCGAGCGCCGCAAACTTCCGGCGCGGACGAATTATGCCGAATGGCGCGCCGAGGAATTGTCCTATTATCTCGACATTGACGGGGTGAAGGAAGACATCTGGTCGCTGCCGGATGACAGGACCCTGTCTGTCACGCGCCAGCGACACCCGATGGGCGGACTGTTGCTGCTGTTCAAGGACATTACCGGCGAGCTGGACCTGAAGACCAAGTTCAATGCCATCGTGAAGACGCAGACCTCGACGCTGGATAATCTGCACGAGGCCGTTGCCGTGTTCGGCGGGGATGGGCGGCTGAAACTGTTCAACCACGCCTTCGAGCGCCTGTGGGGCCTGTCGCATGACCTGCTGAAGGACCAGCCGGATTACTCGGCCGTGATCGAAGCCTGTGTGCCGCTGTTCCACGATGTCGAAATCTGGGACGCCATCAAGGGCCACATCACGGACCCGTCCGCGCGGGCCCGCCAGTCGACGACTGGCGAGATGCGCCGCTCCGACGGGTCGATCCTGACCTATCTGACCCACCCGTTACCGGATGGAAATACGCTGATCGCCTTTGCCGATGTCACCGCCACACGGCGCGTGGAATCGGCCCTGCGTGACCGGGCCGAGGCGTTCGAGGCCGCCGACCGGCTGAAGACGGAATTCGTGCGCAATGTCAGCTACCAGCTGCGCTCGCCGCTCACCGTGATCTTCGGCTATGCCGAATTGCTGGAGACCCAGCGCAATGGTCAGCTGACGGACCGCCAGTCTGACTATGTCAGCGCCATCCTGTCGGCGTCTGACCATTTGTCGAAGCTGATCGAGAACATTCTCGACCTGGCCATGATCGAGGCGGGCCGCATGGATCTCGACCTGGAAGATGTCCAGCTGCGCGACGTGATCGACGAGAGTATCGAAATGGTCGTGTCGAAAGCCGAAGACACCGAGATCACGGTGCGGGCCGACGTCAAGGGCAAGCTGGGCGTGATTCGCGCCGACCAGCGTCGCATTCGTCAGGTCCTGTTCAACCTGATTTCCAATTCGCTGCGATTCACCGAATCCGGCGGCGAGATTGTTGTCTCGGCGCAGCGGATTGGCGACATGGTGACATTGTCAGTACGCGACAATGGCAAGGGGCTGGAGGCGGACAAGCGCGCGACCAGTTTCGACAGTTTCGTGTCGGGCGACCAGCGCGGCGCGGGACTTGGCCTTGCACTGGTGAAGCATTTCGTCGACCTGCATGGCGGCACGGTCGGCATGAAGCCGGTTGAGGGCGGCGGCCTGGAAGTGACCTGCTGGCTGCCGGCGCAGGCGGTCGTGCATGCCGGTACGCCAGACCTCATGCTGGCCGACGCGCGGGCTTAAGACGGCCTAAATGGCGATTGAAAATTCGTCATCCGGGTCGGCTTTCGCAAAGCCGATCTGGTCGCTGCGCTTGGTGCCGAGCAGGGCCTTGTCGGTCGCAACGAACATTTCCGAGGCAGAGTTGAAGGCTATGGAATAGAAGCCGACGCTGACCGTGGATGGCGCGTGGAGCGTCTTGCCGCGATAGGAATGCGGGCGCGAGAGGACATCCTGGAGTTCCGATGCAAAGGCAGCGGCGTCTGTACCATCAAATGTTTCCCAGAGCAGGATCGCGAATTCATCGCCGCCGAGGCGCGCGGCGACACCGGGCCGTTCACCGATCGTTGCGCGGATCCGCTTGGCGACATGCTGGAGGACCGCGTCGCCCGCGTCATGGCCATGCGCATCATTGACCTGTTTGAAATTGTCGAGATCGAGCAGGATCAGGGTGAAGGGCGCACCGCCAAGGCCGGCGGCGCCGAAGGCGTCAGCAAAGGATTGCTCGAACCGGCGGCGGTTTGCGAGGCCCGTAAGGAAATCGGAATTGGCGAGCTCAGCCAGGCGCATCTGCGCCGCTTCGAGTTCCTGGTTCTTGCTGATGATATCCTCCGAATTGCGGGCCGCGATGCGATAGGCGCTGCGGAACTTGCGCTGGAGAATGACATTCTGGTGCAGGACGGCGGCGTTGAACAGGAAGGCGGGAAAGCCGACCACGGTGCCAAGGATCATGCCGCGCCCGAGGTCCATCCACAAATTCGTGCCGAGCAGGATGGAAAAGGCGAGTTCACCAAGTGCGATGACTGCGAGAATCAGGAAAGTGGAGCCAATCGCGACGCGCAGCACGTCGGTCTGGGACTCCATTTTCGGATGCATTCGCTCCCGAACCCATCGCACAAACAAGCTTTTGGGACCCACGTACACACCCTCCACCGGTAACGGCGAAACTTACAGGAGCGGGGTTCAGATGGGCTGAAGCAGGTAGATGCAGTTTGCGTGCTGACGTTAAGAATTGCGAAGGCACGATGGAGAAAGGTATTGAGCCGGCCGGTCGCTAAGGCGCTCCCGGCCGGTGTCATGGCTGCGACAGGACCAGTTGTCAGTTCCGGGTGAACTTGAGCAGGAAACGGTTGGTCTTGCGGCGGATTGCCGGGTCAAACACGTTCAGGCTGCCATCATCATCGGCATTGGCCAGCAGGTCGCTTTCGTCTGTCAGGGTGAAGCCATTGGCCTCTGCCATCGCGATCAGGATGGCCTTGTCGATGCGGTGGGTGTCGCCGCCTGTTGTCGCAGGCGATCCGGGCGGGGCCATGTGGTCGAGCACGACGAAGCTGCCGCCTGGCCGGGTGACGCGGGCGATTTCCGCGAATGCGCCATCCGGGTCGCCCATCGCGCCGGGCTCTGCCCCGTCGGGCGTGTACCAGAGGTCATGCGGGCCGAGCAGCCATGTCACGAGGTCGGCCGAGGCGTCCGGCACGGCGGAGAGGTCGTCAAACGCGGCCTTGACCTTGGTGACATTGGCAAGACGCCCGTCGACGCGCTTTCCGACAGCGTCGCCGAGGAAGGCATCAAAGGCGGGCGGGTTCTGCATGTAGACCTTTCCCGTGTCGCCAACGACGCGGGAAAAGAGTTCTGTATACATGCCGCCACCTGCTTCGAGGTCGACGACGGTCATGCCGGGCGCAACGCCGGTGAAGGCGAGGACGTCTTTCGACTTGCGCACCTCATACTGCTCATAATCTGCAGCGGGACGGTCATCCTGGCCAAATACGCTGTCATAGTCGAAGCCTTCCGGCGCGTCAGGTTCGGCCGGCGCAGCGGAGGACGCAGCTGCGGGCGTGGTGGTCTCGACCGGTGACAGGGTGGCGGGCTCGGGCGGGGCAGGGGGAGGGGGCGTGGCACAGGCGGTTGTCAGGCCGCCTGCGATGAGGGCCGTCAGTACGTATTTCATGTGTTTCCTCCTTTTTGCTGATCTCAGGCCTCGGCCAGCATTTTCTCGCTCATCGACCAGAGGCGTTCGGCTTTTTCATCATTGCAGATCCATGGCCGGGCATGTTGCCAACGCTGGCTCTCGCCGGTTGCGAGCTGCGCGATGTCGCAGTCTTCACAATAGACGCCGCCGCGGCCGTCAAGCCGGGGCGAAGTGGCGGCCCAGACACTGGTGGCCGCGCCCTGTTCCGGTGTCTTGAACATGGCCTGGACCTGGGGCGGGATCGTGCCGTCGGCAGCTTTCCAGCCAAGGGCGACCATTTCCTCTTCCGACAGGTGGCGCTGGAGCGGGGTGAAAATGCCGCCGGGATGCACTGAAAAAGCGCGCACGCCGACATCGCGGCCGCGATGGTCAACACCCAGCGCAAACAGGGCATTGGCTGACTTGGCCTGTCCGTAGGCTTCCCATTTGTCATAGGGGTGTGTGTTGAAATGCGGGTCGTCCCAGAGAATGTCCGAGCGCACATGCCCGGTCGAGGACAGGGCGACGACGCGGGCGGACTCGGCCCGCTGCATGGACGGCGCGAGCGCCAGGCTCATCGCCATGTGGCCAAGATGGTTGACGCCGAACTGGCGTTCCCAGCCGGGGCCGACGCGCCCTTCCGGGCAGGCCATGATGCCGGCATTATTGATGAGAATGTCGAGACCGCGTTTGGCGTCGTCATAGTCGCGCGTGAACTTCTCGACCGATTTCAGGTCCGCCAGGTCCATCGCGGCAATTTCGATTTCGCCGGCCACGTCAGCCAGGGCATCTTCCGCCACTTCGACGCGGCGGGCAGGAACGGTCACCCGCGCCCCGGCGCCGGCAAGGGCGCGGACGGTCTCGAGGCCGATGCCGGAATACCCGCCTGTGACGATGGCATTCTTGCCGGTGAGGTCTATGCCTTCAAGCACCTCGCTGGCGGTCGATTTGCCGTGGAAGCCTGATCCGATGGGTAGCTGGTCTTGTGCGGCCATGCGCCTGATGTCTCCCGAAATCTCTGTCTGTTTGAGCGAGTTTGCGCTCTGGCGGCTGCGGCGGCAAGGGGCGGGTTACGACTTGTTAAGCAGTGCGCCACGTGGACGATGCCACGGTCGGGGCGTATGATCTGTGTCAATTCACATTAAGCGGAGTGTTCGACCATGCGTCTTCTCACAAGCCTGTTACTTGTCCTTGCGGCCGGTCTGTCAGCGGCTCCGGCGCTGGCGCAGGGCAACCAGGTGGAGCGAACGCAGTCGGAAATCGCCCTCGAAGAAGCGACGCAGACGCTGGCGAAGGATCGGGCGGGCCGGGCCGATGCCATGCGCGAATGTGGGGCGAAGGACTATGCCGCGTGCACAAGGCTGGGAGACTATCATCGCAAGGGCCGGGGCGGCATTCAGGATTATGAAGCTGCGGCGAAAGCCTATCGCAAGGCGTGTTCGGGCAAGGATGCAGCCGGGTGTGCGACGCTCGCCTATCTGGCCGCGAAGGGCAATGGCATGGAGCAGGACCTGCCCGAAGCCCGGCGCCTGTACAGATTATCGTGTGATATGGGGGAAGTCAGCGCCTGCGCCGGCTATGGCAACATGCTGTTCACGGGCAAGGGCGGACCGAAGAATGTCGCCGAAGGCACGCGGCAGCTGCAGGCGGCCTGCGATAGCGGATATGAATGGGCCTGCGACCGGATCACGGGACTGGCCGCCTATGACCCGAACGATGACACATGGGAACGCCTGAAGGATGGCGCGGGCCGTTGAGGCCTCAGCTGCCCGATCCCGGCTTGGCGGGCTGGGCGAACATTGTATTCGTGAATGCTGGCATCGGCGCCGGGCGGGATGCTGCGGCGGCTGGCGGTGCGGGCACAGGTTCTGGCGAGGTGATTGGCGCGGGCCGGGGAGCAGGGGCAGTGACGGCCACGTCCTGTGACATCCAGCTGGCAGGCCGTTCAGGCGCGATCAGAATGTCTGCCAGCATGCTGGCTCCTTCATCAACCCGCATGCTCGGCGCGTAGGCGCGGCCTTCCAGGCGGCAACCGGGCCAGGCTTCGATCCCTTCACTCGCGCTGACGGAGCCCTTGATCTTGCCATGGACGACAATGACCGTGGCGGAGACATTGCCTTCGATGACGGCGCCCGCCTCGACGACCAGAAGGCTGTCAGTGGTGATGTCGCCTTTGACATGCGCTGACACCATGACCGGCCCGGAAAAAGCGAGATTGCCTTCCAGCACGGACCCTGCCGAGAGATAGCTGCCGTCTTGCGATCGCGGCGTTGCGGAATGATTGGCCAATGGATTCGTCCCCTGGTGATTGAATAATCCGGGAAAAACAAGCAAATCACGTGCCACACGCGAATGTCCTGTGCGAAACACCGCGTGCAGGTTGAGCCCCGAAAAGGCATGGGTTTGGACGCGACGCGGCCATCATTGCATGCCAGACTGGCGATCATGACAGTGAGATTCGCAGCATTTGCAGCAGTTCTGGCCCTGACGGCGTGTGTGCCAGAGGACGCGGCGGGGCCTGATGCCGGCCTGCTGCCGCCCGGGGCGCGCGGCATTGACCTGTCCCATCATAATGGACGCGTGGACTGGGAGGCGCTGGAAGCAGAGAGTTTCGATTTCATCTACCTGAAGGCCACTGAGGGGCGCGACTGGAAGGACAGGCACTTCCAGTCAAACTGGATCGAGGCGACCCGGCGGGGATACCACCTTGGCGCCTATCACTTCTATATCCTGTGCAAACCCTGGGAGGCGCAGGCGGTCAATTTCATCCAGTCAGTGGAAGTGCGGGGCGGAACGCTGCCGCCGGCGGTTGATCTGGAATATGCCCATAATTGCGATCCCTACCGGGATGAGGCGGGCACGAAGGCGGACTTGCAGGCTTTCCTCGACAGGCTGGAGGCTGAGTATGGCGCAGCCCCTGTCATCTACACGACACCGGAATTTCACGCCGACTGGATCGCTGGATCGTTTGACCGCTATCCGCTCTGGATACGCAGCGTCGATGGGCCTCCGGGCATGCCCCATGCGATCTGGCAGTATTCGATGCGGGGGAAAGTGGCGGGAATCAAAGGCGATGTGGATCTGAACCGGGCGGCGGAGTGATCACGTTCAGGCCAGCGTCTTGCCCATGCGCAGGACCGGCACCTCGACGCCATCGGCGGACGCGCCGATCGTGTGCTCGATCAGGCGATAACCGCAGGCCTCGTACAGGGGAACGCCGGCCAGCGTTGCACCCATTTCCAGCCTCGTGAATCCTTCTGCACGGGCCGCGCCTTCGCAGAGCGAGAGGACCATCCGGCCGAGGCCGCGGCGGGTGAAATCAGGGTGGGTATACATCGCGCGAATGCGGGCAGCGTCCGTGCCCGGACGCAGCAGCGCGTCATTGCGCTGGGCGGAGGTATGGTCTCCGCCATAGAGCGTTGCGCGACGGCTCCATCCGCCAGACGCAGCGAGCCTGTCCGTCCCGCAATCGTGGATCAGGAAATAGGTGCCGTCGGCGATCAGGGTCCGGTCGAGCCCCATGATTGACCGCGATACGGCGATCTGCTCGGGGCTGAGGAAGCCCTTCTGCAGCTCGCCGATGGCCGCGTTCATGAGGGCGCTGATCTCCGCCGCGTCATCCGGCGTCGCGACGCGATGCGAGAAACCGGGACGCTGCGGAGACCTGTCAGCCATGTGCAGGCAGGCCCTAGTTGCGGGCCTTGTCGACCAGGCGGTCATTCTGGGCCCAGTGCATCATGCCGCGCAGCTTTTCGCCGACTTCCTCGATGAGATGGTCGTTCATGCGGGCGCGCTTGGCGTGGAAGCTGGGGGCGCCAGCCTGGTTTTCCAGCACCCAGTTGCGGGCAAATGTGCCATCCTGGATGTCGGTGAGTACGCGCTTCATCTCGGCCTTGGTTTCCGAATTCACGATGCGCGGACCGGAAACATATTCCCCGTATTCTGCGGTGTTGGAGATCGAGTAGTTCATGTTGGCGATGCCGCCTTCATAGATCAGGTCGACGATCAGCTTGGTTTCGTGGAGGCATTCGAAATAGGCCATTTCCGGCGCATAGCCGGCCTCGACCAGCGTTTCGAAACCGGCCTTGATCAGTTCGACGATGCCGCCGCAGAGAACGGCCTGTTCGCCGAAGAGGTCGGTCTCGGTCTCTTCACGGAAGGATGTTTCGATGACGCCGGCGCGCGTGTTGCCGATGGCTTTCGAATAGGAGAGGGCGACATCCCTCGCGCTGCCGGAAGCATCCTGGTGGATGGCGATGAGGCCCGGCAGGCCGAAGCCCATCTGGTATTGCGCACGCAGCGTGTGGCCGGGGCCTTTTGGTGCGGACAGGGAAATGTCGACGCCTGCCTTCGGACGGATCAGGTTGTAGTGAATGTTGAAGCCGTGGCCGAACATGATGTGCTGGCCTTCGCGTGTATGCGGCTCGATCTCATTGGCCCAGACAACGGCCTGCAATTCGTCAGGGATGAGGATCATCACGACGTCAGCCCATTTGGTGGCTTCGGCGGGCGTCATGACCGTCAGGCCTTCGGCCTTGCACTTGGCGCGGCTGGCAGAACCTTCCTTCAGGCCAACGACGATATCCTTCACGCCGCTGTCGCGTGCGTTCAGCACATGCGCATGACCCTGGCTGCCATAGCCGATGACGGCGACCTTTTTCTTCTGGATCAGGGAAAGGTCTGCGTCCTGCTCGTAATAAACTTTCATTGGCTTCAAAAAGCTCCGCTTTGGGGTGGGGTTAATGGGGTGTGGTTCAGTTGCCGTTGCAAATCCAGCTGTCGCTGAAATTGGCTACGCCGATGATCATCTGGTTGATCCGGGCGATTTCGTCGGATGCGCGCGCATGGCGCGAGAAATTGCGTGGACCTTCAGGTGTGTTGATCGTCGTGACGATGTCGTGTGTGTCGAGCAGGAGCACAACGCGGCGCGACCCGTCAGGGTTGACCGAAACCTCTTCGCGCGGACCATAGGCGGGAAGGTCTGATGCTCCGATTGTGGCCAGGGCGGACGAAACATTGGCCGATACATCGGCTGGCAGGTTCGTGCCAAGCCTGCAGACGGGCACGCGTGTGCGCTCGGTTTCGTCTCCGGGAACGGAATGGGCCGACAGCCAGTAGGACGGGCCGGTGCCGATCACGTCATAGATATAGGCTGCGCCGCTGGGGGAGGCCGTGTCGACAATGCGGATGACGGGCTCGGATGATCCGGCTGCCAGCCGCTCCGACCGGTTCACGAGTTGCGCTGCGCGATCAACATCGCACTGCAATTGCGCGGCTTCGGCGTCAGCTGCGAGGGCAAGTGCGCCGCCGGCAACTTTCGGGCGGCAGCTTTCGGGCGGATCCTCTGCGGCGCTGGCGGTGCCGGCGGCCAGAAGGACAGCGATTGCAAGGGTCTGGAGCCGCATCATCCCTGTTCCTTTCCCCGCTTGATCGAGAGTACGCCCGTCCGGCTGACCTCAACCAGGCCGAGCGGACGCATCAGGTCGATGAACTGGCTGATCTTATCAGATGCACCTGTCAGCTCAAAGATGAAGCTCTCATTCGTCGTGTCGATGACGCGGGCGCGGAATATTTCGGCGATGCGAAGCGCCTCGACGCGGACTTCGCCCGTGCCGGCCACCTTGATCAGCGCGAGCTCGCGCTCGATGCCGCGTTTCGACTTGGTGATGTCGATCACTTCGCCAACGGGCACGATACGCAGGAGCTGGGCCTCGATCTGTTCCAGGATGTGCGGCGTGCCCTGTGTGACGATAGTGATACGTGACCGGTGCTGGCTGGCATCGACTTCGGCGACCGTGAGGCTGTCAATGTTGTAGCCGCGCCCGGAGAAGAGGCCGACCACCCGCGCGAGCACGCCCGGTTCGTTGTCGACGAGCACGGCCAGCGTACGGCGCTCGACAGCTTCGTCAGCGTGCGAGAGAAAATAGGCCGACTTGGGCGCACCCGGTGGATTGCCGATGGTTCCGTCGCTCATTGTCGCGTCTCCGTAGGGGCGGCAGGCGGCTTTGACGTGTCGAGGACAAGTCCGGGCCTGCGGGATTCAAGGCGCGCTTTCAGCGCATTGGCGCGCTCGATGGCTTCGCGCCGGTTTTCGTGGGTCTGGTCATCATAGCGCTCAACAATCTTGTCGAGGCGGCGCGGATCGAGATGGGCCTGCAGTTCCGACACCATCAGACGACGGCAATCGTCGATGAAGTCTGCGCTATTGTCGCCCGTCGGGCCGCCATCGCGTGTCAGGGCGTCAAGCTCGAAATAGGCCCACATCATCGCGTCGAGGATGGGCGGGCGGTGTCCGCGATAGGCGCCGTCCTTGTCCATGCCTTTATTATCGGCATCAAGGTTCGGGAAGAACATGCGGCCGCGTTCGACGAGTGCGGACAGGTTGATCATCAGGCTGGTCTTGCCGCCGGCGAATGTGCCGTCATTGGCCTGCAGATGGCGTGTGCGGGCGAACATGGCAGCGCGGCCAAGCGCATCAATCGCGTGATTACCCCATTCGAGGCTTGCCGCATCAATGCTCTGGCGCAGGCGTTCGGTCTGCAGGCGGCGCTGGCGACGGGTTTCGGCGCGCGACGCAAAGGCGCTGACCAGTGCCACCAGCGCCGAGCCGATCGCGATCACCACATCAAGATGTTCGCGCAGCAGGGCGAGGATGTCGCTCATACTCATCTACACAATCCGTCCCAAAACCCATGCCTGTCTGGCGCTAGACCAGCTTCTTCCCGGCGTCGCTGACCTCGTTACCAGTTATCTCCCCAAGGATCATCTCATTATGAGCAGACCCCGACGGAATCATCGGCAGGCAATTCTCGGCCTTCTCGACGCGGCAGTCGAACAGGACCGGGCCATCATGGTCGATCATTTCCATGATTTTTGCATCGAGTTCTTTCGGATCGTCGCAGCGGATGCCGTGGCCGCCGAGGGCCTCAGCCAGCTTCACGAAATCCGGCAGGCTTTCCGAATAGGAATGCGAATAGCGCTCGCCGTGCAGCAATTCCTGCCACTGGCGCACCATGCCCATCCATTCATTGTTGAGAATGTACACCTTGACCGGCAGCTTGTGCTGCACGGCGGTCGAGAATTCCTGCATCACCATCTGGATGGAGGCTTCGCCGGCGATGTCGATGACCAGCGCGTCGCGATGCGCTGTCTGGATGCCGACTGCTGCGGGCAGGCCGTAACCCATCGTGCCAAGGCCGCCGCTGGTCATCCAGCGATTGGGTTCCTCGAAATGATAGAACTGCGCCGCCCACATCTGGTGCTGGCCGACTTCGGTGGAGATGTAGGTGTCCCGGTCCCGGGTCAGCTCGTAAAGGCGCTGGACGGCGTATTGCGGCTTGATGACGGTATCGGAATTCTGGAAGGCGAAGCAGTCGCGGGCGCGCCAGACGGCAATCTGCTTTTTCCAGATTGCCAGGTCGGGCCGCTTGCCCCTGCGGGTGGAGAGCGCCTTGAGGACGGCTTGCAGCGTTTCGGCGCAGTCGCCGATGACGGGCACGTCAACGCGCACGATCTTGTTGATCGAGGAGGCGTCAATATCGATGTGGATCTTCTTGGAATTGGGCGAGAAGGCGTCGATCCGGCCGGTCACGCGGTCGTCGAAGCGGGCGCCGACGCAGATCATCAGGTCGCAGTCATGCATCGCATTGTTTGCTTCAAAACTGCCATGCATACCGACCATGCCGAGCCAGTCGGGATGCGAGGCCGGGAAGGCGCCGAGGCCCATCAGGGTCGATGTGACCGGTATGCCGGTGACAGACTGAAGTTCACGCAGCAGTTCTGACGCGCGCGGCCCGGAATTGATCACGCCGCCGCCCGTGTAGAAGACCGGGCGCCAGGACGACATGATGAGGTCGACAATGGCGGTGACGGAGTCCTGATCCGGGGTTGTGCGCGGCTTGTAGGTGGCCTTGTGCACACCTTCCTTGCCGATATAGGTGCCGGTTGCGAACTGGATGTCCTTCGGAATGTCGATGACCACCGGACCGGGCCGGCCTGACGTGGCGATCAGGAAGGCCTCGTGAATGGCGCGGGCGAGGTCGTTGACATCGGTGACGAGGTAATTGTGCTTGGAACAGGTGCGCGTAATGCCGACCGTGTCGCATTCCTGGAACGCATCGGTTCCGATCAGGTGGGTGGGCACCTGGCCGCACAGGACAACCATGGGAATGGAATCCATCATGGCGTCGGTGATGGGCGTGACCATATTGGTCGCGCCTGGCCCGGATGTGACCAGGGCCACGCCGCACTTGCCGGTCGAACGGGCATAGCCTTCGGCCGCATGGCCGGCGCCCTGCTCATGGCGCACCAGGATGTGCTGTATGTCCGGCGCCGAGAACAGGGCATCATAGATGGGCAGGACCGCGCCGCCCGGATAGCCGAAGATCGATTCGACGCCTTGCTCACGCAGGGCCTCGATGACGATTTCGGCTCCGGTCATGATGCGGGGCTCATTCTTCGCCGCTTGGGCGGCGCGCGTCTTGGACTTGGTGGCTGTGGTCATGAGTGTCTCGGGGGTGGCTGGATCAAAATGGGTCTGGGCTGAAATGAAAAAGGGCCCCCTGAGGAGACCCTTTAATGCGCGCATCCGCAATCGACTGAAAGGTCAGTCGACTACGGATGCCTAATAACGAGTACCAGTGATGTGCGCACAGTGCGTTTCCTCCAACGTCTGGCTTAGGAATAATCTGCCTCTTTGACGCTGTCAATCTCCCTGTAAAGGGCATGAATCACCCTTAGGCGGTTTTCAGGCTCCAGGGATGGAATGCGCGGCCAGAACGGGAATTGCCTGCCAATCCACGTAAATTGCCTTTTTGCATAGCGCCTTGTGTCGCGCTTTGCATTTTCGGCCGCAAGCTCGGCGCTGATCTCGCCGCGCGCGAAAGCCGTGAGCCATGGCATGCCGTGCGCCTTCATCGCGGGCAGTTCAGGATCGAGGTCGCGTTCCATCAGGCTGCGGGCCTCGTCCATAGCGCCCTGCATCAGCATGCCTTCGAACCGGCGGTCGATTTTCTGGTAGAGGCGCGACCGGGGCGGAGTGAGGGCAAATCCGATCCATTCGCCATCCTGCAGGACGGGGGGCTGGCGTTCTTCCTGAAACTGGCTGATCGGGCGGCCTGTGGCGAGCCAGACTTCGTAAGCACGCGCGAGCCGCTGGCGGTCGCCTGTGCCCAGCCACTCGGCTGTTTCAGGATCGACAGGCGCGAGCCGGTCGCGCAGGCCGATTGCGCCTTCGCTCTCCGATATGGCGCGGACTTCGGCGCGAATATCCTCGGGAACCGGCGGGATACTGGACAGGCCCTGCGTCAGCGCCAGCAGGTAAAGGCCGGTGCCGCCGACGAGGATGGCGCGCTTGCCTTTCAGCTCGATACGCTTGATCTCGCGCCGGGCTTCTTCCAGCCAGTCACCGGTGGAATAGCGGGTGGCCGCATCAACATGGCCGAACAGGTGGTGGGACACGCCGTTCATTTCCTCCGCATCGGGGCGGGCGCTGATGACCTGAAGGTCCCTGTAAACCTGCATGGAATCAGCGTTGATGACTTCACCCCCCAGTCGCCGGGCGACGGCGATGGCGAGGGCGGTCTTGCCACTGGCGGTGGGACCATGAATGAGGATTGCCGGATGCATGCTCTAGACCTAAGGGCTTGTCGGGCGCGTGGAAAGACACCAGGAGACTGAAAACATGACCCAGAACCCGGATAATTCCCGCAAAATCCTTGCCGTGACAGCTGTGGCGGCGCCAGGACGCACTGAACTTTCTGCGCAATTGGGGGAAATTCTGGCCGCGGCGGGCGTCGACAAGATGCAGCTGCGCATCCTGTCTGACGGCGCGGTGTGGCAGGCGTGCGAATATGTTTTCGATGGGAGAGGTGAGGGTGTTGTGGAGGCGGTGCGTGCCGCCGCGAAGGGGCTGGAGGCCGATGTCTGCATGCTGCCGGCAGCGAACCGGCGCAAGCGCCTGCTGATCTCCGACATGGATTCCACGATTATCGGGCAGGAATGCCTCGATGAACTGGCTGACTTTGCCGGACTGAAAGCGCAAGTTTCTGCGATCACCGAACGCGCGATGCGCGGCGAGCTGGATTTCGAGGGCGCACTGACCACGCGGGTGGCGATGCTGAAGGGGCTGGAACTGCCCGCGCTGGAAGCGGCCTATCGCGAGCGGATTACGCTGAACGCCGGCGCGCGGACGCTGACGGCGACAATGAAGGCCCATGGCGCCCATGCCGTTCTGGTGTCTGGCGGCTTCACTTTCTTCACGTCGCGTGTCGCAGACATGTCCGGTTTCGACGCCCATCGCGGAAATACGCTGATGGATGATGGCGCGGCGCTGACGGGGCAAGTCGGCCGACCGATTCTCGGACGCGAAGCGAAGCTGACAGCGCTGGATGAAGCCGCTGCGGCGCATGGGCTGGTCCGCGATGATGCGCTGGCGCTGGGCGACGGGGCGAACGACCTGGACATGATCCGCGCGGCCGGACTCGGCATTGCCTATCGCGCCAAGCCGATTGTCGCCGAACAGGCGACCGCCGCGATCAGCCATACGGACCTGACAGCGGCGCTTTTCTTCCAGGGCTATGCGGCCAGCGAGTTCGTCACCGGCTAGCGCCTATTTCGTGAGCTCGATCGACAGGAACTGGTCGAACCATCCGGCATCGCCCCGGCGCTTGACGCGCAGCAGCAGGGGTTGTTGCGGCGTGGTCATGGCGGTTTCCACCTTCGCCACTGTATCGGTGACACTGGAAACCTCGTTGAAGTTCACTTCCACGATAACGTCCCCGCGGCTCAGCTTGCCAAAGGCGCGTCCGCGCGCACTGACGCTGGTGACGACAACGCCTTCCACATCCTTCGGAATGCCGAAGCGGCGCCTGATATCGTCGTCTATGGCCGAGAGTTCCGCGCCGAGATCATTGCTGCCGGAGGGGCCGTCGGGCATCGGGCTGGCTTCTGCCTCTGTCTCGTCATCTTCCAGCTCGCCGAGCGTGACCGATATTGTGCGGGCCTTGCCGCCGCGAATGATCGAAAGCGGCACCGTCTTGCCGATCGGCGCGTCGGATATGAGGCGCGTCATTTCGCGGACACTGGCTATCGGCTGGCCATCGAAGCTGAGCACGAGGTCGCCAACCTCGAGCTTTGCCTGGTCGGCCGGGCCGCCATCGGTGATGCGCGTGACGATCACGCCGCCCTTGCCCCTGGCCTTGTAGGCCTTGACCAGAGCGGCATCGGCATCCTGCACATTCACGCCAAGCCATGAGCGGCGCACCTTGCCCTGGTCGATCAGCTGGTCCGCTATGCGCCTGACCAGGTTGGACGGCACGGAGAAGCCAATGCCGACCGATCCGCCGGTGGGGGAGATGATGGCTGTGTTTACGCCGACGACTTCGCCACCGAGATTGAACAGCGGGCCGCCGGAATTGCCCCGGTTGATGGCCGCATCTGTCTGGATGAAGTCATCGGACCGGCCGGCATTGAGGTCGCGGTTGCGTGCCGAGATGATGCCGGCGGAGACTGACCCGCCAAAGCCGAACGGATTACCGATGGCGATGACCCAGTCACCCACTTCGGCATGGTCGCTGTCGGCAAGGTCGACATAGGGCAGGGGCGTATTGCTGGAGACTTTCAGCACGGCGAGGTCGGTGTCGCGGTCGCGGCCTATCAGCCTGGCGTCGAGCACCCGGCCGTCGGAGAAATTGATCTCGATCTCGTCGGCATTTTCGATAACGTGATTATTGGTGATGATGATTCCATCTGCGCTGATCACGAAGCCGGAGCCAAGCGAGCCCTGGCGCTGGAAACCGTCTTCGTCGCGGCCGAAGAAATCATTGAAACGCTCCATCGGCGAGCCTTCCGGAAAGGTTGGCAATCCATTTGGCGCAATCGTCTGCTGGGTCGAGATGTTCACAACGGCCGGCATCAGGCGTTTAGACAGATCGCGGAAGCTTTGCGGTTGTACTTTCTGGTCGACGCCATCAACGGGACGCGACAGGCTGCCTTGTGCCGAAACCGGTAGGGCGAAGGCAGCGAGGAAACCGAGGGCGGCGAGTGCCGGAATGCGCATGAGGCGAGGGGCTCCTGGGAGTCGGATGTTGCACGTATCCTGATCAGTATGGCGCTTTGCGCCCCTGTTGCAACAGGCTCAGGCGGCTCTGACTGCAAAGACGAGCAGGGCTGCGCCGATGACGGCAGAGGCGAGGCCTGCAAAGGCGACATCGCGGCTGGGCATCTCGGCGAGGCGTGCGGCCATGCGGCGCATGAAGTCGGGGGCGATCGCATAGACCGCCCCCTCCAGAAAGAACCAGATTCCGGCCGCAGCCAGTATCAGATAGAGTGATGACACGCGCTTCAGCCCTAGCGGGAACCGCCATTGACGCGGGCGCTCTCAATGAACTGGTCGCATATGCCAAGGTTATCGGGGCCGACAATGATCTGTGTGCCGTCCTGAATGGCCTTGTCACAGGCAATCAGGGCGCGCTGGAAGCGGAAGAATTCCGGGTCCCGGTTGTAGGCATTGGCATAGACTTCAGTCGATCTGGCATCGCCTTCACCGCGGATGCCTTCAGCCTGCTCGCGCGCCTGCGCCTCGATGACCGTTCTTTCACGGCTGGCCTGGGCGCGGATCAGGCGGGATTTTTCCTCGCCCTCGGCACGAATGCGCTGGGCTTCCTGAAGACGGGCCGACTGCATCCGGCTGTACACGCCCTGCGCCACTTCCTGCGGCAGGTCAGCCTGACGGATGCGGACATCAATAATGTCGATGCCATCCTCGGTCAGTTGGGCATTCACGCTCTCGCGGATACGGTCCATCAGCTGCGAACGCTGCCCGGAAATGATTTCCGGCACTGGCACGTCGCCCAGGGCTTCGCGGATGTTCGAGTTGGTGATCTGGTTGAGCTGTCTGGCAGCGGCGGTCTCATTGCGGAAACGCTGGTAGAATTTCAGCGGATCCTTGATGCGCCAGCGGACAAAGGCATCAACGGAGAGGCGGCGCTGGTCGGACGCAAGCACTTCAATATTCTCGATATCAAGGCCGATATTCTTCTTGTCGAGCTTTTCGACCTGCTGAATCAGGGGAATCTTGAAGTAGAGTCCGGCCTGATCCTGGCCAGGCGCATTATACACCTGTTTGGGTTCGCCGACCTGAAGCATCAGGGCCTGTTCGTCCTGACGAACGACGAAGAATGAATTCATGAGCACCAGAATTACGGCGCCGACGACAATGATGGTCAGCCATCCAAAAGCACGCATTATTGCTGCCCTCCGCTCGGGTTGCGCTGGGTGCGTTCCAGCGGGAGGTAAGGCACGGCGCCCGAATCCTGATCCATGATCAGCTTGTCGGAGCGCTCAAGCACCTTTTCCATGGTTTCCAGATACATGCGTTCGCGCGTGACGCGGGGCGCCTTGCGGTACTCCTCGTAGATCTGTTCGAAACGCGACGCTTCACCCTGGGCATCGGCCAGAACCTGGTCACGATAGGCTTCAGCCTCCTGCAACAGGCGCTGGGCCGTACCACGGGCCTGAGGCACGACTTCGTTGGCGAACTGGGTCGCCTGGTTGATATTCGTCTCGGCGTCCTGTTCGGCGACGTTTACGTCGTTGAACGCCTCGATCACCTGTTGGGGCGGGTCAGACCTGTCGATCGTGACAGCCAGAATCTGGATGCCGGCGCGATAGTCATTGAGCAGGGCCTGGACCTGTTTCGCCACTTCCGTCTGCACGACATCGCGCTCGGTCGTGATCACGCCCTGAAGGCGCGTCTTGCCGACGACTTCACGCATGACCGATTCGGCGACCTGTTCGACGGCTTCGGTCGGGTTCTTCACGTTCAGGATGAAGTTCTCGGGGTTCTGGGAATCCACTTTCCAGAAGACGGAGAACTGGATGTCGACGATATTCTCGTCCTGCGTCAGCATCAGGCTCTCTTCGAGCGTATTGCCGATTCGGGTTTCCTTCCGGTTTTCCACTTCGACAAGCACATGCTGCTCAAACGGGGCAGGCAGGTGGAAATGCAGGCCGGGGCCGAAATTGGTCTGCCATTTGCCAAAGCGGAACACGGCCGCCTGCTGGGTCGGGTCGACCATGACGACGCTTGTTGACAGCCAGCCGAGCAGGCCGATGCCGATGAGCACAACGAGGCCGAGCGGACCAAAATTCGGGCCGCCTCCGCCGCGGCGTCCACCGCCACCTCCTCCGCCATTACCGCCACCGCGTTTGCGGAAGCGTTCCTGCATGCGTTTCATCTGTTGTTCGAGATCGCCGTTTCCGGAACCGCCAGCCGGGCGCGTCCAGGGCGAACCGCCGTCCTTGCCGGGTTCATCATCTGATCCGCCGCCCCACGGGCCGCTGGATTTCGTCTTGTCGTCCCAGGGCATAGCCCCTCCTGTATTGCTTTGCAGGCTTCTATATAGGTGTTTCGGTGATAAGTGCATGCCTCAATCTGAGCTTCAAGGACGCAGGGGTTATATTACGTGTTTGGTTCGAAGCAAAAATCGCGTCGGAAACTGGCTGCACAGGTGCGCAAAGCACTGGGTGCGCCTGATTGGCTTGAGTCCGTCGATGTCGACGATGGCGGTCGCGCGATCCTCGTCCTGCTGGCCGATCCGGCCGATACGCACGCCGCCGAGGCACGCCGGATCGAGGCGGAAGGCCGGGCTGAACTGGTGGCGGGCGTGAAATCGGTGACGAGTATCCTGACAGCCGAAAAATCGGCAGCGCAGGCGCCGCAGGTCAGGCTGGAACCGTCTCCAAGGCGGGTGTCAAAGGGCGCGCGCCTGTCCGACGAGGCCATGCAGCAGGCAGCACCGCCAGCAGCGGCGGGTATTCCGAAGATTAAGGGTATCGACCGGATCCTGGTCGTAGCCAGCGCCAAGGGCGGGGTCGGCAAGTCCACCGTGGCGGTGAACCTGGCGGCGGCCATGGCGAAAACGGGCATGAAAGTCGGCCTGCTGGACGCCGATGTCTATGGCCCGTCGGTTCCGACCATGCTGGGCATGCAGGACGCGCACCCTGAAACTGCCGCGTCGAAAAAGCTGGTTCCGGTCGCGGCGCATGGCCTGAAAACCCTGTCGATCGGCTACCTGTCCGATCCGGACTCACCGATGATCTGGCGCGGGCCGATTGTCATGTCGGCAATCGCGCAAATGCTGAACGATGCTGAATGGGGCGAACTTGACGTGCTGGTCATCGACACGCCGCCGGGCACGGGCGACGCGCAGCTGGCGATTGCGCAGCGCGTGCCGGTGACGGCTGCCATCATCGTCACCACGCCGCAGGAAGTGGCGCTGGCCGATGTGCGGCGCGGGGCGGCCATGTTCACCAAGACCGCCGTGCCAGTGCTTGGCATTGTCGAGACGATGAGCTGGTTCGAGGATCCGGCCGGCAATCGCCACTATCTGATGGGTGAAGGAGGCGGCGCCGATATGGCACAAACGCTTGGCCTGCCCCTGCTGGCGCAGATACCGATGCTGCAGGCGATCCGCGAAGGGGGCGACAGCGGTGAGCCTTCGGCCCTGGCCGGCGGCGAGCCGGGACGCATTTTCCACGAACTGGCGCGCACCGTGGCCGTGGGCCTCGATACGCTGGAATCCAGACCCGCGCCGGAGATTGTCTTCGAGGACTGAGGCGCCCTAGGCGTTGAAGTTGAGGATGAGACCCGGTTCCGGCCAGCGGCACTTGATGAGCTTGCCCGTGCTCGACAGGGTCAGCCAGGCATCCATCATGTCGTCGCCGCCAAAGGCGATATTTGTGACCAGCATGTCCGGGAAGGCCGTGTGGCTGAACGCGCCTTCTGGCGTGATCGTGGTGATGCCGCCATTCAGGATGGTTGCGACGCAAACATTGCCCGCCGCCGTCATGGCGAGGCTGTCAAAGTATTGCAGGCCCGGCATCGTGGCGACGACGCGGCCGCCATTGAAGGGACTGGCGGGCCTGATCTCGCCGGGGGCGGCCAGATCGAAGGCCCACATGCGGCCGGTCATCGTGTCGGCCATGAAAACGGTCTGCTCGTCGGGCGAGAGGCCGACACCATTGGGCGAGGAATAGTGGAAATCGAGTTCGACCGCCTCGACTGTGCCAGTGGGCAGGTAGAACAGGCCGCCGAAATCGCGGTGCCGGGAATAGGTTTTCCCGTGATCGGTAAAGTAGAGATTGCCTGCCTTGTCGAACACAAGATCGTTCGGGCCCTTCAGGGGGTTGCCACCAACCGTGTCGAGAACACGATCGACCTTGCCGGTTGCAAGGTCGATCCGCTCGATCCTGCCGCCGGAATAGTCATCCGGGCAATTGCCGGGAATGAGCAGCCCGCCGACATCATGGTACTGGAAGCCGCCATTGTTGCAGCACCAGAGGGCGCCGTCCGGCCCGATGGCGAGGCCGTTGGGGCCGCCGCCCGGCGTGGCGATCACTTCCGACTTGCCGCCACCCCAGTGACGCGAGATCTGGCCCTTCTGGATTTCGACGATGATGATGCTGCCATCCGCCATGACGACAGGGCCTTCGGGAAAGCCGAGACCCTCGGCCACGAGTTCGAAATCCATGCGTATTCCTCCATGTTATGGAGGCATATTACGGGTGGCACACGGTGCTCACAACGGCTTCCGCCGGGGGAGGGGCCTACGCGTCGGTGCGGGCGTCGACCGGTGTGCGCTCAAGCCTGCGGATGGTGAATGCGTGATCGTCGCCTTCGCTGACCTCGAAACGGGCCGCTGAAGTTTCATGCCATTCATTATCGGGCAGAGCAGGGAAGAAGGCATCGCCTTCAGGCGCCGCATCGACATCGGTCAGATAGATGCGGTCGGCCAGGGGCAGGGCCCGCTTGTAAATGGCCTCCCCGCCAATCGCGAAGACTTCGGCCTTTCCGTCACGCGCGGCGATGGCCTTGGCCGCGTTTACGGCAGGCGCAAAGCTGGAATAGACCCGCGCGCCGGGCGCATCATAGGTCCAGTCACGGGTCATCACGATGTTCTCGCGATCCGGCAGGGGACGCCTTGGCAGGCTTTCCCATGTCTTGCGCCCCATGATGATCGGGCTTCCCAGGGTGACCTGCTTGAAGAACATGAGGTCGCTCTTCAGGCGCCAGGGCAACTGGCCGGAAACGCCGATCACATTGTTGAGGCCACGGGCCACGATGAGGCTGAGTTTTACGTTACTGTGCATTACGGTCGAACAAGCCCTTCATGATATTTGTGGCTGCGAGGCAATTTTCCCCTCGCTTTATTAAGCATGTGGAACACATCGTTTTGTGGTCGAAGCAACCGGATTTGTCAGCTATCAGAGACCAATCGCAGTTCGAGGGGCAAGTGTGTTCAGCTCAATCATCTCTATTATCACCAATGACAACCCCAGTCTGGCCATTCAGGTTGTAGGCGCGCTGGCGCTCACCTTTACGGCGATTTACCTGCTCAAAGGGCGCGGCTGGGCCCTGATGTATGTCGCTTTGATACCTTTCCTCAACTGGTCATTCGGTGTCATCCCCGAATTCCAGATTGTCGACAAAAGCGAGACCTGGACCCAGGGGATTTCGCTTCACCCCATGACGCTGGTCACTGGCATGGTCTTCGTGATTCGCGACTTCGTCCAGCGGGAGATGGGACACCGCGTGCTGGCTGTGATGGCAATGGCTGTGGCCTGGTCTTTCTTTTATGCCTGGCCGGTGATTGCGCTGGCGAGTGGTATCGCATTCGCAGTGTCGGAGGGTGTCGACTGGCTGATGTTCACCTTCACCAAGTATCGCCTGTCGACACGGATCCTGTTGTCGAGCGCGCTGGCCGCGCCGGTCGACACAACCGTCTTCCTGTATGGCGCGGACCTGGCCAAGCAGATGGAATTCGGGGCAGAGCCCGGCAATTCGCTGCATGTCGCGAACTGGGTCGTGTTCGTGATCGGGAAAATGGTGGGCGCCGTGATTGTTTCGCGCGTCATACGGCGGCGGGAAGACCTCGGCCTGACGAATCCGGCCGAGGCCTGAAGCGCTAGGCGGCGTCCTTGTCGAGCAGTCCCATGCGGCATTTCAGGCCTGCGAGACCTGCGCCGACGAGGGGTGCAATGAGGAACAGCCAGAGTTGCGATATCGCCTCTGCGCCGACAAACAGTGCCGGGCCGAAACTGCGTGCCGGATTGACCGACACGCCGGTGACCTGGATGCCCACGATGTGGATAGCCGTCAGAGTCAGGCCGATCGAGAGGCCGGCCATGGCGGTTGGTGCGGCAACATGGGTCGAGCCCAGAATGACGACGAGGAAGATGAAGGTGGCGACGATCTCGAACACAATGGCTGCTGCCAGCGTGTATTCACCGAGATAGCCCGTGCCCCATCCGTTCTGGCCGAGGCCGTTGACCCCGATATCATAGCCCGCCTTGCCGGTGGCGATCAGGTAGAGGATGCCGGCGCCGACCGTGGCGCCGATGAATTGCGCCGCCCAATAGGTCAGCATGCTCTTGCCATCCATGCGCCCGGCGACGAATGCACCGAAACTGACGGCTGGATTGACGTGGCAGCCCGAGATCGGGCCGATACCATAGGCCATGGCGACAATGGCCAGGCCAAAGGCGAATGCGATGCCAAGTTGCCCGACCTGCTCGCCTGCAAGTACGGCGGCGCCGCAGCCAAACAGGACGAGTGTGAGTGTGCCGAGAAGTTCGGCGAGGAAGATTTTCATTGTATCCCTCCCAGGAAAAGACGGTTGAGTACCGCCGGGGAAGGAAACTGCGTGAATTCGCCGGTTTGGGCAATTGACATGCGAATTCGCATGCCCTGTCCACAAAGTGGGATCAGACGGCGACCGGCGCCTTGATGTGGGCGTGGGGCGTGTAGTTCTCGACCCTGAAGTCCTCATACTCCCAGCTGAAAAGATCAGACTTTGCGGGATTGAGGGTGATGGTCGGCAGGGCGCGCGGTTCACGCGAAAGCTGGAGCTGCGCCTGCTCGATATGGTTCATGTAAAGGTGGGCGTCGCCAAACGTGTGGACGAATTCGCCTGCCTGCAGGCCGGTCGCGCGAGCCATCATCAGCGTCAGCAAGGCATATGACGCGATATTGAACGGCACGCCGAGGAAGATGTCGGCGGAGCGCTGATAGAGCTGGCAGTTGAGCTTGCCGTCCATGACATTGAACTGGAACAGGCAGTGACAGGGCGGCAGGGCCATGTCGTTCACATCGGCCGGGTTCCAGGCCGACACGATGAGACGCCGGGAATTGGGATTGGTGCGGATTTCGTCAAGGACCCACTGGATCTGATCGATCACGCGGCCATCGGGGGCGGCCCAGCTGCGCCATTGTTTACCATAGACAGGTCCGAGGTCGCCGTTCTCGTCAGCCCAGTCATCCCAGATGGAGACGCCATTGTCCTTGAGATAGCCGATATTGGTGTCGCCCTTCAGGAACCAGAGCAGTTCGATAATGATCGAGCGCAGGTGCAGCTTCTTGGTGGTGACCATCGGAAAACCGTCAGCCAAATCAAAGCGCATCTGGCGTCCGAACACGGCTTTTGTGCCGGTTCCAGTGCGATCTGCACGTTCGAAGCCGTGCGCCAGAATGTCTGACAGGAGGTCGAGATATTGTCTCATGAGGGCCTTCTCTGGTGCGATTCGCTGGCGAAAACCATTAACACAAACTTGCCCGGGCTTACCGAAATTCCTCGCCTGTACACACCATATTGAATGAATCTTGTGGGATATTTCCTGCTGTATCCAACACAAAACCTGAGCGGGGAGGTACAGCACGATGAAAAATCATTTCCACGACCTGGTCAAACGCTGGCGCACCGATGCGCGCGGCAACACGGCCATCATCTTTGCCTTGTCGATCATTCCAATCCTGTCGATCGTGGGTGTGGCGGTCGATACGCAGATGACCCTGACGCAGAAGAACAAGGTTCAGGCCGTCGCCGACAGCGCCGTGATCTTCGGATCCCGCTCAATGCAGGCTGGTGCTTCGCGCACGGAAGTGACCCAGGAAGTGACGTCCTATGTGGCTGCCCTTCTGAAACAGCAAAGCAGCGTGCTCGACTGCGCCCCGGTTACGCTCGAATACGCAGATGATGCCGAAGACATCAATGCGTCGATCTTCTGCTCGCAGCCGACAACCCTGTCGAACCTGTTCGGACGGACCAAGATGGACTTCCGGGTCCGCGCCGGTTCGACCTATGGCATCGGCAAGGTCGAAGTGGCGTTCGTGTTCGACGTATCCGGCTCGATGGGCAACAGTGGCAAGATGTCTGACCTGAAGGCCGCGGCGCTGGATGCGGTCAAAACGCTGCTTCCGACGACTTATGATGCCTCGAAGTCTGACGATGTTCGCCTCGCCATGACCAGCTATGACACGATGGTCAATGCAGGCAGCTATTTCAAAGCTGTTACGAACAAGAATCCGACGCGCACCTATACCGCGACCTATGAGGATACAGAGAAAGTCTGTACAAAGACGAACAAAAAGGGAAAGTGTAAAAAGTACGAGAACGTCACGACAACCAAGGAGACGTCCAGGACGATCACCAATACGTGCGTCAAGGAACGTGAAGGATCGGACGCCTTCACGGATGAAGATCCGGGTCCGGGCGCATGGCTGGAAGCGGCAGAGGCGAAATACAATTCGTACAATAACAGCTGGTCGGTCGAGACCTGCAACGATATTGGCCCGCTGCCGCTGACCGATAACCGGTCCGCCCTGAATGCCTATGTCAACAACCTGGACGATTACAGCATGACCGCCGGTCATATGGGCGTTGCCTGGGGCTGGTACCTGATCGATCCGAAATGGGATTCGGTCTGGCCGTCGGCGTCGAAGCCCCTGCCATACGATGAGCCGGATGCAGCCAAGGCCATCATCATGATGACGGATGGTGAGTTCAACTCCTATTTCTCGAGCGGCCAGGGCAATTCCTTCGACCAGGCGAAGAAGCTGTGTGATGCAGCGAAGGAAGAGCATATCGTGATCTATACGGTTGCGTTCCAGGCGCCGTCCAAGGGCCAGGAAATCCTGCAATATTGCGCCTCCAGCGCCGACCATGCCTTCAACCCCGAAGATGGCCAGCAGCTGAAAGACGCCTACAGCATGATCGCCCAATCCATCTCTGATCTGCGTATCACGTACTAAGGCGCCGCAGGCCGAGATGAATCCCGTGACTGAAAATTGTACTGGCATAGCGTTTTGATCTGAACTGGAGAGATAGTTGAAGCGCGCTTTTCTGAACCACCTGCCCAATCGCTGGCGCGCCGATGCCGGCGGCAATGCCGCCATATTCTTCGCCCTCTCTTTGATCCCGATCCTGGCGCTTGTCGGGATCGCGGTCGACACACAGATGACCCTGACCCGGAAGAACAAGGTTCAGGCGGTCATCGACAGTGCCGTGATCTTCGGAGCGCGGCAGATGCAGGACGGTGCCAGCCGCGACGATGTTGCACGGGGTGTCGATGCCTATGTCACGGCCTTGCTGAACCAGCAGAATGGCCGTCTCGACTGTGCGCCCGTGTCGATTACCTACAGGGACGAGACACAGGATATCGATGCGTCAATCATATGTTCCCAGCCGACGACATTATCGAACGTGATCGGACGGACGCATATGGACTTCCAGGTCCGGTCCGGCTCGACCTATGGCATCGGCAAGGTCGATGTGGCGTTCGTGTTCGATGTGTCGGGCTCGATGGGCAATAGCGGCAAGATGGATGACCTGAAGGCTGCGGCCCTCGATGCAATCGACACCCTGCTTCCTGCATCATACGACACGGCCAGGCTTGACGATGTGCGGCTGGCGATGACGACCTATGACACGATGGTCAATGCCGGCAGCTATTTCAAGGCCGTGACCAACAAGAACGCCACCCGCACCTATACGGTCAATTACGACAGGACAACGCGGGTTTGCGTTTCGTACAGGCCCAATGGCAATTGCCGCAGGTATGACGATGTCGTCACGCCACTGGTTGCGACAACGACCATTACCAACAGGTGCGTGAAGGAGCGTGTCGGAGCTGAGGCGTTTACGGATGCCGCGCCCGCCCCGGGCGCCTGGATTGAAGCGGCAGAGGCCAGGTTCAACACGTCGACAGAAACCTGGTCCGTCGAGACATGCAACAGCATTGGTCCGCTTCCGCTTACCGATAGCCGCGCCAATCTCAAAGCCTACGTCAACGGACTGAACGATTTTGGCATGACCGCCGGCCACATGGGCGTTGCCTGGGGCTGGTACCTGATCGATCCCAAATGGGATTCGGTCTGGCCTGCCGCATCCCGGCCCTTGCCCTATGACGAACCGGATGGGGCCAAGGCCATGATCCTTATGACCGATGGGGCGTTCAATACCCATTTCTCGAGCGGCCAGGGCAATTCCTTCGACCAGGCGAAAGCGCTGTGTGACGCTGCAAAGGCCGCGCAGGTGGTCATCTATACGGTTGCGTTCCAGGCACCATCGCAGGGCCAGGAAATCCTGCAATACTGCGCCTCCAGCGCCGACCATGCCTTCAATCCTGAAAATGGTCAGCAGCTGAAGGACGCCTACCAGAAGATCGCCAAGTCGATTTCCGACCTGCGTATCACGCACTAGGTCGCCGGTGATGCCAGCTGGCGGCAGGACGCAAAGAACATGGTTTATCGCGTCTTGCCGCAACCGGGTGAAACACGCTGAAAATTCTAACGCCGAAACAAGCACTTGGAGGCATCCTGACGCGTGGTGCAACCGGAATGGTCGCGGATGAGGTGGGGAAAATGTCCAGGCTTTTGAACGATGTGCGCGTCAGTCACTTTGCGGGCGATGATCGCGCCAACATCACGATGATCGCCGCGCTCGCGATCGTGCCGATCCTGTGCGTTGCAGGCATCGCCATTGATGTGCAGATGGCCGTGACCCAGAAGGCCAAGGTCCAGGCTGTAATCGACAGCGCCGTGATTGCAGGATCGAAGGCCATGCAGGCCGGCCAGACCCGTCAGGAAATCAGCGCCCTTGTGACGAACTATGTGGACTCCCTGATCGACCGGCAGGGCAAGGGGCTGTCATGTGACGATCCCGCCCTTGTTTTCGAGGATGGCACGCAGAATATCGAGGCCTCCATCCAGTGTTCCCAGCTGACGACACTGACGCAGTTGTTGAATCGGGACAAACTCGACTTCTCCGTCACGTCCGGGACGACCTATGGCATCGGCAATGTGGATGTCGCCTTCATCTTCGACGTATCCGGATCGATGAACTCCAACAGCCGCCTCGACAATCTGAAGGCATCGGCAAAGGTCGCCTTTGATGAATTGCTGCCGGATGACCGCGAACTGGATGGTACGGTCCGCATCGCGTTGACGACCTACAATGCCAACGTCAATGCCGGCGAGTTCTTTGACGACGTGACGCGCAAGGTAACGCTCGGCGCGGATGCGCCATCCGGCAGCGATTCAGCCCAGTCACGCTACAATGCCTACCGCAATCGCGTTCTGATCGACCAGTCGACCGGAAAGCGCTTCTTCTATTATGAGAATGCCAGCTGCGACAGTAGCTGCAATTATAGCAGCAACTGGACGATTACGCCCAAGCGGCGCTGGTTCGAAACCGACATTGGCGAAAATACATGCGTATCGGAACGCGTAGGCATCAATGCCTTCACGGACGCTGCCGGCGGAACCGGCGCGACCAATGCCATGATCGCCGGCAATCCGCTGTGGAACTGGGGCACCAACAATTACAACAAGCGCAATGGCTCCAACGAGATTGAATATGGCGGGGCCAATTCCTCATATGGCGCGTTCAACGTGTCGCCGACATTGTGCGAGAATTCGTCGCCACTGCCGCTGACCGAGGACAAGGCTGTCTTGAAATCCTATGTCGACAACCTGCATGCGGGAGGCGGCACGGCTGGCCATCTCGGCATTGCGTGGGGCTGGTACCTGATTTCGCCAACCTGGAACGCGCTGTGGCCGACGCCTTCGCATCCCTGGCCGTGGGACGAACCGGATACGGCCAAGGCCATCATTCTGATGACGGATGGCGAGTTCAACCAGACGCACCCCTCCGTACCGGAAAACTCGATCGAGCTGGCGATGGAATTCTGTGATGCGATGAAGCAGGAGCCGTACAACGTGCAGATCTACACGGTCGGCTTCCAGGTGCCGAGCAATGTGGCAACCACGCCGGGCGGAAAATCCATTCTGGACTATTGTGCAACCTCTGCCGGTCATGCCTTCGAACCCAGCAATGGTGAGGAGCTGACCGACGCCTATCGCGAGATCGCACAATCCATCTCTGACCTGCGGCTAACCCACTAGGCAGGCCCGCCCAACGGGCTTCACGCGAGATAAACCGATGGCAATTGGCAAGGCATTCAGGACGTGGCGGGGCGGACGGGGCGGCAACATCTCCGTGATGAGCGCGCTGTTCATTCCGGCAGTACTGGCGGTCGGCGGCATCGCCGTCGATTTCCAGTTCACGGTCCGCCAGAAGAACAAGGTGCAGTTTGCGCTCGATTCAGCGGTTCTGGCCGGCGCGCTGTCGCGTCAGGGCGGTGCGAGCGAAGATGCCGTGGCTGAAGATGTCAGACGCTACACCGCGTCGCTGATTGGCGAGCAGGGCGGCGATATTGTCTGCACGCCGGTCAGCGTGGCCTTTTTTACAGACAACAAGGACATTCGCGGTTCGATCGCGTGTGACCAGCCGACATTCATTTCAAATCTCATGGGCTGGGAAAAACTGAGCTTTCGTGCGGCATCGACGTCGACCTATGCGGTCGGCAATGCCGACGTTGCCTTCGTGTTTGACGTGTCAGGATCGATGAACAGCTACAACCGGCTCAGCCTCCTCAAGTCGGCCGCTGAAGTTGCGTTCGATGAATTGCTGCCGGATGACGGACCGAATGACGGCAAGGTGCGCCTCGCCATCACGACGTACAACAATGCGGTGAATGCCGGCGCCTATTTCGATGATGTCACGCGCAGTGTGCAACTGTCAGCTGACGGTTCCGATGCGGATGCACGCAGCAATTACTATACGCACAATGATGCACGCATGTTCGATGCGGCGACGGGCAAGCGGTTCTTCTATTACGAGAAGGAGTATTGCCCCGGCGGGTACTGTACCGGTAACTGGGATGCCGCGCGCCGGCCGCTCGAAGACGCCTCCCTGGTCGACACATGCGTGTATGAGCGCACCGGCGGTGAGGCCGCTTCGGATGCTGCGCCAGGTTCGCTGCGCTGGATCGGTGCGGGCAACCCGCGCTGGAACTGGAACGACAGCAATTCACGCAAACGCAACGGCCAGTGGGAAATCGAAAGCGGTGGCGGTAATTCTTCCAGTGGCGCCTATAATGCATCCTATGCAGGGTGCCGTGCCTCCGGGCCTGTTCCGTTGACGGATAACAAGGCGGCCCTCAAGGCGCATGTCCAGTCGCTGACGGCGAATGGCGGAACGGCGGGCCATATAGGCCTGGCATGGGGCTGGTATCTTCTGTCACCCAACTGGTCGTCGATCTGGCCGGAAGCGTCCGTGCCGCTTGCCTACAATACCAAGCAGAACATGAAGGCCGTGATCCTGATGACGGATGGTGACTTCAACACCAACCATCCGACTGCCGCGAAAAGTTCGTTCCGGCAGGCGCAGGACCTTTGCGACACGATGAAGGCGGCCCCTTCCAAGATACAGGTCTACACGGTTGGATTCCAGGTGCCGACAAGCGTCCAGAAGACGGCTGACGGCCGCACGATCCTGGAATATTGCGCCACCAGCCCAGCCTATGCCTTCAACGCGTCAAATGGCGAAGAGCTGACTGCGGCCTACCGGTCAATCGCGCGGTCAATCTCGGAATTGCGGATCAAGCAATAGGGCGTTCCAGCGGATAGGACATGGCCACATCGCAGCGGTCATAGCGTTTGCCGTGGGATTCCAGGATGCCGGTATCGTGCCGGAAGCCGAGCTTTTCATAAAGGTGGATCGCCGCTGCGCATTTGCGATTGGTGAGCAGGTAGAGGCTTTCCATCTCCATCTGGCGTGCACGGTCAAGCGCCGCCGCCAGCAGGAACTCGCCCGACTTTCGTCCGCGCGCCGATTTCAGCACGCCCATCTTGGTCAGTTCGAACCGGCCATCGCCCATCGGCATCAGGGCGCAGGTGCCGACAATGCCGAGCCCGCCGGTTGAGACGAACAGAACCGCGCCGCCCCTGTCGACAATCAGGTCGCGTGGATTGGACAGGACCTCGCGGTCGGTGTCTTCCAGCGTGAACATCTCGCTGATCCATTCTTCGTTGATGTCATAAAACGTCTCGGCAAGGTCGTCGGAAAATTCCACGATGGCATGGCCGTCGGCGGCGCGCTGCGACAGGGACGACTCGTCGAACGCCGCTTCGATGCGCGCGATCTGGTCCAGCAGGCCGGCATCGGGGCCGGCGGCGAGTTCCTCGGCGGCGCGGGCAACATGGGGCCAGACGTCCCGCTTCATGCGGGCAACCGCTGCGGCGCCTTCCACTGTCAGCGAAATGGATTTCTGGCGCCGGTCGGCATCGGACACGGTCGTTTCCGCAAGCCCCATTTCGACGAGCCCGACAAGGCTGCGCGTCACGGCCGGCTGGCTGACACCCAGGGCCGCGACGGCTTCGGTCACTGTCAGGGGGCCGTAACGGTCGAGCGCTGCCAGCAAGGGGAAATGGCTTGGCTGGGTGATGAAACAGTTCTGTTCGAAAATCTGCGCCGCATCGGCCTGCATCCGTTCTGCCAGGCGTTTCAGGCGGCTGCCGAGGGCCAGGTATCCGAGGTCTTTGAGAATGTCAGGCATGACGCGCTCCGCAATATATATAACACGTTATTCAAATTGCGATTCCTGTCAATATGGCCTGAGGGAATTTGCGGCAGGCAGCGTAAAGGCCTTTCATCCGGGCGCCATGTCCCCTATATAGAAATTGTCTTCGGACTATGGCGATAAACGTACGTGTAATAAGCGGTTCGGACCCGGGGGCGGTACCCGGCGGCTCCACCAAAAGCAGGCTCAGGCTCTCACCGGCCTGTTTCTGACGGGGCCGAAATAGGATCGACGGACGTCTAAAGACGATGCTTTCGCCCGTATGAGCCCCGTTAGAAGCTCACATCAACATAGTTGCAAATGACAACTTTGCTGAAGGTGAACTGCTCGCAGCGTAGTCTGTGCGTAGTATACCGCATTAACTCCTAAGGATTCAGCTCCTTAGGCGGGGCCCGGAGGCGCCTGGCAACAGAAGCCTCCACTTTTCCCTTATTTGCGGTAATCGAGCGGCGGATCGCGGTCGCCCAGCAGCGATGTGTATTCATAGTCCTCGCCGCGCGCGGCATCGAATTCCGCACGGGCGGCTGTGCGCAGTTCCGGGTTCTCGTAAAGCTCAATGGCCGCGAGTGTCAGCGTCTTGGCGGCAACCTGCGCGCCCTTGTAGCCGATCGACATGCCACTGGCGGCAACGGCCTGCCAGCTATGGGCAGCCGTGCCGGGCACCCATGTCGCTGTGCGCAGGCCGACGGTCGGCACAGCGAAGGAGACATCCCCGACATCGGTCGAGCCATAGCCGAGGGAGACTTCGAAGGGCTGTACCTCATTCTCGCTGCCGAGGGGCAGGTCCGGCCTGGCAAAGCTTGTATAGATTTCCTCGGCGAAGGCGGCTTCCTCTTCATTATAGTCCACGCCGCCGACCTGGCGCAGCTTGGTGTCCATCATCCTGGCCAGTGTTTCGTTGACCAGGAGCGGATTGTTGCCATGGATCACTTCCCACTCGACACGCGTACCAGTGCCCATGGCCGCGCCACGGGCTGCGTCTTCCATGCGCGCCCAGATTTCCGCCACGCCGTCGGCGCTGGGGTGGCGGGCATAATAGAAGACTTCGGCAAAGTCAGGCACCACGTTGGGCGCAACACCGCCCGAAGTGATGACATAGTGGATACGTGCATCCTGGGGCACGTGTTCGTGCATCATGTTGACCATGTAGTTGAATGATTCCACGCCATCGAGGGCTGAGCGGCCACGCTCAGGTGCGCCGGCCGCATGGGCGGACACGCCATGGAAGCGGAACTTGGCCGAGCGATTGGCAAGCGTGGTCTGCGCTGCTGCAGAGTTCTGGTCGTCGCCGTGCCAGTGCAGGGCAATGTCGACATCGTCGAACAGGCCTTCACGCACCATATAGACCTTGCCGCTGCCGCCTTCTTCGGCGGGCGTCCCATAGAGGCGGACTGTGCCTGGCGTGCCGGTCTGTTCCAGCCAGTCACGAATCGCGAGTGCGGCGCCGACCGAGCCGGCCCCGAACAGGTTGTGTCCGCAGGCATGGCCGGCATGCTTGCCTTCAATCGGGGCGCGGCTGGCCAGGGCATCCTGGTTGATGCCGGGCAGGGCATCAAACTCTGCGAGGATGGCAATGACCGGCCCGCCCGAGCCGTAGCTGGCGATGAAGGCGGTCGGAATGCCCGCCACACCGGCTTCAACCGTGAAACCGGCCTCGTTCAGTTTCGATTGCAGCAGGCCGGATGATTTCTCTTCCTGGTAGCCGACTTCCGCCCAGTCCCAGATCTGCCGGGCCATTTCGGCCGTCTCGTCATAGCGCGCATCAATACTGTCGAGCACGGCCTTGTCGCCGGGTGTCTGCGCATGAACGCAGGCGGTGAGGGCGAGGGCGGCAAGACTGGTCGGGATGAGGCGCATGAGGGGCTCCGGTTGGGTTGGTGCTGGCCGGAGACTGCATCAAGGCGCCGACAGGAACAAGGCATGCCACAGGCGTCAGCTGTAGCGTGCATCAACTTTGGGGCCGTCAACGCCGCCAGCGACGGCGGCGAGACCGGCTTCGAGATCAGCCAGGTAGGCGTCCACCACGTCGGCATGTTTGGGTGAGAGCATAAGGTGCAGGCTTGGGGGCTCCTTGGTGACGGAGGTAAACCAGCCGCGCCGGTAGATCTCGCCGTAAAGGGCAAAGGCGTGATGATCCGGATGCCGGAATGCGACGAGGCCGAGCAGGGGATTGCCGAGCACGTCGAAGCCGAGGCGCTTGACGCCCGCTTCAATCCGCTCGCGCGTTTGGCAGACCAGGCCCTGCTTCGCGCGATAGCCATCAATGCCCAGCGTGTTCATGACAGCCCAGGCAGCCGAGATGGCGCCGCCGGGGCGTGTGCCGGCCAGTGTGGGTGTCTTCATCGGTGCGCCCGACCAGCCGGCCATGTCGAAGGGCATGTACTGGTAAAGCTCTTCAGAGCGGAAGAGCACGGTCGAGGCGCCCTTGGCGCAATAACCATATTTGTGCAGGTCGGCGCTCATCGAGTGGACCTGTTCGACTTCAAAATCGAAGGGTGGCACCGGCACACCATTCATGCGGGCGAACGGGGCGAAATAGCCGCCGACACAGGCGTCGACATGCAGCCACACATTCCTGCCGGCGGCGACCTCGCCCAGCGCTTCAATCGGATCGATGATGCCATGCGGGAAGTTCGGCGCGGAGCCGACCATCATGATCGTGGCGGCATCGACAGCTTCGCCCATCGCGGCCGGGTCGGCCTCATAGGAACCGTCTGTCTTCAGTGGCACCCTGCGCACCTCGATATCCATGAGATGGGCCGCCTTGTCGAAGGCGAGATGCGCCGACTGGGGCAGCACGATATTCGTGCCTTCGCGCGGGCGTCCATTGGCGCGGGCATGGTCACGCGCTGTCTTCATCGCCATCGTGATCGAATCGGTGCCGCCGGATGTCATCGTGCCGGTGGCGCCATCCGGGCCGTGGAGCAGGTCCAGCCCCATCGCGATGACGTCTTTTTCCATCTGCGCCAGGCTGGGAAAGGCGAGGGGGCCAAGACCGTTCTCGGCCATATAGAGTCCATAGGCTTCGTGCTGGATGCGCGAGATGTCCTCGCCGGCATTGAAGACATAGACGGCTGTGCGGCCGTCGCGCCACGCAGCGTCGCCGCCGCCGCGTGCGATCATGTCGGCCCTGACCTCGTCCCAGGCGCGCCCGTGCTGTGGCATCTTCATGGATCGTGCTCCCCTCGAATTCTCTGTTCCGGGCTGCAAGCCTATGCGCGGCCAGGGGCCTTGGCCAGAGGCGAAAGGACAGCGCGTTCCAGTGCAACCTTGCCCGCCATGGCGCGTTGATTCTCACTTAACCGAGAATGGAGACGCATCATGTCAGGCCAACCACCCGAAAAAAAGCAGGACGACAAGGACGTGACCGAGGACATGCGGGACATCCGCCCGTCTGGTCCGGAGAACATGGAGAACCCGCCGGAGAAATGGGACGAGGTTGATGAGGAGAGCGACGAGTCCTTTCCGGCCAGCGACCCGCCAGGCAATTACTGAGATCGCGTTCGGCGCGGCGTGTTCCGGCGCGCCGCGCCTCTTGCTGTTGACATCACTACGCGTTCAGGGATTCCGCTCCCCGTCGGGGCGACTGCGCGAGTGCCGTTTTTTTCCTCGCCTGCCGTGCGAAGCCCGTTGCAGGGAAATGGGACCAGGCATAGTGTACGAAAAATAAACAACATCAGGATTGAGGGTCAGTACGGCGAACATGACGGATTACATCGGATATGATGCGCTCACCCAGGCGGCCATGCGCGGCGTCGTTCGCGAGGCGCTCAAGCGCGCACTGGCCAATGGCGGCCTGCCCGGCGAGCATCATTTCTACATCACGTTCCGCACCAAGGCACCCGGCGTCAAAGTCGCTGATTACCTGACCGAGCGCTTTCCCGAAGATATGACGATTGTCGTGCAGCACCAGTTCTGGGATCTTGAGGTCGGCGATGGCCATTTCGAGATCATCCTGAAATTCTCAGGCGTACCGCAGCACCTGTTCGTGCCCTATGCGGCGATCACGCGCTTTGTCGACCCGTCGGTGAATTTCGGCCTGACCTTCGAGAACACGAACAAGGACGAATCGGTGATCGCCCCTGCCACCGCGTTTGAGCCAACGCAGCAGGATGTGGCACCCGTCGAGGCTGGCACAGTCGTGAATCTCGACGCGTTCCGCCGCAAATAGGGTCGCCGGAATATTGGCAGATACAGACAAGCCCCGACTCAGCGATGCGGACATGCTGGCCCGCTTCCGGGATTCGAAGAAGCGCCCTCCCTGTTCCGATACGCTTGGCATGACGCTGGCTGAAGTCGAGCAGGATGCCATGCGCATCCGCATGGATTTCGATGTGCCGGAGATGTTTTCCAACCCTACGGGCGCCGTGCAGGGCGGGTTCATCTCGGCCATGCTGGACGAGGCGATGAGCACATGCGTGATCATTGCGTCCAATGTGACCATGACCGCGCCAACACTCGAAATGAAAACCAGCTTCCTGCGCCGCCTGATGCCCGGCCCGGCGAGCGTCGAGGCCCGCATCCTGAAACTGGGCAAGTCCGCCGCCTTCATGGAAGCCGAGTGTTTCGGCCCGGACGGCGAACTGATCGCCAAGGCGACGGCGACGGCGATTCCCATGCTGTTCAAGCGGCTGGGCTGAAAATGACCAGGGGCTGACGCAGCGGAAATGCCTCCCGCGTTTCAGAACCGTGCTATTCTCCCTCAAAACAGGCACTGCGGGAGGCAGGCAATGGCAAATGACACCAGCACGGTCAAAGTACCCCAGGGCATCATCGAGATATCGGCCTTCGTACCCGACGCGCGAAATGATCCGCATACCCCGTTGAAGGCTTTGCGCGACGGGTGTCCTGTCATGCGGGACGAGATGGCAAAGACATGGCTGTTGACGCGCTATGATGACGTGCGCGGCCTGGTGAATGATCGCGGTCATGTGCGCCTGCCAAGCAAGGCCGAAGAGGGCTCATTGCCGCGCCGTTTCGTCGACGATGAAAATGACCGTTCACGTACTAGCATCCTCTTCCTGGACGATCCCGACCATGCCCGCATCCGCCAGCCACTGGCCAGGGCATTCTATGCCCGGATCAACAGGATGAAGCCTGACATCGAGGCGATCATTGATGACACGATTGCAGCAGCGCCTGACACAGGCAGTTTTGACCTGATGGAGGCGGTGGCCGTGCCGGTCCCGGTCCTGGTGATTGCGCGCATTCTGGGCGTGGACGAGCGCATGCTGGCCGATTTCCGGCAATGGTCCGAAGATGTGATCCTCGGCCTCAATCCTGTGCGGACCGAGGAAGAGACAGCACGGCTGGCAAGCGGAGCGCAGGCACTGGATGCGTATTTCACCGACCTGATGAACGCGCGGCGGACACAGCCGCGCGATGACCTGATCTCCGATATGGTGATGCTGCAGGCGAGCGGCGAAGCGGACATCACGGATGATGAGCTGATACTGAACCTGCAAGCCCTTCTGGTAGGCGGCAACCTGACCACGACTGACCTGATCGGCAATGGCGTGTGGCTGTTCCTGACGCATCCCGAACAGCTGGCTGCGCTGAAGGACAATCCAGGCCTTGGTGCGCAGGCCGTGGAAGAAGTGCTGCGCTATGAGGCGCCGGTGTCGGCCACTTCGCGCATTCTCGCCGAGGACCAGCAGATCGCCGGGTGCCCGATGAAGGCGCGCCAGGCCGTGTTCTGTTCGCTCGCGTCGGCCAATCGCGACGAGGGCACCTTTGAAGCGGCCGACCGGTTCGACATCACCGTCAAACGGGCGGGCCATGTTGCCTTCGGTGGCGGCCCGCACATCTGCATCGGGGCGCCGCTGGCGCGCATCGAAGCCCGGCGGGTCTACCAGAAACTGTTCGAGCGTTACCCGGACATGCGTCTGGCAGAGCAGGAGATTGTGTGGCGGGCCTTGCCGTTTTTCCGCGGGATCGAGCGGCTGGATGTGGAGGTGTGACCGCAGATCACTCCATCGCTTCGGCGCTGAGCCAGATGCCCTCGCGCTCGCCAACGCGGCGCTCGACCAGCAGGCGGGCAACCTGATGGTCGTCCTCGAACACATTTCCGGTGAGGCTGTCGAGGAGGGCCTTAGCCAGATTGTCGAGGTCCATCCACGGTGCCTCGCCGGTATATTCCATGACGATGTGCACGCTATAGTCGCCAAAGCCCGGCCGCAGGGGCGGGAATTCCTTGCGGAAGAATTCCTTGAGCAGGCCCTTGTAATACTTGGCCTGTGTGGTGAGGCCGTGGCAGCGCACTTCCAGCGCACCCCGGTCCGTAATGCGCGCGCGCACCTTGCCTGACCGGATCCAGTCGTCGATCAATGCCGGGTCATCCCGCGCGATGCCATTCTGGCCTCGATCGCTTCCTTGGACTCTTTCAGGCCAAGGCCGGTGGTCTCGCGCAGCAGCCTGATGGCGGCGATCTTGCGCCTTGCGTCAATCTCGGCGTCAATGTCCATCCAGCGGGACACGGTGACACGGCCAACGGCTTCAGCCACCTCTTCCTTGGTCATCCTGTCTGGCGACAGGGTGCTTCGTCCGCTGCCCCGTATCATGAAGCCAAGGACAAATGCGAGCACGAGCGCGAACAGGACGACCGGGTCGGACAGCGTATCGATCATGGCGGGCATGTTATGCCGCGCCAGCCGTATTGCCAGCTATTTCCGGGTCAATGATCATATTTGCGCGGCGAGATGGGAGGGGGCGACGCGCTTGATGACCTCCACAACGTGCTGGAACCGCGCGCTGATCGTGCCCCTGGTGATGGTGATTTCCATCTGGCCCTCCAGCGGGTCCGCGTCCCGACCATGGATAATTTCGGGGGCGGGGATGACATGAAGCGAGCGGCGGCCCCGCGCTGTGTCTAGGCGCAGGCCGATAATGTCCGTCCAGGCCAGCATCCGCTCCTGCCCGTCGATGTGCAGGCAAATGCCCTGTGTGTCGATCACCATTTCCGGAACCGCCGAGAGGATGCTTTTCAAACGCCAATAGGCGAGCAGGAGCAGGCCGACCAGCCCCATCGCGAGCAGCGTTTTCAGCAGGCCGCCGACAAGGCCGGCACCCGCCGGATCCTGTGCGCCCACCACCAGGGCGCCGAACTGGGCCGAGGGCACGCGGAGCATCACGACAATGCCGACGACCATGGCCATGGCGAGCCCGAACAGCATCACGCCGTCACTGTAGCGCTTCCTGTGGATTTCAAGACGTTCGCCCATGCGTATCGCCACCTTGCCCCGTTCTGCGCGCATGCTAAACCGCGCCCAGCAACAATCCAGCGAAATTCCAGGGAGCCCGCACCGATGGCCAACACCCCCACCCGCACCGAATCCGACACGATGGGCCCTGTTGAGGTCGCAACTGACCGCTATTGGGGCGCACAGGCCGAGCGCAGCCTCGGGAACTTCAAGATCGGTTGGGAAAAGCAGCCGGAGCCGATCATTCGCGCACTTGGCATCGTCAAGAAGGCCGCTGCGCAGGCGAACATGGATCTCGGCAAGATGGATCCGGAGCTTGGCAAGGTGATCGTGCAGGTGGCCGATGAGGTGATCGACGGCAAGCTGAACGACCATTTCCCGCTGGTCGTGTGGCAGACGGGCTCGGGCACACAGTCGAACATGAATGCCAATGAGGTGATCTCCAACCGCGCCATCGAAATCCTTGGCGGCGAGATGGGCTCGAAGAAGCCGGTCCACCCGAACGATCATGTGAACATGAGCCAGTCGTCAAACGATACGTTTCCGACCGCCATGCACATTGCCTGCGCCGAAGAGGTCAGCCATCGCCTGATCCCCGCGCTGAAGCATCTCCATGGCGCGCTCGATACCAAGGCGAAGGCCTGGGCCGACATCATCAAGATCGGCCGCACCCACACGCAGGATGCAACACCCGTCACGCTCGGCCAGGAATTCTCCGGCTACGCCCAGCAGGTGCAGAACGGCATCGCGCGCATCGAATCGACCCTGCCCATGCTGATGGAACTGGCGCAGGGCGGCACGGCCGTGGGCACGGGCCTCGCCTCGCCGGCCGGTTTCGCCGAAGCTGTTGCCGAAAGGATCGCCGCCATTACGGGCCTCGCATTCACCTCCGCACCGAACAAGTTCGAGGCGCTCGCCGCGCATGATGCGATGGTGTTCACGCATGGCGCGATCAGCACAGTCGCCATGAGCTGCTTCAAGATTGCCAATGATATCCGTTTCCTCGGTTCTGGCCCGCGCTCGGGACTTGGCGAACTGGCCCTGCCGGAAAATGAACCCGGTTCGTCCATCATGCCCGGCAAGGTGAACCCGACCCAGTGCGAGGCGCTGACACAGGTGTGCGCGCATATCCATGGCAACAATGCGGCCATTGGCTTTGCAGGGTCACAGGGCCATTTCGAGCTCAACGTGTTCAACCCGATGATGGCCTACAACTTCCTTCAGTCGACACGCCTGCTTGCGGACGCCGCGATCAGCTTCACCGACAATTGTGTGGTCGGCATCGAGCCGCGCCTCGACAATATCAAGCGCGGGCTCGACAATTCGCTGATGCTGGTGACGCCGCTCAAGGAAAAGTATGGCTATGACCGCGCAGCCAGGGTCGCCAAGACCGCGCACAAGAACGGCACGACGCTGCGCGAGGAAGCCATCAGGGACGGCATCCCGGGCGAAGATTTTGACGCCATCGTTCGCCCGGAAAAAATGATCGGACCGGATCCGCATTGATGAGCTCAGCCGTCAGCCCGTAAGCATTTTCAGGGCGAGGGCACTGAGGTAGAGACCGAGACCGAACATCAGGTGTGTGACCAGGCTTCTGGCCCGAGCGACGTTCGGTTTTGGTGTTCTTGATGCCGCAATTCCTGCACCGAGACCGGGCTGCAGGATCAGGAACGGTGCCAGCACGCTGACGGCTCCAAACAAAAGGGCTGGTGCGATCACAGGCGACAGTATCCAGTCCTCACGCATGATTGCCAGAAATGTGGCTGCAAATACCACGCCTGTCAGATAGTGAATCGTCCAGCCCAAGGCCCGCTCATTCGGGATGATGGCTGCGCTGGAAATATGTCCGTCGATGCGGTGCCCGAGCGCAAGGTGTCCGACCCATCGACCTACCAGCCCATAGTCGAGTGCCTTGACGCGGAAAACGTGCTTCTGGACGAGCGCCCAGATGTCCATGAATACGGTTGCGCCTATTCCGATGACAAGCGAGTTCGATAGCAGGTTTGTCAATTTCACACCCCTTTCAAATATGTAATAACATTACATATTCTTCTTTGCCGGAATTCCAAGTCCGGGCTGATCAATAGCCGTTGCAATATGCGACCGGCAGGAACCCGTCGCTTCTTCTGAATTGAGGCAGCCTGTAGTTGACGCAGTGGTATCAGGGGTGCTTGTGGTCCTGAGCCAGTCTTCGGCAAAAGATGACTGCGTAGCGGGAGAAGCAGTACATGAGCATGGATTTCAGCAATTTGTTTTCGGTCGCGGGCAAGACCGTCGTCGTCACCGGCGGATCGCGCGGCATCGGCGAGATGATCGCAGCCGGCTTCCTCAGCCAGGGCGCCAGGGTCATCATCTCTTCGCGCAAGGCGAAGGCCTGTGAGGAAACGGTTGAACGCCTTAAGGCTGAATATGGTGGCGAGATCTATGCGATCCCGTCTGATGTGGGCACGCTGGTTGGCATCAACCACCTCGCCGACGAGATCACCAGGCGCGAGGACAAGATCGACGTGCTGATCAACAATGCGGGCGTGGCATGGGGCGCGACGCTGGAGGACTTCCCGGAAGCCGGCTGGGACAAGGTGATGGATGTCAACGTCAAGGGCGTCTTCTTCCTCACGCAGAAACTGATGCCGCTGCTGCGCAAGTCTGCCAGCGCTGACGAGCCTGCGCGCGTCATCAATATCGCCTCGATCGATGGCATGCACACCAGCCCGATGAGCGGTTTTGCCTATGGCACGTCAAAGGCCGCCGTGATCCATCTTACACGTTTCATGGGCGCGCATCTGGCGGGTGAGCACATCCTCGTGAACGGCATCGCACCGGGACCGTTCCCAACTTACATGCTGTCCACTGGCGTCGGCTTCAAAGGCGAAACGGACGGCGTCGACTGGCAGTCCATCGGCGACCGCAACCCGTCGGGACGCGTTGGTGCACCGAGCGATGTTGCGGGCCTGTCGATCTTCCTGTCGTCAAAGGCGTCAGCCTACATTACCGGCCACACGATTCCCTGTGACGGTGGCATCGTCTCGGCCAGCTAGAGGCCTTCAGAGCCTCTCGTCTGCAGGAAAGTGTGGAGGCTGGCCCGCAGGGGCTGGCGCCGAGCGTCTGTGGGTCTAGATTGGCGCGAGAAGAATCACTTCCGCCCAGAAAGGCAGAGACACATGGCCAAATCCCCCGTCGGTTCCAAGGACAACCCATCCCAGTTTGACGTGATCGGCAAGCTCGCGGACGACGAGCCTTATTTCGTCATCCGCGCGCATGATCCCCTCTCTTCGGCGCTGGTCGAGCTGCACGCCTATATCGGCGCGGGCCAGTCGGGCGCCGCCCACAACAAGCTGGCGGAGATCATGGCGATGACGGCGGCGCGCGCTCCGCGCCCGGCCTCCAGCCCGAAATACCGTGAGACGTTCGCGATTTCGCTGGCCATGGAACAATGGCGCGACAGTCACAAGGAATGAACCTGGCGCCCGTCACGCTGGCGGACGAACATGTCCGGCTTGAGCCATTCGAGGTCTCCCGTCACGGGGCAGACCTGCGGGCCATGGCCGAAGGCGCACCGGACCTGTTCCGGCTCTGGTCGCATCGCGGCCCGGGCGACTGGATCAGCCGCTGGCTCGATACGATTACGGGGCGTTCGGCGGCAGGGACGATGCTCCCGTTTGCGGTGCTCTCACCGGATGGCAGAGACTATCTCGGCATCACCAGCTATCTTGATCCAAGCGCAGTCAATCGCAGCGTCGAGATCGGCATGACGGTCTACACGCCGCACGCTGTGGGCACGGCGGTCAATCCGGCGACCAAGCGCCTGCTTCTGGCTCACGCCTTTGGCCAGGGAGCGGTCCGCGTCCAGTTCCAGGTGGATGACCGGAACAAGCGCTCTCAGGCCGCTGTGCTGAAACTGGGCGCCAGGCAGGAAGGCGTGCTGCGCAATCACCGCATCCTGCAGGACGGGTTCATTCGTGACACCGCCTTCTTTTCCATACTCGACAGCGAGTGGCCGGAGGCAAAAGCCCGCCTTGACGCTCGACTGGCCGGCTTCTGCTGAGTAGGCTGCGCGACATGTCGACTCCGATCAATCTCAACAAGGCCCGCAAGGCCCGTGCGCGTGACGCCAAGGCGCAGGCAGCGGACGAAAACCGCGCAAAGTTCGGCCGCACCCGGGCTGAACGTACGGCAGAACAGATGCGCGCCGAGAAACTGGCCAGGCTGTCGGATGGCCACCGCCTGGGCAGGGAGCCGGGCGACTAGGGTTAACACAACCTTTCAGGACGGCCCCCGGATTGCACTCTGACCGAGCAGAGTGTTCCAAACCGGGAGAAGCTGTCAGATGAAAAATATCCTGATCAAATTCGTCATTTGCACGATCGCCTTTTCGGGCGGTATCGCCTGGGGCATCGCTGCTGAAGCGGGTGAAACCGGCGTGACCCTGGCGACCATGTTTGGCCGTTGAGTCTTCAGCTGCCGGGTCTGGGCAGGGTGCCATCCAGCAGCATTTCATCATAGCGCCGGCCTGACACGCGCTGCAGCGCATCGAAGATCGGTCGCGCCTTCTTGTCCTTCAATAGCGGAATGCCGCTTGCCAGTTCGGCGGCCCGGGCATAGCGCAGCTGCGCAGTTTCCATGTCGCCCCGCGCCTCGGCGCAGGCCCCCAGATTGTGCAGCACGGCTGGCGCGCGGGGATAGGCACCGGCCAGTTCATCCCACTGCGCACAGGCACCAAGGAAATTGCCACCCTTCGTGGCCTCGACCGCCAGGCCAAATCGCGTGTCATTCTGCTCTTCCGGTATCAGCCCTTCGGTCATGATCTCGGCGCGCACGGTCTTGTTGTAGGGGGCGATGTCATAGCGCAAGCGCCGCACTGCCTCGACGACGGCGTCATGTACCATGCCGATGGGCGCGTTGTACGGATTATAGTTTGACTGGCGCGGATCGCGGTAGACGCCCTCAGGGCGGCCATCATCGGGATATTCTGCAATGTCGATGCAGGTTTCCCGCACAGCTCCGCCCGGCTGGCCAGCGGTGAAGACATTGCGGTTGGCTGCAAGATCGACCAGCGTCGTGGTCACTGTCACGGCGACCGACTCGGTCGTGCACTCGGTTTCCACCATGGCGTGCCGCTTGCAGTCAAGCAGGCCGTCATGTTTCACGCAGCGGCGTTCGCGCTCGTAGCGGACTTCCTCGTCCCAGGCATCGATATCCACGCGGCCTTCATAGAGGCTGTCGGGGCGCCCTTGCGTCGCCATGAACCAGGGCATGCCGTCAAGGCGAATCTCGGCGATCATCGCTTCCAGCTCGCCCTCGGCAACATCGCCTGCGGGGCCGCGAAACCTGCCGACTTCGGGCGCGCGGTAATCAGCGGCCTGAGGGAAGTTAGGCGCGATCCGGGCTTCATAATCATAGCCTGGCGTCTGGCAGGCCGCGAGCAGGACCGTTGCGGCCAGGAAGAAGAAAAATCGCATGAATTGCCCCCGTTTTCAGTTCTGTTGGCTTCACTCTCGTGAAAGGCGCTGAACGCTTCATGAACCGGTGCCTCTAACCGCCCCTAGCGTCAATGGTTGACGCGGGCAGGGGGCGTCGCCACTTCTGACGCTGTTTGAATGGAGCCTTCACGAATGACCAGCCCGCTTTTTTCGCCAATCAAGATCAAATCCATGAATATCCCCAACCGGATTGTCATGGCCCCGATGACCCGCAGCAAATCGCCGGGCGGAGTTCCGGGCGAAGACGTGGCGGATTATTATGCGCGCCGCGCCGCAGCCGACGTTGGCCTGATCGTGACTGAAGGCACAACCGTCAAGCGCGGTGGATCGTCGAACGACCCGAACGTGCCGAATTTCTACGAACCCGACTCGCTGGCCGGCTGGAAGCGCGTTGTCGAGAAGGTCCACGCCGAGAAAGGCCTGATTGCACCGCAGCTCTGGCATCAGGGCATGATGCGCAAGCCGGGCACAGGCCCCAACCCTGATGCGCCGACAGACAGCCCGTCGGGCATCACTCATTCCGGCAAGCAGGTATTTGACCCGCCATCGAGCGCGGAAGTCGATGACATGGTCATGGCCTATGCCAATGCGGCCGGTGAGGCGGTGCGTCTTGGCTTTGACGCGATCGAGATTCACGGCGCCCACGGCTACCTGATCGACGAATTCTTCTGGGACGTGATGAACAGGCGCGACGACCGATTTGGCGGCAGCCTGCCGGAGCGCGCAACCTTTGCGGGCGATATCATCCGGGAAACCCGTAAACAGGTCGGGCCCGATACCGCGATCATCCTGCGCTTCTCGCAATGGAAGCAACAGGACTATACCGCGCGCCTCGCCCGGACACCGGCCGAGTTCGAGGCCTTCCTGAAAGTGTTCGTGGATGCCGGCGTCGATGTGCTGCACGCCTCACAGCGGCGCTATTGGGAACCGGAATTCCCGGATGTCGATGGTGAGAATGGCCTTAACACGGCGGCCTGGGCGAAAAAGCTGACCGGCCTGCCAAGCATCACCGTCGGTTCAGTCGGCCTCACCGGCGATTTCCAGAATGCCTTCCGCGGCGAAGGGGCCACGGTACGCAAGCTGGATGATCTGGAAGCCCGCCTCGACAAGGGCGAGTTCGACATGGTCGCGGTCGGCCGCGCCCTGCTGCAGGATCCGGACTGGGCCACCAAGGTGCGCGAAGGGCGCAGTGGCGAGCTGAAGGACTATGACGCGAAATCCCTCGCGGTGCTCTACTAGGGCGCTCGCAAGCTAATCCCCGCCCGGGCGCAGTGCCATGCCGCTGCATCCGGGCAGGGTCGTTTCATCCGATACCGGCGCGATTGCGTATAAGGGGCCAGGAGACATGCTCCTGCAGCCTGAAAGGTTCGGAATGCACATTTCAAAAGCCCTTGCGTCCGTCCTGCTGGTGGCCTCGTCGGTCACAACAGCCTGTGCCAGCCAGCAGGTCAGCCAGTTTGCCGACAGCCCCCGCCAGCTCGTTCTGGAAGACTACTTCCTGGGAGAAACCGCAGCCTATGGCGTGTTCGAAGACCGTTTCGGCAAGGTGCGCCGCCAGTTCAGGGTCGACATTACCGGAACGCTGGATGGCGACAGGCTGACCCTGACGGAAAAGTTCAAGTATGATGATGGCGAGCGCGATACGCGCGTCTGGGAGATCGACGTGCTTGGCGGCGGCGCCTATCGCGGCACCGCCGGTGATGTTCCGGGCCTCGCCGAGGGGCAGGTGTCGGGCAATGCGTTCAACTGGAAATACAAGGTCGACCTCAAGGTCGGCGACTCGACCTGGAATGTCGGCTTTGACGACTGGATGTACCTGATGGACGATAATGTCCTGATCAACCGCGCCTATGTCACGCGCTATGGCATCGAGATTGGTCAGGTGACGATTGCGTTCAGCAAGCCTGCCGGGCGCTAGGCGCGGCCATAGGCATCCTTGAGCAGGGATTTCAGTTCGGCATCGATATCGGCCAGGGTCTCCAGGCGCACCTTATGAGTGCACATTGAGCCTGGCTTTTCTTCCAGAAGGCGGCCCGTGCCGGGCATGCCCTTCAGGTTGAGGCCAAGATCGATGCGGGACTTCGTGGCCGGCGTAACGACCGCGAAATTCTTCGAGCGGCGGAAGGCGACACTGGTCTTCTTGGGCGAGACTTCGACATCCCCGCCCAGCGTACGGGCATATGCCTCCAGTGCGTCATAGACGGGGCGCAGGGCCTCCTTGCCTGTATACTGGCCCGCCAGCATGTCACGTGGATCTTCATCGAAGCGGCCCTTGGCCGCCTGGCAGATCATATTGGCGTGCCCATGGCCGACGCCATGATCCGTCTTGAGCAGCTTCATCTGCTCGCCATGTGTCGCGAGACCGCTTGCCTGGATGATTTTCACCCAGTCGTCCAGCGACCTGCCCGTCTTCGCCTTGAGGCCGGCTTTCATGCTTTCCATCATTTCGTCTGCAGTTTTTGCCATTCGTTCGTCCCTCCAAAGTGCCGACGCAGACTAACACATGTCTCAATCCCTGCTATACGTTCCCGATGAGTTCCAATCCGAATCGCCTCTCGATCAGCCAGATGGCTGCCGCGCGTCCGCCAGGAGCGGCGGGCGAGGCGGCCTATCTTGCGGGCCTGAACCCGGAACAGCGCGACGCCGTGCTGCACACTGATGGCCCGCTGCTGGTCCTTGCTGGCGCAGGCACGGGCAAGACGCGCGTGCTGACCACGCGCCTTGCCCATATCATCGCCACGAAGAAGGCCTGGCCGAGCCAGACGCTGACCGTCACCTTCACCAACAAGGCTGCACGTGAAATGCGCGAACGGGCCCTGAAACTGATCGGCCCGGACGGCGAGGGCCTGCGCTGGCTCGGAACGTTCCACGCGATCAGCGCGCAGATCCTGCGGGCCCATGCCGAGCTTGTGGGCCTGAAATCCAGTTTCACCATCCTCGACACCGACGATCAGGTGCGCCTGTGCAAACAGGTCATCCAGGCCGAGAATATTGACCCCAAGCGCTGGACGCCGCGTTTCCTCGCCAGCCTGATCGATGGCTGGAAGAACCGCGCGCTGACGCCTGACCGGGTGCCGGCCGAAGACGCGCACCTCTTCGCCGACGGCAGGGGCATCAGGTGTTACGAGATCTACCAGAACCGGCTGAAAGTGCTGAACGCCTGCGATTTCGGCGACCTGCTGGTGCACAATATCACGCTGTTCCGCGACAATCCGGATGTGCTGAAGGATTATCACGCCCGCTTCAAATATATTCTCGTGGACGAGTATCAGGACACCAACGTGGCCCAGTACCTGTGGCTGCGCATGCTGGCGCAGGGCAGCCACAATATCTGTTGCGTTGGCGATGATGACCAGTCGATCTATGGCTGGCGCGGCGCGGAAGTGGACAATATCCTGCGTTTCGAGAAGGATTTCGCAGGCGCCAGGGTGATCCGGCTCGAACGCAACTACCGCTCGACCCGCCACATCCTTGCGGCCGCCTCCAGCGTGATCAGCCATAATCGCGGGCGGCTCGGCAAGACACTCTTCGTGGGCGATGACAGCCCGTCCGACAGCGTTGACGCGGAAAAGGTCAAGGTTCGCGGCCTGTGGGACGGCGAGGCGGAAAGCCGCCTGATTGCCGACGATATCGAGAGCTGGGTGCGTGGTGGCGGCAAGCATGATGACTGCGCCGTGCTGGTGCGTGCCTCGTGGCAGATGCGGGCCTTCGAGGAACGCTTCATCATGCTGGGCATCCCCTACCGCGTGATTGGCGGCCCGCGCTTCTTCGAGCGCGCCGAGATCCGCGATGCGATGGCCTATCTGCGCCTGATCCGCTCGCCCGACGATGACCTCGCCTTCGAGCGGGTAGTCAACGAGCCGAAACGCGGTGTGGGCAACATGACACTGGCCAAGCTGCAGGCCTATGCACGGGCCGACGGGCGCAGCCTTTACACGCTGACGCCGATGGTCCTGCAGACGGACGAGATCAAGGGCGGGGCCAAGCGCGGCCTCACGCAGTTCATCGACCATATCAACATGTGGCGCGACAAGTATGCGAACGGCCTGCCGCATACCGAACTGGCCGAAATCATCCTCGAGGAGTCCGGCTATACCGACATGCTGCAGAAGGATCGCAGCCCGCAGGCCCAGACCCGGCTCGACAATTTGAAGGAACTCGTCCGGTCGATGGGCGAATTCGATACGCTGGCGGGCTTCCTGGAGCATGTCGAACTGGTGATGGATGCCTCCAGTGGCGGGGCAGGGGAGGACCAGGTCCAGATCCTCACGCTGCATGGCGCCAAGGGGCTCGAATGGCCCATGGTCTTCCTGCCGGGCTGGGAGGAAGAGGTGTTTCCCTCGCGCCGCAGCCTCGACGAAAGTGGCCTGAAAGGCCTGGAGGAAGAGCGCCGGCTTGCCTATGTCGGCATCACGCGGGCGCGTGCCCGCGCCTATATCTCCTTCGTCGCCAATCGCCAGATCTATGGCCGCTGGCAAAGCGTCATGCCCAGTCGTTTCGTGGACGAACTGCCCCATGACCATGTCGATGCGATGAGTGAAACCGGGTTTTCCGGCCTCCCTGGCGGCGACGAGGCCTTTTCGGGAACGATGGAAGACCTCGGCGCGCGCTCATCCTATGACAGCCCTGGCTGGAAACGCCTGCAGGAGAACGCCGGGCGCACCCCCTCACGCCCCCCTTCCGACGCCGGTCCCCTCACCGCCACAGCCGGTGGGGCCAGCACGTTCACGGCCGGGTCGCGGGTCTTCCACGACAAGTTCGGCTACGGCAAGGTGGTGTTTTCGGAGGGCAACAAGCTCACCGTCGACTTCGACAAGACCGGCCGCAAGAAGGTCATCTCCACCTTCGTGACCGCTGCCTGAAGAAAGAGCAGCACCGGCAGGCGGCTTGCCAGGGGTATGATCAAGCCAAAGGCGCCAGGGATGGGCCGGCGCGCGCCTTTTCAAGGGCCAGACCGGTGCTGCCTTTCCGGTATGCGCTGCACCATCCGAACCGTTTCCGAACGGCGCATTCATCTGCCGCTCATCGGCAGCCGGATGCACGCCTATGCGGATTTTTTGTGTTTCAGGCAGAATCGGAACCGGGCGTACAGGGTCTGGAATCAGCCAAATCGTTAACAAAGACCCCGCCAGCGTTTACACTTGGTGAACGGACCGTTCCATTTGGCGCCAGCATTCACTGCAGATTCTGTGGTAAATGCCAATGAATACCGTTGATTTTCAATGGGTGTACGGCTGGTTCCGTTTATCTGCCGCGCGTGCCTTGCATTAAATGGGCGTTAACGGCACATGAGGTATGGGGCTGTGTATAGAATTGCACAATAGTGGCGTTTTCATCGCTTCGCCACGCATCAGAAAGAGCTCGTAGACGTCATGATTGGTAGCCTTCTCGGCATGTTGTCCACGGACATGGCCATCGACCTCGGCACGGCGAACACGCTCGTTTATGTGAAGGGCCAGGGCGTCAAGCTCGATGAGCCCTCGGTCGTCGCCTACATGACCCAGGGCGGCCGCAAGATCGTCTATGCGGTCGGCGAGCAGGCCAAGAACATGCTCGGCAAGACGCCAGTGAACATGGAAGCCATCCGCCCGATGCGCGACGGCGTCATCGCCGACTTTGAAGTCGCCGAGGAAATGATCAAGCACTTCATCCGGAAAGTGCACAATCGCCGCGCCTTCGTGTCCCCGCTTATCATCATCTGCGTGCCCAGCTCCGCCACCAGCGTCGAGCGCCGCGCGATCCACCAGTCTGCCCTCGCGGCCGGTGCCCGCCAGGTCGAGCTGATCGAAGAGCCCATGGCCGCTGCCATCGGCGCCGGACTGCCCATCGACGAGCCAGCCGGGTCCATGGTTGTCGATATTGGCGGCGGCACGTCGGAAGTGGCTGTCCTGTCGCTTGGCGGCATTGTCTATTCGCGCTCCGTGCGCGTCGGCGGCGACAAGATGGACCAGGCAATCGTCAATTACCTTCGCCGCGAGCAGAAAATCCTGATTGGCGAAATGTCGGCCGAGCGGATCAAGAAAGAGATCGGCACCGCGATGCCGCCGGAGAATGGTGAAGGCATGGCCCTCACGGTTCGCGGGCGTGGCACGCTGGATGGGGTTCCCAAGGAAACCGAGATCACCGAGGCGATGATTGCCGAGGCCCTGCGTGAACCGGTCACCGACATAATCGATGCCGTAAAGATCGCCCTTGAAGCGATGCCGCCCGAACTGGCAGCCGACATCGTCGATCGCGGCATTGTGCTGACAGGGGGCGGCGCACTGCTGCGCAATCTGGACACGGTGATACGCGAGCAGGCACAATTGCCAGTAATGATTGCAGATGATCCGCTGAAATGCGTCGTGAATGGCTGCGGTTATGTGCTAGAAAACTACTCGAAAATGAAAACGGTACTGTCTCCGGAAGTCTAGGAAAAGCAGGCCGAAAAACGGCAAGGAAACAAGGCGAATGGCGCGCCTCAGCCGCTCAGGTCAGAAACCCGGCAAGCGCTCAGCAAAGCGTCTGATTCTCTTTGTCTTCATTTTCGGCGCTGCAGCGCTCGTTGTGGCCCAGTCCGCCCCGCAGATCCGCCATTTCTTCGATCCCGTTCGCACGGTTGCAGGTGACCAGCTGGGCGGTAGTGACACTGTCAGCCTCTGGGCCCGGGTCACCGGCCAGGTCGCGCGTGAGCGCCGTATCAAGGATCTTGAATCCGAAGTGCGCGAACTGTCACGTTACAAGGCGGCCGCCATTTCCATGGCAGAGCGTCTCGAAGCGTATGAGAACATCCTGAACCTGATGGGCGAGCCGCCGGTTCGCGGTGTCACGGCGCGGGTCACCGCCGAAAGCGACGGTCCATTTGCGCAGACGCTTCTGGCAAATGCGGGCCGGGCACATGGTGTTGAGCCGGGCGCAATTGCCGTCAATGAAGGCGGCCTTGTCGGCCGCGTGATTCAGCTGGGTGAACACTCGTCCCGCATCCTGCTGATCACGGATTTCAACAGCCGCGTACCCGTCATGGGCGAGGTGAGCGGTGTGCGGGCCATCCTGTTTGGCGGGCGTGACGGGCTCGGCGGCCTGACTGACCTGCCTGAGCGTAGTGGCTTCATCGAAGGCGAGCGCATTCTGACGTCGGCAGATGGCGGCGCATTCCCGCGCGGCCTTGTTGTAGGCGAAGCCCGTCTTCTGAGCGGCGAGTGGCGTGTCAAATATGGCATGGCGAAACGGTCGGGCGGATATGTCCAGATGGTGCCGCCGCCCATGATCGAGGCGCCGGAACCGGTCGCAACCCTTCCACAGGCAGACGAGACGGATGCGCCGGCGCAGGCCAGCGCGGCACAGGGGGTGCGCCAGTAATGGCCAAACGCACCTCCGGTCGCCAGCGCAAGAGCCTCTGGTCGCAATCGGGCCCGACACCCCGCCTCCTGTTTGGCGCTTTTGCGATTGCTGCGGTCGGGTTGCTCGGATTGACGCCAAAAACCCTGTTTGGCCTGTCCATCGCCTGGCCTTATGCGGCCCTCTGGGGCGCCGTCGGCTGGGGCCGTGTCGGCCTCTCGCTCCGCCCGATGCTTCTCCTGATCGTGTTCGGCCTGATCCAGGACATCAGTTTCAATGCACCCTTCGGCTGTTTCGTTATCGTCAACCTGGTCGTCTATGGATTCAGCGCCTGGATCGCCAGCATATTCGACGTGATGAACGAGCCGCTGGTAGCGGTCATTGCACCCGTACTGCAGTTCATATCGGGCTTCGTCGTGCTCTGGCTGCTCGCGAGCGCACTTGAGGAACATGCCGTGCGGGCCACGCCACTCCTTGCAGCCTTGCTGACCACTGGCGTGATCTACGCCATGTGCCACAAGCTTTTCGACCTGGGCCGCACGCCGGGGCAACCCGTGGGGCAGGCAACATGAGCCAGAAGCCCAGTATCGAGGATGATTTCAGCCGCCGCATGATCCTTGCGGCCGGGGCAGGCGGTGTCGTCTGGGCTGGCCTGGTCGCGCGCCTGTTCCAGTTGCAGGTTCTGGAAAGCGAGAAATACCAGGCGGCCGCTGAAGACAACCATATCAAGCTTGCCCTGGCGCCGCCCCAGCGCGGGCGCATCCTCGACCGTTTCGGCAAGCCGCTGGCCTCGCATCGTCGTGCCGGACGGGTATCGATCGTGCCGGAGCAGACCCGGGATCCGGCCGGCACGCTTGCAAAGATCGCTGCGCTCATCGAGCTGCCTGACGAACGTGTCGAAAAACTGATCAAGGAGATCGCCACCAGCCGGCGGCGAAATGCCGGCTTCGTGCCGGTCATCGTCGCCAATGAGCTGACATATGAAGACTTTGCCAGCATGAACGTTCATGCGGCGGAAATCCCCGGCGTGCAGGTCGAGATGGCGCTGACCCGCTCCTACCCGCGCGGCCGCGACCTTGCTCACGTGCTCGGCTACGTCGCGCGCGCCAGCCAGGACGATCTCGACCGCCTTTCTGTCGGCATGGTCGACGACGAGGCCAAGCGGCTCGAAAAGCTGTTCCGCCATCCTGACATGCGCACGGGACGTCAGGGCATGGAGCGCTTTGCCGAGGAATGGCTGCGCGGCAAACCCGGCTTCCGCAAGCAGGTCACCAATGCCCATGGCCGCGTGATCGAGGAAATTCCGGACGAGAAGTTCGCGCCCGTGGCAGGCAAGGATCTCTACATCACGATCGATTCCGAGCTCCAGCGCGCTGCCATTGAGCGCTTCGGCGAGGAAAGTGGCGCTGCGGTCGTACTCGACGTGGAAACCGGTGATGTTCTGGCCATGGTCTCGACGCCCGCGTTCGACCCGAACGATTTCGTGAACGGTATTTCAGGGTCAGCCTATGCCGAGCTGCGCGATAATTCGCGCTCGCCCCTGTATCCGCGCGCCCATGGCGGCGTCTACCCGCCTGGCTCGACGTTCAAAATGGTGGTCGCAACGGCTGCGCTGGAATCTGGCGCCGTCAAGCCGACCGACCGCGTGCATTGCAACCGGTACTATCATTTCGGCAACCGCACCTGGCACTGCTGGAAGAAGGGCGGCCACGGCACGGTTGACATGCACAGCGCCATCAAGGGCTCGTGCGACGTCTATTTCTACGAGATCGCCCGGCGAACCGGCGTTGACGCGATCGCCGCGACGGCGCGCAAGTTCGGCTTCGGTGAAGCCTGGACGCTCGGCATGACAGGTGCGCGCGGTGGCCTCGTGCCGGATCCTGAATGGAAACAGAAGGCGCTTGGCGAAAAATGGTATGAAGGCGAGACGCTGAACTTCGGTATCGGTCAGGGGCAGCTCGGCGTGACACCGCTTCAACTCGCGCTGATGACCGCCCGCATCGCCAGCGAAGGGCACAGTCTGAAGCCCAAGCTTGTCGGCCTTGGGCCGAAATCCGAGCAGGATGGCATCCTCGATGCGCCGCTTGACGGCGATATCATGCGCCGCATGAAGGCTGGCATGTATGGCGTTACGTCCGAAGGCGGTGGTACCGCCTACCGTTCGGGTGATCTCGGCCTTGGCGGGCCGCGGCTTGCCGGCAAGACGGGCACGGCGCAGGTGCGCCGCATTACCCAGGCTGAACGCGATAAGGGGATCCGCACAGGGGACAAGATCGAGCGCGAATTGCGCGATCATGCGCTGTTCGTCGCCTATGCCCCGGCCGATGATCCGAAATATGCGATTGCCGTCGTGGTCGAGCATGGCGAAGGCGGTTCGTCGACAGCGGCGCCGCTCGCGCGCGACATTCTCCATTTCGCCCTCAAGAATGACAGCCGCCGCAAGGCGGCCTACGGGCAGACGGCATCCGTCCAGACACCCGGACAAGGCGAACCATCATGAGCCGCGACGGCTATACCGGTTTCAGCCGCGGCGAGGCGCGCACGCGCACGGCCCGCACGCTCTCATTCGAGAATGTCGGACCGCTCGGCAAGCTGGCAAAACTGCCCTGGGGTTTTGTTCTCCTCATCACAGCCATGGCTTTGACCGGCGTCGCGATGCTGTATTCGTCGACCCACACGAACCCGAGCGAAGGCAATCTCTGGAGTCTCCAATTGTCACGATTCGGGATGAGCTTCGTCGTGATGCTCGGCCTGGCCCTCTTGCCACTGTCGCTATGGCGCACACTGGCGCTCCCGGCCTATGCGTTCACGATCGTGCTGCTCATCCTGGTTGAAATGATGGGCGTGACCGGCGGCGGCGCGCAACGCTGGCTGCAGATCGGGCCAGTCGCAGTGCAGCCGTCTGAATTCGCCAAGCTGGCCACGACGATGGCGCTTGCCTGGTATTATGATCGTGTCATCACACCGACATCGGGGCGTCTCCTGATCCATATTGGTGCGGTGATCATCATGCTTGTGCCGGCCACGTTGATCTTCAAGCAGCCGGACTTCGGCACCACGCTCGCGCTGGTTGCTTCCGGCGGCGTCGTCATCTTCCTGGCGGGCCTGTCCATGCGGGTCATCTTCGCAGGCATTGTCGCGGGCATCGCGGCCATTCCCGGGGTTTATTTCATACTTGCCGATTACCAGCGCGAGCGGGTCGATACATTTCTGGCCCAATTGACGGGCGATTCAACCAATGCGCTGGGTGAGAGCTATCAGATCGAGCAGGGGCTGATCGCCATTGGCGGCGGCGGGGTCAACGGCAAAGGATGGCTCCAGGGAATCCAGTCACAACAGGATTACGTGCCCGAGCAGCATACTGACTTCATCCTGACCGTGATCGGCGAGGAATTCGGCTTTATCGGTACGGCGACCCTTCTGCTCGGATTTGCCGTCATTCTCGGCTGGGCCTTCTATTCGGCGTTCCAGTCGCAAAGCTGGTTTGGTCGGCTCGCTTCTGCGGGCGCGGCGGCCACGGTTGCATTCTATATCGTGTTCAATGTGGGCATGGTCATTGGCCTGCTTCCGGTGGTCGGCATGCCCTTGCCCCTCATTTCCTATGGCGGCACGGCCATGCTCACGACCATGGCCTGCTTCGGCCTGATCCTGGCAGCACATCTTCACAGGGACGAAAAACTGTCCTCGACGGGGCTCATCTGACCCGGTAGCAAAGCCCTGAATTGATTTTTATGCCGCGAACGCTAGGGTCGCGCGGAATCTTTTACCCCGGGGAGAGGGCATCACATGGCAGGCGTTGGTCGCAAGACAGATACGTGGAGTTCGCGTTTCGGATTCATCATGGCGGCGGTGGGGTCCTCCGTCGGTCTTGGAAATTTCTGGCGGTTTCCCTATACCGCTGGCGAAGAGGGCGGCGGCGCGTTCATCGTAATCTACCTTGCCTGCGTCCTGTTGATCGGCCTGCCACTCCTGATGGCGGAATATGCCATGGGCCGGAAATCCGGCATGTCGGCCATTGAGGGCATCCAGTCGCTTGCCCGCGCCGAGAGCCGGAGCCAGAACTGGGGCATCGCAACATGGATCGGTACGCTGACAGCCTTCTTTATCAGCACGTTCTATGTCGTCATTTCGGCCTGGCTGGTGGCGTTCCTGATCCAGTCATTCAGCGGCTTTTCCGGCATGGATGCAGCAGCGTCCGGCCAGAATTTTGTCGACACGATCGGGCAGGGCGAACATCCGCTGCGCTCGAAATGGTATATCCTGTCCCTGCTGGCCTGTTTCATCGCCGCGAATGTCTTCATCGTCGGGCGCGGCGTGAAAGGCGGCATCGAACGGGCATCAACCATCCTCATGCCGGCCTTCTTTGTCATGCTGATCGTCGTCGTTATTTTCTCGATGACCAATGGTGACACGGCGCGGGCGGCATCCTTCATCCTCGAGCCAAAATGGGAAGATGTCGGCTTCAAGACGTTCCTTGCTGCAATCGGCCAGGCCTTCTTCTCGATCGGGGTCGGCGTTGGCCTGATGGTGACCTATGGCGCCTATCTGTCGAAGGATACCAACATCCCGCGTTCGTCATTCATCGTCGTGGGGTCTGACACGCTGGTCGCCCTGATTGCCGGCTTTGCCATCTTCCCCATCGTGTTTGCAGCCGGACTTGACCCGGCCGGTGGCCCCAGCCTCTTCTTCGTCTCCATGCCGGTCGCGTTCGGCGCAATTCCGGGCGGGGCGATCTTTGCAACCGTGTTCTTCGCGCTGGCACTGTTTGCTGCCTTCACGTCGTCAATTTCGCTCATGGAGGTCAGCGTATCCTGGCTGGAGGAACGTCAGGGCGTGACGCGTTTCGGCGCGTCGCTCGGCATCGGCTTCTCGATGTTCATGATCGGTGCAGCCTATGTCTTCTCGCTCGAATATCTCGACTTCATGGACTTCATGACCGAGGGCCTGCTGCTCCCATTGGGCGGCCTGCTGACAGCCACATTCGCGGGCTGGATTCTCAGCCGTGACATGCTGGTCTCGGAACTTGGTGAAGGCAGGATCATGAATCTCTGGCGCTTGCTGATGCGCTGGTTCGTGCCACCCTTTATCGCGGTCATTCTTGTCTTCGGTTTCATGGACAAGATCCAGGACCAGTATCACGTGCCGCTACCCGGTGTGTTGACCATGCTGCTTGGCCCCAACTGGGTCCCGCCTGTGGAATAGGCTATTACCGGCCCCCGGCCATGTGCCGGGGGTCAGGCTCTGATGGCAGGCAGGAACTGATCGGCCATTTCGTCCGTGGCCTGAATCAGCTTGTCGACAATGCCCGGTTCCATTGACGAGTGTCCGGCATCGGGAATGATATGCAGGTCTGCTCTGGGCCATGCCTTTGAGAGCGCCCACGCGGTCGACAGCGGCGTCACCACGTCATAACGTCCATGGACGATTACGCCGGGCACATTCTGCAGGGTGCGCCCGGCCTCTTCGAGCAGCCATGAATCGTGGGCAAAGAAACCGCGATTGATGAAATAATGGCATTCGATCCGCGCGAAGGCATCGACGAAATCATCCTCATTGAAGCGCGGCGGTGTGGTCACCGGCCCCTTGATCGACAAGGTCTCGCCTTCCCAGCGGGCCCAGGCGCGCGCCGCCTCGATCCGCGCCGTCTTGTCCGCGCCGATCAGGCGCCGATGGAACGCGTTCAGCAGGTCTCCGCGCTCCTCCTCGGGAATGGGGGCGACATAGCGATCGTAGGAATCAGGAAACAGGCGGCTGGCACCTGACTGGTAGAACCAGCTGATCTCGGCCTTCGACACAAGGAACACGCCGCGCAGGATGACGCCCAGCACCCGTTCAGTGTGGGTCACAGCATAGGCCAGTGACAGGGTCGAGCCCCACGAGCCGCCGAAAACCACCCATTGATCGACGCCCACATGCTCGCGCAGTGTCTCCATGTCGTCGACCAGATCCCATGTCGTATTTTCGCGAAGTTCCGAGTGCGGAGTCGAACGGCCACAGCCACGCTGGTCGAACAGGAAGATACGATAGCGGGTCGGATCAAAAAACCGTCGCATTTCAGGGTTCGATCCCCCGCCGGGCCCGCCATGCAACGCGACCACCGGAACGCCGTCAGGATTACCCGATTCTTCCCAGTAGATCTCGTGCAGATCGGAAACGCGCAAGCGGCCGCTACGCCGGGATTCGTGCCTTTGATACAATGTGCGGCGGGTTTGGCGTTTATTCATGCGTTCTTCACTATTTGTCAGCCAGTCTGGGAACTAATACTGGACTTGGCTTATTACCATTCGTAAGAGTTATTACGGGTGGGGACCCGATCAGGTGTTTAGGTGGCCGATTGATGCGTAGCGTAATACTGACTGTATCCCTATGCCTTCTGGGCGGTTGTGCAACGGTATCCATGGTGCCGGGCGAAGCAACTGTCGTCAGCGGCCTCTCGCACAATCAGTCGGTCCTGCGCAAGGTTTCCAGTGAATATAGTGACGCGGTTGTCGATGCCGGCTGGGTTCAGCCCTCCGGCGGCCTCGCGGGCCTTGCCAACACGCTGATCAATGGCCGCGGTGACACGGTGGAAGATTATGCCGCGCGCATCGGCGCCGACAGGAACGCGCCATCGCTGGTTCTCTCGCGCATTACGGCGGACACACAAATTGCGCGTTCCGGGCTGGCCGGCGTCTCGAACGAAGCCATCGCCGTCCTGAAGGATTCAGGCGATGCAACCGCGACCCGTGGAGACGTGATGAGCTTTGAACGCGCGCTTGTACGTGCCCAGATGGCTTATCGCAACTTCCAGAGCGCGCTCAGCACCGTTGCCTCGCGTCCCGACATGGACATGGATACGGCCCCGGTCGATGCCGAGCTTGCTGATTTTGCAGATACGATTGATGCTGCCCGCAAAACGGCCGATCAGCTCGCCGACAAATATGCGTCGCTGAATTCCAAATCGTCCTAGCGCCGCGTCGCGCCTGCCGCGACCAGAACCCAGCCTGCCAGAAATGACACGCCGCCAAGCGGTACGACTGCGCCCAGCCAGCGTGGTGCGCCCACAGCCATCGCATAGAGGCAGCCGGAAAATACCGCCGCGCCAGATATGAATGCCCATCCGCCCCGCCGCACAAGCCCGTTGCCGCCTGACAGGGCAATCGCCAGCGCGGCTGCGGCATGAACCAGCGCATACAATGTCGCCGTGTGCCACCACTCCAGCGTCTGGCCACCAAGGTCCAGTCCGTGGGCGCCAAATGCGCCGAGCGCCACGCCGGCAAAGCCGGTGATGGCAGCGGCAAGCGCGAGCCGGTTCATCGCGCAGCCTCCGGCTTGCGGGGCAGGGCATAGGTCACGACAGCATGGCTTGACGGTTTTTCCGCGCCCTCTATCCGCACATCTACATCCATGACCGCCAGGGCCTGGCCAATCTTCATCACGCGCGCGTCCGCCACAACGACATTGCCGATGCAGGGCCGCAGGAAATTGATGCTCAGATTACTGGTCACCGTCATCGGCTCGTGACCAGTCAGCGTCATCACCGCCATATAGGCAACCGAATCGACCAGGCTCATCTGCGTCGGGCCGGAAATGTATCCGCCGGGCCGTAAATGTGTCTCGTCGGCAACCAGACGCATCTTCGCGCGGCCTTCTTCCATCAGGACCACCTCGTTCCGGTTGCCGCTGTTCGGAAAGGCCGCCGCGAGGAATGTGTTGGCCTCGTCGGCCGTCATGCGTGTTGTCATTCGAACCGGCTCCCTTCGCGTCACCCCTTGCTGGGTCCGCCTGCTTCGTCCACCCTAAGCCTGACTGATCACCCGCCAAGAGGTGACGCCAAGGAAGGATATCCCATGCTCAGCGCCGGTGACGAATACCCGATCCACCAGACACCCGAACCCGTTGCCTTTTCCGGCTCCGACCGCAATTTCTACGACCGCTATTTCTTCAACGGCTACAGCGCTGACGGTTCGACATTCTTTGCGGCGGCCATGGGTGTTTACCCGGCGCTGAACATTATCGACGGCGCCGTTTCCATCCTGCGCAATGGCAAGCAGTCGAGCGTCTATCTCTCGCGCCCGCTGAACATGGAGCGAATGGACACGCATGTCGGTCCGCTCTCGGTCGAGGTTGTCGAGCCGCTGAAGAAGATCCGGCTGCGCCTTGAGGAAACCGAGGGCCTCGCGCTCGACGTGGAATTTGAGGGCAGGGCGTTCCCGATCGAGGAGCCGCGCTTCACGCGCCGCCTCGGTTCGCGCATGATGATGGATCTCACCCGCATGACGCAGAACGGTCGATGGACCGGCAGCCTGCGGGTCGATGACACGCGCGTCGAGATCAAGCCGGCAGATTTCACCGGTACGCGCGACCGCTCATGGGGGATCCGCCCGATTGGCGCGCCCGATCCGCAACCGCTGATCCCTGCGCCGGTGCCGCAATTCTACTGGATCTGGACGCCGACCAATTTCCCGGACCTGTCCATGTTCTACCACGTCAATCATGACGAGCATGGTGTGCCATGGAACACCCGCGCCGTGATTGTTCCGGATGGTGTCGCGCAGGGCGAAGGCATCCATCTCTCCGATGCACAGATGAATGTCACCTACGCGCCAGGAACCCGCCGCATGGCCAGCGCCAGCCTCGCCATGACTGATCCGCAGGGCCGCGCCCATGCGGTCTCGTTCGAGCCGATGGGCACCTTCCTGATGAAGGGCATCGGCTACGGGCATGACAAATACCGGCATGGCGCCTTCCGAGGCGACCAGCTTGCTATCGCCCGCGAAGATTTCGAACCATCGAAAATGCCATGGCAGGTTCCGGAGAACCTGCACATCCAGGAAATCGTCCGTGCAAGGCATGAGGGACCGGATGGTCTCCAGTCTGAAGGCATCGGCACGTTCGAGCAGCTTTTCATGGGGCTGCACGCGCCGAGCGGATTCAAGGAACTGCTGGACGGCGCCAGATAGTCGGTGCCCCGCCTCAGGCCATCAGGCCGGGCATCGCCTGCATGGCGAGGGTGATCGCGCGCATGTCGCCTGTCGTCGTGCCTTCCATCCGGTTCATCGCGTAGGACATGGTTGTGTGCGCTTCCATATCGATCAGCGCGATGGATCCGCCATAACCGCCCCAGAACATGGAATGCTTGTTCAGCGCAGGCGACATCGGCCCTGACAGGCCGAAGCCAAGGCCATAGCGCACCGGTATGCCGAGGATCAGGTCGGTGCCCTGGATCTGCTCTTCCAGTGCTTTCCGGCAGCCCGCCTCGCTCATGAAGCGCTTGCCGTTCGCCATCCCGCCATTCGCAAGGATCGTGTGGATCGTTGCAACGGAGCGCGCATTGCCCGTGCCGCCCGCAGCCGGAATTTCGGCGCCCCGCCATGCCCGTGTGCGGGTTTCGCTGACATCGATGCCGGGATTGGAGAATGTGATCTTCTTGATCTCCGTCATGGTCGGATCAGCCGAGATGCTGGCGTCCGCTGGCGGTTTCAGGTCTGCGACGCGCGCATCTTCGGACGCAGGCAGGCCAATATGGAAATCCGCCCCCAGCGGCCCGGCAATCTCTTCGCGGAACAGGGTGCCGACGCTTTTGCCCGCCACCCGGCGGATGACCTCCCCGACAAGGTAACCTTGCGTGATGGCATGATAGCCGGGCGCAGTGCCTGGCTCCCACAAGGGTGCCTGCGCGGCCAGAAGGCTGGTCGCCTTCTCCCAGTCATAGAGATCGTCATTGGTCATGGGCTCGCGCCAGCCCGACAGGCCGGCTGAATGGCTCATCAGGTGACTGACTTTCACGTCTGCCTTTCCGCTCGCGGCAAACTCCGGCCAGTATTTCGCGACAGGCGCATCAAAATCCAGTTCGCCCCGGTCGGCCAGCAACAGGGCGGTCAGCGCCGTCATCGTCTTCGTCGTCGAATAGACGTTGACGATCGTGTCTTTCTCCCAGGGCCGTGTGCCCTCCATATCGGCAAAGCCGCCCCACAGGTCGACGACTGTCTCGCCATCCTTGGTGACGCAGAAAGAGGCCCCGATATCGGCGCCCGTATCCAGGTGCGTCTGGAACTGGCTCCGCACACCTTCAAACCTGTCGTCTGCAACACCCTGCACTCTGGCCTGCGTCATCGCCCATCCTCCCGGCTTTTTTACTGTTCCAAGCCAGACCCTATGAGCGCCCCGCTGGCCCGGCAACGCCTGACGGTGGGGCAGGTCGGCCGGATCACCGGTCGGTCAGGTTGTCCGGCAGAGGCATGCGATCGGATTCACCAAATATGCTTGGCCGCAGCCATGACGTTATATTCCGGGTCAAGGCAGGGGCACCCTGCACATAGAGGTCACCGGACTTGATCGCATCGCGATAGGTCCGGTCGCCCATCCAGACATCATGCATGGTGCGTATTGTGCAGGTAAAATAGACATCCACGTCCCTGCCGGGATTCTTCAGGCAAAGATCTACATTGTCGTCCCGGACCAGTAACCAGTAATCGCTCTGCTCGACAAGATCGGTAAACTTGAACTGGATCACGCTCTCATTGCCGATAAGCTTGGACGGATCGATGCTGCGTTCGAGGTAGAGCATCAGGAAGTCCACGTCGAAATCTTCATCGAGTACGTTGTGCCTGGCCCAGCACAGGCCCCATTCGCCCATCGCCACCAGAACCGGCAAAAGTGCCTTGCAGGCTTCTGTTGGAAAGTATTCGTACCCCTTCTGTCCGGTAATCTTGTGTCGGACAATTATACCCTGTTCTTCAAGAGATTTCAGGCGCCCCGTCAGCAAGGCCGGTGAAATATCCCCCAGTCCACGTTGAATGACATTGAACCGGGTGGCGCCCATGAGGATTTCGCGGACGATCATGATCGTCCATTTCTCTCCGAGAATTTCCGTCGCTTTGGCGATCGGACAGAACTGGCCGTATTTCATGGGGCACTCCTGAGGCGCTGCCAGAGGAGAAAGATCGCCTCTGAAGTGGTTCACTTTACATTCTGAAGTGGTTCGCTTCAACGTCTGAACTATCCTATACGTCGAAACAGACGCATTGATTTCCTGTCGCCGGATTGCCCGGTCACAATTCAAAGAGGAGATTATCAATGCCACTCGTCACGATTGATCTTATCAAGGACGTTTTCTCACCAGCCCAGAAGGCGGACATTATCAGCAAGGTTACCGAAACCATGGTGGCCATCGAGGGTGAAGCTTTGCGCTCTGTCACCTGGGTCCGCATCAATGAAGTGGAACAGGGCGACTGGGGCATTGGCGGCCAGTTGCTGCGGGCCGCCGATGTGCACGCAATGGCCGCTGCAGGCCAGAAGGTCGCCGAGACGGCCTGAGACACTCAAGCGGGAACGCCGCATTGTGCGGTGTTCCCGGTCCTGATCCGATGGAGATGAAGATGCCCTTTGATACGATCCTACAGGATACGGCCGACACGCTCGGGGCCGATTTTGCCTCCCGGTCAGCTGGCTTCGAATGCCGGGATGCGTTCGTCCATGAAAACTATGCCGCGCTGAAGGCTCGCAAGGTATTTTCGGCGCAGGTGCCGGAAGATCTCGGCGGCGAGGGTGTTTCACACCGTGAGATGTGCGCCTTCCTGCGTCGCCTCGCCCGCGATTGTCCGTCGACTGCCCTTGCGGTGTCGATGCACCAGCACCTTGTTGCTGCCGCGCGCAAGAACCATCAGGACGGCAAGGCCGGAAAAGCCCTGCTGGAAAAGGTTGCAGGCGGGGAACTCGTCCTTGTCAGCACCGGTGCCAATGACTGGCTCGAATCGAATGGCGAGGCGCGCAAGGTCAACGCCGGTTATGTGATCAATGCCGTGAAACCCTTTGCCAGCGGTTCACCGTGCGGCGACATTGCCATCACGTCCTGCGCCTTTGAATGCCCCGCTGACGGCCCGTCTGTCCTGCATTTTCCGGTCTCGCTGAAAGCCGAAGGCGTGGAATTGCTCGGTGACTGGGAAGCGATGGGCATGCGTGCTACCGGCTCGCAGACGATCCGGTTCAATAATGTCTTCGTGCCGGACGAGGCTATCGGCCTGAAACGTCCACGCGGTCCCTTCCATGGTGCTTTCAGTGTCATTGTTACGGTCGCCATGCCCCTCATCATGTCAGTCTATACCGGCGTGGCAGAATCCGCAGCGGCTCTCGCGCTCGAAAAGGCCAGGGCCCGCGCCAGTGACCCGGTCACGGTCCTGCAGGTCGGCGAGATGGAGAACCTGCTCATCACCGCGCAGATCGCCCTGGAATCCATGATCTCGCTTTGCGACGACCTGGCTTTCACGCCTGGCGAGGCCCTTGCCAGCCAGATCCTTGCCCGTAAGACCATCTGCGCCAATGCCGTGATCGCCGTCACGGAAAAGGCGCTCGAGATCTGCGGTGGCGCCGGCTTCATGCGCAAGGCAGGGATTGAGCGCCTGCTGCGCGATGCCCATGCCAGCCATTTCCACCCGCTGCCCGAAAAGCGCCAGCAAATGTTCACCGGCCGCGTCACTCTCGGCCTTCCGCCGGTGGCTGCCTGACGCGCTCCCAGCTGCCTGCAATGTCAGGCGGTTGGGAGTTTACCCCCAAAGGCCGGGCAGGGGTGGTTCGACCCATCCGTCACGGTACACGAGGCCGCCTTCGACATCCTCGGCCAGCCAGAGCGGCCCGTCGAGGTCGGCTGCGTCGCAAAGCCCCGCCAGCAGCACGGCCGGGGCCATCGAGATGGACCCCGCCACCATGCAGCCCACCATCACGCTCATGCCGCTCGCCTTCGCCGCACGCACCATGGCCAGCGCCTCGGTCAGACCGCCGGTCTTGTCGAGCTTCACATTCACCGCGTCATAGCGCCGGGCGAGGTGCTGGATATCGGCCGATGTATGCGCGCTTTCATCGGCACAGATGGCAACCGGGCCGGGCCTGCGCTCCAGCGCGGCATCGTTGTCAGCGGGGAAGGGCTGTTCGATCAGCACCACGCCGAGGTCAGCGGCGGCCCGCGATATCGCCGGGAACTCTGCAGGCACAAGGCCCTCATTGGCGTCGACAATCAGCCGCGCGTCCGGACGCGCCAGGTGCACCGCCTCGACGCGTTTCAGGTCGTCCGCGCCGCCGAGTTTCAGTTTCAGCAAACGGCCCTGAATGGCCCGCGCAGCCTCCGCCATTGCCTCGGGCACATCCAGGCTGACGGTCACGGCGGTTTCGACAGGCTTCGGTTCGGGCAGGCCGGCCAGTTGCCAGACGGGCGTGCCGCTGAGCTTGGCTTCGAGGTCCCATAGCGCACAATCCAGCGCGCAGCGGGCCGCGCCTGCGGGCATGCGGATCTGCAGTTCGTCGCGGGTCAGGCCTCCCTCAATCGCATCGCGCATGGCCTCGATTGCGGTGGTGACGGTCTCCACCGTCTCCCCATACCGGCCATAGGGCACACATTCACCCCAGCCCGTGCCAGCCCCTTGCCGCACCCGCACCTGCACCGTGTCGGCCTGCGTCTTGGCCCCCCGCGAAATCGCAAAAACGGCCCTCAGCGGTGTGGAAACGGGGGTAATGTCAATCTGCCGGGTGCCCATGCTCTATCCTGATAGGTGAAATTTGTTCCATTCCGGTGCCCATGCCTTAAGCATGTTTTGCTAGGCAAGTCAGGTAGTTAGACTCTGATGGCAGTTACAGTTTCCCCCGAATTCGCACTTGATGAAAGTGACGAACGCTCGGTTCTCCGGCTCACCGGGGACTGGACTGTCGCGCATGTGCAGGATGTCGACCAGGCCCTGCGGGATATCACGCCTCAATTCCCCCTCAGCATCGACGTGTCCAGCCTCGGCCAGCTCGATACGGCCGGCGCTTTCGTGCTCGACCGAACGCTGCGCGCCGCCGGTTCGGCCGAGGACGGCGTGCCGGATATTATCGGGGATCATCCCACCGCGCGGCGCCTCATTGCGCAGGTCCACGCCGTTTCTGCGCCCCTCCCTCCGGCCGCAGTACCAGACCATGGCGTCTACGCTCTTCTGGAGCGCACCGGCGAGGGCTTCATGGACCTTATCTCCGAGACGGTCGCGACACTGGCATTCCTCGGCGAGACCCTCGTTACCTGCGGGCGCCTGCTCCTGCAGCCATGGAAGCTGCGCTGGACCAGTATCGTGTCGGTGATGGAAGAAGCCGGTCTCGATGCCTTGCCCATCATCGCCTTCCTCTCCTTCTTCGTCGGCATGGTCGTCGCCTATATCGGCGCGACAACGCTCAGCGACTTTGATCTTGAAATCTACACGGTCGAACTGATCGGCTATTCGGAACTGCGTGAGTTCGGCGTGGTTCTCACGGGCATTGTCCTGGCTGGCCGGACGAATTCGTCCTTCACGGCCCAGATCGGCACGATGAAGATGCGCCAGGAAATCGATGCGATGACCACGCTGGGGCTCAAGCCCATGGAAGTGATTGTCGCCCCGCGCGTCATCGCCATGGTCCTGATCACGCCCGTGCTCGCTTTCGTTGCGATGCTGGCGGGCATTTCCGGCGGTATCATTGTCGGCTGGCTGTCGCTCGACATCAATCCGGCTGTCTTCATCGATCGCCTGCGCAATTCGGTGCCGATCGACCAGTTCTGGGTCGGCATGTCCAAGGCGCCGGTCTTCGGCCTTGTCTGTGTGCTCATTGCCTGCCGTCAGGGCCTGAGCGTTGGCGGCAGCGTCCAGTCGCTCGGCAGGGCCACCACGACTTCGGTCGTGCAGGCCCTGTTCGCGATCATCGCCATCGATGCCCTGTTTGCAATTTTCTACATGGAACTCGGCATATGACCGCCGAACCGATCATCCGCATTCGCGACCTCAAGACTGCCTATGGCAGTCATGTTGTCCACGAGCATCTCGACCTCGACATTCGCCGCGGTGAAATCATCGGCATTATCGGGCCGTCGGGCTGTGGTAAATCCGTGTTGCTGCGTGCCATTGTCGGCCTCAAGGAACCGGCTGCAGGCAGCATTGAAGTGTTCGGCAGCCGCCTTGAAACGCTCGATCCCGAGGAGCGCCGCGCGATTGAGCGCCGCTGGGGCGTCATGTTCCAGGATGGCGCCCTGTTCTCGAACCTCACGGTGCGTGAGAATGTCATGGTGCCCATGAAAGAGCACTCGGACATCAGCCCCCGTTTGCGGACCGAACTGGCAGACATGAAGATCCGGCTTGCAGGTCTTGAGCCGGAAGCAGGCGACAAGTTCCCGTCCGACCTGTCAGGCGGCATGCGCAAGCGCGCAGCCCTCGCGCGCGCACTGGCGCTGGACCCGGAACTGCTCTTCCTCGACGAACCGACCGCAGGCCTCGACCCGATAACCGCAGCCGGGTTTGACGAACTGGTGCGCCAGCTGCAGCAGGCGCTGGGGCTCACGGTCTTTCTTGTTACGCATGATGTCGATACGCTGCACGCAACTTGCGACAGGATTGCCGTGCTCGGAGAGAAACACGTTCTGGCCCTTGGAACGATTGATGAGCTGCGAGAGTTCGACCACCCCTGGGTGCAGGAATATTTTGGCGGCCCGCGTGGCCGTGCCGCCACCGGACACTAGAATGGAGACCGGATATGGAAACGCGCGCTAATTATGCCCTCATCGGAGCATTCGTTCTGATTGCGGGTTTCGCCATTGCAGGTTTCGTCATGTGGCTCGGCCAGTCGCAGTTCCGGCAGGATTTCAAGGCCTATGACATCGTGTTCGAAGGGCCGGTTTCGCTCGAGGAAGGCTCTGCCGTGCGCTATATCGGTATCAAGGTGGGGGAAGTGTCGACCGTCCGCATTGACCGTGCGGATCCGTCGAAAGTCCGCGCCCGTATCCGCATTGATCGCGAGACGCCCATCAAGCAGGATTCGACCGCCTCGATCCAGCTTGCGGGCATTACCGGTATCACCTTCATCCAGTTGACCGCCGGCACCGGCAAGTCGCTCGAAGCGCGCGCAGGTGAGCCAGTACCTGTCATCCGGGCCGAGCGGACTCAGCTTGACCAGCTCTTTTCAGGCGGTACGGAAGTGCTCGGCAATGCCAATCGAGCAATCCAGCGCGTCAACCTGATCCTGACGGATGAGAACATTGATGCACTGGCGACATCCCTCAGGAATATCGAGACAATCAGCACCAAGCTTGCCGCCCGGGATGGGCTCGTCGACCAGGCCTCGACCACGCTGGCCGATATGTCGAGCGCGAGCAACCGTTTCGAGGCCGCTTCAGCTTCACTGGAAAAGGTCGGTACGACAGCTGACGCGCGCATTGCGGGTTTTGCCGACCAGATGGACATGCTTGTCGGCGATGTACGAAGCGTTGCACAGTCGGCGCGTGACACGATTTCAACCAGCAACCGCGCCGTATCGGCTGCGGCCGATGCCATTGAAGGCCCCGCGACTGAAGCCATCCAGGATGCTCGCCTCGCCAGCCAGGACCTGCGCGTCCTGATCAACCGGCTTGACCGCATCGCCCGTGAGGTCGAACAGAACCCCCAGGGCTTCGTCGTCGGCGATCCCATTCCTTATGAAGGAGGCCGTCGATGATCCGCCGTTTCGCCCTGATAGTCGCTGCAGCCAGCCTGGCGGCCTGTGTGTCCGTCCTGCCGGAACAGAAGGCGCCGGAAGGCCTTTACCGTTTTGGTCCGATGGAAGCGCTGCACATGATCGATGCGTCGGTCGTGATACGAGAACCGGAAGCCTCCCGCCTGTTTGGCGGGCGGGCGATTGCATCCGAAGATTCCGCCGGTGCCTTGCGCCTGGTAAACGGCGTCGAATGGTCAGACAGTGCAACGCGCATGATGCAGGTCGCCCTGCTTGACACACTCGGTGGAGAGAATGGTGGCGTCGCCGTCGCTTCTGACACAGGCGCGCCAACAGACTATGAACTGGCCTGGCGGATTTCCGATTTCACGCTTTCCGGTACAACGGCGCGATGCCGTATCGAGGCGACTCTCCTGGAAGGGCGTTCCCGCAAGGTGCTTGCCCAGACCAATGTGTCAGCCACCGCAATTGCACTCGATTCAGGGAACGCTGCACGCGCAATGGCCCTGACCGATGCGGGCCGGGCCTGTGTCAGTGATATCGCGGCCTTCGTCGCCGAGAAAGCCAACGCGCCGGAACCGAAATCCTGATATCAGCCAGTGCCGTCAGCACCTGCCAGTCGCTTCGTGCGCACGATGGCCGCGACCAGAACGACTCCGGCCAGCGCTTCGACCGCAAACGGCACGAAGGGTGTCGCGAGGCTGATCACGGCTGCCACCGGCAGGATCGCTGCATTGGCTGTGCTCAGGTAAAACTGGTCACGCACCAGCCATAGGCCTGCCAGATAGACTGTGACGGGAATTGCAATTGAAAGGTGGCCGACCAGGGCAGGCACGTGCGCGTGATGTGTCAGGATTTCGACCATCACCGCAAAACCGGCACCGGTTGCCGCGCCTGCCGCGAATATGAATACATGCCCATAGCCCCAGATAAAGACGCGATTCGGGTCCCGCGACTGCAGATGGTCCTCACGCGAGAAGTAAAGCCACCAGAGCGAAAAGGTGATGACTGCCGCGCTGGCCGCCAGCCGGATCAGCTCTGCGTCCAGATGCCCGCCTGACACGGCCGCATAGATTGCATGCGAAATCGCCAGCAGCATTTCGCCCAGGACGATGATGTTGAGCAGGCCGTAGCGTTCGATCATGTGGTGGCGGTGCCAAGGTGTCATGTTGGCCTTTTCAGCCCAGAAAGGCACGGCAATTTCGATGAGGATGCCAAGACAGAACAGGGCGATCATCAGGCCGGTCCACTGCCAGAAGACGATGCCGATCAGTATCCAGTAGATCTGTGCCAACCCTATGCCTGACGCATAGCGTCGGCACGTGGCTGCGTGGGTCGTATTGTTTTTGGCCGCTGCCAGCCACAGCCACACCATCGCCAGTCGCATGATGACATAACCTGCCACAACCAGCGTGAGTTCATGCGCCACCATGAATTCCTCGACACCGGCCGCCAGGACCAGCGCGCCGGACAGGAAGACAAATGTGGCCAGCTTGAACTGCGTACTATCGTCGTCATAGGCTGACGCAAACCATGTATAGTTCATCCATGCCCACCAGATGCCGAAAAAGGCGAGCAGGAATGAGAGGATGGCTTCCTGAAGATGGGCTTCGGCAATGCCGTGATGCAGTCCCGTGGCAGCGGCTGCAATCGCGATCACTGATGCGAGATCAACGAACAGTTCCAGCGGAGTCGCTGTCCTGTGCGCCTCGCCCGGGTCGCGTTGCTTCAATGCCCTGATCATGTGTCCCATCCCGTGAACTGGAAGCGGGACAGCTCTAAAGCGCTGCCCGGGGCCGATCAAGTGCAATCGGCCCCGAGAGAGAAGGCCGGGCCTTAGCCCGCTTTCATTTCGTCGAATGGCAGGTCCTTGTCGACGCGCACATCCTGGGGCAGGCCCAGCACGCGTTCGGCGATGATGTTCTTCAGGATCTCGTCCGTACCACCGGCAATCCGCAGGCCTGGAGCCCACATGAAGCTCTGCTGGAAGATGCCGTCGCCGGGCATCGTCTCGGTATCATTGATGATGCCGTAATGGTCCTGCATCTCGATCGCCGAGTTGCAGATATCCTGCAGATGATTGGCCGTGATGATCTTGCCGATCGAGTTTTCCGGACCGGGCGTCTGGCCGCGCGAAAGAGCTGTCTGCGTACGGAACTTGGTCAGCTTGTAACCCTGTGCCGCGACATACCAGTCAGCGAGTTTCTCGCGAAAGGCCTGATCGGTCATGGCGCCGGATGTCTTGGCATAGTCCATGATCTCGCCCCAGTCCGGGCCGGGTGAACCGCCGACGGCGAGGCGCTCGTTCATCAGCGTCACGAGGGCGACTTTCCAGCCGGCGCCGACGTCACCGAGGCGGTCAGAGTCCGGAATGCGCACATCCGTGAAGTACACCTCGTTGAACTCGCGGCCACCGGAGGCCTGGTGGATCGGGCGGACGTCAACGCCCTTCTGTTTCATGTTCACGATGAACATGGTCAGGCCCTTGTGCTTGGGCACTTTCGGGTCGGTCCGCACGAGCACGATGCCAAAGTCGGAATAGTGCGCCCCGGACGTCCACACTTTCTGGCCGTTGATGACCCACTCGTCACCGTCTTTAACGGCGCGGGTTTTCAGGCCGGCAACATCCGATCCTGCCGAAGGTTCGGAGAACAGCTGGCACCAGATTTCCTCGCCCATCAGGGCTTTCTGGACATAGCGATCCTTGTGGGCATCGGAGCCAAACGCGATGACGGTTGGTACGCACATGCCGAGGCCGATGGCGAAGGGGCCGGTCGGTGCATCATACCTGGACTCTTCCTGTCCCCAGATAACGGCCTGCATCGACGTGCCGCCGCGCCCGCCCCATTCCTCGGGCCAGGTGATCTGCGCAAACCTGTTCTCGGCCTTGATCTTCTGCCAGTCCTTGGCGCGTTGCAGCGCGTCCTTGCCTGACCCGGCGCGTGGACGCGCGCCCGTCTTGGGCTCCAGGTGCTTGTCCAGGAACGCGCGCGCTTCGGCGCGGAATTCGGCTTCTTCCTTGGTATCGTTGAAGTCCATGTGTCTGATCCTTCCTTACGCTGCGTTCTTGGTTTCGATGGCGCGGACAAGTTTTTCTTTCCACACCTTGGGGCTGCCGGCCTGCACGGCGAGCAGCTTTGCCCGCCGGTAGAAGAGGTGGCAGTCAACTTCCCAGGTAAAGCCCATGCCGCCATGCGTCTGGATATTCTCCTTCGAGGCAAACCAGAATGCTTCCGATGCAGCGACCCGTGCGGCGGCAGCCGCTTCAGGCAGCTCTGCCGCATCGGTCGACACGGCCCATGCACCATAGAAGCAGTTGGAACGGGCAACTTCGTTCTTCACATACATTTCGGCGAGCTTGTGCTTGATCGCCTGATTGCCGCCAATCGGCCGGCCGAAGGCATAGCGCTCCATGGCATAATCCTTGGCCATCTCGAGGCAGCGAGACGCGCCGCCCAGCTGTTCGAAAGCCAGAAGGACAGCCACCCGGTCCAGCAGTTCGTCGTTCAGGCGGTCGCCATCGCCGGCCTTGCCGAGACGCGTGGCTGGCACCTTGTCAAAGGTCAGTTCCGCATGGCTGCGTGTCGGGTCGAGTGTCGAGAGAACCTTTTTGCCAACTCCATTTTGAGACAGGTCGACCAGAACCAGGCTCGCGCCTGCGCCTTCCTTGGCCAGAACCACGGCGTGGGTGGCAACATCACCGTCCGTGACTGGCACTTTCAGGCCGCTCAGCGTCTTGCCGTCAAAGCTGGTTTTCAGCGATCCGGCATCCGGGTTGCCCGGTCCTTCGCTGGCTGCGTAACAACCGACGACATCGCCGGAAACAATCTTGGGAAACAGGTTGGCCTGTTGTTCTGCCGATCCGGCGAGTTTGACCGCTTCGGTAAAGAAATAGGCGGTGGACGCGAATGGAACCGGCGCCAGGACGCGGCCCATCTCTTCTGCCAGCACGCACATTTCCAGCATGCCAAGACCGAGGCCGCCATGTTCTTCCGGGATCGCCGTGCCCAGCCAGCCCATCTCGACAACCTTCTTCCACACACCTTCATTGAAGGCTTTGGAGTCATCGTTCAAAACAGCGCGGACTTCAGCCATGCTGCACTGGCTCTCAAGAAATTTCCGCGCCTCGTTGGCAAGAAATTTCTGATCCTCTGAAAAATCGAAATTCATGTCTGTTTGCTCCCTGGCTTCCGCGTGGAAGCTCGCCTTTTACTTGGAAAGCAAGATAGCGTCCTTTACGTGCGCGGAAAGCCGTGACCCAGCGGAAATTGCGATCTGTGGCGCGACGTCAACCGCATTCCGTCAAATTTCACTGATCCGCTTCAGCCGGATTAAAGCAGATTACGGCATGATGGGTGCTTCAAAGTTGGGGTTACAGTGCATGGCCAAGGCAATCTTTCACAAGGCTCAGCGCGTGTTCGTGAAGCCTGTCGGTACATGGGCGCTCGTCGAGCAGGTCATTCCCCACTGGGTGAAGGACGTCGACGAGCCGCTGCGCATTACCTACGATTGTGGTTTGGGCCGCCGGTTCGAGGCCTTTGAACTCGTTTCCGAACAGGTGATGCACAAGCATCACCGTCCGGAGGAGGAAGATGATGACTTCCTGCTCGAACGCTGGCGGATTGATCGCAAGATCATCAAATGGCGCGTCGATACGACGACCGGCATGGATCCCAATCCCGGCACATTTCCCGTCATTGTCACCGATGACGGTGACTGGGGCGGCTGGCGTGTCACGGGCAGCGAGTATGATCGCGACCCGCAACGCATCGAGCATCAGGCCCGGATGATCGTCCACACACCCGAACTGATGCGCATCGCCCGAAAACTGGCAGATGCTGCAAGCGAAACCCCGGACGAGCTGCCGACCGAAATCGCGCAACTGTCGCAGCGTTGCAGCCTGATCCTCCGCCACGTCTTCCAGACCGATGAAGTCAGCCTGGAGGCTGCGGCCGAATAGGCCCGCATCACCGCCCGCGCGACAGCCTGATCACGATCATGGCCAGGCCTGCACCGAGGCAGGCGCCCAGACCATTGGCACCAATATCCAGCAGCGACGGCGTGCGCCCGGTACCGGCAAGGGCCTGGGCGACCTCGAGAAATGCGCCATAGCCGACCGTCAGCAGAATCCCGGCGAGCCGTCTCTGCCGCCCCAGCCAGAAGCAGACGCACGCTGACAGGGCCGTATAGGCGATCACATGCTGGATCTTGTCACTGAAATGCACCTGCGGCAGGTCTTCGCCCGGCAACACCGACAAGACGGCAATTGCGGCTGCGACCAACAGGCCAGCCAGGCCGGCAAGGCGCCGCGCGAGCACAGTATTCAGTCCTGACAGTATCCACGTCATGCGGCGTTCATTCCCCGTATCAACTGCAGGTATGCCTCCGTCTGCCCCTTGGAAAGGCGCGCGTCCATCCCGATCTGGATGGGGCAAACCCTCGACGCGGCCCGTTCCAGCACGTATCGAGATATCTTCCCGTTCCCGCTTCCCGGAGACATCATGCGCACTGAAACCCCTATTGCCGTCAAACTTGCTGATTACACGCCTTATCCGTTTGACATCGAACATGTCGACCTGGCGTTTGACCTTGATCCTGACGCAACCAGGGTAACAGCGACGCTCAAACTGTCTCGCAAAAGCAAAGGCAGTGCCCCCCTCGTCCTCGACGGTGAGGCGCTGAAACTGCTTTCCATCGCAATTGACGGCCGGGCGCTCACGCCATCCGACTATACATTGACCGACCATGACCTGACCCTGGCTGACGTGCCGGATACGTTCGAACTCAGGACGCAGGTCGAGATCGCACCCTCGAAGAACACCGCCCTTTCGGGGCTCTACATGTCCGGTGGCCGCTTCTGTTCGCAATGCGAGTCCGTCGGTTTCCGTCGCATCACCTACTATCCCGATCGCCCTGACGTGATGAGCCGCTTTTTCGTTACCGTCACGGCTGACAAGGCCGCCTGTCCGATCATGCTGTCGAACGGCACACCGGGCGAGGTGACCGATGCGGGCAACGGGCGTCACAAGGCGACCTGGGACGATCCCCACAAGAAACCCTCCTACCTCTTCGCATTATGCGCAGGCGACTATGACGTGTATCGCGACAGCTTCACGACGATGAGCGGCAAGCAAATCGACCTCGCCATCCATGTCGACAAGGGCGATGCCGACCGTGCCGCCTGGGCCATGGACAGCCTCAAGCGGTCCATGGCCTGGGACGAGGAAACCTATGGCCGGGAATACGATCTCGGCGTGTTCAACATCGTGGCCGTGCGCGACTTCAATTTCGGCGCGATGGAGAACAAGGGCCTCAATGTCTTCAACTCGGCCTATGTGCTGGCTGACGAGGATTCGGCAACAGATGCCGATTTCGAAGCCATCGAGAGCATCGTTGCCCACGAATACTTCCACAACTGGACCGGCAACCGTATCACCTGCCGCGACTGGTTCCAGCTCTGCCTGAAGGAAGGCCTGACCGTCTTCCGTGACCAGAATTTCTCTGCCGACATGCGCTCGCGCCCGGTCCAGCGGATCAAGGACGTCATCCGCTTGCGCGCCCGCCAGTTTGCCGAGGACGCCGGGCCGCTGGCCCACCCGGTCCGCCCCGCCAATTATGGCGCAATCGACAATCTCTATACCGCCACCGTCTACGAGAAGGGCGCCGAGCTGATCGGCATGCTTCGCCGCATGATTGGCCCGGAGGCCTATCGTCAGGGCATGGACCTCTATTTTGACCGCCATGACGGACAGGCGGTTACGATCGAGGAATTCTATGCCTGTTTCGCAGACGTGACGGGAAAGGATTTTGGCCCCTTCCTGCGCTGGTATGCGCAGGCCGGCACGCCGCAGGTAACGGTCGAGGAAAGCTGGGACGAAGCTGCCGGTGAACTCACCATCAAACTGGCGCAGGCCACGCCCCCCACACCGGGCCAGCCCACCAAGAAACCTGTCCCGATCCCGCTCGAACTTGCCCTTCTTGATGGCAAGGGCGGAACGGATGCATGGATGACCGTGCTCGACACTGCAGAGACAACGATCACGCGCAAGACTGATGGGGGCCGTCCGCTGCTCTCGGTCAATCGCGACTTCAGTGCCCCGATCCGGGTCGGGCGCGACCTCACCCGCGACCAGCGCCTGGCGCTCGTCGTGGCCGAGACGGATCCCTTCAACCAGTGGGAAGGCGTCCAGACCCTCGTCACCGAGGAAATCCTGAAACTGTCCGAAGGCAGCCAGGCCCAACCGGACAGCGACCTTGTCGCCGCCGTGGCCGAAGCCATCGGCAACGCATCGGGCGATCCGGCCTTCGCCGCATTGTTGACCCGCCTGCCGGAAGTCGGTGAACTCTTCCTTGAGCGAAAGCCGGCCGACCCCGTCGCGCTGCATTCCGGCCGCAAGCGCCTCCAGGCCGCCCTCGCAGCCACGCTTGCGCCCACAATCGCCACCACGCTCGCCGCCCCGTCACCCACCCCCTACCGCCCCTCCGCCGAACAGGCCGGGGTGCGGGCCCTGCGCGGTGCCTTTATCAACCTGCTGGGCGCATCAGACGATGCCGATGCCCCGAAAACACTGCTGTCGCTGTACAGGCATGCCACCAACATGACCGAGCGCCTCGCCGCGATGCGCGCGTTGACCATGAAAGGCCAGTCAGCCGAGCGTGACGAGGCCCTGGCGGACTTCGAGCAGAACTGGAAGCATAATCCCATCGTGATGGACAAGTGGTTTGCCGTTCAGGCAGGGCAGGGAACTGCAGCAACTGTTGCAGAACTGGCGTCCCACCCGGACTTTGACCTGAAAAACCCGAACCGCGTTCGCGCCGTTGTCGGCGTGTTTTCGACCGCAAACCTTGCCGCCTTCCACGCCCCGGACGGGTCCGGCTACCGCGCCGTCGAGGATATCATCCTCAAGGCTGACGCGGCCAATCCGGCGCTCGCAGCCCGGCTTCTGGCCGCGTTCGAGCAGTGGCGGATGCTGGAGCCCAGGGCAGGCGCTGCAGCAGAGGCGACCCTGCAAAGGCTGCAGGACGCGAAACTTTCGCCCAATTCGGCAGACATTGTCGGCCGGGCATTGGGATAATTGCCATCAGGTAGTTAACGGTTTCGTCATGATCGTTAACATTTGTGCAAGGATTCCGGCTGAGAACCATAATCGGGTACATGTGCCGAATGCGCAGAGAGTGGAGCCTCCTTGGCAGGTCAACAGGTCAATGCTGACGGAATGAGCATTGCAGATCATGCGTCTGCAAGAGCTGCGTCACGACTGAAATGGACAATTCTTGGCATCATCCTGCTGATGGCCGGCGCGCTTGGTCTCAAGGGTTGGGAAGAGCGCCAGAGTGCCGACATCGCGATGCTTGCAGCCATCGAAAGCGATACGCGCACCGTTGCAGCGCGGATCGAGGGTCGCGTTGAAACCGCCGATGCCATCATGCGCCTCGTTGCGGAAGCGGGTGCCTCACGCTCCGCTGTCGCGGCTGCGACCCCCGGAATTGATGCTGTTCTGACCGTGCGTGAGGCTGATCGGTCGCCTGCGGGAAGCCGTCTCAGCGAGGCCACGCGGACGGCCACGCGGCTGCTCGCCAACAGCCATCGCTTCGGCATTTCAAGCCAGGGCGACATCGTGATCGTCTCGAAGCCGAAGACAGGTCCGCCGATGATGGCGATTGCCCCATCGGGCGCGTGGCTGCCTGCAGAGGCGCCGGGGCGAAAGGTGTCGCTTGTCCTGCGTGAAGGCACTGAATCGGGGCGGCCCGGCCTGAGCCTGGCAGACGGCCTGCAGCGGATCGCGACCGCCTGCGCGCCGCTAAATGGCAGCGAGGCCGTTCTGTGTGAATCCGCCCTGCATCCGCTGTTCACGATCGACGATCTCATACGGCTCCTGATCTTCGCCCTGCTCCTGGCAGCACCGGTACTGGCCATCATTGGACTGATGAACCGCCTGTCTCGCGAGGAGACGGCGACCATCATCGAGGAGACGCGCGACGATGAAGCCGACCGCATCATGGGCCTTGTCATGCGCGGGGCGCGGGCAGGCTATTGGGAATGGGCGCCCGGCGCGTCGTGCGTCTATCTGAGTGAAAGCGCGTCAGACCTGTTTGGAATTGAGGATTTCGGCCTGGTCGATAGGCATGAATTGCTCCTGCATGTTCACCCTGAGCATAAGGCGCGCATGATCGAAACGCTGGAAAAGGCACGCGATATCGGCTGGATTCAGACGAGTTTCCTGACGGTTTCCCAGCCACCACGCTGGATCGAAATGCGCGGCAGCATTTCCAACGATTCAGATGGCCATCCGACGCTCTTCGGCGGGATCGTTCTCGACATTACCGAGCGCAAGCAGTCGGAAGATCGCGTCAAGGCAGCCGAGCGCCGCCTTCGGGCAGCCATTGAAGGCTTCGCCGGACCTTTTGCCTTGTGGGATCATCGCAAGCGCCTGCTCTACTGGAACCGCGCCTTTGCGCTTGATTTCGGGCTTCAGGATACGCTGCGTCCGGGCATTGCCCATGATACGGTTGTCATCGCGCGCGCCGTTGCGGTGCGCAGCGAAAAGCAATCGACGGAAGACCCGCGCACGACCCTCATTGAGTTGCAGTCCAATCGCTGGCTCAAGGTAGTCGAACGCCCGACCCCTGATGGCGGCCTCATCACGGTTGGCGTCGATGTGACCGAGAATGTCCAGAATGAAGAGGCGCTCCGCCGCCAGAAGCAGAACATGCGTAAAGCCGTTCTCGATCTGGAACGGTCCGAAGGCCGGGCCGGCGAACTCGCGCGCCGCTATTCGGAAGAGAAGTCCAAGGCCGAACACGCCGCTCACACCAAGTCTGCTTTCCTTGCAAACATGAGTCACGAGTTGCGCACGCCGCTCAATGCGATCAACGGCTTCTCGGAAATCCTGGCGCATGAGCTCTACGGCCCCCTCGGGGATGCCCGCTATAAGGGCTATGCCCACGACATCCTGACATCCGGCCAGCATCTGCTCGACATGATCAATGACATCCTCGACATGGCAAAGATCGAGGCTGGCAAGATGACGATCAACCCGCAGCCGATTGACCCGGTCGATCCGGTCGATGCGGCAGTCCGCATGATCCGGCGCAAAGCCGAGGACAAGGGAATCGAGATCGTGCTAGATGCCCAGCCCGGTTTGCCGGACATGGACGCCGACCACAGGGCCATTCGCCAGATGGTGCTCAACCTTCTGTCGAATGCGATCAAGTTTACCGATTCGGGCGGCAAGATCACGGCCACGGTCGAGCAGCGCGGCACGGATATCTATATCGGGGTCACCGACACCGGGATCGGCATCCCCATCGAAGACCTGCCCCGCCTGGCCAAGCCATTCGAGCAGGTCTCCGGCTCGCGTGATCGCAACTATGAAGGCACAGGTCTCGGTCTGGCGCTGACCAAGTCATTTGCCGAGATGCATGGCGGGCAGCTCAACCTGTCCTCGATAGAGGGTGAGGGGACGACCGTGTCGATCCTGTTGCCGATTTCCGGTGCGAGTGAACTGGTTGCCGGCGACGATTCCCGCGAAGTCGCCTGAGGTTTCAGGGCCGTACATTCCAATCGAGAATGCACGTTTCAGCGCCCGAGATCTGAACCGTGCCCCACGCGCCGGTCTTCAGCTTGCGGTCCAGGTCAGCAGGTGTTTGCCCCACCACATCAGGCAGGAAGCGCGCAATGCCATTGCTGGTCACAACCAGCGCGGTCGCATCCGGCCTGAGGCCCGCCGCACGCGCCAGCAGGGCGGTCCAGGCCGCACGCAGCGCGTCCGGATCGACATGCCATCCCGGCGGCGGCACCGCGTGGCTGTCCCATGCCAATATGGCGTCGGCGCCGATGCGCCCGACGACTGCCTCTTCGGTCTGGTTCTCATCCGGCCCATAATCGATCTCTGTCAGAAACGGCAGAATCAGCAGGGCTGGCGCGCCAGCCTGATGGTCCAGGATGGCGCGTGCCGTCTGCCGGGTGCGTTGCAGAGGCGAACAGAAGGCAGCGGTAAACGGCGTGTCGCGAAAGTGTGTGGCCAATGCCTGCGCCTGTTGCTGTCCGGATGTCGACAGGGGCAGGTCGGTGCGGGCGCCGACGCGCGTGGGCGTATCGCCCGCATCGAACGTGTTGCCATGCCGCAGGATGATCAGGCGGGCCAGGTTCAGTCCTCCGCCGGGTCGCCGTGTTTTGCAATCAGGCGCTCGGCGAGTGCCACGTCCTCCTGCGTATCGATACCCGGAACCGCAATCCGGTCAGGCTCGACCTGCACGCACTGGATCGACATGCCGTTCTCGAGCAGACGCAGCTGTTCAAGCCCTTCAAGCTGTTCGTAACGACCTTCGGGCAGGCTGACATAGCGGCGCAAGGCATCGCGCTTGAACGCATAAAGCCCGATATGGCGGCATACGGGCGACAGTGGGCCGGCAGCGCGCAGGGCAGGTTCCCTGCGCATGGCTGGCAGCACGATCTTTGAAAACCACAGCGCCCGGCCGTTTACATCATGTGTCAGCGTCGTCCCGGAAAACGGCGTGTGCTGCTTGTGCTCTCTCAGCGCGTCGAGCGCGTCCCAGCTGAGCCGCACATAGGGCGTTGCGGCGTCGGCGCTGGATGCCGCAGCTGCTTCAGCCACCGCGATGATATGGGCGGCCGGCGTAAAAGGTGAGTCGCCCTGCAGGTTGACGATGATCTCCGGTTCGGCCCCGAGGGCCTCAGCTGCCGCAAGCGCGCGGTCGCTGCCCGAGGGCAGGGCGGGATCGGTCATCACAACGGGAATACCACGCTCGCGGCAATGCGCTTCAATACGCGTATCGTCTGTCGCCACGACACAGGCCGCCTCGGGCAGCGCCCCGGCCGCCTTCTGAGCCATGTGTGCAACACGGCTGACCATGGACTTGCCGGCAATCAGCGTCAGCGGCTTGCCGGGAAAGCGGGTCGAACCATACCGGGCCGGAACAACGATCAGCGTCTTCATCTGTCAGCCACCTTGCGCGGCCTGGAGCTGGCGCGGTGCCGCACTATCGGCGTCACGCATGTCCTGCATCAGGCCGATCAGCGGGGCGACCCATTGCAGCGTCTCCTCGCCAACACCCTCATCGCGCAGGAATTCGGTGAATGCCGGGATCAGTTCGGCGTCGCCGCATTGATCAACGGCCGATTCAAGTTCCGGTACGACGATCGTTCGGAACGTATCGGCAAATCTCCGGATCTGCTTTGTCTTGGACGCCAGCTGTATGGCAACCAACGCATCGAGCTCGCCATCCTCGTCCTGCAGGCGGCGCAGGTCATTGATCATGCCACGATTGTTATAGGCAAATCTGTTCAGGACCTTTTCGGTCCTGTAATCAACCCATTCAGCGGTGCAGGGCTCAGGTTCCATTGAGGCGCACGCTGCGAGGGCGGCAAGGCCGAGGCTTGCGAGGGCAATTTTGGGAGTCATTTGGCGCGTCCATCCAGACCTGTTCGAGAGCCCCGCACACTAGAGGCCTCCAGCCCCGGCGCAAAGGGTGTAATGGCCGGCACACAGTATTCGGCCCCGGCGATGGGGGTCGCCGGGGCCGTGAGGTCGAGCCGAAGGGGAAGGGCTCGGGTCTAGTGTTTGCTGATCTCGATCTTGTGCCTGGACGCCAGCTTGCTGGTGAAAGACTGCTTTTCCTTGTCGCAAAGAAGGTCGCTTTGCTCGATCGTCGCAAGCGTTTCAGGGGCACGCAGGCGGGACGCGTCACCCTCGACGCAGGCGACACGCAGGGCTTTCCCGTCTGGCGTTTCACGGCTCAGGATGCGGGTTTCACCGGTTGCCAGCTCAGCGTCGCGGCAAGACAGAGCGAGCGATTCGATCGACTTTGAGACGTCTTCGAAATGGTTCTCCATCCCATCGCCATGGGCCATGTCGAGCTGCACATCGATTTCGCGCGACAAGGCGTCTATTCGCGCTTCTGTTTCCCGATTTGCGGCGTCTGTTTCGGCGCGGTATTCGACGTCCCAATTGGCCATTTGTGCATCGACCATGTCCTGCCATGCGTCGGTCGATGCCTCGAACGCATCGGCCCATGCTTCCCACTCGGCGGCGATTTTTTCGGCTTCCTCTTCATTTTCCTCAAAGAGGAAGGCGTGCGTTTCGCCGGATTTACCACCGCTCAGTTCCATAGCGGTCGGCGCGGGTGGCGCGGCAGGCATGGGCGGTACGGGCGGCATCTCCGGAACAGGTGGCACCCGTGGAGGCACGCGTAGCTTGTGCGTTTCCTTCTCGATCAGCTTCGAGAGTTTTCGAATCCTGAGGTCGGTTTCGGGGGCCACCGGGCGGAACGGGTCGCCCAGCAGCACGAACTGACGGTCTTCCACCTTGTCGCCATCGATGAACAATGTCGAATTGTCGATTGTGATGTTCGACGTCAGGCCCGCTTCCGGTTCGCCGGCGCTGGCCGACACGGAGGCTGTGGCAACCAGGGCGGCTGATCCGAGCAGAGCTGACAGTCCGAGCCCCGCAAGGCGGCGGCGTTTGGACGGGGCTGGATAGGTCATCAGTTTCATGCGCTCCTTGAGGGAATGAGTGAGGGGCAGGCTCGCCGCAAGCGGCAGACGTTCGGGAACCGAGATGCGCACGGCTTTCAGCAGTGTGGCACCATAGGCGTGCGGGCTGGCGGCGCCGCAGCGCAACACGTCGCTGTCACAGGCCGCTTCCTGGTCGGTCCGGAACGCCTCACGGGCAATATAGGCCAGCGGGTTGAACCAGAGACATGCGACAAACAACTCGGCCAGTTGCAGCGCCCACAGATCGCCGCGCTTCACATGCGTCAGCTCATGGGCCAGTGCGGCGCGCTGCTGGGCATCATCATAGTCGGCTTCAAACCAGGCGGGCAGCAGAACGATCGGGCGGAAGAGGCCGGTCACCAGCGGTCCGTTCGATACCAGGCTCGTGGCGATCTGCGGTGTACGCTTCAGGCCCACCTGCCGGGCAACCTGGTCGGCAATGCCCTGAAGCCGGGCGGACGGGTCGCGGCGTTCGCGGCGGATAACGGACAGGAAGCTGTGCTGGGCGGCCATGTTGCGAGCGAGAACAATCAGTCCACCGGCTGTCCAGATGCCGAGAAATATCATCAGCAGTGGGGCGCTCATATCAGCACCAGGAAGGAAACCGGCCGCCGCGTCTGCAGACGCAGGCGCAGCACCAAACACGGCGCGTACGGCGTCGGTCTCAGCGGCGAGCGCGCCGACGGGGGCTTCCATGAACAGGGGCATTTCAGTCAATGCAGCCGGCGGCTCACCTGCAGCTTTCGCCAGCGAGACGCTGGGAGCAAGGCCAAGAAGGCTGACCCAGGACATGCCGTTCGGCAGCGGCGGAAGGATCAGCCGCGCCAACGGAATAAGCCAGAGCGCATAGGCAATGCCGGGGCCGAATTCGCGTGCCACAGCCTTGCGGGTCACCAGGACCAGAATGATCAGGGCGGAAACGGCCAGAACGGTTTCGATAACCGATTTCGGGTCGAGCGTCAGATAATCGGTAATCATTTCTTGAGGTCCCCCAGGAGTTTTTCAAGCTCTGCGATGTCTTGAGGTGTCAATCCGCGGCTGTCGGCCAGATAGGCGACAAGCGGTGCTGCCCGGCCTGAAAAAACACGGTCGATAAATTGTCCCGCCGCCTTGGCCTTGTAGGCTTCTTCGTCGATTGCAGGAAAATAGAGGTAGCGGCGACCATCCTCCTGAGTCAGGGCGGCGCCCTTTTCGACCAGGCGGGCCAGAAGTGTCTTGACGGTACGGCTGGTCCAGTCCTTGTCATTGGCCAGTGCGGTGTGTACATCCGTGGCGGCAATACCGGGTTGCTCCCACAGTATGCTGAGCACTTCGAGTTCTGCGGCTGATATTTTCATTCCGACTCTCTCTCCAGAATGGACTACAACCGTAGTCGTAATACAAGACTACAGATGTGGTCAAATGATTTGTCATGACATGATGGTAAGGTCCGGCTTTGATGCCGCAGCCATGTTCTTGTCCCTTCTATTCGCATGGGGCGTCCTGTAGGGTCACGCCTGGGACAGGGGAAGGACGTAGAGGAGAGGGCCATGAGGAAACTGATGTTCGGCGCGCTTGCACTGGCGCTCGTACCGGCGGGTTGCGAAACAACAACCATCCCGGGCGAACTGGGCACGATCCTTGGTGGCGTCGCCGGCTCCCCCGCAGGTCAGGGCGCCTTGTCCCAGGCCGAGATTGATGCCGGCCTTCGCGAAGCATTGACTGTCGGCACCAACATTGTGGCCTCCCAGCTTGGCAGGACCAATGGCTATTTCGGCGATCCGCGCATCCGTATCCCGCTTCCGAAAACCTATCGCGATATCCAGACTAACCTTGCGCGCGTCGGGGCAAGTGCGCCGCTTGATGATCTTGAGCTGCGCATGAACCGTGCGGCAGAAGCCGCCGTGCCGGAAGCCAGGAGCCTCATCCTTGGCGCCGTGAGGTCGATCACGATCAATGACGCCCTCCAGATATTGAATGGCGGCGACACAGCCGCGACAGATTTCCTGCGCGCCCGCACCCAGACCCAGCTGCGGGCCTCCTTCACGCCCTATGTGCGCCAGTCACTGGCACAGTCGGGCGCATTTACCTCGCTTGAACAAGCGGCCAGCCAGTACGGGCTCGGCGGTGTGACCAGCAATTTGCAGGCCGACCTGACAAATCACGCAGTTGGCCTTGGCCTCGATGGCATCTTTCTTTACGTCGCCGAAGAAGAGAAGAAGATTCGCGAGAATCCGGTCGCGCGTACCAGCGAGATCCTGCGCCGCGTGTTCGGGAACCGAACCTGATGCGAAGAATCAAGCGTGAATTGAAGTCCGGCGGCGAGATGACCGGGATCGAATTCGGCGATCCTATCAAACCCTATGCTGCCCTCTGGCTGCATGCGACCGGCTTCAATGCGATGACCTATCAGTCAATGCTGGCGCCCCTCGGGCTGCGGGCCCGTGTCGCAGCGCTCGACATGCGCGGGCATGGCCGGTCCACCCTGCCGGCAAAGCCGCGCAGCCTGGCATCCTGGAAACGCTATCGCGATGACGTTATCGAGTGGCTGGAAAAGGAAGCGCCGCAAGGTGTTGTGCTCGGCGGGCATTCCATGGGAGGCTGCGTGGCCCTCCTGGTGGCTGGCAAGCGACCTGATCTGGTGAAAGGGCTGGTCCTGGTCGATCCGGTGATCCTGCCGCGCAAGGTCTATTTCTGGAATCATGTCTTTCCGCCGGTCTCGATGCTGATTGCGCGCAATGGCATGGCCAGGCAGGCCCGCAAGCGCAAACCGGTCTTCAAATCATTCCGGGATGCGCTCGACTCCTATACCGGGCGTGGCGCCTTCAGCACCTGGCGTGAGCCTTTCCTTGCCGACTATCTGCTCGACGGCATTGAGCGCGTCGACCAGCAAGCACAGGAGAGTGCCGAGCAGACCTGGCGTCTCCTGTGTGAGCCGGGTTGGGAAGCTGCGACCTTTGCTGCCCAGCGCAACCGGCCCTGGGGCGCCATGCGCAAGGTCAAGAAGAAGCGTATCCCGATCACGATCCTGCGCCCGAATTCAGCCTCCGTCATCAGCGGCAAGGTGCGGGCCCAACTGATCCAGATGTATCCGAACCTGATGATGAAACAGGTCCGGGGCACGTCGCACTTTCTGCCCATGGAAGCTCCCTACGAAGTGCGCGACCAGCTGTCGGCCTTCATCGCGCGTCTGTACGAAGGCTTCACGGTCGAGGAAGACGGCCCGGTCGCGCGGTCGCTTTATGCCCGGCGCCGGCGGGTCAGCTAGGCTTTTTGCATTAGAAAATCTGCATGGTCGTATGTGATCCTGCAGCAAGAGAGCCGTTGCGTGTGAACGCACTTCGGGTCTAATCGCGTTTCATCCTGGAGCGCGCGCGCATGCTTGAGCTGCTGACTTCTTCGCCGATGCAGATTGGCATTGTCCTGTTTCTGGTGGCGTTGGTATTTTTCGGCTTTGTCCGGGAGTCGCTTCCGGCAGACGTGATTGCCCTCCTGGCCATGGGCACGCTCATGCTGACGGGCATCATGAGTGTTCAGGAAACGCTTGGCGTGTTCTCCAATGCTGCGCCCCTGACGATTGCCGCCATGTTTGTCCTGTCAGCTGCGCTCGACCGGACAGGCGTGATTGATCAGGCCGGGCGATGGGTGACGCAGGCGACAGGCGGCTGGCCGCCCGTCCTGGCCATCCTGGTCATGATGTTCGCGGTCATCTTCCTGTCGGCCTTCATCAACAACACGCCGGTCGTTGTCGTGTTGATCCCTGTCGCGATCCGGCTTGCGAAATCGCTTAACATCTCTCCGGCAAAGCTGCTGATCCCGCTGTCCTTCGCGTCGATCTTTGGCGGGACCACAACGCTGATCGGCACATCCACCAACCTGCTGGTCGACGGCGTTGCCCAGAGCGGCGGGCTTGCACCATTCGGCATGTTCGAGATCACGGCTGCGGGGTCGATCCTTGCGCTGGCAGGCATGCTGTATTTCGTCGTTTTCGGATGGTGGCTGCTGCCCAATCGGGACACGCTTGCCGGCATGCTGCCAGACCAGAAAGAGCGCCGCTTCATCGCACAGATCCTGATTCCGATCGACTCGATGCTGATTGGACGGCCGCTTTCGGAAACGGGATTTTCCGCCCAGCGCGGGTTCTCGATCATCGACGTGTTCCGTGAAGGCGTGTCGCTGAAGGCGTCCCTTGGCAAGCTGATCCTCCGCGGCGGCGACCGCATTGTCCTGCGGTCACCCGTGTCGGAAATGCTCAGCCTGAAGGAACTGGGCCATGTTGCTGTCGGCGCAGCCGCGGATGAACGGGCAGCCTTCGAACCCGTGCAGACCAGCGAAGTCATTATCGCAGAGGGGGTGATCGGTCCGCAATCGCGCCTGATCGGTCGGCGCCTTCTCGGCCTCGGCCTTGCCCGCCTCTATGGTGTCTATGTTATCGCCGTGCACCGGCGGGGCGAGAACATGGCCGGGCGACTGGACGAGATGCGGCTGGATGTCGGCGATACGGTCCTGGTCGAGGGTCCGGCCGCCGGCATGAGGCAGATGTTCGAGGATGGCGCACTGAACAATCTCACCGCCACCAGCGACCGGTCCGTGCGGCGGGACAAGGCATGGATCGCTGTCGTGGCCTTGTTGCTTGTCATGGGCCTTGCGGCGCTGGAAGTGCTGCCGATTGCCGCCCTCGCGATCATCGGTGCGACGGCGGTCGTCGCACTCGGTTGCCTTGACCATCAGGAGGCCTACCAGGCCATCCGCTGGGACATCCTCATGCTCATCTTCGGTATGCTGGCGCTCGGCCAGGCTATGGAGAAAACAGGCGCTGTCCAGCTTGTCGTTGACCTTGTCGCCGGACCGATGGGTCGTCTCGGCCCGCTGGCCCTGCTCGCCATGCTTTACCTGGTCACGTCCACGCTGACCGAGGTGATCAGCAACAATGCCGCCGCAGTCCTTCTGACGCCCATTGCCATCGGCTTCGGCACCCATCTGGGCATTGATCCGCGCCCGTTCGTGGTCGCCGTCATGTTTGCCGCCAGTGCCAGTTTTGCGACACCCATCGGCTACCAGACCAATACGCTGGTCTATACGGCAGGCGGTTACAGGTTTGCCGATTTTCTCCGGGTCGGCCTGCCGCTGAACATATTGATGTTCGCCGTGTCCATGTTCGTGATCCCGCTATTCTGGCCCCTCAGCTGAGGCTACCAGAGCGGGCGGTCGGGCTCTGTGGTGCGAGCCAGCTTCTCCATGAGGTGCGCAAGCTGTTCCTGCTCGGCCGGGCTGAGCGTTGCAATCAGTTCGCGTTCGGCTTTCAGGGCAATCGGAACGATCTTGTCGTAGATGCCCTTGCCCTTGGCGGTGAGCGAGAGGATGGATCGCCGGCCATCCGCGGGGGATGCCTTGCGCGACACATGTCCGCTGTCGATCAGGCCGGAAACAGCCCGGCTGACGGCCACCTTGTCCATCGCCGTGACCTGGCTGATCTGCGTGGCCGTAATCCCCGCATTCTCGCCCAGCACGGCCATGACCCGCCACTGCCACACTGACAGGCCGAATTCCCGGTCATACAGGTCCGCAATCCTGCCCGACACCGTGTTGGACAGCACCGACAGGCGATAGGGAAGGAACTCACGCAGGCGCAGTGTCGTTTTAGAGGAGTGTTCTGGCATTAACGGGGTCCGGTTCCGGGCTTGATTTTGGCGGTATCATTAGTTACAAATGAAACTATATTCGTCATTCGCAAAGGAAATGAACCATGGCCGACCTGTTTGACAACCCCGCAGGGCTCGACGGATTCGAGTTCATCGAGTTTTCGGCGCCTGAAAGGGGCCACCTTGAAAACGTGTTCGCGACCATCGGGTTCACAAAGGTTGCGCGCCATCGTTCCAAGGACGTCGAGCTCTGGCGGCAGGGCGGCATCAACCTGATCACCAATTACGAGCCAAAATCCCCGGCCTGGTATTTCAGCCGCGAGCACGGCCCGTCAGCCTGTGGCATGGGCTTCCGTGTGCGCGATGCCCGCAAGGCTTATGACCACCTGCTGAAACAGGGCGGCGAGCCGGTCGAAATGCGTACCGGCCCGATGGAGCTTCACATCCCCGGCATTCGCGGCATCGGCAATTCGATCATCTATCTCATCGACCGCTATGACACCGGCCAGAACGAGCTGTCGATCTATGACATCGACTTCGATTACCTGCCGGGCGTTGACCGCAATCCCGTCGGCGCGGGCTTCAAGCTGATCGACCACCTGACCCACAATGTCTATGGCGGCCGCATGAAATACTGGGCGGACTTTTACGAGAAGCTCTTCAACTTCCGCGAGATCCGCTATTTCGATATCAAGGGCGAATATACCGGCCTCACCTCCAGGGCTCTCACGGCGCCGGATGGAAAGATCCGTATCCCCCTCAACGAGGAGGGCGAAGGCGGCAAGGGACAGATCGAGGAATTCCTGCGCGAGTTCAATGGCGAAGGCATCCAGCACATCGCGCTCATCTGCGACGATCTCATTGCCTGCTGGGACCGGCTCAGGAAGCTTGGCGTGCCCTTCATGACCGCGCCGCCAGCCGCCTATTACGACATGCTCGACGAACGCCTGCCAGGCCATGGCGAACCGGTCGACGAACTGCAGATGCGCGGCATCCTGCTCGATGGCACAACCGAGGGCGGCGAGCCGCGCCTCCTCCTGCAGATCTTTGCCCAGGCGCAGGTCGGCCCGGTCTTCTTCGAATTCATCCAGCGCAAGGGCGACTACAAGGAAGGCTTCGGCGAAGGCAATTTCAAGGCCCTGTTCGAAAGCATGGAACGCGATCAGGTTGAGCGCGGTGTGCTGAAGGTCGAGGAGAAGGTCTGATGGACGCGCCCAGCCTCCAGGGCGTCCACCACGTCGCCTATCGCTGCAGGGATGCCAAGGAAACGGTCGAATTCTACCGGGACGTCCTCGGCATGGATTTCCAGCTCGCCATCGCGGAAGACCATGTGCCCTCAACCGGCGCCTATGACCCCTACATGCACATCTTCCTTGATGCCGGGAATGGCAATGTGCTCGCATTCTTTGAATTGCCGGAACAGCCGGACATGGGCCGCGACGAGAACACGCCCCAATGGGTCCAGCATATCGCCTTCAAGGTCGCCACGATGGACGATCTCCATGCCGCCAGGGCGCGCGCCGAGGAACACGGGCTCGACGTCATCGGCCCAACCAATCACGGCATTTTCCGCTCGATCTATTTCTTCGATCCCAATGGCCACCGTCTGGAACTGGCCTGCAATACCGGCACACCTGAACAAATGGCCGAGTTGAAGCGTGTTGCGCCGGAGATGCTGGAAGAATGGAGCCGGACGAAGAAAGCCCCGCGCCACGCCGCCTGGCTGCACGAGAAGATCGAAACTGAGAGCCATTAAGTCCCACAAGCCGCTCATCCCGGGCGAAGTCGAAGGACGCGCGGCAGGCATTGTGCCATAGAACAGGGTTCAGGGAGCCCGCCCTCGTCCTTCACTGAGAGCGAGGACGTTTGAGGCAACAGGAGAGCGCATGAAACCCGCCACGCTGAAGTATGGCACCGCCTTGGGTATTTCAGTTCTGTTCGCTGCGCTTGCATCGCCCCCCGCGTACGCTGACCGGCTGGTCATACCTCTCACAGACACTGACAGCCTGACCCATATTGAGGAGTTCAACTGGTTCGGTGGGGAAGATGATTTCAGTGCCGGTATCAGCTTTGCCGATTTCGACGGTGACGGGGATCTTGATATTGTGTCAGTGAATGGCCGTCACTGGCCCGTTGCGGACATGCTGCTGCTCAATGATGGAAAAGGCCGCTTCCCGATGGCCGCCGAGATCGGCGACTGGCGCACGACAGGCTATGGCGGTTGCCTGGCTGATATCGACAATGATGGCGACATGGACCTGCTCGTTCCGCGCGACTGGTCGCCCGTCGCCGTATTCCGAAATGGTGGTGCAGGGAATTTGACGGCAACCGGCGAGATTGGAGAGGCTGGCGCGGCGCGCGGCTGTGCGACTGCAGACCTGAACAAGGACGGAGCTGCTGATCTCATCATCGCAGACCGCAAGGGTGGCTCCTTCATTGCCTTCGGACCGCTCGGACCGGACGCAAGGACGCTTCCGCTACCGGGCCTGCCAGCGGTTGGTATCACCAGCGGTGACCTGAACAGCGACGATGAGGCAGACATTGTGCTGGCCTTGCGCGGCGGCGCAACGCTCGCGGTCCTCCTCGGCGAGGGCGACGGTTTCGCCGCTCCGGTTCTGGTCGGCGATGCAGCGTGGGAGTCCCGTTCCGTGGCACTTGCCGACTGGGATTGCGATGGTGACCTTGATCTCGTCACAGCGATCCTGTCCGGCGCGAACCGGGTGTTCCTGAACGAGGGCGGCAAGTTCACGAAAGCGGTCTTGATAGGTCCGGAGGAAGAGGTGTCACAGGGTGTACGCGTGGCCGATCTCAACAGTGATGGCCGCCCGGATGCCATCTTCGCCAATGAGGGACAAAACGCGGTCGTGATCAATACCGACGGCCTGCCGCAGCGAACCCTGTTACCCGGCAACGAAGACACTTACGATCTCGCAGTGGGGGATCTGAATGGCGACAGCCTGCCCGATATCGGCTTTGCCAATTCGGATGCCTTGAACACACTCTTTTTCCTGATACGCAGCGGAGATGCAGAATGAAACTCGCCACCCTCAAGAACGGCGCCCGCGATGGCCGCCTTGTCGTCGTTTCCAAAGACCTCACGAAATGCACAGATGCCGCGCGCATCGTGCCCACGCTGCAGGCTGCGCTCGATAACTGGGCCGTCTATGCGCCGAAGCTCGCCGAACTGGCCGGGCAGGTCGAGATCGGTTCTGTCCCCACGTTCCGCTTCCACGAGCATGATTGCGAAAGCCCGCTGCCGCGTGCCTACCAGTGGGCGGATGGCTCGGCCTATATCAACCATGTCGAACTCGTCCGCGCCGCGCGCGGCGCCGAAGTGCCGGAAAGCTTCTACGATGATCCGCTGATGTACCAGGGCGGCTCGGATGCCTTCCTCGGCCCGCGCGATGATATCCCGCTCGCCGACCAGAGCTGGGGCTGCGACATGGAAGGCGAGATCGCCGTCATCACCGATGACGTGCCCGCAGGCGTGTCGGAGAAGGATGCAGCCAGCCATATCAAGCTCATCCTCCTGTGCAATGATGTGTCCCTGCGTGGCCTCATTCCAGGCGAACTCGCCAAGGGCTTCGGCTTTTTCCAGTCCAAGCCGCCGAGCGCCTTCAGTCCGGTAGCCGTCACGCCTGACGAACTCGGCGATGCCTGGAAGGACAGCCTCGTCCACCTGCCGCTGCGCGTGGATTACAATGGCGAGCCTTTCGGCCGCGCCGAAGCCGCGCAGGACGCCACGTTCAGCCTCGCGCGCCTTGTCTCCCATGCGGCGAAAACCCGCCCGCTCAGCGCCGGAACGATCATCGGCTCAGGCACCGTGTCCAACAAGGATGCCGATGGCGGCGCCGGCAAGCCAGTCAGTGAGGGCGGTCGCGGCTATTCCTGCATTGCGGAAATCCGCATGATTCAACAATTGTTGAAAAAATCTGACCTGACCCCCTTCATGTCGCCGGGCGATGTGGTACGCATCGAAATGCTGGATGGCCAGGGCCATTCGATTTTCGGAGCAATCGAGCAGAAAGTGATACCGGCCTGATGGCAAGCAAGGTCTACAAGAACGCAACTGAAGCCCTTGCGGGCCTCACGTTTGACGGCATGACGGTTATGTGCGGCGGCTTTGGCCTTTGCGGCATTCCGGAGAACCTGATCGCGGCCCTGCGCGACAGTGGCGTGAAGGAGATCACCGCGATCTCGAACAATGCGGGCGTTGACGGCTTCGGACTCGGCCTGCTGCTCGAAACCCGCCAGATCAGGAAGATGATCTCATCCTATGTCGGCGAGAACAAGGAATTCGAGCGCCAGTATCTCTCCGGCGAGCTTGAGCTTGAATTCAACCCCCAGGGCACGCTGGCCGAGCGCTGCCGGGCAGGGGGCGCAGGCATTCCCGGCTTCTACACCAAAACCGGCGTCGGCACGCTGGTCGCTGAGGGCAAGGAACACCGCGAGTTTGGCGGCGAGACCTATATTCTCGAAACCGGCCTCGTGGCGGATGTCTCGCTCGTGAAGGCCGAAAAGGCCGACACGCAAGGCAACCTGATCTTCAACAAGACGGCGCGCAACTTCAATCCGAACATGGCCATGGCGGGCAGGGTGACGATTGCCGAAGTCGAGGAAATCGTCCCTGCGGGCGATCTCGACCCAGACGAAATCCACCTGCCGGGCATCTTCGTGCAGCGCCTCATCAAAGGCAGCTTCGAAAAGCGGATTGAACAGCGCACCGTGCGCAAGCGGGAGAGCATCTGATGCCCTGGACACGCGATGACATGGCGGCGCGCGCCGCGAAAGAACTCCACGATGGTTACTATGTGAACCTCGGCATCGGCATCCCCACCATGGTGGCGAACCACATTCCCGACGGAGTCGACGTCACGCTCCAGTCGGAAAACGGCATGCTCGGCATGGGCCCGTTCCCTTATGAGGGCGAGGAAGACGCCGATCTCATCAACGCCGGCAAGCAGACGATCACCACGCTGCCGCGCTCCAGCTTCTTCGACAGCGCCATGAGCTTCGCCATGATCCGCGGCGGCCACATCAACCTCGCCATCCTTGGCGCGATGGAAGTGGCCGAGAATGGCGACCTTGCCAACTGGATGATCCCCGGCAAGCTGGTCAAGGGCATGGGCGGCGCCATGGACCTCGTGGCCGGCGTGCAGCGCATCGTCGTCGTCATGGACCATGCCAACAAGAAGGGCGAGACCAAGGTGCTGAAAACGTGCACCCTGCCGCTCACAGGCAAGAATGTCGTTGACCGCATCATTACCGATCTCTGCGTCATGGACGTCGTGCCCGGCGGCCTCAAGGTGATCGAACTGGCACCGGGCGTGACCATGGACGAGGTGAAGTCCAGGACGGAAGCAACGCTCGTCGACTGAAGGCGCTAGACGCCTTCGACGAAAATCACCCGGTAATCGGCGGCCTGATGCCGGTGTTCCCGTGCTGCTGCATATTCCGGGCTGTCATACCAGGCTTTTGCGGCGTCCATGTCCGAAAAGCTCAGGATCACCACGCCGTCCGCGTCGGCACCTTCACGCACCTCATGTGCGCCATAGAAGGCCAGTGGCGTGATCTGGTGATCGCCGCGCGCAGCCCTGGCAGCTTCGGCATAGCGGGCCATGGCGTCTTCATCGCGCATGCGCTCTCTGATCAGGATGACATAGGCAGGCATGGTCGAACTCCCATTGATAAGTGTTTTCAGCTGGGCCATTGCATCGGGCACATCAGGATTGTGTGCAAGAGTGCCCACGCAATACGTCCGCGCCATGTTGCCTGAGTGTGTATCAGGCTCTATTGGTTTCGTTTGAAACTATCCATCCCTTAGGACATGCCATGAACCCCGCATTCGAATCCCTCAACGCGCTGCCTTCTGACGCGCTGCTCGGCCTCATGACAGCCTATCGCGAAGACAGGCGCGCGGAGAAGTTCGATCTTGGCGTCGGTGTCTACAAGGACGATATGGGTCACACGCCGGTCATGTCCGCCGTCGCCAAGGCCGAGGCGATCATCCTGAAGCAGCAGACCACGAAAGTGTATGAAGGTCCGCGCGGCAATCCGGAATTCTGCGACGCCATTGAACGCTTCGTGTTCGGCGACAGCTCGCATCTCATCGAGAAGGGGCGCCTGGTTTCCATGACAACGCCCGGCGGTTGTGGTGCGCTCTATCTTGGCGTTGGCCTGATGAAGCGGCTCGGCGTGAAAACCGTCTGGCTCAGCCGCCCGACCTGGCCGAACCATTCCAACCTCGTCAGGAATACAGGCCTCGACGTTGCCGAATATGACTATGCAGACGCCGAAACGGGACGCGTTGATTTCGAAAGCCTGATGGCCAGCCTCGCCGGCACACGGCGCGGTGACGGCATCATCATCCAGGGGCCATGCCACAATCCCACCGGCATCGACCTCAGCGTTCAGCAATGGATCGATCTGGCCATGCTGACCGTCGAGCGCGGCGTCATTCCCATGCTCGATATTGCCTATCACGGCTTTGCCGGCGGCCTTGAGAGCGACATGGAAGGCGCGCGCCTCTTCCTCAAGATCGCCGAAGACTCGATGGTCTCCTATTCCTGCTCGAAGAATTTCGGCCTCTATCGCGAACGCACCGGGTGCTTCCTTGGCCAGGCCTATACCAAGCGGGCCGCTGACGCCGTCATGACGCATGTGGCCGACATTTCGCGCACCAGCTATTCCATGCCGCCGGCCCATGGCGCAGCCATTGTCGCCACGATTCTCGGCGACCCGGCCCTGCGCGCCGAGTGGGAAGCGGAACTGACGCAAATGCGTGAGCGCATGATCGCCCTTCGCAAGGCATTGTCAGACGCCCTTGTGGCGAAAACCGGTTCGAACCGTCTGGCGGCGCTGGCCGAGCAGAATGGCATGTTCAGCCAGATCCCGGTCACGCCAGACGCAGCGCAGGACATGCGCGAAAAGCACGGCCTCTACCTGCCGGCATCCGGCCGCATCAACATTGCTGGCCTGCGCCAGGCCGACATTCCCCGCATCGCGGACATCATGGCTGAGTATCTTTAAAGCGACAGGCCGCGCGGTGCGAGCCGTTCAAGGTCTTCCAGCATTTGCGGTGGCGAGGGGATCGCCTTGCGCGCGTCCAGGTCCAGCGTGATCGCCACAACCTGGCTTGTTGCCCACGGCAGGCCGGTCTCCGGGTCCATCATCCAGTGGACCAGCGAGTGCGTCTTCTCGGCTGTCCCACCCAGCGACGTATGGATTTCGAACGCGTCACCAGCTTTTGGCCAGCGATGGTAGCGCAGCCGGTTTTCCAGCACAGCCGCGCCCATCCGGCGTCCGCCAGCGGCCTCGGCTACCTGCTTGCGCCAGTCATAGAGAAGGTTCGGAACGCTGTCGGAAATCCGCCCGATGATCCAGCCCGGCGCCATCCGCCCGTTGACGTCGATATGATGCAGCGGAACCACGCCTTTTCCGATCAGCGGGATGCCCAGTTCACGCGGTGTCTCGATACGGATGTCTTCGGTCGCAAGCGCGGGCGCATCAGGATCGAATGAGCGTGGCGCTGCTTCGGCGGGCGGCGTATCGACATGGGCTTCCAGGGCCAGGCGGGCCCGTGTGCTCCAGGGAAAGGCTTCGCGTCCCTTGGTGTCGATATGCACCACACGCGTCAGGAAGGAGGCTGACAGGGCGCCATCATGGTGGCGCAGTTCCTGATAGAAGACAGCGTCATTCGTCCCCACGCTCACCACACAGCCATTCATGCTGATCGGGCGTCCGGGCAGCACTTCGCGGATAAAGCGCACATGCTGATCCACCGGTACGAGGGTCGATGGTGCATCTTCCTGGAAAGCATGCGGCATGGCCAGTTCATGGCTGAACGCGGCAAGCCCTTCCATCTGCTTTTCGACATAGAGGCGCACATTCATGTGCCCCATCTCGTCGCAATCCCACTGGTTGCAACTTCCCCGCCAGAGTGTGATCACGCGTTACAGTCCCGGCAGGAGCCACGCACTTCGACGACTGCGCGTGTCATTTTGAATCCGGCTGCTATCGTCTCGGCCTGCAATGCCTCATTGGTTGCGACGGCGTGCAATTCCTCTGCGCCGCCGCATGTGTCACAGATCAGGAACACTGCCGAATGGCTGTGGCTCGTATGGCCGCACGCGACATACGCATTCAGACTCTCGATCTTGTGGGCAAGGCCCGACTCCTGGAGGAAATCGAGCGCGCGGTACACGGTCGGCGGCTTGGCCGATCCTTCTCCGTCTAGGTTCGCCAGAAGGTCATACGCCTTGGCCGGCTCGGCGCTCTCCAGCAGCAGCCGCAAAACCTTGCGGCGGATACGGGTCATCCGCGCGCCCTGGCGCATCACCAGCGCCTCGGCGTCGTTGAGGAACGTCTCCACATCCTGCGGACTGCAGGGCGTGTTGGCGTGAACGTGATCATGGGTATGCGCATTGGCCATGAGGGCAATGTCGTGTGTTTTGCACCGAATGTGAAGGGGCAAGCAGTTAACGCCCGTTTCCGGCCTAGACGGGTCATGCAAATCACCCGAGATTCGTTTCTGAGGCGAATCGAGAGGAATGATGGATGGAATTGTCGGAACGCGGCGGACTGGAACTCTGGCGTCGGGCGGTCACCGCTTCGGTGCGTTCAGACGCGCCGGATCTGACGGCGCGCCAGCAGGCCATTCTGATGACGATCGCGCTCTCGCCCGGCCCGCACACCGTGCGCGGCCTGGCAGACCATCTCGACATCGCAAAACCCGCCGTCACGCGCGCCTTGGACACCCTGTCCAGGCTGGATTTCATCCGCCGCGTCAAGGATGACAACGACCTGCGCAACATCTTCATCGAGCGGACGCCCGCCGGAATGACCTATCTTCGGGCCTTTGCCGGCCTTGTTCTGGCCGCAGCTTCAGGTGAAAGTGAAGAAGATCTGACGCCACGGCGCGGCGGAAAGTCCTCCGCAGCCGCTTAGGCGCCTTCCTGCCGGGGCGATGCGCATGCCTGAATTGACTGACAGCCGACTGGCGCGCCCTTCAGGGGCAGCGAGGCCTGCGCAGGTTGTGGTGGCCTCTGCCGCTATCCGCGAGGCGCCTGATCCGTCAGCGCGGCTCGCGACGCAGGCCCTGCTCGGCGAGATCCTCGATGTTTTCGACACGAACGGCGCCTGGTCGCGGGTCAGGTGCCGGCGCGACCATTATGTCGGCTGGGTGACCACTGATTCGCTGTCGCCCGCGATCACGACGCCGACCCACAAGGTCTCGGCCCTTCGGACGTTTGCCTATGCCGCTCCGGACCTCAAGTCGCCCGTAAATGCCACGCTCAGCCTTGGTGCCCAGCTCACGATCACGGGGCAGGACGGTGACTATGCCCGCTCTGAACAGGTTGGCTGGGTTCATGCGCGCCACCTGGCACCGCTGGACACGCTGGAAACCGACGCGGTTGCTGTTGCTGAACGCTACCTTCATACCCCCTACCTGTGGGGCGGACGTGACAGTCTCGGCCTCGACTGCACGGGCCTGACCCAGCAGGCGTTCGAGGCCACAGGCACGCTCCTGCCGCGTGACAGCGACATGCAATTTTCCTGGGCAGGCGATGACATTGCCGACTGGAAGGTCTCAGGCGCCCTCAGGCGGGGCGACCTCGTGTTCTGGAAAGGCCATGTCGGAATCATGACGGATGCCCATCACCTTCTGCACGCCAATGCCTGGCATATGGCCGTGGCCCGCGAACCCCTGGATCAGGCAATTGTCAGGATCAAAACGCAATACGCCGAGCCCGTCGGGGCCCGGCGCATTGATCGTGAACAGTTCGCCGGGCAGGTGCCCCACTGGATGGCTGACCCCGTCGCCTAGTCTTGCGGTGTTTCGGTTGCAGGTGCCTCAGCGGGCGCGGCCTCAGCTTCCGCCTCGGCTGCAGGTGCCTCAGCGGCCTCTTCAGCAGGGGCTTCACCTTCAACAGCTTCCGTTTCCGCCGCATCTGCGGGTGCGTCAGCTTCACCTTCGGCCGGTGCAGCTTCGCCTTCCGCAGCAGGGTCTTCATCAGACGCGGGCAGTGGCGCAGGCGCTGCCGGGGCGTTCGGGGAGTTGGCGGCCAGGTAGGCAATCACATTGACCCGGTCCGGATCGCGGCGCAGGCCGGCGAAAGACATCGACGTGCCACGGGCATAGGCGGAGGGGTTTTCCAGCCAGGCGTTCAGGTTCTCATAGGACCAGTCGCCGCTCATACCGGAAAGTGCTGCCGAATAGGCAAATCCGGCATGGGCTGCCTTGGCCGCGCCAACAACGCCGTAAAGGTTCGGGCCGGTTCCGTTGGCGCCGCCTTCGTTAATGGTGTGGCAGGTCGCACACTGGGCCTTGAACGCGCGCTCGCCTCTTGCGGCATCCGCGCTGGCCATTGCTGCGCCGAGGTCAAACACGACTTCAACGACTTCGCTACCGCCCCCGCTGCCGGCAACTTCGACGCAATAGGCGTACTTCGCGCACATCTGTTCGCTCATCGAGGTCGCTTCCGCGTGCTCGTCGCCATGATGTTCTGCGCCGCTACCGTGGCTGAATACGATAGCTGAAAGCTGGTGCAGGCCCATCAGGCCGAGCGCGGTGGCTAGCAACGCGCCGAGAATCTTGTTGACACCGAGTTCTCCCATTGGGGCAATCCTTCGAATCTATCTTGTCATGTGTCTTGGCGCGCGCCTTTTGGCACGCTAACGGAATACAGACAACATAAAGGCTGCGAGGAAGGGGCGCTTCTCCTTTCTTCGCGGCGATCCGACGCATGTTGGAGACAGAAAAAGGACGCTGAATGGCCAATCACATCGCGTATCAGGGCGAACCGGGGGCAAATTCGCATATTGCCTGCAACGAGGCCTATCCGCGCCTGTCGCCGCTTCCCTGCCGCACATTTGAGGATTGTTTCACTGCCGTCGAGAAGGGCGAGGCCGAACTCGCCATGATTCCGGTCGAAAATACGATCGCAGGCCGGGTCGGTGACATTCATTACCTGCTGCCAACCACAAGCCTTCAGATCGTTGCCGAGCACTATCTGCCGATCCGGTTCCAGCTGATGGGCCTGCCGGGCGTGAAGCTGGAGGAGATCACCCGGGCCCGCTCCCACATCATGGGGCTTGGCCAGTGCCGCAAATTCCTCAAGGCGCACGATATCGAGCCCGTGACCGCCGCTGACACGGCGGGTGCGGCGCGTGAAGTGGCGGAAGGCGGCAACCGGTCGGTCGCGGCCATCGCCCCGCGTCTGGCGGCCAAGGTCTATGGTCTCGATATCCTGGCCGAAGATATCGAGGATGCATCCCATAACACGACGCGGTTCATCATCATGGCGCGCGAGCCCTCTGAGATCGAGGCCGGAGACGGGCCGACCAAGACCGCCTTTCTGTTCGAGGTGCGCAACATTCCTGCAGCGCTCTACAAGGTCATGGGCGGCTTTGCGACGAATGGCATCAACATGACCAAGCTCGAAAGCTACCAGATAGACGGTTCATTCACCGCGACCCAGTTCTATGCCGAGATTGACGGTCACCCCGACGAGCGTCCGGTCCAGATCGCGCTGGAAGAACTGGGCTTCTTTTCGCAGTCACTCAAGATCCTGGGCGTGTTCCCTGCCAAGCCAACCACAGGCTTCTAGCAGGTCTGGGTCTCGAACCGCAGCGCATCGGCAATATGGTCGGCGAACAGTTTCGCCTTGCCGCGCAGCTTGCCGGACGTCCACACGCAATGGACCGGGCTCGGCGTAGCCGTCCATTCCGGCATCACGCGCACCAGGCTGCCATCATTCACGCAGTCAGACACGAGCCAGCTCGCCGCCAGGAACAGGCCCAGACCCGACTGGGCCGCCTGCAGCAACAGGTCACCCGACGACGCCTTGAACCGGCCGTCCACCCTGACGCTGACAGTCTCGCCATCGCGGCTGAGCACCCATTCATTTGTCGCCGTCTGCCGGAACAGGACTGCGTCATGTTCAGCCAGGTCGCGCGGATGCCGCGGTGTCCCTCGCGCGGCAAGGTAATCCGGGGAGGCCCAGAGCGATCGCGGCGACTCGCCCACCTTTTTCGCCATCAGGCTTGAATCAACCAGCGTGCCGATCCTGAACGCGAGGTCCACGCCTTCGCCGACAAGGTCAGTGTAGGTGTCGTCCGTCAGAACATCGACACGGATATGCGGATACATTTTCATGAAGCTGGCGATCCGCGGGCCGATCACCAGCCGGGCCATCGAGGACACACAGGAAATCCGCAGCAATCCGACCGGCTCGTGATCGAGCCCCCGCGCCTCGGCTTCAGCGTCCTCATATTCCGCGAGAATGTCATGGGCGCGTTTGTAGAACCGGTCGCCGGCTTCGGTCAGGCTCAGTGAGCGCGTCGTGCGCAGGAAAAGTGCCGCGTCGAGGCTGGCCTCAAGTTCCTGTATGCGCCGCGAAACGGTTGGCTGGCCGAGGCCGAGATCGCTCGCCGCCTTGGAAAAACTGCCTGCATCCGCAACGCGAATGAACAGGCGCATGGCATCAATACGGTCCACCCCGGTGTCTCCTATGCGTATTTCGAATGAAGCATATGGGGACTGTCCGCGTTCTGCGAAGGGGGATTGGGTCTAAATAGCACCTCACGAGGACGAAACGCCAATCCCGTCCGTCCCAGACCGAGAAATGATGCGACCATGAGCAAGCTGAACATTCACGACGAAGCCTCCGCGCCGGCTGCCGCGCGTCCGGTACTGGAATCGGTCAGGGCCGACCATGGCATGATCCCCAACATGTTGGCCGTGCTGGCCGAAAACCCGGCGGCCCTGGAGGCCTGTCTCAGCCTGTCGCGCTTCTTTGATACGGCCGGCTTCACACCATTGGAGCGGCAGGTCGTGCTTTTGACGGTGAGCATCGAAAATACCTGTCATTTCTGCGTCGCGGCACATTCGGCTGCGTCTGCGGCAGCCGGTCTGGACATGACGGTCATTGAAGCCGTCCGCAACAACCAGCCGCTGGCCGACCCGCGTCTTGAAGGCCTGCGCCTGTTCACCCGCCGCATCGTGCGCCAGCGCGGTTTTGTGTCGGACGCCGATGTCACAGTCTTCCTCAGGGCCGGATGGGACAAAAGCGCCATTCTGGGAGTCATCCTTGGCGTCGCGCTGAAAACCATCTCCAATTATACCAACCATGTCGCCGAAACGCCGCTGAACCCGGCCTACAGGCCATTTGCCTGGGCGCCGTGCACCCGCGCCTGCGGCGGGGGCAGTTGCTGATGCCTGCTCACGTAATCGTGGGCCGTGCTCACAGGCGTTTGTTTTGCCGGAAAGGGCCTGTTCGTGAGAGGACAGGCCTTCAATAGGTGAGGGACGTTTTCAATGTTGATCAGGATCAGGACCTACGCACCGCACATTTTCAGCCTGATCGCCTCGGCGGTCTTCCTGGACAGCCTGCGCTACAAGTTCACAAACGCGCCGGAGACACAGGTCATCTTTGGCCGGCTTGATGCCTGGGCAGACAGTTTCGGCGCAGGTGGCCTGTTCGCCCAGACCGGACTGTTCAGCCAGTATGTCATCGGTTCGGCTGAACTCGTGGCCTCGGCGCTGCTCCTTCTGGGCGTGTTCCCGGCCTTTCGCCGCCTGCAGACACTCGGCGCGCTGATTGCGGTGGCTGTGATGAGCGGGGCCGTCAGTTTCCACCTGTTCACGCCACTTGGCATCGATCCGAACAATGATGGTGGCGGCCTGTTTGCCATGGCTGTCACGGTCTGGACCGGATCGTTCATTCTGCTCATCGCACGGCGCAAGACGCTGCTGTCCATTCTTGGCGGATTGCGCGCGGCCATTCTGCCTGACGCGCCATCCGCCACCCCGAACGCGACAACCCGGATCCACCCCGTCTGAGTTGTTGCCCTGTCGCCGGGACCACCCTTCGAGCGCGTCCCCACCCACCCCTCGAAGCTTCCCTCCCAGGTCCCGGCGACTTCCCTTTTCCTTCCACGAGACAGAAAGTGAAGACCATCATGAAACCTCGCGCCCTGCTTCTTGCGGCCCTGCTGGCCGTCTCACCTGCCATCGCGTTTGCACCAGCCGCATCGGCAGAGCCTGCAATCTATACAGGGCGGTTTTCCAGCACGGCGCTGCAGGGATATGATCCCGTCGCCTATTTCCGGAATGGCTCGCCGGAGAAGGGCGACAGGAATCTCAGCGCAGATTACAAGGGCGCAACCTTCCTGTTCTCAAGCGCTGCAAACCGTGACGCCTTCCTGGCAGACCCGGACGCCTACGCGCCGCAATATGGTGGCTACTGCGCCTGGGCGATGGCCGAGGGCAAGCATGCCAAAGGCGATGCGCGCCACTGGAAGATTGTCGATGGCAAGCTCTACCTGAATTACAATTCCAACATCCAGGATAAATGGAACGCGGACATTCCGGGTTTCATCTCCCGGGCCGATACCGAATGGTCTGCGCTTAACCATTAAGGCAGGTGTCGCCACATATCTGAATCGACAATCGCCGACGGCCTGCCGCGTTTTTGCGGTGGGCCGCCTGCTTTTTCCGTGAATTCTCAAGACCCGGAAGGGCCACCGTTGCACGGCCGCCACACATTTCATCCGTCAGCAAACATGAATCCGAATTCACCCAACTTGCCACAATCAATCGCTAGATTCCGGTTTCCCGGAGACGGGATAACAAAAGGAATACCTCCCATGAAACTTGCAATCACCACGGCCATGACTCTCGCTGCATTTGCTGCTGCGCCTGCCTTTGCTCAGGACACCGGCTTTTACGGCACGATCGGTTACGGCAACTATAGTGCGGACGATGCCGACCTCGGTGCCGTCCAGCTGCGTGGCGGCTACAACTTCAGCGAATTCCTCGGCGCCGAAGTCGAAGGGGCCATCGGCATTGCCGACGAGTCCACGACGATTGCCGGTGTCAGTGCGAACGTTGAACTGGAAAACTCCTACGGTGCCTATGCCGTGGGTCGCATTCCGTTTTCCGAAAAGGCTGATGTGTTCGGCCGGGTCGGTTACGTAAGCACCGAGATCAAGGCATCGGCGGGCGGCGTGTCCGCCTCAGCCGACGATGATGCTGCGGCTCTTGGCCTGGGTGGCAATTACTACTTTGCCCCCAACCAGGGATTCCGCCTTGGCTATACCCATCTCGACTATGATGACTCGGTCGATGTGATCGACGTTGCCTACGTCCTGAAATTCTAGGTCGGCCAGTACGGGTCCGGTCGGGCAGGCAGCCCTTGAATTGACTGCCCGGCAGGATGGCCCCCGCGCTCGTCGCGGGCGCGGGGGTTCCATCAAACAGCTTCAATTCCCTGATTTTCCATAAAAAAACGGGCGAGACATGCTCGCCCGTTCTTCAAAACTTGTCCGCAGACTTATTTCTTTTTGGCGGCCGGCTTCTTTGCAGCAGGCTTTTTCGCGGCTGGCTTTGCAGCGGCTTTTTTCACGGCTGGCTTTGCAGCAGCTTTGGCAGCGGGCTTTTTGACGGCCGGCTTCTTTGCAGCTGGTTTCGCAGCGGTCTTGGTAGCAGTCTTTGTTGCCGGTTTGGCAGCAGGCTTTTTCGCTGCTGGCTTCGCGGCTGGTTTTTTTGCTGCCGGTTTTTTTGCGGCAGGTTTTTTTGCAATTGCCATTTCCGATCTCCTGTCAGTGGCAAGCCAATAATATTGTGATTCGCGGGAAATCAACTCTTGATTCTCACCTGAGACGCGAGCGGAAAAAGCGATCCGTATACGACTAGTCGTCCCGAAGTGCCCAAGTCTTCAATATATGATGCGCAATTGCCATCTTTGGCGGGCAGAAAAGTTCGGCATGTTGTCCGGAAATTATTTCGCGTGCTTCGGCACGTGTGATCCATCTTGCCTCGTCGATCTCGTTTTTGTCGAGCGTAATTTCGAAATTTTCAGCTTCAAGAATCAGACCGACCATGAGCGAAGACGGGAAGGGCCAGGGTTGGCATGCCACGTATTCCGCACTCGCCGGATCGCACGTGATGCCCGCCTCCTCGAACAGTTCGCGCGCCGCTGCCTGCTCGATCGTTTCGCCGGGTTCGCAAAACCCTGCCAGACACGACATGAATCCCGCCGGCCACATCGCCTGTCGCCCGATCAGGCATTTGCCATCCTTCACGGCCAGCATGATCGCAACGGGATCCGTTCGCGGGAAATGTTCGGTGCCGCATTCCGGGCACTGGGTTTTCCACCCGGCATCGACAATGCCGACCCGTCCGCCACATTTGGCGCAGTGGCCATGGCTTGCATGCCACAGGAACACGCTGCGCGCAGTCGAAACAAGATTGGCTTCCATATCGGCCAGCGCGCCGGCGGCCATGCGGAATTCGGTGAACGTGCCGGCCCCCGCAATCAGCGAGCCATCCAGGTCGAATGCATCGGGCAGGTTCAGAGCAAACACTGGCGTGCCCTGCTTGTCTTCACCCATGAACACGGTGGGGGAAGCCGGCGACAGCTTGCGCGCTTCCGGTCCCATCCAGAACAGGCCGCGCTTTTCGACAAAGGGTTCGCCCTTGCGCATCAGGAAGAAAAGGACATCGTCCTGCTGCTTGGCGGTCTCGAGCCAGGCTTCGTCTGTGCGGCGATGCGCGGCGCGGTCGAGAGGCTTTGCCGCCAGCGGCATATCGTTTGAATTTGTCATGGTTCAGGACACTACCGGGTTGATGAGAGATGGGAATTGCTTACCCGCCACAAGCGATCCTGCCCATCCCCCATAGTCAAAACCCGCATATTCGGGTAGGGCGCGCTCCAGACACCCGATTCCTCCTCCCGAAAGCCTATCATTCCTATGTCCCAGTCCATCGAGAAAATGCGCAATATCGCGATTATCGCCCACGTCGACCACGGCAAGACCACGCTCGTGGACGAACTGCTCAAACAGTCCGGCACCTATCGCGAGAACGAAAAAACCGTCGAGCGCGCAATGGATTCCAACGATATCGAGCGCGAGCGCGGCATCACCATCCTCGCCAAGACAACTTCGGTCGAATGGAATGGCTACCGCATCAACATCGTTGATACGCCCGGGCACGCCGACTTTGGCGGCGAGGTCGAACGTATCCTCCAGATGGTTGATGGTGCCATCGTTCTTGTCGACGCCTCGGAAGGCCCGATGCCGCAAACCAAGTTCGTGGTCTCCAAGGCCCTGAAAGTCGGCCTGCGTCCCATCGTGGCCGTCAACAAGATCGACAAGCCCGAACGCCGCCCGGACGAGGTCATCAATGAAGTCTTTGACCTGTTCGCCAATCTGGATGCCAGCGAGGAGCAGCTCGAATTCCCGATCCTTTTCGGTTCGGCCAAGCAGGGCTGGATGAACACCGAATACGAAAACCCGACTACCAACATGGACGCGCTGTTCCAGATGGTTGTCGATCATGTGCCGACACCGAAAGTCGAGGAAGGCCCCTTCCGCCTGCTCGCCACCACGATCTCGTCCGACCCGTTTCTCGGCCGCATCCTGACCGGCCGCATCACGTCCGGCACGGTCAAGCCGAACCAGCAGGTCAAGGTGCTTGCCCGTGACGGTTCGCTCGTCGAGCAGGGACGCATTTCGAAAGTCCTCGCCTTCCGCGGACTCGAGCGCATTCCGGTCGACGAAGGCGTCGCAGGCGACATCGTCTCGCTCGCCGGCATGACCAAGGCCAACGTCGCCGACACGTTCTGCGATCCGGCCGTGTCGACGCCGATCGAAGCCCAGCCGATCGATCCGCCGACCATTTCCATGACGTTCCGCGTCAATGACAGCCCCTATGCCGGCACAGAGGGCACGAAAGTGACCTCCCGCATCATCTGGGACCGCCTCGTCAAGGAAGCCGAAGGCAATGTCGCGCTCAAAGTCGACCGCGCCACTGACGCCGAAGCCTTCACCGTGTCAGGTCGCGGTGAACTCCAGCTCGCCGTCCTGATCGAGACAATGCGCCGCGAAGGCTTTGAACTCGGCGTGTCGCGCCCACAGGTCGTCATGCAGGAAGGCCCGAACGGCGAGAAACTCGAGCCAATCGAGGAAGTCGTGATCGACGTTGATGACGAGCATTCCGGTATCGTCGTGCAGAAACTGTCGGAACGCAAAGCCGATATGCTCGACATGCGCCCGTCCGGCGTTGGACGTACGCGCATGGTGTTCCACGCGCCGACACGCGGCCTGATCGGCTACCAGGGCGAACTCCTGTCCGACACGCGCGGCACCGCCATCATGAACCGCGTGTTCCACGAATACGCCCCGCACAAGGGTCGCATCCAGGGCCGCCACACAGGCGTGCTGATCGCGATGGAGCAGGGTGAGGCCGTGGCGTTCGCGCTGTGGAACCTGGAAGACCGTGGTCCGATGATTATCAATCCGGGCGACAAGGTCTATGCCGGCATGATCATTGGCCAGCACACGCGCGACAATGATCTGGAAGTGAACGTCCTGAAGGGCAAGAAGCTCACCAACATGCGCGCATCGGGCAGCGACGAGGCCGTCCGCCTCACGCCGCCGATCCAGATGACGCTGGAAAAGTCGCTGGCCTATATCGCCGACGACGAGCTGGTCGAAGTCACGCCCAGCAATATCCGGCTGCGCAAGATCTATCTCGACACGCACGAGCGCAAACGCCACGCCAAGTCGAACCCGGATTACTAGGGTCCCGGCGCGGGCGTAAGCGCAGCGCCTAGGCGGCCGGTGTTGGCAGCCAGAACATATGGGCAGCGAAATAACTGCTCACCAGAACAGCTCCAGCCGCCGCGATGGTCATTGCGGCGGCTGCCATCTTCAGGCCGCCTGATGGGCGTCTCTGGGCAGACAGGTAGAGTTCCAGTCCGGCCAGCGCGACAATCCAGGTGCTGGCGACCGCAATGTCCGCAGGGCCGGACAGATTGTGCGATCCGGGCATCTCTCCTGCCGTGATGAAGAAATAGAACCCGTACCCAAGCCGGAAAAACCACACGCCGCTGACCACGATGAACAGGCGCAGCGCCCATCGCTTATGGTCGTCAAAACGCCGCTTCAGTGCAGCCCTCAGGGCCAGGCATCCGAACGCAATGATCAGCACGCCATCGGCTGTATTGACGAACAGCAGGGCAAGCGACCCGAAATGCGGGCGAAGATAGGAGAGGATCAGGGCGCCGGAACTGGTGAGCAGCGCGACGGTCAGGTAGAAGCGTCCGTTCCAGCGATGGAAGGTCCGGAACCGGTTGCGCACCTGCGGGATGAATTGCAACGGCCCGCTCGCGGTAATCCAGAAGGCCAGAAGCACATGCGACAGGAACAGGGCATTGCCGAGCAAATCGCCGCTGATGAAGCCGTAGATCACGCCTTCGTCCATCCGTTCGAAGTCACCCCGAAACGTCGAGACGTAATACTGCGCAGCGATATGGATCACGAAGGCCAGCTGGCCGATCGCGGCCGATACGAACCACAGGGCGCCCGCAAAGGACAATGCCTTGCGTGGATCAATCAGGGGGCGCGAACGCGTCGTGGCGGCGCTATCGGTCATTTCGTGTTCACTCCGGCTGGTATAGGTCTTGCGACAACTTACCGGACGGGCGAGGCTGCCCCCATGACACTTGGCGACATTATCATGACGCACAGTAACAATCAGGCGGCTTTCCGATGACGGCCAGGGCCACGGTGTCTGCCGGCTATGCCTCGGGCCTGCTTGATCTTGCCGTCTCGCACGGTGCGCCGCGCGAGACCCTGCTGGCGCGTGCCGGCATCACTGGCGCAGACCTCGCCGATCCGGATAAACGCATTGCGCTGACCGCCTTCAAGACCCTGATGCGCGCCGGAAAGGAATTGTCCGGCGAACCCACGCTGGGGCTCCTGTTCGGCTCGACCATACGCTTCGATGATCTCACGATTGTCGGGCTGATCAGTCACGCGGCGTCAGACATGCCGGAAGCATTTCGCCAGATGAACCGCTACGGACGTCTTGTCATTGACACGACAGCGCCATCGGATGGCGACCGGTTCGTGATTTCGCGGGAAGGCAGCCGCGCGTTCATCATCGACACGCGCAGGAACCCGAACGAATTTCCGGAACTCACCGAGTCGACTCTTGGCCGCTTCATCTGTGGCACCCGGTACTATTTTCCGAACACACCGCTCTATTGCTCTGCCGAAGTCACCCATGCCGCTCCGGCCCATGCCGATCACTATGAGCGCATGCTCGGCGTGCCAGTCACCTTTGGCGCCAGTCGCAATGCCATGGAGATCACGGAGGCCTTCTTCACGCGGCGCCTGTCGAAGACGCCGCGCTACGTCTTTGGTTCGCTCAGCGCGCGGGCCGACGAACTGATGAAATCGCTCGATGCGGCGCAGGGCGTGGCCGCGCGCGTCGAGGCGATCATCCTGCCGGTCCTTCACACCGGTGACGTGACGATGGACAGCGTTGCCGCGCGCATGGGCATCAGCCGTCAGACCCTCTACCGCCAGCTCAAGGCCGAAGGCACCAGCTTTGACGCATTGCTCGATTCCCTGCGCCATACGATGGCGCTGCATTACCTTTCCGGCGAGAAAGTCTCGGTCAACGAGACAGCCTATCTCATCGGTTTCTCTGATCCCTCGTCATTCTCCCGCGCCTTCCATCGCTGGACGGGCCTGCGTCCCGGGCAGGTCGCAAAGGCCTGACGTCCAGGTGACGTCATTCAGGGCGGTCTGGAAAAGTTGATTGCCCGGTCGGCAATGCTAGTCTGCTTCCATAAGGAGGCCCGCATGACCACGCCCAGACAGCTCAGCAAGTACCCCGTCCATCTTGGCCTCGGGGCCTCGGCGCACATCCTGCCGGAAATGACGGGCGGCATGGAATGGTATGAGCGCTATGGCGAGTTGCATCCGAATGACGGCATCGAGGGACGTCTGGTGTCCATGCACACGTTCACCGGGGACTGGGCCGGCTGGGAAGTCCACCCGCATGGCGCCGAGATCGTGCTTTGCACCGCCGGCAACATGACCCTGCACCAGGAATACCCGGACGGGCGCACGCAATCCGTCACCCTGTCGCCCGGCGAGTATGCCATCAACCCGCCCGGTGTCTGGCACATCGCCGACGTGCCGGAAAGCGCGACCGCCGTCTTCATCACGGCCGGGCAGGGCACGGAGCATCGCCCCCGCTAGGCGCTGGCCCCTGGGCTCGCGGCTCTACAGCGTCACGTCCCCCTGCGCACGCCATCAGCCCCGGTCAAACAGGCCCTCGATCATCTGATCGAGCATGATCTCCACGGCGGGTCGCTGCGTTTCATCCTCGATGATGCTGAAGGCGCCTTCATGCAGCGCGCTGAGGAACATGCGGGAAAAGGCGCTGCCGGGCAGGCGGGCGAGGCTGCCTTCTGCCTGTGCCTCTCTCAGCGTTGCCTCGATCAGGGCGATCCCGTGGTCTCCCTCGATCCGGCGCCAGACGGCCCAGCCGAGCACGGCCGGTCCATCGATCAGCACGATCTGACGTGACATCGCGTCATTCAGTGCGTCGAGCAGCGCCCGCGCGCCTTGTCGCATGCGCTCGCGTGCATTCGGCGCGCCGCCCGCTTCGGCGGCGACGCGCGCCACGAGCCGCATTTCCTCTTCCTCGAACACGGCTTCGAACAGTGCTGCTTTCGACGGGAAGTGATGCAGCAGGCCGCTTTTCGACATGCCTGCGGCGGCGGAAATGTCGTTCACTGCCGTTGAAATGAAGCCGTCCCTTCCGAACAGCGCCCGTCCCGCCTTCAGCAGGCTGGCGCGGGCGCTGTCGCTCCGGGCTTTTTGCGTGGTTTTTTCAGGCGGCATGAAACCTCTTGTGTAACCGACCATTGGTCTGTAAGTTACAGACTATTGGTCGGCAAGATCAACATTCCCGCTGCAGAAGTGTTCTGGGCGGGGCAATGGGAGAATCGCAAATGCATATTGCCACATTTCTGGACCACCGCAGATATGTCGAAACGCCCTCAGGCCGGATTGCCTATGTGGAGATGGGGGAGGGGCCGGTCGTCCTGTTCGTTCACGGGGTCTTCCTCAACGGGCTGCTCTGGCGCCCTGTCATGGAGCGGCTGGCAGGGGAGTATCGCTGCATTGCACTGGACATCCTCTGCCATGGCGCAACCGAAACCCCGGCGGATCAGGATGTCTCTTTCGCCGCCAATGCCCGTATGCTGGAAGAATTCTGCGCCGCACTTGGCATCGGGTCCTGTCGCCTCGTCGCCAATGACAGCGGCGGCGGCATCGCGCAGATTTTCGCGGCCAATCACCCCGAGCGTATCGACAGCCTGGTTCTGACCAATTGCGATGTGCATGACATGTGGCCGCCAGAGCCGATCAAGCCGATGAAACAGATGATCGCGCAGCAGGGCTTCGCCGCCGTCGCAGGCGAACTGGGCAAGGATCCCGCCACCGCGCGGGAGGCGTTCGCGGTCGGCTTCGAGGATCCCGGCATTCTGGGTGAGGAAGAGCTGGCCGCCTATCTCGGCCCCCTTTCGGCCTCGCCGGAAAGGGCAGGGCTCATGACCCGCTTCTTCGCCTCGATGAACCCGGCCGACACAGTGGCGGTGGAGGACAGGTTGCGCCGGCTCCATGCGCCTACCCTGATCGTCTGGGGAACTGCGGATGTGTTCTTCGGGCCGGAATGCGCGGCGTGGCTGGAAGACACCATTCCCGGCGCGCGGCCCACTGTGCACCTGCCCGGGGCCAAGCTGTTCTTTCCGCGCGAGCGGCCCGATGAACTTGTTCCCCTCCTGCACCGTCACTGGAAAGACGCCGGTACTGCGCCGTCAGCAGCTTCAGCCTGAACTTCCCGCCATTTCCCCCCCGGGCGGGCCAGCGCTCCCGTTTCGCCAGGTGGCGGCGGGAGCGCCTTTTTTCAAAGGGCATTGTGTGTCTCCTGTCGTTCGATCATCGACGCACGCGCGCGGCGACAGTGAGCGCAACACCTGTGTCGGACGTGATCGACTGCCTTTACCGATAGCTGGCCTGACCTGCCCGCGCCAGAAGGCGCGTCCAGGCCGCACTGGTCTCTGCCGTCCAGTCATCCGCAAGAGACGCTTTCACGCTGTCGCGGATCGCCAGGAAGAAGGCGTCGAACAGATTGTCCGGCACGCCATAGCTTTCATGGTTCACGCGCTCGGCGCCGAGCACGACCCCGGCCATGCGCCCGCCTTCGGCTACATCGATCAGGCATTCGAACGCCTGTTGCAGCATCGACCCGCGCACACCGCCATCGGTATCCATCAGGAACAGGGCTTCCAGCTCCGGATGCGCCGCGAACAGGCGCGCATAAATCCCCGGCGCCGGATCACCCTCGCGCGTGGCGAAAGTGTCCAGGCTGCTGAGGATCAGGTCGCACCCCTTCATGTCGCTCTACTCCTCAGCGTCGTCTTCCTTCTCGTCCTTCTTCGCCGGATCATACCTGGCGAACCAGCCCATGATATTGTCCGTCTTGGCGATCAGGCGGCTCGGGCGTGAGGCGATATAGTGCGGCGAGCCGGGTATGCGGATATAGGCGGTATCAACACCATTCATCTTCAGCGCGGTGTAGAACTGCTCGGCCTCCCATGGCGGCGTGCGCCAGTCTTCCTCGCCTACCATGACCAGTGTCGGCGTAACGACCCTGTCCATGTAGCGGATCGGCGAATGCTTGAGGAAGGCTTCCGGGTCCGACCAGGGCTCGGCGCGTATCCAGTGGCGCCGCACGACCTGCGCGATGTCACCGGCGAGCGCCATGGTCATCCAGTTGATCACCGGCTTGATCGAGGCAGCCGCCGCGAACCGGTCGGTCTGCGTCACGATCCACGCGGTCAGGATGCCGCCGCCCGATCCGCCGGTGACGAACAGGCGCTCGGGATCGACATATTTGCGCGCCACCATCTCATCGACCACGCTCATCAGGTCGTCATAATCATTACCCGGATAGGCAAGGTCGATCTCCAGCGCGAAGTCTTCGCCATAGCCGGTTGATCCGCGTGGATTGGACCAGACAGTGACATAGCCTTCCGCCGCATAGCGCTGTATCTCGCTCCCGAAATAGGGTCCGTACATGGCAAAGGGCCCTCCATGGATTTCCAGGATCATCGGGAAGCTGCCATCGGCCTTGAAGTCCGGCGGGAACGCGACCCAGGCCTCGATCTCCCTGCCGTCATGGCTGGAGGCAACCTTCACCTCTTCCACGCGTGCCATCTCCAGATAGGGCAGGACATCGGCGTTGAGGTCCGTCAGCACTTTCGCGTTCTTGCCGTCGAGGCCGACAGTACCAATCTCGGCTGGCCGGTCGGTGAAGCCCGCCATGTAGGAGATGACCGGCTTGCGCCCGCCGCTGACGCTGAAGCTGCCCTCAGCATAGGGACGGCCAATCGACCCGCCTCCAATGCCGGTCATCACTTGCGTGACCCTGCCGTTCAGGTCGATGCGGAACAGGCTCAGAACACCATGGTCTTCCGAAAGCACCAGCAGGCTCTTGCCGTCTGGTGTCCATTGCGTCTGACCGATATCACCCGGAAAGTCGGCGGCCAGCGCGCGCACATTCGTGCCGTCTGCATTCATCAGGTAGAGATCGGCCTGCTGATAGGACAGCGTCTTGTCGTCAAAGCCGCGATAGGCAATCGTCTTGCCGTCCGGCGAAACCACCGGGGATGTGTCAGGGCCGTCGCGCGTTGTCAGCGGCTTGATCGACAGGTCCGCCAGTTCCACCGCATAGATCTCGCTTTCGACAGGGTCCATGTCGCGGTCTTCGGCAGCGTTGCCCGAGACCAGCAGGGTGTCATTGTCGAGCCATTCCGGGCTTTGCATGTCCGCATCGCCGAACGTCACCTGCCGCGGCGTCCCGCCATCCACCGGCAGCACGAAAACCTGCGTCGCGCCGTTCTCCAGATAGCCCGCGCCGTCGAAGCGGAAGGTCAGCGTGTCGATCACCTTGACGCTCTCGTTCCATTCCGCGCCTTCCGGCGGGGTCGGCGCCTTGGCGAAGCTTGGCGCCTCGCCCTTCACGAACATGCTGAACGCGACATGCCTGCCGTCAGGCGACCAGGTCGCTTCGGACGGGCCTTCCAGGAACTGGGCCAGTGGAAAACTGCGGCCGCTGTCCATGTAGAGGACCCGTATTTCCGGTTTGCCCTCCGTCTCCGTGGCAAAGACCATCCGGCTGCCATCGGGCGACCAGCGCGGGGACGAGGCGCCGGACCCGCCGGTCACCAATGGCCGGTTGCTGCCGTCAGCAAGATTCAGGATCCAGATCCGGCCCGTATCCCTGTCGGTCATGCGGTCCATGGAATGGCGCACATAGGCGACCGTCTTGCCATCCGGCGAGACCTGCGGGTCCGTCGCATATTCCATGTCGAACACCCGGTCCGCCGTGAACCGCTTGGACGGGGCCTCGTTCTCCTTCGCCGAAGCCGCGCCCGCTGCCAGCAGCGCGCAGGCGCCTGCCATCAAGATATACCGGAATGTCATTGCTTCCCCCTTCTGGTTTTTCGCGTACGGCAGACCTACCAGCAGGCCTTGCCCCGGACAACTGAAATGCGGGGTATGCCTTGCCCGCTTTGAGGCCGCCAGGCCGCGTGCTAGGCTGCGCTCATGGATAGAAAGCCTGACCTGCCCGCATCCGTGCCCGCAGGGGCGCATGCGGATCGTGTGCGCGAGATTGCCCTGTCGCGCAGCGCTGCGGCCCGCTCGGCCATTGCCGCCTCCTGGGCCCGCTCGCTCACGACCCACGGCCTCACCCCGGATGCCCCGCACAAGCATGTCCGTATCGACGAGGCCGCCCTTGCTGAACGCCGGGACATGCTCGGCCGCATGCTGGCCATCTCCAATCCCGTCATGGACCGCCTGCATGCCAGCCTCGGGCTTGCCGGGTGCAGCATCCTCCTGTGCGACACCGGTGGCATCGTGCTCGACCAGCGCACGCCGGGCGCAGACGAGGGCACGTTCCGCTCCGCCGGCCTCTGGCAGGGCGCCGACTGGTCGGAAGCGACGCAAGGCACCAATGGCATCGGCACCTGTATCGCCGAGGAACGCGTCGTCACGATCTATCGCGACCAGCATTTCCACGACAGCAACACGGTCATGACCTGCATGGGCGCGCCCCTGTTCGACGAGCATGGCGAGCTTGCCGCCGTGCTGGATGTCTCCTCCTGCCGCTCAGACCTTACCCAGCCCTTCGCCACACTGATCGCCCAGACCGTGGCCGATGCCGCGCGCCAGATCGAGGCCGACCATTTCCAGAGCGCCTTTGCCGGCCAGCGCATCGTGCGGGGGCAGGGCGATGGCCAGCGCGGGGCCGTCCTGTTCGCGGTCGATGGGGACGATCTCGTCATCGGCGCCACACGTGCGGCCCGGCAGGCCTACAATCTGGGGAATGGCGCGTTTGCAACGCCGCGTCCTGCAGGCGATGTGTTCGGCGATTCAGAGCGGCGCGGCATCGGCCTCGACGGTGCCGAGCGGCGCGAGCTGAAACGCGCCATTGCCCGCGCCGAGGGCAACATGGCCGCCGCCGCACGCGCCCTCGGCATCAGCCGGGCCACCCTCTATCGCCGCATGGACCGCCTCGGCATCAGCCCCGGCTGACGTTTCTCCGGTAACCTGTCTCAGTTCTGAGACACTTGCCGCGTTTGGCAGGCTGCCCCCTCCTGACAGGTCCCGGGTTCGGGACGATGCTCTCCTCCAGTCTTCGCGTCACGACGAAGAAGCCAACGGAGGATACATCACATGGCCGACACCCAGTTTCTCGATTCATCGACAATGACTTCCCCGTTCAGGGACCGGTACGACAATTTCATCGGTGGCAGGTTCGTTGCCCCGAAGGCCGGACGCTATTTCGACAATCCGTCACCCATCACGGGCAAGACGATCTGCGCCATCGCGCGGTCGGATGCCGCCGACATCGAAATCGCCCTCGACGCCGCCCATGCCGCGAAGGATGCCTGGGGCAAGACCTCGGTTGCAGAGCGCGCATTGATCCTCAACCGGATCGCCGACCGGATGGAAGAAAACCTCGAACTGCTCGCCACCTGCGAGACATGGGACAATGGCAAACCGATCCGCGAGACCATGGCCGCCGACCTGCCGCTTGCCATCGACCATTTCCGCTATTTCGCCGGCTGCATCCGCGCCCAGGAAGGCGGCATCAGCGAGATCGACAATGACACGGTCGCCTACCACTTCCACGAGCCGCTCGGCGTGGTGGGCCAGATCATCCCGTGGAACTTCCCCCTCCTCATGGCGATCTGGAAACTCGCACCCGCGCTCGCGGCCGGTAATTGCGTCGTCCTGAAGCCCGCCGAGCAGACACCTGCATCAATTATGGTGTTTGCCGAACTGGTCGGCGATCTCCTGCCGCCCGGCGTGCTCAATATCGTCAACGGCTTCGGCCTTGAAGCGGGCAAGCCGCTCGCCACCAGCAAGCGTATCGCCAAGATCGCCTTCACCGGCGAGACGACAACGGGGCGCCTCATCATGCAGTATGCGGCGGAAAACATCATTCCGGTCACGCTGGAGCTCGGCGGCAAGTCGCCGAACATCTTCTTTGCCGACGTGATGCGCGAGGATGATGATTATCTCGACAAGGCGATCGAAGGCTTCGTCATGTTCGCCCTCAACCAGGGCGAGGTCTGCACCTGTCCGTCTCGCGCGCTCATCCACGAGTCGATCTATGACCGCTTCATGGAACGCGCCCTGAAGCGCGTTGCCGCGATCAGGCTCGGCAATCCGCTCGATCCGTCCACCATGGTCGGCGCGCAGGCCTCATCGGAGCAGAAGGAGAAGATCCTCTCCTATTTTGACATCGGCCGGCAGGAAGGTGCCGAAGTCCTCATCGGCGGCGCAGCTGCCGACCATGGCGGCGACCTCGCTGGCGGCTACTATATTCAGCCCACGGTCCTGAAGGGCCACAACAAGATGCGCGTCTTCCAGGAGGAAATCTTCGGGCCCGTCGTCTCCGTCACCACCTTCAGGGACGATGCCGACGCCCTCGCCATTGCCAATGACACGCTCTACGGCCTGGGCGCCGGTGTCTGGAGCCGCGACGCGAACACCTGCTATCGTTTCGGCCGCGCCATCCAGGCCGGCCGGGTCTGGACCAATTGCTACCATGCCTATCCGGCCCATGCGGCCTTCGGCGGGTACAAGCAGTCCGGCATCGGCCGTGAGAATCACTCGAAAATGCTGGACCATTACCAGCAGACCAAGAACATGCTTGTCAGCTATGCGCCGCAGAAACTCGGCTTCTTCTGATCGCCTGAAGCCCTCGCTTCAGGCCGATAGGCGGTTCCGGCGCGCGCCCCTCCCGACTGCGCGCCGGAATGCGCCCCAGCTTTACGTGTTGCCAGAAATCGGAGGCCGCATGACCAGAGCCTGCATCATCCCCCCGCGCGTCACCGCCACCCCGGCTGCGCTCGGTCTGATCGCGGAGATCCGCAAGGACCATCCCGACATCATCTTCCACCAGTCTGGCGGCTGCTGCGACGGGTCGAGCCCGATGTGCTACCCGGCGGGCGAGTTCCGCCTCGGCGATGTCGACATCTGCCTGGGCGAGGTCGACGGCGTGCCCGTCTACATCTCGTCCAGCCAGTTCGATGCCTGGAAACACACTCAGCTGATACTGGATGTCGTGCCGGGCCGCGGCGGAATGTTTTCGCTCGACAATGGGCGCGAGCAGCGCTTCCTCTCGCGGGCCCGTGCCTTCTCGCCAGAGGAATGCGCGATTCTCCGGGATACCTGAACGCGACTCATTCCTGCCCTTGCGATTCGCGCCGCCCCCGCGCATATAACCCGGAGGAGGCAGGTGGCGGACGGGCCATTCGCCAATCGGGTCAGGTCGGGAACGAAGCAGCCCCAACGATTTCAGCCCGGGTCGTTCGCCTGTCTCCGCCTTTTTCCGGCATTCCCAGATATCTCGCCTTCGGCAGATCACCTGTCGCACGAATTGCGGACGACGCATTCGCCTGTATGGACAGGCGATCCGGGGTGGCGTTAACTGCATGTTAACCGGAATTCCACGCCCTTTTTGACGGTTTTAAGAAATGTGCCGTTGACCCCATGTTAACCTTCCGACACTATATGTTGTGTCAGGAGAGAAGTTGGGGGCCATATCTGGCTACCGGGGGCTTCAGTTCCTATATATCAATGAAACTGGAGGGCTGCACATGTCTGCATCCGAGGCCAAGTCTGTGACCAAGAATACGCCGCGTAAGGGCAAGCCAAAGGCCGGTGCCGAGGCGCAATTGCGCGTCGTTGCCGGGGCGCCGGTCAGGACCGATCCGTCGCGTGACGCCCTGTTGACCGAATTTGGCAAGACCACGCTGAAAGACCGCTACCTTCTGCCGGGTGAGTCCTACCAGGACATGTTTGCCCGCGTCTCTACGGCCTTTGCCGATGATGCCGAGCACGCCCAGCGCCTTTACGACTACATGTCGAAACTCTGGTTCATGCCCGCGACGCCCGTTCTCTCGAACGGTGGCGCGGCGCGCGGCCTGCCGATTTCCTGTTTCCTGAACCAGGTGGGCGATTCGCTTGACGATATCGTCGAGACCTGGACCGAGAATGTCTGGCTCGCCTCCAATGGCGGCGGCATCGGCACCTATTGGGGCAATGTCCGTTCGATTGGCGAAAAGGTTGGCCAGAACGGCCAGACCTCCGGCATCATCCCGTTCATCCGCGTGATGGATTCGCTGACGCTGGCGATCAGCCAGGGATCGCTGCGCCGCGGTTCGGCGGCCTGCTATCTCGACTGCCATCACCCGGAAATCGAGGAATTCCTCGAAATTCGCAAAGCCTCCGGCGACTTCAACCGCAAGAGCCTCAACCTGCATCACGGCATCAACATTACGGATGCTTTCATGGAAGCGGTTCGCGCTGACGAGGATTTCGGCCTGATCAGCCCGAAATCCGGCGAAATCGTCCGCACGATTAATGCCCGCAAGCTCTGGCAGAAGATTCTCGAGCTGCGCATGCAGACCGGCGAGCCCTACCTCCTGTTCACCGACACGGTGAACAATTCCATGCCGGCCCACCAGCGCAAGCTGGGCCTCAAGGTCACGCAGTCGAATCTCTGCTCGGAAATCACCCTGCCGACCGGCATCGACCATCGCGGCCAGGACCGGACAGCCGTCTGCTGCCTCTCCTCGGTCAATGCCGAGACCTTCATGGAATGGTCGAAGGACGAGCACTTCCTGGAAGACATCTTCCGCTTCCTCGACAATGTGCTTGAAGACTTCATCGAACGTGCGCCACCGGAAATGGCCCGCGCGGTCTATTCCGCCAAGCGTGAACGGTCGGTCGGCCTCGGCCTGATGGGTTTCCACTCCTTCCTGCAGTCCATGAATGTTTCCATGGAGGGCGCGATGGCCAAGGTGTGGAACGAAAAAATGTTCAAGCACATCCGGCAGGGCGCCGATGCGGCCTCGGTCAAGCTCGCCAAGGAGCGTGGCCCCTGCGAGGATGCCCGCGATGTCGGCATGATGGCCCGTTTCAGCCACAAGATGGCTGTCGCGCCAACCGCGTCCATCTCGATCATCTGCGGCGGCACCTCGGCCGGCATCGAGCCGATCCCGGCCAATGTCTACACGCACAAGACGCTGTCCGGCTCGTTCACGGTCAAGAACCAGCAACTCGAAACCCTGCTCGACCAGAAAGGGCTGAATACCGACGAGATCTGGACCTCGATCCTGGAACATGAAGGTTCGGTCCAGCACCTCGACTGCCTCGATGAGCATGAGAAGAATGTCTACAAGACGGCCTTCGAACTCGACCAGCGCTGGATCATTGAGCTCGCCGCTGACCGCACGCCCTATATCTGCCAGTCACAGTCGCTGAACCTCTTCCTGAAGGGCGACGTATCCAAGTGGGATCTGCACATGCTGCACTGGACGGCATGGGAACGTGGTCTGAAATCGCTCTATTATTGCCGGTCCAAATCGGTCCAGCGTGCAGCCTTTGCCGGTTCGGAACGGGTCGAAGGCGAAACCATGGACACGCCCAATACCGACTATGACGAGTGCCTGGCCTGCCAGTAGGCTGCCGCCCGCATGGCTCATGTCAATGATCAGACGGCCAGCCCCAGAGGGTTGGCCGCTTTTCGTTCCGGGGTGGAAAACGCCGCCGCCCGGAATTCACGCAAAGCTTGCGGCAATTGCCTTATTTCAAACAAATATCTCTACAGATTAACAATGCGACTGCGCCATCCGGCCCCGTTTTTGCTGGAAAAAGCCATAGGATTTCGGGTTCTGGAACAAGAACAACAGGCGGACGTTTAATCAACCAGTGTTAATCTTTTTTGAGCGAAAGGCATTTGGGCATGCTGTGCCCTTTATGCTACATTAAGAGCAGTAGGGTGTAATTCTCAACAAGCGTAAGCGTACGAGGATTAGCCATGAAGGGTGTCAGGCGTATGGTAATCGCAATAGCCTCTACAGTGTTGACGTTGGCCTGCCAGGGCTGCGTATCGACATCTCCACATGACTATGCCCGGTCCGAACCGGCCGCGCCGCCGTCGCTCGGCATGATGACCGCCGTCCCCACAGCGCTCGGAACGACCGGCATCAAGGCCGCGACACCGCAAGACATCTCCGTTCATGTCGCCAACAGCCCATCTGCACGTTTCTCAGGCACCGTCATGGGTGTCCTTCCAGCTCCCGCCGCCCAGTTTGACGGCGCGACGTCGGCGGCATTCGGCATCATGCCGGGCGTCGTTCCAGTCGCTGTGCCTGAATTGGCCTGGACAGGCAGTCCCGCGCTTGTTGCGATTGCAGCTGAACGCGGCATGGCCCGACTTTCCGTGCCAAGCCAGATCGAAAAAGACATTGCCGCCGAAGTGGCCTTCTCCGCCCCGCGCGAATTGACTGGCCTGAAATTTGACATCGGCGTCGCGCCGCGCATCGTGGTCCGCGAAGAAGGTGAACTGGAGTCCAAGCGTGTCGGTGGTGAGGTCCGCATCGGTCGCGACCTCAATATCCTCGACAGGGATGGCCAGCCGCAGGGTTGGTACATTTTCGCTGGCGCTGATGGCGAAGCCCTGATCTGGGATGCCGGCAATACAAGCCTGACGCCCAACCTGAATGACATGTCCCTGTCCGATCAGGTCACCGTCGGTGACCTGCAGGCAGGCGTCTCTGTCCAGCGCGCCGGTGGGGAACTGTCGCTCAGCTACATCCGCCGTGAAGTCAAATATGAAGACCGTAATGGCAGCATCAGCGACACTGAAGATTTCGCAGGTGTAAGTTTCACGATGCGCCGATAGATGATACCTCCCCGGCCATGATGAAGGCCCAGAACTGTTTTCGGGCCGCGCTAGTCGCGGCCCTTTTTGTTGCACCACTGGCCAATGCCCAGGAGGTGAATAAGCCGGCTGTCACCTCGCTGACGGTCGAGAATGACAAGTTCGGCGGCGGCACCGACCGCAACTATTCCAATGGTCTGCGCTTTGAGCGGGTCTCAGGCGCCGATGAGATCTTCCCGGCGCTCGAATGGATATCGCACCGGATCCCGTATCTCGAACTCGACCGCAAGGAACTGCGCCAGGGCTTTGCCCTCTCGCACACCATCTTCACGCCGGAAGACAAGACGCTTGCCGTGCCCGAGCCCACCGACCGGCCCTATGCAGGCTGGCTCTATGCGTCCGGCACGATCGTGGCCGCCAGCGCCAACACGCAGGACACATTGCAGGTCAATCTCGGTGTTGTCGGGCCGTCAGCTGGCGGCGAATTCGTCCAGAACAATTTTCACCGCGTGATCGGTGTGGCCGAGGCGCAGGGCTGGCCAAACCAGTTGCGCGATGAACCGGGCCTGGAGATCATCGCCCAGCGCCTGCATCGCTTTCCGGGGCCCAATCTGCCTCTGGGCGTTGAAACGGATTTCGGCTTTGATGTCGGCGGCGCGCTCGGCAATGTCCGCACCTATGCCGCGACGGGCCTGACCGCGCGGATCGGCTGGGACCTCGATTCCAGCTTCGGACCGCCGCGCATCCGTCCGGCCCTGTCGGGCGCGGGCGAATTCGTTCCCGGCAACGATGCCAACCCGATGGGCGGCTACCTGTTCATCGGCGCCAGTGGCCGGGCGATTGGCCGCGACATGTTCCTTGATGGCAACCTCTGGCGCGACGGCCCCCGTGTCGATGACCGCAAGACCTTTGTGGGCGACCTTCAGGGCGGCATCGCGATCCATTATCGCGCAGTCCAGCTCGCCTTCACCTATGTGAACCGCACCGAGGAATTCGACGCCCAGATAACGCCGCAACGCTTCGGCGCCTTCTCGATCTCGATTGCCCACTAAAGCGTCGCGATATCAATCACGAACCGGTATTTCACGTCGCCTTTGACCACGCGGTCATAGGCGGTGTTGATGTCCTTCATGGCAATGATCTCGACGTCACTTGTCACGCCATGCTCGGCGCAGAAATCCAGCATCTCCTGCGTCTCCTCGATGCCGCCAATGCCTGATCCCGCCAGGCGGCGACGCCCGGCCAGCAGCAGGCCGCCATGCATCTCTTCCAGGGGCTCGATCGCACCAACCAGCACCATTGTGGCATTGCGCGCCAGCAGCATCAGGTAGGGGTTCAGGTCATGCTTGACCGGCACGGTGTTCAGCAGGAAGTCAAAACTGCCGCGGTGGGCCTTCATCGCTGCGCGGTCGCCGGAGATCAGCACGTCATGCGCGCCAAGCCGTTTGGCGTCCGCGCCTTTCTCCGGTGAGGTCGTGATCATCACCACGTCACACCCCATGGCTACGGCGAACTTCACCCCCATATGGCCAAGTCCGCCCAGGCCAATCACGCCGACCTTGTCGCCCTTTTTGACGTTCCAGTGCTTCAGCGGTGACCAGCTGGTAATGCCCGCGCACAGCAGCGGTGCGACTTCGGCCGGGTTCAGCTTGTCTGAAACCTTCAGGACGAATGCGTCGCGCACGACGATCTGCTTTGAATAACCGCCAAAGGTCGGCCCGCCGATCACCGGCTCGGTCCCACCATAGGTGCCGATCGAACCTTTCTCGCAATACTGCTCGTCGCCATCCGCGCAGGCCGGGCAGGCGAGGCAGGCATCCACGAGGCACCCCACGCCCACTGTGTCACCCACCTTGTGCCGGGTCACATCCGCGCCAACGGCGCTTACGCGTCCGACAATTTCATGTCCTGGCACCACAGGATACCTGGTCCGTCCCCATTCATTGCGCGCCGTGTGGATATCGCTATGGCAGACACCACACCAGGTGATCTCGATCAGAACGTCATTCGGCTGAAGGTTACGCCGGTCTATTTCGAACGGTTCGACCGGTGTTTCCGGTCCCTGAGCGGCATAGGCAGCAACGCGCATCGTCTTCTCCCCGTTATGATTTTGTCCATCGTGGCAGTCCGGCAGCCGGAAGTCGAGACAGCTACCCGGCCTTCCTGAAGGTCAGGCTGATGCGGCGCGTGCCCGTCATGTCATGCGTTCCGGCCTTGACCGGCAGCACGCCGTGATAGGCGAGCCGCGCGCTGCGTCCGAATACCAGCGCGTCGCCATGTTCCAGCAACACGGTCTGCTTCGGTCCGCTGCGCTGCTTGCCGCCAATCACGAACCGTCCAGGCAGCCCCAGCGAAACTGACACGACCGGCTGGGTCGTGTCCTGTTCGTCCCGGTCCTGGTGCGCCGTCAGCCGCGCGCCGACGTCATAGCAATTGATCAGGCAGGCATCCGGATCAAACCCGCCCGCGCCAAACGCCGCCGCCGCGCGCTGCGCCACCGTGCGGAACGCGTCCGGCATGTCCGGCCAGGGCCGCCCGCTCATCGGATCGAGCCGGTCATAGCGATAGCCGGACCGGTCGGACACCCAGCCCACCTCGCCGCAATTCGTCATCAACACCGACATGGTCTTGCCGCCCGGCGTCACCAGGTGCCGGAACCGTGCGGCCTTCAGCACCGGCTGCAGTGCATCCCACAGGGCCGGGGCATCGGCAAAGCCCGGAAGGTGCAGAACGCCCTCGCCATGCCAGCTCTCGTCCGGCCGCAAACTGCTCAGCAGGTCAGTCATCACGCGGCATCATGGAAGATGATCCCTGTTGCAAACCGCGCCCCCCGGCGCAGCGGGCTGACGCCATGGCGCATCTTCACGCGATAGTCGCCGCGCGTGCCGCTCACCGGCCGCTCGTTCACGGCGAACACCACGGCTTCGCCTGCCCGCAGGGGCACGACATGCGCGCGCGACTGCATCCTTGGCCTCTGTTCCGTCAGCACGAATTCACCTCCGTCAAAATCCTTTTCCGGGTCACTCAGCAGGATAACGATCTGGAGCGGAAAAACGATCCCGCCATACAGGTCCTGATGCAGGCAGTTATAGTCGCCTTCGCGATAGGACAGGATCAGCGGCGTCGGCCGGATCTGCCCCGCAGCATGGCAGGTCGCCAGGAAATCCGCATGTGCCGCCGGATAGCGCACGTCCTGCCGCATCCGTTCTGCCCAGCGATTGGCAATCGCGGCGCACCCCGGATACAGCGCGGTGCGCAGGCCGGCGATCGGGCCGGGCAGGGGATAGCGGAAATACTTGTACTCGCCCCGCCCGAACCCGTGCCGGGCCATATGCACATGGCTGCGATAGGGCGCCTCTTCGCCGAACGCGCCGGCCAGCGCAGCGCGCGCCTCTGCATCCAGCAACCGGCCCAGCGAGGCAAAGCCGTGATCATCCAGCGCTGTCGCCACAGCGGCCCAGTCAATATCCGCGGCGTCCATTCACCCTCCTGCCTGTTTCCAGATCCGGGTCTAGACCGGCCGGGCCATGCCCGCATTCCGATTCATGCTGCTTGGCAGGGGCGCCCGTGCCCGGCTAGATAGTCTCAGGCATGAGATGCACGCATGGAGACCGGACATGGGCGATCATACAGCTATTGTCAGATGGTCGCGCGGCGACGGGGACTTCAAGGCCAACCGGCATTCCCGCGCGCATGAATGGGAATTTGACGGCGGTCTCAAAGTGCCCGCCTCCGCCTCGCCCCACATTGTGCCGCTCCCCTACGCCGTTGCCGCAAATATCGATCCGGAAGAGGCCTTTGTCGCGTCGATCTCCAGCTGCCACATGCTGTTCTATCTCCACAAGGCGCGCGATGCGGGCTTTGTCGTCAACAGCTATGAAGATGCGGCTGTCGGTGTGCTGGCCACGAATGCCGCCGGCCGTCAGGCCATCACCCGCGTCACGCTGAACCCGGTCGTGACCTATGAAGGCTCGCGGCCCTCGCCTGGCCAGGTCGATGCCCTGCACCATGCCGCGCATGAGCTTTGCTTCATCGCCAATTCGGTGACCACCGAGATCATCACAAACACAGCCGGGTCCTGACCGGAACTTTACCGGCGGCCGGCGGCACAGGCCACTGCGAAAGATCAGCGCGCCCATCTTGCAGATGCGTGGGCGCATGCAGATATCCTGTCTGTGCCAGCGCATGCTGGTGTTCTCACAGAAATTGAAAACTCATGGGCCGCTTCCTGAAAGCCCTGGTCATGACCTTCCTGCTCATGGAGATCACGGCCATCGTCGCGCTAACGGCCGTCTGGGCCACACTATCGGAGTTTCACGCCAGCCAGAATTTCCTGCTTGCCACACTCGGCCTTACGGCTGTGGGGCTCGGCTTTCTGACCGCTTTTGTCTTCCGCCGCGCCCTGCACGCCGAGCGCCGGCTGGAAAGCGAAACGGACATCGAGACGGTCATGTGGCAAGGCCCGGTCCCGGACATGCCGGGCCCCAATGCGGTCGGACCAGCCACAGGTCCGGTCCTTTCAGGCGACCCGTTTCTGGTGCACCGCCAGCCAACGGTCCATCGCGTCGAATGACAGCGGCCGGCTGAACATGTAGCCCTGCATCAGGTCACACCCGGCAGACGTGACAAAGGCTGACTGCAACTTGGTCTCGATGCCCTCGGCCACGATCTTCACATCCAGTGTACCGGCCAGCTGCATGATGGACGTCATCAGGTCGGCAATCTTGTAGCTGGACCCGATTGACTGGATCAGCGACTTGTCGATCTTCAGCTTGTCCAGGGGCAGCTCGAGCAGGGCGCGCAGGTTCGAGAACCCGGTACCGTAATCATCCAGGGCGATCATCACGCCGGCCTTGTGCAGGCGGTCGAGATTGCGGCGCGCAGTGTCCAGATTGTCGACGAAGGCTGATTCCACGATTTCGAGACAGATGGTCTTCGGGTCTGTTTTCGTGCGTGCCAGCTCCGCGAGGAAACGGTCGGCAAAATCGATCGAGACAATATCCATGGGCGAGATGTTCAGGGACAGGTATTTGATGGCGCCGGTGTTCAGCCACGGCCCGACGTCCCGGCAGGCCGCTTCGTGGAGCCTGGCATCGAGCTGTGTTGCCAGCCCGCAGCCATGCGCGATCTCGAACATCTCTTCCGGGTTGATCGGCCCGAGGTCCTTGTGGGTCCAGCGTGCCAGGGCTTCGACACCCTGGATCTTGCGGGTTTTTGCGCAGACGATGGGTTGGTAAAAAGGGCGCACTTCATTGTTGGAAATGGCCCCCGGCAGGTCGCGAGTGATCTGCATCCGGCGCGACAGCGCATTGTTTATCTTTGCATCGAAGGACAGCACCTTGCCGCGGCCCTGCCGTTTGGCAACCATCAGGGCCATGTCGGCATATCGCATGAGGTCGTCCGGGTAGGTGGTATCCTGCGGATAGACCGCGATGCCGACAGATCCGGAAATTTCAATTCGCCCATGATCGCTCTTGATCGGCCGGAAAGTGTAAGTGTGGGCCTCTTCGAAGCCCTGGACCAGTGCGTTCTGACCAATATTCGGCAATTCGGTCAGCAGCACGAACTCGTCGCCGCCCCAGCGGGCAACTGCGAAGACATCCGGCAGTTCACAGAGGCGCTTGCCGACCGTTTTCAGCACAAGATCACCGGCTGCGTGCCCGAACCGGTCATTGATCTGCTTGAACCGGTCGACATCGATAAAGGCGACGCCGAACCGCCTGCCGGTCTCTTCCGCTTCGCGGATCGTGGCGGCGAGTTTGTCCTTGAATCCGAGACGGTTCTTCAGGCCGGTGGTTGTGTCGGTATGGGCAACCTCCATCGCAGCCTGCTGTTTCAGCTCGGCAATGGTCAGGGAGCTTTCAAGCTCCAGCGTCCGCTTTGACAGGCTCTCGTTGAGCTGTCTCAGATGGTCGCCGGACGCCAGTGACACCGTGTCATCGGGCGTTCCGCCATCCGACGGGTGCGCGTTCGGCCTCACCGAAGCAAGGATGATCCCGACAAGCCCGGTTGACCCGTCAGGCAGCACAAGCGGCACCTTGCGGGTCAGCGCGAACAGGTTCGACCCGATTTCCTCTTCCTTCACTACCTCTTCGCCGGCGAAGACCCGCCTGTCGGCCGTCCTGAACGCCTTGACCTGTTCCGGCGGGCAGAAGGCGCGGTCGTCCTTGCCAATGTAATCAGCATGTCCCATCAGCTCTTCGAACGCTGCGTTGCCGTATATCCACTGGTGTTGCGCATTCTTCACGAAAACCGGATAGGGCAACACGTCCAGGATCTGCGTCAGCTGTTCGATCCCGATCATGCCCGCTCCGCCTGTGCCTTGCAGCAACGGCCAAGGTCATGCATCGCTCCGGACAGGTCCGGATATGTCAGATTGCAAACCGTCATGCCCATAAGGGTTTTTTAGGCGCATCAGTATAAATAACTCGCTAAGTCGGGCGGGCGAATTAGGTGATTCTTCAAGGCGCTATCCGCCGTAATCCCCCCCCAGGCCCGCTGACGGGCAGGGGGACTCGGCGCCCTTCATGGCCTATGCTCCGTTCAGCGCGCGGCCAGATATTGCGCTGATCTGCATTTTCTGTGGGCATCCCTGTGGACAAGTGTCGCAGAGTTCACAGAACATCTTGCGGCATTAACCTGAATGAAGCACTATATGTGGTGTATATTGCCCCACGCATCGACATGAACACCAAGGAGGCCCCCATGGCTGACGGAAATTCCAATGTGTCAGGACTGCTCACCCCGAGCCATGCCTACAAGCCGTTCCGCTACCCGTGGGCGTATGACTTCTGGAAGAAGCAGCAGCAGGTCCACTGGATGCCCGAAGAGGTGCCGCTGGGCGAGGACTGCAAGGACTGGGCGGTCAAACTGTCGGATGGCGAGCGTAACCTGCTGACCCAGATTTTCCGCTTCTTCACGCAGTCCGACATCGAGGTCGGCGCGAATTACATGACCAATTACATGCCCCTGTTCAAGCCGACAGAGGTCTCCATGATGCTGGCCAGCTTCTCCAATATGGAGACAATCCACATCGCGGCCTATGCCCTGCTGCTGGAAACCATCGGCATGCCCGATTCGGAATTTTCCGCCTTCATGGAATACAAGGAGATGTCGGCCAAGCATGACTATCTCGGCCAGTTCGGGGTCGAGACCGATGAAGACATCGCCGTCTCCATGGCCGTGTTCGGGGCCTTCACCGAGGGCCTGCAGCTGTTCGCCAGCTTCGCCATGCTGATGAACTTCCCGCGCTTCAACAAGATGAAGGGCATGGGCCAGATCGTCACCTGGTCGATCCGCGACGAGTCGCTGCACTGCGAGGGCATGATCAAGCTGTTCCATGCCTTCTGCGCCGAGACCGGCGTGATGACCGATGCCCTGCGCGAGAAAATCCGCGAGTGCTGCCGCACCGTGATCATGCTGGAAGACAAGTTCATCGACCTCGCCTTCGAAGCCGGTGACGTCGAAGGCATGACGCCGGCCGACATCAAGAACTATATCCGCTACATCGCCGACTGGCGCCTCGGCCAGCTCAAGCTCGAGCCGATCTACGGTATCGACAAGCACCCGCTGCCCTGGCTGTCGGAAATCCTCAACGGTGTCGAGCACGCCAACTTCTTCGAACAGCGCGCCACCGAGTATTCCAAGGGCGCCACCCGCGGTGACTGGCACGGCGAAGACGGCGTCTGGACCAATTTCGACAAACGCAAACCCGCGCAGGTCCCGGCGGAGTAGGTCGCGTCCCCGGACGCAAATTCTGAAAGGCCCCACCCCAGGATGGGGCCTTTTTTATGCGCCTATACGCCTGCGACCAGTAACCGGCGCGCGATGGCCTGCATATGTTTGACATATTTGCGCTGCGACCATTCGCGGTCGATGCGCAGGTGTTCCCAGTTGCGCACCGACAGCAATGTCCACAGCAGGTCGCTCGCATCCTTGACGCCATAGTCCGGACTGAGCTGTCCATCGGTCTTGAGCCGTTTGATCGCCGCCTCGCAGCCTTCCCACATGTCCAGCATGCGCTGTTGCCAGGCGGCGGTGGCGTCTTCCTCGTTCATCGCCATCAGGGCCCGTGCCACGGGGTAGATCTCGGGAATATAGGCGGTCCAGGCGTCGATATAGGCCTCCAGCCTGGCAAGGCCGGTGGGCGCTGTACGGCTGGCGGCCAGGCGCGCGTCAGACGCATTCAGCTCGTCCACATAATGTGTCACGGCGATCAGCAATTCCGTCCGTGTCCGGAAATACAGGTACAGCGTCTGGCGTGTCACGCCGGCCTCCTTGGCCACATCGCTGACGCGGACCGTGTCGCCATCGGCGGCCTCAAGGCGTTTCAGCGCCGCCTTGAGAATGCGAATGCGGGTTTGGGCAACTTGATTTGACATGGTGTCAAATTAATGCAATTTGACACGGTGTCAATTGACGCGGTGTAAAATAGAAAGGGATTTCCCATGTCTGCTGCCCTGGCCCTGACGGCCGTTTCCGTCATTGCCTGCGCGCTCGTCGCGGGTGTGTTTCTGGCCTTCTCCGATTTCGTGATGCGCTCGCTCGATCAGACCGCGCGGTCGGGCGGGATCGAGACGATGCAGGTCATCAACCGCGAGGTGTTTCGCACGGTCTTCATGGTCGTTCTGGTCGGTATGTCGATCGTGTCGCCCGTACTGATGGCGCTCGCCTGGTGGCAGATGCATGGCGCCGCGCAGGCTTGGGTCCTGTCCGGCGGCGCGCTCTACATGGTGCTGGTTTTCGGCGTTACGGTGGCAGGGAATGTGCCGCTCAACATACGCCTTGAGATCATGTCGCCTGCCAGTCCTGAGGCGGCACCGTTCTGGACGCATGAATTCTATCCCCGCTGGACCGGGCTCAATCATGTCCGCACGTTCGGCGCGGCGGCGGCCGCGTGCTGCTTCCTGCTCGCCTGTCTCATTCCCGTTCACGCCTGACCCCAACGGAGAAACGCATGCCGGACTCATTATTCACACGGGGCCTGCTGGGCCTTGCCGGTATGGTTGGCCTGTCCGTCGGCGCAGGCATCGTCTTCGCGCCCGTCGCGTTCCATGCCACCAGCGGCATTCATCTTGGCAGCGACGTGAACCTCGCCAATGAAATACGCGCCGCAGGCGGGCCGATACTCGCCGGCAGCCTGTTCATCCTCGCAGGTGCCGTCCGGCACCGGCTCATCCGGCCGGCGCTAGCGCTCGCCACGCTGCTCTACCTCTCCTATGGCGCTGCGCGCCTGGTCAGCATGGCAGTCGACGGCTCACCTGGCCAGGCGCTGGTTCTGGTTGCCATGCTCGAATGCGTGATCGGCACGGCTTGCGGTCTGGCGCTTCTGGCTCATCGCGGGTCGCCCGCGCGAAAGGATGTCTAATCCGCCAGCTTGAATTCCAGCGGATATTCCAGGCCGCTCACGCTCACGAACTGCCCGTCGACAAGCTGCGGCGCAAACTCGGCCTTCAGGACAGACCGCTCGGCCTCGCTCTTGAATACCGGATCGGTGCAGGCTGCCGACACGTTGAACGGCTTGCCGCGCGTATCGATGGCGAAGGCGACACTGCACGATCCCGAAAGGCCGCGCGTTGCCGCCTTGCCCGGATAGACCGGCATGGGCGGCCGGATCACCTGGTATCCGCGTGATGACACAACCACCGGCGAGATTGCCGGCAGGTTCAGGCGGATCGGAAGCAATGAACCCGGCGCCGCGCCGCCAATGACCGGAACAGGCAGGTGGATATCCGCCTGGGTGGTCGACAGGGCAGGCGGGGGCGGTGGCTTGGTGGCCGCGTCAAGCATCTGCGGCTTCGGGCGTTTCCGGATCTCGTCATTCGTCTCCGGCAATTGCGGCGTGATCATGCCAAGGATGCGTGTCGCAGGCTCTGCGAGCGTAATCCCCTTCACCTCGATCAGCGTGCTCATCAACAGGAACAGTCCATAGGCAATCGGCAGGGCCATCAGCGCAGCCATCGGTGTGCGGTGGGCAGTCGAGTTCAGCATGCGCATTTCCTCCGTATGGGGCGGGCCGGTTATCCGGCTCTCTCAATTTTGTTATGTAATAATGTTATAAAAATGGCGCCTGTCAATCATAATCGGGGCAGGGCCCAGCCCTCTCATTTCACGAGTGAAGGTGTCATCAGGCGTGTGCGGAACGTCACCGTGTGGCCGCTCGCCTGGAACGTAACGTCGAGTCAAGTGAGGGGCCGCCCATGGCCGCGGGCGGCCCCTCCAACGCACAAGACCGGGAGGAAATGGCCTAGCGTTGTTCAGCGTCGGTGTGGGTCATCGCAGTATTGCTGGCAAACACGCCGGCAGTGGCAAAACCTTCCTGAGCCTGCTGGTCCCTGATCTTCGACACGGCCGATTCCACCAGTGTTTTGACGCACTTGGTGTCGGTGTAGAAGCCCGAAATGGTTGGCGTGTAGGACGTGCAGGCAGCCTTTGCCTGGGACTTGATGCTCTTCAGCACTTCAGTGGCGCCGGTTTCGGATGCCAGCAAGGTCTTTTCATAGGAGATGCTCACCGTGACAGGCTTCAATTCTCCGGCAACAGCGAGAGGCGACAGGATCATGGCCGCGGCCATGATCGATGCGATTGGTTTCAACATGGGTATAGCCCTTTAGAAGTTAGCGCCGGAAAATTCCGGCAGGAAACTCCCCCCGCAGCTGAGCCTTATGATCACTGTTCCCTGTAATGCGCTCATCAATGCATTGGCCAACCGGGAACAGCCAACTCATGCTGCACTGCAATATTGTGCTCGCACACGCAGCAAAGCAACCGCTGTTTTGCGAATTTTCGGTCAAAACCTGTACCTGCAATAGCCATCGCCTGAATTGTGAGCGCACTTGCCCAAAGCTTCATCTGAAACGCGTCAGAGCATCAGGAAAATGTCACGTCTGCTATGCATTTATGACGTATCTTCAGGGCTTCGCCGCATTGGGGAAAAGAAAAAAAATCAATAAAAACAATACTTTAATTGATTCTCTGCGGCTCTGGCAGAAACGCGCTGCTTCTGGCAGTCCCGCGCCCCGTCATGGCGGGCATATGCCGTCCGCACGCTCCTTCGCTGTTTACACAGGGGCCATTCCGGCAAATGCCAGTGGTGCCAGGCGTTTCGGGGTTTCCCGGGTTCATCCTGACCAGCCATCGAGTTTCTCTATGGCAGAAGAATGCAGGATTAACTGGCAATTGCGAATCATTCTCACTATATGATTTCGGTCCCAACCGGAGTCGGCCCAATGCCTCGCGACCTGCTGAAAACGCTCTCATACAGCCTCATGCACCTGACGGTCGCCGTCACGGTGGCATTCGTGCTGACCCGAGACTGGCGCATCGCCCTTGGCGTCGGCCTGATCGAGCCCCTGGTCCAGACCGTCGCCTACACGCTGCACGAGCGGGCCTGGCGCCGGGCAGGGGATCAGCACCCGCCAATTGACGTCGCGCCGCATTTCCGCCAATTGGGTGCATGACGAAACTCACTACACCTGAAGCCGTTGTTGACGCCCTCGAAGGCCTCTACAGCGAAGCCGTCGAGGCCCTGTCCGGGGCCCTCGATCTCTACCTCCACAAGGGCACGGCCCCCGATCGCAAGCTGCGCGAAAGCGGGGCGTTCTGCTATCCCCAGATCCGCCTGACCTATGATCCGGACGGCCCGCCGCCGCCGATCAGCCGCGCCTTCGGCAAGATGTCGGAAGCGGGCACATATATCTCCACCTTCACCCGGCCGGATTTCTTCCGGGCCTACCTGATCGAGCAGCTCACGCCCCTGATGCGCGACTATGATGTCGATGTCGTCGTCGAACGCTCCGGCCAGGAAATTCCCTACGCCTATGTCTGGGAACAGGGCCAGGCCGAAGGGCTTGAGGAAATCTCCCCGGCCGAGCTTGCCCGCTGGTTCCCCAGCCCAAAGCTGGCCGACATTGGCGACGAGGTTGCCGACGGCGAACTGTTCGAGCCCTATGACACCCATCCGCTGGCTTTGTTCGATGCCCCCCGCGTCGACCTCTCGCTCAAGCGTCTCCAGCACTATACCGGCACCCCGGTCGAGCATTTCCAGCACTATGTCCTGTTCACCAATTACCACCGGTATGTCGATGCCTTCTGCGACTGGGCGCTGACCCAGATCGGCGGCGACAATCATTACACGTCCCTGTCCGTGCCCGGCGGCCTTGAAGTGTCCAGCGTCACCGACACGTCGCGTGCCGACATCGATGCCACCCCGTGGCGCCGGTTCCAGATGCCCGCCTATCACCTTCGCGCGCCCAACGGGGCAGGCATCACGCTGGTCAATATCGGTGTCGGCCCGTCCAATGCGAAGACGATCACCGATCACCTCGCCGTGCTGCGCCCGCAGGTCTGGCTCATGGTCGGCCATTGCGGCGGCCTGCGCCACAGCCAGTCCATCGGCGACTATGTCCTCGCCCACGCCTACCTGCGTGAAGACCATGTGCTCGATGCCGTGCTGCCGCCGGAAATCCCGGTGCCGCCCATCGCCGAGGTCCAGGTCGCCCTGCAGGAAGCCGCCGCCCGGGTCACCGGCGAAAGCGGCGAGGCCCTCAAGCGCCGCCTGCGCACGGGGACAGTCGTCACCACCGATGACCGCAACTGGGAACTGCGCTTCACCGCCACGGCCCGGCGGTTCAACAAGTCGCGCGCCATCGCCATCGACATGGAAAGCGCGACGATTGCGGCCAATGGCTACCGCCTGCGTGTGCCCTATGGCGTGCTGCTCTGCGTCTCCGACAAGCCGCTCCACGGAGAGATCAAGCTGCCCGGCGCGGCAAACCGCTTCTACGAACGGGCCATCGGCGAACACATCCGTATCGGGATCGAAACGCTGGAAGCCCTCGCCGCCGACAAGGGCGCAAAGATCCACAGCCGCAAACTCCGCGCCTTCGACGAACCGCCGTTCCGCTAGGGCTCGCGCTTTCATCCCGCGCCCTTCTCCCTCGGGACTAGGGCAGGGAACGAGGGGCGACTGCTTTGCAGGTGGGGCCTATGCCGCCGCCACAGCCTCCGGCGCCACAATCGCCTTCGCCTCATCCGACAGCAGCGCGATCAGGTCCGGGTCGCCGATGCCGCGCAGGTATTCGACGAAATCCTGCCCGCTCCCATGGGTGCGCCCGGTCCGCACGATCTGGTCGGCCAGCCGCACGAAATCATCCAGGTCATCCTTGTAGAAAATATCCCGCAGGAATGTGTAGCGGTTGCGGTAGCAGCCGATCACGATCCAGCGCCAGAAGAGGAGAATGTCCTTCTCCATCAGGACGCCCGTTTCCGTCGCCCGGGCAATCCGCCGGATCCAGGCAATGTAATGGTGCAGTGCCGTCACGCTCACTTCCGCGTCCTTGCTGACGACACTGGAGGTCTGCACGAAGGGCACGGTCCGGTCGCCCTCGCGGTATTTCCAGTTGCGGTCCGTGCCAGGGCGCCATTCGGTATTGCGGTCCAGCACGGTGATCAGCCGTACGCGGCTCAGGCTGCCATCACTGGCAAAATCCACCACAGCCTCGGCCTCGAGAATATCGAGGATCTGCGTGTCGAGATCGGTGGTCAGCTTCAGCCGCTCGAGGCTCAGCTGCTGTTCGGCCTGCTTCTGCTGGTTCCGCATCACCACGAGATAGGCGAACGACGCGACCCAGGCCGTGCCGAGCGCAGTGATGCCATAATTGAGGATGGAGAAGGACAGGTCCCGGCGCGATTCGATCTCGAACTCGGTCAGGGCTTCCTGCGGCGGCCAGGTCAGGTCGAGGAAATTCAGGAACAGCTCATTGGTCAGCCCGCTGAGCACGGCCGCGCTAAGCAGGATGAACACGAACGTGACAACACCCAGCAGGCTGAGCGCTATCCAGCGCAGGATCGATTCCGGAAACATGCCTTCCCCCCATGTTGGAAACTGCCGTCAGATACAACAATCAAGGGAAAAACGAGACAGGACAAGTCCTGAAACAACATACCGCATGCCGCCCGCCGGTCCTGATGTGCGGACAGGGCGGGCGCAAGGGAGACCAGACATACCTGTTTTGCATCAGGCTTTGCGGTCTTCGTGCCTTCGACGAGCCGCCCGTCAGGTCGCGGGCGGCCTGGGCTTCGCGCCACGCGGCAGGAAGAGCATGAACTTTGCCAGCGGACGCTTGAACAGGATGAGATAGGCAACGTGCAGCCCGACAAACAGGACAAGCAGGTTCGCGGACAGTTCGTGCACTTCCGATAGCGGGCCCTCGTCGCCTTCGCGTTCCCGTTCGTGGTCATCGTCGTGATCGCGGGCGCGTTTCGCTTCAGTCTGTTCACCCGCAATGGCGGGGGTTGCTGCCAGATTGGCCGACAAGGAGGGCAGGGACCTGCCCCCATCCGTGACAATTCCGGTTCCGGTAGCGGTCACGAGGGTGAGGGCGATGCCCAGCATCAGCGTGCGGCTTATAGCGGGATGCGTGGCTGCGCCCTTCAGTTTCAGCCCTGAGAAGTCGGGATAGAAGCGCGTCAGCCCGAACTGTCGCTCGCCGCCGATCGCCCAGGCAAGTCGCGCGGCAATCACGAAGGCAACGCCATAGCCCAGCCAGGCGTGGGCGGGAAAAATTTCACCTGTGAGGTAAGCAAGGATCGCCAGACTGGCGAGCGTCGCATGATAGAGTCTTACGCGGCTCATGACGTTCATCGCAGGCACCTCTCGTCTCGAAGGGACTGCATTGAGCTAGAGAGCGATCCTTGAAGCGTCCATACGTAGAGTCCCATCCCAAAAGACGACAGGCGCCCCCGAAGGAACGCCCGCCATCCAACTCAGTTTAAGACCCGAAAGCTCATTTCTCCAGCTTGGTGATCTTCGTGCCTTCGATGCTGACACCGGCCATCAGGCCTTTCTGGTTGAAGATGAACGCATAGGCGTCTTCCTTCAGTGTCGAGGTCGACAGGTTCTCAGCCATGCCGGCATTGACCAGCACAACTGTCGGGCCGACGCCGATTTCCCAGCCATCGGAGTCTTCGACATATTTCACCGCGTCATTGTTCATCAGGAATACGGCATAGCCATATTGCTGCGCGCCGGCCTGAAGGCCCCACGAGCCGGTGAACGTGCTGTAATAGTCGGTCACGGTGCCGCCCTTGCGCATCTGGCCTTCACCAAACGCACCGCCAACACCAAGGCCGGCTTTCACGATGGACGGGAAGATCAGAACGGCGCGCGACTGGCCTGCAATGGCGCGGGCAGCCGCGTTTTCAGATGTCAGCTTGTTCAGCGCCTGCTGGCTATCTGAATCGATGTCCTGGCGGCTGATCTCGTTCGGCAGGCTGTTACAGGCCGTGGCGAGGGCTGGCGCGCCAACGAGAAGGCAGGCGGCGAGGAGTTTGGAACGGAATTTTGCCATGAGGGGTCTCCTGTTCAGGCATATGATCAATCTTACCGCTCTACGCAGGTGCGTACAACTTGTTCCGCCTATTCAACGGGTTCCCTCGCGGCGCTCTGGACGATTGCGTCATGCCGCGCTAGCTCAGTTTCCATGAAAGATCGCATTCTCCCGTTTGACGGTGTTCGCAATTTCCGTGACTTTGGCGGCTATGCCTCGCGCCATGGCGGCACGGTCAGGAAAGGCCGCCTCTACCGCTCCGGTCACTATGCTGAGGCCACCGAGGCTGACCTTGAAAAGATTGCCGATCTTGGCATCCACCTGCAGGCAGACCTGCGCCGCCCGGACGAGCGCGAGAAACAACCCGGCAAATGGTCGGCTCCCAATACGATCACGCATGATGGCGGCCGCGAGACCGACGCGCCCCATACGCGCTTCCTGACGCAGCTGGAGGTGGACGCCGCGTCCGCCGATGGCTGGATGAACGATTATTACCGGCTTGCCCCCTACAAGCCGCATCATACTGAATTGTTCTCCGACTGGTTCCGCCATCTGGCCGGCCTCGAAGGCGATGGCGCAGGCGTCGTCAACTGCGCCGCCGGCAAGGACCGCACCGGCATCCTCTGCGCGCTGACCCATCACATCCTCGGCGTCAGCGATGAGGACATCCGCACTGATTACGACCTCACCAACAAGGCCGTTAACGTGTCCCTTTTTCTTCCCGAAGCGGCGAAATATTTCAACGACATGCTGGGCAAGCACCATGATGTCGAAGTCTACCGCCCGTTTCTCGGCGTCCGTCTGCGCTATCTGGAAACCGCCTTTACAACCATTACCGCGAATTCCGGCTCGATTGACGCCTACCTCTCAGACACGCTCTTCGTGGATGACGCCATGCAGAAAGCGATTCGCGACCGGCTGATCGAACCGGACTGATGCGGACTTCGCTCAGGATGAGCCTCCGCTTTGTTTCCTTGCCCCCCTCCGCCCGAAGCCGCTAAAGTCCCCGCGATGAGCGAATCCGATATCCCTGAACGCGATGACCAGACCTTCTCCATGTTCGGAGACGAGGCCGCGTCCGAATCGCCCAGGTCCTATCAGGTTCTCGCCCGTAAATACCGCCCGCGCCTGTTCACCGACCTGATCGGCCAGGAGGCCATGGTCCGCACGCTTTCCAACGCGTTCGAAACAGGCCGCATCGCCCATGCCTTCATGCTCACCGGCGTGCGCGGCGTGGGCAAGACGACCACGGCGCGCCTGCTCGCCCGTGGCCTCAATTACCGCCGCGAAGGCCATGACGGCCCGTCCATCCATCTCGACCCGCCTGGCGAGCATTGCGATGCCATCATGGCCAGCCGCCATCCGGACGTGCTGGAACTCGACGCCGCCTCCCGCACCGGCGTCGCCGACATGCGCGACCTGCTCGACGGGGCCCGCTACGCGCCCGTCTCGGCGCGCTACAAGGTCTATATCATCGACGAAGTTCACATGCTGTCGACAGCCGCATTCAACGCGCTGCTGAAGACGCTGGAAGAGCCCCCGCCGCATGTGAAATTCATCTTCGCCACGACAGAGATCCGCAAGGTGCCGGTCACCGTCCTGTCGCGATGCCAGCGGTTTGACCTGAAGCGGCTCGATTCGGCCGAACTCGCCGCCCACCTGAAGCGTATCGCCGACCGCGAAGGCGCCAAAGTCTCCGAAGAAGGCCTCGCCCTCATCGCCCGCGCCGCCGAAGGCTCGGTGCGCGACGCGCTGTCCATTCTCGACCAGGCCATCGTCCAGACCATGCACGGTGATGAAGTCTCCGGCCCCGCCGTGCGCGACATGCTCGGCCTTGGCGACCGGGGCCGCCTGCTTGACGCGTTCAGCTTTGCCGTCAATGGCGACGCGAAGGCCGCGCTCGGTGAGATCAGGGACCAGGTCCATGCCGGGGCAGACCCTTCCGTCATCCTTAAGGACCTGATGGACATTGCCGCCGATGTCGCCGTCGCGCAGGCAACCGGCGGCGACTATGACCCTGGCGGCCCGGCCGACTGGACGGCCCGCACACAGGCCCTCTCCCAGAAGCTGACGCCTGCCCAGGCCTCGCGCTGCTGGCAGATACTGCTCTCCGGCTTCAACGACCTTCAGACCGCGCCCGATACCGCGACGGCGCTCAACATGGTGCTCCTGCGCCTTTCGGCGGCCAGCCGCCTGCCATCGCCGGAAGAGGCCGCCCGCATGATTGCCGCCGGAGGCAGTGCCTCGCCGGGAAAGCCTGACGCCCCCCAGGAGGCGCCGCCCCAGCCCGGCGGCATCGCCAGCTTTGCCGACATCATTGTCCGCCTCGATGAATTGCGCGAAGTGAACCTTCAGGTCGAACTCGAACGCTTCGTGAGGCCCGCCGCGATCACGCCCGGCCATCTCGCCTGCGAGCTGGAACCGAACGCCCCGGCAGACCTGCTCGCCCGCCTCCGGAAATTTCTCGAATACGAAACCGGTATGGACTGGACGGTCCAGCAGGTGTCCGGCGGCGGCGAGACCGTGCGCCAGATTGAAATCCGCACCCGCCAGGAGCGCTTTGCCTCTGCCGCCGCGCACCCGGCCGTGATCGCCGCCCTGCAAAACCTGCCGGGCGCAACCATTGTTGATGTCATTGAGCCGCAGCCGCTTGAATCCGACGCTCCGGCTGACAATGTCATCAGCCTCAATTCCCGTCGCTAGATACAGGAAGACCCGCCATGGTAGACCTCGCCAAGATCATGCAGCAAGCCCAGGAAATGCAGACCAGGATGCAGGAGGCCCAGACAAAGATCGAAGCCACCGAAGCAGACGGTGTCGCCGGCGCAGGCCTGGTCCGGGTGCGCCTGAAGGGCAAGGGCGAACTGATCTCCGTGCAGATCGACCCGTCACTGACGGGCGACGACCCGGAAATTCTCGAGGATCTCCTGAAGGCGGCCCATTCGGACGCCCGAAAGCGCCTCGACCAGGCCATGGAAGAGGCCATGAAAACCGCCACCCAGGGCCTCGGCGGCGGCATGCTCCCCGGCTTCAAGCTGCCTTTCTGATCGCAGCTCCATGTCACAACGCTCCGCCGGTCCTGAACTCCTCCGCCTGATCGAGCTGATGGCGCGCCTGCCGGGTTTCGGCCCGCGCTCGGCCCGGCGAGCGGTGCTGTTCCTGTTGAAACGCAAGGACCAGATCCTGCTGCCACTGGCCGATGCCCTGCGCGACGCAGGCGAAAAGATCGCGCGGTGCGAGACCTGCGGGAATTTCGACACGGTACAGCCCTGCGCCATCTGCCGGGCCGATGGCCGCGACGATGGCCTCATCTGTGTTGTCGAGGACGTGCCGGACCTCTGGGCGCTGGAGCGTGGCGGGTCGTTTCGCGGCCGCTATCATGTGCTGGGCGGTGTTCTGTCGGCCATTGACGGCGTCACGCCGGACGATCTGAATATCGGGCCGCTCGTCGCGCGGGTCGAACGCGGCGGCATCCGTGAAGTCATCCTGGCCCTTAACGCCACAGTCGACGGCCAGACCACCGCCCATTATGTGGCTGACCAGCTCGAAGGCCTCGGCGCCGACATTACCCGGCTGGCCCATGGCGTGCCTGTGGGCGGTGAACTCGACCATCTTGACGACGGCACGCTGGCCGCCGCCCTGCGGTCACGCCGCGATGTGAAGACCTAGCGCCTACTCGACGACATCCACCCGATAGATGCCGTCCATGTTCTTGGTCGCGACATAGAGGTGCCCGTCCGGGCCCTGGATCACGTCGCGAATCGGGAAGCTCTCGGCGTCACCGGTCAGCAGGTCTTCACGGCCGGCCACCTTGCCGTCTTCCATGTCGATGCGGACCAGTTTCAATCCAGCCGGGCCATTCATGCCGCCGGTGAACAGGTCGCCCTTCCAGCCGGGATAGACGTCGCTTGTCAGCTTGGTCAGGCCCGACGCCGCAATTGACGGCACCCAGTATGTCAGGGGCTGTTCCATGCCTTCCGCTTCGGTCTTGCTGGTGATGATGGTGCCGTCATAGTTGACGCCATAGGTGACTGTCGGCCAGCCGTAATTGGCCCCCTTGCGGATCAGGTTCAGCTCGTCACCGCCCTTGGGGCCATGTTCGGTGGAATAGAGCGTGTCGGTGTCGGCATCATAATAGAGACCCTGCGGGTTGCGGTGGCCATAGGACCAGACCGCCGGATGGCCAACCGTGCCATCCGCAAACGGGTTGTCCTCCGGAATGCTGCCATCGGCATTGATGCGGATGACCGATCCGTGCGTGGCTTTCGGATCCTGCGCCAGGTCCATGAAGGCAAAGCCGTCGCCCAGCGTGGCGTAAAGCGTGCCATCCGCAGCGAATTGCAGGCGCGCGCCATAGTGCAGCGCCGTGTTGCGCGTGTCGGCCGCGAAAATCTCGGTCACGTTTTCCAGTGCGTTGCCATCATCACTCAGGCGGGCCTGGATGATGGCCGTCATATTGTCTGCGGCGTTGCCTTTTGAATAGGCCACATAGACCAGCCGGTTCGTCCCGAAATCCGGGTCCAGTGCCAGGCCGAGATAGCCTGCCTGCCGCTCTGTATAGGCTTCAGGCATGCCACTGACGGCGACCGGCGTGCCTTCGCCGCCCGCCACGCGCTTGAGGCCGCCCTCCTTTTCGGTGAACAGCAGGTCGCCATTCGGCAGGAAGACCATGCCCCATGGAAACTCCGCTTCGGCCACTACCTGGGTGAGCTTGAGCGTGGTGTCGCTGGAGACGGCCGGTGTCTGGATATCGGCATTGCTGCACGCGGCGAGGAACAGGCTGGATGCGAGGCTGGCAGTGATGAGACGCATGGAAACTCGGGTCCTTGTGTTGGAAGGTCTGACCAGACGATAGTGCGGTGCGCCGCGCGAACCAAACAAAAAAGGGGCAGCCCGGATGAGCTGCCCCCAGTTTGGATGCCGGCGCGGATCTGTCTGCCCGCGCCGGATTTGGTATGAACTACCAGGATTTCCGGACCGTGATGCCGTAAAGGGCAGGCTCGGTCAGGAAGATGTTGGTGAACAGGCCCGAGCTGTCATCGGTCAGGTAGGCACCCGTGATGACTTCTTCGTCGGTGATGTTCTTGGCGAACGCCTCAACGCCCCATCCGCTCTCTTCATTGGCCAGCACAAGCGAGAGGTTGAGGTTGGTCCAGCTGTCGAGTTCATCGCGCTGGGTGTTGAAGACGCGGCTGTAGCTGTCAGCCTGGTAGTAGAAGTCGCCTCGCACGGTCATGTCCCAGGCCGAATTGTTCACGGAATTGAACGTGTACTCGGCGGCCAGGTTCAGTGTCATCTCCGGTGCACCCGGCAGCGAATTGCCGTCCAGGTCCTTGGAGATGCCGTCGAACGGTGTCAGTGCGCCGATCGTCTGGGTCACGCCATCGCCGTCGACATAGGTCACGTTGCCGAGACCGAAGGCGGCCTCACTTCCGGCAAAGGCACCGGCGCAGAGCCCGCGCGTGGACCCATTGGCGAGCGCTCCGCCCTGGATCGCCCCGAGCACAGTGGCATAACCCTGGGCCGAGACGACGCAGTTCGAATAGCTCGAAGCGTTCTTGATCGTGACGAAGTTCGGATCGCCATTCGTCCGGTCAAGCACGTCGATACCCGTCGTGCCCTGCAGTTCGGAATTCAACAGGCCGAGATTGGCTGTCAGCAGCCAGTTGTCCGCCGGTGTCCAGAGATACTCGACTTCGAGACCGCTGATCTTGGCATCGACGTTGAAGTTCGCCGAGGTCCGGTTGACGATCTGGGTGATCTGGTAGCCCTGGTAGTCATAGTAGAAGCCGGTCACGTTGAGCGACTGGGTGTTGTTGGCAAACGTGTTCTTTGTACCAAGTTCGAACGCGTCGATGAATTCCGGATCGAACGTCTGAGGGAACAGGTTCGCACCGGCAGGCTGTGGCGGGTTGATGCCGCCGCCCTTGTAGCCCTTGGAGTAGAACGCGTAGACCAGCGTGTCATCCGTGGCCGCAAGTGTTGGCGACCAGTCAAGACCGATACGGCCGGTTGTTTCCTGGAAATCCGCCGTAAGGAGGCCGATCGGAACGCCGGCTTCCGGCAGCGCCGCGACCGGTGTGAACAGGGCCGAAGGCACGACATCCTGCTCTTTTTCATCGTTGGTGTAACGCAGGCCGAGCGTGAATTTCAGCTCGTCCGTGATGTCGTAGTAACCTTCGCCGAAGAAGGCTTTCGACTTCAGGCGGTAAGGAGACAGCGAGCGGAAATAGTTCCGGCCAAAGCCCTCGAGGGAATTCAGCACATTGCCGTCATCATCGGGGTTGGATTCGTCAAGCGGTGTCAGGCCACCGAAGACTGCGCCGCCCAGGGCGTTGTTCAGCTGGGTAAGCGCTGACAGCGAGTTGGACAGAACGTAATAACCGGCCTGGTTGTCCTGCGGGTCAATCGCTTCGCCATCGACATAGATCATGCCGAGATTGAAGTTGAACGGACCATCATAGGAAGACTGCAGGCGGAATTCCTGTGTTGTCGTCTCGGTGGCGCCGCCCGAGACATCGAACGTGCGGAACAGGTTCGATACACCGAGTTGCGGGTCGGATACGACACCGCCCGGGAAGAGCAGGTCGTAGACCGCCTCTGCGCCCGGTGCGAGAAAGAATGGTCCTGCCGTTGTGTTGAAGGCGATTGTCGGCGCGATCTTGTTGTAATCGTCGACCGAAACCTGGTCGGTTTCGTTGCGGCTGGTCAGCGAGGTCAACTTGAGGCTGTTACCAATGTCCAGCTCAAGCTTGAGTGTATAGAGATCCTGCTGGGCCTTGTAGACCGGATCAAGCGCCGATTCGATATTGCGCAGGTTCGGGTCCAGCGGTGTGTTGAACGCATCGCCGTTCAGCAGGCCGGCGATAATGCCGAGGCCACCACCCAGCGTACCGGCAGAGTTCACCCGGTCATAGCTGTCGCTGAGAGGGGCGTTCTGACAGCCGAGTGAGGTGACGAGCGTGTCGAGGCCCGTGATCGGAATACCGGCAAAGCTGGTCTTGGTCGGGTCTTTCTTACAGAGCTGCTTGCCGGCGCGGATGCGGTCATCATCCTCGTCGAAGTGCTCGTAGGACAGCCAGCCGCGGAAATTGTCGGTTGGCTCGAAGCCGAGGGTGGCGCGCACCGACCACAGCTCGCGGCCGTTGACGTCGTTGCCCGTGACCGTGTTGTCGGTATAGCCGTCGCGCGTCGTGATGGCGCCTGCAACGCGCAGGGCCACTTTCTCGCCAACCGGCACGTTGACCATGCCCTGGCCCTTGAGCGTGTTGTAATTGCCATAGGTCAGTGCGGCATCGGCCTGGAATTCACCGAAAACCGGCTTGCGCGTGATAATGTTCACAACACCGCCGGTCGAGTTGCGGCCATACAGCGTACCCTGAGGACCGCGCAGGACCTCGACGCGCTCGATGTCGAAATATTCCTGCTCGTACAGGAAGTTCGCGCCGAGCGGCACATCGTTCTGGTGGATACCGACGCCGGCATCCGACGATTGCGCAACGGCGTCGTTGCCGATACCGCGGATCTTGAAGTTGCTGCCCGTGAAGTTGCCCTTCGTGAACGACACGTTCGGAACGGCTTTCACGAGGTCAGCGCCGCCAGTCAGCTGGAGGCGGTTGATCGCATCTTCATCGAAAGCCGAAACGGCGATCGGAACATCCTGGATGGATTGTTCGGTTTTCTGCGTGGTGACCGTGACGGTCGCCAGCGTGCGGGTCGATTCCGGCACGTCGGCGTCCTGAGCCCAGGCCGACTGACCGAACAGTCCGATTGCCAGCGCAGACGCGCTCGCGAACAAGACGGTTTTCGAGTCTGTTTTCCGTGTCATTCTAAATTTTCCTCCCCTCGGGCCCGTCGGGATTGCAGGCCGCGAAATGTGATATTTTTCCGAGCGTCCTCATTAACGGGACCACTTCATCGCACATCAGAAATTGAGTGGAGGGGTATTGTCAACAGGTTTGCATGGCTGCCATGCATTTGATTTGACGCAGGTGTCATAAATGTAACGCTGCCGACTTGGCCCTTTACGTAGGGGCTGGTAGAGCCCCGCAATGAAACCAGATCACATATCAGCACTCGTCCTTTTTTCCGGCGGACAGGATTCTGCGACCTGCCTGGCAGACGCCCTGGCACGCTATGGGCGTGTGGAGACGGTCGGCTTCGATTACGGGCAGCGTCATCGGGTCGAACTTGAATGCCGCAGCGCCTTTCGGGAGTCGATTCGCGACCGGTTTCCCGCATGGGGCGAGCGTCTCGGGCCGGATCACATGCTCGACGCCAGTGTCCTCAAGCGTCTCGGCCAGAGCGCCATGACCGATGACGTCGCCATCGAGATGACCCAGGCAGGCCTGCCATCCACATTCGTCCCCGGACGGAACCTGCTATTCTTCACGCTGGCCGGGGCGCTGGCCTATCGCCGGGGGCTGTCTGTCCTCATCGGCGGAATGTGCGAGACCGACTATTCGGGCTATCCCGATTGCCGGGCCACCACGATGGCGGCGCAGGAGCAGACCCTGCGCCTCGGGCTGGACACCGACATCCGCATCGAGACGCCGCTGATGCACATCGACAAGGCGGCAACCTGGGCCATGGCCGAACGGCTGGGTGGCACGGCCCTCGTCGACCTCATCATCGAGCAGACGCACACCTGCTATCTTGGTGACCGCACCCGCCGGCACGATTGGGGGTATGGCTGCGGCACGTGCCCGGCCTGTGAACTGCGCGCGTCGGGCTGGACACGCTGGAAGGGCGCGGCATGACCTGGACTGTCAAGGAAGCCTATTACACGTTGCAGGGTGAAGGCGCGCAGACCGGCCGCGCGGCGGTTTTCCTGCGCTTTGCCGGATGCAACCTGTGGTCGGGGCTCGAACGCGACCGGGACACTGCCGTCTGCCGCTTCTGCGACACGGATTTTGTCGGCACGAATGGCGTGAATGGCGGCAAGTTCCGCACCGCTGCCGACCTCGCGGCGCATGTCAGGGCTGTCTGGGAGGCCGAAGCGGGCTCCGCGCGCCCGGCCTATGTCGTCTGCACCGGCGGCGAGCCGCTGCTCCAGCTCGATGCGCCCCTGATTGCGGCCCTCAAGGCCGAAGGATTTGAAATCGGCGTCGAGACCAATGGCACGATTGCCGCCCCTGAAGGGCTCGACTGGATCTGCGTCAGCCCCAAGGCCAATGCGCCGCTGGTGCAGACGCGCGGTAACGAGCTGAAACTCGTGTTTCCGCAGGACGAGCCCGAAGCGCAGCCGGAACGGTTCTCGCAACTGGACTTTTCGCACTTTTTCCTGCAACCGAAGGACGATCCCCATGCGGCCCAGAACCTGCAGGGCGCAACGACCTATTGTATGAAGAATCCCCAATGGCGACTGAGCTTGCAAACCCACAAACTGATCGGGCTTCCCTGACACCGGAAGGCCGCGTCTTCGCGATCACCAAATCGGTGAATTTCGAGGCTGCCCATTATATGGGCGGCAAGCCCGAGGGACATCCCTATCGCAATGTTCACGGGCATTCCTTCCTGCTGGAAGCAACCGTATCCGGCACGGTCAAGCCGGGCGAGCAATGGGTCGAGGATTTCTCGCGTCTGACAGCCAGCCTGCAGGCGACAGCCGGAAAGCTGGACCACAAGCTGCTCAACGAAATTGACGGGCTCGCCGTGCCGACCCTGGAGCGTATCTGCCTCTGGGCCGCAGCCGATCTCGCACCCGGCCTGCCGGGGCTCAGCCGGGTTGCCGTGTCCCGGCCAAGCCTCAACGAGCGCTGCGAGCTGGTGCTCTAGCTCTTGCTCTGGAGCTTCTTGGCGAACTTGCGGGCGAAACGATCCGAGGCCTTGTTGGCATCATACCAGGTCGTCAGGCCGGTCTGACGGATATCGTTTTCAAACCAGTCATAGGTCAGGCTGCCCATTTCGGCGCCACTCGCGTCGAACGCAGTGGCCGTCAGTTTCATGCCGCCAATGCTGACTGAGTCGCCATAGTCGAGGCCCGGCGTGTCGCCGAGCTGCTTGAAGGTCGGCTTGCTGGGCACGGCCCGTTCGATTGTCACCAGGACCCGGTCGACGTCGAGGCCGGCAGACTCGAATTCGCGCATCAGGTCCTGCTCGATCTTCCCGGCGAGATAGGTGCCCTCCCGCGTGCCGTAATCATCTTCGAGCGATTTCTCGAAATCGGCTGAATAGCCGATCGAGATTTCGGTCGCCAGCGCGGCGGGGGCAAAAAGCATGGCGGTCGCGGCGGCTGCGAGTACGTATTTCATGGGTGATCCTCCTGAAGGTTCCATGACATAACATACTACGCCGCCGCCGGTTCCTGAAGTCACAGCGCTGTGAGCGGCCACATCAGACCGTGTCGACGAACACGATCTCGGCATCGTCAATGCCTTCCAGCGTCAGGGTGTCGGGGCCGGTCACCGCCGCACCGTCACGGGCATTCAGCACGTCGCCATTGAGGCGCACCGATCCGGCGGCCAGCACGAGATAGCCATGGCGACCCGCTTTCACCTCATAGGTCAGCGTCTCGCCGGTCTTGAGTGTGGCGCCGAGCACCCGGGCGTCCTGGTTGATCACCAGGCTGTCACTGGCACCGTCACCAGAGGCCAGCACGGCCCAGTTGCCGGAGCGTTCGCCCTTGGGAAACTTGCGCGCACCCCAGCCGGGCTTGCCACCCGCCGAACGCGGCTGGATCCAGATCTGGAACAGGGTCGTGGCTTCGTCTTCCTCATTCCATTCCGCATGCTGGACGCCGCTGCCAGCGCTCATCACCTGAACGTCACCGGCCTCTGTGCGGCCATGATTGCCCATCGAGTCCTTGTGAGTGATCGCCCCTGTGCGGACATAGGTGATGATCTCCATGGACTGGTGGCCATGCGGCGGGAAGCCGGTGTGCGGCTGGATCGTGTCATCATTCCAGACGCGCAGGGCGCCTTCGCCCATGCGGCGCGGATCATGGTATCCGGAGAAGGAGAAATGATAGTTTGCATTGAGCCACTCATTCTTGAAGCGGCCCAGGCTTTCAAAGCGTCGAATGTCAATCATCGGTGTGCTCCATCGGGCTTGTGTTCGTGTTGAGCCCTATATGGCATGGCCTGGAATCCGTTGTAGGGCAGGTGCCGGATCACATTTATGCAATTTGCGTATGACTGGACGTGGCCCCGGAAACTCCTACCTGAGATGCGCATGCTGCCGCTGGTTCATCATCCTGATTATGACGCCCATACCGTGGCTGACGACCATCGCTTCCCGATGCGGAAATACGCACTGGTTGCCGAAATGCTGCAGGCTGAGGGGCATGCCTTCATCGCCCCGGTCCATGCGCCCGAAAACTGGCTCCACCTCGCCCACGCGCCCGCCTATGTCAGCGCCATTCTCAGCCAGACACTCGATGCAAAGGCTGCCCGCACCATCGGCTTCGAGATGACCCCCGCCATTGCCCGCCGCTCCCGCGCGGCTGTCGGCGGCACCTGCCTCGCGGCACGTCTGGCGCTGGAACATGGCGCGGCGGTCAATCTCGCTGGCGGCAGCCATCATGCCGGGCCGGAGGCCGGCGCTGGTTTCTGCGTCTTCAATGATGTTGCCGTCGCGGCGAAACTCCTGCTGGAGGAAGGCGCGGTCCGCCGCGTGGCCGTGATCGATTGCGACGTTCACCATGGCGACGGCACGGCCCTGATCTTCGCTGGCGAACCGCGCGTCTTCACCGCCTCACTCCACTGCCAGGAGAACTGGCCGCGCACCAAGCCGCCTTCCGATCTCGACATCGGCTTACCGAAGGGCACGGGTGATGCGGCCTATCTGGCCGCGCTGGAGACGTTCGTGGAACAGGCCCTTGCCACTGCGCCGGACCTTGTCTTTTACAATGCCGGGGTCGACCCGCACGCCGATGACCGTCTCGGCCTGCTCAGCCTGACCGATGAAGGCCTCGGCGCGCGTGACCGATATGTCGCCGCAGCCTGCGCCTCACGCGCCATCCCGCTCTGCGGCGTCCTCGGCGGCGGCTACAGCACTGATCCCCGCGCCGTCGCGCGGCGCCATTGCGGACTGGTGGCGGCGCTGAATTAGCCGTTCAGGGGCTTGCCCCGACTCACGCACGCGCTCACAACACAAACCATGCCTCCCAGCCCCCAGATCAAGGATGCCCGCGCGATCCTGCAGCGCGTTTATGGCTTCAAGGCCTTCTGCGGCCTGCAGGAGGACGTGATCAGCGACGTGCTGGAAGGCCGAGATGCGCTCGCGGTGCTGCCGACCGGCGGCGGCAAGTCGCTCTGCTACCAGATCCCGGCGCTGATCCGGCCCGGCTGCGCCATAGTCGTGTCGCCGCTGATCGCACTGATGTCGGACCAGGTCGATGCGCTGAAACAGGTCGGTGTGCGGGCCGAGCGGCTGGACAGTTCGATGGAATTCACCGCCCGCGCCGAAGCGCTGGAGGCGGCAGAGCGCGGCGAGATGGATCTGCTCTATGTCTCGCCCGAGGGCCTCGGCACGGGCCTTGCCCAGCGCCTTGCGGGCATGGACATTTCGCTGATCGCCGTCGACGAGGCGCACTGCGTCAGCCAGTGGGGCCATGATTTCCGGCCGGACTATCGCGCCCTTGGGCGCCTGCGCGAACTCTTCCCCGGCGTGCCCCGCCTCGCCGTGACCGCCACCGCAGATACGCGCACCCGCGACGACATTCTCGCCCAGCTGCAGCTGACCGATCCGGCCCTGCACGTCGCCAGCTTCGACCGCCCGAACCTCACCCTCTCGGCCGAACCCAAGGGCGGAGGCCGCACGGCCCGTGTGGTCCAGCTCGTAAAGGCGAAACAGGGCCTCTCCGGCATCGTTTACGCCGCCACCCGCAAGGGCACCGAGGATGTCGCCGAGGCGCTCGTGCGCGCCGGCGTGCCCGCGCTCGCCTATCATGCCGGGCTCGACGCCGATGTGCGCCAGGACCGCCAGCGCCGTTTCCTGCTGGAAGAGGGGCTCGTCATGTGCGCCACGGTCGCCTTTGGCATGGGCGTCGACAAGCCGGACGTGCGCTTTGTCATCCATGCCGATCCGCCCAAGACACTGGAAGCCTATTGGCAGGAAGTCGGCCGGGCCGGGCGCGATGGCGAACCGGCCGAAGGCATCGCCCTCTATGGCCCGTCGGACATGGCCCGCTCCCTGTCATGGACGCATCAGGGCGATGCGCCGGAGGACGTGAAACGTGTCCAGCTGACCAAGACGCGCCAGCTGTTTGCTTTTTTCAATGGCGACGAATGCCGGCGCGGCGCCGTGCGGCGCTATTTCGGCGAGGAAAATGTCGAGCCCTGCGGCGTCTGCGATGTCTGCACGGCCGTGCCGGGGCAGGCGCATGATGCCACGCGCTGGGCCCAGATGGCCGTCTCGGCCGTCATCCGCTGCGGCCAGAAGGTCGGACGCGGGCGCCTCATCCTCCACCTGATGGGAACCACCAGGGACGGCTTCGACGAACAGCTCTCCACCCAGTCCACGTTCGGTGTCGGGAAAGACCTCGCCAAGCCCGGCTGGGACCGCGTGTTCGATGCGCTCCTGTTCGACGGAATGCTGGCCGAGGGCGGCGACACGATGCGCCCGTCCATCATCGTGCCGGATGGCGAGGCGGCCCGCGCCCTTTTCCGGGGCGAGCGCACGCTGATGCTGCGCGAGGACGTGGCAGCGGCCCGCAGGAAGCCCGCGAAATCGCGGGGCGTAGCGTCAGCCACCGCGCTCACAGACCTGTCAGGCCGCGACCAGGACCTGTTCGACGCCCTCCGCCTCTGGCGCACCGACACAGCCAGGGCGCGCGGCGTGCCGCCCTATGTCATCTTCCACGACCGCACCCTCGCCGAAATCGCCCGCGAACGTCCCGCCTCGCCCGATGCCCTGCGCCAGATCAGCGGCGTCGGCGAAAAAAAGGCCCAGCGCTACGCCGAAGACGTCGCGAGGATTATTGCCGAGGCGGCTTGAGCCCTGTCATCCTCCATCGCCTGCTGGCGTTGAAGGACCCAAGCAAATACAGCGTTTTCCACGGGTTTAACCTCTGCAGCCTTGACCCGGACGCCAGCGCGCCTCACCTATAGCGGCGAACTCAGAATCCCTGTCCGGAGATGACATGTCACCATATTCCCGCCTCGACGACGACGAAGCCGAAAGCCCGCCAATGGGCGAGCCGAATGCGTTCCTTGAAGAAGCCCTCTTCAAGGCCCGCACCATCCTGCTGACCGGCGGCATCGACTTCAAACAGGCCAAGCGCGTCTGTGAACGCCTGCTGGCCCTGTCCTCGGAGAGCGACAAGCCGATCCTGCTCGTGATCTCATCGCCCGGCGGCCATGTCGAGAGCGGCGACATGATCCATGATATGATCAAGTTTGTCGGCGCGCCCGTGAAAGTGCTCGGCACGGGCTGGGTCGCTTCGGCTGGCGCGCTGATCTATTCGGCCGCTGCCAAGGAAAACCGCTACGCCCTGAAGAATACCCGCTTCCTGCTGCATGAACCGCGCGGCGGCGTCGGCGGCCAGGCCACGGACGTGGAAATCCAGGCTCGCGAGATCATCAAGATGCGCGAACGCCTGAACAGGATTTTTGCCGAAGCCACAGGCAAGAGCCTTGAGAAGATCAAGGAAGATACCGACCGTGACTTCTGGATGAGTGCCGAGGAAGCCGTTGAATACGGCCTTGTCAGCAAGATCGTCACCCATCGCGGCGAAATCAAATAGGATCAGTCCCGGCTGAAGGGAGCGCCTCGCGCGCTCCCTGAACTGCGGCCTGCAATCCGCCTCTGGCGGATGGCGGGCCGTGCGTATGCGCCCCCACCCCCACATCATCCCATACCCTGAATCCCCGGGCCCATGGTTTACGAACCGTTAGGGATCCGTTTGCAGCGCGTAAACGAATTTCAAGGACACTGTATCCTTAACGGGTGAGGGACACGTTCTTTAGAAAATGCCGGTACGTGTAGAGGATATTGCCATCGCGGTCGCTCCGATCGGATCGGAGACAACAGCCCAGGCCGCGCTTGGCCTGTTCCTGTCGGACCCGTCCCTGTTCGCGCTGCCCGTTATCGTCAACGGGGCGACGCTGGGCCAGGTGACCCGCGCCCGGCTGACCGAAGCGCTCGCCGGCCCTAATGGACGCGACATTCATGCGGCGCGCTCTGTCGCGAGTTTCATCACCCCGCACCCTGTCATGGCCGATATCGGCACGACGGTTGCCCTGATCGCCAAGCTGGCCGCCGATGGCGAGACATCCGCGCTGACGGACGGCGTCGTCGTCCTCGAGGATGGCCGCTATAGCGGCCTGATCAGCCCCAGCGCGATCCTCTCGGCCGTGGCGCAGGAAAATGCCCTGCGCGCCCGCGCCATGAAGGCCTCGGGCCAGCGCCTTCAGCAGGCACAGGCCAAAGCGCTGGACGTCGCCCGCGACAAGGCCACCTTCCTCGCCTTCCTGAGCCATGAAATCCGCACGCCGCTGACCGGTATTCTCGGCGTGGCCGACATCCTGCAGGACAGCGTCTCCGGCGCCGAACCGCGCCGTCTCGCCCGCACGATCAGCGAAAGCGGCAACCATCTCGACCGCCTGCTGGGTGACCTGCTCGACCTGTCGCGACTCGAAGCAGGCAAGCTGCCAGTCAGCCCGTTCCCCTTCGATCTGCGCGAATTCGCCGCCGAAGCGCGCGATCTCTGGCAATCGCGCATAGCCGGCAAGCGCCTCGACCTGCGCATCCAGGTCAATTCCGACAGCGTGATGCGCGTCGAAGCCGATGCCATGCGCGTGCGCCAGATCCTGTTCAACCTGATGAGCAATGCGCTCAAATTCACCGAGCATGGCCATGTCAGCGTCGAACTGTCGACGATTGAAGCAGGCGGAAGCCTCAAGCTGCGGATGACCGTCTCCGACACGGGATGCGGCATTTCGGATGATGACAAGGCGCGCCTTTTCGAGGCCTTCGAACAGGCCCGCGCCTCCACGGCCCAGACGCATGGCGGGTCGGGCCTCGGCCTGTCCATCGCCAAGGGGCTGACCAGCCTGATGAAAGGCGAAATCACGCTGGCCGACAATCCGGGCGGCGGCTCGGTCTTCAACGTGACGCTTCCCGTGATGCGCGCCGGGCCGCGCCTCGCCGCCGAAACGCCGCACAAGCCGCGCATGCGCACGCTGACGCTTGGCAACATCCTGATTGCCGAGGACCATCCCGTCAGCGCGCTGGTCATGTCGCATGCGCTTACGGCGGCCGGCTGGAAGGTCGAAACGGTCACCAATGCTGACGATGCCATCGCGCGGGCGATGGAGGCGCCCTACCAGGCGATCCTCACCGATATTCACATGCCGGGCGGCAGCGGCGAAACCATCGTGCGGGCCCTGCGCATGACCAGCGGCCCCAATCAGCTTGCCCCTATCCTGGCGGTTACCGCCGATATCAGCGCCGAGCGGCAGGCCGCCTGCGAACTGGCAGGATTCTCGTCCCTCATCGAAAAACCGATCCGCCCGCGGGCCCTGGTGGCAACACTGGCCGACGTCCTGATGGACGACGAGGAAACCGGCTGGGAACTCGGCGCCAAGCGCGCCTGAAGCGCATGTCTTCTGGCGCCACGGGACGAGGTGTTGCCAAATTGCACCATGTCTGACGGCGCAGGCCGGCCGGATTCCGAAAAATTCTGGCCATCGCAGACTGGTCGGGTAGCTTTTGCTTCTTGGAGATTCAGGGGGAGGAAAGCATGACCGAAGACAATCGCGCGAAGGGCCATTTCTGGTCGCGGCTGGCATGGGCTGTCGGCGTCATTTCCGCGGTTCTCGGTATTTACGTTTTCATCAATGACGAGATCAGGGCGCGCATATTCCCTGACCAGAGCGTCGCGACGCGCGCCGATGTGAAGGAGCAGCTTCAGCTCAGTGAGGAACGCATTGCGCTGATCGTGCAGGCGTCGATCAGTTCGGTCCTGGAAAGCGCGGATGCGCGTGGCGGGAATGTTTCCGCCGATGAAAAGGACAATTACGAAGCCGCGCTGACCTCCCTGCTGGCTTCTGATGATCCTGCCCTGAATGATGCAAGATTCCTTGCCGTATCGGGCCAGGCCGAAGCGGCGGCTGACAAGCTCGTCACAACGGTGGAAACCTCCGGTGCAGATGAAACGGTTCCCGCCCGCAGTCGGGCGGACCTGCTGCGGAACGCCGGCGATATCCTCGTGCCCTCCGATCCACGCAAGGCGCTGGAAGCCTATGAAAAAGCGCTTGAACTCGACCCTGACAATCAGGTCCTGCAGACACGCGTACAGAAGCTGAAGGCGGAAACAGCGAAGAAGAATGAGGTGAAGGCGATTCCCCGCGCCAGGTTCGAACTGTCAGGACTGCAATTCGAATTTGAGGGCTGCGAGAACCCGGAAGCGCCCAAATGCGTCCTGTCGGTCATGAATACCACGCCCGACACTGTGGATTTCTGGATCGGGCAATCCTGGGCGATCAATGAGCAGGGGCGATGGCTGGATGACAAGGCGCGCAATATCGTCGCTTCCTCCCATTACACCTGGAACATACCGTCACTTGAGGCCTCGCAGATCGAGCTGACCTACAATCGCCCCGCCAACATCTTTCAGTTGCTTCGCTTCGAATTGCATGTGCGGGATGTCGAGTTCAAAAAGGAATTCCGGGATGTCGCCATTCGCGGCGGGCGGCAGGTCGACGTGCGGGCCATGCGCCCGGTCGACGCGGATCATCCCGAATACGCTTATGAAGTGGATGGTGTGAAGGTCCATTTCCTTGGCTGTTCGAACCCTGATGCCCCGACCTGTCGGTTCGATCTCATGAACACGGGCACGAACGACCGGACAATTTCCACCTATGGCGGACTGGCCTTTGACAGCCAGAGCATCCAGCGAAAAGCGGCCCAGTCAGTTCTCAGCCTGACGGGAAAGCGGGACGGCGAGTTGCCGCCGGGAATCGTGACGAGCTGGGATGTGATCTTCCGGTCGGAGGCTGACTTCCTTCAGGCCTTCTGGCCGGACCTCCAGATTGAATACAAGGCCTATCCGCGGGCCTTCACGAACCTGAACCTGAGTGATGCGGACGCGCCAGTCATCAAGACCCTGCGGCGCGACCAGGCCTTTGAGCCGGGCGGCATTTTCGAGCTTGGTGAAATGGAATTCGCCTTCCTGGGCTGCACAAATCCGGATAATCCCACATGCGCATTCGACGTGCGAAACACAGCCGACAAGACCGTTCAGCTCACGGTCGATAGAGCCAGGGCCACGGATGATACCGGAGCTGAGAAAGCCTCCTCATCGAACGTCATTGAAATGACAGGCAAGAGGGAAGCCGACATACCTGCCGGCCTGACAACCAGTTTCGAGGTCGCGTTTCGCAGCGCCATGCCGCGTATCAGCGAGCTGACCGTGCCGGTTTCCGTCGGCGACAGCCGCCATGACATCAAATATTCAGACATCGCGCTGCAGCCGAATTGATTCACCGATGTGAGGCAGGTGGTGGTTCGGGGGAGACTTGAACTCCCGACCTCGCGATTATGAGTCGCGCGCTCTAACCAGCTGAGCTACCGAACCGTTTCGCTGATGCGAGGGCGCCTCTTACACGGGAGCGGGCCGCCTCGCAAGCATGTCTCCTGCAGCTTTTGCGAGGCATTTTGCAACGCGCTGGCCGAACCACTCCGACCGCATTAGATTAGCTGTATGATGCGCGCCGTGATGCTGTTCATGTTGGCCCTTGTATTCGGCCTGTTCCAGCCTGCCTGGGGGCAGAGCCCGGCGGCCGAGAAGGCCTATCTGGCGGGGCAGTACGACGCTGCATTCGCTGATGTTGCAACAGATCGCGGCGCTGATGCCTGCGCGTTCGGGGCGCGCATGCTGCTGGCCAAGGCGATGAGCGGGGACGTTCAGCCGCCCCCGGCGCTCGTGTCGGCGGCGCTGGATGCGGCCAACAGGGCGCTGGGCGCCGAACCCGAGCATGCCGAGGGCAGGCTGCAAAAGGCGATTGCGCTGTCCCTGCTGGTACGCCCGATGAGTGTGAAGGAGGCACGCGATTCCGGCTGGGGCGAGGAAGCGCGCGACCTGGCGGAGGCTGTCCTGGCAGACGACCCGCAGAATGCCTATGCGCACGGATTTCTCGCCGTCTGGCATGTCGAGGTGATGAATCGCGGCGGCCTGCTCGGCGCCATGATCCTTGGCGCGAGCATGGAGGATGCCGAGCGCCACTATGCTGCCGCCATGCGGGCCTCGCCAGCGGACGCGGCGCTGCACTGGCAGTTCGCCCGCGCGCTGGCGGCGCTGAACGCACGAAAATACCGCAAGGAGGTCGTGGCGGCCCTGGATGCGGCACTTGCGGCGCCTGTCGGCAGCGAGCTCGAACGTGTCATGCAGGAACGCGCGCGCACGCTGTCAGAAGCGGTGGCAACCTGGAAGAGCCGCGATGTCGAGGCGCTGGCGGAATCGATGTTCTAGGCGCTATTCCGCTGCCACGGAATCGGCGAGCGCTTCCTGATCGGACAGGAACCGTTCGGCTTCCAGCGCGGCCATGCAGCCCATGCCGGCGGCGGTGACGGCCTGGCGATAGGTCTCGTCGGTGACGTCGCCAGCCGCAAAGACACCGGGAATGTCGGTCGCCGTCGAGTCAGGCGCCGTTATCAGGTAGCCATTCGATTTCATCGCCAGCTTGCCCTTGAACAGCTCAGTGGCCGGCGCGTGGCCGATGGCAATGAAGATGCCGTGGAACGGGCGTTCGGTAATCTCGCCGGTTTCGACATTCTTCAGGCGGGCGCCGGTGACGCCGAGGGGGTTTTCGTCTCCGAGTACATCTTCGAGCGTCGTGTTCCAGAGGACTTCGACCTTGGGGTTCTTGAACAGGCGGTCCTGCAGGATCTTCTCGGCGCGGAAATGGTCGCGGCGGTGGATGACGGTGACCTTTGAGGCAAAGTTCGTCAGGAACAGGGCCTCTTCCACAGCGGTATTGCCGCCGCCGACGACGAGGACTTCGCGGCCGCGATAAAAGAAGCCGTCGCAGGTGGCACAGGCCGAGACGCCGAAACCCTTGAATTTCTGCTCGGAGGGAAGGTCGAGCCATTTGGCCTGCGCGCCGGTCGAGATGACCACGGAATCAGCGGTGTAGAGCGTGCCGCTTTCGCCGACCGCGCGGAACGGCCGCGACCCGAAATCGACGCTGGCAATATGGTCATCGGCCACCTTGGCACCCATTGCCTCGGCATGTGCCTGCATCCTGACCATGAGTTCGGGGCCCTGGATCTCTGTAAAGCCCGGATAATTCTCGACTTCCGTTGTGATCGTCAGCTGGCCGCCGGGCTGGATGCCGGTGACGACCAGCACGTCGCGCATGGCGCGGGCGCCATAGACGGCGGCGGTCCAGCCCGCCGGGCCGGAGCCGATTATGAGGATTTCCGCGTGGCGGGTATTCGAGGCAGCGTCGGCCATGGGGGCCTCCATTGAGATACATAAAACCAGTCCGCTCTGGTATGGCGACTCGGGGAGAAAAGTAAAAGGGGCGGGGTGTCTCACATGGCTGTGTAGACAGGCTAATGCGGCTCTGACACCACTTCCACCGTGGCGTGGCTGAGGTCGAACGCCTCCGCCAGACGGGCCTTTACCTCGCGCCGGACAGTCTCGATACAGGCACCGGGCGCGGCGGTGACTTCCAGTGTGATGAGGCGCTGGGTTTCCGTCAGGGCCCAGGCATGGATATGGGAGACGCCTGAAACAGCAGGGATATGCATGATGAGATCTGCCGTGATGTCAGCCGACGAGAGCCCTTCGGGCGTGCCTTCCAGAAGGATGTGGCCGGACTGGCGCGCAATGCGGACGCCGGCAAAGCCGACAAGCCCGGCGACAAGCACCGAGAGGATCGGGTCGGCCGCCATCCAGCCCGTAGCCATGATGATGGCCGCCGCAGCAATGGCCGCGACCGAGCCCAGCATGTCGCCCGCGACATGCCACAGCGCGCCGCGCATGTTGAGGTCATCCTTCGCCCCCCCATGCAGCACAAGGAAGGCGATAATGTTCACCACAAGGCCCGCCACGGCGACCACCATCAGCAGGCCGCCCATCACCTCGACCGGGTCCATGAGGCGGTGGATGGCTTCCCAGACGATCCAGATCGCCAATAGAATCAACAGGATGCCGTTGGTGAAAGCAGCAAGAATCTTCATCCGGGCGAAGCCGAACGAGCGGGCGGCGTCTGCCGGGCGTTCGGCCAGCTTGTAGCCGAGCCAGGCGAGGACAAGAGAGCCGCAATCGGTCAGCATATGGGCCGCGTCTGCCAGCAGGGCGAGCGAGCCGGAGATCAGGCCGCCGGCGACTTCGACGAGCATGAAGGCGCCGGTCAGCACGGCGGCAATCGCGACGCGGCGGCGGCTGTCAGCCGAACTCATATCGGCATGGTCGTGGCTGTGGCCATGACTGTCCGGGTGGTCGTGATCGTGATCGTGATCGTGGCCGTGGCCGTGGGAATGCGTGTTCATGCCCCTCAGGTGGCGGCGTTTCGTGCGGGGGTCAATTCCTGTGTGATAGCATTGCAATTGCTGGGACAGGCGCTGCCCAGTTCCCGCCCGGGCCTGCACGAACAGATGCAAGAACACAGCACGGCTGCAGCCCGGATGATGCACGGGCATGCGTGCATCGCGATTTTCGCTTCCCGGCTTGCCCGCAGCGCCGGGGCGTGGCCTGATGCGACAAGATTCCGGAGGATCCGCCATGACATTCCCGCGCCTGCGCCAGCTGGTGATTGCCAGCGACACGACTGACACGATCGACACGCTGAAAGACGTTTTTGGGCTGGAGGCGCCGTTCCCGGATCCGGGCGTGGGCGAGTTTGGCCTGGTCAATGGCGTGTTCGCGATTGGCGATCAGTTCCTGGAAGTGGTGGTGCCGGTTGCAGAAACGGCACCGGCGGCGCGGTTCATGGCGCGCGGGGGGCCGGGTGGCTACATGGCGATCTTCGAAGTGGAGGACATCGCGGCGACACGGGCGCGTGTGGACACGCTGGGCATCCGCCGCGTGTGGGACATTGACCTGAAGGACATCTGCGCAAGCCACCTGCATCCGGCCGACCTTGGCGGCGCGATTGTCTCGGTCGACCAGCCGCGCCCGGCGGGCGAATGGCGCTGGGGCGGGCCGGACTGGCGGGCGCGCAGCAGTGTGGGGCGCCTCACCGGCGCAGCGCTGACCAGCCCGGACCCGATGCGCCTGATGGCGCGCTGGGCAGGCGCGCTGGGCGCCAAGGGCAGTGGCTACGCGCTGGAGATGGATGACGGGAAAATTGTGTTCACGCGCGGCGAGACCGACCGCCTGGTGGCGTTCGACCTGTCCTTACCGGATGTGCCGGGCATTCTTGAGCGGGCGAAGGCAGCAGGCCTGGACGTGGACGGGCAGAGCGTTTGGGTAGCGGGCGTCGAGATGCGGCTCGGTCAGTCATGAGGGCGGGGGGCCTTGCTGCGGTGCTCCTGCTGGCCGGCTGCACGGTGACCGGAGAGGGCATCGACAGACCCGAACCCGTGCCGGCAGACTATGCCGCGCGCGAGGCGGCGATGCGCGATCCGGCCGACAGGTGCGGGCCGGAATTCATCCAGACGAAATTGCCGAAAGGCTTTGTCAACACTGTCGGCGCGGTGACGGACGGCCCGTTCCGCCCGGTTTGCGCGCGCCACGATGCCTGCTACCGGCTGGGCGAGCGGACACAGGCCGAGTGCGACCGGCGGATGAAGCGCGAAATGGAGTCCATCTGTGCCAGCGGCAGGGCGACACCGACCTATTCACTGCCCATGGTGGGCAAGTCGCTCTGCCGGTTTCATGCCGGGCTGTATTATGACGCGATCAACAATACCTACGCGGCAGTCGCCTATGGCGGCCGGCCGGGCGGACAGATCGTTAGCGTGGCCACGCGCGTGATTGACGATCCGGTTACGGACGACGAGTTCGAAGTGTGTGTCGATGTGCTGAACAACACCTATGCGATGCAGGAATATGATGTCGAGATGCGCGGCCGCAAGGGACGCCTGATCGACCGCGAACCGGACACTTACGAAACCAATGTGGGCGTTGGCGAGACCAAGACAATCTGTGTGACCACGAACTATACGCGCTGGAGCCTGAAAGACCTGCCGGATGAGGTGCAGGTATCGCTGCGCTGCGACACGCCGGAGAATTTCTCGGTGCGCCATGACATGATCGTGGTGGACACGGTGAGCGTGAAGGTGCGTTAGCGGGTCAGCTTTCCTTCTTCTCCGGGATGTTGTCGTGCGAGGTGGAGGCCATGTCTTCCAGTTCGGCCTCCGTCATCGAGTCGTACATCTCTTTCGAGGCGCCCTGGAGGTCTTTCACCCTGGTCTCGCCGCGTTTGGCGGAAAGGGCGGCCCCGGCGGCTTTCTGCTGGGCTTCGGATTGTGCTGGCATGGCGGTGGGTCCTTTCGCGTTGAGGGTTTGCGAAAGAACGCGTTTGGCTGGGGAAGGTTTCCTGATGTTTCCGCCATCCCGGAAAGCCTGCGCCCGTGCTTCGAGGTCGCTTCTCTTATGGCATTTGCGCCGCGACTTGGCAGGTGCGCTGGCCGAAAGCGTGTATTTGCCCGCAATAGAGCGTGTCATGTGACTTGTTCGTTACGAAATGCGTCAAGAGGCCCCCCCAGCCGTATCGCCCCCGCGCAGGCCGAAGCATCTTGAGGGGGCTTGGGGAAGCAGCCCCGTGAGATACCGGATTAAGTCCGGGATCTCATGGGGAGAGGAAAGTGATGTTGCGCGTGAGTGCGCGCGCATGGGGGGACCTCAGAGAGTGGCTACACATCCACCTCGGCTTCCAGCGCAAATTCCTCGATGAACTCACGCCGGGGTTCTACGACGTCGCCCATCAGTTTGGTGAACATTTCGTCGGCTTCGTCAGCATGGTCGACGCGGACCTGGAGGAGGGTGCGGGCGTTGGCATCGAGCGTGGTTTCCCAGAGCTGGTCGGCGTTCATTTCGCCAAGGCCCTTGTAGCGCTGGACCTTGAGGCCCTTGCGGCCGGAATTGAGCACCGCGTCGAGCAGCGAGGCCGGGCCGTTGACCGGAATGTCGCCGCCCTTTTCCTGGCGCAGGATGGCGGGCTTCTCGTAGATTTCGGCAAGGCCTGCGGCGCGCTCGGCAAGGCGCACCGCGTCCTGGCTGGCGAGCAGGGCGGCAGGCAGGACAGCGTCTTCATCGACGCCGCGCACCGTGCGGTGGAGGAGGAGGCCGCCATCCTCGAACCGGCCTTCCCATGTGTCTTCGCCTTCCTCGGCGAGCAGGTTCAGGCGGGCCGCTGTAGCGGCTGCCGTTTCCGGGGCGGCATTGGCGCTCATCGCGCCGGCAAGCGCGGCGTGCTCGATCAGGTCTGCCGGGGCGCGCAGGGCGAGGCGCTTGAGCGAGGCGCGGAAATTGGCGGCCTGGCGCACGCGGTCGCGCAGGTCTTCGCTGCCGATCTGTGTGCCGTCGGCAAGGATCAGCGTTTCGCCCGTGGTGCCTTCGCCGATGAGGTAGGCCTCCAGCTCTGCATCATCCTTGACGTAGCGTTCCGAGCGCCCGCGCGTTACCTTGTAGAGCGGCGGCTGGGCGATGTAGAGATAGCCGCGCTCGATAATCTCCGGCATCTGACGATAGAAGAAGGTGAGCAGCAGGGTGCGGATGTGCGCGCCATCGACGTCAGCATCGGTCATGATGATGATCTTGTGGTAGCGCAGCTTCTCTATGTTGAACTCGTCACGGCCGATGCCGGCGCCGAGCGCCATTATCAGTGTGCCAACCTGGTCGGATGAGAGCATCTTGTCGAAGCGGGCGCGCTCGACGTTCAGGATCTTGCCGCGCAGGGGCAGGATGGCCTGATTGTCCCGGCTGCGGCCCTGCTTGGCGGAGCCGCCGGCGGAATCACCCTCGACGATGAAGATTTCGGACTTGGCGGGGTCTTTTTCCTGGCAGTCGGCGAGCTTGCCGGGCAGGCTCGTGATGTCGAGCGCGGACTTGCGGCGTGTCAGCTCGCGCGCCTTGCGGGCAGCTTCGCGCGCAGCGGCGGCCTCGACGATCTTCATCATGATCTCGTGAGCTTCCTTGGGATGCTCCTCGAACCATTCTGACAGTTTCTCGCCCATCAGGGATTCCACGACGGGGCGCACCTCGGACGAGACAAGCTTGTCTTTTGTCTGTGAGCTGAATTTCGGGTCAGGCACTTTCACGCTGAGCACGCAGGTGAGGCCCTCGCGGGCATCATCGCCGGAGATTTCGACCTTGGACTTCTTCGCAATGCCGGTCTCGTTGGCATATTTGTTGATGATGCGCGTCAGCGCGCCGCGGAAGCCGGCAAGGTGGGTGCCGCCGTCGCGCTGGGGGATATTGTTGGTGAAGCAGAGCACGTTCTCGTGGTAGCTGTCATTCCACTCGAGCGCGGCCTCGACCGTGACGCCATCCTTTTCGCCGATGACATAGATCGGGTCGGGCACGATGGGCGACTTCTGACGGTCCAGGTGCTGCACGAAGGCCTTCACGCCGCCTTCGTACATCAGGTCGATCTCGTAAACATCGGCTTCGCGCTCGTCGCGGAAGATGATGTGCACGCCGGAGTTCAGGAAGGCGAGCTCACGCAGGCGGTGTTCCAGCGTCTTGCGGTCATAGTCGGTCATCGTGAACGTGGAGGCGGAGACCATGAAGCGCACGGCCGTTCCGGTATAGGGCTTGCCCATGTCGGTCATCGGCGAGGGGCCGCGCGTGATGAGGGGGGCTTCGACGCGGCCGCCATCGACAAAGCGGACCCAGTGCTCACTGCCTTCGCGGTGGATGGTCAGCTCGAGCCAGTCGGACAGGGCGTTGACGACCGAGACGCCGACACCGTGCAGGCCGCCGGAGACCTTGTAGGAGTTCTGGTCGAATTTGCCGCCCGCATGGAGCTGGGTCATGATGACTTCGGCTGCCGAGACGCCTTCGCCGGTATGCTTGCCGACGGGGATGCCGCGGCCATTGTCAGTGATCTCGGCGCTGCCATCGGGCAGGAGCGTGACGGTGACGCGGTCGGCATGGCCAGCCAGGGCCTCGTCAATCGCATTGTCGACGACTTCGTAGATCATGTGGTGCAGGCCGGAGCCATCATCGGTGTCACCGATATACATGCCTGGGCGCTTGCGAACGGCTTCGAGGCCCTTCAGGACCTTGATGCTGTCAGCGCCATATTCGGGGGTTTGACCCGTGATGTCTTCGGCCATGCTGGCATCCTCGTCGATTCGTCAGATTTCCCCGTATTTATAGGGGGTTTCGGCCCATAAGGGAAATGAATCGGGGGGTATTTTGCAGCGCAAAAAAGACCCTGTTTTCTACAATGAAAACAGGGTCTTGAAAGGGCCGGGTCCGGTGGTTTCCGGCGGCGGGGTCGGGTTCAGCCCTGGCCGGGCTTTTTCTTGAAGGTTTTTGCCGGTTTGGGGCCTTTTCCAGCCGCCGTTTTGGGTTTGAATTTCGGCTTGCCGGCACCGGCTGCGCCGCCCGGCTTCGGCTTGGCCTTGAAGGGTTTTTTCTCCTTCGCGCCGTCATACTGGATATAGTCGCCCAGCGATGGCTCTGCCGTGGCCGGCCTTTCCCATTTCGGCTTGCCGGGCTTGTCCCGGGTGTTTGCGCCGGGATCCCAGCTGCCGTCATCGCGTTTGGCGGGCCGCTTCAGGTGCGGTTTGACATGGGGCGGGCGGGGACCACGCGCGGGGCGGTCATCGCGCGCTTCGGGCGCAGGGGCACCGTCGAGCGGGAAGGCGCGAATGCCTTTCTCGAGCGAATTGCCATCGCCGAGCGTGGCGAAGAAGCGGTCGGCGGCGTCTTTCGTCAGTTCGACATGTGTAGATGAGGGATTGATGCGGATGGCGCCGATGTCTTCGCGCGACAGGCCGCCTGCCTTGCACAGCATGGGCAGCAGCCAGCGCGCTTCGGCATTCTTCTTGCGGCCGATATTGAGTGACACCCATGCGGCATTCTCGAAGCCCTGACGCTCTGTGCGCGGGCGTTTCTCGCGCGGTTCGCGGTCTGTCCAGTCGCTGCGGTCGGCGCGGGGCGCAGGCGCCCGGTCGTCAACGTCGCGCAGGTCTTCCGGGGCCGAGCGGCCTTCTCGCTGCTTGCGCAGGAAGGCGGCTGCAATCTGTTCGGCGCCGTGCGTTTCGAGCAACCTGGCGATCATGTCGGCCTCGCTCTCATGCACGGGGCGGCTCAGGGCCGGGTCGGCCAGGAGGCGGGCGTCATCAAGCGCGTTGATTTCCTCTGCCGTGGGTGGCTTGCCCCAGGTTGCATCGATCTTTGCGTCGCGCAGCAGGCGCTCAACCCGGCGGCGTCCCTTGGGCGCCACCAGGAGCGCGCTGACGCCCTTGCGACCGGCACGGCCTGTGCGGCCCGAACGGTGTAGCAGGGTCTGCGGGTCACGCGGCAGGTCTGCATGGATGACAAGGCCGAGATTCTGCAGGTCGAGTCCGCGTGCGGCAACGTCCGTCGCGATACAGACGCGGGCGCGGCCATCGCGCAGGGACTGGAGCGCGTTGGAGCGTTCCTTCTGGCTCAGCTCACCGGAGAGGGCGACCACGGGAAAGCCCCGGTTGCCCATGCGGCTCATCAGCTTGTTGACGGCGGCGCGGGTGGTGCAGAAGACGAGCGCGCTTTCGCTGTCGGAATGACGCACGATGTTGACGATCGCGTTCTCTTCGTCACCGGGAGCAACCAGGAGCGCCTTGTATTCGATGTCGACGTGCTGGGACTTCTCGGCCTCGGTGGTGACGCGCACGGCGTTGCGCTGGTAGCGGCCGGCAAGCGCGGCGATGCCCTTGGGCACGGTGGCGGAGAAAAGCATCGTGCGGCGGGTGGCCGGTGTGCCTTCGAGGATGTGTTCGAGTTCCTCGCGAAAGCCCATGTCGAGCATCTCGTCAGCCTCGTCGAGCACCACGACGCGCATGTCGGAAGTGACGAGTGAGCCGCGCTTGATATGGTCTGAAAGACGTCCGGGCGTGCCGACCACAATGTGGGCACCGCGGGCGAGGGCCTTTTTCTCGTCGCGCATGTCCATGCCGCCGACACAGGTGGCAAGGCGCGCGCCGGTGGACGCATAAAGCCATTCCAGTTCGCGGGCGACCTGCTGGGCGAGTTCCCGCGTTGGGGCGACGATCAGGGCGAGCGGGGCGTCCGCATTCGGGAATTTCAGTTCGGTGCCGAGCAGGTCGCCGACCATGGCGAGGCCGAAGGCAACGGTCTTGCCGGATCCGGTCTGGGCGGACACGAGCAGGTCCTGTCCCGCCAGTTCCGGAGCAATCACAGCCGATTGCACTTGCGTGAGGGTCTCATAGCCGCGTGTGGCGAGCGCCTCGGCAAGGGCCGGAGGAACGAGGGTCGTATCAGTCATTTAGCATTTGTCTTTCAAGGGCGTGCGCGGGGAATCCATCCGCAGCGCACCGTTCTGGCGTGGAACGGTGCGAGGTTTGGCCGCTCATTGCACGTTTCAGGCCGCATGACCACAGCGGCCTGCACTCGCCCGGGAAGGGATTGTGCCCGGGACTACGGGGATTCCCTGAGCCACAGGGGCGGTATGGCGCGGTAGGTTTCAGTCCATGAAACAGAGTTGGATGACGTTCGCCCAGCGGCCTGTGCCGCGATACACAAGCTACCCGACGGCCGCGGACTTTGCGTCGGCTGTCGGCGAGGGGGAGACGCGGGCCTGGGCTGCGGGAGTGGCACCCGGGTCCGCGATCTCTGTCTATGCGCACATCCCGTTCTGTGACCGGCTGTGCTGGTATTGCGGCTGTGCAACCAGCGTGCCGAACGGCTATGACAGGATCGCCGCCTATGTTGGCGTGCTGCATGAGGAAGTGGACCTGTGGGCCGACGCGCTGGGGCCGCATGGCGGCCTGGCGCACCTGCATTTCGGTGGCGGATCTCCCAATTCCCTGTCGGCGGAGGATATGGGCGGGCTGATCGGGCATATCTCGCAGCGTTTCGGCCTGAGACCGGATGCCGAAATCGCGATGGAACTGGACCCGCGTGTCCTGTCAGTCGCGCAGATCGAGGCGATGGCGGCAGCGGGTGTCAACCGGGTGAGCCTTGGCGTGCAGACGCTGAACGCGCAGGTGCAGACGGCGATCAACCGGGTGCAGCCGCGCGAGCAGGTCGAGCGGGTGATCGCGCGCCTCAATGCGGCGGGGATCATCCAGCACAATATGGACCTGATGTATGGCCTGCCGGGCCAGACCGTGGCTGATGTCGAGGAGGCGGCAGCTTTCGCCGTGCTGCACAAGGCGTCCCGCATATCGGTGTTCGGCTATGCGCATGTGCCCTGGTTTGCCAAGCACCAGGCGGCGATTGATGAAGACAGCCTGCCCGACATTTCTGCGCGCTTTGCGCAGGCCGAAGCGGCGTCCGCTATCCTGGTGGATGCCGGATACGTGCCGGTCGGGCTCGACCATTTTGCGCGGGCCGATGACAGTCTTGCGATTGCGGCCTCGACTGGCCGGCTGCGGCGCAATTTCCAGGGCTATACGGATGACCCCTGCGATACGCTTATCGGGCTGGGTACCTCGTCCATCTCACAGTTTTCCGAAGGCTATGTGCAGAACCGGAAGGACCGCAATGCCTGGCGCGACGCCGTGCTGGCAGGCCGTCTGCCGAGCGAACGCGGCATTGCGCTGACCGAAGACGACCGGCTTCGCGCGCGTGCCATCGAGCGCCTGATGTGTGACCTGCGCGTCGATGTGCCGGCCGTGTGCGCCGAAATGGGTGCGCCTGCGGGCAGCCTGAATGACGCGCTGGAGACGGCGCGGTTCCTGGTGCCCGCGGGGCTCTGTCAGGTTGAGGGTGGCGTCGTGTCGGTGCCCTTCGAAGCGCGCGTCATGCTGCGGACGGTGGCGCAATGCTTTGACGGACGGTTCAAGCCCGCCCCCCGGCGCCACGCAAAGGCGGTCTAGGCTTTCAGCATTCTGGCATGGTGGGCGATATGGTCGTCCATGAAGGTGGCGATGAAATAATAATCGTGCCCGTACCCGTCATGCAGGCGATAGGTAAGCTTCTGCCCGGCGGTGCGGCAGGCCGCGATGAAGATATCAGGCTGAAGCTGGGTTTCGAGGAATGTGTCGGCCCGGCCGGTATCGATCAGCAGGTGCGCCCCTGTCTGGCGATTCCTGACGAGTTCGGTGGCGTCATACTGTTCCCAGGCGATCGAGGGCGGGCCGATATAGGCGGTGAAGGCTTTCTCGCCCCACGGCACGCGGGCCGGACTGGTGATGGGGGAGAAGGCCGAGCAGGAGCGGTAGGTGTCTGCGTGCTTGAAATGGAGCGTCAGGGCGCCGTGGCCGCCCATGGAGTGGCCGAAGATGCCCTGACGGGTCATGTCGGCCTTGAAGTTCGCCTCCACCAGCCGGGGCAGTTCCTTGGTGATATACTGGTCCATGCGGTAGTGCGTGTCCCAGGGCGCTTCGGTGGCCGTGAGATAGAAGCCGGCGCCCTGGCCGAGATCATAGGCTTCATCATCGGGCACCTGGTCGCCGCGCGGGCTGGTGTCGGGCGCGATGATCATGATGCCATGCTCGGCAGCTGCGCGCTGGAGGCCGGATTTTTCCATTACATTGGCCCAGGTGCAGGTGAGGCCCGACAGGTACCAGAGGACCGGCACCGGGCCGTCGAGGGCCTGAGGGGGCGCGTAGACGGCGAAGCGCATCTGGCAGCCGAGAATGGCTGACGCGTGGTCATGTACGCTGAGCAAGCCGCCAAAGCTTGTCCATTCGGAGACGGTTGTTAGGGTCATGGTAAAGCGCTCCTGAAACTGGGCGGACAATGGCCTGAACCGGGCAGGAGGATCAAGGCATGACGGCATACGTTCTGTATGGCTCTGAGGTGAGCCTGTTTTCGGGCAAGGCGCGGGCCTATCTGCGCTGGCGCGGGGTCGATTTCGAGGAGCGGCTGGCGACGCGTGACGTGTATCGGGATGTGATCCTGCCCAAGGTCGGCTGGCCCGTGATCCCGGTGGTTGCGATGCCGGACGGCGGCGTGGTGCAGGACACGACCGACATTATCGAAACCATCGAGGCGCATATGCCGGAGGGGCCGCGCGCTATTCCAGAGGGGCCGGTGCAAGGGGTCGTGTCGCGGCTGCTGGACCTTTTCGCCGACGAATGGCTGGTCATTCCCGCGATGCACTATCGGTGGAATTACAATGAGGACTGGATCTATGGCGAGTTCGGGCGGACATCCGCGCCCGACGCACCGCCCGCCGAACAATACGCGATCGGCCGGAAGAACGGAGAGCGGTTCAAGGGGGCTGTGCCGATGCTGGGTGTGTCCGAGGAGACGATCCCCGGCGTGGAGGCGGCCTATGAGGCGTTCCTGAAGGACATGACCGCACATTTGCGCCAGCATCCCTATGTGCTGGGCGGGCGGCCATCGCTGGGTGACTTTGCCCTCAACGGGCCACTCTATGCCCATTTGCTGCGCGACCCGGAAAGTGGACGGCTGATGGAGCGCCTGGCGCCCGGCGTGGCGGACTATGTGCGGCGTGTGCAGGCGGGCGAGGCAGGCGATGACGACCTGCTGGCCGATGACGGCGTGCCGCATACGCTGGAGCCGGTCCTCAGCCGGCAGATGAATGAGCAGATGCCGGTCATGGTCGAGACAGCGGCCCTGTTTGGCGAGTGGGCAGGCGCGGCGGGTTCAGGCTCGGACGTGCCGCGCGGGCTGGGCATGATTCCGTTCGAGACGGGTGGCTTTGAAGGCGAATGTGCGGCCCGCACCTTCCCGCTATGGCGCCTGCAGGCGGTAACCGACGCGATTGACGCCCTGGACGGGGACGCGAAGGTGCGGCTCGCCGCACTGCTGGAGCGGGTGGGCGGTTCGCCCCTGATGGAGTTCAGGCTGCCGGCCCGCCTGGTGCGCAGGGATTGCCGGCTGAAGCTCGCCTAGGCCGCTTGCGGGAAGCACACCGCGAAGCCGTTCTCGAAATAGCCTTCATGGGCCGCCATGTGCGGCGTGTCCGGTTCAGCGAAGAATTCGAGGTCCGGGTAGCGTTCAGCAATTCGGCGGCGCAGGCCGGGCGTCAGGCCGCTGCGCATGTGGGCGACGCGGGCGAGGGTCCAGTCGGCCAGCACAGTCAGATCATTGCCATCAGCGATGGCCGCCTCGATCACCCAGCGGATTGCGCCTGACCGGACCGTGTCCAGCGAGGGCGCCGCGTCGTCTCCGGACATGGCAGATGGTTTCCTGCGTCTATTGCAGCATCATGTCCGGATTGTCATAGGGCGTGAAGCGAAGATCATAGCCATAGGGCTTTTCCTGCGGCGGGGCGTCAGGCTCGGTCGTATAGATTTCCACCTTGTCGGCGATCTTGAAGCCGAGATGGTTGCTGATCGCGACGATCATGTCGCCAGCCTCTTCGGAATCCTTGGCCCAGGCCTTCATGGACAGGACAGATGGCCCGGTCTCGGTCTTGAACTCGGCATTGGGCTCAACCACCCGGCCGTCGGCAACCATGGCGAAATGCTGGAAGTTTGTGTCGATCTGGCCGTAGCGCAATTTCAGTTTCCAGTCCTGTGGGGCGTCATCGCTCATGATGCCACCGCGATGCAGTCAATCTCAAGTTTTGCGTCAAAAGCGAGACCGGAAACCCCGACCGTGGCGCGCGCGGGCCTGGGATCCGGTACGGCTGCCTTGTAGGCCGCGTTCATCTCGGCATAGTCGGCCATGTCACCGAGAAAGACGGTGCATCTGACGATGTTGGAAAGATCGGCGTCGAATGTATTCAATGTGCGCTCCAAATTGGCGAAAATCTGGGTCGTCTCCGGACCGGTACCGCCCGGGACGAGCGTATTGGTTTCCGGATCGATACCCAGTTCTCCGGAGAGATAAATCGTGTCGCCCGCCATAACGGCCTTCGAGAAGGGAAGTTCCGTGCCGCCCACAGTCATGCCGCCGAAATGGGAGACGGTGGGGGCCAGACGGGTCTCGTCGACATCGATTGCGACGCAGCCCGCAAGCGTTGCGAGTGAAACACCCATCAGTGCGCATTTCATCATGTTCGTGTCTCTCTTCATCAGCGTTCTTCGGGTCTGGCACCATGATCTGCAAAGGCCTGCATGATCATGGGAAAGTCAGACGGCTCGGGAAACCCCTCATATGAGAACTCTGCCCCGGTTTGCGCGAAAGGCAAACGGCTGGCGGTGCCGGTTTCCATGATCGGAGCGGCCCAGGCGGCATTATCCAGCATGGTCGAGCGCAGATTGACCATGTCCATACCGGCAGGACGCGTGAACAGCCAGGACAGGCAGTCCGGGCAGTAGAAGTGCTTGTGCTCGCCCTTCAATGCGCCGGGGACAGGTTCGCCAGTGGTAACCTCAAAGCCGTCATCGGGCAGGAACATCGACAGCGAATAGGGCCCGCTCGTCAGTTTCTGGCAGCCGCGGCAATGGCAGGCCATTGTGACCATGGGCGGCGCGGAGATTTTCATCTGCACGCCGCCGCACAGGCAGCTGGCCTTCCAGGGAAGATTCCAGTCCGTCATCAATCACTAGCCGCGCAGCATGGTGCAGATCTTGTTGCCGTCCGGGTCGCGCAGATAGGCAAGGTAAAGGCGCATGCCGTTGCCTTCGCGCCAGCCCGGCGGGTCTTCAATGGCCTTGCCACCGGCGGCCACACCGGCGGCGTGCCAGGCGTCTGCCTGTTCCGGACTGTCGGCTGCAAAGCCGATTGTGCCGCCATTGGCATGACAGGCCGGCTGGCCGTCGATGGGCGGGGTCACCAGGAAGGTGCCGCCATTGTGAATGTAGATCAGGCGGCCCTTCGGATCGACAATCGCCTCGCGCCCGCCCAGCGCCTTGAAAAGCGCATCATAGAATTTTTTCGATTTTTCGAGATCGTTTGTACCGATCATTACGTGACTGAACATTTGTGGTTCTTTCTCTTGCGGGAAGTTGATTTAGTAGACGACAACACTCCGTATGCTCTCGCCAGCGTGCATCAGGTCGAAGGCATCATTGATCTTTTCGAGGCCCATGACGTGGGTGATCATCGGGTCGATCTGGATCTTGCCGTTCATGTACCAGTCGACGATCCTGGGCACATCGGTGCGGCCCTTGGCGCCGCCGAAGGCTGTGCCGCGCCAGTTGCGGCCTGTGACCAGCTGGAAAGGCCGTGTACTGATTTCCTTGCCGGCCTCGGCCACGCCGATGATGATCGAGGTGCCCCAGCCGCGATGGCAGCATTCGAGGGCCTGGCGCATCACGTCCGTGTTGCCGGTGCAGTCGAAGGAATAGTCTGCGCCGCCATCGGTCAGTTCGACGATATGGGCGACGACGTCTTGCGTGTTCTTCGGATTGACGAAATGGGTCATGCCGAAACGCTCGCCCCATTCTTTCTTGGACGGGTTGATGTCGACGCCGATGATCTTGTCGGCGCCCGCCATGCGCGCGCCCTGCAGGACGTTGAGGCCGATGCCGCCGAGGCCGAACACGACGACATTGTCGCCGACCTGGACCTTGGCCGTGTTTGTGACGGCGCCCACGCCGGTGGTGACGCCGCAGCCGACATAGCAGGCCTTGTCGAAGGGCGCGTCGGTGCGGATTTTTGCCACTGCGATTTCCGGCAGGACGGTGAAGTTCGAGAAAGTCGAGCAGCCCATGTAATGGTAGATGGTCTGGCCCTTGTAGGAGAAGCGGCTGGTGCCGTCGGGCATCAGCCCCTTGCCCTGCGTCGCGCGGATGGCGGTGCAGAGGTTGGTCTTGCCGGAGAGGCAGCTTTTGCACTGGCGGCATTCGGGCGTGTAGAGCGGGATGACATGGTCGCCGGGCGCGACGCTGGTGACGCCTGCGCCAACCTCGCGCACGATGCCTGCGCCTTCATGGCCGAGCACGCTGGGGAAGAGGCCCTCGCTGTCGAGCCCGTCGAGCGTGTAGGCGTCCGTGTGGCAGATGCCGGTGGCCATGATTTCGACCAGCACTTCGCCTGCCTTCGGGCCTTCAAGGTCCAGTTCGACAATCTCGAGGGGTTTCTTTGCTTCAAAGGCGACGGCAGCGCGTGTCTTCATGAATCAGGTCTCCGGACATTCTGTTGCTCCTACCTAGACTGTGCAGGCCCGATGATCCACTCCGCACGCGTAATTGACTTTGGTTTGATATCGAACTAGATAGTATGATATCAAACCAAATAAGGAGCGGGACGATGACAACACGGCGCGGCATGCTGAAACTGGTTGGGGGAGGAGTCGTGCTGGCGGCGGCAGGGGCCGGAGGAGGCTTTGTCGCGGCGAATGGCCCGTCGCGCGCGGCACGGGCACCGTGGCGCGAAGCCGGGCAGGAAACCGAGTTCCGGCGGCGTGCCCTGTCCTATGCGATCCTTGCGCCCAATCCGCACAATCGTCAGCCATGGCTGGTGCGCCTGGATGGCGGGGACGCCCTGACCCTGTTCAGCGACCTCGACCGGCAATTGCCTGCGACCGATCCCTATGACCGCCAGATCGTGATCGGGCATGGCGCGTTCCTGGAATTGCTGGCGCTGGCGGCGGCCGAGGATGGGTACCGGGCCGATATCACGCTGTTTCCCGAAGGTGAGGACATGGACACGCTCGATGCGCGCCCGGTGGCGCATGTGCGGTTTGTGGCCGGCGAGGCCGAACCGGACCCGCTGTTTGCCCACGTCCTGGCCCGGCGATCGAACAAGGAAGTCTATGAGGCGCGCGATGTGGAGGCGGAGAAACTGGTGGCCATGACGGAGGCGGCGCGCCGCTTTGGCGTCACCGCCAACAGTATCGGCAATACGGCCATGGCCGAGACACTGCGCGATCTGACCTGGCGCGCGCACCTCATGGAGGTGCGGACGCCGGTGACCAATCAGGAGAGTGTCGACCTGATGCGCATTGGCGCGAAGGAAGTGGCGGCCAATCCGGACGGGATCGAACTGGAAGGCCCGTTCATCGCCGCCGGCAGGCTGCTGGGCATCGTCAACCGCAAGACGCTGGCTGACCAGTCGTCCGCAGGCTTCCAGCAGGGCCTGGACATGTATCAGCCACTGGCCATGTCGGCGCGCGGCTTTGCCTGGCTGAGCAATGCCAACCAGACCCGCGCAGACCAGATTCATGCAGGGCGGGCCTATGCGCGGATGAACCTGACCGCGACATCGCTGGGCGTCTCGATCCACCCCTGGAGCCAGGCACTGCAGGAATACAGGGAAATGGCAGACCTCTATACCGAAGTACATGAATTGATTGGTGAGGGGCAAAGGCTTCAGATGCTGGTCAGGGTAGGCTATGCCAAGCCGATCATGGCCACGCCCCGCTGGCCCATGGAATCGCACCTGATCACCTGAAGGCCGCCCATGAACAAACTATCCAGGCGAGAGCAGGCCCTGTTCCTGCTGCTCAATGAGATCGGCATTATCAGCCAGCTGTCCGGCGCGCGCCTCGACCGCATGCTGCCGCATGGGCTGACAGTGGCGCAGTTCGGCGTCCTCAACCATCTGGTGCGGCTTGAGGACCAGGGGGACTGGTCCCCGGCCCGGCTGGCTGCGGCCTTTCAGGTGACCAAGGGCACGATGACGAGCACGCTGAAGAGACTGGAGACCAAGGGGTTCATCGCAGTGCACAGGAACCCGTCTGATGGCAGGGCGAAGATCGTCACGCTGACAAGGGCGGGCCGTGAGGCGCGGGAAGCGGCCATGAATGCGGCAAGTCCGGGGCTTGGTGACCTTGAGGGCGTGCTCTCGTCGGAGGAGGTCGAGGCGCTGATTCCTGCCTTGCAAAAACTGCGAATTTGGCTCGATATGCACCGGTAATTGAAAAAGTCTGACGGGCTTCCCCCGACGGCGCGAAACGGGATGCACCGATGACCAGATTGCTGCTTTGGATAGCAGGCCTCGTAGCGGCCGGGTTGCTGATGATCTATTTGTGGGCCGGCAAGGACCTCCAGGCGATGGATGCCGAAGCCCGCGCACAGGCGCCGGGCCAGTTTCTGGAGGTGACGGACGGGACGCTCCACTACCGCGTGGAAGGGCCTGAGGATGGCGAAACCGTCGTCATGGTGCACGGGTTCTCGACGCCATCCTTCATCTTCGAGCAGAATGCGGCAGCCCTTGTCGATGCGGGCTACCGCGTCGTACGTTACGACCATTTCGGGCGAGGCTGGTCTGATCGTCCGAAAGGCCCTTATGACGATGCCTTCTATGATCGCGAGCTGATGGACCTGCTCGACGGGCTCGGCCTGACCGGTCCGGTGCATCTTGCCGGCCTGTCGATGGGTGGCCCGATCGTCATGAACTTTGCGGGGCGCCACCCCGAACGCGTGTCATCCCTTTTCCTTTTCGTGCCTGCGGGCCTGGATGTGGCAGGCACTGACAGCGGCGCCGCCAGGCTGGTGCGGGTGCCGGTGATTGGCGACTGGATCTGGCATGTGTTCGGGCGCGGGATATTGCTTGGCGATCCGCAATATGACGAGAGCGCGCTCGCGCCGGAGTTCCGCTTGCAGGGCGATGTGACACGGCAGATGGATTTTCGCGGCTATGGACCGGCGCTGCTGTCGACCTTGCGGCATTTCCCGATGTCGGATCGCGAGCGCCTGTTCCGCACCGTGGCGGAGAAAACCGATATTCCTGTGATGGCCGTGTTCGGCGACCAGGACGCGACGGTGAATATCACCAGCGCGGCAAAACTGATAGCGCTGGTTCCGCGCGCAGATGTGCGGATCATTGAAGGCGGTACGCATGGCCTGAATTATCAGCGCCATACCGAGGTCAATCCGATACTGCTGGAGTGGCTTTCGCCGGATCGTGCCGACTAGGTTTCCACGCGCGCGGCACCCTCATCGACGCGCACGCATTGGGCGCGGTCACCGAACGCCTCGAACAGGAAGCGTTCTGTGCCCGTCAGCCAGGCCTGTCCGCCAAGGGCGCACAGCTCGTCATAGAGGGCTGCACGGCGGTCCGGGTCGAGGTGGGCGGCGGCTTCATCGAGCAGGAGCAGGGGCGCGGGGCCATCGCCGTCCGCCCGCAGCGCGCCAGCCGAGGCCAGGATCAGGCCGATGAGGAGCGCCTTCTGCTGCCCGGTAGAGGCATCGCGCGCAGGGGCGCCGGTGGGGCGATGGACGACCATGAGGTCTGAACGGTGCGGGCCGTCAATGGTCCGCCCGGCGGCAATGTCGCGGCGGCGTGTTGTGCGGAAGGTTTCGGCCAGCGACTCGAAAATCGACTTGAAATCGTCGCCCCGCAGGGCGGCCAGTTCGGCGTCTCCGTCCAGCGTCAGGTCTGCCTTGGGAAAATGGCCCTCGGGCCGGGCTTCGATGGCGAGTTGCAGGGACTCCAGCACATGGGCGCGATTGATGGCGATCTCCGCGCCCGCCTCTGCCATGCGCGCTTCGATCGCATCGGCCCATGCCGGATCGACGTGCCCGCGCTCGAGCAGCGCATTGCGCTCGCGCATCGCCTGTTCGTACCGGCTGGCAGCGCGGCCATGGCTCGGCACATGCGACATGACCTGGCGGTCAAGGAAGCGCCGGCGGTCCGTTGCCCCGCCGCGGAACACGCTGTCCATGGATGGCGTCAGCCAGACGATGCGGATCAGGTCTGCGAGGTCTGATGCGGTGGCAGATGCGCCATCGACGCGGACATTGCGCTTGGCACCCGAGCCGGTTTCGAGCGCAACACCGATCTTCTGGTCATTGGCAAGTGTGGCAGCGACGGTCCAGCCGCCGGCGGCATCCTTGCGGACCATTTCCGGCAGGGTGGCAGACCGCAGTCCGCGCCCGGGGCCAAGCTGGCTGACCGCTTCGAGCAGATTGGTCTTGCCCGCGCCATTCGAGCCGTACAGGCAGACATGGCGACCGTCGAGATTCAGGGACAGCGACACGTAGTTACGAAAATCGGTCAGCGAAAGGCGGGTGAGAGCGGTCATGACATTCCGGAGGACCGGGAACTCATGTCGCGCTCAGGCCGTGGCCACCCACAGGTGCGGTCTCGGCGACCTTCTGCATGCCGGCGATCAGCGGGCGGCCTTCCTGGATGGCGGCCTGGACAGATGGTAGCGTGAGGCTGGCCTTGTGACTGTCGGCACTGTCCCAGACCTCTGTGATCCACAGCGCATGGGGATCGCCGGGATCATTGGCGACGATATAGCTGAGGCAGCCGGGCATATCGCGCAGCCCCTTCAGCAGGATAGCCGCCAGACGGTCACGGTCGCCGTCTGTTGAAATGAATTTGCCGATCAGTCCATACATCGTGCTGGTCCGCGTCCCTGGTGATGCATATGCGCCCATGCTGGCCGTTGCAGCTGCGCCGATCAGGAACCGGCGGCGGTGCAGGGCCAGGATCAATGGTTACACCCGAAGTGGCATCAGCACATAGCGTGCGCTGTCGTCAGACGGGTCAAGAACGAGCGCGGGGGATGCCGGATCGTTGAACATGAATTCGGCGGTCTCCGCCTCGATCTGGCCGGCGATGTCGAGGAGGTATTTGGCGTTGAAGCCGATCTCCATTGCATCTGAGCCATACTCGGCTTCAAGCTCTTCATTACCGGCGCCGGTTTCGGCGTGATTGACCGCAAGGGTCAGCTTGCCTTCGGACAGCGACATCTTCACCGAACGCGAGCGCTCTGCCGAAACAGTCGAGACGCGGTCGACCGCGGCCTCGAAGGCCTTGTTGTCGACGACGAGTTTCTTGTCATTGCCCTTGGGAATGACGCGCGAATAGTCGGGGAAGGATCCGTCGATCAGTTTCGATGTCAGGACGGCGCGGCCCGCGCGCACGACGATCTTGGTGTCGGACACTGCAATCTCGATATCGCCATCGACCGCATCGATGAGGCGACGCGCTTCAGCGACAGCCTTGCGGGGCACGATGACGCCTTCGAGATTTTCAGATCCCTTCGGCGCCGGAATTTCGGCCAGCGCGAGACGGTGACCGTCAGTGGCGACAGTGCGAAGGACCGGATTGCCATCGTCTGTCTTGACGCCGTGAAGATAGACACCGTTGAGATAGTAGCGGGTTTCTTCGGTGGAAATGGCAAAGCGTGTCTTGTCGATCAGGCGGGCGAAATCCTTGGCGTCGACCGAGAAGCTGGTCGCGCCGTCATCGCTGCTCATCGTCTGGAAGTCGGAGGCGGGCAGGGTAGGCAGCTCGAAGTGTGAACGGCCTGCGCGGATCGTGAGGCGCTGATTGTCGGGCTGGGTTTCGAGTTCAACCTCCGCGCCGGCAGGCAACTTGCGGATCACGTCAAACAGTGTCCCGGCGGGAGCCGTGATTGCACCCTCGGCCGAGACTTTGGCGTCTGCGCTGTCAACGGCCTCTATGTCGAGATCTGTCGCGGTGAGCTTCAACTCGCCCTTGCTGGCCTGCAGCAGGACATTCGACAGGATCGGAATGGTATTGCGGCGCTCAACGACGTTCTGCACATGCGAGAGGGCATTGAGGAGATCGCTGCGTTCAATGGTTAGCTTCATCTGTTTGTCCGTCCCTCACCGGCGCCCGGTGCGCCTGTCTGCCTGATCATATTCGATTGGACTGGTTCGTGCCGAACGAGCTTCAGGCCCCTGGCAGAATCAGCCCGCCCTCCGGCGGAGAGCGGGCTAAGAACCCTTAAACAATCGGGCGGAAAAGCCAAGCGCCGATCCGGCGATGCCCAAGGGCAACCTGGCGGTTCTAGTTTGCGCCTGCCGCCTGGAGTTCGAAAATCGCCTCGGTTACGCGTGCGATATCGCCGGCGAGTTCCGGATCGGTTGCGATATTCTTCGTCACCTTCCGGTGGGCGTAAAGAATGGTCGTATGATCCCGCTTGCCGAAGCTGTGACCGATCTGCGGAAGCGACTTTCCGGTCTTTTCGCGGCAGAGATACATGGCTACCTGGCGCGGATAGACGACTGCACGGGCCTTGCACGGGCTTTCGAGATCACTCTTGGAGATGTTGAACACCTTCATTGTCGCACGCTTGACGAGTTCGATCGTGGGCACTTTGATTTCTCCCTGATGGCGCCGGATCACGCGGTCCAGCATGTCCAAGGTCGGGGCGCGGTCACCGAAGCCCGCTTCAGTGTAGAGGCTCCAGATCGCGCCGGTCAGCTCGCGGCCGGGGCCACGGATGCCAGCATTTATGCGCGTGATCATTTCGTCGGTCAGGACAAAGTCCGGATGCCCCGCTTCGATGTGGGCTGCGAGGCGCACAAGGATTTCGCGGCGCATGTCAGCGTCGGGAAGCCCCACTTCGACAGCGATCGAGCCTTTCAGCTCGGCACGCATGCGGGGGCCGAAGCCTGTGACGTCGCCAGGCGCTTCGTCGCCCGCCAGGACAACCTGACCACCATTGCCGGTGACTTCGCGGATGTTCTGGTAGAGCTCGGTCTCGGTGCCCGGCTTGCCGGCGATACGGTGCAGGTCATCGATCAGCAGGAGCGTCGCCGAGCGAAGACGCCTCTTCAGCCCGCTTGTATCCCTGGCCTTCACGCCATCATGATAGGCCGACATGAATTCCTCGGCCGTCAGATAGACGACGATGCGGTCTGAGTCTCTGGCTTCAACCCGGTTCTTCAGCGCCATCAGCAGGTGCGTCTTGCCGGTGCCCTGACGGCCATAGATCAGTGTAGTCGACGTGCCGACGGTCTGGCCTGCCGCAACCCGCTGTGCAAGCTGCACGGCGATCTCGTTCGACTGGCCGACGACGAGCGTCTCGAATGTCATTTCGGGCGCACCACTCGCATTGAAGGTGCCTGTCGGCTTCTCGCCATCGCCAGAATCGGCGATCGCGGGTTCCGGTTGAGACACAACAGCCGTTTCAGCCCACGGGTCTGAAACGAGTTCCCGAATTTCAGTGCGCGCATTGCGCCAGCACTCGAGCCGGATTCCACGACGGGCGGGATCAAGTTCGCGCCATGTGCGCTGGATCAGTCGCTTGTGTTCAGCGACCACCCGGTCATAGGCGAGGGGATCGCGGGCCGCGATCACCATTTCGCCATCGACTTCCGCAATCAGGCGCAGGTCTTCGATCCAGCGGTCATAGTCCGTTGCATTCAATACAGTTGCCAGCTTTTCGCGGACTTGCGTCCAGATCGCCTGGCCTGGGAGATTGTTGACTTTATCCGTGCCCGAAAACTCTACGCCATGCTCAGAATCAAAAAGTGTATTTCGGTCCATCGCCGAGCCCCATTTTCTTGTTATGTTTAGTCCGGATCAGCAGGCACGCAACTCTCTCTCCAGATTACAATCTGGGCCCCGTAAATACTCCGTGCAGAGAGAGTTTTAAGCTGATATCCACAAAGTAACGGCAGGCCGAATTTGTGGCAAGTATATCTTTTTGATGACGACGGGAATTGGCCAGTTGACTCTTGAGCCATGTCTTCAAAATCACATCAAAATCAGCCGCTTACCATGTGCATTTTTTTTGTGAGTGAGTCATCCGGCGCAATCGTTCGCGTCTGTTCTGTCAACACCCCTGCTGGAAAATTGGCTGTGAAATTCAGGGCCAAATCCGCTTCATTCTGATCCGTAATTTCGAGCCGCCCGATCCTGCATCTCTGGCCTGTGAAACTGCGCAAAAATGCAGCAACGGATCAGAGTATCGTGTTGTCCTGAGTAGACCATATTCCAGATGAGCTGACGAGAAACCGATCATTAATTCGGCGCAAGAAAAAACCCGCCTGGCAAGAACCGGGCGGGCTTTGAATTTGTGCTTCGAACAGTGTCCGAAAAGGTCTCAGCCCATTGCGTTGACGCGGGCAGAGAGGCGCGAAACTTTGCGCGAAGATGTGTTCTTGTGCATCACGCCCTTGGTGACAGCGCGCATCAGCTCGGGCTGGGCAACGCGAAGGGCATCTTGTGCAGCGGATTTATCGCCAGCTTCGATGGCTTCCTCGACCTTGCGGACAAAGGTGCGCACACGCGAGCGGCGCGCCTTGTTGACCTCGGTACGAGCCGCAATCTTGCGGACCATCTTTTTGGCGGAACGGGTATTTGCCATGTCTAACTCCTGAAGCCCGAAGGAGACCTCCCTCAAGCTGAAGGCGGGGGCATACATAAACGGTGCGATTGCGTCAACTGGGGGGCTGACAGAAAACTGCTGTCCATGGCGGCCGCTATTCGGCTTCCGGGGCGTCTTCGATCTCCGAAGCCATCGCCTGGAGCCGTTCCGTCAGCGCGGCATTGCCGTCCAGTCCCAGCTCCCTGGCTGAAAAGACAACGAGTCCGCCTGATTTGGCCAGCATGGACACGATATTCTGACGCGTCTGCATCTCCATCATGCTCAGCAGTGCAGAAATCTGTTCGGGGCTGCGATCACGAAACTGGTCCAGCAATTTATCGAGGTCCGTGCCGAGGAACTGCATGGCGCCGGGCGTATCCGTGCCGCGCGGACCACCATCCCCGGGCTGGGTGACATCGGCCAGCGCCAGGCGCCGGGGCGCGCTCCCGGCATCTGCATCGCCCGCGATGGCGCCCGCCTTGTCCGGCGCCATCGCGGGCGATGCCATTGTCACCTCGCTCGGAAGGGTCGACCCATTGCGATAGCTGAAGCGGGCCTCGAAAACGGATACGCCGAGCGGCATGCCGAGGTCGCCGCTGCCGGCTTCCATGCCGGCGAGTTCCCCGGTGACTTCCCGCTCGATTTCATGATGGCTTTCGCGCAGCTGTTCGTCCCTGCGGCGGCCGATGGCCCCGGAAAAAGCAGAACGGATGCGCCGTTCGAACTGGTCACCGAAATCGCCGAGACGCGCCAGGTCCGTCACCCGCTCGCGATTGACGCAGAAACTCACCGCCGAGGTGACCGTCACCTCATGTCCGTCATTTGTGACAGCCGTGAACGGGAATGGCGTGGTTGTATGAATGCGCAGCGATATGGCACCGGATTCGGTCACAAGATGATCATATGCGAGCGAATTGAAGCGCGGATCATAGACGGGGAAGCGCAGGTGGTGGCGACGCTGGAACTGGACGATACGCGGATCGTCGAACCTGACCTGCATGTCAGCGGTGAGTGGCTGTATCCGCCCGTCGGGATTGCGAACGAGGTAGGTTTCATCGTCGCCGGACAGAATGAAGGGGCCGCGCGACCTGTGGATCAGTGCCGCGATAGCGACGCCAATCACCAGTAAAGCCACCAGAACGCTGACAATCAGGCCTGTCGAAACCGCGCTTATTTCAGCCATGGCTGTCCCCTTTTACCAAGTCGCCCCCCGCCCGTAGACTGGCTGAGGCTATCACAGACCTGATCACAGAGAGAATAGCTTGCGTACGAAGCGCCTAGCGGTCCTTGAAGTGCGCCGAACGCTTCTCGACATAGGCCGACATGCCTTCTTTCTGGTCTTCGGTCGCAAACAGCGACTGGAACAGGCGGCGCTCGAACCGGATGCCCTGGGACATGGGCGTTTCATAGGCAGTATTGATGGCTTCCTTCGTCATCATGGCCGCTGCGCGTGGCATGGAGGCAATCGTACGCGCCATTTCGCGGACGACATCCATCAGGTCTTCGGCTGGAACGACCCGGGCGACCAGGCCGCAGCGTTCCGCTTCGGCCGCTTCCATCATGCGACCGGTCAGGCAGAGCTCCATGGCTTTCGACTTGCCGACAAAACGGGCCAGCCGCTGGGTGCCACCAGCTCCCGGCATGACGCCGAGACGGATTTCAGGCTGGCCGAACCGGGCCGAGTCTGCTGCAATCACGATGTCGCACATCATGGCCAGTTCGCACCCGCCGCCGACCGCATAGCCGCTGACGGCAGCGATCAAGGGTTTGCGGGCGCTGGCGGCGCGCTCCCAATTGCGGGTGATCAGGTCTTCATAATAGGCTGCCGGATAGTCCTGATCCATGATCTCGCGGATGTCGGCGCCACCTGAAAAGGCCTTGCGAGAGCCGGTCAGCACGATGCAGCCGATATCCTTGTCAGCCTCGAAGCGGTCGATGGCGTGCGTCAGCTCCGTCATCATCTCATCGTTCAGTGCGTTAAGGTGATCGGGACGGTTCAGCGTGACGATGGCAACGCCGGTGTCGGCGTCAGACTCGGTCAACAACGTATTGTATGACATGGGGCAACGGGTCCTTCTTGCGGCCGATGGCTCGGCCCGGGGCGCTGGCGTTGGGGTCGCAGCTGCCTGATTGGTTGATTTTGTGGGGATAATGTCATGCCGGCTATCGGGGTCCGGTCGGGGATGAGGCGGTTAACGACTCTCGGGTTGCGACCGCGATCAGAAGCGGACGCGGGCGCTATAACGTGAAAAGGGGGCGCTTGTCACCCTTTTGCCTCATTTGTCGATGCTGAACGTCAATCCGGCATTCGCCTGCAGGCGGGCGACAAGCGTGAGCCCCATGGCTGAAGCGGGGGTATAGATGCCACCGGCGAGGTCGGTGCAGTCTTTCACGAGGCAGATGGCTGACTCGGCGATCATTTTGGACGTGGAGCCATAGCCGGGATCCCTGTCTCCGGTAACGGTCGCGCGGATTTTGTCGCCATTTTTCGTGATGCCGAGCAGCGCGAAATCATAGTGGCCAGATTCGCGCTCTGCCTTCGACGGGCCTTCACCGGGCTTGGGCGCGTCATCGCCGCCCATCGGATCGGTCCTGGCCACCGTTTCGGCGGCAGACTTTCCGGCTTCGCCCGGGCCTGTCAGGATCATTTCGTCATAGAGGAAGTCGCTTCCATAGGGGTGGCCCATCAGCGCGTTCGAGCGGTGGATGTTCTTGGTGTTGATGGTGGCCATGATGAACGGGGCGGCCCAGGATCCGAAATCCTCGTCTTCCTGAACGGACATGCCATTGGGCTGCTCGGGGCCCTCAAACCCGCCGGCGAGCGAAAAGGGGTTGCGCAGGACAGCCATCACTTCGGGTTCTCGCATGGCGCGGGCAACGGTTTCGCGGCCCGACGCCGCCGTGCCGCCGGAGAATGTGCCGACCATGGCGCGCATGCGTCCTTTTACCCGAACGGCCGGTGTGGAGAACTGGCGCATCATTTCATTCTGAAGGAACAGCACGCCGAGATCGAAAGGTATCGAGTCGAAGCCGCACGAGAAGACGATGCGTGCGCCGCTTTTCTTCGCCTTGCTTTCGTACGCGGCGATCATGTCGTGCATCCATGCGACTTCGCCGCAGAGGTCGACATAGTCGGTGCCGTGGGTCGCGCAGGCTTCGACCAGGGGTGTTCCGTACAGCTGGTAGGGTCCGACCGTCGTCAGGACGCAACGTGCGGCCTTGACCATGGCCTCCAGCGACGCCGGGTCTGACGCGTCAGCGACAATGAGATCGACCGATTTCGCGATCCCCATTTCGTCGCGCACGGCTTTCAGCTTATCGAGGGATCGCCCAGCCATGGCCCAGTTGACGTCCTTGCCGACGCCATAGGTCTTGTTCATGTATTCGGCGACGAGCCGGCCTGTGAAACCTGTGGCCCCATAGATGACGACATCAAATTCGGCAGACGATTTCATGGGGCAGCCTCCAGCATTCCGTAGGCTCAGACTTGCCTTAGTCCAGGGAGCACCGCAACCATAGGGGTGGTCTTTTTGCAAATGCCTCCCTGCCTTTCGGCTGGAAACAGCCTATATCGCCTGCATGACAGACAGACCTGACGTGCCCGATCCGGAACGTAACCGACTGACCGGGCGGATTGCCCGTACGGCCCGCGTGGGCGCAAACCTGTCTGGCGCCGGTATCAGTTTTGCGGCCAATTCCCTGTTTGGCGGGGACCAGGGCGACGAACGGATCGCAAAGGCACTGGCCGCGGCCCTTGGCAGGTCCAAGGGGCCGCTGATGAAGGTGGCGCAGATGGTGTCGACCATCCCGGACTTCCTGCCTGCCGAATATGCTGCTGAACTCGGCCAGCTGCAGGCACAGGCGCCCGCGATGGGCTGGCCGTTCGTCAAACGCCGGATGCGGGCCGAGCTTGGCCCGGACTGGCTGTCGAAATTCGACGTCTTCCAGAAGGAGGCTTCGCATGCGGCCTCGCTGGGACAGGTGCATGACGCGCGAATGCATGACGGCCGCCGCGTCGCGTGCAAACTGCAATATCCGGACATGTCGAGTGCGGTGGAATCCGATGTCGGCCAGCTGAAGGCCATGCTCGGCCTGTTCAGGCGCATGGATGGTTCGATCGACCTGACCGAGATGGTGAGCGAGGTCACCGACCGTTTGCGGGAGGAACTCGATTACGAGCGCGAGGCGAAGCACATGGCGCTCTACCGGAACATGCTCGCCGAGAAGGAATTCGTGCAGGTTCCCGAACCGATTGCTGAACTGTCGACCGAACGCCTCCTGACCATGACTTGGCTGGACGGTGAGCGCCTCGACGCGTTCGAGAATTCACCCCAGGAGACGCGTAATCATATCGCCGAGATGCTGTTCTGGACCTGGTGGGGCCCGTTCAACGGCCATGCCGTAATCCATGGCGATCCGCACCTTGGCAATTACCAGGTGACGGGGGGTGGCACCGGCATCAACCTGCTTGATTTCGGCTGTATCCGCGTTTTCCCTCCCACGTTCGTGGAAGGCGTGGTCGACCTCTACCGCGCCATGCTGCGCGATGATTTCGACGGGGCCTATGCCGCCTATGAAAAATGGGGCTTCCAGAACCTGTCGCGGGACCTGGTCGAGGTTCTGAACATCTGGGCGCGTTTCATCTATGGTCCGTTGCTGGACGACCGCGTGCGCAGTGTTGCCGATGGTGTGTCAGCGGGCGAGTATGGCCGCAAGGAAGCCTTCCAGGTGCGCAAGCTGCTGAAGGAAAAGGGGCCTGTGAAGATCCCGCGCGAGTTCGTGTTCATGGACCGCGCCGCCATCGGCCTTGGCGCCGCCTACCTGCGGCTCAGGGCCGAAGTGAACTATCACCGCCTGTTCGAGGAAAGCCTTGAAGGTTTTGACGTGAAGGTCGTCGCCGGGCGCCAGGCAGCGGCTCTGGAGGCGGCGGGTCTCTAAACGGGCTGGCGCAAGCGCCGAGACGGCGCTAATGCCTCCCCATGACCGATGACTTTACCAGAAGCCAGACATTCGAAATCCCTGAAGGCTATGTGCATTTGCCATGGCATCGCGGCTTTGGCCGGCAGGTCGGCCCGCTGTTCGAAAAGCGCGACGCAACCGGACTGACCCGGGCGTTCCGCGTTGAGGAACATCATACCAATGGGATGATGAACGCCCATGGCGGGATGCTGATGACCTTCGCCGACATGGCCTGGGGCGGGGCCGTCGAGAAGGACGAGGACACGTGGTGGGTGACCATCCGCCTGATGTGCGATTTCCTGTCTGGCGCCAACCTTGGCAGCTTCATTGAGGGCAAGGGGGAGGTTGTCGGCGTCGCCGATGATGTCATCACAGTGGAGGGGCGTATCTGGACCGGCGACAAGCTGTTGATGCGGGGCACCGGTATCTTCAAGCTGATTGCCCGGCGGGACGGCGCGCCAGGGCGTGGCTAACCGGTTGACTTTCGGCCTGCCCGTAAGTATCCGCCACACCAATGAACACTGCACTGCACCACCATCACCACCACGCGTGACGCGCCGGCGAGGCGCGACCCGGTCCGGCTGCGCCTCCTGAAAGTGTTCATTTCCCAGAACCAGACCAGATGAGGCAGGCCGAGGCAGGGACGCGCTTCGGCGATGTGTTGCCTTTCCATCCGGACCGTCTGCGTCTATGCGGAGCGCGTCGGCAAACAGGACCTGAATGACATGAGCGACAAGGACACCCAGCCCCTCACCGGCAAGGATCTTGCCCGCAAGCCGCGCGGATTTCCCGACCAGCGCGAAGCGCGGGTCCATGCGCAGGCTGAACTGGTTGAAAAGGTTACGGCCGTTTACCGCCAGTGGGGCTTCGAGGCGCTGGAGACGGGCGCGTTCGAGTACGCCGATGCGCTTGGCAAGTTCCTGCCCGATGATGACCGGCCGAATGCGGGTGTCTTCGCGATCCAGGACGATGACGAGCAGTGGATGTCGCTGCGCTATGACCTGACGGCGCCGCTTGCCAGGTTCATCGCGGAGTCAGGTCAGGCCGTTGGCAGGCCGTTCCGCCGGTATGCTGCGGGTCCTGTCTGGCGCAATGAGAAGCCCGGCCCGGGTCGGTTCCGTGAATTCTGGCAGTGCGATGCCGACACCGTAGGCGCGCCGGGCTTCCACGCCGACGCTGAAATGATCGCCATGGGCGCCGAGGCGATGCGTGCGGTCGGCATGCAAACCGGTGAGTTTGTCATCCGGGTGAACACAAGGCGGCTGCTGAACGGTGTGCTGGACGGTGTCGGCGCTGCGTCTTCCGAGACGCGTCTGGCCATCCTGCGGGCGCTGGACAAGCTTGATCGTCTGGGCTCCGGCGGAGTGGCCGACCTGCTCGGCAAAGGGCGCCTCGATGAGAGCGGCGACTTCACCCGGGGCGCAGGCCTCGGTGATGCGGAAGTGAAAGCCGTGCTGGCCTTTGCCGAAGCGGGCGCGAAAACGCGGGCCGAAACGCTGGCCAATCTCTCGAAGGCCGCCGGCAATAGCGAGGAAGGCAAGGCGGGTCTCGCGGAGCTTGAGGCGATAGCCGTGGCGCTGGAGGCCCTCGGCGCGCCCGAAGGCGATGTTGTGATTGATCCCTCCGTTGTGCGAGGGCTCGAATATTATACCGGACCTGTCTACGAGGCTGAATTGCTGCGCGAGGTCACAGGCGAGGACGGCAAGTCCTACCGCATCGGATCCATCGGTGGCGGCGGGCGCTATGATGACCTGGTTGCGCGGTTTACAGGTGAAACGGTCCCGGCAACGGGGTTCTCTGTGGGCATCTCGCGGCTCGCTGCGGCGCTCGCCATCATGGGTGAGACAAGCAGGCTCGACGGCCCGGTCGTGGTGCTGAACCTTGACAAGGAGAACCCGACGGTCGCGCTTCAAGTGGCGACGGAGCTGCGCCTGGCGGGCCTGCGTGCGGAGGCCTATATGGGCGCCTCGGGCATGCGGCCGCAGATGAAATATGCCGACCGCCGCGGCGCGCCGGCCGTGGTGATGGTTGGCAGCGATGAACTCGCCAAAGGAACCGTCACGATCAAGGACCTCGAGATGGGCGCCCTGAAAGCAAAGGCGATCGAGTCGAACATGGAATACCGCGAGGCGCGGCCCGGCCAGGTCGAGGTGCCGCGCGCCGAAATGGTGCAGGCTGTGCGCCGCATTGTCGAGGCACAGGGATGACGCCGGAACAGATTGTCGAAGCCGCGAGCGCCGTTTTTGCGCGCACGGGCGCACGCCTGGTCGATCCGGCCTATGTGCTGGCGTCCGATATTCCGCTCGAACTGTCCGGCGAGGCAGTGCGGGCGCGGCTTTGCGTGTTCACGGACCATCGCGGCAATGAAATGGTGATGCGGCCAGACCTGACGCTGCCGGTTGCAGGACTGGAAGCGGAGCGCCTTTCCTCCGGGAAGAACGGACCTGAAGCCTACACCTATGCCGCGCGCGCTTTCCGCCTTCCGGCATCGTCGGATGATTCGATGGAATTCACGCAGGTGGGTTTTGAACGCTTCGGCCGGGCCTCAACGCCCTGTGAGGATGCCGATGCCTTTGCCCTGGTTCAGGCAGCCGTGGCGGCGTGCGGCATTGACGACTGGCGCATGGTGATGGGCGACCTTGCCGTGTTTCCCGCCTTTGTCGATGCGCTCGGCCTGGCCCGTGTGACAACTGACCTGCTGAAGCGCGCGTTTCGTCAGGAAGGCGGTGTGGCCGAGTTGCTGGCAGGGGCGCCGTCAGCGCCGGAAGTGGACCTTGCCCATGCGCTTTCACAGGCTGCGCCGGATGAGGCGGGCGAGCTGTTTCTTGATGCGCTGCGCGACAGGTCCATTCCGATGATCGGAACACGTTCGGTCGGCGAGATTATCGAGGGGCTGGTGGCAAAGGCGGCTGCCGCCGATGCAGGCGGAGTGCCCGGGGATGCGCGCCGGGCGCTCGGCGCCCTTGCAAGTGTGAACTGTGCCGCGCCCGAAACGGCGTTGGAACTGTCGGGCATCGCGCGTGAGCACGGGCTTGCAGTGATGGACCCGGTCATCGAGCGTGTCGCCAGGCGGGTCGATGCGATCATCGGCGCCGTACCGCAGCTCGGCGAACGCGGCCGGTTCCGATCCGGGTTTGGCCGACGCTTTGCATACTATGACGGCTTCGTTTTCGAGACCTTTGCTGGCGCGCTGACCGAGCGCCAGCCGATTGCTACAGGCGGACGCTATGACGGCCTGATTGCGGGCCTGTCGGCCGGGCGCGCGAAGGCGACCGGTATTGGCGGGGTCGTGCGCCCGGACCGGGTCGTCCGTGCACGGGGGAGAAGGTCATGAGCAAGCTGTCATTCGCGATTCCGTCCAAGGGACGCCTCAAGGAACAGACAGAGCAATGGCTCGCGGGTCTCGGGTTCCCGGTCAGCCAGATTGGCGGAGACCGCGGCTACCAGGCCGAGATAGCCGGCCTCGGTGATGTCGAGATGCGCCTGCTGTCAGCGCGGGAGATTGCCCAGGGGCTGATCGATGGCAGCCTGCATATCGGCGTGACGGGCGAAGACCTGCTTCACGACCTGGCCCCTGAAGGACCGGGTGACTTCCGGGTCGTGCGCCAACTTGGCTTTGGAGGCGCGGACGTGATTGTTGCGGTACCACAGGCGTGGCTGGACGTGGATACGATGTCGGACCTTGAAGCGGCGGGTGCGGCGTTCCGCAAGCTGCACCACCGGCGCCTGCGAGTGGCGACCAAGTACATGCGCCTGACACGGCGCTTCTTTGCGGCGAAATCGGTCGGCGAGTACCGTCTTGTCGAAAGCGCAGGTGCGACCGAAGCGGCGCCGACAACAGGTGCTGCCGATGTCATTGTCGACATTACATCGACGGGCGCGACGCTCCGAGCAAACGGCCTGAAGATACTGTCCGACGGTGTGATTCTCAAAAGTGAAGCCTCTTTCGCACTATCTCCGACGGCAGACTGGGGCGAGGCCGCACAGGCGTCCTGCTCGAAGCTTCTTGGAAGACTGGCTCCGGGTTCAACAACCGATGCGAAAAAATTATTGAACACATTCTTGACACAAGTATGAAACTGGTCACCTATGATCAGGCAAGTTTCTGGGAGGAAACGCTGCAAACGGTGGAGAGGCGCCAGACCCGGTTTCAGGTCTGGCGCCTCTTTCTGTCTGGAGGTGTATCAGGTCGTTTCGGTACGCTTCATGCCAGGGGAAACAGGAAGCAGGTGAAGGCCGAGACGAACCGTAACAACGGCTCAGGTGAGGTAGGGGGCGTTTTGAACATTGCGTCCGATCCGCCTCGGCTTCCCGATTAACAATATGTACTTATCGATAATCGTCAAGCATTATTATCGTTTTTCGATTAATCTTTTGTAATGGGCAAAGCGGGTGCCATTGGCGGGGCCATGCCTGCGGTTTGAGCTGTCCGTATCCAGTCACCTGGAGCGCATCCCGGACCTGCGAGTTCGAATGATCGTTCGTAAACAGAGTGGTGTTCTCGTTCTGAAGGATGAAGGACAATTTCAAATTGTCCGCCGGGCAAGCGCCAGGCGGCGAACGATTCGTTCGCGGATTACCGACTAGCCGATGCCGCCCGGGAAAATGCCGGCAATTCGATCAGCGTATTTATTTGGAGGCGGGCACAGTCTCAACCAGACTGCCGCTGTCGATACCGACACGATTTACGAGCGGTTCCAGTACCAGCCTGTCTCCATCACGCATCAAGGGGGCGATCTGTCCCGTCTGACCATGGTTGCGCATGTCCTGGACCGCTTCACGGGGAGACACAGCTGCTTCACTGGTTACCACGACACCATCCTGGCCCAGCGCGGCTACCCGTGCATCGCCCGTGTCTGATGATGTAGCTGGCTTGATGTCCGGGACCTGAGCAAGGGTCGGCAGCGTCAGAAGAAAGGAAATCGCGGCGATCAGGGTTGTTTTCTTCATCTGAAATGTCTCCTGCTGGAAGTGTCGCCTGCATTGAAAGCCTAACGCGTTGGCCCAGCATTGTCACATTAACTCGCCCGGGATCAGCGGCGCATGAGTTGACTTCCCCGGGGCGTCTCGCCAAGCGTAGCGCCAACACATCACGCTTGCGCACCGCAGGGAGCATTCATGACCGATCCACGCCAGCACATCATGCCCGTCTACAGGCCGCCCGAAGAAGTCTTCGTCGAAGGCAAAGGGGCCTATCTCTTCACCGAGGACGGCTCGCGCTATCTTGACTTCATTGCGGGTATTGCGGTGACGGCACTGGGCCATGCTCACCCCGCACTGGTGGATGCGCTGCGCGATCAGGCCGGAAAGCTGTGGCACACCTCGAACATGTTCCGCGTGCCGGCCGCCGAACACCTGGCCGACAAGATTTGCCGCGACACGTTCGCTGACCGCGTTTTCTTCACGAACTCCGGCACGGAGGCGATCGAATGTGCGATCAAGTCAGCCCGGAAATACCACTGGGCCAATGGCCGTGAAGAACGCATCGACATCATCACGTTTACCGGCGCTTTCCATGGCCGCTCCATTGGCGCGATCAATGCCGGCGGAAACCCGAAATATCTTGAAGGCTTTGGCCCGGCGCTGCCTGGTTTCGTACATCTTGAATGGGGTGACCATGATGCGCTGAAGGAAGCGGCGGCGCGCCCGACGGCCGCGGCAGTTCTGGTCGAGCCCGTGCAGGGCGAAGGCGGTGTGCGCGCCATGCCGGACCAGTGCCTGACAGGCCTGCGTCAGCTATGCGACGAACACGGCATCCTGCTGATCTTTGATGAAGTCCAGTGCGGCATGGGCCGCACGGGCAGACTGTTCGCGCATAACTGGGTGGAGGGTGCGGAGCCGGACATTCTCTGCGCCGCGAAGGGCATTGGCGGCGGCTTTCCGTTCGGTGCCTGTCTGACCACCGAAGCCTGCGCCGAGCATATGCAGCCCGGCAGTCACGGGTCCACCTATGGCGGCAACCCGCTGGCCATGGCGGTCGGCAATGTTGTCTGGGACATGATTGCGAACGAGGATTTTCTCGCCGAGGTGCGCCGTGTTTCCGGCACGCTGGCGCAGGGCTTGAAAAGCCTCGCTGACAGCCATCCTGACAAGGTGGACGGCGTGACGGGCAAGGGCCTGCTGACAGGGCTGAAGATCAAAGCCGATCCGAAAGGCCTGCAGGGCATGTGCCGCGAGAATAACCTCCTGGTCGGCGTCGCCGGGGCCAATGTGCTGCGCCTTGCGCCGCCGCTGGTCATCACGGACGAACATGTGCGCGAAGCCACGGGGATACTCGATGCAGCCCTGACGGAGTGGCAGCCGGCCTAGCGAAGCAGGGCCAGGAGTTTCGGTGAATAGGCGGCCTCGTTTTCCTGCAGCCTGCGTCTGGAAATCGGGCTGCGTTCGAGCGACTGGCCCGCAAACTTGATCCATGCCGTGCCGTCTGTTCCGGCAAAATGGCTTTTCTGTACCGACAGGTGTTCCAGGTAATTCAGGAACAGCTCGGATAATGTGGCCGCCCGTTCATAATCCGGGTGGCCTGTCTCGATGTTCGCGCCGTCAAAGAAATATTTCCTGAGCTCCGGATAGGTCATCAAATGGGTGCGGAAGTCTGCGGCCTGCGAATAGATGGCCGCATGGGCTGTCGTGCGGATCGACTGGCCGAGGCGCCTGATCTGCATGATCACAAAGACAAACCCGGCCAGCGTGATCGCCAGCCCCGATACATCCACCACCATGCGAATTGTTTCCGGATCCATTCCTGACATCAGCCTCTCCCCATCTGGTCCATGTGGCAGACTGGCGGGAGAGACGCTGTTGCGTCAAGGCTGCCCGGGCTATCGCATGGCGCGTGGCGCGCTAGGATAGTGCCATGAGCAAGATACGTGCAGCCTGTATCCAGATGCGTTCCGGTGTGGACGTGATGCCGAATATTGCCATGGCGTCCCGGCTGATCCGTGAGGCGACCGGACAGGGAGCGGGCTTCATTGCCACCCCGGAAATGACCAATCTGCTGGACATTCGGCCCGGCATGGCGCGGCCGAAGCTCGTCGCGCAGGATGATGACGCTGCACTGGCGGCCTTGCGGGCGCTGGCGGGTGAGCTGGGCATCTGGCTGCTGATCGGTTCGATCGCGGTGAGGGTGGAAGGCGAAGACCGGTTTGCCAACCGCTCCTTTCTCATCGGACCGGACCGGGCCATTCGCGCACGCTATGACAAAATCCACATGTTCGATGTCGAGGTGGGCGACGGGCAGAGTTACCGCGAATCGCGCGCCTATCGGCCGGGCGGGTCTGCCGTGCTGGCCGATACGGATTTCGGCACGGTCGGTATGACCATCTGCTATGACGTGCGCTTCCCGCATCTCTATCGCCAGCTGGCACAGGCCGGTGCATCGATCCTCACCGTGCCGGCCGCCTTCACGCGCGTGACGGGCGAGGCGCATTGGCTTGTTCTGCTGCGGGCGCGGGCCATCGAGACGGGCTGTTTCGTGGTCGCGCCTGCCCAGGGCGGCCGGCATGAGGACGGACGCGAGACGTTCGGCCATTCGCTTATCATCTCCCCGTGGGGCGAAATCCTGGCCGAGGCCAACGGAGACGAGCCAGGCGTCATATGGGCCGACCTTAACCTTGAGGAGGTCGAGATGGCGCGCAGACGCATTCCGTCCCTTGGTAACGATCAGGCCTTTGGCCTGAATTCTTCCGGTAAAGACTAGCGCCCCAGCCGGCGGCGGAATTCCTCGTAGCCGAAATTTGAAATCGGTTCGACCGTGCCGTCTTCCCAGCGCACGGCGAGGTTGGCGAGCGGTGTGCCGTTGAACGTGTTCGTCTTGACGAAGCTGTAATGCATCTGGTCGGTGAAGATCAGCTGCTGGCCGGGCACCAGGGGTTCGGGGAAGGAATAGTCGCCAAGCACGTCGCCGGTCATGCAGGTCTTGCCGCCGAGGCGATAGGTGTGCGCCAGTTCACCCGGATCGCCCGCACCGACAATGTCGGGGCGGTAGGGCACTTCCAGAACGTCAGGCATATGCGTCGAGGCGGAGGCATCAAGGATGGCAAGGTCGATCTCGTTGCGGTGCAGCGCGAGGACGGTTGCATGGAGCTCGCCTGTATTGACCACGAGGCCCGCGCCGGGCTCCAGCACGACCTCCACATCGAACCTGGCCTTGAAGGCCCTGATTGCGGCGATCAGCGCATCCACGTCATAGCCGGGCTTGTTGAGGAAATGGCCGCCGCCGAAATTCACGGACGAGACCTGCTCGATGTAATTCCCGAAATTCCTGGCGACGAACTCGATCAGGCCGACCGAGCCTTCCTCCAGGCTCTCGCACAGAGCGTGCACGTGGAAGATGTCGACGCCCGACCAGTCGACGCTGTCCAGCATGGCCGGCACTTCGCCAAAGCGGCTGCCGGCGGCTGTGGGGTTGTAGAGATCGCCGCCGAGGGTGGCATTGGAATAGCCGGGGTTCACCCGCAGGCCGACCTGGCAGCCGGCATTGCGCGCGATGGCGCCGAAGCGGGACAGCTGTTCGGCCGAGTTGAAATAGACGTGCTGGGCGACCTCGGTGAGGCGGCGCACTTCGTCTTCAGTATAGGCCGGTGAATAGACATGTACTTCCTTGCCGAATTCCTTGTGCCCCATGATGGCTTCATGTTCGCCGCTGGCGGTCGTACCATCGAGATAGTCGCGCATCATCGGGAATACGGCGGGCATGGCGAACGCCTTGGTGGCGAGCAGGACCTTGCAGCCGGCTTCCTCGCGCACGCGCGCGGCCGTCTCCAGATTTGTCCGGAGGCGGGCAATGTCGAGGACGAAGCAGGGGGTGGGGATGCTCTCAGGAAAGGATGCGGCGTTCATGTTTTCGGACTCTTGCAAAAGGAGGGCTCACCCTGAGCGAAGTCGAAGGGCGGGCGCGGGCAGAATGATCGTGTGCGACGCCCGGGGCTCGTCCGTCGACTTCGCTCAGGATGAGCCCCTTGTTGATAATCAGGTCTTCACGGCAAACAGTTCTTCCTGCGCGCCGGGCTCGAGGTCCACGATTGTCGTGGGCAGGCCGCGACTGGCGAGGTCGTCGAGGAAGGGCCTGGCCGGGAACTGTTCGACGTTGAAGACGCCCTTGCCGCTCCAGATGCCGTCAAAGAACATCTTCGCGCCGGAAACGGGTGGCACGCCGGTCGTGTAGGATACGGCCTGCGCAGAAACTTCCCTGTTCGTCTCGGCGTGGTCGGAGACGTTGTAGAGCATCTTCGTCAAAGGCCTGCCATCCTTCTTGCCACGGATGATCACGCCGATGCTGGTCTTGCCGGTATAGCCCTCTGCGAGGGACGAGGGCACAGGCAGCAGGTCGCGCAGGAATTCCATCGGAACGATGTCCATGCCCTTGTGCCTGATGGGTTCCAGGCCGATCAGGCCAATGGATTTGAACACTTCGAGGTGCTTGATATAGGCCTCGCCGAACGTCATCCAGAAGCGGATCTGCTTCAGGCCCCTGATGTTCTGTACCAGGCTTTCCTCTTCCTCGTGATAGATGAGGTAGGACGCCCGGGGGCCGACTTCCGGATAGTCGATATCGCACTTGATCGAGAGGGCAGGGATCTCGATCCACTCGCCGTCTTTCCAGTATTTCCCGTCCTGCGTCACTTCGCGGATGTTGATTTCCGGGTTGAAATTGGTCGCGAATGTTTTGCCATGGTCGCCGGCATTGCAGTCGACAATGTCGATGTATTCGATCTCGTCGAACAGTTCCTGCTGGGCATAGGCGCACCAGATGTTCGACACGCCGGGATCGAAGCCGCAACCGAGAATGGCGGTTATGCCTTTTTCGACGAACCTGTCGTGATAGGCCCACTGCCAGCTGTATTCGAACTTGGCGACGTCACGCGGCTCATAGTTCGCGGTGTCCATGTAATTGGTGCCGGTCTCGACGCAGGCATCCATGATCGGCAGGTCCTGATAGGGCAGGGCCATGTTGATCAGCAAGTCCGGCTTCACCTTGTTGATCAGTGCGACAAGTTCGGCGACATTGTCGGCATCCACCTGCGCGATCTCAATCGGCGTCCTGCACATCTTAGCCACTTTCTCGCAGCTTTCGATGCGGCGCGAGGCCAGCGTGATATGCTTGAACGTGTCGCGGTCCATGGCGCATTTCTGCGCGACGACAGACCCGGCAGCGCCGGCGCCAATGATGAGTACCGTGTCCATGTGTCCTGTCTCTCCTGAGGCTAGAGGGGCCGGTGGGCTTGCCCGTCACATAGGGCAAACCGGACGGCTTCGCCAGTGGAGAGATGTGGGCGGATCGCGCGAGGCAGCCGCGCGATCCGGATTGCCGCAACGCCGGAAATGGCGTTTGGGAGGAAACGCGCGTGCCGCCTCCGGCGCTGCGGCAAAGGCCTGGCTCAGGCCGCGCGGCGCGGCGGGTCGAGCCGGGAAATCTCATCGGTCAGCCACGCATAGTGACGTTCCAGGCGGGTCACCATTGCGACTTCGATCTCGGACCGGCAGGCGAGTTCCTCGCGCCATGCTTCCAGCACGCGCACCTGCTGCTTCAGCCAGCAAAGCATCGCGCTGTCGTCTATGGGCATGTACATGGTCAGGGTCTCCAATCCGTTATTTGCGACTCATTCTCAATTGAATTTTGCACAGCACGCCTCGGTTTGCAACTCATTCTCAAAAAGTGACGCATTCGTAACGGGAAAGCTGAGCTGAACCTGCGGTTTACTGGCGCTGGGCCATGAAACGCGCTATGCCCCGCGCTTCGTTTTCAACGGGAGCGCTCGCGCATGCATTCAGATTCGGCCCCACGCCACTTCCTCGACATCTGGCACCTCGATTCGGCTGAGCTGCGCGCCATCCTGGATGAGGCCCATCGGGCAAAGAAGGCCCGCGTCGGCTGGCCGAAGGGCAGGGTGGATACCGGGGCCCCGCTGGAGGGTCACACGCTGGCCATGATCTTCGAGAAATCCTCCACGCGAACGCGCTTCTCGTTCGATATGGCGATGCGCCAGCTCGGTGGATCTTCGATCACGGCGACCAGCAATGACATGCAGCTTGGCCGCGGTGAGACAATCGAAGACACGGCGCGCGTGCTCAGCCGGTATGTCGACGCCGTGATGATCCGCGCAAACGATCACAGCGATGTCGAGACATTTGCCGAATTTTCCAGCGTACCCGTCATCAATGGGCTGACAGACCGCTCACACCCTTGCCAGATCATGGCTGATCTCCAGACTCTGGAAGAGAGCGGCCTGACCCTGCGCGGATCCCGCATCGCCTGGGTTGGTGATGGCAATAATGTCTGTGCGAGCTTCCTGCACGCAGCGGCCAAGTTCGGGTTCTCGCTGGCCGTTGGTACGCCGCAACGGTTCGCGCCGGATGACGAGGATGTCGAGATTGCCCGCGAGATGCAGGCCCGGATCGACCTGTATGAAACGGCGGAGGAGGCTGTCGCAGGCGCTGATGTCGTCATCGCGGATACGTTTGTTTCCATGGGTGACCAGGATGCCGAGCGGAGACTCGAAATCCTCGAACCCTACGCTGTGACCGAAGACCTGATGGAACTGGCGGCGGGCGGTGCAAAATTCCTTCACTGTCTGCCAGCCCACAGGGGCGAGGAAGTTGACGCAGAGGTGATCGACGGCCCAAGCTCGCTCGTCTGGCATGAAGCTGAAAACCGTCTGCATGCCCAGAAGGCCATCCTGCGCTGGTGCCTCGACAAATAGGCTCTATTCCTGCGGCTGCACTTCCCTGAGGCCGAGCGCGACCGGCAGGGCCAGCCCGCTCATGATTGCGAGCAGGCCCAGTACGGTGGCCTCGCCTGCATATTCCGCCACCAGGCTGAACACGCCGCCGAGCAGCAGCAGGCTGCCGATGATCGTGTTGGACAGAGCTGTATAGGCCGCGCGCGTGTCCTGAGTGGCCATGTCGACCAGGTGTGTCGACCGGCCAAGGCGAACGCCCTGATAGGCGATCATCAATGCAAACAGGACCAGCGGCAGCGCCCAGACCGCTCCGAGCAGGCCGGCAGCGTTCAGGCCGAGCGCTGCGCACAAGGCGAGCGTGGCGGCGCCGGATGTCAGGATCAGCACCTTGCGACTCGACTTGTCAGCCAGCCGTCCCCAGACATAGGAACTCAAAAGGCCTGCACCGGCAGATGCGATGATAAGCAGGCCAAGTCCGCCAAACCCGCCAGCCCCGTCTGACCCGCTGCTGCGTGCAGCAAGCGCCACCATGAATGGCGGGGCGAGGGCGGTCGAGATAAGCAGGGCACGCACGGCAATGAAGCGGCGCAACTGGGCGTCCTCACCAAGGAGACCAAGATTGTCCATGGCGGCGCGAAATGGATTGGCGCCGCCTTCGGTTGCGCCTGGAGCCTCCTTCAGTTGCATGAAGATAGCGGCGCCTGCAATCCAGAAGACACCGGCACCGATCAGGCCGGCGCTGACAAGGTCCATGCGCGCGCCCAGGCCGGAAGCAAGCAGGGCGCCGAAGAGCAATACGGCCGCAGCCCCGACAGTTGTTGCCGCGCCTGTAGCCGATCCGCGCCGCGACTTCGATACCGTCTTGCCCAGCACATCCTTGTAGGTGACCGAACACACAGATCGCGCCACGGCGAGTACGCCCAGCGCCGCGATGATCGCCATGCCTGCCCTCGCGCCTTCCAGAGTCAGGGCAGCCATGGCGATAGCCAGCGCAGACAGTCCCTGAACCATCGAGCCCGCCGCCCAGGCCCATTTCCGCTGCGCCAGCCGTCTCAGGGCGCCGGCTGTGAACAATTGTGGCAACAGGGATCCGGCTTCGCGGACAGGTACCAGCAAGCCGATTAACAGGGTGGGCGCTCCCAGTGTTGCGAGCAGCCAGCTGAGCACAAGTTTCGGGTCAACCAGGCCATCGGCAATCTTGCTGGTCGACAGGGCCATGACGTGTGTCGTGAAATTGCGGGCTTCCTCATTGCATGAGGCTTCGGGAATGTCCCTGCAGACGCGGCCATCATCACCCGCTGTCAGCATCTCAAAGACCAGTTCGCGCGTGGAGTCCGCCATGGCCGCACACATAGACGAGATGGAACCGGTGGCAATGGCTGACCGACCGCTCTTTCCTGATCACGAATGCGCGAACCCGCTGGCCTGAGGCCTGTACCTGTGGCTACACAGGACGCATGGCTGATACGATCTTTCCAGGTACGAAGTTCTCCGATCCCTTCATCACGGCGAAGGGCGAGACCCGTGCGAGCGTTGACTGGCAGGGGCTCAGAACGCTCTGGCTGAATACCGGCACGCTTTGCAACATCGAATGCGCCAATTGCTACATCCTGAGTTCGCCGACCAATGACCGCCTCGTCTATCTGAAACAGGCAGACGTGACGCCCTTCCTGGATGAAATCGACGCGCTTGGAGAGGGCCCGAAGGAAGTCGGCATTACCGGCGGCGAGCCGTTCATGTGTCCGGAAATACTACAGATCATGGAGGCGGTCCTGACGCGTGGGCATCGGCTGCTGCTTTTGACCAATGCCATGCGGCCAATGATGCGGCCACGCATCCAGGCAGGCCTGCAGGACCTGCTGGCGCGTTTCGGTGACCGGATGACCCTGCGTGTTTCGCTCGATTCCCATGATGAGGCGGCCCACGATGCCGAGCGGGGACAGGGTGCCTTTGCGGAGGCGTGCAGGGGGGTGGCGTGGCTGGGTGAGCTGGGGGTAAGTGTGGCCCTGGCCGGGCGCCAGGCGCTGACGGAGGATGAAACCGACGCCCGCGCGGCCTATGGCAGGCTGGCAAGCCGTCTCGGCCTGTCGCTCGATCCATCCGACCGCACACAGCTCGTGCTCTTCCCCGAGATGATCGCGCGCGACGATCCGCCGGAGATCACGACGGCCTGCTGGCAGATCCTGTCCAAGGATCCGGCCGACATCATGTGCGCATCCCAGCGTATGGTCATTCGCCGCAAGGGGGCCAGCCGGGCAACGGTGACCGCCTGTACCCTGCTTGTCGATGATCCGGCCTTCGAACTTGGTGCGTCGCTGGCCGAGGCGACGGCAGAGCCGGTGCGCCTGAACCATGCCTGGTGCGCCAGCTTTTGTGTTCTGGGTGGAGGCAGCTGCTCAGCCTGACAGGCCTGCCCCTTGCCGCACCGGCCCGGCGCTGCCACATGGGGGCCTTCAACCGCCCCGCCGGAAAGCGAACCCATGCCTGATACCGCCCGTCCTGACAGCGATTTTGTCGTCAACTTCCAGATCGACCAGCGCCCCGTGCGCGGCCGTGCCGTCCGTATGGGCGCTGAAAGCCTGTCACCTATCCTGCACCGCCACGACTATCCGCCTCATCTTGCCCGCATCCTGGGCGAAGCCGTAACGCTGGCTGCAATGGTTGGCGCGTCGCTGAAATTTGACGGTCGGATTCTCGTACAGGCCGAGGGTGACGGTCCTGTCTCCATGCTGGTTGGCGAGTATCGCACCGATGGCGGGGTGCGCGGTTATGCGAAGTTTGACGCTGATCGCTGGGCACATCTGGAGAAGGTCAACAAGGGCGCGGCGCCGCACATGCCACAATTGTTCGGACCGACCGGGCGGCTTGCGCTGATCCTGATCCAGGACGATCCATCGGTTGCGCCCTATCAGGGGATTGTCCCTCTGGAAAAAGGCACGCTGTCTGAATGCGCCGAGGACTATTTTGCGCAGTCCGAGCAGGTGCCCAGCCGTATCAAACTGACCATCGCGGAACTCGACCGCAAAGGCGAAACGCCGATCTGGGTGTCGGGTGGCATGCTTGTGCAGCGCATCGCGAGCGACGAGGCGCGTGGCGACACGTCAGAGGTCTGGCGCGAAGCCGAAGCCCTGTTCGGCACGCTCAGCGACGCTGAACTCGTCGACCCGGACCTGGCCATGCCGGACCTCCTGTTCCGCCTGTTCCATGAACAGGGTGTGCGGATGGAAGACCGGGTTGGCCTTGTCGACAGTTGCACCTGCAATGAGGAACGCCTTGTCGGCACGCTGCAATCCATGCCGGATGACGCGCTGCGCGAAATGGTCGAGCCTGACGGCACGCTGGCCATCGATTGCCAGTTCTGTGCGCGTCACTATGTGGTGCCAATCGGGCAGGTCACCGGCAAGGTCAGCTGACGGCCATGACCATACGTCTGGCTGGACGGCCCGGACTATTCGTCCGGGCCGTCCATGCCGAGGATGATCTGGGCATAGCCTTTTGACAGCCTGCCCATGTTCTCGACAGAGATGCGCTCATTCGTTCCGTGAAATCCTGTCAGATCGGCTGGCGTCATGATGGCAGGGGCAAAACGGTAGACGTTGCTGGTAATGGCGGCGGCGAAGCGGGAATCGGTCGCGCCCAGCACCAGGCCCGGTGCGACGGGCGCGCCATTGCCTGCCAGTTCAGCAACGCTCGCCAGTACGGCGTAGGCGCGGTTGTCGGTCGGGGAGACGGGCGATGCGGGGCTGTTGATCCCGTCGCCACCGGTCTCAACGTCAATCCCGTCAATTCCGGCGGTGACATCCCTGACGTGCTTTATCACTTCGTCCGGCGTGTCATTGGGATGCACACGGAAGTTGACGGTTGCGATGGCGCGCTGCGGAAGCACGTTTTCCTTGGCCGAGCCGCGCAACATGGTCGGGGCGGTTGTGGTTCTGACCATGGCATTGCCGGCGGAATTCTTCGCCAGGGAAGATTCGACCATTCCCTGGAACAGCCACAGGTTGGCCATGGCCATGCGCTGGGTGAAGGGCATGTCCTTTCCGGCTGCGCGGAAAAGGTCTGATACAGGCGGCCTGGAGAAGTCTGCCGGCATCTGGTTTTCCTCAAGCGCAAGGATGGCCTTTGCGAGGTTCACGTTTGCGGAATTACGGGGCGGTGTAGACGAGTGGCCACCTTGTGCAACCGCCGTCACGTTGACGGTCACATAACCCTTCTCCGCGATCCCGATAATGCCCATCGGCTTGCCTGACAGGGGCGACGGATCAATGATCATGAAGCCTTCGTCGAGCGCCATTTCAGGCTCGACACCGCGGGATTTGAGCAGGGCGACGCCCGCCTCTGCGCCCGAGCCGGACACTTCCTCGTCATGGCCGAACATGAAGAGCACGGTGCGCTCTGGTTCGAAGCCGGAAATCGCGAGCGCTTCAGCCGCTTCCATCAGGCCGACAAGGTTGCCCTTGTCGTCTATTGCGCCGCGCCCATAGACGTATCCGTCAATGATCTCGCCGGCAAAGGGCGCGCCGGTCCAGTCGGACTCGGTACCCATATTGACCGGCACGACGTCCTGGTGCGCCATGAGCAGGATCGGTTTCAGCGACGGATCGCTGCCCTGCCATGTGTAGAGAAGCGTCAGCGTGCCGGGCACGATTTCCCGGCTCATGGCGGCATGCGCGGCGGGATAGGTGTCTGACAGCCAGTCGTGAAGCGCGAGCCATTCGCCTTCCTGACCCGGACGCGGATCGCCGCCCGCCAGGGTGATCGTCCTGAACTGGATGATTTCGGACAAGTGCTGCGCAGCTGTTTGCGCAGAGACGTCTGGCGCATCCGGTAAGTCGACGCGCTGGCCAACCGGTTCACCGCCATAGGAGAACGTGCGGACGAGTATTATTCCGACGACCAGCAAGATCAGTCCCGCCACCCCGAAGATCAGCTTTTTCAGCATATGCAGTCCGCCCTTGTCGATTTTGACCCGACGGTTGCGGCTCTCGCGACGTCCGTCAAGGCTTCGCAAGGCAAAAAAATGACTTGGCCGTCACCAATTACATGGGCAATTTGACGGGATGACCCAGACGACGCCACAACGCCTGTCACTCCCGCGCGTACTCGCATTTTCCAGCCTCAGCATTCCGCTTGCCGGGGTGGGGCTGCCGCTCGCCGTGTACCTGTCGCCGCTGTATGCCAATGAAGTGGGTCTCGGGCTGGAAATGACCGGCCTTCTCTTCATGCTCCTGCGGTTCTGGGACATCTTTACCGATCCCGTCATGGGCTATCTGGTAGATCGTTACCGCAGCCCGCTGGGGCGCGTGCGCCACTGGATCCTGCTGAGCATTCCGATACTCGCCATCGCGACCTTTTTTATCTACATGCCGCCGCGCACGGGGGTCGGTCCCGCTTATTTCATCGGCTGGATGGCGCTGTTCTATGTTGGCTTCACCCTGCTGCAGACTTCGCGTTCAGCATGGGTGCCAGCGATCGCAACCACCTATGATGAACGCTCCCGCCTGTTCCTGTGGCCAGAGATAATCAGCACATTGTCGATGCTGACGCTGCTCGCGCTGCCGGCGCTGTTGCCATTGTTCGGATTTGAATTGGACCGTTTTGCACAGGTCGCGGTAATGGGCGTCGTACTGCTCGTTTCCCTGCCGGTCGCAGGCGCCCTGTCCTTCTTCTTCGTGCCGGACCGGCCTGTGCCTGGCGATCAGGGACATGCGATGAAGTTCGAGCTGAAGCCCATCCTTGGCGCGCTGAAGAACCAGATGTTCGGCCGCCTGCTGGCGATGGAATTGCTGGCCGGAACAGCCATTGCCGTCACCGCCGCGAATTATCTCTTTGTCGCCGAGTACGTCTTCGGGCTCAGCGATGGTCAGTCCAGCCTGATCCTGATGATCTTCTTCATCACGGCTGTTGCGGCCATGCCGCTATGGCTGTTGCTGGCCAGGCGGACGGAGAAGAACATCGCCTTTCGTGCTGCGACGATGATGTCGGCCCTCAGCTATATCCTCTACTATGTGTTTGGGCAGGTTGGCGGGTTCGGGCCCCTGCTTATTGGCGCAATTATCAACGGTGCTGCATTCAGTGCACCGATCATCCTGACGCGGTCCATGACGGCAGATGTTGTCGAATGGCATGCCTCCCGTACCGGGGAAAATCGTGCCGGCATCTATTATTCGATTCTGACCAGCGCGTACAAGACCGGGTCCAGTCTGGCATTTGGTGTCGGGTATCTGATGGTGGCCCAGTTGGCGGGGTTCCAGCCGGGCCAGCCGAATTCGCCCGAAGCCATCAACGGGTTGCTGATGATCTTCTGCCTGCTGCCCGGGGTACTGTATCTCGGCGCGTCGTTTGCCTCCTGGACCTATCCGCTGTCACGGGCGATGCAGCAGGATGTGGCCAGAAGCCTCGATCCGCGCGGGCCCCAGACGCTCGACTAGAAGCCGCTCCCGGGCTTCGCGAGATAGGCGGCTTCCTGCGGTGTGGTCTCCCGCGCCAGAACCGCGTTCCGATGCGGGAACCTGCCAAACTGTTCAATGACCGCCTTGTGGGCGTAGGCATATTCCAGTGTCGCCTCGGCGAGTTGCCGGAACGCGCTGCGCGCATCCTTTACAAGCGCCGAAAACATCTCGACCGCGCGGGTCTGGTCACCGATATCCTCGGAATGTTCGAGGGGAAGATAGAAGAAGATTCGCTCTGCCTCGCTGAGGGTGAGGTCCTCGCGCAGGGACAGGCCTTCCTTGCACAGGCGCAGCGCGAGCGCGTCCTGCGAAAAGGCACGGGGGCTGCCGCGGAACAGGTTCCGGCTGAACTGATCCAGCACGATGATGGCCGCAAGGCGCTCGCTTGTGCCGCGTTCTGCCCAGTCGTCTGCCAGGGGGCCGGCAGCCAGAGTTTCGAGCAGGGGAAGGAATTTCGCGCGAATTTCAGCGTCGATGTCTTCGGACTTGGCAAACCACATCTTGTTCCTGACGCCCGCCTCTTCAGCCGAGGATGCAGCATCGCCGATCCAGAAGGCGATCACGTCGGACGGGGCAGGCAGGTTTGTCATGTGGCGGGCCTTTTTGCGACGACCATGAAATTGACCGATGTGTCCGATGTCAGCGCCCATGAACCGGACAGGGCACGGTAGGATACGCCAATGGCGGGCTCGGGTTGCATCCCGGCGGCGAGAAGGGCCGTGCGGACCTCGTCCGGGGTGACGAATTTCGACCAGTCATGGGTACCGCGCGGCAGCCAGCCAAGGACATATTCGGCGCCGATGACCGCCGTGGCGAGGGCCCTGGCCGTCCGGTTGAGTGTTGCCACGATCATCAGGCCGCCCGGCCTGACGAGCGAGGCAGAATCCTTGAGGAATTCATGCGCATCGGCGACGTGCTCAACCACTTCGAGGTTGAGCACGATGTCGAAAGGGGGCTCGCCTGAATCGATCAGTCCTTCGGCTGTGCCCGCTCGGTAATCAATGCCCAGGCCCTGTTCCTGTGCGTGTGTCAGGGCTGTCTTGATGTTTGCCTCCGAGGCATCGACGCCTGTCACGGCGGCGCCAAGACGCGCCATGGGTTCGCACGCCAGCCCCCCGCCGCAACCGATATCAAGCAGGCGCAGGCCCTCCAGCGGCTTTGGCCGGCCAGCCGGGATCGCAAAGTGGGCCTCGGCAGTTTCGCGAATGAATTTCAGCCGTATCGGGTTGAACCGGTGCAGCGGCTTGAATTTTCCGGTCGGGTTCCACCAGTCGGCAGCCATGGCGGAGAATTTCGCAACTTCGGCTGCGTCGATGCTCGGCGTGCTTGGCGCGGCGCGAGAGCCTTCAATTGTTTTTACCATCCTGTGGCGTTCCCGTTTGATCCGAGATGAACTTAACCCTATGAGGGCGCAGATAAAGGGCAATCCCTTCACTGGACAGGATATGGGGCGAAATGGCGCGTACGGTTCTGAAATTTGGCGGTACTTCGGTCGGCGATCTCGACCGGATCGCAAACGTGGCTGACATCGTTGCAGACCGGGCAGCGCGTGGCGAGCATATGGCGGTGGTCGTCTCGGCCATGGCTGGCGAGACAAACAAGCTGGTCGCCTTTGCCGAGGGCGCTGCCGGGCCTGACCTGTCCCGCGAGAATTTCCACGACGAGTACGACGTGATCGTTGCCTCTGGCGAGCAGGTCACGGCAGGTCTTCTTGCGCTTGCCCTTCGCCGCCGCGGGCTGAAGGCGCGAAGCTGGCTTGGCTGGCAGCTCAGACTCAAGACGGACGAAGACCATGGCCGCGCCCGTATTCTCGGTTTCGACAATAGCGGCCTGCCGGAATCGATCGACCGGGGCGAAATTGCCGTTGTGGCCGGCTTTCAGGGCGTGACGGATGATGACCGTGTGGCGACGCTTGGCCGGGGCGGGTCCGATACGAGCGCGGTGGCCGTGGCGGCGGCCCTGAATGCCACGGTCTGTGACATCTACACGGATGTGGACGGCGTTTACACGACCGATCCGCGCATGGTGCCAAAGGCTCAGCGTATTCCCAAAATATCGTATGAAGAGATGCTCGAAATGGCGTCGCTCGGCGCGAAGGTGCTGCAGACCCGTTCTGTGGAACTCGCGATGAACCATAATGTACCGGTACGCGTTCTTTCCAGCTTCCTGAAGCCGGGCGAGCCCAATCCCGGAACCCTTGTCTGCTCAGAGGATGAAATCGTGGAAAAACAGGTTGTTAGCGGTGTTGCCTATTCACGCGACGAAGCGAAGGTCACACTTTACGGGGTTGCCGATAAACCCGGCGTTTCGGCCAAGATCTTCTCGGCACTCGCGCGTGCCGGCGTCAATGTCGACATGATCGTTCAGGCCAATGCGCGTGGGCCGGAACGGGCCAACATGGTGTTCACCTGTACAGACCGCGACAGCCCGATTGCCAAGGAAACGCTGGAGAAAATGTCGGACGACATTGGTTACCAACAGCTTGAAGTCACACGGGACGTCTCCAAGATATCCATTATCGGAGTGGGCATGCGCAGTCATACAGGCGTCGCAGAGACCATGTTCACGGCGCTCTATGAGAAAGGCATCAATATTGATGTCATTTCGACCTCGGAGATCAAAATTTCGGTATTGATTGCTGCACCTTATACCGAACTGGCCGTTCGGGCCCTTCATACGGCCTTCGGGCTTGACGCAGTGTAAACCCGACTGCGACTATTGGGAGAACCATGCCCTATAACCTGCCGGCCACGCGTCTCCTGATGAATCGCCTCCGCCAGGTGATGGCGGAGGATGGTGATGCGCGATTTCGGCTGGACCAGGTGGTCAGGCTGATCGCCTCGACCATGGTCGCGGATGTCTGCTCGATCTATCTGCGTCTGACGGGCGGCGAATTGCTGCTGATTGCGACCGAAGGCCTGAAGCCTGAAGCCGTGTCGACGACGCGGCTCGCCCCGAATGAGGGCCTTGTCGGCCTCGTTGCCAAGCGCGCCGAAGCCATGGCGATCCAGGACGCGCCGCGTCACCCGTCATTCTCCTATCGGCCTGAAACCGGCGAAGATCCCTTCCATGCCTTTCTGGGCATGCCCATCCTGCGTGGCGGGCGCGTTCTTGGCGTCCTGACGGTGCAGAACCGTACCGAACGGGCCTATGGTGACGATGAGATCGATACATTGCAGACCATTGCGATGGTGCTGGCGGAAATCGTCGACCGGATGGACCCGGAACACATGTCGAATGGCGACATGTCCAAACGCGAGCGTAATCTGGCGTCCCTTACCGGCCGGGTGCTTTGCGAAGGCCTGGGGTACGGCCGCGCCGTGCTCCACGACCCCGTCGTCCCCGCCGCGAAATTCTTTGCCGCCGACCAGAACCTGGAAGCCGTGCGGCTGACCGAGGCCCTGAAGGGCCTGAAGGAAGCGATCGACCAGATGATGGCGCTGGACGGCGCCGCGCTTGGCGACGATCCGCGGGACGTGATGGAAACCTATCGCCTGCTGGCGCACGACCCGTCCTGGGCCGAAAAACTGCGCGAGGGCGTCAAGTCGGGTCTCTCGGCAGAAGCCTCAGTCGACCGGGCACGCCGCGAGCACCGCGCGCGCCTGCAGAGCGCCCGCGATCCGTACCTGCGCGAGCGCCTGAATGACCTTGAGGACCTCGACAACCGCCTGCTCCGGGTTCTGGCAGGCGATGACGGCAAGCCGCAGATCAACGAAGAGCGCAGTGTGCTGGTCGCCCGGCGCCTCGGGCCAGCCGAACTGCTTGACTATGCCAATGCCGGCTTGCGCGCGATCCTGATGGAAGAAGCGGCGGTGTCGTCTCACGCGGCCATCGTCGCCCGGGCACTCGGTATTCCGACCCTTGGCGGGATTGAGGGCCTTACAACCCGCATTGACCAGGGCGACTGGGTGATTGTGGATGCCGAGAAGGGCACGCTGCACATCCGTCCCGATGACTCGCTCTACGATGCCTACAAAGGCCGCGTGGCATTGCGATCCGAGCGACAGGCGACGTATGCCGCGCTGCGCGGACTGCCGTCCAAGACAAAGGACGGTACACAGGTTTCACTCTACCTGAATGCGGGCCTCGACCTCGACATGGACATGCTTGACCAGGTCGGCGCCGACGGGGTCGGGCTGTTCAGAACGGAATTCCAGTTTCTCGTGTCCGAAACGCTGCCGCGGCTGGATGACCAGGTGGCGCTGTATCGGCGCGTGCTGGATCGCGCTGCGGGCAAGCGCGTCATTTTCCGCACGGTGGATCTTGGCGGCGACAAGGTCTTGCCGGCGCTGAATACGACCCGGGAGGAAAATCCGGCGCTGGGATGGCGATCCATCCGTTTCGCACTGGACCACAAGGGCCTGTTCCGGCGGCAGTTGCGGGCGCTCGTCCGGGCGGCCGGGACCGAACCGCTGACTGTCATGTTCCCGATGGTGACGGTGCCGAGCGAGTTCTTCGAAGCACGTGACCTGCTGATGAAGGAAATCGAGTGGACTGAGACGCGAACCGGTAAGCGCCCCTCGACGCTTGAAGTCGGCGTCATGCTGGAGACCCCTGCACTGGCGTTCAGCCTGTCCGAGCTCGCTGGAAAGGTCGACTTCCTGTCTGTCGGCACAAATGACCTGATGCAGTTCTTCTTCGCGGCCGACCGGATGACGCCCACAGTCTCCGACCGGTACGATCTGGTCAGCCCTGCGGGCATGCGCTTTCTCAAGCAGGTTTCAGAGGATTGTGCCACGCATTCGATCCAAATGTCGGCATGTGGCGAAGCTACGGCGTCTCCCTTGTCGGCGCTCTGTTTCCTGGCGCTGGGTTTCCATGCGCTTTCGATGCCTGCAGCCGCTATTGGTCCGGTCAAGCGTATGGTAAGATCTGTTGACCTTGGGGCATTCCGGCGTGATTTTCTCAAGGTTCTGGACACTCCAGACGATGCGTTCCGTAACCAAGTATTAGCTTTGGCGGCGGATCATCGGGTGGAATTGTCCGACGGTTGAGGCTGTCTGGTCCTAAATTCACCATGTTTCTGGACCAGAAATTGCTCGTCTAACAGGCGAATACACCGACTGGCGGCTGGATTGGAAGAATATGGGACACGAAGAAACCCCCAACGCGCAAGATTCCGAAATGCACGCAGCATCACGCGCGATTGCAAGTGGAACGGACCGTTCGTCTGGAGAGACGCGCGTGCCGGAACCGCAGGCGCAGCTGGTTGAACCCATGGACATGCGTGCCGTGGCGCTCGAGATTTTCAAGACCCGGAAATATGAGGGCGAAAGCCTGCGTATGGGTCAGGTCCTGCGCCGCGTTCGTGAGACGCTTGGTCTCAATATCGCTGATATTTCCCGCAAGTCCCTGTTGCGTCAGGATTTCCTGATGTGGATCGAGCGGATGGAGATCGGCCAGATTCCCAAAGGCTACCTGACGCCTTACCTGCGGGCATATTGTGTCGAACTCGGTTTGCCGGACAGCGACGTGATCGCGCAATACACGCACGAATGTGGTGCGGTGTCGGAAGTCAGGAATTCTGCCCCGGTTCCGAAAATTGGCGATATCGCGCCGCCAAAGCCGAAATGGCCGCTGATGGCGGCTGCCGCCGCCGTGCTTGTGGTCCTGGGAGGCGGAGCGATTGGTCTGACGCAGGTGATCAAGCCTGCGCCGGAACTTGCGCCCGCACCTGCGATTGTCGCAGTCAATGGCGCCCGCCACAGCCTTTTCGACGATGCGAGTGATGCCAACCGGCCATTGCCGACGCATCTTCCGCTCGAGCTGGTTGCGACACGCCAGGGATGGGTCGAAGTGCGCGGCGCAGATGGCACGATATTCAGAAGCCGTGTGATGGTGGCGGGTGAGAGCTATTTCCCGCGCCTTGACGCTGGCTGGACGGTGTCCGCCAAGGATGGCGGCGCTTTCCAATGGCACGTCGGGGATGCCGTAATTGGTCCGTTGGGCCCGGACGGTGCGCCGGTATTCTCGGTCAGTGTCGACCAGAAGCTCGCTGAAGCAGCCGAAACGGCTGCGCCGACAGTGGCGTCTAACGGTGCGAACCAGGCAACGCGCTAGTCTGTGACGCCGCAGGGGGCTTTACCTTGGTCGTCCGGCACGCCACATGACGGGCAGCAATGACCCACAGGGAGACGCACGTGCGATGAGCCACAATCCGATCCGGCCCTGGCGCAATATTGACCGGCGCCTCTCACGCAAGATCCGTGTTGGCTCCGTGGAGGTCGGCGGGGACGCGCCGATTGCGGTTCAGTCGATGACGAATACGCCGACGCATGATGCCGCAGCGACGATTGGCCAGATCCTGCGCATGGAGGAAGCGGGCGTTGATATCGTCCGCGTGTCCTGCCCTGACCAGGAGTCGACAGCGGCCCTGAACGAAATCGTCCGCAATGTCGGCGTGCCGATCGTGGCCGATATCCATTTCCACTACAAACGGGGCATCGAGGCGGCTGACGCTGGCGCGGCATGCCTCCGGATCAATCCGGGCAATATCGGTTCGGTTGCACGGGTCCGTGAAGTGGTGGCTGCGGCGCGGGCAAACGGGTGTTCCATGCGGATCGGCGTCAATGGCGGGTCGCTGGAGCGCCATTTGCTGGAAAAATACGGCGAGCCCTGCCCTGAAGCAATGGTCGAGAGTGCATTGGACCACGCCCGGATCCTCGATGATCTCGGATTTCATGAGTACAAGATCAGCGTCAAGGCGTCGGACATGTTCCTGACCGTCGCGGCTTACCAGCAGCTCTCAGAGGCAACGGATGCACCGCTGCATCTGGGTATCACTGAAGCGGGCGGCCTGCGAACCGGCACAGTGAAGTCGTCGATCGGCATGGGCAGCCTGCTCTGGGCTGGTATCGGCGACACGATCCGCGTGTCGCTCTCTGCTGATCCGGTCGAAGAGGTGAAGGTCGGCTACGAGATGTTGAAATCGCTCGGTCTTCGGACGCGCGGCGTCAACATTATCGCCTGTCCGTCGTGTGCCCGGCAGGGTTTCGACGTGATTTCGACTGTCGAAACACTGGAGAAGCGTCTCGCGCATATTTCCGAGCCTATCTCGTTGTCGATCATCGGCTGTGTCGTCAACGGACCGGGAGAGGCCGCGATGACAGACCTTGGTTTTACCGGCGGCGGGGCCGAATCCGGCATGATGTACGCGGCAGGCAAGCCGGACCGGAAAGTCGGCAACGCTGCCATGGTCGAGGAAATTGTTCAGGCCGTTGAAGAGAAAGCCCGAATGTTGCGCCAGGCGCGTGAGGCAGCCTCCGTCGCAGCTGAATAAAAACGTTTTCGTGAAGGGACTGCCCTTTTCATGGAAGGGCGATAAGAATTCGGCCAATGCTTCAGCTGGCTTAGGGCGATTACCGAATGATCTGGTTTCTCAAGCGGTTTCCGCTTCTCCTCCTGATCGGCCTCATGGCGCTGATCATGTCGAACTGCACCATGCTTGGCCTGAACTATGCGAGTCTGGAAACAGACAACAAACCCTTGCCCGAGCCACCGCTGAAGGCGACGTCGTTTGCGGAAAACTCTGCCCCGCGAACGGCGCTGAAGCGGGCGTTCGAAGACACGCTCTATGGGCCATGGCCTGAAGGCATGCCTGTGTCGCACGGCGCCTGGCGCGTGGTGGATGCCGACTACCTGGCCGGGCGCGGCACGCTGGAAGAGATCGAGATCACCGTGGGTTCAGGTCCGGGCGCCCGGTCCTTTCATCTCGTCACGGCCTTTCCAAAGGCCGCTCAGGCAGGCCCGCTCGTGATCAGCCAGACCTTTTCCGGCAATTGCGATGTGTTTCCCGGCAGCCTGGTCACCGCGTCCGACGGCGGCATCTGTGACGGACCCGAAATGACAGGGATCGTCGGATTCCTGGCCACCCGGATTTTTGGCACCTATATCGCGCAAGCGCCCGTGTCCCGGTATTTCGACGCAGGCCTTGCCTATGCGAGCTTTTATGCCAGCGAACTCGTGCCCGACCGTAACGGTGAAGCCCAGTCGGTGATGGCCGGCATGGGTGGCCCGGTGAACCCGACCAGTGCGCTGATGGCGTGGGCCTATGGCTTTTCGGCAGCCCTGGAAGTGCTTGAAGCCGATCCACGGATTGATGCAAACCGCACGGCTTTGATGGGCCATTCGCGGCATGGGAAATCGGCACTGATCGCTGGCGTGTGGGACAGGCGCGTGGACGCCTTGATTGCCCACCAGTCCGGATTTGCCGGAGCGTCACTGTCGCGCTCGGAAACCGGAGAAGGTCTTGTTCGCATGGCAAAGAGCTATCCGCACTGGCTGGCGCCGACTGTCCGGCTCTATCTTGATGACCTTTCCAGCCTGCCGGTCGAGCAGCATGAGTTACTGGCGCTTCTTGGGCCCACGCCCGTTCTGCTGGGCAATGGGCGGAGCGATGTCTGGTCAGACCCCAACTCCTCCTATCGCGCGGCGCAGGCTGCCTCGGAGGTTTACGAGATGGCCGGTGCGAAGGGTTTGACCGATACTGGCATGCGGTCATTCGATCCGGATGCCGGCCTCGCATTCTGGATGCGCCCGGGCGGGCATAGCGTCGTGTCCGAGGACATCGACGCTTTCACCGCCTTCCTGGCCGCACATCTTGGCCAGCCTGCAATCCGCGAATCAGCTGTTCAAACTGCAGATTGCCCCGTAAGTTCCTCAATAATAACAAAAGTGGGAGGGGCAAAATGTCCGTAACTGTTGAACTTCTGAAACCTGTTCTGGCGCTGGTTTGCTGGACGCTTGTGATGTGGCTGTGGATGTATGCTACGCGGATTCCGGCCATGCAGAAGGCCAGGATCGATCCGGATCTGGCCCGCCACCCCGGCACCTATGGTGACAAGCTGCCGGCGAATGTCCGGTCGGTTGCCGACAATTACAACCATCTGCACGAACAGCCGACAATCTTCTACGCCCTCATGTTCTTTGCGGCGCTGACAGGCGGCGAAGGGCATTTCATGGTGCTGGCAGCGTGGATTTATGTTGGCCTGCGCGTGCTGCATTCCTTCGTCCAGATTCTGCAGCCGAAAGTGGTCCTGCGCTTTGTCGTGTTTGCGCTGGCATCGATTACGCTGATCGTCATGGCCGTGCGCGAAGTGCTCCGAATCTTCGTCTAGGCGCAGTATGTGGCAGCGAGGGCGCTTCACGCGCCCTCAAAACCGCTCTAAAGGGCGGCCATGGCCACTATTTCCCCTTCCAGACTGCAACAAGTCATCGACCGGTTCGATCAGGTCGAAGCCCGCATGGGCGCGGCAACCGAGACAGCGGAAATCATTTCCCTGTCGAAAGAGCATGCTGAACTCAAACCCGTTGTCGACAAGGCCCGCGAGCTGATGTCCGCTCGCAGGGAGTTCAGCGAAGCCGAAGCCCTTGTTTCAAGCGGTGATCCCGATATGGTCGAACTCGCCCGCGCCGAAGTCGAAGATCTCAAAGACCGCCTGCCGGCGCTGGAACAGGAAGTCCAGGTTCTGCTCCTGCCCAAGGATGTCGACGACAAGGCTGATATCGTGATGGAATTGCGGGCCGGGACCGGCGGCGACGAAGCGGCCCTGTTCGCCGGCGACCTGTTCCGGATGTATTCCCGGTATTTCCAGATCATGGGCTGGAAAGTGGATATCGTGGACGCATCGGAGGGCGATGCCGGCGGTTACAAGGAACTGATCGCAAACGTGTCCGGCGACGGCGTATTCGGGCACATGAAATGGGAGAGCGGCGTACACCGCGTCCAGCGCGTGCCGGCAACGGAGACGCAAGGACGCATTCATACATCTGCCGCGACTGTGGCGGTTCTTCCGGCCCCGGAAAATGTCGAGATTGAGGTTCGCCCTGAAGATATCCGTATTGATACAATGCGCTCGTCAGGTGCCGGTGGTCAGCACGTCAACACGACCGACTCCGCCGTGCGTATCACGCACTTGCCGACGGGGATCGTGGCGACCAGTTCCGAGAAGTCGCAGCACGTGAACCGCGAAAAGGCGATGGAGCAACTCAAGATTCGCCTCTACGAACGCGAACGTTCGATGAAGGACGCCGAACGCGCCGAGGCGCGCGCGAACCAGATCGGGTCGGGTGACCGAAGCCAGAAAGTGCGGACCTATAATTTCCCGGAAAATCGCATGACGGACCATCGCATCGGCCTGACACTGTATTCACTGGACCGGATCATCACGGGCGACAAGCTGAACGATGTCGTGGAGGCACTGATTACGGAAGATCAGGCCCGCAAGCTGGCGGCAATGGAGAACGAGAACTGAACCGCTTGACGTATACGGACTTGATCGTCACGGCCGCCGGGCGGTTGCGCAAGTCCGGACTTGACTCGCCGCAGCGTGAAGCCCGCCTTCTGATGTCACTGGCATCTGAGCTGACCACGTCGGAATTGATCCTGGCGGGAGACCGGTACCCTGCGGCCAGTATCGCGGACAAATTTGAACTGATGGTCAGTCGCCGCGGGGCACGCGAGCCATTCCAGCACATTGCCGGTTCGGCGTCGTTCTCTGGTCTGGAATTCATATCTGACGCGCGCGCTCTGGTCCCACGCGCCGACAGCGAAGTCGTTGTGGAAACTGCGCTGCGCCTGCTGCCTGACCGTCCGGGTGTTTCGGTCGCCGACCTTGGAACAGGTTCCGGCTGCCTGCTTGTCGCCATGCTTGTGAACCGTCCGGAAGCGAGAGGCGTCGGTGTTGAAGCTGATCCGCTGGCCGCATCACTGGCCCGGGAAAATATCGACCGGCACGGTCTTGGCGCGCGCGGGTCGGTGTCCATTCAGTCGTGGGGAGACTGGGCGGGCTGGGATGACGTCGACCTCGTCATATCCAATCCGCCCTATATTCGTACCGGGGTGCTTTCAACGCTGGAGCCCGAGGTGCAACGCCACGATCCGCTCGCCGCGCTTGATGGCGGAGCAGATGGGCTCGATGCCTATCGTGAAATCGCTGCCCTTGCGCGCCGGTATCTCAAGCCGGGCACTCCGCTGGTTCTGGAGATTGGATTCGACCAGAAAGCGGATGTGCGCAATATCCTGTCCGGTGCCGGGATGGTTAACATTGACAGGCGCCCGGACCTGAACGGCAATGACCGTGTTGTCTGGGCGATCCAGCCGCGTTCCTGACACGCACATTTCCGCTTGGCGGAGCGCATATTACAGGTTAGAACCTGTGCGTGAGGTGCTGGAAGCCGCTTAAGGCAAGTCTGCTCCACCCTCGTCAGACTCGCGCAAATACGGGGCTCGGCCATCAATCCTTAGGCCATTGCGTTGGGAATTGCCTGCAAGACACGCAGGCGCATGAAACGGGATACACATTCATGAAACGCTCACGCGGGCGCAATCGTCGCTCAGGCGGTAATAACAATACCAACAATCACAATAATCCGAACCGTCACTATGAAAGTGTCGGTCCGGACGTAAAGATCCGTGGGTCCGCCCAGCAGGTTCTTGAAAAATATCAGCAATATGCCCGGGACGCCCATACAAGTGGCGACCGTGTATTGTCTGAAGCATATTTCCAGTTCGCAGAACACTATCAGCGGATCGTGGCAAAGCAGCTGGAAGCCAAGGACAAGCAGCAGCCGTCACAGCGTGGTGGTCGCGATGACCGGGATAATCGGCGCGATGATCGCGACAACCGCAATGATGGCTCCGATGGCGACTCCGATTCTGACAATCGCCAGGAGGAAGCTTCGGTTGAAGTCACGTCGCGGCCAAATCGCAATCCCGAGCCTGAGGAGGGTGAGGCAGCGTCCGACACGCCCGAGTCCCTCAAGGTGATAGATGGCGACCAAACGAATGCCGCTGATGCCGATTCCGAACGGAAGCCGAAGACGGCTGCGGATCGTCCGAAAACGCGTCGCAAACCGTATCGTGCGAAAGAGGCGTCTGAAGATCCCGAAGCCGTGACGGATGGGGTCATGAAGACCTTGTCACGCGGTCGCCGCAAGGCCGCCCCTGACGCGTCAGAAGACGTGTCTCGCGCTGACGACGCCGCAGAGACCACCGCAGACTAGGCTCACGCGAAGTGTCTGACCTGCGCCAGGACATTGCGATACGGCGTGCCGTACCCGCAGATGCAGAGCCGCTGCAGGCGCTTGGTATACAGTCATTCGTGGCAGCATTTGGTCACCTTTATCCGCAGGACGATCTCGATGCCTTTCTGCGTGACAACTATGGCCTGCAGAGTTGGCGCCGCCAGGTATCGAGGCCGGACCGGCCAATCTGGATTGCCGAATCGCCTGATGGCTCGCTCGCGGGCTACGCTCAGGCGAGCCCATGTGACCTCCCGGTCGATCCCATGCCGGACGGCGCGCTCCAGCTGCGACGGCTCTATGTGCGCCCGGATATCCTGTCACTGGGTGTGGGCGCAGCGCTGATGGGGCCGGTACTGGACTGGGTCGATGCAGCGGGCCGTCCGCCCCTGTTCCTGGGGGTATGGTCTGAAAACGTGAAGGCCCGGAAATTCTACAGTCGGTACGGCTTCACCCGTGTCGGCGAATACGACTTTCCCGTTGGCGCCCAGGTTGATCTCGAGTTCATTCTCCGGCGCGATTGAACTTGTCGCAGGCCGCGTGCCTTGCAGAGTTCCATGTCCCTCCCCAAATCCAGATCATAGTCGGAGGCCGCCGCTGAGCGGGGCCTCGTTTCCACTGATCGAGTCTGCCTTTGGAAGGGGATGACCATGAATATTGACCAGTACACAGAACGCGCACGCGCAATCGTGCAGAGCGCCCAGACCGCCGCGCTCGCCAGCGGCCACCAGACACTCACGCCCGCTCATATGCTCAAGATCATGCTTGAGGATCGCGATCAGCTGGCCGTGAACCTCATCCGTGCGTCTGGCGGGCGACCGGAACTGGTTGTGCAGGGCGTTGATGGCGCACTTGCCAAACTGCCCAGGGTGACGGGGGCCAATACCGGTCTGCGCCTGGAGCAATCATCCGCAAAGCTGTTCCAGGACGCAGAAGACAGCGCGAAGAAAGCAGGCGATTCGTTTGTCACGACCGAACGCATGTTGCTGGCAATTGCGGGGCTCTCCGGCGATCCGGCCGCCGAGGCTCTGAAGAGTGCCGGCGTGACGGCCAGGGCGCTGGAAGCGGCAATCAGCGAGCTTCGCCAGGGCCGCACGGCCGACAGCGCCAATGCCGAAGAGGGCTACGAGGCCCTCAAGAAATATTCCCGCGACCTGACCCAGGATGCGCGCGACGGCAAGCTTGATCCGGTCATTGGCCGCGACGAGGAAATCCGCCGCACGATGCAGGTTCTCTCGCGCCGCTCGAAAAACAACCCGGTCCTGATCGGCGAACCCGGCGTCGGCAAGACGGCCATTGCCGAAGGTCTCGCGCTGCGCATAATCAATGGTGATGTCCCTGAAAGCCTGAAGGGCAAGCGCCTGCTTGCGCTCGACATGGGCGCGCTGATCGCCGGCGCGAAATTCCGCGGCGAGTTCGAAGAACGCCTCAAGGCGGTATTGAACGAAGTGCAGCAGGCCGCCGGCGGCGTGGTTCTCTTCATTGACGAAATGCATACGCTCGTCGGCGCGGGCAAAGGCGATGGCGCGATGGATGCGTCCAACCTGCTCAAGCCTGCGCTCGCACGGGGTGAACTGCATTGTATCGGTGCAACCACACTGGATGAGTATCGCAAGCATGTTGAAGGCGATCCGGCGCTCGCCCGGCGCTTCATGGCGGTTTTCGTGGACGAGCCATCGGTCGAGGACACGATCTCAATTCTCCGTGGACTGAAGGCGCGCTATGAGGCACACCATGGCGTGCGCGTGTCGGATGCCGCGATTGTTTCGGCGGCCACCTTGTCGAACCGGTATATCACAGACCGGTTCCTGCCGGACAAGGCAATCGACCTGATGGATGAGGCGTCGTCGCGTCTTCGCATGCAGGTGGATTCCAAACCCGAGGAGCTCGACGAGATCGACCGTCGTCTCCTGCAGCTGAAGATCGAGGCCGAGGCGCTCAAGAAGGAAAAGGATGCCGCATCGAAGGACCGGCTGAAAACCATCGAGGCCGACATTGCCGACCTGCAGTCAAAATCCGACGAACTGACCTCTGCCTGGTCGGCCGAAAAGAACAAGCTCAAGGGGACGGCCAATGCGAAAGACCAGCTGGACCGCGCCTATGCCGACATGGCCGAGGCACAGCGGACTGGCGATCTTGCAAGGGCGTCCGAGCTGAAATTCTCGACCATTCCCGCGCTGGAAAAGCAGATCAAGGATGTCGAGGGATCGGAAGACGAGGACGACGGGCTTGTATCCGAAGTTGTCCGGCCCGAGCATATTGCGGCCGTTGTTTCCAAGTGGACCGGCATCCCGGTTGACAAGATGCTCGAAGGCGAGCGGGAGAAACTTCTGCAGATGGAAGATGCGCTGCGGGCACGTGTCGTGGGGCAGGATGCGGCGCTCGAAGCGGTATCAAATGCCGTGCGGCGTGCGCGGGCGGGCTTGCAGGATCCCAACCGGCCCATAGGTTCCTTCCTGTTTGTCGGTCCGACCGGCGTCGGCAAGACAGAGCTGACAAAGGCCCTCGCCGAATTCATGTTCGAGGACGACACGGCCATCCTGCGGCTCGACATGTCGGAATATTCCGAGAAGCACTCGGTTGCCCGCCTGATTGGCGCGCCTCCCGGCTATGTCGGCTATGATGAAGGCGGCGCGTTGACCGAAGCTGTTCGCCGTCGCCCCTATCAGGTGATCCTGTTCGACGAGGTTGAGAAGGCCCACCCGGATCTCTTCAACACACTGCTGCAGGTGCTCGATGACGGGCGTCTGACCGATGGACAGGGCCGCACCGTGGACTTCAAGAACACGATCATCATCATGACCTCGAACCTCGGCGCTGACGCCCTGGCGAGCGGTGAAGAGGGTGACGTGTCGGAGGCGGCACGCGACAGCGTGATGAGCGCAATCCGGATGCATTTCCGTCCGGAATTTATCAACCGCATCGACGAGATCGTCTTCTTCAAGCGACTCGGACGAGGTGAGATCGATCATATTGTCGATATCCAGATGGGTCGCCTTGAGCACCTGCTGGCATCACGCAAGATGAAACTCGACCTTAGCCTCGATGCCCGCAACTGGCTGGCTGCGCGCGGCTACGATCCCGTCTATGGGGCCCGTCCGCTGAAGCGTGTCATTCAGAAAGAGCTTCAGGACCCGCTTGCGCGCCTGCTGCTTGAAGGCCGCATCGCAGACGGTGAAACCATCCATGTCGGTGTCGAAGGCGACATGCTTTCCATCAACGGCGTGCCGAATGATTTCGCCAGGGGACGTGTGGCGCTTAACTAGGCTGACGATTTCTGCCGCGCCCGTGCTTTCGCCGGGCGCGGCAGATCGCTTTTGCTGTTGATCGTCACGGACTGCTCGTATGCACCACGGGCAGCAAGGTGGCTGCCATGAGGCTGTCGGGAACGGTTGCGCCGCGAAGGGCGTCGATCATCGCCTTCTGCTTCAGGAAGGCTGCGTATTCTTCCGGTTCGCTCGCCAGGTTGCGTCCGGACGGGAGTTCGAGCGTCATCGGGTTCACGTAGCGGCCGTTGCGGCGGATTTCGTAATGGAGGTGCGCGCCGGTTGCAGAGCCGGTGTCGCCGACATAGCCGATTATGTCGCCAGCCTTCACGGCGTCGCCCGCAGCCAGACCGGCAGATTTCGACATGTGCGCATACAGGGTCTCGAAACCACGCTTGTGGCTGATTCGGACATGCTTCCCGTAACCATCATTGAAGCCGATGAACGCGATCACGCCGTCGCCGGCTGCCTGTATTGGTGTACCGGCCGGGGCACGATAGTCGACGCCCGTGTGCAGGTGCAGGTACCCCGTGAGCGGGTGATAGCGCTGGCCAAATCCTGAATTGATCGGAACACGTCCGATGGGGAAGCGCGTGAGGAAGGGCTGGGCAGCCACGCCATTCGCGTCAAAGAACTCCGTGCGGCCGGAGTCTCCGGGTGTGTAGCGATACCAGCTGCCATGGCTGTTCGTGCCATTGAAGGCGGCAAAGACAAGATCACCATTTTCGATGAAGTTTCCACGCTCGTCTTCGGCAATCTCGAAGACGGCATCGAAACGGTCTCCGCGAAGGCCGCCGGCGGCCAGTGCCGCGTCATCGGGAAACAGGGCTGCGAGGGATGTCGCGTGGCCCGGCTTGCCGCCGCCTTCTGTCAATGCAGCAGCAAGCGTTGTTTCGATCTCGCCCGCGACGCGCCTGTGCGAGGTCATCATGCGTGCCGTCAGAACGCTCACGAAAAAGCGGTCGTCGGCCTGGCGGGTGGCGAGCAAGGTATTCCTGGCGTCAGGCTTGATGGAGACGGCAATCAGGCGGCTTGTGTCATCCTGCATCGCGCTCTCGTCGAAATAGGCCGTCAGCGCCGTGCCGGGGCGCATGCGCTTGCGGTCAACAAGGCCTGTCTGGCGCAGCGCAGCCACGGCCGCTTCTGCGTCTTCGGCGCTGGCGCCCAGCACTTCCAGCACATCGGCGGCGGCTGCGCCGGCCGTCACTTGCCCGATCCGGCTGGCGGTCGAGGCCGTCGGCAGGTTCTCCCGGAAGTCCAGCATCGCCTGCGCCGCGTTGGCGCTCGTGAGTTCGGCTGGCGGTTGCGGGCGCACGAAGATGAAAAGCGCCAGCATGCCAAACAGCACGAAGGCACCCATGGCCCACTCCAGGGCACGATCCGGCCGGAATGAGCGGTCGACCTTGGCGGGGCCCGGATGTCGAGTTTTCATATCTGATGTCCCTGGCAGGGCCCGAAAGGGCCACGCTGAGTGATTCAGGACATCACGAGCAAGAAATACGCCACGAACGCGAATTTCAGGTCAGTTGATGGATTTCATCTCGGCTCAGGGCTGATCGGTTGTTGCCGATACCAGAAGTGCCTGCTCGAAATCAGCACCTTGACTGGCGCGGATCTGGTCGATCTCGGCCTTTCGGGCTGCGAACTCCGCGAGGATTTCCGGCGTTTCGGCCAGCTTGCGCCCGGTCGGCAGTTTCAGGCGCATTGCATTGACCGGCGTTCCCTTGATGTAGACCTCATAATGGAGATGAGGCCCGGTCGAGGCGCCAGTTGATCCGACATATCCGATAATATCACCCTGGCGCACGCGCTTTCCGGCTTTCATGCCCCGGCCATAGCGCGACAGGTGCGCGTAGGCGGTCTGATATCCGTTGGCGTGCTTGATCTTCACATAGTTGCCATAGCCACCATAGCGGCTCGCGCGGGCCACGGTCCCATGCCCGGCAGCATAGACGGGCGTTCCCGTAGGCGCTGCGAAATCCGTGCCCTTGTGCAGGCGTGTATAGCCCGAAATGGGATGGCGCCGCTTGCCGAATGACGAGGACAACCGGGCCCCGTTGATGGGCGTTTTCATCAGGAACTTGGTGGCGCTTTCGCCCTTGCTGTCGAAATAGTCAGCGACCTGGTCGTCACTGGGTGCAAAGCGGTAGAAGTCGCGGCTGAGGGCGCGGCCATCCAGCGATGCGAACACGACTTCGCCAGACTTCACGGGCTTTCCGCGTTCGTCGACATATGTTTCGTAGACGATTTCGAACGCGTCGCCGGGATGTATTTCTCGTTGAAAATCAACGTCATACGCAAAGGCATTCGCGAAGTCGACGACCTGCTGGTCACCCGCGCCAAGGCTGCGGGCCGTGTCGTAGATAGACGTCTCGATCGATGCGGCAATGCGGTGATAGGAGGGGGTCAGACGTGCATTGAGGGCAGTGGCTTCCCAGGCACCATTCTGTGTGCGCGTGATCAGGAGGCTGCGATCGGCTTCGGCTCGGATCGACAGGGCCCTGAGCTGGTCGTCCTCCATATAGGCTTCTGCCAGGAGGCCCGGACGCAGACGGCGCGCGTCGAGCAGGTCGCCCGAATAGAGTGTGTGAAGTGCGCTATTGGCGTCCTGGTGGTTGGCGCCGAGACTGACGACGAGGTCAGTCAGGGTCTGGCGTGACTTGAGCGTGCCGGTATTGCGGGCGAGCACGGCCGGATCGTTCAGGTCAGTGGCGCTGAGCAGGGTAACGGCGAGCGGGGGAGGTGTCGCTGCGTCGGCAGTGCCGTGAGTGGGCTGGCCAGACGGGTCGACCATGAACAGGCCGGCCACGGCAGAGGCCGTTCCCAGTACAACAAGGACCGCGAGGCTCTTCAGGCCCTGGGACACATTACGGCTCGGCGCGTGTGTCTCTTTCGGTTCGGTTTCGGTGACTTCTTCCACGCGCAACTTCCCGTTTTACTCAGAACGCCAGCACCCAGGGAACGGATGAGGATGAACAGACGTTCACAATGACATAAGCACGTTGCGTTAAAGAATACAGAACGCGCTAAATTTGGCCTTCTTGCCTTTTTAGAACTTTAGGTTTCCAGACTAGCAAGATGCAAGCCGGATGGCACAGTGAATACGACAGATGACAAAAATTTAGGCTTTTCGGACGACGACTCGCTCGCGCGACCGATCCGCTGGGTGCGGTGGACCGCGCTGGCGGTCGCCATGCTTCTGGTCGCGCTGTTGGCAACAGGATGGTTCCTGCGCAAGACGGTTGCCGAACGCGCGCTGGCGGGTTGGTGCGCCGAGCGGGCACTCACCTGTGAGGGGACATTCGTCCGCATTGGTTCGGATGGTGCTACAATTCGCGGACTCAAAGTCAGCGCTGGCGCCCATGTGCCGTTCGAGGCAGCAGAGGCCATCGTCCGTCTGAACTGGCCACGCCTGCTGACCCCGAAACTGACCGGTGTTTCAGTCGACAGGCCCGTGGTGCGCGGCACGCTCGGCGATGATGGCGTCCGCTTCTATGGGCTCGAACAGCTGGGTGGGCAGTCGGACTCTTCCGCACCGCTGCTATTTCCCGCGATAGACATTACGGACGGACGCATTTTTCTTGCAACGGACGCGGGTGAGCTGTCTGCAACGGTCTCGATGCAAGGGACCTTTCCAGCCAGGGGCGCTCTGGACCTCGTGCTCGACCCGGCAGACCTTCAAGGCCCTGGCAGCCAGTTCAAATGGTCCGAGGGGATCGTCTCCCTCCAGGCCGACAAGGGCCGTATTTCCGGCGAGGCCAGCCTGATGCTGGAACGGGCAGAGCTGAAATCCGTCTCTGTCTCGAATGCGTCATTCGATGCGACAGTGGACGCGGCCGATGTCGGCGATGGTCCCATGACATTAAGCTGGCGGGGCGAGATTGCGGAGGGGTCGTTTCCGGGCGGAAAGCTGAGCGCGGCGCGAACCGAAGGTGAGGCCAGTTTCACCGAGCTGCCAGGCCTCTCGGCAAGTGATGTCATGTCTGTACTCACCGAGGCGGCGTTCAGGCTGGAGACGGCGGCGGTATCGCGCGACAGGTATGGCGCCGACGCTATGATCCTCGAGGCCCAGCTGACGGGTGATGCCGGTAATATAGGCGGTCCGGTCAGCCTGAATGCCGTCAACGCCAAGGCACCGCAGGGCAAGGCCGGGCGACTCGCGTCGCAAGGCATGTTCAGCCGGTCGGCGGAAGGCACGCTTCTTTATGCCGGCAATGCATCAGCATCCGGCGCGGAGGTGACGCCAGGACTGCGCAAGGATCTGACCGCGCCCGTGGTGTTTCCCGGAATGCTCGCGGATCATGGCGCCAGCCTGCGGTCGGCCATTGATCGCGGGCTTGCCGGTTTCGATCTGGACATGGAGCTGAGTGCCGGTTCGCGGGACGGCGTCTTCTCCTTCTCGAGCCGCGAGAAGACCGTGCTTGAAGCCGCGTCCGGACTGCGTCTGGTCATCTCGCCGCTTCAGGTGGGGCCATGGCTGGCCATTCGCGGGGCGGAACGCAAGGTCAGCGGCAATATTTCCCTGTCGGGAGGCGGCGCACCGAATTTGACGCTGTCGCTCGATCAGGTCCAGCAAGGCGAGTCCGGGCTGGATATCAGATCGCATGATCTGAAGCTGAGCCCCTGGTCGGCAGGTGGTAAAGTCCTGTCAGCAGATCTTGAGACATTCAGCCTGTCGAGCGCGCCGGAGGCATTCGACCTGCTCAGTCGCGGTCGCCTGTCGCTGTCGGGACCTGTTTCCGGCATCAACCTGAAAACGACGGATTTTTCCGGCGGTTTCCACGTCACGCGTGATGATGCCGGCTGGCAGGTCGTGCCAGACGGGACGAAGTGCGTCAGCGTCAGAAGCCGGGGATTTGTTTTCGGCAGCATTCAGGCCGAGCCGGCGAATCTGACTGTCTGTCCCTCCGGTGGCGGCTTCATCCGCAAGGGAGGCAAGTTCCCGAGTGGTGCCGTTACGCTGGGAGCTGTCGAGCTGCCGTTCTCAACCGGCTCCACGTCGGGTGCGCTGAAGCTCTCGAAAGCATCCGTCGACTGGTCGTCAGATGGCGGCCTCGCCATGACCGTCCTGGCGAGCCATATGGACCTGCCGCTGACGATCGGATCGCGCACCTTGACGCTGTCCGGTGAAGCGCCCCGCATGGGGATCGCGACCGGACGGGGCACGCCAGAACTGTCAGCACGCCTTGGTGAGACAGTCTTTGGTGGCACAATGATACCGGCGAAAGTATCGGCGGAGAGTTTTCGGTTCGATGGCACCAGCGGGAAAGGCGGTCTTTCAGGCGATCTCAGTGCAAATGGCGTACTGATAAAGGATTACAGGGACGACCCGATTTACCAGCCGCTGATCTCCGACATGACGGCGACGCTGACGAACGGGCAGATGGCGATGACCGGGCCGCTTCGCCTCCAAGCGAGTGACACGACAGTGGCCGACACGACGCTTGACCTCGACGTCGCGAAACTGACGGGCCAGGCGGCAATCCGGTCGCGGCCGCTCGCCTTTCGCACGGGCGGGCTTCAGCCCGTCATGCTGTCGGAGAAACTGCGCGGTGTCTTCACCTATGCCGATGGTGACGCGTCGGCCAGGGCGGATGTCGATATCGTTTCCGGCAGCCTGTCAGCTACGGGACAGGTCACGATTGAAGATTTCGGTTTCCAGACAACGCGACTGGGCCGGGTCGAAGGTGTCAACGGCACTGTCAGGTTCAGCGACCTGTTGGCCCTGACAACCGATCGCCGGCAGGTCGTCACCGTCGGCGCGATGAACATCGGCGTTCCGCTGACGGATGGCCGCATCGAATTTCATCTCGACAAGGGCAATGTGGTTGGCGTCGAGACAGCCGGGTTCCCGTTCGCGGGCGGCCGGATCGCACTCTCACCACTTGAGTGGACACTCGGCGGGAAGGATCAGCGCGTGGAAGTGACCGCCGACGCGATCGAACTCAGCCAGCTGGTCTCGGTTCTGAAGCTGCCGGATGTCCAGGCAACGGGCACGGTGAGCGGCACGTTCCCGGTCGATTTTGTCGGTAGTGAGGTTCTGGTGCGCGATGCGCGTCTGGCAGCGGATGCGTCTGGCGGGCGAATTTCCTATACCGGCGATGCGGTGGATTCGGCCGCCGAGAGTGATCCGAACGCCAAAATGGCATTTGACGCGCTCAAAGACCTGCAATTCTCCGTTCTGGAAATTGGCCTGACGGGCGACCTGATGAACCGGACCATCGCCAGCATACATATGCTTGGTCGCAATACGCAGCCGCTCGCGTTCGGAAAGAACCTCACCATGCCAAAAGGACAGGCCTTCGAGTTCAATCTTTCGCTCGACGCCAACCTGACCGAACTGGTCAGAAGCGGTTCCTATGCCACCCAGCAGGACAAGTTCGTCAATATCCTCGTCGATCTGGCCAATGACGAGGAGAACCAGACAGGTGAATGAGAGACAACCATGCGGTCGATTGACGTTAAGCTGAACCGTGTCATGTTCGCGCTCAAGGAAAAGGAGTCATAAATTGACGACCCCGCAGAAAACCATCTTGCTCGTCGGGTGCATCGCTCTCACAGCGGCATGCACGCCGACCATTCGTATCGAGCCGTCTGACAAGCCGATCACGATCAATCTGAATGTGAAGATCGATCAGGAAGTGCGCATCAAGCTCGACAAGGAAGTCGAAGACCTGATTTCCAGCAACCCCGATCTGTTTCCACAATAGCGACGACAGGATATAAGTCATGAACATGATCAGGAATATCTTTCTCGCTTTCGCCGTCGCCTCGCTTGCCATCGTGAGCGCGCCTGTCGCGCATGCTGGGGATCCGCAGCTGGAAGCTGCGATTTCGGCCGGTGAAATCGGCGAGCGTATCGACGGCTATCTTGGCGTTGTCGGCTCGGCTGACCCGGCAATTGTCCGCAAAGTGCAGGAGATCAATAACAAGCGCCGCGCACTCTACGAGCAGCTGTCGCAGCAAACCGGCACAACAGTGGCCCAGGTCGCCCGCGTCACAGGTGAAAAGCAGATCGCTCGTACAGGGGCCGGCCAGTATTACATGGACGAAACCGGCGCCTGGAAGAAGAAATAGCCTTCAGGCTTCGGCCCGGGAACGACACGGTTTTTCAACAGCCCTCGCAGCCACGCTGTGAGGGCTGTTTCATGCCCGCTCCCAATCGGCACCACACGTCCCGTCGCAAGACTTTCATACCCGATTGATTGACACGAGACGCGGCTCACTCGATTCTGTGGGCAATGTGAATTCAAAACGGGGCTGGACCTTCCATGATCGATCCTGCACGGCTTTCAGCCTTTATCTCCTCACGCATCTGCCACGACCTGGTTTCACCCGTCTCGGGCGTCACCAGTGCGCTTGAAATGCTGGACGAGCCCGGCGATTCCGAAATGGACCAGCAGTTTGAGGAATTGCTGCGGTCGAGCGCCCGCAAGGCGGCCGCAACGATCCAGTTCCTGCGCTATGCCTACGGTTCGCTCGGCCTTCAGGCGGGCACGGCGGACATGCACGAATTCAAGAAGATTACCGAGAACTATCTGCACGGTCTGAAGCCCAGTATCGAGTGGGATATCACGACCGACCATCTGAGCTATTCCCATGCGCGCCTGTTGATGAACCTGATCATGATGGCGGTGGATACGCTGCCGCGCGGCGGCGTGATTCATGCGCGCGTACGCAATGAAGCCGCAGGCATGACCCTGACCGTTTCTTCCCGTGGAGAGCGGGTGAAAATGAAGGATGAGGCGGCGAGGTCAGTCCAGGGGATCGAGCCTGAGGAAGGCTGGAAGCCGGAAAACATTCAACCCCTGTTCGCGAAGATGATCTGCGACAGCCTTGATGGCGAAATCACCGCCAAGCAGGGCGACGATGTTGCAATCATCATGGCCACGCGAATTCGCGCTGAAGGGTGAGCCGGGGTCGGCAGGATTATTTGAGTCTGGCAGCGAATTCTTAACGCTCGTCGGGCACCAGTTAACTTGGCTGACAAGTCTGCGTTGGGAGACGGAACATGAAAACCTGCCTGATTGTCGACGATTCCCGCGTCGTCCGCAAAGTTGCGGCGCGTATCATCCAGGATCTCAAGTTCAAAGTGACCGAAGCCGGCGACGGCGCCGAGGCGCTGAAAGCCTGCCGCGAAAGCATGCCGGATGCCGTTCTGCTGGACTGGAACATGCCCGTGATGAACGGCCTCGACTTCCTGCGGGCGCTTCGGCGGGAAGATGGCGGGAAGAAGCCTCTCGTGGTATTCTGCTCAATCGAAAACGACGCAGAACATATCAATGAGGCCATCCGATCCGGCGCCGACGAGTTCATCATGAAGCCGTTTGATGCTGATATTCTTGAGAGTAAATTCGCAGAAGTCGGCCTTGTTTGAAGCATTTCTTAATAAAAGCCCCGATATTGGTAACGATTAGGGTTTGAATCACCCGGGACCGGAGCGGGATATGCAGGACGAGGTGTTCAGTGAATTGGCGGATCTGGCCCTGAAAGGGTCAGGCCAGTCGATTCCGAAATCCAAGGCGTATCTGATTGAAGCGCGTCTGGCCCCGATTGCGCGGCGCGAAGGATTCGGCTCGATGGATGATCTTGTCCATTGCCTGAAATCACGCGCGAATCCGGCCCTTATCGCAGAAGTCGCTGCGGCGCTCGTCTCGAAGGATACGAGCTTTTTCCGCGACCGCGATACGCTCAGGCGTGTGCTGGAAGAGGTCCTGCCGGCGCGGCTCAAGGCAGGCAATACCGGGCGCCTGAAAGTCTGGTTCGCCGGCGGTTCGACCGGCCAGGAGGCCTATTCGCTCGCCATCCTGCTTGAAGACGAATTGCCCTCCGCCCTGCGCGGCGCAAAGATCGAAATCCTGTCCACCGACATCTGCAAGGTAGCGACAGAGCAGGCCCGGCTCGGCCGCTATGGCCACTATGATGTGCAGAAGGGCCTGTCGATCCACCGCCTGACCAAACATTTCAACCGGCTGGAAACCGGCCAGTGGGAAGCCAGCGAAGCGCTGCGCGGCCGTGTCAGTTTCCGCCAGCACAACCTGCTCGAAAGCGCGGCAGGCCTTGGCAAGTTCGACGTCATTTTCTGCCGCAACGTGCTTGCGGGAATGGCGCGTTCCGCACGGGTCAGCGTGGTCGAAAGCCTGTCGGTCCAACTGGTTCCCGGCGGGATGATATTGCTGGGCCAGGGCGAAGGCCTGATCGGCCTGACCGACAAGCTGGAACCTGCGCGTGATTTCCGCGGCGCCTGGGTCGCGGCCGGAACGGCGAATGCCGAGGCGTCAGCCGCCTGAGCTTCAGCTGTAGCCTTGCCGCGCTGGGCCCTCGCAATTTCCCTTTCCCCGCGCTATATGCGCCCTTCCTGAAGCTGCTCCGGGCCTTGAACCCGGTGGGAGTATGAGATGACAGATGCAAGAACCGTTGCCTGGACGGGCGGCGTGAATTCCCTCGGATTTGCGAAATCGCCTGCAGATACGCGGGTTGTCGCCGCCATGTCGGGCGGGGTCGACAGCTCTGTTGTGGCGGCGATGCTGAAGGCCGAGGGCTATGACGTGATCGGCATCACGCTGCAGCTCTATGATCATGGCGCCGCCATCGAGAAGAAGGGCGCCTGCTGCGCCGGGCAGGATATCCATGATGCCCGCAATGTCGCCGACCAGATCGGCATTCCGCATTATGTGCTCGATTATGAAAGCCGCTTCCGCGAACAGGTGATGGAAGATTTCGCCGACACCTATCTGGCCGGATCGACGCCGATCCCGTGCATTCGCTGCAACCAGACGGTCAAGTTCTCGGACCTGCTTCGCACGGCGAAGGAGCTGGGCGCCGATTGCCTGGCGACGGGGCATTATATCCGCCGTACGGATGGCGAAGACGGGCCGGAACTGCACCGGGCGGCAGATGCGAGCCGCGACCAGTCCTACTTCCTGTTCGCCACGACGCGCGAGCAGCTGGACTATATCCGCTTTCCGCTCGGCGGCTTGCCGAAGACCGAAGTGCGCGAGCTGGCTGACCGGTTCAACCTGCCAGTCGCGGCCAAGCCTGACAGCCAGGATATCTGCTTCGTACCGGAAGGCTCCTACGCGAAAGTGGTGGAAAAGCTTCGCCCCGGGTCCGGGCGCGGAGGCGAGATCGTGCATCTTGATGGCAGGGTGCTCGGGAACCACGAGGGCGTGATCCATTACACGATCGGCCAGCGGCGCGGGCTGAACGTGGCCGTGGGAGAGCCGCTGTTCGTGGTCAAGATCGATGCGCCGCACCGGCGGGTGATCGTCGGGCCGCGTGAGGCATTGATGACGAGCGGCCTGTTGCTGGAAGAGCTGAACTGGCTGGGCGCCGGGACATTGGAAGCGGCGGCGGATGCCGGCGCGGCGGTGCTGGTGCGGGTGCGCTCGACACGGCCGCCGGTGCCGGGGCGGCTCGGCTGGCAGGGCGATATTCCGGTGATCTGGTTCGATCAACCTGAAGAAGGCGTTGCGCGCGGGCAGGCGGCGGTCCTGTATGACCCGGATGGCACGACACGTATCCTGGGTGGCGGCTTTATCCTGAAGCCGATCCCGGCGGATGAGCGGGTCGTCGCAGCCTGATTTCGCCTGCGCGTGCGGCGCCTTCATCTCCCCCGGGAGAGGGCAGTTTCGTGTCACCCCATCCAGTCGGGTGGGGCGACGGTGGTCGGGCTGGCGGGCATGGCGGGTTGGGGGTGGCGTTCGAGCAGTCTGGCGACGATGGCGTCGGCGACGCGGTCAGCCTCGCGTAAAGGCGGGTAGGTCCAGGTTTCCAGCGTGCCGCCGAACCAGCGCGCCGCACCATGATCGATCAGGCTGTCATGCAGGCGGTCGAACTTGTCGTGCCGTCCTTCGAGACGGGCAATGTGCACCGGCAGGCCATGCCAGGCCGCGTCTGACAGCATGTTGGCGCTGTCTTCGGTGACAATGGCGACATCAGAAAAGGCGAGCCAGGCAAGATAGGGATTCTGGCCGTCTTCCGGACCTGACCAGAAACGGGCACCGACCTGGTCGGCAAAACTGCGGAAGCGGGCGACCCCGGCCAAAGGCGTGCGGCGCGACGTGGTGATGCGCAGGCGCCAGCCAAGGCCGGCAAGGTCGCGCAACTGGCCTTCGATACGCTCGGCGGCCGCGTCGGAAAACGTGTGCGTTTTGGAATCGCCACCGATGATGACGATGGCGCTTTTGGCGCGCTCGTCGGCAAGGTCGGCAAAGGCCTGCCCCGCATCCTCGATCTGGTCGGGCGCGAAATAGGAGGGCGAGCCGATTGTTTCGATCACGTTCGGGCCGGACACGCCGTCATGCGAGGGCACGACCAGCATGTCGAAATTATCCGGCGCGATATTCGGGTCGAGGATCTGCACAGTCATGGTCTTGCCCCCTGATAGCGCGCGCACCGCCCGTGTGAACGGCGCCGAGCGGCGGCCGGCCGCGATCCAGACCGTGGGCCAGGGCCCTTCGAGCACGCTGCGCTGACCGGCAGGCAGGGAATGTTTCAGCAGGGGCCATTTGTCGGCCGGCAGCCATGTCCATGGCGCGCGGGGGCTGAGCGTGATCGGTTCGTTGCGATGCGCCGCGCCGTCAATGTGCGCAATCTTCATCCAGCGGCGTGTCTCGCCCAGCGCCTGAAGAATGGCACGCACCTGGGACGCGTTGCCCGCGCGGCCATCTGACACCGCCCAGACGGAAGGTCCGAGCGGGCCGCCCCCGCTCATTTACTTGTACTCGACCTTGGCGATCTCATAGGCGCGTGCCCCGGACGGAGCGGCCACTTCGGCCTCGTCGCCTTCTTCCTTGCCGATCAGGGCACGGGCGATGGGCGAGGTCACGGAAATCTTGCCCAGTTTTACCGAGGCTTCGTCTTCGCCGACGATCTTGTAGGTCTGCGAGTCTTCGGTGTCGACGTCGACAATCGTGACCGTGGCGCCGAAGCGGATCCTGGTGCCGCTGAACTTGCTGACATCGATGACGTCAGCGCGCGCGAGCTTGTCGTCGATCTCGCTGATCCGGCCCTCGATGAAGCTCTGCTTCTCCTTGGCGGCGTGATATTCGGCGTTTTCCGACAGGTCGCCGTGCGCGCGCGCTTCCGCGATCGCCGCGATGATGCTCGGACGCTCAATGGATTTAAGTGCCTTCAGTTCTGTCTGAAGTGCAGCATGGCCTTCAGCGGTCATGGGAATACGTTCCATGTCGGATCCCTTATTCTTCTCTATTGGCGCGAAATGCTTGTCGCAAAAATGCAGGCCGTCAAGTGGCCCCCGATCAGGCCGATTGCAAGGCGCGAACGGAGATTTCCCGTGATTTCAGGCTGGCGATCGCCTGAACCGAGGCGATCGAGGCTGAAAGTGTTGTGAAATAGGGGATCTTGCGGTTAACGGCTGTCCGCCGGATGGACGCGCTGTCGGACAGCGAGGCCGCACCTTCGGTTGTGTTGAAAACCAGATGCACCTCGCCGTTGATCATCGCGTCGACGATGTGCGGCTGGCCTTCGAGCACCTTGTTGATGCGGGAAACGGGCAGGCCTTCGCTCTCGAGATAGCTGGCCGTGCCACTGGTGGCGACAAGGCTGAAGCCCATGTTCACGAGGTTTCGGGCGGCCTCTGTGACGCCTTTCTTGTCGGAATCGCGCACCGAGATGAATACGTTCCCGCTTTCGGGCAGGTGGACGCCGACGCCAAGCTGTGACTTGAGGAAGGCCATGCCGAAATCGTCATCCCAGCCCATGACTTCGCCGGTCGAGCGCATTTCCGGGCCAAGCTGGGGGTCGACACCCGGGAAGCGGGCGAACGGGAAGACAGCTTCCTTAACTGCCACGCGGCGCGGATTGGCATTGGTCAGGTCAAAGCTGGTGAGGGCTTCGCCCGCCATGACCTTGGCCGCGATGGCGGCTATCGGCGCGCCGACGGCCTTGGCCACGAAGGGCACGGTGCGGCTGGCGCGCGGGTTTGCCTCGAGGACGTAGATTTCGGTATCCTTGACCGCGAACTGGATGTTGATGAGGCCGCGGACCTTGAGCGCCAGGGCGAGGGCCTTTGTCTGTTCCGCGAGACGGGCCTGCAGGCTGGCCGACAGCGTATAGGGTGGCAAGGCGCAGGCGCTGTCGCCGGAATGGACGCCGGCTTCCTCGATATGTTCCATGATGCCTGCGACGTGGACATTCACGCCGTCGCAAATGGCGTCGACATCGACTTCAATGGCGTCCGACAGGTAGCGGTCGATGAAAAGGGACGCGTCGCCGGAGACCCGCAGCGCTTCAGCGGCGAACTCGCGCAGGTCGGCATCGTCACGCGCAATCTCCATGGCGCGGCCGCCGAGCACGAATGACGGGCGCAGCATGACCGGATAGCCGATTTCGTTCGCCTTGATTTCGGCCTCCGCGACGCTGCGGGCAACGCGGGAGGGGGCCTGCTGGATGCCTAGCCTGTCGAGCAGGGCGGCGAACTGTTCGCGGTCTTCGGCAAGATCAATGGATTCCGGGCTGGTGCCGAGGATCGGGATATTCTCGTTGTGCAGCGTGGACGCGAGTTTCAGCGGTGTCTGGCCGCCGAACTGGACGATGACGCCCTTCAGCGTACCGGCGGACTGTTCCTTGTGGATGATCTCGAGCACATGCTCGTCGGTCAGCGGCTCGAAATAGAGGCGATCTGACGTGTCATAGTCGGTCGAGACGGTTTCCGGGTTGCAGTTGACCATGATCGACTCGATGCCGAGGTCTTCCATCGCGTAGGCGGCATGACAGCAGCAATAGTCGAACTCGATGCCCTGGCCGATCCGGTTGGGGCCGCCGCCAAGGATGATGGCTTTCTCGCGGTTCGAGGGCAGGGCCTCGCAATCGGGTGCTTCGGTGCCGAACGAGGCGTGTTCGTAGGTGGAGTAGAGATAGGGCGTCCTGGCGGCGAACTCGGCAGCGCAGGTGTCGATGCGCTTGTAGACGGGGCGCACGTTCAGGGCGTGGCGGTAGCCGCGCACCCAGGATTCCGACTGGCCGACGAGCTGGCCGAGGCGCTTGTCGGAGAAGCCCATGGCTTTCAGTTCGATGAGTTCATGCGCATCGTCCGGCAGGCCCTGGGCGCGAACATCGGCTTCGACGGCGACGATGCCCTTGATCTGGCCGAGGAACCATGGGTCCATCGCGGTAATCGCCTGGACTTCGGCGACGCTCATGCCGTCGCGCAGGGCCTGGGCGACGACCTGGAGGCGGGTTGGCGTGGGCAGGGCGAGCGCCTGGCGCAGGGCTGCGTCGGTTTCGAAGGGCATGTCATCAAGGCCGCTGAGGCCCGTCTCGAGCGAGCAGAGCGCCTTCTGGAGGCTTTCCTGGAAGGAGCGGCCGATGGCCATGGCCTCGCCGACGGATTTCATCGCCGTGGTCAGGACCGGGTCGGCGCCCTTGTACTTCTCGAAGGCAAAGCGCGGAATCTTGGTAACCACGTAATCGATGGTGGGTTCGAAGGAGGCGGGCGTGACGCCGGTAATGTCATTGTCGAGTTCGTCCAGCGTGTAGCCTACGGCGAGCTTGGCGGCGATCTTGGCAATCGGGAAGCCGGTGGCCTTGGAGGCGAGCGCGGAAGAGCGCGACACGCGCGGGTTCATCTCGATGACGATCAGGCGCCCGTCTTTGGGATTGACCGCGAACTGCACGTTCGAACCTCCGGTCTCAACGCCGATCTCGCGCAGGACGGCGATCGAGGCGTTGCGCATGATCTGGTATTCCTTGTCGGTCAGCGTCAGCGCCGGGGCGACGGTGATCGAGTCGCCGGTGTGCACGCCCATCGGGTCGATGTTCTCGATGGAGCAGATGATGATGCAATTGTCCGCCGTGTCGCGGACAACTTCCATCTCGTATTCCTTCCAGCCGAGCAGGCTTTCGTCGATCAGGATCTGGGCGTTGGGCGAGGCGGCGAGACCGGAGCGGCAGATTTCCTCGTACTCCTCGACATTGTAGGCGATGCCGCCGCCGGTGCCGCCAAGGGTGTAGGCGGGGCGGATGATGGCGGGCAGCCCGACCGTTTCGAGGGCGTCCATGGCGGCCTTGAGGCCGGTGAGGCGGTCATAGCCCTTGATCCTGCCATTCTCGCCGCGGATTTCCGGCGAAGCGATGATGGCGGCGCGCGGGTTTTCAAGGCCGATCCGGTCCATGGCTTCGCGGAACAGCTTGCGGTCCTCGGCCATCTCGATGGCTTCGGCCTTGGCGCCGATCAGCTCGACACCGTGCTTTTCGAGCACGCCTGCATAGTGCAGGTCGAGCGCGCAGTTCAACGCCGTCTGGCCGCCCATCGTGGGCAGCAGGGCGTCAGGTTTTTCGACTTCGATGATCTTCTCGACAATCTCCGGCGTGATCGGCTCGATATAGGTTGCATCGGCCAGATCCGGGTCGGTCATGATGGTGGCCGGATTCGAGTTCACGAGGATGACCCGGTAACCTTCGGATTTCAGCGCCTTGACCGCCTGGACCCCGGAATAGTCGAACTCGCAGGCCTGTCCGATGATGATCGGACCCGCACCAATGACCAGGATTGAGGATATGTCGGTGCGCTTTGGCATGGTCGTTTCTCTCTCCGGGTCAAACGGGTGCCTGATAGCGGGGAGTCGATGTCATAAGCAAGGACAATCCGGTCTTTGATATGAGAAAAGCCCCGTATCCGGTGAAGGATACGGGGCCTTGTCGTCACGACGCGTGGCCGCCTTTGAGCTGGAACTTACCAGCGGCGCGAATCGTAGGGATAGCGGTCATAGGCATTGGCATAGCCGTCGCCATCAGCGTCCCGCTCGTCTTCCTGGTCTTTCACGCCGGGCATGTCGCAGTCTTCAGCCTCGGAGCAGCCTTTGGCTGCGCCAGCTGCACCGCCCAGAACGCCGCCAATCACGGCGCCGCGTTGAGCATCACCGTCACCGACATTGTTACCGATCACGGCACCTGCAACGGCGCCCGCAGCAGCACCATAGGCCGCGTTTTTCTCAGTTGTGCCGCTGGATGTACAGGCGGCCAGGACGATGGCGCTGGCGCCTGCAGCGAAAAGCTTCAAATAGGTTGTCATTGGTGTGCTCCTTGTCTGGTCACGGGGTGCAAACGTCCCTTATCCGACACGGTTCCATCGCGTGCATTACAAGACCGTCAGGATAGCAGGCTGCAGTCCGGCCGGTCAGGTCCAGCGCTTGGCCAGTTTCTGGCTGATCGCGTCGGAGCTGTCGCGGGCCGCGCCCTGGTAGCCTGTATTGGCGTCGGACACGAAGGGGTTCGACTGGCGCTCCTGGCCGAAGGTGGAGATCGCCCCGTGACCCGGCACGAACCGCATCTCGTTGCCCAGCGGCCACAGCTTGCCGGTGATCGAGTCGATCAGCTGCTGGTGATTACCGCGCGGAAAGTCTGTCCGGCCGATCGAGCCCTGGAACAGGACATCACCGACAAAGGCGAGCGCGCCTTCCTGATTGTAGATCACGACATGGCCGGGCGTATGGCCCGGACAGTGGGCCACGCCGAATTTGATGCCGCCGAGTTCCAGCTCGTCACCATCATTCAGGTAGCGGTCGGGTTTGACATTCCGGCCATCGGTAATGCCGTATTTGGCACCCTGCGCTTCGAGCTCGTCGAGCAGCCATTGGTCGTCTTCGTGAGGGCCGATGATCGGGCAGCCAGTGCGCTCGGACACGTCAGTGGCCGCGCCGGCATGGTCGAGGTGGCCATGCGTCAGCCAGACGGCGACGATCTTCACGCCGAATTGCTCAGCCGCGGCCATCAGCCGGTCGACCTCGCCGCCCGGATCGATGAACACGCCTTCCATGGTCTCGGTCGACCAGATCATGGACGTATTCTGTTGCAGGGGGGTCACCGGAATGATCCGGATTTCCAGCTTTGGCTTGTGTGCTTGTTCGGTCATGATCCTACAGATAGCGTTGCTGGAACTGTTCGTGAAGCACTTCAGGCGCTTTCGCGTCGGGGAAGGCTCGGTTAAGACTTGGCTCAGCGCGATTATCCGGAAGGGCCGACACAATGCGAATGCCACGAAGACGGGGCGGCGGTGGGCTGCCAGGCGGCCGGTTCATGATCATCATTATTGGCCTGGTGGGCCTGTTCATCTATTGGCAGATGAACCAGACAGAGGTGCCCTTCTCCGGACGCAAGCAGCTGAACACGATGTCGCTGCAGGACGAAGTGACGCTCGGCCAGCAATCCTATGTGCAGATACTCCAGCAGGAACAGCAGCAGGGCAACCCGGTTCTGTGCGCCACCGAGGCCGCTTGTGCCGGCGCCGAGCAGACGCTGACGCAAGAGGTGCGAGCAATCGGCGCGCGGTTGCAGGCGGCAGCGATCGAGCTGGAAGCGGACCTGCAGTCGCAGGGCTATACGTTCACGCCTGTCGCCGACCAGTTCGACTGGACCTATTATGTCGTCCAGTCCGATACGCCGAACGCCTTCTGCCTGCCGGGCGGCTATGTCGCCATCTATACAGGCATTCTCGACATTACCGGTAATGGCGACGGGCAGGTGACGCTGGACGATATCAGCGATCCGGACAAGCTGGCCGTGGTGATGGGGCACGAGATCGGCCATGCGCTCGCCCATCATGGTGCCGAGCGGATGAGCCAGCAGAAGGTGATGCAGATGGGCCAACTGGCCGTCGGTGCGGGTCTTTCCGATATGGATGCGGGCCAGCAGCGGGCGATCATGCAGGCGTTTGGCGTGGCGGCGCAGGGCACGGTGCTGAGCTTCTCGCGGGCGCATGAGACTGAAGCCGACAAGATCGGGCTCGATCTGCTGGTGCGCGCCTGTTACGACCCACGCGAGGCGCCTGAACTGTGGGAGCGGATGGGCAAACTCAATGAGGGCCAGAGTCCGCCGGAATGGATGTCGACGCACCCGGCCTCGCAGACCCGTGCAGAGAATTTCCGTGTGTGGATGCCGGACGCGATTGCCGAATATGAACGCCGTTGCGGGCCGCTGAAATAGTCCGAGGTCTGCGCAGCATCAGGTTTGACGGCCGGCCTGCTCCAGGCCATCCGGCCAGAATGAAAACGGCCGCCCCATCCTGAATCAGGAGAATGGAGCGGCCATCCCGTCCACCTGGGCATGCTGCCGTGTCCCCACCCAGCCTGCTGTGCTTTCAGTGATATGGTCAAATTCGACGGATCGAATCCATCGATTTGTAAGTTTTACATACCACTGGTATGATAAGTTTTCAATCCAAGAAATTTCAATGGTCAAGAGGACGTCAGAGCAGGCTGAAGAAACCCGCCGAGCCATTCTGGATGCGGCCAGGCACCTGTTTGAGACGCAAGGCTATCCCCGGACATCCATTGCAAACATTGTCGAGGCGGCGGGCATTTCGAAAGGGGCCCTGTTCCACCATTTCGCCAGCAAGGACGCGCTGTTTTTCGAGATATGGAAGGAAATGCAGCTGGAAATGGATGCACAGGCCCGCGCAGCAGCGCAGGCAGGGCGTTCGAAAACCGATCCCTATGCGGCCTTTCTTGCAGGAACGCGGGTCTATTTCAACTGGGCATCACGGCCGGGTTTCCAGCGTGTCGTCCTGATTGACGGTCCGGCGGTGATGGGCCTGGACGGCTGGCAGGAGAATGATGACCGGCTGGGCCGCAGCAATGTCGAACAGGGCGTGCGCTATCTGGCCCACAAGGGCCTGATCGCCGAAGATGGCATTGTGCCGATCTCGATCATGCTGCTGAACGCGCTGAATGGTGGCGGCTTCGCGCTGTCGCGCCGGGAATCCGGGCTCACGCCCGACAACCTGTTCGATGCCTTCGAGGCGCTCCTGAGAGGGCTGCGCTAGCTGATCGGGTCGACATGCCTGTCGCCGGACGGGTTCACCCGCCACCACGCGGCGATCGCATAGCGGCGGGCATGGGTCACTTCGACGGCATGCGGTATGGTTTCCGACAGCATGAAGGCAGCGCCACCGCCCAGAGGCAGAAGGCGGGCTGCGGGGCTGTCGGCCTTGCCCGCGCGTTCCGGCCAGACGACCAGTTCGCCACCCTGATCGTCCTGCCAGTCTTCGTTCAGATAGACGACAAGCGACATCACCCGATTGCGCGCGCCCTCGAAACTGTCGAGATGGCGATCATAGAACCCGCCTTCCGGATAGACGGCAAAACAGGCCTCGAACTCGAAAAGGCCGATCATCAGCGCGCGGTTGAGGCTCTGGCGTATCGGTTCGGCCCAGTCGAGGAAAGCCTGTTGCGCCGGGCTTGATCCATCCAGCCAGGCGATACCCGTGCGCCGGACGGAGCCGTCGCGCTGGAAGGCCGCTTCGCGGCCGATCCCGGCGGCTTCGAGATCCTGCCGGGCATCGAGCGCCTGCAGTTCGGCGCGCAAGGCGGCCGTGAGGTCGTCTGGCAGCAGGTTCGGTTGCCAGCTCCAGCCATGCGCGGCGAGATCGGCGGCAATGGCGCTGAGGCGGCTATCAGCGGGGGGCGTAACAGCCAGTGTCATCGGGTCAGCCGGGCCATTCACCCACGATGGGAATCCATCAGGCCAGCAAAGCGCTCAAACAGGTAGAAGCTGTCCTGCGGGCCGGGGGAGGCTTCAGGATGGTGCTGGACCGAGATGATCGGCTTGCCCGCGACGCTGAGCCCGGAATTGGTGCCGTCGAACAGTGACCGGTGGCTTTCCTCGACGCCGGCGGGCAGCGTGGCCGGATCGACGGTGAAGCCGTGATTCATCGACACGATCTCGACCTTGCCGGTGGTGATATCCTTGACCGGGTGGTTTGCACCATGGTGGCCCTGCGCCATTTTCATCGTCCTGGCGCCAAGTGCGAGCGCGAGGAGCTGGTGGCCGAGGCAGATGCCGAGGATCGGCGTTCCGCTGTCGATCACGTTGCGGATCATGTCTCCCGATCTCAGGATCGTTGCTGCCGGATCGCCCGGACCGTTCGAGAACACGACGCCATCAGGCTTGAGGGCGGCGATCTCGGCGGATGTCGCGTCACCGTTCACAACGGTCGTGCGCGCGCCGACACTGGCCAGGTTACGCAGGATGTTCTTCTTCACGCCGAAATCGACGACGACGACATGGTACTTTGCGTCATCAAGCCGGCCATAGCCGCTGCCGGCCTTCCACACCTGCTGGAAATTGTCATAAGTGGCGTCGCCATCGACATCGGCGGCAAGGTCGGCATCGTCGAGGCCCTTCCACGCGCGGGCCTGTGCGATCAGCGCATCCGTATCGATACTGCCCTCGGGCTGGTGGCAGATTGCAGCTTTCTGCATGCCCCGCTCGCGGATGAGGCGGGTCAGCGCGCGTGTATCCACGCCTGACAGGCCGATGATGCCGCGCGTCTTGAGCCAGGCGTCGAAATGGCTGGTCGAGCGCCAGCTGGACGGTGCCGTTATGGGCTCGCGGAAGATCGCGCCGCGCGCAGCCCTGGCGGCTGCCGGTGAGGATTCTTCCTGGTCGTCAGCATTTGCGCCGACATTTCCGATATGCGGAAAGGTGAAAAGCACCACTTGCGAGGCGTAGGAGGGGTCTGTCAGGATTTCTTCATAGCCGGTGATGCTGGTATTGAAGCATAGCTCGCCGACATTCGTGCCTGCTGCGCCAGCGCCAATGCCCAGAAAAACGGTGCCATCGGCAAGGGCAATCGCTCCCGTGGCGCGCGAGTCGGGTTGAACTTTCGTGTCTTTAGTCATATCTCATTTCGCCTCCGGACCGTTTTCCGGTCGTTAACCCAACCGACCGAGAATTTCGTCCGGTTAATGGGGCTGAGTCTGCGCATCGTCAAGCAAACTGGCGTCTGCGGCATGTGAAAGGCAATAACGGCATGGGCCGAGAGGACACAAGTGAGACGATGTCGCTGAAGGCGCGTATTGTTCAGGCACTGAAATCCGAAACTGCGAAGGGTGCCAGTGACGTGGAACTTGCCACGCTGCGCCTGATCGAATGTGCTGTGCGTGACCGTGATGTCTGCGCGCGCGGTCGCGGCGTGGGGGAAGGATGCCCTGACGCTGACGTGCGCACCGTGCTCGAAACGATGGTTGCCCAGCGCGAGGTGTCTGCCCGCGAGCATGATGCGGCCGGGCGCATCGAGGATGCGATCCGCGAGCGCGAGGAAATCGAGGTCATTCAGAAATTCCTGCCGGTCCCGCTCAGCGGCAAGAAGCTGGAAGCGGCTGTCGGGGAGATTGTCGAGGATCTCGGTGCCTCGAAGCTGAAGGATGTCGGGCGCTGCATGTCGGCGCTCAAGGAGCGCTTTCCCGGCATGATCGACACTGGCAGCGCCGGCAAAGCCGTTCGCGAGGCCCTGTCGCGGTCCTGACGCGGCTTATGCCCGTAACCTGTAGAAAGCATTGCGCGGCGTCTGCGCCAGCCCTCGCCCATGCTTAATTTTGAATCAGTTCCTCGGAACCTTGCGCGCCCAGTTCGCGTTGAACGGGTGGCATTACAAGGAAAGGAACTCCTCATGAAACACCTCATTGCCCCTATAAGTGCCGTGGCGCTCATGGCCGGTCTGGCCGCATGCTCAGGTGCGGACACGACGATCGAAACGGCGGATAATGACACCGCGCCGTATTCGGAAAATACCGTTGACGACATGAATGATACGACAGTCGACACGGATATCACCACAGAGACGGAACTTGATCGTCCGGTCTATGTCATGGCCGCCGGCGAAATGAAGGCATCCAGCCTGATTGGCGACGATATTATCGGCGCAAATGGTGAAACCATTGCCACCGTGGCCGACATTCTGATCGGCAGAGACATGGGTCCAGGCCAGATCGTGTTCCGCGATGGCGGCGTTCTGGGAATTGCCGGTGAACTTGGCACTCTGCCATTCAGTTCCGTGTCCGTGACCATGGACACTGATGGAGAGCCAATGGTTTCGGCGGCTCTCGTTGATGAATCGCTGGAAGGCGTGGCTGAATTCGAACAGGACGGCATGGACGATTTCCGCCTTGCCTCCGAGCTGATCGGTACCAATGCCGAACTGGCTGTTGCTGACACCTATTCGCGCATCACGGACCTGATCATCAGTTCCGATGGTTCCGTGAAGCAGGCTGTGGTGACCGACGGCCTGTCGGGCGTCGCTTCAGCAGAGCGTCTCGTGATCGACTTTGATGCCATCACCGTTGTCCAGGGTGACAGTGAAGGCGAAGTGATGATCAACAAGACGAGCGAACAATTGAAGATGGCTCCTGTCTTCAATGACTAGGCATATCCATGAGCCAATCTGGCTTTGAAGACTGGCCCTGCCGCAAGGCAGGGCCATTTTTTTTGACGTGCCGGTTCGGCAATCTGTGCGTTCCCGAAAGCGGCATGACGCGCTACACTTGCCTGAATGTCCCAGACCGTCCGCATCCCTGATGGCTTCGTCGAAGAACTGAAGGCCCGTATCCGGCCTTCGGACGTGATCGGCCGCAAGGTCAAGCTGGTCAAGAAGGGCAAGGAATGGGTCGGCCTGTCGCCTTTCACCAATGAGAAAAGCCCGAGCTTCTACGTCAATGACCAGAAGCGCATCTTCAAATGCTTCTCCTCCGGCATGGGCGGCGACGTGATCAGCTTCGTTATGGAGACCGAGCGCCTGTCATTCATGGAGGCAGTCGAGAAACTCGCGGAAGAAGCCGGCATGAGCCTGCCCAGGGCAAGCCCGGAAGCGGCAGAGGAATACGACCATCGCAAACGCCTGCAGGCTGCCTGTGAGGCTGCCGCGACCTGGTTTGAGGATTGCCTGCAATCGGCCGAAGGCGCAGCAGCGCGGGTCTACCTCGAAGGGCGCGGCCTGATGCCGGGCGCATGGCGGCGCCACCGTCTCGGCTTTGCCCCGGATGACTGGCGCAAGACATCCGAACACCTGAAGTCGCAGGGCTTCTCGATGGCGGAAATTCTTGAGGCGGGCCTGGCCAAGGAAAGCGACAGGGGCGGCGAGCCCTATGATGCCTTTCGCGGGCGGCTCATGTTCCCGATACCGGATTCGCGTGGCGGGATCATCGCCTTTGGCGGACGCGGCCTGACACCGGATGCAAAGCCCAAATACCTGAACTCCGGCGATACACCGCTCTTCCACAAGTCGCGCGTGCTCTACCGCTACAGGGCGGCGCGCGAGGCGCTCGGCCATGGCGAAGACGGCGGCCTGATCGTCTGCGAAGGCTACATCGATGCCATCGCGCTGGCCGAGGCCGGGTTTGGCCAGGCCGTGGCGCCGCTGGGCACTGCCCTGACCGAAGAGCAGATTTCGCTGCTCTGGCGGGCGGGGCCGGAACCTGTGCTCTGCTTTGACGGGGACAGCGCCGGACTTGGCGCCGCCTTCCGCGCGCTCGACAGGGCCCTGCCGCATGTCGAACCCGGCCGGTCGCTGTATTTCGTGCTGCTGCCGGACGGCATGGACCCTGACGACCTGATTCGCGAGCGCGGACCGGGGGCGATGGCCGAGGCGCTGGATAACAGGCTGGCCCTGTCGGAACTGCTCTGGCGGCGGGAACGCGACGTCGAACCGCTCGATACGCCCGAGCGTCAGGCCGGCCTCGAGGCACGACTTGCAGCGGCGGCGGCGCAGATCAGGCATCCCGGCGTGCGGGCCGCCTATGAACGCGATCTGAAGGCCCGCATGCGGGATCACTTCTGGCAGGTGCGTCAGGCAAATCGTAGTAATAACAGCAGAAAGCGGACCGGAACGGGACAGATTCCCGCCTCAGGTGAGTCTGGCCAGTCTGCACTCAGGGGCGGCGCACCAGCCAAGCTGCGCGGCCTTGGCGCGATTGTGCGCGCCGTGGACAGCCCCTTCCTTCTGGACTTCGGTGCAGAAACCCTGGCGGCGGCCGCGTTTCCCGATCCGGATGTCAGTCACATCCGCGACTGCGTGCTGGACTTTGTGAACGCAGGGAAACCTATTGACCGCAAGGCCTTGAGCGCCCATTTACTGGAAGCAGGGAACATGCGCGCTTCCAGATTGCTCAAAGATTATCCTGATACGCCTCAGATAGCGGCCGATGGGCCCGAGGCACGGGAATGGCTGATAGCCCTCGAGCAATACATGGCGGTGAGAAGTTCCGACGAGCAGGAGCCCGGTTCTGGCATGGATGCTGCGAGCGGGGAGTCGACGGCGTCACCTTCAGCGTGGCGGCGGCGTCACCAGCTTGTCGCAGAACGCCGGGCCTTGAAGGCTCGCATGAACGAGGCAGCAGGAAAAGTCGGCGAAAGCTAAGGCGCAGGTCAGTTTTTTGGGTCATCCACCAGGGCAGCGGCGGATATTCCCATGGGAGAAATTTGAATGGCAACAGCCACCAAGAAGAAGAATACCGCAGGCGATGGTGACGGTGATGACGAGAAGGACGGCGAAGCCGCCGTTGTCGATTTCAACGCAACCGACGTCAAAAAGGTTCTGAAGCGGGCGCAAAAGCGCGGCTTCATCACGCATGACGAAATCAACGCCCTGCTTCCGAATGACGAGATGACGTCCGACCAGATCGAGGATGTGATGTCCCAGATTTCGGAAATGGGCATCGCGGTCGTCGAGAGCGAGGAAGAGGCCGAAGCCGAAGGCAAGGCGCTCACCAAGATCGAAGACAAGAAAGTTGTTACCAAGAAGGGCAACGCCCGCGGCTCCGACCGCACCGACGACCCTGTGCGCATGTACCTGCGCGAGATGGGCGCCGTCGAACTGCTCTCGCGTGAAGGCGAGATTGCGATTGCCAAACGTATCGAGGCCGGCCGCGACGCGATGATCCGCGGGCTTTGCGAAAGTCCGCTGACCTTCGAAGCCATGATGGTGTGGCGCGACGAGCTGATGAATGAGCGCATCCTGCTGCGCGACCTGATCGACCTGGAGGCCACTTACGGCGCGGAAAACCCGCCGCCGGAACCCAAGCCCAAGGAAGAAGAGGACGAGGCCGATGAAGCCAAATCCGAAGACGGCGAATCCACCGATGACGATGAGGACGACGAAGATGACGCCGCCGCTATGTCCATGTCGGCCATGGAAGCGGAACTGCGTGACGGCGTTCTGGCCAAGCTTGACGAAATCGCCGACGGGTTCGGACGCTATCGCAAGCTGCAGGACAAGCTTGTCGGGCGCCGCCTTGAAGGCAAGGACCTGACGCCAAAGGCTCAGGCCGAATATGACGAGCTGTCGAACAATATCGTCGAAAGCCTGAAGACGATCCACATCAACAATGCCCGTATCGAGGCGCTGGTCGAGCAGCTTTACGCGATCAACAAGAAGCTGATGGGCCTTGAAGGCAAGCTGATGCGCATGGCCGACGCCCATGGCGTGCCACGCAAGGAATTCCTCGAGAACTATTTCGGCAACGAACTCGAGCCTGAATGGGGTGATCGCGTCAAAGGCCTGTCGGCAAAGTGGAAACGCTTCATCGAGGGCAAGAACGACGAAATCGAGGAAGTGCGCAACGAGATTTCGGAAATCGCCCAGGAAATCGGCATTCCGATCGATGACTATCGCGTGCTGGTCCAGACCGTCCAGAAGGGCGAGCGCGAAGCGCGTATCGCCAAGAAGGAAATGGTTGAAGCGAACCTCCGCCTCGTGATCTCGATTGCCAAGAAATATACCAATCGCGGCCTGCAATTCCTGGACCTCATCCAGGAAGGCAATATCGGCCTGATGAAGGCCGTCGACAAATTCGAGTATCGCCGCGGCTACAAGTTCTCGACCTATGCCACCTGGTGGATCCGTCAGGCCATTACGCGCTCCATCGCGGACCAGGCCCGCACGATCCGTATCCCGGTGCACATGATCGAGACGATCAACAAGATCATCCGTACACAGCGCCAGATGCTGCACGAGATCGGCCGCGAGCCGACCCCGGAAGAACTGGCCGAGAAGCTGGGCCTGCCGCTCGAGAAGATCCGCAAGGTTCTGAAAATCGCGAAAGAGCCGATCTCGCTGGAAACCCCGATTGGCGACGACGAGGACTCAAACCTCGGCGACTTCATCGAGGACAAGATGGCGCTGCTTCCGGTGGACGCGGCCATCCAGTCGAACCTGCGCGAGACGACCACCCGCGTCCTCGCCTCGCTCACCCCGCGTGAAGAACGCGTGCTGCGCATGCGCTTCGGCATCGGCATGAACACCGACCACACGCTGGAAGAAGTCGGCCAGCAATTCTCGGTGACCCGCGAACGCATCCGCCAGATCGAGGCCAAGGCGCTGAGGAAGCTCAAGCACCCCAGCCGTAGCCGCAAGCTGCGCAGCTTCCTGGATACATAGACTTCAAAGGGCGGCCTCCACGGGCCGCCCTTTTTGATTATGGCGAATGGTCTGCGCTTGGCAAAGTTTGCCATTATATTGCAGGGGCAGCTTGAGGAGCCCCGCCATGGCCACGATGAACATTTCCCTGCCGGATCAGATGAAAGCCTGGGTCGAGGCGCAGTCTGCTGATGGGAAGTATGCCAATTCCTCCGACCTGATCCGCGACCTCATCCGCCGCGAACAGATCAAGCAGGAGAAGATCGCGGCGATGAACGAGAAGATCGAGGAAGCTTATGCCAGCGGCTTCTCCGGCAAGTCGATTGATCAGGTGATGGCGGATGCCTGGAAAGTCGCGCAGTCGTGAAAATCGACTTTTCGCGTGCTGCGGAAGCTGACATCGCGGCCATCAACCGCGAAGGCATTCGATTGTCTGGTCCGCGACAAGCCCAGAAGCATGCCAGTGAGATGGCAGGAGCTTTTCGCCTTATTGCAGAGTTTCCGCTGGCGAGTCCGGTGCGGGACGGGCTTGGCACGGCCCGTGCGAGTGAGGCCTTTCGGTGCGCATCTGGTGGTCTACGAACTGAAAGATGAGGTCGCTCTTGTCTTGCGCATCCGCCACAGCCACGAAGACTGGACGGCGGATTACGAGGTATAAGAGGCGCCCATAGCGCCGGCGCCAATCAGGCTTCCCTTATGTCCCGCTCAGCGGCGGCGCGTTTGGCCCGTTCGCCGGCGCGATGGCGGTTTGCGGCGCAGGTGCCCTGGCGCTTGTGCGGTTTGCACAGCAGGCAGCCTGACCGGGTCGATTTCGGTCCCTTGCGTTTGTGGTGGGCCATGGCCGTCATCCTTCGAAGGGCCGGCTCATAACCTGAAATCTTGCCGAAAGAATGGCAGGCGGTCAGTGTTCCATCGCGTTCCAGCGGTTCATGCCTTCGCACAGGCCATCCTGCTGCAGGGCGACCTGGGCAGCGCCATTGAACTGGTCGCTGGCAGAGGCTGCCCATACGGCTGCAGCCGCATCGAAACTGGTGAACCCGATCTCGGCCATGCCGCGTTCGATGCGATTGCAGATCAGGCGGGCCGTGTCCGCATCGCCGTCAACATTCAGGCTGGCGATCCGGTCGGAGAGGTCGAGGCGCGAGAAGATGTAATCGTAGACCGTCAGGTCCTCGCCTACTTCAAAGGCCAGGATGTCGCCTGCCGGTACGCCTGTATAGTCCGGCTCCTGGCCGTCAAAGTCCGATGACTGGGCCGTGAAGATGGACGGGATCGGCTGGTCGAGATAAACCGCCCACTGACCAATGGCGCCTTTGCTTTTGGTCTGCTTGATATTGCTGGCCTCCGGCAGTTCGGCCGAAACGACAAGAATTGGCGTGTCGCTCCACGACTTGACCGAAAACGCGCTGGTGGACTGTTCCGTGATAGACTGTCCGAACAGCGTGGTCGATGACGTGTTCAGGAAGTTGGAGGCTTCCAGCATAAGGGGCTGGTTGAAATAGGTCACCAGCGTCGACGTGGGTGCGATCAGGTTGGCGGCCGTGGTCAGCGCGCCCATGACACTCGCGCCCGCCGATCCCTGGCGCTCGTCGGACAGCTGCATGCGGAAGCGTCCTTCGATCGTCGTGTTCGGGCCAACCTTGAAATAGGGCGTTGCATAAAGGGCAATGCTCTCATTCGTGGTCCAGGATTCGCCTTCCCGGCTGTCCGAAGAGAACGTGGCCGAGAACAGCGCCTTGGTCGCCTTGATATCCGGCTTGGCGACATCGAATTCCGCAATCAGCGTCCGCGTCACATTGCGCGACCCCATCATGCGCGTCAGCCAGTTGCGGCTTTCCTTGTTATAGTTTCGCACATCGACCGGCTCCGACCGTTTGCCGGTCGAGACGCCCTCAATGTCATAGGCGTCCGGCTTGAGCGTCACGATCTGGATGCGCGTATAGCGGTCCTGCAGCATCATGCCGTATTCTGAATAAAGCGCATTCTCGTCAATCGCGACATCAATGAAGGGCAGGTAGTCCTTGGCCGGTTTGACGTTGCTGACGGCCCGGCCAGTCGAGCGGCGCGGCGTGGGCGCCGGGGCACCGGCTGATGTGGACGGCAGGTCTTCAAAGTCGAAATCATCATCATCGCCAGGTAGCCCGCGCACGGGTCCGCTACTACCCACCATGGGAGGTGGAGGTGGAGGTGGAGGTGGAGGTGGAGGTGGAGGGGGTGGCGGCGCCTCGGTCTCAGGTATGGATCCGCCCGGCTCAATCTGCTGTGACGTGCATCCTGCGAGGGCCAGTAAAAGTGCCAGCAGCCCGATCTGTCCATACTTCATATCCGGTCCCTCAGTGTCCATTTTCGTTAACAAAACGTAACAGAGAGGTGGAGCCTAGGCGAGTGCTTTTAAGAGCGTTCCCCCGGCAGGTGTATTTCTTACGAATACTACATTGAATACTGCCAGGCCACGCTCTGGGGGCCTTTACCGCGCCTATGTTGCAATGCAATAGAGCCTTGCTGACGGGGCCTCAGACCCCAATATACTCATTGTGAGCATAATTGCCACGCTGCCTAATCGCCGGGAGGGCGCCGCCATGTTGCTCAATATGCTGAAAGCCAAACTTCACTCTGCCACCGTCACTCAGTGCGACCTCCACTATGAGGGTTCGGTGTCGATTGACCAGGACCTGCTGGATGCGTCTGGCATCCTGCCCCACGAGCGCGTCGATATCTGGAACGTTACCAATGGGGCCCGCATCCAGACCTATGCGCTCGAAGCGCCGCGCGGCTCGCGTACGATCGGCGTCAATGGCGCAGCGGCCCGTCACTTCGCTGTCGGTGACAGGGTAATCATTGCCGCCTTCGCCAGCGTCGAGGCCGAAAAAGCCCGCCAGCACGCCCCGACCGTGGTGCTGCTCGGCGACGCCAACGAGATCAAGCTGCCGGCCTAGAATCCCGCCGGTTTGGGCAGGCCCTGACTGGAAATGCAGATCACCTTGAAGCGCTCGCCCATGTCCTTCGGGTCTATCAGGCGCTGGGCGGCGCTGAAGATTGCCTCGGCGTCCTCCTCATTGGCCTTGACCAGCTGGTTCAGACGCGCCTGCGCGCCGAGGCCCAGCAGGAACATGCCTTGCGGGGTCGGTCCTTGGACAGCGAGTCCTGCGGCTGTCGCGAGACGCTTCAGCCGGCCGAAATCCACATCCACCGTCAGGTCGGTTTCGCCGGGCGCATGAAGGGGAGAGACCTGCTTGCCCTGTTGGAATGCGCGCAGGGAATCGCCCGGGGCGGAATCAGACGGGCCGTAATCAATGAAGAGGGCATGCACCGGCGCGCCCTTGCCGGCGCGGGTTGCCAGTTCGGCAATCAGGATATCGAGGCCGGTCTGGACCTCGACGCAGGCCGCCGTCGCGGCCGTGCCTTCAGGCGCCGCGCGGCCGTCTGCCGCCAGTCCGAACGCAAGCGCGCCATCAGCGTCCAGCCCAACAACACATTCACGCCATTCTTCACCATCGCGGCGGAACTGGCGGGCGGGCAGGCAGTCGAGATATTCGTTCGCCAGGATGATCGTCGGCAGCGCGGGCACTTCGGAGGGCTGCTCGGCAAATTGCGGCTCGTAGATCGCCAGGCGTTCGACCTGCAGATCGCGCAGGGCCGGACTCGCCTCGACAAGATAGAGGCGCATCGCATCGGCAAACGCCTTGCCGCCCGCGACGAAGGCCATGCGCAGCGCGTCCTGCATCAGCACGCCGCGGCCGGGTCCGATCTCGACAAGGCAGAACGCGTCCGGCTCGCCCATGGCGCGCCATTCATGCACCGCCCACAGGCCGAGCAATTCGCCGAATACCTGGCTGGTTTCCGGCGCCGTGATGAAATCGGTCCCAAGGCCCGGGCGCGTCGCATAATAGCCGTCCTGACGGTCATGCAGGGCCAGCTGCATATAGGTTGAAACCGGGATCGGCCCGCCGGTTTCAACCAGGCGGATGAGGCGTTCCTTCAGGGTCATTTCGTCTCTAGTCAGGTTTGTGAAGCGGCTTTGGCCTGAGGGCGTTCCAGACCAGCCAGGCGCCACCAATCCACATGGGCGTTGAGAGGATAATTCCCATGGTCAGGCCGAAGGGCAGGTCGCTGGCAAATGAATCCGGCAGGCGGAAATTCTCGACGATGGAGCGGCCCGCGCCATACATCAGCAGGAACAGGCCAGCCACCAGGCCATGCTTTTTCAGTGCATCAAATTTCCAGATCAGGATCGACAGCACGACAAGCGGCAGCAGGCCCTCGAGCGCGGCTTCATAGAGCTGGCTCGGATGGCGGGCGAATTCCTGGCCACTATAGACCCATTGCCTGGCCGCCCAGTCATAGGCTGGCGGTGTCGAACCCGGCACGTAGCCTTCGGGAAACACCATGCCGAAGGCACTGTCCGTCTTGCGGCCAAACAGTTCGGCATTGATGAAATTGGCGAGGCGGCCAAACATGATGCCGATCGGTGCCACGACGCCTGCAATATCGCCGAGCGGCAGGAGGTCCAGCTGGCGGCGGCGGGCAATCATCAGAATCGCCAGCGTCACCCCGATCAGGCCACCATGGAACGACATCCCGCCATCCCATATCTTCAGCACGCTCATCGGGTTCGCCGCGATCACGTCCTGCTGGTAGGGCACCATGTAGAACAGGACATAGCCGATCCGTCCGCCAAGGATGATGCCGAGGATGATCCAGAACATGATGTCATCCAGGTCTTCCTTCGTCGCCGGGGCCTTGCCGCCGAACATGTCCGGCCGCCGGATCAGCGCATTCGCATACTGCCAGGCCAGCATGATGCCCGCGATATAGGCCAGCGCATACCAGCGCAGGTGGAAGGTTCCGAGGCCGATAAAGCCGAAATCGATCGAGACGAGCGCCGGGCTCATCTCGGGAAATTGCAGGCCGCCAGCTGCCATGGGCACGGCGATCAGGGTCAGGAGGTCTGTCATGCGGCGTCTTTTCCCTGTCTGGAACGCATCCTATCTGTTAGGCAGCTGCCAGTTCTGGCCCAGCCGCCCGCGCGCGAAGGAGTAGCCTCATGGCGAACACAAATCCACTGCTCGATGACATTGCCGGTCTGATGACTGGCGCAATGGGCGCTGCCCGCGCCGCCAGCGAGGAAGCGAAGACCGCCGCCCAGTCGCGCGTGCGGGCCCTGATCGCTGACATGGACCTTGCCGGCCGCGACGAAGTCGAGGCCCTGAAAGCCCTCGCCACAGCCGCTCTTGAGCGCGTTGAAGCGCTGGAAGCACGTGTCGAAACACTGGAAGCTGCGGCGAAACCCAAAAAGGCAAAAGCTGCGGAATAAGGCGTTAAGTCTGCAGAACCGGGTGGACGCGCGCCTGCTCGCTTGCTTAGTGGCCCTTGGCCTCCTCGTGCGAATCCTGCACCGTGCACGAGAGACTGAAAGGGGAACCCCATGAGCCTTGATCTCTCCCGCGCCGAGATCGACCTGCCAGATCCGCTCGAACGGGTCGAAGAAGCCCTGGAAACGGCTGGCTGGCAGTATGATCGCGATGAGGACGGCACGATCCAGGCCGTTGCCGAAACCAAATGGGGCGACATGGGTGCCCTGTTTGCCTACCGGCCCGATCCGTCCGCCATCCATTTTTCGATGACCCTTGACGTGAAGCCCGTTCCGGCGCGCCGTGCGGCGATTGCCGAACTCATCATGATGGCAAACGAGCGCCTCTGGCTCGGCCATTTCGATTACTGGGCCGACGAAGGCGTCATCATCTTCCGCTACACATTCTCCATGCTCGACCGTGACGAAGTCTCGCCGGGTGAAGCGCGCGCGGCGATTGCAGCTTCGATCAGCGCGGCGGACCGGTTCGTGCCGGCGTTCAATTTCCTCATCTGGGCCGGCAAGTCACCGCGCGAAGCCATTGAGGCAGTGATGTTCGAAACCCACGGCGAAGCCTGACACTGCCTCCACGGAGATCATGGGAATGCCTGCACCGACCATTGCCCTGATCGGCGCCGGACGCATGGGCGCAGCCCTCGTGCGCGGCTGGCTCGCCTCCGGAACCGGATCGCCCATCATTATCGTCGATCCGGCGCCATCCGAGGACGTCTCCTTGTGGGCGTCGACCGGGAAAGTAACGCTCAACCCGGCCCCTGAACCGGCCGATATCGTGGTCCTGTGCGTGAAGCCGCAGGTCTTTGCGTCCACAATCGAACCCACGTCACCCTTTATCGGCCCGGACACGCTCATCCTGTCCGTCATGGCCGGCATCCTGCTCAAGCAACTGGCGTCATCATTCGGGTCCAGTCGTATCGTGCGGGCCATGCCCAATACGCCAGGCGCCATCGGGCAGGGGGTGACCGTCATCTCTGCGCCGCCTGGCGCCGACCCGGCCGACATTGATGCCGCGACAGGCCTGCTCTCTGCGCTGGGCGTTGTCGAAGGCCCGATTGACGAGAAGCTCATCCCGGCAGCCACAGGCGTGTCGGGCAGCGGTCCGGCCTATGTCTTCCTGCTGGCCGAAATGATGGCTCTGGCCGGAGAGGCCGAAGGCCTGCCAGCCGATCTGTCGGCCCGGCTGGCCCGCCGAACGGTTGAGGGGGCAGCGGCCCTGATGGCGTCGACCGGAGACACCCCGGACGCCTTGCGGAAAGCCGTCACTTCACCCGGCGGCACCACCGAGGCCGCCCTTGACATCCTCATGGATGAGGGTGGGATGCCGATCCTGATGAGAAAGGCCCTGCGCGCCGCTGCCAACCGCGAAAGGGACCTGTCTCGTCAAAAGGACTGACGCAGGAGAGGTCATGGCACCTACCGACACCATTATCGAGCAGGGGCTGCTCGCCGCCCTTGATCTTGCCGCCACCAGGCCCTGGTCGGAACTCACGCTTGTCGAGATTGCCACGAAGGCAGGACTTACCCTGAATGATTTCCATGGCATCGCGACACGCGAGACGCTGGCCGATGCCGTCGATGCGCATTTCGACCGGGCCATGTCCGCCGAATCCATCGCCACTGACGACCTGCCGCGCGAACGCCTGTTTGACGTCATCATGCTGCGCTTCGAGGCCATGGAAGACCATCGCGCCGGCCTGAAGTCATTGCTGCGCTATCGCGAAACCCAGCCATCGATCCTCCTGCGCCAGCCGGCAGTACGCGCGGCGTCGGCCCGCTGGGCGCTCGCGTCGGCCGGGCTGGATGATGACAGCGGGGCGCCGCTCAGCCTGAAAGTGCTGGCGATCGCCTTTGTGATTGCCCGCACGGAGCGCGCCTGGCGCAAGGAAACCAGCGGCGACTTCGCCCTCACCATGGCTGCGCTCGACACATCGCTGCGGGCAGCCGAGGAGCGAATGGGCTGGGTTTCCCGCTTCACGGGCAGGTCCGCCGCGCCCAAACACGAACAGGAACAGGAAAAAGATGCACCGCAAAACGGTGCCACAAGGGAGTAGACTGCATGACCCGTCCGGGACTCGACGGCAACCCGCTGGAACTGACACCAGCGTGGTTCAATGACCTGTTCGATACGATCGGCATTGATGCCGAAGTCAGGGGCCTGACGGCCAGGTCGATCGGCACGGGCCAGATCGGCGAAAACGTCCGGTTCGTGTTCGACTATGCGCATCAGGGCGCCGGGGCACCGGCGACGCTGGTTGGCAAGTTCCCGTCCGCCAGCGAAGCCAGTCTCGCCACCGCTGCCATGCTGGGCCATTACAGGCGCGAAGTCATGTTCTACCGCACCTTCCCGAAAGTGGCGGGCAAGATCACACCGGCAGCCTGTTATACCGACTATGACCCCGCGACGAACCGGTTCGCCCTGATCATGGAAGACATGGCGCCATCCGAACAGGGCGACCAGCTCAAGGGATGCTCGGTGGCTGAGGCTGAACTGGCTCTCGCCTCAGCAGCTGTCCTGCACGCTGCCTATTGGGAAGATGAAAGCCTCGATCAGCACGAGTGGCTTCAGGGCACGGCGGCATCCCCGCCGCCCGTGCTGACGACCGAACAGGTCGCCGGGCTCTGGACCGGTTTCAAGCAGCGCTACGCGGCGGAGCTGACCGCAGACGTGATTGAAGTGGGCGATGCCTATGCCGCCGCCCTGCCGCGCTGGGGCGAGGCGCAACCCGGGCCGTTCGCGCTGACGCACAATGATTTCCGCCTCGACAACATGCTGTTCGGCAAGCCGGGCGCGCCGAAGCCGATTGCGCTGGTCGACTGGCAGACCGCTGCCAGGGGCGCCCCCGCAAATGACGTCGCCTATTTCATCGGCGCCGGACTGACGCGCGAGGATCGCCCGAAGCATGAAAAGGCGCTGCTGCGCTATTATCATGCGCGCCTCGTCGAGGCCGGTGTCTCCAGTTATGGTTTTGATGAACTGTACGAGCATTACCGCTGGTATTGCTTCTATGGCATGTCGGTTGCCTTCGGCGCGGCGATGTTGGTGAAGCAGACCGAACGCGGCGACGAGATGTTTCTCACCATGCTCCGCAGGCATGCTGCGCAGGCGCGCGACAATGACGCGCTGACCCTTCTGACCTGAACTTTTTTTAATGTGATCTGCAGCAAATGCAGTGGAATCGGTGATTTGTCCCGGTGCGGGACAGGTTTCCAAACATCGTCCTAACGCGGGAGGCGAAACTCACACGTCGGCTTATGCGTCAGCTTAAAACCACTCGTGTACACCTGTGTCCTGAGGGCTCGAAGAAGTTGGGTCAGGCATTACCGAAACGAATGGTGTGTGATTATGGATACGCAGAACGCAAATCTGACGAGTGTCAAAGGCCCTGATGGCCAGATGCTCACCCTGGCAGACCTGCCATCGCCCGGCATCTCGCGCTGGGTCACCCGTCGCAAGGCCGAAGTCGTCGCGGCCGTCTCGGGTGGCTTGCTGTCGCGCAAGGCAGCCTGTGACCGCTACAACCTGACGGATGAGGAATACGAAGGCTGGGAAAAGCTGTATTCCCGTCATGGTGTGAAGGGCCTTCGCACAACGCGGCTCCAGAAATACCGTCGCTAGCTACACGGCCGCCTGATTACCGAAACCCTTCCCGTTAAACACAAATTTACGGGCAGGCGGCTATCACCACATCTGGACTCCGGTTAGCCGGGGAAATCAGGAGTGGTTGATGGCAGGCAAATCCGGCAATCTCAATCCCGGCGCGGGGCCTTCACCGAGGGCGCTCGCGCTGGCGGCGTTTGTGATCGCCCTTGGCCTGCTGGCATGGCGCGGCAGTGCGCTGCTGACCTCCGACAATGCCCTCCCCGCGACCGCGACGCCGCTCGAGGCATCCCTGATGAACGTGATCGAGCCTGTCGCCGGACCCGGCAATGCCCGTATCAGCGTCAACACCTCGGCGACCGGCGGGCGCACCGTCCTCGTCCTCCTTGATACAGCCGCCAGCGCCCAGGCCTCAACCATCGAGAATCTCGTGACCGCCGCAGCGCGCCTCAATGTGGCAGCGGGCGATCTTTTCGTCATGCAGCAGGCCACCTTTGCCAAAGGGGCACCCGGGCGTCCTGATGCGGCAGCTTTTGGCGAACTGTCCTTCCTGGCCCTGCTTGCCGGCATGCTCGGCTGGCTCGCTTTCGTGCCACGCGAGGACATTGTCTTCGAAACGGTTGAAGACGCGCCGCTGCGCACCCTCTCACCCACACCCGAACGCGACCGCACCCTCGTTCCCACGCCCGTGCGTACCGCCCGCCCACCGCTGCCCACCAGTGACGCCGCCGAACTGGCCCGCAAGGATCCCACCCGCGCGGCCGAAATCCTGCGTGGCTGGATGAATAACCGGACGGATGCCGCATGAGCGCGCTGGCCATCGTTCCTGCCGGATCTGTTGCCGTTTCAGACGGTCTTGCCCGCTCGGCACGCCTCATGCGCGCCCTCGGTCCTGAAGCGGCCGGCATCTGGGCCGAACTGGAACCGCAGGAAGCCCGCGCCCTGACCCAGGCGATGGACGCCCTCGGCGATAGCATGGATGGCGAATCCGAGGCGGCCAGCCGCTTTGTGGATGCGCACCGTCGCCTCAAACCTGCTGCGACCATGACCGGCTCTGTCTGGTCGCGCCTGTCCGCCATCGACACCAAAACGCTCGCGGCGCTGGTGGCTGGCGAGCACCCCCAGACCATTGCCTTCATCCTGTCCCAGCTGAGCGGCGAGGCCTCGGCCCGCCTGCTGCGCGCCCTCAAGCCACGCACCGCGATTGATGCGATGCATCGCCTGCTGCACATCGAACAGGTCCATCCAGCCGCATGCGCCAGTCTCGAAGCCCAGATCGGGGCCCGTCTCGACGGACTTCTCGGCAGTGGCATCAAGGGCGGCCACGAGCGCGTTGCCAGGATCTTCGATAGTCTCGACAGCGATTCCGAGAAAACCTTCCTGGCGGCGCTGGACAATGCGGAGCCAGGCGCCGGTGAAAAAGTCCGCGCGCTCATGTTCACTTTCGATGATCTCGCCCGCCTGGATGCGGCCGGCCTGCAGACACTGCTGTCGGCAGGGGCCCGCGCCACGCTGGTCACGGCGCTCAAGGGCGCGCGCGAGCAGACCTCTGCCGCCTTTTTCGCCAACATGACCCGTCGCGCCGGCGAATTGCTGCGCGAAGAGATTGCCGTTCAGGGCGCGGTGCGTCGCAGCGAGGTCGAGGCCGCCCGACAGCAACTGGTCGCACTGGCCCGCAAGCTGATCGAAAAGGGCGATATCCGGCCCGGTGGCACGATTGAGGATGAGGATCTTGTCGAATGACCCAGCGCGCCGTCAAATCTGTCCAGCCTTTCGAATTCCGGAGCGATTTCACCCTCCCGCCCGCGCCGGAACAGCCAGTGGCGCCCACTGAAGGCCAGCTGACGCTGACCGGTCCGGAGCTCGCGCACCTTCTGTCGCAGGCCCGCTCGGAGGGCCTCGCCGAAGCTGCACGCCTTGAATCAATCCAGAGCGACGAGCGCCTGCAGGCGGTCACGCTGAAGCTGAATGATGCGCTGGCCGATCTCGTTGCCCTTGCAGGGCATCTGGAGGCCGGGGCCTATGAAGGGCTCGATATCATGGCATCGCTGGACCTGATCAATGCGACCGCGCAGCGGATCATTGACGGCCAGGGTGACCTGTTTGCCGGGCGTTAATGATTTGACACGCACACTCGCTACATTCTACGCCTGCGTCAGAACACAGGATTGATCGCTCATGCAGCCGGCAAACCCCGCTCTGAAGAAATCACTGATGGACGTGCCCGTGCGGGTCGACATCGTGCTGGGCGAGGTGCGCATGCCCATTGAGGATCTCATGGCGCTGTCACCGGGCGAAGTCGTTGCGCTCGAACGGCGCACCAATGAAACCATCGATATTTACGTTTCCGACAGGCTGATGGCGCGCGGGCGCCTTGTCATTGCCGACGGCCAGCTGGGCGTGACCCTGTCCGAAATCGTCGATGAACGGGCGGCTGCCTAGGCTTTTCAAGTCAGTTCAACACGTTGTCATGCGCCGTCTGGGCGTGTGTCATTCGTTCGTTAATTGGCTGTCACATCAGGCAAATCCTAACGCAAAAAAGGAAGTTGTTAACCATTTCGAGTGTTAACTGGCCTTCGACATGAACCGACTTGTCACGTGGTGAGGGCTGCGCGGGAAGGTCCAGAAGTTACGAGGATGCCGCCCCTATGCGCATGAAGATGTTCGCAGCCGAGTCCTTCGAGGCCGCCAAGGCGATGATTTTCGCCGAAATGGGCTCTGACGCTGTAATCCTTTCAGAACGCGAAATTGACGGCGGCGTGGAAGTGCGCGCCGCAACCGACAAGATGGGCGGCGGCATGGTGCCGAACGAGCCCCTGTTCCTGCGCGAAGCGCGTGGCAATACGCATGGTCGCGGCATTGAAAACCCTCTCTTCAGCCGCGTACGCGATGCGCTGCTCTGGCATGGCGCCCCGCAGCGATTCGCTGACCGCGTGGCAGCCGAGAGCGCCGGGCGTTCCGGCGTCCAGTTCACAGATCCGGAAGATGCGATTGCGGAGGGCATTTCGCGCCTCGTGGCGTGCGATCCGATCCTGCCGCGCCTCGAGCGCGATATCATCCTCGTCGGACCACCCGGACACGGCCGCACGGCAACGGCGGCGAAGCTGACACGCCGCGCCGCCATTTCGCGCGCCGAAGTGATGCCGATTGCCGCTGACCTCGATGGCACGGCTGGTGGTGCCCAGCTCGCCGCCTATCTCGAGCTGGAGCAGGACCAGATCCGTGTCGTCAACACGCCCGACAGCCTGTTCGACACGCTGCGCATGCTGCGTGACGCGAACCGTCGCTGCGTGATCGACCTGCCGGCCATCAACCCGTTTGACGATGATGACATGGCCAGCTTTCAGGACCTTATCGCGGCGATTCGTGCTGAACCTGTACTCGTCATGTCGGCCGAGGGGCATCCTGAAGACCAGGCTGAAGCGGCAAAGTCATTTGCACGGGCCGGCGTCAAGCGCGCTGTCCTGACCAAGCTGGACGTTGTCCGGCGGCGCGGAGGCGCGATTGCTGCGCTCTCGTCCGCCGGCATCGCCTTTTCGCATCTGGCCGTTACGCCTTTTATCGGCGGCGGTCTGGTTCCGGCTGCGCCATCGCGCCTGGCCGCCCTGTTAATGGAAGACGCCCCCGGCGATGTCATCGCCATGAAAGGAGCCGCGTAGCCCTATGAGTTTCATGCTTCGAAAATCTCAGGACCGACCGCAGGCGCGCCCAACGCCGCGTGTGGCCCCCGCATCGATCATCGCTGTTGCCAGTGGCAAGGGCGGTGTCGGGAAGACATTCATGGCGATCACCCTCGCCAGTGCCTTTGCCCAGGCTGGCAAACGCACGCTGCTGGTCGATGGCGACCTTGGCCTCGCCAATGTCGACGTACAGCTCGGCATCGCGCCGGAAACCGATCTGGCGGCGGTTATCGCCGGATGGGTCGAACTTGATGACGCGGTAACGCCGATTGATGGTGGCGCGGCTGGTGGCGGCTTTGATGTGCTGCCTGGCCGTTCCGGTTCAGGCGCGCTGGCCGAACTGCCACCCGAGGAGGTCGCCCGCCTTGCAGCCGGTCTTTCGGCGCTTGCCCTGCAATACGATCAGGTCGTCCTCGACCTTGGCGCGGGCATCGAAGCCAATTGCATGCGCCTGGCCCGTGCTGCCGACAAGGCGCTCATGGTCATCACCGACGAGCCGACCTCGATGACCGACGCTTATGCCTTCATCAAGGTGCTGCGCGGTTATGCACCTAACGTTGAGCCGGTCATCTGTATCAATCAGGCGGATACGCGTGCCGGCGGCCAGCGCACCTATGAGGCGATTGCCCGCGCCTGCCAGACCTTCCTCGGATTCCGTCCACACCTTGCGGGCATCGTCATGCGCGATCCCAAGGTGCGGGACGCTATCCGTTGCCAGAAGACGCTGATCTCGACGGATCAGCAAGCACAGCCGATCCAGGATGCGATCGCCATCTCCCAGATGCTGATAGGCAATGCCCCCGCGGCGGAGCTTGGTTATTAATCAGTGTGAAGAAAGTGGAATTATCTGAGGTCGAACCTGCTAGCCGTTAACCTTCGTTAAAGAAACGGGCTGTAGGATTCACAAGGTTACACAAAGCGACTAGGTTGGTCGTATAAATGATTCGGGAGACGAGCCATGCGCGTCCTGCTAATTGAAGACGATAGCGCTGTAGCGCGTTCCATCGAACTGATGCTGAAAGCCGCAGGCTTCAACATCTATACGACCGATCTGGGTGAGGAAGGCGTCGATCTCGGCAAGGTCTACGAGTACGACATGATCGTGCTTGACCTGTCGCTGCCCGACATCTCCGGCTATGAAGTTCTCAAACAGCTGCGCATGGGCCGTGTGAACACGCCCGTGATGATCCTGTCTGGCAATCCTGACATCGAAGCCAAGGTGAAAACACTCGGCTATGGCGCTGATGACTATCTCACAAAGCCGTTCAACAAGGATGAGCTGATTGCCCGTATCACGGCCATCGTGCGCCGTTCCAAGGGACATGCTGAAAGCGTTATCCGCACCGGCGAAATCCTGGTCAACCTGGATGCGAAGACAGTCGAAGTCGACGATGAGCGCGTCCATCTGACCGGCAAGGAATACCAGATGTTTGAGCTGCTTTCCCTGCGCAAGGGTACGACGCTCACCAAGGAAATGTTCCTCAACCATCTTTATGGCGGCATGGACGAGCCTGAGCTGAAAATCATTGACGTGTTCATCTGCAAACTTCGCAAGAAGCTGCAGCAGGCCACCGGCGGCCAGCACTATATCGAAACCGTCTGGGGCCGCGGCTATGTGCTGCGCGATCCACGCCCGAGTTCGAAAACCAACGAAATTGAAGAAGCCGCCTGAGGGCTTCAGATCATTCACGATTTTCAAAAGCCCGGCCATCACGGCCGGGCTTTTCCGTATCTGAAGCCGAGGCTGGATGTGGCGCGCCTGCACTCATGTCAAATTGCAGCTGTAGATGTCCGGCATCCGGCGGTATCAGGTCATGGGCAAGGCCTGTGTGACGGGCGCGGGCAATGGCGTGGGTCGTTGACGGACCGGGGAACAATATGACGATCATCAGGACAGCAATCCTCCTCGCGGCCATGCTCACACCTGGCGGCTGTGTCACGCTGGTGCGTGGGGACGCCCCCGTCCTGGATCAGTCCTCGCACGCCTATATTGCCGGGTTTGCGCCGGATGTGCGCATGACGGGTTCGGACAATGCGGATTTCCTGGCGCGCACGGGAAACACGCTGGAACGCCTGGAGGCCCGCTCCGGCGATGATGCCATCGATATTCTCGCACTGTCGGGCGGCGGCGCCGGTGGGGCTTTTGGTGCTGGCGCAATCGTTGGCCTCACCCAGTCCGGCAAGCGACCCGAGTTCGAGATCGTGACGGGGGTCAGTACAGGCGCCCTGATCGCGCCGTTCGCCTTTCTCGGCCCGGAATGGGATGACGAGCTGACCGAAGCCTATACCGGCGGCATGAGCGCCGACATTATCGGCCGCCCCGGCATCGGCACGGTGTTCCGCGTCGGTGTGTTCGATGATGCGTCACTGCGCCGACTGGTCGACCATTTCGTCACCCGTGAACTCGTCGATGCCGTTGCCAGGGAAGCGACCGACGGGCGAATGCTGCTTGCCGCAACAACCAATCTCGACAGCGAGGAGACCGTGATCTGGGATCTTGGTGCGATCGCCCGTCGCGGCGGCGAACCGGCCCGGCAATTGTTCGTGAACGTGCTCGTCGCGTCGTCGAGCGTGCCGGGTGTCTTCCCGCCGGTCATGTTTGATGTTGATGCAGCCAGTGGCACCTACCAGGAAATGCACGTCGACGGCGGCACGACTGTGCCCTTCTTCATCGCGCCTCATGCCGCCTTCCTGACCGGCGAGAAACTGGACGTTCTGGAAGACATCAACATCTATGTCATCATCAATGGACAGCTCGGAACCCTGCCGCGGGCGACGCCTGTAAGCACGGTGCCCATCACGATGCGGGGCTTTTCCGTGGTGCTGATGCATATGGCCCGTACCGAGCTGGCGCTGACTGCGTCTTTCGCGGCCCAGCACGGCATGAACCTCAGGCTTGCGAGTATTCCTGCGGCAATTACGTTTGCGGGCTCACTTGATTTTGAAACCGTGAACATGCGCAAACTGTTTGATTTTGCCCGCGCCTGCGCCGCAAGCGACCGCCTCTGGCTCGACATTCAGGATGCGCTCGCCCGGGTTGGCGGCGTGGCCGGTTCCGAAACAGAGTGTGGCAGTGGCGCTGCGCTGCCAGAGCCTGATGTGCAGATGGTGCAGGAATAGGCGTCAGATGACCCGGAGGCCTGCCGGGCCTGCTTCCATGCGACCGATCGCGGCGGCGCCGACATGACCGTGCTTCGCGAACACGTCCAGCACCCGGTCCACAGCGTCCGGCGCGCAGGAGACGAGCAGACCGCCGCTGGTTTGCGGGTCGCACAGGATGTCGAGATCTGCGTCGGACAACTGACGCTCCAGCGTGACGGCGGCCTTGACCGAGTCCCAGTTGCGGCCCGACGCACCGGTCTTCACTCCCGCCTCGGCGAGGCGTCGTGCCCCCTCGAATACCGGGACCAGCCCCCCGTCGACCACTCCGCTCATCCCGGCGCCACGGCACATCTCCGACAGGTGGCCCAACAGGCCGAACCCGGTCACATCGGTCGCGGCATGTACGCCGTCAATGCCGGCCAGTTCGGTGCCCGGCGTATTGAGCCGCGTGGTTGAGGCGATCATTTCGGCATAGTCGGAATCCTCAATGATTCCGCGCTTCAGCGCTGCGCTGTAGATGCCGACACCCAGCGGCTTGCCGAGGATCAGCACGTCTCCGGCCCGGGCGCCGGAGTTCAGCAGCATCCTGCCCGGATGCACAAGTCCAAGCGCCACAAGGCCGTAAATCGGCTCGGCCGCATCAATGGAATGCCCGCCAGCAATCGGCGCACCTGCAGTTTCCGCTACAGATTGCCCGCCTGCGAGAATGGCTCGGATCGTCGTGTTGGAAATCTTGCCAATCGGCATGCCCACGATGGCCAGGCAGAAAATCGGCTTCGCCCCCATGGCAAACACGTCCGACAGCGCGTTGGTCGCCGCGATTCGTCCGAATGTGTGCGGGTCATCGACAATCGGCGTGAAAAAGTCGGTCGTGGCGACCAGGGCGGTGGTCTCATTGACCCGGTAGACAGCGGCATCATCGCTCGTCGCCGCATCGACGATCAGATCCGTATTGCCGATGGCCAGCGGCATCTCGCTCAGAATGTCTGCCAGCACGTTTGGCGCGAGCTTGCAGCCGCACCCGCCGCCATGGGCAAGGGAGGTGAGGAGGGGCTCGGTTACGGTGTCGGGCATGGGTGTGGTCCTTGTGTGTCACAGGGGCTTAGCGCGCAGGCCTCTGGCGAGGCAATGAAAACCTGCTAAGCGTGACCCCGATGCCCTACCTTGAAACCGTCACGGACCTAGGCCCCGAAACCCTGTCGCGCTTCGATGCCATTATCGATGTGCGCTCGCCTGCAGAATACGCCGACGACCATATGCCCGGGGCGATCAACCTGCCTGTCCTCAGCAATGCCGAGCGGGCCATTGTCGGCACGATCTACAGGCAGGAGAGCCCGTTTCGCGCCAGTCGCGTTGGCGGCGCCATCGTTGCGCGCAACATTGCCGGGCATCTCGAAACTGCGCTGGCAGACATGCCACGCGGCTGGCGGCCGCTCGTCTATTGCTGGCGCGGGGGGATGCGATCCAATGCGATGGCGACAATCCTCTCATCCGTGGGCTGGCCGGTCGGACTGGTCAAAGGCGGCTACAGGACATGGCGGCGGGACGTCGTCGCGGGACTGGACGGCGACACCTCGCCTTTGCCAATTATCCTGATCGACGGACCGACAGGAAGCGGCAAGACAGCCATTCTCCAGGCGCTTGAGGATCAGGGCGGCCAGGTGATTGATCTGGAAGGCCTCGCCAACCACCGGGGATCGGCCTTCGGTGGCTTTGATGACCTGCCACAGCCGGCCCAGCGCCTGTTCGAGACTCATATCTGGGACCAGTTGCGGCAGTTTGACCTGTCGTGCCCGATCTTTGTCGAAGCTGAATCCGCGCGGGTGGGCGTGCGCCGTGTGCCCCGGCGCCTGTGGCATGAGATGCTGGCCGCGAAACGGGTCGAGATCCGCGCACCGGCATCGGTGCGCAGTGAGTTCCTCGTCAGGGCTTATGGAGATGCAGTCAATGATCCCGGCAGCGTGGCGCGTGCGCTGGCCCTGCTGAAACCGTTTCACGCCAAGGAGACACTCGCCGGGTGGCAGGCGCTGGCGGATGCGGGTGAACATCGTAAGCTGGCGGAAGCCCTGATGCTGGCACACTATGATCCGCTTTATGCCCGCAGCCGCAAGCGGCGCGAAGACACACCTGTTCAGATTATCGACCTGCCAGCTTTGTCAGCGGATGATATAGAGGCTGCGGCGAAAGCCATACTCACACAGGCTTAACCGCGTGCCGCTTCCGTGCCCATCCGGGCGAGTTCGTCGGCGCGTTCATTGCCGGGGTCGCCGGCATGCCCCTTCACCCATTTCCACGTTATGTCGTGTCGCTGGCAGGCCTCGTCGAGCGCCTGCCACAGGTCCTGGTTCTTGACCGGCTTCTTCGCGGCGGTCTTCCAGCCATTGCGTTTCCAGCCCCTGATCCATTTGGTCAGGCCATCCTTCACATAGGTGGAATCAACATGCAGCGTGATCTTCGACGGCTGCCTGACCGCGTTCAGGGCTTCGATCGCAGCCATCATTTCCATGCGGTTATTGGTCGTCTGCTTGTCGCCGCCGAACAGTTCCCTGCGCTTGTCACCCGCCACCAGCAGGGCGCCCCAGCCGCCGGGGCCGGGATTGCCGCTGCAGGCGCCATCGGTCCAGATTTCGATCATGTCAGTCATGGATCTCAGGTGATGAGCTTTGCCCGAAGCGTCAAGCGTCAGAAGACGTTCACGTCGACATCGGACAGCTGGTTGGCCGGTTTTACGATGGCATGGAAGAGCAGCCCGCAGCCTGTCCCTGCAATGGCGCCGATCATGCCGCCTGAGAGCAAGGCGCCGAGGCCGCTCATCACGCCGCCAATCAGGCCGAACAGTCCGGTCGTACTGCCGACAAGGATCGCGCCCCAGATGCTGCCCCAGCGGACATAGGGTATGCGACGCACAATGCCGCGATAGGGCAGCCGGCCGATGGAGAGGCCTAGCGCCAGCCAGGCGGCGGGAACAGTGATGAAGAACAGGATGAAATTATAGGTCGCCAGCTGCATGCCACCATACATGCCGCTCATGAAACCGTCGTCCCGCAAGCCCGGGTTCATCGCAGCCCCAGACAGTCCCCCGAGCATGGACAACAGGCCAGTGCTTACGGCGCCCAGTAGCGTCACACCGAGGCAGGCCGCCAGTGACGCGAGCAGCAGGCCTGTCTTGATCCGCCTGAAGCGGCGCGTCTGAACCGGGCCGGCATAGCTGGGTACAGGAAGGTCAGCCTCGGGGAGCGGCGGGCCCGTCACGCCGCTGCGATCCTGTCAGGTCGGCGGACAAGCCAGAAGAGGCCAGCAGAGAGCAAGCCGGTCACGGGGCCGGCAAGCAGAAGCGGCCAGGCATCAAGCAAGCCGAGCGGGTGGCGCCAGCTGCCGGTGGCCATGAAATAGATGAGCATGGTGACGGTCCCGACCGCGACGCCCAGCAGACTGTAGGTCAGCCCGCCTGTGCGGCCATTCCGGACCAGCCATCCATGGGCAGGCAGACCTGCGATCGCCATCGTGGGCCAGCCAAGCACAGCGCCCATGGCCGCGCCAAATGCGCCAAAGCCGACAAGACTGGTCGCGATCTCCCGCAGCGTCGCCGGCCGGTATTCGGCCGAATTCACCTCAACCTGAAAGACCAGTTCCGGTGCAATCGCCATGACCAGCAAGGCCGCTGCGATCGCAGCGGCCACGACAGGCGCAAACAGGGTGGCAAAGACCAGCTGGATCAGGTGTTTCCGGTTGCCGTTCAAGCGCCATAGCCTTCCGCTGTGTTCACCTTGCGATGAAACGCCAGGCGTCCGGCATATTCGAGGGGGTTTTTGGGCTTTACAAGGGCACCGGCGGGCGTTGACGACCAGTCGACAAGGCGGGTGAGGAAGAAGCGCAGTGCAGCGCCGCGTGCCAGGACAGGCAGCGCCGCGCGCTCGGACGGCTCCAGGGGGCGCACGCTTTCATAGCCTGCAATCAGGGCTGCGCCCTTGGAGAAATTATAGTCGAGCGAAGCCCCGCCGCCATCCTCGAACGCCCAGGCATTGAGGCATACAGCCAGGTCATAGGCGAGGGCGTCGGTACAGGCGAAATAGAAATCGATGGCACCGGAAAAGTGGTCCCCGAGGAAGAATGCATTGTCCGGGAATAGGTCGGCATGGATCGTGCCGCGTGGCAGGCCAAGTGCTTGCGGCTTTGCGGCGGCAATTTCGGACAGGTCAGCGGCTATGGCATCAGCCAGGCCGGGCTGAAGACCTTCCGCGTCCGCTTCGTGGCCCGTCCAGAGCCGCGGCCAGGATGCCGGGCCGAGGCTGTTTGCTCGCACCAGATCGAAATCTGCAAGGGCGAGATGCATCCGCGCCATGCCTGCGCCAAGCTCATGGCATTGTGCGACGTTCGGCCTGCGCGGTGAAAGACCCTCGAGGAAGGAGACGATCAGGGCAGGGCGGCCTTCCAGCGTGCGCAGGGCCGACCCGTCCCGCGCCTCGATGGGCGACGGGCAGGGAAAGCCCCTGTCGGCCAGATGCTGTTTCAGGGCGACGAAATAGGGAAGGTCATCAGCGTTCACCCGCTTTTCGAACAGGGTCAGTATGTAGCGGCCCGTCTCTGTCTCGAGATAATAGTTCGAGTTCTCGACACCCTCGGCAATCCCCTTGAAGGACAGGGGATTGCCGAGGGCATATTCAGCGAGGAACGCAGCAAGCGCTTCGTCCGAAACCTGCGTATAAACAGCCATCCGGCCGGATTAGCTGGCCTTGGCGAGCATGTCACGCAACAACGTCTTGCCTGCCAGCAAGTAGTGAAGCGCCGCCCAGGCATATCCGCAGCTGAAGATCAGGATCGACCATTGCAGGCCCTTGGCATCGGCGTTGGAGCAGGCGGCCAGTTCTGCCGCGTTCAGTTCCGCCACAGCCTTGCAGGCATCCAGGGTCAGCCCGAGATCCGCGCCCGACAGGACGACGGACTTGAGGACGGAGGACAGGATGCCTATGACCGGTGGCCCAAGACCATAGCCGAGCAGGTTGACCACGAACAGCGTGATCGCCACAGCCGTTGCACGCATCCGGCTGTCGACGACACCACCTGCGACGGCGTACATCGGGCCAAGGTAGAAATAGTGGATCATCGCCGCGACCATTAGCGGCGGCATGGCGATCCAGAGATTGCTGGCCGAATAGCCGATCAGGTAGAATGGCACCGACAGAAGCATGCCCAGCGCAGGAATCCACGAAAGGGCTGTCGGGTGGCGCTTGGCCACCTTGTCGGCCAGGAAGCCGGACGTGAACACACCTATGGCCGCCATGACACCCAGGATGATGCCGAACAGCAGGGATGCCTGCTGGATCGTCAGGCCATGGGTGCGGATCAGGAAGGATGTGGTGAACTGGCCAACGCCATAGCCGACAAAGGAGGCGATCGTCGCCCCGAGGGTTATGTGCCAATAGGTTGGCTTGCTCATGAGAACCCTGAAAGCCTCACCGAAACCGGCCTTGGCCATGCCTTGCAGCGCAACCGGATCGGAATGACCGCGCGCCGGTTCCCTGACTGTCAGTTTGACGATCAGCGAGACCAGCAGGCCGGGCAGGCCGACCATGACGAAGGCAATGCGCCAGCCTTCAATCTGGCTCCAGTCCACGGCATTGACGGCGAAGGTCCAGCCCCAGGCACGGAACAGGGCCTCTGCATTGTCGCCGGTTATGTTGCCCGCGATGAAGCCGCCAAAAATCGCCGCAAACATGCCACCAAGCGGCACGCCCAGTGCGTATATGGACACAGCTGTCGAGCGGCTGCGGGGGTCGAAATAGTCAGCAATCAGCGAGTTGGCAGGCGGCGTACAGCCAGCTTCACCAATGCTGACACCGACCCGGAACAGGAACAGCATGAGGAACGACGTGGCAAAGCCGCAAAGCGCCGTCATCAGGCTCCAGAGGAACACCGCGCCGGCAATGATCCAGACCCGATTATGCCGCTCCGAGAAGCGCGCAATCGGAATGCCGAGAAACGTGTACAGGACAGCGAATGCCGGTCCGCCCAGAAGGCCCATCTGCCAGTCTTCAAGCCCGAACGATGCCTTGATTGGCTCGGTCAGGATATTGATGATCGTCCGGTCGATGAAGTTGAAGATGTAGACGATCAGAAGGGCGCCCAGCACATAAGAACGATACCCTTTCGTCCCATAGCCGGAATTTGGGGCTGCGATTGATGCAGTGGGAGACGAATGGCTCATTCAGGGTCACTCTCTATACGTATGGTATGACGGCGGGAGACCGCCAGTAAGGGGCTCATTCAGGGTTGAAACGGTCGCGGAGATAGGTGCGACTTGCCATGTAATAGCAGGCCGCCGCTGCGATAAAGACAAGCACGGTGGCCGCCATCGACTGGCGCAGGCCATCGCCATAGGCCGCGCAGAGCGCCGGACCAGCCTCGCCGAGTTCAAGTATCTGTGCGCCGCACATCTTGGGATCGAAGGCTGCGGCCAGGTCGCCATAGCCTGACAGGCCGATTTCACGGGCCATGAAGAAATCGCTCATGGCGCCCACGAAGAGTGGACCGATTCCATTGCCGATAAGGCTGATGATCAGAAGCAGGACGGCGATTGTGGTGGCACGTGAGCGCGGGCTGACAATGCCCGTGCCCACTGAGTACTGCGCGCCGAGATAGGCATAGTGTCCGACCGCCGCAATGGCCCAGAGGATGAATGCCATGAGAAGCGTGGGGCTGAAGAAAGCGGCGATATAGGCAGGCACGGCAACAAGCAGACCGACAGATGGCAGCCAGGCCACGACGGCCGGAAAACGCCCGCTGAGCTTTTCTGACAGAAAACCCCCGATGAATGTGCCCAAAGCGGCGAATGCCGCCAGCGGCGCGCCATACATGATGGCGGCTTCACGCACGCCGATCCCATGCACACGCTGCAGGAAGGGTGCCTGGAAACTGATCAGGCCGTAGCCGACAAAGGCCACGAGGGCCGCTCCGATGGCCAGCCACCAGAAAGTGGGCTTGCGGCCGAATTCCTGAAACGCCTCGAAGAAGGGTGCCTTGCGGGTCGGGTCGGCGTCGGGCGGATCGGAATAGCCGCGCGGCGGCTCCTTGATCGTGAGCCAGAGAATAAGCGCGATAATTACCCCGGGTGCGCCGATCACGACGAAAGCGATGCGCCAGCCTTCGACCGTCGTCCAGTCAATGCCCGAGAACAGGAATCCGAGACCGATGGAATCGATCCAGGCGCCGAAATCGGCCCCCTTGATCGAGGCAATCGTGCCGCCGAACAATTGCGCCAGTACGGCGCCAATGGTCACGCCCATGGAATAGATGCCGATGGCATTCGCGCGGCTTTTCGGAGGAAAGTAATCCGTGATGATGGAATTGGCTGGCGGCGTGCAGCCTGCTTCCCCGATGGCGACACCGACGCGGAAGATCAGCAGCCACAAAAAGGATGTCGCCAAGCCGCACAGGGCGGTCATGATCGACCAGACGATGACGCAGACCGCGATCACCATGACCCGGTTGCTGCGATCGGCCCACATGGCGATTGGAATGCCCATGAGTGCATAGAACAGGGCGAAGGGTGGGCCTGACAGGAGGCCCCACTGGGTGTCATTCAGGCTGAATGTGTTGATGATCGGCTGGGCAACGACCGAGATGAGTGTCCGGTCGATGAAGTTGAGCGTGTAGATCAGCATCAGCGCGATCAGGACATAGGAGCGATAGCCCTTTGACCCGTATCCGGTCAGTTGACCCTGCGTAACGGTGTTAGCCGCGGTGGTGTCGGTCATGCGCTGTCAGCCTCCCTGGAATTGTCGCACTCTGACGGCGCGTTCTCAATTCGACACGGTAGCGGTCCGTCGGTCATCTGCAAGTGTTATCGCAACGTCATCGTCAGATCAGGCCTGCCGTCGGGAAGCGGGTGACACCGCCGGTTCCGGCGACCAGGCGGTTATGAACCGTGATGTAGAACGGGCCGGGCGCGTCGATAATTTCGCGGGTCATGTCATTATCGGCCCGCGACGGTATCGTGTCGCCGGAGGTGTGATTGTGAGCCAGAATCAGGCTGGACGCCTGCAGCTCAAGGGCCCGTCGGGCGATGTCACGCGGAAAGACCGGGCATGGTCGACCGTTCCATGCCCCATGATCCCGTCAGCGATGAGCTGGTTCGTGCGATCCGGGAACAGGACACGAAAATGCTCGCGTTTCTCATGCTGCACGCGGCGCGAACATAGTCGATCAGGGATGACCAGGACGAAATGGCGGGCCGCCGCCGGATTTCCTCCCGCGCCACACGAGACTGAACCTCCGCGACTGCCCCGGGACAGACCGCGACCGTTTCGCCGGTACCGTCCACCTTGATCAGGTCGGCGCCGCGCGACAGCAACCTGCCGCGCAACCGCTCGCGATGGCCCTGCCAGTGCGGTTTCGTGTCGGGTTGGCCGTCGCGCCCCCCGGCATGGCCTATTGCTTCACGGTGTGGGGCGTGTGCAGGCCCCTGGGCGACTGGGTAAAGATTTCAAAACCCGTCTCGGTGACACCGACGGAATGCTCGAACTGGGCCGACAACTGGCGGTCGCGTGTCACGGCGGTCCAGCCGTCCGGCAGGATTGCTGCGTCCTTGCGGCCGAGGTTCAGCATCGGCTCAACCGTGAAGAACATTCCGGGTTTCAGTTCCGGACCGGTGCCATAGTCGGATGAGTGCACGACATTCGGTTCGTCATGAAACAGGCGGCCAAGGCCATGCCCGCAGAAGTCTTCGACCACCGACATGCGATTGAGGCGGGCGATTTCCGAAATGGCGCCGCCGATGTCGCCGAACCGGGCGCCGGGTTTGACGGCATGTATGCCGGCCATCATCGCTTCATAGGTTACATCCATCAGCCGTTCGGCTTTGCGCTTTACGTCACCAACCCCGTACATGCGGGAGTGGTCGCCGTGCCAGCCGTCAAGGATGCAGGTTACGTCAATATTGGCGATATCGCCTTCCTTGAGCGGCTTCGCGCCCGGGATACCGTGGCAGATCACATGGTTCACCGAAATGCAGGACGCATGGCGATATCCGCGATAGCCGATGGTCGCCGATTGTGCGCCATGATCAAGCACGAACTCACGCACCAGGTCGTCGAGATATTTCGTGGTGACACCCGGTTTCACTTCGCTGACCAGCATGTCGAGGCATTCGGCCACGATGCGTCCTGCCCTGCGCATGCCTTCAAAGCCTTCCGCATCGTGGATGCGGATTTCGCCAGTGCGCATGGGCAGGAGCGCTGTTGTGTCATTCATGATTCAGGCTTTCAGGTCTCTTCAGCTGAATGTGGCAGCGATTGACGCAAATTTCCACCCCGGAGCCTGTGTTAATCAGGCTTCCAGCCTGGCCTCCAGGCTGATCTCGATGGCGCCGAGGGCAACCGAGACCGGGCACGACTCCTTTGCCTTGGTTGCGGTCTCGCGAAAGTCAGCCTCACGCGCGCCCGGCACCTTGCCGACAAGCGTCAGCGCGCTGCTGACGATCCTGAAGCCACCGCCATCCTTCGGTTCAACGGTCACAACAGCTTCAGCTTCCAACCTGTCAGCCGGGGTGCCGTTCTCGGCAAGCATGTGCGAGAGTTGCATGGCGAAGCATCCGGCATGGGCCGCCGCGAGCAGCTCTTCCGGGTTGGTGCCGGACTTGCCGCTTTCGTCTTCAAATCGGGACTTGAAGGAATAGCCGTGCGCCTTGAGGGCGCCGCTTTGCGTATCGATCGTTCCGGTGCCATCGCTGAGGGCACCTTTCCAGATAGCGGTTGCATGGCGTTTCATGGATAGCTCCTTGTATGTGAGTTGGAGGATCATAGCATCAAATGCATGGCCCCCCGCCATGTTCCGGCTTGGCGAGCCCTGGATGGCATGCCATCAGATGGCATGTCCGATGACCAGCCCACTGCCGCCGTCCTCCTGATCGGCGATGAAATCCTCTCGGGCCGCACCCGCGACATAAATCTCCAGCAGATCGCGAAATATCTCGCGCCGCTGGGCATTCCGGTCATGGAATCGCGCACGGTTGCCGATGTTCAGGCGAGCATCGTGAAGGCGGTCAACGAACTTCGCGCGGCTTATACGTATGTCTTCACCACAGGGGGGATCGGCCCGACGCATGATGACATTACCGCTGACGCAATTGCGGCGGCCTTTGGCGTGGGCATTGGCGAACATCCGGACGTGATTGCCATGCTTTCGGAACGCTATGCCGAGATGAAAACCGAATTCACGCCCGCCCGCCGCCGCATGGCGCGTATCCCTCACGGTGCAACTCTCGTGACCAACCCGGTTTCGGGTGCGCCGGGGTTCCAGATGGAGAATGTGTTCACGCTGGCGGGGGTGCCCCAGGTTGCGCGCGGCATGCTGGAAAGTATCGGTCCGCGCCTTCGCACGGGCGCGGTGGTGCACAAGGTCACTATACGCGGGATTGGATTGCGCGAAGGCGATATCGCCGAACCGCTCGGCGCGCTGGCAGCCGAGATACCGGATGTGGCCTTTGGGTCCTATCCATGGTTCCGTTCGCTGGGCGACAATGGCGTCCATCTTGTTGCCAGCACAATCCATGAAGACCTGATTGAGAATGTCACCCTGCGGCTCGAAGGGATTATCGCGGCAACCGGCGTGAAGCCCGAGCGCATGGAGGAGGATGTCAAGTGACAGCGATTTTAAAACGTACACCGATCATATGGGCGCTGTTCGTGGCGCAGCTGCTGACAGGTTTTGGCTTTGGCATTTTTAACGGTGCAGTCGGGGGCACTTATCTCGACATGATCACGCAGGGGGAACACGCCAGGTCCCTGGTGGCCAGCCTGAGCGATGCGCAGCGCTGTGCGCATTTCTGGGTCACCGTCCTGCTCGATACTGCTTATCCCCTCGCCTATGGGGGCTTCTTCGCGGCAATGGCGCTGCGCTTCTGGGGCCGGTTTGGCAGACTGGCCGCGCTGCCGGCAATTGCGACGATCATCGTCGACCTGACCGAGAACACCGTGCAGGCGCTCGCGCTTTCCGGCGCCGCTGACGTGCTGGACGCCAAGGACTGGCTGACGCCGCTGAAATTCGGACTCTTCTGTCTCGCTGCGGCAATTGCCCTCATCGCGCTCGTCATCGCAGTCGTGAACATTTTCCGCAAACGGCAGGCCTGAACGGCCTCGTCAAAACAAAAGATCACTGGAAGGAACCCGGCATGGCCGAGAACATCATCACGGTTGAGCGCGACGAAGCCGTCGCAATTGTCACCCTGAACCGGCCTGATGCGCTGAATGCGCTCAGCCGGGCCTTGCGCGCCGAGATATCGCGCGTGTTTACCGAACTGGCGGAAGACAAGGATATTCGCGCCGTTGTGCTGACCGGGGCCGGACGGGCCTTCACCGCCGGCGTAGATCTCAAGGAGGCCGGCGAGACCGGGTTTGCCCTCGGGGCCGACGGCGGCGACATCGACATTGCCAGGGCAATCACGGCGTATCCCTGGCCTGTCATCGGGGCGATCAACGGATTTGCCATCACGGGCGGTTTCGAACTCGCCCTGATGTGCGATGTCCTTCTCGCGTCGGAGAATGCGAAATTCGCCGATACTCATGCCCGTGTCGGCATCATGCCGGGTTGGGGCCTGTCGCAGAAACTCTCCCGTCTCATCGGAATCAGCCGCGCCAAGGAACTCTCCTTCAGTGGCAATTTCCTCGATGCCGAGACGGCCGAGCGCTGGGGCCTCGTCAACCGGGTCTACAAGGCCGACGAGTTGCTGCCCGCCGCCCGCAAGCTGGCCCATGAAATGACAAGCTGCGATCCGGTCCTTCTGCGCGGCTACAAGAAGATGATTGATGATGGCTTCGCCATGCCCTTCGGCGACGCGCTGAAAGAAGAGATCCGGCGCTCAGCGGCGCATGCGGCGAGCGTCACGGCCGAGAGCGTGGAAGCAGCGCGCAAGAAGGTCACCGAGCGCGGTCGCGGACTCAACTAGAACAAAAGGAATAATCCCATGAGAGATGTTGTAATCTGCGAGCCATTGCGCACGGCAGTCGGCGGATTTGGAGGCGGCTTCAAGACAGTGCACGCGCACGAACTGGCCAGCCATGTCATCAGTGATCTCATGACGCGCACAAAGCTGGCGCCGGAAGCGGTCGAGGATTGTATTTTCGCCCAGTGCTACCCGACGATGGAAGCGCCGGCTTTCGGCCGGATGGTCGCTCTCGATGCCGGCCTGACGACTTCGACGGGCGGATACCAGATTGACCGGCGTTGCGGTTCGGGCCTGCAGGCGGTGATCAACGCGATCATGCAGGTCGCCACGGGAGCAAATGATCTCGTCATCGCCGGCGGTGCCGAAAGCATGTCCAATGCCCCTTTCTTCTCGATCGAGATGCGCTGGGGCATGAAGGGCGATGGCCTGACCCTGCATGACGGCCTGTCACGCGGACGCTACACGGCTGGCGGCAGGTTCCATCCGGTGCCGGGCGGCATGATCGAGACGGCGGAAAACCTGCGCCGTGACTACCAGATCAGCCGTGACGCGCAGGATGAGTTCGCGTGGAACTCCCACCAGAAGGCTGCGGCGGCGCAAAAGGCGCGCAAGTTTGCTGCAGAGATAACACCCTTCACCGTCAAGGGCCGCAAGGGCGACACGATCGTGTCCGAGGATGAGCATATCCGTGCGGACTCGACGCTTGAGAAACTCGGTTCGTTGCGGGCGATCCGCGGCAAGGCTGATTCGGATGCGACCGTGACGGCAGGCAACGCGTCGGGCCAGAATGATGGCGCGGCCGCCTGCATCGTCTGCACCCGCCAAGCAGCCGACACATATGGTCTGAAACCCCTGGGGCGGCTGGTTTCATGGTCGGTGGCCGGCGTCGGGCCCGAGGTGATGGGTATCGGACCCGTCCCGTCGAGTCAGAAGGCAATGAAGCAGGCCGGACTGGAGATCAGGGATCTGGACCTGATCGAACTGAACGAGGCGTTTGCCTCCCAGGTGCTTGCCTGCACCAAGGCCCTGGGCCTGACGGACAGCGACATGGACCGGCTGAATGTCAACGGGTCCGGCATTTCGCTCGGTCACCCTGTCGGCGCGACAGGGGTGCGGATCCTGACCACGATGCTGCGCGAGATGGAGCGCCGCGAGGCCCGCTACGGTCTCGAGACCATGTGTATTGGCGGCGGACAGGGACTGGCTGCCATCTTCGAGCGGGTCACCTAGAAGGCCACGCCTGCGACCGACGCCCAGGGCATCGCACAGGCTGGACGATCATGGCCTGCCTGCTTGCCAAGTACGGCAGTCGCGAATAGTCACGGATGCCAGTGCGGGCGTGGCGAAATTGGTAAACGCAGCAGACTTAAAATCTGCCGGTCGCAAGGCCTTGCCGGTTCAAGCCCGGCCGTCCGCACCAACTCCACCAGACCGCGAAAAATGTCGCACGAAAGCCACAGTCGCGCCCGATCCGGGCGTTTATGGCCTGATACTTGCTGAAATCTTACTGACCGGCCTCATGCAGGTTCCGAATGACACCTATATGTTTTGGGAGGGAACAAGAGGGGGCGGCCAAACATATCTACAGGGCAGATCAGAAAAATCTGACTTGAAGGACAAGATACAATGTTGCGCACGCTTATCGTCTCTACCAGTTTCGCCATCATGGCGCTTTCCGCACAGGCCAGCCCCGAGGCTGAAGCGCTGATCGCCGGAACGGCCAGTCAGATTTCTACAACCCAGACAGGTGTCTCGCCCCTCACCGAGGCCATTGATGTGCAGGCCATTGCCCGCTTCACGCTGGGCAAGCATTCACGCCGCCTGAGTGAGGATGAACAGGTACGTTTCACGACGGCCTTCGAGAAATTCCTCATCGGCACGTTCGAGGACCAGAAAAACAGGATGAAGAACGCCACGGTCGAAGTCATCGGGTCTGTGGACCGCAGCGACAGGGACTCTGTGGTTGAAACGCGGGTGACCCAGAAGGGCGAAGATCCGATGACGGTGCGCTGGCGGGTGATTGAGCGCAATGGTGCATGGCGCGTCGTGGATGTCGAGGTTCTCGGCCTCTGGCTCGCGATCGAGCAGCGCGCACAGATCGCCGCCATTCTCGACAAGCCGCGTGCCACGATTGATGATGCGATTGCGGCTCTGGACTCCTGAAGGCCAGCCAGTAACCGGCAGACGGTAAAATTTCCGGGGGCGTCAGAGGAACTGGCGCCCTCAACCTGGTTGTGATGGTGCGTCGATTAGGGCAGTTTCCCGCTTCAACACCATCACAGGACCAGTCGCAAAATGCCTTTGCCCTTCAAGAGCCAGCTCCCCAACCTGGATGGAATTTACGCCGCCTTGTTTTCTGCGGCTGAAATCATCTACGCCGAACTCAAAAAAGGCGCTGGTTTGAAGTTTGCCACGTCCAGCAATGAATCCGGTGACGACCAGATCGAACTGGATGTCATTGCTGATGAGGCCTTCTTCGATGCGCTCAGGCGCGACGGCAATGTCAGGTATGTCGTGTCCGAAGAACGCCCCGGCCTGAACAGGATTTCCGATGGTCGCTACAGCGTCGCGCTGGACCCGCTGGACGGATCCAAATCCGCGCTGGTGGGCATCCCGTCCGGTGCCATCTTTGGCGTTTTCGAAAATGCAGACGTCGCCGGGGATTTCCATGGCCGGAACATTGTCAGCGGCGGCTTCTTTGTTTTCGGAATGAACCTGGAGGCCTATTTCGCGGATGGCGACAAGGTCTACAAAGGCATCTTCAATCAGGACACATCCACGTGGAAAGTCCTGCCGATTGAGGGCGGCCTGCCTTCAGCGGACGTCCTGGCGATCAATGGCCAGAACCAGATGGTCTGGGATACATGGCTGCAGGAACATTATGCCGACCTGCTGGACACACGTAACGGCACTGCCAGGCCCCACAATATGCGCTGGTATGCGTCCATGGTTTCCGACATGAAGCGTATGGTGCTGCAGGGTGGGCTTTTCGTGTATCCGCGCGCCAATACCAGGGGCTATGAAGAGGGCAAGCTGCGCCTCGTCTACGAGGCCATCCCCATGTCATTCCTCATTGCAGCCATGGGCGGCGCCTCGACCGATGGCGACCAGTCGCTTCTCGACGTGCCGGTGGCAAGCCTGCACCAGAAGACGCCTGTTTTCATCGGCGAGAAGAGCAAGATTGAACGGGTCGAAGCTGCGAAACGCAAACACAGCTGATATGTTCGCGTAAGCGGTGCCTCAGGCGGTCAGCCAGTCTGGCCGCACATAGGCTTCACCCAGATCGCTTGCGACCGCTTCGTGGGCAATCCTGCCGCCGTCGACGGTCAGTCCGCGTGCAAGGTGCGGGTTGGCGTTGATGGCCTCGCGCGCGCCCCTGCTGGCGATCTGCATGACGAAGGGCAGGGTGGCATTGTTGAGCGCATAGGTCGATGTCCGTGGCACCGCGCCGGGCATGTTGGCGACGCAATAGTGCAGGATGCCGTCGACATCATAGATCGGGTCTTCGTGGGTCGTCGCGTGGCTGGTCTCGAAACAGCCGCCCTGGTCGATGGCAATGTCGACCAGCACCGCCCCGGGTTTCATCGTCGAGAGTTGTGCACGCGAGATGAGCTTGGGCGCTGAAGCGCCGGGAATGAGCACTGCGCCAATGACCAGGTCGGCATCCTTTATGGCTTCTGCCAGCGAATGGGCCGTCGAATACATTGTCTTCAGGCTGCCGCGAAACTGCTCGTCCAGTTCTGCGAGGCGGTTATTGTTGCGGTCGAACACGGTGACATCGGCCCGCATCCCGACGGCGATCTCCGCCGCATGGGTGCCTGAAACCCCGCCGCCAATGATGACGACCCGGGACGGCGCAACGCCGGGGACACCGCCGAGCAGGATGCCGCGGCCACGCTTGGTGCGCATCAGGGCCCAGGCCGCGACCTGCATCGACATGCGGCCGGCGACCTGGCTCATTGGGCGCAGCAGAGGCAGGCCGCCTTCATCGTCAGTGACGGTCTCATAGGCGATCGCCATACAGCCCGACTTCATCAGGCCAGCGGCCTGAACGGGGTCCGGGGCAAGATGGAGGTAGGTGAAGAGCGTGTGCGCGGGGGTGAGGCGCGCCGTTTCTTCCGGCTGGGGTTCCTTCACCTTCACGATCAGTTCGCTGGCGCCGAAGACGGCATCGGCATCGGGCAGTATTGTCGCGCCGACAAGCGTGTACGCGTCATTCGCAAAGCCAGAGCCCAGCCCGGCCCCCGACTGGATGTTGACCATGTGGCCCGCCCGCGTCAGTTCGCCGACACTTTCAGGCGTGAGCCCGACACGCGATTCCTGCTTTTTGATTTCTGTTGGAACACCAATGCGCATGTCCGCTCTCCCTGGGGCAAACCATGCCTATAAACCTGCGCCCGGCGAAATTCCAGCCTTCTCAGGCCGCTTCTTCGACCTCGTCCGATTCCGCGTCGGATTTCGCGTCTTCAGCGCGCTCCTTGCTGACATCGCCGATCTTGAACCGTTCGGCCTCTTCTTCCATCCATTCGCGGATTTCGTCTTCGGGAATGTCCAGCGTGTAGAGCATGTCTGCGACCATTTCGATGCCTTTCGGCTGGCCGGCGGTGAGGTGGGCGCGCACACCCAGATCGAGATAGCGTTCAAGGTCCAGCCGGCTCTCGACAGCAACAAAACGGATGAGTTCCGGGAATCGGCGGGTGATGGTTGGCGTGACTTCGCGTGAGACTTCGTAGCGGGCAAAGCCGAGCACAACGGCGCGGGCATTGCTGCCGCCAACCGCCTCGACGAGTTTCATGTTCGAGGCATCGCCGAAGGAGACATGATAGCCATCAGCAACGGCCGCCAGGAAACGCTGCGGCTCGGCCTCTGTGGCGATATACGGTATATCGTGGTCGATCAGGGCGTCGATGGCGAGGCGCCCGGCGGCTGACATGCCGATCACGATGACCGGCCGCTCTCCGCCGCCGCTGGAGGCCCTGGCGAGTTCCGTTGTGGTCCTGCTTTGCCGCGCAAAATGGCGGGACAAGCGTGCGCCGAGATCGGCCCAGCCGGGGGCGAGGGCGAGCGAAAGAGCCACGGCGGCCACGATGCTGCTCATCAGCCCGGACGAGATGCCCGAGACAATGGCGCTGAGCGAGAGGACAACAAGCGTGAATTCCGAGCCCTGCGCGAGCAGGAAGGCGAGTTGGGTGGCTCCCGGCACGCTCCAGTGGTTGAGGCGGGCAGCGGCATAGCCGAGCCCGGTCTTGACGATGAGGATGGCGGCGGCCCCGGTCAGCACGAGCGGCAGGTTCGACATCAGGGCGGGCAGGTTGATCGACAGGCCGACACTGATGAAGAAGAAGGAGAGGAGCAGGCCACGGAAGGGGCCCATTTCGGTCTGCACCTGATGGCGGAATGGGGTGCCCGAAACGGCCAGGCCCGCGAGGAAGGCGCCAAGTGTGAGCGACAGGCCAATGACGGCCGTGGCGCAAGCAGCCGCCAGAACCAGCAACAGCGTAAAGGCGGTGAAGGCTTCGGCATTGCGCGTGGCGGCCAGCGTGCGGAAGACCGGATTGATCAGGTACTTGCCGGTAAGCAGCGCGGCCCCGAAGGCGATGATCGTCTGAACCAGCGACAGGCCGAGGGCGACGAAGAGGGGTACGCTGGCGCCGTCGAGAAGGAAGTCCGAGACAAGACCGGCCAGCCCCTGCGCGCCGACATCGGAATCGCCGAGCGAACTGGCAAAGATCATCAGGAAGATGGCCACAATGTCCTGGAAGATCAGGATATGCGTCGCCGAGCGGCCAATCGGACAGGAATTCTGCTCGCGCTCAGTCAGGATGCGGGCGACGACGGCCGTGGACGAGAGGCCGAGGCTGAGGCCGATGGCGATGGCAATCGGCCAGTCGACCCCGATCATGGCAAGGGCAACGGCGCTGACGAGACCGTTGAAGAAGAGATGCATCGGCGCCAGGCGCAGCAGGTCCTTTCGGCTCTCGTTCAACTCGCGCAGGGACACATGCATGCCAATATCGAACAGCAGGAACACCACGCCAAGTTCAGCCAGCAGGTGAGTCGCGCTGCTCTCCTCGATCAGGCCGAGCATGCTGGGCCCGATCAGGATGCCGGCAATCAGGTATCCCACAATCGGGCTGAGGCGCATGGCTTTTGATGCCAGGGCCGCTGCTGCGCCGAAGCCCAGGAGCGTGATTGCGGGAACCAGGGCTTCAACGGGAGTCAACTCTGCGGCCATGCGTGTGTAGATACTCCTGAAGGTGCTGTCGTGTCTGGCGCTTAATCTAGGGTGATTGCGGCGAAATTACAAAGGCCGCCAGGTCCGTTTCGGACTGGCGGCCTTCACCGTGCTGCGTGTGGGGGAGGGCAATCAGGTCCACACGCAGTTTTGGATGAGCGATCTGTGGCCTAGAGGCTCTTGGCAAATGTCAGGACAACCCGCTCGTCGGCAATGCTGGTGTCATCGACATCGGTCCCCCAGTAGCGAAGGTCGACATCAATGCCGATTGGCAGGCTGTAGGTGCCACCAAGCGACCAGTTGGTGTAGTCGCCGCCACCCTCGAAGCTGTAGTTACCCACGCTCACGTCAGCCGAGAAGGCATCCGTGAAACCGTAGCCTGCCGTGGCGTTGAGATAGAGGTTCTCGTTGTCGAAATCATAGTAGGCTTCCGCACCGACGGCGACGCCGCTTGCGAATTCATACCCGAGGGCACCTTTGACTTCGACGAAGTCGAGATCGGATTCGTCCGCATCAGGATAGGCGTAATAGATCACGCCGACATCCCAGCTGACACCGTTTTCGAGCGCGCCGGCAAGGCCGCCGTAGAAATCCACCTCGATATTGGTATCGGACGCGTCGCCGAAATCGACATTGGATGCCCAGGTGCCAGCGTAGAACATGCCGTTGGCATAATCGAACCCACCCTGGATGGCCGGATCTTCATCCGATTGTGAAATGCCGCGCCAGACATAGTCAGACGTGATGGCAACGTTGCCGGACCATTCACCTTCAGCAACAGCTGTGCCAGCCGTAGCCAGTAGAGCAACAAGGGCGACCCCCGCCCGTGATACCTTGGTTTTCATCGTGTAGTACCCCGTTTTCAAACCACTCCCTGTTTGGAGCGCAAAACCGAGGATTGCCCGTGCGGCGTGGGCATTCGACGTAAATTATCCTGTGGCGTATTTCCGCCGGCGGATCGCCGGTATTTTAGGCACGCTTGTATTGGGAATGCCTGTAGATTGTGCGTCCTGCGATTAATTACCTTGCGACGAGCGGGGCGTATCCAAGGTGCATGCCCGCATCGACGAGAAGCGTTTCGCCGGTTACGTGGCGCGAGGCATCCGAGAGGAAGAAAAGGGCTGTATCTGCAATGTCATCAGGACCGCTGGCCACGTTCAGCGGTACCGATGCGGCGACGCCTGCCTCCATTTTACGGTACTGCTCCTCATCCATCGTATCCTTGAACCAGCGGGTGCCAATGAATCCCGGGCATACTGCATTGACGCGAATCGCCGGTGCCAGCGCGCGGGCCAGCGACAGGGTCATTGTGTTGAGGGCGCCCTTCGTCGCGGCATAGGCGACGGAGGAGCCGATGCCCGTCACGCCGGCAATGGATGACACGTTGAGCACGGCCGCTGCGCGACCCGTCTGGGCGTGGCTGGCAACCAGCAGCTCACGGCAGGCCTGCATCATCATGAACGGCCCCACAACATTCACGGCATAGGTATCGAGGAAATCGTCCTTGCTGAGGGCGTCAAGGTTCGCGTGATCGCGCGCATGGCGGGTGATGCCGGCATTGTTCACGAGAATGTCCAGCCGGCCGCTTGCCCCGGCGGCCCTGGCCAGAATGCGGCAACCCGCCTCGGTGGAGACATCCGCCTGCACGAGACGCGCCTGGCTGCCCAGCGCCTGGCAATCGGAAACGGTTGCCTCAGCGTCCGATACTGAACGGCTGCAATTGATGATCACTTCTGCGCCCCGCTCGGCCAGCTTCAGCGCGATCGATCGCCCAAGCCCGGTGGCTGACCCGGTAACCATTGCCGTGCGCCCGGAAAGATCGCGAAGTTCTGCCATGTTCGTTCCACCCTGAGAGTTTGATCTGATGGAAAGCTGAAGAGGGGTGACGCAGCGTAAAGTCAATATTTCCCTCCGATTGATTTCAAAATGAAAAAATCAACAAAGCGGAAACTGTTGTGTTTTATGCAGGTTCAGCTGCTGGGAGGCATCTGGGATGGATCAAGGGTTTGAAGGGCTCGTCGCGCAGATCTCGAATGTCGTGAAGGTGTCGGAATACGACGCTCACCTTTTTGCAACCGAATTGTATGGTCACGGAATCGAATCCCTCACCGATGCCGATGGCCTGTTCAACATTAACTTTCAGCTCGCAGGGTCCAGCCCTGTATGGGACCGCCTCTTCATTGCCGCGATAAAGGATAGCCTGCTGGTCCAGAGCGATCCACGCAACTGGGTTTCGGAAGAGGAAGCTGACTGGCTGATCGACAAGATCAGCCGCGGGCCGACGGGGCCGATTGCATCGGAAGTGGACCTTCTGCTTCAGGTCATCCGGTACGCCGAAGGTGTACCGGAGCGGCTTGGCATTTTCGCGCTTGAGGCAGCGTGCGCGCGCATCACCTTTCTGGGCAAGGCCGTTGCTGAAGATGTCGAGCGCGTCCGGCGCGCCCTGATCGTTCCAGCGGGTGAGCGATCGAACTGGATCACGGCGCATGAAGCCGACCTGCTGGTGCAGACAAATGACCTTGTTGCGCACGCTCTCAATGATCCGTCCTGGAACGACCTGTTTGCCCGCGCGATCGCCAACCGCCTCATGGCGCGGGCCCATCCTGATCCGGCCAGCCAGCCGGAACTGTTGTCGCGCGAGCACTGGATCGGCGACATGCGCCCCGAGCCGGGCACGTTCCTGGAGGACGTCCGGTCCGCCTTCACCGAAGATGGCTGGTTCCATCAGATCAGCCGCGATGAGGCCAAGGCGCAGGCGGCCCGCCAGGTCGCACGGGATTCAGCTCTGCGCGAGGCCGATGTCAGCGTGGACGATGAAGCCGCATGGTTCCTTGCGCGAGTGGGTGCGGACAGGTCCGTCAGCCTGGCAGAGCGTGCCCTGATCGACTTTCTCAAGGTCGAAGCGCCGGGCTTTGCCCAGGGGCTGGCGATTGCGGCCTGACGATCAGGTCCGGCTGGCCTGGGCATAGCGTGCGCCGCCGACAGCGAGACCGACAAGTACCAGTCCGCCAATCAGGAGGCTCGTGGCATTGGCGCCCAGCAGCTCGAAATACTGCGTGTAGCCATGGATGGCGAGGAACACGATTGACGTTACCGACACGAACCCGCCCCGACGCGCTCTGACGATCGTCGTGATGAGGAACGCGGCCCAGCCGAGCGTAAAGACGAGCTCAGGAATTTCCGTTGCCGCCTCGCGCCAGTCGCTGCGCTCTCTCCAGTCGCGCGGGGCCAGCCAGTGCTCGCCGATCCGGTCGCCCCATAGCGAGCCGACCCAGAAGGCGAAGTTGATCATGAAGAAGGCCGTGCGTGCGGCAATTGTCGCAACGGCGCTGCAGGCATCGGCAATTTTCCGCCTCAGCGCGAAGATGCCTGCCGCAACGGCGCCGAATACAAGGATGGTGAGGGTCGGCTCTTCCACGAAGATGCCATAGCTCGCATGCCAATAGCCTGTGCCGGAGCCCAGTGTCGCGCCGAGTGCCAGCACGGCCGGTGCAGCGAGGAATGACGAGCGGAACCAGACTGCTGCAGCGGCCAGCACGGCGGCGATACCCAGCGCAGGATAGGCCGAATCAGTCACATCCCTGAATTCCCAGCCGATCCACCCGGCCAGGCCCAGCGCGCCCATCATGGCAAGTCCGGCGCCGAGCACTTTAAGGGAGTCATCACTGTCCACCCGGCGCAAGACTTCGGCGCCCCCAAGAGCCAGAATGGCGAGAACCAGACCTGTAGCGGCATTCGGCACCAGGGCGATGGTTCCGGCGGCAACAGAAATTGCGCCGAAAATCAGCAGCAGATTGACCATGAGTCCGCTGCGCGTGTCCGGCAGGGCAAGATTTTTCAGGCGCACGGCCTCGTCAGGAGAAATTTCCCCTTTCCGGGTCAGGGCATCCAGATCAAGTCGAATGATGGACATGTCGGCACTCCATATTGTATGTGAGCGCTTATTAACATAGTTCCTGTTCCTGTGCAAGCTGGCTTAACCCGCCGGGAATGTAGACAAGTCGGAATGTCCGGCTTAACTGCGGGACATTATTATCAAGAGACACAGGCCAGGGGTGAGATGTTCAAGAAGATTCTGATAGCCAACCGGGGCGAAATCGCCGTGCGAGTCATCAAGACGTGTCGCCGTCTCGGCGTGAAGACCGTCGTTGTGTATTCAGACGCCGATGCCGGCTCCATGGCTGTCGAGATGGCCGATGAAACCGTCTATATTGGCGGTTCGCCGGCGTCTGAATCGTATCTTGTTGCTGACAAGATCATTGATGCGGTGAAACAGACCGGTGCGGAGGCCATTCATCCGGGCTTCGGTTTCCTGTCCGAGAACCCCGCCTTCGCCAAGCGGCTCGAGAAGGAAGGCATCGGCTGGATCGGACCGAACGCGCACGCGATTGAGGCCATGGGCGACAAGATCAGTTCCAAGAAGCTGGCTGCTGAAGCAGGTGTGTCGACCGTGCCGGGCCATATGGGCCTGATCGAAGACACCAGGCATGCCGTGAAAATCTCGAAGGAGATCGGCTATCCGGTCATGATCAAGGCGTCGGCTGGTGGCGGCGGCAAGGGCATCCGCGTCGCGGCCAATGACAAGGAAGTCGAAGAGGGCTTCCCGGCCGTTAAGGCCGAAGCGCAATCTTCATTTGGCGATGATCGCATTTTCATCGAGAAATTCATCCTTGATCCGCGTCACATCGAAATCCAGGTACTGGGCGACAAGCATGGTAACTGCATCTACCTGTTCGAACGCGAATGCTCGATCCAGCGCCGCAACCAGAAAGTCATCGAGGAAGCGCCCTCGCCGCTGCTCGATCCTGAAACGCGCAAGAAAATGGGTGAGCAGGCTGTCGCGCTGTCCAGGGCGGTCAACTATGACAGCGCCGGCACTGTCGAGTTTGTCGTATCCGGCAAGGACAAGGGGTTCTACTTCCTTGAAATGAACACCCGTCTGCAGGTGGAGCACCCCGTAACGGAGATGATTTCCGGTGTCGACCTGGTCGAACAGATGCTGCGTTCCGCCTATGGCGAGAAGCTGAAACTCAAACAGTCCGACCTCAAAATCAATGGCTGGGCCGTCGAGACCCGCGTGTATGCGGAAGATCCGTATCGCAACTTCCTGCCGTCCATCGGCCGCCTCAAGCGTTTCCACCCGCCGGCCGAAGGTCCCCTGGGCGAAGGCGTGGTGCGCATGGACAGCGGTGTGCGCGAAGGCGACGAGATTTCCATGTTCTACGACCCGATGATCGCCAAGCTGATCACATGGGGCAAGGATCGCGACACGGCGCTCGACACCCAGGCCGAGGCACTCGACCGTTTCCACATTGAAGGCATCCAGGACAATATCCCGTTCGTGGCTGCCGTGATGGACGAGCCCCGCTTCCGGTCGGGGGACATTACAACTGCCTATATCAAGGACGAATTCCCGGACGGGTTCCTGGGCACCGAGCCGACACAGCTGCAGGAGACCCAACTGATCTGTGCAGCTGCCTATGTGCACGGATTCTATTCGCGCCGCGCGCAGCACGTGTCGGGCCGCATGTCGCCGGTGCCTGAACCACGCCAGAACTGGATCGTGATTCTTGGTGACAGGCATTATCCCGTGCACCTGGAGCTTGGCGAAGATGGCGACGCGCAGATCACAATCGACACTGACAAGCCACACACGCTGGTCACCAACTGGCACCCGGGCCAGCATCTCGTCGAAGGCATGCTGGATGGCAGGCCGTTCGCCGTGAAATTCGCCGACCGGACGGAAGGCTACCTTTTCCGACATCGCGGCGTGGCGCTGCGCGCACTCGTCTGCACACCGACTGTTGCCGAACTGCACTCGCGCCTGCCGGAGAAGGAAAAGCCCGATACGTCGAAACTTGTTATCTCGCCGATGCCGGGTCTTGTCGTGTCGATGGACGTCGCCGTCGGTCAGGAAGTTCAGGCCGGTGAAGCCGTGTGCGTGGTCGAAGCGATGAAGATGCAGAATATCATCCGCGCTGAGGCCACGGGCACGGTCAAATCGATCAATGTCGAAGCAGGTGCCAGCGTCGCGGCCGACGAAATCATGGTCGAATTCGCCTGATCCGGTTTCCCCGGCTGGCAACCGAACCTGCGCGCACCTGACCCGCTGCACGACGGGCCATACAACCTGTCATTGGTCTTTCACTGGATTGATGGCGGAAACTCCGCTACGTATAGGCAAGCTTATGCAGGGAGGACAGCATGAATCTATATCTCAGCCCGAATGGACGGATTGACCAGTCAACCTATTGGCGTGGTGTGATCATCCTGTTCATCATCAGTACGGTTTTGTCGATCATTTCCGCTTATGCGTCACCGTTTCTCGGCATGCTTGGCATCGTGTTCATCTGGCCGTGGATCGTACTGCACGTAAAACGCTTCCATGATGCTGACATGACCGGATGGATCACAATCGGCATGGTGGTCCTGGCGATCATCCTGTCCATGGTGCTCGGTCTGATCCTGCCTGGCCTGTTCGGTGTTGATACAATGGCTATGTCGGAACAGATGACGCGGGACATGGAAGACATGGCAGCCAGCAATGATCCGGGCGCAATGATTGCCGCCACGATGGAGGCGACCAAGAAGATGGCGCAGGCCCAGCTCCTGCCGAACATTCTTTCGACAGCAATCGTGACCGGCGTGGTCGGATTCGTCATGAGCCTGTTCAAGTCGACACCAGGCACCAACAAGTTCGGACCGCCTCCTGGCGGCCCTTCGGAAGAAACATTCGCTTGAACGCAGGCGAACCATTATAAATTCAGGAAGAGCCGGGGCATCCCTCCGGCTCTTTTTTCTTGCATGAATTTATCGTTTATTGATAAGAGGCGCTAAAGTCGTTACGAGCCTTGTGACTGGTGCCGCACCACGGAGACTATCCCTGATGGACGTAAAATATGTCCTGCTTAGTTCAAATGGTCGAATTGGCCCGCGCGATTTCGGTCGCGGGCTGATCCTGCTGACGGGCGCCATGATGATCGTCCAGATCGCCGCAGGCCTGGTGTCACCTGCTTTCGGCATGCTGCAATACCCGCTCGTGTTCTCGTATGTCTGTGTGTTCGGCAAGCGCCTGCACGATGGCGGGCGTTCGGCGTGGATCTATCTGGCCTTTCTCGCCGGCTATTTTGTCATCGCGACACTGGCCAGCGCGGTCCTTCTCCCAGTGCTGTCGCCACAGGCTTTCGCCATGCAGGGCGAATTCCAGAAGCTCGCCCAGGCAGGTGACTTTGCTGCCGCCATCGAGGAAATGGCCAAGCACGCCCAGGAACTGGCCCGCGCGTCCATCCTGACCACGATCGCCTCCTTCCTGGTCGCCAGCGGCATACTCGGCCTGATCGGTGCCCGTCTGCGATCCGACCCGTCAACCAACCGCTTTGGCCCTCCCGGCGGTTCAACCCAATCCGATACGTTTTCCTGACTTGCTCCAAGGATATTTCCAATGTCTGACTCGCCAAATGTGATCGATCCGAGCCGTCCGTGGATTCTCGACAAGCGGGATAATCCCGCAACGATGGACTGGATCCAGACCCTGTTCAATCCGATGGGTCAGAGCAGCAAACTGCATTTCAGCCGCGCCTGGACCTTCATGTTCATGGGCCGCGTCCTGCTCTATATCGTGCCGACATGCGTGGTCGCCATTATCGGCATTGCCGGGGTCAAGACCGGTGCGTTCAACAGTCCGGTCAATCTCGGCCCCTTGCCGGTGCCGGCCATGCTTGTTCCATTTGTTCTGTTCGTGTTCCTGACGGAATACACCTCCTTCGCTGCGCACATGCGGCGGCTCGCTGAAGCGGGGCGTTCCACGCTGCTTGCCGGCATCGTCCTGCTGCCGCTGATCCTCGGAATGGTCGGCTTCGCCCTTGGCGTGACGGGCGGCATCGCCCAGCATGCGCAGATCGAGGCCAAGGCGGCGCTGGAGCGAGAGATTGCTGCCGATCCGGTGAAGGCGGCGGCTGCCAGGGCGGAAGCCGAGGCCAAGGCGAAGGAAAATCCGGATGCAAGGCCGCAGGACCCGCGTCGCGGGCCGCCCGGCAAGCCGCAGACTGCGCGGGAAATGGCCATTGGCGGCGGTGTTGGCCTGGCGGTGCCGATCTGGATGCTGACATCCTTCATCGTGATGCTTTGGACCTTGCTATATGTCGCCCGCATGCCAAACGGCGGCGTAGGCGAGTTCAGCACGGGCAGTCATATTCCGGAGAATGAAGCGCGGCGGAGGCCCTACGAAGCGACCTGAAGCGGGCAAGGCACGGCCACGAGCCGACTGGCGAAGATCGTTTCGAACGCGTCGCGCAACGCAATGTCGACATCGCTCATCCCGGCAGGAATGCCAAGATCGACAAGACTGGTCACACCATAGCGCGGATCGGCAATGCCGCAGGGGGTGATGCCGGAGAAATGCTCCAGGTCCGGCTCCACGTTCAGTGAAATGCCGTGAAAGCTCACCCAGCGCTTCAGGCGCACGCCAATGGCGGCAATCTTGTCTTCGCGCAGGTCGCTCCCGCCCTGGGAGCGGTCTACCCAGACGCCAACGCGGCCCTCGCGCGGCCCGGCTTCGACATTGAAGGCGCTGAGGGCGGCAATGATCCACGCTTCGAGGTTCTGCACGAAAGCTCGCACGTCCCGGCCACGTGCGCCGACATCAAGCATCACATAGGCGACCCGCTGACCGGGGCCGTGATAGGTGTACTGGCCGCCGCGCCCGGCGTCGAAAACGGGAAATCGGGCGGAATCCTTCAGGTCTTCCGGTTTGGCCGATGTGCCCGATGTGTAGAGCGGCGGATGCTCCAGGAACCAGACCATCTCTGACGCCGCGCCTTCGCGAATCGCCCGTGCGCGCGCCTCCATGAAGCCTGTGGCGGCCTCATAAGGGACAGGGGCATCAGACACAGCCCATTCGACGGAAGGAAAATTCTGCATGACTGTTCGCATATAGGCGACAATCGGGGCTTCACAAAGGTTTGCGCGCGCCTTATACGGCCCGTCTGCCTGTTACAGACCAGTGTGCGGTCATGGCGGAATTGGTAGACGCGCAGCGTTGAGGTCGCTGTGGGGCAACCCGTGGAGGTTCGAGTCCTCTTGACCGCACCAGTCTGGCAGTTCATCCGGAAAAATAATTATTAAAAATCAATGCCTTGCAGGCATGCTGAGCGGCTGTTTTCGCAATGCGTCTGAATTTGTGCTACAAATTGCGCACATTTTGTGCTACAAAAATGCATGAAGAGATCGCGTTCCGCTGAGCGATACCTGCGCCGGAGGGGGGAGCACTGGCACTATTATCGCCGGGTCCCGAAGAAATATGAGCGCTATGATGATCGCGGGACGATCAGGCTTGCGCTCGGCACGACGTCGCAGGAAACAGCCCGGATCCGCCGCGATGAGCTCGTCGCCGCTGACGACGCCTACTGGGGCGCCATGGCGCTTGCCGGGGCGGGCGGTGAAGGAAGCCGCACGCTCGCATTCCAGCGCTATGAGGCGGCACGCACGGCTGCGCTGGCGTCAGGTTTCCGCTACAGGCCCCTGGAGCAGCTGATCGGCGAGCAGGATATCGAAGATGTTGTCAGGCGGCTCCTGGCGGTCGAGGCGCAGGGGCGTTCGCAGGGCGAATTGCACCTGGGCAGGATCGAGGCCCTGCTCGGAGGGGTGGAAGAGCCAGAGGTCACGGTGAGCGAGGCGCTTGACCTTTATCTCAGAGAGATTGCGATCGACGACCAGTATGGAAAATCGGATGCGCAGGCCTATCAGTGGCGCAAGGTCAAACGCCTGTCGATCAGCTATTTTATCGAACAGGTGGGCGACCTCAGACTGTCGGAGATCACGCGCGAGCACGCCCTGAAATACCATCGCTACTGGTCAGGGCGCGTCACCGGCGCGGATGGGGATGGCAAGACCGTCAAGCCGAATACTGCCAACAGGCATCTCGGCAATATCCGGCTGCTCTACAGCGCCTATTACAAGCATGTCGGTGAAGAAAACCGGCAGAACCCGTTCCGAAACCTGTTCTTCAAGGCGAAATCACGCACTGAGGTGCCGGCCTTTCCTGATGACTGGGTCCGCGGCCGGATCCTGGCGCCTGGCGCCCTGATCGGTATCAGGGCTGAGTTGCAGCTCATAACCTACCTGCTGATCGAAACCGGCTGCCGTCCGAGCGAGATCATCAATCTGCAGCCTGGCGACATCCGGCTGGACGCCGAGATCCCCTGCATCTCCATCCGGCCGCGCGAAGCCCGCGAGATCAAGACTGAAGCCTCCATAAGGGATATTCCGCTCGTCGGCGTGGCACTGGAGGCAGCGCGAAGGTCTCCGACCGGATTTCCGCACTATCATGAACGCGGTGAACTCTTCTCCGCCAATATGATGAAGGCGTTCCGGGCGCGGGGCCTTTTTCCGACCCCGGAACATGTGATCTATTCCTTCCGTCACGCGTTTGAGCAGCGCATGCAGGAAGCCAATATCGACTATGGCCTGCGATGTCTCCTGATGGGACATCGCAACACACGGCCGAGCTATGGCGACGGAGGCTCGATGGCTTACCGGCGAGATGAACTCCTGAAGATTGCCCATCCGTTTTTACCGGAAGTGTTCAGTCGGATCGACGAAGCCTTCCCCGATCGTGCGCCATCAGTGGGCGGGCGGGCGGGCTGAAAACGATGAGAGCGCGAAGATCAGGCAGGGCCTGGGGCACCGGCCAAATCTGATCAACTCCGCTGTTCATAAGACATCGCAATTTGGGGGGAATGGCCCATTTCTGCCGCTCAGAACCCGCCGCGGCAATGTCCGCCTGATACCGTCAGGAGACATTGGCAGGAGACAAATCCAACGTCAGCAACTCGCCAGCGACGCAACAGGTGCGCAGGCGGAGGCCCAATGGTGCCTGCTAAAGATGTCTAAGACTCCGCGCACGTTTTGAATGTGGCGCAGATCGGCTGTTTCAAACTGAGAAAGCGATCGGCGGGCAGGCGCCAAGGACTTCCTTTCAGGAAGTCTTACCCATCTGGCTGGAACTCGCCAATGTAGGATATTGGATGTGCACGGATCGAATTTTTTACTTTGCGTCCAAAGCGGTTGTCATGATCAAACCGAAAACAGAAGCTTGGTTTTGAGGTGTCAGACATTAAGTGTTTGACCGGATCTCCCGATATCCGCGATCAATCGCCCCGCGGGCGCTGCCTGTTGTCATCTTTTGCCATATCGCTGAGCACGACAGTCGCAATCGTCTTTTCAATACGGAGAATAATCGGTTCAGGCGCATCAATAATCCCGATATCCGTATTGGTCTGGAATGCGATGGCCGTATCGTATTCCGGATAATACTGGAGGCTCGACACGTAGCCCGGGATCCATCCACGATGTCCATAGACCGGCCCCCAGGGACTATCCAGTCGTATCGAAATGCCGAGACCGTAAAGTGAGTTTGCATCACCGTCCGAAGCAGCGACGCCACCAAGGGCTTGCTGATAGGTGCTTTCAGTCAGCAGACGACCCGACAGAAAATACCGACCCCAAAGCGCGAGGTCATGGGAGGTCGAATAGAGCCCGCCGCCCGTCCATTCGATTGCTGGATTCCAGACCATGGCTCCGCTGTCATCCGTGGTCTTGACAGGAAGTCCCAGGCCGAGTCCCCCCGACGCATAACCGCTCGCAAGCTGTGGCAGACGTTTCTGGTTCGAAGGTCCGGTCGAGGTCAGTCCGAGCGGGTTCAGGAACCGCTCACGGATCTCATCCTCATAGGATCGCCCTGCAACTTTCTCAACAATGAGTCCGAGCATCAGGTATCCGGTGTCGGAATACGACCATGCTTCTCCGGCAGGGAACAGGGGCTCCCTATCGAGCACGAGTGCAATCAAATCCTCGGGCGCCAGGTCTTCTCCTCCGCCAAGCCAGAGATCGGAAAACGCTTGCATGTGAACATGGTCCTGGAGGCCTGACCTGTGTTGAAGGAGGTGACGAATGGTGATGCCACTCGCATTCGGAAGACGGTCGAACCAGTGTTTGTCTCCCAGCCAATCGGAGATGGGATCATCAAGTTTCAGTTTCCCTTCATCGGACATTTGCAGCACTGTCGCTGCAACGAAGGTCTTGCCGATACTTGCCGCCAGCATGGTTGTTTCAGACGTCATGGCGCGGCCGTTGTCGGGGTCGGCGTCGCCAGCAGCGACGGACATGACACCATCCGGTCCGGCTATGGCCACCGTCATGCCGGGCAGGTCATAGTCCTTGATCAGATTCCGCGTCGCAGAAATTAACCTTGTTTCAAAAGCATCGGATCCGGAAGGTGAGCTGGCGCAGGCGACCATAGCAATAGCGAAACCGACCAACACGAGCGGTGTTCGGCTTTGTCCGGATAATGAGCTCATCAAAATTACTCTCAGGCCTCGTCGCTGCGTGGAATGACATCCGTTACGGCATTGGTTCTCGAAAACAGCGTTCGCCGGTTGAGACATACGACGAGCACCGCAGCCGCAACATAGACATACATGTCGAAGGGCTGTGCATCGGGCCAGAGCGGATTGTTCATCTGGAAGTGAAACAGCATCGCGAGCAGAATGCTACCGCGCGCATTATTGAAGAATGCGGTGAGGATTACGCTGCACGCGACCGACCCCGCAAAGAATGGCATGAAACCCCAAGCTGCCTGCGGCGTTCCGCTCAGGAGAAAGGCGGGCAAGTGCCAGACCGCCCAGATTACGCCAAGAATGAGTCCCGCCCAGAAGGGCACAAATCGGCGCTGCAGGATCGGCAGGGCAAAGCCGCGCCAGCCGATCTCTTCCATCGGTCCCAGAATCATCATGAATCCGATCGACGGCAGCAGGACGCCAAGTGACTCGGTGAACAAGGGCGCAGACATGGCATTGCCCTTCAGCGCAGCGCCCGCGAAGGAAATTGCCGGAAAGCACAAGACAAGGAAGGCATACCACCAGAAAGAGGCTCGCCACAGGAGCAGACGCGACAGGAACCGGCCGCTCCCCGCCAAGCCGGCATGCATGACCACAAGCATCAGCGCTGAAATCGCGGGGGCATAGACCGCCAGGATGAACAGCGGGTGGCTGCCGCTCAGTTCACCAAATGTCGAAACCACCCAGTCTGTCGCAAAAATGAACAGCGCGAAAATCGACCAGGCAAGGCCAAACACCAACATGAGAAACAGCATTAGCTGCGCTGTCCCAATCCGGTCTTCGGTCCTCTCGGCTGCCATAGTCTCCCCCGGATACCCATGATCAATCTTGCAGCAGGAAATACGTCGGTCTGTGTCCGTCGTCATTCAGGGTATTCCCTGATGTGTTGTAGGATTTGATCCGTGATAAATTGGTTTCGAGCAATCTACGCAAATGCAGCTCCGAATTAAGTGTTATCACCCGTGAAAATGATCTGGCTTGTGTATCTCATTGGTTTCCTGGCCCTTCTTGTCGCCGCCTTGGCAGGCTGGAGGGCAGTTGATGGGCGCGCGGACCAGTCTGCCTGGAAGTATCTGGCCGGGATGGGGTCCGGGAATGGGCGAACGTTCGACCCTGCAATGGTCGCTGACCTTCCCGAGCCGGCCCGGCGCTATTTCAGATTCACGATTCAGCCGGGTACGCCCCTCCATACGGTCGTCGAAATCGACATGATGGGAGAGCTCGGTCTCGGCACGATGGCAGCACCGAATTACCAATCCATGCAGGCCAGGCAGATTCTGGCGCCGCCCCAAGGTCTCGTCTGGAAAGTGAAAACTGGCGCTATCAGCGGCTCGGATGGCGCACTGCCCGAAAGTTCCTGGACGCGTTTCTGGCTGTTTGGTCTGTTTCCCGTGGTACGGGCAAGCGGCCTCGACCATCGTCGGTCTGCATTTGGCCGCGTCGCGGCTGAAGCCGCATTCTGGGCGCCGGCAAGTCTTCTGCCCGGCGACCATGTGCGCTGGGAACCGCTAGATGAGAACGTTGCAAGAGCTTTCGTCCAATATGGTGCCTTCGAGCAGGCTGTAGACATCACTGTGGATGATCGCGGCGCACCGAGTCGGGTCGTCATTCAACGATGGAGCAATGCAAACTCTGAAAAACAGTTCCGCGAGCAGCCCTTTGGCGGGGACCTCTCAGATTTCAGGGAGTTTGAGGGCTACCGTCTTCCCACTCGCGTCGAGGGCGGAAATCATATCGGCACGCCAGACTATTTTCCTTTCTTCAAGGCTGTTGTGACGGGTATCCGTTTCCTGGGAAACGGGTCATGAGCCTACTCGACATCTCAGCAATCGGACTCCAGATCGGTCTTCCGCTGATATTGCTCACCTGGCTCGCATTGACGCCCTTGAGCAGCAGACTTGGCTTCCTCGCTCACGCCTTGTTCACGGGACTTGTCCTGCTATCGCTTCTGACCGTCTCCCTCTGGATGATTCCACCATGGTGGACCCCTTATCTCTATCTGGCGTTATGGCTTGGCATCATGATCTGGCGCGCTCCGGGTGGATTTCGGCGCGGTCCATTGCTCCCTGGCAGTGTGTCAAACTGGATGGTCGTCGCACTATTTTCCGGGCTTGGCATATTGGCTGCGCGGCCAATCATCCAGGGTATGCAAGGACGAGCACTCCCGTCGGAGCGCACACCGATCGACATTGCGTTTCCGATGGGTCCTGGCATCTATCTTGCGGCCAATGGTGGCGCGACGAGCGCCGTAAACGGGCATTTCCTGACGCTTCATCCCAAAACGGAACGTCAGGCTGCCTACAGGGGGCAGTCCTATGCTGTCGATCTTATCAAAATTGATGAGTGGGGGCTAAGGGCGCCTGGCTGGCGCCCAACCGATCCCGCTGCCTATCGTATTTTTGGTGAGCCGGTTTACGCCCCATGTCGAGGCATTGTGATCGCGTCGGATGACGGTATGCCGGACATGGTTGTTCCGACCACGGATACATCAAGGCTTGAGGGCAACCATGTGCTGATTCAGTGCGACGATTATGCGGTCTTGCTCGCCCATTTTAGGCAGGCAAGCGTATCCGTGTCCCCGGGCGATCAGGTTACCGTCGGACAGCATGTCGGCGATGCTGGTAATTCCGGTCAATCCACCGAGCCCCATCTCCATGTCCATGTTCAGCGCCTGCCTGGCTCGGGGCCGCTACTGTCCGGCGAGCCGCTCTTTCTGACCTTCGATGGCAAGTTCCCCGTAAGAAATGATAGATTGGTGATAGAAACCGCACCGACAGCCACGACGCCTTGAGGCTCCGAAATGCGTAGGTTCCTGCTATACGCGCTTTGCGCTCTGACTATGATAGTTGGCTGGACCGGATTTACTGTTCTGCAAACGCTCAATGGATGGAACCGCACTCCAATAGCGCCGGAAAGCGATCCTTCTGCATTTATGCAGGCCGCGCGTGACAATCTGACAGAAACAACGGTCGCCAATGCATTCATTGTTTTGATTGAGGACGGCGCTGTATCCAAAAATCTTACTTATTCGATTGGCGCACCCATATCGGAGAAGTCCGTGTTTCAGATTGCCTCGCTCAGTAAATGGGTCACCGCAGCAGGCGTGATGGCGCTTGCCTCGGACGGATTGATCGACCTGGACGCACCCGTCTCAACCTATCTCAAGAGTTGGTCGTTGCCGCCAAGCCGATATGACGAGAAAGACGTCACAATCCGCCGGCTTCTCAGCCACAAAGCCGGTCTCACTGACGGTCTTGGCTATATGGGCTTTTCCGACGCTGATCACCGCCAGAGCCCTGCAGAATCGCTGACCCGCGCGACAGATGCAATGCCGGGCGCGTCCGGCAGGGTCGAGCTCGGCATGCCGCCCGGTGAGCGTTTCCTCTATTCTGGCGGTGGCTACACGCTTCTGCAGTTGATGATCGAAGACGTCTCGAGGCTCGCCTTTGATCAATACATGCGCGAGCAGGTTCTGTTACCATTGGGTATGACCGACAGTGAATTTGAGCCGGATGATGAACTCTTGCGCCGCCTTGTCACGTCATACGATGAGAGAGGGCAGCCGGCGCCAACCCATCACTTTACGGCACTCGCCGCCGCTTCCCTTTATACAACGCCGCGAGACATGACGATCTTAGTGCTCGCGCATTTGAACCGAAGCGGGCTGAGGTCAGGAGATGAAATCCTGCTTTGGCCTGACGACCTTTCTGAAATGCGTTCACCACATGCGAATGTCTTGGGTCGTGAGGTCTACGGACTCGGAACCCTCCTGAGTGCAAAAACCGAAAGCGGCGATTTCATATTTGGTCATGATGGGCGTAACAATCCGGCCATAAGCACAGCGGTTCGCATCAATCCGGACACGTCCGACGCTATCATTATCCTGTCGACCGGAGATCCCGTATTTGCCGCCGAACTGGCATCTGAATGGACATTTTGGCAGGTGGGGCGCCCTGACGTTTCCGAACTGAACTCACGGCTTAGACCGTCGACCTTGCGGGCGGCTAAGCAGGCAATCTTCGCATGTCTGCTTTTCACCCTAATCTGGTTTACGGGTCGGATTTGGCACCACCATTCTGCGAGGTCGGAGAAAAACTAGATCGCTGCACACATGGCCCATTTTGTTCGTTGGAAGGATAGACATTCTGACATTATCGATGACCGTTTTTTCAATCCGGTCGTTCGATAACAACAATGCGGAGGGCAACTAAGAGCCAAAAACCGCTTGAAGACGCCGAATTTCTAATGTCTGGTTTTGCGCCCTTTGCCGCCGCTCGCAGGCGGGAAGCCATCCGGCAAAAATTCGCCAGAAGTTGTCCATGGACAACATTGGCCGAGCGTTTCGGTGGGGCCAAATCTGGCCGAATGCCACACCATGCGTATCGAACACGAAAACGTCCGGACGTCTTAAGCCGCCGGACGCTTCAATTGTTTCGGCTTCTAGGCAACCAAGCTGACCGCGGCGGTCAAATAGAGCCCTGAGGTCAGAACGCTGCCGACGGTGCGCACATGGTTGAGACGTGTCCAGTCCCGGCTGTAGGTCTGCCAGTAGATGGCGGCTTCTGCCGAGCGATGGTCAAGGCTTTCCAGCCGTTTGTTCATGGGCACATTGCCGAACACGGTCATCAGGAACACGGATGGGACATAGAACAGGGGCGCGGCGATGAGAGCCAGTTTGGCCGCCCCGTCCAGAGCACCAGCGGCGTAGATGCCGATCGCGATCGACATTGGCGTGATGACCAGAATGCCGGCCACGAATTGCGAGCGCAGAACCGTGCGGTTGATGTGTTGCATGGCTTCAATGCCGCCGGCTGGTGCGGCGCGCAGCAGACCGCGCATGATAAATTCGGAAAAGGCCGAGAACACACCGCCGACAACGGCGCTCCAGATGGCAAGGAAGAGCGAGAGGTAGAGGGGCGCGTCATGGGTCATGTCGAGTGATCCTTGAGAGAATATTTGTGCGTATGTGAGGGCGCTCAGATGTCCGAGCCCCGACACGACGGGCGGTCCAGTTCAAGCTGCCTTGGGTTGCTGGGCCCCGGCTTGAGGCGCGTTCGGTCTTGAGAGGCGAAGCGCCATCAGGAGCGCGGCCAGGACGAGTTCGATCAGAGTCGCGATGAGCAGTGAGCCGGTTGGAAGGCCGTCGATCACCATGCCCGCAATCCTCGCGACGCCGTAGCTGCCATAAACGACCGCGCCGACCGCAAGGCCCAGATCCGCAAATCGACTTCGAACGCTCCCCACCAGCATGCACGTTCCGGCAAGGATCAGGAGGACGCTCGGTGCCTTGAGCTCTGACAGAAGGCCTGGATCGGGGTCAATCTCCACATCGCTCATCGCAAGGAACGCTGCCGTTTTCGTCAGCATGGCGGCGCCGATGACGCCGAGAAGCGCCCCTGATCCGGCAAGCAAGGTTCGTGTGATGACCTGCTTCATGCTGCGCGCTCCCAGACTCCGGTGCGGGCCACGTCGCGGGCATAGGCAGCGAAGTCCTTGGGTGGACGGCCGAGGGCCCTGGCTACGCCATCGGTCAGGCTGGCATTTCGTCCATCAAGGACGGTGGCAAAGAGATAGTCGAGCATCCAGGCCACCTCCGTTGGTGCGCCAGACGCCTCGATTTCGGCCATGAAGCCGTCATGGGGCACATTCACATAGGTAATCTTGCGGCCCGTGGCGTCGGACAGGTCTGCGGCCACATCAGCTAGTGTCATCAGCCTTGGACCGGTGACCTCATAGACTTTTCCTGCGTGGTGTTCCTGGGTCAACGCTGCAGCGACGACATCAGCGATATCATCTGCATCGACGAAAGGCTCCGGCGTATCGCCAGCCGGCAGCGTGATCGCACCGTTCAACACCATGTCGATGAAGGCGCCTTCTGAGAAGTTCTGGTTGAACCAGCTCGCGCGCACAATCGTCCAGTCGATGCCGGAGGTCTGGACAATGCGTTCGCAAGCCTGGGCTTCTTCCTCGCCACGGCCCGAAAGGAGCACGAGCCGCCTCACGCCAGCCTTCCTCGCCTTGTTGACAAAAGCCTGAATGGCATCGGTTGCCCCTGGGAAGGCAAGGTCAGGCGCGTAGGTAATATAGACGGCTGTTACCCCTTTCATGGCTGTGTCCCAGCTCGCCTCATTGTCCCAGTCAAAGCTGGGGACTGCCGAACGGGACCCGATACGGACGGTCTCGCCCACCGCCTTCAGGCGGTCCGCCACACGGCGGCCTGTCTTGCCGGTGCCGCCGAGCACCAGGGTAAGCGGTTTGGGTTTATGCAGGAAGTTCATCAACTTGCTCCTTTCGGGTTGTTGCAAGTCAATGGATAGAGAAGCGGCGTGGTTCGCTCTTGCCGTTATGCGCCAGGGTTTTGGCCGATCGCGCCAAAACCTTGTCAGGCAGGGTCGCCGCCCAGCCTGTAGGATCGCGGCGTTTGACCCGCCCAGCGCTTGAATGCCCTGGTGAAGCCGCTTTGCTCTGCGAAACCTGTCAGAAACGCCACTTCTGCGAGGCTGTAGTCGGTGTCCTTGAGTAACTGCTCGGCAAGCTCACGGCGCGCCAGGTCCACCAGGCTCTGGAATGAGGCGCCCTTGTCAGAGAGGCGCCGCTGCAGGGTTCGCCCGCTCATGCCGAGTTGGCTGGCGATGTCGGTGACGGTTGGCACGCCTTCACTGAGGGTTTGGGACACCGCAATCCTGAATCGTTGCTCCAATCCCGTGTCGTCTGCCAGAGCGGCCAGCTCTGTCGCAAGGTGTCGGTCGAAAAACCGGGCGATGGTCTCGTCGCCCAACTTGTTGGGCACTGACAGCATGTCGTCGGTCACCAGAATAGCATCGCGCTGTGCCTCGAAGTGAACAGGGCAACCGAAGTGCGCCTCGTACACAGAGACGTCGCCCCGTGATGGGTGCTTGAAGAAGATGCCCTTCGGCAGGAATGGTGCGATGTTCACTTCCTGACTGATCGCGACAACCGCAGACATGCTGGCTTCATTGGAGAGCAACATGCCAAGACTTCCATTGCCGGCCTTGTCCAGACTGAAGAAGACGCCATCGTCGGATTGCTCCAAGGCGTAGGTTTCAGCGCTGCCAAGGACATGGCCGTAGCGCTCCGATCGCACGTAGGAGCCGCGCAAATCGGGCGCCGATTTCCAGGCCAGTCCAAATGCGCCGTACTCGTCAATGCGCATGGCCGCGCCGATTTTGAGCGGAAGTCTTAGACCGTCCGGATCTCTTGCGGACAGCTCTGCGAAGAACCGATAGTAATCCGTAGACGACACCATCTGGGACGGATCAACGGGGCCATCGGGGTTGAGACCCAGACCTTCGACAAGATCTCGCGTCTCGAGACCGTCGCTGGCCTGCTCCACGACCTTGTATACGTACAGTGATGTAATCTCCGCCATCCGGTGAGGATATCGCATCGATGCCGGAACATGAAGGCTGAGTTTCGATCATCGCTGGTAGACCCGAAGCCAGACGCGCGATTTCGTAGTGGTCTGCGTCCGCAAAGGGCCAACAATGCTCTTTCGAGAAGACCTGGCCCATCTGGCTGGAAGTCGCCGAAAGCGGCCATAGCGGTAGAAGTCGGGGTAGGCAGGCTGAGGTTCTTCGCCTATCTTTCTGGCACGCAAGAACCGACCTCGCGCAACGGACATTCTGAAAATGATTCAACCCATGGATATCCGGATACGGCCAGAAGAGCCAATAGATCAGCGAGCAATCTACAATGTAACCAAGCAAGCCTTTGCAACAATGCCATTTGCCGCCGGCGATGAGCAACGCTTGATCAATGTTCTGCGTGACGAAGGCGCGCTAAGTCTGTCACTCGTCGCAGAGCAGAGAGGAAAAGTCGTCGGCCACCTGGCGCTGTCGCCGGTCACTCACGAAAGCGGAGAAGCGGGCTGGTATGGGCTCGGTCCTATAAGCGTTGACCCGGCGCTACAGAAAAAAGGCATCGGAGGACAGCTGATCGCCGAAGCCAAAGCCTGGATGACGGCCAGAAAAGCCCGGGGCTGTATTCTTGTTGGCGACCCCAACTACTATACCCGACATGGCTTCCTCCCCGCCCCTGCGCAGACGCCCGAAAAAGAACCACCTGAATATTTCATGGTTCTGCAGCTCGCTGGTACCGCCCCCGTAGGCCGGTTTAGCTTTCATCCCGCCTTTCACGACTGAGCCCGGTTGTAGGCCAAGCTCACCGTCGCAGTTGGGCCAACAATGCTCATTTAGGAAGACTTTGCCATCAGGCTGGAACTCGCCAGATGCCGTCATCCGGTTCACTGTGACCAGTGTCTTACTTGAGGTGTGTTAAGCCCCTCATCAGATCAGACATCGCCCCAAAAGTTGACGCGGATAGTCTTGCCATGTACGCAATGCGCATGACTAAACGAAGCAATCAAAACGTCGCTTGGTGGCACATCCGATAATCGGGTGGCCTAACTTTTTGATTTCAAATTGGGTCGCCGCATGGGCGGCCTTTTTTGTTTCCTCTCCTGCGGTGTTCCCAAAACCCCAGGAGAACACAATGTCAAAACCAGTCATTCTAACGGGCGATCGCACAACCGGCCCGCTTCATTTAGGCCATTATGCTGGCTCTCTCAAAAATCGTTTGAGATACCAAGAGACGCACGAGCAATTTATTTTGCTCGCGGATTCGCAAGCTCTAACCGACAATATTGGTCAGATCGGCAAAGTGAAGGACAGCGTTTTAGAAGTGGCGATGGATTATCTCGCGGTCGGCATTGACCCGCAGAAAACGACGATTTGCCTTCAGTCTCATTTGCCTGCACTTGCAGAACTTTCAATGCTATATCTCAACTTCGTCTCGGTGGGGCGACTGCAACGCAATCCCACAGTGAAAGAAGAAATACGCGCTCGTGGCTTTGATAAGAGTATTCCGGCAGGGTTCCTTTGCTACCCGGCAGCTCAAGCGGCCGACATAACGGGATTCAAAGCCACAGTGGTGCCAGTCGGTGAAGACCAGGTCCCTATGATTGAGCAAACGAACGAAATCATTCGTAAGGTCAACTCGATTGCGGATCGAGACCTACTCAAAGAAGTCGAAGCAATCGTGCCCAAGGCAGGACGTTTACCTGGCGTTGATGGCGTATCGAAAATGAGTAAGTCCGCAGGAAATTCTGTAAACTTATCCGCGAACCCCGCCGAAATATCATCCGCCGTAAAGGCGATGTATACAGATCCAAATCACCTCAGGGTCGATGATCCCGGGCAGGTCGAGGGAAATGTGGTGTTCACGTATCTTGATGCCTTTCACGATGACGTCGAGGAGGTCGAAGATCTAAAATGTCAGTATCGTCGAGGTGGTCTCGGAGATGTGAAATTAAAAAGTCTTCTTGATCTAACTCTGCAGAACCTTCTGGAGCCTATTCGCGAGCGTCGATCAGAATTTGAACAAAGGCCCGACGATGTTCGCGATATGGTACGAGAGGGCACTAGAAAAGCTCTAAATCGAACAGAGCAAACAAAGTCAGAGTTGTTTGAAGGGCTCGGATTTTTCAGATTGTGAGAATCCAAGCAAGATAAACGCATTAGTGTACCATCGAAAAACTGGGGATGAGAAGCGTCCATTTTATGGGGTGATTTAAGCCATTTAGCATTGTCTTGGCAAACGGCAACAAAGGGCCGAGAATTGCCTCTGTCGGGAAAATTTCTTTCGACTGCTTTTGCGCCCCAAGGCGCCGTAAGACTCGTCACACGGTTTCTGTTTCTTTCGGTGCCGAGATGCGACGCGTCGTGGTCTTCGCCTTTGGCTTGGGTAGGATCCGGAAGCGAGACTGGCACCAAGCAAAGTCAATGCCGACGTCTAGTAAAGCGTCGGACCGTCCGCATGGGCAGGCAAACTCCATGACCGTCCATACCCGATATGTCTCTCCCGCGACGAGAGGCACGGGTTGGCCGGTCACGTGGTTCGGCGCCGCATTCACGCAGAGCACAAGATCACCAGAACCAACATCGTAACTCATTAGTTCACTTTATCATAAAGACCGCGGTTGGCCTATGAATAGGACCGTGCAGGTTTCAAGATCGATTTTGCCCAGCATCCGGATTAGTGAATGTCCGGTTCTGCGCCCATTGCTGCTGATCGATGAGCTTCCATCGACAGGCAGAAAATCGCCATGAGTGGACGTTCGCGGGCACGATGAAGCAGGTCTGGGATATTGCGAAGCGACAGAGGAAATCGGATGCACAACAACACGCCAAGCTGGATGATGTCGGGCGAGGTATTGAAATAGCGAAACGTATTCTGGGCCATTTGCAGAGGCTGCGTCGCTGGATCGACCTTCTCAAGCCCGGTTCCGCCGACACTGCCCCCCCGCCATGCTCCATCACCATCCGAATGGCTCGCTCACGCACCTCTGGCCAGTCAGGAGGTCTCTGCTTCTTTTCTGTCATGGGTCCACGCTCTCAAAGAAAATGGCCGCCGACAAACCCGGCGCTGTTCAATTCTCTCTCTTCGCGACCTTCAAAGCGCCTCCAGGGCGACGGCTATGCCCTGACCACCGCCAATGCAGAGCGTGATCATGCCCCTTTTGAGGCCGTCACGCTTCATGCTGTACAGCAGGCGGGTCGTCAGGATCGCGCCTGTCGCGCCAATTGGATGTCCATGCGCGATTGCGCCACCTTCTACATTGATGATGTCGAGTGGCAGCCCAAGCTCTTTGGCGACGGCGAGCGGAACGGCCGCGAACGCTTCATTGATCTCAATCCGATCGATGTCCCCTTGCTGCCAGCCAGCCCGCTCGATAGCCAGGCGGACGGCGGGCACGGGGCCCATTCCGAACATGCCTGGTTCCACACCGGCAATGCCATATCCAGCCAGCCGCGCCATTGGTTCGATACCTCTCGCATCTGCAAAGCTGCGCTCCGCAACAATCATGGCCGCCGCTGCGCCGTTGAGTCCCGGCGCGTTGCCGGCCGTGATCGTGCCTTCAGGCCGGAAGGCCGGCCTCAACCTGGCAAGCGTATTGACTGTCGTGTCCGGGCGCGGCGCTTCATCCGTGTCGAAGGCTACCGTGCCTTTCTTGCCCTTGATCTCAACGGTCACGATTTCATCGGCAAAATGGCCCTCGGCCTGTGCACTTGCGAAACGCTGCTGCGAGCGCGCAGCGAATGCGTCCTGCTCGTCCCGCGTGATCTGCATGCTGGCGACAAGGTCTTCTGTATGCCAGCCGGAATGCTTGCCGGAAAAGGCGTCATTGAGACCGTCGGTGAGCATGCTGTCCATGATTTCAGCCGGACCCATGCGGTAACCCCAACGCCCGCCGTCGAGCAGATAGGGGGCACGATCCATGTTCTCCATGCCGCCGGCGATCGCGACCTTTACGCTTCCACTGGAAATTTCCTGCGCGGCCGTGAGGATTGCCTGGGCTCCGGACCCGCAGACACGGTTAACCGTCATGGCGGGTACAGAAACCGGCAAGCCACCGCCGATTGAGGCCTGGCGGGCAGGATTCATCCGATTGCCAGCCTGGACGACATTACCCATGACGACCGTACCGATGTCCTCACCGTCCAGTCCGGATCGCCGGAGAGTTTCGCCTATAACGGCCGCACCGAGCGCCGTTGCCGGGACCGTTTTAAGGGACCCCCCATAAGTTCCGATCGCCGTCCGGACGGGGTGAGCGAGAATGATGTCACGAGTTGTCATGTCGAGGTCCTATGGAGGCGCGGGGAAAGCAAAGCTGTGAAGGTTCGGATCGCGGATGGGTCATGCCCGGAACGCCTTCGGGCTGTCCGGGGCGACATCGAAAAGCAGGACGGTCGATGTGGCGGTTGCGCAAATGCGACCCTGCGCATCTTCAAGGGACGCCTCACTGAAGGCGACGCGGCGGCCAGCTGATATGACCTTTCCGGTGGCGCGCACCGGACCACTTTCAACGGTCAGCCCGCGCAGATATGAAGTCTTGAGCTCGAGTGTCGTGTGTGCACGACCCGCTGGCAGGGTCGTATGTACACAGAGGGCGCAGGCGGTGTCGAGAAGTGTCGCCGCATATCCGCCATGCACGCTGCCCATGGGATTGTATACGCGGTGGTCAGGGTGCCCTTCGACGATCACCTTGCCATCTTCGGCATGGATGATCGAGAAGCCGAGTGTTTCGCCGATCGGCGCCCCGGCATCGCGTGCAATCATTGCCAGCACCTGGTCCAGTCCGGTTTGAGGAATGTCGGATTTATCTGTCATCGGATCACCATAGCTCATGAAAGGGGCGAACTTCAGCCAGGAAGGACCAGGCATCTTTCGGCTGATGCGCAAGATGATAGACTTCCGCTGCGATCGAGGTGGGCGAAATGAAGAAGTCATCAGCTTTCTCCGCATAGCGCGCGCGCGCCCAGGGAACGTCGATAACGGCATCAATGATCAGGTAAGCGACATGTACGCCCCTGGGTCCAAGATCGCGGGCCAGCGACTCGGCGAGAATACGCTGGGCCGCCTTGCTGGGGGCAAAACCGGCGAACATCGCGCTGCCGCGAAGAGCTGAAGTGTTTCCAGTTACTACGATAGCGCCTTCACCTTCTTCGATCATCGCCGGAGCCGTTAACTTGGCGAGATGGAGAAGTGAAAGCGTATTAATCTCCATATTCTGGCGCAGCGTTTCGGTCTCAATCTGGTCCCAGGTTCCGAATGCGCCGCCAACGGCATTGTGAACGACGATCTTAGGAGCGCCTACATCTGCAATCACCTGCGCCAACGCAGCTTCGTCGGTTACATCGCATGGCACAGCGATCGTCCCTTCGATTTCATCGGCTAACTGCGACAGTCGGTCGGCATCGCGTGCGAGCATGGCGACGCGGTAGCCTCCTTCGGCGAAGCGCTTTACCAGCGCGGAACCGGTGCCCGGGCCCACCCCGGTTATCAACGCTAGCGGTCGCTTGTCCCTCATGCTGCCTGATCCTGCCGCGCGAGTTCCTGCGCGACAAAGTCAAGCCGATCGTTGCCGAAGAACATGGCATCGCCGACGAACATGGTGGGCGAACCGAACACGCCGCGCTGCGCCGCTTCCTCGGTGTTGGTTGCGAGTTTATCCACGATTTCAGCACCATCAATGCGCGTGGCAATCGTCGCCGTGTCGACCCCAGCATCTTTTAGCGTCTTAACCACGGCAGCCGAATCGCCCAGAGTGACGGCCTTACTCCACAATGCTCGGTAGAGCGCCAGGGTCACAGCAATCGCTTCATCGGTCGATGCGGCACCAAGAACAGCGCGCGAACAGGCATCGCCATCATTTGCACGCATATCCGAAGGGTTAAGTGCCACCCCGTAACGATGAGCCCACCGACCCAGATCGACCCGCGCATAGTCTCCCTTGGCCTTGCAGGTGAGAGTGGTCGGCACGTTGCCAACCTTTTCCATCACCGACAGTAGCGACATTGGCCGCAGGATCAGTTCTGCATCTATCCTAACTAGCTGAGTAAATGCGAGATAGCTGTAGGGGCTGCGGAAATCATAGAATAATTCAATGGTAGCAGGCATGTATGACACTCCAGAGGTGGTTTGGGCTGACGGCGCGAGCAGGCTCAATCGTTCAGGAATTGCAGTGCGTCTTCAGCGAAGCGCTCGGCATATTGGAAATGGAAGCCGTGACCTGCATCGGGATAGATCACGAGTTGAGCGCCGGGAATTTCGCGAGCGAGGATTACCGAATTAATCACCGGAAACGACGCGTCGCGGTCCCCGTTTGCGACCAGAACTGCTGTGTTGATCTCAGGCAAACGCTCGTACCAGCCGCCTTCGTTTCTCAGGAAAGATGTAGTTGCAGCGACTTGTGCAGCCATCACCGCGGGCGTTGTTTTCATTTCCTGAGCCGGGCGTCGGGCCGAGATACGCTCTGCCGAAGCTGCTCCAGCGGCCTGGCCAGCCGGTGTATCGGTGAAGAACAGAAACGTCAGATCATCGACTGTGTATTGCGGCTGGCCGGCAACAGCGAACCAATCCTGTGAAGGGGGTGTGAATTCCGGAGTTCCACCTGCAGGAGTGGTGCCCGCAAGAATGACTTTTCCAATCGCATCGGGATATCTCAAGGCCAGTATCTGTGCTGTCATACCGCCCATCGACCAGCCGATTATGTCCGGCTTATCCAACCCCAACGCCGCGATAAGGTGCGCGGCGATATCTGCGGCTCCTTCGAGTGTGGAGGGCGTTTCGCCGGTGCTTTCTGATACGCCGAGACTATCGAACAGGATAACTTCACGACCATGCGCCAAAGCATCAAGCAGCGCCGGATCCCAATCGTCCATGCCGCCGCGGAAGCGCTGAATGAACAGCAAAGGCCGCCCTTGGCCAAACCGGCGATAGGCGATTGTGCCACCTTCAATCTCAACGGTTCGACTCTGCGCGGTCAGGGCCTGACTCGCATGGTTCTCCGCCGACGCTGTTGACGCCGGCATGGCGGCGAGGGCTGCCGCGGCAAGTGCGCCCGTAGCCATCAAAGTGCGCCTGTTAATCATGTCTTTCTCCATCGCTTGAGGACTAATCGGCCGACAATCACCATTTTGATGATATTTATCATTAATAGTTTTAATGACAGCTATCATTTTTGTGGTCAACGGAAAATTGAGTGGTCCTTTTCCAGCCGTTCCGCCCGCGCAGGGCCATCCAATCAAGTTGCGCCACCAAGCCGGCTAACTTATGATGACGTTGATCAGCAATATGCTCAGACTTTGATGTGCCGAGTAATTCAGTTTTTGGAGTTGAGAATGAAGGTTTCAGCAGAGCAGAAGGCAAAGAACCGCGAGGCTATTCTCAACGCCGCAGCTCGCCTGATCCGCGAAAAGGGCCCATCAGGTATTGGCGTGGCAGAAGTAATGGCGGGCGCGGGTCTGACGCATGGCGGCTTCTACAACCATTTCACATCGCGCGAAGACCTGGCCGCGCAAGCTTTGGATCAAGCGATCAAACAGACTAACGATTTATTCGCCAGGACTGTCGAAGCGAAGGGGATCGACGTATTTCTCAAAGCCTATCTGAGCGAGGCGCATCTCGATAATATCGCTAAGGGTTGCCCGTTCGCCGCGACCGCAACCGAAATGACGCGCCAGCCTGAGTCTGTGCGCAAGGCCTTTGCATCAGGGCTGCGCGAATATATTGCGTGTGGCAGTGCTGCGAAGAACCGCGCAGAGGTAATTTCCCGCTTGTCTGCCGCCATTGGTGCGCTTGCTCTCGCACGTGCTGTGGTTGATGAAGACCGCCAGTTAGCCTTGGAGCTTCTGTCGGCGGCAACACAGAAAGTAAGTTGAAGTCCAACCCCTAGTTTGGTCCGCAACTGTGAAGTGCTTGGCTCTGGTGGTCCGACCTTGGCGTTCAAATCCAGCAGCGATTTTGACCTTGCCACCATGGCATAGGCCGACGTTGCGGGCAAACTCAGATGGAGATTGCCCATTGTGAGCCATGTGAGGCCGGCTCTCATTGTAGTCGCGCCTCCACGCCTCGATCAGCCGCTTTGCCTCGGCCAGGGAAGCAAACCAGTTGATGTTCAGGCACTCGTCCCGGAGCGATCCGTTGAAGGACTCGATGTGCGCATTGTCCGTCGGGGTGCCGGGGCGCGAAATGCCGGTGGCTGTCAGGATGGTCTGACGCCGTGGATATTGTATCTGCCGGATTGTGGGCGTGTCCCACATCAGCAGCGGCAATCGGATCGCCGGAAAAAAGGGCAGGGCAAGCGAAGACGGAAATGGTGGACAGTCGTCGCATCGGAAATCTCCTCAGTGGAATCGATGTCCGAGGCCGCCAGGGTTCTGATCTATGGTATCAGATGCTGGCACATGTCGGGAACGGGGTTCAGGCGCGAGCCTCGCTCCTGAACGCGCCAGGCGTCTTGCCGACCCAGCGCTTGAAAGCACGGGTAAAGGCGCTCTGTTCCGAAAATCCTGTCAGGAAGGCAATCTCTGCCAGGGAGTATCTGGTTCCACCCATGAGCGACTGGGCCAGTTCCAGCCGGGCCTGGTTGACGAGGTGCTGGTAGGTCACACCTGCATCGGCGAGACGCCGTTGCAAAGTGCGGACGCTCATGCCGAGACTGGCCGCGACAGACGTGACCGGTGGGACGCCATCGCTCAGCATGTCGGCAATCTGCAACACGATCTGGCGTTCGAAGGACACCTTGTCATCGGCCAGCGTCTCTTCAATGTGCTCGGAGAAGAACTTCCAGATACTCTGGTCACCGACGAGGTTGGGCATGTCCAGCCGCTCGGCCGGCAGGACGATGGCATCGATATCCGCGCCGAAGACCACCGGGCACCGGAAATACGTTTCAAGGGCTTTCTGGCTGCCAAAAGGCCGGTGGCGGAACTGTACTGACTGGGGACGATTGTGGGCTCCGGTCGCTTCACGGCAGATGCTGACATATGTGGCCAGGGCCCCCTCATTCGAAAGGTACATTCCCAGGCGGTCCGGCGTGGTCCGCTTGTGCGTCCAGAGGTAGGTGTCGCCATTGTCGACGAGCTTGAACGTCGATGCCGTATTATAAAGTCTGGCATACCGGTCCATCCGCTGGAACGAGCGGCGAAGGTCCGGCGCTGACTTCCAGGCCAGTCCGACTGCGCCAAGATCCGCGCAGGTTATCGATTGCGAGACGCGAATGTGGAAACCGATATCGGGCTGTTCTCTTTCGGCGATCGTTTCAAGCAGGGAGTAATAGTCTGTATCGGAGACCATGACGGTTGGGTCGGGCGGGGAGGACATGTCGAGGCCGCAGGATCTGAAAAGGGCAGCCCGGTCGAGGTCCGGCCCGGCCTGATCAATCATCCTGACCGCAAACAGTGCGGATATCTGCGCCATATCTGTCCGCGGCCAAAGCAACCGCGCCCCATCCCCACGCCTCAGTGCGCTCACTTTAGGGGCTTTTCCCGAAGGTTCAAATGGTTCGGGGCGGGAGGTTGACGCGAGCGGTCAAAAACCTGTCGCGCGCCGTCAATACCGGCAGGCCTGTCCGCCGATAGCTTTACCACACCTTGAACCAGATTGCGGACAGGCGGCCACATAGCCTCACTCCGGACCGGTTCGGGGTCTGTGATAACCGATCTGGAGACCTGCTGCCATGTACGACCGAAAAGATAAACCCGACCCGATCATGACAATCGTCATATCCGCAACGATTGCGATTTCCGTCTTTGCCGGGGCCGCGTCTGCCCAGGATGGCAAGGGCCGGCCTGCAACCGCCTCGCTGCCGCCTGTCAATGACGGACTGCCCATGCCAGGCTTTGACATCGTCGCCGGTGAGACCGCCATTGTGGTGACCGACCCTCAGAATGACTTCCTCTCTCCCGAGGGCGTCACCTGGGGTGTCGTTGGCCAGAGCATTACCGAGAACGGAACGGTGCAGAACATCGACGCTCTGTTCAGGGCTTCCGAGGAAACCGGCATGCCGCTCTTCATTTCGCCGCACTATTACTATGAACACGACCATCGCTGGAAATTCGAAGGTGCACTGGAAACGCTGATGCACTCGATCGGCATGTTCGACCGGCCAGGCGCGCTCGACCTGAAAGGGTTTGAAGGCTCTGGCGCCGACTGGCTCGAGCAGTACAAACCATATATCGAAAACGGCAATACGGTCGTGACCAGTCCCCACAAGGTCTATGGGCCCGACAGCAATGACCTCGCGCTTCAGCTGCGAAAGGCCGGAATTTCGAAAGTCATCCTGGCGGGCATGTCGTCGAACCTTTGCACCGAGTCGCACATGCGCAGCCTGATCGAACAAGGCTTCGAAGTCATGGTGGTCACCGACGCGACCGCCGGGGCGATCACCGAGCACTACAATGGCTACGACGCCTCACTCACAAATTTCCGGATGATCGCAAGCAAGGTCGACAACACCGCCAATACGGTGAAGGCGATCAAGGCGGCGTATCGCCACTGACCAGCCTCCTCAGATCATTCCGGCGTTCCCCCTGTGCCGGGATGACCTGACAGCGCCCGGCTGGCGCACGTCACATCTCTCCTGCCAGCCGGGCGCCTTCACCCCATTCGCCAGCGACAGGCTTTGCATGTCGCTGACCGATGCCCCGCCGTGTTGGCTGCTCCTGCGACCGTCATGGCTTCAACCCATCGCTGCACCTGCAGCGCTCTCAAACGAGGAACTGAAAAATGACCAACAGACTTCTTCTTGCCGGCACCATGCTTGCCCTTGCTTTCATCCCGGCTTTGCCAGGCCTCGCCGAGGACGAACACAACGTCTCGACGGGAATCACCGCTGCCGGCGTTCCGCTCGGCGTACATGGTGTGGACACGGTTGCCCTTTCGACACTGAACGCGGTTGCCGAAGGCGATGCCGCCCACACTGTCGTCAACGATGGCGTCGCCTATTACTTCGCCTCCGAGGACACGGCCCGCCGTTTCAAGGCGGACCCTTCCAAATACAAGCCGCAATATGGCGGCTTCTGCGCCTACGCGGTCGCGGTCGGCAAGAAGTTCGATGGCGACCCGCACTATGCCGATATCGTTGACGGCAAGCTCTATCTCTTCGTCAACGCTGCGATCTTCGAGAAGTACAAGAAGGACCGCAAGGGCACGATCGCCAGGGCCGAGAAAACCTGGCCGAGCATCAATCACAAAGCGGTTGGTGACCTGTAGCGACCACGCGGCGGCCTGGCTCGGCCAGGCCGCCATCCCGCCCTGATTTCCGGAGAAGACCAATGCGCAAGCCCGTCCCACCTTTCAACCTCGAAACGGCCATCGAAAAGGTTCGCCTTGCCGAAGACGGCTGGAACAGCCGCGATCCGGAGAAGGTGTCGATGGCCTACTCAATTGACAGTCTCTGGCGCAATCGCCGGATGTTCATCTCTGGACGCAGCGAGATCGTGCGCTTTCTCGAATCGAAATGGCGTCAGGAACACGAGTACCGTCTCGTGAAGGAATTGTTCGCTTTCCGGGACAACCGGATCGCTGTCCGCTACGCTTATGAATACCACAATGATGAGGGCAACTGGTTCCGCGCGTATGGAAATGAAAACTGGGAGTTCGACGAGGATGGCCTGATGAAGCGCCGCTACGCCAGCATCAATGACCTGCCAATCCGGGAAGTGGAGAGGTTGCTATACTGGCCGCTTGGCCGGCGGCCAGATACCTACCCCGGATTGACCACGTTGGATCTCTAGCGATTGCAGGCAGCTCCATCGCATTGAAGGTTTCGCTGTACGCGTTGGCGCAGCAAACAGCGTGACCCTGCGTTTGCGTCCGGCAGGGGAAATGGCTGCGGGTTGACACCAGAACTGTGGAGAACGGAGTTTACAGTTCGATACGTTCTGCCAGCGTGAAGCGCATCTTCGACCTCAACACCGAGATATCGATCCGTGCTGTCGATTTTTGTGTGACCGGGCAGCAGCTGGACAGCGCGCAGGTTGCCAGTCCTTCTGCAGATCACAGTTGCTTTGGTTCGGCGCATGGAATGTGTCGCGCAGGAGGATCTCGGTAGACCTGTCGAGAAAATCCAGGCTTCAACGGGACGGGCATACTGTCTCGTCAGGATATGCCGGCTTGTGTTCCTTTACTTCTCACCATGTTGAAATCGACCCGCGGGTCTGCCTGGTGATCTCGAACGGGACGGTATTGCCTGTTTTACGCCGATGGAGAACTGCCAGTGGGCGCGCGAACGTCCGACAGCCTGTGCCACTCGGGAGAATCCAGGGCCATGACGGCACCTGGCCCTGTTTTGCCGGTCCCGGGTTTTGTCGCGAAAGTCTGTTCCACGTTGGCACCTGGTCTCTCACTGTCGTTTTCTGAACCAGTTTCAAATGTCCGTTTTATCTGGTCAGCCCCCGTCGGGGTGGTCCATGGATTGAATGATCATCGCATTGACCCGAGGTCGAGCATCCAGGGCTCACTTGCGCCATCCATGCTGGAAGTCAGAGGAAGCAGTATATGAGGTTACTTCTGGAATGTCGTGCAGGCCAGCCATTTGCTGACTGATCTGGTCAGCGAGGTATCGCCGATTATTGCCAACTCATCCGTTTGGAGAGCGTCTTTATATGTTCTGTGTCCAAGCCAGACATCGGTCATCACCCGTACGGTCGAATTGAAATAGACATCAACGTCATATCCCGGGTTTTTTTCGCAAACCTCAACATTGTGTTCGTTGACGACAAGCCACCACTGCTGCATTTTTTTCAGGTCGCTGAAGTCAAATTGCAGGATGGTTTGCGGTCCCGGCAACATTTCGCGCACAATGCTTCGTTCCAGATAGAGCATCAAAAGCTCAACATCATAGTCTTCATCCACCAGATTGTCTTTTGCCCAGCGCATGCCCCAACCTCCCAGGTCAACGATGATTGGCAGAAGCTCTTTGCAGGCTGGCGTCGGAAAGTACTCGTAGCCACGTTTCCCGGTGATCTTGCGCCGTATGATCAGACCGTCGCGAGCCATGGATTTCAGCCGCTCGGTCAGGACCGCAGTGGATATGGATCCCAGCCCGCGCTGCAACTCACCAAACCGGCTGGCGCCCATCAGGAGTTCGCGCGCAATCAGGAACGTCCACCGATCTCCCAAAATCTCTGTCGCTTTAGCAATCGGGCAAAACTGGCTGTATTTCATAAGCTCTCTCCATCTGACCTCATTGTAACTTCGCTTAGCGAAGTTGGATACTTCGGATTCCGAAGTGAGATACTCTGAAACGCAAAGTATCGGATCCATCGAGCGGCCCATAATCTCGTTCCATCACCTGGATCGAAATGAGATGAGCAAAATGACCGAATCTGTAACCACAACGAAAATGACGACCGCGGAGGATTCTGAAAGCACTTTAAATGCGATCAGAGCAGAAGTGGGATTCATCCCAAACGTTTATGGCGTGTTTGCGCGTGTCCCCAGCGCATTCAAAGGGTTGATGTCGTTGAATGCTGCATTTGAAGAGACATCGTTCTCGGCGGCAGAACGCGAGATTGTTGCTCTCACGACCAGCGTTTACAATCGATGCCCATATTGCGTTGCTGGACACTCAACCTTTGCTTTACAGCAGGGCGTCGACGCTGAGACTGTCGATGCTGTCAGGAGCGGTGGTTTCAGCCTTGATCCGCGCGAACAGGCCCTTGGTCGCACAACGTTGGCGATGTTGCAACGCAAGGGTCAATTGAGCACAGCCGACACGATCACCTTCCTGAACGCCGGATATTCCTGCTCGCAACTTCTCGAATTGCTCCTCGGCATCGCTGCCAAGACGATGACGAACTTCGCCAGCAAAATCGCGAAAATTCCGTTGGATGAAGCCTTTCTCGATCAGGCTTGGACGCCTCTCGGCGAAAAGGCTGACTCCAATTGAATACGGCCAAACGGCCACTCAACAACGAACCACTGAAACCCACAAAACGGAGAAAACAGATGACACATACTGAAACGAAACCAGCGCTTATCAATGGCGTCAATGTCGAGGCTCTTCTTGGCGCTCGCGAGGCGTTTGAAGCTGCGCCAAAAGCAGCTGAATTCACCTGGAAAGCGACCAGTGAATGGAAAGGCGGCGTGCACACGCGCACTGAAATGAATAAATTCTCTGGCCTCGGTGAAGAACAGAGCCGCAGCAAGACATTCACCATTGATACTGATCACCCCGAAATCTTCGCCGCACCGGATGCAGCTCCGACGCCCACCGAGATCGTACTCGCGGGTCTGGCTGGTTGTTTGACAGCGGGCATTGCCTCGGTTGCTGAAAATCGCGGCATCAGGCTCAGATCTGTCAGGGCGACGCTCGAAGGCGATATGCATCTGTACGGCATTCTTGGTGTCGACCCGTCGACCCGCAACGGCTTCAGCGCTGTCCGCGTGAATTATGATATCGATGCGGATGCGAGCCACGAAGAGATCGAGGCCCTGGTGGCTCAGTCACAGAAGCGATCAGCCGTTTTCGACATCTTCACAAACCCGACGAACGTGTTCGTCACGGTTACCTGAACCCCGCCATTATCAACACCTACCCTGGAGCGAGTCTCATGCAACGTATTACCGCACTCATCATTGGCGCAGGTCAGGCCGGGCTCGCGATGAGCTACTGTCTGTCCCGGAAGAACATTGACCATATCGTTCTGGAACGCGGTCATGTAGCCAATGCCTGGCGAACCGAACGCTGGGACTCGCTCCGCCTGCTAACACCAAACTGGCAAAGCCGGCTTCCCGGCTTTGACGACGAGGAGAGCAACCCCGATGAATTCAAGACACTGAGTCAAACCGTCAGGTACTTTGATGCCTATGCCCGTAAAATTGACGCACCTGTGAAGACCGGAACAAAAGTGCTGAATGTTAGCCGCATCGATAACGGCTACTGCGTCAAGACTGATCAGGGAGACTGGCTTTGCCGGACGCTGGTTCTGGCCTCAGGGACAATGAATACGCCGAGCATCCCGGCTTTTGGGAAACAGTTACCTTCCGGAACCCGATCCTTGTCATCCAGGGAATATCGTAATCCAGGCGAGATCGAAGATGGCGGCGTGCTCGTCGTCGGGCCATCTGCCAGTGGTGTCCAGATCGCTCAGGAGCTTCAGCTTGCAGGTCGTGATGTAACCCTTTCGGTTGGCGAACACGTCCGCATGCCGCGCACCTATCGCGGCCGCGACATCATGTGGTTGATGGATCAAGCAGGCATCTTTGATACAACCATTCATGAGGTTGACGATCTGGCCCGAGTGCGCCGTCTGCCGTCAATGCAATTGATTGGAGGGCCATCTCGCTCAACGATTGGCTTGAATAGCCTTCAATCTATCGGCGTCGATATTGTTGGCCGAACAATGGCAATGCAAGACAACCGTGTCCAGTTCTCAGGCTCACTCTCGAATGTTTGCCATCTCGCGGATCTGAAGATGAACCGTTTGCTTCGCGTGTTGGATGACTGGGCTGAATTCACAGGATTGTCGGCTGACCTGGATCCCCGATATGATTTGCGCCCGACATGCGTTCCTGACGCGCCAGACCTGTCGATGGACCTGCAGGATCGCGGAATCAAGACTGTGATATGGGCCTCTGGGTTCCGACCGGACTATTCATGGCTGGATCTGCCCGTTCTCGATCGGCACGGACATTTGCGCCATGATGGCGGGGTGCTCGAGTTGCCCGGTCTCTATGCGTTGGGCCTGGCGTTCATGCGTAAGCGCAAGTCAGGTTTTATCGACGGTGTTGGCGACGACGCGCATGCGCTTTCCACTCATCTTGCCACCTTTCTCGCCGGTGGTGTCGCCCGCGCGGCATAATCTCAAGGGCAGGAGTAAAAGCAATGCCAAACCCTCAAACCCTCAAAAATATCCTGGAGCGCGCAGCGGCGCTCGTCGAAAAACGACCCGACATCGGACAAAGAGACCATGCAAGCTCTGCGTGTGTGAAGAATGGCCTTCATTGTTCTGTCGAAGAAAAAGGCTGGGAATTGTACGCCGATGTACCTGTGTCGATGGGGGGGCAGAATATCGCGCCTTCGCCGAGCACTCTGTTCAGAGCTTCCGTGTCCAGTTGCGTTGCGATTGGCATCAGGATGTGGGCCGCTCGTATGGATGTGGCGATCGACACGATCGACGTTACCTTTACAACTCGTGTCGACGCCCGAGGACAGTTTGGTGTTTCAGATGACACTGCACCGGGCTTTGAAAGCGCTTCTCTGGACATTCATCTTACGTCAGATGCCACGTCCGAGGATATCTCGTGCGTCGTGGAAACATCGCTCCGGTATTCCGCAATGATGGATGCGATAAGGGGCCGTTTTCCAGTCGACACCAGGATCTCGATTTCAAAATTGATGTCAATGCCGGAAGGTGCTGCCTGATGAATCCGAAGCTGCAAACCCGCGTCCAGCGTTATGGTTGGGACAAAGCTGCCTCTTTTTATAATGATGGTTGGAGAGACAGCCTTGAACCGGCCCGGATTTGTCTCCTCAACATGGCTGATGCACAGCTCGGCGAGCATGTCCTTGATGTGGCATGCGGCACCGGTCTTGTTACACTCCCGCTTGCTGACGCAGTTGGCCCTGGTGGTCGGGTCATCGCAACCGACCTGTCTGAACGCATGGTTGATTTCCTGCAACAAGAGGCGGACGTGCTCGGCTATAAAAATATCAGAGCGTTTCGATCCGATGCCGAACGGCTGACCGGCATCAGGGACGAGACTTTTGATCTTGTTTCATGCGCACTTGGGTTGATGTATTGCCCGAATCCGACCGCCGCAATTGCTGAAGCCTACCGTGTACTGAAGCCAGGCGGGCGCGCTGTATTCGCCGTATGGGGCGCGCGCAAAAATTGCGGTTGGGCTGATATCTTTCCGATTGTTGACGCACATGTGAATTCAGATGTCTGCCCGCTCTTCTTCCGTCTTGGCACAGGCGAAAGTCTTCCGCACGAAATGTCGCTTGGTGGGTTTCAAGCCGTTGATATGGAACGGTTGCAGACACGACTATCCTATAAAGACGACCAGAAAGCGCTCGAAGCGGCTTTTCTGGGTGGCCCGGTTGCCATGGCGTATGCACGGTTTGACCAAGAGACGAAGAAGGCCGTTGACGCGGCGTATCTGGCATCGATTGAACCTTATGCGTCACGGCCTGGTTATGAAATTCCGGGCGAGTTTGTCGTTTGCTCAGGCAAGAAACCCTAACCATGGCAAAGCATCTCAAATTGCTCAAAGGCAGGAAGCGAAATTATGACACATCCCATTGAGGGCGGGTGCGCCTGCGGCCGCACACGCTATCGCATGACACGTTCGCCGATGTTCGTTCATTGCTGTCATTGCCGATGGTGCCAAAGAGAAACCGGGGCAGCGTTTGCCCTGAACGCGCTGATCGAGACAGACTTTGTCGAGATTCTGGACGGTGATACTGAAACCGTAAACACCCCCTCGAACAGCGGAAAGGGGCAGAAAATTGTGCGGTGTCCGAGTTGCCATGTCGCGCTGTGGAGCCACTACGCCTATGGCGGGATTGGTGACTTTGTAAAATTTGTACGGGTTGGAACGCTCGATGATCCGAGCGCGTTTCCACCGGGCGTACATATTTATGTTGAGTCGAAAGTCACCTGGTTGAAAATTCCCGAAGGTGTCCCGGCTGTGGATCAATACTACCGAACGTCTCAACTGTGGCCGCCTGAAAATATTGCGAGACTGGGCGCTCTGAAATCCCGTCCCCAATCGTGAGGGCCTGGCAAAGGAACTACGCCAGACTTGCAAGCCGTTACAGCCCCGGTAAGGGGACTGTCAGCCTGGTACGAGCCAGTCTCCGTTTTGGCCAGTATAACGGTCTTGATTCACGAGAGAGTCACGCCATTCGCGAAGAGCGGCGTTAGCGGTGGCCAATCTGAGATCGAACGACTTGCCGTCTTGCACCTCATCGCGCCACGGCACGTCCAACTTACTCATAAGCAGCCATTTGCCGGGGAGTGGTCGATGTCCTGTTCTGGCGGGTTCGAGCCAGATGGCCAGGGCTTCCCGACCAGGCGTTCCTGGCAGTGTTTGAGCGCTGAAATTCGAGCTTTCAAGTCCATTTGTTTCGTGGCGGATTACCAGCATGCCAGGCTTGACGATGTCGGGCAAATTTCTGAATTAGCGCGACAGGTTCTGGTCCATGTTCCTGACTATTCTCCAGGATTGCACGCCTCATGTCTGATGTCGCTGACAATGCCATCTACTTGACATCGCCGTTCCAAATCATCCAGTTGGTGACAGACGATAGTCATGTTTACAGAGGAACAGGTTACCTGCACTACCTGACAGGTTTGGGACGGCCTGGTCAGTCTCTGTGCCTGCAGGAGAGAGACACCAGAGGACCGGGAAGTCCTGCGCAGGCGTCCTGCGAGTTGTTTGCGGCAGAAACAAAGGCATCACACCCAGAGGAATCAGGAAATGACCGTCTTACGAAATAGCGCAGCGTGTCTTGTCTTTGTGGCGTTTGCGGCGACCGCCGCAGCAGAATGCAGATACGGCCAGTCGGGTTATATTTTCGTCGCCGGCTCCTGTGTGCAGGACCGCATTTATGGTGATCCGGACAATATATGTGAAATTCCAGGAACGGACGCCAACGGTTCTGCCGCTCACAGCAAAAGTGTCCTGTTCATCTCGAACGTCATTTTTGATGATGGAAGCAATCGGCGAATGCCGATCGCGCAATGGAATGACGAGACTCTGATTCAGCACAATATTGGGGGTCAGGCCATGGGACAGGTCAGCAGTTGTTTTGGAACTTACGATGAGGCTGTTGATGCAATGCGTGGACGGATTGCTTCTCATAAGAGGTCATTCTCGGATGGCATCGTACGCAGCGTTGCGATGGATGATTCATGATGACAGTTCATTTTGCGAAAGTCGCAGCCAAGGCTGTTTCAGCACTCAGCCTGATGATGGTGATGCAGCTCCCCGCAACCGCTCAGGAAGCAAATGAAGCTGAAACGATCGCATGGCTGACGGAAAAAATTCCAGCCGCGAGCCACAATTGCAGAACGGACATGAATTGGAAGAAAGCAAGTGGGGCAATCTACGAAACGACGATCATGCGCTCTACATACCAGCTTGCCCCAGACGAAGTAGATGGGCTCTTCAGACTTACGCGCTCCTATTCTGAGGATACAACTATTATTGAGAACGGTGCGAAGCTGCATAGGGACCTTAGCTCTGGCTTTAGTTTCTCACCCGAGCACATAAACTCGGTTAGCGTCGGCGAGTTGTTTAGCATCGGAAATCCAGTGAAAAGTATTCGTGAGTTACCGGACGGCAGAATCCAGGAAACAATCGGAAATTGCTATTCTGTAACGGTGAAATTTTCGGTTGATCAGCAATTTTCCTGGGATGACGGTAGCCTGGTAGATCAGAATTTTACGCACATCGCGATCAGGGATCGTAACTCCGCTGAACGCATCAGGCGCGCCTTTGAGCACTGGGCAACACTGGCCAGATCGAGCGATGATGAGCCGTTCTGATCAGGCTCATAAGTCGTTGTTGATGAACTTATCTGGCAGTAGATTCGAAATTTGAAATCGGGGGAAAAGCGAAGATGCAGATAGAGAAAATCGCGTTGGTATGTGCAGCACTTGCAGTAACCGCTGTTACACTTCCGCTGTCTGCGAATTCGCAGTCTTTTGAAGAAACAGCCACGTATATCAAAAATGCCTGTGAAGGGGCGTCCTGGAATGATACCAGGACCGACCGTCTCGAGCTGTCGAAAACGACGCTTGAAGTCTGGTCGTCAGGTAAAACCTTTTTTGATCTCAATGGCGACGGCGTTCGCGACACGACAAACCCCGGATACAGCGAGTATAAAATTCAACTCAGTTTGTCGGACCTGAAAGGCGCGCGAATGAGTGAAATTTTTGATGGCGCGGCAGTTGAACTTTTTGGCGACCGGGGTTTTGCTTCAGAAACCAGAAAATATACGCCGCCTCAGGGAATCGCTCAGCAGAAAAGCACGCGAACGACGACTCCCAGAAAAGTCGAAGTTTTTTGCGCACGTCCTGAGCGGGTGGTAAACGCATTCAATCACCTGGCTACAATGGTTGATGACGATCCGTTCAAATAGCAAGAAGTTACGGCCGTGCTTCACAGATCAGGTCATCTTTCCACTGTGATGACGGTTTCGGTCGGTTACGCAGCACTGCTGTTGTAAAGTACTTTTTGCCGACGATCGCAACGAAAGACGGAGAAAACCCATGCATCGCAACGCTCAGATCCTGGATACATTGACTTCGCTCTGTTCCGACATGGGCCAGACAATCGAGCAGCGCGAAGCCGAATGCGGCCGCGAGAGCGGAGAGATCAGAGCCTGGCTGCAACCTCCCGAGGGCCAGCAGGTCCACAGAAATGTACGGCTGATTCTGGCGTGGCTTCAGTTCCCTGAAGACAAGTTCATCGCCAGGCTGACATCCCAGTCAGGAGAAGGCGCCGAGAGCTAGTGCATCAGGGCCACGTCTTCGATCATGTCAGAATTTCTCCCGGAACCCGTTGAAGCGCACCTTGCCAGGAACCCAACTCACTGGGCTGTGATGGTCGCACTGGTCGCTCGTCTTGGCACCGCGAAAGACCTTCAAATGACTGCCGGAATGTCAGCCGCGCCAATCGGCGACGTGTCGTTTCCGAGTCTGGAGTTCGAATTCCGCGGCGGGCACGTCCTGGCATTCCGGATTGAGATACCGGACGACATTCTCATTCGATTCATGACGGTCCGGGACCGGGTTCTGTTCGAGACGCTAATCGACAGTAATGGCGCGTCACCTGATGCCGCAGACCTCGACGCGAGGGACTCGTCTTCTTTTGGTCGGCACAGGGAAATCACGATCAGATGTGACGGGGCCGATGTCCCGGCCATCGCTGATGCGCTGATGGAAGTCGCCTGCAGAACGACGATGCGCCAGTTGATCCCCAGACCTGATGACACACAGCTGCAGACGCTTCTGAGACGTCTTTATTCGGCCAGCGACGCCTGTTTCCTGGAGGCGTTGTCTGCTGACATTGTAACGTCCATCACAGCTGAAAGCATAGATCACACGCTGGACTTGGTCGCCCGGATCAACCCCTGGGCCGGCGAAGACCCGCAAAGTGTACCGGATACGGTCTTGATGTTGCTCGAAGCACTGGTGAGGGAGCGCCGAAAATACCTGCCGCAAGCCCGCGCACATCTTCTCCGAATACGACAAGCCTTTGAGGCGATCGGAAAAGCTGCGGCGGAGGATGTCCAGGATGTTGACGAGTTGCTCAGGCTCTTGAAGAAAAATGCACATTGATGCGAGCCGGGCAGAGATCGTGCCACAAATCCTGCCCTGAACGATCACCAGAAGCCAAATTGCAACAGAGCGCTTCGATTGGGATTTCGATGGATAGCTCAAACTTGCCCCACTATAGCGGTTGTTCAGCTTGCACGAAGCGTTCGTGCCAGCGACCAGACCATAACGCGAACCGCATGGATTAACACATCCAGAAACCGCCGGACCAGAAAAACCATTGGAATACTCGCACAAGCAGTCCGGAATTCACTGAATTTGCAAAAAGAACCGATCCTTCTACAGTCCGCTTTGCGTCATTTGGCAGATCTTCTATGGTTCAACATGGTATACGGAGCAGCGTGTTAAAATGGTGACTGCATCGCGAATGACTGCGGGTGTCCTGGCGATGGCTGGCCTGCCACTACTTCTCTTCGGATGCGCAAGCACTTCGACTGAATCGGTTCCCGATCTTACCTTTACGGGTGCGGAGATCAGAATAGATTCGGGTGTCGCCTGTGGCGCCAGAAATATTTCTGTTGGCGGTCAGAATTTGTGGCTGGTCGAATTTCCTGGAAACTTCAATTTCCGGCGACATTTCCACAATAACACCATCAGGACGGCTCGGTTCCTCGGTCTTTCGGAAGGAAATATTCCGGAATACCACATTTACGATGATGCAAGTTCACCAAACGCATGGGCCATCAATGGCGGCTATGGAAACTACACCGTCGTGTATGGCGCGCATCTCATACTTGAGCTGGCAGAGCCTGTGCCGGGGACGGATAACCTGAACACGGCCGCTATCAACGCAACTATCGCGCATGAGACCGCTCATATTCTTCAATACAGTCGAGGTATGCGTGGGCCGACGAAAAACATTGAACTAATGGCCGACGCGGTATCAGGATTTGTCGCGAGCGGCCAGGAAAGAAATACGCGTATTGCCATTGACGGCCTGCGAATTGCTCAGAAATATGCGTATGAGTCAGGGGATTTCCATTACACCAGCCCTGGTCATCACGGCACCCCCGCGGAAAGACTGGATGCCTTTATGTGGGGCTATCAGAATGGCGAGCGCTACATACACGGGGAATGGGTTTCCCTCGACGAATTTGTAACAGTGGCGGCACAGAAATTCGGCGTCTCCCATTAAGCCATTTTTCTATTGGTTTCAAAGGTCGTCTTTCTGAAACCTGCACGACTTGCGTTCCTGAGCGCCATCCCTCGGTAAAATCTGAAACGTCTCGCAAGCAGCCATTCGCTTGTGCCGGGGGGTGTCAGATTCCGGCGAAGAAATGCCGTATTGGAGAACCTGTCGTTGCTTCTCCAATGACGCCGGTAGCAGACCTGTTGATTGAGGCTCCATCGGGTCATCAGGAGACATCCTGAAGAATGGTGTCTATGCTCAGGCTCCGAGATGAGCCCCGGGGGAAATATGGAACCGTATCTTCAGAATCTGGACAGAATGCTGGCAGCATGGAATGCGCCTGACGAGAGCGACGTGCGTACGCTTGCTGAAACAGCGCTTGAACACAACGTCCACTTCGTTGACCCAAATCATAATATCATGGGCCGTGACGCATTCATCAGGATGGTTCATGCGGTGAAAAAGAAAATTCCGGGTGCCGTCTATTCCAGAACGAGCCGCGTCGATGTTCAGAACAATCATTGCCGTTACCACTGGGCGATCCATCTCGATCAGGATCTGTTAATGGCTGGATTTGACGTAACCGAGGTCAATGATGCCGGGAAGATCGTCAAGGTCACAGGCTTCTTCGGACTTCTGGAAGACCAGATCAGCAGATCCGGCCAGGACACGCCCAGTCTGCCCGGGACTGAATAACGGATAACTGTCCTGACACCCCGGTTGAAACCGAAAGCTGACGTCCGGTATTGCATGTCGGATGACGGCATTTGGCCCTTAGTCGCCTTTCGGTTCAGCATCGCCGAAAGAGCGATCTGATATCGAATCGGGTCATAGGGACGCTACTGATCCGGTTGGACCTCGCCGGACGCGGACATAAAGCGCCTCCGCTTGCTTGACGGTAATCGGGATGTCGCTCTTCAGGTCAACTTAGCGCAGCGCCGAAGCCGATCAGGTTTCCGGCCGGATCCCAGACGTGAAACTCCCGCATACTATGCGCATTCTGATCCTTCGGCACTGCCTCGACTCGACCCGGCGCAAACCCGTCCTTCTTCGAGCGAGCGAGCAATTCGGAATGAAGCGCATTCAGAACATCTGTATCTCGCAACTCTGTGTAACAGGCTGTATTCTCAGCAATGTGGCGATCAGGACACTTCCAGAGATGGAGCGTCAGGTCGCCGCGCCCGACAATGGCATATGCCCCGGCCTCGAAAACGGCTTTTCGAGGAAAGCCCAAGTGCTCTACGTACCAGTTGGCTATGGCACCGGGATCTGGCGCAGCGAACTTTGGCGCGGTGTGAGAGCGGCTCAGCGGGTCTTCCATTTGCGTTCCTCCATTGCGCCGACCGCATCATTTTGCGTTCCTTGATGCATCTCGTCAAACGTCACGCATATTGAAAGGCCGAGTCAGCTGCAAATGACCGCTATCGGCGAGAACGCGGCGCCTGATCAAACACTCTGCGCTACTCTCCCCCGCAGGAGAGGAACGGCTGCGGGGCGGTGTCGCTGCGCAGGCATGCGTGAGTGGTGATGGCGAGACGCCAGATGCGAAGTGCAGATACCCCTCGATAGAGGGCGAAGACTGAAGGAGATATGATGAAAGAGATGATTGAAAGCCAGACCGCCGTGTGGGCATCGGGTCCGACGGATAAAGACGAAAAGCGTCTGTTGCTCGTTCTGGATCTGGCAACCGGAGTCTTGTCGGCACGAACAGAGGCGGACGAGCGCGATCGAACAACAGGCCGGATCATGTCGACCATGGAGAACGTCTCGTTGTCTTGCGTCCTTGAGTTAGATGATCCCCGTCTGTTTGCCACCAAGCTGCGGCATCGTCTCGATGTTTTGATGTCTGACGACACTCTGCCTTCCAGGAGCGCGTGAAACGCCGCTGAGTGGCAGCCTTTGGCGAATCCGAGCCGATCGTGCGAAGCGTCGCGACATGCTCGTTCTGGCACAAATCAGTCGCTCGCCGCCAAAGCTGCTTCGCAACGAGAAAGGTTCACATCCATGCATAGCGAAAACGCGTTCAGCGAGTGTTCGAAAACAGGAGTTTTATGTAGGTCCGCAGCTGCATAATCTGGCCAGAGACAATTCCCGGCTCACCCAGGACGCGTTCGAGGATCAGGCCACCTTCGGCCACACCGGATACCATATCACCGAGTGCATCCAGATCGATTGGTTCTGCGGGCGGGTACTTGACGGCAATCTCCTCGAGCATCACACGAAATCGCTTTCGCCAGGCCAGGATAGCCTCGCGGTTCAGTTCCGTCACGCCGCGGTCAAACAGTCGGTCTTGGTAAGCAGCGGCTGCAATCAGGCAGCCGGGGTGATCATTGGGCATATCAGCCAGCGTCTCGGCGAGGAGGCGCAGGCCGATCAGCATGGCATGAAGCGGGTCGTCGTCGAGGTCTCTCGCACGATTGAACAGGTCGTCATAAAGCTGGTCTTCGGCGTCGATGTACCGCTCCAGCATCGCGCGGGCGAGCGAATTTTTGTCCTTGAAGTGATAGAAGAAGCCGCTCTTGGAAATGCCAACGGCGGCAATGATCTCTTCGATCGATGTGGCGTCGAATCCCTTTTGCAGCACCGACTGCTCAGCAGTGTTCAGGATGGCGTCCCGCGTGTTGATCGTCGTGCGCATAACGCTGAGTAGTGTACCGAAGGTGCTGTTCAGGCAAGACGGCTGGAGAATTTCACGACCGGAAAAACAGGTAACTCACGGTTTTTGTTGAGGAATACAAATCAACAACAGGTGTACCACGGGTTCAATCGACGCGGGCTGTCGGCAAGAGGTATGTCTTCGCTCCAACAACAAGGAGACCGAAATGCGTGTCGACAAACTTTTATCCTCTAAACGATTCTATCTGACCGATGGAGGTCTTGAAACCTACATGGTCTTTGACGAAGGCTTTGAATTACCTTGCTTTTCAGCAGCCGCGTTGCTGGAAACAGAGCGGGGCCGATCGGCGCTGACAGCCTATTTCGAGCGTTTCATTGCAATCGCCCAAGCAAGCGGGCGCGGTTATGTCATGGACGCTCCTACCTGGCGTGCAGGGACTGCGTGGGCAGGGCCGCTTGGCATGTCCGTGGAGGATGTCCTCGCTATCAACAGGAAAGCCGCAGTCTTTGTGGATTGCATTCGTCGCAAGCATGAAACACCCGAGTTGCCCATCATCCTGAACGGGCTGGTTGGTCCATCCGGAGATGCTTATGCACCCGAAAACTCGCCCGACCCGGACGAGGCATTCCACATACACGCACCTCAGGTTCAGGCGCTTGGAAAGGCCGGGGTCGACATGGTCAGCGCAATGACCTTACCGGACGCGCATGAAGCCATCGGTATCATTCGTGCGGCAAACGAAATTGATCTGCCGGTAGTGATCTCCTTTACGCTTGAGACGGACGGCTGTTTGCCGTCAGGCCAGCCGCTGGCAGAGGCGATCGACATGGTCGATCGGGCGACCAGCGGCGGCGCTGCCTATTTCATGATCAATTGCGCTCACCCGGATCACTTTCGCTCTACGCTCGACGAGAATGGTGGCTGGCGCCAGCGTATCGGCGGGCTCCGGACCAATGCATCCCGTTTGTCCCATGCCGAACTCGACGAAGCTGAAGAGCTTGATGCAGGAGACCCGATTGAACTCGGAGACCTGCACAATGGCCTGCTTCAGAGACTTCCGAATATTCGTCTGATTGGAGGGTGTTGCGGCACGGATCACCGGCATGTGGCCTGTCTCGCTGGATTGGATGAGGTCGAGATCGCCCGCCAGGGGCTCACCTGTGGTCGACGGCACGATCCTGGCAGCATCGCGCAGAAATGAAACCAAGCATCAGGTTTCTGGGTCGGTTCCGGGAGTCACCCGTGAAAGCCGAACCCCAAAATGAAAACAACAGAGACGACAGACAATGACAAAAATCCTGATGCTTATTTATGCGCTTTTGGCTTACCTGGTTGGGCTTGCGAGCATTTTGTATATCGTCGGTTTCCTCGCAGATATCGGCGTGCCCAAGGCCATAAGCGATGGAGTGGCGCCGTCCCTTATCGAAGGGGTCCTTGTCGACACCGGACTCGTCGCCATTTTCGGACTCCACCATTCCATCACGGCCCGATCCGCTTTCAAACGGTGGTGGGTTCGTATCATCCCGGCACCTATCGAACGGGCAACCTATCTTTTCATGACAGCCTTCATGACCGGTATCCTTGTCAGCTTTTGGCAGCCAATTCCGATTACAATCTGGCAAGTCGAGCACCCGTTTTTTGTCAACCTGATACGTGCCGGATATGCAGGCGTCTGGGTCATGATGGTGGCAGCGACCTTCCACTTTGGTCACTTCTCATTTCTTGGGCTAACACAGGCATGGCGTGTGTTTCGCCAGACAATCCGATCCTGCCCCGACATGAGCGCGCGCTACCTCTACGCGATCGTACGCCATCCGATCAGCCTGGGCTGGATGGTTGCACCGTTTCTTGTTCCGCACTTCACGGTTGGTCACCTGGTTTTCGCGGTCGCAACGCTAGTCTACATCGCGCTCGCGACGCCCTTCGAAGAGGCTGACCTTGTCGAGGAGATCGGGGCACCTTACCAAGCTTACCAGCAGAAAGTACCGAAGTTTATCCCGTTCATGAAACCAACAAAACAAGGCAGCGAGTTGCCTTGAACGGTGAGGACCAAATTCGAGCCCATCCGTTTCCCTTAGCGGCCATTTATCGATCATTCGTCGAGCGTCTTAAGCTCGCTCCTGGTTGTCCACTCGGCGATTCGCGCAAAGTGACTGCTTTTGGCGAATTTCTGCCGGATGGCTCTCCGCCTGCGAGCGTCGGAAAACGGCGCAAAACGAGACATGAGAATTCAGCGTTCATCCGGGCGTAGCTGGCCCGGAACAGACGTCCTGCATCGTGTGAGGGGCGAATTGCGAATGGGCACGCGCCGTGATAATGGTTCGTGTCGGCGTTGTGGGACATTTCCTCGGGTCCCTGGACCAATCCGGCCAGGCATGCGTTGAACATATACAGTTTCCCGGCATCCAGGCCGCCGGATAGCGATCAGCTTCGAGCCGAGCAATTGATTGCACTCGTCGCCGAGAACGCCGGACTTCGCGCTGCGCTTGCTGCATCCGAAGGTGCAAGCGTTCGGCGGGAACTGGTTTCACAGGAGCTCAAGCACCGCATCGGAAATCTCATTGCCGTTGTGCAGGCGATTGCGCGTAAGTCCTTTCATGATACCGACGCTATCCGCTTAGAGGACTTCAATTCCAGGCTGAGCGCTCTGACGGCCGCGCAGACCCTGTTGATCGACGCTGAAACTGAACCGATGTCGCTTCTCGAAGTCACGCGGCTCGCACTGGCCCCGCACATCTCAACAGGCGAGCAACTCGCCATTGCCGGACCACACGTCGCATTGAATGGCCGCCAGGCGCACGCGCTGACCCTGGCATTGCATGAACTTGCCACCAACGCAGCGAAGTACGGCGCCTTGTCGGCAGAAGGCGGTGCAGTCGAGGTCTCGTGGACCAATGTCGAAAACAGGCTCGAATTTCTCTGGCGTGAGTGTCGGGGACCGCCCGTCCAGGCGCCTGCGCGGAGCGGCTTTGGGTCGTCCCTGATCAGGACGAACCTGTCGTCTGCGTTTTCGGGCGTCGTTGACTTGCGATTTGAACCGGGCGGCGTCGAGTGTCGGCTTTGCGCGCCACTTCCGGGCGCGGCATGACCAGAACGTCCGCTTGTGGCGAATTTTTGTCTTCGAAATTCTGTCTGTCTGACAATGGCCTTCGGGATGAGCCGGCTATCAGCTCCGGGCGCACGAGGCGGCCTCACCGTCACTGTCGACGCTGTCAGTTCGTTAGAGCAAGCCCGGCAAATGCGGCGCGATCCTGCGAACCGGGCACACGCGCCGGGTTGCTTCATTGAATGTCCTTGTAATGACGATCAAATCCACGGAGTGAGGACCCGGAGCCGTGTACGGAACATTGTCTGTATGACCGAAATTGCGTGGGAGTGAGTACAGGAACGCAAGGCCGGGTGCGAAGATGGCCGTATAGGCATCGGTACCGTCCAGTACTCGGCCAGTGCGACCTGAAACACGGTTGAACCTATGACTTGCGCCGGGCCGCCACATTGCTGTTGAGATCGACCGTTCCGTGGACCAGCCGGGTCAACTCGGCGACAAGCTGAGCCTGGCGTGTTGTCTGTGTCTTTGCCAACAGGGACTTCATCTGATTTCGGGCTGTGTGAATGCTCTTTCCGTGCTCTACGGCAAATTCACCCAGAGACCTGCCATCAAGCAGGTGTGCGGCGAGATCGATCTCTGTCATGGTCAGGGAAAAATGCTGCTTGAGACAAGCGAGCCGCTGTTCAACGCTGGGCTGAATTTTCCGAACCATGCAAACAGTTCTGCCTTGTTGTGCCTCGCTGAACGCCTGGCATTTCGCATGTGAAGGCCTGTGGATGCTGATCTCCACTGTGCAGCGATTGTGTGGATCAAATACCTGATCCTGAAAGAGCGGAGCCTGGCTTTCCTGCCAGAACTCCTGCATTGCCGTCTTCAGTGCTCTTGCAAGGGCGTCTCGCAATGCGGGTGAGTTCCTGAGGAGATTGTCCGCATATCTGTTCTGTGCCTGAAGCTCACCGCTCAGCGTGACCGTTATCAATCCAATTTCATTTTGCGCGAGCACCACATCATCCCGAAGTGCCCTTTCACGGGCCTTTCGCAGACCGGTATCGATATGGAGGCTGCGCTTGACATGCCTCGCGATCAGCCCGAAATGGCGCCGGGCTGATCTGTCGAAGGCGCCAAACCGGTCGTCGCGCATCAGTACGAAAGTATGTTTTCTTCGACCCGGGCCGTTCAGCAACCATACGATTTGTGAGGCTATTCCATTGGGAATCAGATACTCATGATGAACGGGACAAGGCACATCAGTTTCATCTTCGATAAGATCAAGGCCAGTGATATCCTGGTCCCGCGTAAGCTGTAGCAACCGGACGATCTGGGTGTCGCGCGTGACGAAATCGTCAAAGTATAGCTGATGGACCTCCTGGCTGAGGCGACCTGAAACCGCCCTGGCAAGCGACTGCCCTTTGTCATCACTGGCATACAGCGCCGCATCTGTTGCGCCGAACGCATCAGCGATTTTCAGCAATGCCTGCTGCCAGCCTCTTTCTATCAGAGGTGCATCATAAATCGCGTCCAGAAGCTGTTCACGCAAACCGCTCACCCAGTGCACTTTTCGTGGATCATAGCAGCAAAATGCAGAATTGCGATAAACAAGGCGGCCAAAACCGCTTTGAAATCAGGTGAACCCTGAATTTCATAGCCCATTTGGATCATGCGTTGTCGATCGAGGTGCTTACTCTGGAAGACGGAGACTTGCCTGCCAGAGGGGACCGAAATGAGCCGAATAGTGTCGACTTCAATCATTTGCAGAACACTCCTGCTCTGCGGTTTCGCCGCCTTCTGGGCGATGTCCGCCCAGGCTGCCTATGTCCAGACGGTAACATTGACCGGTGAAGGCGCAGAAGAAGTGCCCACCCAAACTGTCAGTTTTGCACCGGCGACCGGAACTGTAGAAAACATTGAAATTGTTGAACCCGATGATGAAGACGATGACAGGGTGTTCCTCGTCATCACCATGTCAGACAATGCCACAATGGAAGGTACACTGACGATCGGCGAAGGCGACGACGCCAGTGTGATCGGAACACCACCGCTCCTGGATGGGGAGTCGCTCAGCATTGATGTCGGCACCGGAACCACGACCATTTCCGGCACACCAGCCGGCGTTGAGAATGATTATCCTCTGGTTGAGAAACCAGGCTGGGGGCTGCATCTTGGCGCTGGCGTACGCCAGGTGGATACGCCGGAAGTTGGCTTCGGGCTGGTGCTGCGAGGCGGGCTCGAAGGCTTTGTTGTCATGACAGAGCCAGAAACGGAGCTGGAAACCGTCAATGGTGGCTTCTTCTACAATAATCCAGGTGTTGGCGGTTTCTCACTGAATTATGAATACGGGGAGGATGACAGCGAATTCCGTGGAAGTGTTGCCTCTGGCACCGACGTGACCGGAAATGTCAATCTTGATCTCAATCCCAATGATGACACAACCGGCATCCTCTACGGCGCGTCCGGGCTTGATGTAAATGTCAGGAACGAAGTCGAGTTCTGGCGTATCGGCGGGACATTCTTTCCAGCGGATAAATGGGACCTGGCTGGTGGCATCAAATGGGCGCCGAAGTTTGAGTTCACCCATCTTGAGCAAACCTCATCAGGTGTTTCCCTGCCACCCGACTTCTCTGGAGACATCTCTGATACGCGACGTATCTCAATCGAGGGTGACTATCTCGATCTCGGAGTAGATCTGTTCCGGCCATTCTATCTGAACAGGAATTTCAAATGGTGGCCACGTGTCGAGCTTGGTGCTCAGCACGCAAACCTCGAACTGAATGCGCGTCAGGACTTCATCTGCATTCCCTGCGGAACGGGCGCTGACTTTCAGCTGGACGTGAACTCTGAAGACGACCTCATCACGTGGTATGCCGGAATTGGAGTCGGCGCAGCCTTCATGTTCGACACCAATGCCAGTGGTGTTCCCGATGCCATGCTTTACGCCGATGCCGGATATCGCACGCGTGGCGACGGTCTGGGCGTTTTCATCCCACGTTCTGGCGATGACCTGTTCGTCGACAATCGTCCGGCCATGGTGGTTGATGACGGCGACTTTGATGAGACCGCCTTCCGGATCGGAATCGTCAAGACCTTCTGATACCCGGTTAGAGGCGGCGCGCATGGATTGCGCCGCCTCATCCATCCTCCTGATCGGCTGGCGACGGGACGCCTGTTATGAGACTTGTTGTCGGATTTCTTTGTCTGGTCGCGGCATGCTTCATCCCGCAGAATGCCGCAAACGCGGAGTCTGAAGCCAGCGAGCTGCAGCGCCTCTTCACCGAGCTTGATAATGATGTCAGCGAGTTGCTTGGCGAAGTCGCCGGCTTTTCAGTCCGGTCCGGTTACCAGTGCTCGCCTGCCACACCCAACAAAAAGCAGGACGAGGCAAAGCTCTCAGACTTTGCCGCGCGACACCTGAGGCTGCGCATGCGGCTGCGTGCAATAAAGACAAAGAACGAACAGTATGGCCGATCCGGTGAAGGGCAAATCGGACGCCGTATAAAGTTCGGCTTCCTGGACTCAGATGAGGATACTGGAAATATTGAACTGGGTGTCGACCTGACCCGCAGCGAGACGACCATCCCCCCGGATGACGTAACACGCGCCGAGCGCAACCTGGATGGCGCAAGGGACGGGATCCGCGAACTCCAGCGGGACCTCAGCCGTGCTGACCCGCCAGACAGAGATTGTGACCCCGCAGCGGACCCCATCGCCTCAGTCACCGTGACACCGCCAGGGCCCGTCGAACCGGGCGCGATCATCAATATTCCCGTCACGGCGACAACGCGCAGCGGTAAGGCTGTCACAATCACGAAAATCACCGTGACGGGCGCAGGTGCGATTGCCGAATCCGGAGCAACACCCGCTTACACGGTTAATGGTACGAACACCGCCGCCGGAAACATCCGCATCACCGTTGCGAAGATCCGGGCTGACCGTGACTACAATATTCGCGTGGATGTCGAGGGTCGCCCCGTTGGCGTTCCCGGCCCCGGCTTTACAACTGGCCGCCAGAATGCCGCCATCACGGTCAGGAATGTTGCACCTGAAATTACGAGCACGGCCTTTACCTTCAGCGTTGAACCTGGCGAAACGGTCTCCATCGATGGTGAAATCACGATTGTCGACCGAAACGCCGACACCAATAATCCCAACGAGATTGACCGGAACCGTGTCAGGCTGACCAATCATCCTGATACGTTCAGGACAACGCCGCGAAATGCCTTCAGTCGCTGGTCATCCAGGTCACAGATCAGCTTTGACCCCGGCAAGGGCGAATATGTCTTCAGGGTGAAACGTGAGGGTATTGTCGAGAAGCCCCACCCACATGGCGTTTTTGCGCCAGATATAATCGTAGCCGATACCGGAGTGCCACAGCTGACGGCCGATCAGCCAGTCAGGATCACGGTCGAGAATGTCGCGCCTGAAGCCTTTCTGAGGCCTGCACCCCGCGATGCGTTTCATTCCAATGACAATATTCCGGTTGGGCTGGTCGGCACGATCCGTGATGGCAATGGCGCGGATGATATTGCAGCGATCGAGATCGATGCGCGCGCCGCTGGTGGACAGGTCTATCGCCTTTCAGATGGTTCAATCCGCAAAACCAGTCGTGATGATGAAGGATTCAGTTTCCGCATCAATCCCGACACGTTTGCTCACACGCGCGCCAGCGGAACACATAAGATCACGGCGCGGGCCGAGGATCTGCCGGGCCCGAATGAGCAGGAGCCGAACACAGTCGATTTCGAGACCGGGATCAAGATTGGCAATGATCCGCCGACGGTGGGTGCAATTGGTTACATGACCGGAACCGAACTGGTGATCATCAAGGAGGTCTGTCCACGCGGCCTGATCACTGTTGGGGCGCAAATTCATGATCGCGAAAATGACAAGGTCAGGGTGACCGCCACCCTCCTGCCGGGCGGCACCCCTGAAGAAATGAACCTCAATCCGGGTTCGGGCACCTATACGCTCGTTATGCTCGCACCTGACAGGCCCGGCAAATACTCCATTCGCTTCGATGTCGTCGAAACCGCCACGAATGAAAAGAAGAAAGCTGCGCGGTCCATCGAGCTGATCGTGAAGCCTTGTGGCTTGAACGAGGCGCATCCTCAGGCAGCACCTCCGGCGGCACCCGTGGAGGTCGCCATCGAAGGCAATCCGGGCTCCGATGTCCAGGTGCAGCCCGTGCCACCAGCCTTGCCGGGCCAGACCTCGCCGGACTGGGAAACCGCCGTCGCGCTTTCCGAGCTCTTTTACTATGGCTGGGTGCTCGATCATTATGCCGGAACGCAGGGCGACCCCGAAAACTCGATCACGTCCACCATAATCGACCAGATTTTCGATCCCTATCTGACCTGGCGCCCGATCTGGCAGGATTTCACACTGCTGGAGGACTACAAGGGCCCGCCACCGGCTTGCGGTGCCGGGCCCGGCACCGGTCCGATCTTTGACCTGGGGCATGGCGGTCCGCAACAGGCGCTCGGCGCGATTGATCAGCTCAATCAGGATCTCTCAGAACTGATTGGAAGCATGATGACGGACGGGGATCTGTATCAGGAGCTGGTTGTCGAAGACTTCCTCAACCAGATGGCGCTCGAATTCGGTGATCAGGTGCCTGTGCTGCGGGACGGGTCAGTGGTCCCGCGAACGCCAGCTGCGCCGCAAAACCCGCCGGCCAACGCGGCCGCAGCGCGCGCCAGGACCAGGGCGCAGTTGCAATCCCAGTATGACGCCCTGGTCGAGCGACAGAACCGTCTGAATGCGTCACGGACTGGCTTCGAGGAACAGCTGGAGACAGCGATTGAGAATGGCGACAGGAAGCGCGAGAAGCAGATCAGAGGCTTCCTCAACGAAATCACCGACTTGCAGGCCGGTATTCACGCGCAGACAACCCCCCTCGCAGAACAGCTCAACGAACTCGACCGTCCGCAGCAGGAAGCCCGGGCACAGGAGCTCACGGACATAACGGACGAAATCAATCAGGCCGCCTGGGACAGTATCGCGACGCGCTATGGCTTTGACACAAGTGTCCAGGACGCCAGGCAGTGGACCACCTGGGTCACACGCTGGGTGTCAGTGGGCAGTGGCTTGTCCTATGACAATGACAGACTGGTCCGCATGTCTGAATTCTCGCTGATCTCGGCCGAGGAGAAGCTCAACGTCGTTGACGGGCTGCTGGAGGATGCCGACCCCGGATCATTCAGGGAAACTGTACTCAATCGCAAAAAAGGGCAATTCGAGGCCCAGCGCGATTCTGCGCAGCAACACCTCGACTCGCTCGGCAACATTACCAGGGCCGGATTCGTGGTCGACATCGGGCTGTATGCCAGCGGAGGCGTGTTGATAAACGGGGCCCGTAAACTCGTGGTCGGTGGCGCCACTCGCACCTTTGGGACACAGGCCGCTGAACGCACGGCGATCGCGCTTGATACGGGTGTCATTCAACTCACCAAGCAGGCGACGGGACGCGCGACGACGAGCGCAGCTGCAGGCACAACGGGTGCCGCAACAGGGTCAGCCACGAGCGCTACGATACGCGAGGGCAGCGAAGCCGCCCTGGGCGGCTCCTCCGAGGCAGCAACAGGCTTGTTCAATACGGCGCAGGCAGCCGCTGAACACGGCCACCGATTCGGGGCCCGGAGCATGGATGAAGCCTGGCAGGCATTCGAAGCGGCAAGAACCGCTGCCGGAATTGAAGCCCCGGCGGGATTGGGAAATGCCAGCCGGGAATGGCTGCAACTCTGGTACAAATTCTCGGATGATGTCTTCAGTGGAACGGCAGGCGCCGCTGATGATGTGCTGCGGGCCAGCGGCGACGAAGCCATGGATGCCTATTGGGCGCTTGAGCGGGCGGGGGCACAGGGGCGACAGGCGTTTCGCTCAGAAGCCGGGCAATCGGCGGCTCGGCACTGGGATGATTTCTTCCAAAATCTCGCTAACCAGCCTGATCGGATCAGCGCGCTCAATCAGGCCCGTGAAGTGGCCGGGCAGCGCGGCGTCAACCGCCTTGCCGGGCTTTGGCGTGAAGCCCAGCTTGAGAGCTGGCTGCAGGGATCCGAATTTCTGGGCCTTTCACCCGTTATTTTCGGCCTGATGATGCAGGACGCCGCCGCTGCGGATGCGCCGCAGGCGAGGCTGGGGTCCGATGGGCGGGGCGATCTGAACTGGCAACCCGGCACATCACTCAGCCTCTCGCCAGGACTGACCCTCAACCTTAGCGGCGGTGGAGCCTATGAACAGTATGATCCGGACTGGCGGTCACTGGGGCCATGCCTGGAGAAGAAGGAGGCAGTTGAATGATCTTGCGCTTCCTTGCTCTCATACTTCTCACGAGCGGTCCTGGCCTCACGTCTGCTGGCCAGGATACCACGCCACGCATCGGTGACCCTTATTTCCATTCCTCCGGGTCCTGGGGGCAGTCATCGCGTGACCAATGGGCCTTCGAGGCCATCGGCATGAGCGATCCGGACGCGGTGTGGGACGCGCTCGGCGAGTCGCCATCGCCAGTCATTGTCGCGATGATCGATACCGGGATCGACTGGACCCATCTGGACCTGTCCTGGGGCGGTCTCTGGACCAATGACGATGAGATCATGGGCAATGGCAGGGATGATGACGGCAATGGATATGTCGATGACCTGATCGGCTGGGATTTCATGGCAGGCACGAACCAGCCATGGGACTATGATGGCCATGGCACATTCACAACCGGCCTGATCGCGGCCGAAGTGAACAATGGGATAGGGATGACGGGGCTCAACCCCTATGCGCGTATCATGGTCCTCAAAGCCGTGAACAATTTCGGGCGAACCCGAACCGCTTATGTCACCGAAGCGATCCGGTATGCGGTCGACAATGGCGCAAAGGTGATCAATCTCAGTCTGGGCGGCCCCGTTGCGCCAGAACTGGAGAACGCAACGCTCGATTACGCCGCACAGAACGGCGTGCTGATCGTGGTTGCTGCCGGTAACGAAGGGCAAAACCTGTCGGAATATGCCTTCGTCAATCATCCGGCTGTGATCACGGTCGCTGCCACAGGCCAGGATGGAGAGCGCGCCACTTATTCCAACTGGGGACCGCAGGTCTCAATCGCCGCCCCGGGGGAAGACATCCTTTCGCTGCGCGCCCGCGCCACCGACACATTGCTGAACCTGACTGATCGTTATCCACGCGGTTCGGCCATTGTCGGCCCGGACAGGCGTTACTACCGCGCAACCGGGACATCCTTTGCTGCGCCGTTCGTGACAGGTGCTGCCTCTTTGCTCTGGTCGCGCGACCCGTCCCTGACTGCACAGCAGGTGCGCCAGGCTCTCCTCCAGTCAGGAAGGGATATTGGTGCTGCTGGCGGCGATCAATTCACGGGCTATGGGGCGCTCGACATTGGCGCCGCTCTGGCGGCAGATCCGAATGCCTCCATCGTTGCGGAAATATCTGGCGTGCGTGTGGTGCAGGGCGCCAATGGACCGGCTGCCGAGATCATCGGCACGGCAACGTCTGACAGGCTGGAAAGCTATATCATTGAAATCGGGCAAGGCGAGACACCCTCAAGCTGGAAGCAGGTCGCGCAAGGTCGCGCCAGGGTGACGAATGCACCCCTGGCCGCTGTCAACGCAACCGAGTTCACCGGTGCACCGGTCTGGACCATACGCCTGGTCGTCAGACGCACCGGCGGCCAGACCCGGGAAACGCTCTATCGGCTCGCTCTGGGATGACATGAGCCAACTGCTCATGACTTCATTCCCGGAACTGAGGTCCGTGTTGTCGTCAATTTCCGCTTTCGGCATGATCCGGGCTTCAGCTTTGGGCGCAAAGCCAGACATCAGGACCCGGCAGCCATACGGGCAATCCTGGCCCATTTCTGTCATTTGCTAAATCAATGAAGATGTCTGATTTCGCGAAACGGTACTGATAGTTCGAATCTCAGTTTCTTCTCCTTACGCATGCGAAGAAAGCGCTTCGCTCATCACTGATCAGTCATAGCCTCTGGAGAGATACTGCGTCGAACGTGGGGGCGGTGGAATGTACGGGAACATGGTTGGTGGAGGATTTTGCTGATCATAGTAGAATTCAGAGGCGTAATCGCGCTCCGGCCCGTTATCTTCATTGCGCGTGGTGCGATTGCCGGATGACCGGTTATTCGACGCGATCTGGCTGCTCCGGTTTGCACTCTCACTCGCCTGCCGGGCAACGATGTCATTGAATTGCGTCTGCTTGTTTCTCCATTGGCCATGATAGGCAGCAATGGCTTGCCAGACCTCATTCGTGTTCTCGCCAATACCAAGCTGACGGTATTCATTGCGAAGTGAAGCGGCAGCCGAACTGTATTCGAGATTGCGACGGTGCCAGTTGTCTGTGCATTGGTTGAAGTCGGCGCTTTGCGAATTATAGCGGTCGATTTCAGCGTCTGAGACGCGTGCCGGCAGCATGGGTGGAAGCGAGCAGTTCCCGCCAACCGGCCAGTCGCGTTTCAGCTGCTCAACTTTTTTCAGGCCTTCGGCGACCAGAACAATGCGTTCCTGCTTTTTCTGTTCTTCGCGGATTTCGGCATTTGCGATGGCCTGTTCCCGCTTCTGGTTCAGCTCGTCCCGCTCCTGATCCTTTTCACTGGCGACTTCAGTCATCCGGTCACGGACCTTGATCTGGGACGCGGCAAAGTCCTGAAGCGTTGTTTCGAAATCGGTGAGTAGAAATGAGGGTTCATGGGCCGCAGGCGTGCCGTCTTCACCGATGACCGACAGGGTGACAACAAGGGCGCCAAAGTTTCCCGCGCGGACAGACGTCCAGTCTTCGGGGGAGAGGTGGAAACGACTGTGAACTCTCCATGTGTTCCAGCTGGTGAAGTATGTTTTGCCGAAATCATAGGATCCGGCTGCCGCGCGGGAGATGTCGGCGCGCTGTAACTGGCCGTCCTCTGTCTGCGTCACGGTCTGCAGAATGGCCCTGGGCTCTTCCAGAAGGATGTCATAGACCCGCGCCTGAAAGTTGAGTGTAGGATATTGCACATAAGGGCCAAGATCCCACGGAATGCGAGTGGCGTCTGAAAGCGCTATTATGTTGGCAAGCTCGCTTTCTGAAACCGTGTCACGAGGTTGGCGGACCATCTCGACAGATAGCGCAGCAGCGCCGCGTGTATCGTTGATTGCCTCTCCATCAATACCGGGTTGCGCAATCGCGAACATGTCCGGGTTCATGCTGTCCGCTATATCGGCGAGATGTTCGGACTCTTTTTTGTCGATGCAGCCAAAGGCGTCGCTGAAATTGGCAATCAAACCCATATCGCAATGATCTTCTGCGCGGGCTTTGCGGGTTTCTGCGCCGCGTTGTGTAGTCCAGGGCGTTGCGTAGAAGCTGATGTTCTTGTCGTTGATAACACCCCAGAAGTTCCAGGCGATGGATTGCCTCATGCCGACAGGGTCATCGACCAGTTTGATCCCGTCTATCTCTTTGCCATCCAGCGTCGCGCAGAAAGGGACGATGCTGACGTCAAAACTGTCATTGTAATAGTACTCGAAGAAATAGGCGCGGAGCTCTTTTTCGAGTGACTGGCAAGCCGAGCGGACATGAGATGTTTCATAAATGCCCTTGCAGCCGCTGTTGAACGTTTTGTTCTGTTTTTCCAGCTCGGATTTGTTTTGCTCAAGCAAGGCGTTTGCCTCGTCTTTCAGGTCTGCGGGAATACGTCCGGACGCCAGATTGTCGGCGATATTGGAAACCGTGGTTTGCAGATTCAGTTGTTTAAATGAAATGCTGGCGCAGCCTTCCTGATTCCACTTCGCATCCGGATATGGCGGCTGAGGGCTCTGGGCCTGAACAGGCGCAAGGCCGGAAACGCTCAATCCCGCCCCGATTAGGAGGCAGGAGAGTTTTGAATACAGACCTTTTACCGTAACTGACATTGCGACCCCCGGATTTTCTTTTCCGATGACATGTCGCTCTGAAACAGAAAGTCAACGTCAGATGTGGAGCGCTTTTACGCTGATCCGTTGCAGCGGCATTGTCAGCGCGAACAACCCTGAGGTGATCAATCCTGGCGATTAGTCTCTAAAAATGAGAAAGATCGCCATTTCTGTACTTCAAGACGTGACCCGAGATCATGCAACTCGTTGTCATGATATATGTTCTATTTTCGTGGTCGCAGACGGCGTCGAACAACTAAATGATACTGCCGACGAATGTCCTTTTTTGGCGAGATCGCGTCTGACTTCTGAGATGCGTTGAACGGCCGGTTTGGATCAGCTCTATGGTTCAGCATGCCAGTGGCGAACTGGTGAAGCTTGCCCTGAATTGCCGGTCGTCTGGCGCGGTTTGAGCGGCAGGTCAGGAGAAATTCTGGAGTCCACGAACGTCCTCGCGTAATCAGGATTCGCGTTTTCCGGGCGATTGGTCTCCGCGATGACCACAGCCGCCGGGTCCGCAATGGCCGCACAATGAAATTGCAGGGAGTCTACATTCCCAGGGGCACATCGAGGCGCCAGGTTCATCGACCTCGGCAGCAATGCCATATCACAGCGATCAGGCAACGAGCTGTAAGCTGAGCTTCCTGCCAACAGCTTCAGCCGCCTTTGCAAGCGTTGCGAGCTCCACGTGATCGTCTTTCGGATCAAGAAGCCGATCCAGCTGGCTTCGGCTTGTGTTCATGCGCCTGGCCATTTCGACCTTGGTAATGGCGCTGGCTTTCATGGCTTCTTTGATCTGCCAGGCAAACACGCGAAGGAGCGCCACTTCCTGGACGTCCTCATAGATTTCCTTTTCTTTGAGGAAGTCGTCGAAACCGGAGCCGATCCCGGCTTTGGACTTTGCCTTGCTCATTGTCCGATCTCCTTCTTTCTATCCTTTGCGAGGTCCAGGTCTGCCTTCGGCGTCGCCCTTGTCTTCTTGATAAAGCCGTGAAGAAGGATCATGCGTCCATCCTCCACGCAGAACAGAACCCGCGCGATGCGGTTTCCGGGAAGGCTTGAGCGAACCTCGTGCAGGCCGCCTCCCATGGGTCGGCTGATTGGCATGCCTGTCGGCCAGGCATATTCAACTGTCTTGATATCGGCTCCGATGATCTTGCGCTCATCTTCACTGACACCGTCCTTCAGCCAGTCGCGCACAGGCTCATTGCCTGATGCGGTTTGAAAGAACACAACCTCGATAGTCTTATCTGTGTCTGCCAACCAGCTTTGTCCTTCTCACGACATATGTACCTTTTGAGGTACATCGTCAAGGTGTTTGATTTATTCTCTATTGATTCGAGTCAGGCCGCCTGCGCTGACAGATGCCGCCCGTAAGGCTGGATTGCTCTACCTCCAGCGAGTCTTGTCAGCGACTGTTCAGCTTCGCTCCGATAGCAGCCGTCCGGTTCTGGGTGTCCGATGACCATCCTGGGCGAGTTGCCAGCCGGATGGTCAAGTCTTCTGGGCGTTGTTGGTCTGTTTCCGCCGGTCGGTAAAAGCCAGGCGACCGGTCGCGATGGGGGAATGACGAACACCGGCAATTTCTTACAGTTTGCTTATCGAGTTTCCGCCATCCGCGATCATGGCGCTTCCGGTTACGAAGGATGCGTGATCAGAAAGCAAGAAGAGCGCGGCGTTAGCGATTTCGGACGGCTCCGCCATGCGCTTCAGCGCGTGAAACCCGCGCACGACCTCATGAAAATCGGCATCATCCCCGGCCATTGGCGTCATGGTGCCTCCTGGCAGGAGTGCATTGACGCGAATGTTTTCAGGACCGTGTTCCGCCGCAAGCACCTGGGTAATGCCGATGAGGCCAGCCTTTGCAGCGGCGTAGGCCCCCATGCCGGGCAAACCAATCGTGTGTCCGACGAATGAGGAGGTGAAGACGATGGAACCGCCACCGCGTTTGCGCATAGCCGGAATTTGATGCTTTGCCGCGTAGAAGCCGCTGTTGAGATTAACCGCTATCACTTTGTGCCAGTTGCTTTCTACCATGTCGGGGATTGGTCCCATATCACCCGTCACACCAGCATTGTTGAAAGCGCCGTCGAGCCCCCCGAAGCGCGACTCTGCAAGCTTCACCAGGTCTGCGGCATAGGCGCTGTCTTCGACGTCCCCTGCCAGGAAAACCGCCTCGCCACTGTTTGCAGAAATATCCTTTGTGATTTGCTCAAGTCGTTCGACGCGGCGGGCTCCAAGAACCACTTTCGCGCCTTCGGCCGCAAAAATCCTAGCGGCTGCGGCTCCGATACCGCTGCTTGCGCCGGTTATGATGATTGTCTTTCCGTTGAGAAGCATTCCCATCTCCATTGATTGAGGATCAGGAGGTGTCTGACGATATCGAGCTGCTCAACCCACCCGATTCTTGCGCAGTTTGTTGTTTTGTTGGCGGAGGAAGTCAGTCCCTTTTTGCTGCTGCAGCAATAATCAAAATGGGGCACGAACGGGCCTTTCGCCGCAGAGCCATCGATTGACTGTTTCCGGCGAATTCCTGTCGGAGGTGACCGGAATTCGACTGTCCGTGTGCGAGCCGTTTCGGGCAAGAACCTGCTGCCGGGGATCAGGCCTGAGGCACGCTTTGGCCTTCATGACTGCTAAACCCGCCGCGAGCGCCTGCGCGGCACGCCGGCTTCACTGAGGCAGTCGCGCAGGCGCTCGCGGCGCTGGCGACGCCTTGTGCATTCAGCATCAACAAGTTCAAACAGCGGCCAGTATCGTTCGCCCATCATCCGAACGACTTCGGCGGCGATGATGCGGGCAGTTTCACAGTCTTCATCTGAGATGTCCATGCGATCGTCCTGGCCGCCTGACAGTCCGCGTGCCTACCTGGCCCGGTTCCACACCATGATTCCGGTGCCATCCTTCTCGTTCTCGAAGAAGGCCGCGCGCACAGGTGCCGCAAAACACGGATCGTCCAGCCTGACGGCGAGATAGGGGGTCTCGCCTTGCTTGCTTTCCTGGCGCCATGCCGCGCCAAGCTCGGCGCCGCCGGCATAGAGCCGGAAATCCGGCGCCCCGTCGCTGCCCTTGTCCCTGTTGGGGACGAGCCTGGCTTTGACATTGATGGTCATGGTGCGGATGGTGCCGGTATAGGTGCCATCCTTTGCAGTGAACGTGCCGATCTGTGCCATGGGTCTAGTCTCCTTTGCTGGCATTCGTGTGGAGGGCGCGGCGCGCCCGTCTGAACCCGGGATCTGATCCGAGGAACATTTCAAGCATGGCGGGGATCAGCGTTTCGGGCTTTTCTTCCGCGCCATAGGTCTGGCGGTAGATTTTCGCGTAATCGGTGAGCGCTGTGGCGAGATCCGGATCGACCGAGATGGTCATGCGCACGGGCGTGCGGTCCGGAAGCCTGTCGAGACGAAGGGACATGAATTGCTCCTGTTCAAAGCGGTCTGAGGATCAGGTCGCGCGTAACGACCACGCGAACCGGCCAGCCGGGGCGGACCCGGATCGTGGGCTGGATGCCGAGGTTGCGTTCGACAGCGCGCTGGCCAGCCTGGTTGACCGTGTCGGTCGTACCGCGGCGGATCGCACGCTCGATATCCCCGTCGCCTGTCGGCCCAAGTTCGGCGCCGACGCCGAGGATCGTGGCGAGGCCAGCCGCCACGAATACACGGTCCCAGTGATGGTCCGTGCGATCTGAGAGACCCGCCTGGCCCTGCGCATCCGCGCCGGGCGCGGAGATCTGGATGGATGCGCCATCCGGGAAGATGATCCGGTCCCAGGTGACCAGCGCACGGTCCTGGCCGAACGATACCTCCGACTGGTAGCGGCCGATCAGTCGCGCGCCCTGCGGGATGAGCATGTGTTGCCCGGTGACCGTGTCATGGACCGGCTGGGTGACCTGGGCGATTACCGTACCGGGCAGGTCAGAGTTGATGCCGGTGACGAGCGAAGCCGGGATCAGCGTGCCGGCCATGACCTGCCAGGGCGACAGAGGATCTTCGACACGGTGAGGATTGTAGATGTCGCTGCCTGCCGCCTCGCTCGCAAAGGCGCGCTTGCGGTCCTGGAGATTGCTGTCAGCTGCCTCGCCGAATGCGGACGGTGTGCTCTGGGGCAGGGCAGCGAGGGCCAGGAGCTCTGAGCCAATATCAAGCGCAGGATCGCGCGGCGAGGATGTGCCCTGGCTGGCACCTGTTGCGCCTGTTTGAGATTGCAGGCGGAAGAAGACCGGCGCTTTCGTCGCCTCATCGGCAAGCGCGGCGTCGCGCATGCGCCGGGCCCGTTCGGCCTCGTCGGCCGGGTTCGGGCGGAAGTCACTTTCGAACCGGTCGACATATTCCGGTTCGATACCGAGATCGCGTTCAGCCTGGAGCATGGTCGCGCCGAGATCGCCCGCCAGGGGCGGACCAAGCCGCCTGATACGATCCTCAACAGGGGCGATCTCGCCATAGCCTGCAGGGAGCGCAGAGAGGCCTTCAGGCTTGCGTGTATTTGTTGTGTTGTAGCGTTCGCGCCTGTCTCCTGGGGTGGCGGCCTCAGGCGGTCTGAGCGCAAGGCTCATTGCCGCAAACAGGCCAAATACGCCAAGGCCTGCGCCGACCATCAGCACTTTGCGATTGATACGGGTGACGGGCCTCGGGCGCGAGCGGATCTTCAGCGCCTCGGCCTGGGTCTCAAAGGGCGCGGGCTCGGTCATCACCTCAACCCCCGAACAGTGGCGCGCGGGCCTCGTTGCGGCTGATGCGGACCACGGTCTGGTGCCTTGTGCCGAGCCGAAGTTCAGCAGCGCGGAACAGGCGGTCGACGATGTAATACCTGCCGCGCACCCGGTAGTTCACGAGTTCAGCCTCGCTTGCCGAGCCCAGCACGAACAGAGGCGGCATGTCCGTCGTAGAGATGTTGTCCGGCATCTGGATGAATACCTGGCGCCCGTCATCGAACACGCGCACAGGTTTCCAGTCCGGACTGTCGCCGGTCAGGTGATAGTCGAAGTTGAGACCATCCAGGACCAGGCCGCGTTCTATGGAACTGGCCTCTCTGGCGATCGCGCGGTCATTGCGGGCGGTCAGGCTGGCCAGCTCGTCGCCCGGATAGCGCCAAGAGAGCGCGGCCATATAGCCATCCTCCTGGCTTTCCAGTTCGAGATGATAGGTCCGCCGGTCAGTGGCCAGCATGAGGTTCGTGCGTATGCCGGCGCTGATCGGTTTGACAAGCACGTGCGCGCGGGCTGTGGGACCTGATCCGGAGACGGTATCGCCAACCACCCAGCGCACCGTGTCGCCGGCCGAGACAGAGACCAGGTCCTCGCCCGGCTGCAGCGCAATGTCGCTGACCTGGCCGGGGCTCGCATAGAGCCTGTAGAGCGCGCCCTCGGTATAGGGATAGACCTGGATCGCGTTCACATATCCGTCGACCGATGGCTCGATCAGCGCGCTTGTCCGGCCCGCGGCGATTGTTTCGGTCGGTGATGTGTCGTCGGCCTTCGTGCCTGGGCGAGGCACGGCCTCGCCCAGCGGCATCATCTGGCCCGGCAGTGGCAGGGGCACAGCCGTTTCGACGATCAGGGCCGGCAGGTCTGCTTCATCCTCAGCCGGCATGGCGGCGATGAAAGCCCCGGCATCGATCGGTTCGAGTTCTGTTGTCGCGCAGGCAGGCAGCAGGACAAGGGCAGACGCAGATATCAGAAAACGTTTCATCGGGATCATTCTCCTGTAACGAGGTCCTGGCCCCAGTTGAGGCTGTGGACGTAAAGACCAAGGGGATTGGCGCGGAGCGTTGCCGCATCGGTCGGGTTCTGGGTGATGATCGAGAACAGGCCGGTGAACCGCTCGGCCTTCACGAGGGCGCCATTCTCATAGGTCTTCTCGATCCAGCGGGCCTGGAAACTGTCCTCGGAAACCCGCACGACACTGATGACATCAACCGTGCGGGACAGCCGGCCGACTTGAGCGAAGGGATCATTCTCCTGGGCATACTGGTTGAGCGTGGTCGCGGCCTGGGAGGTGACGAAATCATAGGCGCGCAGCCAGTTCTCGCGCACGACGACCGGATCGACCGAAAGCCCCCTGACATGGGCAATGAAGTTGGCAAGATGGTGCGCGATCTGGGCATCGCTCGCCACATAGCGCTCGGTTGCCGGGGCGACGGCGCGGGCTGCGCCCGTCTCATCGACCTCCACCACATAGGGCGTGACCGTGGACTGCATGCTCCGCCATACCATGGCGCCGGAACTCATGAAGCTCAGTGCCAGGCATCCAAGCGCCATCAGCCGCCAGTTCTTCGCCTGGACCCGGGCCGATCCGATCCGCTCGTCCCAGACCTGACCGGCCTTGTGGTAAGGCGTCTCCGGAAACGGGCTCTGGCCATATGTCGTGGAAGATCGCTTGAAGGCCATGGCTTAATCGTCCTTGTCATTCAGGGTGGGAGACGCGCCGGACGCGCCGCGATCGCCTTCGCGCAGGCTGTGAGCGGCCATCTGTCCTGCATGCGTCACGCGCTGCTGCATCTGCATACGCCGCGCCCAGCCGGGACTTTGCTGGGATGACTGTGAAGAGGGAGCGGCGTCGCCTGTCGATGTGCCGCCCGTGGCGCGCCAGGCGCCCTGGCTGCCGCGCTGGTAAGCTTCGCTCAGGGACCTGGCCGGCCGGCTGGCTGCGCGGCGAACGGCGTCACCGCCCGCGCGGGCCATGCCGGCCATGCCAGCGGCCACCGCGCCTGCACCACTCGCGCCTGATGCAACCGAGCCAAGCGTGTATGACGTGCGCGCCGCACCGGCCATGGAGGCGCCGGCTTTGACGGCGGACGATGCGCCGCTCGCGACAGCGCCGAGGGCCGCCCGTGCGCCGAGCCCCGCAGCAAAGGTCCCAGCGGCCACACCGGCGACCGCGCCGACCGCAGAGCCTGCACCAAGCTGCGGCGCCCCGGAAATCAGGCCCGTGGCTATGCCGGGCGCAAAGATGCCCATCCAGAAGAAGACAATGCTGGCGAGCACCGTGCCCATGACCTGCGCGAGCGTCACATCCTCGCCGGTCCGGAACGCATCCGTCACCGAGCCGAACAGGGTCGAGCCGATGCCGATAATGACGGCCAGAACCATGAGCTTGATGCCCGAACTGATGACATTGCCCAGCACGCGTTCAGCCAGGAACGTGGTCTTGTTCCAGAGCGCGAAGGGCACGAGAACGAACCCGGCCAGCGTTGTCAGCTTGAACTCCAGGATGGTGATGAAAAGCTGCACGGCGAGCACGAAGAAGGACACCATGATCACCGCCCAGGCGATGAACATGACCGCGATCATGATGAAATTGTGGAAGAAGCTGACCGGCCCCAGCATGTCCGACATCTCCTCAAGCAGCGGCTCGCCCGCCTCGAGGCCGACGCCGGCAATGAAGCCCGGACGCAGGAGATCGCCTGCCGTCATCGCACTGCCGCCTGCTCTCACGCCAAGCGCGGCAAAGCTGTCGAACACGATACTGGCCAGGAGCGAGAAGTTGCCGATCACGTAGGCGAAGAAGCCGACATAGAGCACTTTCTTCAGGAGCCCGGCGATCACGTCCGTGTTCTGGGACAGGGCCCAGAACAGGCCCGCCAATGTAATGTCGATGGCGATGAGCGTGGTCGAGAGATAGGCGACATCCCCCGCCAGCAGGCCGAACCCGCTGTCGATATAGGTGATGAAAGTCGCAAGGAATGTATCGATCACGTCCATGGGGATTTCAGTTCTCCAGGAAGGATTGTGTGCGGGCCCGGCCGCGTGCCGCCTCGGTGAGCTGGCGCGCGCGTTCCAGCGCCTCGGCGCGGTAATGCGCCGCCATCATGCTTTCCATCTGCATGAGCTGTTCTGCCTGCAGCGCATGGATCTGGTTGCCGGCCTGCAGGACCTGGAGATTGCCGGCAGCGGCCTGGCTGCCCGCGATCAGGCGGCCCAGACTGTCAGAATCCTCGCCCGCCGATGAGACGACCTGCGCCGTGACGGCGAGGCTCTCGCGATATGCGATGCGTGACTGTTGCCAGCGGGCACGGGCCTCATCGACGAGGACGCCATGTGCAGGCGGCGTGTCGCCATAGTCTTCCGGAAAGGCTTCCTCGTAGGCGCGTTCGATCTCCTCGACCCTGTAGCCAATGCCTTCAGCATCGCGCATCAGCGCCTCGATGCGCTGCATGCGCCGGAGGATGTCGCCTGCGATCGAGTCGGGCAGGTTTTCCAGATCCCGCGCCATGTTCTCCAGCATTTCGATCTCATGGGTCAGCTGCTGGACCTGCTGGTCGACCTGCTGCAGGGCGCGCACAGCCTGGTAGACATTCTGGACGTGATTGGCCGGGTCATGGACAGCAAGCTGAGCGCTCGCCGGTGGCGAAAGGATCGCGGAGACCGGCACGGCGCAGAGAATGACTGAGGCGAGCAGGCGTTTCATAGGGGGCTCCTATTCTGCAGCCAGGGCGTGGGAGGGGATGAGCTTGTCCGGAGCGCCTGGATCCTGTCCCGGCCAGTGGGCGAGCAGGTCGGCGGCCCAGGCGAGGCCCTTCTCGTGGAGCCAGCATTCGGCAAAGCCATCGCCCTCCGTCTCGGCCCATACGCGGTCCAGAATTGTCTGGTCTTCCGGGGAACCTGCGCCGCACAAAGCGAGCGCGATCGGGCCGAGGCCGAGTTCGAACACGCGGCATCCAAGCGGTGACTGGTAGTAATAGTCACGCTTCGGTGTTGCCCGGGCAATCAGCTCGACCTGGCGGCTGTTAAGCCCGAACCGTTCATAGGTCTCGCGGCTCTGGGGCTCCTGCGCACGCTCATTCGGCAGGAAGATGCGGGTCGGGCAGGATTCCACGAGCGCCGGGGCAATTGAAGAATTTGCGATGTCGGCGAGGCTTTGCGTCGCGAACACGACGGCGACTTGTCTTTTGCGAAGGGTTTTGAGCCATTCGCGGATACGCGCAGCGAACAGGGCATCATCGAGGAACAGCCAGGCTTCATCAAGGATGAGCAGTGTCGGCCGTCCATCGAACCGCGCCTCGAGCCGGTGGAACAGGCAGGTGATCACAGGCGCGACAGCGCCTTGCCGGTGCATAAGCTCTTCCATTTCAAAACAGACCGTGTCGGTGAGGCTGAGCCTCTCATGGTCAGCATCCAGCAGGCGGCCATGCGGGCCGTCCAGCGTGTACGGATGCAGGGCGGATCTCAGGGTCTCGTCCTGCAGCATCAGGGTCAGGCCGGTCAGGGTGCGTTCAGCCTCCGGCGCGCTGGCAAGCGACCGGACCCCTTCCCAGAGACTGGATTTCAGGTCTGGCGTCATGGCGACGCCTTCATTCACGCAAAGGCCTGCAAGCCAGTCGGCCGCGAAGTTTGCGCCCCTGTCTGTGTCCACGTCGCGCAGGGGCTGGAGGCCCGGCGCGCCTGAACCGCCAAGATCCATATGCGCGCCGCCCATGGCGAGCGTCGCCGCGCGGGCCGAGCGGCCCTTGTCGAAGATGAAGACCTGGGCGCCGGCATAGCGCTTCCATTGCAGCGCCAGGAGGGAGAGGAGGACCGATTTGCCCGAGCCTGTCGGGCCGACCACCAGCGTATGGCCGACATCGCCGACATGCAGGTTCAGACGGAACGGCGTCGTGCCGTCGGTCTGGGCCTGGATGAGGGCAGGGACCTGGAGGTGACGGTTCTCGGCCTCACCGGCCCAGACGGCCGACAGCGGCACCATATGGGCGAGGTTGAGCGTATGCAGGATGGGCTGGCGGACATTGGCATAAGCATGCCCCGGCAGGGAACCGAGCCAGGCCTCGACCGCGTTCAGCGTCTCGCGGATCGCGGTGAAGCCGCGTCCGTTCACGATACGCTCGGCAACACGGATATGCTCGTCGACGGCGCGTCGGTCCGTGTCAGCGACGGTGATGGTCGTTGTGACATAGCCGTAGGAGACGAGATCGCTGCCGAGTTCCTGGAGCGCGGCGTCAGCATCGGCCGCCTTGTTGTCAGCATCCGTGTCGAGGAGCGCCGCCTGCTCATTGAACAGTGTCTCACGCAGCACCGCGCCGATCGACTTGCGCCTGGCAAACCAGTGGCGGCGCTTCCTGGCGAGGACCTTCTCGGCGTCTGCCTTGTCCATCGCGATGAACCGCGTCACCCAGCGATAGGCAAAGCCCTGCCGGTTCAGCTCATCGAGCATGCCTGGCAGCGTCGAGGCCGGAAAGCCGAGTATGGTCAGCGTGCGCAAATGCGCCTCGCCGATCATCGGCTCGAGGCCGCCGGCAAGTGGCTCATCGGCGAGGATCGCATCAAGGAAGACCGGCAGCTCCGGCGTCACGACCGGATGGCGCCGGGTCGAGACGGTCGAATGGAGATAGGTCAGCGTCTCGTCATCATTGAGCGGATAAACCCCTGCAAGGCATGTTTCGAGCAGGCCCAGGACCCTGTCCGACTGTTGCTGGAACGTCTCCAGCCGGTGGCGCCAGGTCGCAGCCTCTTCGCTCTCGGCGCGGGTGATCAGGGCCTGTTCGGCGCGGCCCGTGACGTCTGCAGGCGGCAGCCAGAGCAGGGTCAGGTAATAATGGCTCTCAAACCGGCTGCCGGCTTCGTCGGCCTGCAGTCCGCGTTCCTGATCGACGAGCCAGGACGCCGCGTCCGGGAAGTCGGAAATCGGATAATCATGCACGGGCCCGCGCTGGGCTTCGAAGAAGAGCGCCCAGCCCGAGCCGAACCGGCGCAGCACATTGTTGACGCGGGCATGGATCGCAACAAGCTCTTCGTCCGTGGAGCTTTCGAGATCCGGGCCGCGATACCTGAACACTGTCTGGAAGCTGCCATCCTTGTTGAGGACGACACCCGGCGCAACGAGGCAGGCCCAGGGGAGGTAATCTGCCAGCAGGGCCCGCGTTTCTGAATATTCCGTGAGGTTCAGCATGACAGGTGCGCCTTGTGCCGTGTCGAGCGGCTCGCCACGCTCATGAAATCCGGATCGGACCGCGCCATGAACACGGCCGCGGAATGGCCTGCGACCCAGAGGACGAGTCCCGGTATCCAGAGCTGGAGGCCAAGGCCGACAGCGGCGCCGAGCGTACCAATGGCGATGGCGGCCGTTCGTGGCGCACCTGCCATCAGGATCGGCTCGGTCAGCGCGCGATGCAGCGGGATTTCAAAACCCTCAGCCATCAGATCAGCGCTCCGCCGCCAAACGAGAAGAAGGTGAGAAAGAAGCTCGTCGCCGCAAAGGCGATGGAGAGGCCGAACACGATCTGGATCAGCTTGCGCATGCCGCCACTGGTCTCACCAAAGGCCAGTGTCAGCCCGGTCAGCGTGATGATGATCACCGCAACGATGCGCGCGACCGGCCCCTCGATCGATGCCAGGATCTGGTCGAGCGGGCCCTCCCAGGGCATGCCGGATCCGGCCGCATGGGCAGGCGTAGCAAGCGCGAGGGTAGTGGCGACGCAGGCCGCGACCTGGACCGTCCGGTTCACCACCCTGATATGATTGTAGAGCGTCATGTCTTGTCTCCTTGTGTGACGAGGGAAAGGGAGTGGGAGATGAGCGGCTCGGTCTGGTAGCCGTCGCCGTGAAATCCGGTGACGCGCAGCGCCTCCTCGATCCGGCGCTGGCCGCCCGTGCGGCTCATGAACACGACGACATCAATCGCCTCAGCAATCAGGTCGCACGGCGCGCGGCTCGTCGCTTCAAGCGTCAGTTGTTCCAGCCGCCGCAACGCGCCATAGGCTGAATTGGCATGCAGTGTCGTGATGCCGCCCGGATGGCCGGTATTCCAGGCCTTGAGGAGATCGAGCGCTTCGGCCCCGCGCACTTCGCCGACAATGATCCGGTCGGGACGCAAACGAAGGGTTGAGCGCACCAGGTGCTGCAGGCTGACGCTGCCGCGATGGGTTCTGAGCTGGACACGATTGGGCGCAGCGCATCTGAGCTCGCGCGTGTCTTCGAGGATGACAATGCGGTCCTCCTGGAAGGCCGGCTCGGCGAGCAGCGCATTGGTGAAAGTCGTCTTGCCGGATGATGTCCCGCCCGCGACCAGGATGTTGGCGCGTGATGCGACGGAGTCCCTGAGCGCTGCGCAGAGGGCAGGGGACAGCGCGCCCTGGTCAACATAATCGCCAAGATCGAAAGGCGTGGTCGCCGGCTTGCGAATTGAGAAACACGGCGCGGTCGAAACAGGTGGGAGAAGCCCTTCAAACCGCTCGCCACTGCCAGGCAGTTCGGCAGAGACGATCGGGGAGGCGCGGCTTGCCGCTTCTCCCACCCCGGAGGCGACGAGGCGGATGACACGCTCTCGGTCGGACGCCTCGAGCGTGTGTTCTGACACCACAATGCCGACGCCGGCCTGTTCGATCCAGACCGAGCCGTCGGGATTGGCCATGATCTCGATCGTGTCAGGCGCATCAAGCGCCTCACGAACGACCAGGCAGAAGGCCGTGCGCAGCATGGCGGTCCGGCGGCTGTCTGTTTCCTGAGCGTGTCCCGCGATTGCCATGGGGCAGGGCCTTCCTGTCTGGTCAGGTCAAACCTCTCAGATCAGGTGGCAGCAGACGAGTTGGAGCGCAGGCCAGATTATGCAACGCCATGCGACCGAAACAGACGCGATGCAAAACGCGGGTCAGCCCTCTCGTTCCGGGTCCTCCGCGCGCTCAAGGCTTTTGGCGATGACGGCCATCGCGTCGGTAATGTCGCTCCGCACCGTTCGCGGGGAGACAGACAGGCGCTTGGCAATCTCCTTGTGGGTGAGGCGCTCAAGCCGGCTGAGCAGCAGGGCCTCGCGTTTACGGGGATCGAGCGCTGCAAGGGCCGCCTGCACGATCGCCAGCAGCTGGGCGTCCCTCAGCTGGGTTTCAGGTGTCACCGAGCGCGGGCATGCGAGAAACTCGCCCATGTCGCCGATCTCGGCCGATGACCGCCTTTGCTTCGCATAGCCAGATTTGAGATAGTCCAGCGTGAGGTTACGAAGGGCCGTGAAGAGGAGCGGTCTCAGCTCATCAATTCCCTTGTCCGGATAGGCGCGTCTCACAGACAGGAAAGCATCCTGGACGAGGTCCTCGGCGTCCGCAGCATGGCTGATCCGTATCCGGCAGAAGCGAAGCAGCTGGCTATGGTTTTCGCGGAACAACACTTTAAGGGCCGCGTCGCCGACAAGCCCTTTGGAAGGGAGCGCCCTCGCTGTCGCTGACGCGTCAGCTGGCACGCTGCGCCTGCTTTGGTCTGGTATTGACTGCGCACCCGACATGCCATGCCCTCGCTTCAGCTCTTTCGTCAGAAGGGCTGGTACAAAGCAGTGGCCCCGCGCGTGATCACGCAGGTGAGGTCAGCCATGCTTCACCAGGGTTTCCGACGCCCTGTGCACCCGTGAACCAGGAGCCCCGGATGCGCGCACGGATAGCAGCAGTCGCAATAAGACCTTCTGTGCTGGAACGCACATGTGGTGGGATCATGCTCTGCCAGGGTTTCCGACGCCCCGAGCCTCTTCATGCAAAGATGCTGAGAATTATCCTAAGGGAGGAGGCGCGTGTTTGCAACCTGGAAAAGAAATAGGTGGGCCGTCGGAAAACCGCGAAGCATGCGCAACGGGGCACAGGTTTTGGTCCGGAGACCTTATCGCTGTGCCGGCCCACCCGGGGTGGATGTGTATCGGATTGCAACCGGAATTGGAAGGTGGAACGGGTGCAGTCCGGTGTTTCGGAAACGCGCTGCTACAAATAAATGGCCCGGATCAGGGGGCTGGGTCAGACGTTCAAACTCGCTCAAGTGGGTGCACGATTAGCAAAAGGATTCACGGGCTTACGGCAGGCCTTTGAGCAGATCACTTCGAGCCTGCAGCTTTTCCAGCAAATCCTGGCCCGCATCGTAACCATAGGCGCTTTCACTAAGCGAAGTCAGCTTCATCGTAGAGCGATCAAACATGATATCCCTTGGGTACTTTCCCGAACCAAGACCTGTCACTTCAGCACCCGTGCTCAAGTCAAATACCCTGGGCCGGTCTCCACCTGATGACCTGATCGTGACAAAGCGCTGTTCGGCGACGTCGGTTATGGCTGTGTACCCAAGAACTTTCGCAAGTCCAGGGGAGCTAATGGATTGGCCCGTAAGAGCAGATGGAGCTTGTCCCTCGCTGTTTCCAGTTTCCGGGTCGAGGAAACTCACCTGTCCATCATACTGAACAACAAACAGCTCGTCGCCATTACCGGTTTCCGCGACCCCAACGCTTCGGCTGCGGATGGGCAATCTGACGGAACGCTTTTTGAGAGTAAGTGGGTCGACCAGATCAATATTGCACCCACATGTCTGGTCTGCCTCGACCCTGGAGATGCTGTCGCCAAATATGGCAATACGGTTCTGCTGGCGGAGCGCCGCCAAGCGGATTGGAAATTCATACTCGAGGGTGTCAATCTCAACGCCTCGCTCATCCATAATGCGAACGGCGTATACTTCTGTCTCATCAGCGAGAAGCAATATTCCATTTACAAACCAGCGACCTGACAGGAAGACCGCGCCGAGAGGCTCGAACCTGTTGGCTGGGTCCTGAAAGTCGGCAATGTTGTGCACTTGAGTCTCGCCTTTTGCGAAAGACAGGAGTGCCGTGCCACTCCAACCGTTGTCATCGTAACAGGAGACCATGGCGCTGCGGGCATTGCTGGCGAAGTCACTTTCGAGTGAAACGATCATGCTTTCAGACTGTTCCGCAACGGCGCGTGTAGCGTTTGGTTCGTGTTCTGAGGTCGACTGGGACCGACACTGCCGACTAAGATAGATATCTTCTGTCGGCTCGAAATTCTGCTGAGGGTCGAACTCCAAACGGTGTACGCGGGCCAGATCATCATTGGTCGGTTCCCACAACAATAATCGCGTGTCGGTAAGAAGAAATTTGCGAAGCTGACAGGGAGCCTTGTGGCTGCGTTCGCTCCGCAACGTTGCTCCGCCTGGACCCATCTTCAAACGCGTGAATACGCAAACGTCTGAACCCAATCCCTGTCCCAGCCTCCATCCCTGTGTTTCTGACCTCCGAAAGAGGGTGCCCCGATCAAGCGATGAAAAATAGGATTCCGAGTCGGTTCCTTCGACGTATTGGTGCAAGAAAGCGCCACTGAGTGGCCCATTCGAGGGCGTGTAGACATCCCAGACAATCCTGTCCTCTTCAATGAATTTCTTGACGATCACATCGACCTGGCTTCGCATCGTTGCGGCGGAGTGCCAGACGGGAATATCCCCGCCAGACCGCATGGCGCTGAAAGAGATTGTTGGTCTCAGAGTTGCCATGGGGGAAAAGTTGGTGCGCGATTGTGTGCCAGACGTTTTCGACAGGTTCGATACATCATAAAGTTCAATACGCCGAGATTCCCTGCTGGTAACGGTGATCCAGTTGCCAGATGGCGATGGAATAAGCTGATCGGAACGGGCAATCCTGAACTCTGGTTCCAGCCTGAACGGTACAAATTCCTTTGAATCCAAATTGGAGAAACTGATATCTGTATCTCCGCGAATAAGAATGATCGGACTGTCTCCGACAAGGCTTATCTCAGGCGCTGAAAGGCGTCTGTTCGCGCCTGCCTCGAAGCTGTTTGGTGTTTCCCGTTTGACTGCCTCCCACACGAGCGTGAGTGCCGAAGACTTTTCGTCAGGTTGAACGTTCGCCAAATTGTTCGCAGACCAAATCAAGGTGCTCCCATCAGGTAGATTCAGCAAGCCCGCGTCCAGTATATCGCCTGCACCAATGACGTCTGAAACATCTTTGTAGCGCGCCAATATCGTTCCAGTTTTCAGATCGATCTTGATCAGATCAAAGGCGGAAGTTGAGTTGCAGGGCAATGCGCATGGTTCTGTAGCAAGAGCCCAGGCCTCGTAAGCGCTATCACCAAAAATCGCAACGCCGCGATTGCCAAAGCGCGACATCGGAAAGTCTGGTCCGTCATAGTAGCCGGTTCCCGGACTCTGGCTACGTAGCATGACATCCGGACGGTCGAATTCGAAAACGCGTGCAAGCGTTTCGAGATTGAGTACTTCCACTTTATGGTCACTACCCGGAATATCGCGCGCGATATGCAATAGGTCTCGAGATACTGAGAGTGCAGCGGGATCGTCAGCCTGGATCACCTGCTGGCGCGATCCGTCTGCGGATATCCAATTCAAGCTTACGCGGTCTGAAGTTTCGTCGTCGCCCGCGACTGCTTCGGCAGCAAGCACACGCCCATCCCGCACGCCATAAATGCATTCAGCCTCCTTGCAGTCAAGCCGAACGACGCGCGGCCATTCCGGGCCGGTCAAGACCATGTAATTGTCGTATCCAAGCACGAAGTGGCCGTCGTCAAGATGTATTCGGAGAGGGTTATTCGAGCGGATCGCATCTTGATCGAAGTTGAAGCCGAACCCCTCAGATGCTGGAGGTTGACCGGCCGTGCCCACATCGGCTTCCTGCGCAGGTACATTTACCGAGAAGACTGGCGTCAAGGCAGGCACAGTGTATAATTTCAAGGCTGAGCCATGATTGGGTCCGGTGCTATTGGAGAAAACGATCAGGAATTTACCAGAGGGCGTGACCAGGTATTCTCTTTTGCTCGAAGTCCACAACGGGTCGGCTTTGTCCTTGAGTATAATTCGTGCACGGCTGAGTTCCGATCCAAATTTGCCCGTTGACAGGTAGTTATCCGTTGCGCGTGTCCGAAGCTGAACAATTCGAGCGTCATCCCTGTCCTCGTCTTTGGCAATTTCAACCATGAATTTGCCGCCAGGAACGATTTCCGCCCATTGCGTGTTCGAACCGGAAGTCAACTTCACATCGGGAAGGGCTGGATTGTTGAGGACTTCGTTGGCGATTTTCTGGACGCTCTGAGTTTCGGCGTCTATGCGGTATTGCTGAGCCGGGTTGTCCGTCGCCTGCAATAGCGACATGGCTGCGTGTGCTCGCTCAAGTGCTGCGTGCGGGCTGGACTCCATGATCGCTTTCGCCTCCAATGACAGGCGTCGCGCTTCCCCTGCTCGCTCCAGATCGCGGACAGGAGCGACATCGTCGTCAAGAAGGTCAGAAATTTCGATCGACAGGGCGGCCATAGCGGAGACCGTCATCGCATGATTGGAGGACTCCGCCGCGCTCGATGTGCGAACCTTCAGGTCTGAGCAGCAGGTGTGTATCGCAAGGATCGTATCGTGCCGGGGCGAAAAGATGGGTGCGCCGGAGCTTCCTGGCTGGGTTTCGCATGTATGCCTGAATACAGATGCGTTCAGCATGACGCCGCCCGATCGAGAAGGCTGAGGCCGACAATAGCGTCGCGTTAATAGCTGGATGCCTCCTGCCGGGTGATGAACCAGTTGCATATCCAGCCCCACGCTCGGATCGATGCGGGCCAGCTTTGCGACCGGAAATGCCTGTTCGACGTCTTCTGTGTATCCATCCTTTATTTTCAGAAGTGCAAAATCCGTCATGTCCAGGCATCCGCCACAGATTTCGAGGTCATCGTCTCCATCGGTGTGTTTCGACGTCATTCCAGGTTCTGAGCAGGCTCCTCCCGTAACCGTCTCCATGCGCGAACCTTTTCGAAACGGTACAGCGTAGAATATGCGAGATAAGTCAGCTGCGTCCGGCACTTCAATCAACAGGGTGTTGCGGCGATCGCTATCCTGATCATACTTGTCATCCTCCTCAAGGTAGCCAAGCTCAAGCTCGATATGCTCAATATCGCTCCGCAGGACACCGGTCTCTGGATCGACCAGGCAATGCGCCGCGGTGAGGACATATTCTCTGGAAACGATCGTTCCGGTGCAAGGGTAGGTTTCCGTGTTTGTGGTCAAGTCGAGGCGACCGACGCTACGAGCGAGGCGCCGCGCGGGTGTCGAGACATCTATTCCATCGACGCGTTCGTAGTTGTTGCTCGTGCCTGTATACCGATTGAGACGTTCAAGATCGGAATAACGTGCTTTCTGAGTTTCCGTGAGTGCCTTTCGCCGGCTGGAGCAATCGTCGGCGTTTGCGCAGGGCGACTTCCGGTCAAAGGACAGTGTCACAAGACGATCATAGGCAACCGGCTCGGGTCCATCACTCTCCATGCTGTCATCATGACTTCCGTTCCCGGACATATCCCTGCCTGAGAGAGCCGCGAACAGAGCGCCAACCATAAAAGCGATTGTGATCGTGAAGACGACTAGAGTTCGCACGCTCTGCTCCCAGTCCTGGCCGGCGTCCTGTCGAAAAGGGACCGGAACGCGCCGACCCCACCGCCGACGGACGCCAAACTAAATGATTAACGAAATGTTGCCAAGCCGAGATGCTTGAAATACGTTTCTATCTCAGCAGGATAATTCAACACGGCGGGGTAGCAGCGTGACGACCATTATGTTGAAGGCGGCTGTGGGTGCTATTCTGCTTTTATTCGTCTGCGCGTGCAATGCGGAACAACAAGCTGCGGATCCCACGGAGGTCCGATCGGACGCTGATGAAATTCAGATGTTGGAGCAGGACATCACGACCGCCGAAGAGGGGTCCGGTACGACTGAGCTTGCGACAACGAACCTGCACTCACCTCAGACGCTTTCGACGGAAGCGTTTGAACTTGCAGACGACGGATCGGACGAAAGTGTGCGTGTGGGGGATCTGAAGGAGCCGCAGGTATCACTCAACCAGCTTAAGTCAGCAGGTTTGATCGACGCGAACCTGGACTGCGATGGAGCAGACTCAATATTCGCCGAGTGCAACCATCCCATGATGCACGGTATTGGGTTGGACAGTCGGATCCGCGACACGGTCGATGCGCTTCAGCCCTATGGTAGTGAAGGTGAGGTGTTTAATGGTGTGCCTGCACTATCGCTTGCGGAATGGCCGCATACTGTCGTTCTGGTCTCATCATCTCGAAAGCGGCGACCAATCTGTACTGGCAACTTAGTCGGGCCTACGGCTGTTCTGACGGCGCGCCATTGCGTCGGAAACGGGAATGCAGTTGATATCAACAGTTACGTGATTTTTGGAAAATCCTTTCGAAAGGGTGAGTTTTCCCGCGTGCGCAGGGTCGCAGATATTGCGTATCCGCTGAACGCCACATCGGGCCTGGATCTTGCGCTCCTTCGGCTCTCGGAGCCCGTCGATATCGAACCCGTCCGACTGGCGTCCGACGCTGATCTTGATGATGCTCGGGCTGGCCGCGTGGTTGGCTTCGGGTATCGAAGAGAATTTGACAGCGGCAATCCGGTGCTGAAATTTGGGGACAAGATGTTCACAGATGTGGTGATCGCATCGCGGGACTGCCGCGGGTTTTTGTCCGCAGACGGCCAATCTATACCCGATGCCACCCAGTATGGATGTCATCCGGGAATGCACATCGTCGCTGGCGCTGTGAAACCCGTCGCATCCTACGATTCCGACACATGTGACGGGGACAGCGGGGGTCCGTTATTTGTCCCGGTGGCTGGTACACACTACACGGTTGAGGGTTACTTTGGGGCAGTCGCCTATGACAGTGCCGACTTTCGGTTGGCTGGGGTGACCAGTTCGGCAGTCGAGACCCCGAATGTTCCGGCCGGCTCGCTGGGCTGCGGAAACGGCGGAAAGTATGTGCGCCTCTCTTCGGACATCAGGGAATCCATAGCCGATATCCAGCGGGGTTGGCTGCAGGACTAGAGGGGGACAAACTGTCAGAAACATGGTGATTTTTTCCAGACCACTGATATTGACTGGGTCCGCGGTAGTTGGCTTTTCCGTGGGATTCCTGCTGTTATCCGAATTCAAATCCGATGCACGACGGCTTGTTGGCGGCGGTGTCGAGAGCGTGTTGGCCATCGTAGCGACGTCGGAGCGGACCGAGGTCAAAGCGGACAATCTGGATCAGAAATCACTGTTTCATCCCGGGTGCTTTGGCAACGTCGACCTCAACTGCCCGGCAGGGTTCGGCAGCATCGTGGCAACACCGCCGGAAAATGCAATTCCGACATTGGAAAAGGCCGACGACTTCAATTCGACGTCACGTTTCGTAGAATGGGGTGAGAATGTCGTGAGGATCGATATCCTGTCCCAGTCGACGACGACGATCGTCGGAGAAAATCGGAAATCGCAAGATTCGAGACGGCTCAGCGTGTGTACGGGCCTGCGCATTTCAGATGACTATATCGTGAGTGCGGGTCATTGCTTTGCAGGCGCCTCGCTTGACGACCGTGGCGATGACCTTTCGCACGAGATCGGAGTCATATTCGGATACATGAATCACATGACCACGGCTGAGTGGCGTCCAGCGGAACTCTGCGGCTCGGCGTATGACTCTGGTATAGATCTCGCACTCCTTTCAGTGACCAGCTGTTCTGCTGACCGTGTAACAGGCATTTCGGCAGTATCTGATGCTGTCGAAGGACAGGAACTCCTCATCCTTCATCATCCAAACGGCTATCCGCTGCGTCTGTCGAGGATAGATTGCCGGTTGCTGTCGTCGGGTTTGGACCAGCTACCTGCCTATTTTCTCCATTCATGCGGGACATTGGGCGGAAGCTCTGGGGCGCCAATTTTCGACGAATACACAGGTAACCTAATTGCATTTCATGTCGGCACCGATTCAAGCGTCGACCAACCGGTACAGCCTGCAGTCTCGGCGTCGTTGGGGCTGGGAGCGCTCGGAATAGATGTCAGTCCGGTGGATTGAACTGAACAATGTGCACGAAGGACATTCATATGCGGACTGTATTTACCGGGGTACTCGCGAGCAGCTTGCTGCTGTCAGGCTGCGGAACGCTTCGGCAGGCAGGCGCCGACGGCGAAGGTGTCCTGGGAGGGCCAAATGCAGACCTTCGCATCATACTGGACGATTGCGGCAATCAACGAGCAATCGATAGCGCAATCGCACTGAAATTTGGTGCCGGGCTGCTCAAGACAGTCGGCAAGACATCCCTGAGAGCCTTTGGCGATTACATCGAAGAACAAGGCAAGGAAAAGACGACAACCGCAGTAGCGGTCTCCAGCGAGTTCTTCTATCTTGTGTCCGAGGCGGAAGACGGTGCAATCATGTTCGACGTCAACCCTGCCATTCGCTGCATCCACATCGTGAGGGCAGGGCATGGTGTGCCGGGCGCAGTAGAGGCACCGACATCAAGCATGACCGATACGTGGACTCGGCTTGGCATCAGACGCACGCCGGACCTCTACGCCTCGTTCCGCCTTGAGACAGCCTATGAATCGATCAGCGCCGCGACGAAGGCCGCCGAGGCGGCCAGACTGTCGATCTCGAGCGAGGACGATGACGATCGTCTCGACCTCCCCATGGACGCAGAGGATACGGACGCATCTGCCGCGGCGATCGAATACACCGGCGATACGACCAGTGCCGGACAACTCTCCGGTATTCTGGAAGGGCAACGTACCTTGACCAAGGACAACGGGGCGGCTGGTCGCGACGAAGCGTCGTCTGTAGCCGCCCGCCCGGATTATTTCCAGGGATATACGCTTGCTGCGCAGGTCCCTCCGTTTTTCCGCCTGAAACTGGAAGATTTGTACGTGGACGGATTTCAGTCCCCAGGAAGCGCCGAAAACAGTCGGGATTTTGCGCTGGTTTTCAATTTCGGGTCAGCTTCTGCGCCACAGATCTTTACAGAAACTGGTAGCAGTGCGGGGCTCAGCACCACCAATTATTTTGCCCTTGGCGGCGTGCGGGTCCCCGGACTGCGAAAGGGCCATTTCGGCAAGAATGGCGCGAACGGCCTTGTCACGGCCTGGATGCACCTGCCGGGTATCGAAGAGACCAATTCTTATGGCCTGTTCAATTTGACTGTGCACACACTGGAAACCAATCCAGGTAATCCTGTCATGGAAGCTGTGGGCCAGTACCTTTCCAGCGATGAAACACTTGGCCTCGTCGACCAGGCAGTCGACGGTTTCGTCGATCCTGACGGGACGGTGCGCGATACCCGGATCACGGATACCTACCAGCGGATCCGCGAGGACCGAACCGAGGTCCGGGAGCTAGAGAGCAGGAACGCACTGCTGCAAGCAGCTCTGGACAACAAGAATAGTAACTCTGCCGACATCAAAAGTACGCGCGAGGCGGTCGAGGACAAGCTGCTCGATGTTCTGGAACGCAGGTCCAGGAATGGCGGACTTGCCGAACTGGATGCCAACAGCGTGGTCGCAACGTCGGAGACGCTTATTGCCGAAGCGCGTTCATGGGAGCCAAAGGCCTCCGAAGTGGCCGAATAGGGGCCTCCGTCCGGGAGCGTGCAGGCCGCACGCACACGGCGGAAAGCCCTCATGTGCTGAACTGGAAGTATTCGTGGCAAACGTGAAGGCAAGGGTGATTCGGCGTTCGGCTCCCATAACCACAGTCCAATCCGCGCGGTTGCTGCTGACCATGGGTATTCGACACGTGAACGCGCGTTCAACTGGCAAGGCGTCCGGAAGCGACGACTGCAAGGACTACAGTTCGGGGCAGTAACCGCGCTCGCTGGGATATTCCACCTTTTCGGGCGCCGTCGCTCCGACCGAACGGCGGACATTTCGGATTTCAGCCGCAATCCGGGAGAACTCCTCCAGATCCGCCGCGCCGCCTTCTGAGCCAAATGCGCTCAAATTGCTGAACACACAAACCCTGTTCCAGCGATCCGCCGTTATCGCTTCGAGGGCAATCTCCGCTGTCGGGTTATTCTCTACCGTGTCCACAATCAATGCCATGCAATCGCCGACGCGCGAGAAGAACTGATCCTCTGCGGACTCGCTCGGAAGTGTCTCTGCGACTGCGGCCGTTCTTGCAAAAAGCTGCCCCTCGATCTCACCGGGTCGACGCAGCCATTGCGCGGTGAGGGCATCGGGATTGACGTCTGAAACAGTTTGCTCGGAGAGGGCAACAAGCTGGTCGGTCGGGAAGTCCGGGCCGAGCCGGCCATCGAGCGCGGTGCGGAACAGGCGTTGCAGGATGGCAAATTCCCGCATCGACGATACAATATCGGAGACTTGGGCGTTCCTGCCTACTTCCGCCTCGATCGCCTGCGACAGGCTTTCGGACACCGTCGATATTTCCCAGGGATCATAGTCCACATAGTCATCGCGCGCTGTATTGCGCTCATCGGCCCATTTCGTTGCGCCACCGGCAAAATAGGCAGGCGATTCAAAGGCGACCTGAACCATGAACCGGAACGGCCAGACTGATTGCCCACCTGGCGGCTGGAGAAAGCCGAGCTCTGTATCGAGATTAAAGGGGAGTTCGCGTACGCCGCTCCAGACCTGGTAGTCTGGCGGCGGGGCGAGCCAAGCATACCCGCTCGCGCCCGCGCTGGCGCGTCCGGAATTGCCCGCGACGCAGATTTCGAACTGGGCCAGTGACTGGCTGGGCAGGCAGGCTTCCATCTGTCCGACGAGGGACAGGTCGAGGAATTCAGGTTTACGCCGTATCCAAAGGGGCATTGCAACCGACCCGGATATCCCTGCTGCAGCGATACGCTCGTGTTCGGGGATACTCTCGGCTGATGTGACGGCCTCTCTGGCATAGGCAAGGTCGTCCCCGCTGAGCCCACTCGTCGGCAGTTTCGTTGCTGCCCTTGCCCGCCAGGCCATGCGGTAGAGGCCGAACTCCCCATGTATGCGCTCGACTGCGTCCGACCGGACGGCGGCGAGCGGGCTGTTCGACACCGCAGACATTTCGTCTGCCAGCTGGTCGAGCCGGATGGCACGGCATCCGAGGCCTGTATCTTCCAACGCCGGATGAAGGAGAATGCGAAGGTCGGGCACCACATCGGTCGTAACCATGGTCACGGTGGTGGGGCGGCCATCGGCGGCATAGGCGAGGGCGAGGTGGATGATGGCAGGATGAAATCGTCCGATCGTCTGCCGATCATTGCCAAGGCCCATCACCAGCTCCATGCGTCCGCCGGTCCTGCGCCAGGAAAAGTGGTCAATGGCCAATTGGCGCTCGGTATCTTCCGGTTCCCGGCCAATAAGGACCCCGCCAATACGCGAGAATCCGCGGAGCCGTCCGTAAGAACGGGCGCGCGTCGCAGCACTCGCCGTCGCGGTTGCCCTGCGCGCTGCCGGTACGGGCGGTGAACCGGAGATCGCCTGTATGGATCGGGCCTGCGGCGTTGCCAGCTCGGCGCCGGCCTGGCCGGGAAAGTGGTCATCGAAGACGGTCAGCGCGCGGGCCGGGAAACTGGCGCCTTCCGATCCGTTGCCGAGACGTTCGGCCATCTGGCCGACGGCCTGTGCGGCTTGACCGGGATTGTAGCGCGGCGCCCGCGACAGGCTCGGCAGATTGTCCGCAAGCCGCGTGGCCTGCGGCAAGGACCGCTCAAATTCTAAAAGTGCGTTGCCAACAGACTGGCCCGTTGAAGGGGACAGAGGGGAATGATGCCAGTCGGCGAGCCCGGACCAGTCGAGTTGCGCCTGTCGCTGGCTTTCGACCACCCATTTCTTCAGCACGACCTCGCGTGCCCGGGCAGCGTCCGGCGTGGGTATCTCGGCCGCCCAGGCCCGGACCTGCCGGTCAAGGGCCGGATCAAGCCCGTCAATGGCAGGGGCGAGCTCAGCGGCGTGGCCGACAATCTGCGATATCAGCGCGCGTTGTAGCTGACCCGTACCCGCCGGGGTCGTGAATGTATGCTTCAGGGCGCGGGCATTGTCGCGCAGCCTGGCAAAAGCGGCGGGATCAGATTGCGCCATGCGCCGCAGCTCGCCGCGGGTTGTGCCAGAACCGGGTATTTCGGCCGAAGACAGGGTGTGGAAGTCTGGCGTATCAACCCCGCCGGAAACCGATGCCTGCGCACCGCGTGCCGACTGTGCCCGGATCTCGAGCAGTTTCTGGCGCGCCGACGCCGTTTCAAGGCTGCGGACTCTGTCATCCAGGTTGGCGCCGGACACATTGATCGAGCGGACGAGTATGCGGGGCAGGATGTCGGCTTCAAAGACCTGCGCCGTTTCGGCAATGGCGTTTTCGGTTTCATCGTCGAGGACCTCAACCGTCTCGACTGTCGGGACCGTCAGGATCGCATCATACGCCTGGTCAATCTCGGCAAATTCGATTTCGAAGGCGAGTGCGGCCCGGCGGTTTTCGATCCGGTCAAGAGATGCCTGCAAGGCCGGTTCAGCGGCGGTATAGCTGGCCGCCAGCAGGCTCGGGAACAGGACCAGGAGGCCGATGGCCGTCAGGATCCTTGTGCCTGTACCAAGGCTCGCCACGACCCCTTTGGAAAAGAAGATGGCGCTGATCCAGCCGGGCAGGGAGCGCTTGGATTTGATGCCGACGGTTTCAGGTGCGATATGCACTTCGGCCCGCCGCCGGAGATCGAAGAAGACCTGCGCCTCGGAGAGCTTTTCGAACGCGGCCCGGATCGCGGCCGCCCGCTGGCCATCCCCGCGAGCTTGCGCAATCTCGAAGGCTGCGGCCAGTTCATCCATGTTGCGCTGGACCTGCTGCATCTCGGGTGACGGCGCCAGGTCATCCCATTCGCCTCGTTCGAAAGCAGCCTGCAGGCGGGATATTTCCGCGTTCCAGACCTCACTGACAATCCGCTTCTCCTTCGCCTTGCTGGCCTGGAAGGTGAGGAGGGCCAGACCGGCGGCGATTGCACCGGTTGCGGCCATGCCCCAGGCCGTCCCGAACGCCGCGATCCGGTCACGCGCCTCAGCGATCCGGTCCAGCATCACATTCGTCTCGGCCAGTCCCATCTGGTCCTGGGCATTGATCCATACGGTCAGCCCATAGGCCATGCCCGCCGAGAGGGACGCGAGCAGCAGGATCCTGGAGCCCAGCTGGGCCAGCGACACCGAGCCGAGACCACCCGTCTGGCCGGCAGCAAGCCGAGCCTTGGCACGGCGGGTTACGAGCGGCTCGACAAGCAGTCTGCAGACCACCCAGGCGCCGATACATGCGAACAAGACAGATTGAATTTCCACCAGCCATCCCCCCGGGTCCAGTCAAGTCCGCCACGGACTGTCCACAGCGTCTCTACCTTCCGGATGACATTCAGTTCTGGCGCTTGTGTCCCCACCTCGGACTGGATGACCGTACCGGATCCCAATTCACTCTAACAGCGAAACCCTCAAACTCAAACCATCCAACAATACCGCACCGTAGGAACAAGTTGGGGAACAGTCACAAAATCGGTTCGGTCAAGGGCGCAAAGGAAGATATAGTAACGACCCGCGGATAGTGGCCCGGCACGGTCAGGACGGCCTGGCTGTTGCCGATTGTCGAGACACATGTACTTCAAGATTGATTGGTGTTCAGGCTCTGAGACCCATGTCTGGACCACTCTAGCCGTTGTCTCGCTAACTGCGCACCGGAGCGGATTTGAACGTCTTGGCCTCTGCTTCAAGCTTTGCCAGCCGTTCCTGGCAGGACGCCTCGGCCAGTTCCAGGAGCCGCGCGACGCGTTCGGCCTGCCAGTTCAGGATCTCTGCATTTGTCTCGTAGGCTGGTGAATAGCGGGCTTCGACATAGGCCCGGCGCAGGAGCTCGAAATAGCGTTTGAAGGGTTTGCGTTCCGGGCCCCAGGCCTCGGCGAGACGCGGATCTATGGCTTCGCAACGCTGGCGTAGCTTGCCGAGATGATGCGTGGCCGGAGCGTAGAGCGTGACTGTGAGTAGCACCATGCGGTAAATGGCTTCAGCGGCCTGGTGAAGTTGGAAGGCAGAGCTTCTTGTCCAGTCTGTCCCTTGCTTCATGCTTTCCTGAGCAAGGAAAAGAGCTTGAACGGCAGCCTTCTTCCAATATTCAAAATATCCAAGGGACATTTCGTGCGTTCGCTCAGGATTGGGGTTTCTCGGCTCGGCTATCCGTGATCGCAGCCGATCAGATTTAGCACGAGCATCAATATCATATAGCAGGACTCCTTGATTGATGACTTCCGTGAAGAAGTATTGTCCTTCGCTGAGTGACTTGTTCACGTCCCGGAGCGTGTGGACGATGAGCGATATATCTTTCTGTATTTTGGGATCCTGGAACAGGCGGTCTTCCACACTGGACCAGAAAGTCGTCATGTCGGTCAGTGCCTTGTGAGACACGATGACGAGGAGATCGTAGTCCGAGGACCGTCCGGATTTCCGGTCGTCGAACCAGGTGCCGCGCGCGAAGCTTCCATAGAGGACTAGTTTGAGAATTCGGTAGCGTGCCACCCGTTTCGATGTGGACTTGCGAAGGCGCTCTTGAAGTTCGTCGAGTATCGCCTTCCGGATATAGGCGACCTCTTTCTGCTTTTGCAGGTTTAGATGATCGAGACTGTTCTTCACGAGCTGCGCGTTTCCTGTTGTGGCACGTGTCTGCGCCTCTACCTGTCGTCGCCACCAGAGACCAGAGTTCTCGAAGACATGCAATTCTGTTCCCCGTATCCAACCCTGAGCCGGTCGAGGTGCTCAAGACACAGGGTGTCTGCGAGACTGATCAGCAGTTCGATCCTGTCGGCTTGCCAGGCGAGTATGTCGGCGCCGGTCTCATAATCGGATGAATAGCGGGCTTCGAGATAGGCCCGCTGCAGCAGTTGAAAATATTGGCTGTAGGGCTTCTGCAGTGGCGCCCCGGCTTCGTCGATTCTGGGGTCGATTGCCCTGGCAAGACTGCGGAGCTTGCCGAGATGATGCGTGGCTGGGGCATACTGGGTCACAGTGAGCAGGAACATGCGATAGGCACTCTCGGCGGCCTGATTGAGCTGGAATGCCGAGCTTCGGTTCCATTCGCCGCCCTGCGCAATCGAGACTTTAGCCAAGAACAGTGCTTGCCGAGCTGCGTTCCTCCAATGGTAATGAAGCTCCTGTCCCATCTTGCAAGCAATCTCAGAATCTAAGCCAATCGGCCTGGCAAGGATGTTCTTGGCGCGCCCGTCTTTGCCGGGTTCCATGTCCTCATGGATCATGATGCCGTGCCTGATGATCTCGGTGAAGAAATAGGCGCCGTCTTTGATGTGCCGGTTCACGTCGGGAAGCGTGTGAATGATGAGGGTTGCCGGGCATTTGACCTGGCGGTCAGTCATGATGCGGTCTTCGACTTCTTCCCAGAAGGCACTCATCCCGGTGAGGTCGCGACGGCTGACGATCACGAGCAGGTTCATACCGGATTTCGTGCCCGGGCGGATGTCGCTGGGGCCGGCTCCCCTGGTGAACTGGCCGAACAGGATGAGTTTCAGGAGCCTGTAGCGTTTTGCCTTTGATGTGCCTCTGGATTCAGCCTTGGCCTGCAGCTCTTCCAGGATGATGTCCCTGGTACGGGCGAGGGCCTGTTGTCGCTTCGGGCTGAGATGATCAAGGGACTGGGTCAACGACAAGGCTTTGCCTGTTTGGGTGGGGTTCTATGGAATGCACTTTCTACCAAAGAGAGATATTAGCCCTGGATTTTCTGCTCGTAAAGGTGGCTGTGGGGCGGTTTTCTATCAAATCTTCCATCAATACTTGTGAGAACATGAGCGTAATCTAAGGTAGAAACTGGTATTGTTCTTGCAAGCCTGCCAGGTGGAAGGAGCAGGTCTATGAAGATGTATCCCTTGAAGAGCGATGGCGTCCTGAAACGCTATGACTATCTCTGGCGGCTGTCGGCCGATCGATGGGCCTGGGAATACCTCCGCAGGAACCCTGAATTCCGCAGTGACGCTGCGATGCGAAGCGCGGAGGATATTTCTGAGATGATGGCGCCGTGCGCGCCGATACGCCTGTTGCGATCACGAATAGACCAGACGCTGGCCCATCGCTGGGGGCTCATGATCATGCCGGATCCCGAACGAAATGGCTTTGACGCCGACGTCTTCTGGAGCCGTGCGGCCCATCCGAACCAGGTTGAGGTTCATTGCAGTCCGCGCGCCGAGACTGAAGTCTGTGGAATCTGGGAGCGTACCGTCCCGCATTGCGCGATCACCCACCTGACCGACCGGCAGGGACGCGAATACTTTCTGTTACGGGGCAATGGCTGCGTCGCCCAGGCGCGGTGCACGGGGCTGTCCCTGCTCGGTCTGGAGAAGGTGCGCATGAAGCTCACGATCTCTGATGTCGACGGCTTCGAGCGCAGGATGAAAGCCCAGCGCGAGGCGTTTGAAATCTATGGCAATGACTTTGGCAGGCAGGTCCCGCTCTGGAGCAAGCGGACACAGGTCCTGCGGGACGGACTGATCTCGCTGGATTGTCTTGAGCTCGGCATGCGCCGGCGCGAAATTGCCACTGTGCTCTACGGTCCGGATGCCGTTGATGAAGGTTGGTCCGATGACCGGGGCGCGATGAAGGACGCGATCAGGTATCTCGTGAACAAGGCCGAAGGCCTGCGCGATGGCGGGTATCTCACGGATTTGCTCGGCGGGTGTATGGGGCCGTATCAGGAGGCGGCTTGAGGTGTGGTTGGGGGTGGGGGAGCGGCCAGGCTCAATTGTGCCCTCTTGTCTGCCCTTGCGAAGATCGGGTTTGAAAGTCGCCAGGACGCGCATCATCACACTCAAAACCCATTGATATGTCTCAGAAATATAACCGCACTGTATAGTCAGTGGGGTTGATTAAACAGACAACATTGCTGGACACTGTGACCGTTTGCTCGAATTGTGCATTTGCAATCTGCCCGACCATCAATGCCCATATGAGACCCAGTTCATGAGTTCTAATATCTCCGGTTGGACGCATTCTGACTACTACGACGACGCCAAGTAGTTTTCGAGCGATAGAAGCAATGTGACTTCAGATCGCGGAGCTGATCTGAAGTTCTTTATCAAGTGTGGCCTAAGCGAAGTGGAAGCTAGTGCGTATTGTGATTCCGGATTTACTAGCGTGTTTGACGGAATTGTTGTCGATCGCTTTTATGGTGGCGCATTATCTAGTGCAAATAACCGAACACGCTTTTCGCCTTCACAATTTCCAAGAGCACTAGAAAACGCATCGTCTCGAGTCTCGGTCCACCACACCCAATCCCTCAAAGAGCTCAGCGAGCTTGTTGGAAAGATCAAATCTGAAGCCAAGAATCGTCTTTTATTCAGGGGGCAAACGAAAAACTACGCACTAAAAAGGCCGCGCCCAAACCCCAATTTTCTCGTCGATGGTATCGGCGAAATTTCTTTGCTCCCATCAGTTTGGCGACGTGTCTTGCGGGACGGCTACGATGTCTTGCACTGCTTTCAGGACCTGGGACTCTTTGAATGGTCAAAGATCTTTTATGATCAAATCGACGTCGAAGACATTGACCGTAGACTGGAAATACTTCGCTCAAAGGGCGAGTACGTATTGACCATGGGGGATATGGAGGTTTGTTCAGATCCTATTGTGCGAAAGTTTGGTCGATTACGCATGGATATAAGTTTGGGTCATAATTTAAATCTGCGCGACGCTCTTCACACGCTACTCCAACACTACGGCCTCTACTCTCCAGTGTTAGACCTGACTTCCGAGCTAAATGTTGCATTGTTTTTCGCAACTCACCGATTCGTCAAAATGGATAATCGAGCGCGCTACGACTTTGTTGGAACGAATGATCAGCAATCGGTGTTGTATGTATTCGAAGAGAATAAGCATGAAATGGCTGCTCATAAACGAGAGCGAACGTTCGACGCTTTGGAACCGCTTCGTCCTATGCGGCAGTCATGCGTCGTATGCCGTTCGGATACATATGCAATGAACTTACCAGCGGATTTTCTTCGGCACGTCCTATTTTTGAATTTTGACCTCAATAAGCCACTTCCGGCTAATGTGGACCACCTTTTTCCTAGCGTGGACGATGACCGGTTTCTCGCAGCACTCAAAAAGAACCTTCTTGGTGGCCCCCGAGAATTCTTGACTGAGTTCTAGTTGGATTTTTCCTCATTGATATGAGGGCCTCCAGTGGTTGAGTCATTTCGATAATCCGCTCCTTTCAAAACTGCAGTTTTTATGTCTTGCGAGCGCACCTGGGCCGGAAATTCTAAGGAGGCCGATGTCATTCGCATACGCTTGACGTGGCACGCAGCCGACACCAGGTGGCATAATATTCGGTCAGGCAGATTGTACTGGTTGCAGTGTCGTCGACGTCGAGAGATCGAAAGTGAGATCTCTTTCCGAAGTCTTTAGTCAGTAATTTGACGTAACTCTGAAATGAATGCGTCGAGTATCCGCTGCAAACTTGCGTATCTCGGGATGAGGCTGAAGTGCGTTGCTGTCTCGGCTTCTATAATCGCAATGGATTTTGCATCTTCCTTGGAAGCGGCGGCCCATTCACGACCAGGATGCAAAGTATCCCACGGCGACCGCTTATTCGCACGAGTCTCCGCATTGTCGCCATGTTTACCTAGCCCAAAAAGAATCTTGGTCTCGCTATTCCATATCGGCTTAAAGAAATTGATCAGGTACGATTCCGCAGCATCTTGCCACCCTGTCTGCACGACCAAAGCTTTATAACTGAATTGCTTAATATCTAAGTTTTCAGCTTTTATGATATTTTTGCGATGGTCGGCCAGCCTTCCAGACAGTCTTGGCCCTTGCTCAATGGGCGTCTTGGCGGCACCAGATTGTGGATTAGCTTTTCCAACATAAATAGGCGTCTCACCTCCCGAAATTGGAGCGTAGAGTGGGAAATCTCCATTGTAGTATATCGCATAGATTCCCGACCCATAAAATTTTCCAATCGTGTCCAGTGGGGCAGATTTCTGTGCAACCATCGCTAAGGCTACGAATCGGCCAACGACACTCGGATCGGCTGGATCGAATATTGTATCTGGTTGTCTTATTGGATCGATTTCGGCCATTAGTTCGTCCAACCGGATGTGGATTTGGCTAACGTCTGAAGCAAGCTGCCTTCTCGCAGAAGGAGAAAGTGCCTCCTTCACACCTGAATCGAGAAGTTCATTCAGTTGAGCGCTGAGCTTTGCGATCACGTCGGATGGATGCTTTCTCATAGAGCCGCTGTTTTCTTTTTCAATTGCCGATAAACGTCCTGTCCAATAATCCGCGCGAGTTCTACAGGAACGGCGTTTCCCAATTGACGCATCGTCTCTGACCACGATCCATGAAAGTGATAATCGTCCGAAAATGTTTGCAGCCGTGCGCTTTCACGGACGGAAAAATATCTCACGCTACCGTTCGGACGGACCAACATATTTTCCCCGCCTGGCACACCATGAACACCGGCCTTGAGTGTCTTTGCGGGCTCATCCAACGGACTGCCCGTATGCCCTTTATAAGTCCGGGCGCCAGGCTGAAAGCGATGATTTAAAAATGCCTCTGCTTTCCTTGGAGCATATTCGGGATCGGGAATCCCAGCCAATGCATCCCGCACTGTTTGCCAAGGCAATGTCGCTGGCTTTTCGCTTAATCGACCAGCAGCTGCACGAAACCGAACGGACTTCGCAAACGGTGTGGGATTAACTTCATGGCGATCCCAATAGGTTCCATTCGATTGATCCCACAAAAGCGCTGCGTGAGAATGAGTTGGTTCTGGGAAGTTCCATTCAACTCCCAAGTCAGATCGAAACCCTACAAAAAATACTCGCTCGCGTTTTTGAGGGATTCCAAAATTTGCAGCGTTGAGCACTCTCGTCACGACGTTGTAATGCAGTCCTTCATGACTTCCTTGTGTGTGCAGACGCTCTAGGCGGGCAAGATGCTCATACCACTTTTCATTCCCCTTTTGAGTGCAATCAGGGTGCGTCATTTGAAGGCGAATGTACTCAAAGTAACTTGCGAAACTGGCCCTAGTCAGTCCTTTGACGTTCTCAAAAATGAAAGCCTGCGGCTGACATTCGCGAATCGCTCTCACCGCTTCTGGAAACATATCGCGAGCATCTTTGTTCGCCTGGTGTTTGCCTCCGAGTGAAAATGGTTGGCACGGAGGCCCCCCCGTAACTAACGCAATCTTTCCCGCAAGTTGTTTAAAATCATAGGTGCGCACATCGCATTGCTCGATTGGCCACCTTGAAACCGGGGGCACCTTCCTGCGCTTATTGTCTCTGAGCGTGTCGCAGCAGTACGCATCAATCTCCAGCACCAAAGCTGATTTGAAGCCAGCCTTGCTGACGCCAATTCCAAGACCGCCTGCCCCAGCAAATAACTCAACAGCCTGCATAATGCCCTCTGAATTGGTTAGTGAAACGGTATTTCCTGATTGGGCGCAGCAATCAAGTACAGCACTGGTAAACTAACCTTGTAACCCGCGTCTCCACCAGTTGCGGACTTTGGAAGCTTAAAAACCCGGCATCATAAAAGGGAGACATTGGGCTCAGGAGTTATCAATGAACCATTCTGTAGCTTCCATCGGAGTTAATGCATTCGACAAGTTCCATTGATTCCTAGGCAGCGTCGCAACAGATCAACGGACGTGTAAAGTTTATTCGTGCTCCAAGAGAAGCTATGATTGCCTATCAGTTCTGATGCTGTTGTTGAAAAAAGTCCTGCTTTGGCGAGACGCTTTTCATATTATGAAGAATACCCAGCAAAGGAGTTTGGGGATACTGACATCAGCTGTCACGGTAGTCGAATAAGCGGGCTTGGGTGAATCCTCCCTCTGGGCGCATTCTTTTGATTGCAATCCTCCCCACAGAGGACCAAACTTCCCCAGACTATCACTTGATAATCAGCGACAAAAGCGGATAGGGTGAAACACAGGGAGGTGGGAGTTTTGACCAAAAAAATCAATGCACTATTCGCCGATTCAATTCAGGCGATCAAACTCAATATATTGGTTTTTGGTCCGCAAGTTAAAGACATGTCCACAGATGAAAGGACGTTAAACCTTCAACTTAAAAGAATTCAAATTAGAGACGAACTTTCTAAAGATGGTCACAACGTGAAATATGCGGAAGACGAGGTTGATCCAAGTCTAGGCAATATGATGCTGCAAGAGGAGTTGATCATGCGAGAATTCGATTTGATCATTAATTTAGTTGGATCGCCGGGAACTATTATCGAAACGGGCTTCATAGCTCGAAACCCTGAAATCGCTCAAAAGTCTCAATTATTCATGGACTCCGATCACACGGTTGGGCTGGTAGCAGAGGGCTGCAGATTGGCTGAAGAGTTGGGAGCGTTTTTCAAGGAGTACTCGTACCCCTCGGACTTGACTGATTGTCATCTTCTGGGTTTCGCGAAAGAGCGAGTACTCAAGGCGCAAAAAATTCGCTACTTGATGTAATGATGCAGACCAGTGAACCGTCAGGCGGGCTCAACCAGATCATCTCTGAGAAGCAGGATGTTTTGGATTTGCTATCGCGCGAAGATATTCTGAACGTCCTAGAAGATTTTGACTTCAATTGGGTCGATCATTCGGCAAATCAGAACTCAGAATTGTACGGTTTGTTTGTTGATAATGAATGGATCGAGGCACCAGGCACTGTTAGCCGGATCGGTACGCTCGTTTACAGTCGGCTAGCGTTGCAACTTAAAAGTGTTGCCACTGGAAAACCACGATCCCTTGGAAATTATGCCGCCACCAAGAAGATTAGGAGTGGGAAAAACTCTGTTGTTTTCGAAGGGAAACATCGAATATTGGGCTCCAAGGTCGTTTTAAAGCTCTTGAGACCAGGCGCATCCGACGATATCGAGGCTTCCTTGCGTCGGATATCTAGCGACCTCGGCGACGAACCTGACATCATTATGCCCACTGACCTATTCGACGTAGTTGTTCAGGACGTGCTAGGTAACGATGTTTCGACAAAATGCCTGGTATTTCCATTTATCCGTGGACAAACTTTTTCAGATTTTCTGCTAAGTGAGGCGAACCACTACAATTCACACATTGCCATCACCTTCATCGACCAGGTTGGTACTATGTTGGCATCTTTGGAGCGACTCAACGCTTACCATGGCGATCTCCATGCTGACAATATTTTGGTTGATCAGGCAGAGCCAACTGGGCTGAGGTTTAAGCTGATAGATTTGTCATACGATGCGGTTGGCAGTCTATCGTTGGAGCTATCCAAGAATCGAGATTTGGAATTCTTCAAGCAGCACATTTGGAGTATACTCAGCGCCCAGAAGTCTTTTCTTCCGCATGTGTCTCTGCGCAAATTCATTGGGACGGAATTCTTCGATAAAATCAGTTTGATTTTGTCCGACAAGATTGGGACCTTTGAAGAGGCAATGCGCGTTTTCAACGGAAGCGCTGCGACAGTCGCATTCAAGGCGAAGCGAACAGAATTCTTGCAGAGGCATTTTTCAGTCCCCAAGTCTTTCCGATTGCAGCGATATGAAGAATTTAGCGATCCTTCCGTTGCGTCTCGGCTGTTCGTGCCATTCGAAGAGCTGAAAGAAAAGATTGATGAGTTTGGGAACGTCTTCGTTTCGGGAAACCGCGGATCGGGAAAGTCCACGTACCTTGCGTCCCTAGCGTTCTTTCCTTCCGTAGACAAATCGTCTGTCGATTTCCGTGAAACGTTCGGCATCTATTTCCCGTGCCGGCAAGGTGAATTCAAAGCTCTCGGGCGATCCCTGGCGGCCGAGAACCCTAATCACAGTTCAAATCTTCTGCATCTCGTCATTTTGAAGGTAATACGAAAGACTCTCGAGCTCATTTCCGAAGCGATAGCGTGGAGTAAAATAAGCGGACAAACGTCCTATTCTGGGCTGCTAGACTACATCAATCGATTTATTCCCAAACCAGGCATCGTGCCCATCCAAAGGTCACTCGTCTCAGAGCTTGATAACATCGTAACTACGGTGAGCCGTGTTGAGCTAGATTGTGACAGGCGACTCGATTGTGATGATCTGGGAGTGCCGGCCCTACTCGTCTCGCACGACCTTATTAAGTTCTTTGAAATTGTCAGATCGACATTTCCAGCGCTCTCGGTGTCAAAGTTCCATATCCTATACGACGATGCGGGTGAGCCGTACGTTCAAGCACAGGTACAGCGCGTAATAAACGAATTAATGATCAATTCGAACCCAACTTACTGCGTAAAACTGACCGCCGAAAAGAACACCTACTGCTTCGAAACAGTTGGAGGAAAGGCTCTTGAAAATGGCCACGATTACTATGAACAAGACATATCGTACTCGCTTTTCATTGGCTCACGCACTGGCGGACTAAAGCGCGAAAAACTCGAAGAATATTTCCGAGCGATAGTCAATCAGCGACTTGAGTACTTTGGCTATCAATCGTCAGACATTCGTGAGTACCTGGGAGATAACAAGGGTGGGGAGCAGCGTCTGATCACATACTTGGCTTATGGTCGTCGGGACGCCTACTATTTCGGCTGGCCTGCTGTTTGGAACATCGCAGACCGCATACCTAGAAATCTATTGGAATTGGTCTCTGAGATTTTCGCGGTTGGAAATATCGATGCTGACACTCTGCCAAAACTGGTCCCAATAAGAGATCAAGACAGAGCTATAAAGACTATTTCTGAAAAACGCCTACAGTCACTTAGTCAAATATCTGGATCACTAACCATCGCCGGCAAACAAGTGAGTTTGGGAAGGAAGCTATTTGATGTAACAATTACTATCGGCTCAACCTTTCGGACATACCTACGAGCCGATAGGCAAGGAAGGTTCAATAAGAATGCGCCGCGGATCCGACAGCATTTAGCAATTGAACGGAACGATTTGGATCATCTCGATGACGAAGCTGAATTGGTACTTCAGAAGCTCGTAACGTTTGGAGTCCTCGACACATCACGAAACGCGGTGGCTCGTGATGACGGAGCTAAGAAGCCTATCTACGTTTTAAACAGGATATATTGTCCAGCATTCGAAATTGGGTATCGTCGCGACGATCACTTGAAGCTTTCTCGAGGTAAGCTTGAGCAATTGCTTCTCTATCCAAATTTGTTTCTTAGGTCCGGGACTAAGAAATTGCGGGATTCTGATCCCCAAAGATGGAATGATCAATCTGACTTATTCGTATCACAAGTTTTAGGTCTCGACGATGAATGACCTCGCCGTTAGGAAATTCTCCCCTGAAACTTCATCGCACGACTTCGATATCGTCGTTCTAGCAGCGGGGTTTGAGGAACGATCATTTGAATTCTTGAACAAGTCCAACTTTGGAACTTCAACGCACATTCTAATAATTGACTTTGAGAATGAGCTCAAAATCAACAAAGTAATTTCGAAGTCGTTTCGTGATTGCGCAATTGCAAAAGTTGGGGTTGGACTGGTTCACAATGTCACCTACGAGAGATCGACTGTTGATAACTTTTCCAAAACGCTTGGCGCTGCCCTCCGAGGCATACCGGTCAGTTGTTCAAATATGGCAATCGATATTTCAGGGATGCCAACTCACGTAGTTTATATAGTTTTGGATAGCGTAAGAAAAGCGCGACCTTACGACGATCAAACACTCATATACACTTCCGCGTCGACATACCTTCCAAGTTTCGAGGAGTACGAAGAGTTAGTCTCAAAACAAGGTGACGACATCGAATATTTGCCAAAATCTATGGCGTTGGAAATGTCTGAAAATCTGGTTTTGGAACCCTTCTCCGGTTATCGAAAAAGTGATTCAAACTCCTGCTTGATATTATTCGCAGGCTATGAGGCGCATCGGTCAACAGGGGTCATCGAGGCCATTAATCCAACATTACTCCTGCTCATCTATGGATGCCCTCCATCAGAGAAAATGTTCTGGCGGCAAAGCCTTTCAGAACGATTGCATAATAAATTTGAACGGATGCTCAGATGTGCCCGCGAAATTGTATCTACACAGAACATTAGAGAGTCGTTAGATACTCTTGATCAGTATTACAATTACTTGATTGACGATTACGATGTCACAATCGCCCCTTTGGGCAGCAAACTTCAAACGGTCGCCACATTTCTATTCTGGGAACGCTATCCAGAGGTTCAAATCAACTTTCCTCTACCTATCGGTTATGATCCCACAAGAAAGCCTTTGGGAGTAGACCAGACTTATTGCGTCAACCTTCCTGGGCGACTGTCATACTCTCAGCAGTCTCAATCAAATTTGGAAGAAAAAAAGTAGGTTTGATTGCAAGTTAGAAATTTCTTCGCCATCGCGTCTGTTTTAAAGGGAAGGGCGTGGCCACACCGGTGCTGTCGCGGGCCCCGCCTGTCTGGGCCCGCGAGCATCACGGGAGCAAGTCTGCGGAGAGCCCTGTGCACGAAAAAGTATTGTGGATGCGACTTTACCGATTGAAGAGGTTGCGTGCCTCGTTAGGCTGTTGGCGTGGTGCGACGGTAGGCCAGAAGATGCACAGGCATGTGGGTGGGAGCATGGAGCATGCTGGTTTCTCCGCGACCCGCCCGCCCGAGGCGGGGTTGATCGGCCGGACTGGATGTCAGGGAGTGGTGTAGAGCCGTTCTGCTGGCCGACCCGGCTCGTCTCACTGAGGGATCACCAGGTTCGGCTTCAGGCATGGGGCTTGGAGCTCGCCGGCGGGTCGCGCGCCCGCGCTTCCCACTGGCCCGGGGGCCAGTGGGGTCACGGGCGCTGATGGGGGCGGGCAGGAATCAGGTATTGCTTTCCGAGAGAACGTTTACGGCGCCGCCGGACGCATAGAGCGAGAAAAGCGATGCCTGTCTGATCCGGAACTGGCTTCTGCGCTTGAGCTTCGGTTTCGGGGATGTTGCGTGCTCAAGTTTCAGGGCCGGATCGTAGACGATGTGGCCCTTTGACATGGCGGTGAGGAAGCGAAGGAAGTCCGTATTCTCGTAGAGGCTGACAAGCGATCCGTAGGCATAGGCTGTGGGATCATCCCGTGACACTGATGGGATATAGGCAGCCCGAGCATGTTTACGGTTCCAGTGATCAATCAGGTCGGTGTAAGGCCAGGTGGCGGCCTCTTCTCCGTCCCGCGTGACCAGCCGGATCGCGCCGGTCATGTCTTCAACCTTACCCGACAGGGGATTGAACCCGGTCAGGTCAAGCTGCAGGCCGGTATCGCTGTGGAGGGATTTACCGATCTGATAGATGCCGCCGAAATTTATCCGGTCATGTTTTCCGCTTTTGTCGGCATATCCGAAACGACGAACAAAGGCTTCAGGACCTTCTGACCGGTAGACACCGCGGACCGGCTCCGGTGTCATCAGAGTGATCTGGGATTTTGCGACGGGCTTTGCCAGATCCTTCACCCCGAACTGTTTAATCTCCCAGCCGAGATAGTCCGGCTCCGCAAATCCGTTTGCGCTGATGCCGAGGCGGGCCTCCAGCGTATACCCGCCGCCATTACGAGCCGTATAAGGCTGGGCAAAACCGGACGCCCCGAGTTTCTGTGACGGGATCCAGCCTTCAAGGTGAATGTCGCGCAGCTTTTCGATGAGTGTCCTGCGGGTGTCTTTTCTGGTCTGACCATAGCCGGTCAGCATGATGAAGACGCCCAGAATTTCCGGGTCTGAAATCGTCTCCAGTTCTTTCGCTACTGGATGATCGGCAAGGCAGGCAAAGCCGTAAATCGTCCCGTCGGGGTGGACGCCGAAGAGTAGCATCCGCCCTTCATCACGCACCGTGATCACGTCATTCGGCGCATTCCGGCACCCCTGTAGCAGGCCTGACAAGCGGACTTCCGGATATCTCGGATAGAGGATGAGCTGTGCATTGGGAGCCTCGGCGAACCCCGTATCAGAATACCAGTGAAACCGGAGCTTCGCCTTGGCCCGGTCGCGAACACTCCCGGCAAGATCTGTCTCATCGACGAACACGGCCTCATGCGGGATAAGTCCCAGCGCTGAAAAGTCACCGCCGAGATAGATCTGGTTTTTGGAATTGTCGTTCGGGGCGAGCTTCTTCGCAAAGAAGCGCGTCGCGCCGCGTTGCCGGAAAATGCCGATGAGACCGGAAAGCGTAAGCATGACCTGGTGCAGAACCCCGTGACCTGTACGGGTTCCTTATTGCAGGGATTCGTTAATCTGCCTTTAGGGCGCAACCAGAGGAGACACCCCTGTGCCGGACGTCGTGCCAGCCAGCTCGAAGGACGGGCCATCATTCCGGATCCAGTCTCGTATCGCACGCATCGCCATATCGGGATCTGGCCGACCCGGTCCTCTGACGGCGCATTCCCAGATAATGCCGGTTCGCCAGCCCAGTTCCCGTAAAGAGGCGACAGACCGGATATCCCGTCTGACATTTCCGGCAATCTTGCTTTTCCAGAATTCAGTACGTGTGGCGGGCAGTTTGAAAAGAGGGCAGTCATGCCCGTGCCAGAAGCAGCCGTGAACGAACAATGCGGCCTCAAATTTCGGAAAAACCAGATCGGGCTTTCCGGGCAGCTGTTTCACATTCAGGCGATATCTCAGACCAAGGCGGTGAAGGCCTTTTCTGACAATCAGTTCCGGACGCGTGTCCCGGCCGCGAACGGCTGACATGTTCCGGCTGCGTGTTTCCCTGTCATGAACGTCAGGCATATTTCTTTTGACGTGCATCCTTTGTGGGCGACAGGATTTCCAGGACATGCGGCGTCATGATGCGCGCAACCTCCCGGAAGACCGGCACTGCGACGGAGTTTCCGAACTGTTTGTAAGCCTGCGTATCTGAAACCGGAATTTTAAAACTGTCAGGCAGTCCCATAAGCCGTGCGCATTCACGCGGCGTGAGCCGCCGTGGGTTTTTGCCTTTGCCCCGGCTGATAAGGATTTCAGACCCGTCCTTATAGTATCTTGCAGATAGCGTACGGCACGTATCATCAGGTCCGACCAGGCCAAATCCGAACCCGTTGCCGGCCGCCTTGTGCTTTTCCGCATAGCCCTGGAGATAGGCCCACAATTTGTCAGTCAGAGTGTACTTCTCATTGACGCTGGCACATTTGCCGAGCGTGAAGTGGCCTTCCGGTTCTTCCGACCCGTCTTCAGGATGCAGGATGTCACGCATTCTCTTCTCGCCGATCTGCGGAAGTTCCAGCGCGTCCCACGCAAAGCGTGTCGGCTCACGAAATCCGACAATGACAATCCGCTCCCGGTGCTGTGGCAGATAATGCTTGGCGTTGATCACGCGCACATGCAGCTCATAACCAAGCTCATCCTCAAGTGTGCGTCTGATAACTTCAAAGGTCCGGCCTTTGTCGTGGTTCTGCAGGTTTTTCACATTCTCAAGAAGAAAGGCGGCGGGGCGGTGAGCGTCGATGATGCGGGCAACGTCGAAGAAAAGGGTTCCCTGGGTCTCATCCTTGAAGCCATGCGCCCGGCCCAGAGCATTTTTCTTTGAAACGCCGGCAATGGAAAACGGCTGACATGGAAACCCGGCCACGAGGATGTCGTGACTCGGAATATCCATGACGTGCACCTGCGTGATATCGCCGGCGACCGGACGGTTGTCACGGTGGTTTGCCTGATAGGTCAACTGTGCATACTTGTCCCATTCAGACGTAAAGACACAGCGCCCGCCGGTCTCTTCGAATGCTGTTCTGAGGCCACCAATTCCCGCGAACAGATCAATAAAGGTGAAGCCGGCAAACGGAACCGGCTGAACGTCGCCACCTGCCAGATCACGGACCCGGTCCAGCACGGCCTTGCGGGGCTTCGTCTCGCCATTCTCCCAGCGAAATACCTGGCGTTCGGAATAGCCAAGCTCTCCGGCGAGCTGCTCTACCGTATAGCCGGTTTGAAGCCTGAGTTTTGTGAATTCCGTCGCCATCCGAATCGCCCTTTATGGTAAATATGCTGTCCTGATGTCAGCGTTCGTCCCGCCGGTCAAGCAAGAAGTTCGCTTTTTGTTCCGGTGCGCTGGCGTGGCTGATTTCGGTACTGTCTCAGTCTGAAACCGGTGCAATCTCATGCTCCGCGCGATCGGCTGAATGCCTGGCGGCAGCAAGAAGCAGGAGTTGACGAGCCAAACCTGCTTGCCGGGTGTCCGGTGAAGGGCAGGGGCCCGTAACTCCTGGAGAATCGGGGATGTTTTCGTCCCGCAACTCAGCTCTCCTCCCGCCTTTTTCTGCCCCCAACAGCCGGGTCCGGGCGGACGGTGCGTCTGCCAGAGCGCGGTCCCCGCACAAGGGGGCGGGACTTTGTTATCTAAGATCGATTCTAGGTTTTCTACCTACGGCTTCCCCTTGTGCGGAGCCCTTATGCGCTCCGGCTGAGCACCTTTTCGCCGCCCACCCCCGCCTGATGCGGGAAAGAAAGCCAGGCGGCGCAAAGGAGACTGACATGACTGACCAATTCACATCCGATGACCACGCTGCACCAGCTACCGCGCTCGCCGTTTCAGGCCGTCCCCGCATCTACGTGGCCTGCCTTGCCGCCTACAATAATGGCCGCCTGCACGGGGCATGGATCCACGCCACCAACCCGGACGAGGTCTTGGAACAGGTGCGCGACATGCTCGCCGCTTCGCCCGAACCGGACGCCGAAGAATGGGCGATCCACGATTATGAGAACTTTCAGGGCTGCCGGATTTCCGAATGGGCGAGCTTTGACACCGTGTGCGAGCTTGCAGCCTTCATCGACGAGCACGGCGAACTGGGCGCGAAGCTCTACAGCCAGTTCGGCGATGACCTTGAGCAGGCGGAGGCCGCGTTCGAGGACTATGCCGGAGAATACCGCAGCGCTGCAGACTTTGCGGAAGAATTTGTGCGGGAGACCGGTACTGAAATCCCCGCTTCGCTTGACTATTACATCGACTGGACGGCGCTCGCCCGCGACATGGCCCTCAATGGCGAGATCATGGTGTTCCAGACGGGCTTTGATGAAGTCCACGTGTTCTGGAGCCGCTGATCATGGCATTCACAGAACGTTTCTCTGACTTCGTATGCGAGGGCGATTGCATCGCTTGCGAACAGGACGGGGTCCGGATCGTCGCGCGCATTGTGCGCGATGATTGCCCGGACGCGCCTGAGTTCCGAGGATCAGAAAACGCTCCAGTGGAGCGTTTTCCCGAGGGACGGCAGGATGGGTTCTGGCCTTCACTCTACAAGGAAGCGCCGGGGTTCATCGGCCCCGGAAACAATTTCCGGGAACGCTTTGCCAGGGCGCAGGCCGAATCCGAGGCGGTCATGGAGGCATGGCGGCGGGATGACTGGTTCTATTGCGGCATCGTCCTCTCTGTCTCACTGGATGGTGTCATTCTGGACGAGCACGCCATCAGCCTCTGGGGTGTCGAAGCCAATTATCCCGGGTCGGATAATGCACACCTGACGGAGGCTGCAGATGAGCTTCTTGCCGACGCCATCGCGATCGGCCTCAAGGCAGCGCAGCGCCTCTGTGCGACGCTCGCCCGTCTTGAGGCGCGCGCATGAGCCCGCGCCTGTCGTGGGCCGGAACGGCAGGATCATGCCGGACGGGTGTGTTCGCTGAGTCAGGAGTTACAACACGAACGGCATCTGTGGAAACCTGCCGTCAGGTGTCGCGCTGATCAGCTGAGATCACACCGCCCGGCATGCGCTTATCCACGCAGTTCATCTGCCAGTGATCGCAATGATGCGCAGTCGCCTTCAAGATCATCAAAAGCATACGGGTTGAGGAACTGACGACCCCAGAACAGATTGCGGTCCACTTCGGACAGGCTCGCCTCGGCACTGACCTCATTCCAGTTTTCTGCGATGATGCGCATCTGTTGCTCGACCATTTCCATGGCCTGCTTGCCTGAAACAAGAAAGTGATGCGCCGCATTCAGGCAGGTGCTGAGGCGGCTCATTCTGTCCTGGGCATGGATAAGCATGGCCTGGCTGGCTTCCTGTCCAGCGCGTCCCTGCGGGCATATATCGTAGGCCGGGGTGAGGGAAAGCGTTTGACCATCCCAGAACGCGGCGTGGTTGCGGGCATGATCATCAGTGTTACCGCACAGGATGTTGAAAATAATGCGGCCAAACAGTTCGTGCAGCGTCTCCCGGGCATCGGTGAAACGGTGGCGGATGATTTCGGCGAGGTCCTGATAGCTGGCATAGCGCGCCATCATTTCATCGAGGCCGAAGAGGGTGAGCGCAGAGACCATCGCCTTGCGCTCCCAGCCGTTCCTGACGCGCTTTCTGTCGAAGCGTTCGACGAGCAGAACGTCCTTGCCGGAGGCGCGGACAAGAGAGACGGGCGCGACACTGAGCCCTGCAAGCACGGCCAGACGCATGGCGATGAACTCGGCTTTGACGACGCTGTAGAGGTCATGCGAAGCGGAAAACTTGGCCACAAACTTCTTGCCTGCGTCCTCGATCAGCGCTTTTGGGCGCGCTCCCCCGATCGAGCTGCCGTGATACAGGGCCTGGTCGAGTTCAGGGGTGAGGGGAATGCCCTTGTCTACGCGCTCTGCGGATTGCAGCAGTTCTTCAAGACCGGCGTTTTGTGCAGACCGCGGGACGTATTCTGTGGGAGACGCCTGGAAGTCCAGCGCGCCGATTCGGTCTGATCCGGACTCCAGCAGAAAGGCAAGTTCGGGCAGATTTGTCTGATCGGTCGCCGTTCCTTTGGTTCCTGATCTGCGATTGATGATCACGCGGCGTCCCCACGCATCTGGGGCGGCGTCACGCAGGCAGCCCGGCATGGACAGGCCATCGGGCAGGGGCAGCGCGCCAGACTCCAAGGGCAGCTCCGGCAAATATATCGGTATGGCGTCTTCGCGCGCCAGATATGACTTGCCGTAGTTGAACACGAAGACGGAAGGGCTTCCTTCTGCATACAAGCGACCGGCAACCACTGGCTCGGTTGCGCCTGGCAGCCACACCCAGACATAGGCTTCACTGTACAGCTCAGAACTCATCTTTCACGCCTCTGCGGGAGGGTTTGTGGATGGCCCTGGGCATCAGGGCGAGCTTGTCGTCGGTGCGGGCGATCTTGCTGGAGAGTCGCCCATTGTCGGCGTCGAACAGATTGACCCCGACAAGCGTGGCGGCCTCGAACATGATGCCGACCTCGACCTTGGGGTCGCCATTCTCGATGCGCCGGAGCGTGCCGCGCGATATTCCCGTTCGCTCGGCCAGTTCTTCAGCCGTCAGCCCGCGCGCGTCGCGGCCGAGCCTGATGAGCTTGCCAAGGAGTGTCAGTGCTTCGCCTGTGTGCCGGGAATAGGTTCTGTTTTTTATGCGGGGCATTAGTTAAATATGATCTATCTATAGTCCATATCACCATGACAAGGCTCATCTATGATACATAGTCTGGACTTTTGAGCAAAATGTCAAGAACCGGTTCTTCTATAAGCCATTGCAGCATGATCTGGTCGATAGATACCCCACTCATGGTGGGTCGTATTCAGCAGGCAACGCGCTCTCCTTGCGCCAGCACGAAGAATATCTCCGCGCCTTGAAACCCCTCCTGGGGCAATGGCGCAACGAAGGCAGCGTCATCGTCGTCGGCGACGATAATCGGCGCATTCCCTATGCATGGGGACCGAAGCGATCCTACGAACTGCTCGAATCCGCGCTTGACGGCTACAGTTTTGCGACCTCAGGCATGCTTCCGGGCGTCAATGAGAAGTCCATCGATAATGTCGCCTATAGCGGAGACCTTGAACATTCTCACGCCTGTGGCCGTTCAGCCAAGGCGCCTGATGGACGGCGAAGATCAGACCATTTCGGGGTCGTGGCGAACTTTCATTCGGCCTGACTGATGCTGCCCTGATTGGGTGAAAACCATCATCGGATGCATCGGGTCCAGCGGTCGGTCATGGCTTTCGGCTATCTGGCACGGTCAGCCACAGCGTCCCTTCATTTCCGCGCCCCGTGCTCCGGACCCCTTGTTCCCGTCTCAAGCCGTATGACCTGGACGAGGCCAGCCAGTCCTGAAACCGGCGTGGCGAAGAATTTTCCCCGCCGCTGCGCGGCTTCCTCGCGCATCAAAATTCTCCGCCGCGCCGGTGCTCCGCTTCGCTGCGCCCCTTCGGGTTCAGGCCTGCCTCGCCCCGTCCTTTCGGTCCGGCGTCGACGGGGACAAGGGGTCCCCGGGACAAGCGCAAGAACGAAAGGAACCACACAATGGCAAACGCACTCGGATATGTCTCAGAGACCAAAACCGGCTTCGAAGGTGCCCTCGCTATGATGAACCTTACCAGCCCGATCCGCATCGAAAAGAATACGGAGAAAGCCGAAGACGGTCAGCCAGACTACCGCATCTTCGCCGGAGAGACCTCGACCGAAATCGGCGGCGGCTGGATACGCAAGGCGAAAACATCGGGACGCGACTATGTCTCGCTGACCCTTGCAGACCCGCAGATCGGCTCCCGCAGGATATTTGCAAACCTCGCCCCCGTGAAAGGCAAGAAAGGCCGCCACGTGATCCTCTGGAACCCAAGGGACTAGGGTTCAGACCCATCACCATGGAGCCGCTCCGGAGACACTCTCCGGGGCGGCTTTCTGCATGTCTGCTCACGGTGAATGACCGTCGGGAAAATATGTCGCCGGGATTCTTCCTCTCCAGATCCCGGCATTTCTGGCCAGGGATATGTCATCGCACGATATGAAAGGAGTGACGTCTAATGACGAAAAATAGTCAGAAAGGCTCAGACGATAATGACTGGCCGGAACTGCTCAGCGTCGAGGAGGCCGCAGATTTTCTGCGGCTGAAACGCTCGACCCTTAACCACTATCGCTGCCAGGGCGGCGGGCCCATCTATCGAAAGCACGGCACCCGGGTCTTCTATCCCAAGCCCGGCCTGATCAAATGGTCCGAGCGAAATTCATTCGCCTCGACCTCGCAACGCCTCCAGGTGCCCGAATGAAATGGCCAATCCTGTGGCTGACCGCCGCAGGCCTTTGTCTTGTTGTGTCTGGTGTATTTTCTGATCCGGCAGATCGCCTGATCTGGAACCGGACAGGCAGCGCGCCGACAGGGCTCTACTGGCTGAGCGACGGCCCATTCACCCCCGGCCGATGGGTCGTCGTCTCAGCCACGAGCGATCACGCGAACTGGGCCGAAGCGCATGGATTTGTCGGCCAGGACTGGCCCTTGCTGAAGCAGGTTGCGGGCATATCCGGTGACGAGATCTGCCGTAATGCGCAGGCTATTGTGATCAATGGCGAATACGCCGGCATAGCGCACACAGCCGATTCAATGGGGCAGAACCTGCCCGTCTGGCAGGGCTGTATACGCCTGCCAGATCACATGTTTTTCCTGATGAATGCCCACCCGGATTCCCTTGATGGCCGGTATTTCGGGCCAACGCATCGACAGGACCTGGACGGCGTTGCCGTCCCCCTGTTCACGATCAATCACTGACCAGACGGCAAGCGGCTGCAAGGCGATGCAAGTATCAACATGGAATTCATAAGCGAACCCGGCAGGGCAAGATATAAGGATGTGCGTACACGCCCATCCATGTCATTGTCTGCACATCATTTTTTCGTATGCCTTTGCAGGCAATCGATACAGACAGAATCTCGTCATGCTGCTGAATTCATGCGCGTTTTTCTGTCATACGCCGGAAGAGCCGGTCCATGAGCGGGCAGGATGACTTCACGCCCAGGCTGGGCCGCCTGCGCGATATCGGCACTGGTAATATCAGGCGGGGATCCGCGGCCATACGAAAGGTCGCGGCCCGGCTGAATGCGCGTGCCGGTCCGACCGGATTTCGGGGGAGGCATATCGGACGCGGAAATGGGGCGCTGCCGTCTGCTGCGCTGACACCTCGCGGATTTGCGGCGCGGCACATGCGACGGGTCACCGTGAAAGTGCATATAGCACGGGCAGGGCGCGCAGGTGGCCGGCAGGCCTTTGGCGCGCATGTCCGCTATGTCCAGCGCGACGGTGTCGACCGGGACGGCAGGCAAGGCCAGCTCTATGACCGGGACGGTGAACGCGCCGATGGCAAGGCGTTTCTGGAGCGCAGCAGCGAGGATCGCCATCAGTTCCGGTTCATTGTGTCGCCAGAGGATGGCACGGCGCTTGGAGACCTCAAGGCGACGACGCGACAGCTGATGAAACGGATGGAGAAGGATGTCGGCACACCGCTCGACTGGGTGGCTGTCGATCACCACAATACCGGCCATCCCCACAGTCATGTCATCGTGCGCGGACGCGGTGCAGACGGCGCAGATCTCGTCATCGCGCCGGACTATCTCATGAAGGGGCTTCGCGGACGGGCGCAGCAGGTTGTGACCGAGAGGCTTGGGCCCCGCCGCGACATGGACATCGCAAATGCGGCGCGCCGTGAGGTCGGTCAGGACCGGTTTACGGGACTGGACCGGGAACTCTCAGCGCTGGTGCAGGCCGGAGAGGTAGCGGTCGTGGGCGCGAGCGGATCAGCTGACCGGTTCCGGCAGGCGTTGCACCGGCAAAGGCTGAGACATCTTGAAGGCCTCCATCTGGCTGAGAACACGGGGCAGGCGACATGGCGTCTGCGGCATGGTTGGGAGAAGGCCCTGCAGGCCATGGGGCGCCGCGGTGACATTATCCGGTCAGTGTCCGCAGGCCTCGCGCCTGAGCACGCCTCGACCGGGGGCCGGTTTCTGGAGGAGCGAGGTGCAGATCGAGCGCCATTTCCCGGCGTGGTGCTTTCGCAAGGTCCTGTCGATGAATTGCGCGATACGCGCTTTCTGATCGTCGAGGATATGAAGGGGGCGGCCTGGTATGTGCCTGCACGCAATCTGGGTCCGGGTGAGATGCCACCGAAAGGCGCGGTTGTTGAGGTCGGCGCCAGAAGGGCTGAGGCGCGCAAAGCAGATCATGTGATTGCAGGCATCGCGGCGCGGTCGGGCGGACTTTATTCTGACGCGCTGCATCTGGCGGCAGATCCGGTATCCTCTTCAGCTTACCGGCTGGCACACAAACGACGGCTGGAGCCGCTTCGCCGGTCAGGCATTGCAGACCGGCGAGCGGATGGGATCTGGGAGATTCCGCATGACTATCTCGCGCGGGCCGCTGCGTTCGAGGCTAGCAAAGGAGACGTGTCGGTGCGGGTGCGCTCATGGATGGCGCTGGAAAAACAGGTGAACGCACGGGCGCTGACCTGGCTTGATGGTGTCGGAGCCGCTGAGGACATGGAGCTATCTGAACGTGTCCTGACCGCCCGACGAGCGCGCCTTGCGTTCCTTCAGGAGGAAGGTTTGCTTGGGCCGGATGCGCAGGCGCTTTCAAACGCAGCGCGGGCCCAGTTGAAATCAGAGGAAATGGGCAGGGCAGGGGCGCGCGAAGCTGGACGCTCGGGGCGCGCACAGATGACGGCTGGCGAGGGTCATTCCTTTGAAGGAAAATTTGAACGGACGGTGGATCTTGCCCAGGGGCGCATGGCCTTGGTTGGAAACCAAAAGACATTTGCCCTGGTGCCATGGCGACATGATCTGGAACGCTATCGTGGGGAGAGCCTTATACTGGAGCAAAAGTCGAAGGGAACGGGATGGACATTCCAGCCCGGAAAGGCACGCGGTATATCGAGATGAGTGAAAGGTCGCCTGTTGAACGTCTGGTGGTCGGCTTAGGTCAGCTTTGTAATTCATCCTGAACAATGCGAGGCCGCCTCTCAATCAGGGCCAGCAATACCCTTGCCGGACCGTCTGGCCTGCGCCGTCCTTGCTCCCAGCCGCGTAAGGTTCCGACCGCTACACCAATACTCCGGGCAAACTCCGCTTGTGAGAGTCCGGCGCGGGCGCGGATCGCGACCACATCCGGCTCCGGGACCTCAACCTGATGGACGCGCGCTCCCACATCCTTGCCCTTGGCGTGGGCGAGAGCGTCTTCAAGGCCTTGCTTGATGCTCTTGTAGGCGTCGCTCATTTTCTGGCTCCATAGGTTTCCGCGATCAGATCGCAGAGTTTAATGAGATCGGCCTTTTCAGACCGGGAGATATTTGCCTGCTCGTTCTTGGCAAACACAGTCAGCAGGAACAGCGGCATGTCCGGGGCGCGGTAGAAATGGAGCACACGATAGCCGCCGCTCTTCCCACTACCGCGTCTTGCAATGCGGACCTTTCGCAGACCGCCTCCGAGCGAGATGCCAGCCTCGGGATTCTCGGCCAGCTGGTCGATGACATCCATCCGGTCGTCATCTGACATACCAACAGCATTCGCGCGCTTTATGAACTCGGGTGTTTCAATCACCGTTTGATGCGCCATTTTTGGTACTCCATATATACGTCATTGACGCATATGTCAATGACGCAGTCCGAATTCTGATCTGATCCGGTTGGTAACGCTTTTGTGCCCGGTTGAGAACGCGCGTCCGACCGTTGCAGCCGTTTGCCGCCATTCACACTTGTTGCGACAGCCTCAAGGCGAAACACTGGCCGTGTTTGTCCCACGTGGAAGTCCTCGCTCATGTCACCTTCCAGAATACTGATTGGCCAGTTCCTGATCGTCCTTACAATCATCGTGTTGACCATGTGGGGGGCGACGCAATGGACAGCGCATGAGCTTGGCTATCAGCGGGGGCTCGGGCGACCCTGGTTCCAGTTGGAAGGCTGGCCGGTCTACAGACCCTGGCGCCTGTTCCAGTGGTGGTATGCCTATGAAGCCTATGCACCGGCGGTATTTGCCAAAGGCGGTGCGATCGCCGCGAGCGGCGGCCTGTTCGGCATTGTTGCAGCGGTGATCGGCTCGGTGTGGCGATCACGCTGGGAACGGGGGGTAACAACCTATGGCTCTGCCCGCTGGGCGGAGAAGCAGGATATGGTGGAGGCTGAACTGCTTGGCGGGGACGGGGTGTTTCTCGGGCAGTTTGAAGGACAGTACCTGCGCCATAACGGCCCGGAACATGTCCTGGCCTTTGCGCCAACACGTTCGGGCAAGGGCGTAGGTCTTGTTGTGCCCACGCTGCTGTCATGGACAGGCAGCGCAGTCATTCATGACATCAAGGGAGAGAACTGGCAGTTGACATCGGGCTGGCGCGCGCAGCTCGGTCCCTGTATCCGGTTCGATCCGACCGATGAAATGTCGCCGCGCTACAATCCGCTGATGGAAGTGCGCAAGGGCAGGTCCGAGGTGCGGGATGTCCAGAACATTGCCGACATTCTGGTGGATCCGGTTGGCAGTCATGAAAGCCGCGACCATTGGGACAAGACGGGCTACGCGCTGCTCGTCGCGGTGATGCTGCACGTGCTCTATGCCGAGGAGGACAAGTCGCTCGCGGGCTGCGCGGAGTTCCTTGCTCATCCGGATCGGACGATCACGCAGACCATTCAGATGATGAAGACGACACAGCATCTCGTTGCGGCGAACGGAAAATCGCGCACTCATCCTTATGTGGCCAGGGGCGCGCGAGCGATGATGAGCAAATCGGAAAATGAGCGCTCGGGCGTTTTGTCGACGGTACTGACTCTGCTCGAAGTGTTCAGCGATCCCATTATTGCAGACCTGACATCAACCAGCGACTGGGGCGTGATGGATCTGGTCGAGGCGCGGCGCCCGATATCACTCTATCTTGTCGTACCACCGTCCGACATTTCCCGGACACGACCCCTGATGCGACTGATCCTGAACCAGGTCGGGCGAAGGCTCACAGAGAGCCTGCCGGATCCCGGCCGCCGCAAGGTGCTTCTGATGCTGGATGAGTTCCCGGCGCTCGGGCGGCTCGATTTCTTCGAGACGGCGCTCGCCTTTCTCGCGGGTTATGGCATCCGGGCCTTCCTGATCGGACAATCCCTCAATCAGATCGAAAAGGCCTATGGGCCCAACAACGCCATTCTCGACAATTGTCATGTCCGCGTTGCCTTCGCGACCAATGACGAGCGGACGGCCAAACGGATATCAGAATCGCTGGGGACGAAGACTGAGTTGCGCTCCCAGAAGAACTATACCGGACACCGGCTGTCGCCCTGGCTCAGTCACATGATGGTGTCACGCCAGGAAACCGCTCGCCAGTTGATGACGCCGGGCGAGGTGATGCAGATGCCGCCAGAAAGGGAAGTGGTCATGGTGGCAGGTGTGCCGCCCGTTATGGCAGACAAGCTTCGCTACTATGAGGACCGGAACTTTATACCCCGCGTCCTGGCGCCCGCACCCAGTGCGATCGAGCCAATCAGTCAGCTGATCCACTGGCAGGAGCCCGGGGCAGCTCAGATCTGTCCAGCAGGGGCGATGACAGTGACCGGGCAGGAGAGTGGCGGGCGGGAGCGGTCGGTGGATCTGGGACTTCCGGACAAGACGGCTCCGCCCGAACCTGAGCCGGAGATCGGGATTAAGCCTGATGAAGGCGCGCAGCCGGAACTGGATGACGCTCTGGAGACCGTTCGGCGCGCCGCTACGCTTGATGTCGCCGACGATAAAACGCTTCCCGGGTTCTGATGAAAAAACCGCACCGCCTGAACATCCGTGTGACGTCCGCTATGCTGCGCCAGCTTGAGCGCGAGGCGCGCGGGCATGGCGTCACAATGACCGCCATCATCGAGACCGCACTACAACGCTATTTCGACACCGAGGAAATAGAGCCGCTGGACTCGCGTGTCATACGGCGGCTGGACCGGATGGAACTGAGACAGGCCGACATCGAACGCGATGTCGCAATCGGGCTAGAAACACTACAGCATTATATCTTCTACTGGCTGACTCGAACCGAACCGATACCTGAAGGGGAACGAGATGCAGCGCATGCGCTCGGTCAGCGCCGGTTTGATTACTTTATTGAACAGGTGGCGCGGAAGATCCGGCCTGGATGACGCCCACGAGATCAGGCAGGACGCGGTGACATGACCGGATGAAAGGGGCCCGGCAAGTGTGTTGGCTTGTCGACCGATTTAAGGCGAAGGCCGAAGACCCTTGAAAGCCTCTCTCTCGACTTTAACGGCTTCTTCGCCTCGGTCAGGTCCTGTCAGACGAATGCGACCCCGTCTCCTATATTCGCGGACCAGCAGGTGCTAGGCGACGAGAAGGTCGCGCCACTCGCGAAGGGCGGCGTCGCGTTTCTGCTTGAATCGAATTCGGGAGTTGATATGCCTTTCGAAGTTGAAGTGATTGTGCACTGACGAATGAATGGAGACGAACTTCTGCAGACTTCCCATGCGACGAAATCGCGACATTGCTCGCTCTCTTCGTCGAAAGGGCAGGTGGGAATTCTCGGCCCGGTTATTGAGATGGCGGCCAGTCTCCTGGCGGCCCTCGTTCCCAATCACTTTCATAGCCGCCCAATAAGAAGGGCATCTGTCTGTCACGACGACATGTGGGTTGCCACATCTCTTCATTGCTTTCTTGAGGAATTTCAGCGCGGCAGCTTTGTCCCGTTTCTTCGTGACATAGGATTCCAGTACTTCGCCCTCGTGAGCGACGGCCCGCCACAGGCAATGTTTCTCGCCTCGGATATTGGCTGCGCCTGCCTTCGGCTGACGAAGACCTCGTCCAGGTGCCACGGCCATTGCGGACTCCGCCGCATGGCTTCGGACCGCCGTTTCGGGACCTTGTGCGAGAAGTAAGACCTGAAGCGGTCGACCCAGAGGCGAACGCTTTCATGACAGATATCAACGCCGCGCTCGTGGAGCAGGTCCTCTACGTTGCGAAGCGAGAGTGGGAATCTGGCATACATCATCACGCCTAGCTGGATGATCTCAGGCGAGGTTTTAAAATAGCGAAACGGGTTCTTGTTCATTTCTTTAGGCTAAACGCCTCGATAGGTCGCCTCGCGCCCGGTTCCCTTGACAATACCCAACTGGTCACTGTCCTCAGCGGACGCAGGAAGTAGGGTACATCAGCCTGGACGATGTCGACAGATCTGCTAGTCCACAACTGGGAGCGTCGTTGTAGGGCCGCTCTCGCGTTTCAGAACGGATTGCTTGCAGGCAAGGTAGCGGGACTTTCTGCCCGCGCCATCAGCGCGATTTCGCGATGGCGGGCAGTAACCACAAGCGCTACGTATTGCCGCGCGCTCAGAAACTGTCAGAGGTCTGATGCTGTCAGCAATTGTCGCACACCCACTGATTCCGGCACCAAGGCCGAACCATGTCGCGAGCAAAAGGAGCGTCGTTCGCCATTGTGACGCCGACGCGATAAACTGTTTCCTGCGAACTCCGGTCATGCCTCTGTTTCCTTTCGCTCTTTGAATGCAAGAAGTCGAAGTGCATTGAGGACAACGATCAGGGTTGATCCTTCATGCGCAATAACGGCTGGGCCGATACCGAGACCAAGTAACGTGGCTGGCACCAGAAACGCCACGACGCCAAGACTTGCCCAGAGATTCTGCAAGATGATCCGGCGCGTTGCACGGCTAAGGCCCACCGCGAAAGGCAGTGTTTCCAGATCATCAGCCATCAAAGCAATATCGGCCGTTTCGAGCGCGACATCCGATCCGGCAGCGCCCATTGCAATGCCGACAGTCGCATTGGCCATCGCGGGCGCATCGTTTACGCCGTCCCCGACCATGGCCACACCGCCCTCGGCTTTGAGAGCCTTGATCCTGGTCACTTTGTCATCTGGCATCAGATCGCCAAAGGCCTCGTCAAGGCCGACACTTCTTGCAACGGCGTCGGCGACATTCTGATTGTCGCCAGAAATCATCATCATGCGGGTCACGCCGATATTACGCAGTCTGGCGATCACGGTTTTGGCGGACTCGCGCGGAGTATCCATCAGGCCGATTGCGCCGAGATAACGATCGCCCTGCCTTACAATCATGGTCGTGCGGCCTTGTGCCGCCATTTCGGTGACACAGGAAGCCAGGTCAGATGGTACCGACGGTCCATCAACCTCATCAAACAAAGCGGACTTTCCGATATGAACGGTCTTGCCCTCAAACTTTGCCGAAACGCCACGCCCGGTGACACTGGAGAAATCAGTCGCCGCGCCGATGACGGTGTCCAGGCGTGTCCTGGCATCGCGCACAACGGCCTGGGCGAGGGGATGATCGCTGAGCGCTTCGACCGCAGCGCTCACCGTCAGTAATTCCGCTTCGGTCGCGTCGCCATAGGGTGCGATATCAACAAGATGGGGCTCGCCCTCGGTGAGTGTCCCGGTCTTGTCGAATGCAATGGCATCGACGCGTCCAAGGGCTTCGAGCGGCGCGCCGCCCTTGATGAGCACGCCTCCGCGGGCCGCACGGGCGACTCCAGACAGGATAGCGCTTGGGGTCGCGATCGCCAGCGCGCACGGACTGGCCGCTACCAGAACGGCCATGGCGCGATAAAAGCTGTCCGACGGTGCCTCATCCAGAACCAGGAAGCCGAGAGATGTGACAAGGGCCAGCAGGATGACCAATGGTACGAAGATCCGCTCGAATTGTTTCGTAAAGTTTTGCGTTGGAGACTGCCGGGTTTCCGCCTCACTGACCATTGCGACAACACGGGCAAGCGCCGTTTCCCCCGACAATCTTGTGACCTGGATATCCAGGCTGCCTGATCCATTGATCGACCCGGCAAAAACGCGATTCTCCGATTTTATATTGTCCGTATTTGCTGCAGCCGTCTCGGTGTCATCGACAGGCTGCTTGTCTACAGGTGCGCTTTCACCTGTGATCGGTGCCTGATTGACGGTGCTGGTACCGGCAGTCACAAAACCATCGGCTGGCACGCGTTCATTGGAGCGCACGACAACAATGTCACCGACGACCAGGTCGTCAATGAACACGGTTTCGGTTTGCGCGCCCCTTCGAACGAGAGCTGTTTCTGGTGTCAGGTCTGCCAGTGCTGAGATCGCATTGCGTGCCCTCGCCATCGCGTAACTTTCAAGCGCATGGCCGATTGCAAACAGAAAGAGCAGAAATGCGCCTTCGGCCCATTCGCCCAGTATGGCCGCACCCGTGGCTGCGACCAGCATCAGAAAATCAATCTCAAACTTGCCTTTGAGAATGCTGCCGAACGCTTCGCGCAGAGCAAAATAGCCTCCAAAGCCATAGGCGGCGAGCAAAAGTAGAAAGCCAGCGTTCTCCGACATGAAACCGAGTTTCGGCCCAAGCCAGCCCACAAGCAGACACGTGCCGGACATGAGCGCAAAGACCAGTTCTGCCCGGTCTCCAAGCAGTTGGTTCAGCCAGCCACCATGCGCGTGGACATGGCTGGTTTCCTTGCGGTCGTGATCATTTTTGCTTGGCGAGGTCAATTGGGTCTCCTATCTGGCATTGCGCCGTGGGCGGCATAACCGCCCACGGCCTGGGGGCTCACACCGTCACGGCAGGATGGACGTGTTCGGACTCCAGAAGCGAGTGATGGCTTTCCGGTTTCGGAGCGAACCAGCGATGCAGCGCAGGCATCACAAGTAGGGTGAGCAGGGTCGACGAGACCAGCCCACCCGTCACGACAGTTGCTAGCGGTCTTTGCACTTCGGCCCCGACGCCTGTCGCGAAGAGCAGGGGGGCAAGGCCGAGCGCTGTCGTCATCGCCGTCATCAGGACAGGTCGCGCCCGTAGCCCCGCCGCCTCGATGGCGAGATCGTCGAGATTTCGTCCAGCCCGCGCAAAATCATCCATGAAACTGACGAGCACCATGCCGTTTCCAAGGGCGATACCGAACAAGGCGATGAACCCGACTGTGGCGGGAACGGAGACCGGAAGCCCGGTTACCCAGAGCGCCAGTGCGCCCCCCGTCAGGGCCAGCGGGATATTCAGCAGGATGAGGACCGACGACTTCAACCGGCCGAACGTTATCAACAGGATCAAGAGTACGATACCGAGCGTGATCGGGATGACCACGGCAAAACGGGCGTTCGCCTGTTGCTGAAGTTCGAACTGGCCGCCCCAGACAAGGCGGTAACCGGGAGGCAACTCTAATTGGGCATCCGTCAGCGCCTGCGCTTCCTCGACAAAGGAACCAATATCACGCCCCCTCACGTTCGACTGGACCGTAATAAAGCGTTCTCCATTCTCGCGTGTGATCTGGCGCGGTCCGATGATCGTCTCGATTCTGGCGACAGTTTCGAGAGGCACGCGTGCGCCCGATGGTGATTCCAGCACGATACGGCTGATCGCTTCGGGCGTATCCCGGTTTTCTTCATGCAGGCGCACGACGATTGGGAACTGGCGAACACCTTCGAACAAGGCACCGGCTTCGGCGCCGCCGACGGAGGCGCGAAGCGCATCCAGTGCGTCTTCAACGTCGAGACCGTAACGGCCAAGGGCGGCCCGATCCACCGTCACCACGAGTTGCGGTGCGCCGGTGATCTGGTCGGCCTGGACTTCAGCAGCGCCGTCAACTTGCTGCAGGAGTGTCTGGAGCACCTGCGACCTGTCGAGAAGGATTTCCGAGTCTGGCCCGAAGATCTTTACCGCCAGCTCAGCACGTGTTCCGGTGATGAGCTCATCCACGGCCATGGCAATCGGCTGCCCGATGCTTGCAACGATACCTGGCACCGATTCCAGGTTTTCCGAGATGGCCGTACGCAAGTCCTCGGGAGACATCCCTTCGCGCCACTGATCGCGCGGTTGCAGTTCGACGAAGGCTTCCGCGCTATTGGTCGGGTCCGCGTGCGCACCGACTTCGCCGCGCCCGATACGCGTGACGATCGACTTGATCTCGGGAAACCCATCCAGCAGCCGCTTTTCGACCCGCGTTGTCGTTGCGGTGGCTTCTGTCAACGAGATCGATGGGGCCATCGTGACCCGCAAGAGAATGTCACCTTCTTCGAGCGAGGGTGTAAATTCCGACCCAAGCCGCGAGCCGGCGAGCCCACCTGCCAAAAGAAGCACCGCAGCCATCGCTATGGCTGCCATGCGTTGCCTTACAAAAAAGCCTGCAAGTGAGCTGACATAGCGGGCGATAAGGTCAGGCTTTTCTTCGTTCTTTGCCTTTCCGCGACGCATCAGACCATTTGCAAGGGACGGCGCAATCAGCGCTGCGTAAAAAAGCGAACCCGTCATCGCAAGTGCAGCCGATGCGGCGAGCGGGCGGAACGTCTTGCCCTCAACGCCCTGCAGTGAAAACAGCGGCAGGAAGACAACGATGACAACCGCAACGGCGGCAATCAGGGGGGCGATGACCTCGGCAGTTGACCGCGCAACGACGCTCCGCTGATCTTCCGAGGCGGCGCTTTCGCGGAGACTGCGGTCGACGTTTTCCGCGATGACGATTGCACCATCGACCATCATGCCGATGGCAATCGCGACACCGCCCAGCGACATCAGATTGGCGCTGATGCCGAGGAGGTACATGGCGATAAAAGCAAAGCCGACCGAGAAAGGGATCGAGAGAACAACGACAAGGCTTGGTCGCCACCCGCCCAGAAAAACGAAGACAACTAGCGCCACAAGCAGACCGCCCTGCCAGAGCGCGGTCGTCACCGTTGCAGAAGCCTTGTTCACGAGCGTACCCTGGTCATAATAGGGAACCGCCGTCACGCCTTCGGGCAGGCTTGCGTTGATTTCTTCAAATCGCTTCTGTACGCGGGCAATCACGTCAGACGTGTTGGTGCCGTAGAGCTTCAGCACGAGGCCTGCCACGACTTCGCCCTGGCCATTCGCTGTTGCCAGTCCCTGGCGCACGCCGCCGCCGATAACGATTTCGCCGAGGTCACGCACGCGAACAGGGCGTCCGTCCTCAACGTTGACAACGACTTCAGCGAGGTCATCAACCGAGCGGGCCAGTCCGACGCCGCGCACGGTATACTGCTCAGCGCCGATTTCGAGGAATTGCGCGCCTTCAGTCTTGTTGCCACGCTCCAGGGCGCTAATCACGTCGCCAATCTGGATATCATAGGCGAGCAATGCATCAGGATCGAGACGGACCTGATATTGCTTTTCGAAGCCGCCAAGCGAGAGCACTTCAGTTACGCCCGGAACGGTTTGCAGCTGGTACTTGATGATCCAGTCCTGGATCTCACGCATTTCGACAAGGTCCCGCGTCCCGCTGGAATCATCCAGTCTGAAATAGAGAATGATACCAAGGCCCGTCGAGATCGGGCCCATTTGAGGGTCGCCAAAGCCATCCGGAATGTTGCCACGCGCCTCTGCGAGACGTTCGCCAACGACCTGGCGCGCGAAATAGACGTCCGTGCCGTCTTCGAAGTATATGTTGACCACGGACAGGCCGAAATTCGAAACCGATCGCATGCTCTTGAGTTTCGGGAGGCCGGACATGGCCGTTTCTATTGGATAGGTGACGTAGCGTTCGACCTCCTCCGGTGCGAGGCCTTCGGTTTCGGTAAAGACCTGGACCAGTGAGGGGGTGACGTCCGGAAAGGCATCGACGGGCAAGGCCCGGAAGGCGAACAGGCCGCCGAGCGTCATGGCGAGTGCCGCAATGGCTGCCAGGAGGCGGCCCCCGGCGATACGGTGCATAAAATTGATCATGTCTGTTGGTCCTAATGTCCGTGTCCGTCGCCAAAGGCGTCTTTTTCAAGCTGGGCCTTGAGGGTGAAGCCCCCTTGCGAGACAAAGGTCTCGCCGACCGCCAGGCCCGAACGAATTTCGACAAAGCCGCCGGCCGTTGCACCGATCATCACTGGCCTGGGTGCGAAACCGCCTTCAACGGGAACGAATATTGACGGTTTGTCTTCGACAATCTGGACGGCTGTTTGCGGGACTCGCACCACGGGGCTTGCATTGCCAACGCTGAGATCAGCCGTCACAAACTGGCCGGGCGTCAGACTGCCATCGGCATTCTCCACAATCACTCGTGCCGTCGCGGTGCGAGAGGTTTCATTGATGACGGGAAGCACGAAAGCGACAGTCGATAACGCCAGGACATCTCCTGAGTCGGTCTTGAGCGCGACAGGTGCGCCAATACGTATACGACCAATGTCCTGTTTGTAGACGGCGATGTCTGCCCAAACCACGCTGTCATCCGCGATCGTGAAGAGCGTGTCGGCGCCCGCGTCTCCCGCAGCAACCGTCTGGCCAAGAGTGACAGCGCGCCGGACAATCCTTCCGGCGATCGGCGCAGTCAGGTAGGAATTGGCATTGTCACCATCCCGGGCCGTAGCGACTTTTTCCAGGGCCTCGTGACTGACACCTGCTGCGTGTAGCTCATTTTCGGCTGCATCACTTACGGCTTTTGCGGCTTCAAATTCAGCACGGGCTGCCTGGACATCGGCTTCGGACGTGATCTTGTCGGCCCAGAGCTGTTCTTCGCGCGCGAGGGCCTGAGCGGCAAGGGCTTTTCTGGTTTCACCCTTCTGCCAGGTCGCTTTCAGGCCGGCGAGATCGCGGCTGGAGATCAGCGCCAGAGTCTCGCCTCGCTTCACGCTATCGCCTTCGCTAGCGTAGAGCTTTGCGACAACGCCGCTGACCTTTGGTGAGACATTCGCGACCCTGTCAGCGTCAAAACGTATTTCCGCTGGAAGGCTCAGCGATTGCCCCATTTCGGCCATTTTCGCCTCACTGAGTTCAATGCCCGCTTCGCGTGCTTCTGCTTCGGTCAGATTGACGACATCGCCGTCGTCTTCGCCGTGTTCGTCGTGAGTATCGTTTCCCTCAAGCTCCTTCTCCTTGTCAGTGCCAGAGAATGCCTCGTAGGGCGTGTGTCCGTGTGCGTCATCGGCGGCCAAAGCTGCGGCGCTGGCTTTGCTTTCGGTTGCTGAAGTCTCCCCACAGGCAGACAGCAAAGCTGTCATGCTCAATAGGGCTGTTGTCAGGATCAGGGTCTGTTTCATTGGATGTCTCCATTAAACGGGGCGGCGCCAATCAGGCTTCGCAGGCGCATGTTTTCTGTGTTCAGGGCGCGGGCGGCATCGATCACGGCCACGCCGGCTTCGATCAGGCCCTTGCGGGCATCGAGGGTCGAAGTGAGATCGAACTTGCCCGCAGCATAACCCTGGACGGATGCCTCATAGGCCGATCTGGCAGAGGGCAGGGCATCGTTCTCAAGGAGGGCCAGGCGTTCCTGGGCCGCGCGGACCTGAGAGACAGATGCCCGTTGGCTGGCAAGCAATCGTGCCTCCACAGCCACCCGGTCGGAGCGCCGGGCATCGACCCTGTAACCAGCGGCGCGGGTTGCGTCCCGGTTGCGGTCAAACAATGGGACAGGGACGCTGACGCCCAGTAGGAAGGCGGTATCGCCCGTTTGCTCAAATTGGCGCATGCCCGCACTGAGCGTGAGATCAGGAATCCCTTGCGCGCGTGCCAGATCCTGCTCCGCCTGCCGGGCGACGATGCCCGCGTCGGCCACTTTGATGGCAGGGTGTTGACCCAGGTTGGCAGGGCCGGCGTGGACGGGCGCCGTCATTGGCGGAACCGGGGCCTCGAAGACCGGATCGGCGCTTCCCCACAATGCGCTGAGATCGTAGCGAAGGGCTTCCATGTCGCCGCGTGTCTGTGCGGCCACTGCGCGCAACGCGGCAGCATCGGCTTTCGCCCGGGAAAGTTCCGGTGGTGCGGCCGCGCCTGCATCCACGCGTTTGCCTACGGTTTCGCTGAGCGTGTCCGCCAGTTCGGCCGATTGATCGGCGAGACGGACGAGCTGGGCGGCCGCGTCCAGTTCATAGAAGAGCGTCACCGCCTCCAATTCTGTTTCGCGCAGGATGGCGTTGCATTCTGCCGTGGCGAGCGCGGCACTGGCACGCGCAGCGCGCTGACGTTTTGTTCGCTTGCCGCCCAGCTGGAATGTCTGGGCAATCGAGAATGTTGTCTCGGTTTGATCAAAGCCAGCGAGTGGCCCGGAGCCCGAGAAGTTTTCTAGTTCCAATCCAATCGACGGATTGAGCCAGCGACCGGCCTGATCTGCGTCCGCCAGGCGAGCGCGTGTTTCCAGTGCGGCCTTGCGCACTTCCGGGGAAGCATTGCGGACTTCTGCCAGTACGGCGTCCAATGTTAAGGGGGCACCTGCCTCGATTGCGGAGACAGCGACCATTGGTCGGCTGCACGGAGCCGCGACCGCAGTGCCCGCAAGGACAGCTGCGATCAGGGCACAACATGCACCCTGCTTCAATGTATTCATTGTGTTAATTTCCTCGTGATGACCTGAAATATGCCGACGGCAGGGCCGTGGCTATGGCGTCAGATCAGACACGGGGAGGGCGGTAGAGGCCGAAGGGACCGGCGCGAGGCGCCGACGCGTTTATGCCTGGCCACACGGAAGCGTCAGGAATTATGCGAGATACGGAGCTGGTCTGAAAGGACCCGGCCAGATGGAAATGACAACTCCCGCATGCATCTACATGATGATCATGATCCGGGCTCGACTGTCCGTCTTTCATGCGTACTGTGTTCTTTTCGACGCCTTGGTCATCTAAAGCCTGACAGGTAATGGCTTCGGGATCCAAGGCGTGTAAATCAGACGATGCCGGACCAATCAGCATGGTCGCAAACACACAAGTCACGAGCCAAAGTCTGATATTGAGCAAGAGGTGGAACAAACGCATAAAAACGCCTTTAACAGGCAATCTTCAAAAAATCACTAAGTAATGTCACGATGGTTCGGCCTTTAACTCAACATGGCTGGTGGTTGCTTGCCGGTCTGGCAGGCGTTAAAGCGCGAAAGGAGAGCGGAGTATTCGAACCGCTAGCCAGTGGTCACGAAACGGCTCTCACCGACCCTCAGTGCCTCCCCAGCGCCTCTTTGAACCTGACCGAATCGACCCTCCATTAATGGGAGAAAGAGCATAGCCATCATAAGGAGATTATGATTTATCGAATATTTTCAATACATTATAGTTTTCACGCAGCTCGAATCACATAATCAATCTACTAACTACACTTTGCTGCCGTCGGCTGATGGTCGCGCGGCAGTACCCATAGCGGAACAACTCAGATTTATCGTTGTCATGCCGTTGCCGGGAACCCGGGCGGCTCCTCTTCCTGTTGGTCCGATGACAGCACCAACATGGCACATTGCGATGCCGGTGGGAGGGGCCGTCCACCTCATCAGGCTAATGCAAACCCGTCTCCACTAATTGCGAACGAGCAGGTGCTAGGCGACGACAAGGTCGCGCCACTCGCGAAGCGCGGCATCTCGCTTTTGTTTGAACCGATTTCGGGATTTGATGTGCCTTTCGAAGTTGAAGTGATTGTGCACTGACGAATGGACTGAAACGAATTTCTGTAAACTTTGCATCCGCCGAAATCGAGACATCGCCCGCTCTCGTCTTCGGAAGGACAGGTGTGAATCCTCGGCGCGATTGTTTAGATGACGCCCAGCTTCCTAGCAACCTTCGCTTCCAATCACCTTCATGGCTACTCGATACGACGGGCATCTATCTGTGACGACAACATGCGGGCTGCTATAGCGCGTCATTACTTTCTTGAGGAATTTCAACGCAGCACCCTTATCCCACTTTTTCGTGACATAGGATTCCAGTACTTCACCTTCGTGATCGACAGCGCGACATAAGTAGTGAGTCTTCCCACGGATATTTACGAAGACTTCGTCCAGGTGCCACTGCCATTGCGGGCTCCAGCGCATCGCGTCGGACCGCTGCTTCCTGATCTTGTGAGCGAAGTAAGTCCCGAACCGATCCACCCAGAAGCGGACACTTTCGTGACAGATATCGATCCCGCGTTCGTGGAGAAGGTCCTCGACATTGCGCAGAGACAGCGGAAATCTGACGTACATCAGCACGCCTAGCTGGATGCTTTCGGGCGAGGTTTGAAATTAGCGGAACGGGTTCTTGGCCATTTCCTAAGGCTATACATCTGATGGGTCACCTCAAGCCCTGTTCTCTTGACAACACTGACTGAGGGGCGCCCGGAAACCAGGCGACACCTGAATAATCGGGCCGAGAAATCGCAATTGCCGTTTCGACAGCGAGAGCGAGCCATGTCATGGTTCCAGAAAATGCAATGTTAGCAGAATTCTGTCGCGATCCATTCGTCAGTGTACAATCACTTAAGGCACCAGAGCAATATCAGTGGAAGGGACCGCTTCAATAGAATGCGCAATGCTGCTCCTCGCGTAGTACCTCCTGGTCCGCGACAAGTGACGACTAGTTCGCACGCGTCAGAGAGCGCCCATCTGAGTACACGCGAGGAACGCCTGCCCTTACTCTGCCCTAATGGTCCATTATGTTATTAAGGCAATCAGCGCCATCAGAAGCAGTGTTACAGATGCTGGTGATCCGATAGGAATTGTCACGGCCCTTTTTGACCATGAATGCAACCGTGTCGCCTTCCGCGAAGGCGGACAGGTCGACGCCGCCCATAGTGTCGAAGCCCATCGTCATGGCGTTCATGCCCATGCCCTCGATGGGGCCATGCTCGATTGTCAGGAAGTCGCCTTCGGTTCCCAGCGATTTGATAATGCCGACGCCATGGCCGATCCCTTCGTCCGACATGTCATGGCCGGAATGATCCATTGTCTCGCCGTTAGACATCTCCATTTGCACTTCATTTTTCTCAGATCCGGCTGGCGCAGTCCCCTCGGCATTGCCGCAGGCTGCGAGGGACAGAGTGAATAGGCTACCAGTCAAAAGTTTTATTGTCTTCATGATGTCGGTTCTCCTGGAGGGTTGCTTGGTTGAAGTAATTTGCGCGTGTCTTCCGATTTAGATCCGCCGCGCGCGGAAAAGGAACGGCCAACCCAGATGTAATAGATCGCGGGGATGACGATCAGGGTCAGCAATAGAGTTGAGACCATGCCCCCGAGCATGGGCAGGGCAATGCGGCGCATCACATCTGCGCCGAGGCCGTCGGTCAGGAAGACAGGCGTCAGGCCAACCAGAATGGTGAGCACCGTCATCAACTTGGGACGAACGCGCATTGCCGCACCATGACTGATGGACTCAAACAGCTCTGCGCGGTTTTGTGGTTGCTCTTCTCTCACTTGGGCATCGATATAGAGCAGCATGATGACAGCTGTTTCTACAGCGATACCGCCAAGCGCAATGAACCCCACCGCTACTGCCACAGACAAATTGTAGCCAGCGAGCCAGACCGCCCATAGTCCGCCGACCAGCCCGAACGGCAGCGACAGCATGATGATGGCGGTGCGGTCGAGCCGTCCAAAATGCAGCATGAGAAGCAAGAAGATGAGGGCGATCGCTGCTGGGATAGCAATCTGAAGGCGTGCTGCCGCTTCCTCCATCTGTTCATACTGGCCAGCAAACTCAATAGCGTAGCCCGGCGGTAAGGTCATGGCATCTGTCACTGCCTGACGTGCCTCGCTGACATATCCGCCCATATCCCGGCCTGCGATATCAACGAACACCCATCCAGTCAGACGCGCATTCTCCGAGCGAATCATGGGAGGCCCTTCGGTGAAGGCAATTGAGGCCAGGTTGCCAAGCGGGATGTGAGCTCCTGTGGGGGTCGGAACGAGAATGTTTTCCAGATCATCCGGGCTCTCCCGGAACGGACGGTCATAGCGCAGGATGATATTGTAGCGTTCACGGCCCTCGACCGATTGCGCTAATCGCATCCCGCCCAGCGCGGTTTGCACCACAGTTTGGAATACGCCCATGTCGATATTGCGGCGGGCTAGCTCTGCCCGGTCCGGGGTGATTTCCAGATATTTGCCACCTAGGACGCGGTCTGCAAAGGCGGAGCGGGTGCCTGGAACATCTGAGACGACTGCTTCGATGTCTCGCGCTATCCGCTCGATCTCGATGAGGTCATCGCCGGTGACTTTGATGCCGATGGGCGTTCGCACACCAGTTGAGACCATGTCCATACGAATTTTGATCGGATAGCCCCAGGAATTGACGAGACCCGGCATTTGCAGCTTTGCGTCGAGCTCCGTAGTAATGTCATCGACCGTGACACCGGGGCGCCATTCTGATTTCGGTTTCAGCTTGATCCACGTTTCGATCATGGTCAGAGGAGCCGGGTCGGTGGCGGTATCGGCGCGGCCTGCCTTTCCGAAGACGCGCTCGATTTCAGGCACGGTCATTATCACACGGTTTGTTTGACCAAGTATTTCCCGCATTTTGGTGGAGGAGACACCGGGAAGCGTGGTCGGCATGTAGAGCAACTCGCCCTCATACAGCGCCGGCATGAATTCCGAGCCGAGGCGCTGCGCGGGGATGATGACACTCGCTGTCAGAAGAAGCGCAATCGCAATCGTGATCCATTTGAACTGAAGCGCCGCATGCAAGACAGGCTTGTAGATCCAGATGAAGAAACGGTTCAACGGGTTGGCTGATTCAGGACGAAACTTCCCGCGCATGAGATAGAGCATAAGAACAGGGACGAGTGTCACGGACAGGATCGCCGCGAATGCCATCGCGTATGTTTTCGTAAATGCGAGCGGGCTGAACAGCCGGTAGCTTTCACCTGTGAGCGCGAACACTGGCAGGAAAGACACGGTGATAATGAGCAGTGAAAAGAAGATGCCGGGACCGACCTCTTGGGCCGATGCAATCAAGGTAGCCCTTCGGTCTGCTGAGGTAGGTTTATCGCCCAGGTCGGCGAGTTTCCGACTGGCGTTTTCGACAAGGACGATGGAGGCGTCCACCATGGCGCCGATTGCAATGGCAATCCCGCCAAGGCTCATTATGTTTGCGGTGACACCCTGGAACGACATTATCAGGAATGCCCCGAGGACGCCAAGCGGCAGGGTGATGATGGCGACCAGTGACGAGCGGACATGAAGTAGGAAGATCAGGATCACGAGTGCGACCGCGATACCTTCTTCAAACAGCTTTTCCTTCAGGTAATCGACCGCGCCTTCGATCAGGGGTGCGCGGTCATAGACAGTGACGATCTCGACACCTTCAGGCAGGCCGCGCTGGAGTTCTGCAAGTTTTTCTTTCACGCGGTCAATCACGGTCAGTGCATTTTCGCCGTCCCGCATGATAACGATGCCCGCGACCGTCTCACCTTCACCATTGAGCTCAACGACGCCGCGGCGAAGGGCAGGGCCTTCAATAATGCGCGCAACGGCGGAGAGAAGGACTGGTGTGCCATCTGAGGCATAAAGCACGACCTGCTCGAGGTCTGGCTTTTCGTCAACATAGCCCGATGAGCGGATCACGAACTCGCTTTCGCCCTGTTCCAATGTGCGTCCGCCGACCTCGCTTGAGGCCGCCTTCACTGCTTCAGATACTCGGCGCAACGGAATGTCATAGGATCGCAGCAGGTTGGGATCGACCATTACCTGATACTCGCGCACGAACCCGCCAACCGAGGCGACTTCCGACACGCCCTCGACGCCGGAGAGTTCTAGTTTAAGGAACCAGTCTTGAAGTGACCGCAGCTCTGCCAGATCCGTGCCACCAGTCTTGTCGACAAGGGCATACTGATAGACCCAGCCAACACCTGTGGCATCAGGGCCAAGTTGTGGAACCGCGCCATCTGGCAAACTGGTGCCAAGCCGCGACAAGGCCTCAAGGACGCGGGAGCGGGCCCAGTAAAGATCCACGTCATCTTCGAAGATGACATAGACGAAGCTGGTGCCGAACATGGAGGACCCGCGCACATCCTTTGTCTTTGGCAAACCCAGCAGATTGGTGGAAAGAGGATACGTCACGAGGTCTTCGACGATTTGAGGGCTTTGCCCCGGAAAGTCAGTCCGGATGATAACTTGCGTGTCGGTGAGATCGGGCACCGCATCGAGCGGCGTACGTTCGACGGCCATCCATCCTGCAACGGCAAGCGCCGCGCAGAGGACGAGGACGATGAGCTGGTTTGAGATTGACCAGGAGATCAGTTTCGCGATTGCAGATTTTGAAGGATCGCGTCCGCCAAGATCGTTTGGAGTATTGTCTGACATTATTGTGTCCTACCGATTTCCAGCGCGAGGATCGGCGGGGGCGCGTTCTGAGCGGCCTGAATCCATGTCTGCCATGGGGTTGGGCCAATCGACTATCTCTGCGGGACTGTCGCCATAAGGATTGCTTGGCTCTCCGCCTTCCTGAAGCCAGAGGCGTTCGGTGCCTGCTTCTTTGTACAGTGTAAGTCCAGAATCGCGGTAGTGGATAGGAGTGCCGTCGATGAGCCAAGGCTTGAGTGCGGTCATCAGACGTGAAAGTTCGACCGCGAGCGCGTCGCCTTCGACCGCGCTCTTTGCTGCCCTGAGGGCTGCTTCGGCGTCTGTCAGAATAGGGACAAGTTTTGTATTGGCATATCGGATCTTTAGCGTCTCGCTGAGACCGATTGCCGGATCGACATAATAGGGATCGATTTTGTAATCGTCCCTCAGCGCCTCATGGAAATACAGCGCCATGTCCGTGAAATGGTCGATCTCGGTAAGGGTTGTGGCATCGACGGGCAGCTCGGCGAGCGGTGTGTCTGGCCCGGTCATCATCGCTATTGGTGCTTGTAGTTTGGACAACCCCTCGCGAAGATTGACTTCGCTATCGAGCATGAACTGCCCGCTGGCGACGACCTGCTCCCCAGATGCGAGGCCTGCAAGAATCTCCGTTCGGCCTTTAGCATTGAGGCCGGTTTCTACAGTTCGACCCGCAAAGCGGCCCTCGCCGAACGCGAGGATGACATGTGAACCGCGACTATCGCGCAAGATCGCCTCGGTTGGCACCGACAGCCTTGGTTCGCTGCCAAGGTCCATAGAAATGTTGGCATAGGCGCCGGGGCGTAGATAGCCAGCGGCATTATCAACTTCGATCCGAACCTCGCCCGTGCGAGTTTTTGGATCAATCTCGGGATAGATATAATTGATCCGGCCTTCAGCGGGCGCGCCAGGCGCGCTTGGAAAGCTGAGGCGGACGGGCATGCCTGTATCGACCAGTGCGAGATCCTGTTCGGGTACGCTGGCGATGATCCAGACTCCAGAATAGGACTGGAGGCGCAGAATGGGTGTTCCGGGTTTGATGAAGTCGCCTTCTCGCACCTGAAGCGACGCGACAATCCCTCCTGCCTCAGCATAGACAGGGACGCGTTCAATCACTTTTCGGGTTTCGGTCAGGCGGTTGATGGTGGTCGTCTGCATGCCGAGCGACCGTAGCCGCTGCTTGACGGATGAGATCCGGTTATCATTCCCAATCTGGAGAGAATTGAGGTAATCCTTCTGGGCCGCAATCAGGTCGGGGCTGTAGACGCGATAAAGCAGAGCGCCGGGTCGGACCGTATCGCCTTCAGCACGTACACGCAGGTCTTCGATCCAGCCTTCGATGCGCGATACTGCGACATTTTCAAGTCGCTCATTCGTTTCGACCGTGCCAAACGCTCTCAGGGACCGCCCAAAATTGGCGACCTCCACGGGTGCGATACGAACGCCCATCGTCTGAATCATTTCTGGGTCGACGACGATTGAACCATCAGTTCTCGACTGGTCGGCATAAACCGCAATGTAATCCATGCCCATCGAGTCTTTTTTGGGTATCGGGGATGTATCGGCTTTGCCCATGGGGTGTTTATAATAGAGGATTTGACCCGTTGCCCCGCTCTTGGTTCCGTCAGCAGGGCTCGCGGGAACAAGGTCCATACCGCAAATGGGGCAAGAGCCATCAGCATCAGTCGAGATGTAGTGCGGGTGCATCGGGCAGGTATATTGCGCTGTTTCAGAGGCACTTGCGGCTTCTGCGCTGGACGCTGTCGCGTTTGGTGCTGGCGTCTTGCCATCACACGCTACGAGTAGCAAACCCAGTGCTGAGGCGGTGAAGAAAAATGTCTGTTTCATTTTGTTGCCAAAAGCGCATTCATGCGCGCTGTTGCTGCCGCGATACGGGCTTGTTCGCCAGCAATGTCTGAACGGAGTTTGAGGATAGCGATTTCTCCATCGATCATCGGCGAATAGTCGCCGACACCGGACTCGTAAATGGTATTCTGAGACGTGATTTCATCCTCGATTGCGCCAATCTTTTGGGACAAAATAACCACGCTTTGCTCAGCCGTCAGGCGCATGGAGCGATACGTTGAGTACTGTGCAGAGGCCGTTCTCGCAGCTGCTGAATAGTTGGCGCGGGCAGCGGCGCGTTCGGCTTTTGCTGCTCGCAAACGCGGTTCTTGATTTTTGCTTGCCCAGAACGGAACCGTCACGCTGACCATGCCTGACACCCAATCATCGCCGGAAAAATTCGCGCCCGTCTCGCGCTGTTGATAGGTCAGTTGGGCCCCCCATTCCGGTTTCCATGCGGCTTTTGCTTCATCAATACCGTGATCGCGCACAGCGACGCCCGCGTCAGCCACGCGGGCCGCATGGAACGCCATAGCATCCCCGGACCAGTCGGCGGGCGCGAGAGGCGGCGGCGGTGTGTCGGGCACCGCTCCCAGTAGATCAATCAGGCGTGCATCGATCTGTGCGACCTGTCCGTCCAATTCTACCAGTGTTCTATCGACCTCAGCGCGCTCCCCTTCAATTTCCGCCAGCCGAAACAGGGCGGGGCGGCCTGCATCAATTTCTGATTCTGCGACCTGGGTGAGTTGGTCATATTTTGCCCGGCGCGCTTCTGCGAGACTCCGCTGAACGCTGGCGCGCTCTTTGTCGTACAACAATGCGATCAGTTCGCCGCGCAGAGCCGCGTAGCGCTGGGCGCGCATTTCGCGTGTTTCATTGGCGCGGGCGAAGGCTTCACCTGCACGGGCATTTCGGCCTGCAAGGCTTGGAAACTTTTGCTGGATACCGACAGATTTGTTGGTCGGTAGAAAATCACTGAAAGAGGGGTCAAATATGGGAAAGTTATTGATCCCAACTGAAATAATCGGATCTGGCAGTGCGGTGGCGGCACTTGCGCGTTCGTCGCTCGCTTCGGCCTGATACGCCATGGCTTGCAAGCTCGGATGGTCGCGCAGCACATATTCCAGATCAGAAAAACTCTGGGCATGCGCTGCCGCGATTATCGCGGGGGAAATCCCGGCAAAGGCCAGGAGCAGAAGAGAACGAAACATGGGGAATTTCCTGTGTTCTGGAAACGGACGTCACATGACGCGCGATCCGCTTGGATAGCGCGCGCACTTAGACGTCTGGATCAGACCAGGAGGCGTTGCTTCATAGAAATAGGCGTGCTGAGCAATCCGGGCGAGGCACGAGGCGGCCCCGTTGTACGCAGGACGCGGGGTGCTTCATGTCCGGTCCAATGATTGACCTCGACGGGCAATAGCCGAAGATTGTCAGCCGACGACAGCACTGTGACCTGATCAGCTGTTACAACAGCTAGCATCGTCGATTCACAATCAGCGAAGCCGGGGCAGTCTGCCGGAGTATCACCAGACATTTGTTCGGCAGCTTCAGCTGCCAAGTCGCCATGACAAGGCGGCGCTTCGGCCTGAATTGCTTTTGCACCGGATTGGGCATGTCCAGTCATGCAGCACGCCATGATTGGAGTTGCCGCAAAGGCAACAACAGCCAGGAATATGAAAAGGCGTGTGAACAAGTTCATGAATTAAAGCTTATCGCACAAAGCATTAAAAAAATAAATACAGCCATGGGGTATATCGTTTGACCAGTTCTTGCGGCCGCCGAGTTAACGTAAAAGACATAGCTCAGGTCCCACTGCTTACCGGTTGATCGATATGGGCTAGCCAACAGGCCCGGTTCTCTATTTTCAGGTCGCGTGCCGGAATCATCGCAATCAGTTCAGTCTGAGTTTTATTACATGCACATCCGCCTGATGACCGCCTGTGTGACCGGTATCATTCGCCAGAAGGGTTTTTTCCAAGGACAAGACTAGCATGAGTTCCCTCATGGTCTGATCGTCAGTGCAAGTTTAAGAGCGATGATGTCCCTTCCGTCGAGAAATGCACAGGCTGCTCTTGGGTTGAGGATCAGGCAAGGCGGACACATGGTCACTTGCTGAGCCCAAACGCCAGGATATGTCGCCTCAAGTCCGCTTTCGCTGACAATAAAGTCGGCACTTGTTTGGCAATCAAGATGGTTGCCTATATCGCCATCACGTCAGTTGCCGAAATCATCGAACATAATTCGGCTGTCATTCACGCCTAGGGACTTCAGCAACGACAGGACCGCTTTCAGCATTTGTGGTGGGCCGCAAATGTAGAAACTGCAGCGCTCGATATCCGGATGCGAGGCGAGATACTGATCTCTGACGAGGTCGTGGATCAGGCCGCGCGCGCCGGGCCAGTCATCCGTTTCCGGCACTTCTGACAGGGCCACATGCCAGGAAAAGTTCGGGTGAGCGCTTGCCAGCTTCTCGAAGTCGTCTTTGTAGACAATGTGCTCCTGCGTCCTGGCGCCATACCAGAGCGACATTCGCGAAGTTCGGCCATTCGTGGCCAGTTGGTCGACAATCATCGAGCGGATCGGCCCAATGCCAGCCCCTCCGCCAATGAATACTTTCTCACTGGCTTCGGAGTCGACATGGAAGTCTCCGAAAGGCCCTCGCAATTCAATCGTATCACCGGCGACCAGAGAGCCGAGATATGTCGAGCCGATGCCTGCAGAAGCGCCTGGTGCATCAGGTTTTGCGAGCGCCAGACGGATGCTCAGGATGATGTCATTGCCAAGCTCGCCTGGGGCATTCGCGAGAGAATAGGTCCGGTAGACCGTCTCGTCGGTCCCGACAGCCTTGGCTGTTCCTGAGGCTTCCCATCGGGTCTTGACCGCATTTGGCAGATTAGACTGGTCGATATCCCAGCGGAAGGGCTGAACCTTGACCTGGATATAGCTGCCAGCCCTGAAGTCGAGCGGCTCGGGGAGCGATATGCGCAGCTCATACATGTCAGGCGTGATGAAGTTTGTCGCCGCGATCGTACCTACCAGGTTTTTCGCGTCGAGCAGGCCGTGCGGCAGGGTGACCACGAGTGGTGCTTCCACCCTGTGCTGGCACGCCAGGCGATAGCCGGATGCCAGTTCGCTTTCCGGGATTTGCCTGCGATCAGCGGGTAGTATTGGAAGGGCGGTGCCAATCTGGACCCTGCATAGACCGCATGTGCCACCCCCGCCGCATGTTGATGGAAGTGGATAACCCTGCTCGTCCATTGCGGCGAATAGGGACTGCATCGGTCGGGCGCTGGCCATCTTAATCGCGCTGCCTTCGCTGTCGGTGAGTGACAGGGGGAAGACCTTGCCGCGGCCTCGCCACTTGCCGACGAGGTTGAAATCGCTGCGCCGGAAGCTGTCAAACCACAGAGCGATCCCGCTGAGACCCAGCCAGAGCACGATAAGCGCAGCGGTGATAATGAGTGGATGGTTGAAACTGGCCCGATTCTGATAGTCCATGATGTGGAGCATCCAGAAGATGTCAAATGCGCGCCAGTAGTGGTTGCGCCGCTCCAGGATCTGACCGTTGCGTCCCGATACGTAGATCGTAGTCCGTTCCGGGTCGTCGAAGTCGATCCTCCATGCAGGGGCCAAATGATCTCGGACTTCCAGCGTTGTTTCTAACATATACTGGACGTTCACGACGTCACCGGGGCCGGCATAATCGGTAAGCGCGATCCGGGTGGCGAGTCCCTCGTCTACGATTATGGGCGCTCCGGTGACTGCATCCGAGAGCACGGATCCGTCAGATGTTACCGTATCGAATATCACCCGACCGTCCAGATTTCGCAGGCGAACCTGCTGGACTTCGGCGCCGTCCACCGTTGCAGGCAGGCCGATTTGGCCGGTCGCGGCTTTCAGGAGTGGAGCAGGGGCGGCGCGTTCCGCCATGCGATGATCACCTGCCACCTTGCTGTGGGGAAGGATTGCCATGCCAAGGCCGCTCAGCATCCACAGCGTGAGCTGGATACCAAGGATGAGTGCGATCCATTTGTGTGCCTGTCGAACAATTGTCATCATCTAGATTGCTCCACGGCGGCGCTTGAAGCTGAAGAACAGCAACCATGTGCCCAGAATTGACAGAACCATGCCGAGCCCGGCGGCAATGCGCAGAAGGGTGTTGTTCACGTCGGCGCGTTCTTCATAGTCCATGATGTGCAGCATCCAGGCGAAATCGAAGATGCGCCAGTAAGTGTGCCGCCTTGTGATGAGTGATCCGTCGTCCGGTGACACATAAAGAGCGGTCGACCCGGCATCGGAGAAATCTATTCGCCACAATGGGAGCTTGCGGGACTGGATTTCGCTTGGCGCATCTGCCTGCTCTACCAGAAGGGTCGCCGATTTGATCTTGCCTGCTCGCGTATAGTGATACCGAGCCACGCTAATCGCGTCGGCTTCCGTCAGCGGCGATATTTCAAGGCCCGTCATCGCATTAACGAGGTGGGCACCAGTTGGGGACTGAACCCGATAGGCGGGCTGCCCCGTCCAGCTGACCAGGGCGATCTCGCTTGCTTCAGGGTATTCAGAGAGCACATCGGCGAAGACGACGGCCGGTGGAGCGTTATCCTCGAGTGCGCTGGTCATGTTCCGGACGAGATGGTCGCCGTGAATAAAGTCGAGATTTATCACGACCATATACACACCGCTGGCGAGCCAGAGGAGCACTTGCGCGCCAATGATGAGCGAGAGCCATTTGTGCCATTGGCGTACTTTGAATGAAATCTTTCTGCTCATGGGGTACCTTGATAGGTTAGGAAGTTGCAGCCGGCAGGCACGGATAGGCGGAAGGCCAGGACGAGGAGACCTGTTCAAATAGCCCGGAAGGGTGTTTTGATTCGAGGCGGGTTTTCAGGAACAATCGCCTCATCCGAGTGGTGAGCATCCCCACCGCTTGGAATGATCGCGGGAAGGTTCAGGTTTTTCTCGCGCGCACAGTCGATTGCGTCTTCATAGCCGGCATCGGCATGGCGCATCACCCCCGAAGCGGGGTCATTCCAGAGAACGCGCGCGATGCGGCGGGCGGCATCTGCGGTGCCATCGGCGACGATGACCATTCCGGCATGCTGGGAATAGCCCATGCCGACGCCGCCGCCATGATGCAGGCTGACCCATGTTGCGCCGGACGCAGTGTTGAGCAGCGCATTCAGCAGCGGCCAGTCGGAGACGGCGCTCGAGCCATCTTTCATGGCCTCGGTTTCCCTGTTGGGGCTGGCAACCGATCCGCTGTCGAGGTGATCGCGGCCGATCACGACCGGGGCGCTCAATTCGCCGCTGGCGACCATGTCGTTGAAGGCGAGCCCGAGGCGGTCACGGTCGCCCAGCCCGACCCAGCAGATGCGGGCGGGCAGGCCCTGGAAGTCGATGCGGTCGCGTGCCATGTCGAGCCACCTGTGCAGGTGGGCATCATCGGGCAGCAGTTCCTTGACCTTCTGGTCTGTTCTGTAGATGTCTTCCGGATCGCCCGAGAGCGCGACCCAGCGGAACGGGCCAACGCCGCGGCAAAACAGCGGTCGGATATAGGCTGGAACAAAGCCCGGGAAGTCGAAGGCGTTCTCGAGGCCCGCATCGAAGGCGACCTGTCGGATATTGTTGCCATAGTCGAGCGTGGGAATACCGGCATTCCAGAAGTCCAGCATGGCCTGGACCTGAATCTTCATCGACGCGCAGGCCGCCTGCTCGACGGCTTTCGGATCGCTTGCCTGTTTCTCTTTCCACTCCGCCATCGTCCAGCCAATGGGCAGGTAGCCGTGGATGGGATCATGTGCCGAGGTCTGGTCTGTCACCAGGTCCGGGCGAATGCCGCGCCTGACCAGTTCGGGGAAGATGTCGCCCGCATTGCCGCAAAGGCCGACGGATTTGGCTTCGCCCGCCGCTGTCCACTTTCCGATCAGGGCGAGGGCTTCGTCGAGACTGTCGGTCTTTTCATCAAGATAGCGGGTGCGCAGCCGGAAATCGATACTGTCCGGGTTGCATTCGACAGCGAGGCAGCACGCGCCTGCCATGGCCGCCGCAAGGGGCTGGGCGCCGCCCATGCCGCCGAGGCCGCCTGTGAGGATCCACTTTCCCTTGAGGTTGCCATCATAATGCTGGCGCCCCGCTTCGACAAAGGTTTCATATGTGCCCTGAACAATTCCCTGTGTGCCGATATAGATCCACGAGCCGGCCGTCATCTGGCCGTACATCATCAGGCCCTTCTTATCGAGCGCGTTGAAATGATCCCAGGTCGCCCAGTGCGGCACCAGGTTCGAGTTGGCGATCAGGACGCGCGGAGCATCCCTGTGGGTGCGGAAGACGCCGACGGGCTTGCCGGACTGGACCAGCAGCGTCTCTTCCTCTGTCAGGGTTTTGAGTGTTTCGATGATCTTGTCGAAATCTGCCCATGTCCGGGCGGCGCGGCCGATGCCGCCATAGACGACGAGTTCGTCAGGGTTTTCGGCTACGTCCCGGTCGAGATTGTTCTGGAGCATCCGGAAAGGTGCCTCGGTGGTCCAGGACAGGCAGTTGAGTTCGGGACCTGTCGGGCTCTTGATGTCGCGTCTGTTCTTGCGGGGCGTGTCCATGTCAGGTCTCCGTCTTGAGGCTGGAGTTTGCCGTATCTTCGACGGCCTTCAGGATGGTGCCGAGCAGGTCCCGTAAAGGGGCCGCGCGGCTGGTGGAATAGGAAAAGGGCGGCATTTCGGATTCGAGGTAGCAGCGCTGGACCAGTTCCATCTGGATCGCATGTACGCCGGCTTCCGGGCGGCCATAGTGGCGGGTCGTCCAGCCGCCCTTGAAGCGGCCGTTCACGACGTGGCTGTATGCGGGCGATTGAGCGCATGCGGCGGCGACCGCAGACGTGATCGTGGGAGCGCAGGTCTGTCCGCCATTGTCACCGATATTGAGGTCGGGCAGCTGGTTATCGAACAGGTGGGGGATTTCGGAGCGGATGGAGTGGCAGTCGTATAGGACCGCGAGGCCGTGCTCTGCCTTCACCCGCGCGATCTCCGCTTCCAGGGCTGCGTGATAGACGCGGTGGTATGATCCGAGGCGATGCGTGATGTCCGATTCTGTCGGGTTGGCACGCCATATGGGCTCGTTGTCGAAAGTGCTGGTCGGCACCAGTTCCGTTGTGTTCTGGCCGGGATAGAGGCTCGTGCCTTCAGGGTCGCGATTGGCATCGATGACATAGCGACTGAAATTGGCGCTCACGATCGTGACATTGTCGAGGAGGCCATCATAGAGCCGAGGAATGTACCAGTCAGTGTCGCGCAATTGCTGACCAAGATCGTTCAACTGAGCGAAAATGTCATCCGGCACGTAGGTTCCCGAATGGGGTTGGCCGAGGATGACTGGTCCCGAGCCGCGAATGATTGTGACCGGCGTCATACGACCAATCCGATGGCCGAGGTGCCGCTGTTCAGATCACAGAGCGCTCCGGTCTCGTGGACAAGATCGGTCAATGCTTCGATGTCTGCGCTGACCATGCGGTCATCGTCGAGTGGGGGGCAGTGCTTCCGAATGGTCCTGATAACGCTGGAGAGGAGTTCGCTGGTCTGTAGGGGTTCGCGCAGCTCAATGCCCTGCGCACCGCACATGGCTTCAATGCTGAGAATGCCGGCCAGATTTGTGTTCATTTCCAGCAGCCGGCGTGCCGCATGGCAAGCCATGGACACATGATCTTCCTGATTGGCTGAGGTTGGCGTGGAGTCGACCGAACGCGGATTGGAGAGTGACTTGTTTTCGCTCATGAGGGCAGCAGACGTGACTTCGGCGATCATGAGGCCTGATTTAAGTCCGGGGTCTGGCGCGAGAAAGGCCGGTAGACCGAAGCTAAGGGCGGGGTCGACCAGCATGGCGATCCGGCGTTGGGCGATGCTGCCGATTTCTGAGATGGCGATGGCGGCCTGATCGGCGGCGAGCGCCACCGGCTCTGCATGGAAGTTACCGCCGGAGACGATCTCGCCATTTGACAGGACAAGTGGGTTGTCGGTCGCAGCGTTCGCCTCGACCTGCAAGGTCGCGCCAACTTGCCGGAGTTGGTCAAGGCATGCGCCGATAACCTGGGGCGCACACCTCAGGCAGTAAGGATCCTGGACCCGCTCGTCGCCGCTCATATGGCTCTCCCGGATCTCCGATCCCTGAAGCAGTTCGCGCAGGCGCCGGGCGCTGTCGATCTGCCCCTGGTGTCCGCGCAGCTGATGGATTTCGTCGCTGAACGGTGCGCTGGACCCCATGGCCGCGTCAATCGACAGGGCCGCAGTCGTGAGCGATGACACCGACAGGCGCCATGCGCCGAACAATCCTGCGAGCGCCAGGGCGGTTGATACCTGCGTGCCATTGAGGAGGGCCAGTCCTTCCTTGGCCTGCAGTTCGATGGGCGCGATGCCTTCAGCCTGCAACGCCTTTGCCGAAGGCATCCGCTCGCCGCGATAGAAGACTTCCCCTTCGCCGATCAGGCTGGCGGCCAAATGGGCGAGCGGGGCGAGGTCACCCGATGCGCCGACCGACCCCCTGGCCGGAATGACGGGCAGGATGCCGGCGCGTGCCATGTTCTGGATCAGGTGAATGAGTTCAGGGCGAACGCCTGAGGCGCCCCGTCCAAGGGAAACACATTTAAGCGCCATGATCAGGCGGACGACGTTCGCAGAGAGTGGTTGCCCCACACCCGCGCAATGCGAGCGCACAAGGTTTTTTTGAAGGGCTGTGAGTTTGTCGTCGCTGATGCGGATCGATGCGAGCTTTCCAAACCCTGTATTTACGCCGTAGATCGCATCCCCGTCCGTAATCCGCCGCGCCAGAGTAGCGGCCGATTCCGCGACACGCGCGTAAGCTGTCTCATCGAGCCGGAACGCGCCGCGGCCACGATAGATCGCTTCGAGGTCGCTGAGCGATACGTAGCCGGGATTGAGTGAAGTCGTCATGCTGCAATCCCGTGCGAGAGGCGTTTGTGAAGGGGAGAGCCGCCCAACCAATATGAAAGTTCGGAGGGGTGTTCGACATCCCAAACGGCGAGCTCCGCACGGGCACCGATTGTGATCTCGCCGTACTCGCCTGACAGCCCCAATGCCTTTGCGGCGCAACGTGTCGTGCCTGCCAAGGCCTCTTCAGGCGTCAGCGCAAACTCGGTGCAGGCCATGTTCATGGCGGTCAGGATCGATGAGATTGGCGAACTGCCAGGATTGCAGTCAGTCGCAATGGCGATATCGACGTCATGGTGACGCAAGGCGGCGATTGGCGGCAGTTTCGTTTCCTTCAGCGTGTAAAACGCGCCGGGAAGCAGAACGGCAACAGTTCCGGCGGCGGCAAAGGCCTCGACGTCTGTGGCTGAGAGGTATTCCAGGTGATCGGCCGAAAGGGCCGAATAGCGGGCGGCGAGGAGGGCGCCCTTCTGGTCGGAGAGCTGTTCGGCATGCAGCTTGACGGGAAGACCCAGTGAGCCCGCAGCCTGGAACACGCGCTCGATCTGCCCCGATGTAAAGGCGATCGTCTCGCAGAAACCATCCACCGCATCTACCAGACCTTTGTTTGCTGCGCGCACCAGTCCCGGAATGACAATCTGGTCAATATAGGTATCAGCCCGGCCTTTAAAGGCGGGTGGTACGGCATGCGCTGCCAGCCAGGTCGTGACAATCTTCACGGGCCGCAATTCTTCCAGTTTCCTAGCGACCTGGAGCATGCGAATCTCGTCGTCTATGGTGAGCCCGTATCCGGACTTCACTTCCACGACCGCAACCCCATCACTGATCAGGTCATCAAGGCGTCGCAGTGATGCGGAAACAAGCGCGTCGAAAGAGGCGGCGCGGGTTGCCTCGACGGTGGAATTGATGCCGCCACCTATCTTGGCTATCTCTTCGTAGCTCGCACCCTTAAGACGCTGTTCGAATTCCTTCGAACGATTACCGCCAAATACCAGATGTGTGTGACAATCGATCAGGGCGGGCGTGACGAGTCGGCCCTGCAGAGACTGCTTATCCATCTCGCTCTGTTTTAGAGGGACGGCACCAGACCGGCCGATCCATTCGATCAGACCATCGCGCTGAAGAATCGCAGCATCTTCAATCAGCCCGTAATTCGGCTGACCAGATTTCAGGGTTGCAACAGTGCAATCGGTAAAGAGGGTTTGTTGTGTCATCGCTCTTGTCTTATGGCAGCAGCAAATTAATATGTACACACATAAAAGGGGCATGCAAGACAAGATGACGATTGAAATTAGTGCTCGACAAGTGCTATCCGCAAGCGGGTGGTTGCATGATACAAAGATCACCATTGACACAGAAGGATTCGTAGTTGGCATTGCGGAAAGCGATGGTCATTGCGACCATTCCGTAGGGGTGCTTCTGCCCGCCATGGCCAATGTTCACAGTCACAGTTTCCAGAGGGCGATGGCGGGACTGGCTGAAAAGCGCGGCCCGACGGCGATTGATGATTTCTGGACCTGGCGGCAGGTCATGTACCGGTTCCTGGAGCTGCTTTCTCCAGATGATATCGAAGTTATTGCGGCGCAGGTCCAGATGGAAATGATGGAGGCGGGATATGCTGCGCAGGCGGAATTTCATTATCTCCATCATGCGCCGGGCGGCAAACCCTATGACCAGCTCGATGAGACGTCGCTGAGGCATTTCAAGGCCGCGCAGCTTACCGGCATCGGCTATACCCATCTCCCTGTTCTATATATGCAGGGTGGGCTGGATGGGCGGGCCCTGCAGGGCGGGCAAGCCCGCTTCGGCTGCGATCTCGAGCAATTTACGATGCTATATGAGCGCATCGCGTCTAGGCTTGGTGGCATGCCATCTGACTTTAATCTCGGTGTTGCGCCACATTCGCTGCGGGCCGTGTCAACAGAAGGCATTGAGTTGGCGCTGGGTCTCTGCCCGGAGGGGCCGATCCATATTCATGCCGCAGAACAGGTCGGCGAAGTCGAGGAAGTCGTTGAATCTTTGGGCTCCCGGCCGGTGCGGTGGCTTCTCGACCATATGCCCGTCGACAAGCGCTGGTGCCTGATCCATGCTACACAGATGGAGCCGGACGAGACGGTAAGCTTGGCCCGATCTGGGGCGGTGGCGGGGATATGTCCCATTACCGAGGCCAATCTCGGAGATGGGATCTTTGATGGGCAGCGCTTTCTTGGTGCTGGCGGAATGATCGGCATAGGGTCGGATTCGAATGTCAGGATCGGTCTAACGGAGGAGCTACGGATGCTCGAGGTCTCTCAGAGGCTACGGGATCGCAGGCGTTCGATCCTCACAGATGACCATACATTGTCGAATGGCCGGTATCTGTATGAGCGCGCGGCACGCGGTTCGGCACGTGCCCTCGGGCGCAACTCGGGCCGTATTGAAATCGGTGCCCTGGCAGACCTGATCGCGCTCGACAGCAATTCGCCAGTCGTGGGCGCCTTGCGAGAGGACGCGGTACTTGATGCATGGATATTTGCAGGCAAGGATGACATTATAACCGATGTCTGGTCGGCGGGGCGGCATATGGTCAGAGGCGGTCGGCATAAGAATCGTCACGAGATAAGTGCGGCATATTCCGAGCTGAATATGCGACTCAGGGGAACGATATGAATAAGGTGACGCACCAAACCATTCGCCAATCCATACTCGAACGGATTCAAAATGGGGGATGGGCTCTCGGGGAACTTATCCCGGGTGAGGTCGCACTGGCCGAAGAATATGGTTGCTCACGCACAACGATTAATCGTGCGCTGCAGGGACTTGCAGATGAAGGGCTTGTCGTTCGCAAAAGAAAAGGCGGTACACGTGTCTGTAATATGCCTGTCCGACAAGCCAAGTTCGACATACCGATCGTGCGTGAGCAGGTCGAAGCATTTGGTGGACACTACCGGCACCAAGTCCTCCGAAAGGTCGAAAAAGTGCCGCCGCTGTCAATTCGCACGCGTCTTGGTCTGGAGAACGGAGCCAAAGCCTTACAACTGGACACGGTGCATCTGGCCGATGGCCGCCCCTTCGCGTATGAGGCGCGTTGGATCAATCTGAAAGTCGTACCACAGATACGGAACGCGCCATTAGACTCAGTCAGCGCAAATGAGTGGCTGGTTCAGACGGTTCCATTTTCCAGTGGCGATGTTTCGTTCAGTGCCGTCGCGGCGGGTGCGGATGTCGCGAGCGCGCTGGAGTGCAATGAGGGGGATGCGCTTTTCGTAATTGACCGAACCACGTCCCTCGCCGGTGAGTTCGTCACGACCATGAAGCTCGTCTATCGTGAGGGGTATCAGTTGTATTCGCGGCTTTAGCTATTTCCGTTGCGGTATCCTGACTGCGGGAATGCATTGGCCGGATTCTTTGCGCATCACCGACCAAAACACTGCCAAATGCATTTGAAACGGGCATTTTCTTGGTAGGGTGCACCGAGAGGGGTGTGGCCGTTGCGGGTTTATTGAGACTTCTCTAGGCTGAAACCATATCGAATTCAGCCACTAGGCTAGAAGGGCCCATAGATGACGGTGCGTACCCGCAAAATTGCATTGGGCCCTCTCGAAATTTCCATTCTGCAATACCTCTGGAAAAGCGGACCGGCTGAGGTCAAGGCGGCGCATCAGGAGCTAGGGCACAAGGACGGTCAGTCTTACAACACATTTCAGTCGACGATGGACCGACTCCACAAAAAGGGGCTGCTTTCCCGCCACAAAGTCAGCCATGCTTATCTCTACGAGGCGTCCGTAAGCCAGTCTCAAGTTGTCAGCCGCGTTATGGATGATGTGCTGCGGTCTTTGTCCGATAATTCCCGAGATGCCTATCTGCTGGCGTTTCTCGACCATGCTACTGAGTCGGACAGTGCCGCGCTTGATACGCTTGAGCGTCTGATCAAGGAAAGACGGCAGGAGCAAAACGCCTCAAGGCGAGGAGAAGATGATGGCTAATGCCGCATTTTTGCCTAATCTCGGTATTGCGCTTTTTGCGGCCTTGCTTGCTGCGCTGAGCATCGGCGCGCTTCAGAGCGCAGTGTGGCCCCGATTTCATCGGTATCTGTCTGACCTGAGTCCCAGACAGTATTGTCGTGCAATCTTCGGCTATGCGTCATTCCCGTTCGCGGTCAGCCTTGCGTTGTTTGTCTCCTGTGCGGCGGTACCGACATCTGCCGGGTTCAATACTTTGCCCACGCATTGCCACTACGAAATAGCAATGACGTACTGCCGCCCACATGAGCCAATGATGCTGACGAGCCCCGCGTTTCTCGTCTTTCTGGCAGTACTTGCGCTTTTCACTGCGCCAATTGTCATTCTTTTTGTGCGCCGCATGCGCTTGCACAGCAGACTCTTTAGAGATCTTGAAACCAGTGGCCGCTATGAAAGAAGTCTTGGGGCGTGGGTTGTTGATTCCGGCGCGATTTCCGCATTTTGCATCGGCATATTTCGGCGGCGGATCATCATAAGTGCGGAGTTGCTAAGGAGCATTGCTCCTGAGCAGGTCCGGATCGTCCTTGATCATGAGCGGGCGCACGCGCGGCGCGCCGACGTTCTTTCGCTCTTCGCGCTCCAGGTTCTGACCATGCCTTTCTTTCCCGAAGCCCGGCGCGGTTTGACGAAAGAGTTTTTGATGTCTGTAGAGCATGAATGTGACCGGTACGCCGCCAGCCAGTGCGGCGACCGCTTTGCTGTGGCAGAGGCGCTCGTGACGCTCGGTCGATTGCGGCTGCAACGACATTCGCGCGAGTCGGACGCTGCATCCTTTTCAGTTTTCCCTGTGCTCGGACAGTCACTGGAGCGTCGGATTGCTTGGCTCGTTCAAACGCCCCCGCCAAGGCGCAACAGCGGGACAATGATTATCGAACGGTTGATCTGCTATTCGGTCATCGTGTCATTCATCGTCGCCGAACCGGTTCATCACGGTCTCGAGCAGGTCTTGAGGCTGGCGCTCGGTTGACGCGTTCGTGGCGCAGCTTTTTTTGCAAGATATCCGGCGCGTGCATCAAACACTGAATCCAGGCTGTCTTGCTTCATCAAGATTTCATTCAGGACGCTTATTGCGTTTTCAGTCGGTGCCTAAAATTTGTTATGTGCATGCATAATAACAAGTACTCGGTCAAAAAAATCTTGACGCTTGTTTTTTTCACAATAACACTGTGGTTCTTCGAAAGGGGCTCTTCGCCAAATTTCGGAGATCGCGTTAGTGCTGGAATGAAGTTGTCGGACGGGATCTTCGATGGCTTTTAGACTGAATACAGCGGAATTCAGCACGCTAGCCGAGGGGAGTGCCAGTTGAGTCAAATATTTTCATCAGTGGGCTGCACAAGCAGTCCGGGGGTGATGGGGGCATGGGCCGACCTGCGCCTGCAATTTATGCACAAAACCGATTGTCAGTCGGTTTTTTGTTCGAGGTTGATCAGATTGCCGGCGATGGCGCCGAAGATCGATGAGGCGCCTCGACTTTAGTCTAACCGTCATTAGGCTCGAAACTGCTCGGGTAGCTAATGGATGCAATCATGGGAGTGATGAAATGAAATTTAGTGGTTCGAAGAACACCAGGGGGTTTGCGAGCAAGCTCATGGTGTCGACAGCAATGTCTTTGAGCGTCTCGTTCATAGTCGCAGGTGCCGCGTCCGCGCAGGAGGCCGAACTTGTCACGGTTGACCAGGGAGATGATGTAGCGCTTCAGGAAAAGGTGGTGGTGACGGGTAGCCGAATTCAGCGCAGCGACCTGACAAGTGTCGGCCCGCTCGCTGTTCTCGATGATGAAGAGATATACGCGACCGGCATAACAAATGTGGAAGAGCTCCTTCAGACCCAGTCGTTTTCGGCGGGCTTTGCCGGGAATTCCAATGCCGCATACTGGGTGTCGGGAGGCTGGGGAACGGCGCAGGTCAATCTGCGCGGTCTCGGCGCGAACCGTACACTTGTACTGCTGAATGGGCGGCGGGTTGTGGCAGGCGGTTCCGGCGCAAACAGCTCGGTCGATCTGAACATGATCCCGGTCTCGCTCCTCCAGCGTGTCGAAGTCCTGAAGGATGGAGCGTCAGCTGTGTACGGCGCCGATGCTGTATCTGGTGTCGTGAACCTCATTACCAGGGATGAATTTGAGGGGTTTAGGATCGATTCGAAATTCGGCATCTCCGATCACGGGGACGCCGAAGAATATCTCCTCGACATGACATGGGGTGTCGTCAACGATCGCGGCAGCCTGATGTTCAATGCGAGCTACCAGAACAATCTCGAGGCGCCGCTTGATGTGCGGGCGCCCTGTGCGTTGGCGGACCTTGATGGAGATGGCGATCTCGAGTGTACATCGGGGAGTTCGAGCACGGCCGGTGGGCGGGCAGTTTTGCCGAATGGCGATCAGATCAATTTCATTGGCGGCGATGCGTATGAGCCCTTCAGCCTTGCCGCGCATGGATTCAATTCCAATCCATTCTTCAATGCCTCCAATCCCGTCGAGCGGGTAAGCTTTGCGGCCATTGGTAATTATGAAATCACGGATTCGATACGGTTCTTCAGTGAAGCACTGTTCAACTGGCGCACGTCGAACCAGCCCGGATCACCGGCAACTTTGACCAATATTGCATTCGATGCATCCCATCCGACAAACCCCACCGGCGAAGACATCATACTCCTGCGCCGCCGTACGGCCGAATTCGGTTCCAGGCAGTTCGAGCAGGATGTTTCGACTTGGCGGCTGGTCGCTGGTATTGAGGGCGATCTGTGGGAAGGCTGGAATTATGACCTGTCTTTTAATTGGGGCAGGAACACGGCCGTCGATGCGCTGCAGAACAATATCAATACGCAACGCCTGGCCGAAACCCTCGACCCTGCGCTTTGTGGGGCAAACGGTGTACCCTGCGCGGATATTCTGGGTGAAGGCGACCTGACCTCGGCAGTAGGCGACTATATCCTGATCAACCAGCGTGATACCGGCGGAAATGAGCAGATCAGCCTTACCGGCAATATCTCTGGCGCGCTGTTTGACCTGCCGGCCGGGCCTGTCGGGTTCGCTGCGGGGTTCGAGTATCGTGAAGACAAGGGCTGGCTTGAGCCGGATTCGCTGCTTGTCGCGGGTTTTGCACTCGGCAATGCGCAGGATCCGGTAAGCGGTTCGATCGAAGCCCAGGAGCTCTACGCAGAGGTGAATGTGCCATTGCTAAGAGACCTTCCGCTCGCTCAAGCCGTCGATCTTGATCTGGCCGTGCGGTATTCCGACTATGATCTCTTCGGTTCGGATGAAAACTATAAGGTTGGACTGAACTGGAGCCTGGTTCGCGACTTCAAACTACGCGGCACCTATTCGACAGCCTTCCGGGTCCCAAGTGTCACAGAGCTTTTCTCCGGCGTGAGTGAGGGGCAGATTCCGACAACCGACCCTTGTTCCAACTGGTCGTCGATGGATCCGTCCAGCAACATCTATCAGAATTGCCAGGCTGCAGGTGTGCCGGTTGGTTACACACAGCTGGGGTCAGTCATTCTGACCGACCAGGGGGGTAATCCGAACCTGGAACCGGAGGACGCGACAACATTCACGATCGGCGCTGTTTATCAGCCTAGTATCGTTCCCGGACTTTCGATCACAGTCGATTACTTCGATATCGATATCCAGGACGCCATCCGCCAGACGTCGGGCTCCACAAAACTTGCATCCTGCTACACGTCCGTTGGTCTTTCCCATCCCTTCTGTGGACCGACTCATCACTCGCGCAATGCCTTGACCGGAGATATCGATTTCCTGTCTGCGCAAAGCTCCAACACCGGTGATGAAGTCATGCAGGGTATCGACATCAGCGCGACCTATGATTTTGCAACCGGTAACATTGAGCACTCGGTGGAAGTTCAGGCCACTCACCTCATGAAATACGAAGTAACAGCTTTCGACGGGGACACGCCTTTCGTTTATGACGGTGGTGTTGGTTGTTGTGATGGCGGCTATCCGTCATGGCGTGCGACGGGATCCTGGTCGGCCAGATCCGGTCCATGGAACGGAACCTACAGTGCTCAGCTTATTGGTTCGGCAACGGACTACTTTGGCACACCCGGCTCAGTCGGAACTGACATTGATGCTGTCCTTTATCACAATATCCAGGGTGGCTATCAGCTTACAGAAAACCTGAAATTGAGCGCGGGTGTTGACAACCTGTTCGACAAGAAAGCCCCTTATGTCAGTTCTTGGTCGGACGGAAATACCGATACCCTGACCTATTCGTTGCTCGGACGATACTATTACGCCCGCGCAACCTGGGTTCTGGACTAAGCGCTCAGGCGGTTGCCGGCTTGAGGGTGAATGTACCCCTACCTCAAGCCGGCAATTCGCCAAATCTAGTCCAATCCTTAAAATATCGGAGTTTGAGATGTTGCTTTCACGAATGAGGGCCGTTGCCGCGCTGATCGGTTCTATGGTCCTGCTTTCACCTGTGGCCCATGCGCATGGTATTTCGGAGGAAGCGCGACGCAGAATGCTGGAAGGGGGAGATCTTCAGTACCTGATCCTGGGCGCCGAGCACATGATCACGGGTTATGATCATTTACTGTTCTTGTTTGGGGTCATGTTCTTCCTGACGAGTTTTTCGTCAATTCTCCGCTTCGTCACAGCTTTCACGATCGGCCATACGATCACGCTAATTGCTGCTACATATCTAGGCATCACGGCTAATTACTTCTTTATTGATGCGATCATTGCCCTGACGGTGATCTACAAGGGATTTGAAAACCTGGATGGTTTTCCGAAAGTGTTCGGCACAAAATCACCCAATCTGTTGCTCATGGTTGTGTTGTTCGGCCTGATCCATGGATTTGGCCTCTCGACGCGGCTACAGCAGCTGCCAATACGAGAAGATTCCGGCCTGCTGATGCACATTTTGTCATTCAATGTGGGCGTGGAGTTCGGTCAGATCGCTGCGCTCGTTGTGATGTGGCTCGCTTTGAACCTGCTCAGACGCACAACGCATTTTGGATCTGCAAGCGTCTTCATAAACGCGGGACTGATGTTCGCTGGCTTCGCGCTGTTTCTGATGCAGACTCATGGTCTGTTCCACACCACGATGCGTGAAGAGTATCCGATCAGCCGAGATGATCACATTCATGCTCATCTTGAAATGGGATCAACGGGACAGCAGCAGGCGCCCGCAGCTAATGCTTCGCCGACCTCATCATCTACAGAGCCCGCGGCGACTGCCCAGACCAGCGACGAGGCGCATGGCCACTCTCATGCGGCTGATGGGTCGCACGTTATGCCAGGAGAGGTGAAACCGGCCATGACGGTTGCTGCGACACCCAACTCGCCTGAATACATTCAGCTGGCGAACAATGTCGAGATCATCGAAAGTGTTCAGGAGGCCATGAACAGTGGCAGTGCTACCTTCACGCATGAAGGATATTTCGGCCCGCTCCTATTCGGTGAAGAGCTGCGCGCCTATACGCTTCGTCTGGAGCCGGGTATGTTCCTGTCGGAGCATCCACACCCGACCGAGAGCATTGTCTATACGTTGAGTGGCCGCTATGTGCTGTGCAGCGAAGGCAAGCGAAAGGTGATGGAAGCCGGGTCGATTTTCCACTTCGGCTCCAACATGCCAACCGGCTGGGAAGCGCCGTTTGCGGAAGGTGCCGAGATCCTGATCTTCAAGAAGAAACGCGACGGCGATGATTACGAGTCGTTCGTCACGGGCATCGGCGAGATGGCAGCAAAGCTGGATGTACAAATGAAGGATGGCGAGCCGTTCTACTATCATCAATTGCCAGCTGACCACCCGGCCATCCAGTTCGCCCGGTCCAAGAATCCGGACTTCAATGCCGTGCTGGAAGCCTCCGGGGCGGCCGAATGATCCACACCAAAAACAGATTATAAAGGAGAATACCCATGAATGCTAAGATCATCATTCCTGCCCTGCTTGCTCTTTCGCTCGCAGCTTGTTCCCAGCAGACGACTGCCCAGACCAGTGACGAGGCGCATGGGCACTCTCATGCGGCTGATGGGTCGCACGTTATGCCAGGAGAGGTGAAGCCAGCCATGACGGTTGCTGCGACACCCAACTCGCCTGAGTACATTCAGCTGGCGAACAATGTTGAGATCATCGAAAGTGTTCAGGAAGCCATGAACAGTGGCAGCGCCACTTTCTCGCATGAAGGGTATTTCGGTCCGCTCCTGTTCGGTGAAGAGCTGCGCGCCTATACGCTTCGCCTTGAGCCGGGCATGTTCCTGTCGGAGCATCCACACCCGACCGAGAGCATTGTCTATACGTTAAGTGGCCGCTATGTGCTGTGCAGCGAAGGCAAGCGGAAGGTGATGGAAGCCGGGTCGATCTTCCACTTCGGCTCCAACATGCCAACCGGCTGGGAAGCGCCGTTTGCGGAAGGTGCCGAGATCCTGATCTTCAAGAAGAAACGCGACGGCGATGATTACGAGTCGTTCGTCACGGGCATCGGCGAGATGGCAGCAAAGCTGGATGTACAAATGAAGGATGGCGAGCCGTTCTACTATCATCAATTGCCAGCTGACCACCCGGCTATCCAGTTCGCCCGGTCGAAGAATCCGGACTTCAATGCCGTGCTGGAAGCCTCCGGGGCGGCCGAATAATCCACACCGAGAACAGATTATAAAGGAGAATATCCATGAAAAGGACGTTCCTTGCCGCTTCTCTGCTGGTTCTGAGTTTGGGCGGATGTGCCACAAACACTTCCTCCGCAGCCCATGCCTCAGAGCAGGCTGTGCAAATCGGTGTGCAATGGAGACTCGTCGATACGATTGATGTCGAGGCGGTCAATTCCGATCTCGAAGTTGGGAAACCGACCGTCGATATCGGTCTATACTATCCATCGAATCTTCACCCGGACGCAGTCGAAAAACTACCGCTTAGCGGTCTGATGGAAGAGTTTCGGAACGCCAAAAAGGTCTTTGAGCCGACAGGTGTCCAGTTGAATCTTCTTTGGGTCAAAACAGGGACAGTCGACCCTCGGCACCTGGCCATCAACGCTTCGAAGTGGGAGACCGACCTGCCTTCTGGTGGCTATGGCAACATGTATGTACAGAGCGCCATCCATCCGACAGAAATGTCGGATGGAGCGTTGGAGGCTTTTGAGACCATTATCGAACCGGCGCCTGAAAACAGTCGCACTGTATATCTTGTTGCGATGCAGAATGTTTACATGCCGTACTATGAGGATATCGACGGCGGACGTAACTGGGCCCCAAAAGTGGTAAACACCTCCGGGCTCTCCTTCCCATCCTACACTTATGCCGACACCATTCCAAACCGGATACGCGGCGTGATCACGCTTACAAAGCACGACGCTATTAACAGGCTGACGATCGCGCATGAGCTGGGTCACAAGCTCATGAATGTGAGCCATGAGTATCGGGATGTGAGTCCGCAGCACGAGATCCGTTCGGATGAGGGATTGATGCTCTATGGGTCTGGGACGCAGATACCGTCCGGGCTGGATGGTCGCTGGCATCAGGAACGCTTGCTTCTCTCGCCATATATCTATCGCATCGATGCGACCGGCGAACGAAACTGGAATGCCGATTATCAGGCTGGCGGCGTTTACTATGATCCGATCTACGCAAATGCAGCGGTCCAGTTCGATTAGGTGTATTGGCCATCAACATCCAGTAGTCAGGATCGACTATAGGTGAAGGCGCATGGCCATCCAGGGATGGCCATGCGCCCCATTTATCTACTTCTCCGGCTTTTTCAGGGCAAACGCGTTAAGGTGCCCAATCTCAACGCGTAGCCTCAATTCATGTTGAAAAATCCATTCCGCTAATTCGAAACTTCACCCGAAATCATCCAACTTGGCTTGCTATGTAGGTCTGATTTCCGCTGTCCCTGCGCAATGTCGAAGACCTTCTTCACGAACGGGGCAAAGATATCTGCCATGAGAGTGTCCGTCTCTGGGTGAACCGGTTCGGTACATACTTCGCTCGCACGATTCTAAAGCAGCGCCAGAGCTGAAGTCGTTGTGACTGACAAGGCGTCACTTGACGTGGCGCAAATCATCAATTCTCCCTGAATGAACCATCTCGACGGGAGGGTTCGCTCTGTGGTGTGCACGAATTTATGAGACACTATTCAGCCCCCCCCTTGGGTTTCGAGCGCTTTTAGCGCGTCGCGTTTACATAAGGTGTAAATGATCCTACGCGGTGACTCCGAACCCTTCAGCCTGGAAACAGGGAGTCGGCCGCATTCCGTTTCGAGAGCGGCGGCCTGCGCCTCATTTAGGGGTTTGAAGGTCTCTGCCAATGACGCACAGGCGCTAAGGCCGAGAAGCCCGAGAAGCCCAAAAAAAATGCCACAGAGCCGCATGATCATTGTCCTTGATTGAAAGTTATGCCGAATCTTGCCGCGATACCGATCGCCACGACATAGAGGCCGATGGTGATGACGCTGGCTATGATCAGCGACACCCAGAAATTGGCTCCGCGTTCCATCAACGCCGGTAGGATTAGAAAAAATGGAAGGCTGGGCACAACATACCAAAGCGTTGCCCGCGCGTGCGCCGCGACCTGAGAGACATCCCCGCCAGTGTCCCGCCATAGCCAGATGATAGCCAGAAGCGAGATTAGCGGCAGCGACGCGATGAGACCGCCAAAGCTGGGGTGCCGCCTAGCGACTTCCGAGATGAAGGCGATGAGAAAGCCTGACAGCGCCGCTTTGAGAAGGAAATAGGTCATCCATTTACTCCGCGGGTTCTGGCAGTGCACCGCCAACTGGCGGTGCGACCCGTCGCTCCCCAGCATGAATGATCCGGTAGAGTGCAGGCAAGACCAGAAGCGTCAGTAAAGTCGCCGAAGTAATCCCGCCGATCACCACCGTGGCGAGGGGGCGCTGGACTTCACTTCCGAGCCCGACGTTCAGTGCCATTGGTACAAATCCGAGGCTTGCGACGAGCGCTGTCATCAGCACCGGACGCAGACGCTGGAGGGCACCGTCGAAGATTGCATTGTCAAGCGACTCGCCCGTTTCGCGACGCTGCCGGATGAAACTGAGCATGACGACACCGTTCAGGACCGCGATGCCCGACAGCGCAATGAAGCCAACGCCCGCAGAGATCGATAAAGGCAAGTCGCGTAGGGCAAGCGCAGCCACGCCACCAGTCAGCGCCAGCGGCACGCCAGTGAACACGATGCCCGCATCCCGGAACGACCCGAACAACATGAGCAGCAGCCCAAAAATAGTCAGGAGCGCAATCGGCACCACGATGGTCAGGCGCTGGCTTGCCGAGACAAGCTGCTCCCAGGTGCCGCCATACTCGATCCAGTAGCCCGAAGGCAGTTCCGCATCACTCTCCATGCGCGACTGAAGTTCAGTGATAAAGGAGCCAAGGTCGCGATCTCGCACATTCGAGGTGACGGTTAGTTTGCGTTTGCCATTCTCCCGGCTGATCTGATTGGGTCCAGGTGCAATTTCGACGCTGGCCACTTCTGAAAGTGGAACAAACATTGGGCCGTTTGCGCTGCGACGACTATCTGGCAGTGGAAGTGGAAGGCGCTCAATCGCCGATACATCTGTACGCAGATATTCTGGGAATCGGACAACAATATCGAAACGTCTGTCACCCTCGAAATACCGTCCTGCGACCTCGCCGCCGAGAGCAATTCCCGCGACACGTTGAACGTCACCAATGTTCAGACCGTAGCGCGCCAGAGCATCCCGGTTGGGATGGATGGACAGGATGGGCAGGCCGGTCACTTGCTCATATTGAACATCGGCTGAGCCGGGGACGTTTGAGACGATGCCCTCAACTGTCGTTGCGAGCGTCGCCAAAGTGTCGAGGTCGTCGCCATAGATTTTAATGGCCACATCCGCTCGCACGCCCGAAATCAGTTCGTTGAATCGCATCTCAATCGGCTGTGTGATTTCATATTTGCTGCCGGGAATTGCTTCGACAGCTGTTTGCAGTTCGGTCAAAAATACCGGTTTGGGTTTGCGTGGGTCTGGCCAGTCCTTGCGGGGTTTGAGAATTATGAATGTGTCGGCCACGCTCGGCGGTACTGGATCGGTCGCAATCTCGGGCGTGCCGATCTTGGCAAAGACCCGTTCGACTTCCGGAAGTTCCTTTATACGGCGTTCCAACATCTCCTGCATGTCGATGGCCTGCGTCAGGCTGGTGCCGGGTATGCGCAGAGCGTGCAGGGCGATGTCGCCTTCATCCAGGTTAGGAATGAACTCCGACCCGAGTTTCGTCGCGCCCCATCCGGCAAATCCAACCAGCACAAGTGCCGTAATAACAACGGCGTACCGGGCCTGGAGCGCAAAGCGCAGCGCAGGACGATAGGCCGCCTGGGCGCCGCGCATGATCCAGCTTTCTCTTTCGGTCACCTTGCCACGTACAAACAGCGCGACTGCTGCTGGAACGAAGGTCAGCGAAAGGATCAGAGCAGAGGTGAGCGCAATCACCACAGTGAAGGCCATCGGGTGGAACATTTTCCCCTCAATGCCAGTCAGGGCAAAGATCGGCAGGTAAACGACCGTGATGATGATCACACCAAAGATAGACGGCTTGATCACCTCGCTTGAAGCGGATGCGGCAAGCGAGAACCGCTCCTCCTGGGTCAGAAGGCGCCCGAGCCCTTTTTGGGCTTCACCGAACCGCCTGAGACAGTTCTCCACGATGATGACGGCCCCGTCGACGATCAGGCCAAAATCAAGCGCGCCAAGGCTCATCAAATTGCCGGACACCTTGTTCTCGACCATGCCCGTCACCGTCATCAACATGGCGAGCGGGATTACAGCAGCCGTCAACAGGGCGGCGCGGAAATTGCCCAGCAACAGGAAGAGGACAACGATAACCAGAAGCGCACCTTCGGCGAGATTCTTTTCGACCGTCTTGATCGTCGCATCCACAAGGTTGGTGCGATTATAGACCGGCGTGATCGTCACGCCATTCGGCAGACCGCGTCGGATGATATCGACCTTTTCGTCAACAGCGACCGAGACGGTCCGGCTATTTTCGCCGATCAGCATAAACGCGGTGCCGAGCACTACTTCCTCGCCATTCTGCGTCGCCGCGCCAGTGCGCAATTCTTCGCCTTCACGAACTTCCGCAACATCGCTCAGACGGACGCTGACAACGCCTGTATCTTTCACCGTAATGGCGCGCAGATCGTCAAGACTAGTCGCCTGACCCGGCACGCGGATCAGGTTCTGTTCGCCATTGCGCTCGATATAGCCCGCGCCAGTATTGGCGTTATTGCGTTCAACCGCCGACAGAATGTCATCGAGCGAAATACTGAAGCCCGCCATCGCCGCAGGATGGGGCAGGATATGGATTTCCTTCTTGAACCCGCCAATCGTGTTGACTTCCGTAACACCCTCGACGGTACGCAACTGGGGCAGAACAACCCAGTCATTGAGCGTACGCAGGTCCATTGGCGTCCAGAGTGTGCCGTCGTCTTTCCGGGCTCCTGGATCGGCAGCAATGATATACATATAGATTTCACCGAGGCCCGTCGAAATCGGGCCGGGCTCCGGCGTAATGCCTTGTGGTAGAACGCCCTGTACGGACTGAATGCGTTCGGAGACCAATTGGCGGGCGCGATAGATATCGGTGCCATCATCAAAGACGACCGTGACCTGACTGAGGCCATAGCGCGAGACAGAACGTGTGTAATCCAGGCCAGGTAGCCCGGAGATCGCGGTTTCGACCGGAAATGTGATGCGTTGTTCAGTTTCGAGCGGTGAGAAACCCGGCGCTTCCGTATTGATTTGGACCTGGATATTGGTGATGTCCGGCACGGCGTCGATTGGTAGTCGGTTGAAGTTCCAGACGCCAAAGCCTGCCACGCCCAGGACAACTGCCATGACCAGCCAGCGCTGGCGAATTGAGAACTCTATAATGCGTTCGAGCATGCTGGGCCCCTAATGGTCGTGGCTGGCGCCGGACTTATCGATGTCGGCTTTGATGAGGAAAGAATTTTCGGTGACGTAGATCTCGCCTGGACTCAGTCCGCCCAGCACTTCCGCCGTTTCGCCATCGCGCTGCCCGAGGTCCAGCATGCGGACTTCATAGGTCTCGCCGACCTTCGCATAGACAACAGTGAAGTCTCGGAAACTCTGTAGCCCGGTTTCTTTGACCGCCAGTGGCACCTCATTTTCTGCAATCACAACCTCTGCCATCAGGCGCATCCCGGGCTGAAGCCCTGAAGCGGCGGGTATCCTGGCAACCGCGACCCGAGTCTGCGAATTCGCGCCAGCCATTGGCAGAAAGCGCGTGATGGCGGTTTCGACGTTCGTGTCGCCGCCAGCGACGCCAAGCCGAACGGCCTGGCCGGTACGGACTCTTGCTGCATCACGCGGAAAGACGTGCAGATAGGCTTCCATCTGGCTAAAGTCAGCGATCAAAAATAGCGGATCACCGCCCGCAACATCCCCGGCATTGGTGTGTCGCTCTAGGATGGTTCCTGATTTGGGCGCGGTGACGGTGTATTCCTGCAAGCTACTTGATGACTCAATCCGGGCGAGGGGCTGACCGCGACGCACAGTGTCGCCAACATTCGCGCTGACCGACTGTACCGGTCCCGGATAGGTTGCTCTGACCGACGACGTTGCTGAGGGCGCAAGCGTGACTTCGCCGGAGAGTGTCAGGACATCCTGCACGATGGCAGGGCCCGCTTCTTCGACGACGACGCCTGCATTGGCGGCCACATCATCGGGTATGGTCGTGCGTCCTTCAAAGGAGTCATAGCGCCACGAATAGGTCTTGCCCTCGAAACGAGCTTCAGTTTCCACTTCAAAAGAGTGAGGTTCCGTTACCACGCCATCGCCGATCAGATAGTCTTGGCGCGGCGTGAAGTTGAACGTGTCGACGATATCACCGAGGCGATGCAACCGGACTGTCAGGTCGACGGATGCCGGATCGATCGGATCGCCATCCTTGTACGGGTAGATGCGGTACTGCGGCGGCACGCCAGTCTCAAAAATCGTCATTTCGACTGCGAATGGTCCGTCTTCAAGCAGGCGTCCCTCATTTGGTCCTCGCGCATAGTCTTCTTCGGCTGCCTCAGCATCTGAATCATGGCCCTGGCTTGTGGCAGAAGAGGGCGACGCGTCACCGCAGGCTCCAAGGAAGCCGAGTATGAATGCAGCTGCCAGTGGCGCGCCGAGTTGGTTTAGAAGGTTAGTCATTCTGGGAACTCCGTAAGTGCGACGGGCTGGTCGGCACCGGGTGCCAGGCGGGCCAATGCGGCTTCGTTCAAAATATAGGTTCTGAGATGGGTGAGGCGCTCTTCGCGCAAGGCTGCGACGGTGCGTTGAGCGTCGATTATATCTAGGTAAGAGAATGCCCCGCGCGCATATCCATCGCGCGCAAGTTCTACAGCGCCAGTCGCTGCAGGCAGAAGAAGGGTGTCGATTGCCGCGATTTCGTCCAAGGCGCTGATCGCTGACCGCTGATAGCCTACGGCACGGCGAAGTAATTGCTGTTGCAGCACCTCACGTTGCACATTGATGCGGCGTTGATCCGCATGAGCCCTTGCAACGGCAGCTTGACTTCGCTTGGCAGTCCCAATCGGAATTGAGGCGCCGCCGATCACGGCTAGATCATCTTCGATACCAAATTTGCGCACCCCAACGCTCCAAGTCACATCGGGAATGGCTTGGGAGCGCTCAAATTCAATTCGCGCCGCAGATTGCAGCCGTTCGGCGTCGAGACGCTCAAGCTCGGGCGACTCAAGGGACGCCAAATCAAAAGGCCGCAGTGCGCGATCGGCATCGAGAAAGCCGGGGTCAATCTGAAAGTCACTTTCGGCCAACCAGTAAGATCCAAGGGCTGCTCGCAGATTACCGGCCTGTGCGTCATAGCGGCGGGCATCGGCTTCTGCCTGTAGACGATCAGACGACGCCCTGGCGCCAGCAAGGAGCGGGTCCCGACCTGCATCGACGCGTTTTTGTACGGCGGCTTCAAGCTCGCGGGAGAGGGTGACCCGGTCGCAGGCCAGCGTGACTCTGCGTTCAGCAACGGCTGCTTCCGCATAGATGTTTTCAACCTCTTCACGGATATTGAATTCGGCCGCAGCGAAGCGGGTCTCGGCGACATCAACTGCGGTATTTGCGAAAGCTTCTCGCGCTTCGCGCTTGCCGCCGCGTTCCCAGACGCGAGAGAAGCTCCCGGTGATCTGAAGGCTGTCTATGTTGCTTGCGAGCCCCGTCCCTGGGAAGTCCTCGATTTCAAGTGAGACAGTATCGGCGGGCCGTAGCGCTGCAATTGCGCGCTCAGTCCTTGCTGCGCGGACTTCCGCAGTGGCGAGTTCCGGGCGCAGATCGGCCTCGATCGCTAGTTGGGTTGCATTTGCAAGCGAGACAATTTCACTACGGGCAGTGGCCGCGCCGCACGGATCGGTTTGTGCCTGCGCATGAGCCACAGACAAGGCCATCGCGAGTGCGAGACCGAAAGATTTGGTTATCATTTAACTTGTAGCTCCTGACCAAAAACACTTGTCCGACTTACCGTGTGGCAGGTCGGCAACGCTCTGGTTCAGGCCCGGTCAGGATCCGGGTCGGGAGGCAGCAGAGGAGCGGGATATTGATGCTCCCGATAGGCCACTTTCAACGCCCTATCGGGCAAGTGGAAGCCAGCGGCTACTTCAGCCACGCCAAGCGCCGTAAAATGAAGCTCTGCAACGTGGTCATTCGAATGTCCGGTATTTTTTTGAGGTTCTGCTGGATCGGCATCATTCTTATCTTCAGCGTGAGCATTGTGATGATGATCAGAGTGAAGTGCGCTGTTGTCAGTGGTTTCTGACGTTTCAGTATGCGCCACGGCATGGGCCGCTTGTATAAGTGACCCTGACATCGAAAACACGATGCAAAGCAGTGCTATCCACATTAGGCGCATAAGAAACGCGTAGCGCAGCGGCGTCATTATGTAAACAACGGACCTTCAGGCCTTGATTAAGGTTGCTTCTGCCTCGCGTCTGTCTTGGCCGGGCAGTGTTGCTGGTGCACTACGCCAGGCCCGTGTCGAGAACTCCGTTGGACTGCCTCAGAAAATCTGACCTCTAATTTGATCAATGATCGGCCTTGGTGGCTGTAACGAAGTGGTTGGGTGTCGGACTAGCCAGGCCAACGGGCTGCGGCCACGTAGGATTCGACTCCAGAATTGCCAATTCGATACTAGCGCACACCTTGCCGGAAACCCCCAAGGGGTATATGTATGTCGTCATGAGAGCTTTGTTTCTGACGCTAATGGTTTTGCTGTTCAGTTTTGGACAGATAGCCTGCGCGTGTGCGGTGGAGACCAATAATCACGGTAACCAGACGCATCAGGCACAACCACCGCATCAGCATTCCGCCGATCCTGTGGCCGACGCCGATATGACAAAGGCGGCGAGCCATGATGACGCCCGTTGCAGCGACTGTGATTGCGGCGCGAACTCAGCCGTATTCATGTCAGCCGCGGACGGGGTGGCTGCCATGCATTCGTCGACGAGCGGCGCCAAACTCATTTTGGAAATGTCTGTTGCAGCGGTTGCGGCTCCGCTCCCGCACATTCAGATCGCGCCAGCGCAGCGCTGGTCTGATCCGCCCTGGCCTGATCCGGTCCGACTGCACGACAAACTTCTGATTTGATCCTTTGCGAGGATCCCGGGCGCTTTGTGTGCCGGGATTTGATGGCATCTGCCAGGCCGCTGCGCTGCAGCGCCCAAAGCAGGTCTACATCCCCTCTCTGGCGACAGCGTACTGTGCGCGATCGCTGCTCTTCAAAGGAAATTTGTAATGTCATTCTCTCTCAAAAGGTTCGTTGTTGTGGCGGCCGCTTTTGGATTTGTCCTGAGCCCAGCCTACGCGCAGATGTCGCATGAGGGTATGGACCATGGCCCTGCAGGTCACGATCAGATGGACCATGACCGCAGCTCGCACATGGTCGAAGGTGTTGGAACCGTCGTTGCCATCGATCTGGAAAGTAGGCGGATCGGGCTCGATCACGCCCCGGTGCCGGATCTCAAATGGCCTGCTATGCGCATGGCGTTCAAGGTCGGCGACGGTGTTGATCTGACGGCTTTCCAGCCTGGTGACAAGGTCCAGTTCACGCTGCACCGGGTCGAAAAGGGTGCATACCCGATCGCCGAACTATGCGTCCGCACGTCCGATGCCATGGTGCCGGGCCTCTGTATGCCCCGCGGCGAACCTGAATCCTCCGTTAAGTAATCCCATAGCGACGGGAACGCGGATTATTTTCGCCTGGCTCGTCAATTCTATCCCAAAGGTGATCTCATGATCAGCAGACGCAAACTTCTCACAACATCTCTCTCATCGGGAGCGGCGATTGGACTTTCCGGCTTGTTGCCAGCCTGGGCGCGCAGCGCCGACGCAGGAAATCTCGGCCTGCCCACGCTCACCGGAACCAATTTCGACCTGAGCATTGGTAAATTCCCCGTACGGATCAATGGCCGCGCGGCCGAAGCGATCGGCGTCAACGGCACACTACCCGCACCGCTTATTCGCTTCCGTGAGGGCGACGAGGTCACACTGAACGTGACCAATCAGTTGATGACCGACAGCTCGATTCACTGGCATGGCCTGTTAGTGCCATTCTATATGGACGGCGTGCCGGGAGTGTCCTTCCCCGGTATCAAACCTGGCGAGACATTTCGTTACAAGTTTGCCGTGCCGCAAAACGGCACCTACTGGTACCATTCCCACTCCGGCCTGCAGGAGCAGTTTGGCCATTACGGGCCGATCATTGTCGATCCGAAAGGTGCCGAGCCTGTCGCCTATGATCGGGAATATGTGCTTGTCCTGTCGGATTGGAGCTTTGAGAGTCCGCACCGGATATTCTCGAAGCTGAAAAAGCAAAGCGACACCTATAATTTCAACCAGCGTACAGTTGGCGATTTCCTGCAGGATGCGTCAGAGCAGGGTCTCGGCTCGGCCATGAACGAACGCGCCATGTGGGGGCAGATGCGGATGTCTCCAATGGATCTCGCGGACGTCACGGGCGCCACTTATACCTATCTGATCAATGGTCATTCGACCGCCGACAACTGGAACGGCATGTTCACGCCTGGCGAGCGCGTTCGGTTACGCATCATCAATGCGTCGGCGATGACGATCTTCAATTTCCGCATTCCAGGCTTGCCAATGACGGTCGTCGCAGCAGATGGATTGCATGTGCAGCCAGTGGAAACGGACGAGTTCCAGATCGGCGTTGCCGAAACCTATGATGTGATTGTCTCGCCGTCAGATGCGCGAGCTTTCGCCATGGTCGCTGAATCCATCGATCGATCTGGCATGGCGGTGGCCACACTTGGTCCCAGACCCGGCATGAGGGCGCAGGCGCCTGAGCTGAGAGCACCCGTTCCCCTGACCATGACCGACATGGGGATGGCTGGCATGGACCATGGCTCCATGGCTGGCATGGAAGGGATAGACGAAACCTCGATGGCCGGAATGACCGGGATGGAAGGAATGGATTCTTCGATGACGATGGGCATGGACCATGGGTCCATGGACATGTCCGCCATGAAAGCATCCGCTCCGGGCGTGAACAGCGGACCGGGCAATACGGGTCTTGCGATGATGCCCGTCAATCGGCTTGACGAGCCGGGCCACGGCCTTGCCGATGTTCCACATCGGGCGCTGCGCTATTCCCAGTTACGCAGCCTTGATCGCAATCCCGACCTGCGCGCGCCGGAAAGGGAAATGGAGTTGCATCTCACCAGCAATATGGAACGCTACATGTGGTCGTTTGACGGCGTTCGGTTTTCGGAGATCACCGCGCCGATCGTGTTTCGTGAGGGTGAGCGCGTCCGGATGACCCTGATCAACGATACGATGATGCCGCACCCGATTCATCTGCACGGCATGTTCTTTGACCTCGTCAACGAGGGCGGCGATCACAAACCCCGCAAGCACACAGTCATTGTGAAGCCGGGCGAGAAACTGTCTGTCGATATTTCGGCTGAACATGTCGGCGACTGGGCGTTCCACTGTCACCTTCTCTATCACATGCATGCGGGCATGATGCAGGTTGTTTCGATTCTGCCGCGCGACGGCGATATGCCGATGAATATGGACCATCCAGACATGGGTCACGGCATGATGGAGGGCATGGATCATGGTTCCATGGACCATTCGTTGATGGATATGGGAGATAAGAAATGATCATGTCCAGAAATTCAATCATTGCCGCGGCGCTGCTCTCGGTCTTGGTTTGCGCATTGCCCGCGGTCGCACAGGATGGGGAGACGCCGCCCCTCTGGTCTCAGGCCGATCAGTATTACGACGCCGAAGAGATGGCGAAGGCCCGAGAGGACGTCCTCGCTGAGGGCGGTGCCCAGCGTACTTACGCCATCTTGTTCAACCAGCTTGAAGCACAACTCGCCGACGGCGAAGACAGCTTCTATTGGAATGGTCAGGCCTGGTATGGTGGCGACATCAACAAAGTCTGGTTCAAGACCGAAGGCTCCGCATCGCTGAACGGCGCCGGAGTTGATGATGCCGAGGTTCAGGCGCTCTATTCGCGCGCTGTCGCTCCATATTGGGACGTGCAGGCGGGATTGCGCTACGATCTCGAACCCGACGGGCTCGCGCATGGGGTCGTGGCCGTGCAGGGACTTGCACCTTATTGGTTTGAGGTCGATGCCTCGGCTTTCCTCAGCGAAAAGGGTGATCTGACCGCGCGCCTCGAAGCGGAATACGAGTTTCGCCTCACGCAGCGCCTGATCCTACAACCCCGTGTGGAAGCCAACATTGCGGCGCAGGCTATTGCCGAACGCCAGATCGGGTCTGGCCTGACCAATCTCGATGCGGGTTTGCGCCTGAGATACGAAATCAAGCGCGAATTTGCGCCCTATGTCGGTGTCGAGTGGCAAGGCAGTTTCGGCGGGACAAAGGATCTTATCAAGGCTGCTGGCGGCGCCGGGGACCAAACCGTGTTTGTCGCCGGCGTGCGGACCTGGTTCTAGGGGTGAATTTCATGCAAATCATCGAACCCAATATTCACCCGATCCTTGTTCACTTCGCTTTCGCGCTGTCCTTGACGGCGGCGGCGTCCTACCTGCTCGCTCTAATCCCGCACGCGGCGCGATGGCGCGACACGCTTCGACCTGCGGCAGACTGGATGCTCGCTTTCGCCGCGCTGGCCGTAATTGCGACGATCGCAGCCGGGTTTCAGGCTTACTACTCAGTTGCGCATGACGGGCCATCGCATGAGGCCATGACAACGCATCGCAACTGGGCCGTGCCTTCGGGAGCCGCCATCCTGTTGCTCGCAGCCTGGCGGTGGCGGCAGCGCGCGCGCGCTGCCTCAACAGGGTTTGTCAGTCTCATGACGATTGCCGCGCTGTCTTTGACAGTTACCGCCTGGTGGGGTGGCACCTTGGTCTATGGCCACGGGCTTGGCGTAAAGCGGATACCTGTCGTTACAGGAGAAGGTCATCATCATAGTGATGGCGGGCATGAGCACGGCGATATGGATGGTGTCGGACTGGAGGGGGTGGATGCCAGCAGCATGGACATGCCCGGCATGGATATGGATGCGCATGATCATGATCATGGGGATCAAGCGACCAAATATGTTGAATTTCCTGCTGAAGCCGGTTCGCCGGCAGCCACGGTTGTGGCCTTCTCAGCAGCGCTGAAATCCGGCAATCACGATGCGGTCGAAGCGCTGCTTGCCCCGGATGCGATCATTGCCGAGGGCGGAGGCGCAGAACGCTCATTCCTCGAATATCGCGACCACCATATGCCCGCTGACATGGCATTCACGGCGGCTGTCGAGACAAGTCTTGGCAGGCGTGATGTTCTGAAGAGCGACGAACGGGCCGTGGTGATCTCTGAATATCAGGTCCACGGTGCGTTTGAAGGTAAGACCATTCACGCGCGTATGATGGAGACAGTTGTTTTGGAGGCGACGACGGACGGATGGAAGATCGCGCACATTCACTGGTCGACGGCAGATGTTGAAGAACAGCACGAGCACTGAACGATCCCTCGATGTGAGGGACCGGCGGTGCCTGGATTGCGGTGAAGGAGAGAAAGATGAGTACGCAGAGAATAGTCAAGAATAGTATTGGCGCGCTAATGGCAGCTGGTGTGCTGATAACTGTGTCAGGATGCACGACGATGCCGATGGGCAGCGACGAAACGGCCAAACCTATGGCGAAAATGGACGGAATGACGTCAGCCGAAATGGAAGCGAAGCACGCTGAGTGTCAGGCTATGCATGACAAGATGATGGCTGACATGAAGGCTGGCATGCCAATGGATCATAGCAAAACGTCTCCTGAGATGCAGGTCAAACACGACGCATGCATGAAGATGATGTCGGAGATGAAACCGGGGAACTAATATCACCCGCCGGACTGCGGGGAGCATATTCCTCGCAGCGCGTTCTCGGCGATGATCCAGGAGCAAGAGACGTCTGGTGACAGCAATCGTTCGGACTTATCAAGATGTGCGGCCGCCATACCTCTTGTATATACCCCCATGGGGTATTATATCGACTGCGACACCGAACATTTCGGAGCCGACCTGGCGCAAGGTCAGATTGCGCCTCTGCTGCACACGAGGTTCACCATGAAAATCATTCCCACTGGTCAGGCATTGTCCCTGTTTCTTGCTCTTACATTTATTATCTGCATCGGCTGGGGACTTATGACACCCATGTCGATGCACATGCATGAAGCCTGGACGCCTCTTTTGCCGGGCTTCGAATTTCTGACATGGCCGGGGTTCCTGATCGGTCTCGTCGAAGCCTATGCCTATGGTTGGTATGTCGCGCTGATTTTCGTGCCGCTCTACAGGTTTTTCAACGGGCGGACGGAAGCCCGGTCAAAAGCGTCCTGATGAGATGATTGCCCGGGCGGTCGATTGTCCAACTCGACCCTTTTTTTCAATTCCAATTTATAGAAAGTCATGGCCATGGCCGACCATCACCAACACCCCAAGTCGGAAGCAGACGGCGATCATGCCTGTTGTCACGGTGCCAATCCTGGCGTCGGAGATGCCAAGACGTACGATCATGTGCCTGCGGATTATGCAGGAGCCGTCTGGACCTGCCCGATGCATCCGCAGGTGCGCGAGACGTCGAATACGGGTTGCCCGATCTGCGGGATGGCGCTTGAGCCAGAAACCGTCTCACTTGAAGAGGACACGAGCGAGCTCGATGACTTGTCGCGCCGGTTCTGGATCAGCGCCGTGCTGTCGTTCCCGCTCCTGATATTTGCGATGGGGGATATGATCCCCGGCAAACCTCTCGACGGCCTCATTCATGCGAAATGGGCGGGCTGGGTCCAGCTGGTGCTCGCCACGCCGGTCGTGCTCTGGGGCGCTGCGCCCTTTTTCGCGCGCGGCTGGAAGTCCGTCCTCGCGCGCAGCCTGAACATGTTCACACTGATATCGATCGGCGTTGGCGCCGCGTTTGGCTTCAGTCTTGTTGCCACATTCTTCCCCGGTCTTTTCCCCGAGAGCTTCAGGGACGCTTCCGGCCGGATTGGCGTCTATTATGAAGCGGCTGCGGTCATCACGACGCTGGTCTTGCTCGGGCAGGTTCTCGAATTGCGTGCGCGTAGCGCCACGTCAGGTGCGATCCGCGCCTTGCTCAATCTTGCGCCGCCACAGGCCCGGATAGTTCGGGCAGACGGCACTGAAGATGATGTCAGTCTTGACGAGGTAGCCTCCGGCGATCGCCTCCGGGTTCGTCCGGGCGAGAAGATCCCCGTCGATGGTGACGTGGTCGAAGGTCGCTCAAGCGTTGACGAATCCATGATTTCCGGAGAGCCGGTTCCTGTCGCGAAGGCCGAAGGGGATGCTGTGACGGGTGGGACGGTCAATGGCACGGGCAGCTTCGTGATGACGGCGACTCGCGTTGGCGACGATACGGTCCTGGCACAAATCGTCCGAATGGTTGCCGAGGCGCAGCGGTCGCGCGCGCCGATCCAGAGGTTGGCCGATACGGTCTCAGGCTGGTTCGTACCGGCAGTCATTGCGTCGGCGATAGTCACATTCGCCGTCTGGGCCATCTGGGGACCCGAACCGGCCCTGGCCTTCGCTTTCGTTAATGCGGTGGCGGTTCTGATCATTGCCTGTCCGTGCGCGCTCGGCCTGGCGACGCCGATGTCCATCATGGTGGGGACGGGTAAGGGTGCCCAGAATGGTGTTCTGATCAAGAATGCCGCAGCGCTCGAAATACTCGAAAAGGTCGATACCGTGATTGTCGACAAGACGGGCACGCTGACCGAAGGCAAGCCGAAACTCGTCACCGTGAGACCATCGGGCGACTGGACCGAGGAAAGCCTGTTGGAGCACGTCGCCGCCGTCGAATCGTTCAGCGAACATCCCCTTGCCGAAGCGATCGTGCGTGGCGCCAATGAACGGAAGGTCAAGGTCTCGACCGCGGGAGAATTCAGTTCCGTCACCGGCGAGGGAGCCGAGGGAACCGTTGATGGCAAACATGTTGCCATCGGCAATGCCAAGATGATGCGGCGGGTCGGGGCTTTCGACAAAGCTCTGGCATCAGCAGCAGATGATTATCAGACCCTGGGACAGACTGTCATGTTCGCAGCGATCAATGGCAAACCGGCCGGCCTTGTCGGCGTGGCCGACCCAATAAAGGCAACCACGCGCGAGGCGATTAAGCGGTTGCATGCGCAAGGTCTGAAAGTTGTGATGCTGACCGGTGACAACGAGGCGACCGCGCGTGCCGTCGCCGACCAGATCGGCATTGATGAGATTCACGCTGATGTTTCTCCCGAGGACAAGAACAAAATTGTCAGCGAACTGCGCGCAAAGGGCAAGATCGTCGCCATGGCAGGGGACGGTATCAATGATGCACCTGCCCTCGCACAAGCGGATGTCGGCATCGCCATGGGCACCGGAACCGATGTCGCCATGGAGAGCGCCGGGATCACCCTTGTCAGCGGCGACATCCTCGGGATCGCGAAGGCGCGCGAGCTGAGCCGCGCCACGATGAGGAATATCCGCCAAAACCTGTTCTTTGCCTTCATCTACAATGCGCTCGGCGTACCGCTCGCGGCGGGTGTGCTGTATCCAGTGTTCGGCCTGCTGCTCAGTCCCATGATTGCCGCGGCGGCGATGAGCCTGTCATCCGTCTCGGTCATTGCGAACGCGCTGCGCCTTCGTGCATTGAAACTGTAACGCTGTGGAAGGGGCCACAATGGAAGAGAATTACGAAGCGGGTAGCCTGACCCTTTCAGGCACGGTCGCGATGGGCACCGGCGTGATGATCGGCGCGGGCATCTTTGCCCTGACGGGGCAGGTGGCGGAACTTGCTGGCTCCTTGTTTCCGCTGGCCTTCTTTGTGGCGGCTGTTATCAGCGGCTTCAGCGCCTATTCGTACATTAAGGTATCGAACGCCTATCCGTCGGCTGGCGGCATCGCGATGATCCTGAAAAAGGCATATGGACCGAGTACAGTCACAGGCGGCGCGGCGCTTCTGATGGCGTTCTCGATGATCATCAATGAGAGCCTGGTGGCGCGTACATTCGGCGCCTACACGCTGCAGCTATTCGGGATCGAAGGGGGCGTACTGGTGCCGCTCCTGGCGCTTGGGCTCATCGTGTTTGCCTTCCTCGTCAACGTGGCGGGAAATAATGTCATTGGAAATATATCCAAGATAACGGCTGTCCTGAAGGTTGGCGGTATCGTTGCTTTCGCGCTGATTGGCCTCTGGGCGGCAGGTTTCGCGTTCAAGCCGCTTACGGGCAACCCAGGTGAGAGCACGTCGATCGGCGGATTCCTAGGCGGTGTGGCCCTCGCCATTCTAGCTTACAAGGGCTTCACCACGATCACCAATAGTGGCGGCGAGGTGAAAAATCCGCACAGGAATGTTGGCCGCGCCATAATGATTTCGCTGACTTTATGCACGTTGGTGTATCTGCTCGTATGCTATGCTGTTGGGTCTAGCCTGACGATAGATGAAATCGTTTCAGCGAAGGATTACGCGCTGGCAGAAGCTTCGCGTCCGGCACTGGGCGAATATGGTGTATGGTTCACGGTTGCGATCGCCATAATTGCAACGGCGTCCGGTCTGCTTGCCAGTGTCTTTGCGGTCTCGCGCATGCTCGCGATGCTTACCGAGATGGATCTGATCCCGCACAGCCATTTTGGCATGCCGGGCGGTGTTCAGAAGCATACGCTCGTTTACACGGTCGTGGCGGCGGCCTTACTGGCCGTCTTCTTCGACCTCTCCCGCATTGCATCGTTGGGGGCCATCTTCTACCTCGTAATGGATATCATTATTCACGGGGGCGTCTTGTGCTACCTGCGAAAGGACGTCGGCGCGAAGGCGGGAATTGTGATCACCGCGATTCTTCTCGATACCATCGCCCTCGGTGCGTTTGTGCTTATTAAGGCGCAGAGTGATCCGATGATCATCATCATTGCCTTGGCAGGTATCGGGATCATTTTTGCGTTCGAGAGATTCTATCTCAGAAAGGTCCGCAGCGGGTCGGATTGATGTCCAGCCAGATCATCTTCATGATTGGCTCTCTCACAGAGCAACTTTGTGATTCCGTTATTCATGTTTAAATTTGCTGGTTTCGGTATTTTCAAACGAAATCCGAGTGACTATATACCCCGAGGGAGTATCTTGAATGAAACCAGAAATCAGAGACGCAGCTGCCAAACGCCTTGCCAGGATTGAAGGACAGGTACGCGGGATTGCTAAAATGATCGACGAGGACCGCTACTGTATTGACGTCGTTCGCCAAGTGCAGGCCATCAAGGCTGCTCTTGGGGCTTTGGAGGGCGTGATCATCGATGATCACATCGGCACGTGCGTAGAGAGCGCTCTAAAAGGAGACGATCTGGCAGAGCGTCGGGCGAAAGTCGAAGAGTTGGTCGCGGTTCTGGGCGGTCAGAAAAAATAGAACCAGTCCCTTATTTGGCGTCACCGCACATAGGTTTGAGACTTCCAATGCACCTTCTGCGTCTTTAAGGCTGACGGTTTTGCTCTCTGATGATATCCGAGGATCACCGTCCAATGTCTGAAGAATGTCGAGATTAAGCCTCCTACTGAAACTGGTTTTTGAGCGATACTGTGCTAGTTCAAAGGTCGACGCTGTGAACCAGCGTCCAAATCACGCGTTCGAAAAACTGTGGACCAAAGCCAGACCAAACTGAGGACCGAGAATCGATTTTCAATCACGTAAGTGTCTGAAATAATTGGATAAAATATATGGATTATGGCACGTCACTCGCGCCACGCCTAACTATATTCAGCATTGAATCTCTTGTATAAAATTACTAGCCACCGTTGCCTGTACAGGTTTGGTGCGACATTCGGGGCTCGAACCTTTTGCTCTGAAACGGGCGTCATTTGAAAACACACGTCCGTAGCGCAGCATCTATGGTCGGCGTTTGACTGGGTCGATGCGAGGATGCAACCGGGCCTCTCGGATCAGGACTCTCACTTCCAGTGGGGTTTAGGACTCGAATTGATCCCTCTGAAGCGCAACGATCAAGGTGAGAGTGCCGCGACTTCATCGAGCCAATTTTTGCAAACGCCTGCTAATGTTGACGAATTTTCGAGCGGAATCCCAATCTTGGTACCTATCTTGGTACAAGTTCTCCTTTACAGGGAGGCGGCTCCAAGTGGGCAGCTTCGGTATCTGACACAAAGGCGCACCTCCAAATCGACCGCGTCGGCACCTTCTTTTGCGCACAAGATCAGGAATAGTAGGTCGAAGTCGATGCGCCCGCGTCCGTACCATAGTGCCGGTGGCGATGATCGTGTCGGCCTGCGTCAGATCTCCGCCATTGTATCCACACACATGTGCGTCCGCGAAAAGCGGAGACGGGTTTGGGTTCGTCTGACCGCAGCTATGAACTCACCGTAGGCCAGGCGCGAGTGTCTGATTTGGAATGCTGCTGGTGCGGTTTGGCGAGCATGACCAGACGCCGGCGGGCCGCATCGGGCGGGTGAAGTTCGCGGGAATGGAAGCCAGCTGGCGTATTTTCAGGGACTCGCCTCAGTGAATTCTGGACAAACCGTATGGCGGTCGAATGAAGACGGGTCCGCACCGGACTGGGACATCCCCCTCGGATATCAGTTGATATTCTGAGCGAAATTGTCCCCGCCAAACTGTTGGCAGCAGCCCTTGCCGCTGCACCTGGCGGCTTCCAAGTTGTTTCCAGAGTTTAGCAGGCAGTCTGTTTCCGGCCCAAGATTGTGGTCGGCCAGACTATCGCCAGTGTTGAACATCAGTCCATGGCAGAAGCGAAGGTCAATCATGCGAGATAAGGAAAAATCCGAGGCGTTCTACGACGATGTAAAAAAGAAGTTTCAAGAGGAACGAGACTTGCGCCTGGCTTACCGGCCTGAAGGAACAGCGCAGTATACATCGGATTTTACCGGAGACCTCGCAGGCTATGCCGTCGACCCTTTCCTGAAACAGCAGGACGTTCGGGCGCCACTCAACGACTATTCGGAAGTTCTGTTTATCGGGGGTGGATTTGCCGCGCTGCTTACATCCGTGCGCTTGCTGCAAAAAGGTGTGTCCGACATCAGGATCGTGGAGCGTGGAGCAGACGTTGGAGGCGCATGGTACTGGAACCGCTATCCCGGCATCGCCTGCGATGTCCTTTCCTACGACTATCTGCCATTGCTTGATGAAATCGAATACATCCCGGCACGGAATTATTCCAGTGGCAAGGAAATACTCAATCATTGCCAGACCATAGCCAGGAAATATGGACTGTATGAGAAAGCGGTATTCAATACCACCGTGACAGAAACCGTCTGGAATGAAGAGGAGCAGCTCTGGCATCTGGGCACAGATCGCGGTGATTCCATGCGAGCCAGATTTGTCATCTGTGCCAACGGCACCCTGTCACAGCCCAAGCTGTCCAGGATTGCGGGCATGGGAACGTTCCAGGGGCATTCGTTCCACAGTTCCAGGTGGGATTATGAGTACACCGGACAAGAGCTGGAAAACCTGAAAGACAAGGTGGTGGGCGTTATCGGCACGGGCGCGAGCGCTGTGCAGATCGTGCCAGCAGTCGCCAGGGCCGCGAAGGAACTCTATGTTTTCCAGCGAACGCCCTCATCTATCGATATCAGGGCTGAGCAGGACACCGACCCGGAATGGGCGGATTCGTTGCAGGCAGGCTGGCAGGCAGAACGGCGCCAGCAGGCGATTGAGCTGTCGAACATGTCCCTGTTTCAGAGGATGTCCACAGCCCAGGATGTGAATTCAGTCGACTATTTCGATAAGGCCAAAGCCGCGATGGAGAATGACGCGCATGCGGATATTCCCCGAGAGGAGAAAATTCGCGAGCTTGAGAAAGCCAATATTGACTACATGATGGGGATCCATCGTCACATTGATGAGGTCGTTGAGGACAGGAAGACGGCGGATGCGCTCAAGCCCTGGTACATGTTCATGTGCAAGCGCCCGTGCTTTTCCAACGATTACCTGCCGTCCTTCAACCGGCCCAATGTGCACCTGGTGGATACGCACGGAAAAGGCATTACCCGGATTGCTCCGGAAGGTCCGGAGTTTGATGGAAAGATCCATCACCTGGACTTGCTCATATACGCCACAGGTTTCGAGATTCAGAAAACGGGTACGTATAACAGGATTGTCGGTGAAGCAGGGCTGGACCTGAATCAGAAGTATGCGTCTGGCGTCCGCACGCTGTTCGGCGTTCATACGCATGGCTTTCCCAACCTGTTCATCATGGGCGGCCTGCAGGCAAGCTATCAGTTCAATCTGACCGACATGCTGCAAACCCAGGGAGATCATATCTCCGAGTGCATCAGCCATGTGAAACAGAACGGATACAGCACCATAACGCCCCGGCCGGAATCCGAAGAGAACTGGGTACAGCAGGTCATAAAGCATCGCGGAAAGACCAGTTACAACGAAGAGTGCACGCCTGGTTACTACAACTTCGAAGGCGCTTCGATGCGCCGGCAGGACGGAAATTATAACGGAACATTCAGCCGGTATTTCCAATACCTGAAAGAAGCGGAAGCGGACATGGGTGGGAGTTTCTCCTTCACATAAGCCGGCCAGTTTACACGCGAGAAATCATTCTGCGGGCGACACGCAAAACAGTCATTTTGCGTTGTCGGGCAGAGAGCACAAAGGGAACATGTCAGGTGCATCCAGGTGAAATAGCAGCAGCAACGCCCAACAAGCCGGCCTATATCATGGCGGGGAGTGGCGAGGTGATCAGTTACGGCGAGCTAGAGGCGCGAGCCAATCAGGGCGCGCACCTGTTCAGGAGTCTGGGGCTCAAACGGGGGGATCACATAGCCATCATGCTTGAGAACCATCCGCGCTATCTGCAAATCTGCTGGGCGGCGCAGCGCGCTGGTCTTTACTATACGCCTGTGAGCTGGCGGCTTCAGAAGGAAGAGGTCGCCTACATCGTCAACAATTGCGAAGCGCGCGTGTTTGTCAGCTCAGTTGCCGTGAAAGAGGTTGTCCAGCCCTTGCTGGAGGTCACACCCAACGTCATCGCTCATTACATGCTTGATGGCGTCATGGATGGATTCGCGAGTTTCGAAGAGGCGCTGTCCCGGATGCCGGTAACGCCCATCGCGGATCAGAGCGAGGGTGCCCTGATGCCTTACTCCTCGGGGACAACGGGCGTTCCCAAGGGCATAAAACAGGCCTTGTCTGAGAAGGAATATGGTGACGGCGAGCTGTTTGCCGTCATGACGGAACTATACGGGGCGACCAGTGAGTCTGTCTTCCTGTCGCCAGCCCCCCTGTACCATTCGGCCCCGCTTGGGTTCTCCATGACGTGCCTGCGCCACGGCATTACGGTCGTGATTATGGAACACTTCGATCCGGAGCGCGCGCTGGAGTGTATCCAGGCCTACGGGATTACCCATAGCCAGTGGGTTCCCACGATGTTCGTGCGCATGTTGAAACTGCCGCAGGAGGTAAGGTCACGCTACGATGTGAGTTCCATGAAATGCGCCGTACACGGAGCCGCACCCTGTCCGATACCCATCAAGGAACAGATGATAGACTGGTGGGGTGAGGTCCTTTACGAATACTATGCGGGGAGCGAAGCCAATGGCTTCGTGCAACTGAACAGTGCGGAGTGGCTTGCTCACAAGGGGTCTGTCGGGCGGCCAATGGGTTGCGAAATCCACATCTGCGATGACGCCGGCGTCGAGCTCGCGAACGGTGAACAGGGTAATATCTATTTTGCCGGCGGCAACCGCTTTGAGTATCACAAGGACAGCCAGAAAACAAAGAAAGCGCAGCATGTCCGAGGCTGGACCACGCTGGGCGACATCGGATATCTTGACGATGACGGCTACCTGTACCTGACGGACCGCCAGCATTTCATGATCATTTCGGGTGGGGTCAACATCTATCCTCAGGAGGCGGAGAATGTTCTCATCATGCACGACAAGGTGCTTGATGTCGCGGTGTTTGGAATCCCCAATGAGGAATTTGGCGAGGAGGTCAAAGCTGCGGTACAGCTCAGAGATCCTGGCGATGCCAGTGCGGACATGGAAACGGCCCTGATCGCATACTGTCGTGCGAGGCTTTCACACATCAAGTGCCCGCGAAGCATCGATTTTCACGAATCCCTGCCACGCCATCCGACAGGAAAACTTTATAAACGCCTGCTGAAAGATCAGTACTGGGCACCACGCAGCGAGCAGGGATAGAAAATGAACGAGCAAGTTGCGAGCGTGGAAGATTTCGGATTAGATCCCGAACGAGTGGAATTGTTGCTGGATCGCGTTCGGCAGGATGTCGATGAGGGGCTTCTGCCCGCGGCGCAGGTCGCGCTGGCCCGTAATGGCAAAGTCGCTGTCCTGGAGACTTATGGCGAAGCGCGTCATGATTCCCTGATCTGTATTTTTTCTGCGACCAAAGCCATTGTCTCAGCCGCAACCTGGTTGTTGATCCAGGACGGCGAACTGGCTGAAGATGAGTGTGTTGCGGATATCATTCCCGAATTTGCCAGCCATGGGAAAGACAAGGTCACGGTTCAGCAATTGTTGACCCATACGGCGGGATTTCCACATGCGCCGTTCGGACCGTTGCAGTGGCATTCGAAAGCGGAAACGCTTGCCCGCTTCGCTCAATGGCGCTTGAACTGGGCGCCTGGCTCGAGAGTTGAGTATCATCCTTCTTCTTCCATGTGGGTCATCGCGGAGATCATCGAGCGTCGCGGCGGACTGCCCTATGCCGAATTCATTCGCAAACGTGTGCTCGGCCCCCTGGGTTTGCGCAATCTGTTCGTGGGACTGCCGGAAGCCGAAAACCAGCGCGTGCTGCCCGTCGAACACCGGGGTAACCCCATGACGCAGGATGATTGCAAGAAGCTGGGACTGTCAGCCTTCCCGGAAACTGAAGTAACCGAAGAGGCACTGCTGGCTTTCAATCGGCCCGATGTGCGTGCTTTGGGTATGCCGGGAGCGGGCGGGTTTGCGAATGCGCATGATCTTGCCTTGTTCTATCAGGCGTTGCTCCAAGGCGGGCTGGGTGACGTGAAGCTCTGGACCGAGCGGACATTGAATGGTGCACGCGAAATTCGGACAGGCAATCTTGCTGACCCGATGTTCAACAAGGCGGCAAATCGGGGCCTCGGTATTATTGTCAGCGGCGATGCGAGCAGGAACCTGCGTGGTTTTGGAGTAACAAACTCTGCACAGGCCTTTGGGCACAATGGTGCGGGCTGCCAATTGGCGTGGGCAGATCCAGCGACCGGAATCTCTCTCGCCTATCTGACACCGGGCCACGACCGAAACCTTGTGCACCAGTGGCAGCGTTCCATGGCGATAGGCAGTCTTGCCGCCAGGTGTGCCCTCTAAGCGGCCCCGTGATCATCCGAAAAGTTCAGAGTGACCGGTTGCATCCAGTCGTGATCCGGTACGCGCGCCTGTTTGTACAGGCATAGCCCGTGTCGAGCGGAAGAAAATTGATGCTGAAGAGGGGCGTAGCCGGGCGAGGAGACACCGACCGGTGAGATCCCGGCGTTTCGCGGAGCAGTTCCTGCCGTCATATAACGTGCCATTGCCTTCAGAACCCTGGAGTGACGGGGAACATCAGCAGCAGCACCAGTCGGGCGCGGGAACCTGTCATGCCTCCCATAAGCAGGCAGGCAGCTCGGACGTCCATGGAGCCAGGATCCGTGGTGGCGCAGCCAGCGCAAGGACGGTTGGGCAGGGCGCGTGGCCTGCGCCGACGCAACGAGATCAGTAATAACAGTATACTGAATACCTAGCAATACGCCAATGCATTCGCGCTGTCGGCTTGAGCGAATTTGTCCCGTCCAAACTGTTGGGAAGAGCCCTTGTTAGCCCCTTTCGGCGTTCTGTACTGTGAAAATCAATCTGCAAACAGAGCGAGGACCGAGCATGAAGTCAGTTATACATACGAGTGCCGAATTGATGAAGGCGGCGCCAGGCCATGCGAAGCAAGTGCAGGACGCACCTGAGTGCGTCTATGAATTCACCCGGACAATTGCGTGCTTTCCGCTCGCCAGCATAGCCGCTTCCAGCGGCACGGAGGTTTGATCATGGCGACCTATGACCTCTTGCTGAAGGGCGGCACTGTCGTTGACGGAACGGGAGCCCCACGCTTTCAGGCTGATATTGGCATTAGCGGGGGAAGGATTGTTGATATCGGGGCCCTTTCCGGGGAAGCTGACGAGATTGTGGATGCGACCGGACTGATCGTGGCGCCCGGGGCGTTGGATCACCACACCCATTATGATGCCCAGATCTTCAGGGACCCAACGTGCGCCGACAGCGGGCAAAACGGTGTCACGTCGGTTGTCATGACCAATTGCGGTTTTGGTTTTGCACCCTGCCGTACAGAGCATCAGGACCGTTACATGGTCATGATGGAGAACGTCGAGCAGATCCCGGTCGCTCACCAGAGGGCGAGCCTGCCATGGGACTGGCAATCGTTTCCGGAATTCATGACATCGCTGCGCGGGACCCGGAAAGCGGTCAACGCAATGGTCTATGTGCCGATGAACGCGCTGCTGATCTTTGTCATGGGGATCGAAGAGGCCAAGAATCGTCCCGCAACCAAAGACGAACTCGCCGAAATCAAGCGTCTCCTGCATGATGCCATGGATGCAGGCGCCATCGGGCTGTCCTGTTCCTATCTCGGCCACAATAATGTTCACGTCGATTTCGACGGAAGCGCCATGCCGTGCGATGTCATGGATCTCGACCAGCTGGTTGAGATCGCATCCGTCCTGAAAGATCGCGGGGAGGGTGTCATACAATGCCTCTCCGGCCTGGCTGGCCAGGACGCGACGGTCGAGGCGTCTGAACGGCTCGCGCGCGAAACCGGCCGCCCCGTTTTCCATAATGTCATTGCAACCAATGATGATTTTCCGATCCACACACCTGGTCTCGCATGGCTGGATTCCATGCGCGAAGAAGGGCTGGACATGTGGGCCGCATCATTCTGCCATCGCACCTGGGCCGAGATTTCCCTGACGACGCTTACACTGTTTGACTCCGATGAGACGTTCAGGGAGCTGACATATGCGGGCTCGAGTGCCAAGGCGTTGGAACTGCTGAGAGATCCGGCATACCGGGAGCGTCTCCGGGTGGCCTACGACCCCGAGAAGTTTATCATTGTCGGAGGTGATCTCGACCGGTTCGTCGTCCTGTCGGTCGCCGACAGTGCCGAGCACAAGGATGTCGAAGGCCAGCTGCTGGGCGCGGCGGCAAGCAAGCTTGGCATGAAGACGATAGACCTGTTTGCAGACATCATTCTCAGCTCAAACGGCGCCGCCATCTTCCGGTCGCCTAACGCCACGGCGACAGATCCCGGGATCTTGCGGGAGCTGTTTGCGCATGAGCGGGTCATTCCCGGCGGCTCCGATGGTGGCGCGCACCTGAAAATCTTCAGTGGCGGTCACTGGGGGACGGATTTCCTCGTCAACATGGTGCGGGAACAGAGCATCGTGAGTCTGGAACACGCCCACCACAAGATGAGCGGCTTGCCGATGAAGGTCTTTGGTATCCAGGATCGCGGAACGATCAAGAAGGGCATGGCCGCTGACCTGGTGGTCTATGATCTGGAGCGTCTTTATTCCGATACGGACGCCTATAAGCATGCCTTCGATCTGCCCGATGGTGACTGGCGCAAGCAGGCGCGTGCCGGCGGATATGACCTTATCTGTGTCAATGGAGAGGTCACGTTCCGCAACGGGCAGTTCACTGAGGCGTGTCCGGGCGACGTTGTCTCGTAAAGACTTAACCGGATCCTCAAAGGATACGAATGGCGCGCATGCGTACAGGATTGAATATGAAACTCGACGACAAAGTAGCCATAATCACCGGAGCGGGATCCGGTATCGGCCGGTCCCTGGCGCAGCGGTTCGCGGCAAATGGGGCGCGGGCCGTGATCTGCACGGATCTGAATGGGGACAGGGCGGAGGAAACTGCGCGGCTGATCGGTCAGCAAGCCTCCGCCGAAACCCTCGATGTGGCCGATGAGAACGCGATCAGGGATATCATCGCGCGCGTCGAACAGGCGTATGACGGGATTGATGTTTTCGTGTCCAATGCGGGATATGGCCGGCTCGGCGGCCTGGAAATGCCCACGCTGGAATGGCAGAAAATGATGAGCGTACACACATGGTCCCACCTTGCGGCCGCGCGGGCTGTCGTACCTGGCATGATTGCGCGCGGGGGCGGCTATCTGCTCAGCACCGCCTCTGCTGCCGGCCTGCTGTCACAATTTGATTCCGGTGCCTATGCGGTTTCTAAGCACGCCGCTGTGGCACTGGCAGAGTGGCTCTCCATCAATTATGTGGAGCAGGGGATCGGCGTATCGGTTTTGTGCCCGCAGGCGGTACGTACCAATGTGCTTGATTTCATGAAAGATCCAAATGCCCTGGTGGATGTCGTCCAGGCTGGCGGAGATGGCGTTCTGGAACCGGATACTGTTGCAGACCTGTGCATCGAGGCCATGGCCGATGGCCGGTTCCTGGTACTGCCGCATCCGGAAGTGGGCACCTATTTTCAGCGCAAGGCGAACGATTATGATCGCTGGCTATCGGGCATGCGTCGTATGCGAAACCGCTTTCAGGATGCGGCGTCCGACTGAGAGCCAGACTCACATTCATCCCGGTTCAGCTGAGCTTTCAGTGCCAGAGGCCTGCAGGCACTCCAGCTCCGTCCGGGCTCCCCGAGCGATACACGTCACTTAAAAAGCAGGATACGGAATGAGCATAGTTGTCAAAGATGAAAGCTGGCTGACTTCGGTGGAAGAAGAAATAGTCGACCCCGGTCGTCGCATAATAGATGCGCACCATCATTTGTGGCGCACGGGGCTGCAGTATCAGGTTGAAGACCTTTGGCGTGACACTGGATCCGGCCACAACATCGAAAAAACCGTCTTTGTCGATTGCGAAGCGGAATATCGCCCGGACGGCCCCGAGCATCTGAAGTGCCTCGGAGAGACAGAGTTTGTGGTCGAGCAGGCCAGGCTGTCGGAGACCGGTGGCGATGGTAAGGCGGTAATTGCGGCCATTGTGTCACGCGCCAATCTGGAGCTGGGTGACGCCGTCGGAGATGTTCTTGATCAGCATGTTGAAATAGGTGATGGCCTGTTTCGCGGGATACGCCTGGTCGCCGCACGCGACCCGCATCCGGAGATGCTGGCCATCCCGGCCCAGGCACCAGAAGGGCTCTACAGCTCACCGAGCTTCCGTCGTGGCATGAAAGCTCTGGGTGATCGAGGGCTCACATTTGACGCCTGGCACTACCATCACCAGAACCAGGACTTTCTCGCGATGGCCCGCTCAGTGCCTTCCACGCAGATCGTTCTTGACCATTTCGGTTCGCCTTTGGGTGTGGGGATGTATGCCGACCGCCGCGAAGAGATTTTTGAACAATGGAAGAAGGACATCAGGGAAATCTCTGAGTGCGGCAATGTTGTTGCCAAGCTTGGCGGGCTCGCCATGCCAGACAATGGATTCGGATGGGACAAGAGGGATACGGCCCCGACTTCAGACGAGTTTGTCGAAGCGCAAAGGCGATATTTCCTGCACGCCATCGAATGTTTCGGACCCGATCGGTGCATGTTTCAGAGCAACTTTCCAGTCGACAAACTATCCATCGCCTATCCTGTGCTCTACAACGGTCTGAAGAAAATTGTAGCCGATTTCTCCGAGGACGAAAAAGATGCGATGTTTTACGGTACTGCGGCACGTATTTATCGTATTGAATGACTGGGTCGGCCCGTCGCGTTCTGGTGACCGGCGAACGGGCGTGGCTCTCTGCAATTGTGGTGCCTTCGCAGGCCAGGTGGGCTGCGCATGATTGCTCAGAACAATGAACTGATCGCGCTGATGCCAAAGGCGGACCTGCTGACCCTCGTCGGGCAGTCAACCTATGACATGGACCATGTCCCGGATCTGCTTGACAGGGTCGCTGCGCTCTCTCCCCTGGTTTCGAGCAGTGATGACTATGTGGACTCGGGCATGGTCTGGCACCTCCTGGCTTCCATCGGCTACGAAGTGGATGATGAGTTTCTCGGGCTGAGCACCCATCGGGTGCCTCCCGGCAGTACCGAACTCATGATCGCCCGGGCAATGCAGGAGCCCACGCTGGGTGAGGCCATACGAGCCTTCGCGCACTCTGTGAACATTCTCTGGCCGGATGTTCATGCTGAAGCCAAGATCCGTCTCGATGAGCTGCACTTCAGCATGTCCTGTAAAGGTGAATACCTGGAAGCCCGCCAGATATTCCTGGAGATCGCTTGCATTCCCTTTTACTGCATATTCGAGTGGCTGGCGGATTCGCGCTTCCCGGTTCTCCGATTTCGCCTGGACAGCAATCGCCCGTCCGGCGCTGTGCACCAGCTGGCGGTGCTTGACTGCGGGGTGCAGTTCGAGGGCAGCGGGGTGAATATCGTTTTACCCAGGAACGTTGAAAGCCTCGCCACCTCGAAAAGAAAGCTGGCTGGCTGGCAGCCTGAGATCTACCAGATATTCCTGGACATACTCGAAAAACGCAAAAAGAGCTTTTCCACATTGTCCCTGCAATCATATGTCATGAAGGCACTGCGGTGCGGCATCAGGAGCCAGCAGCTGGTTGCGGCTTCAGCCGGGATAAGCGTGGCCACTTTGCGTCGCAATCTGGCAATGGAGAGAACCTCCTTCAGCGAGATCAGCGATCACGTGTTTCGTGAAACCGTTGCCATGCTCATCGCTCACGGCGAACCCGTTGAAGCGATTGCCGCCAAAATGGGATATGCCGACGCACGGAGCTTTCGGCGCGCGTTCCAGCGCGTCTTCGGCGTGAACCCGTCGACGTTCAGAAAGGATCCCCTGTCTGTCCTGGTCTGAAACCTGATGGCCCGTTCCGGGGCGAGCGGGAATCCTGAAGCGTCCATGAATCCTGACGGGATTATTCGCCCGGTGAATTCCGCCTTCAGGATTTCAGTGATGCCCGATCGAGGTCGGGAGGCGGGCCGGATCGCAGTCCCGCATCTGGCTGGGCCGGGCGCTGAAGTTGCATTGTTCGGGGGCGAGCCGTATGCTTCCCAGAGTGCCAGTTTCGGCTTGCCGATAAACATGTCGGAAGCCCGGGGAAAAACATCAGGTGTCTGACGGTATCACGTTTGCGGCAGGCGCCCGGTCCTGGCCATTCCGGCAGGGATCTCGGCTGATTGCGAGGGCAATCAGATCCTGGGTCCATCACACTCCCGTATCATCATCCACCTGAGCGAATTTGTCCCCTGCAAAGTGTTGGGCGAGGTCCTTGTTGGCTCTCATGATGACCCCTAACCTGAACCCAAGAACAAAATAATAAAAAACGAAAATGGGAGTCTAGAATGCTGAATACGACCGCGCTTCGCCGGATATCGGCGATCATTGCCGCGACTGCTGGTGTGACCATCTCGGCGCCCTTGCAGGCAGTTGGGGAGGAACCTGCTCTTGAGGCTGCTGGAGCGGAACGCATTCTCGACGAGGTCATCGTTACGTCCACACGCCGGGATCAAACCGTCAGCGAAGTGCCGTTGGCGATTACGGCATTCACGGGAGCCGAGTTGCAGAGCCGGGGCATCGGTGATTTGCAGGACCTGTCTGAAGTTTCGTCAAGCCTGATCATTACCACCGGACCTTCAGAACTCGCTGGAACCGAAATCAGAATACGCGGCGTGGGGACGGCCGGTGCCAATCCCGGACTTGAGCCTTCAGTCGGCATATTCGTGGATAATGTGTACCGCAGCCGTACGGGTATGGCGGTCGGTGACCTGCTGGATGTCTCTTCTGTCGAGATCCTGCGCGGTCCCCAGGGGACACTCTTTGGCCGGAATACTTCGGCTGGCACGGTAAGCCTGAACACCCTCAAGCCGGAGTTCAACTGGGGTGGGTATGGTGAAGCCACTGCACAGAACTACGATGGCTACAAGATTACCGGGGGACTGACCGGTCCCCTGGTTGAAGACACCCTGGCGTTCAGGATTGCTGCAAGCTACAATAAGCGCGATGGCTATGTAACCGACCGTGTGGTTCCCTCAAGGGATATCTATGACAGGAATCGCAGCTCGCTCAGGGCGCAGCTTCTATGGCAACCAACTGCTGATGTCGATGTGCGATTGATTGTCGATGGCCAGCACAAGGACGAAACGTGCTGTGCGCCGGATTATTCGATTCTGGGCCCGACAGCCGCGGTTTTTGAATCCCTGGGAGCGGTCGTCGAAGCCGACCCTTTTGCCTACAAGGCTCAGCAGACATCTGATCCCGAGGATCATCTTGACGAGTGGGGCGCGTCCCTCGAGACGAATTGGCATATCAGGGAAGATCTCAGTCTGACCTGGGTTGCGGCCTACCGGGACGCAGACGCTTACTCCAACCTGGACCCGGATAGCTCGAACATTGATGTCGTGCAGGGAACGGACTGGAACCAGGAGAACAGCTTCATGAGCCAGGAGGTGCGGCTGAACGGGGTGTCCGGTCGTGTCGATTGGCTGGTTGGAGCCTATCTGTATGCCGATGAAACATCCGTTGACTGGCAGGTGACTTACGGAGCTGATTTCGGCGCCTATTTCAATTTGCTTACCGGCCTGCCGAGTTTTCTTTTCCCTGAAGGTGCTGGCGACAGGTCTCGCAATTTTCACCAGGATGCCAAGGGCTGGGCACTATTCTCGCACAACATCATCGAGCTTGACGAAAACTATGACCTGGTGGCCGGCTTCCGCTGGTCCGAGGACCAGAAGGATGCCGAAGTAAGGGTCGACAATTTCAACATTCACTGTGGTCTTGTCCCATCCATCCCTTATTGCGCGGTCGCCGATCTGGAGGGGTCCCGCACTGAAGCTGAGCCGTCAGGCACGATCAAGCTGGTCAGGAATCTCGATATCGGCAATATCTATATCGGCTACTCACGCGGCTACAAGGCTGGAGGGTTCAACCTTGACCGGGACGCAGGGAATACCAGTTTCGAGTTTGACCCAGAGACGGTGGACGCGTTTGAAGCAGGATTGAAATGGTCTTCTTCCGACCGCCGGCTGGATATCAGCACGGACATTTTCCACAGCGAGTTCAGTGATTACCAGATCAATCAGTTCGATGGTGTGGCCTTTACGACGACCAACGCAGCGAAGGTTAAATCCACCGGCATGGAGGTGGGACTGAGCTGGCTGCCCCTGTCGGATCTGAAACTCGATGGCGGTGTGACCTGGAGCAATACAAAGTTCGAGGAGCACCCGGTACTTAACAATATCGGAGAGCCACTCGAGGGCATGCGCCTGCCGTTTTCTCCGGAGTGGGCGGCCACTGGTGCGGTTTCCTATGAAAGACCAATCGGCCGCTTTACCGGCTTTGGCACTATCAACGCGTCCTATATGGGCAAGCACAATATAGACACGAATCTTGACGACGAATCCAATGTAGGCTCGCACACAGTGGTCAACGCCAAGATAGGTCTGACGCCAGGTGACGCCGACTGGGAGCTGTCGCTGTGGGGCCGGAACATCTTCGAGGAGGAATACAGAACCATCCAGTTCCCGTCGCCTCTGCAGACGGGTAGCTGGAGTGCCTTCAGGGGTGAACCCCGGATGTATGGTGTAAGTCTTCGTTATAACTTCTAGTCTTGGATCGTGAATGATTGCGGGCGATTGATCACGGGCATATGGCGTCCAGAAGCGTGAGTCCGGGACAGGGACGGCATAAGGTTCTGACTGTTCACGCGGGATGCGTGGACGCCCGGTTCGGAGGAATGCCGTCCCCGTCTCAGACAAGCACCCGGCACGTTTCCTCCAGTCCTTCGGGTGTTCCTGTGCCCGCCAATTCGAGAGAATTGCGCGGGCACTTCTTTTTCCGGGTCAGTGGACGCTCGACAAGGGAGCATGTCCTGCTGACAGCACTCATCCAGTCGGCATGCTCCAGAACCGGAAATTTGCGTTGAGTCTCCCACTGATCCCTGTTCAGTGAAACCACCTTCCTTCCCCAGAGTGGATATGAAAGAAGGTGTCTCGCTGAATTGTACATATCTACAAAACCGTTGGGTCAAACCTGATTGATATTCTCCTGACACGGCAATGGCAAAAGGTCATCTAGCCGCACTCCGCTACATCTCGTGGTGCGAATATCGCGGCGCAGCCAAACGGAGTTTGATTATGCGAAGATTTTCGTGCACTCTGATCATAGGCGTCGCTGCGGCAGCGCTTATGTCGTTCAGCCCCAATCCTGCCTACGCCCAAGATGATCGCCCGCTTCATGTCGATGATGCGGTCCGTGCCGTCATGCAAACTCTGGGCACCGAAGACGACGCCGCCCTCTACGATTTTGTAGATACGCACATGACCGGCCTGGATCAGCCAGAAAGAGAATCGGCTGTAGCCAAACTTCGGGACGTGCGCACAGCCGCGCGCGGCGCGGGAGGCGATGTGAATGTAGAGGCGGAGGATGACGGTATCCGGCTCGTGCTATCGGGTAATGGGAGCACAACCCAGATTAAGCTCGCGGTCAGTCGGGCAGGGGTTACAGACGTAAGTCTCGTCGGTAACGAAAAAACAGCCGCCGCGCCAGGTTTACAGTCGCGCGATGATGCGGTGCGCGGCCATTCACGGGCGCTTGAAGAATCAGGGTTCACCCCACTGGATCAATTTGTTGTTGATTTTGAAGATAATCATCTTTCGGCGGAATATCTGGCATCTACAACGCCGCAGGACCGCAAGTCACTACTCTCTGAAATAAGGGATATTGCGAAGGATGCAGGCGGCGCTCTTCTGAATGAGGATGATGGTGTTATCATACTCACCCTGGAAGGCCCGGAAGGGGCAGCTGATATTCGGTTCACAGCCGAGACCTCCGCGCCCTACAGCGTTGCAACGATCAAAGTCGAACGAGGCAATACGGCCCCAGCCATTGAACTCTCACTGGACCAACTCGATCAACAGTTGGCGGCGTTGGAAACTCAAGGTCTATCTGGCGCAGTACTTATGAGGATTGATGGGGAAACCGTGCACAGAAAAGCCTATGGCTTTGCTAACCCTCAAACCGAGCGAGAGAACACCATCGACACGATGTTCGGTGTTGGGTCGAGGCCTATTGATTTTACAATTGCTGCCATCTATCTGCTGGATCAGCGTGGTGTCATCAGCCGTGAAGATCCGATTACGGAATATTTCGATAATGTTCCGGAAGGCAAAAAAACTATGACGCTCAGTCATTTGATGCGCGGTGAATCAGGACTGCCGGATTTTCATGGCTTGCCGACCGATTGGGACCAGGACCTCGCATGGATTGACAGGGAAACGGCAGTGCAGCGTATTCTGGATCAGCCACTTCTGTTTGCTCCCGGAACGGGTAATCGCCATTCGCATTCCGCATTTGGTCTGCTTGCATCGGTTGTCGAAACAGAGAGCGGTATGGGCTATTATGAGTTCTTGCGACGGAATTTCTTCGACCCGGCGGGTATGAACCATACTGGAGAGTATGGCGAGTTGCGCGGTCAGGCGACTGAGGATTTTGCTGTCGGGGGCGGCCCGAGTTTTGTCGGCGAGCCCAATGTCCCTCCCAACTGGGGGAATACCTCTTGGCTCGTCAAAGGTAGCGGGGGAATGTATTCAAACCTCGATGACCTGATGAAATTCTACGACTACATCCGCACAAGTGGTGTATTGGAGCCAGAATACACACGCTATTTCAAAGGTAGTTCGGTAAGTGTAGATGGATCAGACCGAGGCTTCGAACTTTATAGTAGTCGTGACGAAGATGGAGCTGATGAGGTCTATCTTGTCGTCAATATGAGGGGGAACAGCTCGATGTTCCGCGATCTTAGCCGTGCGCTAAACAGGCTTATTGAAAAACACTAATGATAAAAGGCCCGCTTTTGCGTTCATATCGGAGCGCTCCAGCGGGCCTCTGACCTGGCCTGCCCCACAGGGGGTGATCCGCCAGATTTATCAGCCCAACGGTTTCTGAACTTGACCCATTCCAGGATCATCTGATCCGAGGAAATATCGGCTGGCTGCTCTGAGACCCATGTCTGGACCACTGCCGGTTAGAGTATTCCGGCCGTTTCACGATGGCGGACTGGTTACGCCTGCGTGATTGATCAGTGCGGGCCGGGGGTTTGTTTCCGATCGCGCTATGAGGTCTTACCGTATGTAGTCTCCACGCCGACACTCCAGATATTCGCGCGCATCTGACAGGCTCATGAACCGGTTTGCAGACAGGCACTCGGCTCTGAAGTTACCATCCAGGCTATTGATGAAAACGTTATCGGTAGGTTCTCCGGGGCGACTGAAGTCCAGTTCCACGCCCGTTGCATATGCCTGAAGATCGAGATCTTTGGAGATGAACTCGGGGGCCTGTTCGACCCTGATGGACTCGGGATAAGCTGAACTTAAAGAGACCTGCTGTCATGTATAAACCCGAGCGGTAGTCAGGTTGAATCATGCCAAGTCGATATCAAATTCATATCAAGAGCCATCATGCTGGCGTCTCCGCCCGGCAGAACCCCATGATGAAGACTGCGCCGCCCGTTTCTGACTGCGCATAGCTAATCGTTCCGCCCATCGCAGTCATAAGGCCTTTGACGATGGTGAGTCCGAGACCCGCGCCGCCTGTCCCGCGATTGCGTGATTTTTCAGCACGGTATAATCGATCGAAGATATAGGGGCGGTCCGCCAGCTCTATTCCGGGCCCATTATCTTCAAATCCCAATTGAACCTGTCCGTCGCGGAGATCGCCCGAAACTTTAACAACAAGACCTTCTCGCTTCTCACGTTTTGAGTTCTCTACAAGGTTCATCAGTATTTGCCGGATACGCTCCTCATCGGCGAGAATAGTAAGGTTATTGGGAATATCGTTCTCCAGGAGAGCTTGCGCGGGGTGCAGCATTGGACCCAGAATATTTTCAACCGTCTCCCTTAACGGGATGGGTTGGAGAACGAGGCGCAACTGTCCTGCATCCGACAATGCGATCTCCTGGAAATCTTTCACGAGTCGTTCAAGTAATCTGGCTTCGGCTTCGACCGTGTTCACGAATTCTCCGTCTGGTGTAATCAGATTTGCCCGGAGCGCTTCTATCTGCCCCTTTATATTCGTCACAGGCGTCCTGAGTTCATGAGCAATGTCAGAAATGAATTGCCTGCGAATTGTATCTGTATCTGCCAAAGCCTTTGTTGCGGAATTGAAGGTTTGAATCAGAGTGTTAAATTCGCTGCCGCCACCGGAGACGTCCAATTGTTCAGGGAATCCGCCATTCTTAAGTGTGGCTGCCGCTCTTGTAAGGTCGTCGACGGGCCGAAGGGCGCGCCTAAGAACCCATACAGTTGCCAAAACTGCGAGCAATAATACCATCACCAACCACGGCGCGGCATCCTTCCACACGCGACTCGCGAACACTTGTCCTGACTTTTCATCAACGCGCCCGGGCAATATGACAAGCTCACCTATGAAAGCATCCAGTCGGGTTGAAAGGACGTGCGGAGACAGCGATACCAACTCGATATCAAAGGCTTCGCCATCTTCGACGCCGAGAACTTTGAAGCTAAGCCCTCCTTCGGCGGTGCGCTCAATGTCCGCCTTACTGAAGGACGCTTCTGTCGTTGCTAGTACTTTCAGATCCTTGTCGACCAGAATGAATGGAAGAGCGGTTCGCAACGACCCGTCATCATTCTCACGCGCCATATCTCTTAAGCCATCCACACCAGACTGCTCGTATGCGGACTCAAGCATATCCGCTATAGCTGAAACTTCCGCTTGGGGATTGACGGTTGCAACCTCTTCGCGTTTGACATCAACAAATTCGGCGCTCGTCGCTTGATTGACGATAATCGCCAACAGGACTGTCGCGGAAATGAGTATAGTACCGACGAGCAAGGTTAGCCGTGTTACAAGACTATGGTTCATTGGAGTCCTGAAACCTGTATCCAACCCCGAGCTCCGAATGGATATAGCGAGGTGCCCCCCGCGGCTCTCCAATTTTTTTCCTGAGACTCCAGATATGCGTATCGACAGTTCGGTCAAACCCATCGAAGTCCGGCCCAAAAGCGCGGTCGATAATTTGATCCCGCGTAAAAACACGCCCAACATGCTTCATCAATAAAAACAGTATCTCAAATTCACTTTTGGTGAGTTTAATACCTTTACCGCCGACTGTGACCTGCCTCGTGTCTGCATCAATAGCAATTTCACCAAGCGCGAGTTGGTCAGTCTGTTGCGGTAATGGATTGTTGGATCGCAAACAGCGTCGTATCCTTGCAAGGAGTTCCTTCGACCCGAATGGCTTGCAGACATAGTCATCCGCGCCGGCTTCCAAACCGGTAACGATTTCATCTTCCGTCGTTTTCGCTGTGAGCATCACAATTGGAGTTTGAGACTTGGCGCGTATCTTTTTGCAGACGGAGATGCCGTCCAGATCGGGCAGCATCAAGTCAAGCAACACCAGGTCAGCGCCAAAGTCTTCCAGATAGGCAAGCCCCAGGGCACCCGAACCGGACCAGTGAACGTCGTATTTTTCGGCCTCAAGAAACAGCGCGAGCGTCCTCGCCGTGGTCGAATTATCTTCAATTACCAGTATAGAAGGCCCGTTCTGCATAGGTGAACACCATATCCAATATCCGTGAAAGGTTAAGCCCTAATCCCGCCGTCAAGGCTTCAGCTTAGATCTCAGCTCAACGACTGTATCCGCATAGTGTCAGGAGGTTATCAAGGGGCAAAAGCCAAAGCATTAGCTTGGCGTTGTGCCCAGTCTCCACGCCAAATCTTGATGCCATCTTGATACGGTTGTCGCATGTCACACAGGAATTCCGATTCAATTATGAGAGCAAAAAATGAATCCCTCGATTTTTGTCCTGTCACTGACCTTATCCGTACTGGCAACATCCTTATCCCTGGTGGCGTGCGCGCAGTCAGTGCCGCCCGGTGAGATGATCGCCGGTCTTGAGCGTAAGCTGGACAAGCCTTTGGATGAGACTAAGGGCGCCACCATTGAATATGGGTCTATCGCGACAAGAGACGGCGCGAAGCTGCGCACGATCTTTTCAAAGCCGGAGAATGCGACGACTCCCGTTCCGGCGATATATTTTGTTCAGTGGCTATCCTGCTCGACAGTTGAACTGAAAGATGACGATGGCTGGACACAAATGCTGACCCATCTCATCGGTAAGAGTGGTTACGCCGTTCTGCGCACGGAAAAAGCGGGTGTCGGAGATAGCCAGGGACCCGCTTGCTCGGATTTGGATTATAATACGGAAGTCTCGCATCATCGCGAGTCTCTGGGTGCGTTGCTGGCTAGAAGTGACATCGATCGGGATAATGTGTTCGTCTTCGGCGGTAGCATGGGCGCAAATCAGGCGGCATTGATTGCGAATGATCTCGATGTGGCCGGATTCATTGTTTGGGGTGGTGGAGCCAAAACATGGTATGAACGTATGCTCGGCTTTGATCGCAGGTCTCTGGAGTTTTCCCTGGAAGATCTGGCCACGCTCAATGAAACGCTTATGGCGAGAGCGGCATTCCACACTGAATACCTGGTCAAAGGAAAGTCCCCAAAAGCGATCATCGCTGAAAACCCCAAGATGGAGGCAATCTGGTCGAACATGATCGGGACGGATACGAATAGTCACTATGGACGTCCGTTTGCGTTCCATCATCAGGCTCAGGCCGCAAACTGGCCTTCTGCGTGGACAAATGTCTCTGTGCCCGTTCTTGTATTATACGGAGAGTATGATTGGTTTGACGACGCTGATAGCCACAAATTGATCGCCGATATCGTCAATCGTTCCGAGGCTGGCTTGGCAGATTTTCGTATTCTTCCCCGAACCAATCATCATTTTTCGCGCTATCCCAACGCAAAGGCGGCATTTGATGAAACCGGTGGCACCATGGTTGGTGATGAGGCGGCCATTGTGGTGGCAGATTGGGTCACAGAGCACATCAACGCATCGAAGTAAGGACGAGGATCGTTGCCATCCGAATCCAACCAAATGCCAGTCGACGCAGAACTGAGTTTCAGAACCGCATGGACGAGGTCTCCAAATGACGACCTGGACCCATAGCCTAATGTATGGTCGCATTTCGGGTTTGCTTTAACTGCCATCATATGCGGACCACCATCTGTTTGCCATTTCGACGTTTTGACTTCACTGGATTTATGTTCGCTCAGGGCTCTGCTTTTGAGCGAAAGGCTTTCCACGACTGAAGGTCATTGTAGACTCGTGTGAAAGCCTGATATAGAGTGAATAATCGCTCACAAATGAGGCGGCGTTGATATGACTAGAATACTGGGCATGGGTGTAGGGTTGCCGCGGGAAATTGTTGGGTCGTCCTGTCTGGATCGACGCCTCGGCAAACCCACGGGATGGATCAGTAACGCTTGCGGTGTTTTTTCGCGCTCTGTTGCGACGTGTGAAGAAACACAAGAGCACCTGGCTGTCATAGCCGCACAAATGGCTCTCGCGGACGCAGGCCTGCAACCTGAAAACCTGGACCTCATACTGTTCGGTGCGGCTGTCGGGCGCCAGCCGATTCCGGCCACAGCGCCACTGATCAAAGACCTTCTTGGCATCAGGAAAGAACAGGTGCCAGCCTACGACATCAATGCCACCTGTCTGAGCGCGCTTGTCGCCATGGACCTCGCAAACCTGCATATAGGCGCAGGCCGCGCGAAGCATGTACTGGTGGTCAGCTCTGAAATTTCTTCAAGGGCATTGCCCTGGGATGATGACCCGGCCACGGCCGGCCTTTTTGGGGATGGCGCCGGGGCCCTGGTTCTGGGACCTTCGGTTGAACCCGACAGAATGCGTATCCGCGACTTCGCAATGGAGACCTGGGCGGAAGGGTACGATTTCTGTACGCTTGGCGCAGGTGGGACCCGCTTTGATCTCAAGACGGATCGATTGGCGTTCGAGCAGAACTGCATGTTTCGCATGGATGGTCACAGCCTGTTCAGGCTTAGCCGAAAACGTCTCCCGCATTTTATACAGAGACTCCTGGAACGGTCCGGGTGGACGGTCGATGATATCGATGTCGTTGTCCCACACCAGGCCAGCCCGCTCGCCCTCCAACACATGATCAGGCGCTGCGGGTTCCATTCCGATCGCGTCGTCAACACGATAAGGGACACAGGCAACCTGGTAGCCGCTTCCTTACCCATCACGCTTCACACGGCGCGCGAGGATGGACGAGTTCAGCCGGGTTCAAAGATCCTGATGATCGGAACGTCGGCCGGGGTTTCGGTCGCAGGCATGACTCTCGTCGGATGAGTTCAGAATCCATCTTCATCACCGGCGCCACAGGTTTTCTGGGCAGCACGCTCAGTCGCGCTCTGCTGAAGCGAGGCCATCGGGTTGTCGCGTCGGGACGGCGACCAGACCGGCTGAAGGTATTGCAGGATGGCGGAGCCGATATTCTGCAATACGACCTGTCCCGGCAGCTCACGCCAGCCGTGCCTGAATGCGGCTACATGGTGCATTGCGCCGCACTGTCTGCCCCCTGGGGCCGGAAAAGTGCATTTGAGCAAGCCAACATAGATGGCACGCGAGGTGCGATTGCCCTTGCGCGGGCAATGGGCGTTCATCGCCTGGTTCATATCTCCACCCCGAGCGTGTATTTCAGGTTCGCAGATCAGGATCGGGTTCGCGAGGACGCCGCCCTTCCCAAGCCTGTCAATGCTTACGCGCAGAGCAAACGCGTTGCCGAGGCCCTGATCTGCGCAGCGCCAGATCTCAGTCCTATCATCCTGCGTCCACGTGGTCTCTATGGAAGGGGAGATGTCGCACTCCTCCCGCGCCTTTTGCAAACAGCGGCCCAGCGTCCCCTCCCGTTCATGCGAGACGGGGCTGCCGCGACAGACCTGACCCATGTCGACGATGTCGTCAGCGCCGTCATGGCCGCGCTCGAGGCACCCGGGCGCCTATCGGGCCAGGTCTTCAATATTTCGGGCGGCGCCGCTCTCCCGGTCACAGATGTTGTCAATGCAGCCTGTGCCCGCGTCGGCATACGGGCACGATGGCGCTCGCTTCCATTCAGACTCGTCAAAACTTACGCGCAATTGTCCGAGAGCCTGTCCAGGATTCAACCATCTGCTCCGGAACCTCCGATCACTGCGTATGGGGTAGGATTGTTCGCCTTCCGGCAAACGCTCGACATATCAAACGCGCAGACCCATCTGGGATGGCGGCCTGCCATTGGGTTCGAGGAGGGGCTTGAGCGTACCTTTGGTGATGGAGCAAGCTGTTGAACGTCACGTTTCCGAATAGTGCCATCGTGCGCGCGCCTGAGCGCTTCGTGTTGCGTGGCGGGCGATGGAAGTGGATCGATATCCCGGTGCGCTACGGTGTGTTCGATCACCCGGTCGGTGGTCGCTGTCTTGTCGATACCGGATATTCCAGCCGCACTTTGCGAGGACCACGGTCCCTGGCGCTCACACTCTATGCTGCATTGTTGCGGCCCCGGCTGACGGCGCGCTCCCTGCCCAAGGCGGAGCCGGATATAGACGCAATCCTGCTGACCCATTTGCATGCCGACCATGTCAGCGCGCTTCGTGATTACCCTTGTGCCAGGCTGTATGCGAATCGACGTGCCGTGCGGCATTTTTTGAGCGGCAACCGGATGGCCCGCCTGCGACATGGCGTGTTCAGGGAATTATTGCCTGATGACCTGTCAGACCGCATTCTGGCGTATGAGGACATGACGCAGATTGAAGCCCCTTTGGGGCTCGGCAAGTCTGCCGACGTGTTCGGGGATGGAAGCGTTCTTGCCGTACCCCTGCCGGGTCACATGAGGGGACATACCGGATTCCTCTGGACCGATAGGCAGCGCCCGCTGCTTTACGCCGCCGATGCCGAATGGGTCCGGGAGGCCATCACGGCCGACCACCCGCCAGGTCTGCCCGCGAAATTCATTCTGGATGATGTGCCCGCATCCCGTGACAGCGCGGCACGTCTCAGGCGTTTCATCGAACAGGGGGGAGATGTGGTGCTCTGCCACGATCCGGAGCCGCTATGATCATGCCGCAGGTATTGACTCTGGCGGCCTTCGCACGTGCGCGCATCAGGATGTCCCGCCTGAACACGCGGTCAAAGCTCGATGCCTTTCAAAAGCGCAGAATTGCACGTTTCCTTCGAGATCAGGTGCCGCGGGTGAGTGCCTATAGCCAAACCAGTTTCGACAGGCTCTGCCAGGCGCCCGTGATGGACAAGGCGCAATTGATGGAAAGCTTCGCATCCTACAATCGCCTGGGACTGGGAGCTGACAGAGGTTGGCGTATCTTCGATGGTATGGAAGTCGCCCCGAGGGGTTACGCGGTCGGCGCCAGTACCGGTACAAGTGGCAACAGGGGACTGTATGTCGTGTCTGATGCTGAGCGCTACGTGTGGCTGGGTGTCATGCTTTCGCGCGCCTTTCCAGACCTTCTGACACAGCGTGAGCGTGTCGCCGTCATCTTGCCACAGACCAGCCGTCTCTATGACTCGGCGAACGAAAGTCAGCGCCTGAACCTGAAATTCTTTGACCTGGGTTCAGGTGTGGAGAGGCAGATCAAGCCGGTCACCGCGTACAAGCCCACCGTGATCGTCGCGCCGCCGCGTGTCCTGACTGCCCTGGCACAGGCTGACACGCCCCTGGCCCCGCGACAGATTTTCTCAGGCGCCGAAGTTCTGGATTGTGCAGACAGGGCAATCATCGAGGCACGCTTTGGTTTGTGCGTGCGGGAAATTTACATGGCATCCGAAGGCCTGTTCGCCATCTCTTGCCCGTTCGGTACACCCCACCTTGTCGAGGATCATGTGATGTTCGAGTGGGAGCCGGTGGAAGGCAGCCGAGAGCTCAGGACGCCGCTCATAACGGATTTCACGCGTCGCACACAGATAATGCTCCGCTATCGCATGAATGACCTGATAGAGCTCGACGATCGGACCTGCGCCTGCGGTTCGCCGCAGCTTGGTATCAGGCAGATTGTCGGACGCCAGGATGATGCTTTCAGTCTTGTGAGCCGTGACGGAAAGCGCGTGACCATCACGCCGGACATCATTCGCAATGCCGTGTTGAACTCGGATCGCTCCATCCTGGAATATCAGGTAACCCAGACGGCCGCGAACGAGATCAGGATAGAATTGCCGCCGGCGCATGAAACGCTACTGAAAGGCGCCGCGGCGGCCTTGCAGGCTTTGTTTTCAGAGGCGGGTCTTCATCCGCACCTTGTCAGCATGGTGCGCGCCTTCGGTGATGAAGGCCCCCGGAAACGGCGCCGCGTACTGGTCGACATGAAGGGGGAGGCCGTGTGAAAGTCTCGATCCAGGTATTAGGGTCGCTTGGCGATGTCATGCCCTATATATCGACAGCATTGGTCCTGAAGGAACAGGGGGTCGACGTTTCGATCCTTGCACCGCGTGACTTCTCGGCACTCATCGCGTCACACGGTATCGCAGTTGCCGAAACCGCTGACTTTTCCCTGGATGCGTGGATGGAAGAGGCAGCCACGCGTGGAACGCTGGGCGGGCCCATCTCCTTTTTCCGCGACTGGAGTGAAATGATCCAGCCTCATATCAATGACGTGATGGCGCGTTGCCTGAGTGCCGCTGACAAAGCCGATGTCGTCATGGGCAATCTCATCTGCGCGCCGGCGCGGGTTGCAGCAGAAGCAGAGGGAATCCCCTTTATCCTGACAGGCCAGCAGCCTGTCCTGAGTCCGACGCGGCAGGAGCCATGTGCAATGACGTGGCGTCCGTGGCATGGCGAGCGCCTCAATCGCGCCAGTTATCTCATGATAAATCTGGCAAACAGGGTGATCGGCGTCACACTGAGCAAACATCGCAAATCCCTTGGTCTGTCCAACCAACCGCGCTTTTCCGATATGCGTATGCATCTCGGTCGTCCATTGCCGAAGATATCCACGATTCCCTGGCCCATCATGCGCGAGCGGCCGCAAGACTGGGGGCCGCACGATTTTCTCACAGCCTACCCGTCACTCAGGCCGTCCAGGCCCGATGCGCTGAGCCCTGGTTTGAGACGTTTCCTCGCCGCAGGATCGGCGCCTGTTTACATTGGCCTCGGTTCGCTGGCAGCAGCCCATGGCAACCATGTGCTCGGCGAGGCGATTGAAAGTGTGGAGCAGCTTGGATGTCGGGGCCTGGTCGCGAAATCGATGGTGAACGATGCGGCGCGGCTTTCGGACCGGTTTTATGTGGTTGATCACGAACCTCATGATCAGGTGTTCCGTCACTGCTCCGCAGTGATTCATCATGGTGGCGCGGGTACGTCTGACACGGCCCTGCGCGCGGGCGTGCCACAAATCCTGCAACCCCATTTCCTGGACCAGTTCTGGTTTTCTGACCGGCTGAAACAGCTTGGCGTCGCTCCGGGGCCATTGCCTGTTCGGGGACTTGCGAGCCGGCATGTTGCAGACGCGATTGAGTTTGCTGTGTCGCCTGCGTGCCGCAAGCAGGCCGAGATGGTGCAGAATGATGCCATGGCCCATTCCGGTGCCAGTGATCTTGCGGCGCTTATCCTGTCCCAGCTGGATCGGGGCGTCGCCAGGAGGTGACCAGGCGCCACAGGAGTGCGAGCGAAAGAAGCAGGCACTGCCCGCCTATGAACAGCGTCCAGAAATGCGTCTCGAGAAATGTTTTCGGATCGAACCCGCCCCGTTCAGCGGAATAGGCGCCGAGCCAGCCGAGCACCAGAAATTGCCCGACACCCAGCACGACACCAATCAGGGAGCCAAGGGAAAACCTGGAATACGGCATCGACAGGTTGCCCGCCAGAGGGGGCGTGATCCACGCGATCGGGCCCATGAAGCGACTGGCGGCAATCATCACAATGCCACGCTTTTCAAGCAAGGCGCCAGCCCGCCGGATAATCCTGCGACGACGCGCGGTCTTGAGTGCGAAGCGCCTGAACGAGCGCCGGGAGAAACGGCCCATACCATAGCTGCACTGATCTGCGGCATAGGCCCCTCCATAGGCTGCAAGAATTGGGAGAAATGATCCTGATGTGTAAGCAAGCCCTCCTGCCAGCAGGAACACGGCTTCACCAAAGACAAAGAGACACGTCACGAGCCAGGCGTCGAAAAACGCCCCCAGAAAAATCGTCGCCAAAATCGCGATCGTGATCGTGTCTTCCATGCCTCAACTATAGATACGTCAACGCCGTGTTTGTCACCTCCTGCTCCGGGCTAGCAGCTCTGGGGGTGCTGCCCGGCGCGAGTTCTGCCGAAGACGATATCGCGGCATATGCGTTGCTCTTTACCGAAACCGGTCTTTTCTGCCAAACTCGCGGCCAGAAACCATTCATCGTTCACGATGCCAAGCGCCATCCTGGGGGGTGCGTGATACTGCTCCAGTCAACCGAAGCATTTTTTTCCGCGTGAGCTTCCGGCCCAAAACATAAATTGTTTCGCTCACCTTATTTTCAGGATTGCGCCCCAGCCAGCCCATGGTCGCTGACGGGGAACGGATTATCTGATATTACAGAGGCAAAGCACCCAATCTCTGGACCGCTATCTCGCGCCAGAAATCCGCTCTTCGATCAGTTTAATATTAGCGGGGCGCACGCCGTGCGCTTTTGCCAGATTGCTCCATTGCGCGAGTGCATCGCGCGTTTGCGTGATGATCTCCTGAATGCGGCTTGCTGCCAAGTCAGCATCCAGTCCGAGCTTCAACAAATGCTCCGTGCCCGGTGCTTTTCCTTCCCCCAGAACCATCGTTGTCTGTTCACCGCCCGGACCTGCAGAAAAAGTCAGATCGTAGGCAGGGGAGAGCCGCCAATCGCCGCGCTCATCCATCAGGAAGGTGAAATTTTTCGCGTGATCATCACGGTTATGAGCCAGCACGTTAAACGCTGCGAGTCGGAACATCTCCTCAGCTTCGCGAATATCGCGTGTGAGCCGCATGCTCAATGCCATCAGGTCTTCATAGTCGAGCGAGGGTGTACGGTGATCGGCATGAAATAAGCCAGAAGCCGTATGCGCATGCAGGCGCCTTCCATGCTTTCGGTCGAACCGCCGCGTCGCAAAGAACCCTGCACCCTTTCGGGCGGGGAAGAGATGCGCCTCCATCATCTCCAATCCTGCGCTTTTGGCCATCTGCGCATAAACATATTCAATTGCGCCGGCATCGAGGCCGTCTTGCGTGTTCGGAAACTTCACCAGCCAGTGTTCAAAGCCGTCCGGCAGGTCGATGTTCCCGTGTATTATCGCGCCCGTAGCCGGGTTGTAGCCGATCATCGCCTTGGGACGCGCTCCGGCAGAAGATCCATTCAGGGAGATAAGCTCGGCCAGTACCTCATCCGCCTGACCTTCCAGAACGGCCTGCGCCTGTCCTGCCAGAAGGTTGAGGTCGATGGCCTCACCGGCCGCCTCAGGCCCCTTGTCCGGCTCATAGACCAGAGCGCCCATGCCCGTGCTGCCGACACACGCCAGCCGATCAAGCGGGCTTGGCTGCTCGGGCAAAATTCCTTCGGCCCGCATGGCGCGGTCGAGCAGCAATCGACCCCAACCATCGGGCAGACTGTCATTGAACGCGCCAGGCAGTCCTTCGAACAACAGCGTATCAAAGCTCTGAAGTCCTGGCTGCAGAGGCAACTGCAAGGGCGAGAGTTCAAGACCGCGCGCAGTAAAGCCGCGATCATATTCGAAGTAAATTTTCCGCGCGCGGACGGCCAGGCGACCAACCGGCGAAGGTCCGCCTCCAAAATCGATACCGACATTGACCGTGCTCACAGGGGTGAAGCTCATGATCGCCACCCGTGTTTGCGTTTGGGTTTACCGTCCGCTTTCAGAACCTCATCAATGGTGGTGAAGTCACTTTGCTTCGGGGCGCTCGCCTCAACGACATCCTCCAGCCCGCCCACAACCATCAACAGCTTGCATAGCACCTCTATTGAGGCCGCGCCCGTTTGCTCAAACTTGCGCAGTGTGGAAAGCGGCACGCCAGAGCGGGACGAAAGTCCGGCCTGCGTCAGCCCCATATCCAGGCGCCGCGCCTGCACATTACCGGCGAGAGTCTCTAGAGCTTTGTTTGGTGTTAAAAGTGATATCATAAGAGTAATTCTATAGGATATTGGTTAAAAATACCACTATAATATTACTTATGATGAGGCTGACAGCGACCCTGTCTACTTCGTTCTCGCATTTGATCAGTGCATTCTCGCCGCGCATCCCCAAGGCCTTTCGGTTTCCGTTTGATAGCCAGACGGGCTCGATGACCTGGCAGCGAAGCCAGCAGTGTTGTTGGACGCAATCGCTTGACGAACGCGCTGCGCGCCAATTGCAGACGATGTTTCAGGGTGAGATCACCAAAATGCATGTCACGATGGAATCATTCCGTCTTCGCCGCCCATCGCCATGCTGATCGCTGTCGAAGAACCGGAACTGCTGGGACAAAATGGTGCGTCCGTTGTGCTACAAATTGCGCACAAATTGTGCTACAAATGGGTGCCTCGATCTTCATAATACGTTGAAAATAATCAATAAAAGTATGCGTATCGAGTCCTCTTGACCGCACCAATGAGGTCGTTTCTGACGGCGCAGGATTTCCGCTTTACATGCGTGGGTGGGACCGGCGCGAAAAGGCTGGGTCAACGACGTGATGTCTTGCAGGTAAGCAGCAGAACCTGGCGGCGGCGCACGCCATACTTGCCCGTTGCCCGCTTCTGCACGCAGGTCCAAACGCATACGATGCCCGCCAACAACATGGCGGCAGCCGTGCGAAGGTTCCCGGTTGAGAGGATGTGCATCAGGCTGGCAATGTTTCCACTCCGGTTGCGAAGTCCAGGGCGGGGGCGGTCGGCGTGAGTGAAAAGCTGGCGTGTCATGCCGAATGAACTGGCGGTCCTCAAAAATGTTCCGGCGCACGTCCGGTGTTTTACAGTGCATGCAGCATGAAATTCCCGTGCAGCTTCGGAACGGTCTGCCGGCCCGTCCGTTGATTTGGCGAGGGCTGGAGCCTGGCCATTCAAGCAAGGAGACCAAATCATGACCACCACACTCGAAAAATCCGCCAATCCACTGATCAGCTCCGAACGGGTCGAAGGCACGACTGTCTTCAACGCCGAGGGCGACAAGCTCGGTTCGGTCGATTGCCTTATGCTCGACAAGGAGCATGGCAAGGTTGCATATGCCGTCATGTCGTTCGGCGGGTTTCTCGGCATTGGCGAGAAACGCCACCCTCTGCCATGGCAGACACTGGCCTATGACGAAGACAAGGACGGGTATGTCGTCCACCTGTCAAAGGACCAGCTGGAACGCGCACCAACAATGGACGCTGGCGATTATGATCGCCTGAAAGACCGGACATTCGGGGCCTCGGTCTATTCCCACTATGGGCAGACACCTTATTGGACGCCCATCATCTAAGTTCGATGACCATGGTATTCGAGGCCGGTGCCACTGGCATCGGCCTCTTTCATATCGATAGGGAGATGATGAAATGGCAACGATAACGAACGCCAATCAGGAGGGCCGCTTGCTGGCACAGCGCCAGGTGCTCGCCGAACTGCTCGCGGCATGCGCCCGCACGCAGGGTCCGCTCGCGAACTGGGTGCGGGAATTTGTCGGCGCAGACTACGGCCTGAAGGACTATAATGAGGATCCCGGAGCCGTGCCCGATGCGGCGTTCGCCGTCGAGAGCATTATAGCCGAGGAGAAACGCATGCTCGTTTCCGAGACAAAGCGCATTCTTGATGCTGACACGCGGTAATCGCCGTCATTTGGCCTCTGCAACATGGAAATTTTGCAGCAATACATGTGCTGCGGTATAGTCTGACTTCATTTCCGTGGCAGCCGTAAGGTCTTCATAGGCGCGGGGCAGGTTATCCAGCGCCCAATGGGCTATGGCACGGTTATAAAAAGCCACATGCCTGCGCTCCACCGAAATTGCTTCAGGATCTGACAATACATCGACAGCTTCTTCAAACCTGCCGAGGCGAACGAGTACTGCGCCAAGGTTGATGGCAATGTCTGGCGTGGCGGCACCGAGAGCGCGGGCTGTCTCGAAATCAACAAGGGCTGCGTCGAGGTCACCTCGGCGCATTTTCATGATTCCGGCATTGGCCAGCGTGGCCGCGTGGCTGGCCTGTGTCAGCCCTTGGTCAAGAAGTGCGTTTTCGCAGAGGCGCAGAACAAGGGCTGACCGCTCTTCCGGGTCGGCAACGCGAGCAGCGCAGGTCTCCGCCTTGGTGCCGCCGGCATGGTACACAGTGGCGCCAGCATTGGCTGTAAGGATGGGCATGGTGAACAGCAGGGCAGCGGGGAGGAGGAAGGCAAGAGGTTTCATGTGTCTGGTCTTTCTAAATGTGTATATACACGACAATAGGCCAACAAATGGCCATACGCGATCAAAAGGCCCCGTCTGACCGGACGGGTCAGACGGGGAGTGGCATGTCGGTAAACGGAGGGCTGGCTGATAGCTTCAGGAATACGCGACACACAGAAGAATATATGTGTGTATATACACGATAAGGAGATGTCAACCAAGATTCTCTAACAGGAATGCAGTGTCAGCCGCAAGACTATTGATGTCACGACGTAAAGCTGTATATGCACTTCATATGATGACACCACCGGATAAACTTGAACCATACTCGCCCTGCACCGCAGCACGCCTGCTCAGGGCGACCCGAGTTGTTACCCGTCACTATGATGATGCATTGCGCCCGGCGGGAATAACGATCACACAATTCGGGCTTCTGAACATGATCAAACGCTACGAGCCGGAATCCATCTCGGACGTCGCTCAGATGCTGGACATTGAGCGCACCAGCCTGTCGCGCAACCTCAAGCCGCTCGAGAAAGCCGGCCTTGTTTTTCGGGGCAATGAGGGCGAGGGTCGTCGGCGCAGGGTGCTTCTGACAACGCTGGGCGTGGCCAAGCTGAAGGAAGCCGCGCCACTTTGGCGAAAGGCCCAGAGCCGCATCGAGGAAGTACTCGGCGAGGCGAACCTACAGGATCTTTACAGTGCCCTGTCACTGATACGGCCCGAGACAATCGCTGAAGTCTGACCGGCCTAAGGTCGCCGCTTGCCGAAACGCTTCAACACCGGCAAGAACAGCGCCATGACCGATACTTCGCAGCCATCACCCAAGACGCCGGACGCGGCCGAGATTGACGCCGCCCTGCTGGCGGATATGGCAGATGCTGTCGAGGAGCGTGATATACGCTGGCTGGTGCGCATGCTTCAGCGCATGCACCCGGCCGATGCGGCCGACCTGCTTGAGCAGTTGCCCTATGACACTTTCGAGGATGCGGTCGGTCTGCTTGGCGGAGAGCTGCCGCCGGACATCCTGATCGAACTGCGCGATTCCTATCGTGAAGGCGCCGTTGATGTCCTGCCGGACCATGCAGTGGTCAATGCGCTCGACGAACTTGATTCCGATGACGCGACGACGATCCTTGATGACCTGGAAGACGAACGCCGGGAACGGATCCTTGAAGACCTGGCCCCGATTGACAGGGCCCAGTATGAACGCGGCCTTGCCTATGAGGAAGAAACCGCTGGCCGTCTCATGCAGACGGAATTCGTGGCCCTGCCTGAATTCTGGTCCGTCGGCCACGCGATTGACCATGCGCGCGACCTGGGCGCTGACCTGCCGGAAGTTTTCTACGAAGTCTATGTCATCGACCCGGCCCACCGCCTTGCGGGTGTCGTGCCGCTGGCAACATTGCTGCGCACGCCGCGTGATACCCCGCTGTCGGACATCATGGAAGATCCCATGTCGACGATCTCGACCGATATGGATCAGGAGGAGGTGGCCTTCCAGTTCCAGAAATACTCGCTCGCCTCTGCGCCCGTCACGGATATGGCAGGCCGGCTGGTCGGCATGATTACGGTTGATGACATGGTCGACGTCATCCAGTCTGAACATACCGAAGACCTCCTTTCGCTGCTCAACGTGCGCTCGGCTGACGGGTCAGATACCGTTTGGGACACGGTCATGGCCCGGGCGCCCTGGTTGGGTGTGAATCTGTTTTCAGCCTTTATCGCGTCCGCCATCATTTCTATCTTCGAAGGGACAATCAAAGAAATCGTGGCCCTAGCCATCCTGATGCCCGTCGTGGCAGCACTCGGCGGCAATGCCGGAAGCCAGGGACTCGCCGTTGCTGTACGCGCCATTGCCGAACGCCAGCTGGATGGCGCCGCCGCTCGCCGGGCCGTTGTTCGGGAGTTTCTCAGTGGTTTGGTAAACGGAATCATTTTCGCCATCGGTGTCGGCATCATCGCCCTGATCTGGTTCCAGAACCTGAAGCTCGCGCTTGTGATTGCCGCCTCCATGCTGGCCACCTTTATGTGGGCGGGTCTGTCCGGAATCCTTGTTCCACTTGGCCTCAAGCGCCTGGGCGCCGACCCTGCAGTGGCCTCGTCCGTTTTCGTTCTGACATTGACCGATGTGATGGCGTTCTTCAGCTTTCTCGGGCTGGCATCCCTAGTATTGCTGTAAATCAGGGCAATTTACAGTCTGCTTTCGCCGCTCAGGCGAACAGGCGCGCCTTTTGCACTGTTGCGCGATAGTAAAAGTCCAATTGTATCAATACGGGAGCCATAAGTATGGCCCGGCCAATGCGAACGTCTCGGCAAGGGCTCGAGCTCATCAAGAGCTTTGAGGGCTTTCGTTCGCGTGCAGCCCGCCTTCCAAGCGGCTTCTGGATCATTGGATACGGCCATACGGCTACGGCCCGCAGGGGCCTCTCCGTTAACCGTGACGACGCCGAACTGATCCTGCAGCACCACGATCTGCTGCCTGTCGAGCGGGCGATTATCGACCGCGTCCTTGCGCCGCTCAGCCAGAATGAATTCGATGGTCTCGTATCCTTTGTCTTCAATATTGGCGTGGACGATTTCACCGCATCGGACGTGCTCGCGCATCTCAATAGCGGTGATCGCCTACAGGCGGCCGACGCCATGACCTTTTGGCGCAAGGGCCGTGTCGACGGTGAAGTCAGGGTCATCGACGCTCTGGTGCGCCGCCGCGCCGCCGAGAAGGCGCTTTTCCTCGAACACCCGGCAGGGCGCGCATCGGTGCCGTCCGCTTTGGTCCACCCTGAATTCGATGCGGCGGCCTCGCTGGCAGCCCCCCGCGAGCGTGCTGTCATCGTCGAAACCCGCGTCAGCGGTGACCGGGCAACAGCAAGCACAACCAGTGCCCCTGAAGCCTCGCCTCAGGCTGCTGCCCGCGCCGTCAATGAACGTCTCACCCGCATCCTCGGCGAGAATGCTTCACTCGCTTCCGGGCAGACCCGTCCCGTCGCCGACAATGATATAGCGCAGGATGGTCCCAGCATTGACGAGATCACGCGGGCCGTTTCGGCGCTGGCCGATCCTGCAGCCAGCCAGCAGGCCTCTCCCGTGATCGATATCGCAAAAGGTCCGCCGGAAGGTGTCGAGCGTCGCCGGACACCGCGCCCCCCCAATCAGTCCCCCTACAACTCCCCCCTCGAACATGGCGGCGGCATGTTGCCCCCGGCTGAACCGACCATCGTTGACGACCTCGAACAGGTTCGCCTCAGCGATGAGGAAATTCAGCGCACGCTGGCGGAGAATGGCAATTACGACGACGACACCTGGTATGAAGTCCTTCGGGAAGGCTGGCCGTTTGCACTGCTCGCTGGCCTCGGCCTGATCGGTTTTCTGCTCGGCGTTGATCGTTTCTTCCGCGAAGCCTACCGGCTCGCTGACCGGTCATCCGATATTTTCGTCGGCCCGCTTCTTTCGCTCGGAAGCGGTGTGATTCTCGTGATCTCGGCCTATTACCTGATGCGCTCGCTTTCGCGCCGCACGTGATGACGCCGCGGCGGTTTTTCCGCTGACATCCGGGGCCGGCCCTGCTAGTCAGGTCACATGATCCCGAACACATATCCCACGCTGAACTTCGATCTCGGTGAAACTGCGGACATGATCCGCGAAACCGTGAAAAACTTTGCCCAGAACGAGATCGCGCCCCGCGCCGCCGAGATCGACCGGACGGACACGTTCCCTCGCGATCTCCTGCCAAAGATGGGCGAGCTTGGCCTCCTCGGCATCACGGTCGAAGAGGAATGGGGCGGCACCGGCCTCGGCTATCTCGAACATGTCGTCGCGATGGAGGAAATCTCCCGCGCCTCTGCCTCGGTCGGCCTCTCCTACGGCGCCCACTCGAACCTCTGCGTCAACCAGCTGCGGCGCTGGGGCAATGACGACCAGAAGGCGCGCTACCTGCCCAAGCTGATTTCCGGCGAACACCTCGGCGCCCTCGCGATGAGCGAAAGCGGCGCCGGCTCCGATGTGGTGTCGATGAAACTGCGCGCAGAGAAGAAAGGCGACCACTACGTCCTCAACGGCACGAAGATGTGGATTACCAATGCGCCGGATGCCGATACGCTTGTCGTCTACGCCAAGACAGACCCCGCCTCCGGCTCCAAAGGTATCACCGCCTTCCTGATCGAGCGCGGCTTCAAGGGCTTCTCCGTCGCCCAGAAACTCGACAAGCTCGGAATGCGCGGCTCCGAAACCGGCGAACTCGTTTTCGAGGATTGCGAAGTGCCCGAGGCCAACGTCATGGGCCCGGTCGGCGCCGGCGCCCGCATCCTGATGAGCGGCCTCGACTATGAGCGCGCCGTGCTCTCCGCCGGACCCACCGGCATCATGCAGGCCTGCCTCGATGTTGTGATCCCCTATATCCACGACCGCAAACAGTTCGGCCAGTCGATCGGCGAGTTCCAGCTGGTGCAGGGCAAGCTCGCGGACATGTACGTGCAGATGAACGCCGCCAAGGCTTACGTCTATGCCGTGGCCAAGGCCTGCGACCGCGGCGAGACCGCCCGCAAGGACGCCGCCGGCGCCATCCTCTATGCGGCAGAGACCGCCACGAAGCTCGCGCTTGACGCCATCCAGCTCCTCGGCGGCAACGGCTACATCAACGAGTATCCCACCGGCCGCCTGCTGCGCGACGCCAAGCTCTACGAGATCGGCGCGGGCACATCGGAAATCCGCCGCTGGCTGATCGGGCGGGAGCTGTTCGGAGAGACTGCGTGACGCGATTTTTTCTGATTGCCGCGTGCGTGAGGATTTCTACGGCAGACGTTCATGTGGAGGAAAATCCGCCAGCCGATGATTGAAAGCACCCGCAATCGAGCAGTTTGAAGCTTGCCGCCAGACAGGCGCTATTGATCATGGTCTCTGCGAAGGCCGAATGGGCCTGATCCTGGCTGCATGTCCCGGCAAAGATGGCAGTACATCGTCTATGGTCGGGTGCTATGAAATTGAGCGCCAATACTGGGCATCCCAGATCGTTTCCCCGCTCCAGACACTCCGGAATTACAAGGCAAAATACGATAGCGACGACGAGTATGCGGTCGCCCCCGTCTCGACACCTACCAGCAAGACCGGGAAATCCGGCTGCGAAACCAACGCGCCTTTGCAGGCTCCCGGTATGGCCGGGGCAGCATTGGCCGTATCACGCGTGGGCTATGCGAGATCCGGACAATTGGTGAGCGTGTTTTTGAACTCGAACTGACGGTTCGGCAGGAGGTTCGCCAGTGGGAACGGGACACGCTAATCCTGCCTTCGCGCTCAGGCCCTGCGGCGGCGCTCGCTGAGTGTTGTCCCGCCGGCCAGTGCCTCCTCGACGACTGACAGGATCGAGCGCTGATCGACCGGCTTGGAGACATAACCACTGAAGCCGCGTGCGATATATTTCTCCCGGTCGCCGCGCATGGAATCTGCTGTCAGGGCGATGACTGGAACGTCGCGATTGCTGCTCTCACCCGCACGCAGCTGGTCAAACGCCCGCTGTCCATCGAGTTCGGGCATGTGGATATCCATCAGCACAAGGTCGAATTGAGATCCGTCAAGCTTCTCCAGCGCATGCTTGCCGTCATGGGCCTCGTCGATCTCATAACCGCTTTGTTCAAGAAACGTTCGCGCGACACGGCGGTTGATCGCATTGTCGTCAACCACCAGAATGCGCCTGGCATTTGGCGTTACTTCAGCGGATGCCGCTTTCGGGCTTGTTGCAACTGGTTCGAGCTTGCGCAGCAGCGCATCCCTGGAAACCGATTCGGCGATTTCGGATTCGAACGTGAACGTGAAGATGGATCCTTTGCCCGGCTCGCTGACCACGGAGACGTCTCCCCCCATCAGCTGGGCAAGTTGCCTCGTAATCGGCAGGCCAAGCCCGGTGCCGCCATATTTGCGGGTCGTCGTCCCGTCAGCCTGCGCGAAGGATTCGAAAATCCGGTCCACCTTGTCGGCGGGAATGCCGCACCCGGTATCCGATATGTGAATGGTGATTTTCACCCTTTTGTCTGCCAGCGGTTGACCCGTGGCCACGACCAGGACATCGCCAGAATCTGTGAACTTGATGGCGTTGGAAATCAGGTTCCCGACACATTGGCGCACGCGCACAGGATCAATCGTCAATGCTGCCGGAACGCTCGGATCGACAAACAGTTTCAGCTTCAGGCCCTTGTCGTCTGCCGTCGGCTCATAAAGCTTGCAGACCCTGTCCAGCTTGTGGCGCAGATCGGCCTCGATAACCGTCACTTCCATGCGACCTGCTTCGATCTTGGAAAGGTCGAGAATGTCATTCAATATCGAGAGCAAGGCATTGCCCGACTCCAGGATGACATTCACCTGGTCGGCGCGTACATCATCCAGGCCCGAACTCGCCAAAACCTGGGCCATGCCGAGAATTCCGTTCAGGGGTGTACGGATTTCATGGCTCATGTTTGCCAGGAATTCAGACTTCAGCAGGGTCGCCAGTTCGGCCTTCTGAACCGCCGATGCCAGCTTATGCGCCAGTTTGCGATCTTCGCGCACATCGCGGGCATGCGAAATGTAAATGCGTTCGCCGCGCACTTCGGAATAAACGCTCGACAGCGCATTCGAAACGACAATTTCCTCTCCGGTCTTGCCGATCAGGATCAGGTCGATGATTTGCTGGTCAAGCTTTCCGCCCCACATCTGGGTCCCGGCTTTTACCACGGCGCGGTAGTCCTCGGGCCGCATGATCTCGCTGCTCGACTTGCCCACCATCTCGCCGGGCTCGTATCCGAGAAGTTCATGAATCGCCGAATTTGCGTAGATGATGTCGCTTGACTCTGTCGTCAGCGTGATGCCTTGCACAGCGTGATCAAAGGCGGCCTTGAACATTTCGACAGAGTCGAAGGCTTCATCGCGCGCATTGATGATATCGGTTATCTCGATCGAGAAAATGATGCAGCCCTTTTCCGAGGGCACCATCATGTATCGAATGACAGTTCCCTGCAGGTGCCTGAGGCGGCCATGCGGGCTGGGGCGCCGTCCGCTATTGTCGAGTTCCCGGGGTTGTCCGGTCTCGATACACTTGACGGCATCGAAGAACATCTCTGATTCGCGATAGGCTGGGTCGATATCGCAGACGCGCAGGCCGACAATCGAACCGCCCTCCGGCAAAACGACGCGATTGGCAGAATCGTTTGCAGATTCCCAGACGAAATCGACAATTGTGCCGTCCTCATCCCGTATGGGCGATATTTCCACACACGTGAAAGGGAGCAGGTCGAATATTGCTGCGTCCATCAAACAGTTCCTCCGGTCCGGACCGGTTATTGTGTTTCGGTCTCAGTTGAGAAGCAGAGTGCCGCAGTTACGGTTAATGGACCGTTGAAGCGGTGTGTACGAACAGGATCAAACCGGGCAGCAGTGTTGCTTTATGTCGCTTGTTTCCAAAGCTTTTTTCGCCGCTTCATAGCCCGCTTCGACGGTCGCGTCATAGGCTTCCCAGTCGCGCAGCTCCGTGTCGATCAGGTCGGGCAGGATCAATACGTCCGTCATGTCACGTCCGAAGGTCCGGTCTGCGCGTATGGTGGCGGCGCGCATGAGCAGGCCGGCAATGGGTGGCGCGGCCGAAAAGCCGTTCATCAGCACCCAGCGGAAGAAATTGGGTGGATTGATGAATTCCTCGGCATTCAGGCCTTCGGGCTGCTGGGTTACGTCACCGCCAACAACATAGCCGCGATGCATCTCGCGCATCACGTCCACAGGGAAATTGTTCAGGACCGCGCCGTCAACCAGCACATCATGTCCGTCCACGACAGGTGGCAGGATGCCAGGCAGGGAAATCGACGCGCGCAAGGCTTCGCGCAGCAGGCCTGCCCGGTGCAGCCGCAGCGTGCCCGAATTCAGATTGGTCGATGTGGCGAAGAACGGAATCCCGAGGTCGCCGATTTCGGTATCTCCGAAATGCTCCTTCAGGCGCGCGTTGACGCGCAGGCCCTTCACCATGCCTACCACAGGCAGGTTATAGTCTCCCAGCGGATTGGTTTCGACGAACGCTTTGCGAATGCGCCAGTCTATTTCCTTGTCGTCCCAGCCCATGGCGACGCAGGCTGCGATGACGGCGCCCATTGATGAACCGCCGACAAAGTCAATCGGGATGTCCTGTTCGCGTATCGCGCGCACCATGCCGATATGTGAATAGGCCCGCGCACCGCCGCCCGACATGACCACGCCAACCGACCGGCCCGACATGATCCGCGCAAGCCTGCCACAGCTTGGTCCCTGAACCCCGGTCCAGTGAAACACGCGGCTGCCGCCGGACGCTTGAAGCCACTCCAACGGCCTGGCCGCGCGCCGTTCATTGCCGTGATGCAGCAGCACGACGTCCACCAGTTTGAGCGCCAGCGCAGGCGACCTGTCATCCGGAAACAGCGGAATGGACGGGCGCGCATCGGCCCGGGCCATCACCCAGATGCGGTCGGCCTGGCGGATCGACAGGCGGAACCAGGCATTGTCACCAATCGTCGAGACCAGGATCACGACGTCATGGTTCATCTCAAGATCGTCGAAGAAGGACGCGGGCTTCTCGTCGCCTTCCTTTTCGGAAATGATGACACAGGAACTGCCAAGACTGGCGAGGCAGGCCGCAAGCGCCCTGGCCCGCAGACTCAGGTCGATTGTGGGAGATGTGGCCACCAGCGTGAACACTTTCGGTGCGGCGCGGGTCGACCGCTGGCCGGCGCGCCCCACCCGGCGCAGGATCACGCGGATCATTGCTTCCAGCAGTTCCGGTTCCGCCTTCACCATCCGCTCCCATCCCTTGCGGGTGATGGCGATGACTTCCGAATCGCGGATCGCATAGACCGATCCCGTGTGCGGAGCGTCGTTGATCTGGCCATCGCCGTCCAGGTCAATGCCGCCCAGAAACAGCGCCATCTCGCCCACCGGTTCACCGGCGCGGATGTGGCCGATGAAGTCGCTGGCGCCTTCCGGTCCATCATGGAACGCACCGAGTGATCCCGACAGGACGAAATAGATGCAGTTTGCGGGTTCGCCGGCCTTGAACAGCGCGCCGCCTGCGGGCAGCGAGAACCACTTGGCTTCCTTGCCAGCCGCCTTCATGGCGCGAGCCGGTACATCCTTCAGGAACGGAATGTTCTTCAGCGTCGGCGTGACGTCGATATTCATGGTTTTGAACATGCCCATTTCGTAGGGTCCTTCCAAGAGCCACACTACAATGACAGTCTCAATATTGGGTTACAGTCGCGTGACACAGGGCCCGGCCCTCGCTAAGCAGGCACGAGGCCCATCAGGGAGGCATCATGCCGGTATTGAAATCGAGTCTCGACGTCGCAGGGCCGGGCTTTGCCCGCAATCGCGCCGCCATGCAGGCACTTCTGGACGAACTGGCGGAAAAGACCGCGAAGGCAGCGCTGGGCGGGCCGGAGGCTTCGCGCCTGCGCCATACCGAGCGGGGCAAGCTGTTGCCGCGAGAGCGTGTCGAGCGCCTGGTGGATCCGGGCAGCGCCTTCCTCGAGATTGGCGCGCTGGCCGCGAATGGCATGTATGATGATGATGCGCCCGGCGCGGGCATCATCACCGGTGTCGGCCGTATCGAGGGCCGCGAGTGCATGATCGTGTGCAATGACGCAACGGTGAAGGGCGGCACCTATTACCCGATGACGGTCAAGAAACACCTGCGCGCACAGGAGATCGCCCTCGAAAATCACCTGCCATGCATCTATCTTGTGGACTCAGGCGGCGCAAACCTGCCCCACCAGTCTGAAATCTTCCCGGACCGCGAGCATTTCGGCCGCATCTTCTACAACCAGGCCCAGATGAGCGCCAAAGGCATCCCCCAGATCGCCGCCGTCATGGGCAGCTGCACCGCTGGCGGCGCCTACGTCCCGGCAATGAGCGACGAGACCATCATTGTGCGCAAACAGGGCACCATCTTCCTCGGGGGCCCGCCGCTGGTGAAGGCCGCCACGGGTGAGATCATCTCGGCCGAAGACCTTGGCGGCGCCGATGTCCATGCCCGCCAGTCCGGCGTCGCTGACCATTACGCCGCCCATGATGCCCACGCGCTCGCCATCGTGCGCTCCATCATCCGCACCCTCGCCACACCCAAGCCCCAGCCCTTCACTCTGACAGAGCCCGCCGAACCCCTCTACGACCCCGCCGAACTGCACGGCCTCGTCCCGCCGGACCTGAAGGAAACCTATGATGCCCGCGAAGTCATCGCGCGCCTGGTCGACGGCTCCGAATTCCACGAGTTCAAGAAGCTCTATGGCGAAACCCTGGTCTGCGGCTTTGCCCGGCTCTACGGCATGCCCGTCGCGATCCTGGCGAACAATGGCATCCTCTTCTCCGAGAGCGCCCAGAAGGCCGCCCACTTCATCGAACTGGCAGACCAGCGCCGCATCCCGCTCGTCTTCCTGCAAAACCTCACCGGATTCATGGTCGGCTCGAAATACGAGGCCGGCGGCATCGCCAAGGACGGCGCCAAGATGGTCACCGCCGTTGCCACCGCCGGCGTGCCCAAGTTCACCGTGGTGACGGGCGGAAGTTTCGGGGCAGGCAATTACGGCATGTGCGGGCGCGCCTATGGCCCCCGCTTCCTGTTCATGTGGCCGAACGCCCGCATCTCCGTCATGGGCGGCGAGCAGGCCGCGTCCGTGCTCGCCACGGTCAAGCGCGAAGGCATCGAGCGCAAGGGCGGCGACTGGCCTGCGCCGGAAGAAGAGGCCTTCAAACAGCCGATCCGCGATCTCTACGAGGCCGAAGGCAACCCCTATTTCTCCACCGCCCGTCTCTGGGACGATGGCATCATCGACCCGGCCGACACCCGCCGCGTCCTCGGCCTCGCCCTCTCCGCCAGCCTAAACGCCCCATTCCCCGAACGCGGCTTCGGCGTGTTCAGGATGTGAACATTACATCTTGTTCGTGAACTGATTTTCACGCCCAATTAAGGGCGGCTTGCTGTAGCGTCTGTTGTTGAAGGGGTGTGGCCCGGCAGGCAATGAGGAGACGGCATGGTGAGACAGGCAGCGATCATTCTGGCGGCGGCCATGGCCGCCTCGCCGGCCGCACAGGCCCGGCAGATGCCGTCCTTCACCCAGTTTGACCTTGATGGTGACGGCCTGATTTCCGAAGACGAATATGTCTCCCATCAGACCGGCACGCGCCGCGCCAGCGAGTCCGAAGCCATCGCCAAGTTCACCAAATTCGATCTCGACCAGAACCGCATCGTCACCGAGGATGAGCTTTACGAGGCGGTATACGCCGCGCAGGGCGACAGGACAGGAACATCCGTGTCCGCGATTGATCTGGCTGATAGTCAGTAACCGCATTTGACATGGACCGGGGGAGGGCCTGCCGCTGGCGGGCCCTCTTTGCATTTCGCCCGCCTAGGGAGAAGTCCGTATGGAGCAAACCCGCCTGTTGAAGCTCATATTGCCACGGGACAGCACGCAGAGGAGACCCGCCATGGCAAGGATTTGCATCATCGACGGCCACCCGGACCCGGCCCCCCGGCACCTCATTCACGCCCTGTGCGATGCCTATGCCGAAGGCGCGGTGCAGGAAGACCACGCCGTCTCGCGCATCAACGTCGGAAGTCTCGATTTCGGCTTCCTCAGCACGCCGGACGACTTCGCCACACCGCCACCGGAACCCGTGCTGAACGAACGCCGGAAGATCTCAGAGGCTGATCACCTGCTGATCGCCTTTCCGCTCTGGCTCGGCGGCATGCCAGCCAAGCTGCGGGCCTTCTTCGAACAGGCGGCGCGCGCAGAATTCTTCCTCGCCGCCTCCGACAGCGCCCACAAATGGCCCGAGCAGATGATGAAGGGCAAGTCCGCCCGCACGGTCATCACCATGGGCATGCCCGGCCTGGTCTACCGTTTCGGCATGGATGCCGGCAGCCTGCGTGCGCTCGAGCGCGGCGTCCTCGGCCTGTCCGGCTTCAAGCCGCTGCACCACACCATCCTTGGCGGTGCGGGCGATGTCGATGAAGCCAAGTTCAAGCGCTGGTGCACTGATATGCGCGTGTTCGGCCGCGAAGGCGTTTAAACAGGCCGGGGCACGCGCAGGCTTGATTTTCCCGCCTCTGGCTGTGACCAGTGTCGCCGGAGGATTTCGCCCGTGCAGACAAACCGATTCGACCTGCTGCGTCTGGTTTTCGCCTCCATGGTCGTCGTGTTCCACGCCGTGGCCCTGACGGCGATTGACCCGTTCGGTCCGGGCGAACTCTGGTTGGGGCAGGGCGCCGAGATCGCAATCCAGGGCTTCTTCATCACCTCCGGCGCGCTCGTCTCCGGCTCGCTCGCCCGCGCGCAAACCCTGTCAGACTATGCCGGCAAGCGCGTCCGGCGGCTCTATCCGGCCTATGCGACTGTCATCCTCATTCCCGCGATCATCTCGCTCATCCTCAGCGGCGATCTTGCCGGCGTCCTTGCCTACCTAGCCGCAAACCTCACCTTCCTGAATTTCCTCGCACCGAACCTGCCGGGCCTGTTCGAGGCGAACCGCTTCACCGAGGTCAATGGCGCGCTCTGGACGCTCAAGATCGAGGTCATGTTCTATGTTGTCCTGCCGTTCATTGCGGTCGTCCTGCGCCGCATGGGCGCGCTCTGGTGGCTCGGCATCGCGCTGCTTTATGCGGGCGGGGAGGCATGGCGCCTTGCCTTGCCCCATTTCTTTGACCACCCCGCCGCCGCCATGGTCGCCCGCCAGCTGCCCGGCCAGATGGCCTTCTTCGCCAGCGGCATTGCGCTCTGGCAGGTTTGGGACATCGCCAAGGCCCGCCCGTACGTGTTCGGCGTTATAGGTCTCGTCCTCACGGCCGCTTCGTTCGCGCATTCGGCGCTTGAGCCCTTGTGCGCCGCAGGCCTCACCGGCCTGATTGCCGCCATCGCCTTCATGCCCGGCCCGGTCCTCAACGCTGCCCGCTTCGGCGATATCAGCTATGGCCTCTACATCACCCACTTCCCGATCCTGCAGGCGCTTGTGATGCTTGGTGTTTTTGCCACGCTCGGGCCTGTTGCAGGCTTTATGGTTACGGGATTAATCGTATTCGCCGCGAGCCTGCTTCTCTGGCATAGTGTCGAGAAACCCGCCTTGCGTCCGTCCAGTCACTACCGGCAGGCTGCCGGAACCGAACGGCCCATCAAACGTCAGGATATCCCATGACCGACACCGTAACCGACCCCGTCTATGAAACCATTCGTCTTGCAGCGACGCAGGAAGGCCTCGCGGTCGTCACGCTCAACCGGCCCGACGTGCACAATGCGTTCAACGCGCTGGTCATCGAGGAACTGACAGATGCGTTCGACGCGATCGCCGATCAGGAAACCATCCGGATGATGATCCTGCGCGGCAATGGCCCGTCCTTCTCCGCCGGGGCTGACCTCAACTGGATGAAACAGGCCGCCGAACTCCACACCAGGGAAGACAATGAACGCGACGCTGAACGCCTCGCTGCCATGCTCCAGTCACTCTTCGACATGCCGCAGATGACACTCGCCCTCGTGCATGGCGCGGCCATGGGGGGCGGTGCAGGCCTCGTTGCTGCTTGCGACGTGGCAGTCGCCATGAAAGGCACGAAATTTCGTTTCTCCGAAGTCCGCCTCGGCCTCACGCCAGCAACCATCAGCCCCTATGTGATCGACGCCATCGGCCCGCGCTGGGCCCGCGCCCTGTTTGTCACCGCGGAAACCTTCGATGCCGACTATGCCGAGCGCATGGGCCTCGTTCACTATGTCGTGGACGACCAGGCCGGCATGACGGCGATGGAAGAGCATCTCGCCAACCTTGTCTTCGCTGCTGCGCCGGGGGCGATTGCCGATGCCAAGAAGCTTGTCGCCGATGTCACCGGCGAGGTCATCGACAAGGATCTCGGTCACGATACGGCCCGCCGCATTGCTGCCCGCCGGGCGTCAGACGAAGGCAAGGAAGGCATCGCCGCCTTTCTCGAAAAGCGAAAGCCTAATTGGGCTCGCTAATCAGCTTCTCAGTCGCGGTCTTGACCGGCAATCCCATGTCACCAAGGAATTCAAGTGTCGCAGCCACCGGGTTAATCCCTGTCATATTGGTGATCGGGGTCTGGAAGACATAGACCAGCACGCCGAACATTATGACATAGATAACGAACTGCATCGCCGACTTCAGCAGGAACGCCCCGGCGCTGCCTGCAACAAGGCCGACGCCGCCCAGAATCATTGCGCCCGCTATGGGTGGCAAATTGCTGACATCGGCGGCCTGTGTGTAGCCGATATAGCCGCCCACTGCCGCCCCAATGACGCCGGCAAGACCGCTCAACTGAACTCCCGAAGCATAAGCCATAATTAGTCCCCTCGATTGACTAGGGTTAATCCTTACGACACGCAGCAGTCGTAACAAAGTCGGAATTTCACCCCCGGACGACCCCGGAGCGGTCTCAAACCTGCCTGCTTCCGGGCCGAGGGACATGGCATGACGTCCACCCCCACGCCGCCCCCCGCCACCCGCTTGCAGCGCCGCCTGCATGACGCCCGCGCTGCTCTCCACGCCCGCTGGGTGCGCGGTCCCGTCAGTCAGGCGGCGTTCGAATTCCTCGCCTTCGGCATCAAGCAGGCCTGGGCCTGCCTGTTCGGCGGCGCCATGCTCGCCCTCCTGCTGGCGACATTCCTGTTCTACCCCGAAGGCGCGCCCGTATCGCGCTACGACTTCCTTGTGATCGCGGCCATCGGCATCCAGGCCATTATGCTCCTGTCGGGTCTGGAGACGTGGGAAGAGGCCCGGATCATCCTCGTTTTCCACGTGGTCGGCACCGTAATGGAACTCTTCAAGACGCAAGCCGGCAGCTGGATCTATCCCGAGGAGAGTTTCCTGCGTATCGGCGCCGTGCCGCTCTTCTCCGGCTTCATGTATGCCGCCGTCGGCTCCTATCTTGCCCGCGTCTGGCGCATCTTCGCCTTCCGCTTCACCCACTTCCCGCCGCTCTGGCTGCAGGGCCTGCTGGCGGTCGCCATCTATGTGAACTTCTTCGCCCATCACTGGCTGCCGGATGTGCGCCTCGCTCTCTTCGCAGCCACCCTCCTGATCTATGGCCGCTCATGGGTCCGTTTCCGCCCGGATGTTGCCTGGCGCAGAATGCCGCTGATCGTCGGGTTCCTGCTGGTCGCGCTCTTCATCTGGTTCGCGGAAAACCTCGGCACCTTCGCCCGCGCCTGGGCCTATCCGGGGCAGGAGGATGGCTGGGAAATGGTGTCGCTCGCCAAACTCGGCTCATGGTATCTCTTGATGATTATCAGCTTCGTGCTGGTCGCAACAGTTCACCGGTCCCGGTCCGTCCAGCGCATTGCTTGACCCCGCAACTTGTCTTTTTGGGCAAAATCGGGTCTTGCTGCGGCCATGATCAAAAGCCTCCTCATCGCCAATCGCGGCGAAATCGCCTGCCGCATCATGGCCACCTGCCGCGACCTCGGCATCCGCACCATTGCTGTCTATTCCGACCCTGACGCCCGCGCCAAACACGTCCGCGAGGCAGACGAGGCTGTGCATATCGGCCCGGCCCCGGCATCCGACAGCTACCTGCGCGCAGACCGCATCCTCGCTGCCGCCAAGGCCACCGGCGCCGACGCAATCCATCCCGGCTACGGCTTCCTGTCGGAGAATGCCGAATTTGCCGAGGATGTGCGCAATGCCGGCCTCATCTGGGTTGGCCCTCCGCCCTCCGCCATCCGGTCCATGGGCCTGAAGGACGAAGCCAAGCGCATTGCCGAGGAAGCAGGCGTTCCTGTATTGCCCGGCTATCGCGGTGAAGCGCAGGACCTGAAGACGCTGACGGCCGCTGCGAAAGACGTCGGTTACCCGCTGCTCATCAAGGCCATCGCAGGCGGCGGGGGCAGGGGTATCCGTCTGGTCTCCAAGGCATCGGCTCTGAAGGACGAATTGGAAAGCGCCGTGCGCGAAGCCGAAGCGGCCTTTGGTGATGGCCGCGTCATGCTGGAAAAACTGGTCGAACAGCCGCGCCATATCGAAGTCCAGGTCTTCGGCGATGCCCACGGCAATGTCGTTCACCTGTTCGAGCGTGACTGCTCGCTCCAGCGCCGCCGCCAGAAAGTGCTGGAAGAGGCCCCCGCGCCCGGCATGCCGGATGATGTTCGCGCCGCGATGACAGACGCCGCCGTGAAACTCGCGAAGGCTGTGAAATACGAAGGTGCCGGAACGATCGAGTTCATCGTCGATGGCAGCCGCCCGCTCAGCGTCGACAGTTTCTGGTTCCTCGAAATGAACACCCGGTTGCAGGTCGAACATCCGGTCACTGAAATGGTCACGGGCACCGATCTGGTCGAATGGCAGCTGCACGTCGCTGGCGGCGGCGAACTGCCCCTTGTGCAGGACGAGATCACGCTCAGCGGCCACGCAGTCGAGGCCCGAATCTGCGCCGAGGACCCGTCAGACGGCTTCCGCCCCGGCGCCGGCCTGATCCTCGAATTCGGCCTGCTCGAACCCGTCGACGGCGATCTGATCCGCTGGGACACAGGCTTTGAAACCGGCGACCGCGTGCCTTCAGCCTACGATTCCATGATCGCCAAGCTGATCGTCTTCGGCGATGACCGCGACGAGGCTGTCGATCGCCTGATCGACACGCTCGCCCATACCCAGCTTGTCGGCGTCCCCTCGAATGCCGGCTTCCTGCGCCGCTGCGCCATGTCTGATGCCTTCCTTGACGCCACCCACCACGTGAACTGGATCGCCGAACAGGGCGACGCGCTCACAGCCGCACCAGACTCCCACCAGCACGCTTCTGTCATCGCCGTCTGCGACGTCCAGCTTGATGCCTCCGGCGCGGCCCAGCCATGGGACGTGAAGGATGGCTGGCGCATGAATGGCGCACCGATGCGCAAGGTGATGGTCGCGGTCGGCGGCGATGCCGACTGGATCGACCCCAATGAGTTCGATGTCGATCAGGACCTGCCGCTGCCCCTCGTCACCGACCTCTCGCCCCGCCGCTACGCCGTCACTACGGCAGGCGACAGTGTACTGGTCGACGTACCGGACTATGACGCCGATGTCGAAGCCCTGCTCGGCGGCGATTCGGTCAAGGCGCCGATGCCCGGCAAGATCATCGCGATGAACGTGAAGGCGGGTGACACGGTCGCGCGCGGCGACACGCTCGCCGTCATGGAAGCCATGAAGATGGAACACAGCCTCTCCGCCCCGCGCGATGGCGTCGTGGAGGCCGTCTCGGGCACAGTCGGAGAGCAGGTCGCCGAGGGGATGGTGCTGGTTCAACTGATCGAGGAAGAATAGGTCCTCACCTCCCACTGCCGAGGGCAGTGGGAGGTGAGGGTTTTTAAGCCGCCTTCAGCCGCGCCCGCGTCCGCTCCCGCCCGATCAGCGGCAAGAGGCTTGCCATGTCCGGCCCGTGTTCCTGACCCGTCAGCGCCCTGCGCAGGGTCATGAACAGGCCCTTGCCCTTGCGGCCCGTGGCGGCCTTCACCGCGTTGGTCCACTCGCTCCAGGTCTCGGCGGTCAACTCGCCTTCGGGCAGCAGGTCAGCGGCCTGCAGAACGAAGTCCTTGTCCTCGGCATCGACCAGCGGCGCCACATCGCCAAACACGACATCGACCCAGGCTGACACGTCCGGCAACAGCGAGCAGTTCTGGCGCACCACGGTCCAGAAGGCTTCATCGGCGGCCTTCGGATCAATCGCCGCCAGCCGATCCTTCACCGCATCAAAAGGCAGGCCGTGCAGGATGGCAGCGTTGAGCGACAACAGGTCTGCCTCGTCAAACCGTGCCGGCGCCCGGCCGATCTTGCCAAAGTCGAATTCCTTCGCCAGTTCATCAAGGCTGGTGCGCGCCTCGACATTGTCCGACGTGCCGATCTTGGCCAGCAGGCTGGTAATCGCCATCGGCTCATAGCCCTGCGCGCGCAGCTCGCCCATCGACAGCGAGCCGAGCCGCTTCGACAGGCCCTGTCCGTCCGCGCCGATCAGCAGCGGCGTGTGGGCCATTTGCGGCGCCGTGCCGCCCAGCGCCAGGAAGATTTCGATCTGCGCGCCGGAATTGGTCACATGGTCCTCGCCACGCACGACATGCGTGATCTTCGCATCGATATCGTCCACCACCGAAGGCATCGTGTAGAGATAGGAGCCATCCTCGCGAATCAGCACCGGGTCTGACAGGCTCGACGTGTCGATGCTCTGCGGCCCGCGAACAAGGTCGTCCCATTCCACCCGGTTGCCGGACAGTTTGAACCGCCAGTGCGGCTTGACGCCATCGGCTTCCAGCTTCGCCTTCTCGGCATCGCTCAGGTCCAGCGAGGCGCGGTCATAGACCGGGGGTCGCCCGCGCGAGAGGGCGATCTTGCGCTTGCGCTCCAGCTCGTCGGCGCTCTCGTAGCAGGCGTACAGAAGGCCCATCTCCTTCAGGCGAGCGGCGGCCTTGTCATATTCTCCAAACCGGTCGGACTGGCTGAACGTGTCCGCCCAGACGAGTCCGAGCCAGGTCAGATCCTCGCGCAGGCCGTCTTCATAGGCCTTTGTCGAGCGTTCCACGTCCGTATCATCGATGCGCAGGATGAATTTGCCGCCCTTCGCGTGCGCAAACAGCCAGTTGATCAGGGCCGTGCGCACGTTGCCAACGTGCAGGCGCCCGGTGGGCGAAGGGGCAAAACGGACAATCGGGTGGGTCATGGGCGTTGTTTTCCAGTCATTCCAAGCCGCTTTCGACATCAAATTGCCGAAAAAGCCAAGGCATCAGCGTCACAATCTTGCTATTGTTTGTGCTAATCATCGAGACTCAAGCGAGTCGCCCAGAGGAGTGGGACATGAAATTTGGCAGCATCTTGGCCGCAACGGTTGCGGCGGTCGTTCTGGCGGCCTGTGGCCAGTCCGCGGACACACCAAGTGAAAGCGAAATTGTACCCAATGAGGGCAATGAGATGGCCGAGCCCGGCTCCCTCAGCGAAACGCCGCAAGGCAGTGACTATGTGGCGCCGGACTTTGCCAAACTCTCCGGCTATGGCGAAGGCTGGTACATTTCTCCCGGTTGGCCGGGCGAATACCCGGCGGGCTTTGTCGTGCTCGATGAGGGGGTCAGCGTCATGGGCCGGTCCAGCCCGAACCCGGCCGCGCCGCAGGAGATAGACTGCACCCTGCCGCAACTAGCCAATTACCAGCTCTGGAACAATCCGCGCGTTTCGGCTGACGAACTGGAATTCTTCGTCGCCACGAAAACCTTCCCGGTTACGCTCAATCAGGACGCCCAGATCGAATATATCAGCGATGCGGGCAGCATGCAGATGCTGAACCTCAAGCAGGGCGAACAGCTGAACTACCTGCGCTATCTAGGCGAAGGCTTCGCGATCCTTTCCTATGCCGGCATCGAATATGACATCAACGAAGCCGAGCTGATGGACGTCACCGATATCCAGGCCACCAAGGGTCAGGAAGATGAGTGGGTGCGGGTGACCTGTGCGGATGCCGCCAAGGCATGGCTGCTATATGACGAGGTCGTCGCCGTGCACGGCATCCTGCCGTCGCCTATCACGGGCTATGGCGATGCATCAGACATCACGCTCGATCAGGTGGCCGGTATCCGCGCTGAAGCGGAACAGAACGCCGCGCTGGCAGCCAGCGTCGGCGAAGGCCCGGTAGAATAGGCGCTTCTTCAGGCTGGTCTTCTGGATGCATCAGACGCAATCGCGAACAAACGCGGCTGTAGGACCAGCATGACCCCGCTTGCCGCCAGACTGTAGAGTCCCATGCCGAGCAGCTGCGTCGGGAACGCAATGCCATGATCGATCAGGTAGCCGGTCAGCAGCGGCGACACGGCCGAGGCACCCACCACGAACGCAAAGGTCAGCGCGCGCAATTCGCCGAGATATTTCAGGCCGAACAGTTCCGGCCAGATCGCCCCGGAAAGCGCACTGTCAAACCCCGCTGTGAACCCGATCAGCACCATGACAGGCCACACGACCCAGAACTCGCCCACCAGCCCCAGTGAGATCATGCCCAGCGCCATCGGCAACAGGTAAAGCGGCAGCATCCGGCGCGCGCTGAACCGGTCGATCAGGCCGCCCGCCAGCAGCGACGCGCCAACCTGCACCGTCGCGAACACGGAGAAGGCCGAGGCATACTGCACCATGTCCCACCCCTTCACGGAAATCAGGTTCAGCTGGTGGAACAACAGGCTGGTCATCATGAAGGCAGGGCAAAGCATGCCGGTCAGCATGAACCAGAAGGCCGGTGCGCGAACCACATTGCGCCGCCGCCAGCTGGTTTTCTCACGGGCCACGCCAGTCCCGTCCGCTAGCGCCGACCCCGACGGCACGCGCTCGCGCGACAGCAGCACGTAGAAAACGGGCAGGGCAACCACCAGCATGACAGCGGCTGCAATCAGCCACAGTGAACGAAAGCCAAGCGCCGCCAGTCCGGCCACGGCCAATGCCGGCGTGAACGCAATCCCGGCTGCGTAGCCCAGCGTCACGATGCTCAGCGCCCGGCCCCGGCGCGCATCGAACCAGCGTCCGGTCGCGGTCATTGACACCTGGCTCATCATTCCCTGCCCGAACAGGCGCAGGCCCAGGAAAGCGAAGAACAGCATCCACACCGCTTGCGTCATCGCCATCAGCAGGCACGCCCCAGCGAGTCCTGCCGAAACAATCACCGCCGCGGTGCGGGTCGACACGCGGTCCACCAGCTTGCCGAATTCCAGCAGGATCAGCGCGCTCGTAGTCGTCGCCAGTGCATAGACAAGCCCGATCCCGCCATGGCTCAGGCTGAAGCGCGCCATCAGCACGTCATTCGACAGCGAGATGAAATAGGTCTGGCCGAAACTGGACGCGAGGCACAACAGGAAGCCCGCGAAGAGCCATCGCGCTTCGGCGCGCAGGAAACGGATCATGCTGGATTGCCTTTCGGTGCTTCAGATCCTTATCGAACACTCCGAAGCGGTGAAGCCGGTTTCCTGAAACAGCGGCTTTCAGTCGTCGCGGAACCTGTTTGTAATCGGATAGCGGCGGTCGCGCCCGAAATTCTTGCCGCCCACTTTCACGCCGGGCGGGGCCTGACGGCGCTTGTACTCCGCGATGTAAAGCAGATGCTCTATCCGGCGCACCGTCGCCACGTCATGCCCGCGCGCCAGGATGTCATCAATGTCTTCTTCCAGTTCCACAAGGCCGCGCAGGATATCGTCCAGCACGTCATAGGGCGGCAGGCTGTCATCGTCGCGCTGGTCCTCGCGCAGTTCAGCCGATGGCGGCTTGGTGATAATCCGCATCGGGATCACTTCACCACCGGGCCCCAGCGCTCCGCGCGGTATGGTTGTGTTGCGCCACCTGGCCAGCTGGAACACTTCGGTCTTGTAGAAATCCTTCAGCGCATTGTAGCCGCCGCACATGTCACCATAGAGCGTCGCATAGCCCACGGCCATCTCGCTCTTGTTGCCTGTCGTCACCACCATTTGGCCAAACTTGTTCGACAGGGCCATCAGCGTCACCGCGCGCAGGCGTGACTGGATGTTCTCTTCCGTCGTATCCGGCTTTGTCCCGGCAAACTGGCCTGCCAGCATCTCGTCCAGCGCATCAACGCCGGGGCGGATATTGATGATGTCATACTTGCAGCCCAGCATCTCGGCACAGGCCTTTGCGTCTTCCAAACTGTCGCTGCTCGTATATTTCGACGGCATCATCACGCACCAGACGCGCTCTGCTCCAAGCGCATCGACTGCAATCGCCGCCGTCAGCGCGCTGTCGATGCCGCCGCTCATGCCCAGAACGACGCCGGGGAACCGGTTCTTGTTCACATAATCGCCCAGCGCCAGAACGGCTGCGCGATACTCCGCTTCCCAGCCCTCGGTCAGCGTTTCCTTTGGCCCACTCTGGAAACTGCCGGTCGCACCGTCGAATGAGACCATCGCCGTGCCGGTCTCGAAATCCCCCAGCAGCTGGTGCTCGGTGCCATCATCGTCCACGGCATAGCTCGACCCGTCAAACACCAGTTCGTCCTGTCCGCCCACCTGGTTGACGAACAGGTAGGGCACGCCTGTCTTGCGCCAGGCGGAAAAGGTCGAGTGGCGTTCCTCATGCACCGTCCGGCGCCACGGCGACCCGTTCGGCACCACCAGCATCTGCGCGCCTGCCGCCTTCAGCGCCAGCGGCACCCGGTCGAACCAGATATCCTCACAGATCGCGACGCCCACTTTCACGCCCTTCAGCGTGAACACGAAGGGTGCGCCTTCGCCCGGCGCAAAGATGCGCTTCTCGTCGAACACGCCATAATTGGGCAGTTCGCGCTTATCACAGCGCCCGGCCACTTTACCGGCCTGCAACAGCACGCTGGAATTGTGCACCTTGCTATCCTCTGCCCATGGGCACCCGATCAGGATGGACGGCCCGTCCGCCGTCTCCTCGGCCAGCGTCCTGACCGCTGCCATGGAAAGCTCCACCGCCGAGGGCTTCAGCACCAGGTCTTCTGCCGGATAGCCGAGGATGAACAGCTCGCTCAGCACCAACAGGTCCGCGTCCCGCTCCCGCGCCTCGGCATAGGCCTCGCGCGCCAGCGCCAGGTTGCCATTGATGTCACCAACAACAGGGTTCAACTGCGCCGCGAGAATATCCAGGACTATGCTCATATTGAGCATTTAGGCGGGCTGAAAAGGATAAGCAATCGATCGAGGACCGATTGCCATCCGCAAGAGCTTGCCGCCCGGACCCGGCCCGCTAAGACTATGCCTCATCCGCGAGTGCGAAGAGGCCCCCCATGCAAACCCCCGCCCAGGCCGTCCTCTGCCTCGCCTTCCTCGTCCTCGCCGCCTGCGTCTCGCCCCTGCAGCGCGATCTGGACTCCATCCTCCAGCCGCCGGAACTCCAGGGCGTGCGCTGGGGCCTCCTCGTCACCGACATGCAGGGCCGCGAGATCGCCGCCCTCAATCCCGACCAGCGCTTCCTGCCCGCCTCCAATACAAAACTGTTCACCACCGCAGCCGTCTATCGCTGGCAGGATGATTTCGCTCTCATGGCCCCCCGCCTCGCCACACATGTGACGCTCGAAGACGCAGGGGAAGCTGCCCCGCCGACCCTCGTCCTGCACGGGCGCGGCGACCCGGCCCTCAGCGACGCGCCCGACTGCGAGACAAGTTGCCTCGCCCACCTCGCAGACGCCGTTGCCGCCAGCGGCCTCACCCATATCACCCGCGTGATTGGCGACGACACATGGTTCCCGCACGACCGCTGGCCTCCTGGCTGGAGCTGGGAAGACCTGCAGGCCGATGACGGCACGGCTGTCTCCGCCCTCACCCTGAATGACAATGCCCTCACGCTCAGCGTCACGCCCGCCGCCACAGAGGGCGACCCCGCCATCGTCGCCTGGGCCGATGGTGCCGCCGCCTATGCGATTCTGAACGAAACCATCACCGCAGCCTCCGAGACAGACGATTTCGTCATTGCCAGGCCGCCCGGCGCAGACACGGTCCGCGTCTTCGGCCATGTCCCGCCCGGTTCGCCCGCGCGGTCCTACCGGCTCGGAGTGGACAATCCGGCAGCGCTCGCCGCCCGGCGCTTCAGCGCGTTGCTCGCTGCGCGCGGCCTCACCGTCGACGCCCCCGCCACCGCGCGCCACCGCACACCGGGCCTCGCGGGCGCAGACGCCGCCGCCCTCACCGCGCTGGAGGCCGGCTCCGCGCCGCTCGCCTCGCTCCCCTCACTGTCCTTTCCCGATGCGCTTGCGGCGGTCTCGAAGGACAGCCAGAACCTCTATGCCGAGCTCCTGCTGCGCCATCTCGGCCACCTGTCCGAAGACGGCGCGGCCGGGGCCGGACTGACCCGCGTCACCGCCCTGCTGGAAGAGGCCGGCGCCCCGGCCAACGGGCACGACCTGTTCGACGGCTCCGGCCTGTCGGTCTATAACCGTGTCAGCCCACGGACGATTGTCACGCTCCTGCGCCACGCCGCGGCGCAGGACTGGGGCGATGACTGGCGCGCCACCTTTCCCGTCGGCGGCCGCGATGGCTCGCTCCGGCACCGCTTCCGGGGTACAATTCTGGAAGCACGCATCGTCGCCAAGACGGGCACCCTCAAAGGCACCAACGCCCTCTCCGGCTACCTCATCACAGCCAGTGGCCAGACCCTTGTCTTCGCCCTTATCGCCAACGAACGTCCCTTGGTCGTGCCTTCAGTCATCCCGTTCATGGACGCGGCATTGGTTAGGATTGCGGAGGGGAGTTGAGCGGAATCATGGATGCATAGTCACCATATCTGGTGATAGATCGACTCGGATGGCGCACGAATCCCGCCGCTCGCCGTGACGCCTTGACCCTTCATCCTCAATTCATCTCACAAGGAAGAAGAGGGCAGAATCAGATATCCAGTTCGTCCACAAAGGCCGCGTTTTCCTGGATGAACTTGAAGCGGGTTTCGGCCTTCTTGCCCATCAGCGTGTTGATCAGGTCGCCCGGCTTCAGTTCGGTCAGTTCGTCCAGCGAATCCGGCAGCGTGATGCGCGCCAGCGTGCGGGTAGCCGGGTTCATCGTGGTTTCCTTCAGCTGAGCAGGGTTCATCTCGCCAAGGCCCTTGAATCGGGTCATGTCGACCTTCTGGTTCGGCTTGAAATGCTTGGCCATCACTTCGGCGCGGTGGGCCTCGTCCATCGCATAGGCAATCGTACCCTTGTTCGACAGGCGGAACAGCGGCGGCATCGCCATGAACAGGCGCCCACTCTCTATCAGACCCGGTGTCATGCGGTAGAAGAAAGTGATCAGCAGCGCTGCGATATGGGCGCCGTCAACGTCCGCATCGGTCATGATGATGATTCGCTCATAGCGCAATTCATCAAGATCGAACTTGCGGCCAAGCTGGGTGCCGAGCGCGAGGGCGAGATCGTTGAGTTCCTGGTTGCCTGCCAGCTTGTCGGCCGAGGCGCTTTCCACGTTCAGGATCTTGCCGCGCAAAGGCAGGATGGCCTGCGTTTTCCGGTCGCGCGCCTGCTTGGCGCTGCCGCCAGCCGAGTCGCCCTCAACGAGGAACAGCTCGGTGCCTTCAGGCCCCTTCTCGGCGCAGTCGGCCAGCTTGCCGGGCAGGCGCAGGCGCTTGGTGACGGACTTGCGGCTGATCTCTTTCTGCTTGCGGCGGTTGGCGCGCTCCTCGGCCCGGTCAATCGCCCAGGTGAGCAGCTTCTCGGACTCCTTCGGGCTTCCGGCCAACCAGTGGTCAAACCGGTCGCGCACGGCATTTTCAACAAGGCGGAAGGCCGCCGTGGTCGACAGCTTGTCCTTCGTCTGGCCAACGAATTCCGGGTTGCGGATGAAGACAGACAGCAAAAGGCCCGAATGGCCCATGATATCTTCGGCCGTGATGTCGGCGCCCTTTTTCTGGCCGGTCAGCTCGGCAAAGTTGCGCAGGCCCTTGGTGATGGCCGACCGGAAACCGGCCTCATGTGTGCCGCCTTCGGGCGTCGGGATCGTGTTGCAGTATGAGCGGGCAAAGCCGTCCGCCTCGCCAAAACCGGCGCGGGTCCAGGCAATCGCCCATTCAACCTTGCCTTCCTTGTTCATGTCGACAAGGCCAGTGAAGGCGGTTTCGGTGATCGTGACCTTGTCATCGAAAACTTCGCCCAGCTGGTCGGCGAGACCATTTGGATAGGAAAGCACGGCTTCGGCCGGGATTTTCGAATCTTCCGGCAGAAGGGCCGGATCACAGTTCCAGCGCACTTCGACGCCGCGGTAGAGATAGGCCTTCGATCGCGCCATCTGGAACAGGCGAGCCGGGCGAAAGCGAAGCTTCTCGCCGAAAATCTGATGGTCCGGGCGGAATTTCACGCTCGTTCCACGCCGATTTGGCGCTGCGCCAACCTTTTCAAGTTTTCCCTTCGGCAGTCCGCGGGAGAATGACTGGCGGTAGAGTATCTTGTCCCGCGCCACTTCAACCTCGACCAGGTCCGACAGGGCGTTGACAACGGAGATCCCGACGCCATGCAGTCCGCCGGCGGTTTCATAAGCCTTGTCGGAGAACTTGCCGCCCGAGTGAAGCGTGGTCATGATGACTTCAAGGGCTGATTTCTTGGGGAATTTCGGATGCGGATCGACCGGAATGCCACGCCCGTTGTCCGAAACGGTCAGGAATCCGTCGCTTTCGAGCTTGATCTCGATCCGCGTTGCATGGCCGGCGACCGCTTCGTCCATCGAATTGTCCAGCACTTCTGCGAACAGGTGATGGTAGGCACGCTCGTCGGTGCCGCCGATATACATGCCCGGCCGCTTGCGAACGGGCTCGAGGCCTTCAAGGACTTCAATATCCTTGGCCGAATATCCCGAAGAATCTGGTATCATTGCGTCGAACAGCTTTGCTTGATTGGCGGCGGCCATGTTTGGTCTCCCTTAATGGGCACGCGACTCAGTGTCGATATTGGGAGAGCATAATGCCCGTCACGATTAATACCCCGTTAACCCTGCAGAGTGGCCTGACGTTCCCGAACCGGTTGGTGAAGGCCGCCATGACAGAGGGACTCGCTGATCCGCGCAACCGGGTAACTGATGCGCATTCGACACTTTATCGCCGCTGGGCCGAGGGCAGGGCGGGCGGCCTGATCACCGGAAACGTCCAGATAGACCGCCAGCATCTGGAGCGCGTGGGCAATGTCGTCATTGATGCAAAAGCCGGTGACGACGAGATCGGCATGTTCTCGCGCTGGGTGGATGCCGCCAAATCGCAGGGGGCCGCGTTCATCATGCAGGTCAGCCATGCCGGGCGCCAGACACCGAAACTCGTCAACCCGCGCCCCGCTGCGCCCAGCCCTGTGGCGCTTGGCCTGCCGGGCGGACAGTTTGGCCAGCCTCGGGCGATGACGCAGGATGAAATCCGGCATGTCGTCGAAGGTTTCGGTCGTGCCACCCGGCTGGCGAAAGAGGTGGGGTTTGACGGCGTTCAGGTCCATGCTGCCCATGGCTACCTGCTAAGCTCGTTCCTTTCACCCCTCGCCAATCGCCGCGAAGACGATTGGGGCGGTCCGCTGGAAAATCGCGCGCGCCTGCTTGCCGATTGTGTCCGCGAGACGAAAATCGAAGGCGGAGCGGCCTTCTCGGTTTCGGTGAAGCTGAACTCGGCTGACTTTCAGAAGGGCGGGTTCAGCCATGTTGATTGCCTCATGGTCATCGACATGCTCAACGCGCTTGGCGTGGATTTTGTCGAGATTTCCGGTGGCAATTATGAACAACCCAGGATGATGGACATGGAAGGCCTTGAGCCCTCCTTCGAGGAACCGAAGCGCAGCTCAACCCGCGAACGGGAAGCTTATTTCCTCACTTATGCGAAATCCGTCCAGGATCGTGCCAGCATGCCCCTGATGGTGACAGGCGGATTTCGAACGCTCGCAGGCATGAATGCGGCCGTCGCAGCGGGCGAAACCGACCTCATCGGAATCGGCCGGCCGCTCTGTGTCGACACGGCAACGCCGATAAAGCTGTTATCAGGCCAGATCGAGGCGGCCGACCGCTGGGAATCGCGCTTGCGCATTGGCCCGGGCATATTCGGGCCGAATTCGCCGATCAAGCTGATCAAGGCGCTGAACGGTTTCGGCGCCCAGGGCTGGTATTATGAACAGATACGCTTTCTGGCGGCCGACATGGCGCCTGACCCCGAATTGGGCGTCCTGCAGGCATTCCTGAAGCATCAGAGGCGGGAAGCCTCTGGCGCCCGGGCCTGGCGCGCTGCCATGCCTTGAATTCAGGCGTATTTCCAATTCCCCAGAATCTTGCGCATTCTTCGGGTTGAAGCAGCGCCCCTCGCGATCCACATCTTAGTCAATCGCCCGACTCTCGTCATGATTGACAGGCAGGGTAAAAAGGGTCGCCGCAAGGCGGGGCCCGTATTCCAAGGAGGCATTCAAATGCCAAGACTGAAAAACCTTCCGGTGTTGCCGCTTCGGGACATCGTTGTGTTTCCTGACATGGTCGCTCCGCTCTTTGTCGGACGCGACAAGTCTGTGCGTGCGCTCGAAATGATCGACGAGGGCGACAATGAAATCATGCTGGTGGCCCAGCGCGACGCCGCGATCGATGATCCTGGCGCCGGTGACGTGCACGAGATCGGCACCGTGGCCACCATTCTCCAGCTTCTGAAACTGCCCGATGGCACCGTAAAGGTACTCGTCGAGGGCCAGACCCGTGCACGGCTGAAAACGCTGCATGACCGCGGCGACTATTTCGAAGCTGAAGTTGAAACCATTCCGGAAGCCGATAGTGACGGCGGTGACGTGCAAGCGCTGATGCGCGCCGTGCAGGAGCAGTTTGAGAATTACGTCAAACTCAACCGCAAGATCCCGCCGGAATCCGTTTCCACAATCGGCCAGCTGACGGAGCCGGGTAAACTGGCCGATGCCGTTGCCTCACAGCTTTCGGTCAAGATTTCCGACAAGCAGGAATTGCTCGAGCTTCCCGACATCAAGGACCGCCTCGAAAAGGTGTTCGCCCTGATGGAAGGCGAAATGGGCATGCTGCAAATGGAGCGGAAGATCAAAAACCGCGTCAAGCGGCAGATGGAGAAGACCCAGCGCGAGTATTACCTCAACGAGCAGATGAAAGCGATCCAGCGCGAGCTGGGTGAGCAGGGCGGCGAAGGCGGCGAACGCGACGAAGTGGCCGAACTCGAGCAGAAGATTGCCGATACGCCCTTCTCTGAAGAGGCGCGCGCAAAAGCCGAGGCTGAGGTCAAAAAACTGCGCCAGATGTCGCCGATGTCGGCCGAATCCACGGTCGTGCGCAATTATCTCGACTGGCTGCTGTCCCTGCCCTGGGGCCAGCGCAAGGATATCCAGACGGACCTGTCCAAGGCCGAGAAACAGCTTGATGACGACCATTACGGCCTTGAAAAGGTCAAGGAACGCATCCTCGAATACCTTGCCGTGCAGAAGCGCACCGGCAAGCTGAAAGGACCGATCCTGTGCCTGGTTGGCCCTCCGGGCGTCGGCAAGACCTCGCTTGGCAAATCCATTGCCGAAGCCACGGGACGCGATTTTGTTCGCGTGTCTCTGGGCGGCGTGCGTGACGAGTCCGAAATCCGTGGTCACCGCCGCACCTATATCGGCTCGATGCCGGGCCGGATCGTGCAGTCGCTGAAGAAGGCCAAGAGCGGTAATCCGCTCTTCCTGCTCGACGAGATCGACAAGATGGGCATGGACCATCGCGGCGATCCTGCTTCGGCCCTGCTCGAAGTGCTCGACCCGGAACAGAATGCGACCTTCAACGACCACTATCTCGAGGTCGACTACGACCTTTCGGATGTGATGTTCGTCACCACGGCGAACTCGCTCAACATGCCCCAGCCCTTGCTGGACCGCATGGAGATCATCCGGATCGCCGGTTATACCGAGGACGAGAAAGTCGAGATCACCAAGCGCCACCTGATCCCTCAGGTGCGGGGCGATCACGGCCTGAAGGACGAGGAATGGATTGTCACCGACGAAGCCGTTCGCGACCTTGCGCGGTACTATACGCGTGAGGCCGGTGTCCGGTCACTGAAGCGCGAGATTGCGCGTCTGGCCCGCAAGGTGGTGCGCAAGCTGGCAACGGATGAATCGCTGACCAGCCTGACCATCTCATCAGACAACCTCGCCGATTATGCTGGCGTGCGGAAATTCCGCTATGGCCTCGCTGACGAGACCGATCAGATTGGTGCCGTCACGGGACTGGCCTGGACGGAATCCGGTGGTGACCTTCTCACGATCGAGGCGGTCAAGATGCCTGGCCGTGGCAATATGAAAGTCACGGGCAATTTGCGCGATGTGATGAAGGAATCGATCCAGGCGGCCAGCTCGCTGGTGCGGTCGCGGTCTGTTGCCCTTGGCATAAAGCCGACCGTGTTCAGCACGAACGACATCCACGTGCACGTGCCGGACGGCGCGACACCGAAGGATGGCCCTAGTGCCGGTGCGGCCATGACTACGGCCATCGTCTCGCTGCTTACCGGCATCCCGGTGAACCGTGAGGTCGCGATGACGGGCGAGATTTCGCTGCGCGGACGCGTTCTGCCAATCGGTGGTCTGAAGGAGAAACTCCTGGCGGCTCTGCGCGGCGGCATCAAGACGGTGCTCATTCCGGAAGAGAACGAGAAGGATCTCGAGGAGATTCCGGACAATGTGAAGACCGGCCTGCGGATCGTGCCTGTGTCGGACATCAATGAAGTGCTTGAACTGGCATTGAGCGAACCGCTGAGCCCGATTGTCTGGTCCGAGGCCGACGAGGCTGCCTTGCAGGCAAGCCTGTCCGGCCAGCCATCATCCGCGTCGGACGCCGTTCGCACGCACTAGATACTTGCACATCAACAGGAGGCGGCCGCGTTCATGACGCGGCCGCTTTTTTGTGGCCTGTGCGCAAGGCGGAACATTGCCCGCTTGCGGCCATTGTTCTGTCAGGAAATCAAACAGACAGGAGACACGCCATGAGAATTCTCGTTGCAGGCGCGACAGGCAATACAGGCGCACGCCTTGTGCAAAAACTCACTGACGCTGGCCACACGCCGGTCGCCATGGCGCGTGAGAGTTCCGACACGAGTGTCCTTCCGGAGGGGTGCGAAATCAGGCGGGCGGACCTCACCGATCTGCATGGCGACGTCGCCGATGATGTGGATGTCGTGATCTTCGCAGCAGGTTCGGGCGGCCAGACCGGCAAGGATATGACAGACAATGTCGACCGCGATGGCGCCATTGCGCTGATAGACGCATCGGCTCGTGCGAACGTCAGCCGTTTCGTCATGCTCAGTTCTGTCGGCGCAGATGACCCTTCAAAGGGGGCGGATGGCATTCGGCATTATCTTGAAGCCAAGCAGATCGCCGACATGCACCTCAAGGACGCTGGCATGCCTTATGTCATCGTCCGGCCGATCACACTCAGCGATGATGAAGGCAAGGGTCGTGTCGAGCTGGCAGATCATGTTGACCGCGGTGGCAAGGTGACGCGCGATGACGTTGCCGCCGTGCTGGCTGAATCCGCAACACAGGCGGGCATGAATAGCAGAGTGTTCGAGATGGCGTCGGGCAATACACCGGTCGCACAGGGGGTTGCCGACGTCGCCGCCTGGCCGGACCAATGAGGGCAAAGCGTGCTTTTTGACACGCGCACTCTTGCTTTTTGGCGCAATTCTCAGCACAAGCCACCGACCGGATAGGGCGGTTAGCTCAGTTGGTAGAGCATCTCGTTTACACCGAGAGGGTCAGCGGTTCGAGCCCGTTACCGCCCACCACCGGACCCAGGTAACACGCAGCGCCGGTATCAGATCGTGCCTTCTTCCCAATCCATTGCCTGTTCGACGGGTGCGGAGGCGGTATCAGTCGCGTCCAGGCTGTGTTCGAGCTTTGCCGCGACTTCCGTAATCGTGGTCCCGCTCAACAGGTCTCTCAAGCCGATGTCGACATGCAGCGCTGCCTTGATGGCATTCCGGACCTGAACGGCCATCAGGGAGTCAAAGCCAAGGTCTGACAGTGGCTTGTATGCGTCGATGGTCGACGCGCTGTACCCGAGCGCGCGTCCGACATGACCCCTGAGAAACGCCTCAATAAGCTCTGCTCGCTCGTCTGCTGGCGCGGAGAGGATGTCATGGTCAAGTGAGATGGTCGGCTCTTCCTGCGTTCGGGACTCCAGGCCGCTCAGCCCGAAGAGTGCGCGGACACGCGGCGTGCTCTGAGCTGCAAGCAGCTCTATATTCGCTTTCAGAACTGCCGCGTAGGGCATTTCCTGTCCGACCACCCGCTCCATCGCGTCCAGTCCCTCTTCAAGGTCTATCTGACCCAGGCCGATCCGCTCCCAGCGTTCCCTGACGGAATCGGACAGGCGCGCTGCCATTCCGACTTCACCCCAGGCACCCCAGCCAATGCTGGTGATAGGCCGTCCGGCAGCGCGCCCCCCTGCGGCAAGACTGTCGAGCCAGGCGTTCGCGCTGGCATAGTTTGCCTGTCCAGGCCCGCCGAACATGGCCGAGCTTGATGAGAAGGCCACGAACCAGTCAAGCGGGGAACGCCCGGACGCCTTCATCAGGTTTTGTGCGCCATCGATCTTGGGCCCGGCCACGGCGCGGAACCTGTCACGGTCTTGTTCACCGATGGGGGCGTCATCAAGCACACCTGCGGCATGGATGATCCCTCGCAATGGCAAGTGTGTGGATACATGTTGCTTCCAGAGTTCAGCTACGGATTCCGGATCCCCGATGTCACATGCAATCGCGCGAACGATGCAATCGTGTTGCTGGGCCAGATTTGCGGCGGTTTCCTGGGCTTGGGCGCTATTGCCAGAGCGGCTGACCAGTGTGATTTCGCCTGCGCCCCGTTCGGCGAGCCGCTGTGCCACAGCCAGTCCCAGACCTGCAAGGCCACCGGTGACGATATAGGATCCGTCAGAGCGGACAGTCATACGGTTTGTTGGCTCGGGATCAGGCACAATCACGACCTTGCCCATGTGACGCGCGTTGGCCATGAACCGAAACGCATCCTTGGCCTTGGCCAGCGAGAAGGCCTGAACGGGCAGCGGTGCCAGCTCCCCTTCTGATATCGCGTCGAGAATACTCTGGAAGGACGTGCGAACCTGCTTCGGATCGACGATGATCTGATCACCGAGGTCGACGATGTGATAGTTGACATGCGGCGCGCGTTCTGCGGCTTCCTGCGGCGTCCATATATTGTTCTTGCCAATTTCCATGAACGCGCCGCCGGGGCGGATCACACGCATGCCTGCGTATATCATGTCTCCGGACAGGGCGTTGATGACGATGTCGACCCCCTCACCTCCGGTTGCCTTCTCGATGGCATCGCCGAAGCTGGCTGACCGCGAGTCAAAGGCATACTTTGCCCCTTCGCCCAGCACAAAAGCGCGCTTTTCGTCAGACCCTGCTGTCGCAATGACTTCAGCGCCGGCATTCAAGGCCATGCGCATGGCCGCGAGACCGACACCACCGGCCGCAGCGTGAACGAGAACGCGCTGTCCGGGCTTGATACCTCCAGCCATCGAATAGCAGAGGGCCGCAGTCAGATAGGTGTTGGGAAGCGTCACGGCCTCCGCAAAAGTTATGCAATCAGGTTTCGCCAGGACGAACCTCTGGCTCACGGTGACATGGCTTGCGAGGCTGTCGCCAGCAAGCGCGACGACTGCATCGCCGGGCTTCAGTCCTGTAACATTTTCACCGACGCGGGTAATAATGCCGGCACATTCACTTCCCAGTGCGCCGGCATCGCCCGGATACATTCCCAGTGCGTTCAGAACGTCGCGAAAGTTGAGGCCGGTTGCGCGCACGCCAATTTCGACTTCGTCCGGTTCTGGAGCGCTGCGCGGCTCCTCGACGAGATGCAGCCGATCAAGGTCGCCTCTTTCCATAATACGAATGACACTGCGTTGGCCGCTGGAAAGTGGTGGCGCTGATGTGACCGGAGCAAGGCGCGCGGCAAAGAGATCGCCATTGCGCAGCGCCAGTTCAGGCGCTCTGTCTGCCAGGGCGAGGGCATCGAATACATCCTGCGGATCAGGTGCCCGGCCTGGATCAAGATCGAGTTGCAGAAGAGGCATCGTCGGGCATTCGGCATCAATCGTGCGGCCCAGTCCAGCAAGCGTGCCCATGGCAAGAACCGGCGAGTCGCCCGGCGCAACGGCTTTGGCACCGCTGGTGAGAATGCATAGGCCGCATCCGGGTTTCTCGGACTCAAGGATTTGCGCGGCAGACAAAAGGTCAGCGAAAAGTTCTTCTTCGCGCCCTTCCTGCGTGTCGGTGTCGGCCGAGAGAGACGCGCAGTACACGACCCATGATGGTGTGGAAGTCCTGAGCGTTGCTGACAGGTCGCCGAGCGTCACCAGTTGTGCACCTTCAACATCGGCAAGTGATGTTGCGAACTCGGTATTGTCTGAAACGATCAACAGGTCCTTCGGAATGCTGGCTTCAGGCCGCGGGACATTTTCCCAAGACAATTCAAGCTCATGGAGTGACATCTTGCTCGCGCCAAGCATCTTGGAAAGCGATGCGGCAGAGACAGCGCGTGCACGAAGTCCTTCAAATTGGGCGATGGGTTCGCCTGTCTCGGTTTCCATTGCGAGGTCCGCGACGAGCTCAACCTTGTTCGAGCTTTCCTTGCGGAGTCTTGCCGTCACGACGACCCGCCGCGGAGCCGTTCTCTCCCAGCGTATACGGTCAATTCCAATGGGCAGGTAAAGTTGATCGTCTCCATCGTCCGGAACAATCGCACTTACGGCGTGGAACAGATTGTCGACCAGCGCTGGATGGAAACGGTAGTTGGCCATGTCTTCTTCGGCGTCGGGCAGCACGGCAAGGCCGACTGCGATGCCGTCGCCTTTCTGCAGCGCTTCAAGCCCGCGGAAAATGGGGCCGTAATTCAGCCCCAGGGATTCCAGCCGACTGTAGTGTGCCTGAATATCAAGCGTTTCCGGGCACTCACTCTTCGCCTGTGCAGCACTCGGCATGGAAAAGCCGCCCAGGTCTGGCTGACGCGTCAGCCTGGTGCGCACGAGCGTGCGCCATGGCATGGCGGCGTCGTCGGGCACTTCGCGAACAGTCAGGGAATAGCTGTTCTTGTCCGCAGGCTCCAACTCGGTATGAACCGTGCAGGATGAGTTTGCATATAGCTCGAGGGGCGCTTCGATTGAAAGATCGGAGAGGGTAACGCTTCCCTTGCCAAGAATTGCCTCACCTGCAGCGAGCGCCATCTCGACATAGCCGGTCGCAGGAAAAATGACCCGCCCGAGGATCTTGTGATCCGCAAGGAAGGAAGGTGATTGGGCATCAATTGTGGAGATAAACGCCTTGCGCGGCGGCGGGACTTGCTGGATTTCTCCCAGAATCGGATGGAAATGATTGGTGTCCGGGCGCTTGCTGGCAGGCTGATCGTCAAACCAATAGCGATCATACTGGAAAGGGTAAGTCGGCGCGGGCACGAGGTGTCCGCTGCGATGCCGGTAGACACCCTTCCAGTCAATTTTGGCGCCTGCTGCATACGCCTGTGCCAGCGCGTTGAGCGCCGTGGCGTTATCATCCTGGCCTCTGCGGAGGCTGGGAACAGTTTTCCACTTTGCTGCAGGACGGGCACGTGCCGTAAGCCCCAGCAGGGCGGGCTGTGGGCCGAGCTCGATCAGGATGTCGGCCCCGGCCTCTTCCAGCGCCGCTACGCAGTCGCCGAAACGAACAGCATTCCGGGCGTGGGCGCGCCAATAGGCGGCGTCAGGTTGAGTGCCTGTCTGGAAAGCTGATCCAGTGAGGTTTGAGATCAGCGGGATGCGGGCAGGCCGATAGGTGACTTTCCCTGCGGCTTGTTCGAACGCGTCCAGCATGGGGTCCAGGAGCGGGGAGTGGAATGCATGGCTAACCGTCAGGCGGCGCGTCGTCACGCCCTTGCTTTCCAGTTCCTTCAGCACTGCCTCCACGGCAGATTCAGTTCCGGAAATGACGGTTTCTTCCACGCCGTTGACACCAGCGATGGCGATCTCGGTTTCACGGCCACCGAGCATGGGTGAAACCTGATCCTCAGGTGCGAAAATGGCTGCCATGGCGCCACCAGCCGGAAGCTGTTGCATGAGGCGCCCGCGCTCTGCCACAAGTTGCAATGCGTCCTCGTGACTCATTACTCCAGCCAGGCAAGCTGCGACGTATTCTCCGATACTGTGACCGACAACCATGGAAGGTGTGATGCCCCATGACCGCCACAGCTCTGCCATCGCGTACTGGACTGCGAATAGCGCAGGCTGTGTATAGGCCGTTTCCGATATCGGGCTTTCCGCACCCTCACTGGGGTACAAGACATCCTGAAGCGGTAGTTCAAGCGCGTCTTTCAGAATAAGTGCGGACTGGTCGATCGACGCACGAAACACAGGCTCGGACTCATAAAGTCCGCGTGTCATGCCAGGGTATTGAGCACCCTGGCCGGTGCAAAGGAAAGCAACGCGCGGCGAGCTGCCGCCGCTGGTATGACCGATAGTCATTCCCGGGAGACTGTCACCCTTTGCCAGCGCCGCCAGCTTTTCGCGAAGGTCATTGCTGTCGGATACGACGAGAGCCGCACGATGCATGAGCTGTGACCGCCCGACGGCAAGTGTCCGTGCAAGATCGTTGAGCGCGGGTGCGCCATCTCTTGAGACAAAGTCACCATATCGCGCAGCGAGTTGCCGGAGCGCGCCCGGCGTTTCGGCAGATATCGGGATTATGCTGGTGCGATCACTCCCGGCGGGCGATCGTTTGTTTTGCGGGGCGTCGGACAGGATCGCGTGGACGTTTGTGCCGCTGAACCCGAATGCGCTGACCCCGGCGCGTCGGGGCGTATCACGTCTAGGCCAAGGGGTCGTTTCGGTCACAACTTCGAGCGGCAGATCATCCCAGTCTATTCCCGGGTTCGGGATATCAAAATGCAATTGCGGCAGAATGGATTCCGACCGGAAGCAGACTAGGACCTTGAGCAGCCCTGCAATGCCGGACGCCGCTTCTGCGTGGCCAAGGTTTGTCTTGATTGAGCCGATACGAAGCGGCTGAGAAGGGTCGCGTCCATTACACAGGACAGCCCCGAGAGCGCCAGCCTCGATAGGGTCTCCGATTGGCGTGCCAGTGCCGTGGGCCTCAATATAGTCGATGTCCAGGGGGCCGAGGTGCGCGCTTGCCAGAGCGGCCTTCAACATGCGCTCCTGCGCGGGACCACTCGGGACAGTCATTCCGCTCGAGCGGCCATCCGAATTTGTTGCCGAACCGACGAGCAGTCCAAGTATCGGATTGCCGTCCTTCTCGGCATCGGACAGTCGCTTCAAGGCGATCATGGCGCAGCCCTCGCCGCGGGCAAAGCCGTTAGCTGACGCGTCAAATGTCTTGCAAGCGCCATCTGGTGAGAGCATTCCCCATCTTGAAAACATCGCCATAGCATCGGGCATGGCGATGACGGCCACGCCACCGGCCAGGGCCAGGTCGCTTTCGCCATTCCGAAGGCTTTGGCAGGCGAGGTGAATGGCATTCAGTGATGACGAGCAGGCAGTATCGATGGCGGCGCTGGGCCCAAGGAAACCGTAAGTGAATGAGATGCGGCCAGGGGCTGCATTCATGGCGCCTCCGGTGGCCGAATAGACGTCGGATTGTTCCGCGCCATTGGACCACATCAGGCGCCCATATTCGGTCGTCGAGATGCCGACGAAGACGCCGGTTGCGCTTCCTTCAAGCTGATCCGGCGCGATGCCAGCTGTTTCCATCGCTTCGTGCGCCGTTTCCAGAAGCATTCGCTGCTGTGGATCCAGCGATTTTGCCTCCCGTGGAGAGATGCCGAAGAATTGCGGGTCGAACTGATCAATCCGGTCCAGAAATCCGCCCTTCTTGGTTACAATCTTGCCGGCTGCGTCACGGTCCGGCGAATAATACGCCTCAGCGTCCCAGCGGTCGGCGGGGACGGTGCGGACCGCGTTCACCTTGCCGGAAAGCAGGGCCTGCAAATCGTCCAGGGAGCGGACCCCACCAGGATAGCGCAAGCCGCAGCCCACAATGGCAATTGGCTCAGACTTTGCACGCTTGGCGACATCAAGTTTTGACTGGAGGCGCTCAATTGCGACGAGGGCGTCTTTCAGCATATCCCGCGGTGTGGTCATGGATTTATTCTTTTCAGGTGTGCGTTCAGCGTAAAGATGAGTGGGGTGGCACATGCGATGCAAATGATCGCTAAAAGGACAATTCTGTTCGAATTATATCCTTCATTGTCTATAAGCCAGCCCGCCAGGAATGCCAGTGGAACCGGAGCAAGTAGAAGCGGCGCGGATGGCGCAATTGGTGCCAGGAAGGCGGCTCGGTCTAGCAGTAGCAGAGCCAGCAATCCCAACACGCCTGTCACCGCGAAATGAAGACTATGTCGCAATTCCAGTTCCACCCACATGCCCGGCATAAACGGTGCAAGAATGATCACAATACCTGCTGTGACATAGAACAAGTTCGTGCTTGTTTTTTCGCCGCGAAGAGCGCGCGACAGAACAAGAAACAGGCTGAACGAGACGGGCATGCCCAGAATTGCGAGCCATACAAACCCGAACGGGATAATGTCTCCCTGAGCATAGATCGCCATTGCCGCAACACTACCCATAGTAGCAACCAGCCACGTCATGTGGTTTGCACGTTCTCCTAATAATATAGCCGAGAATAGAATCACCAGAATGGGAGTTCCCCAGAAGGCGGCATGAACGGCGTGCCCGTACCCTGCATTGGAGGCGAATGCCCAGGACACCGGCATCAACAGCAGGAACACCGCGCGAAGTATCTGTGTCACCGGCTTTTGGGTGCGGATAAGATCGCCACGTGACCTGAAGCCAGCGATCGCCACCCACATACACAGCAGTATCAGATAGTGCAGCCACACGACCTGAAACGGCGGGTACTGATTCAAAAGCGTGCCGACAATCGCTTCGGTCACGGTCCAAACGAGGACGAATCCCAGCATCAGGGAGATGGTACGATAAGAACCCGTCATTCGAGTGAATCCAGTGTGGCCCGAAGGCGCGCCGCCAAGTCTTCCTCGCTTATGGAATCATAGTCGTCGACTGGTTGGGAAAGCTCTGTCTTGCCGGTCGTTTCCATTTTCGCTGGAGACGTCTGAATTCCAAAGCGTGAATCCAGGAAACCGGCCAGCGCATTTACATTCGGATAATTGAACGTCACCGTCGTGGGCAATTTCAGTCCGGTTCCCACCTCTAGCCGCCTGCGCAGCTCAACTGACATGAGGCTGTCCATACCCATTTCGAAGAGCCCCCGGTCAGGCGAGATGGCATCACCTGAGGCCTCACCCATAACGATGGCCGCCTCTGCGGCCACGAATTGGGCCAGAATGTCCCGGCGTGCCGACTCGTGAGCGTTTGCGAGCTTGTCCAGGAGATCCTTCGCCGCGGACGAACTGTCATTGTTGGCTTGGGGGGCTTTAAGGCTGTCGGGCGCTGCTTGGTCGGCATGGCCGAGCTTTGAAAGCAGCGGTCGCGGACGGCGGGTTTCATGTAGTGCCTTCAGGCGCCCCCAATCGATCGAGGCAACAAGCCGCTGGCCGGACTGCGGCGCGTTGATCAGGCCACCCAGCGCATCCAGTGCCGCCTCGGCATACATGGGCTGGAGGCCTTGCTCGCTATAAGTTCGCTGGATGTCATCGGATGCCAGTCGCATCGTGTCCCAGGTCCCCCACCCAACGGAAAGCACATTCAGGCCGCCCGTGCCTGGATTCTGAGCGCTGGCGTCAAGAAATGCGTTTGCCGCCGCATAATGGGCAAAACCAGGCGCACCGAGCACAGCTGTTGTGGATGAAAAAAGCGCCAGGAAGTCGGCCCCCCGTTTGGATAGCGTTGCCTCAAGCGCAAGCGTCCCTGCGATTTTCGGCCGCAGCATGGCGTCGACTTGTGACAGACTCAGATCCCCCATGGCGACAGCTTCGAGGTGAGCGGCTGCATGAATTGTGCCACGGAGCGGAGGGCCCGACAGGAGCAGATCATTGAGGGCATCCTCAAGTGAGGCTTCGTCGGCAATGTCCACTTTTATCGCAACTGCATCAGCGCCAGCCTCGCGTATAGCGGTCATCGCAGGGCCATCGGGCTCTGGGTTCCGGCCGAGAAGCGCGACGCGGCCGGCGCCATGATCAGCCAGCCATTTCGCAACAATCGTACCGAGTCCTCCGAACCCGCCAGTGACGAGATAAGTGCCGTTAGCGTCGAAACGCACAGTTTCTTCACTGATTGCGGGAACCTCACAAAGGCGTGGGACAAAACGTTGTCCGTTTCGCCATGCACATTGATCCTCATCGTCACGCGTCACGATTGATTTGACGAGAGCGCTGGCCTGGGCGGTCAGTTGGTCTTCACTATCGAGATCGATCAAACCTCCCCAGCTTGACGGCGCCTCGAGCGCAGCTGTCCGGCCAAAGCCAAGCGCTGGGGCTTGCCATCTTGAATGGGCTGCAGGTTGAGATCCATCACAACAGTGAACACCTCTTGTGGCGACCCAGAGTCTGGAGCCGTCATGCTTTTCCGCAAGACGAAGCAGATGCCGCAGGGGTGCCATGAAGGCCGCCTCTTCCATTTCAGTGAAAGCTGACATGTCTGGCGCAAAGCCCGGATTCGCAAGCGCGAGCGCGCCAAGATAGACAATGTCACAGGGTTCATCAGAGCTGATCTCTGCTTCCGGGTGCACAGCGAAGCCTCGCGCCTCAAAGGTATGAGTCACAGCTTCCTGGAACTCTCCAGCGTCCCCCACAATCGCAATATGACGTTTGCTTTCAGGCTTGCGCGCGGCAATCAGCATTTGCTGCGCGCCGGCCCTTCCAAGTCTGGCTTCACCGCCAACGCGGGCGATTTGATTCAAACCTGTCTGATGGAGCAGTTCGGACCAGGCCGCTGCGGATATCAGGGGGTAATCAGGGCGGAGTGACTTGTCGCTAAATCTCCACCATCCTGGCGTCATCCCGAATGTCAGGTCTACCCACCGCTCGGGAGCGACGCCTTCCAGGAGCAGCAACTGACCGCCCGGGGAAAGCAGCGATTGAGCATGCAAAACGGCTTTGCACAGGTCCTCGGTTGCGTGGAGGACATTTGCGGCGACCACAATATCGAATGATTCCAGCTCCTGGCCCTGTGAGGCCGGATCGCTCTCGATGTTCAAAATGTCGGTAGAAAACCCAGCGACGTGGCCGTAAGTCCTGGACGCATCGTCGAGGAAATGCGGAGACACGTCGGTGAAGACGTACTCTATCTGCCTGCCTTCGAAGGCCGCAAGTATTGATCCGGTACTACCGCCTGTGCCGCCTCCGATTTCGAGTATGCGAACGCGGTGGTCGTCCGGAACGGTCTGTATCACTTGCCGGAGCAGCTCGGCGATCGCGCCGTTGAACGTGCGGGCGAAGGGCGCCTCGATGTACAACTGGCGCGCTTCTTCGAGAGAGCCATCCGGGAAGAGAAGGCCCACTGCATTCTTCTCACCTTTCAGTACGTCTGCGAGCGCGACACCACACCGCCGAAGGATTGAAAGTTCTGCGCACTTGCTACCAAACTGCTCAACGGCGCGCTCATACAGGTCAGCTGCATCGTGCCGGGGCAGGGGATAAATTGGCCAGAATTCGGTTCCGTCTGTAGAAAGAATATTCTCTTCTGCAAGAATCTGCAGCAGCCTGCTAAAGAGTTGGGTCTGGTCCGGAGCGACCGAAAGACGTTTCGCCTCTTCTGTCGCCATAAATCGTCGGCCAACGCTTTCGTCGAATCCGAGATCCCTAAACGCCTTGCTCACATAGGCGAGTGAAATGTGATCCAGCGCAGGCAACAGGTCATCATAACTGCCTAGACCATGCGCTGTGGCGAGATCAGTGAAAGCTGACTCAAGAGCGCTGTGCACGGATTCCGGCGAACGGAGAAATTCTGCTGCTGACAGCTTCGCTGGCGCCGGCTCCCACTGAATCTCGTACTGACTTGGCGCATTTGTTCGATAACCGTCAGCGCGGGTGAGCTGAATTCCGGTTACAACGCCAATGCAGTTGCCTTCACCGTCAAAGATTGTGGAATCGACGCGCTGTCGGCGTTCACCCTGAGGACTTTTAAGTGTTGCGCGGCACCAAATGCTGGATGGCAGCGGACCCGACAGTGAAATATGTTCGATACCGGTCAGGAAGAAGAGCGGGCTTTCTTCGTTTTTCTTTCTCGGCAAACTTGCCCCGGCCGTTTGAAGAATGCCATCAAGCAGGCCAGGGTCGGCAAAAGATACTGCGAGAGGTGACAGCCCCTCGGGGAGCGCGAGCCGGGCTATGGCGACGCCATTCTTTGTATGCAGCCGGTCAAGTGCTCGAAAGCGACCGGAAAGCTTGATGCCAAGGCCTTCCAGCATCGCAAGATGGGTCGCCGCCAGATTGTCTGGGTGAAGCTCGGTCGCGGCGGCTTCGATATCTTCGGCTTCAGTCGCAAAGTGGACGGCTGGGAATGTGAGTGTCCCTTCCGCATGCCGCGTCCAGGATGTGTCCGATCCGAATTGCGGTCTGCTGTGAATCGAGAAGTCCACCCGGCCGCCAGATTCAGTTCCCAAACGTGTCTCGACTATAAGCGGTGCGCTCTCCAGCCGCATGGCATGTTCGATAGTGAAATTCTCGATGGACCAATCAGCTGCACCCAAGGCCTTTGTGGCGGCACCTACCGCCATGGACAGATAGACGGGCCCGGCGACCAGAGTACTTCCGTGCACGATGTGATCTGAAAGCCAGTCATGGCTATCGCTTGAGAGCAAGGTTTCAAAAACAAGCCCGTTGGCGTCTCTTTGTGTTCCGGCAAGCAAGGCTGCTGAAGATCTGGCCTGGTCGGGACTTTTGGGCCGATGGCTGCTCTCGATCCAGAACCGGCTGCGCTGGAAAGGATACGTCGGCAAGGAAACCGGTCGTGGCCGGGGTGTCGGGACGGTTCGATTCCAGTTGACCGACACGCCCTCTACGAACAGCTTTCCCAATGCATCGGCCATCTCTGCCCAATCATCGTGGTCACGCCTCAGGGAGCCTATAAACGCAGGCATGCAGTCGGAACTGGTATCATCGAGATCTCTTGCAGCGAGCGCTGCCAGGACTGGATGCGGGCCGAGTTCGAGGAATACGCGATGCCCGGCGTTGCGCAGGCTCGACATGCCAGCGGAAAACTGAACGGGCTCGCGAAGATGACGCCTCCAGTAGGCCGCATCAGGTGCGCCGTCGGGTAGTTGAGCGCCGCCCGTGAGGTTCCAGGCGACAGGAATGCTCGGCGGGCGGGCGGTGATGCCGGTCGCAACCGCTTCCATTGCGTCGAGGGCAGAGTCTACCAGCGGCGAATGGGCAGCAAATGATATATGGAGGCGATGCCCATGCATGCCCTGTTTTGCCAATTGCGACAAAACCGCATCAATGCCCGTCAGGCTACCGGAAATCGCGACACTATCGCGCGCATTCACGGCGGCGATGGAAACCTCTCCCTTGAATGGAAGGATCAGTTCTGCAACCTCTGCTTCGCTGAGGAAAAGAGCCGCCATTGCGCCGCCGGCCGGGAGTCCGGACAGGAGCTTGCCTCGTTCGGCAACCAGTTTCAGTCCATCTTCAAGAGTAAAGACGCCTGCTATTTCTGCCGCTGCGAATTCACCTGCAGAATGACCAATTACGGCCGATGGCTCGACGCCCCATGAACGCCAGACGGCGGCCAGGCCACATTCGACGGCGTATAATGCTGGTTGTGTCCACTCAGTCTGGTGAATCGGGGCTTCAGGTCCTTGTCCCGAATTCATCACGTCAATCAGTGTGCGGCCATCCGGTTGCGGTCCTAACGCCGCATCGCAGCGCTCTATGACTTCCCGAAAAACGGAAGAATGCTCGAAAAGGCCACGCGCCATTCCTGGATACTGCGCGCCCTGTCCGGTACAAAGAAAGACGACATCAGACGATTGCCCCGGTGCAACATGCCCGCAGTTCAGGCGCGGTGATCCCCTGCCGTTGATATAGTCGTTCAGCGCCTCAACTGCGCCCTGCTTGGTTGATGCGGAAATGGCCAGACGCTCCGGCAGATGTGCCCTGCCGGTCGCAAGCGTGTATGCGATGGATCCAAGGTCTGAATCACTTTCCGAGATGGCGGAACTTAGGCGCCTGGCCTGGGCCAGAAGCGCTACCTTGCTGCGGGCGGAAACCGGGAGACAGTATGACGACAACCCGGCACGCGTAGGTGTACCAGTCGGCTGCCGCGCGGACTCAAGAACGATGTGAGCATTGGTGCCACTAAAGCCAAATGAGCTGACACCTGCCAGTCGACGCCCGTCCATTGTCGGCCAGCCTCGTGCCTTGGTCGGTATTTCCACTCCCGCGCTATCCCAGTCAATCCCGGGATTGCCTTCATTGAAATGCAGATGTGGTGGGATTATCCCATGGTGCAGAGCCAGCGCAGTCTTGATGACGCCGGCGATACCCGCTGCGCTTTCGAGATGGCCGAAATTGGTTTTTGCCGAGCCAACAATAAGGGGCTGGTCTGGTGTCCGCCCGGATGTGAGGGCCGCTGAAATAGCCCGGATTTCAATCGGGTCGCCGAGTCGGGTGCCGGTGCCGTGCGCTTCGACGTAGCTGATCTCCTGCGGGGTGACGCCAGCATTGGTCAATGCCGCCCTTATCAGTGCTTCCTGCGCGCTTCGACTTGGAACAGTGAGGCCGGCGCTTCGCCCGTCCTGATTGAGGGCGCTGCCCCGAATGACGGCATAAACCTGGTCATTGTCGCGTTCGGCATCCTCAAGCCTCTTGAGAGCAACAAGTCCGCAGCCTTCGCCGCGCGAAAATCCATCTGCAGACGCATCAAATGCTTTGCAGCGACCATCCGGAGCGAGCATACCTGCCTTCGACAGCGATACCATGGTTTCAGGTTCGCAGATAACATTGACCCCGCCCGCCAGCGCCAGAGAACACTCGCGGGTGCGCAGAGACACTATGGCCTGATGCACAGCCACCAGCGAGGATGAGCATGCTGTATCGACCGAAATCGCCGGTCCACTGAATCCCAATGTGTAGGATATCCGTCCTGCAGCAACGCTCGAAGCATTGCCGGATGCAATGTAAGCATCGATTTTTTCGGCTCCGCGCGCCAGCACCCTGTGGAAATGGTCACTGTTGCAAATCCCGACAAACACGCCTGTCTGGCTTCCCGCAAGACTGTTTGGCGCTATCCCTGCATGCTCGAGCGTTTCCCACGCAACCTCCAGCAATAATCGCTGTTGCGGGTCCATCGTTGCAGCTTCGCGCGGCGTAATCCCGAAACTGGCCGGGTCAAAGTCTGTGATGTTGTCAAGGAATCCGCCCCGTTTGGCGGACATTCTGCCGCTTGTTTCCGGATCAGGGTCAAACCATTCATCTGCATTCCAGCGGTCAGCCGGGATATCGCGTATGGCTTCCCTGCCTTCGAGCAAAAACTTCCAATACGTATCCGGACTATCAATACCGCCAGGAAATCTGCAGCCTATGCCGACGATTGCAATTGGAGCAGTCTGCGCTGTCTTTGTCTGTTCCAGCTCCTTGCTAAGCCGGAGTGCCAGCACGGCCAGTTGCTTCTGGGACAGCTTTTGAATGCGTTCAAGAAAATCGGTCATGCTTCATCCTTTGCATTCAGTCCCAGCATGAGATCCAGTTCTTCTTCGCTAAGGTCTTCAAGTCCGTCCAGCGCGCTGGCGCCAGCGCTCTGCGGTGACACTGCCATGGCAACATCAGCTGGCGCGGCGATGAATTCAGCGATCAGGGTTTCTCCCAAAGTGTTGATAGTGGGGCTTTCGAAGAGCAGCGTGGCAGGTAGCTTTCGTCCAAGTGCCCGGCCCAACCGGTTGCGTAGTTCGATCGCCAGGAGTGAATCAAGTCCCATCTCGCCGAAGGGCATTTCCGGATCAATTCTTCGGCCGGCTGGCAGTGCAAATGTCGTGCGGAGCATGTCTTCAATGAATAGATCAAGAACCTTGCGCTTTTGGTCATCTGGCGCACCCTTGATGCGGTCATGCAGATCGACTGGTTCAGGGTTTCCACCCGCTCGCTCATTTTTACCGTGATTGCGACCTGGTACAGGCCCGGCAGTGGTGCCTGAATCCTCTCGTCTTATCAAATCAGAGAATACCGGATTGGCTGGTCCTCCCCGCCATTCAGACAGTTTCCGCCAATTTACCGGGGCCACGGCAACCTGGCCTGTGGCTGTATTCATCAGGTAGGCGCTTGCTGCGCGTCCCTCGGCTGGCGACAGGGCTGAAATGCCTTGCTCGGAAAGCCGCGCCAGGGTGTTGTTTCCTGCGGCCGCGCCAATATCGCTCCACGGGCCCCAGTCAATCGCGAGCCCCGGCAGTCCGCGGCTGTTTCGCTCGCGCATGATGCTTCCAAGCGCAGCATTGGCCGCCGAGTGGTTTGATTGGGTCGGTGAGCCCAATACGGCGGAGAGCGATGAATACACACAGAAAATATCGATCGGGTCGCTGCGGCTGAGTTTCTCAAGGATATAGGTCCCGTCGACCTTTGGGGCCATGACGGTTCGAACCGTTTCGGCGTTTTGTTGCTGTATGCCCGCATCGGCAAGCGTACCTGCTGAATGAATGATCCCGCGAAGAGGGGGACCATCCTTGCGGATGCTTGAGAACAGGCGCTCCATGGCGGCTTCGTCAGTTACGTCCACTCTGTGGCTTTCGATGAGTGCACCATTTTTGCGGAGCGCGTCCAATACAGTTTCAGCCTCGGAAGACGGCGTACTGCGTGCCGTCGCGACAATACGGCCGGCGCCTTCCTCAGCTAACAGGCGGACGGTGTCGAGGCCAATGCCCGAAAGGCCACCGGTAACAAGGTAGGTGCCAGACTTGCGGATAGTGGGCCGTGGCGGGTCTTGCCAGCCAATCACGATCTTGCCGACATGCCCTGCTTGAGCCATCAGTCTAAACGCATCGGTAATCCGGTCCGGGCCAAAGTTGTGCTGAGGGAGAGGGGTGAGAATGCCCGCATTGAATTCAGCAACGACCCTTTGCAGGATCTTACCAATGTAAGCCGGGTCTTCGTCGGCAACATGGCCCCAGTTCACAGGAAGGTATTCAAACGCGTTCACTTGGCGAGCGGACGTTTCTTCATCCCGCACGTCACGAACGCCGAGTTCAATAAAACGCCCACCCTTTACCAGGATACGCATGCTGGCATCGACCATGTCGCCGGTCAGCGCATTCAGTACCAGATCAACGCCCCGTCCGTTGGTTGCCTCCAGCACTTCATCTGCGAACTTTGAGTTTCGAGAATCCATGACGAGCTTCGCGCCCAGACGGCTGACGAGCTTCCGCTTCTCGGGGCTTCCAGCCGTCGCATAGATTTCTGCTCCGGCGGCACGGGCAATTTGAACGGCTGCCATGCCGACGCCCCCAGAGGCTGCATGGATCAGAACGCGATCACCAGCCGCTATCTTTCCAAGTTCGCGAAGGCAGTAGTCGGCTGTTACGAAAGGAATGGCGAATGCGGAACCATCCAGCATGTTGAAGTCGTCAGGAAGATGCGCTGCAAGGGCGGCTGGCAGCGTGACATGTGACGCGAACGCGCCACTTGTCAGAGCAACGACAGCGTCACCTGTTTCAAACCCCTCAACGCCTGTTCCCTTGGCGACCACGCGGCCTGCGCATTCGCCGCCAAGAGGAGGAGCACCCGGATATTCGCCAAGGGCGTTGAGCACATCGCGGAAATTCAATCCTGTCGATTCGACTGCAACTTCAATTTCTCCCGGGCCGGGCACGCGCCGCCGCAATGGTTGACGTTGAAGCTGGTCCAGACTTCCTGGTGCAGCATTTACAAGTCGCCACGGTTCGGTGTGTCCTGCTTCCATGGTTTCGGGACGCCATGGCCGGAGCCTTGCTACATACCGTTTCCCCCCTCTGATCGCGATCTCGGTCTCATTGTCCTGACACAGGAGCGAGGCGGCGATCACAGCATGGCTCTCAACGTCAGGGTCGAGATCAATGCGGCGGCATGCAAGTTCCGGCAACTCCAGGGGAAGGCTTTTGGCTAGCCCGCCAATGGCTGCGCTGGCTGGTCTGAGTTTCGATTCAGTGCCGGATACGTCCTCTCCTCCCTTCGTCAGGAAAGTGAGTCTGCTGGTCGGGCTTGCCTTCAGGGCTGCTTGAGATGCGGACAGGGCGGAGATGAAACGCTCCGACACATCTGTCACGCTGTCATCATCAACAATAACGATCTCGTCGAAGGGCTGGCTTTGATCCAGGAATGCTTCGAGACTGGATTCGCTGTCCGCGCCTGAACTCCGATGGAACACCGAAACCGTCTGGCCGGCAATCGTCAGTTCTTCTGCGAACGCGTCAGCCTTGGATTGTGATGAGGAGGCGATCAGCCAACGCTCAGAGCACTTGCTGGCCGATGCAACCAGGATGGTTTGCGATCCCCGGCAGCCGGGCACATCTGGATCGCCGTCGATCGCCATGACGTCTCCGAGACCTGCCTCCTTGAGGAGGTTGATCCATGCCGATTTTGTGAGCAACGGGGTCTTGTACCTGAGGTGAGTGTCCTCGTAGGCCCACCAGCCAGGCGTCAGGCCAACTGTCAGATCAAACCAGCGCTGCGGTTTTGTCACTTCCAGTATCACCAGCCGTCCGACGGGCGACATGACGTTTCTTAGGCGCTGCAGCGTCTCGCCCAGGTTTCTGGTAGCATGTACAACATTGGCGCCAATCACGACATCAATCGAATGCGCCTCAATGCCCTGTTCAATCAGGTCGCGTTCGAGATCAATCGTCTTGAACCGCATACCTGACCGATGCCCAAAACGGCTTTGGGCGCGATCGACAAAACTCTGTCCAATGTCAGTAAATGTGTAGTCAGCTTCTGCGTTCAGCTTTTCGACAAGACGTGCGGTTGTGCCGCCCGTACCACCGCCAATTTCCAGAATTCTGATGGTGCGTCCATGGGATACGAGATGAGCCACCATCTCCGAGATCAGCCCGTTGAAGTAGATCGACGTGGGCACGTCGCGGTAGAGTGCTTCATTCGCTTCGGTGCTGCCCGCCGGGAACAGCAGTTCCAGCGGATCGCAGTCACCGACCAGCGCCTGTGCGAATCCGGATTGTGCCCTGAGGACAATGTCCAGTTCAGGCGCGGCGGCCGGCGGAGCAGATTTACGCAGAATGTCTGCAAGCTCGCTGAATTGGGTTTGCTTCAGCTCACGCACAACCAGCCAGTCCTCACGAACCTGCTGCAGGTCTCCTGCTTCCGCCAGTATCTCCAGCAGGCGGTTGAACAGACGGTAGTGTCGCGGCAGAATCTTCAAACTATCTGCAAGAACAGCTGCATTGAATCTTTCACCTGCCGACGGCGCCCAACCAAGTGCGCCAAACGTGTTCCGGACGAATTCGACACAGACGTCCTCCAGTCTCTGGACGAAACGGTCATAGGCCTCGAGATTGGCCTCCGCGGCCAGGGAGTCAGCGTGATGCTCTGCGATCGTCGAAAGCTCCTGCGGCGTTGGGACAGGCGATTGTTCGACCCAGTCCATAGTGTGAAGGGCCTCGCCCAGCGGCCGACCTGCTGCAGTGAGCGTCGCAACCGGATCAAGCTTGCGAAGCCGGACCCCCACAAGCTCCATAACCACACTGCCATCGTCAGCGTATGCTGTGATGTCGGCGGACAGCATGTCTGCCCCCTCTGCGCGAACCGTCGCGCGGGTCCAGACCTGATGTCCGGGGGGCGAATGGATTGAGAACCGGTCAATGGCGAAGGGGAGGAATGCGCTCCTGCCGGTGGCTTGAACCTGATGTGTTGCGGCTGCCACTTGCAGGCACCCGTCAAGCACGAGCGGATGGACGGGAAGAGTTGGGTCTGTGGGCAAGTCGTCCGGTATCGTCACGCGGGCCCATGCGCATTCTGGATCAGCGTGAATGTCGCTCAGGACCTTGAATGCCGGTCCCAGCACAATTCCACGCTCATGCAAATCCTCGTAAAAATGCTCCGCGTCGACCTGACTGTCAGTCGGTTTAAAAGCACTCTCTATATCGATAACGGCGGGGACATCAGGGCTGGCTGCATGCATAGCTGTGGCATGCCTGCTCCATGTTGTGCCCGCGGACGTTCCCTGACGGCTCACCGAAAGCGTACCATCGGCTGCATGTCGAATGGTCTGCAGCTTTGTCTCCCGACCATCTCCTGGAATGGAGAGTGGTGCTTCGATAATGACATCCTCAAGTGATACGCGGCTGGCGGTCTCGGAGGCCGCCAATCCCGCGGCTGCCATCATGCTCAGCAGTGCTGCTCCGGGAACAATGAGATCGTCGTCCACAACATGATCACGGAGCCATGCAGGTGAGCAGGCCGATGCTTCGCCTTGCCATATTCGATCAGCCGCAGCAGTCGGAATGGCGTGTCCGAAGAGGGAGCCTGTCGACTTCAACGCATTTTGGAAGTGCGCCTTTGGAGCGATCCAGTGGCGCTCTCGTGCAAAGGGATAAGTCGGGACGTCTGTTACATTGCCCCCGCGCGCCTGCTCGACGGCGCGCCAATTGATCGGCAATCCGTTCTGCCAAAGCGATCCGAGGGTCAACTGAATCTGATCCCATTCATTTCGCCCACGACGTAATGACGCCAGAAAGGTCGCGCCTTCGCCAAAGTCATTCGCTTCGAGAGTCTCTCGGGTGAGGGCGGTCAGCACAGGCTGCGGCCCGATCTCCACATAGATCTGTACTCCATGCTCTGCCAGAGAGGCCGCACCATCTGCAAATCGAACCGTGTCGCGCATGTGCTGGCGCCAATATGCCGGTGTGCAGATTGTTTTGGAGTCTGCGGTCTTGCCGGTGAGGTTGGAAATCAGGCGAATTCTTGGAGGCGAGAACGCGACCTGACTGGCGCGCGCCTCAAATGCGTCGAGCACAGGATCCACCATGGACGAATGAAATGCATGCGACACGGGCAAGGTGCGATAGCGGATTCCGTTCGATTCCAGGTGGCTTGCCAAATCAGACAGTGCGGAAACAGGGCCGGCGACCACAGTTTGCTCTGGCGCGTTGACCGCGGCGACGCTCACGGCTGAAGGCAGGTATGGCAGCACCACTCCTTCGGCGGCATTGACCGACATCATGCCTCCGCCAGCTGGCAGAGTATTCATCAGCCTGCCGCGCTCAGCCACCACGTCCAGACCGTCCTCGAAGCTCAGGATGCCCGCGACGCAAGCGGCGGCATATTCCCCGATGGAATGGCCGATCACAAGATCAGGCTCAATCCCCCAGGATTGCCACACTCGGTAGAGTGCGTACTCGATGGCAAACAGGGCAGGTTGCGTATAGCGCGTCTGATCGAGCAGGCTGTCGTCTTCGGCTGCTCCGAATATGACGTCGAGCAGCGATACTTCCAGCCGATCCTTCAGGCGTTCCGAAGCGGCGTCCAGCACCGCCTTGAAAACAGGAATGCGATCATACAGCTCCCGGCCCATCCCAATGAACTGGGCACCCTGTCCTGTGAACAGGAAGGCTACCTTTGGCCTGGACCGAATGGGACCAGTGATCAGTTGATCATCACGGGCGACTTGCAGAAACCCTGCCTGCATTTCCGCGTGCGTAGCGCCTGACACGACTGCGCGATAGGGCAGCTGGGCGCGCCCGGCATTTGCCGTGCGGCACATGTCTTTTAAAGCTGGTGCGCTGGATTTCGACAGCGCCTCTGCGTGGCGAGATGCGAGTTCACGCAAGGCTTCCTCAGTGGCTGCTGAGACAGCAATGATCGACGGTTCTTCACAAGCTGGCGATGACGTGTGGCTGTCAGCTTCCTCAAGGACCACATGTGCATTCGTTCCGCTGAACCCGAACGAGCTGACCGATGCGATACGCCTTCCATTGATGGCCCCCCATGGCTCAGCCTGCGTTGGAATGCGAACTGGCAGACTATGCCAGGGTATGTGTGGGCTCGGCGTATTGAGGTGCAGGTGAGGCGGAATGCGCCTCGCAATCAGCATGAGCACCAGCTTGATTACACCGGTGACGCCGGCAGCTGCTTCGAGATGGCCGATATTGGTTTTCACTGATCCCACAATCAGCGGCGCGGCCCGGTGGGACGCGAAAACATTGCCGATCGCCTGCATTTCCTGCGGGTCGCCCAGCGAGGTTCCCGTGCCGTGGGCTTCAAGATAGCCTAGGTCCGAGGTCTCGATCCCGGCATCGGCCAGCGCGGCCCTGATAACCGCCTCTTGCGCCGGGCCGTTCGGAGCGGTCAATCCACTGGAGGGACCATCCTGGTTGATCGCACTGCCGCGTATGACCGCAAGCACGCGATCGCCGTCGGCCTGTGCGTCCACGAGCCGCTTCAGCACAATGACGCCGCAGCCCTCGCCGCGCGCAAAGCCGTCAGCGCTTGCATCGAATGTCTTGCATCGTCCGTCTGGTGCCAGCATGTGGGCGCGCGACAGTGCAATGAATATTTCCGGGGACAGGATCGTGTTGACTCCGCCCGCCAGCGCCATGCGCGTTTCACCGCGCCGCAGTGACTGAACAGCCTGATGGACCGCCACAAGTGAGGACGAGCACGCGGTGTCGATCGTGATGCTCGGCCCTTGCAGACCAAGCAGGTAAGATAGGCGACCGGAGACGATGCTATGCGCTATTCCTGAAGTGAAATGGGCGTCGAGGGCTTCCGGATCCTGTGTCGCAAGCTGCATGTACGCATAGTCGGAGCCAGTGACGCCACAAAACACGCCCGTCCTGGTGCCCGACAAGCTGTCAGGCGCGAGTCCGGCATTTTCCAGCGCTTCCCATGCGGTTTCGAGGAACAGGCGTTGTTGAGGGTCCATGCTACGCGCTTCACGCGGCGCAATGCCGAAGAGGTTGGCATCGAACCGGTCAACTTGTTCCAGAAATCCGCCCCTGTTTGTGGCAATGCCTCCCGGTTGATCAGGGTCAGTCGTATAATATTTGTCATGGTCCCAGCGGTCGGCTGGTATGGGGCGCGTCGCGTCGGTTCCGGAATCTAGAAGCTGCCAGAAGGCTTCCGGGCGGTCAGCGCCCGGAATACGGCAGCCCTGTCCTATGATCGCGATGGGAGCCCGTGCGGCATCTTCAAGCCTCTTTGCGCGTGCTTCAGCTTCTTCCAACGCCAAAAACGCCCGTTTGAGCGGCGAAAGCTCCGGAATGTTCGCGTCCTTGGTAGGGAGTTGAGACGTCATCGTTTGAGGCGCTCCAGCAGCAGGGCTTCAACCTCTTCGTCTGTCATATTGGTAACGTCCGTGGGAACGATGTCTTCAGTCCGTTGCCTGACGGCAGAACCAGCTTCTGCAGGTTTGGACGTGCCATTTATTGCGGACAGGAATTGGGACAGGGCGCCAATGGTCGGATAATCGAATACAAGTGACATCGGCAGCCCGCCGTCAATCCCGAGATCGTGGGTCAGGGCATTTCTGAGTTGAACCGCCATGAGCGAGTCCAGACCAATGTCGCGTAGTCTCTCATCATCGCCAGGTGGGCGGTCCGTCCGGCGGCGAAGCAACATCACGACACGAAGGCGAACGAGTTCACTGATTGCCTTGGCACGTTCGCCCGGCAGCGCATTGGCAATCGCTTCAATCGCTGCGGCAATTTCCGGAGCAGCTTCGAGACGGGGCGCTTCGATAAACTGGGGTGTTGCGAAGAGTGTGTCAGGCTGGGCGATTGCCGTATCCGAAGGGGCTCTCGCGACAAGCAGGTGCTGACCAACCGATTCCGCCGAGGAACCCGGTCTCGGCCAGCTCTCAACAGCGCTGAAGCCTGCGTCCAGCAGCGCACCTTGCCACTTGGTGGCGTCCATGAGTGCGAGGTCGTCACGCAGGTCGTCCTCTGCATGGCGCCAGCCCTCAATGAGACCAGTGGTCACGTCGAACCAAGCGAAATGCGTCGTCGACTCGATGAGCAACAACACGCCAGACGGGCGTAGGAGACTGCGAAGATAGGCCAGTGTATCCGGCAGGTTGCGTACGGCATGAACGGCGTTTGAGGCGAGGACAATATCGAAGCTGGCCGGTTGAAACCCCTGCTCGCTGGGCGAAGTCTCAAGGTCAAACCGCGCATAGCTGACGCGGTCATGATCGGCGAACCGTTCTTTTGCACGATCCAGGAATAGATCGGAAACATCCGTGAACGTGTAATTGCCCTGGGCGCCGTCGAGCACATCAAGGACAGCTGCTGTCGTGCCTCCAGTTCCTGCTCCCGCTTCCAGAATGGCGAGGTTTGGCTTTGTCGCTGCGAGTGCCTCGAAGGCTGCGGCGGCAAGGTCATTCATGTAACGCATGGTTGAGGATCGCTCGTACAGTCCAAGTGCAAGCGAAAAGTCGCCGCCGGGAAACAGTGTCTCCAGCGGACTGGCCTCGCCCCGCAGGACAGGACCGAGAAGGTTTGCGCAGTGAAGCACGTAATCACAAAGCGGTACGTTATCGCTAAGCATAGTTTTGACGTGGGTCATGGCAGACGGAAGGTCCGGGTTCGCAAGCTTGCGCGGCGCGGTTATCCGATCATTCTCGATGTCGAGATCATCGCTATCAGCCAGGGCATGAAGCCAGCGACCTACAAGCGGAACCAGTTCTGCGGTCACGCGCATTTGCCTGGATACGTCGGCAAAGGTTCGCTGTTCTCCATCTTCTGTAAACAGATTATTATCTCGAAGCAGGGAAATTACGAGTGCGCGGCGGAGATCGCCAAGAGCTTGCCATTTCTCTGGATAGGCTGCCGCGTCGAATCCAAGGGGGCCGCGCTCAGATTGCCTGTCCAGGCGAGCGGAAAGTCTTTTCCAGTGAGTGTCCGTTTGCCACACGCCTGACGCTCCGGGTTGCGGTGCGCTTGGGTGCCAGTGCCGGGTGCGCTCAAAGGGATAGGTCGGTAGCGGAACGCGGCGGTTGTTGCGGTTTCTCGAAAGGGAAGCCGGATCCACGTTAGCGCCATCAACGTAGAGGCGCGCCAGGCTCGTTGCAATCTCGAGACCAGGCTCGCCATTTCGGCGTAGGGATGCCAGAAACGCCGCCCTGTTGGATGACCCCGTTCGTTCGTCTGATTCCATTGCCATGGCAGAAAGTACCGGGTGCGGACCAATTTCAACAAAGTGCGTAATGCCGAATTCACGCAAGCTCTGAATTCCGTCGGCGAAGCGAACGGGTTGGCGGAGGTGATTGACCCAGTGGTCAGGTGTTTCCATGGCACTGGAGTCCGCAAACTCTCCCGTGAGATTTGATACGATGGGGATTGAACCCTTCTGGAAGTGGACTTTTTCAGCAGCGGCCTTGAAGCGGTCCAGAACCGGATCGACAAGAGCGCAGTGCGCAGCAAATGCAATCCTCAGAGGTTCGGCACGGATTCCCATAGTAGTGAACTGCGAGATAAGGGGTTCCAGTTCATCCGAATGGCCGCTCAGGACATGATTGTTCGGGCCATTATAGGCTGCAATCTCAACCGATTGCGTGCCTTCGGTGAGAGGCAGGATCGTGTCGGCGCTGGAGAACACGCTGGCCATCATCCCGCCACTGGCTGCCTCGGCCGACAGTCGACCACGCTCGGCGACAAGTGAAAGTGCATCCTGAAGCGGCAGAATGCCGGCGATTGTTGCCGCGACAAACTCTCCAAGGCTGTGCCCGCACAAGGCGTCAGGTATGACACCAAATGACATCCAGAGTCTCGCCAGTGCATATTCCAAGGCAAACAATGCCGGCTGCGCAACGCTCGGATCGATCACGCGTGTGTCGTCCTGGTCGGCATGCAAAACGGCCAGCAATCCCCCGGGGACAGCGTCTCCAAGCAGGTCATTGCATTGATCGATTGCATCCCTGTAAACCGGCTGCGTGTCGTAGAGCGCGCGCCCCATTCCTGGGTGTTGTGCCCCCTGACCCGTGAAGAGAAAAGCCACTTTCGGTCGGTTGCCGGGAATTGCACGTCCTGACACAAGGCCGGGATGGCATTGACCACTCGCTGCGCTTTGCAGTGCTGCCGAAAGTTCGGCCTTGTCCCGGACTGCTACGGCGAAGCGATACTGAAAATGGGCCCTGCCTTCCGCTGCCGTAAAGCACAGGTCTGTCAGCGGGTCGTTACGCTCAGCGAGTACCGTGGCCGTCCGAGCGGCGAGTTCCGACGCGGCTTCGGGCGTTCGTGCAGACAGAGGGAAAACCTGGCAGGGCAGGGACGTGTCGACCGCCTTCGGATCTTTATACTGAGCCTGTTCCAGCACCAGGTGGGCGTTGGTGCCGCTAAACCCGAATGAGCTCACTCCGGCTCGTCGTGGCCCTTCGTTGACTGGCCAGGGCTGGGGATCAACCGGTACGGTCACGGAACTGGATGGCCATTCGATGTGATCGTTGGGCGTCTTGAAATTCAGGTGCGCAGGTATTCGTCCGCTCTGCAGTGCGACGATGCACTTCAGGACACCGACGGCTCCAGCAGCAGACTCAAGGTGCCCGAGGTTGGTTTTGACGGATCCGACGAACATCGCCGGCGCGCCGCTATCGTCCCGGCTGTAAGCGCTCGCAAGCGCATTCATCTCGATTGGGTCGCCCAGCGGTGTGCCGGTGCCGTGCGCTTCGACATATCCAACTGTGTGCGCATTCACGCGGGCATCGTTCAGGGCCGACTTTATGACGGCCTCCTGAGCGGGACCATTGGGTGCGGTCAGGCCGTTGCTGCGGCCATCCTGGTTGATGGCGCTGCCTCGAATAATGGCCAGAATATTGTCGCCGTCTGCTTGCGCATCCTCCAGCCGCCGAAGGACGAACAGGACGCATCCCTCGCCACGGACATATCCGTCAGCATCAGCGTCGAACGTCTTGCAAAGCCCATCACTCGCCAACATGCTCGCGCGCGAAAAGTTCACATGAACTTCGGGAGAAAGGATGAGGTTGGCGCCGCCTGCCAGGGCAATGTCGCATTCTCCGGACTTGAGCGCGTGACAGGCGAGATGCATCGCAACCAGTGAAGATGAGCATGCGGTGTCCAGTGTGATCGCAGGGCCCTTGGCGCCGAGGAAGTAAGCCAGTCGCCCGCTCGCCACGGAGAACGCCGAGCCTGACGTGAAATAGGGATCGATGGCTGGCAGGTCGCGCAACAGGCTGCGCCCGTAGTCACTGTTGGCCATGCCAAGAAAGATTCCCAGTGACTTTTCCGAAAAACTGTCCGGCGCGTGTCCCGAATGCTCGAGCGCCTCCCAGCCTGTTTCCAGTACCAGTCTTTGCTGCGGATCCATGCTGGCGGCTTCAGTGCCGGATATGCCGAAAAATTCCGGGTCAAACATATCGACTTGATCAAGAAATGCGCCATACCTCGCCGATTTTGGAAGATCCGCAGGGGCATCTTCCGGGCGCCACCGGCTTGCAGGCACTTCCGTTATGACATGCCGGGCCTCATCAAGGAGCGCCTCAAATCCCGCCAGACTGGAAATGCCGCCGGGCAATCGCAAACCTGTTCCGACGATTGCAATCGGCCCGGAATAGCTGCCCGCCTCCTTCGCCTCAAGGTCCCTGCGGAGACGCCGTATTTCGAGCAGCGCTTGTTTGATTTGCTCAGATGCAGACGTCATGACTGCGGCTCCCGTTTCGCATCCCGGCTGATTCCGGAGGCGGCCAGTTCCTCCTCCAGTAGGGCGGCGAGTTCCTGATCAGACAAATTGTCGAGATCATCCGCGTCACGCATTGAAACCGTTGATGTTTCGGGCTTGGCCGGAGATAGGGCGCGATCCAGATGCTCAACCAGGCGATTGAGGGTCGGAAAATCGAACAGCAAAGTCGCGTTTAGCCGCAGGCCAATTCCACGTGCTAATTCATTGCGCATTTCGACGGCCATCAGCGAATCCAGACCGATGTCTTTTAGGGGTTTGTCGGGATCAATATTCATGTCGGTTTGAATTCCGATAATGTGTCTGGCGGCCGTCTCAACGCAGTCCCGAAGTTTGGCGCGGCGTTCGGCTGGTGACGCGATCTTCAGTTTTTCGCCTAGAGTCTGTTCCTGCGCTCTGACTGGTTCGCGTCCCGTTAACGTGGGTCCTTTCATGAACTCGGAAAAAGGACGCACATCCAGCGCTTCCGGTGCGGTCGCAGCAAACCTGCGCCAGTCAATTACCATTGCCATGGCATTTGGCATTCCCGACCGGAGCATCTGCTCAAGCTGCGGGAAACCAATCTCAGGTGTGATGTTCCCGAGCCCCCTCTGAGCCCAGACATCGCGTCCATTTGCAGCAAGCTCTGCAAGCATGCCTGCACCGCTCCAGGAACCCCAGGCGATACTCGAAGCCGGATATCCAGCGTGCCTGCGTCTTGCGGCAAGCGCGTCAAGCGCTGTGTTTGCGGCCGCATAAAGCGATTGACCCGGTGCACCGAGCGTCGTGCCTGCCGCTGAATAGCAAACGAAGAAGTCCAGCGGTAGATCGCGCGTAAGCTGATCCAGCGATTCGGCGCCTGCGAGCTTGCCACGAAACACCGCTTCCACATCTTCACGCTGGCGGGTCAGCACCGGGCCGTCACGCAAAGCGCCGGCTGCATGAATGATCCCGCGCAAAGGCGGCATCGTATCCTTGATCACCGCAAGCGCCTTCACGTTGGATGCATGATCGCCTGCATCACACGTGAGCACATGGACTCTTGCGCCAGTTTTCTCGATCCCGGCAATCGCGGCCTTGGCGGATTCGCTCGCAGCGTGACGTCCGCTCAGCACAATATGTTGCGCGCCGCTGTCAGTGAGCCACCGTGCCGTATAAAGACCAAGACCGCCCAGCCCCCCGGTGATCCAGTAGCTCGCATTGCCCCGGACAGTAGAAGTCAGCCTTGGTGGTACGCGGAGGACGACTTTCCCGACATGCTTGGCAGACGCCATGAAACGCATGGCTTCCTCAGTCTGCTCAATGCCGAAGACACGCGTCGGCAGGGGCGAAAATTTCTTGTCCGCTATCCCGGTCAGGACAATATCGAGCACAGGCTTAAGGCGGGCCGGTTCGGCCTCGATGATTTGCCCAAGGTCGTACACGCAATAGCTTGCAGCGGGCCGGATGGCTGAAAACTCATCTTGGCTGAGAAGATTCCGTTTGCCGAGTTCAAGAAAGCGCCCATTAGCCGAAAGTGATCGAACACTCGCCAGTATGAAATCGCCGGCCAGAGAGTTGAGCACGACATCGACGCCTTCGCCCTGCGTCGCGTCCAGAACCTGTTTCTCGAAATCGAGTGCGCGGGAATCAAAGACGTGATTGACGCCCAGGCTCCGCAGCATGTCACGCTTGCGCTCTGATCCAGCGGTCGTGAAGACTTCTGCCCCTCGGGCAAGTGCAATCTGGACCGCTGCGAGCCCGACACCACCAGCACCGGCATGTATCAGCACGCGCTCGCCCGCTTTCAGTCGCGCAATGCTGTCCAGCCCATAAAGCGCCGTTCCAAATGCGACTGTCAGGCCAGCTGCATCTTCATCCGTAATTTGATCAGGTATCAGCGTCATCCATTCCGCCGGAACGATGACTTCCTCGGAAAACGCACCGGGAGCATAGCCAAAAACACGGTCGCCTGCTTTGAATGCTGTCACCTCCGGGGAAACTTCAATAACTTCACCGGCGCATTCCACGCCGAGCGGTGGCAAAGTGCCATCCAGCATTCCAAGCGTGCTGAGGACGTCACGGAAGTTCAGGCCAGCATGTCGGACCGCGACGCGAACCTGGCCTTTCGAGAGTTTGTTCCGCTCCAGCGTTTCCATCGTGAGGCCATCAATGCCAGCAGAATCCCGGCGTCGGACAGCCCGATAGCTAGAAGTGCCTGCGAGGCGCGCCGGTGTAATATGCGGAGACAGCCAGTCCTCGCCCCTCAATGCCAATTTTGTGGGCCCTTTGCGCCCGAGCTGTGCAGACAGGGCTGCGGCAATCTCATTCGCTGAAGACATATCTGCTGCCGGATCGAGATCGATACCGCGAATGGCCATTTCGGGATGCTCAAGCGATGCTGTCGCAGCGAATCCCTGAATTGCCGCTCCCTGTACCGATGGCGCTGATGCGTCGCCATCAGTTGTGAAAGCACCGCGTGTGACAACAGCGAAGCTCGCCGAAGGTGCATGGGCTGCGATTGCCTGGACATGTTCCAGTGTCGTGATCACAGCCTCGGCAGGGCCAGCCCCGTCTGCCAGCCCTGTCAGATCGATGATTTGCCGTGGCTCGGGAGCTGCAGAGAGCCAGTTGAGGGCTGCGCTCAGTTCCCCTTCATCAGCTTTCAGGCCGAGTACACGCACGTCATCCGTGATCGCTTTCAAGGCGTCAGTCAGCTCTTCGCCCTGCTTGTCGCCAGACATGACAAGCCATGATTGCACGGGAGCGACTGGCGAGTGCGCTTCACGCGCCTCTGCCTGCCACCGGGTCGCATAGAGCTGTACCGGGGCTGCAATACCTGCGGCCAACGTGGCTTGCGTAGCTTTTGCGAAGCGCAGGCCTGTAATTTCTGCAATAAGCAATCCGGCGGGATCGCGATAGCTGATGTCCGCGATAAGCGTGCCATTGCAGCCGTTTGCAATGAGCCGCACTTCGGCGTCGAGGCTATGCGATGCTGACGGATTGAGCGTTCTGAATGACTTCACCGCAACCGGAAGCCAGGTCGTTGCGGCATCTCCGGCGGCGGCAATGACGCAAAGTTGTACGCCCGCGTCCAGAGCCGCTGGATGAACAAGGTGGGCGGACCCGGTCAGCGCCTCTGGCAATGTTACCCGCCCGGTAGCTGCAGCTGGCGCAATCTTGACGTCTGAGAGCAGCTGGAATGATGCGCCGAAATCAGCACCGATTGTGCGGAAACGCGAAATCACTGCCGAATCTGTAACGGTCGTCTTGCTATCGTTGAAGGCTTTATCGTCTGTCAGGAACTGGCTGTCGGGTTCGTATGGTCGAGCTGGAGCAAGGTCTGCCGAGACGCTGGCCTCAGCAATCGCCCTGCCTTCGGAAGTGCCGACATCATCATCCAGCAAGTTGAGCTTCAGTACCCAGACGTTTTTGCGGAGCTGTGCGACAACCTGCCAACGCGATTGGAGCTCGCCAGGTCCGCCTAGCGGTAGCGGCGCCAACTGGGTGAAATCATCAAGCCGCGCCGTCTGGCCGCCGATAGCCCGCGCAGCGGCGGCCAGCAGTTCCATGACTGCTGTCGCCGGTGCAATGGCCTGACCAAAAATCCGGTGCTCAAGCAACCAGCCCAAACTCGCTGTCTGGCCACCTTCGTAAACGACAAGGTCGTCGGCCGTGATGTTCAGGCGGTAACCCAGCAAAGGGTGACCGGAATCGATGCCGGCCTGTTGTAGCACCGACGTATTCACGTCCCGCCAGTGCCGTTGACGCTGCCATGGGTAATTGGGGAGAGAGACAACGCGTCCGCCTGAAGGCTGCAGGGCGGACCATTTCGGAGAATATCCGGTTTCGAATAGCTTCGCTGCACATTCGGCTATCACCTCCCGGTCGAGCCGGCCGCGTCGCAAGGTCGGAACGATTGGCCGGTCCGGTGCTCCGGCCTGGTCCATGCTCGCTGCAATCGAAGCAGACAGGACAGGGTGCGGGCCGATCTCGACATAAACAGTCCGCTCGTCGCCTGCTGTTGCTTGCATCGCCTTGGCAAAAAGAACTGGCGCGCGAATGCCGCGTGCAAAGTGCGCCGCGTCGACCTGCTCGACAGGCTTGCCCGTGACGGTGGAGATGGCACGTATGCCGGTTGCCGGATGTGAGGTCACCGCGCGAACAGTTTCAACCAGGCGCTTCTCAAACGGCGACATCTGTTCGCTGTGAAATGCGTAGCGTACGGGTAGGCGGTGCAGTCCAATGCCTTGCGTCTTGAGCGTATCCAGCAGCGCGTCCAGAGCAGCGGATTCTCCGGATATCACCGTCTCCCCCGGCGCATTAATTGCGGCGATGCTGAGCGCCTTGCCGAACGGGGCAATCGCTTCCGCCGCCGCCGCAGAATCCACCAACACCGAAGCCATGGCACCTGTACCGTCAGCGGCCTGCATGATCTCGCCTCTATGACAGGCGATACGGATAGCATCCTCGAGAGACACGATACCGGCTGATTGCAGGGCTGCGATTTCGCCCACGCTATGGCCGATGACGGTGTCGGGTTCCAGGTTCCAGGATTTCAGCAAAGCGACCAGCCCGGTTTGCAATGCGGTCAGCGCCGGCTGTGCAATCGCAGTCTCCTGCAATCGGCTATCGACGTCCTCCCGCGCGAGTTCTTCCAGGAGTGACCACCCAGCATATTGCCGAATCAGCCCGTCACATGTCTCAAGGTGCTTGGCAAAAACGGGCTCGCAGGCGGCCAGCGACATGCCCATGCGTGCCGTTTGGGGGCCCTGACCACAGAACACAAAGCAAATCTGTGGGCAGGGCGCTTCAATGGCTTTTGCGCTACGCTCTGCCAATTTCTGGGCGAGGGCGGTCCGGCTCGTCGCCGACACGGCGATGCGATGCGCATGATGCGACCGCTTCTCTGCCGCTGTGTGGCAGAGATCCGTCAGGGAAGGAGAGGGGGAGGCGAGTACGCCCTGCCAGTCTGCCGCGCTTTGCAGCAACCCTTCCGGTGTGCGTGCCGAAAGCGGCAACGTCCAGATGTCACTGTCTCGTGCATCAGATTTTGGAGCATCGACTTTTGGCCCGGCCTCAAGGATGACATGCGCGTTCGTGCCCCCGACGCCAAACGAGCTGACACCGGCGAGAGGCGTGCCGATTGACCTGGGTAATGGCTGCCGCCTGGTCGCGATTTCAAAACGCGTCCGGTCCAGGTTAATGTGCGGGTTCAGCTTCTTGAAACCGGGCTGTGCTGGCACTTCACCCTTGTTCAGGACCAGTGCCGCCTTGATGATGCCAGCCACGCCGGCTGCCGCCTCAAGATGCCCGATATTGGCCTTTACGCCGCCCAAGAGGCAGGTCGGGCGGTCAGCCGCTTTTGCGCCAATTGTTTCAGTCAGCGCATCTACTTCGATCGGGTCACCCAGGATCGTACCGGTGCCGTGGGTTTCGACGTAGACAATATCATCTGCGTCAACCCGCGAGGTTGCGACAGCTTCGCGCACCAGGGCTGCCTGGGCCTGCACATTGGGAGCGGCAAGCAAAGTCGACTCCCCGTCCTGGTTCACAACCGAACCACGAATCACAGACCATATACGGTCGCCGTCCGCCAAGGCGTCGGACAGGCGCTTCAGGGCAATCACCCCGCACCCTTCGCCCCGCCCGAAACCATCGGCGCTCGCGTCGAATGTCTTGCACAGGCCATCAGGCGCCAGAAATCCGAGCCGCGACATGCTGACCATCAGTTCCGGTGCAAGGATGGCCGAGACCCCGCCTGCCAGAGCCACATTGCTCTCGCCGGTGCGGAGACTTTGGCAGGCCAGGTGCACGGCAACGAGCGAAGACGAGCACGCAGTGTCGATGGAAACGCTCGGACCGCGAAGATCGAAAATGTATGACAGCCGGTTCGCCAACACGCTGTGTAGCGTGCCCGTCAGGGTTCGCTGGTCCATGGCGGCGGGGTCGCGGTAGAGCATCTGTGCATAGTCATTGTGATAACTGGCTACAAACACCCCGGTGCGTGAACGCCGCAGGTCTTCGAATCGAATCCCGGCGTCCTCCATTGCCTGAACAGCCACTTCAAGGAAAATCCGCTGCTGGGGATCCATCTGATCGGCTTCGCGGGGCGGAATACCGAAATATCCTGAGTCAAACGTGTCGACAGACTCAAGGAAAGACGCACCAGCGGCGGTGCTGAGTCCGACAGCATCCGGGCCCTCTCCGTGCCATTTTCGAGCATCCCACCGGTCTGGTGGTACGGGCGATACCGTCGTGCGACTTTCCAGCAAAAACGACCAGAAACTCTCAGGGTCGTTGCCGCCTCCGGGGAACCGGCATCCAATTCCGACAATCGCGATCGGATCAGCTGCGAGTGTCGCGCCAACTTTTTCGCGTGCACTGCGCGCCATCAAGGCAAGTTTTATGGAAGAAACTCGATTTGTATGCGTTTCAGCGTGGCTCATTTGCGCCCTCCAAGTAGGGCCGCAAGGGCTTCATCTTCGCTCAGGCCCTCGATTGTTGAGAAGCTTGTCTCAAGGTCGTCGGACGAAAGAGCCGCTTCCGGAACCGGTGCAGAGGTTGGTGTCTGCGCGCCATGTGGACTGGCGCACAGGAAGTCGATGATTTTACTGGCTGTCGGATAAGTCCAGGCTAGCGTGGCAGGCAGAGGGCGCCCCACCAACTTTTCAAGCGCGTTCCGCAATTCGATGCCCATCAGTGAGTTCAATCCCAAGTCCCCGAGAGGTCGAATTGGGTCAAAGTCCTCAGGGCGCAGCTTGAGGACCTTCGTCACGATCGCAGGAACAAAGGTCATCGCTGCCTTCCGGCGGTCGGTCAGGGACAGACTTTCGAACGACGCGTTGTCAGAAGACGTGTCGACGCCCCCGGCGAACAGCTCTTCGAATAGATGGTACGCGCGCCCTGGCCGGCTTTTGCTGAATGCCGACCAGTCCATTCGGAACGCGCTCACGGCAGGCATTGACTGGCCGATGACCCAGTCAAGCAAGGCATCTCCTTCGCGCGGATCCATGGCGAGTTCGCCATGTTCCTCGAATTCGTCTGCGACATGATCAAGCGCAGCGCGACCGAGTTGGTTCCACGGGCCCCAAGCGACGCTCACAGCGGCTTGTCCACGCGCATGCCGATCATACGCCAGGGCATCCAGGCCGCAGTTTGCGGCAGCATAAGCCGCCAGCCCCTGGTGGGGAACAAACGCCATCGTGGAGGAATACAGAACGAACAGGTCAACGTCCGGAAATTCACGGTCAAGTATTCGCGCGCCATCCAGTTTGGGGGCAATGGCCAGATTGAAACTGTCTTGGTTCGTGTCAGCTGCAAGCCGCGTATCATAAGCTGTTGCCAGATGGATCACCCCCTTGACGGACGGCCGCATTTCGGATTCGCGCGCTAAAAGAAATGCCCGCAAGGCGTCGGCATCCGCAATATCAAGCGCCGCGATCTCCACCGAAACGCCGGAAGCCTCTAGCGCAACAACGCCTGCGATGCGGTCCGCGTCATCGGTTCCTTCGGCGACACGCCCCCAATGCTTGCGAGGCGGAAGAGGGCGCCGCGACATCAGGATGATGTGGCGTGCACCGGCGTTTGCAAGGACACCTGCTGCCCGCAGCCCCAGTGCACTCAGGCCGCCGGTAATCAGGTAGGCGGCGTCCTTCTTCAATTCGGGACCCGTCTTGTGAGCGCCAGTGTTCATGAACTGGCGCAAGCGCGGGACAAACCAGCTCCCTTGTCGGTACGCGGCCTCAGGCTCCGCGCTATCGGCCAGGCACTGGCTCGCCAGTGCGTCCGCCTGTTCGGCAAGCGGAAAGTCGGGGTCGGAATCAATGAGGCGAAAACTGAATTCGGGATGCTCATCGGCAACGACCCGAAAGGCACCCATCATGGACGCCTGATCGATAGCCACACGCTGTTCCGGGCCACCTGCAACTGTGGCGCCTTGCGTTACGATTATGACCCTCTGAGACCCGACACTGTTCTCGCGCAGGAGCTGAAGCAGCCTGATGGGCAAGAACCCGGCACCCAGGTCTGGTGCGATCGACACGATTCCATGATAGGTGTGACCCGAAGCGAGCGCACTATGAGCGGCCTTAAATTCCAGGCAATCGACCTCGGCGCCTGTCTTCTTCAGCGCGGCAGCCAGTGCACTCGCATCTATCATCTCTGGGCTGATGACCAACCAGTCCTGCTCTTGCGCCGAGGTTGCGTCCTTGTGCTCTACCGGCTTCCAGGCAAGCTGGTGGAGCATGTCGCGCGCGTCTTCGGACAGGTGCGGGCGTTTGCGGTTGTTGCTTGTATGCGTCCCCTCGGCTGCCTCGTGCCAATGCCGGGAACGTTGCCAGGGATAGTGAGGCAGCGGCACATCGTGACGCGGCGTGCCTGAATAGGCGCCCCAGTCAATATCAGTGCCGCGTGTCCAGAGTTTAGCCATGCCTTCGGCGATGATATCCATTGCCGGGCTGTCGCGGCGCTCACTGGCAGCCAGGACAGCATCCGCATCCCCGTGGCTGAGAATCTGCTCGACCGATGTCAGCAGTACGGGATTGGGACCAAGCTCGATGAATGCACCGGCGCCTGCCTCCAGCGCTGCTTCGACAGCGTCAAGGAATTGCACGGGTTCGCGCAAATTTCGTGCCCAATAGCTGCCATCCAGTTGCAGGCCGGCCGTTGCGCTACCCGTTACGGTCGAGAGCATTGGTACGCTGAATTCGGCGGGGGTGATGTCATGAAGCTGGGATGCGAGCTCAGGCGCCAGCGCCGCCATTTGCGGACCATGGGACGCAACGTCCACCTTGACCTTGCGACAGAAAATGCCGTCGCCTGAAAGCTTTTCCAGAACGGTATCCAGTGAAGCGACCTCACCAGAAATGATGCTTGCGCGGGGGCTGTTGATTGCGGCAACACAGAGTTTGCCGGAGTAGGGATCCAGAATCGGCTCGAGATCCGCTCGCGGGAGTTCCACCAGTGCCATGCCGCCCTCGCCGCTGGTGCGCGCCATCAGGGCGCTACGCGCAACCACTACCCGCATTGCATCCTTCAGGCTAAGAATTCCCGATATGGCCGCCGCAGAGACCTCGCCCATGCTGTGGCCGATTGTCAGCATCGGGTGAACGCCAAATGAGCGCCACAGTTGCGCATAGCTGATCGCGAGTGCGACGAGTACGGGCTGAATCACCCCGATTTCGCTGAGGCGATGCCCGGCGTCGCTGTCTCCGAGCTGAAGCTGTTCCTGCAGAGACCAGTCCACCAGTGGCGCAAGAGCCTGCTCACACGCATCGATGGATTGCCTGAAGACCGGTTCGGCTGCGATGAGCGATCGTGCCATGCCAGTCCATTGTCCGCCTTGCCCCGGCGCGACAAATGTCACGACCGGCGAAGTGTCCGTCCAGACCTGCCCACGAATCGCATCGTCATCACCGAAGCGGAAGCGTTCAAGGGCCGCGATCAGTTCATCGCGGTCATGGCCAACAAATGCGGCGCGATTTGTGAGGGCTGTCCGGTTGCCGGCCGCCGCGGCGCAAATTTCGTGAACGGATATACCAGTCTCAGTACGGAGTGTTCTTTCATACAGCCGGGCAAGTTCACGCAGGGCGTCGTGGCTCTCGGCGGAGATTGGCAGGATGGCGGGACGAGAACAGTTCGCCTGCGTGATCGGTCCCAGTTTGGCTGCCGGCGGGTTCTGAACAAGAAGGTGCGCATTCGATCCGGCAATCCCGAATCCACTGACGCCGGCGATCCGTTCGGGGCCATCCCAAAGCTGGCGTTCGCGCGCAATTTCGAGCGGCGCGGAATCCCAGTCGATGTCCGGGTTCGGAGTGTCAAAGTGGAGGCTGGCCGGCACATGTCCCATCTTGACGGCCAAAGCTGCCTTGAGCAGTCCGGCCATGCCGGCCGCGCCTTCCGTATGTCCGATGTTCGTCTTGACCGAGCCAACGTGGAGAGCCTGGCTGCGGCCGCCCCCAAGGACGGCACTGATCGCGCCGAGTTCTACGGGGTCACCGGAACGTGTCCCTGTGCCGTGCGCCTCGACATAGCCAACGGACGCCGCTGGCAAGTTCGCATCAATAAGCGCCTGGCGGAGCAATGCTTCCTGCCCTTTGCGGCTGGGTGTCCCGAAAGAGCCGCTTGACCTGCCATCATTGTTGATGGCGCTACCGCGAATGACGGCATGTATCCGGTCGCCATCCGCCAGCGCGCGGTCCAGCCGCTTGAGCAGAACGAGGCCGGCTCCTTCACTGCGAACATAACCATCGCCAGAAGCGTCGCCAAACTTGCAGCGCCCATCTGGTGCCATCATGCGGCTCTGCGAGTAGCCGACGGTGATGTGGGGGCTGAGGATGACATTGACCCCCGCCGCAAATGCGAGATCGGACTCTCCCGAGCGAAGGCTTTGTATGGCGAGATGCACGGCTGTTAGCGATGACGAACAGGCTGTGTCGAGTGTCAGGCTCGGGCCCATCAGGTTCAGGAAGTGCGACACACGTCCGGATGTCGTGTATCTGCCGCTTCCCGTCGTCATTTCGAAATCCGTGATCGTTGGATCGCTGAGGAGCCGCATCTCGAAATCGCTCAGCCATTGGCCGACATAGACCCCGACGGATTGTCCAGCCAAGGCTTTCGCGTCCAGGCCCGCATCTTCAATCGCTTCCCAGGCTGTCTCCAGCAAGAGCCGCTGCTGCGGGTCCATGCGCTCCGCTTCACGAGGTGAAATATGGAAAAATCCCGCGTCGAACTGCTCGATACCCTCAAGGTATCCGCCGAAGCGCGTCATGATCCGGCCAGGCGTCGCCGGCGTCTGCGAATAAAGCCCGTCTACGTCCATGCGGGTTGGAGGGATTTCACCCACAGCATCCCGACCTTCACACAACATCTTCCAGTAGGCATCAGGCGTATTCGCGCCGCCGGGAAAGCGGCAGGCCATCCCGATGATTGCTACTGATCGAGTTGGTTCAGGCGCCATATCTTTCACCCTCGACAAAGCTGAGCTTGCGCTCACGGACTACTGGGTGTTGCAGCTGCGGGCATTTTTGCTTCCAGAACGTCCTGGATATGCAAAATGAGTGCCGAGCGCTGGTCTTCCAGATAGAAATGCCCTCCGTCGAACATCTGAAGACGAAAGTCCTGTTCGGTCCAGGATCCCCACCCCGCGAGAAGATGTTCGGGAACCAGCCTGTCGTCCTTGCCGCCAAGAGCGCTGATGGCGATCGGTAACCGGCGGGGAGTGGCGCGCTCGATCCTTTCAAGCGTGCGAATATCGGCCTTCAGCGTTGGCAACAGCAGTTCCAGGACTTCCGGTGCTTCAATGATTTCGCGCGGAATGCCGCCATAGCGCTTGTTCACCTCTTCGACGAACGTCATGTCATCGAGGTGTGAGAGCGGGCCAACGGGGCTGGGCAAGTTGGGCGGTTGCCGTGCGGAAAGAAAGAGGTGCATCGGGGCGTGCATTTCCTGCCGTACGATCTCGGAGGCAAGTTCCGAAGCGAAGACAGCGCCCATACTGTGTCCAAAAAAAGCGTAAGGCCGGTCTGTCAGGGTGGACAATTCCGGAAGAATGGATCGAACGAGTTCAGGAAAACTGTCCAATGGAGGCTCTGCAAGCCGATTGGCACGGCCGGGGGGCTGGACGGGCACGATTTCCAGCCAGGCCGGGGCCTGGGATTGCCATGCCCGATACATCGCGGCGCCATAGCCAGCGCACGGAAAACAGAACAGGCGGATTCGCATTTCAGCCGTAGGCGAGGAACGGAAAAACCAGCTTGCAGCCTGCTGCATGCCACCACGGTTGGGGGCCATGTTACGGATATCCATGATGCTTTACTGTCCCACACCCGTTCCCGGTCGACAACACGGCATCGAAATACCTGACCGAACACTATTTCAAATTACACTTTGCCATGGAAATAGCCACGGTCACAACAAACTTGTGCGAGCATTACAGCACAGCTGTTGTTGAGGAATTGCTACTTTTCGAACATTTTTTGCAGACTGCGGCAGCGCCGGGAATTTGCAACCTCTGGTGCGCTTAAACGCGCCTCCCGCGTGGCCGCAAAATGCCTGTGATCCGACGTGCAATGGCGCGCAGGATGCGGGCAAATTCCATGTGGAGTGGGTGCTTGAGCAGGTAGAGGGAAGCAATCCAGCTCACACCTGCGACACCGACCGCCAGAAGGCCCTCCGCAAGGCCGACATTTGCGCTGCCACCAGAATAGTGAACGATTGCAAGCGGGCCGGCAACAGTCGCGGCGGTCGCAACCGCACTTCGGGAGAGTGCGCGTCCGATATCCAGCCATGTAAATCGTATCACATAAGCCTGCACGAACCAGGTCGACAGGACCACGTTGATCGCAACAATAGGCCATGTGGCCCACGCGACGGCATGGATTCCATACTGTGCGCTGATGACAATTGTCGGGAGTACGATACACGCCTGCAGGATCGCGAGCAGGAATGCACGTCGCACCGCACCCTGGGCAATCAGGATGGGATAGTTCAGTCCGGGGGGAAAATTCAGGAGCAGTCCACCTGCGATAATCTGCACTAGTGGAATGGTTTCGAGCCAGTCATTACCCAGGAACAGGCGGATCAGGGGGGCGGCAAGGACGATGATCAGGCCGAGGCAGGGCCAGATCAATCCGCTAATCCGCTCGACGGCAGCAAGGTAGTATTTCCTGAGGTCACTCTTTTCGCGGGCGGCCTCAGAGAAGGCCGGCAGGGCCGCAGCGCTGACGCCGGCCATGACGGTGCGTTCCGGAAACTGGGCGATCATTGATGCGCGGTTCAACAGGCCGACCATGGCCGGCGGCATGAAATTGCCAACGGCCATAACGGAGAGGACTTCCGTTGCGCGCTGCACAATGCCGGTGCCGCCACTGAACAGGCTGAATGACAGGACGTCTTTCCAGGCGCTGAACGATGGCCGGAAAATTTCGAAACTCGGGCGGAAGTAGAGCAGCAACAATGTGCCGACCAACGCCGAAACAACCTGCGCGTATGCGAAACTCAGATAACTGGCGCCAGCGATGGCTGTGCCGATCAGGACCGCTGAATTGAAGACTGTCGATGCGATGTTGATTACAGCGAGCTTTCCAAATGCGAAGTCGCGCGCAAGCAGCGCATGTAGCGGGTAGACGATGGCACCCACCGCAAACGGAACAGCGCAAATCTTAAGATAGAGATCCAGGCCCGGCGAATTGAGCAGGCGAGCCAGGGCCGGTGCTGACAGAACCATGCAGGGGAGGATGGCGAGGGTCAGGAAAAGATTCAGGGTAAACGCAGCGCGCAGTTTCGCGAGCGTCAGCTCCTTTGCCTGGATAATGTAAGCTGACGAGCCCACGTCGCGTAATGTGTTTGCCATGAGCAGAACGGCTGCGCCCAGAACTGTAACGCCGAATTCTGCCGGATTGATCAGACGGGCAACAATTGCCGTTGTGACCAGCGTGATCGCTGTCGATACATACTTGTCAGCCGTGGCGACAATGACGGCAGTCCTGATTTTATCCATAAGACTTCCCCCGGCTGAGTGCGGATTCCGTTTCAGCGCCGGTCAGGACAAGGCACACCTGAACCATGCTGACAAGCAAAGGACGTGCCGCAGTGTCAGAGTATGTAGAAGTACTTGAAATCGTATGAACCATGCGGGGCTGCCACGGCGGCGCGGTAACCCTGAACCGGTGGCACGTCCCATAGGCCGTACGCATTGATGGCGTCAGCTGCGCCCCAGGCCCGCAGGACAGCAGCCGGCGCGTCAGGATCGACCCTGACTTCGAAACAATTCAGTGGAATTTCAAGGCCTCGACCGTCGGCCTTGATCAGGGCCTCCTTGCGCGTCCAGCAGGCAAAGAAGCCATCCAGGCGCCGCATCTCATCAAGTGCTGAAAGTTCGACATATTCGCCAGGCGCGAATGTGTCCTGGGCGAGCCTCTCCATTCGGTCCAGCGTGCGGATTTCTTCAATGTCCACGCCGATACTGCCCTCTGTTGCCACCGCCAGAAGGCCCCAGCTGCCAGAGTGGGACAGATTGAAACTGAGTGGTCGCGCATGTTCTGGCGTCTGCAGGCGGGGTTTGTTGTTGGTGCCGATGGCGAAAGTCAGGTCTTTTGCCGCGCCGGCACCACAAGCGCTCAGGACGATCCGCATGGCGCCATGTGCGGCGATAAATCGTGAGCGGTGTTCTGCGAAATGGAAGCGCTCGGCGCGCTGACGCTCATCGGCGCTCAATACATCCATAAGTTGTTCCATCTCCAAGGGCGGTTCTGCCGTGTTGAATAACCAGATATGCACGGAACCAGGCTCGGGCCGCCACGAAGGGTGCGTGCCGGACGTTTCAGTCGCTGATCTGGAAAGCTGGGAAATAGAAACGGTCTGGAAGGCCCGAGAACCTAGGTCAGAATGGGGGATTCGCCCGTTTCTGGGTACTTCTGCTGTCACGAAATCGACTTTCGAAACGTTGACTCTTTCGGACGCAATGTGGCACAGCTCGGGACAGAGGGCGGTGCTTGGGGGAGCAGCGTTTTCGCATTCGAAAGCAACGCATCGTATTCGATACTGCAGCTGTCAGTGGTTGAAATACGGGTGCTCACCTCCGGTTGTATCGCAAAGGGACTCGAATTGCATAAAGGCGAGGGGGCGCAACTTGAGATCATGTCGTTCCAGCTGAGTCGATTGCGATTGTTTAAGTAACATGGACGTCGCCCGATTTATAGAAGATCTTTCCAGGGTCGGCGTCACACTCTGGACGTCCGATGGCAAGATTCGCTTTCGCGGTCCCAAAGGCGCGCTTGGCGAAAAAGACAAGTTCACGATACGCGAAAACCATGCGGCAATCGTGGAAGTGCTTGCCAATTGGCAAGTTGTTCGCGACCTGCCACTTGCTGATGGCCAGCGATCCCTCTGGTTTGTTCACCGCCAGGCTCCGCTAAGCCCGACCTACAATTTCGGAACGGCCATACGGGTACGGGGCCCTGTTGAGCCAATGGCACTGAAGACGGCCTTCCAGAAGGTAGTGGAGCGCCATGCTGCCCTGCGTGCCAGCTTTCCGGTCGTGGCGAATAATCCCGTTCAGAGAATTCCGCACGATCAAAAGGTGCATCTGGACTATCACAGGATTGATGGCAGCGCCGATGCGGAGGTCATCGCGCATGTGCTGAGCGTGCACAGGCGCCCTTTCAACCTGGCGACTGGTCCGGTTTCCCGATTGGCTTTGTTCCGGGTGGCACCAAACGATCATGTCATCCTTTTTGGAGCGCACCACATCGTATGTGACGCGACAGGGGGTGCGACAGCCTGCCATGATCTCAAACAATTCTACATCGAAGGGGTTGCAGGCAAGCCGGCTGAGCTGACGCCCCGGACTGCCGATTTCCCGGATTTTGTCGATTGGCAGCGATCAGTACTGTCAGGCCCTCAAGGCGAGGCGTTGCTGGCGCATTGGCAAGAGCGACTGAAGCCTCCGCTTCCTGTGCTTGCCCTTCCGACTGACAGGCCAAGGCCCGTCAACAGACAGTTCCGTGGTGACACCTTGCAGAGGGTTTTTTCATCTGAACAGATAGCGGCGCTCGATGCGCTGGCAACGCGCACGCGCGCGACCCGATCTGCAATATTGATTGCACTTATGGCGGCAATGCTCGGGCGTGTTTGCGATCAGGATGATGTCGTGATCGGGACCCCCTTCTTCGGGCGCGCGGATGAGCGGTTCGAAACGACAGTCGGTCATTTTGCAAACCCGCTTCCTATCCGCCTCACCGTTTCGCCCGCATGTTCCTTCGATGACCTGATTATTGAGGCACGCGAGCGGCTGCTCGACGCGCTCGACAATCAGGATATGCCGCTTCTGCGACTTGTAGATGCCCTCAATCCGCCCCGCGATTCCACGCGGATGCCCTTTTTTGATGTTCTGTTCACGTTTCTTTTGTTCGATCATCTGACGGGCGGTTTGCAGTCAGAAAATGACGCTGAAACACGCGCCATTTTCCCGGTCGAGCCATTATTGTTTCCGCTAATGGAGGGTCAGTTTGACCTGTCCGTCCGGTTCGAGGAGATGAATAACGGTCTCACAATGAACTGGAGCTTTGATACCGATCTGTTCGACAAGTCGACAATCGAGACTTTCGTGAACATTTTTTCGGAACTGGTAACGGAATTTTCAAGGGATTCATCAATTCCTGTGCGGGCCTACAACGCGGCAAGACCCTTGCAAGGCATAAAGCCGGAACAGGGAGAGCCCGAAATGGAAGTGCATGCACTGTTTGGCAGACTGGCGGACAGGGGAGTCGCCTTGTCGCTTGATGGTGATCAGTTGCGCATCAAGGCTCCAAAAGGCGCAATCGGCACGTCATTACGCGACGAACTGGTCGCCATGAAACCGGCCATCGTGGACATGCTCAGGTCCGAAGCTACCGGCTTCCGGTCGCGTTCGCCCCAGAAGGCCAATCTTCCCCTGTCATATGCGCAGCAGAGACTCTGGTTTCTGAACCGGCTTGATCCAACCAGTACCGCTTTCAATGTCGCGGCCGGCGCCTGGATGAGTGGTCCTCTCAATCCGAAACTGATCGCCGAAGCGTTCAGGCTCCTTGCGCAGCGCCACGACGCGTTGCGCATGCGGTTTACAGAGCGCGAGGGCAAGCCCGTTGCTGAAGCGGTCGACGACCTGATGCCCCATTTTGAGTATCTGGACGTCGAGCATGTCGCGTCGGAACTTCGCAGGCAGGAAGCTGAGCGCATTGTCGATGAGCGAATACGCCGGCCGTTTGATCTCGCGACCGGCCCCCTGTGCGGCTTTACGCTCATCCGTCTGTCAGAGGATCGGTACGCATCACTGCTGCTCGCCCATCACATTATTGTTGATGGGTGGTCGATGGCCGTCGCACACCGTGAGGTCGTCGAAATCTACGACGCACTCCTTGAGGGGCGCGAGCCGGGCCTGCCCGAGGTCAAGGCGCAGGCCACGGATCATGCCCGCCGTGAGCGCCGCATGGCCGTGTCGCCTGAATGGGCAGAACACATTGATTTCTGGCGCGAAGAACTCAGTGGCGCACCTGCGGTCATTGAGCTGCCTACGGATCGCAGGCGTCCTGCCAACCAGACCTTCAATGGCGGAAGACTGACTGAGCGGTTCGATGCGAAACTGCTGGCGGACCTGAACGCCCTCGCGCGATCCGAGGGCGTCACACTGTTCATGCTGCTGATGGCCGGATGGGCGGCAACGCTTTATCGCTATAGCGGACAGACGGACATTGTCCTGGGCTCGCCACATGCCAATCGCAACCATGCCGATCAGGAGAGCATGGTCGGTTGCCTGATCAACAACATGGTCGTGCGCTGCCGTGTCGACGGGTCCTTGAGCTTTAGCGACCATCTTGCAAATGTCCGTAGCGCGACCCTCGGATCGCTTGAGCATAGCGAACTTCCGTTCGATCTGCTGGTCGACACCGTCAATCCGGAACGCAGCGCCAGCCACGCTCCGATATTCCAGACGCTTTTCAGCTTGATGACGTTCCCGAAGATCGAACATGGCTTCAAGGGCACCGAAGTTGAGCCGATGATCCCAGGAACGGGTGCCTCAAGGTATGACTTGTCTCTGGACTGTGTGGAGTTCGGCGGCGAGCTCCTGACGCACTACGAGTTTGCGACGGACCTGTTTGACACCGACACGATTCTGAGATTGCATCGTCATTACCAAACCCTGATGCGCGCGGCGATTGCCGATCCCTTGGCGCCCGTCAAATCATTGCAAATGCTGACGCGGGATGATGCGGCAGAAATTGCCAATTCGAACGCGCGGACAGTCAAAGAGTTTGATCGTAGCGCAACCACGCTGGATATGATCGAGTCTTGCGTCCGGGAGGTTCCGGACCAAGGGGCCGTAACCGATGCGCACGGAACACTGAGCTATGCCGAACTCGACGTGCGCGCAAATCGCCTGGCGCACCTGCTGCACAACAACGGTGTGGGTCGCGGCAGTCTGGTCGCGGTAAGTCTCGAGCGCAGCGTGAATCTTCCAATGGCGCTTCTTGCGGTCTGGAAGGCCGGCGCGGCCTATCTGCCACTTGATCCGAAACACCCGCAGGAACGCATCAACAGCATTGTTGCCGATGCCGGTGTAGACTTGGTCCTGACAGAAACAGCCTCGGCAGCGCCGTTCGGCGACAACCAGCCAGTGCTGGCGCTCGATCAGTTGGAAAGTCGCCTTGACGCGATGCCGCATACGGCACCGGACCGCGAGACAACGCCTGAAGATCTGGCCTATGTGATCTATACGTCAGGCTCCACCGGGCGCCCGAAAGGGGTTGAAGTCGAGCACCGCAATCTCGCGGCTTTCCTGGTCGCCATGCAGGAGGAACCTGGAATCCGTGAGGGACAAACGCTCCTCGCCGTGACAACCCCGTCGTTCGACATCTTTGGACTGGAAGCATGGCTACCACTTTCATCGAAGGCGCGTATGGTTATCGCATCGCGTGAAACGGCGCTGGACGGGCGTGCTCTGGCCGACCTTATGGACTCAGAAAATGTCGACATTCTTCAGGCCACACCCGCGACATGGAATGTTCTGATCGAGACAGGCTGGCAGGGACGTGGGGGCCTGAAGGCGCTTTGTGGCGGCGAAGCGCTGCCGCTGGCCCTGGCCGACGCACTTCTGCAGCGCGGCTGTGATCTCTGGAATATGTATGGCCCGACCGAGACGACGATCTGGTCTTCAGTGCAACATATCGAGAAGGCCGATGATGCTATCAGCATCGGCAAGCCCATCGCGAATACGCGCATGTATATCCTGGATGACCAAGGCGTGCCGGTACCGCCTGGTGCGATTGGCGAGCTTTGTATCGGCGGTGAAGGCGTCACGCGCGGATATCGCGGCCGGCAGGATCTCACGGACGAACGCTACCTCTCGCTGGACCTTCCCGGTCACGACAAGGAACGCATTTACCGCACCGGAGATTTCGCGCGTGAAACAGTCGATGGCCGGCTGATTTTTCTCGGGCGTCGCGACTTTCAGGTCAAGATCCGTGGTTTTCGGATCGAACTCGGCGAGATCGAGAGTGAAATTGGCGCATTGGAGAGCGTTGCCGAGTGCGCCGTTATCGCCCACGAGCGTGCCAAAGGTGATCTCGAACTTGTCGCATACGTCGTGCCCGCAGCAGGCCGCACTGTTGAACCCGGGGCCTTGCGTGCGTCACTTCGGTCCCAGTTGCCGAACTATATGGTACCGGCGCATGTTGTTGTGCTCGACGCCCTGCCGCTAACGCCCAACCTGAAAGTTGACCGCAAAGCGCTGCCGCTGCCGCAAGTCAAGCAGGCATCGGATACGTCCGCTGGCAACGTCGTCATGTCACCTGCTGAGCAAAGCGTGGCCGAGATCTGGTGCGCGGTGCTTGGCCGGACCCAGGTCGGACTTGAAGATAACTTCTTTGATATTGGCGGGCATTCCATGCTGTTGGTTCGCTTGCACGAACGGCTCCGGAATGATCTTGGTGCGACGATGGCACTGATAGAACTTTTCCAGCGCACGACAGTCGCGCAGCAGGCTGCCGCCATTCCGGGCGGTGCGGGATCCGGGCTGGTGGGGTCCGCTTCTGCTACGCAGCCGGCTCAGCCCGTCCAGTCAGACCGCCTCACACGGGCAAAAAAACGAGCGGAGCGCATCCGGCATGGCCAGTAAGGAAAATTCCCCTGCTCTGTCTCCCCATGCCATTGCAATTGTTGGCATGGCGGGAAGATTCCCCGATGCGCCGGACATCGACACGTTCTGGCGTAATATCCTTGCCGGGAAAGAATCCCTGCGGACATTTGACACCGAAACACTTGAGAAGGCGGGTGTACCGCAGGCATTGCAGGATCACCCTGATTTCGTTCCCAAAGGCACGCCGCTTGATGAAGTCGATATGTTCGATGCGGAGTTCTTTGGCCTGTCGGCTGGCGAAGCCCGGATAATCGATCCGCAGCAACGCGTCTTTCTTGAATGTGCGTGGCAGGCCATGGAGCATGCAGGCTATGCGCCGGGCGAGCTTGAAGAACCGGTAGGCGTCTTTGCCGGCACTGGCATGAACACTTACCTGATGGCGCACATCCTGTCAGATCGTGCCGCGGTAGAGGCAGCCGGCGGTTATCAATTGATGCTCGGTAACGACAAGGACTTTCTTTGCACACGGGTTAGCTACAAACTGGACCTGCGCGGGCCAAGTGCCACTGTCCAGACGGCATGCTCAACATCTCTCGTCGCAGTTGAAATGGCCTGCAGGGCCTTGTCGCGCGGCGAATGTGACATGGCGCTCGCAGGCGGGGTCTCGATCGCCTTTCCCGACAAGGCGGGGTATCTCTACCAGGAAGGCATGATCTTCTCGCCCGATGGTCATTGCCGCCCGTTCGACATCGACGCCAAGGGCACCCGGGCAGGTGCCGGAGCAGGTGTCGTAACCCTGAAGCGCCTTGCAGACGCAGAGCGGGATGGCGACACGATCCACGCAGTAATCCGCGGCATCGCTGTCAATAATGATGGGGCGGCCAAGGCGGGCTATACGGCCCCGTCAATTGACGGACAGGCCGAAGTCGTTGCGATGGCGCAGGCGCTCGCTGGCGTATCGCCGCGCTCAATCGGCTATCTGGAAGCTCACGGGACAGCAACACCGCTGGGTGACCCCATTGAGATTGCAGCCCTGACCCAGGTTTTCCGCGAAGAAACCGACGATGTCGGATTTTGCCGCTTGGGGGCGCTCAAGGCGAACATAGGTCATCTGGACGCGGCCGCCGGGGTGGCGGGTCTCATCAAGACAGTGCTCGTCCTGCGTGAGGGCATCATCCCGCCGCTGGTCAACTTCAATAGCCCGAATCCAAAACTGGAGCTGGAAACCAGTCCGTTCACGGCAATGTCAGAAGCAACCGATTGGCTTGCGACAGACGTGCCACGGCGCGCTGCTGTCAGTTCCTTCGGAATTGGCGGTACCAATGCGCATGCAGTGCTGGAGCAGGCGCCAGTTCGCGAACCGGACACCTCGCGGCGTAAGCATCAGCTCCTGGTCATGTCTGCCCGAACGCGTAGTGCGCTCACGGAAGCCTCGACCGCACTGGCGACCCACATTGCCAGCACGCCCTCTGCGCCTCTGGCTGAGGTGGCCTGGACACTTCAGTCCGGCCGGACAAATTTTCCCGTCCGGCGTTTCGTTGTGGCTGCGGACGGCGAGGAAGCCGCCGCGTCGCTGTCGAAACCATTCCTCCCGCGGCAACATGATGGCGGATCACGCCGCGTTGCCTTCCTGTTCAGCGGCCAGGGCAGCCAGCATGCCGGCATGGGGCAGGATATATACAAGGAAGAGCCAGTCTATCGCCGGGCAATCGACCGCTGCGCCAGTATCCTTAAGTCGGTTGTGGATTTTGATCTTCACAAGGTTCTCGGCAGCGGCAGCGATGTCGAATTGTCTGAAACCCGCATCACCCAGCCCGCGCTTTTCGCGACCGAATACGCCATTGCAGAGCTTTGGAAAAGCTGGGGGATTGAGCCAGCCGCCATGCTCGGCCACAGCATCGGCGAATATGTTGCAGCCCACATCGCAGGCGTCATGACGCTGGAAGACGCGCTCTGCCTTGTCGCCGAGCGGGGGCGCCTCATGCAGATGATGCCTGCCGGCGCAATGGCAACAGTTGAGCTGAGTGCAGAGCGGCTTCGCCCACGCCTTCGCGATGGTATCGAGATTGCGGCCATGAATGGCCCCGAGCTGACGGCTGTTGCCGGGTCAAAGGATGCCATTGAAGCCTTCCTGTCCGGCCTTGAATCGGAAGGCATCGGGGTCAGGCGGCTTCACACGTCACACGCATTCCATTCTGCGATGATGGAGCCTGCTCTCGCGCCTCTGCGCGAATATGCCAGCAAGCTTGCGCTCAAGGCACCGCGGATTCCTTATGTCTCCAATGTCACCGGCACATGGATCACGGACGAGCAGGCAACATCACCTGACTATTACGCGCAGCATCTGCGTCAGGCGGTACTGTTCGAGCCCGGGCTCCAGTTGCTTGCGCGGGATGCAGGCCTGTTCCTGCTGGAAGTCGGGCCGGGTATCACGCTGTCGGCGCTCGCAGGCATTTCGCTGGATGGTGAGCGGCACCGAATTGCATCATCAATGCCGCATCCCCGGGACGACCAGCATGACATGCGCGCGGTCCTTTCCGCCGCTGGCGCCATGTGGGCGGCGGGCGTGCCACTGGACTGGGCGGCGTTGCAGGGCGGTGACATGCCACCGCGCCGCCTGCCATTGCCAACCTATCCTTTCGAGCGGAGCCGTTTCTGGGTTGATCCCAAACCCGGCGGCGGCCTCTTGCAGGTCGCCGCAGAGCCAATCCTGGAGACGTCCGCGCCTGCAGGAGACCTTGGCCAGTATCTGCACACCACGACCTGGACATCCGTGCCGGTCGATACGCAGGGCGTGCCGGAACTCTCAGGCGGCTGGCTGATCATTGCTGACAATGCCGCCTTCGGAAGCAGGCTGGTTGAAGGGTTCGAGACGAGCGGCGCCACCGCATTGCTCGCTAACGTGGCCGCTGACGCAATTGATAAAGGTTTTGACACCGTCGCAGCGCTGGCAGGTCAACTCGCAGGGAACCTGAGCGGGATCGTCATTGCCATCGGGTTGGAGGCGGCCGCCAACATACCCGGTCGCCTTCGCTATGACATGCTTGGCGCTGTGGCGCGGCTGCCGGAACTGACAGGTGTTAAACCGGTAAGAATAATGGTCGTGACACGCGGCGGTGTTCCGGTCCTTGATGAGCCGGTGTCGGATGATGAGGCAAGTCTGGTTTTCGGCCCCGTTGGCATGCTTGAGGTCGAATCCGAAAACCTCATGCCACAGCACATAGATTTCGGTGCCGATGGCGACGCGATGTCCGACCGGAACATACGCCGTCTCCTCGCTGAAGCGGCGCAGGAGAAATTCGAGCGCCTCGTGGCATGGCGCAAGCGTCGCTGGCTGCGTCGCTTTGAGCCGGTTGCACTGCCTCCATCTCAAGAGGCACCCGCCATCTTGAAGGACAGGGGCGTCTACCTGATCACGGGCGGTACGGGCGGAATCGGGCGCACCCTTGCCCGTTGGCTTGCCGAGCATGTGTCGGCCCGGATCGTCATGACTTCGCGGAACCCGCTGCCGCCACGTAGTGAGTGGGATCAGCTTGTCGCCAACCCAGGCGAGGGTGACCGGATATTGCGGATCATTGCCGATCTTCTGCACATCGAGGCGGCGGGTGGCGAGATTTCCGTCGAATGCGCCGACGTGGCTGACCGCGATGCCATGCGCGGGGTGGTCGAGCGTACGCGCCAGGAATGGGGCGCCATAGACGGCGTCATCCACGCCGCCGGCAACCCGGGTGCCGGCAAGCTTTTCGTCATGGACGATCCTGAAGAAGTGTCCCGTACATTGTCACCCAAGGTCGGCGGCATGAGCGTTCTGGCGGAAATCCTTGGTGATATGCCGCTCGACTTCTTTGCAGTCATGAGCAGCATCAACGGAATCTTCGCGGCACCCGGCAACGCAGCCTATAGTTCTGCCAACGCCTATCTTGATGCCTTTGCCAACGCCGCGGCACGCCCCGCTAATTGGAAGCGTTACGTGGTGTTCAACTGGGATGCCTGGCGCGACGTGGGCATGGCGGCGCGGATTGAAGTCGCCGAGAACCGCCGCGCTGAACGCGAACGCTTTCTTTCCAAGGCAATCCTGCCGGATGTCGGCGCGGAAATATTCGCGCGCCTGCTCGGTTCGGACATCGATCAGGTTGTTGTGACGCCCTACAATCTGCCGCTCATCGTTGCCGCGCAACGGACCCGGACTTGGAAACGGGCCTCGGCTGGAGACGCTGCAGGCAGCTTCGGAAACGAGTTTACGTCAGGCGCGTCGATTCCGGTTTCCGAGATGATTGCTGCCCGGTTTGAACGCGAGGAAGAACGCGTCATTGCTGCAATCTGGGAAGAGTTGATCGGCGCCGAAATGGAAGGCCCGCACGAAAACTTCTTCGAACGCGGGGGGCACTCCCTGATGGCAACGCGTGTCCTGTCCCGCCTGACGGCTGTTACAGGCGTCAGGCTTACGCTGCGGGACATATTCGATGCGCCCACAATCGAAGAACTCGCAGACTGCGTGATCGCAAAAAGTACTGCAGGGGGCGGGGAAAGCGGCGATGATCGCGAGGAGTTTGTGATTTGAATGCCGCAGACCTCCTGTCCCAACTGAACGCTGCCGGCATTGAGCTGCGACCGAAGGCAGACAAACTGGTTGTCAATGCACCGGCCGGGGCATTGACGGCGGACCTGCGCGAGAAAATCGCCGCGCATAAGGCCGAGTTGCTCGACTTATTGTCCCGCTCCGCAAACGGGGATGTTCCGCTGTCACGTCTGCCGCGCGACAGACCGTTGCCACTCTCTCATTTCCAGGAACGCATGTGGCTGCTCCAGCAACTTGACCCCGGTAATACGGACTATAATCTTGTCACAGTCTGGCCGATGGCTGCGGATGTGCGTCCGGATCAGGTGGTCAATGCGATGCGCAGCATCGTGGCACGGCACGAAATTCTGCATCTCGGCTTCCAGCGGCGTGGCGACAGGCTTGAGGCCACGGCCCTCGATCCGGAAGCTGTGCCGATGGGCATTGAAGACATTTCAGCGCTATCCCCGGATGCCCAGAGGTCGCACATCGAAGCGGAGGTTGCGCGTCAAGTGGCGCGTCCCTTCGTTCTGGAAAGTGAACCGCCCTTGAGAGTGATCGTGTTTGATGCAGGGCCGGCGGGGTGTGCACTCCTGATTGCTGCGCATCATGTTGCCGTGGATCATTGGTCCTTGTCCCTGCTGAGGCAGGACGTGTCGCGTGAGCTGGAAGGCACTGCTGGTCAGGAAAGCGGCGAGACCTTTCAGTATGCCGATTATGCTGGTTGGGTCCGTGCCAGGGAGCGCACGTCGACAATGGACGACAGTCTCGCCTGGTGGGGCGAATACCTGAAATCCCCGCCAGACATGTGTGCCTTCGATGCTGACACCACCCCGGACATGCCAGGCTCTGGCGGCAGTGTGTCATTCATATGGGATGAGGCGCTGACCGCAGATCTCAACTGCTTTGCCAGATCGGAAAACGCGTCCGTTTATATGTGCCTTGTGGCTGCCTGTGCGGCGCTTCTGTATCGGCAGACAGGCCAGCAGGACATCCTGATCGGCACCGCCGTGGGTGCCCGCCAGCGACCGGAATTCGAGACGATTATCGGCCCGTTCGTGAATTCGGTGACGCTACGTCTCGCTGCTGGTCCGTTGGTTTCATTCCGCGAATTGCTGGCGCAGGCACGGGAAGCGGTTCTCGAAACGAGTGGAAGGGCAGACGTCCCGTTCGAATCTGTCATTGAACGTGTCCAGCCGGTACGCAACGTGAACCGGTCGCCCCTCTTCCAAACGGCCGTTGTCATGCAAAATGCCGGAAGTGGACACGCCGAGGCAATTCATGGCGGCGGGGCGGTTCATGATTTCACATGGTTCATCCGCCCGCTCGAAAACCGCCTGGTCGGGTCGATCGAATACAGTGCGGGCATTTATTCAAAGTCGACGATACAGGACATCCTGATCCGCCTGGAAGCCTTCATCCGTTCCGCACTGGCGACGCCAGACCGCGCTATCGGCGAAATCCCGGTTTTTGCGGAAGGCGAGCGCGAACGCCTGATCGCACAGTTCAACCCCGCACCGGCCGCCTATGGCCGCACCCTGATGGCCGATCAGATCGCGCACATTGCTGCCCAGTCGCCAGAGCGGCCGGCATTGGACTGTGCGGGATTGACCACCAGCTATGGCGAACTGGATGCGCGGGCCAATCAGGTAGCGCATCGTCTGGTGCACCTGGGTGTTGAGCCGGGAGCCATTGTCGGTGTGTGCACAGAGCGCAGCCCTGTTCTGCTTGAAGCCATCATCGGGATTCACAGGGCAGGGGCCGCCTTTTTGCCCCTGGATCCCGATTTTCCTGTCGAGCGCTTGAAGTACCAACTGGCCGACAGCGCTGCCAAGGCGCTGGTTGCTGACACGGCATTTGCGGCGACGCTTGACCTGCCGGGGGAAGTGGCACTGCTCGACATCAATGCCGAGAAGGCCCATCTTTCGGCTTTGCCCGTCACATGCCCCGATCGTGACTCGTCTCCTGAAGATGTCAGTCACCTCATCTACACGTCCGGCTCGACAGGGCGTCCCAAGGGGGTGGTGATTCAGCACAAGGCAGTGTCCAACCTGTTTCAGGCGATGCGGAACGCGCCAGGCATCCAGCGCGACGATATTGTCGCTGCAACCACAACAGCGTCATTCGATATCGCGGCCATCGAGCTCTTGCTGCCGCTGACAGTGGGCGCCCGGATTGAGCTTCTTCCACGCGTGATTGCAATGGATGGACTGGCGCTTGCCGGTGCCCTGGCGGCGTGTGGCGCAACGGTGGTTCAGGCGACGCCATCCGCCTGGCGCATGCTTGTGGAAGCCAATTGGGAAGGCGGCGAGCACATCAAGGCGATCACGGGCGGAGAGCCGCTCACGCGCGACCTGGCCGACAAGCTGCTTGCGCGCGTGGGTGCGCTCTATAACGGTTATGGTCCGACTGAAACGACGATCTATTCCTCCGGTTGCTTCATTGAGCGGGGCAGCGCGCCGATCAGCATCGGCAAGCCGGTCGCCAATACGCGCATCTATGTTCTGGATGCCAATGGTGAACTGGCTCCCATCGGCATGCGCGGCGAGATTTGCATTGCGGGTGAAGGCGTCGCTGTGGGCTATCACGGAATGCCGGAGGAAACCGCAATTCGATTCCGGCCGGATACGTTTGTTAGTAACACGGCCCCAACGAGTGAGGCACCACGCTTTTACCGCACAGGTGACATCGGCAAATGGTCAGCGGATGGGATGCTCTATCACCTCGGGCGCAGTGACCACCAGGTCAAGATTCGTGGCTTGCGCATCGAGCTGGGCGAGATCGAGGCGACCCTGCTCGCCGATCCAGCCATCCGCCAGGCTGTCGTGGCTGTCAGCGAGGCAGGCAAGGATGACCTGCGGCTGGTGGCCTATGTCGTTTTCGAGCCCGGTCAGGAACGCACCGCAAGCGAAACCCGACAGCTGGCGCGCGAACGGCTGCCCAATTACATGGTGCCCTCCGTGATAGTCGAACTCATGGACTTGCCGATGACACCAAATGGCAAGGTGGACCGCAAAGCATTGCCGGATCCGTATGGCCGGGCCATGCAGCGCGCTGTCCGGGTTCCCCTCGCGCCGGGGCTTGAAAGTGATTTTGCGCAAATCTGGGCGGATGTGCTTCAGGTAACGGATATCGGTGCCGAGGATAATTTCTTCGACTTGGGCGGCCACTCCCTGCTAACCTTGCGCGTTGTCGCCCGCGTAGAGGAACAGCTTGGCATGAAATGCGACCCTAGACTCATGTTTTTCCAGAACCTTCGACAGGTCGCTGCCCAGCTTCGCCGCATATCCGAGGCGGACGCATGACCCCGTTCTATTTTGGATCGCGTGAACGCCGTCTTTTCGGTGTCTATCACCCTGCCCAGGGTGGAAAGGGCAACCGCGCTGTCCTGCTTTGCTACCCGTGGGGCTTCGAATACGTCAATTCTCACCGCTCCATGGTCCGGCTGGCTACATTACTGTCCCAGGCCGGTTATCACACGCTTCGGTTTGACTATTTTGGAACGGGTGACTCCGCGGGCGAGGATCGTGAGGCAGATCTGGAAGGCGCGAGGCGTGACATTGCCACGGCAATCGGCGAGTTACGCGACCTCAGCGGTGCCGATAGTGTCTCGATCATTGGCTTGCGTGTTGGCGCATTTCTGGGTGTGCTGGCTGCGCATGACTTACCGTCGTCCGTCGACCGCATCGTCCTGTGGGACCCGGTTATCGACGGAACGAAATATCTGGAGGAACTCTACACTCTCGATGATACGCTGGACATTTCGGGTGTTAGTCCGGCATCGGCCTTTCCTGATGAACTGGGCGGGGGCCGTGAAGTCATGGGCCTTCCACTCACCAGCCATGTGGCATCCGAACTGTCTGAGATCAGGTTGATAAGCGCCATGTCCGGCCTTCCGCACCCTACGTTTGCAATCACGACGCGTGGTGGTCCGGGGCAGAAGGAATTGCGCGCCTGGATGGAAGCGGCCGGAGCAGGATCCACATTCGAACAAATTGACGATCATCCCGCTTGGCATGAAGACTGGCCAGACAACGCAGGGATTATCCCTGTTTCTGTGATAAAGCGGATTTCGTCATGGATGAACTGAGGCCGGAGATAACCGAACGGGCCATGCGGCTTGGAAGCGACGAATCACTCGCCGCAATCGTCGCGCGCCCCGTAGTTGAAACGGGGCTGCCTGCTGTCGTCATTCTTAATACTGGTGTTGCTCATCGGGTTGGCCATCATCGCAAATTCGTTGCCCTGTCGCGCAGGCTCGCCAGGTCAGGCCACACAGTTGTGCGATTTGATTTTCCGGGCCTCGGGGACAGTTCAGACATTACCGGAGACGGAGCGCTTCTGGACGCGAATCTCGCTGCCATTCGGGACGTGGTTGACTGGGTGGAGCGGACTTTTGCAATCCGGCGCTTCGTGATGGTTGGGCTCTGTTCGGGCGCGGATCAGTCAATCATCTATGCGAGCAAGGACAAGCGCGTAACAGGGGCGGTGCTGCTCGATCCTTCCGTTCCGCGTACCAGGCGCTATTACATGATCGATTTATACCGTCGCATCATCAGCCGCTCGATATGGATCAATTTTCTATCAGGTCGCGGTTTTTTCTGGACACGCATGCGCCGCCTGACCGGCAAGGGCGAGATGACGGCAGTGAAACGGGGCCAATTTTCGCGCCCCAATCTTGAAAGCCCGGAGGCCATTGCCTTCCTGGAGGGCGTTTACCAAGGCGCGATCGACAATGATGCCCGTCTGCTCGCGGTCTTCACTGCCGGTCCCGATTACCAGCATAATTACCGCGAACAGATACTGGAGGCTTTGCCAAAGGTGCGGTTTGGGAAGCGGATCAGCCTGCACTTTCTCAAAGATTGCGACCATACGTTCATGCGGGAAAGCAAGCGGGAATACCTGTATGCGTTGATCGCTGACTGGCTGCAGTCACAGTTCCCCGGCCGTGAACCGGCCGCACCGGTTCCTGGCCCGGAATCCACAATGGAGTCCGTGGAGTTCTGACCGGCGGGCAGCACGCATCTGTCCCTGAGGTAAACCTATTCGGCGGCGGGCAGGATCCGGTCACGCTCCTTGCCATCCTGATCGGCTAGCAAATGCACGGTATCAGCAGGCTTCTGGTCGAGCACACGATCCTTCATGCGCCGCATCCACCGGCCAACACGGTGCGGCACCAGAAGCCAGACAGGCGTGACCAGCAGGATCATGATCGTCGAGAAGGCAAGGCCGAACACGACCGCTGTTGCCAGCTGCACCCACCATTCCGATGAGGCGCTGCCGAAATTGATCGCGCCTTGGGAAAAGCTCACATTCATCTGGTAAACCATCGGCAAAAGGCCGCAAATGGTCGTGCCCGTTGTCAGCAGGATGGGCCGGATACGCTGGGCGGCCGTGGCAATCGCCGCATATTCAGGCGTCCGCCCATCGCTGCGCAGCCGGTTATAGGTATCGATCAGCACGATATTATTGTTCACCACGATCCCCGCGAGCGCCACGACGCCCGTGCCGATCATCAGTACCGAGATATAAGGCAATAATAGCTGAACGCCGACCAGTACCCCGGCAGTGGATATGATCACGGCCGTCAGGGTCAGAAGCACCTGCCAGAAATTGTTGAATTCCCAGAGCAGGATCACGGCCATCATGAACAGTGCTGCCATGGCAGCGCCCGCAAAGAAGGCGCCCGCTTCGGCCGCATCCTCGTCTGCGCCTTCAAACCTGACCTCGACACTGCCCGGGATAGTCTGCGTTGCAATCCACTCTTTCAGCTCCGCCACAATGGCGGCACCGGCGCCTTGCTCAATTGCATTGGCGCGGACGTCGATGACACGCTTGCCGTCACGCCGCTCGATCTGGCTAACGCGCGGCGCGGGCACTCTTTCGACGAACAGCGACAGGGGAACATTCCCCGCAGGTGTCGCAATGCGCAAGTCGTCTATCGCGGACGCGCTTCTGTCGCTCTGGGGAAAGCGCACACGGATGTCGACTTCGTCCGGCGCATCATCCGGGCGGTAGCGTCCGACCAGGATGCCATTGGTCACCAACTGGACGGCTGCGCCGACCTGCGAGATGTCGACACCGAACTTGCCGGCCTCGGCGCGATCCACTTCCAGTTGGTATTCAATGCCGGGCAGGGGCCGCGTATCATCGATCTCGTGCAGCTCCCGCATGCTTTCGAGCTTGGTGCGCAGCAGTAATGCGGTCGCATTCAGGGCCTGGCTGTCTTCCGACAGAAGCGCAATCTGGATGTCCTTGCCCGAAGGCGGACCATTTTCGCGGGCCTGAATCTGGTATTTAAGCCCCGGTACAGCGTCGAGCAGCACCCGGACTTCCGCCAACGTCTTGCGTCCATCATGCACGCCGTCATCCGTGGCAAGATCAAGCAGGATTTGTCCAATCGAATCGACTGGTGGTGATGCGCCACCGAAACTGATTCCGTCCTGTCCGCCCTTGCCGGCACGCGTTGAAATGTCTTCGATACCCTCGACATCCTTGATCACGGCCTCGGCGCGGCGAACCAGGGTGGCCTGTTCTGCGGCTGACAGGCTGCCCTGCGCCTGAACGAAGACATAGGCCTGCTCCGGCTCGATATCGAGGAAGAATTCGGATTTGTGAGGTGTTGAACCGAACCACACGAAGATGAGTACGACCGATCCGAGCGCGGCACCCGTCACCATCAATGGGCGTGCGATCAGGCCCTTGATGAGTTTCACATAGGCGCCAAGCCAGCCTTTTGCCTGTTCGGGGTCGGCGTCGGCAGCGAGGGCAGCAAGGTCTTCATTCGTGCCGCTCGGGCGTGCGCCTATGACTGAACCAAGCACGGGCAGGAAGATCAGCGCCATCACGAGCGAAGCCGTCAGGACAAAGATCAGCGTGATCGGCAGGTAGGCCATGAACTTGCCTGGCATCGAATTCCAGAACAGGAAGGGCACGAAGGCCGCCAGCGTCGTCGCGTTGGAGGCAACGACCGGCCAGAACATGCGCTTGCCGGCCAGACCATATGCTTCCTTCCGTTCCAGCCCTTCGGCCATCTTCCTGTCGGCATATTCGGTGACGACAATCGCCCCGTCGACAAGAATGCCGACGGCAATCACCATGCCGAACATGACCATCATGTTGATCGTGTAGCCAAACGCGCCAAGCAGCAGAAAGGCCATCACGAATGAAGACGGAATTGAAATACCTACCAGAAGCGCTGAGCGCAGGCCAAGGGCGGCAACGCAGATGATCATCACCAGCAGCACGGCGGTGACGATCGAGCTTTGCAGCTGGCCGAGTTGTTCCCCGATTAGCTCGGACGCATCGGACGTGATCTGCGTCTTCACCGTATTTGGCCAGTTTGGCCTGGTTTCGTCGATCGTGTCCCGAACGAAGTTCGCCGTATCAAGAATGTTGGCGCCCGTTCGCTTGACGATTTCAATCAGCAGGGCCGGTTGCCCGTTGAACGTCGCATAACCTGTGGCATCCTTGTAGGTGCGGCGCACTTCGGCAACGTCCGACAGGGTCACAACCGCGTTGTCCGTGCGCCGGATCGGCAGGTCGAGTGCGTCCTTTGCCGTCCGGATCAGGCCGGGCACCTTCACGGCAAAGCTGCCTTCGCCCGTATCGATCTGGCCTGCCGGGACGAGCTGGTTATTGGAAGAGACGACCTGGAGGATTTCCTGGTAGGAAATGTTGAAGGTTTCCAGTTTCACCGGATCGACGACAATTTCGAGGACGTCATCGCGACGACCGACAATGCGCGCTTCAAGTATGCCAGCATCGCGTTCAAGGCGATCCTGCAGATCCTCGGCAATCGTGTTCAGGCCGCGCTCAGGCGCATCGCCATACAGGTTCACGACCATGATCGGAAACTGCGCCGCGTTGACCTCGGTAATGATTGGTTCGCGCGCATCGGCGGGGAAATAGCGCTTGGCCATGTCCACCTTGTCTTTCACGTCGAGCACAGCCTGGTCGATGTCAGTATCGATCTCGAATTCCAGCACGAGCTGGCCGGCGCCCTCAGCGCCATAACCGCGGAAAGTCTTGAGGCCTTCCAGGGACTGGATTTCCTGCTCGATGGGTTTGACCAGCAGGCGTTCGGCATCTTCCGGCGTTACGCCCGCGAGCGGCACCGTGATACCTACAACGGGGATCTGGATGTCCGGGTCGGCTTCCTTGGGCAAGCCAATATAGGTCGCGGTGCCAGCGATGATGGCACAGACCAGAATGGCAAGCACCATGCGAGCCCGCCCGATGGCACCGTCAATCAACCCGTTCATTGCACGGCTCCACCAGCAGGAATGGGATTCACTTTCACCCCTTCGCTGAGGTAATCCTGTCCCATTGAGATTATACGGGCCGTGTCCGGCAATCCGGTCACCCATGTGCCGCCAACGCCCTCGTCCACCACCTGGATAGGCGCAAACCGGACCGTGTTGTCGTCTTCGATATATCGTACACCCAGTTCACCTGCATCCGACAGGGTCAGCAGGGCAGGCGAGATCAGCGTGGCCGGTACGCTTGTCACAGGCAGGACCAGGGATGCTGATACACCTGCAGGCACAGTCGCCTCGCTCGTAGTATCGAGTTCGGCCTCGATCAGGAACGTGCGCGTCTGCTCGCTGGCAGCGCGTGAAATGTAGCGGACTCTGGAATTGTAGGTCTCACCGCTGGCCAGCCTGGCCTTCGCCTCCATTCCGACTTTCAGGCGGCTGGCATAGTCTTCTGACACTTCAGCGGCGACGATGACGGGGGTCATGTCGATCAGCACGCCACAGGCAGCGCCGGGCGCGAGAAAATCGCCGGCCTCGGCCAGCCGGGTTTCGAATATGCCGTCAAACGGTGCGCGGATCTGGGTCTTGGCCAGTTCCACCTTGGCGGCGTTAACGGCCGCTTCGGTTGCGTCCAGCGTGGCCTGGGCCGCGGCTTCGCGGTTGGCAGGCGTCAGGCCCTTGGCGGCCAGGGCGCGCGCGGCCTCGTAATCCACCTTGGCAGAATCGCGCTGGGCCTCGGCTTCCCGGACGCGGGCGCTGCGGGCCTCCACATCCAGGCCGCACAACAAGGCGCCCTTGCGCACAAAGCTGCCTTCACGGGCCGGGGTGGTGACCACAGTGCCCGTCGTGCCGGCCTTGACCGTGACGGCCTTGTCAGGCGCGGTGCGCCCCTTGGCTTCAATCGTCACCGCGTGCAGCTGGCTGGAAACCGTTTCCACAATGGCATCGGGCGTTTGCACCGACCGGTCGATGGCGACCGCTTCAGTTTGCGAGCTGATACTGCCGCGCATGACGCTGCGAATGCCGAAATAGGCGACAATAAGAACGAGTAGCCCGAGGGCAATGGCGACAGAACGGTTCACAGGCAGGGTCTTTCCGGGAGCTGACACTAGCAAATATAGGTCGTCGCGTCGCCAGGATAAGCGCCGCTTCAGCCTTTAACTACGGTAAGTGCATTGAATTATGACAAAGGTTCTGCGTCGTTTTCGAGGCAACCTGAAAGTTATGGTTAACAAGTAACCTTAGGGAAGGTCTGCAGGGTCATATCCAGCGGCGCCAGCGGAAGATCGCCAGCATGGCCGTCGTGGCGACGATCAGCCCGGCGACAAGCAGTGCGAAGGCCAGTGGGCTGTCCACGCCGGGCATGCCGCCAACGTTCACGCCGAACAGTCCGGTCACAAAGCTGATCGGAAGGAAGACGGCCGACAGGATCGACAGCACGAACAGCCGCTGGTTCATCATGTCGGAGCGTTCTTCCATGATCTGTTCCTGCAGGACAACCGAACGCTCCCGGATGGCATCAAGGTCTTCGGCAAGGCGCGTGACACGGTCAACCGCTTCTCGAAGATGGAGCACGTCCGTCTCGGAAAAGAAGGCCGCCGCGCTGCCTTCGCGTGCCAGCTGCGACAGGGCCTCCCGCTGGGGCACGATATAGCGCCGCAGCGCCAGCACCTTGCGGCGAAATTCCGCAAGCTCCGCGCGGCCCACGCGCACTTGTGGGTCGAGAATGTCATCCTCGAACCCGTCTGCCTGCTCGTCGAACGCTGCAAGCTCCGGTTCCATCCGGTTGGTCAAGGCATTGGCCAGCGCCGCAACCAGGCCCCCCGTCGAATCTGGCGCTTCACCGGCTTTGACCATGGACTCGACATCGCGGGCCGCCTGGATCGGCTTTGCGCGCAGGGTGATCAACAGCGCATCACTTGCCCACATGCGCAGGGCCAGCATGTCCTCCAGCGCTTCACCGGCATTCAGGTTCACGCCGCGCAGGTTGATCAGGAAGCCATGCGTGTGCCGGGTTGATCTTGGCCGCGTGTCTTCCTGCAACAGGGATTGCGCCGCCAGCTTGTCGAGCCCGCTCTTGCGGTACAGCCATCCCTGCGCCTGGCGCGAGAGACGATTGAGGTGCAACCAGACCCGCGCATACTTCGAGAAATCTCCCGACAGCACGTCTTCCCAGGTCAGGGGTGTTGCCGCGCCATCGGCCGCGAACCCGAAACCGAACAGGAAGGGCTCGATGCCAGGGACATCCTCCGTATCCGGGCTGGTGGCGGGCTCGATTATCACCTAGCTGGCAACCACGCCCGGCAGCCTGTCGGCCCATGGCCGGGCGGCTTCCAGTTCCAGTGCCAGTTCGAACAGAAGCGCATCGTCACCCTTCTTGCCGGAGAAAAGCGAACCAATAGGCAGGCCCGAAGGTGACCATGACAGTGGCACGCTCATCGAGGCGGCACCGGATACATTCATCGGCGCCGTGAAGGCGGCAAAGTTCAGCACGCTTTCCATCACCGTGTCGAAATCTCCGTCGGGGGCCTGCTCGCCGATGGGAACGGCCGGGCTGCCGGTCACGGGCGACAACATCAGGTCCATCGAGTCGAACCATGCGTTATATTGCTGCTCGAACGCGAGGAGGTAGCCCACGGTTTCCGGCATCTCGGCGCGGCGTGCCTGCGCACGTGCGGCCAGTCCCAGTGTCCATGGTTCAAGAATGTCAGGGCCAATCGGCTTGCCTGAATAGGCGCTGGCCTGTTCGGCAAAGGCCGCTGCACCGGCAGCCCAGTAGAGCAGGAACCTGTCGGTGAACTCGGCGCCGTTCAGAGGTGGTTTGAAGTCGGTAACCTCATGGCCCAGGTCGCGGCAGAGCTGCGCAACCTCGTCCAGCGCTGCGCGCGTCTCCGGCGCAACCGGTGTGCCGCTGACCGATTCCGGCGCATAGCCGATCCTCAGGCGGCGCGCCAGAGGTGTCAGGTTCCCCAATGGCGCAAATGCGCCGTCATTGATCTGCGCCATGCGGAACAGGTTGATGGAATCACGCACACTGATCGTGACGGCGTGATTGACGGAAATATCGACAGGTGGTGGCACGCCCGCTTCGCGGCTGGGCAACTGCCCGCGTGACGGCTTCAGGCCGAACACACCGCAGGTGCTGGCAGGAATGCGGATTGATCCGCCACCGTCGCTGGCATGCGCGAACGGCACCACACGCGCGGCAACCAGCGCCGCGGCGCCGCCAGACGAGCCGCCCGGAATCCGGCTCAGGTCCCACGGATTGCGCGTGGCCCCTGTGACCAGCGGTTCGGTCGATGAGGTCAGGCCCATTTCGGGCGATGTACTCTTGCCCAGCGAGACGACTCCAGCAGAGCGCCATTTTTCCGCAAAGGGCGAGTCGTCCGCCGCGATGTTTCCGCGAAAGGCGCGGCTGCCCCACAGGGTTTGCGTGCCTTTCCAGTCCAGCAGGTCCTTGATGAAGGTTGGCACGCCCGCAAAGGCGCCGGTCATCGGCAACAGCGCCTCGGCGCGGGCCTGTTCAAATGTCTCGGTTGCGATGGCATTGAGCTGTCCGTTCACCGACTCGGCTCGCGCGATGGCGGCAGCGACCTGCTCCTGCGATGTCGTGTCACCCGCTGCGATCGCGGCGGCCATGGCGGTGCCGTCCATGCGGCCGGGTGCGGATGGCGCCGGTGCCTCAGCGCCTGCAGGAGGCGCGGCCTCAGGGACCGCCGTCTTCTGTCCACAGGCGGCCAGGGCTGTCAGGGCGCTTCCGCCAAGCAGGGCGCTGCGTCGGGTAAATCGGGTCATGCGTGTGTCCTCCCACATCTGGTTCTTATGGGGCACACCGTGTATCGGTCCGCTGGCGAGCGCAAGAGGACGACACGATGACAGCAGATGCCCCCACGTCGCAGCCAGCCTCACTGAAGATGGGCCTATTTGATCACGCCGCAGGCTACCCGCGCACCGGCCCCGCCAATCGGCTGGGTCATGTGGTCGTCTTCGCTTTCATGAATCAGGATGGCGGACCCGTCTTCATCAAGCAGCTCTGCCATCTCGGCCAGCGTCGTGTACGCCTCGTACCCGGCAGCGCCATCAGCGCCTGCCCATATATTCGGGATGTCACCCCCTTCAGGTCCCTTGGGGTTGAGCAGGCCGTGGCCGCCCGACACCATGCCCACATGGCCGCCAGACGCCTTGAATGTGCCGATATCCGAACAATCGCCCACCGCATGCAGGTGAAGGCCATGCCAGCCCGGTGTTAGTCCGCTCGGCGCAATTTCAACACGGATGAGCAGGCCATTGGGGCCGCCCAACAGGTTTGCCGTGCCAATCTCGGTGCCTTCTATGCCCACGATGGATGCCGTCGAGCGCATCATTGACGGATACACGCCATCCGCCGGTCCGGGCAGTTCCTCGGCAGCGGGCAGCGCGTCATGCGGCATGTCCTGCGGCTGGGCCGCTTCCTGGCTGCAGGCTGCGAGGGAAAGGGCGAATAGTCCGATTGCAAGCCGGTCCAGCATGATATGTCTCCTGTCGATCTTTGTCCTATTATAGGGCAGTACGCGCAGATTGCAGGGGAAGTTTCATGAAATGAAGGAACGGGCTGATAAACTCCTCGTGTCGCTCGGCCACTTTGACAGCCGGGCCAGCGCCCGCGCGGCCATCGAGGCCGGCGGTGTCACGGCCAATGGCGTGATGGTCGTAAAGCCGTCACAGATCCTGTCGGCAGATGACGCGATCCAGGCCCAGCCCGCCCATCCCTATGTTTCGCGCGGCGGCCTCAAGCTTGCCCATGCGCTGGACGTGTTTGGTGTTGACCCGAGTGGCCGCGACTGCCTCGATATCGGGGCGTCGACGGGCGGCTTCACGGACGTTCTCGTCCGGGCAGGCGCGGCGCATGTGACGGCGGTTGATGTCGGCCATGGCCAGTTCCACGCATCCCTGCAGGGTCACCCGCGCATCACTTCGCTGGAAGGCAGGGATGCCCGTGCCCTCACGGCCGCCGACCTGCCCGCGCCGCCAGGCCTGCTGGTCTGCGACGCAAGCTTCATTTCGCTGGAAAAATTACTGGACGTCCCGCTTGGTCTCGCGGCGCCGACGGCTGAATTCGTCGGCCTGTTCAAACCGCAATTTCAGGTCGGCCGCGCTCATATCGGCAAGGGCGGGCTGGTGACGGATACCAAGGCCACCGAACAGGCCGCCGCTGCATTTTCACAATGGATGAAAGAAAAAGGCTGGCCCATCCATGCATGGACGGCCAGCCCGATTTCCGGCGGCGATGGCAATGCCGAACGCCTGTTTCACGCAAGGCGCACTTAGTAGCCGTAAAGCTCCTCGTCGCGCGCCTGGTCGTTCACCACGCGCCATGTCTCTGTCGGATTGTTGCGGCAGGCGCGCACATGGCCGCCGTTCTGATAGATCATCCTGCATTCCTGCTGACTATAGGTCTGTTCGCCATAATAGGCCTGATCGTCATAGCCCTGAGCGGAATAGCCCCCATCATCATATCCCTGATCGGAATAGCCGTCATCGGGGTAGGAGGATGCCGGATAGGTCCGTGCCGGCGGCTGGTTGTAGGGATAGCCACGCTGATCCATGACGTCCGGCCCGCCATACAGACCGTCGGTCGTGCGCGGTATGGAGCTACCCTGATAGGTGCCTCCGCGATAGGTGTTTGATGGCTGGTAGGGCGTCGGTCCGGCTAAACCGCAATTCGCGTTCGAGCCGCTTGCCATCTGGCTGCCCGCGACACCGCCCACCAGTGCGCCGAGCAGGGCGCCGACCACGACCTGGTCGCTATTGTCATCGTCACGGCGATAGCCATGGCTGTACCCGCGGCGGTGGTGCCCGCGGCCATAGCCGCGATGGCCCCGGCGCCCGCGATAATGATCGTCGCCGCTGTCTATATTGTTGCCGATGGCCCCGCCGATCAGACCGCCGACCAGCGCGCCTGCCACGCCGCCAGCTAGCTTGTCGTCGCTGCGCTGGCGTTCGCATGCCGAATTCTGCGGCGCATAGCCGTAACCTGACTGCGCGGCTGCAGCCCCGGGGATGGCAAATGCAAGAGCGACTGTGGCTCCGGCGAGAAGCGATCGTTTGATCATCGCGTATCTCCTTTTTGGCAGGCACGATGCCGCCAGACTAAGGCCAACAATGACAAGGCGAACCTGAACCAGACCTGAAGGCTGGACGGTCTTACAGCTGCGCCCCATATTGACGGCATGGGATTGTTGAGCATCGCCTCGAAAACGGCTGCCCGCGCACGTTATGCGGCGCAGCAGGGCCTGCGTTCGGCCTGGTATGGCGCGCAGATGACGGCGGCCCGGCGCAGTGCGAGCGGCTTCAACCGGCCGGGCGAGCCCAAATTCGAACCGTCACGCGGCGCGCCTGACATGGCGGCTTTGCGCAAGGCCTATTTTGACCTCTTCATCCAGGACCGGCTGAATGTCGAGGCGGGGCTGTATCCGGCGCCAAATGACCTGCGCCTGCGTGACCTGCCCAATGCCCTGAAATCCGCCCGCGCCTTCCGCGAGGATGTCGCCGAAGTGGACCGGCGCCGTAAGGCCCGCGATGGCGCCGAGATTCGCGATTCCCTGCCTGGGCAGTCCAATCGCTATCCCGAATACTATACCCAGAATTTTCACTACCAGTCCGGCGGCTGGTTCACTGACGAAAGTGCGCAGCTCTACGACACGCAGGTCGAGGCGCTTTTCACCGGTACGGCAGATGCCATGCGCCGCGCCGCGCTGGCCGAGATATCGCGGGAACTGAAGGGCCGGGACCAGCGCCGGGTGCGCCTGCTGGATCTTGCCTGCGGCAATGGCCGGTTCCTGTCACGCGTGATGCATGTGTATCCGCGCCTGCAGGCAAGCGGGCTCGATCTTTCGCCCAGCTATACCGAGGCGGCCCGCAAACGCCTGTCGCGCTGGCCGCAGGTCGAACTCCTCCACGAAGCCGCCGAAGCCATGCCGCTGCCGGATGCCAGCCAGGACGTTGTGGTCTCGATCTTCCTGTTCCATGAATTGCCGCCCGAAGTGCGCGGGCCTGTGCTGGCAGAGGTCGCGCGCGTTTTGAAACCGGGAGGGCTGTTTATCCTCGCCGACAGCACGCAGTTCGGTGACTATCCCGAAATGGACGGCCTGCTTGAATACTTCCCGCACGGTTTCCACGAACCTTATTATGAAGGCTACCTGTCCTGGGACATGGCGGCGGCCTGCACCGGCGCTGGTCTGACAGCGGAACGTGAAACGCTGGCCTTCCTCACCAAGGTCACCACCTGGCGCAAGCCCTGAAGATCAGAAGCTCGGCAGGCGGCCTGTGCCGATGAACGGCATCGCGAAAGCCAGCAGGATCGAGATGATCAGGCCCAGAAAGGCCCGGCCCGCATCGCTCAGCACATCCCGGACGGCCTCACGCTTGTTGCGCAGGTGGGCGACATAGGCAATCGCCAGTTCGCGCCCCGCCAGCAGGCCCAGGAATACCCAGGTCGTGCTCATCGGCACATTGCTGATTTCCTTGAAGACGAACAGGATGATGCCATAGAAAACGTCCACGATCGTGGCGGCCCGCACGTCCACCGTATTCACTTTGGACTGTACGATTTTCTGGATCTCGCCGCCCTTGGTCGCGAAGATATAGGCTTGGATCACGACAAGCAGGATCGTCCCGCCGATCACATAGGTCAGGTCGAAACTCACATGCGTCTCGCCGGAGATGACCGAGACATCGCGGGGAAGATAGATGAAGATATTGGCCAGATCCTGCATCAGCCATTGCGACCAGAGGAAGGTGGTCGACATCCACTGGAACGTGACCCAGTAGGGCCAGGGCAGTTCTTCCTTCGTGTCGAACACCCAGCGTTCGAACGTGCGGGAAATCACGATCCAGATGATCACGCCAACCACGAAAGCCACGACATAGCCGAGGGCTGACTTGATCAGCATGCTTTGCAGTACGCCCTCGGTTGCCGAGCCGCCCGACAGGGCAAACAGAGTCAGTACGAGGAAGGTCGTGGAGACCGGAATGCCATAGCGGGTCATGACCAGCAGGACGAGGGGCGGCAGGGCATGCCACCACTGGATGCCTGGTACGAACGTGCCGCTGCGATCGCCTTCGCCCGGCAGGACGGACAGCTTGTCGAGCCGGTCATAGGCGACATCGCCTGCGCCGCTGATATACCCGTAGGCTACGACAGCGACCAGGATCGTGCTGGCGAAAATCCACAGCACCCACCAGGGCCGCTTTGAATTTGATGCCAGGAACGTGCCAAGCGTCTGGATGGAATCATTGGCCACAACCGCATATGCGGCCACGGCAAAGCCGATGACCCCGAAGACTTCAATCCCGCCCATCACGTGCACCCGCTTTTTACTGAACCCGCGTGTCAGTTAGCAGTTTGGACAGCTGATTCCGATTGGGAGGAATATGAATATAATGTGACGGTTACAGACGGTCATAGCGCGCATTCAGCGCCCTGTCTGGCCCCGGTGGCGCAGCTTTGCGTCGGCCAGCACGCAGGCCATCATCGCCTCGGCCACCGGCACGGCGCGAATGCCGACACATGGGTCGTGGCGGCCCTTGGTGCGCACATCAACATCCTCGCCATCGCGGGTTATGGACTTCACCTCGTTCAGGATCGAGGAGGTCGGCTTGACCGCAAGGCGCACGACCACGTCCTGTCCGGTTGAGATGCCGCCCGCGACGCCGCCATTATGGTTGGAAAGGAAGCGCACGCCGTCATTGCCCGCGCGCATCTCGTCGGCATTCTGTTCGCCGCTGAAGGCCGCTGCGGCAAATCCTGCACCGATCTCCACACCCTTCACGGCATTGATGCTCATCATCGCGCCGGCCAGCTCGGCGTCCAGCTTGCCATAGACCGGCGCGCCCCATCCCGCAGGAACGCTGCTGGCATGCACTTCGACGATGGCCCCCGCCGAGCTGCCAGCCTTGCGGGTCTCATCGAGGAAGCTTTCCCATTGAGCAGCCATGTCCCGGTCAGGGCACCAGAACGGATTCTGCTCGACACTATCCCAGTCCCATTTCGACCGATCCACGGCGTGGGGTCCGATCTGGACGACAGCGCCGCGCAGGGTCACGCCCCCCAGCACACACCTTGCCACCGCCCCCGCGGCCACACGCGCAGCCGTCTCCCGCGCACTTGACCGCCCGCCACCACGATAGTCCCGCACACCATATTTCGCGTCATAGGAGAAATCGGCATGACCCGGACGATAGCGGTCACGGATTTCGCTGTAATCCCTGGACCGCTGATCGGTATTCTCGATCATCAGTGAAATCGGCGTTCCCGTTGTCACCGGCCCGCCGGTGCGGTCATCCTCGAACACGCCGGACAGGATTTTCACCGCGTCCGGTTCCTGGCGCTGGGTGACGAAGCGCGATGTGCCGGGGCGGCGCTTGTCCAGGAAGCCCTGAATCCAGTCAGGTGTCAGCGCCAGTCCGGGCGGGCAGCCGTCTATGACACAGCCGAGCGCGGGCCCATGGCTTTCGCCCCAGGTCGTGACGCGGAACAGGTGACCGAATGTGTTGTGTGACATGTTGTGCCGCAGCCCTCGTTTAAGTTCGCTGCCTCCTATATGAAAACAGGACGCCTAACAAATCCGCAAAGAGGGCCCGTCATCGTGTCTAAAGTCATTCCGCCGTCCCCCAGCGCTGCAGATTACGCTTCTGACGGCGACCGCCCGCTTATCGCGGTTACCGATGACCCCATCGCTTATTTCAAGGAATGGATGGCTGAGGCACGGGCGAAGGAACTCAACGATTCCAATGCAATGTCACTGGCCACGGTCGATTCGGACGGCATGCCGGATGTCCGTATCGTGCTGCTGAAAGACATTTCCGATGCGGGTTTTTCCTTTTTTACCAATCTGCAAAGCCAGAAGGGCCGGCAATTGACGGATAATCCCCGCGCTGCCCTTTGCCTGCACTGGAAAAGCCTGCGCAGGCAGGTGCGCATGCGCGGCACGATTACCCGCGTGTCCGAGGCCGAGGCCGACACGTATTTCGCCTCCCGCGCCGCCCAGAGCCGGATCAGCGCTATCGCGTCAGACCAGTCGCGGCCCTTGCCGGACCGGTCCGTGTTCGAGCAGCGCATCGCCGAAGTCTCCGAAGTCTACGGCGATGGACCGGACATTCCACGTCCCGAATTCTGGGGCGGCTTCCGCCTCGCGCCGACGGAAATCGAGTTCTGGCAGGACCAGGCGTTCCGCATGCATGACCGGCTGCGTTACACGCGCGATGGCGATAACTGGACGACCACGCGGCTCTATCCCTGATCACGTCAGACAATGCCGTTCGCGACGGAGAGCAGCCGCATGTGCGGGTGGCCGTCGCTGGTCTTTGACCAGGAACTGCCGTCGGCCGAGATCGTGGCGGTGACGCGCTGGCGATAGGCAGAGAAGCTCTCGAACTCGACCACATCGACCGGCTCGTCAAAGTGCAGCGTCACCTCGAAGGCCGCGCCGCCGCCGATGTCGCGCACGGCAATGACGACGCCTTCGAACGGCTTTTTCAGGTAGAGGCCACTGACGCGATCACCCACCTGCACCGGCACTTCGGGCAGGTTCGAGAGGCGCGCCGAGGCGGTGTTCCAGTCGCGATAGCCGAGTTCGGCCGCGACGCGTTCAAGCGCAGCGGAATGCGAGATGGGGTGACCGGCCAGCGTTTCCATGGCGCGGATTTCACGCGCACGGGCCTTGGCCTGTTCACGCGTAGTGATGGTGGGAGACATGGGGTTCAGATCCTTTACCGTCGTCCAGAAGCGGTCAAGTCAATGCGGGGGCTCGCCTTGCCGCAGGACCGCTGGAAGAGGTTCAGCATCCTGATGGGAACAGGCGCCTTGCGGGGCCTGTGAGATCTTCACCTTCGGGATTTTCGTCCCGGCGAGCGGCTGGTGTCTCAAACCAGGGCCGCAGATACGCCGGGTTTGCGCGTCCGTCAACGCCCGCATGTCTGGCGGGCGAGGTCATCGGAGGTGAGAGCGGCGGCGACGCGGTAGGGCTCATCGGTCGCGAGCAGGACGAGGCCGTTGTCGACAAGCTCCCGGTATTCACTGCCATCGCCGTCGGCCCAATACAGATCGTCGAGACGTTCACCCCTGCGGCCGAGTGTGCCGAAGGCGGGTTCGACGCCTTCCTTCAGGTTGCGGGCCCATGCGGCATAGTCCGGCGAATTGGTGCCCGTCCAGGCGACGAGGCGGGTGCGGTCGACGCCGAGGGCTTCAAGGCGGCCTATGTCGCGCGATCCCCTGGCGGAGGCGGTCAGCATGAGGGCCGGATCGGCGGCGGCGATCTCGGCGGCTTCGGCATCTGAATAGGAGATCATCAGCACATTGTCTCCGGCACCGGCGGCCCGCACGGCGGAGGCGATATTGCGGAAGCTGGTGGTCGGCTTGCGGTCGAGTTCGAGGATGGCGCCGGATTGCTTCGCCCAGAGGAGGACATCGGTCAGCTTGGGCGGCTGGAAGTCCGTGCGCTGGCCGTCATTATCGATCATCCTGAGGCCCGAAAGCGTCGCCCAGTCAGTGTCGGCAACGTATCCGTCGCCGGTCGTGGTGCGGTTCAGCCGGTTGTCATGCATCAGCAGCAATACGCCATCGCGGCTCTCGGCAACGTCGATTTCGAACACGCGGATGCCCTGCGAGAAGCCATATTGCAGCGTCTCCAGCGTGTTTTCCGGATAGCCCGGCGCAGGGCCGCCCCTGTGGGCGGCGATCAGCACGCCCTTGTTCTGGCGGACACAGTCGAAATAGTCAGGCAGCGGTAGCGCGGGTGCGGAGGCCGACAGGGCCGGGTCGTCGGCTGCGTCAGGATTCGCCTTTTGGGATATATCCCCGCAGGCCGCGAGGGTGGCCAGTGCCGCTATCGATAACGTAATTCTCAACATGCCGCGCTCCTAGTTCCTTGCGCTGCAGCAATAGCGCGAATAAACCCGACGACAACGAAGAAAACACGGCCCCTTGGGCATATGGAGGAGGAATACCGATGCAAGGCATCATGCAGGACTGGCCACTGACGGTGAACAAGATCCTTGAACATGCGAATGTGCAGCATGGCAATCGCGAGATCATCACCCGCCGCGTGGAAGGCAATATCGTCCGCACGACCTATGCAGACCTCTTCAACGCGTCGAAACAGGTGTCCAACGCGCTCAAGGATATCAATATCGGTCTCGGTGACCGGGTCGCCACGCTGGGCTGGAATTCCGAGCGCCACATGGCGTCATGGTATGGCGCGATGGGCATTGGCGCCGTGCTGCACACGATCAATCCGCGCCTGCACCCCGAACAGATCGCATGGATCGCCAATCATGCCGAAGACAAGGTGCTGATCTTCGACAAGACCTTCCTGCCGATTGTCGAAGCCATCAAGGACCATCTCCTGACGGTCAAAACCTTCGTCATCTTTGCCGGCGCGGACACGATGCCGGAAAACACGCTGGGTGCGATCCCGTTCGATATCTGGATCGATGGGCGCTCCACCGAATGCCGCTGGGGCGATTTCCCGGAAACCACGGCTTGCGGCCTGTGCTACACATCCGGCACGACCGGCAACCCGAAGGGCGTGCTCTATTCGCACCGCTCCAATGTGCTCCACACGCTGGTCACCATGTCGAAGGATGCGATGGGCATGGGTGCGGCCGATGTGGTGCTGCCGGTGGTGCCGATGTTCCATGCCAACGCCTGGGGCCTGGCACTCAGCTGCCCGGCGACGGGGGCCAACATGGTCATGCCGGGCGCACAGATGGATGGCGCATCGATCTATGAATTGCTCGACACCGAAAAGGTCTCGATCACGGCAGCTGTGCCGACTGTCTGGCTGATGCTGCTGAACTACCTCCAGGAGAACAATCTGAAACTGCCGTACCTCAACAAGGTGCTGATCGGCGGTTCGGCCATTCCGGAGAAAATCCTCCGCGCCTTCGAGCAGGATTATGAAGTCGATGTCGTGCATGCCTGGGGCATGACCGAGACATCGCCGCTGGGCACGCTGGGTACGCTGCCGCCGCACCTGATGGACGCAGATATCGACACGCGCATGAACCAGAAGATGAAGCAGGGCCGTCCGCCCTTTGGCGTCGAGCTGCGCATCGTTGACGACAATGGCAAGGAGCTGCCGCGCGACGGCGAGACGTCCGGCCGTCTCATGGTGCGTGGCGCGGCCATTGCTGCGGGCTATTTCAAGGGCGATGGCGGCAATGTGCTATGCCCGGACGGCTTCTTCGATACCGGTGACGTTGCCACGATTGACGAGATCGGCACGATGACCATCACCGACCGCGCCAAGGATGTGATCAAGTCCGGCGGCGAATGGATTTCATCCATCGACATCGAGAACATCGCTGTCGGCCACCCGAAAGTGGCGAACGCAGCGGCCATCGGCATCTACCATCCGAAATGGGACGAGCGGCCGCTGCTGATCGTGCAGGCCGTGCCGGGCGAAACGCCGACCAAGGAAGAAGTGCTGCAATCGCTCGAAGGCAAGATCGCCAAATGGTGGACGCCGGACGATGTGGCTTTTGTGGACGAGATCCCTCTGGGCGCGACGGGCAAGATCAACAAGCTGGCCCTGCGCGAGACCTTCAAGGACTACAAGCTGCCGACAGCCTGACATCTCGGCAGCAAATGCGGCGCCCGTGAAGGCGCTTGAGGGCGAAACTGAATTTTAAAAGCTGCGCTGCCTGGTCAGGAATCCGGCAGCGGCAGGGCCTGCGTGCGCGATGCGGCCCGGCGCGGTCTGGCCGATGGCGGGATGCGGGCCGGACGGGCTGCGGGCGCAAGGCAGAGGAATGCGGGCGTGAAATCCCGCCCGCTGAGTGCGTCGGCAAGGCGCCGGGAGGCGGGTGATTGCGCGGGCAGGACGTTCGTGCGGTCACGCGAATCAAGATCGATCCAGACCAGCACGACGCGCCTGGCATGGGTCACGCCCCAGCAAAACTGATAACCGCGCCCATAGGTCAGCCGGACCCAGGCGAGGAGAAGCTGGTGCTGCAGCCAGATCCACGGCCAGATCGGCAGAAGATTGGCGGGCACATGGGCAGGGGGCGAGAGCAGCGACATTACCCGCCATGATACGGCTATCCGTCGGCTGTCGGATAAATTTCTGAGCCATGCCGCGAATGTTACTGAACGTGGCGCAAAAACTGTCGGATAAGGGCAGGGGCGACAAAGCGGGCGGGCCGCGCTATCTGATGGGAAAGCCGAGGGAGAAACGCACATGACCAGCACAAATGAAGAGACACAGGACGCGGGATGGCGCGGCAAGTTTGCCGGATTTGCGCTCGGGCTGTCGCTGTTTTCGATCCTCTGGTTCGCTGCGGCGGCCGTCGGCACCAAGCTTGGCCTGTGGGGCTGGCAGTTCGGCCTTGGCACGATGACGATTTCCTGGGGGCCGCTGCTGTTGATGGCCGCGCTGGGCCTATCCGTCATTGCCATCATCATCGCGCTGATCAAGGCGCCCCGCAAACAGGCCCTGATGCTCGCGCTCGCGGCCCTGCTCGTGTCGGGGCTGGCGTTCGGGCGGGTACTGGCGTTCAAGGGGCAGGCTGAGCGGCTGCCACCCATCCATGAAGTCCAGACCGACTGGTCAAACCCGATCCAGCCGTCCGAGGCGATCCTGGCCGCGCGCACGTCGACGGGCGCGCTCAACACGATCGAGGATGCGCCTGTCGTGCCCGAAGCGGTAGATGCCCGCTGGCCGGGCATGGGCGGACGGCTTGTGTCTGACCTGCAGGCAGAGGCGGAGTTTGATCCCGCGCGGCACAAATCCGCGAAGCAGGCGCCTTATCCGGCGCTCGACACGCTGGTCGTGCCTGCCGCCTCCTATGACATGGCATTCAATGCGGCGCTTGAGGCAGTGGACGCGCGCGGCTGGGCGATTGTCACCAGCGACATTGAATCCGGCAGCATCGAGGCGACGCAAAGCTCGTTCTGGTTTGACTTCAAGGATGATGTTCTGATCCGCGTCATGCCCGAGGGCGACGGGTCGCGCATCGATGTGCGCTCTGTCAGCCGTGTCGGCCTGTCGGACCTTGGTGCCAACGCGAAACGCGTGCGTGACCTGCTCGACGAAATCGAAGTGCGTTTGAACTAGGCGCCGTTGCAGGGACGGGAGTATGCTCCAGCCTCTCGGCGCGCTGACCGTGCGGGCCTGTGTGGACGATGACGTACCGAGGCTTGCGGAGATATTCCGCGAGGCCGTCGCGGTGATCGGGCCATCCGACTATAGCGCCACGCAAGTACAGGCCTGGCTTGCGCGGGTGCCGTCTGCGGACGTCCTGGCCGGGCGCCTGGGGGACGGCCGAAAGGTCTGGGTGCTTTCCGATGCGCGCCGTTGCGCCTTCGCGTTTGCGGACCTTGAGGCGGATGGGCATATCGATCTGCTTTACGCCTCGCCGGCCATTGCCGGGACGGGCGCCGTAGCCCGCCTGTTGGCGCACCTTGAGGCGGCCGCGCGGGCTGCGGGCATGGAGTGTCTCCATGTGGAGGCCAGTGCGGCCGCGCGGCGGTTCTTCCTGAAGCAGGGTTTCGCGGTGCTGCATCGCCGGACGTTCGAGATCGGCGGTGTGGAAATCTTCAATTTCGCAATGGAGAAGCGGCTCTAGCGCTCCTTCGGGTCGAGGGCGTCGCGCAGGCCGTCGCCGATGAAGTTGAGGCAGAGCAGCGTGACCGCCATGGTGATGGCGGGCGCGAGCAGCATCCAGGGCTTCTCGCCCATCGTCTTCGCGCCTTCGGAAATCAGCACGCCGAGCGATGTCAGCGGTTCGTTCACGCCAAGGCCGAGGAAGGACAGGAAGCTTTCTGCCAGGATCACCACCGGAATGGTCAGCGTGACATAGACGGCGACCGGGCCGATCACGTTGGGCAGGATGTGGCGGATGATGATGGCGCGCCGGGACACGCCCGATGCGCGGGCCGCCTCGATGAATTCCTTGCCCTTGATGGCCAGTGTCTGGCCGCGCACGATGCGCGCCATGGTCAGCCATTCGATGGCGCCGATGGCGGCGAAGATCAGCACGATGTTCCGTTCGAACACGGTGAGCAGCAGGATGACGAAGAAGATGAAGGGGAGGGCGTAGAGCACGTCGACGATGCGCATCATGAAATTGTCGACCCGGCCGCCGAGATAGCCGGCGGTTGCGCCCCATGTGACGCCGATGACGAGGCTGACGGCGGTGGCGACGACGCCGACCATGAGCGAAATGCGCAGGCCGATCATCAGGCGGGCCAGCAGGTCACGGCCCTGGATGTCGGTGCCGAGAATGTGCCAGTTGTCCATGGTGGGCGCGATGGTGCGCGCGTCCGAGATGGCCTTGTAATCATGCACCCATAGGATTGGGCCAAGGGCGGCGATCAGCACGATCACCCCGAGGATCCACATGGAGACCACGGCGGCCTTATTGCGGAACAGGCGCGCGCGGGCATCGTCCCACAGGGACCGGCCGCCAATGATGGCCTGTTTCATGGGGGCGATGCGACCGGTCGGGTCGAGCAGGGGATCGATGTCGGTCATCAGTCGTACTTCACTTTCGGATCAAGCACCGCATACAGCACGTCGGCCACCAGGTTCAGGATCACGATCAGGCCGGCATAGACAATGATCGCCCCCATCACGAGCGTGTAGTCCCGGTTGAGCGCGCCATTGACGAAATACGAGCCGAGGCCGGGCAGGCCGAAAATCTTCTCGATCACGACAGAGCCGGTCATCACGCGGGCCATGGCCGGGCCGGCATAGGAGATCAGCGGCAGCATGGCAGCGGGCAGCGCGTGGCGCACGATGACCTGGCGCTCGGACAGGCCCTTGGAGCGGGCGGTACGGATATGGTTTGAGCGCATGGTCTCGATGATCGAGGCGCGCATCAGGCGGGATATGATGGCAATCTGCGGCAGCGCGAGCGTGACCACTGGCAGGGTCATATTGTGCCAGTTCATGCCGATATTGGGATACTGGCCAAGGCCGCCCACGGCGAATATCCCCGCACCGAGGGACAGGAGCAGAATCAGGATGGGGCCAGTCACAAAGGTCGGGATGGATATCCCCGCCATCGCGACGCCCATGACGCTGAAATCGGCCGCCGTGTTCTGTCTCAGCCCCGCAAATACGCCGAGCAGCGTGCCGAGGCCGAGGCCCAGCAGCATGGCCAGCGACCCGATGGTGAGCGAGATTGGCAGGCCGTCGGCGATGAGGTCGTTCACGCTCTTGCCGAGGGTCTTGTAGGAAGGGCCGAAATCGCCCTGCAGGACGCCGCCGACATAGTTGAAATATTGCTCGTGAAGCGGCTTGTCGAAGCCGAACTTGGCGGCGATGGCCTGTTCGGTCGCGGCTGGCAGCTTGCGTTCGCCGTCAAAGGGGCCGCCCGGGGCAGCGCGCATCATCAGGAACGCCATCGTGATGATGGCGAGCATGGTCGGGATCGCGATGAGCAGGCGCCTGAACGTGTAGGCCCATGGAACGCGGCTGAGAGCTCTCTGCAGGGATGACAAGGGAGAGTGGCTTTCTGTAATTGTGACTGGTCTGTCGGCGAAAGTTCAACCCGCAAGCTTGGAAGGTTGCACCATCCTCCTTAGCTTGTGTACAGAGCCGATCAAGACTGCGCCAACATTCAGGATATGACCCATGGCAGATATTCGACGCGTTACAGACGCTTTTTCAGTCGCGCCCCAAATCACTGAAGACGATGTCGAGGAAATCGCGGCGGCAGGCTACAAGACCATTGTTGTCAATCGCCCCGACGGCGAGAGCGGCGTTGACCAGCCGCGCATGGGCGCCATCCGCGCAAAGGCAGAATCACTTGGCCTCAGCTTTGCGGCCCTGCCGTTTTCGGGGGCGCCAACGCCGGAAATCGTCGAGCGGATGTCGAATATCCTGAACGAGGCCCCCCAGCCTGTTCTGGCGTATTGTCGCACGGGCACGCGCTGCATCACCGCCTGGGCCCTTACACAGGCCGGGCAGGGGGCTGCGGGCGACATCATTGATGCTGCGGCCGCAGCAGGATACGATCTTTCGAGTCTGGAGACGCTGCTCTAGCGAATCCCGGAGGGAAAGATTGTGAGCAAATCTTCACGTTTGCGCCGCATTAAGTGTGTTGTCAGTGAACAGGCGCCGTGCGAGGCAGGGCGAAACGAGGGGGATGCCGTCTGGCTGTCCCGCCGCAGGAGTTGACGCCATGTCGGAACGTCTCTGGATTACCGATTTCAAGTATGACGAAGGCACCATCCTGGTGAAAAAGACCGGGCACCGGATCGTGCCCGATCTGTCGCTCCTCCACAGCATTTTCACTTGGTTCTGCTTCTATTTCTTCGCCCAGACATGGCGCACATGGCGCCGCGTGACGGGCCACAAGCGCCCCACCATCGCTTTTTATCCCGACAAGCCGCGGCCATGGTACTTTATCTGGCCGGTCATGCACGTTTCCGGCGCCAAGCTGATCGACGACGTGTGCACGGCCGATATCGTCTTCCAGTTTGATGATTCGACCGAAACGAACAATGCCGTGCCACCCGTCCGCGAATGTGCCCGCCTCGTGAATTTCGGGTGCCAGGACGTATCCAAGACGACCGTGGCTGAGGCATTCGCACGCGCCGCAGGCTATACGCTCAGGGTCGATCCGACCACATATGAAGGCCGCATGGTCGAGAAATCCGAATTGAACGCGGCACATGATGGCCGCGTACTCGAGGGACCGCTCGATGCGCCGGTTGAGGGCAAGACCTACCAGCTGCTGGTCGACAACGAGATTGCCGGCGGACTGGTCGAAGACCTGCGATGCTGCATCGTTGGCGGAACACCGATTATTGTCTTTCGCAAGCGCCGGCGGCTTGATCGGCGCTTTCTGAACGAGAATGTTGAAGTTTTGCTCGACGAGCCTCGCAACTGCTACACGGCGGATGAAATTGCTGTGATTGAGCGCTTTGCTGCAGAGGTCGGGCTGGACTGGGGCGGCGTGGACGTTCTACGTGATCGCACATCCGGACGAATCTACATCGTCGATGCGAACAAGACTGACATGGGCCCGCCCGTCGCGCTCAAGCTGGGCGCCAAGCTACGGGCCACCCGCCGCATGGCGGTTGCTTTTGCCGGCGCGTTCGCACCGAAGAAACGTTGATCTGACCGGCACGGCAAGAGGTTCAAGAATTTACACATGGCTATTCCCTACGTTCGCGGCATTGAATTCGAGTATGGCGAGGTGCAGCAGGTCTCTCCGCTGATCCGCCGTGTTATCGCAAACAATCCGGGCCCCTTCACCTATGTCGGAACAGGCGTCTACATTATCGGGCATGGCGAAGTGGCCGTGATTGATCCGGGTCCGATGGATGAGACGCATTTCGCTGCGCTGAGAAAAGCGCTCGAAGGTGAGACCGTGACCCACGTGCTGGTCACACATGGCCATTCGGACCATTCGCCACTGGCGGCGCCGATGGCGGAATGGGCCGGCTGCAAGACCTACGCGAAGAATTGCGGTGTGCCGACGGCCAAGGGCGAGCTTGGCAGCGCCGATGACCTTGGCTTCATGCCGGATGTCAAAGTGGGCGACGGCGACAGTTTCTCAGGCCCCGGCTGGACGCTCGATGTGATCGAAACACCGGGCCACACATGCAACCATCTCTGTTTTGCCCTGCGCGAAGAGAATGCCTGTCTCTCCGGCGACCATATCATGGGCTGGTCGACGACCGTGGTCGCGCCGCCGGATGGTGACATGGCAGACTATATGGACAGCCTGGAAAAGATCCGCGTGATGGGCTTTGAAACCCTCTGGCCGACGCATGGAAACCCGGTGCGCGGCAAGGATTTCGTCAACACGTTCATTACCGAGTATGCCAGCCACCGCCGTGCCCGCGAGGCGTCGATCCTTGAACATCTGCGCAGGGGCGAGACATCGATACCGGCCATGGTCGAGATCATGTATGCCGACGTGGAAAAACGCCTTCATCCGGCCGCAGCCATGTCCGTGCTCGGCCACATGATAGCGTTGATCAAGACAGGGGTTGTCAGCACGCCGGATGCGGCACCAACGGTGCGCTCACATTTCGAACTGGTTCGTTCCGCCGCCTAAGCGGCTAATCGCTCGCCGTCAGGTCCAGACCCGCATACCAGATCGGTGAAGACCATGCTCGCTCCTGCACCGTTGTGGGCAATTCCGGATTGTGCGGTGTACCGTTGCGCACAGCATCCCATGTTGACCAGCGGCAAGTTGGGTTCTCCAGCACACGCACATAGTACGCAGCTTCACGATCCACGCTGAAGTCAGGGTCCGTCCAATAGGCCTTCAACTCGTTGGCGCCTGAGCCTATTTCGGTGCTGCAGTCTGATATATTCACACTCGCCCCATTATCCGGGCAGCGATGTGTGTCAGCATCAGGCACGGTCCCGCCCGAACAGGCCACATCGTGGACCGCCTCGTGCGTCTCGCCGCCATCCGTCCAGACTTTTACCACTTGCGCACGCTGAAGCGGTGCGCTCATCGGATCGCGCATGGCCCAGACAAGGAAGCCTGGCGCGGCGTCGCCGCTTACATTACCGAGCTGTCCGCCCATCGGCACCCCGCCATCATAGGCGCGCGCCAGCAGGTCAGCATCGTCCAGCATCGACGGCGAATATTCCATGCCCCCGAAGAAGCGCACCGTCATGCGTGGTCCCGACGTGCCAAAGGTTTCCTTGCGCTTCATGGCATCGAAGATTGCCTCGCGGGTGTTGGATTCCGCCCACACGCCCGCCAGCCCGCTTGAGGCGAACTGGGTTGCCGTGATTTGCCGCCTTGTCTGCGGGTCATCTGCGCCGTCCCACGTCTTGCCGCCATTCGGCGGAACGGATCGGCGTCCTTCGGGGCTGGCACCATCCTGTGGAGTCTTGCCCCAGTGGAACTCCTCGACGAGCGACGCTGCGGCAACGTGTGTGTCGCTCGAGCTGATCAGTCCGAACTTGTACGGATTGAATCCGTCGGCCTCCTGCATGGCAAGCCCGCGCTTATAGGCCGAGCGGACAAAGTCGCCCGCGCCTGCAGTAAGCCTCACAGAGCTGCCGACGAAATATTCGTATTGTTCAAAACCGGCCCATTCGTCATTGGGCGACAGGGTCGCGTTGGTTTCCGACGTGCCTTTGACCTGGGACACTTCGACAAGTGGCTCGTTCCGCATCCGCCTTTCGGCATAGTCGGCCGTCATCGGTGCGCCGGTATAAGTTTGCAAAGCGAACATCTCGCCATTTGAGATATTAGAATTGTGAGGAATGGCGAGCACGTCCCGGCCTTCTCCGCGCTGGGTCTCCATCCACGTCCACAAATCTTCCGGATTGGTGGAATCAAGCGTCGAAAAAAGACGCGGCGGTGCGTCGCCGCGAAAGATGACGTTACGGTGCAGATTGCCGGCCGCTGGCGGGCCGTCACCTGGAACCGCCATCATCGCCGTGAATTCATAGCCTGAGAAAGCTGTGAACTTTCCGGGTTCGTTATTGCGTTCGGCGGAATCGATTGTCGCCGCCCAGACGGAATCGATCAGGCTGCGGTCGTAGATTTCCTCAATCTCTTCGCCTGTCGCGACCGTCACGCCAACGCGCAGGAACGATTTGCCAGGATCGGTTGCGTTTTCGCCGAACACGGATTGTGCAATCTCGGTTTGCGACAAGGGCGAAGACGGCGTGTTCATCGCGGGAACCACACCCAGGTATTCGCCATGATCGGTGACAGCAAGGAAATCCAGCGGCGGACCTGACAGCTGCAAATCGTAGCCTGCAGGGTGGCGAATGGCTTCGCCCTTTGCGAATTTGTAGGCATCGTCCGGGGTCGCGCGCACACCGAAGATATAGGCATCGAACGAATTGCTGGTGTGCACGTGAACATCGCCGAAATACGCGTTTCGCATCGGGTTCGCGACCGGTGCGACCTTTGCTGGTTCAACCGTGGCAGACGCGCTGATATTGTTGGCGATGTTAGTGTTTGGCGCACACGCGACCAATGCGAGAGCCGGAACGGCCCACCCCAGATACTTGCTCATCTCGTTCCCTCTCCGATTATATTTTTGGAGAGAGTGCCGAAAGCATCGGCCCGTGCCAAGGCAATTCCGAGTTGGCGCCTATTGTTCGCGCTGCACCCGGAATGCCAGGCCGCCATCCAGCTTCATCTTGTAGCTGCCGAGTGAGGCAGAATAGATGCGGGCCTCTTTCACGTTCTTCGCGCGGACGCTCTTGTCATCGGTCTGCACCCAGACCTGCCCGTTCTCGAGCCTGACCCGCCAGCGGCCCGCACCGTTCCGGCTGACAGAACTCACGGCAGCGGTGACTTCGTCGAGTTCCTCGTCGCCGCCGCCACTTTTCCGGAGGGCCAGCGAGGGCAAAGACGGGATCGAGAAGCCGAAGGAATCGCGCTTGACCTGTTCGACTTCGGACCGGGTGATGGTTGTTACTTCACCCGAATCTTCGGCCGCCTTGAGGCGTCCGACGGCAGCATCATAGCAGGCCAGGCGCTCAGCATCCGTGCTGATCCCTGCGCAGGCATACACGTCGTCAGTCGACACATCTTCCGCCAGCGCAGGCATGGATACGAGGCATATCGCGGCAATCGCGCTCAGGAATCGGGTCATTGCAGGTCGTCCTCTGTGTTCGTGTCAGGGCGCAGGCTTTCCAAACTCACGCCAGTCTGGCAGCACTGTGGCAAATCTGGCGCACGCCGGAAAGACACCGGAGACAGGAAACATGATGCTGAAACCCTTGATGAGTTCGTCCATGCTGGCCGCACTGATGCTTTCACTGGCGGCTTGCGGCGGCGGTGGCGGCAATGCCGCGGACGACGTGCCGACGCTTCGCCGGGGTATCTCAGCCAAGGTGGACACGCTGGATCCGCACAAATCCTCTGCGCAATGGGAAAACATCGTGATCGGCGACATGATGATTGGTCTAATGACGCATGGCCAGGACGGCAAGCCTGTCTTCGGCATGGCAGACAGCTATGAGACCGACTCGACTGGCCTGGTCTGGACCTTCAAGCTGGGCGATTATGTCTGGTCGGACGGTGTGCCGGTCACGGCGGATGATTTTGTCTATGCGCTCCGCCGTATCCAGAAGCCGGAAATCGCGTCGCAATATTCATCCCTGCTTTATCTGATCAAGAATGCGGCGAAAGTGAACACGACCGAACTGCCGCCCGAAGAGCTCGGCGTGCGCGCGATTGACGACAAGACGCTGGAGATCACGCTGGAATATCCGGCGCCCTACCTTCCGGGCCTGCTGACCCATTACACGACCTATCCCGTGCCCCGGCACATTGTCGAGCAGTATGGCGATGCCTGGATCCAGCCCGGCAACATTGTGACCAACGGACCCTACAAGCTGGTTTACTGGCGCACGGGCGACCAGCTTGTATCGGAAAGGAACCCGACCGGTTTTGCGGCCGACCAGGTCTGTTTCGACCGTGTTGTCTATTTCGAGCTTGAGGACCAGACAGCGGTCGAGAACAAGATTGCCGCCGGCGAACTCGACATCAACAATGCCTTCGATGGCGCCCGCCAGGCCGAGTTGGAAGAGAAGTTCCCCGGCTGGCCGCGCACGACGCCGTCACTCAACACGACATACTGGAGCATCAACTCCTCGCAGGACGTGTTCAAGGATGTACGCGTGCGCAAGGCGCTGGCCATGGCGCTCGACCGGGAATTCATCGTCCGCAACGTGCTCACGCCAGGTTTTGAGCCGGCTTATTCCATGGTGCCGCCCGGCATCGACAATTATGCCGTCGAGCGCCCGGCGGTGGCCTGGAAAGACATGCCGCGCGCCGAGCGGCTGGCGGAATCCAAACGCCTGCTTGAAGCGGCCGGATACGGCCCGGTCAAGCCTTTCCGCTTTGAATTTATCCACCGTTCGACGGACGATAACCCGAAGGCAGCGCCTGTCGCGCAGGCCAACTGGGCTGAAATCGCGCCCTGGGTTGAGCCCGTCATCATCAAACAGGACACGAAAGTGCTCTATGCGCGGCTGCGCCAATCTGATTTCCAGGTGGCTGATGGTGCCTGGGTAGCGGATTTCGACGATCCGATCAATTTTCTCTACCTGCTCGATTCCAAGACAGGGCAGCAGAATTACGGGCGGTATGCCAATCCGGAGTATGACGCACTTCTTGCCAAGTCCAATGCCGAGCTGGATCTAAAGAAGCGGGCGGAAATCTTCGCCGAGGCCGAGCAACTTATGCTCAACGACTATCCGATCACGCCGATGTGGTACCAGGTGACGAAGAACCTCGTCGACCCGACCCTCTCAGGCTGGAGCGAGAACGCCGTTGACCAGCACCGCTCGCGTTTCCTGTGCCGGGAGGGTATGAAGGCCGAATAGTTACCTGCGTCGCGGGGAGGGCGACATGGAACACGAAGCTGAGGCTGTTGGTGCCGCATCACTGGGCGGCCTGTCGTCCGGCAGGCATTTCCCGGTACAGTCGGGCGCCCCGTGCGCCAATTGCGGGCAGGTTGTGCCGGACAGGTTCTGTACGACCTGCGGCCAGCTCGCATCGGACTTTCACAGGCCATTCTGGGAACTGATCGCCGGCAGCCTGGGCGACATGTTCGCCCTGGATGGGCGGCTGTTCCGGTCTGTGCCGATGCTGATGTTCCGGCCCGGCCGGATGACCCGGAACTACCTCAATGGCCAGCGAGCCCGGTATGTGCCGCCATTTCGGATGTTCCTGCTCGCCTCGATCATCTTCTTCCTCACGGTCTTCACGCTTGGCGACGAACTGGGCTGGTTTGACGGATGGCGGTTCGATCCGGTGCCGAATGGCGGATTTTCGCTCGGCGCGCCGGAATCCGGGAAGCAGGCGGTTTTGGGCGATCTGGATCCGCATCTCGAACAGGCCGATATTGACCCGCCAACGCGCGAAATCATCGCAAATTCGGTTGTCGATGGGGTCGAGGCGCTGCCTTTTGGCGAATTGGTGCAGGCGGACGGCAAAATTGACCGGGTCAAGCTCCGCGCATTCGTGGAAAGCCGTATGGAGGCGAATGTGGACCCCGCTGAGATGGAAACAGCCTATCTCGCGGCAGATCGCGCGGCGACGGTCTATGAAAACCAGGACCGGTTCGGCGTGCGGTTGCGGGAATGGGCCCCCAGGTTCAGTGTCTTGTTTTTACCGGTATTTTCTCTGCTTCTGACGCTGCTTTACGCATGGCATCGCCGCGTCTACATGTTTGACCACCTCATCGCCGGCCTGCATTTCCAGACTTTCCTTTACGTATTGGGAACCCTGCTCCTGCTTGCTGCAGCGGTCTTCCCGCAAGGTGCCGACTGGCTGATTGGCGGCGGGTTCCTGGCAATAATCGCCTATCTTTACAGGATGTTACGCATCACCTATGGCTCCGGACGGATCCTGTCGGCCTTCCGAACCTCCATATTGCTGATTTTCGGCATGATCTTGCTTGGCGTTCTGGCAATTGGCCTCGTCATTCTCAGCTTTCTGCTGACCTGAGGCACGTCATGCCCGGAACTGAGGCAAATAAACCACACCCGCCTTCTTTTGATGACAGATGCGTAACGACGCGTTGACGATCATGTGACGAACGCCCTATCGATATGGCCAAGTCCCGGAATCAGGGGTCCGGGCTAGCGTCCTATACGGGCGCCTTTGTAACCATTGGAGGTACCAACGTGAACGGGAATACGATGAAATCCCGCCTGCTTGCCTCGTCCGTATTTGCGGGCGTAGCATTCATGGCATCGGCGAGCATGCTCGCAACCGCACAGGAAACGGACGACACAGTCGACACCGTTGCCGCACCAGCCGCCGACGAAGATTCGACCGCACGCCAGGCAACAGTCTACGTCACCGGCTCGCGCATCCAGTCGCCAAACATGGTCACCACCAGCCCGGTGGCGTCTGTTTCGGCTGCTGACATCAAGCTTCAGGGCGTGACCAAGGTCGAAGACCTTATCACCCAGCTGCCACAAGCCTTCGCCGCGCAGAACTCGACTGTGTCAAACGGCGCTTCGGGCACAGCAACGGTCGCCCTGCGTAACATCGAGTCGACCCGTACGCTGGTCCTCGTTGACGGCAAGCGCATGCCTTACGGTTCGCCAAACGATCCGGCTGCCGACCTTAACCTGATCCCGGGCCAGCTGGTTGAGCGCGTTGACGTGCTGACCGGTGGTGCGTCGGCTGTCTATGGTTCGGACGCGATTGCAGGCGTTGTCAACTTCATCATGAAGGACAATTTCGAAGGCGTTCAGCTTGATGCCCAGTATGGCTTTTTCCAGCACAATAACGACTATGACACGAACGGCTCGCTCCGTGACGTGATCGAAGGCCGCGCTGCATCAAACCCTGCCCAGTTCCAGCTTCCTGATGACAATGTTGATGACGGCTTCTCGAAAGAGATTACCGGCATCATGGGTGTCAACACCGATGATGGCCGCGGCAACCTCACTGCCTGGCTCAGCTTCCGTGACAATGGTGAAGTGCTTCAGGGCGAGCGCGACTATTCCGCATGTGCGGCCGGTCTCGCAGCGTCTGGCGATTTCAACTGCGGTGGTTCGTCCACTGCGTTCCCGGGCCGTATCACGGACTTCAACTCGTTTGACTACACGATTGACCAGTCGACCGGCAATACGTTCCGTCCATGGAACGGCGCAACCGACCAGTACAACTTCGGTCCGCTGAACTATTACCAGCGCCCTGACCAGCGTTATTCGGTTGGTTTCAACGGTCACTACGAGCTCAATCCGTCGGCTGAAGTCTACACGCAGTTCATGTTCATGGACTACGAGTCCAAAGCGCAGATCGCGCCTTCAGGCAACTTCTTCGTCACGCAAGGCATCAGCTGCGACAACCCGCTCCTGTCTGCCGACCAACAGGCTGGCCTTTGTGCCATCGACCTGGTGCCTGATGTCGTAGATGATCCGGAGACAGCCGAAAACGAAGTCACCGATTTCATCGCCGGCTTTGAAGATCCTGCTGTCGGTGCAGCCTGGGTTGCTGCTACGATCGGCGAGCAGAATGCCATCACTGGCGCTGCGCCTACTCTGAACCCGGACGGCACGCTTGGTGCGAACCCGTTCAACGGTGTCGCTCCGGCTTACTTCGGTCGTCGTAACGTCGAAGGCGGCGGTCGTGCGGATAATCTCGGCTACCAGACCTATCGCGGCGTGATCGGCCTGCGTGGTGAGCTCTATGACGCACCAGGCTGGAACTACGATATCTCGGCTCAGTATGCCCAGGTTTCGCTGACACGTGCCTACACCAACGAATTCTCCGTCACGCGCCTTAATCGCGCCATGGACGTGGTTGATGATGGTGCCGGCAATGCTGTTTGCGCGAGCGTCCTTGACGGCACCGATCCTAATTGTGTGCCGTACAACATCTGGACCGTCGGTGGTGTGACCGAAGAAGCCCTGAACTACCTGCAGGTTCCACTGCTCCAGAACGGTACGACAACCCAGAACGTCGTGTCGGCCGTCCTTTCCGGCGACATGGGCCAGTATGGCTTCAAACTGCCTTCTGCTGACGATGGCCTGAAGGTTGCCATGGGTATCGAATACCGTCGTGACTCGCTCGAATCCATCACCGACAACTCGTTCGCAACGGGTGACGGCGCTGGTCAGGGTGGTCCTACGATCGGTCTTTCTGGTGCGATCGACTCCTATGAGGTCTTCGGTGAATTCCAGCTGCCGCTCGTCACGGGCCAGCCAGGTATCGAGCTTCTGTCGATTGAAGGTGCCTACCGTTACTCCGATTACTCGACCGGCATCAGTGCCGACTCGTACAAGATCGGTGGCGACTATGCGCCAACGTCCGACATTCGTTTCCGCGCCAGCTTCCAGAAAGCTGTCCGCGCACCGAACGTCATCGACCTCTTCGAGGCTCAGGGCTTCAACCTGTTCGACCTTGACGATGACCTCTGTGACTTCACGGATCCGGCTGAAGACGGTACGGGCGGTGCTGCCTGTATCGGTTCCAACCCATGGCAGGTTAACGCTGCACAGGCTAACTCGGGCGCTCTGAATTCGCCTGCTGGCCAGTACAACTACCTGCAGGGCGGCAACCCTGACCTTGATGCGGAAGAAGCTGAAACCTACACGATTGGTTTCGTTGCGACGCCAACCATGGCCCCAGGCCTCAGCCTGTCGGTCGACTATTACAACATCGACATCACGAAAGCGATTACGACTGTTGGTGCCAGCATCACGATGCAGCTTTGCTACCTTCAAGGCGATGCTGACGCGTGTAGCAAGATCATCCGCAACCAGAACGGCCAGCTTTGGGTCGGTACCGGTAACGTGGTCGACACGAACGTGAACATCGGTGGCTTGTCCACATCCGGTGTCGATATCGCAGCAGCCTATGGCTTCGACATCGGTTCGGCTGGTGCGCTGAACTTCTCCCTGAACGGCACGTGGCTCGAAGCACTCGACTACGATCCGATCGGTCAGTCGTTCGCTGAGTATGAGTGTGTTGGTAAGTACGGCAACGACTGCCTGACACCGACTCCGGAATGGCGTCACCGCGCCCGCATGGGCTGGACCACACCGGTTGACGGTCTGGACCTGGCTCTGACATGGCGCCACATGGGCGCTGTGGATCTCGACACCGGTGCAACCGGCCGCGTCGACTCCACACTGGACGCTGTGAACTACTTCGATCTCGCCGGTACGTTCGGCGCGACGGATTACGCAACGTTCCGCTTCGGCGTCAACAACGTGCTGGACGAAGATCCGCCACTGTCGGCTTCGGTCGGTACGACGGGTAACGGTAACACCTATCCGCAGTCTTACGACGCAATGGGCCGTTACATCTTCGTTGGCGCGACGCTGGACTTCTAGTCCAACGCCTCACGGCAAACTTTCGGAAATGGCGGTCCTTCGGGGCCGCCATTTTCTTTTTTGTTCATTTGTCAGGGGATGGAAGGCATGCGCCCGCACCGACGCAAGACGGCCGCCTTCGTGATTTAATGTGCTCTATCGTACAGTCTGCGTGCTGTTTTCGTGGTTTTTTACGTGCAACGGAACGGGTGGAAAGCGCCAGCATTGTCCACCCTGTCAGGCGGCGCGCCACCTGGCGTATAGGGCCGTCGGCAACAGGCGTGTGGACCCCTGCTGCGGCAGCGCCATCTCTCCCTGTTCCATCACGCCGCCGAGCGGGCTTAGCCTGTCGGCCAGCGTTTGCGACAGGGCGAGGTAGGACAGGCGCACTGCGTAGGCCGTCGCGATGACGAAAAGCGGCGTCTCGCTCAGCAATTCCCGAATATTATCAAGCAGCGGCGGCAGGTCTTCCTCGAATTTCCATGTCTCGTTCTTGGGGCCGCGGCCGAATTTCGGCGGGTCCAGCACGATGGCATCGTACCTGTTTCCCCGGCGAATCTCGCGGGCCACGAACTTCATTGCATCATCCGCGATCCAGCGGATCGTGCGGTCCGACAGGCCGCTCATGGCCTGGTTGTCCTTGCCATACCCGTTCGATTTCGGGCTTGCGTCCAGATGCGTCACCTCCGCCCCCGCCGCCGCGCAGGCCAGCGACATCATCCCGGTATACCCGAACAAATTCAACACCTTGACCGGGCGTTTGGCCGCGCCGATCTGGTCCTGCGCGAAGCGCCAGTGGACAGAATGTTCCTGAAAGACGCCCATGTGCCGAAAGGCCGTGCGGCGGGCTTCGAAGGTCAGGCCGTTCCAGCGCATCGGCCAGGATTCGACGGCGCGGGGGGAGAGAATTTCCCACTGGCCGCCACTCTCCTCATCGCCGGACTTGCCGGAGAAGATCGCGTCGGCTTTCCACGAATCCAGTGGGCGGGCCGGTTCCCAGAATGCCTGCGGATCGGGGCGGATGACGGTCTGGCTGCCAAAGCGTTCCAGCTTCATCAGATGCCCGCTGTCGAGCAGTGCGTAATCGTCCCAGTCGTCGGCGATAAGCAGTCTTGTTTCTGTAATCATTGGAAGTTTCTCTGGCGCCATGCCTCATAGGTCAGGATCGCCGTGGCTTGTGCAAGGTTCAGGCTGTCGGCGCCGCCCCGCATCGGGATCAGGGCCAGCGTGTCGCATGCCGCTTCGATGGGCTCCGGCAGGCCGGCCTGTTCATTCCCCATGATAATCACGGCGCGGGGCCCGTATGGCGCCTGGTCGTGACGCACGGTGCCGTTCACTGACGCGGCCGTGAGGCTCATGCCGCCAGCCTGCCGCCAGGCGTTGAACTGTTCGAATGTGGCATTTGCAAAGGGCATGTCGAAGATCGATCCCATGGAGGCTCGCACCGTCTCGAAACTGTAAGGGTCACAACAGGTTTCCAGAAGGATCACGCCCTGTGCCCCGGCGCAGTCTGCCGTCCGCAGGATCGTGCCAAGATTGCCGGGGTCGCGCACTTCATATAGGGCGACCCAGATACCGTCGGCCGCCGCGTCGAGGGCGTCCAGCGGGCGGTGGACCTGATGGAAGGAGGCGATGACGCTCTGGGCATTGTCCTTGTGGGTGATCTTCGACATCAGCCGTTCGGGTGCCTGCACGACCCGCGCGCCAGCGGCACTTGCGCGGCGCGCCAGGGCGGCCAGATGGGGGCGGTCGGCCATCGTGGAGGCGATGACCAGCGTCTCGGCTTTCCAGCCTTGTTCAAGGCCCTGTTCGACCAGTCTGGCGCCTTCGGCAAGGAACAGTCCGGTTTCGCTGCGCCCCTTCTTCCTTTCAAGACTTTTCAAGGACTTAATAAGCGCGTTTGACGGGCTGGTGATGGTCTCGATCGGTGGGTTCATGGGGTATCAGGCCTGCAGCAGAAGTCTTGCGATTAGGGGGTGAATAGGGCATCCCTGAGCGGAGGGAAGTGTCTTCAGGGAAAATAAGGGGTCCCAATGAGGCTACTCGAATACCTGTTTGCGCTTGTTGCGCTCGCCGGGCTCGTCACGGCGGGCTGGTGGGGCGTTTACCAGTCACCGCAGAATGCTGCAAACCTGCAGGCGCATCTCCAGCAGGAAACCTCCGCTGCGCTGCAGGCCGCCGGCATGGACTGGGCCGTCGTGCAGATGGATGGCCAGCGCGCGATCCTCTCCGGAAAGGCCCCGTCTCCGGAGGCCGTACGCGACGCCGCCCTCACCATCCTCAACGCCGATGGGCCTGGTGGACTGATCTTTGGCGGGGTCACGCAGGTCGAGAATGCTGCGGATAGCGCCCCGCCTGTTTCGCCCTTTGCGTGGCGCGTCGAGAAAACCACCGACGGCAAGCTGATCCTGTCTGGATACGTGCCATCAAAGGCCATTCGCCATGTGCTGCTCACCGAAGCCGCCAAACTATCGGACGGGGCAGAGATTGAGGACGCCATGCGCCTGGCCTCAGGTGCGCCTGCTGGCAATTGGCAAGGCATGGCCCGCCTGGCGCTGGTTCAGCTGGACCGGCTGGATTCAGGTGAAGTGAATCTTGTTGATACGAACCTGCGTGTCAGCGGTGTATCAGCCGACGCTGCAGTGCGCGCCAAGGTGCAGGCCGAGATTGCGAATGTGGCGGCCCCGTTTCGCGGCGAGCCGATGATCCGCGGTGCTGCGTCGTGGCTGGCGCGTGTCTCTGCGTCCGGGCTGGTCCTCAAGGGCAATATTTCGAGCGAGACTGAGCGTCGTGAAGTTCTCACCCTCGCGCGCAAGCATTACAAAGGCCAGATCGAGGACCAGATGGTCGTGGTGGATCAGGCCTATCCTGGCTGGATGGAGGTTATCAGACGGGGTCTGCCGCAATTTGTCAGGTTCCAGCAGGGCGAATTGGGATTTGATCCCGAGGGCGCTGGCTTTGTCATCGTTGGCGAAGCACCACCGAGCGCCCTGGCCTATTTGCGGGATGATCTGGCATTGGTCTCAGGCCCTCATGCTGTGAGCATTGCCGCAGACCCTCGGCTGCCAGCCACGCCGCCCAATCCGACACACGATGCCTGCCAGGCCCATCTCGACACGATCCAGATACGCTTTGCGACGGGCAGTCCGGTGCCTGACCGCGCCAGCGGCGATGCGCTTGACCTCTTGGCTGCCGGGCTTCAGTCCTGCAATCCTTCGCTCGCTTTCTCGATTGCGGGGAAGGGCGAGTCCACCAATGGTGCGCGTGCCGACCAGGCATTGGGACAAGCCCGCGCCGAGGCCGTGGCTGCATTCCTGATGGCGGCAGGCATCGACGACGACCGCTTGTCTGCGATTGGCTATGGTGCCGAAGCGGCGGAGCAGGCTACTGATTCCCGCAATGCCGGGCTTGACGGCAAGTATATCGCAATCACAGTTCTGGAACGGAGCGAATAATGGCCTGGCTACTTGCACACATGTGGATGGCACTCGCGGCTGTCGGACTGTTTGGCCTGATTTTCGGTTGGGCGATCCGGGGTATTCTCGTTGTAGGAAAATTGCGCACGGCGCGCGTTGATCGCGATGTTGCGAAGACCGAACTGGAGCAGGCGCGCGCTGAAATCGAAGGCCTGTACGCCGCCCAGCGCAATGTCGCGACAGGCGCGACGGACCCTCACCTGAAAGCCGAGCTGAATGTACGCGAGAAGCGCATGACGGAACTGTCAGCTGAGCTTGCGCGGTCGAAGGCCGAGCTTGAGGCGCTCAAGGCCGGTGCCGGCCGCGGGACTGCAACCGCCGCGCCTGCGGCAGCCAGGCCGACAGTGGCTGGCCAGCCGGAAGAGCCGACCTTGCTCTGGCGCAACCGTCACCTTGAAGGCCGCGTTCGCCATCTTGAGGCCGCCCTGCATGAGCAGGCATCTGCCACACAGGGCGCATCACCTGCAGCCATTTCAGCCGCCGATGCGGCGACAGCGACAGTAGCGGCTGTCGCACAGGAAGTGGACACGACCGAAATCGACAAGCTGAAATGGCAGGGTGATTTCCTCAAGCAGCGCGTTGCCGCGCTCGAAGCGGAGCTGGCCAGCCAGCCAGTGGCCGCTGTGATTGCCGAAACGCAGCCTGAGAATGACGCGAATGAGGAACTCGCGCGTCTTCGCTGGCGCAACCGGTTTCTCGAGGGGCGGGTCGCGTATTTTGAAGGCGACACCGCGTCCGGAGTGGAGCCTGTCGAAGACCCGGCCGGTGATGCGGCGGAGGAAGACAGTGACGCGCTGACCTCGGCCACGGATTCCATCCTGCACGAACTGGAACAAGCCGACGCGGCTGCTGATGCAGAGGAACGCGATGCTGCCGCCGAAGAGGATGACTTTGAAGACGAATACGAAGATGACGACTCGGAACTCGACGAAGACGACGAAGACGAAGATGAAGTCGATCATGATGACGACGTCGACGAGGATGACGCAGTTGAAGACGACGACATCGAGGATGATGTTGAGGAAGGTGATGAGTCCGATGAAGAAGACTCTGACAAAGATTCTGAAGAAGACACTGAAGACGATGAAGACGGCGACGATGAAGATGACGATGACGCGTTGAGTGAGGACGATACACTCGAAGACGATGATGAAGCGTTCGAGGACGAGGATTTCGATGAGGATGAATCGGAAGACGATGCGTCCGATAGCGATGATGACGCGCTGGTTGATGAAGATCCGGTTGCGGCGGAACGGCCCATTGCGCTGGAAAAGCCCGTCGCAGGGGCGCCCGACGATCTCACGATCATTGGCGGCATTGGCCCCAAGATACAGGAAGTGCTGAACGAGCTCGGCATCTACCACTATGACCAGATCGCCGCATGGACGCCTGAAAACATCGCCTGGATTGACGATCGCCTGAACTTTTCCGGCCGGATTGCGCGCGAAGGATGGGTGGAGCAGGCCGCCATTCTTTCAGGTGACGTTGCCGACGAATAGGCTCGCACACCTGATCGTTCATGACGGGTTCAGTCGCCAGGGACCAGGTTGAAGATTGCTTTTCCATGGCCGGTCGTTACCCTTGGCGCCAGACCGAAACGGAGACTGAGATGGCTGAACTGATCGAATTTGACGGCAAGATTCTCGAAGGTGCACCCAAAGTGAACCTGTCCCGACGCGGCATTATCAGCGGGCTGGCGGCAGGAACGGTGTTCCCGTTCGTTTCAAGCTGCACAACCAATCCGTCGACGGGGCGGAACCAGTTCCTCCTGTTCGGCGACGAGCAGATCGCCGGAATGGCGGCTTCGGCCTGGACCGACATGAAAACACAGACGCCGCAAACCTCGAACACTGCACTCAAGAACAGGGTTCTGAATGTCTGGAGCCGCACCGCCAGAGGCGCAGGCAGGTCGAACGAACAGTGGGACGTGGCCGTATTCGATACCGATGACGTCAATGCCTTCGTCATGCCGGGCAACCGGGTTGGCGTATACCGTGGCCTAGCGGAACTGACCGAGAATGACGACCAGTTGTCATCTGTCCTGGGTCATGAAACAGGACACGTGGCGGGAAAACACGCCGCCGAACGCCTGTCGATTACAACTGCCGCCCAGGTTGGCATGATGGCGGGCCAGATTGCGGTCGGCCAGTCGGAAACGCTGAACAAATATGGCGCAGCGATCGGTGCACTGGGGGGCGCCGCAGTCCAGTATGGCGTCATACTGCCGTATAGCCGCTCGAACGAGCTTGAGGCTGACAGGTTGGGCGTCGATTACATGCACAATGCCGGGTATGACGTGAAACAGTCGGTTCGCCTGTGGGAATTGATGGATGCCAATTCGACGGGGGCCCGCCCTGTTGAATTCATGTCCACTCACCCGGACCCGGCTCGGCGCGCCCAGGAATTGCGCAACTATATCAATGCGCGCGGCTATGCGGTGATGTAGCCGCCCGCAAAAGTGATCCTGAAAGCCCGGATGATTTGCGTCGTCCGGGCTTTTCACATCCGCCCAGCTTGACCGGCACAGGTGATTGCGCCATACGCGCGCTTCTGTGGAAGGCAAGCCAGCCGGACCGCGGAACCTCGACACCCAATCGGGACGGATCGAAAGACCACCGTCCCCTCGAAACAATTGTGAGGACACAATGGCTAAGAAACTGCTGGGGCAGATCAAGCTCCAGATTCCCGCAGGCAAGGCAAACCCTTCCCCGCCCGTCGGCCCGGCGCTCGGTCAGCGCGGCATCAACATCATGGAATTCTGCAAGGCGTTCAACGCCAAGACGCAGGGCCTGGAAGAGGGCCTCCCGATTCCGGTTGTCATCCAGTATTATCAGGACAAGTCGTTCACGTTCGTTACGAAGACGCCGCCTGCATCGGTTCTGCTGAAGAAGGCCGCCGGCCTGAAGCTCGGCAAGAAGCCGGCATCGGGCTCCAAGAAGCCTGGCTATGACACGGTTGGTAAAGTCTCCATGAAGCAGGTCCGCGAAATTGCGGAAATGAAGATGGAAGACCTCAACGCAAACGATATCGAAGCAGCGTCCAAGATCATCGCAGGGTCCGCCCGCGCGATGGGTCTGACGGTGGTGGAGTAAGAATCATGGCGAAACCAGGAAAACGTGCTCGCGCGATTGCTGAAACAGTTGATCGTGACAAGGCCTACACGGTCAGCGAGGCTGTCTCGCTCGTGAAAAGCAATGCGACCTCGAAATTCGACGAAACCATCGATATTGCCGTGAATCTCGGTGTTGACCCGAAATATGCCGACCAGATGGTCCGCGGCGTGGTCAACCTGCCTTCGGGAACCGGCAAGGATGTGCGTGTTGCCGTGTTCGCGAAGGACGCAAAGGCTGACGAAGCCAAGGCGGCCGGCGCTGATTTTGTCGGTGCTGAAGACCTGATGGAGAAAATCCAGGGCGGCTTCATGGACTTCGATCGTGTGATTGCATCACCCGACATGATGGCGGTTGTTGGTCGTCTCGGTAAGGTGCTCGGCCCGCGTGGCCTGATGCCGAACCCGAAAGTCGGTACGGTCACACCAAATGTGGCACAGGCCGTCAAAGACGCGAAAAGCGGTTCGGTTGAATTCCGTGTCGAAAAGGCCGGTATCATCCATGCAGGTATCGGCAAGGCCAGCTTCAGCGAAGCAGATATCGAGAAGAACGTGAAAGCGTTCCTTGATGCGCTCGTCAAAGCGCGCCCGACCGGTGCAAAAGGCACTTTCGTGCGCAAGATTTCCCTGTCGTCCACAATGGGCGCGGGTGTCATCATCGATACGGCTGAAGCAAAATAGTCCCGCCACTGCGGTGATTTTGTCAGAAACTAGTGAGCCCGCCCCGGAAACAGGGCGGGCTTTTTCTGTCGGCCCGATATTTTCTGCCTCAAAGGGGTTGCGGCCCTTTGGATAAAGCGTTAACAGACCTCTCTTGACGGGAGATCACCGATGTGTATCGGCGGCCTCCCGTTTTCCTGTCCTAGACCATAGGTCAAACCTTAGGGTGAGATAAAGGCATTCTGGCCACCTATGCAGACGGGGTGAGGCGTTGAAACGGTTCGGAAAAACAGGATTTCCTGTTTTGCTTTACCGGGCAGGCCAATCCCTGGGCAGGCGCTGGAAGTTCTCACGAACGGAAGGCGATTACCAGGGCGGCCGGATGGTCCGGGCGCCTCTACTGGAGACCCGCTATGGATAAAGCTGGAAAAACAGTGGCCCTCGAGACCCTGAAAGGGGTTTTCGAAGAGTCCGGTGCTGTCATCGTGACGCACTATTCCGGAATGACCGTTGCGGAAATGACAAAGCTGCGCGGCGCCCTTCGCAAGGACGGCGGTCAGCTTAAGGTGGTCAAGAACCGTCTGGCGAAAATTGCGCTCGACGGTAAAGGCGGCGACGATGCCCAAGCCCTGTTCCAGGGGCCTGTGGCAATCGCTTATTCACCTGATCCGGTGTCGGCTGCGAAAGCGGCTGATGAATTCGCGAAAGACAATGCGAAATTCATCATCATCGGTGGCGTGATGGGCGACGTGGTACTGGATGCCGAAGGCGTTCAGGCTCTCGCGAAGCTTCCGTCTCTCGACCAGCTCCGTGGCAAACTTATTGGCCTCCTGCAGGCACCGGCAACGAAAGTTGCTGGCGTTATCCAGGCACCAGCCAGCCAGCTTGCCCGTGTGGTGTCGGCATATGCGTCGAAAGACGCCGCCTAGGGCACCCGTTTTCGCAACTAATTGAAACTGACAACCGAACCAAACAGGAAATCATACAATGGCAAATCTCGAAAAGATTGTCGAAGACCTTTCGGCCCTTACCGTCCTTGAAGCTGCAGAGCTTGCAAAGCTGCTCGAAGAAAAGTGGGGCGTTTCCGCTGCCGCACCAGTGGCTGTTGCCGCTGCTGCCGGTGGTGCTGCACCCGCTGCTGCTGCTGAAGAGCAGACAGAATTCGATGTCGTTCTGACATCGGCGGGCGACAAGAAGATCAACGTTATCAAAGTTGTGCGTGACGTTGTTCCTGCGCTCGGCCTGAAAGAAGCAAAAGACCTCGTCGAGGCTGCTCCGAAGGCAATCAAGGAAGGCGTTTCGAAGGCTGAAGCCGAAGAAATCAAGAAGAAATTCGAAGACGTCGGCGCAACGATCGAAATCAAGTAAGCGTCAGCTTGCTCAAATCCGGATGGTGTTCGCGCGAGGCTCCATCCTATCCACGAAATGCGCGGCGGTCTCTTTTTGAGGCCGCCGCGAACTCGCGTTCTGGTGATAAGGTCTGTGGCCATGTGGCCCGGACAGACAAAATTGGGAACCTGGGATGGCACTCTCCTTCACGGAAAAGAAACGTATCCGCAAGTCCTTCGGGCGCATTCCCGAAGCCATCGAAATGCCGAACCTGATCGAGGTTCAACGCGATTCTTACGAGAGCTTCCTTCAGATGCACACGCCGCGCGAGAAGCGCACGGACGATGGGCTCGGAGGCGTTTTTAAGTCGGTATTCCCGATTACTGATTTTTCCGAGCGCGCGACGCTCGAGTATGTAAACTATGAGTTCGAAACGCCGAAGTTCGACGTTGAAGAGTGCATGCAGCGCGACCTGACCTATCAGGCTCCGCTCAAGGTGCGCCTCCAGCTCGTCGTGTTCGATATTGACGAAGATACCGGCGCCCGTTCCGTCAAGGAAGTCAAAGAGCAGGAATGCTACCTGGGCGACATTCCGCTGATGACTGACAAGGGTACGTTCGTCGTGAACGGCACCGAGCGTGTGATCGTATCCCAGATGCACCGTTCGCCGGGCGTGTTCTTTGATCACGACAAGGGCAAGACCCACACGTCGGGCAAGCTGTTGTTCGCCGCCCGCATTATCCCTTACCGCGGCTCGTGGTTAGATTTCGAGTTCGACGCGAAAGACATCCTGAACATCCGTATCGACCGCAAGCGCAAGCTGCCGGCGACCACGATGCTCTACGCGCTAGGCTATGATACCGAGCAGATCCTCGACCTGTTCTATACGCACTCCATCTATCGCATGGAGAAGAATGGCTGGATTACCGGTTTCCGTTCGGAAGCCTGGAAAGGCCTCAAGCCGGAATTCGACCTGATCGACGCGAAGTCGAAGAAGGCCGTGGCCGAGGCGGGCAAGAAGATCACTGCACTGAAAGCCAAGCGCATCGCTGAAGCCGGCACGGACGAGATCCTCGTGCCGTCCGAAGCCCTGGTCGGCAAGTTCCTGGCACGCGATGTCGTGAACATGGAAACCGGCGAAATCTTCGGTGAAGCCGGCGACATGCTGGAAGAGGAAATCATCGCCGAGATGCGCGACTATGGCATCAAGACGATCGAAGTTCTCGACATTGATGCGTCCGGACGTGGCCCCTGGCTGCGCAACACGCTGAAGGCCGACAAGAACGAAACGCGTTTCGAGGCCCTGTCGGACATCTACCGCGTCATGCGCCCGGGCGAGCCGCCAACGCAGGAAGCCGCTGACGCTCTGTTCGGCCAGCTCTTCTTCGATCCTGAGCGCTATGATCTCTCGGCCGTTGGCCGGGTGAAGATGAACATGCGCCTCAGCGTGGCCGTCAAAGGCTATGAATCCGCTGCCGACGACATGCGCGTGCTGCGCAATGACGACATCATTGGCGTCATGAAGGTCATCCTCGACCTGAAGGACGGTAAAGGCGACGTCGACGACATCGACAACCTTGGCAACCGCCGTGTCCGTTCGGTCGGTGAGCTGATGGAAAACAATTATCGCATCGGTCTCGTGCGCATGGAGCGCGCGATCAAGGAACGCATGGGCTCGGTCGATATCGACACGGTCATGCCGCACGACCTGATCAATGCGAAGCCGGTTGTGGCTTCGGTGCGTGAATTCTTCGGCTCCTCGCAGCTGTCGCAGTTCATGGACCAGACTAACCCGCTGTCGGAGATTACCCACAAGCGCCGCCTTTCGGCCCTTGGTCCGGGCGGCCTGACACGCGAGCGCGCCGGCTTCGAAGTGCGCGACGTGCACCCGACCCACTATGGCCGGATCTGCCCGATCGAGACGCCGGAAGGCCCGAACATCGGTCTGATCAACTCGCTCGCCACGCATGCGCGCATCAACAAGTACGGTTTCATCGAGAGCCCATACCGCAAGGTTGTGAACGGCAAGCAGACAGCCGAGGTCGTCTATCTGTCGGCCATGGAAGAGTCGATCTATTCGATCGCCCAGGCCAATGCGTCGGTGAACGACAAGGGCGAGCTGCAGAACGAATTCGTCAACGCACGTGTCGCTGGTGAAGCGACCATGGTTTCGAAAGACGATATCCAGTACATGGACGTCTCGCCGAAACAGGTTGTGTCGGTGGCGGCCTCGCTCATTCCGTTCCTCGAAAATGACGACGCCAACCGCGCCCTGATGGGCTCAAACATGCAACGTCAGGCCGTGCCCCTGGTTCAGTCCGAGGCGCCATTCGTGGGCACCGGCATGGAAGCCATTGTTGCGCGTGACAGCCGCGCCGCGATCATCGCCCGCCGGGCCGGTGTCGTGGAGCAGGTCGATGCGCTTCGCATCGTGGTGCGTGCAACGGAAGACCTTGAAGGTTCGAAGTCGGGCGTAGACATCTATCGTCTCGCCAAGTTCCGCCGGTCGAACCAGAACAGCTGCATCAACCAGCGCCCGATCGTCAAAGTGGGCGATACGGTCTCGAAGAATGACATCATCGCAGACGGCCCGTCGACTGACCTGGGTGAACTGGCGCTCGGCCGGAACGTGCTCGTCGCGTTCATGCCGTGGAATGGTTACAACTTCGAGGACTCGATCCTGATCTCCGAACGTATCGTGAAGGATGACGTGTTCACGTCGATCCACATCGAAGAGTTCGAAATCGCCGCGCGTGATACGAAGCTCGGCCCTGAAGAGATTACCCGCGACATTCCGAACGTCGGCGAGGAAGCCCTGCGCAACCTCGACGAAGCCGGTATCGTGGCTGTCGGCGCCGAAGTGAAGGCGGGCGACATCCTCGTCGGCAAGGTTACGCCAAAGGGCGAAAGCCCGATGACGCCGGAAGAAAAACTCCTCCGCGCCATCTTCGGTGAAAAGGCGTCTGACGTTCGCGATACTTCGCTGCGTGTGCCGCCAGGCGACGCCGGCACCGTTGTGGATGTCCGCATCTTCAACCGCCACGGCATCGACAAGGACCAGCGCGCCCTTCAGATCGAACGGGAGCAAATCGAACAGCTGCAGGAAGACAAGGAAGACGAACAGTCGATCCTCGAGCGTAACACCTACGCGCGGCTTGCGGAGCTGCTGACGGGCAAGGAAGCCGTCGCGGGGCCGAAAGGCTTCAAGGCGGGCCGCATTGCGGCGGCAGCGCTCGAAGAACTGAGCGAGAGCCAGTGGTGGGATATCGCGCTGAAGTCCGAGAAGGCGCAGGCCGAACTCGACGCCCTGCGCGCCCAGTTCGACGGCTCCATCCATGAACTTGAAGCCCGCTTCAATGACAAGGTGGACAAGGTCCAGCGCGGCGACGACCTGCCTCCGGGCGTGATGAAAGTCGTGAAGGTCTTCCTCGCTGTGAAGCGCAAGCTTCAGCCGGGTGACAAGATGGCTGGCCGTCACGGCAACAAGGGTGTGATTTCGAAAATTAACCCGAGCGAAGACATGCCGTTCCTTGAAGACGGTACGCCGGTCGATATCGTTCTGAACCCGCTGGGCGTGCCATCGCGCATGAACGTCGGGCAGATCCTCGAAACACACACCGGCTGGGCCTGCCGCGGTCTCGGCCGCATCATCGACCAGGCGCTGGAGGAGTTCCACCAGAAGCACGACATGAAAGCGCTGCGGAAGGCGCTGACAACGGCCTATGGCAAGGAACAGGAAATGCCGGAAACCGATGACGAGATCATCGAACTTGCCGGTAACCTGCGCAATGGTGTGCCGATTGCGACGCCGGTCTTTGACGGCGCGCGGGAGAGCGACATAAACGATCTTCTGGAGCGTGCCGGTCTCGACACGTCGGGTCAGGTCAAGATGTTTGACGGACGCACCGGTGTTCAGTTCTCGCGGCCTGTTACCGTGGGCTACAAGTACCTGCTCAAACTGCACCACCTTGTGGACGAGAAAATCCACGCGCGTTCGACCGGGCCCTACTCGCTCGTTACCCAGCAGCCGCTGGGCGGCAAGGCGCAGTTCGGCGGCCAGCGCTTCGGTGAGATGGAAGTGTGGGCACTGGAAGCCTATGGCGCCGCGTACACGTTGCAGGAAATGCTGACCGTCAAGTCGGATGACACGGCGGGGCGTGCGAAGATTTACGAATCCATCGTGCGCGGCGACGACTCGTTCGAAGCCGGTATTCCTGAGAGCTTCAACGTGCTGATCAAGGAAATGCGCTCGCTCGGCCTCAATGTGGAGCTGATCGAAGAAGACAATGGCGAGATCGAGGACGAAGAGTCCACAGTCCCAGCCGAGTAGATAGTACGCGAAATACGGGGCGCCCCGCGAAACGAGAATCGTTTTGCCGGGGCGTCACGGTCGACACGAAATTTCACGAGGGCAGGGGCCCATGGCCCCGACAACATCGCCCACCCAAGGAGCAGACACCCATGCGCCAGGACGTCGCCAGCATTTTCAACCCGAATACTCCCGCCCCGACTTTCGAGGCGATCCGCATTTCGATCGCGAGCCCGGAAAAGATCCGTTCGTGGTCATCCGGCGAGATCAAGAAACCCGAGACCATCAACTACCGGACTTTCAAGCCGGAGCGCGATGGCCTCTTTTGTGCACGTATCTTTGGCCCCGTGAAGGACTATGAGTGCCTTTGCGGCAAGTACAAGCGCATCAAGTATCGCGGCATTGTCTGTGAGAAGTGTGGTGTCGAAGTGACTCTGGCGCGCGTCCGGCGCGAGCGCATGGGCCATATCGATCTTGCGGCCCCGGTTGCGCACATCTGGTTCCTGAAGTCGCTTCCTTCCCGGATTTCGACACTTGTCGACATGGCGCTGAAAGACGTGGAGCGGGTGCTCTATTTCGAAAGCTATGTGGTCATCGAGCCCGGCCTGACCGAGCTTGAGCCCAAGCAGCTTCTGACAGAAGAAGAATACATGGATGCGCAGGACCGTCTGGGTGAAGACGCGTTCACGGCCATGATCGGCGCGGAAGCCATCCGTGAAATCCTGCGCAATCTCGATCTGCCAACGCTGGCTGATACGCTGCGCGACGACTTGCGCGATTCCACGTCTGAACTGAAAACCAAGAAGGCGTCAAAGCGCCTGAAGGTTGTTGAATCCTTCCTTCAGTCGCGTGCCAAGCCCGAGTGGATGATCCTTACGGTCGTGCCGGTTATCCCGCCGGATCTGCGCCCGCTTGTGCCGCTGGATGGCGGCCGGTTTGCGACATCGGATCTCAACGATCTCTATCGCCGCGTCATCAACCGGAACAATCGCCTGAAGCGCCTGATGGAACTTCGTGCACCCGACATCATCATCCGCAACGAAAAGCGGATGCTGCAGGAATCGGTCGACGCCCTGTTCGACAACGGCCGTCGTGGCCGGACGATCACGGGCACCAACAAGCGTCCGCTGAAGTCGATCTCCGACATGCTGAAGGGAAAGCAGGGCCGATTCCGCCAGAACCTTCTGGGCAAGCGGGTCGACTATTCCGGCCGTTCGGTCATCGTGGTGGGGCCGAACCTGAAACTGCACGAGTGCGGTCTTCCCAAGAAGATGGCCCTCGAACTGTTCAAGCCGTTCATCTATGCGCGTCTCGACGCGAAAGGCCTGGCAGGGACGGTCAAGGCGGCCAAGAAACTGGTTGAGAAAGAAAAGCCGGAAGTGTGGGACATCCTTGATGAGGTGATCCGCGAGCACCCGATCCTGCTCAACCGTGCGCCGACGCTGCACCGCCTTGGTATCCAAGCCTTCGAACCGAAACTGATTGAAGGCAAGGCGATCCAGCTTCACCCGCTCGTCTGCGCCGCGTTCAACGCAGACTTCGATGGCGACCAGATGGCTGTCCACGTGCCGCTGAGCCTTGAAGCCCAGCTGGAATGCCGTGTACTGATGATGTCGACCAACAACATCCTCTCGCCCGCCAACGGCAAGCCAATCATCGTGCCGTCACAGGACATCATCCTGGGTCTCTACTACCTGTCGCTGGATCGGGCTGAAGAAGTCGGCAATGGCATGATCTTTTCCGACCTTGCTGAAATGGAGCAGGCGCTCGACAATGGCTTCGTCTCGCTACACTCGAAAGTGAAAGCGATGTATGAAGGCGTTGATGACGAGGGCAGCCCATGGCGCCGGGTCATCGAAACCACACCTGGTCGCTACATGGTGGCGAACATCCTGCCGCGCATGAAGGGCATCCAGCCCGACATGGTCAACACGACGCTGACCAAGAAGGCGATCGGCAAGATCATCGACGAAGTCTATCGTCTGTGCGGCCAGAAGGCGACGGTGATCTTCTGTGACAAGATGATGGAACTAGGCTTCAAGGAAGCGGCCAAGGCCGGCATCTCGTTTGGCAAGGATGACATGGTCATTCCGGCCGCCAAGAAGCGGCTTGTTGAGGCCACGAAGGAGCAGGTGTCCGAATACGAACGCCAGTATGCTGACGGCCTCATCACCCGCGGCGAAAAATACAACAAGGTCGTGGACGCATGGTCAACCTGCACCGACAAGGTTGCCGACGCCATGATGGATTCGGCTGCTGAAGCCCAGGTTGCCAAAGGCGACCGGAAGGCACAGGTCAACTCGATCTACATGATGGCCGATTCTGGTGCGCGCGGCTCGAAGAACCAGATGAAGCAGCTGGCCGGTATGCGCGGCCTGATGGCCAAGCCGTCGGGCGAGATCATCGAAACGCCGATCATCTCGAACTTCAAGGAAGGCCTGACCGTTCTTGAATACTTCAACTCGACCCACGGCGCACGTAAAGGCCTCGCCGATACCGCCCTGAAAACCGCCAACTCCGGTTACCTGACCCGTCGTCTTGTCGATGTCGCCCAGGACTGCATCATCAACGAAGATGATTGCGGTACGGAAAAAGGCATCGATATCAGTGCCGTCATGGAAGGCGCAGACGTGGTCGTTTCGATTGCCGAGCGTCTGCTCGGTCGTGTCACGGCTGAAGACGTCAAGGGTGCCGACGGCGCGCTTGTCGCGCCTGCCAACACCTATGTTGACGAAGACCTTGCCGAGTTGATTGAGCAGTCGGGCGTTGATGTGGTCAAGGCGCGCTCGGCCCTGACATGCGAAGCGCGCAACGGCATCTGTGTCCAGTGTTACGGACGCGATCTGGCGCGTGGCACCGTGGTCAACCGCGGCGAAGCGGTTGGCGTCATCGCAGCCCAGTCGATTGGTGAGCCGGGTACCCAGCTGACCATGCGTACATTCCACATTGGTGGCGCAGCGCAGGTGGCAGACCAATCATCCGTCGAAGCGAGCTTCGAAGGCACCGTGCGGTTTACCGATGCGGAATTCGTGACGCGCAAGGACAAGAGCATTGTGGTCGTCGGCCGGCGTATGCAGGTCGAGATCGTCGATGCCGATGGCCGTACCCGTCAGTCGTTCCGCCCTGCCTATGGAACGCGGCCCATGGTCAAGGATAAGGCAAAGGTCACGCCGGGCATGTTACTGGCTGACTGGGATCCGTTTGCCCAGCCAATCGTTTCGGAAGTAGCCGGCGAGGCCAAACTGGTCGACGTGATCGACGGAGTCTCGGCGCGCGAAGAGACCGACGAAGCCACCGGCATCTCGTCGCGTGTGGTGATCGACTGGCGTTCGGCTTCGAAGTCGGCAGACATCAAGCCGTCCGTTCAGGTCGTCGACAAGAACGGCAAGCCCGTGAAACTGCCGAACGGCTCCGACGCAGTCTACCTTCTGTCAGTCGGCGCCATCCTTTCTGTGGCCGATGGTGACAAGATCGAAGCTGGCGATACACTTGCGCGTGTTGCGACCGGTGGTGCGAAAACACGGGACATCACGGGCGGTCTGCCGCGCGTGGCTGAACTGTTCGAAGCGCGCCGTCCGAAGGACCATGCCATCATCGCAGAAGTCGATGGCAAGGTACTCTACGGTCGTGACTACAAGAACAAGCGCCGCGTCTCGATCGTTCCGATTGAGGAAGGCCGCGACCAGATCGATTACCTCGTTCCCAAGGGCAAGCACCTTGCCGTTCAGGATGGTGACTTCATCAAGCGTGGTGAATACCTGATGGACGGTAACCCGGCGCCGCAGGACATCCTGTCGACACTCGGCGTTGAAGCGCTGGCTAACTACCTCATCGACGAAGTGCAGAAAGTCTATCGCCTGCAGGGCGTGCCGATCAACGACAAGCATATCGAAGTGATCGTTCGCCAGATGCTCCAGAAGGTCGAAATCGTCGATGGTGGCGATACGCCATTCATCGTGGGCGAGCACATTGACCTGATCGACTTTGAAGATGCGAACGAAACCGTCCGCAAATCGCGCAAGAAAGACCAGCGCGAAGCGACGGCGAATCCGCTCCTTCTCGGCATCACCAAGGCGTCGCTCCAGACGCGCAGCTTCATCTCGGCTGCATCGTTCCAGGAGACGACACGCGTGCTCACCGAGGCGGCCATTCAGGGCAAGATCGATACGCTGGACGGACTCAAGGAGAACGTCATTGTTGGACGGTTGATCCCGGCTGGTACCGGCGGTGGTATCCGTCAGTTCCGCCGTGTAGCTGCCGAGCGCGACAACAAGCTCAAGGCAAAACGTGCCGCCGCCATGGCGAAGGCGCAGGAAGAGGCGGCAAACCTGGCCATGGCCGCGCTGCCGGCACCGGCTGCGGAGCCTGCCGACGAATAGTCCGGCCCGGATTGGACTTGAACCAGAAGAGAAAGCCTGCCAGCCTTGGCAGGCTTTCTTGTTTTGACGCATGGAGTCTAAGATGGCGCGAAATGACCTGATCGGCGCTGTTTGTGCATTCGTGGCTATCGGCCTGATCGCTTGGTTATCGATGGAAAGCTGGGTAATTGCCGATTGCCGGAACGTGCTGCGATCCGCTGACTTCGCCCGGACCGCGGAGCTTGAAGCGCCAGTTCCTGCTGAGCTTCTGGAATTTCGAAGTCGGCTGGAAGCAGGCACAGCGGGCCCAGAGGCAGCGTCCTGCGTTTCCAGGATCGGTTTGCCGTTCTAGCGGTGACCCGAAGGCCCAAAGATTGCTGCGGCTGAGCGGCAAGCGACCCTTGACGCAAGCGCCTGAGAGGCTTACACGCCACAAATCGTCAGAGAGGTGCTTGGGTTTTACTCAATCACCGCACCGGATCAGGAGTGAGCCGGCCAATCTGGCCCCCAAGTTTTCAGCCGTCCCGGAAGCTGTTTGCAGCATTCGGGACATCATTTCGTTATCGGCCCATCGGGCCATGAGTTCAGAAGAGACAGAAGGCCCGAATGCCCACAATTCAACAGCTAATCCGCAATCCGCGTTCGCCAAAGCCGACGCGTACCAAGACCCCCGCTCTGAAGGCCTGTCCTCAGCGCCGTGGCGTTTGTACGCGCGTTTATACAACAACACCGAAGAAGCCGAACTCGGCGCTCCGCAAAGTGGCAAAAGTGCGTCTCACCTCCGGGTTCGAGTCGCTGTGCTACATTCCGGGCGAAGGCCATAACCTGCAGGAGCACTCCGTTGTGCTTATCCGCGGCGGCCGCGTGAAAGACCTTCCGGGCGTTCGTTACCACATCATTCGCGGCGCGCTGGACACCCAGCCCGTCAAGAACCGCAAACAGCGCCGTTCGCATTACGGCGCGAAGAAACCGAAATAAGAGGGCCGCTACATGTCTCGTCGTCACAGTGCAGAAAAGCGCCAGGTCCTCGCGGACCCGAAATTCAAGGACATCGTTGTCACGAAGTTCATGAACCAGATCATGCGCGATGGTAAAAAGTCGGTTGCAGAGCGCATCGTCTATGGTGCGTTCGATCTCGTCGAAACTCGCGCGAAGAAAAATCCGGTCGAGGTTTTTCACGCCGCGCTTGAGGCCGTCGCGCCATCCGTGGAAGTGCGTTCGCGCCGCGTTGGCGGTGCAACATACCAGGTGCCGGTCGAAGTTCGCACCGAGCGTCGCCAGGCGCTTGCCATCCGCTGGCTTTCAGCCGCGGCTGCAGGCCGGAACGAAAACACGATGCGTGAGCGTCTTGCAGGCGAGCTGATGGATGCGAGCCAGGGGCGTGGCAACGCCGTCAAGAAACGCGAAGACACCCACCGCATGGCCGACGCCAACAAGGCGTTCGCGCACTACCGCTGGTAATCACTCTGGAATTTTCAGGCAATTACGGGTAACGCGCCCGTCAGTTGCCGTATTTTCCTCCCGGAACGCAGACACGAAGGTTTACTCACATGGCCCGCGAATACACGCTGGAGCGCTATCGTAACTTTGGCATCATGGCTCACATTGATGCTGGCAAGACCACGACGACCGAGCGTATCCTCTACTACACCGGCAAGTCCCACAAGATCGGCGAAGTCCATGACGGCGCCGCGACCATGGACTGGATGGAGCAGGAGCAAGAGCGCGGCATCACGATCACGTCTGCTGCGACGACCACGTTCTGGGAACGCACCGAAGACGGCACGACTCCGCTGTCGGACAAGTACCGTTTCAACATCATCGACACGCCCGGGCACGTTGACTTCACGATTGAAGTTGAGCGCTCGCTGGCCGTTCTCGACGGCGCAGTCTGCGTTCTCGACGCAAACGCCGGTGTCGAGCCGCAAACGGAAACCGTTTGGCGCCAGGCTGACCGCTACAAGGTTCCACGCATCGTGTTCGTCAACAAAATGGACAAGATCGGCGCCGATTTCTACAATTGCGTTCGCATGATCAAGGACCGCACGGGCGCAACGCCTGCACCGATCCAGTTCCCGATCGGTTCGGAAACGGATCTGGCCGGCCACGTTGACCTTGTTACGATGCAGGAATGGGTTTGGGAAGGCGACGACCTCGGCGCTTCCTGGGTGCTCAAGCCGATCCGCGACAGCCTGAAAGAGCAGGCAGAGAAAATGCGTGCCGAGCTGGTCGAGCTTGCCGTTGAGCAAGACGATGATGCCATGGAAGCCTTCCTTGAAGGTAACGAACCCGACATCCCGACCCTGCGCAAACTGATCCGCAAGGGGACTCTTTCGATGTCCTTCGTGCCGGTTCTTTGTGGCTCCGCGTTCAAAAACAAGGGCGTGCAGCCCATGTTGAACGCCGTTATCGATTACCTGCCAGGCCCGCTCGACGTGCCGGCCTACATGGGCTTTACGCCAGGTGATGAGGAAGAAACCCGCAACATCGAGCGCCGCGCCGATGACAGCCAGCCATTCTCGGGACTCGCGTTCAAGATCATGAACGACCCTTACATGGGCACGCTGACTTTTACGCGCATCTATTCGGGTACGCTGTCGAAGGGCGACTCGTTCCTGAACTCGACCAAGGGCAAGCGTGAGCGCGTCGGCCGGATGGTCATGATGCACTCGAACAAGCAGGACGAGATCACCGAAGCCTTCGCAGGCGATATCGTTGCGCTCGCCGGTCTGAAAGAAACGACGACCGGTGACACGGTCTGTGATCCGAACAAGCCGGTCGTCCTTGAGACGATGAGCTTCCCGGATCCGGTGATTGAAATCGCGGTTGAGCCGAAGTCGAAGGCTGACCAGGAAAAAATGTCGGTCGGCCTGCAGCGCCTCGCTGCAGAAGACCCGTCTTTCCGCGTCGAGACAGATTTTGAATCCGGCCAGACGATCATGAAGGGCATGGGCGAGCTTCACCTCGACATCCTGATCGACCGCCTGAAGCGCGAGTTCAAGGTGGAGGCCAATATCGGTCAGCCGATGGTGGCCTATCGTGAGAAAATCGGCCGTGCAGCCGAGATCGACTACACACACAAGAAGCAATCCGGTGGTACCGGCCAGTTCGCGCGTATCAAACTGCAGTTTGAACCGCTTGAAGCCGGTTCAGGCTTCCAGTTCGAAAGCTCGATCGTCGGTGGCGCTGTTCCGAAGGAATACATCCCCGGTGTGGAAAAGGGCCTGAACATGGCCAAGGAAAACGGTCTTCTGGCTGGCTATCCTGTGACTGATTTCAAGGCCGTGCTGGTTGACGGTGCTTTCCACGACGTTGACTCCTCGGTCCTCGCTTTTGAAATTGCCGCCCGCGGCGCATTCCGCGAACTGAAGGGCAAGGGCGACCCGCGCCTGATGGAACCGATCATGAAGGTGGAAGTTGTCACCCCGGAAGACTATATGGGCGATGTGATTGGCGACCTTAACTCCCGGCGCGGACAGATCCAGGGCTCGGAACCACGCGGCAACGCGGTGGCGATCAATGCCTTCGTTCCGCTGGTCAACATGTTCGGTTACGTTTCGAACCTTCGCGGCATGTCGCAAGGACGCGCTCAGTTCACGATGATCTTCGATCACTATGACGAAGTGCCGCGTGCCGAAGCGCAGAAAATCATCCAGGAAGTCGCAGGCTCCTGATCCATCCCGACCGGAGAACCGGTCTATTGAAGTTAGAATGAAGGAGAGGCCCGATGGGCAAGGCAAAGTTTGAACGCAACAAGCCGCACGTGAACATCGGCACGATTGGACACGTTGACCATGGCAAGACGACGCTGACGGCGGCGATTTCGATGACGCTTGCGGCGGCATCGGGTGGCGAAGCCAAATCGTATGCTGATATTGACTCTGCGCCGGAAGAGAAGGCGCGTGGCATCACGATCAACACGGCGCACGTTGAATACGAGACGGAGAACCGTCACTATGCGCATGTCGACTGCCCGGGCCACGCTGACTATGTGAAGAACATGATCACCGGTGCGGCCCAGATGGACGGCGCGATCCTGGTTGTGAACGCAGCTGACGGCCCGATGCCGCAGACGCGCGAGCACATCCTGCTGGCCAAGCAGGTTGGCGTGCCGGCCATGGTTGTCTTTCTGAACAAGGTTGACCAGGTTGATGATGCCGAGCTTCTGGAACTGGTCGAGATGGAAGTGCGTGAACTTCTGTCCTCGTACGACTTCCCTGGCGACGACATTCCGATCATCGCGGGTTCCGCGCTGGCGGCTGTCGAAGGCCGTGATGATGCGATCGGCAAGGACAAGGTGCTTGAGCTGATGCAGGCTGTGGATGACTATATCCCGACGCCAGAGCGTCCGCTGGACAAGCCGTTCCTGATGCCGGTCGAAGACGTGTTCTCGATTTCTGGCCGTGGCACGGTTGTGACCGGGCGTGTCGAGCAGGGCATCATCAAGGTGGGTGAGGAAATCGAGATTGTCGGCATCCGCCCGACGGTTAAGACGACCTGTACCGGCGTTGAAATGTTCCGCAAGCTGCTCGACCAGGGCCAGGCTGGCGACAATATTGGCGCGCTGCTTCGCGGTGTTGACCGTGAAGGCGTCGAGCGCGGCCAGGTTCTCTGCAAGCCAGGTTCGATCACGCCGCACACGACGTTCGAAGCCGAAGCCTACATCCTGACGAAGGAAGAGGGTGGCCGTCACACGCCATTCTTCACCAACTATCGTCCGCAGTTCTACTTCCGCACGACCGACGTGACGGGTGTTGTGACGCTGCCGGCCGACAAGGAAATGGTTCTGCCAGGCGATAACGTGAAAATGGATGTCGAGCTGATCCAGCCGATCGCCATGGACCAGGGCCTGCGCTTCGCCATCCGTGAAGGCGGCCGCACCGTCGGCGCCGGCGTCGTCTCGGCCATCAAGAAGTAAGCTGGAAACAGCAACCCAAAGACAAAGGCCGCTTCCAAAAGGAAGCGGCCTTTTTTGTCGCGGCAAGGCGGGCGGAATGCGCGCCTAATTTAAGCAGGGTAGAGATCCGTTGATACCCGTCAGATATGGCGTGTATTTCAGGCTGTATCGTTGGCGCTTGCCGCTTCAGCAAGCCTGCGCGCTGCGAGCTGCTGAAGATTGTCCTCATGGTCCCCACGATCGATGCGGTAGTAGCCGACAGCGATGATCATGCACGTCCACAAGAGAAGCAGTGTCGGCGCATAATACGCGCCCAGCCGCCACAATGTCTCCGGCGAGACCTGGTCCACGGTCGCGCCTTGCGGAAAAGAGACGATGGACAGGATGAGGCCGGCGGAAAAAGCACCGAGGCCCTGGGTCGCTTTGCGGGTGAAGGTCACTGCAGCGAAAAATACACCTTCTGACCGACGGCCGGTCCGGAGCTCACTCTGCTCCACAAGGTCTGCGATCATCGAATATAGAACCGCCTGCAGCGCGATAATCAGGGCGACATCAATCGTGTTGATCGTCGCAACTATGGGATAGAGCAGCGGGTGGCCATTCTCCGGCATGAGGCCGAAGAGACGCAGGATGACCGGGGCCGGGGCCATCGTGAACGCAACGACACCGAGCCAGATGACACCTCGCTTCTTGCCGAACCGTTTCACGATCATGGGCGCAACCAGCAGGCCGATCAGCGCCGAAATGAAAACCAGCAGGGTCCAGAGGAAAATCTGCGAGCCGGAGAAGCCCCAGAAATAGGTCAACATGAGGAAGGCGAGCGCAGCGGAGAGGCCCGACGCCACCGCGCCGAACAGCGTGGCGACAAACAAGGCGAAGAAGGACCGGTCACCCAGCGTTTCGAACACTTCCCTGAAGATCGTGCCCAGACCGATCTTCCGCTTCGGAGGTGGCGGGTGGAAATGTCTTATCTGTGAATGCGTACCCAGCGCGGATATCATGATGGCGAGGAAGATCAGGATCGACGAGATGATGCCATAGGTCGCGTAGCCGTCGCGGTTGAGTGTGCCGACCGGGTACTTTTCGGTTGCGACCAGCAGCACACCGAACATCAGCACACTCATGAGGTTGCCACCGGTCCAGCCAAAATAGAGCCGCCACGCCTGCAGCTTTGTGCGCTCGTCATAGTCCTGCGACAGCTCGGGCATCAGGGAGGAGCTGGGTGTTTCGTAGAATGTGATGAATGTGCGGATCAGAATGGCCAGCAACAGCAAGTACCAGAACATCTGGCCGTCGCTCAGTTCGGGCGGATTCCAGAGCAGGAAATAGCTGATCGATACGGGAATGGCCGCAGCATACATGAAGGGGTGCCGACGCCCCCATCGTGACCGCCAATTGTCGGAAAGGTAGCCCACAACCGGGTCGCTGACCGCGTCCACAAGGAGGGCGATGAAGATGGCGAGGCCGACAAGGCCAGGCTCAACCCCCACAACCGTGCCGTAGAAGATAAGCAGGAAATAGCCGAACCCTGCTTCCTTTACGCCATACGCGACCGAGCCAAAGCCATAGGCGATCCGGGTTAGCAGGGTCGTGCGGTGCGGCGGTGCGGCTTCCATCGTGTGGGCAGTTTAACCTGCCCGGAAAGGGAGTCACCCTGAATCGGACGGGGTTGTCCCGGCGTAAATCTAATTATTTTTGCGATTGTCTGGTCGCTTCGGCGAGACGCCGCTGGGTGGCAAGGCTGGCGCCAGGGCCAGGTTCGGTAAGGATGTCTGCGCGCGAAAGTGTTGCGCCATCGCTACCTGTGGGAGCCATGGGTCGCAGCGGCAGGCCAGTTGCCTTCTCCACCAGAAGCACCGGTTCATTCCCGGGACCATAGACGTGCGCATTGCCCCATTGGTGGAGTGCGAGGAGGATAGGGTAGAGGGATTCGCCCTTGTCAGTGAGGATATAGGCATAGCGAGTGCCGTTCGCGCCGACATCCTCGCGCCTGAGGATTCCCTCTTCAAGCAGCCGGTCCAGCCGCTCGCTCAGCACATTCCGGGCGATGCCGGTATTGCGCATGATTTCGCTGAAACGGGTTGCGCCATAGAAGGCCTCGCGGACGATCAGCCAGGTCCAGTTGTCACCAAAAATATTGAGGACTCCCGCGATCGGGCAGGTGTGCGTGTGCCGCTTGGCCATGTCAGGTCTCCCATCGGCGAACGAATAATTTGGTTGCGTTTCCGTACCATTACGATATTGGTAGTTTTTTGCAACCAATTTGCGCAGTGAGGGAAACGCCATGGCCGCCAAGCAAGCCTGCCTCGTGATCGGTGCCGGGGATGATACAGGCGGGGCCATCGGTCGGGCCTTCGCGTGGGAGGGTATGGTGTCATGCCTGGTGCGTCGGCCAACACATGCCGATGCGCTGGAAGTGCTGGCGCAAAGTATTCGGGATGAAGGGAACGAGGCGGTGGCCCTTCCAACGGATGCGCGCGACGAGGATGCTATGGTTGCGCTGATCGACAAGATCGAATCGGAGATCGCGCCGATTGAGGTCGCCGTGTTCAATATTGGCGCCAACGTCCAGTTCCCGATCACGGAAACCACGGCGCGCGTGTATCGCAAAGTGTGGGAGATGGCCTGCTTCGCCGGATTCCTGATGGGGCGCGAAGTCGCCAAGCGCATGCTGGAGCGCGGTCACGGGACAATCATCTTCACGGGCGCAACAGCGAGCACGCGCGGACGGGAGCGTCTGGCCGCCTTCGCGGGTGCCAAGCACGCGCTCAGGGCCTTGGCCCAATCGATGGCCCGGGAGCTTGGCCCGCACAATATCCACGTCGCGCACACGATTATCGATGGCGCGATCGATTCCAATTTCATTCGCGACATGGTGCCGGATGTGGACGCGAAGCGCGATGCCGATGCGATCCTCAACCCGGACCATATCGCCCAGAATTATGTGATGCTGCACAGGCAGCCACGCACCGCCTGGACGCATGAACTGGACCTGCGCCCGTGGAAGGAAACCTGGTAGGAGAGTCACCCATGACAAAGTCCATCGACTTCATATTCGATTTCGGCAGTCCCAATGCCTATCTCGCGCACCAGCTGATGTCGGGCATTGCCGCTCGAACGGGCGCCACTGTGAACTACATTCCCTGCCTGCTGGGGGGTATATTCAAGGCAACCGGCAATCAGGCCCCCATGATCGCCTTCGGAAACGTGAAGGGAAAGCTGGCCTATGAGCAGCTGGAAATGGCACGCTTCATAAAGCAGCACAAAGCCGACCGGTACCGGTTCAATCCGCATTTTCCGGTCAATACGCTGATCCTGATGCGAGGAGCGGTCGCCGCACAGATGAACGGCCAGTTGGACGCCTATATTGAGGCGGGACTGAAGCATATGTGGGAAGATGGCCTGAAGATGGATGATCCTGACGTATTCGCTGCAGCAATGACGGAAGCCGGCTTCGATGGACCCGCCCTTCTGGCGCAAACGCAGGATCCGGCTGTCAAAGAGCGGCTGGTCGCGAATACAAATGCCGCCGTCGCGCGCGGCGCCTTCGGCATTCCGACCTTCTTTGTGGGCGATGAGATGTTCTTCGGCAAAGACCGGCTCGTGCAGGTCGAAGCAGAAGTGCTTTCGCAAACCTGAATGGGGCACGGTCGACCTGCGAACTCGCTGGTCTAAACACGCCTGTGCGCGGGGAGGATTTCCGCGCGTAGCGCGGCGGGCCAAACCGACGCAGCCATTGTCTGCAAATTCCCCGTTTCGCCTGTTGACGCCGGTGATTCCTTCCCATAGAAGCACCAATTCGCCGGGATGGCCGCGCTTAATTAGCGAACGCTCCCTCGAAACTGACAATTTAACCCCACCCAACCCGGGCGCTCGATGCTGACGAGCCATCGCCCTGGGCTTAAGTGTTTTGTGCGGACGGACGAGAACGATGGAACGACAAAATATCCGGATCAGGCTGAAAGCCTTCGATCACCGCGCCCTCGACATGTCGGCGAAAGAGATCGTGAACACAGCAAAGCGCACGGGCGCTGAAGTCAAGGGTCCGATCCCGCTTCCAACCCGTATCGAGCGTTTCACCGTGAACCGCTCTCCGCACGTTGATAAGAAATCGCGAGAGCAATTCGAGATCCGTACGCACAAGCGTATCCTCGACATCGTGGATCCGACCCCGCAAACGGTCGATGCCCTGATGAAGCTCGACCTGTCGTCTGGCGTCGGTATTGAAATCAAGCTTGAGGGAGCGCGCTAATGGCTCTTCCGGCTCCCCGTTCCGGCGTGCTGGCCCGCAAACTGGGCATGACACGCGTCTTTGATGAAGACGGCCGCCACATTCCCGTGACGGTTCTGTCGCTCGACGGCTGTCAGGTTGTTGGCGTGCGCACCGAAGACGAGCGCTCTGTCACGACCAAGAAGGGTGGCGAAGTCACCCGTACGGACGGCTACAAGGCTGTCATCCTTGGTGCTGGCGAAAAGAAAGCCAAGCGCACGAACAAGGCCCTGCGCGGCCAGTTCGCGAAAGCCGGCGTGGCGCCCAAGGCCAAGCTGAAGGAGTTCCGCGTCTCGGGCGATCTGCCTGAGGTCGGCGCTGAAGTTCTGGCTGACCACTTCGTGCCAGGCCAGAAGGTCGACGTAGCCAGCTACGCAATCGGCAAAGGCTTTGCCGGTGCGATGAAGCGCTGGAACTTTGGCGGCATGCGCGCCACCCACGGTGTGTCGATCTCTCACCGCGCCCATGGTTCGACCGGTATGAACCAGGATCCGGGCCGCGTGTTCAAGAACAAGAAAATGGCTGGCCACCTCGGTACCGACCGTATCACGACCCAGAACCTGACGGTTGTGCGCACAGATGTTGAGCGTGGCCTGATCCTCGTGAAGGGCGCTGTGTCCGGTCATGACGGTTCGTTCGTGGAAATCCGCGATGCCGTGAAGAAGGCCCTTCCGGCTGATGCGCCGAAGTCTGGCTCCTTCAAGTCGGCTAACGCTCCTGCCCAGACAGAGGGTGCTGAATAATGGAACTCGCAGTCAAAACCCTCGCTGGCAAAGCTGCCGGCAAGATTACGCTCGATGATGCGATCTTCGGGATTGAGGATATCCGCAAGGACCTCCTTCATCGTACGGTCCGCTGGCAACTCGCCAAGCGTCAGGCTGGCACGCACAAGACCCAGTCGCGGTCTGAAGTGTCCGTGACGACCAAGAAATTCATCCGCCAGAAGGGTTCGGGCGGCGCTCGCCACGGCTCGCGTAACGCCCCGATCTTTGTCGGTGGTGGTGTCGCTCACGGCCCGCGCGTCCGCAGCCATGCGCATGACCTTCCCAAGAAGGTTCGCAAGCTGGCGCTGGCCCATGCCCTGTCGTCGAAAATCGTTGCCGACTCGTTCATGGTGATTGATGCGGCGACGCTGAAAGAAGCCAAGACAAAAGACCTGGCGGCCCATTTCGCAGGTCTCGGCATCGAGAATGCCCTGATCATCTCGGGCATCACGGTTGACGAAAACTTCGCCAAGGCCGCGCGCAACATCCCGAACGTGGATGTGCTCCCGGTTGCCGGCCTGAACGTGTATGACATCCTGCGCCGCAAGACGCTGGTCATAACGAAAGAAGCTGCTGAAGGCATTCAGGCTCGCTTCGACGGCACGCTGGCTCAATCCGCAATCGCAGCAGAGGCTGAATAGTCATGGCTGATCCGAAGCAACATCACTACGACATCATCCGTCGTCCGATCATCACCGAGAAATCGACGCTGGTCGCTGAAGAGAACAAGATCGTCTTCGAGGTGTCCATGGACTCCGACAAGAAGTCGATCAAGGAGGCTGTTGAGGCCCTCTTCAAGGTTGAGGTCACCAAGGTCAACACGCTGCTCCAGAAGGGCAAGACAAAGCGTTTCAAGGGTCATCTCGGCCGTCGTAATGACGTCAAGAAGGCCATTGTCACGCTCGCCGAAGGCCAATCTGTCGACATTTCGACAGGCCTGTAGGGGAAGGACGTAGAAAATGGCACTCAAGACATTCAATCCAACTTCCCCAGGCCGTCGCCAGCTCGTGCTGGTTGATCGCTCGGACCTGCACAAGGGCAAGCCCGTAAAGGCGCTGACCGAAGGCCTGTCCAAGAAGGGTGGTCGCAACAACCGCGGTCGTATTACCGCCCGCCGTATCGGTGGTGGCGCCAAGAAGCTGTATCGCAAGGTCGACTTCAAGCGTAACCGCTGGGACATGCCAGCTGTTGTCGAACGCCTGGAGTATGACCCGAACCGCACGGCGTTCATCGCGCTGATCAAGTATGAAGACGGCCTGCTGTCCTACATCATCGCGCCACAGCGCCTTGAGGTCGGTGACACGGTCGTGACGTCCGCAACGGCTGACATCAAGCCGGGCAACACGTTGCCGCTGAAGAGCATTCCGGTCGGTACGATCATCCACAATATCGAGCTGAAGCCTCAAAAAGGCGCTCAGATGATCCGTTCAGCCGGTACATATGCCCAGCTGGTCGGTCGTGACGGTGGTTATGCGCAGATCAAGCTGACCTCTGGCGAGCTTCGCATGGTGCTCGACACCTGCCTTGCAACCATCGGCGCCGTTTCGAACCCGGACAACATGAACCAGGTCCTCTCCAAGGCCGGACGCAAGCGTCACATGGGCAAGCGCCCGTCTGTCCGCGGCGTCGTCATGAACCCGGTCGACCACCCGCACGGTGGTGGTGAAGGCAAGTCGTCCGGTGGTCGTCACCCAGTGACGCCATGGGGCAAGAAAACCCGCGGTCCGAAGACCCGTTCAAACAAAGCGACGGATCGCCTGATCATCCGCCGCCGTAACGCGAAACGCTAGAGGAGCCGCGAGACATGTCACGTTCTGTCTGGAAAGGCCCATTTGTCGACGGCTATCTGCTGAAGAAGGCCGAAGAGGCTCGCGCCTCCGAGAAGCGCTCGGTCATCAAGACCTGGTCGCGTCGTTCGACAATCCTGCCAAACTTCATCGGCCTGAACTTCCAGGTCCACAATGGCAACAAGTTCATCCCGGTCACCGTCTCTGAAGAGATGGTCGGCCACAAGTTTGGCGAGTTCGCTCCTACCCGTACCTATTACGGCCACGGCGCTGACAAGAAAGCGAAGCGGAAGTAGTCATGGGAAAGACGAAAAACCCTCCGAAGCAGGCCAGCAACGAGTCACGCGCCGTTTTGCGCATGTACCGTTCGAGCCCGCAGAAGCTGAACCTGCTGGCCCAGCAGATCCGCGGCCTGCCTGTGGAACGCGCGCTGGCTGAGTTGCAGTTTTCGCCAAAACGCCCTGCCAAGGACGTTCGCAAGCTGCTGCAGAGCGCGATCGCCAACGCAGAGAACAATCACGGTCTCGACATCGACAGTCTTGTCGTTGCCGAAGCCCACGTCGGCAAGAACATGGTGATGAAGCGCATCCGGGCCCGCGCCCGTGGCCGTGCTGCGCGCGTGCTCAAGCCGTTTGCGCAAGTTACCATTGTCCTTCGTGACACAAGCATGGAAGCGGAGGCCGCCTGATGGGTCAGAAAGTCAATCCAATCGGTTTTCGTCTCGGTATCAACCGGACGTCAGACAGCCGCTGGTACGCAGACAGCGCCGATTTCGGCCGCTTGCTTCATGAGGACCTTGCGATCCGCAAGGCGATCCGCATCAAGCTGAAGCAAGCCGGTATTTCGAAAATCATAATCGAGCGTCCGCACAAGAAATGCCTCATCACCATCCACACGGCGCGTCCGGGTCTGGTGATCGGCAAAAAGGGTGGCGACATCGAGGTTCTCCGCAAGGAACTGGCCAAGATGACGGATGACGAGGTTCGCGTGAACCTGGTCGAAATCCGCAAGCCGGAAATCGACGCAACGCTGATCGCCGACGACATCGCGCGCCAGCTCGAGCGCCGGGCCTCGTTCCGCCGCACGATGAAGCGTTCGATCCAGTCCGCCATGCGTCTCGGTGCTGAAGGTATCCGCATCATGGTGTCGGGCCGCCTCGGTGGTGCAGAGATCGCGCGGACCGAGCAGTATGCAGAAGGCTCCGTGCCGCTGCACACGCTGCGCGCCGATATTGATTACGGCACGGCTGAAGCCCTCACCACCTACGGCATCATCGGCATCAAGGTCTGGGTCTACAAAGGCGAGATCATGGAGCACGATCCGATGGCCCAGGACAAACGCCTTGAGTCTTCGGGCCAGTCACGTGCCCGTGCCAATGCCAACCAACGCGGACCGGCCACCGGTGCGCAAGCCGCCGGAGCGTAAGAGATGCGTCAGCCGAAGCGAACCAAATTCAGGAAGGCCTTCAAGGGCCGGATCAATGGCACTGCCAAGGGCGGCTTCACGCTGGCCTTCGGTCAGTTCGGCCTCAAGGCGCTTGAGCCTGAGCGCGTCACGGCGCGCCAGATCGAAGCCACGCGTCGTGCCGTCACGCGCTACATGAAGCGCCAGGGCAAAGTATGGATCCGCGTTTTCCCGGATGTGCCTGTGTCGGCAAAGCCGATTGAAGTCCGGATGGGTAAGGGCAAGGGCTCGGTCGACCGTTGGGTCGCGCGTGTCTCGCCTGGCCGCATCATGTTCGAGATCGACGGTGTGCCGGAAGATATTGCCCGCGAAGCCCTGCGCCTTGGCGCAGCCAAGCTTCCGATCAAGACCAAAGTCGTCAAGCGGATTGAGGGGATCTGATCATGAAAGCCTCTGATGTGAGAAACAAAAGCGCCGACCAGCTCAAGGATGAGCTGATCAAGCTGAAGAAAGAACAGTTCAACCTGCGTTTCCAGTCGGCCACCGGCCAGCTGGAGAAAACAGCCCGAGCCAAGGAAGTTCGCCGCGACATCGCTCGCGTCAAAACGATCCTTCGCGAAAAGGCTGTGGCAGGTCAGGCTTAGGAGAGAGAACATGCCTAAACGTATTATGGAAGGTGTCGTTGTCTCGACGAAGCAGGACAAGACAGCAATCGTTCGCGTCGAGCGTACCTTCACCCACCCGGTGATGAAGAAGATCGTTCGCCGTTCGAAGAAGTACCACGCCCACGACGAAGCCAATGTGGCTGTCGAGGGACAGACCGTAACCATCCAGGAATGCCCACCGCATTCCAAGCTGAAGCGTTGGGAACTCGTTTCCGGCGAAGGGAGTGACGCATGATCCAGATGCAATCAAATCTCCGCGTCGCCGATAACTCCGGCGCTCGCCGGGTCCAGTGCATCAAGGTGCTGGGCGGTGCTGGTCGCCGTTACGCGTCCGTTGGCGACGTCATTGTCGTATCCATCAAGGAAGCGATTCCGACGGGCCGCGTGAAGAAGGGTGACGTCCGCAAGGCTGTCGTCGTTCGAGTCGCGAAAGACATCAATCGTGCAGACGGTTCGACCATCCGGTTCGACTCCAATGCCGCAGTGCTTATCAACAATAATGGTGAGCCAATCGGAACCCGCGTTTTTGGCCCGGTCCCGCGTGAACTTCGCGGCAAGAACCAGGTCAAGATCGCCAATATGGCGCCGGAGGTTCTGTAGTCATGGCTGCGAAGATCAAAAAAGGCGACACGGTCATCGTGATCGCAGGACGCGACAAGGGTACGAAAGGCGAAGTGCTTAAAGTGCTCGTCGACGAAAACCGTGTTGTCGTTCGCGGCGTGAATGTCGTTAAGCGCCATCAGAAGCCAACACAGATGGACCCGGGCGGCATCAAGAATTTTGAAGCCCCGATTCAGGTCTCCAATGTTGCACACGTTGACCCACGCGACGGCAAGGCCGTTCGCGTCGGCTTCAAGACAGACGAGCATGGCCGCAAAACGCGGTTTGCCAAGCGTTCAGGGGAATCCATCGATGTCTAAGGCATACGAACCCCGTCTCAAGACGAAATACCGCGATGAGATCCGGGGCAAACTGCAGGAGCAGTTCAATTACACGAACCCAATGCAGGTTCCGAAACTCGACAAGGTCGTGATCAACATGGGCGTGGGCGAAGCCGTCTCCGACTCCAAGAAGATCAAGGCGGCCCTTGCCGAACTCGAAGCCATTGCGGGCCAGAAGCCTGTTGCCACGAAAGCGCGTAAGTCGATTGCCGGCTTCAAGCTTCGTGAAGGCATGCTGATCGGCTGCAAGGTTACGCTTCGCCGTGACCGGATGTTCGAATTCCTCGACCGCCTGACCAACATTGCGCTTCCGCGCGTGAAGGACTTCCGCGGCCTGAACGGCAAGAGCTTCGATGGCATGGGTAACTATGCCATGGGCCTCAAAGAACACATCGTTTTCCCGGAGATCGCTTACGATCAGGTGGAAGAGATTCGCGGTATGGACATCATTGTCTGCACCACCGCCTCAACCAACGAAGAAGCCAAGGCACTCCTCGCCGAGTGTGGCTTCCCGTTCCGGAACTAGCGCCAGGAGATCTGCTGATATGGCAAAGAAGAGCGCAATCGAGAAGAACAAGCGGCGCCAGAAGCTTGTCGCACGTTATGCGGACAAGCGCGCCGAACTGAAGGCTATCGCGATGGACGAGAACCTGTCGCTTGAGGAGCGTTTCAAAGCACGCCTCAAGCTGGCTGAGCTTCCTCGGAACTCTGCGCCAAGCCGTGTTCGCAATCGCTGCGAAGTTACCGGGCGTCCGCGCGGTTACTATCGCAAACTAAAAATGTCGCGGATCGCGCTCAGGGACCTCGGTTCCACAGGCATGATCCCCGGTCTCGTGAAATCCAGCTGGTAAGGAGGGAGAGCAAATGAACCTGTCTGATCCCCTCGGTGATATGCTGACACGCATCCGGAACGCCCAGATGCGCGGCATGTCGAAAGTTGTCACCCCGGCGTCGAAGATCCGCGCCCGCGTCCTGGATGTCCTCATTGATGAGGGTTACATCCGTGGTTACGTGGAAGTGGAAAAAGACGGCCACAAGAACCTTGAAGTCGAGCTCAAGTATTACGAAGGCCAGCCGGTCATTTCGGAGATCAAGCGTATCTCCAAACCGGGTCGCCGCGTGTACTCTTCGGTCTCTGACATTCCGCTCGTGCGCAATGGTCTGGGCATTTCCATCCTGTCTACTTCGCAGGGTGTGATGTCGGACAATGCCGCACGGACGAAGAATGTCGGTGGCGAAGTGCTCTGTCGGGTATTCTAGGAGAGCGCTGATGTCACGTATTGGAAAACTCGCAATCCCGGTCCCGAATGGCACGACGGTTTCCGTCAGTGGCCAGACGATCACGGCAAAAGGCCCCAAGGGCGAAATGTCTTTCACCGTTGCGGAAGTCATCACACCGAAGTTCGAAAATAACGAACTGTCCGTGATGCCTCGCGCAGACCTGGTGAAGGCTGCAGAAGACAAGATCGCGGCCGAAAAGGCTCGGGGCCGTCGACTGCCGACATTCGCCGAGGCACTCGATTCGACGGCTCGCACCCAGTGGGGCACCGCTCGCGCGCGCGCTTCGAACATGGTGCAGGGCGTGTCGGAAGGCTTCACGAAGTCGCTTGAACTCGTCGGCGTTGGTTATCGCGCCCAGATGCAGGGCAGTGACCTGAAGCTGGCACTCGGCTTCTCGCATGATGTGATCTACAAGGCGCCAAAGGGAATCTCGCTTGCTTCCTCGAAGCCGACCGAGGTTGTTATCACTGGCGCTGACAAGCAGGCCGTTGGCCAGGTTGCAGCTGAAATCCGCAAGTATCGTCCGCCTGAGCCTTACAAAGGCAAGGGTATCCGCTACGTTGGCGAATATGTCCGCCGCAAGGAAGGCAAGAAGAAGTAAGCCGATGAAAAGTTCACGCGAAAAAATGCAGCGCCGCGCCCAGCGCGTCCGCGCCAAGCTCCGGAAGGTCGCCGAAGGGCGTCCACGCCTGTCGGTTGCCCGCAGCCACAAGAACATTTCTGCCCAGATTATCGACGACGAAAAGGGCGTTACGCTCGCTTCGGCATCGACCCTGGAAAAGGATGTTCTTGGCAAGGCCAAGACCGGCGCAGATTCTGCTGCTGCGGCCCTGGTTGGCAAGACGCTCGCTGAGCGCGCCAAGCAGGCCGGTATCGAGGACGTCGTGTTTGATCGCGGCGGCTACATGTTCCACGGCCGGGTGAAAGCCCTGGCAGACGCCGCCCGCGAGGGCGGCCTCAAATTCTAAGGAGACGCCGTCATGGCTGAAGAAAGAGGAAGAGGCCGTCGTCGCGATCGTGAGGAAGAAGTTTCCGAGATCGTTGACAAGCTGGTCGGCATCAACCGCGTCGCCAAGACGGTGAAGGGCGGCAAGAATTTCGGTTTTGCTGCGCTCGTCGTGGTCGGCGACCAGAAGGGCCGCGCAGGCTTTGGCAAGGGCAAGGCCCGCGAAGTGCCGGAAGCAATCCGCAAGGCAACCGAAGAAGCCAAACGCAACATGGTGCGCGTGCCGCTTCGTGAAGGCCGCACGCTCCATCATGATGGCAAGGGTCGTCATGGCGCCGGCAAGGTCGTGCTGCGCGCAGCGCCTCCGGGAACGGGGGTTATCGCCGGTGGTCCGATGCGTGCTGTGATGGAAGTGCTCGGCGTCCAGGACGTTGTTGGCAAGTCGATCGGTTCGTCGAACCCTTACAACATGGTTCGCGCTACGTTTGATGCGCTCAAAGAACAAGCCAGCCCACGCTCCGTCGCTTCCAAGCGCGGTCTCAAGGTTCAGGATGTTGTCGGTCGCCGTACCGATGGTGCGTCCGAAGCCGGCATGGCTGACATCGTAAGCTAGAAGGACAGGCGACATGGCGAAGAAAATGCTCACCGTCCGTCAAACGGGCAGCCCGATCGGCCGCGATCCCAGCCAGCGCCAGACGCTGATGGGGCTCGGTCTGAACAAGGTTGGCCGTACGAAGGAACTCGAAGATACTGCGCCTGTGCGTGGTATGATCCGCAAAGTGGCCCACTTGGTCGAGGTAGTTGGCGAGTAACGCGCTTATCGCGGACTGGCAGCGCTCTCACAGAATAGAATATCGGAAGATAAAGCGATGAAACTCAACGATTTGTCCCCAGCAGAGGGCTCGACAAAGAACCGCATGCGCGTTGGTCGCGGCGTGGGTTCCGGCAAGGGCAAGACAGCCGGTCGCGGCGTCAAGGGCCAGAAGGCCCGCTCCGGCGTCGCCGTGAATGGGTTCGAAGGCGGCCAGATGCCGATCTACATGCGCCTGCCAAAGCGCGGCTTTAAGGCTCGTAATTCCAAGTCGCATGCCTGGGTTAACCTGGGCCGACTTGGCAAGGCCATTGAAGACGGCAAGCTCGACGCCAAGAACGTGACAGAGGAATCGCTTGTCGCAGCGGGCCTCGTGAACAAGCTCGGTGACGGTGTTCGCCTGCTTGCCAAGGGCGATGCGCCGAAAAAGGTCAACATTACAGTGACGGGTGCGTCCAAAGCTGCGATTGAAGCAATCGAAAAAGCTGGCGGCACAGTGACGGTGACCGGAACCAGGAAAGACACAGCTGAAGTTTAATCAGCGGTTTTTTCCGGATACCCCTTCACAAACACAGTTTCGCCGCCGATTTTGGCGGCGAACGCTTTTTCAGGGAGGCTGAACGGCCGATGGCGAACGCTGCAGAACAAATGGCCCGCAATGTGAACTTTGCGAGCTTCGCGAAGGCCAAGGACCTCCAGAGCCGAATCCTGTTCACGCTGGCGATCCTGGTCCTCTATCGCCTCGGCACGTTCATCCCGATCCCTGGCCTTGATCCGTCGCAGTATGCGAGCCTGTTTGCCAGCCAGTCGAGCGGCATTCTCGGTTCCATGAACCTGTTCGCCGGCGGCGCCGTCGAGCGGATGGGCATTTTTGCCCTGAACGTGATGCCCTACATTACCGCTTCGATCATCATCCAGATGATGACGTCGGCATCTCCGACACTTTCGAAACTCAAGAAAGAGGGCGAATCGGGCCGCAAGCAGATCAACCAGTATACGCGTTACCTCACCCTCGCGTTCGCACTCGTGCAATCCTTCGCTATTGCGGGTGGCCTCTCTTCGGTGAGAATCGAGGGGATTGCGCCATGGTTCTTTATCCTGACTGGCGTTGTGACGCTGACAGGCGGCACCATGCTGCTGATGTGGATGGGTGAACAGATCACGGCGCGCGGCATTGGCAACGGTATCTCTCTGATCATTTTCGCGGGCATCGTGGCTGAACTGCCGCGGGCGATCTTCAACCTGATCACGCAGGCACGCACGACGTCGGTCAACATCGTCTTCGTTGTTGCGATTGCAGCCATGGTCATCGCGCTCGTCATGTTCATCGTGTTCATGGAGCGCTCTCAGCGACGGTTGCTGATCCAGTACCCCAAGCGACAGCAGTCCCATGGCTTCGCGCAGGGCCAGCGCAGCTTCCTGCCGCTGAAGATCAACACATCGGGCGTCATTCCGCCGATCTTCGCTTCCGCCCTGCTGATGTTGCCAATGACGGCCATTGGTTTCCTGGGCGGAAATGTTGCCGATACGGGCGGCAGCGGGCTTCTCGGTATCCTGGCGACCCACTTCTCGCCGGGCTCGTGGACCTACATCATCACGCAGGCCGTCCTGATTGCCTTCTTCTGCTTCTTCTACACGTCGATCATGTTCAATCCGGAAGAAACCGCAGATAACTTGCGCAAGTATGGCGGGTTCATCCCGGGCATTCGTCCAGGGTCGAACACGGCGGCCTATATAGACTATGTCCTGACGCGCCTGACGACGATCGGCGCCCTGTACCTGGTCTTCGTCTGCATTCTGCCCGAGCTCCTGCGTCGTTATTTCCCGGAAATTCCGTTCTATATCGGTGGCACCTCGCTTTTGATCGTGGTTTCTGTAACCATGGATACAGTGACGCAGATTCAGTCGCATTTGATCGCGCACCAGTATGAGGGCATGATCAAGAAGTCGAAGCTCGGGGGCCGGAAGAAATGAATTTGATACTGTTCGGGCCGCCTGCGGCTGGAAAGGGTACACAAGCGAAACGTCTGGTGCAGGAGCGCGGCTTCGTGCAGTTTTCCACGGGTGACATGCTGCGTGCTGCGCGGGCCTCGGGCTCGGAACTTGGTCAGCAGGTCGCCAAGATCATGGATGAGGGAAGCCTTGTTTCCGATGAGATCGTTATTGCGCTGATTGACGAGCAGCTGGAGGTGCAGGCTGGTGCGCCAGGCTTCATTTTTGACGGCTTCCCCCGCACGGTTGGCCAGGCGGAGGCGCTCGATCAGTTGCTTGAATCCCGCGGCAGCTCAGTGGATCTCGTAATTCGCATGCTGGTCGATGACGACAAGCTGATGAGCCGGGTCACCAAACGGTTCGAAGAGCAGGGGCGCAAGGACGACAATCCGGAGACTTTTGCCCGTCGGCTCGAAAAATATTACGAAGATACAGCGCCATTGCTGCCGATTTATGCCGAACGGGGGGTTCTGGTGGAGATTGACGGAATGGGTGCAATTGACATGGTCGCGTCAGAAATTGACACGGCCCTGAAACAGACCGCCTAAAGCTGGGATTCCGCTGTTGACGCGGGAATTTGCGGGGTTATAAGCCTCTTCTCTTAGCTTAAGGCTTAATCGCCAGTGCGCGACGGGGCGAAATCCGCCCCCTTGCGCTCTTTATGTTTGAAACAGTCGCTTCAGGAGTAACGGCTTTGGCCCGTATTGCAGGCGTTAACATCCCGACCAATAAGCGCGTTGAAATCGCGCTCCGTTATATTCACGGCATTGGTCCGGCGATGGCACGCGAAATCATCGAAAAAGTGGGCGTCGAGCCTGAACGCCGTGTGGCTGACCTGTCCGATGCAGAAGTCATCCGCATTCGTGAAGCCATTGACGCCGACTACATGGTCGAAGGTGACCTGCGTCGTGATACGTCGATGAACATCAAGCGCCTGATGGACCTTGGCTGCTACCGTGGCCTGCGCCATCGCCGCAAGCTGCCGGTTCGCGGCCAGCGTACCCATACCAATGCGCGTACCCGCAAGGGTCCGGCCAAGCCGATCGCCGGCAAGAAGAAATAATAGGATCAGACCAAGATGGCCCGCGATACATCCACACGAGTCCGCCGCAGAGAACGCAAGAACATCACGTCCGGTGTTGTTCATGTGAACTCGAGCTTCAACAATACAATGGTCACGATCACCGACGCGCAGGGAAATGCTATTTCCTGGTCGTCTTCGGGCGTCGTCGGCTTCAAGGGTTCGCGCAAATCGACACCTTATGCGGCCCAGATGGCCGCTGAGGATGCTGCGAAGAAAGCCCAGGAGCACGGCCTCCAGACGGTTGAAGTGAACGTGCGCGGTCCCGGTTCGGGCCGGGAGAGCGCGCTGCGTGCACTTCAGGCCGTTGGTCTGACGGTGACGTCGATCAATGACACGACACCGATCCCGCACAATGGATGCCGCCCGCCGAAGCGTCGCCGCGTCTGATTAAACCACTCCAGCGGCGCACTTTGCGCCGCTTGCCGCTTTCAAGGATAGTCGCCCATGGCTGACAAAGAACTCATCTCCGTCAACGACCGCAACTGGAAAGAGCTCATCCGTCCGAACCGCCCGGTGGTTCAGGCTGGGTATGACACCAAGCGCAAGGCCAAACTGGTCATTGAACCGCTTGAGCGCGGCTACGGCACGACGCTCGGCAACGCATTGCGCCGCGTGCTCCTTTCCTCGCTGCAGGGCGCAGCGATCATCGGCGTTCAGATTGACGGCGTTGTGCACGAGTTCTCGGCAATCCCGGGCGTTCGTGAAGACGTTACGACGATCGTGCTGAACCTGAAGCAGGTCGCGATCTTCATGGAATCCGATACGCCTAAGCGCATGGTGCTGAAGGCGAAAGGTCCGGGCGAAGTCAAAGCCGGCCAGATCGAAACGTCTGCTGACAGCAAGATACTGAACCCGGATCACGTCATCTGTACGCTGGATGAGGGTGCGGAAGTTCGCATGGAGTTCACGATTGCCACCGGCAAGGGTTATGTCCCCGCCGACGCGCTGCGCCCCGAAGATGCTCCAATCGGCTATATTCCGATTGACGCGATCTACAGCCCTGTTCGCCGTGTTGGCTACCAGGTTGAAGACACGCGCGAAGGTACTGTGCTGGACTATGACAAACTGACTTTGGACATCGAGACCGACGGTTCGGTCACGCCGGAAGATTCCGTGGCCTATGCCGCGCGTATCCTTCAGGACCAGTTGCAGCTGTTCATCAACTTTGAAGAACCAACCCTCGAAGTGGGCCAGCAGCAGGAAGAAACCGACCTTGGCTTTAATCCTGTCCTTCTCAAGAAGGTCGACGAGCTGGAACTGTCCGTACGTTCGGCAAACTGCCTGAAGAACGACAATATCGTTTACATCGGCGACCTCATCCAGAAATCGGAAGCAGAGATGCTGCGTACGCCGAACTTCGGCCGCAAGTCACTGAACGAGATCAAGGAAGTCCTCGCCGGCATGGGCCTTCATCTCGGCATGGAAGTGCCGGATTGGCCGCCTGAGGACATTGAAGGCCTTGCCAAGAAATACGACGACCATCTATAGGACCCGATCAATCTGATTACGGGGGCCTGATCACCTCCAGAGGATACGACAATGCGCCACGGACTAGCTCACCGCAAACTGAACAAAACGACTTCGCACCGCAAGGCGATGTTCGCGAACATGGCGGCCAGCCTGATCACGCACGAGCAGATCACGACGACCCTGCCAAAGGCCAAGGAAATGGCGCCGCTCATGGACAAGCTGATCACGCTTGCCAAGAAGGGTGATCTTGCGGCCCGCCGTCAGGCCATCGCGAAAGTGCGCGACGAAGACGCTGTGCGCAAACTGTTCGACGTGATGGGCGATCGTTACAAGGACCGCAACGGTGGTTACACGCGCGTGATGAAAGCCGGCTTCCGCCATGGTGACAATGCGCCGATCGCCGTGCTTGAACTTGTCGACCGTGACGAGAGCGCCAAGGGCGCCGCCGACAAGGCCCGTCACGAGGCTGAGCTGGAAGCGATGGACGAATAGTCCTCCTCGAAAGCCGAGAATTGAAGCGCCCCCGAACGGAAACGTTCGGGGGTTTTTCTTTTTCAATCCTGGTTGACAGTAAACCTAGGCTGGCGTTATACGCCGCTCCCTTGCGGTGAGCCCTGTGAAAGGGACCACCCGCCCAACTGGAAGAGAACTGAGATGAAGCTGAGTTGTACACACACGACCAGCTCCTCGTGGCTACGGGGAGCGCTGTCAGCGTCCCCGCGCATTGGCCGGTGATATCTGACCTCGCATTGAAACCTTAAATCCGCCGCCGCCTTAGCGCGGTCGCGATTTGAAAGGAGGTGGATCATGGGCACGCCCATGACCCTGATGCATGTGCATCCGAAAGGGCGCGCTGCAGTTCAGACACCGCTGCTCGGCTTCCTGGCCGGGCCGCACGCCGCGATTATCGCCGAGGCGTGGCCAGCCCCGCATGGCGGGTTTCTGGCCCTGCCAACGGCCCGCCGTCATGCGGCGGCGATCCTGTTCGCAAGGCAGGCAGGCTGCCGCAGTCTGGACGTGGTTCACGCTGTCGAGCGGGGCCGGGACCGCGATGTCGCTTGCCTTCTTGTCGGTGGCGAGGCACCGGGCGGCCTGATGAAGGCGCTCGGGCGGTTGGGCGAAGTGCTGTGGGAAACGGCTGACTATGACCGTTTCCTTCGCCTGTTCGTCGAAGATGATGCAGGCCGTGTGCTGCGGCACATGCAAGTCATCGCCGCAGACCGGATCGAATTGATCAGCACTCTGCCTGCGGTGCTGCGTCAGGCCGGTATCGTTGGGCGGATGCCATCTTCGACCGCTGCGGTTGAGGATCTGGCCGAAGCCTTCCGGCTCGCCCTGCGCATTCATGGCGCAGGTGAGGCGGCGCGGATTGCGCAGCGATGGAACCGGGCCGGCGATGCGCTGGCTCTGTTCGACATGGCCGCCGAGGCGCTTCAGCCGGTGCAGTTCGGGCAGATCCTGCCTGCACCGCGCCTGCCGGACGTGTTCGTCCCGGTGCGTGATCGTAAGGCGCTCGTCAGCGTGGCGCTGGAGTTTCGCAACTGCCTGCGGGACTTTACCGGCGACCTTGCCGCCGGACGCATGGCTGTCTTCACTGTCCGCGAGGGCAGCGAGATGGTCGCTGTGGCCCTGCGGCAGGATCCCGCCGGGTGGCGCCTTGCAGAGGCGAAAGGGCGCCAGAACGCGGAGGTCTCGGATGAAGTGCTGCGCCGCATCATCGCCATGCTCGAACTGGCCGGTGCCCGCACCGGCGAGTCCACCTGGGCGATTGCCCGGCGCCTGCACGATCATGTGTGCCAGCGCTGTGGCCCGGCCTGTACAGGCCCGCGTGAAACCTGGCGTGACCGGCTTATGCTGGGAGCCTTGTGGGACTGAGGTGTCTGCCGAAAGCCCCTTCTCCAGCCGGAGGAGGGGCTTTTTCATGCGTGGAGCGTTCGGGATATGCCAGCAGGCTCACGCAGAGGCATGATAAGAAGTCAGGCCCTAGTTCGTACGAAGACGCGAGCCTCCGGCATTCATCTGGACGCCGCCCATGCCGCGCTTCGAACCTTGCGAGCTCAGCACAAGACGTCGCTCGCGGCGATCAAGCTGCACCCTGAAGATCGAAAGATAGTCCAGCCCAAGCACCATGACGGGTTCGTCGGCAAGGCCGAGATGGGCGAAGATGGCGGGATCTGCCACGAGAAGGTCTGGCCCAAGAACCCGGTGTCGGCCAAGGCTGAACCGGCGCGCTGTTGCCACGCGAATGGCAATGCCGCCGCCTGTAATTCCGTGGAGCGTCTTGGTCTTTTCCTCGTTCGGCCTGGCGCCTGCATCGTCAGCGAACCGGCTGTTCACGTAAGAAATGCTGGAGCCCGTATCGATCAGGGCAAGCCCCTTTGTACCGTTGAGCTTGACTTCAGCAAACCACAGACCGTTCACCTGGCGCATGGGCAAACGGCTGGAAGTCAGCGTCGTGCTGGTGTCGGGGCGGCCGTCGTAAACCAGGATCCGTCCAGCATCGAAATCAAAGTCGATAACGTCCCCGGCGAATGCATTTGCGGGCACGACATTGTGGACCCCCAGAACTTCGATCCGCCGGTTCAGGGCTGCGTTCATCCGACCAATCCGCACATTGCCGGCCGACAGACTGTCAACGCGTACCAGCGGGAAGATTTCGGCGCCTTCCAGTCCGAGCACATTGATCATGGCATCACCGGGTATGGGAACACCGGCTGCATTCGCAGTCGCGAGATCGATCATGGCGTGGGTCGCCGCCGTATCAACGACCCCAATGGCCTGGGAAGAATCATTGATGCGGAACTGGACCACCATTTGCCCGTGCGAATTGACGTCAAAGGGAACGACGAGGCGTTCGGCGGCATAAGCAGGAATATAACAGAGCAGGGCAAGCAGGATGACGACGAGACGACGCATGTGTCTCGTCAAAAGACCGTTTCGGCCTATTCCATATCCATGTCTCGCGCTTGTCACGCTTTCCTCGCCTTCGTTTCTCCAGAATGCCACAAAATCGGCAGACGGCCAAACGGGTACGACGAGACCTGCTTTCATGTTTGCGCGGTTTGCGTATAATCTTGGCAAAAGACATCAGGAGGAAAACGGACATGGCAGACGGACAGGACGTTGGCGAGCGCGCACAGTTTCGCGAAATGCTTGAAGGCACCAAGGAAGACTGGGACATCATCGTCGCCCACTCGAAGAGCTTCAACAAGGGACTCGCCAAGCGTGTTCTCGACCATCTTCGGCTGCTTGACGGCGACTATGGCGGATTCCCGGTCGACCGCCTGACCCACTCCCTCCAGACCGCCACACGCGCACACCGCGACGGACGCGACGAGGAGTATGTGGTCTGCGCGCTGCTGCATGATATCGGCGATACGCTTGGCAGCTTCAATCATCCCGATGTGGCCGCCGCAATTCTGAAGCCGTTTGTGTCTGAGGCAAACCTCTGGATGGTCGCCAATCACGGGGCGTTCCAGGGCTATTATTTCTTCGAGCATATTGGCCTGGACAAGAACATGCGTGAGCATTTCAAGGACAGCCCGCATTACGAATACTGCGCGCAATTCTGCCACTTGTATGATCAGGCCGCGTTCGACCCTGACTATGAAAGCGAGCCGTTGGAGTTCTTCGAGCCCATGGTTGAGCGTCTGTTCGCAAAACCGGTAAATTCCATGTATCTCAAGGCGATGCAGGAATAGAGTCGAAACGGCCCCCTTTTCGGGAGGCCGTTCTCGTCAACCTTTGCAGGCGCCCTGGCTTGCGACACTCGTGCCGTCAGCGTGGGCTTCGCACGTATTGGGATACGTCTTGGCGTTGCAGCCGCAGACTGGCGCGTATTCACGTGTGCAGAACGGTCTGATTTCCGTGCATGTGCCGGCCACGTCCGCTGTGTTCACGCATGCGCCATCATCAAGTTTGCAGAAAAAGCCTTCTTCGCATTGCAGGCCGGCAATGCCGCCGCACATCTCGCCGGCGGCGCTGATCGCTTGCGGCTGGACGATTTCAGCAGGTTGGTCAGCCTGAGGTGGCGCACTGCACGCCGCCACGAGCATGAGAATCGGGAATAGAAGTGTAGGTGCAGTGAACCGCATGGATTCTCCTCAGATTAGCGTGTGAGGAGAATCCTGCGGTAAAAACTCGCTAGAAGCAAGCACCTAGGCCTTAACACCGCCTGCGACGAGCGCGAACATGTGCTGGCCATGCTCGCCACCCCCCTTGAACGCCGGAAGCGTTTTCGACGTATCGGTGATCTGATCCCACTTGGCGGCAACAGCTTCAGCCGTGAGTTCATCGCCCTGACCGACGAAGGCACCTTCGGTTTCAACGATGCGGGCCATCGAGAACGCGCCTGCGCCGGCCGAAAGGATCACGCCGGTGGGCGCGTCTTCCTTGACGAGGTTCATGACGCCTGGCGTGACGTACTCAGGCTTGAGCTGGGCCAGAACGGCCTCCGGCATCAGGCCTTCTGTCATGCGGGTTGCCGCAACCGGGCACACCGAGTTGATCTTGATATTGTTCTTGGCGCCTTCGATTTTCAGCGTGTTCATCATGCCGACGAGGCCGAGCTTGGCGGCGCCGTAATTGGCCTGGCCGAAATTGCCGTAGAGGCCGGTCGAGGACGTGGTCACGACAATACGGCCATAGTTCTGCTCTTTCATGATGTCCCAGGCGGCGTGGATCGGCATGAACGAGCCGCGCAGGTGGACGTCGATCACAAGGTCAATGTCGGCCTGGGTCATCTTGGAGAAGGACTTGTCCCGCAGGATGCCGGCATTGGCGATCAGGATGTCGATGCGGCCGAACCGGGCCATCGTGTCGTCGATCATCTTCTTGACGCCAGCTTCATCCGCTACCGACGAGCCGTTTGCCATCGCTTCGCCGCCCATGGCCTCGATTTCCTTGACGACAGCTTCGGCAGCGGCCGAGTTGCCGCCCGAACCGTCCATGCTGGCACCCAGGTCGTTGATAACGACCTTTGCGCCGCGACGGGCGAGTTCGAGTGCATGGCACCGGCCAAGGCCGCCACCTGCACCCGTAACGATGGCAACGCGACCGTCAAAACGGATATCTGACATGGGAGAACTCCTGCTTTTATTGGAAATCGGTTTGATCGGCTTCACACCAGACGTTCACGTAAACGTCAAGCCGCGCCCCTGCGTCATATCTTGCCGAGCCGCGCTCGGGAGGCCAGAGTTCAAGAAAGATACGCATGAAAAGGGAGGAACCAACATGCTAGCCTACGTCACCCTCGGAACAAACAATAAGGAGAAGGCGCTGGCTTTCTATGACGCCGTCCTGGGCGAAATGGGCGCCAAGCGGTTCTTCGCCAATGATCGCCTGCAATTCTACGGCGTTGGCCCCGGCCAGCCGATGATCGCCATTGGCGACCCCTATGACAAGGATGCAGCGACGTGCGGGAACGGCGTGATGCCGGCTCTGGCCGCCGTTGATAATGCAACAGTCGACAAGGTCTACAACAAGGCCATCGAACTTGGCGCCGTGGACGAGGGCGCCCCCGGAAACCGGATGCCGACGTTTTACGGCGCGTATTTCCGCGATCCCGACGGTAACAAGATCTGCGTCTGCAAGCTCGGCTAAAGCCCCCTTAACCGTGTATCCCCGGGATTCTGCCCCGGGGATGCCGGTCCCGCTCCTAGTCTGGTCGCCTGTCCTCGAGCCGGTCTGCGTAGAATGCCCTGATGTCGGCGCTCAGCGCTTCCAGCGCGCCGTCGTTCAGGTACATCATGTGCCCGCCCTGGTAATACGTCATGGCAACCCGCTCCTGGGGGATTCCATAGCGGGCGAAAGTGATCTCCGCGTCAAAGAACGGCGTGATCATGTCATAGTACCCGTTTGCCACCATCACCTTCAGCGACGTGTTGCGGCGCATCGCGGTAGTGAGTTGCCGACCGACATTCAGATAGCGCGGCTCCCAATACTCTCCCTCCGGCACGTCCCGGAAATTCCACTGCTCGCCAGCGTCTTCGCTCGACATCATGTAGGCGCGATCCATCTCGACACCGAGATCGCTCGACAGATACTGGTTCAGCAGTGCGGAATAGGCTGAACTGATCGCATAGCTCGACACGTCATCGTCGGGTGTCTCGGCAATATCGTCGGCTTCGTCGCCCATATACCGTCCATCCAGTCGACCAATCGCGACCCCCTTGTCACGCAGAAGCTCCTTCTGGAAGCGCGGCATCAGGACCCTGAGGTTCGAGGTTTCGATATAGTCAGGTGCCAGTCCGGTGAAATAGGCCAGCCTGTCACGAATGCGGGTTCGCTCCTGCGTGCTCAGCCGGTCGCCTTTCCAAAGGGCGGGGCCATATTCATCGCGGGCAAAGGCACGCGCATCGTTCAGGAACTGGTCCTGCGGAATGCCCACGCCTGCCCGTCCGTGATACTGCGCGGCAGCGGCCATGCTGGGCAGGTAGGTGATGTATGAATACACATTGTCGTGGATGGAGGTCGAGCCTTCATAGTCCAGCGCCTGGGAGATCAGGACGAGGCCGTTGAGCGCGATGTCGACATCCCCTGTGGTCAGCTGGTTGGCGATATAGGCTGCCCGCGTGGTGCCGAAACTTTCACCGATCAGGTATTTGGGCGCGTTCCAGCGCTTGTGCTTGCTGATCCATATGCGGATGAACTCGGAAATCGACCCGCCATCACCTGCTTCATTCCAGTAGTCCTTGTTCTCACCGCTGCCGATAGCCCGGCTGTATCCGGTGCCGACAGGGTCGATAAAGACAAGGTCGGTCAGGTCCAGGATGCTGAGCGGATTATCCACCAGCGTGTAGGGCGCGGCGCCATCGTCTGCATCGGCATCGCTCGCCACCTCGGCGCGCTTCGGTCCGAGCAGGCCGAGATGGAGCCAGACCGATGCCGATCCCGGGCCGCCATTGAACACGAATGTCACCGGGCGCTGAGTACCGGCATTTTCCTTGATGTAGGAGATCGCAAACAGGCTTGCAGTCGGCTCGCCTTCTTCATTGTCGATATGGGTTTCTCCGGCTTCGACCCTGTAGGAAAGGCGCTCGGAACCGAACACTCCCTTGTGAGAACTCACGAACAACGCGGGATCGTGCACTGGCTTTGCCACATCCTCCTTTGCGGCATCTGTTGCCTCTGAATCGGATTGGGCGAAGGCAGGCATGGCAACAGCCATGGCCATTGCCAGGACGAGGGCGCGCATTTTCATCGGTGGGTATGTCTCCGGAAGCATGACCCGCTCGACGGTTTGAGTAACGGATCAAAGGCTTGATTATTATAGCAAAAACCTAAGCTCGGGTTGCCGCTCAGTCAACACGCGTGCAATCGCACGGGATCGAATGCGGCCATCAGCGCCTTTTGTGAGCATTCCGGTGCGCGACTTTCGCCACTACACTTGCGCGCTTTCCAAGCCGGGCCGTCACGGCTAAGTCATAAAGCTATCAAAACGGGCTCGGGAGCGATTTTGGATGCTGGCAGGTTATGAATGGGGCTGGGACAATGCCCGCGCACTGATCGGGATCGCGCTTATCTATGGCATCTGCTGGCTCGTCTCTGAAAAGCGTGGCCTGTTTCCCTGGAAGATCGTGCTCGGTGCAACCGCGATGCAGTTTGTATTTGCGCTGATCCTGTTCTGGATCACACCGGTGCGAAACGTGTTGCTGCAGGCGAACGTGGTTGTCGACGGTCTGCAGGACGCGACGCGCGCCGGCACGGGCTTCGTGTTCGGATATGTCGGTGACAATGTCGCCGCGACCAACATGATCGGCACGGATGCGCCACCGCTGTTCTTCTTCCAGATATTGCCCATCATCATCGTCGTTGCGGCCCTCTCGGCGATACTTTGGCACTGGAAGATCCTGCGCTGGGTGACCAATGGATTTGCCTACATTTTCCAGCGTACGATGGGCCTCGGCGGGGCCACGTCGCTCGCGGTCTCGGCCAACGTGTTCATGGGCATGACCGAAGCGCCTGTCCTGATCCGGCCTTACATCAAGGGCATGACGCGGTCTGAGCTGCTGATCATGATGACGGCAGGCTTTGCCACCATCGCGGGCTCGGTACTCGTCGTCTATGGCGCGTTCCTCGACGGGAAGATGGCCAACCCCCTGCCGCAGCTGCTGGCCGCATCCCTGATTGCCGCACCTGCGGCGGTGGCCGTAGCGCTGACCATGATCCCGGAAACCACGCCGTCGAGCGAGCGGATGCAGGAGCCGGATTTCAAGTATGCCTCGACAATGGACGCGTTCTCCACAGGGGCAACAGACGGCCTGAAGATCGTATTCAATATCGCAACGATGCTGATCGCGGCCCTGGCTCTGCTCTGGATCGTGAATGCCGGGTTCGGCATGTTGCCGAATGTGGCCGGTGCGCCGCTCTCGATCGAGCGTATTCTCGGCTGGGTATTTGCGCCGCTGATGTACATGATCGGCGTGCCGATGGGCGAGGCGGCGCAGTCCGGCTCGCTGATGGGCGTGAAGACCGTGCTGACGGAGTTCGTCGCGTTCATCCAGCTGGCCGAGCTGCCGGTGGACGCCATGGACCCGCGCACGCGGATGATCACCGCCCATGCGATCTGCGGCTTTGCCAATTTTGGCTCCATGGGCATCCTGATTGGCGGGCTTTCAATCATCGAACCGGCGCGGCGGGATGATTTCCTGTCGCTGGCCTGGCGCACGCTGCTGGCCGGAACGCTGGCGACCTGCCTCTCGGGCGCGGTCGTTGGCGCGCTGCCCTACCAGCTCTTTGCGGGCGCGGGCGGCTGACCTGACGCCCGGGGAGGGCTCGCTATGCGGAGGGCTTGGCCCTAGGTATCCCATGGGGCACAGCCTCTTTGCCTAACCGAAGGAATTTCCATGCTTCACCGATTGACTGTGACGTCTGCAAGCCTTGTCGCACTGGGTTACTGCCTGTCGGGACAGGCCGCAGCCCAGCAGGACACAGCCGTCTCCCTCGAGCCAGTAACCGTGTTCGGCGACAGGTCGCCTGAACAGCCTGGGTCAATTACTTACGCGGACGCTGACGCCATCGCCGAAACCCTCGCCGACCACCCCGCCGAAATCCTGAACACGCTGCCGGGCGTGAATATCCAGATGAATTCCGGGCAGGAGCATCTGATTGCCATCCGCAGCCCTGTGCTGACTGGCGGGGCAGGACAGGGAAGTTTCCTCATCCTCGAGAATGGCGTGCCGACGCGCTCGCCGGCTTTCGGCAACGTCAACAGCCTGATGGAGCCGCACCATGAGGTGGCAAGTGCCATCGAAGTGGTGCGCGGGCCGGGCAGCGCGAAATATGGCTCGAATGCCGTGCATGGCCTCATCAATGTGATCCTCGGCCAGCCGGGCGATGGCAGCTTTGCCAGCGCGAGCTATGGCACGCTCGGCCGCTACCGCACCGACATGACGCTGGATGAGGGCAGCCATGTTCGCCTCGGCCTGTCCCTGCAGCACGACACGGGCTGGCGGGACAATACCGGCGCCGATCAGCAGAAACTGTCAGTTGTCGGAGCGCATGAGCTGGGGCCATGGGATGTGACGCCGTGGCTGTCGGCCTCGAATCTCAACCAGGAAACGGCGGGTTTTTTGCAGGGCGCCGACAGTTACAAGGACCGCGATCTCGTCACGCAAAATCCGAACCCCGAAGCTTATCGCGACGCCTGGTCGGCGCGCATGGGCGCGCGGGCCGAACGGACGCTGGGGCCTGGAACGCTGGTGCTGATGCCCTATGCGCACAGCCAGGCGATGATCTTCTCGCAGCACTTCCTGCCGAATGGCGGCGTCGAAAAGAATGCTCACACCGGCGGCGGCCTGATGGCGCGTTACGGATGGCAGGCGAGCGACGTGCTGGAATTGCGTGTCGGCACCGATGTGGATGTGGCGAGTGGCTATTTGAAGGAAATCCAGCCGGACCCGTTCGGCTTTTTCCCGGGCGATACGCGATTCCCGCAAGGGGTCCATTATGACTACACGGTCGACACGACCACGCTGGCCCTGTGGGGCGAAGCGGAATGGCGCCTCGGCAACAATGTCAGCTTTTTGGCAGGCTTGCGCGGCGAAGCGCACGAATATGACTATGCCACTGATGCCCCGGCCGGCATCAACGGGCGATTCAATGTTCCCGCCAATCGCACGGACAGCTTTGACCTGCTGACGCCGAAACTCGGCCTGATCTGGTCGTCGGGCGAGGTGAGCTATTACGTCAACTATGCGCGCGGCGAGCGCGCGCCGCAGGTATCGGACCTCTTCCGGTTGCAGAACCTGCAGGTGGCGGGCGAGGTGGAGACCGAAACGCTGGACAGTGTGGAGATCGGTGCGCGCGGCAGCGCGATTGATGGCCGTCTCGTCTTCGATGTCGCAGCCTACTGGATGGACAAGGAAAACTTCTTCTTCCGCGACAGCGACGGCCTCAACGTGCCGGATGGCTCGACGCGCCATGTCGGCGTGGAAGCAGCCGCCGCGTTCGAAATCACGGACACGCTGGCGCTCAAGGGCAATGTCGGATGGTCCGACCAGACTTATACATTTGACCGGATTGTCGGCTCGGGCTCCGAAACCATCCGCGATGGCAACCAGATCGATACAGCGCCGGAATGGCTTGCGGATGCGTCACTCGACTGGCAGGCGACAGATGCGTTGAGCTTGTCCGTTTCGGTGGAGCATGTCGGCGAATACTATATGGATCCGGCCAATACGGCCATCTATCCGGGGCATACGGTGATGTCAGCGCGCGGCGCCTATGCGCTCGATGAAGGCACAGAAGCCTTCCTGATCATCCGCAACCTGACGGATGAGGCCTATGCGGACCGCGCTGACCTTGCTTTCGGCAATGGTCGCTACTTTCCCGGTGAGCCGATCAACGCGACACTTGGCGTAAGAAAAACATTCTAGGTCACGGCAGGCTCATCGTGAGCGCTACGATAATGAGAAAGGGAGAACGAGCATGAAACTTTACCAGAGCCCCAAAGCCCCCAATCCTGACCGCGTCGTCTTTTTTCTGCGGGCAAAAGGCAAGCTGGATGCTGTCGAACTGATCGACGTTTCGATCATGGACCAGGAGCACAAGACCGCCGAGTACCGGGCGCTGTCACCTTATGCACAGGTGCCGACGCTGGTGCTGGACGATGGCACGGCGATCACCGAGAGCCGGGCGATCTGTACCTATCTTGAGGGGGTGTTCCCGGAGCCGAACCTGATGGGCACCGACCCGAAGGAAAAAGCCCTGATCGAGATGTGGGACCGGCGCATTGAGCTGATGTTCTTCATCCAGTTTGCCGGTTGGTTCCGTAATGCCCACCCGATGATGGCGCCACTGGAAGTGCCGCAAAGCCCGGAAGCGGCCGCAAAGGGCGAGAAAGCGGCGCGGACAATGGCGAAACGCCTCGACGACCACCTTGCAACGCACGAATTCGTCGCCGCCGACCGGTTCTCGATTGCCGACATCACGCTCTATATCGGGGTCGGTTTTTGCCGGGTCATGCAATGGCAGCCGCAGAAGGAGCATGAGAGTCTGGGCCGCTGGTACGATGCGATGACCGCGCGCGGGTTTGCGAAGGGTTAGCCCCGCAAACCCTGTCTTCGGTCAGGCATTCTTGATCGACATGCCGCCATCGACGGGAATGTGCACGCCGTTCAGGAAAGAGGCGGCCGGCAGGACCAGCGACAGCGTCATGTTGGCGACCTCTTCCGGAATGCCATAGCGGCGCAGCGGCACGCGGCGCTTGGCGTAGATTACCTTATGTTCGTCCGGGATGCCGGACGTGATGCCGGTAATGATCGGCCCTGGGCAGATGCAGTTCACGGTGATGCCCTCACGACCGAGATCCACGGCAAGGCCGCGCGTCAGACCGACCACGCCATGCTTGGCGGCGACGTAAGGTGAATTGCCCGGCGTTGCGCCAAGGCCTTCGGTCGAGGCGATATTGACGATGCGCCCCCAGCCATTCTTGCGCATGTAGGGCAGGGCAGCGCGGATGGCGCGCTGGTGCGAGGTGAGCATCACATTGATGCTCGGCCCCCAGCTATCCTCATAACTTTCTTCGCCAACGTCGCCAGCCTTCGCAAACCCGGCATTGTTCACTAGAATGTCCATGCCGCCGAAATGTGCCGCTGCATTGTCGATCACGCGCTTGATGGCTGCAGCGTCCGAAACGTCCAGCTCCCAGCCTTTCACATTGTCAAAACCGGCGGCCTTGATCTCGTCCACCACGACATCAACATCGCCCTGGCGCAGGTCGGTCACGGCGACGTTCGCGCCCTCGCGGGCGAACAGGTGGGCAGTCGCCCGGCCCATGCCGCTGGCGGCGCCGGTGATGAGGGCGGTCTTGCCTTTGATCGAGCGGGAAAGTTCCTGATAGGGGGGCTGGCTCATGGTTTCGGCTTTCTGAGTTTGATGGTTCCGGAGAAATTGAGGACAGGGCGGCCATCGGCTGTCACGAGACCGCGCACAAAGGTGAGCGACCGCCCCTGGCGCAGCACATCGCCGCGCGCTTCGATCAGTTCGCCTTCCTTGGCGCCATCCAGGAATTCAGATGTAAACGCGACGGTGAGCCCGTAGACGCCTTCCATACCGTGATGGGCAATGGCGAACAGGGCAAAGTCGGCGAAGGTCATCAGGCACCCACCATGCATCACGCCGCCCGCATTCATGTGCTTGCGTTGGGCGCGGAAGGCCGCAACCTGTCCCTGATCGTCGGTGCGCATGTAAAACGGACCAGCCGTGTCGTGTTCGAACGGTTCCTCCGGCCAGGTCTGCCAGCCCTTGAATTCGCCTTCTGTCACTTCTGTTGCAACCATTTCCGCCTTGTTCCTCCCTTTTGGCTTTGATACCGCACAGTCACCCTTCGACAACCCTGTCGCAACGGCATATCATGGTTGGGACCAATAATTCACGGGAGCAAACTGATGGCTTTTGACGCCGAAATTCGTGCCGCCCTGATCGAACAGGTTCGCCGGTTCGTGAACGAAAAATGCATACCGATCGAGGCGGAAGTCGGCGACAATGATGTTGTCCCGCAATCCATCGTCGACGAGATGAAGCAGCTTGGCCTGTTCGGCATCGCCGTTCCGGAAGAATATGGCGGTCTCGCGCTGGACATGGAAACCGAGTGTCTTGTGGCATTCGAACTGGGCAACACGTCGCCTGCCTTCCGCTCTGTGGCAGGCACGAATATCGGCATTGGCAGTCAGGCGCTGGTCCTGTTCGGTACCGATACACAGAAATCGAAATGGCTGCCCGGCATTGCCAGCGGCGACCTGATCGCAAGCTTTGCGCTGACAGAGCCGGAAGCAGGCTCCGATGCCGGCAGCCTGACAACCAAGGCGATCCGCGACGGTAACCATTACGTGCTGAATGGCACCAAGCGTTACATCACCAATGCCAACAAGGCCGACCTGTTCACGGTCATGGCCCGCACCGATCCGTCCATGCCCGGCGCCAAGGGCGTGTCGGCCTTCGTGGTCGAGCGCAGCACGCCCGGCGTGTCCGTGGGCCAGCCCGAAAAGAAAATGGGCCAGCAGGGCGCCCACATCTGCGACGTGATCTTCGACAATGCACGCGTTCCGGTCGAAAATCGCCTGGCTGGTGAGGGCGAAGGGTTCAAGGTGGCGATGAGCGTGCTCGACAAGGGCCGCCTGCACATCTCCGCTGTCGCGACCGGCGTGTCCGAGCGCCTCATCAGGGAAATGGTCAATTACGCGCTTGAGCGCAAACAGTTCGGCAAGCCGATCATGGATCATCAGCTGATCCAGGCAATGATCGCAGATAGCCAGGCTGAAACCTATGCCGCGCGCTGCATGATCCTCGACGCCGCGCGCCGCCGCGACGCCGGCGAGGACGTCACGATGCTCGCGTCCTGCACGAAACTGTTCGCCACGGAGGCGTGCGGCCGCGTCGCGGATCGCGCGGTGCAAGTGTTCGGCGGTGCAGGCTATGTAACCGACTATGGCATTGAGCGCTTCTACCGCGACGTGCGCATCTTCCGCCTCTATGAAGGCACGAGCCAGATCCAGCAGATCATCATCGCCCGGGAACTCGCCCGGGCCGCCAAGGCAGGAAACCTCTAGATGTTCGACCACGACCCCACCGATCCGCACGAAGTCGGCCTCAACGCCGAGCGCCTTGAAGCGATTCCGGAATATTTCCGAGAGAATTACATCGACACCGGCAAGCTGCCCTGCATGGCGACGCTCGTGTCGCGCGGTGGTGAAATTGCGCTTGAAGACTATTCTGGCACCACCGAAATGGGCGCAGGCGAGCACATCGGGCCGCACACGATTTTCCGCATTTATTCCATGACCAAGCCGCTTACGTCGCTGGCGGCGATGATGCTGTTCGAAGAAAGCAAGCTGCGCCTCGACCATGACGTCAGCCGGTACATCCCGGAATTTGCCGACGTGATGGTGTGGGATGCAGGCGACAAGGACACTTTCACGACCCGCAAGCCGGACCGCCCCATGAAAGTGCTGGACCTGTTTACGCACACGTCCGGCCTCACCTACGGGTTCATGATGCAGCACCCGGTCGATTTCCTCTACCGGCAGGAGAAGATTGGGCGGCCGGACGAAACCCTTCAGGCCATGTCGAAACGGCTGGCGGCGCTTCCGCTCCAGTGCTCGCCGGGCGCTGAATGGTGGTATGGCCATTCAATCGACGTGCTCGGCGCGATTGTCGAGATCGTCTCGGGCATGGAGCTGGATGAATTTTTCCGTCAGCGCATTACCGGCCCGCTCGGTATGCACGACACTGAATTCTGGGTGCCGGAAGAAAAGATCGACCGTCTCATGGCCTGCTACCAGAAAGATGCGGAGACAGGTGTGACCAGCCTCGCAGACGGGCCCGGCAGGGCCTCGAAGCTCTACACCAAACGCCCCACATTGCTGAATGCGGGCGGCGGTCTCGTTTCCACCCTGCGCGACTATCACCGCTTTGCCCTGATGCTGTTGCGCGGCGGTACGCTGGACGGCCAGCGCCTTGTCAGCCCGAAAACGGTTGAGTTCATGCGCCAGAATCATCTTCCCGGCGGCAGGACGATGCGCGACATGGGCAAGTCCATGTTCACGGAAGTCATGTCTGACGGCGTGGGTTTCGGCCTCGGCGGATCGGTTGTCGTGGATGTCGTGGCTGGCCAGCAGCCCGGCAGCGAGGGCACGTTCAGCTGGGGCGGCCTTGCGTCAACTTTCTTCTGGGTGGATCCGGAAGAGGAGATCATCGCGATCCAGGCCACGCAATTGATGCCGTCCTCGACCTACCCGATGCGCCAGCAATTCCAGCAACTCGTCTACGCGGCGATCGACTGGTGAGCGAGCCGGGGCACAACGCTGTCCGAGACGCGATCCTGAAACTGACGGCGGAGTGCGGCGTCGGCAAGACGATCAGCGCCGAACAGGCCGCCCGTGCGGTGAGCGAGGAAAACTTCCAGCGTGTCTTGAAGGATGTGCGCGCAGAGGCCGTGCGTCTGGCCAAGGCGGGAACCATCACGATCTATCGCAAGGGTAAGCCGGTCGACCCGGATACGTTCAAGGGTGTCTACCGGCTGGGTCTGCCTCAGGGCTGATACGGCGCGCCATACCGGCGCAGTTCAGACTCAACGGTGTCGCCCGAGATTCGCAACACATAGAGGCGGTCATATTCGGCCGCCTCATTGATTTCAACGCCCGGTTCACCTCCCAGGAGCCCCACCAGATCGGGAGTCGTGTTGGAGTGCCCAACAACGAGTATCCTGCCGCTTTGAGAATTCAACTCAGACACGAAAGAAAGCGGGTCTGACGCATCATAGAAATAGACCGGCAAGGACATGAAATCGGCCAGCGGCGCGGCCGTTTCGCGTGTTCGCGCATAGTCGGTGGAATAGATGTGCGCAATACCCGCATCAGCCAGCGTGTCGGCAAGCAACTGGGCGCGCGCGGCGCCTTCCGGCGTAAGCGAGGGATCATCACCCGCCTGCTTTTCTGCGTGTCGCACAAGATAGATCGTCCGGTCAGGTTCGGGCGGACCGGGGCGTGTACATGCTGCGAGCAGTAGGGTTCCTGCAGCCAGACGCATGAGGCTGCGCCGCGTCAGCCTCATGCGACCTGTGGCCGGAGAATCGGCTGATCGAGAGAGAAAGCATAATTGCTCGAACCGTTTTCACGCAGGTGCAGCAGCCGCTGCCATCCGTCTTCCATTGTGAAGCGTTCGCCGCGCGGGGCCCACCACATGACAAATCCCGCCCCCTGGCTGCGGTCGAGCTGTTCTTGCAGGCGCCGCATACCGGCAGAATGGGTTTTGCCCGAATAGACGAAGGTGCGCATGTCTTCGAGTGACCTCCAGCCGGCCATCGTGCAGACATCGGGCGCGGCCATGCCATTCGGATAGGGGAACGCCTGATAGAGATCTCGCCAGTCGCCGTCCGGTTGTCTCAGCCCGTGCGTATGCCAGTGTACGCCGTCAAAGCTGTCGGCATCGCTGAAAATGCGGGGAAGAATAGCGAGGAACACACGAACGAATTCGTTTTCAAATGTGAACTCGCCCTTCGGGCGCGCGCAATTGAAATGGATCAGTCGATAGTCCATGCGATAATCCGCCCCCCGGCCCATATGTACGTCTGTCGCAGGTTGTCATGGATGCCTTACTCTATCCTTAATCGCATATGAAATGATGCAATCACAGGATGATCATTTTCCCTTGAATTCGGCCTTGCGTTTTTTGAGGAAGGCCGTCACGCCTTCCTTGAAATCGTCGGTTCGGCCAGCCGTCCGCTGGGCAAGGCGTTCGGCGCGCAGCGCACCATCGAAATCGCCATCGCAGGCGGCCCAGACCAGTTTGCGTGTCATGGCCAGCGCCAGTGTCGGTCCCTCTGCAAGCTGCCCGGCAATCTGCTTTGCCGTCGCCATCAAGGCGTCATCTTCGACGACGCGGTTGACGAGCCCCCAGGACATGGCCTGCTCGGCCGGCACCTTTTCGCCCAGCAGAGTCATTTCCATAGCCCGTGCCCGTCCGATGGTGCGGGCAAGCAGGTAGGTGGAGCCACCGTCGGGAACGAGGCCGATGCGGCGGAATGCCTGCAGGAAATAACCGCTCTTGCCGCAGATCACGAGATCGCCGATCAGACCCAGCGCGCAACCAACACCTGCGGCGGCACCGTTCACGGCCGTGATTACGGGATGGGGATGGTCTTGGATTGCCAGGATGAGGGGGTTGTAGTGCGTTTCAAGCGCCCGGCCTGCGTCCGGCTGGGACCCGGGGTGGCTCAGCGCGGTCCCGCTACCGGGATTGGCGCCGAGATTGGCGCCTGAACAGAAGCCGCGTCCCTTGCCCGTCAGGATCGTGCAGCGGGCCTCGGTGCGCGCCGTTTCGAATGCGTGGAGCAGCTCCTGCGCCGTGTCGATGCCGCAGGCATTCATCGTCGCCGGATCATCGAAGCTGATGATGGCGGTGCTGCCGTCCAGTTCGTAGGAAATCTTTTCATAGGCCATCTGTGTCGCTCCCGGATATGTTTGCGCGCAATCTAACCAGTCCTGCCCACATGGGAACGCCTCACGCAGCGGCAATGTATTTCCCTTTGTTAACAGCTGAACGCGGGCTACAGTGTTCACACGAAGCACGGCATGGGAGAATTTGGCATGGCACTCGACAGCGCAACCGGCACGGGTATGGAATCGATTCTGACGCGGCAGAAGGCAGCTAACCTGCGTGACGGCATTCCGTCGGCGGCAAAGCGGATTGAATGGATCGACAAGGCCATAGACCTGCTGATCACGCACGGCGATGCCTTCAACGATGCCATGTGCCAGGATTTCGGTCACCGCTCCAAAGACCAGTCGGGATTTACCGATATTGTTTCGTCGATCGGCGCGCTGAAATTTGCCAGGAAGCATGTTCACAACTGGATGCGGCCGGAAAAGCGGAAGGTGGAATTTCCGCTGGGCCTGATCGGGTCCCGGGCCCAGCTGCAGTTCCAGCCCAAGGGTGTTATCGGCGTAATCAGCCCCTGGAACTTCCCCGTGAACCTGACTTTCACGCCACTGGCAGGCGTCTTTGCCGCTGGCAACCGGTGCATGATCAAGCCATCCGAATTTACCGAAGCCACCTCGGAACTGATGAAATCCGTGATCGCACAATACTATGACGAAGAAGAAGTGGCCGTCATTACCGGCGGCCCGGAAGTCGGCGCCGAGTTCACCAAGCTGCCTTTCGACCATATCCTGTTCACCGGCGCGACCTCGGTTGCCAAACACGTCATGCGGGCGGCCGCCGACAATCTCGTGCCCCTCACCCTCGAACTTGGCGGCAAGAGCCCTGTTATCCTCGGCCGGTCGGCTGACATGCAGAAGGCGGCTAACCGCATTATGGCCGGCAAGACGCTGAATGCGGGCCAGATCTGCCTCGCGCCGGACTATGCCTTCGTGCCGAAGGAAAAGACGGCGGAATTCACGGCGGCAGCAACCAGCGCCGTGCAGAAAATGTTCCCGAGCGGCCTGAAGGACAATGACGATTACACTTCCATCGTAAACCAGCGGCACTTCGACCGGATCATGGGATATCTCGAAGACGCGCGCGCCAAGGGTGCTGAAGTGATCGAAATCAATCCGACCGGCGACAATTTCTCGCAACAGCCGCACCACAAGATCGCCCCGCACATCATCGTTGATCCGACTGACGATATGAGCGTGATGCAGGACGAAATCTTCGGTCCGATCCTGCCGATCAAATCCTACGGCGAAACCAGAGATGCGATTGCCTATATCAATGCCAATCCGCGGCCACTGGGCCTGTATTACTTTGGCGAAGATTCGGCCGAACGTGACACGGTGCTGAACAACACCACATCCGGCGGCGTCACCGTCAATGACGTCATCTTTCACGTCGCACAGGAAGACCTGCCCTTCGGCGGCGTCGGCCCGTCAGGCATGGGCAGCTATCATGGTCGCGAAGGGTTCTACGAGTTCAGCCACAAGAAGTCCGTTTACACGCAGACAGGCAGTGAGATGCTGGCAATGATCCGGCCGCCCTATACGGATGCCTTCCGCAAGCAGATGTCGTCCCGGCTGAAACGCTAATGCACAAGGCGTTCGGGTGTCGCCTGCACAGGGCATAGCCGGGCGACTTGCTGCGCGAACTCGCAGGCATGTGAATGCTAAGTACAGTTGAAGGCTTCAAGTCGGTTGTTCTCGATCAGCTCGCCGAAGGTGTCATCGTCGCGGATGCGGATGGCCGGATCATCAGCGTGAACCGCGCTGCGGAAGAGCTTCACGGGCGGGTCAGGCTGGACGTGCTGCCGGACGGTTATTCTGAAAGCTACGCCCTCCTCACAATGGACGATCTGCCCTATCCACCAGACGACCTTCCTCTGGCGCGGGCCGTTCTCAAGGGCGAATCCGTCGTGGACGTGCCGTGGAAAATCCGCCGGCCTGATGGCTCTGTCATCATCGCCGTCGGAACGGCCCGGCCGGTACGCAACGCCGCTGGCGATCAAATCGGCTCTGTGCTGACAATGCGGGATGATACGCTCCGTGTGCGTGCGGAGCAGGAATTGCTCGAGGCGGTCAGGATAAAGGACGCACTGCTGTTTGAAGTCAATCACCGCGTGCGCAACAGTCTTCAAATCGTGTCCTCCATACTCGCACTACCCTTGAAGCGCGTACAGGACGATCTGGCGCGCGAGACGCTTGCTTTGACGCAGCAGCGCATAGAAGTGATCTCGACGATCCATCGTAGCCTCTATGAACTTGGCAAGCATGACGAAGTTGATTGCATCGCCCTGTTGCCAGAGCTGTGCAAGGACGTTATCGAAACCTGTTCGGTACACGGGGCGGTTGGCTTCATTTGCGAAACCCGCGGGGAGCTGGTTCTGCCAGTCAGCAAGGCGACGTCCGTATGCCTTGCTGTGACAGAGCTGATCACCAATGCATGCAAGCACGCCTATCAGGGCCGCACCCGGGGGGGCGTCCGGCTGTTGCTGGACGGCGCGACCGATCAGGTGCTGATCCGGGTCGAGGATGACGGTGTTGGCATGCGGACCGTATCCGGGAAAAGCGAACACCGAGGTATCGGCATGATCCTTGTGGACTCGCTGGCCAAGTCCCTCGCTGCCGATATCAGTATCGATTCAGGCCCCTCGGGAACGTGCTTTACCATCGCCTTCACCAAGCCTGGACCGGTTCCGGACCTGTCGCATGCATTGGTCACAAACCGGCACAACAAGGACGTCTGAGTCCCGGCTGTGCCCGGTATTGATCGGGTGTCAGCGCTTCAGGAACGCCGGAACATCGTCGCCGAAGCCTTTGACGCGTTCAGGTGCTGGCGCCAGGATCGGATCGTCATCCTTGCGCTTCTGGTCGCGCTGCGGACGGCCACCGCGTGACCCACGCTCGCCCCGCGCCGTCTTTTCGCTGGCGTCATCCCTGTCAGTCTTTTCGACCTTTTCGGATTTGTCAGCCTTCGGTGCGCGCGCGCGCTTGGACTTTTCAGTCCGTTCCGGCTTGGGCGTGTTCTCGGCTTCAGGCTCTGCCTTTGCGATTTCAGTTTTTGGCGCGTCCGATGCCGCTGTACTGCGTGACCGGCCACGTTCCGGGCGGTCACCGCGGCCACGACTGCGGCTGCTGCCACCGCTGCCACGATCACCACGGCCGCCCCGGCTGGAGCGTTCTTCCGGTGGCAGGTTTTCCAGTTCCTCGAGCAGGCCTTCCGGCATGTAGGATTCGACATCCTGCTGGATCATCTTGAGAACGAAACTCCAGGACTTTTCATCCGTTGGCGACACAATCGTGAAGCTTTCACCTGTGCGTCCGGCGCGGCCTGTCCGGCCGATCCGGTGAACATAATCTTCGTCTTTCGGTGGCGGCGAGTAGTTGAACACGTGGCCAACATCTGGAATGTCCAGGCCGCGCGCGGCAACATCCGATGCGACCAGCAATTTCAGGTCACCATCGCGGAAGCGCTGCAGCACTTCGGTGCGGAACGCCTGCGGCAGGTCGCCATGGATAGCTGCGGCATCATGTCCGTGTTTCTGAAGCGACGCGGCAACAACATCGACCTCGACCTTGCGGTTGCAGAACACGATACCGTTCTTCACGTCACGGGACTCGATCACGCGGCGCAGGGCCGTGCGCTTCGCCTTCGCGTCATTCGACGGAATGTGTACAACATGCTGCGTGATCGTCTTAGCCGCGTCCGTGGGGCGGGCGACTTCGATCTTGACTGGATTGCGCTGGAAGCTTTTTGCCAGGCGCTGGATGTCCGTCGGGAAGGTGGCCGAGAACAGCAATGTCTGCCGGTTGGGCGGCAGTTTCGCCACGATCTTCTCGATATCGGGAATGAAACCCATGTCGAGCATGCGGTCGGCTTCGTCGATGATGAGATAGTCGACACCCATCAGCAGCAGCTTGCCGCGTTCGAACTGGTCCATCAGGCGGCCGGGCGTTGCGATCAGAACATCAACGCCGCGCTGGAGCAGGCCTTCCTGTTCCTTGAAGCTGACGCCACCGATCAGCAGCGCCATGGTGAGTTTCAGATACTTGCCGTATTTCTCGAAATTCTCTGCCACCTGCGCGGCAAGTTCACGTGTCGGGCAGAGGATGAGGCAGCGCGGCATGCGGGCCCGGGCCCGGCCGCGCGCCAGCCGGTGGATCATTGGCAGCACAAAAGCGGCTGTCTTGCCTGTGCCTGTCTGAGCGATGCCGGTAATGTCACCGCCCGCGAGAATGTGGGGGATGGCTTCCAGCTGGATCGGGGTGGGGATCGTATACCCAGCTTCTTCTACAGCTTTCAGTACGTTCGGCCCGAGGCCGAGATCTGCAAATGTTACGTCGTTCAAAGTGTTTCCAGTCCAAGGATTGTTGAGAATACCCGACGCTGCCCGAATGGCAGCCTTGCCGGGCGAATCCTGAGCCCGGAACGTCTGTTGCGCTGCACATAGTTCAAATTGTGGAAAAGGTGAAGGGTTCTCCGGCAGAATGGTCGAATCAGCGCCGGAAGGATCGCAAGCCGGGGCTGCCCATATGCGGCCCATGCTCTTGCTCACCGGCCAAAAAAAGACCCGCCGTCTCCGGCGGGTCCTGTTCATTTGCCTGCCGCGACGGGCCTAGGCGAGGTTATTGTTCGCGAAATCCCAGTTGATCAGACTATTCAGGAACGCATCCATATAGTTCGGACGGCTGTTCTGGTAATCGAGATAATAAGCGTGTTCCCAGACATCCATGGTCAGGATCGGCGTAACGCCTGCCTCGGTCAGCGGCGTTTCCGCGTTCGGGGTCTTGGTGATGGCCAGCTTGCCATCCTTCTCGACCAGCCAGGCCCAGCCTGAACCGAACTGGCCGCCACCTGCCGCCTTGAAGTCCTTGACGAACTGGTCGTAGCCGCCGAGATCCCGGTCGATCATTTCTGAGACCTTGCCGGTTGGCTTGCCACCGCCGCCGGGCTTCATCGAGTGCCAGTAGAACGTGTGGTTCCAGACCTGTGCCGCGTTGTTGAACAGGCCGGCTTTCGATTTATCGCCAGCGGCCTTGTTGATGATCTCTTCCAGCGTCGCGTTCGCCAGGTCAGTGCCTTCGATCAGGCCGTTCAGGTTCGTCACATAGGCCTGATGGTGCTTGCCATGGTGGAAGTTCAGGGTCTCCTCGGAAATGTGCGGGGCGAGGTCGCTACGTCCATAAGGGAGGTCGGGAAGTGAAAATGCCATGTCAGCATCCTTTCTTGCATAAGATTGACTGGTGTATCAGCGCGTCATCCCACATATGGGTTCCATGTCAAACGAGACCAGCCCCTTGAGCAAAACACAATGGAAGGCGATCGATGCCCGCGTGAAGCGAGTGGACGAAGATCGCTGGATATCAAGCCGCTTTGCTCCCGAGATTTATCGCAACGCCCTGATAGCACTTTACGCGCTGGCTTACGAGCTGGCCCGCGTCCGGCTCGCCGTGACGGAGGAAACCCTGGGTGCCATCCGCTTCCAGTGGTGGCGCGATGCGCTGTCCGAGATCGAGGCTGAACAGGCGCCGCGCGCCCACGACGTGTGCCTGGCCCTCTATGAGGAAATCGCCTGCCAGCGGCTGAAGGTTGGCGCGCTGCAGAAACTCATCGACGGCTATCAGGCCGCATTCGAGGCTGAGGACCGCGCGCGAGAACCAGAGGCGTGGCTTGCCGCCGTTGCCGCCAGCGTGCTCGCCGGCGCGCATGGCTGGGGCACCGAAATCCAGCAGGTCGCACCGGCCTATGCTGCCGCCCGCCGCAGCGAAACCAAGGCGTTCGGTCCGCATGTCGCGCCGGCACCCAAGCCGATCCGCCCGGCCATCGCCCACTTCCGCCTGCGCAAATTCTACTGTGACGGCCGCAACCCGAACCCGATCACCAAGCGGCTCTGCATCATGAAGGCAATGAATACCGGCGAAGTGTGATCCTATTCGGCGGCAACCAGTGCCGCTTCGCCCGCCAGCCATGCATCAACATCTTCCAGCGCGCGCACCGCCTGTGCCCGCTTCTTGGCGCGGCCCTTGTCCTTGCCGCGCAGCCGTTTGCCGTCCGGGCCGACTTTCGAATAATCCGTGATGTCCGGGAACAGGCCGAAATTCACGTTCATCGGCTGGAAGGTCTGCTTGCCCTCCAGATGGCCGCCCGTGATGTGCCGCACCAGCGCGCCCAGCGCCGTGGTCGGCGGTGGCGGTGCCAGCGTGCGGCCGAAGCGCTCAGTGGCGGCAAACCGCCCGGCCAGCAGACCCATCGCCGCGCTCTCGACATAGCCTTCAACGCCAGTCACCTGACCTGCGAAGCGCAGGCGCGGCATGGATTTCATGCGCAACTGCTCATCCAGCAGTTTCGGCGAATTCAGGAACGTGTTGCGGTGGATGCCGCCGAGGCGTGCAAACTCCGCTTTCTCGAGACCCGGGATCATCCGGAAGATTTCAGCCTGCGCGCCATGCTTCAGCTTGGTCTGGAAGCCCACCATGTTCCACAGCGTGCCGAGCGCATTGTCCTGGCGCAGCTGTACCACGGCGTGTGATTTCACGGTCGGGTCATGCGGATTGGTCAGGCCGACCGGCTTCATCGGGCCGAAGCGCAGCGTCTCGCGCCCGCGTTCTGCCATCACTTCAATCGGCAGGCAGCCTTCGAAATAGGGCGTGTCCTTTTCCCAGTCCTTGAACTCGGTCTTCGGCGCTGCGATCAGCGCATCGAGAAAGGCATTATACTGGGCCTCGTCCATCGCGCAGTTGATATAGGCTGCCGTGTCTCCGCCGGGGCCCGGCTTGTCATAGCGGCTCTGGCGCCAGGCCTTCGACATGTCGACGGAGTCCATGTAGATGATCGGCGCGATGGCATCGAAGAAGGCCAGGTCGCCTTCGCCCGTATGCGCATGGATCGCCTCGGCCAGCGCCTGCGAGGTCAGCGGCCCGGTCGCGATAATCACGCTGTCCCAGTCTTCGGGCGGAATGCCGGTAATTTCCTCGCGCACCACGGTGACCAGCGGATGCGCCTTCAGCTTGGCCGTAATCGCCTCGGCAAAGCCCTCGCGGTCCACCGCCAGCGCGCTGCCGGCAGGCACCTGATGGTCTGCCGCCGTGGTGATGATCAGGCCGCCCGCGCGGCGCATTTCCTCGTGCAGCACGCCGACGGCATTGGTCGTATGGTCGTCGGAACGGAAGGAATTGGAACAGACCAGCTCGGCCAGCTTGTCCGTCTGGTGGGCTTCGGTGCCCTTCACGCCGCGCATTTCGTGCAGGATCACGGGCACGCCCGCATTTGCCGCTTGCCAGGCAGCTTCGGACCCGGCCATGCCGCCGCCGATGATATGTATGGGTTTGATGCTCATGGGAGGGGACATGCGCAGCCCGGTCCGGCGCGTCAAGATGGTGTTTGCCGCCAGCCTCCTTGCAGTTTAGGTGTCTCGGCAGTGAGGAGCGCAAGAATGGCCGATAAACTTCCAGTCGTCGGGATCGCCGTGGACTCATGGCTGCTTGCCCTGCGCAGCTTCGTGCCCGGCCTGCCATGGCTTGCGGCCCTGATGGTTGCCGCCGGATTTTACCGGCTGGCGCTCGGCTCGGCAGCGGGCGGCGGTTCGCTGGTTGCCTTCGCCCTTTTGGCGGCAGTGTTCCTCGCCGGCGTGGCCTATTCACTGCAGGTCTACCGCGCGATGCTGGGCCGGCCGGCTGGCAAGTTCATCCAGCTCGCCCATGCCAACCTCGCTGCCTATATGGCATTCATTTTCATTGGCGTGTTCATCGGCTTTTTCCTCGCCATCCTGCCCGGCATCCTGCTCGAAGCTTCCGGTCGCACCGATCTGGGCGTCGACACATCGCCTGCCATCGTCCAGGGGGCCTTCATGGACATGTTGCCCACCGCCTATGGCGCGGTGTTCCTCGTCGCCTGCGCGGCCGGGCTATGGGCGCTGTGTTTCCTGGCCTTGCGATTGCTCCTGATCGGCGCCGCCACCGTTAGCCGCGGCGAAACCATGGTGTTCCGCACATGGCCCTGGACCAAAGGGCACAGCCTGCGCCTCGGCCTTGCGGCTATGGCCACCCATGTTGCGCCCTTCGCCATCGCTGTCACAGCCAATGCCGCGCTCGATCCCGTGCTTGGTGCCAGCTATGCCGGGCTGTTTGCTGGCGGGGCGCTGGGTATGCTCCTGCTCACCCCGTTCATACTCGCAGGCCACGCTCTGGCCGTAACCGTACTGCCCCGTCTGGCACCGGACGAGAATGACGCACCAGCGATTGCCCCGGCACCGTAAATCGCTTTAGTCTCTCCCGCAGACAGGGTGGGAGTGGGACTTTGCCGACACAATTTTCATTCGAAGGCGCGCTGAGCAACGCATTCCGCGCCGCACATTTTCGCAGCTTTCCATGGATTTACGCCAGCGTGTACGCGCTGGCCGGCCTACTATTCTACGGGATTGTCGCTTTCCTGTCCCGCACGGCGGTTCTGGATTTTGTTCAGGCGATCGAGGCTCTGGAAAACGCCGATCTCGATAATGCAGACCCGCGCGAAGTCATGATGCGCGTGTTTGGCGCCCTGACGCCTTTCCTGCCCATGGCGGCGAGTATCACAATCGGGTCGTGGATCGGATGGGCCGTGTTCGAGGCCGCTTCCCAGCGCCGCTATGTGCGTGACGCGCGTTTCAGCATCGGTTTCGGTGCAGACGAAATGCGCATGATGATCGTTGGCCTGCTGTGGAGCCTGCTGGCAATAGCTTGCTTCCTGCCCATGCTGTTCATCATGTTCGGGTCAGGTGTGTCGCTGTTCAATCAGGCGCTGGAGGGTGGGTCAGATGCCAGCATGCAAGACGAAGCGATCGCCACCGTTTTTGGTGCGCTCGGCCTCATGCTGCTGCTGTTTCCCGTCTACGTCTTCCTCGCCACGCGCCTGTCACCGTGCTTTGCCATGACCATCAAGGATCGCAAAATCGTCTTTTTCGACGCGTGGAATGTTTCGCGCGGGCGCTTCTGGCCCATACTCGGCGCGTACCTGATCATCGCGATTGTCAGTGGCATCGTCGCAGGTGTCGTGGATCAGATATTCCAGGTCGGGCTGATCTCCACCATGGCCCGTTTCACGAACGTGCAATCCGGCGAAGAATTCATGGACATGGCCTTCTCGGCGTCAGTCCTCGTACCGTTCGGGGCATATATTTTCGCCAGCATGTTCATGTCCGCCCTGCAGCAGCACTTCAACGGCGCGCCTGCGGCCTTTGCCGCCCGTCATGATCCGCGCGGGGGTGTCGATGACGCGGCCCGCATGGCCGTTTTCGATTGAGCAAGGAGGCCAGTCCATGACCCATCCCGATTTCAGTTTCGGAAACGCCTTGTTCCACTTTCGCCGCACCGGCGGCCCGAAAGGTTTCCTGTGGAAATATGCGTTGGCCTTCGCGCTGGCAGGCTTCGCGATCCAGTCTTTCAACACGGTGATGAGCTGGCCGATCTACGAAGTCTATCTGCGCGTCTTCACAGAGGGCGATGGCGATATCACTCAGTACACCGCCGACATAAACCGGGCCTCGATGCGGTCAATGATGTCCAGCGTCCTGATATTTCCGCTCGGCATCCTTTTCTGGATGGTCTTTGAAACCGCCAGCCTGCGGCGATACATGCGCGGCGACGGATTCCGCCTGCGTGTCGGGGCCGACGAATGGCGCGTACTGGTCGTCGGCCTGATCTGGTTCGGCCTTCTCATCGCCGCCTATATCGGCCTGTTCATCGTGATACTCGTGCCGATGGGCCTCGGTGCCATTGGCGGACGGGATTCTGCAGCCGTCGGCGCAGTCGTCGGCCTCGTTCTGATGCTGGTCTACATGCTCGCCTGTCTCTGGGCAGGCATCCGCCTTTCGCCTGCTGCCGCGCTGACGGTGCGGGACGGCCAGATCAGGTTCTTCGAGGCGTGGCGCGTCACCAGGGGACGGGCCGGGGTCCTGTTCGGCGCGTGGCTGGTCATCGGCCTCGCGATGATGGTGGTCATTCTGATTGCTTACAGCATCATGGCGGTCGTGGGTTTCGTCCAGCTTGGGCCACTCTTCCCGGCGCTGCAGGATGGGTCTGCCACGAGCGCAGACATCCGCGCCGTCGTCACGTCGCCCGGCTTCTGGGGGCCGCTCGGGCTGATCTTCCTCCTGCTCGTCGGCGTACAGGCCATTGCCCAGCACATCTTCGGCGGCCCCGCCGCACTCGCCGCCAGGACCGATCCCAACTGGGTCGGCCAGCCTCGCGTCTCCGACACGTTCAGCTAGGGCCTATTTCGCCGCGCTGGCCGTTTTCGTCTTGCGCCTGGCCGCAGGCTTCGGCTTGGCCGCCTTCGCTGTCTTCTTCGGCGTCCCGGCCTTGCCCGCAGCAGCGGGCGGCTTCGCACGTTCGCGCTTGTTGCGCTGGGCGCGGCGTTCGTCCTGCCGGCGGAAGGTTTCGGCCAGGAACTTGCCGGTCCAGCTTTCCTTGTTGGCCGCGATGTCTTCCGGTGTGCCCGCCGCCACCATCCGTCCGCCGCCATCGCCGCCTTCGGGCCCAAGGTCCAGCACCCAGTCGGCCGTCTTGACCACGTCCAGGTTGTGCTCGATCACCACCACCGTATTGCCCGCATCAACAAGCTCGTGCAGCACTTCCAGCAGCTTACGCACATCATCAAAGTGCAGGCCCGTCGTCGGCTCGTCGAGGATATACAGCGTCCGCCCGGTCGCGCGCTTGGACAATTCCTTGGCCAGTTTCACCCGCTGCGCTTCGCCGCCCGACAGCGTCGTCGCCTGCTGGCCAACCTTTACATACCCAAGGCCCACCTGCACCAGCGTGTCCATCTTCGACGAGATCGCCGGCACCGCCGAGAAGAATTTCGCGGCCTCTTCCACGGTCATATCCAGCACATCGGCAATGGATTTGCCCTTGAACAGCACTTCCAGCGTTTCCCGGTTGTAGCGTTTGCCCTTGCAGGTCTCGCAGGTGACATACACGTCCGGCAGGAAGTGCATCTCGATCTTGATGACGCCGTCGCCCTGGCAGGCTTCGCAGCGCCCGCCCTTCACATTGAAGCTGAACCGCCCGGCCTTGTAGCCGCGCGCTTTGGATTCCGGCAGGCCGGTGAACCAGTCGCGTATCGGCCCGAAGGCGCCTGTATAGGTTGCCGGGTTAGAGCGCGGCGTGCGCCCGATCGGGCTCTGGTCAATGTCGATCACCTTGTCGAGATATTCGAGGCCTTCAAGGCTGTCATAGGGCTGCGGCGGGCTCGAGGCGCCGTTCAGTTTACGCGCCAGTGCCTTGTACAGCGTCTCGATGATTAGGGTCGACTTGCCGCCCCCGGATACGCCCGTGATGCAGGTGAAACTGCCAAGCGGGATCGTCGCGGTGACGTTCTTCAGATTGTTGCCAGTCGCGCCTTTCAGCGTGATCTTGCGTCTGGTCTTCTCCACCGGGCGGCGCTTGGGAATCGGAATTTCACGCGTGCCGTTCAGGTAATCCGCCGTCATGCTTTTCGGATTGGACAGCACCTGCTGCGGCGTGCCCTCGGCAATGATCTCGCCGCCATGCACACCCGCCGCCGGCCCCATATCGATGACATGGTCCGCGGTCAGGATCGCATCCTCGTCATGCTCCACGACGATGACCGAATTGCCGAGGTCGCGCAGACGCTTCAGCGTTTCCAGCAGGCGCGCATTGTCGCGCTGGTGCAGGCCGATGCTTGGCTCGTCCAGCACGTAGAGCACGCCCGTCAGGCCCGATCCGATCTGGCTGGCGAGTCGGATGCGCTGGCTTTCGCCGCCCGACAGAGTGCCTGATCCGCGATTGAGCGTCAGGTATTCAAGGCCGACATCATTGAGGAAGTTCAGCCGGTCATTGATCTCCTTCAGGATGCGCGACGCAATTTCGTTTTGCTGCTTCGTCAGCGTCTTCGACACTTTGCCGAACCAGTCGCCGGCTTCCTTGATCGAGAACGCGCCGGAGTCCGAAATATCGAGCCCGGCAATCTTCACCGCCAGCGCCTGCGGCTTCAGGCGCTTGCCGTCACAGGCCGGGCATGGCGCGGCAGACTGGAACTTGGCGACTTCCTCGCGCACCCATGCCGAGTCGGTCTCGCGATAGCGCCGTTCCAGGTTCGGGATCACGCCCTCGAACGTCTTCTTCACCTCATAGCGGCGCATGCCATCATCATAGACGAACTTGATTTCGTCCTCGCCGGTGCCGTGAAGGATCATCTGCTGAATGTCTTCGGTCAGCTTGTTCCACGGCTTTTTCAGGTCGAAACGGTAATGCGTCGACAGGGCCTGCAGCGTCTGCGTCTGGTAGGGCGACGTGGATTTCGCCCAGGGCGCAATGGCGCCGTTCAGCAGGTCCAAATCCTTGTCAGGCACGATCAGGTCCGGGTCGATTTTCAGCTGGTTACCAAGACCGTCACAGGTCGGGCAGGCGCCGAACGGATTGTTGAACGAGAACAGGCGCGGCTCGATTTCCGAAATCGTGAAGCCGGAAACCGGGCAGGCAAAATTGGCGCTGTACGTGATCCGTTTCGGATCACTCTCGCCCTGTTCAAGGTCGGCATATTCGGCGATCGCGATTCCCTGCGCGAGGCCAAGCGCGGTTTCAAAACTCTCGGCAAGGCGCTGTTCCATGCCCTCGCGTACAATCACGCGGTCGACCACGACATCGATGTCATGCTTGAACTTCTTGTCCAGCTTCGGCGCGTCTTCCAGTTCGAAGAATTCGCCATCCACCTTGACGCGCTGATAGCCATTCTTCAGCAGCTCGGCGAATTCCTTGCGATACTCGCCCTTGCGGCCGCGTATCATGGGCGCCAGCAGGTAGAGCCGCGTGCCATCAGGCAGTTCCATGGTCCGGTCGACCATCTGGCTGATCGTCTGGCTTTCGATGGGCAGGCCGGTGGCGGGCGAATAGGGGATGCCGACGCGGGCCCAGAGTAGCCGCATATAGTCGTAGATCTCGGTCACGGTGCCGACGGTCGAGCGCGGATTGCGGCTGGTCGTCTTTTGCTCGATGGAAATGGCGGGTGAGAGGCCTTCGATGCTTTCGACATCCGGCTTCTGCATCAGTTCCAGGAACTGGCGCGCATATGCCGACAGGCTTTCGACATAGCGCCGCTGGCCCTCGGCATAGATAGTGTCGAATGCCAGCGAGGATTTGCCGGAGCCGGACAGGCCGGTCATCACCACAAGCTCACCGCGCGGAATGTCCACGTCGATATTCTTGAGATTGTGTTCCTTGGCTCCGCGCACGCGGATGAAGGGCGATTCTAGTCGGGCCATGCGGAAAGCTCGTTGCGGTGACGAAACAGGTCTGGGCGTGTTGCTAGGCTCTATGTGTGGCCTGAGTCCACCTTGACCACAAGAACAAAATGTGAACACTTCTAGCTAGCTGTTATTTTAATCTTAGCCTGTGGAAAAACGGCTGGGGAGGCGACAGGCGGACCCGGTCGCGGTAGAAGATAACAGATTCGACAACGAAACAAGTCTGAGCGGAGATGGATATATGGCAGGATCAGTGAACAAGGTCATCCTGATTGGAAACGTGGGGCAGGATCCAGAAATCCGCCAGTTCCAGAATGGTGGACAGGTTGCCAGCTTCACGCTCGCAACCTCGGAGACCTGGAAAGACAAGGCGACGGGCGAGCGCAAGGAAAAGACCGAGTGGCACCGGATCTCAATCCTGAGCGAAGGTCTCGTCCGGGTCGTCCAGAATTATGTGAAGAAGGGCTCCAAGCTCTACATTGAGGGCCAGCTTGAAACCCGCAAGTGGCAGGACAAGGACGGCCAGGACAAGTACACGACCGAAGTCGTGCTGCGCGGCTTCGGCAGTACGCTCACCATGCTTGACAGCGCAGGTGATCGTGGCGGCGGCGCCCGCTCCGGCGGCAATGATTTCGGCTCCCAGCAAGGCGGGGCCCGTAAGATGAGCGGCCCGGCCGAAAGTTTCAGCCAGGACCTCGACGACGAGATTCCGTTTTAGGAGACACACGTGCCGCGCAGGCTGGCCCATTCTTCACCCATCGCCACAGGCCTGATCCTGGCCCTGGCGGCGTGCCTGCTGGCCGCCTGCATGACATTGACCCGGCCGCCGCTCCTGAGTGCCAGCGTGGCAGCAGCCGGGGTTGATCCTGAAACCTCAACGCTGGTCGTCTACCGGCTGGAGGATCAGCGCACCTGGATCAGCAATCCTGACCGGGCAAAGGCGCGTTTCACGCCCGCCTCGACCTCGAAAATACCCCACACCCTGATCGCGCTGGAAACCGGCGCCGTGTCCGGCCCTGACGAAGTTTTTGAGTGGGACGGCGTCAAACGCTTTGCCGACGGGTGGAACGAGACCCAGGATTTCGCCGCGGCCTACACGCGCTCGACCGTCTGGATCTATCAGGCCGTCACGCCGCGAATCGGGTCGGCCGCGCTGCAGGAATGGCTCGCTGCCTTTAGCTATGGCAATGCGGACACGGGCCCGCCCGAAAACGTGTCGTCCTACTGGCTGAAAGGCCCTCTCGCGGTCTCTGCCGAGGAACAGGCCGCCTTCCTGGCCCAGCTGGCCCACCGTACCCTGCCGCTCTCTGCGCACACCTATGAGCGCGGCGTGCCGATGATGGTGGCCGATTCCGGCCCCGGCTGGACGCTCTACGGCAAGACGGGCTGGAAATGGGTAGAGGGCGAAACTGATATTGGCTGGTATGTCGGCTGGCTGGAGCAGACCACGGGAGAAGCCCCCGGCACTTATGCCTTTGCCTTCAACATGGACATCGCCGACCCGCAGGCCGACGTGCCGAAACGCAAGGCCGTCGTCCAGCGCGCGCTGTCCGATCTTGGCGCACTGCCCGCTGCGCAATAGGCCGCCCGCCTCGTTAGGCGATCCAAGCCTTTTCGGGCCGTTTTCAGGCTGTTTCCGTGCACTTTAAGTGCTTTTTACGTGCTGTTATTCGTGCGTTTCAGAGGCCGTCAGCGAACTGTTAAAACACCCCCGAAAGGCTGGCTTTCCGCCCCCCCGGCTGCTAAGCTTTTCCTTAGTGATTATTGGCGATTCGGGCATGGTCCCCGCCATTTGAGACCGGACACGCAGAAAGCCCCCTCATGAGTGACGATACGACCCCGCCGGACGAGCCGGAAACCCCCGAAAATGCGGGTGACCGCCCCCACGCCCTGCCTGACGGCATCGAGCCGATCTCGATCGAATCGGAGCTGAAAAGCTCGTATCTCGACTATGCGATGAGCGTAATTGTCAGCCGGGCACTGCCGGACGTGCGCGACGGCCTGAAGCCGGTCCATCGCCGCATCCTGTATGCCATGCAGGTCGGCGGCAACACGCCGGACAAGCCCTACAAGAAATCCGCCAACATTGTCGGCGCCGTGATGGGTAACTTCCACCCCCACGGCGACAGCGCGATCTATGATGCCCTTGTGCGCATGGCCCAGCCTTTCTCGATGGGCCTGCCCATGGTCGATGGCCAGGGCAATTTCGGCTCGATCGACAATGATCCGCCGGCCGCCATGCGTTATACTGAAAGCCGCATGACCAAGGCTGCGACCTACCTGCTCGCCGATATCGAGAAGGACACGGTCAACTTCCAGGACACCTATGACGGTTCGCAGCAGGAGCCGATGGTCCTGCCGGCTCAGTTCCCGAACCTGCTGGTCAATGGCGGCGGCGGTATCGCGGTCGGCATGGCGACCAATATCCCGCCGCACAATCTCGGCGAAGTCGTCGACGCGACACTGGCTGTCATCGAAGACCCGCTGATCGACGATGAAGCGCTGCTCGACATTGTGCCCGGGCCGGACTTCCCGACCGGAGGCCTTATCATGGGCCATGCCGGCAGCCGCAAGGGCCTGACCACCGGACGCGGCTCGGTCATCATGCGGGCCAAGACAGATATTGAAGAAGCCAAGAATGGGCGTCAGGCCATCATAATCACCGAGATTCCATATCAGGTGAACAAGGCCGCGATGATCACCAAGATTGCCGAACTGGTGCGCGAAAAGCGCGTCGAGGGCATCTCGGACCTGCGCGACGAATCCGACCGCAACGGCATCCGGGTCGTCATCGAACTGAAAAAGGATGCCAGCGCGGAAGTCGTGCTGAACCAACTGTTCCGCTTCAGCCAACTGCAGACCAGTTTCGGCGTCAACATGCTCGCCCTGAATGGCGGCCGTCCCGAGCTGATGAACCTGCGCAAGGTGCTCGATTGCTTCATCACGTTCCGGCAGGAAGTGATCGTCCGGCGTACCAAGTTCGAACTCAACAAGGCGCGTGACCGGGCCCACGTTCTGGTCGGCCTGGCCCTCGCCGTCGCCAATATTGACGAAGTTATCCGCATCATCCGCCATGCACCTGACCCTGCCACCGCGCGTGAGCAATTGCTCGCCAAGGCCTGGCCGGTCATGGATATGGGCCCGCTGCTGGAACTCATCGCAGACCGGCGCACGCGCTGGTCTGGCGGTGACACGATCTACCTGTCCGATGAGCAGGCGCGCGCCATTCTCGACCTTCGTCTCCACCGTCTCACTGGCCTTGGCCGCGACGAGATCGGCAGCGAGGCCAAGGGCCTGTCCGACAAGATTGCCGACCTGCTCGACATCCTCAGATCACGGCCCCGGATCATGGAAATCATCAAGGCCGAACTGGCCGAGGTGAAGGACAAGTTCGCGGTGCCGCGACGGTCCGTATTCGCCATGGGCGGTATCGACATGGAAGACGAAGACCTCATCGAGGTCGAGGACATGGTCGTCACCGTCACGCATGGCGGTTACGTCAAACGCACCCCGCTCTCGACCTACCGGACCCAGCATCGCGGCGGCAAGGGCCGCTCCGGCATGGCGATGAAAGACGAGGATTTCGTGGTCAAGCTGTTCTCGGCGACGACCCATACCGAGATCCTCTTCTTCTCGTCGGCTGGCATGGTCTACAAGGAAAAGGTCTGGCGGCTCCCCGTCGGCGGGCCGAACTCGCGCGGCAAGGCGCTGGTCAATATCTTCCCGCTGGCCGTGGATGAGCGCATCGAGAGCGTCATGCCCCTGCCGGATGACGAAACGGCGCACGAGGTGCTCGACCTGATGTTCGCCACCCGCTCGGGAACAGTGCGTCGCAACAAGCTGGCGGACTTCACCCGCGTGAACCGGAACGGCAAGATTGCGATGAAGCTGGACGAAGGCGATGGCATCGTTTCGGTTCAGATATGTTCCGAGCTTGACGATATCCTGCTCACCACGGCGCTGGGCCAGTGTATCCGCTTCCCGGTCACCGACGTGCGTGTCTTTGCCGGACGCAACTCCACAGGTGTGCGCGGCATTCGTCTCGGTTCGCAGGACGAAGTCATCTCCATGGGCATCCTGCGCCATGTCGAAGCCTCCTCGGAAGAGGCGCGGGCCTATCTCAGGCACGCGGCCGCCATGCGCCGGGCGGCAACAGGCGAGGAAGAGGAAATCAGCGAGGATGATACCGACGAAAACGTCGCTGAGGCCGCGCTGAGTGCCGAACGCATTGCCGAACTGGGCGCTGCCGAGGAATTCATCCTCACCATCGCCGATGACGGCATGGGCAAGCGCTCGTCAGCCTTTGATTACCGCACCACCGGGCGCGGCGGCAAAGGCCTCGTCGCCCAGAATATCTGGGGGCGTGACAAGAAGAACGGGCCAACAAAGAAGGTTGCCCAGTCCTTCCCCGTCAATGATGGCGACCAGGTCATGCTTGTCACGGACGGTGGCCAGCTGATCCGCACGCCGGTTGACCAGATTCGCATCGCGGGACGGTCGACAGGCGGTGTCTGGGTGCTGCGGACAGCCGAGGGCGAGCACGTCGTTTCTGTTGCACGTCTTGTGGAAGACGCCGAAACCGATATGGATGAGGGCAACAAGGAGGCGCCGGGCGAAGCCGGAGCGCCAGATCCGCAGGAATAGGCAACAGGGGGCGCCAGTGCATCGTATCGGACTTTACCCGGGTACATTCGATCCTCCGACCAATGGTCATATCGACATTTTTGGTCGTGCGATGAAACTCGTCGATACGCTGGTCATCGGCGTGGCGGTGAATGAGGCCAAGAAGCCCCTGTTCACGCTGGAGGAACGGGTGCGAATGGTGAAGGCCGAATGTGCCCGCTTCAACGGTCCGGGCATGGCGGAAATCAAGGTCATGCCGATGCACGGCCTGCTCATGAAATTTGCCGAAGCCTGTGGCGCGCAGATGATCCTGCGTGGCCTGCGGGCCGTTCAGGACTTCGAATACGAATTCCAGATGACGGCGATGAACGAGCAACTGAATCCCGACATTGAAACTGTGTTCCTGATGGCCGATGTTAGGCACCAGGCGGTCGCATCGCGGCTCGTAAAGGAAATTGCGAGTCTCGGCGGTGACATAGCGCCTTTTGTAAGCCCTGACGTGAAACGCGCCCTCATGGAGAAATACGGTAAATGAAGCTCGCAGCATTGGTGTTTGCCGCCTCGGCCCTGGCTTTCGGACAGATCGCGCAAGCGGATACGTCAACGGCAGTTGAGGCCGAAGCGGCTGTAACGGTTGATGCAGCAGAGGCAGATACGGAAAATTGGCGGCGGGTCGATGCAGAGCGCCTGTTCATTTTCCAGACCAACAAGGGGCGCATCCTGATCGAGGCGTTCCCCGAAGTTGCCCCAAAGCATTACGCACAATTTGCCGCGCTTATCCGGTCCGGCGACATGGACGGCACCAGTTTTCACCGTGTGATCAACGGGTTTATGGCACAGGGCGGCGACATCTACGCGCTCAAGGGCCGCGAATCCGGCCTGCCGGATATTCCCGGCGAGTTCACGTTCCGCCGAAATCCGGCAGAGATGCCGCTTGATGCCGGCATCGGCCCGGTGGATTCGGCGAAAAACGGTTATGTGAACGGCTTCCCGATGGCCACACAGGCCTCGTTCTTTGCCGAAATGTCGGTCGATGGACTGGTTGAGAGCTGGATCCCGCATTGCCGCGGCGTTGTCTCGACCGCACGCACAGCAGACCCGAATTCAGCCAATTCGCAATTCTTCCTGATGCGCGACACGTCACCCCATCTCGACAAGGAATACACCGCCTGGGGCCGTGTGGTCGAAGGCGAAGATGTGGTTCTGGCACTGAAGGCCGGATCGGAAGCCCTAAACGGCGAGGTCGCGCTACCTGACATCCTGATGTCGGCAAAGGTGGCCGCTGACCTGCCAGAGGGTGAACGCCCGAACGTCTGGGTCACGCGGACTGACGGACCTGTCTTCACGGCGCAGCTTGCCGATGTCGGCGAAGACGTCGGCGTCTGCGACCTGCCATCGGTGCCATCTGTCGTCGAGAACTAGACGCACGGCGCCTCAAGCGGGCAGACATTCCTCAATGCCCATGAACCTTGCCGCATTCGATTTCGACCTGCCGGAAAACCTGATCGCCCTGCGACCGGCAGACCCGCAGGATTCTGCCCGGCTGCTGGTCGTGCACGGCGACGGGCGGCTGGAAGACGCCGTAGTGCGCGACCTGCCACGCTATCTGTCCGCCGGTGATGTGCTCGTGTTTAACGACACGCGTGTGCTGCCGGCCGCGCTCAAGGGCATTCGGCCTGGGCGCGGCGAGACGGGGACTGATGTCGCCTGCGACGTGAACCTGGTCGAACGCATTGATAGCAATACATGGCGCGCATTGGCCCGGCCCGGCAAGCGCCTGAAGCCGGGCGATACGATCCGGTTCGCTGACGGCTTCCACGCCCTGCTGACCCAGCGCATCGATGGCGGCGAGATAGAACTTTCGTTCTCCCTGTCCGGCGCGGCGCTGGAACAGGCGCTCGACGCGCACGGCGCCATGCCGCTGCCGCCTTACATCGCCCGCCGCCGCCCGGCTGACGCGCGTGACCGGGATACGTACCAGACCAGCTTTGCGGGCGAAGATGCCGCCTCGGTTGCGGCGCCGACGGCGGGGCTGCATTTCACGCCGCGCCTCTTGTCGGAACTGGATGCTGCCGGTCTGCGCCGCGAGACTGTTCGCCTCCATGTTGGCCTCGGAACTTTCAAACCGCTGGAAGCGGCACAGCTGGAGGCTAACCGTCTTCACGCCGAATGGCGCCGCCTGACGCCCGAAACCGCCGGCCGGCTCAACGCTGCGCGCGCCGCAGGCCACCGCTGCGTCCCCGTCGGTACCACAGCCATGCGCACGCTTGAAAGCTGCACCACCCCCGCCGGCACACTCGTTCCGGCCACCGGCCCTACCGATATCTTCCTCAAGCCCGGCGACGCGGTGCGGACAACGGACGCGCTGGTAACAAATTTCCACCTGCCCGCGTCCAGCCTGTTCATGCTGGTTTGCGCGCTGATGGGAACAGATGTGATGCAGGCGGCTTATGCGCACGCGATCGCATCGGACTATCGCTTCTATTCCTATGGAGATGCGTGCCTGCTGCTGCCCTAGGTGGCCGACTGCGCGGCTGGCCCGCGCAACTCGTCCATCGTGCGGATCGCCTTGGCGGCCGTGATGCGCGCCAGGTGGCGGCCTTTCTCATCACGCCAGTCGGCCTCGACCAGCCCGGTCGTCTTGCCCCGGCTCACCAGCCGTCCTTCAATCGTGATCAGGCCGTGGGGTACGGGCCGCAGGATGCGCGTCTGCAGTTCCATCGTTGTGAACCACTCGCCGTCCTCCAGCGCGCTGGCCATGGTCATCGACACGATATGGTCCGACAGGCCTGCAACCCAGCCGCCAAACACGCGGCCTTCATTGATGTCGCGCGACCCGTCATTCGGCCATTCATAACGCGTATGCCCATAGGAGACCTCCTTCAGCCACAGGTCCGGCCGGATGCCGAGATTCCTGATCCCGGCGGGAAAGTCCCATGTGCCATTTTTCAGGCGGTTGAAGAATTCGGTCTGCTGGGCAGATAGTTCAGTGCGGCTCATGCGAGGCGGGCTCCATTGGGGACGGGAAAGTCGGGTGAGAACATGACGATCTCATTGTCGGCATCCGGAAATCCAAGTGTCAGGACTTCCGACATGAACTTGCCGATCTGGCGGGGCGGAAAGTTCACCACGGCGGCAACCTGCTTCCCGATAATGGCTTCCGGCGCATAGTGCGCCGTCACCTGGGCAGAGCTCTTCTTCGCGCCTACGCCCGGTCCGAAATCGATGACAAGGCGCAAGGCGGGCTTGCGCGCGCCTTCGAGGGGCGCAGCCTCGATGATCGTCCCGATACGGATGTCAACGTCGCGAAACCTCGCGAACTCAATCTGCGCTGCAGCCGGAGAGTCCGGTTCGTCAGTCAAGTGCATTGCGGGTTCAGCACGTCGCACCGCCATCGACGACCATCATCTGGCCAGTCATGTAGGAACCTGCTTTGGAAGCGAGGTAACAGGCTGCGCCGGCAATCTCTTCCGGCTCGCCAATCCGCGCCATGGGCGTGCCGGACAGGGCGCGCTTGAGGTTCTGCGGGTCTTCCCACAGGGCGCGGGCAAAGTCGGTGCGGATCAGGCCGGGCGCGATGCAGTTCACGCGGATATTGTCCTTGCCGTATTCGGTGGCCAGGTTGCGGGCGAGCTGGAAGTCCGCGGCCTTGGAGATGTTATAGGCGCCAATGATCGGCGAACCGCGCAGGCCGCCAATCGACGAGACGAGGATGATCGCGCCATCCTTGCGTTCCCGCATCTGCGGCATGCACATCTGGATCAGCCAATGATTCGATATGATGTTGTTCTGCAGCACTTTCTCGAACTGCTCGTCGGTAATGCCTTCCATCGGCCCGTAATACGGGTTGGCGGCTGCATTGCAGACGACGACATCAACTTTGCCGAACGCCTTGTTCGTGGCGTCGACCATGGCCTGCAGCTCGTCCTTGGACGAGATGTTCGCGGGCACGGCAATCGCGGTGCCGTCGCCATGCTTGTCATTGATGCCGGCCGCCACTTCCTGGCACGGGCCTGGCTTGCGCGACGAGATGGTCACCTTGGCGCCCTGATCGGCCATGGCTTCGGCAATCGCCCGGCCAATGCCGCGCGACGATCCTGTGATGATGGCTGATTTTCCCGATAGATCAAACAGGCTCATGGCGCCGCTCCCTGATGTTTTGCTTTGAAAGCGAGCGTAAGGCCTGCCATGCGCAGCGGCTAGGGGTCACCTAGCGAAAACTCGCGAACAGACAGGCGTGGCCAACTGGCGGCGCGTCGGCTCAGACCGCCAGATTCCACTCATTGACCAGAATTTCCGCCAGGCGCTCGGTGCGTTTGCGCACCACTTCCGGCGTCCAGGCATCCTGGTCGATCAGGTCGCGGGTCAGCGCGAAATCGGCGCCGCCGCCTCCGTTGAAGTACACCTCTTTCTTGGCGCGATAGTCGTGCCGGTCGGCCTTCTGGTTCACCTTGTGGGTCAAAAGCACGAAATTGCCGAGCGTGTCGCATTGTTCGCGGCGTTTGGCTGGGTCCGGCCAGGTTATCATCCAGTGGCTGTCTTCCTGCACACTGCGCGGCAGCACGTGCTCGACAGTCGCATCGGATTCCGGGGGGATGGTGAAACCGTCGTCCAGCGCTGCATTCAGGCGCAACGCCATGGCCCGGCGCTGGCCGAAGGTCGCAAAGCGGCCCAGCAGGCGTTCGTGCACCTTGCGGGCCTCATCCTTCGAGACGGAAAACGGCCCGTTCTTGCCCAGCAGTGTGCGCTCATTCGTAACCGCGTCGCTGACCTTGCTGAAACGTTTGTTACGCTGGTCCTTGTCGTGAAGGATCAGCTGAATCACATAGCCGAGCCGTTCCAGGCCCGTGAAGAATTGCGGCGCAATCGGTGAATCGATCCCGCGCTCGACCAGGAATTTGAGGGCAGGGGCGCGCCAGCTCTGCTGCTCAAGCGCACGCAGCTGGTTCAGTTTGTCAGATACAAGCGCCGCGTTCGGCCCGTCATTCACCTTTGCCGTCGTGATCTGGCGATAGGCGGCCACATAGTTGGGCAGCAAGTCATCAAGGAATTTGCGCGGATCGATTTTCGACAGGACGGCCTTCTGGAAGCCGGCAACAAGGTCACCCTTGGGTGACCTGTCGTGGATGGCGCGAATCTGCCGAAGCAGGTCGTCAAAGGCCCCGCCGCCCAGAACCGCTTCATGCTCGGCCCAGCGTTCGGCATAGGCGTTCGCCTCCTTGACGGAGAATTTGGCCTTCTGGAACAGTTCGGTCTTGATGATGTCGTGTGCGTCGGGTTCCTTGCCGCGCGTATTGAGAACCCGGAACACCTTGAACCCCTGATCCTTGTCGTTCACCACCACCCTCACCAGCGCGCAGCCAGCCACGACCGTATCGGTCAGCGCGCGCCGCCGCTCGTCGGTCATCTTTTTCAATTCCTTGAGTATGGCCGTCGCGTTTCCAACCATGCGTTGCTGGCTGTCACTTTCGCCCGGCTCGTTCTGAAGGGATTTCGTGGCACCAAGCCGCTGGATGGTGTCGCGGAAGAACGCGCCGTCCATATAGTTCAGCGTCAGTCGCCAATTGGCCGCCTCGCCCAGCATGGGGCGGGCTTCGTCAGCGATCATGGCGTGCAGTGAGGCAGCGCGCTCCGCGTCCGTTTCCAGGTCGCGCAGAACCGCCAGCAGGATGGTCAGCGTGGTCAGCCGCTGCTGCCCGTCGACGATTTCCACCATGCCGGTTTCCGAGCCGTTCACGAGAACGATCGCGCCAATGAAGTGCGGGATGCTGCTGTCGGTTGCTTCGGCAAGGTCGCCGAGCAAGTCGAGCGCTTCACGCTCTCCCCACGAATAGCTACGCTGGTAAGGCGGCATGCACAGGCGTTCTCCCTGTCCAAATATACCGCTAAGCGAGCTCTCCTGAGCTCGTACGCCTAGGCTCATCACAATTCCCCTGTACAGCCCACTTCACTAGCCCTTGCCAAAGACCATCACAACGCGGGATGAACGGTTGGCGATGCGTTTGGGCAAAAGTGTGACGGGAGAGTAACGGTATGCGTCTGGTGAGGTTCCAATTGGGTGAAGAGGTGCAGTTTGGCGACTTGAAAGCGGACTCCGTTGTGCCGCTTGCAGGTAACACGTTTGATGCTGCGCTGAAGGCGGCGCCATCCGGTGACCCGATCCCGCTGGAGGACGTTACGCTGCTGGCGCCGGTGCCGAAACCAGGCAAGATTCTTGGCATAGGTGTCAACTACGCGGCGCATGCCGCAGAGAGTGTCAGCTTCATCGACACGAAGAAACCCGAGGTCCAGAAATGGTTCAACAAGCAGGTGACGGCGGTCAATGGTCCCTATGCCGATGTGCACCTGCCGAAAGTGTCAGAGCAGCTCGACTATGAAGGCGAGCTGGTGGTGATCATCGGCAAGCGGGGGCGCCATGTCCCGCCCGAGCGTGCCTTCGAGATCGTCGCCGGCCTCACGGTGGGCTGCGACTATTCGGTGCGTGACTGGCAACGCGCCAGCCAGACCATGATCATGGGCAAGGGGTTCGACACGCATGCCGTGTTCGGTCCGGCCATCGTCACGCTGGACGAGATTGGCGACCTGCCATCCGTCGAACTGCGCACCTTCGTCAATGGCGAACCGCGCCAGGTGGGTTATGTGCGCGACCAGATTCATGACATCGCCGCACAGATCGCTCACCTCACGGCCGCGTTCACCCTCGAGCCGGGCGATGTCATCTTTACGGGTACGCCGGCCGGGGTCGGCGCCGGTCATACGCCGCCCAAATGGTTGAAGGCGGGTGATCGCGTCCGCGTCGAAATCGACGGGCTGGGTTTCATCGAAAACGAAATCGTAAGGGAACCGGGTGAGACCATCATCGCCTAGTCCGGAGTTTCCACACATGCGCATCGTGTACTTGCTGGCCGGTCTTGTGATTGCGGCCTGCGGCGGCCCTGCCGCGCCGCTGCCTCCGCCTGAACCCACACCCCGCAACATCGCCAGCACCGACTTCGCCCTGCTGCCCTGCGCCCCTGTCACCACCCCGAACCCTTGCGTGCTCGTGATGGCGGGCGGAAAGCGTGTCCTTTTTGGCACACCTGCCGGTGTCGTGCAGGGCATGAGCTCCGAGCATCTGCGGAATCTCGATGCCGTCATGCTGTTTTCGCTGCGCGGCGAAGACCTTGAGGGCCTCGACGATGTGCGCAATGCCAGCTGGCGGGCAGGGCATGAATCGCCCCTTCGCGTGTCCGGCCCGGCAGGGACGAGCGAGGTCCTTTCGGCCATCAACAAGGCCTATGAAGTGTCCGACGCCTTCACCTTTGTCGAGCAGTCTCCGCCGGGCGGATTCAACGCCGCTATGCTCCAGCCGCTACCGGGTGAAAAAGACACGAAGGCCCGCGTGTTCAACACCGGAGACCTGATCGTGACCCACCTCGTCAATGACAAGGACCGCGTCGGTTACTGGATTGATTACAATGGGATTCGCCTCGTGCTTGAGCCATGTGGCATGACCCAGGCCTCGCAGTTTGCCGAGGAGAGGCGCCTTGCCGTGGGCTGTCCGGGCGCTGATCTGACCTGGCCGGTTTCGGACCTGGTTTTTGTCGATCAGGGCAAGCGGAAAAAGGGCGGCAAAGCCCAGTAAGATGACAGGGCGCCGACGGCTGCGGGGCCGCATTCGCCACCGTTCAGGTCAGTGGGATAGGCATAAACGTGGTGCAGGCTGACAGCTCGGGTGCCGGCGCCCTAAACCTTTGTCTAGTGCAGTCAGACGTGCCATGACTGTGACATAAAAAAGTCTGTGACCAAGGAGCAGCGCTGGACGCCGTCGGGATTGTCGGAGATGCCAAATCAGGCCATTTCCACGCAATTCGTTAACCAATGAGGCTTATTTGTTAAGGTTGATGGAATGAATTGGGTGCTGAACGTATGACATTTGTCCTGTTCCTGCTGTATATCGCAATAGGCAGCGGCGTCGGCTATGGCGTGAATGCCTATGCCGGTGTGAGCCTGCCCCTGTCGATCGCCAGCGGCGCAATCACCTCGGTGATTCTCGCCCAGATCCATGTCCTGATCGCCAGCACCAGCTCCAGCCGCCGACTCGACGAGCGCATGGATCAGGTTGAACGCAGGAACCGCGACACGGCCGAACGTGTCGATGTCATCGACGCGCGCACCGATGCCGTCGAAGCGACCGTCAAGCATGAGCTGACCGAGCGCCGCGATGCGCTGGTAACAGAGATGAAACAGCTCGAAGGACTGATCGACCGCCTGTCGCGCAGCTTCGAATCGAAACTGGCCGAACCCTCGATCGTGTCCGCTGTCGCGCCACAGGAAGATGCCATTCTGCGCGATGTTAAGGACGCCCTGAAGGATGGCCGGGTTGACCTGCACCTCCAGCCCATCGTTTCGCTGCCACAGCGCCGCGTGTCGTTTTACGAAGGCTTCACGCGTCTTCGCCGGCCCGATGGGTCGCTCATCCTGCCGGCAGAGTTCCTTGATGCCGGGCGCCGCGCCAACCTGATGGGAATCATCGACAATTTCACGCTGTTCCGCTGCGTGCAGATCGTCCGCCGCCTTGCCGAGCGCGACCGCCGCGTTGGCGTGTTCTGCAATATCTCGGCGTCTTCGCTGGAAGATACGACCTTCTTCCCGATGTTCCTTCAGTTTATGACCGAGAATCGTGACCTGTCCGGCGCTGTCATCTTTGAAATCCGCGCAGATCGCTTTGAAACGCGCTCGCGGACGATGCGGGACAATATGGACCGCCTCACGGCGCTCGGCTTCCGCTTCTCGATCGATCATGCCTCTGACCTCTCGCTGGACCTGCCGCGCCTTCAGGCAGCTGGCGTGCGCTTCGTGAAAATGAATGGCACGACGCTGATCGACCAGTTGCGCGACCCGCATGGCGCGCGTCCCGTTTCGTCCATCAACCGGCGTGTCGGCGGCGAAGAAGTCAGCGCTGTCTTCTCCCGGTATGGCGTGACGATGATCGCCGAAAAGATCGAGGATGAGGCCAGCGTGGTTGAGATCCTCGAATACGATATTCCATACGGCCAGGGCCACATCTTCGGTGCGCCACGCCCGATCAAGGCCTCGCTAATGGAAGAGACCGCGCCGCCACTGGCCCTGATGGAACGCCTGTCCAGCTTCGGCTGAAACAGCAGGCATCTTTTTGCCCCAATCGTCATGCCTACTGAACCTGTCCAAAAGTGACAGGAGCGGCCCCATGCGCATGATTACATTGACCTTTTTGGCGCTTTGCTCAGCGCTTGCAGCAGACGCCCGGACTCCGCCCGATGTGATGACCGTCAGCGCCATACTCCCTGGCTCGCAGGAATTCGAAGCGCCACCAGCCCTTGAGGCCATCGAGGACCATTCGGTCGTCCTGCTGGACCTGACACTTTCGGTTGAGGCCTACCCCTCATTTGAAAATGACGACGGCACATATTCCGGGCTGGAAGGCGATTGTGATTTCGGCCTCATGGAAGGCGTCCGGATGATGTCGATCCCCACCGGTTCGAATCATCTCCTGATGTACGTTCGCCCGGGTGACCCGGCCCGCTTTGCTGCCAATGGCGTGACCTGCGAATACATGCACAGTCTTCAGCTTGGCGAGAATATCGGCCAGGTCGTCACCGTGCGCGGCTGTTACCTGGCTAACGCCCACGCCATTCCGACGGCCCGGCTGTTGATGCTGAATCCCCTGCCTGCGAGCGCATGCGGCCTGACGCAATAGGCCCGGTTCCGATTGACCCCCGCTGCGGCGCAGCCTAGGTCGCGGCGCATGAGCAAAATTCAATTCCCTGCAGGTCTGTCGGCCATTAGTGGACAATACGACTCCATCCTCTGCGATGTGTGGGGCGTGATCCACAATGGCCGGGCGGCCTTCACTGAAGCCTGCGCCTCGCTGGTCGCGTTCCGCCAGCAAGGCGGGCGGGTTTGCCTGATTACCAATGCGCCCGTCCCCAAGGCCCAGGTCATCCGGTATTTCGAGCCGCTGGGTGTGCCCCCTGAGGCCTTTGACGATTGCGTCTCCTCCGGCGATGCGACCCGCGCCGAACTGATGCTGCGCCGCGACCAGACGGTCTGGCGGCTCGGATCAGACGAGGGATTCGAGCATGACAGGTATCTGTATGATGGCCTCGACCTGAAATTTGAGGACAGCGCCCGGGCGGACCTGTTGCTGTGCATCGGCCTGCGCGACCAGGTGAATGACCGCCCGCACGATTACCGCGCCGAGCTGCAGCAGGGCATCGACCAGAACCTGCCCATGATCTGCGCCAATCCCGACAAGCAGGTGCGGGTTGGCGGGAAACTTTACTGGTGTGCCGGTGCCCTGGCGGAGATTTACGAGGAGCTTGGCGGCAAGGTGATCTATCCCGGCAAGCCCCATGCGGCGATTTACAGGCTGGCCGTCGAGCGCCTTGGCGAGCACGGCACGAACCCATCCCGCATCCTGTGCATTGGCGACAGTCCTGCGACCGACGTGCGCGGCGCGCGGTTACAGGGCTTTGACAGCCTCTACGTCGGCACTGGCCTGAAGGAGCACGGCGCTGATTTCGAGCGCGAAGTCATAGACTTGCTCGCCGATTATGACGAACAGGCCACCTATGCCATGTCCGGTCTAAGATGGTGACGGGGGCGTTGTGCCCGTGTATCGAGCTTTTCAGACCAATATCGGAGACCCGAAAAGAATGAGCGAGTTCAACGGCTTTAAGTATGAAGACCTGGAGATCGGCATGGCACACGAAACCGTGCACACGATCACGGAAAAGGATATCCAGCTATTTGCTGAAGTGTCGGGTGACTACAATCCCCTGCACATGGATGATGAATTCGCCGCCAAGACGGTTTTCGGACGCCGCATCGCCCATGGGGCGCTGACCGCCAGCTATATCTCCGGCATTCTTGGCAACAACCTGCCCGGACCCGGCGCGATTTTCATCGGCCTGTCCATGCGGTTCAAGCGTCCGGTTCATATCGGCGATACGGTCACTGTCCGCGCTGAAGTGTCCGAGAAGCAGGATCGCGGCAATCGCGTGACGCTGAAGGTTGACTGCACGGTGGACGGCAAGCGCGTGATTACGGGTGAAGCCGAAGTGGTTGCGCCGCGCCGGGAGGCCTGATGGCCGTTTTCGCCGACTATCGCGGTCTGCCGCAAAGTGCCCGGGGGGCGTCAGTCGCCCTCGGCAACTTTGACGGGTTGCATGTGGGCCACCGGGCGGTGATCGATGCGGCCCGCAAGGCCGGTCAGGGGACGTTCGCGGTCGCGACGTTCGAGCCGCCGCCACGCGCCTACTTCAGGCCGAACGACCCACCATTCCGCATCTTCCGGCCTGAGCGGCGCAATGCCTGCATCCTGGCCGAGGGTGCCAGCACGGTTTTCGAGCTGCCGTTCAATGGCGAGATGGCGGCGATGACCGACGAGGCCTTCGTGCGGACAGTGCTGGTTGAAGGGCTGGGCGTGTCACACGTTTCGGTCGGGTTCGACTTCCGCTTCGGTCGCGGGCGCATGGGCCACGCGGCACGCTTGTCCAGCCTCGGGCGGGCGCTCGGTTTTGGCGTCACGATTGTCGAGGAAGTGCTGGAATATGGCGCCAAGGCATCGTCAACGGCGATTCGGCAGGCGCTCATGGCAGGTGAGCCGGAAGTGGCGGCCGGCATTCTGGGTGAGTGGTGGATTGTGGACGGTCCGGTCGAGCCCGGCGAGAAGAACGGGCGCAAGTTCGGCTTCCCGACGGCGAATGTGCATCTCAACGACCTGATTCACCCCCGGCATGGAGTCTACGCCGTGCGCGCGCGCACGCGCGCGGAATCGGTTTGGTATGATGGCGTCGCCAATTTCGGACGCACGCCCACGACCGGCCTGCGTGATCCGCTGCTGGAGACATTCATTTTTGACTTCGACAAGGATATTTACGGCCAATGGCTCGAAGTGCAGCTGATTGCCTACCTTCGGCCGGAGCTGAAGTTTGACGGCGTCGATGCGATGATCGCGCAGATGCACAAGGATACCGCTGAAGCACGCATCCGACTGAAAGACGCTGCAGTCCCGCCCAATTAGGGCCCGATTTACCCGGAAAGCTGATACTTTCAGAAGGAACGCTTCAAGGGTTCCAACGTTGGGAGTTCCATGCAGAAATTTCTTGCGCCTCTCGCCATGTGTCTTGCGATGCCGCTTACCGCCGTCGCCCAGTCGCCGGGTGCCAGATCGCCCGACATGACGATTGGATCGGTCAGCGTCGGCGACCTGCATATGATACTGGACGGCATGGGTGCCACCCTGACACTGACGGGCGAGAGTGACCTCAAGGCCCCCTACGTTTTTGCCATCAGCAAGGACGGCATGTCATTCGGCATATTCACCGCCTGCGCCAATCCTGACGGGACCGATTGCCGTGGGGTGGAATTCCTCGCCGTTTTTGATTCGGAGCAGTCGGCGGCCGATATCAGCGCGATCGACCAGTCCTACGCGGCGGTGTCGGTTTTCAAGACCGATGAAAACACCGTCCATGTCTCGCGCTATGTCATCCTGGACCATGGTGTGTCCTGGGCAAATCTTCTGGAGAATGCCGAAGTGTTCGAAGTGCTCAGCGCAAAAATCTCTACGCAGGTCAACGGGCACGTCACCGCGCAGGTCACCCTGGATGGCGTCAGATAGTGACAGGGCTTGTCCCGCCTGCTAGGCGGAAAACATGGCACGGATAGGCTGCATTCGAATTAGACGCCCGGCGGCGCTCTGACCCGGTTTGACGGGGCGGGCGAAGCCGGGAATTCATGCTGCAGAAAATATCCAGAAACCCGTGGCAATCCCGCGGGAAAACCGTATCAAACCCAAAGATACCTCAAGAAGCCATACATATCAGATGACCGATTCCCTGACTGACCGCGATTATCGTGACACGCTGTTCCTGCCGACAACCGATTTCCCGATGCGCGGCGGCCTGCCGCAGCGCGAGCCGGAATGGATCAAACGCTGGGACGAGATGAAGCTCTATGGCCAGCTGCGGGCCGACGCCAAGGCGCGCGGGGCGAAGCAATGGATCCTGCATGACGGCCCGCCCTATGCGAACGGCCACATCCATCTCGGCACGGCGATGAACAAGATCGTCAAGGATATCATCGTGCGCAGCCACCAGATGACGGGCCATGATGCTTCCTACCTTCCAGGCTGGGACTGCCATGGCCTGCCCATCGAGTGGAAGGTGGAAGAGGAATTCCGCGCCCGCAACCGCGGCAAGGATGACGTGCCGGGCGACGAGTTCCGCGCCGCCTGCCGCGCCTATGCCGAAAAATGGGTCGAGATACAGGGCCGCGAATTCCGCGCCCTCGGCATCGAAGGCGAGTGGGACAATCCGTATCTCACCATGAAGTTCGAGAGCGAGGCGACGATCGTTGCCGAGTTCCTGCGCATGGCCATGCAGGGCGCGCTGGTGCGCGGCGCCAAACCGATCATGTGGAGCCCGGTGGAGCGGACGGCGCTCGCCGAAGCGGAAGTGGAATATTACGACCGTAAAGTACCGGTGATCTGGGTGAAATTTCCAATCCAACAAGCAATGGTTGGGCATGATGTCGGTCCGGACGGTCCTGAAGTGTTTGGAGCTTCTGTCGTCATCTGGACAACCACGCCCTGGACGATCCCGGCCAATCAGGCCGTCTCATTCAGTCCCGAGATTTCTTACGGGCTCTACACGGTTGATGCCGTGATGACCGAGGAAGATCTTGGCTTTGCGCCTTACGCGAAAGCTGGCGAGAAACTCATCATCTCCGACGCACTGGCGCAGTCTGTGATGGACGGCGCCAAGGTGAGCGCGTTCACGCGCGTCTCGGACGTTGATCCGGCAGGCTGGAGGCTGGAGCACCCCCTCGCAGGTATGGACCCGTTCTTCGACAAGCCGATCCCCATGCTCGCAGGCGATCACGTCACCGCCGATGCCGGTACGGGCTTCGTGCACACGGCGCCTGCGCATGGCGAGGATGACTTCAACGTCTGGGTGGGTTCCGGCCGCACGACGCAGGAAATCCGCCAGATCGTCGATGCCGATGGTTGCTACACGCCGGATGTGCCGCGCTTTGGCGGCATGGATATCATCCGCACCAGCGGCAAGAAGCGCGGCGAGCCGGGCAAGGCGAATCCGGAAGTGATCGCGGCGCTGGCCGAGAGTGGCAACCTGCTGGCGCGCGGCATCACGACGATCCGCGATGCGCACTCGTGGCGCTCCAAGGCCCCCGTGATCCGCCGGGCGACGCCGCAATGGTTCATCGCAATGGACAAGCCGGGCCCGAACGGGAAGTCGCTGCGCGAGAATGCGCTTAAGGCCATTGACGATACCGAATTCTTCCCCGCCGTGGGCCGTAACCGCCTGCGGTCCATGGTGGAAGGCCGCCCGGACTGGCTGATCAGCCGCCAGCGCAACTGGGGCGTGCCAATCACGATCTTCGTGGACAAGAGCGGCCAGCCGCACACGGCGGCCCTGCCGGCCGACACCGCGCAGGCCATCAACGAGACGATCAAGGCCGCCATCGCCAAGGGCGGCGTCGAGGCCTGGTTCAGCACGCCTGCCGAAGACTTCCTGTCGCTGCATGGCCTTGCCGCCGCTGACTGGGACAAGGTGACGGACGTGCTGGACGTCTGGTTCGATAGCGGCACGACGCATGCCTTCGCCCTGCGCGAGCGCGGTATCATAGACCCCGAGACCGGCCAGGCCGATCTCTACATGGAAGGCTCTGACCAGCATCGCGGCTGGTTCCAGTCATCCCTTCTGGAATGCTGCGCAACGCGCGGCATGGCACCCTACAAACAGGTGCTGACGCACGGCTTCATCGTCGATTCCGAAGGCAAGAAAATGTCGAAATCGATCGGCAACACGATCGAGCCGGAACAGATTGCCAAGCAATACGGTATCGAGATCCTGCGCATCTGGACGGCGTCTGGCGACTATACCGAAGACCTGCGCATCTCCGACGAGATCATCAAGGGATCGGTGGAATCCTATCGCAAGCTGCGCAACACGGTGCGCTACATGCTGGGCGCGCTGGACGGTTACACGGCAGGCGAAGCCATCGCGGCGGACAAGATGCCCGGTCTCGAACGCTGGGTGCTGCACCGCCTGTCGGAACTGGATGCACAGGTGCGCGCCGCCTACAACGTCTACGACTTCAAGAGGGTGATGAGCCTGCTCATCAATTTCTGCGGTGTGGATCTGTCGGCCGTCTATTTCGATATCCGCAAGGACAGCCTCTATTGCGACCCGCGCGCGGAAACGGCGGATGCCTGGGACGAGGCCACGGCCGCATTCGGCAATCGCCGCCGCGCCGCGCGCACCGTCATGGCCGCCGTGCTGGAGCGGCTGCTGACATGGCTCGCGCCGGTCATGCCGTTTACGATGGAGGAGGCTTTCCTCGAAAGCCACCTGAAGGACCGCGCGCCCTCCGTGCACCTGCTGCAGTTCCCGGACACGCCGGACGGCTGGCGGGATGACGGTCTTGCGGCGCGGTGGGAGAAGATCTTCACCGTGCGGCGCGTGGTGACGGGGGCGCTGGAAGTGGAGCGCCGCGAGAAGCGTATCGGCGCCTCGCTGGAATCCACACCGCGCGTGCTTGTTGCAGACGAAGCGCTGATTGCGGCCTTCGAGGGCGAAGATGCGGGCGACCTGTTCATCACGTCAGGCGCAGAACTTGTCCACTCGGCTGAGGGCGAGGGCGGCGGGTTCACGCTGGACGATACGCCGGGCGTGATCGTCTATCCGGTCAAGGCCAGCGGTGTGAAATGCCGCCGCAGCTGGAAATACTTCGATCCGGTGAGTGCCGACCCGGCTTTCCCGGATATTACGCCCCGCGACGCCCTGACGGTGAAGGCCTGGGATGCGACGCATGACTGATGAGAATCGCTTGATTGGCCCGGCGGGGTCTGCAATCTGCTGCCCATGAAGTTCAATCCGGCAAATATCTGGGCGCTGGCCCTCGTGCCTGTCGTCGTCCTGGCCGATCAGGTGACGAAATGGCTGGTCCTGTCAGAGCCGCGATTCAATGCGCTGCCGTGTCTGGATGCGCCCAGTACGTGCGGGACGATCCCTCTGCCCGGGCCGATCGATTTCAGCATGCTGTGGAACCGGGGCATGAGCTATGGATTCCTGCAATCTGAAGGCATTATGCGCTGGGTGCTGAGCGCGGTCATGCTCGTGATCGCCCTCGGCTTCCTCGTCTGGCTGATGCGCGCGGAGGGGCGGCTGCTGAAACTGTCACTGGCCATGGTTGTCGGTGGCGCGTTCGGAAACCTGATCGACAGGGTGCGTTTCGGCGCCGTTGTTGACTTTATCAACGCGAGTGACCTGTTTTTCCCATGGGTCTTCAACGTTGCCGATGCTGCAATTAGTGTTGGTGCAGTCTTGCTGTTTGTCGACCAGTTCTTACTGTCGGGCCGAAAGCAGGCTAAAGCTTGAAAAATGACGATTAAACCGATGCCAAACCAAGGCGAGGACGCCCTATCATGATGAAACCCGTACTTTTGATTGCAGCGGGGGCTGCCATTGCCGTGACCACCGCGTGCAGTTCCGGCAGCAGCGGTGCCCGTACGCCTGACGAATTCCGCGTGGTGACCAAGGCGCCATTGATCGTGCCGCCGGAATATGCGCTGCGTCCGCCGCAGGCTGGCGGCTCGCTACCAGCGGAAGTCGATCCGTCCCGCACGGAAATCGCTACCGCCTTTGGCTCGACGATCGGCAAGGATGCCAGCAAGTCTGAGCGCGCGCTTGTCGCGGCGGCTGGCGCGAACGCCGTCAACCCGATGGTCCGCTCGCAGGTTGACTATGAAGAGACCAAGACGATCCGGAAATCGTCCGGCGTTGTCGATACGCTGCTGTTCTGGCGCAAGGACAATGCGGAAGACCTTGAAGCGGCCCGCACCGACAATGCAACAGGCGGGGGCGATATCGTCATCGAGAAGTCGACTGGCTCAGCCCGACTGAAATTGCCTGGAACCTGATCACACCCAACGCGGAATACCAGAGATGATGAGACGGAGTACGCCCATGAAACGGATAATCACCGGGGGGCTGCTCGCGGTCGCTCTCCTGTTCCCGGCCGCGCTGGCGGACGATGCCGCGTGGTCGCCGGAAACCTTCACGCTCGACAATGGTATGGAGGTCGTGGTCGTGCCCGATCACCGCGCCCCGGTCGTCACGCATATGGTGTGGTACAAGGTCGGCGCCGTTGACGAAGATCCGGGCAAGTCCGGCCTCGCGCACCTTTTCGAGCATGTCATGTTCAAGGAGACCGAGAATCTCGGGCCCGAGGAATTCACCACGATCGTGCAGCGCAATGGCGGCCAGCTGAACGCCTTCACCAGCTGGGACTATACAGCCTATTTCGAGCGCGTGGCCAAACCCCAACTGGGCAGGATGATGGAACTCGAGGCCGAGCGCATGGTCAACCTCAAGATCAATGATGATCCGAAGGGGCCGTTCATTTCGGAGCGTGATGTCGTAAAGGAGGAGCGTCGCCAACGGATCGAGAACAATCCCGGTGCTATCCTGCAGGAGCAGGTATTGTCGGCGCTGTGGAAGGGACACCCCTATGAAATCACCGTGATCGGTGAGATGGACGAGGTTGCCGCCCTGACGCCGGAAGACGGCATGGCCTTCTACGAAAAATACTATTCCCCCGAGAATGCGATCCTAGTTGTCGCCGGTGACGTAACGGCCGACGAGGTGCGTGCACTTGCCGAGGCGACTTACGGCCAGATCGAACCCACCGGCACTGTGGACGGGACCCGCAAATGGGCGCCGGTTCCATTGCTGGCCGAGACGCAGCTGATCGTGCATGCTGATCCCAAGGTACGCCAGCCGATCTGGAGCCGGTATTATACCGGCCTGTCACAGACCCGGCAGCAACGCGAATCCTATGCCCTGGACGTTGGCCTGGCAGTGCTGGGCGGCGGAATGACCAGCCGGCTCTACCAGGCGCTGGTCGAGGATGAACAGATCGCCATAGACGTGAACACATATGCGTGGACAACGCTGCATGATGAAGGCCCGGCCGTTATCAGCGCCAGCCCGGTCGATGGCGTGTCGCTGGAGGAACTGGACACGGCCGTCATGGCGCAAGTTCGCGAAGTGCTGGCCGAAGGCTTCACCGATGCCGAAGTGGTGCGGGCGCGCAATTCACTGGCGGCCGAGGCGATCTATGGTCGCGACAGCCAGTCTGCTATGGCCAACACGTTCGGCTCCACGCTGGCCCTGGGCGGCACAGTCGATGACATCCTGAACTATCCTGATGCGGTTCGCTCGATCACGACAGAAGAGGCCCTTGCGGCCGTTCGCAAAGTGTTCGGAGAGGACCGGCACTATATCGAATCCGAACTCGTTCCAGCCGAAGGAGACCAGTAGCATGACACGCCTGAAGCTGATGATGGGTGCCGCGACCGCTCTGGTCCTTGGCGCATGTACGACCCAGCCGCTGCTGGAACCGGCCCCAGAGACGCTGACCGATGTCATTGCCGAACCGGCGATGAAGGTTGATGTCCACAAGGGCGACTTTGCCGAAATACAGCAATTCGTGACGCCCGGCGGCGTTTCCGTCTGGCTCGTTTCGGAACCCTCCATTCCCATCCTCTCGCTGGAGATGGCTTGGAAAGGCGGGGAAACGTCAGATCCCGACGGCCTCGAAGGCCTGTCTGATTCTGTCGTCTACAACATGAATGAGGGCGCGGGCGATCTCGACTCGCTGGGTTTCCAGACCCGGATGGAAGAGCTGAACATGAGTTTCGGCTGCTCGACCGGCAATGACTGGACAAGCTGTTCAAGCTCGATGCTGACCGACAATGCATCCGATGCGATGGATCTGATTGCCACGGCCTTCGCGGCGCCCCGTTTTGATGCTGGCCCGTTCGAGCGCTTCCAACGCGAGAACCTGATCGCCATCAAGCAGCGCGAGACAAGCGCGAACTGGCTGGCGCGAAAGGCGCTGACCGATGCGATGTATCCCGAACACGCCTATGCGCGGCAAACGAGCGCTGAAAGCATTACGGCGCTGACGCCGGACCTTGCCCGCGAACACATGCGCAAGCTGATGGTGAAGGACAGGCTGCTGGTGACCGCTGTGGGTGCGGTGACGCCGGAAGAACTGGCGCCGATGATCGACAAGGTGATGGCGGATTTGCCTGAAACGAGCGAAACCGGAACCGTTGCCGACATCGTCCTGCCAGACGCTCTGGCCGAGCCGATCATCGTCGACCTGCCACAACCGCAAAGCCTCGTTTCCTTTTCGGCGCCGGGACTGCCGCGGGATCATCCTGATTTCTTCACGGCCTATGTGTTGAACTACACGGTCGGCGGGGGTGGCTTTGAGAGCCGCCTGATGAAGACTTTGCGGGTCGAGAAGGGGCTGACCTATGGCGTCTATACGGGGCTTTCCACGTCCGATCATCTCAACACCTGGAGCGGTGGCGGACAGACAAAGAATGAAAGCGCCGGCGAGTTCCTCGCGGGCATCAAGGATGAACTCAGCCAGTTCGTCGCCGATGGCGTGACCGAGGAAGAACTGTCCGATGCCAAGGCCTATCTCACGGGTTCCTACGCGCTGGGTTTCGATTCGAACGCGAAGATTGCAGACCAGATGATGGGCGTGCGCCAGGAAGAACTCGGCATCGACTATTTCGACACGCGCAACGCCAACATGAATGCCGTGACGCTGGAAGACGTGAACCGCGTGGCGAAGGAATACCTGTCACCCGACAGGTTCACCTACGTCATCGTGGGGCAGCCGGAAGGCCTCGACTGATCATTCCTGGGTCTTGCGCGGTGTTGCGAGACCCGGTGCGGCGATGCCGCGGACATAGTCCCGGCGGAATTCATGCAGTTCTGCCGGACGTCCGCCCGTACTGGTTTCCAGGCGTCCCGTGCCTGCGACAAGGTCTGTCTTGTCCAGGGCGCGCCGGAAGTTCTGCGTATGTAACGACAGGCCGAGAATGGCTTCCACGGTGCGCTGCAGCGCCGAGAGTGTGAAACGCTCAGGCAGCAATTCGAACACGACGGGCCGGTATTTTATCTTGCCCCGCAGGCGCGAGAGCGCAGTGGCAAGAATCCGGCGGTGGTCGGAGGCCATGCTTGCGCCGAAACATGTGGTTGGCTTCGGCAGGCCGGCATCGCGGGCGCATTCCGCCACAAGCCCCGCCTCATAGAGCAGCTGATACCGCTCCAGCACTCGCTCTTCGACCCAGCGGTGGCCATCGAGGCCGAAGGTGATCCGGGCGCGCTCAAGCCGGCGTTCGTTGCCTGCCGCCCACGTGTGAAGATGCGGCGTGATCTCTGCGTCGAGCATTGCAGGCCGGCCATTGCGCAGGTCTTCCCACGGGAAGTAGCGGTACCAGCCCTGCCAGCGGGCTTCGAACTGGTCGCCGGTGGGGGCCGCTTCCGGCATCAGCGCCAGGTAACCGACGGAGATGACCCGCGCTGATGGCGGGGCATCGGCGAGCGTCGCTTCGGGCGTCTCGCGATCCTTGTCGCCGAACGTGTAGAGCTGTTCCACATAGCCGAGTTCGAACCCGGTCTGTTCGCGGACCCAGCCGCGAAGGGACAGGTCGAACGTGCGGTGGCGTTCAGGGTCGAACGGGCCAAAGGGCAGGGCGTCTTCCCCGGTATCGCGCCGCGTGACGAGCACCAGCGGTGTGTCGTCCTGCACGGCCACCATCACGGCCGAGAGACCAATCAGTACGGAATAGGTCATCGCCGTTTGCTCATTTCGACTTCAGAGTGGAGTTGGCTGTAGCGGGCAAGGAATGCGGCCTGCGCATCGGGCACGGCAAGTGGTTTCAGCCTGAGCCGGATGCCTTCCGGCGGCTTGCCGAACAGCTTGTTGGATTCTTCCTCGGAGAACCCGGCCAGCTGGACCGCCTCGAACCAGGCCGAGATATGGTCGGCCTTCTTGATCAGCTTCTTGAGCCGCACCGGCGTTACCGGGGCCAGTTCGAACCGGATGTGGATGGCTTCCTGCAGGCGGGACTCGATAGACTTGTAGCTTTCGCCAAGCAGCGCCTTGAAGGGCGAGATCATGTCACCGATCACGTATTCGGGGCTGTCATGCAGCAGGGCCGTCAGGCAGTCGCGTGGATTGAGGCCGGGTTGAAGCTGACGGCACAGCGATTCCACGATGATGGAATGCTCGGCCACCGAGAAGGCATGACCACCCTTTGTCTGGCCGTTCCAGCGCGCGACGCGGGCCAGGCCATGCGCAATGTCCTCGATCTCGACATCCACGGGAGAGGGGTGGGCAAGGTCGAGCCTGCGCCCCGACAGCATGCGCTGCCAGACGCGAGGAGGTTTAACAGAACGCTTCACGGGAGTGCTCATCAGGGCCATCTTTAAGCTATTGGTAGCAAGGGTAAAGAAACGGAGGCGATCCGGTTACGAACTGACCCCATTTCTGCCTCGATTGGAAAATGCGGTGTTAAGTCCTTTCAGGCATAAGCATTGCATATCACAGGCAACAGGCCGCCGCTAAAATCCCGGCCGGGCAAGGACCAGACATGATCGACATGATGACCCAGTTCGTTTCCGGCCAGACGCTGCCATTCTGCGTGTTGCTCGGCGGCTGTATCATCGTTGTCGTCGAAGCCTTCCGTGCCAGCCGCCGCGCGCTGTGGGGCGACATGTTCGCCGAAGACCTCGAAGAATAGGCTGGCGTTTCAGGCCGTCTTTTCGACAAAGACCGATCCGGCTGAATACCCCGCCCCGAACGAGCAGATCAGGCCCTTGTCACCGGGCCTGAAGTCTCCCGAATGCTTGTGAAAGGCGATGATCGACCCTGCCGAGGACGTATTGGCATAGGTGTCGAGCACAGTGGGGCTCTCATCATCTGTCGCTTCATGTCCGAGGACCTTTGACGAGATGAGCCGGTTCATGTTGGCATTGGCCTGGTGCAGCCACATGCGGCGCAGGTCAGAGCCCTGCAGGCCAAGCTCGGCCAGATGTTCGGCAATCATGTTGGCGACCATGGGCACCACTTCGCGAAACACCTTGCGGCCTTCCTGGACGAACAGCTTGTCCGGCGCGCCGATGCCTTCCGGTGCAGCGCGGTTCAGGAAGCCGAAATTATTGCGGATATTGTTCGAGAACTCGGTCTTCAGCTTGGTGCCCATGATTTTCCAGTGCCCGTGGGGGGCAATGCTTTCTTCCTCGACCAGCACGGCCGTGGCCACGTCACCAAAGATGAAATGGCTGTCACGGTCGGTGAAGTTGAGGTGGCCGGAACAGATTTCCGGATTGACCATCAGGACAGACTTTGCGCTGCCGCTGCGGATGAAGTCTGCTGCTGTCTGGATACCGAACGTGGCGGATGAACAGGCCACGTTCATGTCGAAGGCGAAGCCGGTGCAGCCGAGCGCATCCTGAATCTCGACGGCCATGGCGGGATAGGCGCGCTGCATGTTCGACGCGGCGCAGATGACGGCGTCAACGTCTTGAGGTTTGCGGCCGGCACGCTCAAGCGCCTCGCGCGCCGCCAGAACGGCCATTTCGGCCATGACGGAGATCTGCTCGTTGGGACGTTCGTCAATCCGCGGGGCCATGGTTTCAGGGTCGATGATGCCGTCTTTGTCGACCACGAAGCGCGACTTGATGCCTGACGCCTTTTCGATGAATTCGACCGAGGAATGGGTTTTCGGGTCAACCGTGCCCGCGCCGATCTCGGCTGCGTAGGCGACATTCCAGCTGTCGGCCCACGCATTGTAGCTTTTGACGAGTTCTTCATTGGAAATCGCATGCGGTGGCGTCCAGAGACCGGTCGCCGATATGACTGCAGTTTTCATCTTGCCCTCAGGGTGAGCGCATTGGGGTCTGCGCCTCGAATGATCGCTAATTCAATGAACTAGGTCTAAACCGCGTTTGGCTCAGGGTCGAGAGAAGACATGCACACGTTTATTCTGGCCAGCGCAGACCGGAATCGGTTGTCTGTTTGGCCGCCTCGGGCGGAACACCATGCGCTTCGGCCTGCGCCTGGCGGTCTTCAGCCTCTTGTCGGCGGGCCTCAAGGCTTTCAGCCTGGGCCCGGTCGGCGGCTTCCAAAAGTGCGATTTGTGTCTTGATGCAGGACGCGCGGGCTTCAGGCCCCGGCGAGCTGGCGCAGCGGTTCCAGGCGACCTGCTTGCGGTAGTCAACGCCGGAGGTGGCCGTGCAGGCTGCGAGCAGTGGCAGGCTTGCGAGTGTAATGATGGCAAAGCGTTTCATGATCCGGACTCCTGTACAGCTTTATGGCGCGGGCAAGTTACATCATGGTCATTCACCATGCCGACTGCCTGTGCCCAGGCGTAGACGATCGTGGGGCCGACAAACTTGAAACCCCGTTTCTTCAGGTCCTTGGACATGGCTGTCGACCAGTCGGTGAATGTCGGGGCCTGCCGGAAGTCCTTCCAGCGATTGACGATGGGCTTGCCGCCCACCCAGTTCCAGCAATAGTCCGAGAAATCCTCACCCGCTTCGGCCATGTCGAGGAAGGTGCGGGCATTGCCGATCGTGGCTTCGATCTTTTTCGGACTGCGGATGATACCTGGGTTCTGAAGCGCCTTCGCGATGCGGGCCGGTGTCCAGCGGACAAGGCGCTCGGGGTCGAAGCCGTCGAATTCCTCCCGAATGGAGTCGCGTTTGCGCAGGATCGTGATCCAGGACAGTCCGGCCTGCATGCCGTCCAGCTGGAGCTTTTCCCACAGCGCGCGCGGGTCGCGCTCCGGCACGCCCCATTCCGTGTCATGGTAGCCGCGATAAAGCGGGTCATCAAGCGGCGCCCAGGCGCAGTGGAGCGCGTCAGTCATTGGCGGCCGACAGGGCGATCAGTTCGAGGTCCAGCCAGGCCGGACGGTCGATGGTGATGGGGCGGCCGCCGCAGGTGAAGGCGTGGCCGGCGGCTTCGGCCGAGACCAGCCGGTCGGTGCGCAGGAGCGCAAGGCCGTGGGTGCCTGACACGCTGGAAATGGTACCGATGGAGGAACCGGCCAGCACGTCGGCGCCGACTTTCAGGCCGTCGCCGTGAACGGGCAGGGTGCGCTTGCGGATCTTGCCCTTGCGCTTCATGCGGCTGGCGACTTCCTGGCCGACAAAGCAGCCTTTCCTGTAGTCGATCCCGCCCATGACATCGAGGTTCACGTCGGTCGGGAAAACTTCCGAGCCGCGGTAGTCCGCGCCCCATTCGGGAACACCGGCGGCGATTCGGGCGGCGTGCCATTCCTCGCGGGTCATTTCGAGGCCGATCTCGGCCTTCGGTGATATGGCGCGGTGGGGCAGGTGAGTGGAGCGGACATCGACCCAGCTTCCTTCGGTGACGACATCTTCGGTCAGGCGTTCGATCACGACGTCCGAGCGCAGGCGAAACAGCTTGAGCCGCTTTTCCAGTTCATCCGCGGCGCCGCTGTGCACATCAAGATAGATATTGTCGAGCGACAGCATGGCCAGGTAATCGGCGATAATCTTGCCTTGGGGGGTCAGCAGCGCGCCATAGCGCATCTCGCCGGTGTTCCAGTTGTCGACGGAATGTGTGACCGTGCGCTCGAGCAGGGCCAGCATGTCCGGGCCGGACAGGCGGATGATGGATCGGTCGGGAATGATGCGCTTTGACATACGGTCAACCTAGTGGGCGCTGAGCGGTTTGTCAGTGTCTTTCGTGCTGTGCCCGCGCGCGACTGCACTCGTACGGGATGACAGGTGCCGCGCGCAGTAGCATAAGGAAGCCATGAAGAAGACATTTGACCTGATCCTGCGTGGCGGCACCGTTGTCACACCCGGCGGCCAGACCCGCACCGATATTGGCGTACGCGGCGAGCGGATCGTTGCGATTGGCGACCTGTCAGGCACCAGCGCGGGCGAGACCTATGACGCCATCGGGCTGCACATATTGCCGGGCGTGATCGACAGCCAGGTCCATTTCCGTGAGCCGGGGCTGGACTGGAAGGAAGACCTTGAGACCGGCGCGCGGTCTGCTGCGCTGGGCGGCGTGGTTGCGGTGTTCGAGATGCCGAACACCAATCCGTCGACGACCAGCCCCGAAATGCTGGCCGACAAGCTGGCTCGTGCCAAGGAGCGGATGGACATTGACCATGCCTTCTATGCGGGCGCGACGCACCACAATGTCGGCGTTCTGGCCGAGATGGAGGCCACGCCGGGCTGCTGCGGCGTCAAGGTGTTCATGGGGGCGTCCACGGGCGACCTGCTGGTGCAGGATGATGAAGGCGTTGAAGCCGTGCTGCGCGCGATCAAGCGCCGGGCCGCATTCCATTCCGAAGACGAGTACCGGCTGGCTGAGCGCCGCGAGCTGGCGGTGACGGGAGACTGGCAAAGCCACATTGTCGTGCGGGACGTGGAAGCGGCGGTTTCGTCGACGCGGCGCCTGCTGCGCATCGCGCGGGCCTGCGGCAAGCGTATCCATGTGCTGCACATTTCCACCGCTGAAGAAATGGAATTGCTGCGCGACGCCAAGGATGTCGCCAGCGTGGAGGTGCTGCCCAACCACCTGACGCTGGCGGCGCCCGATTGCTACGACCGGCTGAAGGGCTTTGCACAGCAGAACCCGCCGGTGCGCGAACAGCGCCATCAGGATGCGCTGTGGCGTGCGCTCAATGCCGGGATTGTCGATGTGCTGGCCACCGACCACGCGCCACACACGATCGAGGAAAAGGAACGGCCCTATCCGGCGAGCCCCAGCGGTATGCCGGGCGTTCAGACGCTGGTGCCGGTGATGCTGACCCATGTGAATGACGGCAAGCTGAGCCTGCAGCGTTTCGTGGAGCTGACCAGCGCGGGGCCGCAGCGCGTGTTCGGCCTCGCCGACAAGGGCCGCATCGCCGAAGGCTATCATGCCGATTTCACGGTCGTGGACCTGAAGCGCAAGGAGACCATCACGGCGGAATGGTCCAAGTCGAAATGCGGCTGGACACAATTTGACGGGTTCGAGGCGACCGGCTGGCCGGTGGCGACCATTGTGCGCGGCGGCTTTGTGATGCGCGACGGCGAGATTGTCGCCAGGGGCGGCGGCAAGCCGGTGCGATTCAACGAGACGCTGGAGCCTCAGGCTTGAGTGACCGCAAGGGGCTGAACCGGGGCCTGTTCTGGCTGTATGAGGGGCATGGTAAATGGCCCTTCACGTTCCGCTGGGCGATGCTGATCTTCGACCTGCTGACAATCATGTATTTCCTTGTAGCGCCCTTTGCGGAGCGCGGGTCGCAGCATTACGGAATAGACTATGCCATCGGTGCCGTAATCCTGCTGGACCTAATGGCGCGGTTCTATATTGCAAAATCGAAGCGGCGATTCCTGACGCGGTTCATGCCGTGGGCGGATCTGATCGTCGTCATTACCATGTTTGCGCCCCTGCTGGTGGCCAACCTGGCCTTCCTGCGGGTATTGCGGGCTGTTCGAGCCGTCAGGGCCTTCACCTTCATCAAGCGGGCCGGCCGCATGTGGGGCTTCATTACACGCCACGAGCAGATCATCGACCGGGTGACGAACCTTGTTGTGTTCATCTTCATCATGGCCGCTTTGGTCTATGTCTCGCAGGTTCACATCAATGAGGATGTCGATTCGTATCTTGATGCGCTGTATTTCACGGTGACGAGCCTGACGACGACGGGCTATGGCGACATTCTGCTGGTGGGAGACAGCGGCAAGGTGATTTCCATACTCATTATGGTGCTGGGCCTGACCCTGTTCCTGCGGCTGATCCGGGCGATCCTGCGGCCGACCGACAAGGTGGAGCAGGAGTGCGAAACCTGTGGCCTGTTGCGCCATGATCCTGACGCGGTCCATTGCAGGCATTGCGGCGCCGTCATTCACATACATACAAAAGGCATAACATGAGTTCCTCAAGCCTTCCTTTCCGCGAAGTGCCTTATCTTCCGCTCAGACTGGACGTCGACCGGCGTGCCGACGGGACGATCTACCTGAATAACGGGCACCCCCTGAAGCCCTGTCCACCGCACATGCTGGCGCCGCTGGTGAAGTGGGCGGCCGAGGCGCCGGGCCGTGTCTGGCTGGCCGAGCGGGTGCCGGAAAACCCGGCATCCGACGGATGGCGGGAGATGACCTATGGGGAAGGGCTGGAGCGCGTGCGGCGGCTTGCGCAGGGCTTTATCGATGCGGGCGCGGGGCCGGATACGCCGGTGATGATCCTGTCGTCGAATGCGATTGACCATGCGCTGGTCATGTATGCGGCGATGTGGACGGGCAGCCCGGTCGTGCCGGTGACACCGGCCTATGCGTTGCTGAGTCAGGACTTTGCGCGCCTGAAATATATCGACCAGCTGACCAAGCCGAAATTCATCTATGTCGAGGATGGCGCCGCGTATCAGCGCGGACTGGATGGCATGGGCGTTGGCAACCGGCTGGTTCTTTACAGCCGCCATGAGCCGAAGGGCTGCGACTGCGCCAATATCGGCCTCTTTGCCAAGGAGCCGACCGAGGCTGTCGATGCGGCCTATGCGGCGCTACGCCCCGATACGGTGGCGAAATACATGCTGACATCCGGTTCGACCGGCGAGCCGAAGGCCGTGATCAACCTGCATGGCATGGTGGCGGCCAATGCGAAGATGATCCGGTCGGTCTGGGACGAGGCGCGCCTCGAGGCGATCACCGGCGGGCCGCAGGTGATGTGCAATTTCCTGCCGTGGAGCCATACCTATGGCGCGCATTCCATCCTTCACAACATGCTGGACTGGGGCGGAACGCTGTATCTCGACCAGGGCGCGCCGACGCCGGCCCGCCTGCCGGAAATGATCCGGAACCTGAAGGAAATCTCCACGACGCAGCACACGACCGTTCCGGCGGCCTGGGCGGCCCTTGCGACGGAACTGGAGCGGGATGACGCCCTTGCCGAGGCCTTCTTCAGGCGCCTGATCTGCATGGCTTATGGCGGCGCCGCGATGGGGCAGGATATCTATGAGCGTATCCAGGCCGTGGCGGTGCGGGTGACTGGCGAGCGTATCTCGCTGTCAGCTGGTTACGGCGCGACCGAGACATCGCCGACCGCATCAAATGTGCACTGGCCGAATGATGTGATGGGCCTGATCGGACTGCCGCTGCCGGGCAATACGTTCAAGCTGGTGCCGAATGCCGGTAAACTGGAGCTGCGCGTGAAGGGTGTCAACGTGACGCCCGGCTATTACCGAAACCCGGAGCAGACCGCTGCGGCGTTCGACGAGGAAGGCTATTACCGGCTGGGCGACGCGGTTCGGTTCGTCGATCCCGAGCAGCCGGAAAAAGGCCTCGCGTTTGACGGGCGCACCGCCGAGGAATTCAAGCTGGCGAGCGGGACCTGGGTGTCGGCTGGCACGGTGCGGGTTCAAGCCGTGGCGGCGACGGGGGGCGCGCTGTCCGATGCGGTCGTGTGCGGCCTCAACCGGGATGAAATCTGCCTGCTGGGCTTTCTCAACGAGGCCTGGTGCCAGCGCCTTGTTGGTGAAGCCCTGCCGATGGCCGACCTGTCGCGGCATCCTAAAGTCATCGCGGCCGTGAAGGCGGGTCTGCAGAAACACAATGCGGCCAATCCAAAGCCATCGGCGCGAATCGCCCGGATCCTGCTGCAGGAGACACCGCCGCAAGCGGACGCGGGCGAGATTACCGAAAAGGGCTATATGAACCAGGGGCGCACGCTGGACCTGAGAAAGGGCCAGGTTGAGTTGCTTTATGCGGGTTCTGTATCTGATCCTGTAGTATCTATTGGCGCCTGATCCTGAAAAATTCGTGACTCTCGTCTCATTTTTTCCGATTCGGGCGTCGCAATTGTGTTTCCCGTTGCCTAGAGTGCCCCGCGAGTCGCCCGTCCATTCTGGCGGCTTCAGCCAGATCCCCTCTGGCTGAGGGACGGATCGCAAAGTTGCCGACAGGAACACCATGTCTGCCACGGCCTTCGCGGTCCGTCCCGCTTTGACCCTTCGGGCGAACGCGCTAGACAAGCGCTGACACAACAAAGGGCAGGACGATAATGAGCCATTCAGCTGAACGTAACATGACTGGCGCGGAAGCCCTCGTCTCGACCCTGGCTGATCATGGTGTCTCTGCCTGTTTCGCCAATCCGGGCACGTCCGAGATGCACCTTGTCACCGCGCTGGACCATGAACCGCGCATTCAATCCGTCCTGTGCCTGTTCGAAGGCGTTGCGACGGGGGCGGCGGACGGGTTTGCGCGGGTGGCGGGCGGCCCGGCGATGACGCTGCTGCACCTTGGCGCGGGTTATCTGAACGCGGGGGCCAACATCCACAATGCGCGCCGGGCCTGGACACCGATGGTCAATGTTATCGGCGACCATGCGGTGCCGCACCAACGTTACGATGCGCCGCTTGCATCCGACATCAGGGGCATGGCGGGGCCAAACTCGGTATGGATCAAATCGGCTGACAGGGCGGAAACGGCGGGCGAGCTGGCGGCGGAAGCGTGGGAGGCCAGCCTGTCGCCGGTCTCCGGCCCTGCGGCGCTGATCCTGCCGGCAGACACAGCCTGGCTCGAAGGCGGCAGGCCGGGCGCGAAACGCGCGCGGCCGCTGCTGCGCGCGCCGGACGCCCAGCGGGTCGATGCGGCTGTGGCGGCGATCAGGGCCGCGAAAAAGCCAATGGTGCTGATCAATGGTACGGCGCTGACTGAAAGCGGGCTGGCGATTGCCGCGCGGCTGAAGGCGGCCGGTGTACGCGTGATGACGGACACGTTCTTCCCGCGTCAGGCGCGCGGGGCCGGGCGGTTCATTCCCGACCGGATGCAGTATTTTGCCGAAGGCGCGATGGCCGACCTTGAAGGCTGTGACCTGATGCTGGTGGCGGGCACGCAGGTGCCGGTGGCCTTTTTTGCCTATCCAGGCAAGCCGAGCGTGCTGGTGCCGGAAGGGTGCACCACGATGATTGTGGGCGGACCGGAAAGCGACAGTGCGGCCATCCTTGGCGCGCTGGCTGACGGGCTGGGCGCGAATGAGGCGGCGCCTTTCGCTGCGCTGGAGCAGCCGGGCACGCCGTCCGGGGCGCTGAATGCAGCCAGCGTGGGAGCGTCGATCGCGCGCCACCTGCCGGAGGGGAGTTTCGTGTCGGATGATGGCGTGTCGAACGGACTGCCAGCCTTCCTGATGACGCAGAAGGCCAGGCCGCATGACTGGATGATGCTGACGGGAGGTGCCATCGGGCAGGGCATGCCGCTTGCGCTGGGTGCCGCCCTGGCGGCGAGGGACAGGAAAGTGCTGTGCCTGACCGGGGATGGCGCGGCCATGTATACCAACCAGGCGCTGTGGAGCATGGCGCGGGAAGGGGCGAACGTGGTGACGGTCGTGTTCGTCAACCATTCCTACCGTATCCTGAACATCGAGCTGGCGCGCACGGGCGCCGGCAATCCGGGGCCAACGGCGAAAAGCATGCTGGAACTGGACCAGCCGGAGATTGACTGGGTGGCCCTGTCGCAAAGCATGGGTGTGCCGGCGGTGGCAGTGGGGTCGGGAGAGGCCTTTGACGCAGCGCTGGCGCGCGCCTTTGCCGCCGAGGGGCCGCAGCTGATTGCGGCACATGTGCCAGCGCGGTGAATTCGCCTCGCACGGGCATTGAAGGACAGGGTTAACAGGGCCACATGGCCGCTATGAGTGATTATCCAACCAGTGAGCATGAGAGAGACCAGTTGATTGCGCAGAGGCCGGGTGCTGGCCAGCTGGCTGGCCGCGTTGCCGTGGGCGCGACCAAAGGCACGTTCAAACTCGTTGCTTTCATCCTGAATTTCTTCATTCCGGGGCTTGGCACGTTTTTCATCGGGCGCATCGGAACGGCGATCATACAATTGTTGCTGATCCCGGTAGGGATCGTGCTGATTGCCTTTGGCGGCATTGGCGTTCTCGTGCTGGTCGCGAACTGGGTTTGGGCGCTTCTGACGGTCGTGCAGGCCTGGCGCAGGACGGATGTGGTCTACGTGCGGCCGGATAGGCGGCGCTAGATTCGCCTGATGTTAAGTTTTTGACCTTAGTCGCCACAGGGGCTGACAAGGGAGAAAGCCATGGACAATCCCGACTTTGGCATGATCGCCATCATTGCTGTGGTGGCCCTCGTCGCCGGTGTGATCATCTATAATTCCGTCAGGAAACGCGGAGCCGGACAGGGCGCAGCCAAAGGGCCGATGCCTTCGCAGCCAGCTGCTGATGCGGCCGCCATGCAGACTGTGATGTCGCGCATCGTGACGCAGGCCCATTCGCAGCCTGCCTTCGATCAATATCTTGCCGACCATACGCCGGAGCAGCTGGACGACGTGCCCGTCTATGCCGTCGCGCACATCATCACGGCGTCCATTCCCTCGAAATCGCGGTCAAAATGGCTAGAGCTGGTTGCTGCGACCGTCGTGCCGCGCGGCGCCGATCCGGAACTGGTCCATACGGCGGACTATTTCTGGGAGGTGCATGAAAAATGGCTGTTCAGCGAGACGTCTTTTGCAGACTTCTGTAACCAGTACCTGATCGCGAACAAGGATGCCTGGTCACCGGCCATTCATGAGCGGATCGTGCTGGCCGGGCTGACGGCGCTGGCCTCCCGCGATCCGGGCGATGCCGCCAGTCCGGCAGACATAACCCGCGTCGCGACCGATTTTCTCGATGGGCTGACCATGGTTTCAGACGCCTATTTCGGCGCAGACTCCGAACACGTCCGTGGGCGCCTCACGGGTGAGGCCGACAGGCTCGCACTCGGTATGAAGGCGGGTTAGACGCAGCAGGAAAAGCCGGACTGGCGGGCGCCATCCGGCTTTCTCGGAAAAGTGCGCGGGAGGAAAGCTCCGGGCCCGCGTTTTGAGTCTGTTGGTCTGGAACGTGCGCACCTTCTGCCCGCCATCCCGCGCCCGTTACAGGTGACCGCGCAGGAGGGCACCCCCGCGGCCTGGCCAATATACGCCTGGCGGGGGAGTTGTGCGACAGGATGGTGTGATCTGCCTTACGTCTTGGGCCGTTGTGGTGGAGATGGGCGCGGGGAGGGCGAAATTTGCCGGGCTCGTCCTTCGACTTCGCTCAGGATGAGCCTTCGCATGGCGGGGTCAGTCCTCGCCTTCGTCCGAATCGTCATCACCGGAAAATCCCTGGCGGGGGCGGGCGACGAGTTCGCCGAGGTCTTCCAGGTCGATGAAATTGTCGGCTTCCCGGCGCAGGTCATCGGAAATCATGGGCGGATTGGACGCCACGGTGGAGACGACCGAGACGCGCACGCCGCGCGCCTTCACGGCCTCGACAGCGCGCCGGAAATCACCGTTTCCGCTGAACAGGACGATATGATCAATATTGCGGGCGGTTTCGAGCATGTCTACGGCCAGTTCGACATCCATGCTGCCGCGCACGCGCTTGCGGCCTTCGCGGTCGGTAAACTCCCGCGCGGGCTTCTTGATGACGGTGTAGCCATTATAGGCCAGCCAATCGACGAGAGGGCGGATCGGGCTGTATTCGTCCGTTTCGACCAGGGCGGTGTAGTAGTTGGCCCTGAGCAGGCGGCCCTTGCCCTGGAATTCCTTCAATAGCTTGCGGAAATCGATCTCCAGACCCACGGCGCGGGCGGCGGAATAGAGGTTCGCCCCGTCAATAAACAGCGCAATACGCTCGTCCTTGTAAAAGGCCATTGGCTTTATTCCTCCGATGATTTAGGCTCGCGGCTAATAAAACGCCGAAATTTCTTATATGACTGGCATACTCAGGCTGCGTTTCAGGCGCAATAGCTGGGTTGCGCCGGCGTGCTGCACTGCATATAAGGGGCGGCTTCAAGGAGATTGACTGCCCATGGCCCGAGTGACCGTCGAAGACTGCATCCAGAAAGTGCCAAACCGTTTCGAGCTCGTCCTGCTCGCAGCGCACCGCGCACGCATGATCCGCGAAGGCTCGCCCCTAACGGTGGATCGGGACAATGACAAGGATCCGGTCGTGTCGCTGCGCGAGATCGCGGAAGAGTCGGTCGACCTGAAAGTCGTCAAGGAAGCGATGATCTCCAACCTGCAGGAAGTGCGTCCGAGCGAGGAAAGCGAGCGCGAAGCCGATCGCATCGCGCTGATGTCCGGCCCGGCAGCCACCGAAGACGACGTGATGCGCGCCTATCAGGCTGAAATCGAGTCCGGACGCGACGACCGGCTCTAGGAGGCTCCATGGACGGCAGCGCCCTTTCCGCGAAGGACAAAGGGGCTGGCGAGGCGGCTGGCACGACAGTTTCGACTGAAAATCAGGCTGAACACCGCCACGTGCTGTCGCGCGAGGAGCTGATCGCGAAGGTGCGGGCCTATCACCCCCGTGTGAAATCCGAATTGTTGGGCGCGGCCTATGACTTCGCCAAGCTGCATCATGGCACGCAGACGCGTGATTCCGGCGATGCCTATTATTCCCACCCCGTGGAAGTTGCGAGCCTGCTGGCGGATGTGCGCCTCGACGAGGTGACCATTGTGGCGGGCTTGCTGCACGATGTGGTGGAAGACACCAAGATCGACATTGGCGACATCGAAGTGCGCTTTGGTGCCGATGTGGCCGAACTGGTCGACGGCGTCACAAAGCTGGACGCGCTGGAATATTCGTCCAAGGAATCGGCCCAGGCCGAGAACTTCCAGAAATTCATCCTGGCCACGACGAGCGACCTGCGCGTGCTGCTGGTGAAGCTGGCCGACCGCCTGCACAACATGCGCACCCTGCATCATCGCAAGAAGCCGGAAAGCCGCCAGCGCACGGCGCGCGAGACGATGGATATCTACGCACCGCTGGCCCGGCGTGTGGGCCTCTACTCGCTGGCCGCCGAGATGGAGGATCTTGCGTTCGAGGAACTCAATCCCGAAGCGCGGCGCGCGATCCTGTACCGGCAGGAAGAACTCGCGGCCGAAAATGCAGACGACCTGCAGCGCATTGATGACGACCTGCGCCAGCTGATGGATATTTCGGGCATCGAGGCCAAGATCAAGGGGCGCCGGAAACAGCCCTATTCGCTGTGGCGCAAGCTGGAGCGCAAGTCGATTTCGTTTCGCGATGTGGCTGACCTGTTTGCGTTCCGCATCGTGGTGAAGGATGTCGATGCCTGCTATCGTGTGCTGGGCGAGGTCCATACGCTGTGGGCGTGCATTCCGGACCGGTTCCGCGACTATATCTCGGTGCCCAAGCCCAACGGATATGCGTCGCTGCACACGACGGTGCGCGCGTCGGGCAATCGGCGCGTGGAACTGCAGATCCGCACCGAGGCGATGGACAGGACCGCCGAGTTCGGCGTGGCGGCCCACTGGGGCTACAAGAACAAGTCCTATGGCTTTGACGCAGAATCCGCCCGTGCAGCCGGTCTTGACCCGGCCGCCAACCTGGAAGCCTTTGCGGAACTGATCCAGGACGGGGCCGATGCCAGCGAGTTTCTCGAGCACGCCAAGCTGGAAATGTATCGCGAGCACGTGTTCGCGTTCAGCCCGAAGGGCAAGCTGATCATCCTGCCGGCGGGTGCCATGCCGCTGGACTTCGCCTATGCCGTTCACTCGGCTGTGGGCGACACGGCGATTGGTGCGCGGATCAATGGCGAAGTGAAATCACTGCGCCGTCCACTGAAGAATGGTGACGTGGTGGAGATCCTGCGTGGCAAGGTCGCGGCGCCGGTCGTCGGCTGGGAAGCCATGACGATCACCGGGCGCGCGCGATCCGCCATTCGCCGCCTTGTGCGCGAGCGTGACCAGATGGAATTCCGGCGGCTTGGCGAAGGCCTGATCAATCTGGCGCTGCGACGTGCGGGCATCGATCCGATCGACGTGAAGATGACGCACACGGCGCAGCTTGCCGGGTTCCAGACCCGCGAGGAAATGGCCGAGGCAGTCGGGCGTGGGCGCGTATCGTCATCCGACATCATGGAAGCGGCCTTCCCCGGCTATCGCGCCGAACGCTTTGACGACGAGAACAAGCTGCGGCTGGACAATGAGCATGCGCGGCTGCTGGTGTCGGGCACAGACCTGATGCCTGGTGTAACCCTGCATCTCGGCCAGTGCTGCTGCCCCCTGCCGGGCGACCGGATCATGGGTGTGCAGGAGCCTGACAAGGGCCTTGTCGTGCATATCGCGAGTTGCCCGAAGCTGGCCGAATATGACGACCATCCGGAGCTCTGGGTTGACCTGAAATGGACCGAGCTGGCCAAGACCGGCGCAGTGGCCGTGGGGCGGATCCGCGTCAATGCGTCGAACGAAAAAGGCGTGCTGGCCAAGCTGTGCGCCGCTGTGGCGCAGGCGAACGGCAATATCACCCGTATCGCGACGCATGAGCGTCACGCCGATTTTACCGAACTGGTAATGGAAATCGAGGTTGAAGACCTGAAGCGCCTGACGCAGATTCTCGCGGCGCTCCGATCCCTGGCCGTGGTGGACCGGGCGGTGCGCGATCAGGAGGTGGAAGATGACGAATGACGACGTGCTCGCGGTGTTCCGTGAGGCCGGAGCCTTGCTCGAAGGCCATTTCATCCTGTCGTCCGGACGCCGCAGCCCGGTCTTCCTGCAAAAGGCGCTGGTCTTTTCGCAACCCGAACTGTCCGAGCGGCTGTGCAAGGCGCTGGCGGAGAAGCTGACGACGACATTCGGCAAGATTGACGTTGTGGCCGGCCCGGCGGTGGGCGGCATCATTCCGGGTTATGAACTCGCGCGGCAGCTGAAAGCGCGGGCGATCTTTGCCGAGCGTGTGGATGGCAAGCTGCAATTCCGGCGCGGCTTTGCGATTGCCGAAGGCGAGAAGGTGCTGATTACAGAAGATATCGTGACGACGGGCCTGTCCTTCCGGGAGACCGTGGAGGCGCTGGACAGGCTGCCGGGCGACGTTGTCGGCGGTGCCTGCATCATCGACCGGTCGAGCGGCAAGGCTGATGTGGGCTGTAAACTGGTCTCGCTCGCGGCGGTTGATTTTCCTGACTATGACGCCAATGACCTTCCGGCTGAGCTGGCCGCGATGGAGGCCGTGAAGCCGGGCTCGCGAGGCCTTGCCTGATGGCAGGGCGGATACGCCTCGGCGTCAACATCGATCATGTAGCAACGATCCGCAACGCGCGCGGCGGCACGCACCCTGACCCGATGCGCGCGGCCCTGATGGCGACGGAGGCGGGCGCCGACGGCATCACACTGCACCTGCGCGAGGACCGCCGGCATATCCGCGATGGCGACCTAGTGGAGATACGCACGGCGACGCAGTTGCCGATAAATATGGAAATGGCAGCGACCGAGGAAATGCTCGACATTGCCCTCAAGTTCAAACCGGAAACGGCGATGTTCGTGCCGGAAGAACGAGCCGAGCTGACAACCGAGGGCGGGCTTGATGCAGCGCGGGCGCACAATCACCTCGCGCATTTCGTTCGCCAGCTGAACAAGAATGGCAGCCGTGTTTCGTTTTTCATCGAGCCGGACATGGTGCAGCTGCATGCGGCGCATGCGCTGGGTGTGCAGATTTGCGAGTTTCATACGGGGCGGTATGTCGAATTCGTCCAGTCGGGCGAAGTGAAACTGGCCGAGCTGGAACTGGACCGGATTCGCAACTGCGCCGAAGAGGCTGTCCGTATCGGGATCGAGCCGCAGGCCGGGCATGGGCTGACCTTTGATACGGTCAAGCCTGTGGCGGAGATTGCGCAGATCACCGAACTCAATATTGGCCACTTCCTGGTAGGCGAGGCGATCTTCATCGGCTTGCCGGCGGCGATTGCCGAGATGCGCCGCCTGATGGATGAGGCGCGGGCATGATCATCGGCATAGGCAATGACCTCTGCAATATTGACCGGATCGAGAAGACGCTGGCCCGCTTTGGCGAGCGGTTTGAAAACCGCGTCTTTACCGAGACGGAAATTGCGCTGGCGCGCCGCCGACGGCGCACGGCGGAGACTTATGCCAAGCGGTTTGCGGCCAAGGAAGCCTGCGCTAAGGCGCTGGGCACGGGCGTGCCGCGCCGGGGCGTGCACTGGAAAAACCTGGGCGTGGTGAACCTGCCTTCGGGCAAGCCGACCCTGGCGTTGACTGGCGGCGCGGCGGACAGGTTAGCGGCGATGGTTCCCGAAGGGCATGAGGCCGTCATTCACCTGACGATCACGGACGATCATCCATGGGCGGAGGCGCAGGTCATCATCGAAGCGCTGCCGGTGAAATCATGAAAGCGGCCCGACCAAAACGCACGCGCCTGCGCGCCGCGGCCAAGGCCTGCGTGCCCGGCCTGACGGATGCACAGGTCAAGACGATCCAGGATCGCATCGGCTATCATTTCAAGGACAGGAACCTGCTGGAGCGGGCGCTGACCCATCCGAGCGCGGTGGCGGCAGCCGATTCCATTCGCCTGTCGAACCAGCGGCTCGAATTCCTGGGTGACCGTGTGCTGAACCTCCTGATTGCCGAGCGCCTGATCGAGCGCCGCAAGACAGAGAGCGAAGGCGATCTGGCGCCGCGTCTCAACAGGTTCGTCAAGAAGGGCGCGTGCGCGGAAGCCTTTCGGCATTTCGGCCTTCAGGAGCATATCATCCTGTCAGACGGCGAAGTGGCGTCAGGCGGCCGTGAGCGCGAGTCCACGCTGGGCGATGCGTGTGAAGCGCTTATCGGTGCGATCTATCAGGATGGCGGCCTTTCAGTCGCGCGCAAATTCATCGTGGCGGGCTGGACGCAGCAATTCTCGTCCGCCCCTGTCGAAACGCGGGATCCTAAGACGCTGCTGCAGGAATGGGCCCAGGGCCAGGGCCTGCCGCTGCCAAAATACACTGTTATTGACCGGTCGGGCCCTGACCATGAGCCGGTTTACGAGATAGAAGTGCAAGTACCGCCCCATGGGGCGGCGAAGGCGAAGGGTTCTTCGAAACGCGACGCCGAGCGAAATGCAGCCGCCCTGCTGCTGGACAGCCTGACTGGAACCCAATGACTGAAACCGAGATCAACCGCGCAGGCTTTGCCGCCATTATCGGCGCGCCGAATGCGGGCAAGTCCACGCTCACCAACCGCCTTGTCGGCGCCAAGGTTGCGATTGTCACGCACAAGGTGCAGACGACGCGCTTTCCGGTGCGCGGCGTGGCGCAGGTGGGCGATGCGCAGATCGTGCTGGTCGATACGCCCGGCATCTTCGTGGCCAAGCGCCGGCTCGACCGAGCCATGGTCAAGGCGGCCTGGAGCGGCGCGGCGGATGCTGATGCCATCGTACACCTGATCGACAGTTCGGCGTGGGTTGCGGACAGAGCCGGGAATGCCACCGGCGCGCAGAAAATGTCGATTGCCGATGACCGCCGCGTGATAGACCAGCTGAAGCTGACCGAAAAGCGCGCCTTCCTTGCGCTCAATAAGATTGACCTGTTCCCGCATGACCAGGTGCTGCCTGTCATGGCGGAGCTAAGCGATACGGGCGTCTATGATGAGATCTTCATGATCTCGGCGGAAAACGGCGATGGCGTCGACCGGCTGGCCGCTGCGCTCGCGGAGCGGATGCCTGCGGGCACGGCGCTCTACCCGCCGGACCAGACGGCCGACCTGCCGATGCGCCTGCTCGCGGCGGAAGTGACGCGCGAGAAGCTGCTGCTGCGCATGCACCAGGAACTGCCTTACCAGCTGATGGTTGAGACCGAGAGCTGGGAAGAGAAGAAGGACGGATCGGTCCGCGTGCAGCAGGTCATTGTCGTTGGCCGCGACGGCCACAAGGCCATGGTGCTGGGCAAGAATGGCGCGTCGATCAAGGAGATCGGGCGGCTGGCGCGCAAGGAACTGATCGAGATGCTGGACCGGCCCGTGCATCTCTTCCTGTTCGTGAAAGTGGACGAACGCTGGCAGGAGCGGCGGGACAGTTATTCGGGCATCGGCCTGGAGTTTGATGTTTAGAAGCGAGCACCTGCGCGCCCGCGCTCGTCCTTCGACTTCGCTCAGGATGAGCGCTACGTTCATGCGGCAGGCTCATCCTGAGCGACGTCGAAGGACGCAGCCGGGCTTCGGGGCTTCAACATGAACTGGACCGATGACGGACTGATCCTTGGCGGACGCCGCTTTGGTGAAGGCGGGCTGATCCTCGATGTGCTGACGAAAACACGGGGGCGGCGGTCCGGCCTGGTCTATGGCGGCGCATCGCGCGCGCGGCGTGGACAGTATGAGGCGGGCAACACACTGTCCCTTTCATGGACCGGGCGGCTCGAAGATCAACTCGGCCGGTTCGATGTGGCCGAGGCCAGCCGCGAGCGGGCCGCGCGCGTGCTGGATGATGCCGGAGCCTTGGCGGCGATTTCGGCGGTGACGACGCTGTTGCGCGGCGCGCTGGACGAGGGCGATGCGGCGGGTTCGGCGCTGTATGACGCGACCACTCTGCTGCTCGACCAGATCGAGTCGGAGGACGTCTGGCCAGCGCTTTATATCCGCTGGGAGCTTGGCCTTCTGTCATCCCTCGGCTTCGGGCTTGATCTTGAGGCCTGTGCCCTGAGCGGCGCGAATGACGGGCTGACCCATGTGTCGCCGAAGACGGGCCGGGCCGTGCGCGGATCGGAGGCCGAAGATTATGTCAGCCGGCTCCTTCGCCTGCCGGGATTCCTTGTATCGTCCGGGGCGCCAGTGGGCGTCACCGACATTGCTGACGGCCTCGCACTGACAGGCCATTTCATCGAAACGCGCGTGTTTAACGGCATGAACCGCGCCGTGCCTGCGCAGAGGGCGCAGCTGGTGGCGCGGCTGTTGAAGCGGGGCTAAACGCTGGCGCTGGGGCGGGCACCGACGCGCTCGAACCAGGCGGTGAGGTTCTTCAATTCCGGGTTCAGCGGCTGGCCAATCTGGTTGCCGAAGGCCTGGAAACAGAACAGCAGGATGTCGGCAAAGGTGAAACTGTCGCCGGCGATATAGTCGCGGCGGGCAAGCTGGCCGTCGAGGAAGGTGAGCTTGTCCTGCGCGCGGGCCTTCAGTCCCGGTGCGGCGTCTGGCAGGCAGCGCGTGCGGTCCTTGAACATGGCGAGGCCCTCGGCAAAGCGGAAGCCATTGGTCATGGGTTCCAGCACATTGAGGTCTGTCCAGCGTGTCCAGCGGCGCGTCTGGGCGCGTTCCTCGGGGTTTGCACCGAACAGGCTGTCGCCGGTATGGGTCTCGTCGAGATATTCGCAGATCGGCCAGATCTCTGTAATAATGCTGCCATCGTCGAGTTCGAGCGCGGGCGACTGGGCGGCCGGATTGACCGACAGATAGGGCTCGCCGAGATTCTCGCCCTTGACGATATCGACCTCCTGCGTGGGCAGGGTGATGCCGCGTTCGGCCATGAACATGCGCACGACGTGCGGGTTGGGACCGATGGATGTGTAGAGCTTCATGAGGCGCTTCCCTTTGGAATGATTGTTGCTTTTCAGCTTGTTGCAAGGATGTAGATCGCCCGTCCTGCAAGCGGGAACAGCATCAGTGTCGATGCGATGAAGAAGTAGAAGCGGATCATCACCTTGTTGGCCGTTGCCTGCCAGAGCGAGTGCCCGATCCTGATGACGACATAGGCCCACGCAAAGCCGACATCGATGAGGCCAGCCGCGCCGCTGACCGCGAGGGCGAGCGCCAGCGCATAGAAAATGGTCGGCTGTTCCATGAGATGGTTGTAATTGTCCGAAATCTGGCGGACTTCCGAGGGCAGGGCGTTGAAGGCATCGCCGCGTGTGTGCTTGGCCTTTTCAGGGTGCATCTGCGCCTTTTGCATCGCCGGGACACGCGTCTTGAGCATCCATATCCACATCACCAGTGACCAGGCCGCAAGGACGGCAACGGGCAGAAGCATGGCATGGGTCATTTGAGACTCCCTGATCTTCTTGTTTTTCAGCAGTGTAGCGAAGATTGCCGGGTGCAGAAGGGGAGTCCCTGCGGCAGGTGCTTATCGGCAGACGCCGCCATTGCCCATATCGAAGTGGAAATGGTCCGCGTGGGCGGCATTGTAGTCAGGTCCTAGGGTGACGGAGAAGATATCGCAGCCGCCTTCATGCACGCGCTTGAGAAATTTCGCTTCCGGACCGCCCTGTTTCCAGTGGGTTTTCACGTCGATAAGGCGGCCATCTTCGAGGCGGAAGCCGGAAATGTCGACGGCATTGGCGTGGGCATGTTCGGAGAGGCGGCCGCTGCCGGCGATGTTGCGGCAGGAGAAGCTGCCATAGGTCTCGATGCGGGCTAGGGGCGAGCCGAAGATGTCCACCGCGGCCGGGCGGGCGACGTGGCGCTCCCAGGTGTAGAGGGCGGCTGTCTGGGCGCAGGTCATGCTGAGCGTGGCGGAATAGGGGGTGAGGGTGCGATCAAGGGTGAGGGCACCCCGCAGGCCGCATTTCTGGCCTTTGGGGTCGTCTTCCAGCCGGGTGTAGAGGATGGCCGCCGAATCGAGGGCCGCGAAACAGACTTCCGGCTGGTCACGAGCGCGCTCCAGCTTGGCTTTGGTGCCGAAGCCGATCCGGTCTGTCAGGTCGATGGGCGCGAACGGGTTGTGCCGTGGAGGCGCCAGCCACAGGAGCAGGGCAACCACAAGCACGGGTACGCCGAGGAGGAGGAGCCAGGCCCGAAACTCAGTCATTTGCTTGCGTTTTACCCATTCCTTAACCAAACCGCCGTTTCTGTTAATGCTGCGCAGTGACCCGAGTCGGTATAGACCGAGGTTCTGCACCAGAATGTGGCACGAGATGCAAAGAGGCCAGAATGACCGACCTGCTAGACGGCGGCCCGGAAGACCGGATCATCAATGAACCCATGAGCGAGGCGCTGTCCAAGCGCTATCTCGCCTATGCGCTTTCGACCATTACCTCCCGCGCGCTGCCGGATGTGCGTGACGGCCTGAAGCCGGTGCAGCGGCGCATCCTGTACGGGATGCGGGAGCTGAAGCTGGATCCCGAAGGCGGTTTCCGCAAATGCGCCAAGATCGTCGGTGACGTGATGGGTAACTACCACCCGCACGGCGACAGCTCGATCTATGACACGCTGGTGCGCCTGGCGCAGGATTTCAACGTCCGCTACCCGCTGGTCGATGGCCAGGGCAATTTCGGCAATATCGACGGCGATAGCGCAGCCGCCTATCGTTACACCGAAGCGCGGATGACCCATGCGGCGGAACTGCTGCTGGACGGCCTGAGCGAAAACGCGGTCGATTTCCGTGCCAATTATGCCGAGAATGACGAGGAGCCGGTCGTCCTGCCGGCCGGCTTCCCGAACCTCTTGTGCAATGGCGCGACCGGCATCGCGGTGGGCATGGCGACCAGCATTCCGCCGCACAATGCGGCCGAGGTGATTGACGCCGCGCGCTTTCTGATCGAGACGCCAAAAGCCACCACGGCGGACCTGATGCAGTTCGTGAAGGGGCCGGACTTCCCGACGGGCGGTGTGATTGTTGAATCCCATGAATCCATGCTCGACGCCTATGAGACGGGCCGGGGCAGCTTCCGCATGCGAGCGAAATGGGAGGTCGAGGATACCGGCCGGGGCACCTACCAGATCATCGTGACGCAGATTCCCTACCAGGTGCAGAAATCACGCCTGCTGGAAAAGCTGGGCGAACTGCTGGAACAGAAGAAGCTGCCGCTGCTTGACGATGTGCGCGACGAGAGCGCCGAGGATGTGCGGCTTGTGCTGGTGCCGCGCGCCAAGACGGTCGAGCCGGACGTGCTGATGGAGAGCCTGTTCAAGGTCTGCGACCTGGAAACGCGCTTCAGCATGAACATGAACGTGCTGCACAAGGGCGCGCCGCAGGTGATGGGCCTGAAGGACGTGCTGCTGGCCTATCTGGAGCACCGCCGCGAAGTGGTGGTGCGCCGGGCCGAGTTCCGCCTCGACAAGATCGAGAAGCGCCTGCACCTGCTCGATGGCTACCTGATCGCCTACCTCAATATCGACGAGGTGATCCGCATCATCCGCGAGGAAGACGAGCCGAAACAGGTGATGATCGCCCGGTTTGGCATCACCGATATCCAGGCCGAAGCCATCCTGAACCTGCGTTTGCGCGCCTTGCGCAAGCTGGAAGAAATGGAAATTCGCGGCGAGCATACCAAACTGGTCGAGGAGCGCGATGAACTGGTCAAGCTGATCGGATCGACCCGCCGCCAGTGGACAACTGTTTCCAAGCAGCTCAAGGCCGCGCGTGACCAGCTGACCGCAGACCCGGCGCTGGGCGATCGCCGCGCACAGTTTGAAGACGCGCCGGATGTGGACCTGGCCGCCGCCCTTGAAGCCTCACGTCCGAAGGAGCCGCTGACGGTTGTCCTGTCGGCGCAGGGCTGGATACGCGGCATGAAGGGCCACGGCCTGGATCCGGACGCGACCAAGTTCAAGGATGGCGACGAGCTGTACCTGAGCGAAGAAGTGATGAGTACGGACAAGATCATCCTGATGGCGTCAGATGGCCGCGCGTTCACGCTGATGGCCGACAAGCTGCCGGGCGGACGCGGGCATGGCGAGCCGATAAGGCTGTCGATCGAGCTGGAAGACAGTGTCGATATCGTTGCGATGTTCAAGCTGGAAGAAGAGCGCAAGCGCGTGATGGCCTCCACGGTCGGCTACGGATTCATCGTGGCCGAGAAGGAACTGGAGTCCAACCGCAAGGCGGGCAAGCAGGCGGTCAATACCGGCGAGGGCACGCTGAACGTGTGCATGCCGGTTGAAGGCGACATGCTGGCCGTGGTCGGATCAAACCGGAAGATGCTGATCTTCCCGCTGGACGAGCTGCCCGAAATGGCACGCGGCAAGGGCAACAAGCTGCAGGCCTATCGCGGCAAGGACAGGTTGGTCGACCTGATGACGTTTGACAGGGAAGATGGCCTGATCGTGATGGCTGGCGGGCGCCACCGCGCCTTCCCGGAATGGGAAGAGTGGATCGGCAAGCGGGCACAGGCCGGCAAGACCGTGCCGAAGGGCTTCCCGCGGACGGGTACGTTCAATGGCTGAGGCGCCACGCGCGCCACGCATTTCGGCCTTGTCGCTTCTGGTTCCGGACTATGATACAGGCATTGCCTTCTTCGTCGGCAAGCTCGGCTTCGAGCTGCTTGAGGACACGGACATGGGCGGTGGCAAGCGCTGGGTGCGTGTGCGGCCAAAAGGCGGCGGCGTGGACCTGCTGCTGGCGCGCGCGGCAACGGACGCGCAAAGGGCGGCGATTGGCAACCAGTCCGGCGGGCGCGTGTTCCTGTTCCTGGAGACCGATCACTTCGACCGGGACCATGCGGCCTATCTGGCAGCAGGCGTGACCTTCCTCGAAACCCCGCGCAGCGAGCCCTATGGCAGGGTGGCTGTGATGCAGGACCCGTTCGGGAACAAATGGGACTTGATTGAACCGCTTTAGCGAACGGCCCATCCTTCGACTTCGCTCAGGATGAGTGCGGTTCCTGCGGCGGTCAGGTTCCCAGCTGTTCCAGCACGTCATTCATGAGCGGCCCGATCTCCGTATTCAGCACCATGTCGGCATAGGCATCCTGATCGGTGGGTTCGCGGTTGACGATGACCAGTTTGGCGCCATTGCGCTTGGCTTCGAGCGGGATGCCGGCGGCAGGGTAGACGACAAGTGAGGAGCCGAGCACGAGGCAGAGGTCGCAGAGCAGGGCTTCCTCGGCGGCGCGTTCCATCTTGTCTTCCGGCATGGCCTGGCCGAACGAGATAGTCGCGGTCTTGATCAGGCCGGTACAAAACACGCAGGTCAGATCCTCGCCTGCCTCCCAGCGGGGTTTGAGCTTCTCGATCTCGTAGCGCTTTCCGCAATTGAGGCAGCGCGCATAGGTCGCGTTGCCGTGCACCTCGATGACCTGGTCTGGCGGCACGCCGGAATCCTGGTGCAGGTTGTCGACATTCTGCGTCACCACGGCGCCGACCTTGCCGGTGGCGACGAGCTTCGCGATGGCCGCGTGGCCGGCATTGGGGCTGGCGCCGGTCCAGCCGGCCGAGCGGTTGAAGACGCGCGTCCAGGCTTCGCGGCGCTGGTCACGCGAGGCGACAAAGTCCTGGAAATAGATCGGCGCCATCTGGGACCAGATGCCGCCGGGGCTGCGGAAATCGGGAATGCCGCTTTCAGTGGATATGCCCGCACCGGTGAAAACCATCACGCGCGTGGCAGCGTCGATCATGTGCGCGAGGGTGGCAGCGTCGGACATCGCGCCAGTTTAAGCAAAGTTGAATGCCAAGGGCCAGCGGGTCGGCCTCACTTGCGCACAACGCGTATGATCGCTAGGCCTTGTGTATCTGTTTTTGTGGAGGGACGGCGCATGAGCCCCATTCTAATTGTTCTGGCGGTCGTGGTCGCGATCGTCGGCTTTATCATCCTGATCTACAACGGATTGGTGATGAAGCGTCAGCGGGTCAATCAGGCCTTTGCCGACGTGGACGTTCAGCTGAAGCAGCGCCAGAATCTGATCCCGAACCTCGTCGAGACGGTGAAGGGCTATGCCAAGCACGAACAGGAAACCTTCCAGCAGGTGATCGCCGCGCGCAGTGCGGCGCAGTCGGCAACGACACCTGCAGAAATGTCTGCCGCCGAAGGCATGCTGACCGGCGCACTGGGCAAGCTGTTCGCGCTGGCCGAGGCGTATCCGGACCTCAAGGCCAACCAGAACTTCATCCAGTTGCAGGACGAACTCTCGGCGATTGAAGACAAGCTGGCTGCGGCGCGGCGCTTCTATAACTCCGCTGTGCAGGACTATAACACGTCGCGCGAGCAGTTCCCCGGCTCCATCATCGCGGGCATGTTCAGCTTCGAACCGCGTGACTTCTTCGATGTCGGCGTGGAAGGCCGCGAGGCCCTGAGCACACCGCCTGAGGTGAAGTTCTAATCGGTCCGGTTTTCATGTAGTGTGCCGTCCATGCCTGTCATGGGAGGACGTGTGATGAGATTTCCGATACTGGCTGCGGCCCTGTGGCTGGGTGCCTGCGCGAGTTCCGGCAGTGGCTGGAGTGCTTCGGCATGGGATGGCCTCGTGCCGCAGACCATTGGTACGCAGAATTATGCCTTTCTTGCCGCGCCGATGGCCGGGCAGGGCTTCAAGCTGAAATTCACGATAAAAACGGATGGCAGTTTCGGCGTTGCCAGCGCCGGGCCGCCGACACAGGCCGAACTACACGAGGCAGCGATAGCGGCGGCGCCGGAGGGCTGCACGTTCGTCTCGCTGGAATTGACGCCGGATGGCGGGGCGGAAGCGGAGTATGATTGTGATCAAGGCTAGGGAGCGCTCAGGATGAGCCTCTTCGCTAGACCGAGCGCGCCTTGAACCACGGGGTAATCCGCGCCAGGGCATCCTCGAGTTCCGGTGTGGAGACGGCGAACGAGAAGCGCATGTAGCGGTGGCCATCGACCGGGTCGAAGTCGACGCCGGGGGCGGTGGCGACGCCGGTGTCCTTCAGGAGCTGCATGCAGAACTCCAGGCTGTCATCGGTGAAGCGCGAAATGTCGGCATAGATATAGAAGGCGCCGTCGGGCGGGGCGATGCGTTCGAGGCCGAGGGCGGGCAGGACGGCGAGCATGAGGTCGCGATTGTGCGTGTAGGTCTGCACATGGCCTTCCAGTTCCTCGCGGCAATCCATGGCGACGAGACCGGCGTGCTGGGAAAGGGACGGCGCGGTCAGGAACATGTTGCCGATATAGGCGGCGACGCGGCTGGCCATGTCGTCGGGCGAGACGATCCAGCCGAGGCGCCAGCCCGCCATGGAAAAGTATTTTGAGAAGGAATTGATGACGAAGGCATCGGCCGTGTGTTCGAGGATCGAGGCCGTGTTCGGCCCGTAGGAGAGGCCGTGATAGATTTCATCCGAGATGATGCGGATGCCGCGTTCTGCGCAGACAGCCACGATGGCGGCGAGTTCGGCCTCGGGCAGGATGGTGCCGGTCGGGTTGGCGGGGCTGGCAACGATGAGACCGGCGGGTGCTGGGTCGAGCGCGGCGATCTGGGCGGCGGTCAGCTGGAAGCGCGTTGCTTCGCCGCAGGCGATTTCGGCGGGGACAAGGTTCAGCGCGCGCAGCGTGTTGCGGTAGGCGACATAGCCCGGCCGGGCGAGGGCAACCGTGTCACCCGGCGTGAAGGCCGATGACAGAGCGAGGACGAGGGCAGGCGAGGCACCGCAGGTGATGGCGAGGCGGCGGGGGGTGACCTCGACCCCGTAAGTGTCGCCATAGTGCTGGCAGATGCGGGTCTTGAGGGCCGGGCTTTCCCAATAGCCCATCGATTCGCTGTCGAGAATCTGGTGCGCCGTTTCAACGGCGCGTTTCGGCGCACCCGTCGATGGCTGGCCGAATTCCATATGGATGATTGAGCGCCCTGCCGCCTGCAGCTCATGCGCAAGGCGGCTGACGGCGATCGCGCGGAAGGGGGCGACATCCTGGCTCAATGGGCCGCGAGGCCCGGCAGCCATGTCGCGAGGGCGGGAACGGCAGCGACCAGGATGATCATGGCGACCTGAAGCCCGATGAACGGAACGGCGCCGCGCCAGATATCCGTGGTTTCGATGTCGTCCGGCGCCGCGCCGCGCAGGTAGAACAGCGCAAAGCCGAAGGGCGGCGTGAGGAAGCTGGTCTGCAGGTTCAGCGCCATAAGGATGGCGAGCCACACCGGATCAAAGCCGAGAATGATCAGGGGCGGGGCCACGAGTGGCACAACCACGAACACGATCTCGATGAAGTCGAGGAAGAATCCGAGGATGAACATGACAAGCATTGTGAGCGCGAGGGCCCCCCATTTGCCGCCGGGGGCCATGTGAAGGACTTCCGCCACCATCTCGTCGCCGCCATAGCCACGGAAAACGAGGCTGAACAGCGACGCGCCGATCAGGATCAGAAAGACCATGCTGGTAATGTGCGTGGCACTGGTGAGGGCGGGCAGGAGCTGGCGCACCTTGCGCAGGACAAGCAGGCCCGCCGCGAAACCGGCGAAGAAGACAAGGCTGGCAAGCAGAGTGAGCACAATGCCGAAGGAATTGCCGGCACTGATGGTTTCAACCCCCGCGCGCAGGTCCATCGTATTGCGCAGCAGGAGGATCGCCGCGATGCTGATGAGGCCGGCAAGGAGGAGCGGGGAGAGGCGGCTGTTGGCCTCTTCCGACAGGCGCAGCCCTGCGAGGAGGACGGCGCCTGCCGCGCCGATGGCGGCGGCCTCGGTTGGCGGGGCGACACCGCCGAGGATGGCGCCGAGCACGGCCACAATCAGCAGGAGCGGGGCGCCGAGGCCGAAGGCGACTTCCTTGATGGTGAGCGGTTCGGTGTCCTCGGCCAGCGTGACCGGGGGGCAGGCGGCAGGCCGGAAGAAGGCCGTCACGGCGATGTAGAGCAGGTAGAAGACGACGAGCAGGATTCCGGGAATGAGCGCGCCCGCGAACAGGTCTCCGACGGACACGACGCCGGATCCGGCGCCCTGGAGGCTCGCCTGGCTGGCGGCGTTCGAGACCGCATCGGCAAGGAGGATCAGCACGATGGAGGGCGGGATGATCTGGCCGAGCGTGCCTGAGGCGGCGATGGTGCCCGTGGCGAGTTTCGGGTCATAGCCCTGGCGCAGCATGGTGGGGAGGGCAATCAGCGTCATCGTGATGACGGTGGCGCCGACAATGCCGGTGGAGGCCGCAAGCAGGGCGCCCACGAGGATGACGGCATAGCCGAGGCCGCCGCGCACTTTCGCCAGCAGGCGGCTGGCAATGTGGAGCAGGTCTTCGGCCACGCGGGAGCGTTCGAGGATCACGCCCATCAGGATGAACAAGGGCACGGCAACCAGTGTCTGGCTCTGCATGATCGAGGCGCCCTGGATGCGGCTGGGGAAGGCGATCAGGAAGGAGGCGGAGAAGGTTCCGGTGGCGATGCCGATAAGCGCGAAGAGGAGGGCGACGCCGCCAAGGGTGAGCGCCACGGAATAGCCCGCCAGCAGGCCAAGAATGGCGCAGGCGAACATGGCCACGGCGAGGATGATTTCAAACTCCATCCTGGCCTCCCCCTGTTTCGCGTTCGACAGGCCTGGCAGCGGGCGGCAGCGCGCCCGTCAGCCGGAGCGCCGCCTTGAGCGCCACTGAGAGGCCAGCCCCCATCAACAGGACAGCGAAGACGGGCACGAGCGTCTTGAACAGGAAGAGGATGGGCAGGCCATCGGATTCGCGGGAGCCTTCGAGCAAGGACCAGGACCGGGTCAGGCCCTGTTCGCCATTGGTGATGAGGCGCAGGCAGATGGGGAAGAGGAAGAGGTAAGTGCCGGCAAGCTCGATCCAGTTGCGCCCTGACTCGCCGAAGCGGGGACGCAGGATGTCGACCCGGACATGGGCGTCATCGCGCAGGGCCGCAGCCGAGCCGAGCATGAACATGGCGGCAAAGGCGTAGATCACGATCTCGCTGAGCCAGGTGAAGGACAGACCGAACGCATAGCGCAGGATGACGACGGCGAGCTGTGAGACGACCAGCAGGAGCGCGCTGAAAATGGCGGCATTGAGCGCGGCGCCGGACAGGGTATCGAGGCCCGCGATCATGCGTTTCGCGAGGCCGTCCAGCCGTCCCGGCAACGCCACGGCGATAAGGGGCACGAGGAAGAAAGGCAGGCACAGGATGCCGATGACCTTCAACCAGGCGCCGATCAGCAGGAAAACACCGGGATCCACCATCTGCCCAGCCAGTCTATTTGCCGAGTTCGCGGGCAGTGTAATAGGCGCCGTCGGAAACTGACGCCCAGCCGCGCATGAGCTTCAGGCTTGTCTCGAAGCTCTCATAGATGCGCTTTTCGATACCGTCCCGGCCGCTGGCGGCGCGGACATCTGCGGCGGCCTCGGCCATGCGCGCAACGACTTCGGGTGGGAAAGACCGCAATTGCGTGCCGTGTTCGCGCACGAGCAGGTCGAGATAGACCGAATTCTGGTAGGTGAACTCGCCAAGCGATGTGTGGTTCGTGGACTCGCATGCCGCCGTGATGATCGCCCGTTCGCCCGGCGAGAGGCTTTCCCAGACCTTGAGATTGATGCCGACGGCGAGGCTGGCGCCCGGTTCGTGGAAACCCGGGCCGTAATAGTAGGGCGCCTCGCGGTGGAAGCCGAGGGCGTAGTCGTTCCACGGCCCGACCCATTCGGTGGCGTCGATGGAGCCAGTCTGGAGGGCCTGATAGATTTCGCCCCCCGACAGGGCGATGGCGGAACCGCCCAGCGCGCGCAGCACGTCGCCGCCCTGGCCGGGAATGCGCATCCTGAGGCCGACCAGATCGTCGAGGCTGTTGATTTCCTTACGGAACCAGCCGCCCATCTGGTGACCGGTATTGGCGCCCTGAATGGCCTTGACGCCGAACTGGGCGGACAGTTCGTCCCAGAGTGCCTGACCGCCGCCGAAATCGATCCAGCCCATGATTTCCTGTGCCGTCATGCCGAACGGTACGGCAGTGAAGAAGGGGAAGGCAGATGACTTGGCCGTCCAGTAATATTCGGCGCCGTGATACATGTCGGCCGATCCGTTGGCGACGGCATCGAAGCTTTCAAAGGCGGGCACCAGTTCGCCGGCCGCGAAAACCTTGATCTCCATCAGGCCGTCGGACATGGCGAACACGCGCTCGGCGACGCGTTCGGCGGCGCGGCCGAGGCCGGGCAGGCCCTTGGGCCAGGTGGTGACCATGTTGAACTTGCGGCGGCTGCGGTTGATCTTCGCCGGGGCGAGCACCTGCGCCGATTCCGGATTGGCGAATGCGGCGGCAGCTCCGGCTGCGCCGAGCAGGCCTGCGCCGACCATATTGCGTCGGTTGATCATGACATGGTCCTCCCCAGCGACCCGCCCTGTTATGAATCAGGGACTATTCGTCGTCTCTTAGCGTTCGCCACCGGTCGCCGTCCAGCACTTCAAGAGGCTTGTAGCGGCGCTTGTAGTCCATCTTCGGGCTGCCCTTCACCCAGTAGCCGAGATAGACGTGCGGCAGGCCGAGATCCTGAGCGTGCTGAATGTGGTCGAGGATCATGAAATGGCCGAGGCCGCGCGATTCCAGTTGCGGGTCGAAGAAGGTGTAGACCATCGAGAAGCCGTCGCGCAGGACGTCGGTGATCGAGACCGCGATCAGGGGAGCGTCACTATCGGTGCCATCACGATACTCGAAGATCAGGCTCTGCACCGGGCTGCCGCCGACCATGGTGGCATAATCGCGATAGGTCATTTCGGACATGCCGCCCTTGTCGTGGCGGGTTTTCACGTAATCACGGAGCAGGCGGAACTGTTCGCGCGTGGCCTCGGCCTTGACCGGCGAACGCACAAGCGAGGCATTGCGGGCCATGGCGCGGCGGTCATTGCGGGACTGGATGAATTCGCGTGTGGGCACACGCACGCTGCGGCAGGCATTGCAGCGCGGGCAGGCGGGCCGGTAGGCGATGGTCTGGCTGCGCCGGAAACCGGCCTGGCTGAGCGAATTGTGGATGGAATCGGCATCGCTGACGGCGAGATTGGTGAACGCCTTGCGCTCGCGCATGCCGGGCAGGTAGGGGCACGGGCTGGGGTTCGTCACGTAGAAACGCAACGAGCGCCCGAGCCCTGCTGGCAAAATATCGGAGTCCGTGAACTTCATGATTGGAGACGATACACTTACAGATCAAACCGCCAAGGGGCGAAGATCGTAAAGACACACCAAAGTACCAAAACGAGCGGTGCGCCAAATTTCACGAAATCGCCGAATTTGTAGTGTCCGGGGCCCATCACGAGCATGTTTGTCTGGTAGGCGAAGGGGGTCGCGAAGCTGCAATTGGCCCCGTAGATGACCGCGAGAAGGAACGGCAGCGGGTCGCTGACGCCGAGTTCGGACGCGGCCGACAGGGCAATCGGCGAGAATAGGATCGCGGTGGCGGCATTGGTCAGCAGGTTGGTCAGGATGGCGACGCTGATGAACAGGGCCGACAGGACGGCAAGCGTGCCATACGGGGCGGCATAATTGACCACCGCATGTGCAATGGCCGCTGCAGCGCCGGTCTTTTCAAGCGCCATGCCCATGGCGAGGGCTGCGCCGATGACGAGGAAGATGCGCAGGTCAAGCGAGCGGCTGGCCTGGCGGGTGTTGACGCAGCCGAGAACCAGCATGGCGACGGCGGCGAGGACCGAGGCATGCAGGATCGAGACGAGGCCTGTGGCGGCCAGGCCGACCATGGCGAGGGCGACCACGCGAGCGGCGACGGCGCGTGTGGTGAGCGGGATTTCGGTCTGGGACCATTCGAGCAGGATGATGTCGCGGCTGGACCGCAATTCCCTGAAGGCATCGACCGGGCCGCACAGCAGCAGCGTGTCGCCGGATTCGAGCCGGATTTCGCCGAGCTTGGTGCGAATCATTCGGCTGCGGCGCTGGATGCCGAGGGTGACGGCACGGGTGAGGCGGCGGAAGCCGAGCATCTCGACCGTGCGCCCGACCATGCGCGAGCCGGGTGCAATCACGGCTTCGGTGAGGGCGAGCGCGCCGGGGCGGCTGTTATCGTCGAGATCGCCGCCGGCCGATTCCCAGACCTGCTGGAGGAAATCCGGCTGGCGGGCGAGGACGTTCTGCAGGGCGGCGCGGGTGGCAGCGACGATGACAAGGTCGCCCGGCTGGAGGGTGATGTCCTCATAGGGCGGCAGGAAGGCCCGCTCGCCGCGCTGGATCATGCGGACGGTCATGTCCGGCAGGTCGGCAAACATGCCTGCGACGGGTTTCTTACCCTTAAGGAAGTGCCCGAAGGTGACTTCGATCTGGGCGACGAACTGCTTGCCGGATGGCTGGGCCAGCTCGTCGGTGAGGCCGCGGCGGTTGGGCAGCAGGAATTTCGAGAAGATGGCGATGTAGATAAAGCCCGCGCCGGCTAGGATCAGACCCATTGGCGACTGGTCAAAGAAGCCGAGCTGGCGGCCTTCGATCCGCTGGAAGGCCTCTGCGGCGAGCAGGTTGGTCGACGTGCCGATCAGCGTTGTCATGCCGGCAAAGATGGAGGCGAAGCTGAGCGGCATCATCAATTTCGACTGGGAGGCGTTCATGCGCTTGGCGATGGCGCTCATCACCGGCAGGAACATGATGACGATGGGCGTATTGTTGACGAAGGCGCTGGTTACGAAGACGCCGAGAAAGGCGAGGACGAGCGTCGAAACGGGGCGCTTTTCATAGCCGGCGACGAGCGCCTTTGTCGGTCCGTCGAGGGCACCGGTCTGGAACAGGCCCTGGCCGACGACGAGCAGCGCCATGATGGTGATGAGGGCCGGATTGCCGAAGCCGGACAGAAGCTCTGCCGCGCTGATGGGGGTGCCGTCTGCGCCATGCGCGCCGGGAATCGTGAACAGCAGGAGCAAAGCCGCGATCACCCCGACGGAGACAAGCTCCATCGGCCAGCGATCCGTCATGTAGAAACCAATTGCAGCGAGAACAACCGCGAGGCTTGCCCACATGGGCCAGTGGGCCAGGAAGTCAGCGATCATCAAGGCTCCGGTTCTTCAGCGCGCACTGTCCCCCGTACAGGTTATCAGTCGTGAGTGTGAACCAGTATGCTGACCCGGCGGTTTGCTGACAAGTGCGGCTGGCCTGCAAGCAGCGGCCGCGTGTCTGCCAGGCCCGTGACAGCGCGAATACGGGCCGGTGCCAGACCGGCGGCGATCAGGGCGCGGCGCGCCTCATTGGCCCGGTCTGAAGAGAGTTCCCAGTTGGAATAGGCGAAGCTCGCCCCACCGAAGGCATCTGTATGGCCCTCGATGGAAAGAGACTCTGAAAACTGCGTCAGAATGCGTCCGGTCGTCTCAGCGAGGGCGAGACCGGCCGGCGTGAACGCCCCGCTGCCCGAATCAAACAGCGGATAGCGGGCCGAATCGACTAGATCGATGCGGACGCCGTCAGCTTCCCGGGCGAGGACAACGCTGTCACCCGCAGCAACAAGGCCGGACTGCTGGCTGAGCGCCGTGAACAGGCGGCCGGCAGCGGACCCGGTTTCAGCACTGGCTGACTGGGCGGTCGGGGCGGCGTTGATGTTGAAGTGCTTGGCGATCTCGTCGCGGCCCTCGGGAGAGATGCCGCTGACGATCCACATCAGGAGAAAGAATGCCATGAGCGCGGTGAGGAAGTCGGCGTAAGCCATCTTCCAGGTGCCCGTTTTACGGGCGGGCGCGACGGGCATTCTGCCCGCATATCGCCGAGAGTGAGTGGCAGTTGCCATGCGCTCGAAATCCGGTCCTTCTGATCCGATGTGCAATTCATAGCAGGCCATGGTGAAGGTCAGGTCTAGGCGAAGGGTATGATTTCGATGAAATTTGATCTACTCCGCCTGTCACAGCAGGAGAGACAGACATGGCGCGTACGGCATTCCTTGGACTTGGCGTGATGGGGTTTCACATGGCGGGGCATCTGGCCCGGGCCGGGCACCAGGTCAGCGTCTGGAACCGGACGGGTGCCAAGAGCGCTGCCTGGAAGAAGACACACAAGGGCGAGGTCGCGAAAGACCCGGCGACCGCCGCCTTTGGTGCGGAATTCGTGTTCCTGTGCCTCGGCGATGACCCTGATGTGCGCAGCGTGTTTGATGCGCTGGAGCCGAGCCTCGGCGCGGGCATGATCGTGGTAGACCATACGACCGCCTCAGCCGGGCTTGCGTGGGAACTGTATGAGCGGTGCAAGGTCAAGGGCGCGCATTTCGTCGACGCGCCGATTTCGGGAGGAGAGGCCGGCGCCGTGAACGGCAAGCTGACCATCATGTGCGGCGGAGACGAAAACGCTTTCAAGGCTGCCGAGCCGGTAATGTCTGCCTTCGGAAAGAAGATGACCCTGATCGGTGACAGCGGCGCAGGACAGCTGGCCAAATCGGTCAACCAGATCTGCATTGCCGGTATCGTGCAGGGCCTGTCGGAAGGGCTGCACTTTGCCGAGAAGGCGGGACTGGATGCGGCAAGGGTGATCGAGGCGATCAGCGGCGGCGCGGCCCAGAGCTGGCAGATGGAGAACCGCTGGGAGACGATGGTGGAAGGCCATTTCGCGCATGGCTTTGCGGTTGACTGGATGCGCAAGGATTTGCGCATCACGCTGGAGGCGGCGCGCGAGAATGGCGCGAGCCTGCCAATGACCGCGACGGTGGACCAGTATTATGCCGACGTTCAGGCGATGGGCGGCGCGCGCTGGGATACGAGCAGCCTGATTGCCCGCCTGAAGCGGGATGCATAGCCCGTGCGGCGCCTCGACATCCATCTCGCCAGGGACGCAGCCTGTGACACGGTCATCCGAGCCATCAAGGCGGCGGACCCGATTGACTATGCCGTCATGGAGACAGAGCAGAAAGACCGCTGCCTGATCTCTGTGTTCATGCGCGAAGGCACGAACCAGGTTCTGATGGACAATCTGCAGACCGCGCTGGAGGGGCGCAACGACTGGCGTATTACGGTGCTGCCGATTGAAGCCACTGCGCCGAAACTGGAAGAGGCCAAGGGGGACAAGGCGGCCCGCGCCAATCAGGCGACCCGCGAGGAATTATTCTCGGATGTTTCCGACGGCGCGCGCCTGACCAGCAATTTCCTGATCATGGTGGTGCTGTCGACCATCGTGGCGGCGATCGGCCTGAATTCCGACGGCATCGCGGCGGTGATCGGTGCGATGGTGATCGCCCCGCTGCTGGGGCCGATCCTCGGCTTTTCGATGGGCGCGGCGCTGGGCGATTCCGACCTGTTGAAACGCGGCAGCATCACGCTGGCCTTGGGCATCGGAACCGCGCTGGCGACAGCCTATGCGATCTCATTCCTGCTGCCGCTGAACCTGGAGAGCCATGAATTGATGTCACGGGCGGAGGTACGCGTGGACGGGCTGGCGCTGGCCATTGCGGCTGGCAGCGCAGCGGCGCTGTCGCTGACGCAGGGCAAGGGCGAAGCGCTGGTCGGGGTAATGGTCGCCGCCGCCCTGTTGCCGCCCGGTGCGGCGCTGGGCCTGTTCGCCGGGGGCGGGGAATACGGATTGGCGTTGCGCGCGGCACTGCTGCTGTCGCTGAACGTGGCGAGCCTCGTCCTGTCGGCGCTGATTGTGTTCCGGCTGTGCAAGATCCGGCCGCGCAAGTGGATCGAGCAGAAGAATGCCACGCGTGCCGTGTGGCTGAATGCAGGCCTTTCGGCCTTTTTCCTGGTCGTGGCTGTGGCCCTGATCCTGCTGCTGGATCTCGGAGCGCAGGTCGAAATCGGCTAAGTGCAGGATATTTTGGACCTTTTTGTCCCAAGGGTGTAGGGTGGTCTTTCCTCTCACAATAAAGGACTCAGTCGCACCCCTTATGACCGTAGTAGATACTGCCCTGAAAGCCCCGAAAACCCGTGTTGAACGCTATATTGCCAGCCTGAGCGATCCTCAGCGCAAGGCAGAATCCGGAGAATTGCTGGCCATGTTTGGCCGGGCAACTGACCTTCCGGCCACGATTTGGGGAACCAGCAAGGTTGGCTATGGCCGATACGCCTATGAGATGCCGAGCGGGCGCAAGAGCGAGTTCATGATGGCAGGCTTCGAGCCGGCAAAAAAGCATATCGTGGTCTATCTCTCGCCGGACTTCGAGGACTTTGCCGCGCCGCTGGAAACGCTGGGCAAGCATGAGAAGGGCAAGTCCTGCATCTTCATCAAGGCGCTGAAGGATGTGAACCTTGTGGCGCTGGAAGCACTGGTGCGGCTTGGACTGGAGTCCACAGAGAAGAATTTCAAGACCAGCGAGACCTGACAAGCGCAGGCATGGCGAAGGCCGAGAACAAGACCCAGCCGACGGACGTTTCGCCCCGGGACTTCATTGCCGGTATCAGCCATGCCGGTCGCAAGGCCGATGCTGAAACGCTGCTGACCTGGTTTGAGGAGATTACCGGCCTGCCGCCCCTGATGTGGGGCCCGTCAATTATCGGGTTCGGACGCTATCACTACAAATATGCCACCGGGCGGGAAGGCGACTTCCTGATGACCGGGTTTTCGCCGCGCAAGGCGTCGATGGTCGTCTACGTGCTGCCCGGATACCGCGACATGTCCGAGCTGCTCGCGAAACTCGGCAAGCACAGGATCGGGTCATCCTGCCTGTATATCAACAAGCTGTCGGATGTGGACATGGAAGTGCTGGCCCGGATCGTCACCGATGGCCTCGCCTATATGCGGGAAAACTACGAGACCTGGGATACGTAAGCGCCGCTGTCTGCAGATGGCGCGATGCCCGGCAGCAGGTCTTCAAGGAAGAAGGCCGACAGGGCCGAGCGGCCGGACAGGCCCGCCTTGCGGTACAGGGCGCGCGATTGCTCCCTGACGGTCCGCTCGCTGGTCTGGCGTATATCGGCGATTTCCTTGTGGCTGAGCCCCTTGAGCAGGAAGAGGCCGATTTCAGCCTCTGCCGCCGTCAGTTCCCAGAGCGTGAACTGGTTCTGGATTGCTGCGCCAAGACCGCGAACAATTTCCCGGTTAGCTGCGCGCCATTGACTGGCTTCACTGCGTGCCAAAGTGAGGTCTGACCGGACCCGGCTGAACTGTCGTAGCAGGAGGGCTGCGCCCGTGGCAGCCACGAACAGGGCGAAGCTTTCCACAGCGAGGTGGAGGAAGCCGGCGCCTTCGCCCCGGTCCATCACAAGGTCAGCCGCGATCAACAGGGCAATGAGGGCAAACAGGGCTGCCGGGCCGATGAGATGCCACCGATCGCTTGTGTCATCCGACATATGAAGCCTCCTGTCTGCCCTGTTGTGTCTTGCCCCGTCACATGACGAATTGCACCGCAAGGCCACGTCCCTGACCTTACCGCCAAGTCTGGAACAGGGAATGTGTCATGACTGACACTGAAACCAACAAGAAGATACGCGTATGGGACCCGATTGTGCGGATCGGCCATTGGGTTCTGGTGGTCGGATTCTTCACCGCCTATTTCGCGGGTGACGCATTTTTCCAGCAGCATCTATGGGCGGGTTATGCTGTTGCTGTGACGGTACTGGTCCGGATTGTATGGGGATTCGTCGGGCCGAAGCATGCGCGGTTTTCCAGTTTTGTCCGCTCGCCTGCCGCCATTGGCGCCTATCTCGGCGGACTGGTGACGGGCCGGGCAAAACGTCACGTCGGACACAATCCGGCGGGTGGAGCGATGATTCTGGCACTGCTGATCAGCCTGGCTGGCACTGCCGGGACGGGCATGGCGCTGTATGCCATCGAGGATAACAAGGGCCCGCTGGCGGGTATAGTTACGGCCAGCCCGCAACAGGCGGACCCCGCCTACGCGAGCGCGCGCGGCCATGATGACGATGATGATGAGGACGAGGCCGGCGAGCATGCAGGCGGGGAAGAGATGTGGGAGGGGCTTCACAGCTTCTTTGTCTACCTGACCCTTGCGCTGGTGGCCCTGCATGTGGCCGGTGTTGTGTTCTCTAGCCTGTCGCACCGGGAAAACCTGGTCCGGGCCATGGTGACGGGCAGGAAGCGCCCTGAGTAGGGAGCAGCCGGAAGCGCCTTAGAAAACACCCATGGCGATTCCGGCGGCGAGGGCCTGGCCGATGTCTGCACACTTTGCCAGATCAGCCTCGGGGATGGTCTTTTCCGCGAGGATGGCTTCGGGCGTTTGCGCATGGGTGCAGATGATCAGCGGGGGCTGGACCTTTTTCAAGCGCCAGCCTGTGGCGATGCGGGCGGTCTGGCGGGCGGCATTCTCGCCATCCGACCCGGCGCAGACCATCTGGGCGTAGGGGTGCCCCTCGATGCGGCCCAGCACGGGGTAGTAACAGCGGTCGAAGAATTCCTTCATCTCGCCGGACAGGGCGGCGAGGTTTTCCGGTGCGGCGAACAGGTAGCCATCGGCGGCGAGCAGATGGTCCGGTCCGGCCTCTTCGGCGCGCAGGAGGAGCGTGTCGCATTCGGCGCGGGCGGCCTCTGCCGCGGCTTCGGCCATCTGGCGGGTGCCGCCGGTGCGGGAATGATAGGTGATCAGGAGTTGGGGCATGGCTCCTGTCTTAGGGCGAAATGCGGGTGGCGGCCAGCATGGCCGGGTGCCTAGCGGCGCGGGCGCGGGCGGGCTAGGGTTGGCTCAACAACCGATAAGCAAAATGGAGGAAACGGTTTTGGATCTGCATCTGAAGGGCAAGAATGCCATCATCCTGGGCGGTACGCGCGGGATTGGCCGGGCGATTGCGGACACGCTGGCCGGCGAGGGCGCGAACGTGGCCGTGTGCGCGCGCAATGCGGACCAGGTGGCCGAGGCGGTGAGGGAACTGGAGGCGCAGGGCGTGAAGGCCACGGGCGCGGCCGTGGACATAACCGATGGCGCGGCGCTGAAAAAATGGATCGCGGACGCGGGCAAGACGCTCGGCGGGGTGGATATCCTGATTTCCAATGCCGGCGCGATGGCGCAGGGCAATGACGCGGCCGCCTGGAAACAGAATTTCGAACTGGACATCCTGGGCGCCGTGAATGCGTTCGAGGCGGCACAGCCCTTGCTGGCGAAGGCGGCGGAGGCCTCCGGTGACGCGGCCTTCGTGATCATTTCGTCCGTGTCGGCGGCGCAGTCTGATCGCGGCGAGTCCTATGGGCCGATCAAGGCGGCGCTGATCCACATGGCCAAGGGCCTTGCCCGGCAGTATGCGGGCATCGGCATCCGCGTGAACACTGTGTCGCCCGGCATGGTCTATTTCGAGGGCGGCATCTGGCACACGGTGAAGACCAATATGCCGGAATTCTTCGAGCAGGCGAATGCGCGCAATCCGACAGGCCGCTGCGCCACGCCGCAGGAAATTGCCGACGCGGCCGTGTTCCTGGCGAGCCCGCTGTCATCCTACACGACGGGCGCGAACCTGATCGTGGATGGCGCCGTTTCCCGCCGCGTGAACTTCTAGACATTTCGGCCAGCACCAGCGCCCGGCATGGCGGGGCCATCCGGTGCGGTGCGGGCTGAATTTGTAGTGCGGCCGGGAGCCAGGACGTGTCCGGCGCCATGGGCGTACGCAGCGCGGCGCGCGGGCCGTGTGCGGCAGGATGCTCCGTGCAGGGGCATAGTAGGCCGTGCGGCGCGATATTGTCCGGCAGGCCGCAGGCGAAGGCGGACGCGGCCCATGAGGGAACGCGCGGCGCATCATAATGATAGAGCGCGGAGTCGCGCAGGGCGTCGCCAATCGGGTTGATGTAGAGGTTGCCCCAGAGATCAACCTTGAACAGGACGTCGCAGCGCGAAGGCTAATGCACGCATTATACACCGGGCACGGAGGGTGTGGGAGAGGTTTTCTGGTCCGCGCAGTGGGAACTGCAGGATGCGGTGCGCGGGATGGGGGAAAGGGGGCGTTGTTGCATTCCATCCTTCGACTTCGCTCAGGATGAGCTTGCCTGGTTTGGCGAGGCCTATGGGCTTGGCGCTTTGAGAGCGCTCATGCTGAGCAAGTCGAATCGGGGGAGCGGGCGGGCTAGAGAGGCCAGAACGTGCCTGGGCCGAACGATGAGGCGGATTTTACTCATGATCTGATTTGTGTTCTGATTAGTATATAAAACGAATCGGGGGGCGGCATGAAGAGGATTGGGCCCATTGGGCTCGTGCTGGGCGGGGCGGTGATTGCGGCGGTGGCTGGTCTGGGGATTTGGACGGCGAGTGCGCGCACCGATGCGTTAGCAATGCCGGGCGCGGGCCATGCGCAGCGGGAGAAGAACCTGCAGACTGAGAACAGTGCAGACTGGCGTATCGACACGGTCTTGCCGACGCCGGAATACTGCGCCGGCCTGACGACGCGGTTCGTGTTCCGCATCTGTGATGGCGCGCCTATTGAGGGCCGTCCGTGGCCGGACTGGACGCGAGATACCGAGCCGGCGGAGCGAGCCTGCATACTCGGCCTGTTTCACCAGACCAATACGCATGCCTATCGCCTGCGGGAGGAGACATATGTGGGCCTGGTGCCCGGCAATGGGCGCGTCTCTGCCTTTGTGTCAGACTTCTGCTCGGCCGTGGTGTGGGCGGATGACATGACATGGGGCGATGACAGGCCGCTGCCGGGCCTGATCCACGCCTTCTATGCCGACCGCGCCGAATCCATGGTGACGCCGAAACGGTCGTATTAGGGGGCGGGCGGATTTCGCTTGCGATGTTCGGGAGCAGTCCCATAATCAGATTTCGTAATCTGGAGGGGACGCCATGATGTTGCGCATTGTGAAAATTCTGCTGATTCTGAGCATTGCTGCGTGGGCGCTCATTGGTGTGCTGGGCAATGTGATTGACTGGGGCGGCACGATGGGGGCGGTGGGGGCGGCCACGTCCATGTCGTCATTCGACCCGGTGCCGGCCAGTGGCCGGGCGACAACCAGCGGTGTTGTCATCCTGCTGGGCGCATTGTTTATTGTGCTGTTGAAACTGTTAACGGGCGCCTTGTGCCTGTTCGGAGCGTGGCAGATGTGGGCCGCGCGGGTCGGCGATGCGGAGGATTTTGCGCGGGCCAAGGCGTATGCGCTGACCGGCTGCGGCGTGGCCATGTTCATGCTGTTCGCCGGATGGATCGTGATCGCGGAGACCTGGTATGAATTGTGGCGGTCGCCTGTGATGATCGATCTCGCGCTCAATTCGGCCTTTCGCTATGCCGGGATGATCGGCGTGATGGCTCTGTTTGTCGGGGCGCGAGAGCACTGAAGCGCGCTGCGCCGCTATTGCATGGGCAGGTCCATGGCATCGAGGGAGCGTTCCAGGACGACAGTGCCGAGATGCTCGCCATAGAGGCGCATGGCGTATTCGAACATGGGCGTGCCCACTTCATTGAAGCCGACGCCGCAATTGCCCGACGCGTTGACGCCGGCGGTCAGCATGAGCGTGCCGAGCACGCCGGTGGCCTCTTGCTTCTTCTCTTGCAGGGCCAGCAGCATGAGCTGTTTCATCTGGGCGATGTCAGCTTCTGTGGCGTGGCTGATCATGCAGGTGGCGACCTGTTCAGACCGGTCCTGGGCCAGGGCGGGTGCAGCGGTGAGGCATGTGGCGGCAAGGCCAAGGAAAAGGGTGCGGATCATCGGAGGCTCCTGAATTGACCGGCGAGGGGTAGGCCGGGATCGTGTCAGGAATGAGATGGCACTGCGCAGGTGAATGGGCGGTGAAGGGGGGCGTGGGGGCGGGTTACGGTTTGGTGAGGTTTGGCCGTGAGACCGCGCCTCCGAAGCGCTTTTCCTGAGCGAAATCGAAGGATTGGGCGAGTGTGGTGGGGCTTTGTTCGGGCGCATCATCCTTAGATGTCGCTCAGGATGAGTCTGGTGGGAGGCTAACCCAGCTTCTCCGCAGCCTCTTCCGCGAAATAGGTGATGATCCCGCTCGCGCCGGCGCGTTTGAAGCACATGAGGGATTCCATCATGACGCGGTCGCCGTCGATCCAGCCGTTCTGGTCGGCGGCTTTTATCTGGGCGTATTCGCCGGAGACCTGGTAGGCGAGGGTGGGGACGCCGAACGTGGTGGCGACGCGGTGGACAATGTCCAGATACGGAAGACCGGGCTTGACCATGACCATGTCGGCGCCCTCGGCAAGATCCAGCGCAACTTCGCGCAGCGCTTCGTCGCTGTTGGCGGGGTCCTGCTGGTAGGTTTTCTTGTCGCCCTTGAGGGATTTGGCCGAGCCGATGGCGTCGCGATAAGGGCCGTAGAAGCCGCTGGCATATTTGGCGGCATAGGCGAGGATCATCATGTTGGTGAAGCCCTCTTCGTCAAAGGCCGTGCGGATGGCGCCGATGCGGCCATCCATCATGTCTGACGGGGCGACAATGTCGGCGCCGGCGGCGGCGTGGGCGAGGGCCTGGGTGACGAGCTTTTCGACGGTGGCGTCATTCGGGATGGTGCCGTCGGCGTCGAGCAGGCCGTCATGGCCGTGGCTTGTATAGGCATCCAGGGCGACATCGGTGATGAGGCCGATTTCGGGGGCGGCATCCTTCATTGCGCGCAGGGCGCGGGGGACGAGGCCGTCAGGGTTCAGCGCGCCGGAGCCTGTCTCGTCTTTCCCCTCGGGGCCGATATAGGGGAAGACGGCGATTGCGGGGATGCCAAGCTCGCTGGCGCGTTTCGCCGTGAGGGCGGCCTCTGCGACGCTGAGCCGGTCTATGCCCGGCAGGGAGCCGACGGGGGTTCGACCGTCGCCATCATGCACGAAAATGGCCCAGACGAGATCGGCGGGGGTCAGCGTGTTTTCGGCGACGAGGCTGCGGATCCAGGGGGACTGGCGCAGGCGGCGCATGCGGGTGGCGGGGAAGGATTGGGGAAACTGCGTCATGGGCGGATAGATGCGGCAAATCGGGGGCCGCTACAACCATTTCACCCTGCGTATCATGAAACAGCGCTGCGACACATCGAGGCTGGCGGCCTGGACCCTTTCAAGGTCCAGCATCCAGTCGGCCATTTTCGCCTTCGAAATCTCGCGGAAACCGAGACTGCGATAGTAGGGCCCGTTCCAGGCGAGATTGCGGAAGGTGGACAGCGTGATGCAGCGCAGCTTGCGGGTGCGCGCCTCGTCAGCCACACGGGCGATCAGGGCGCGGCCGAGGCCCTTGCGGCCATGGTCCGGGTGGACGCTGATCTGGTCGAGATAGAGCGTGCCGCCGCGCTGGGAGGTGAGGGCGAAGCCGACAGGCTGGCCCTTGGGCGTGCGGGCGACGAGCAGGTCATTCCCGTCTAGGGCGTGTTCGAAAACGTCTTCCGGGACATGATCGGCAAGGGCCTCCTCTGACAGAAGGCCGGTATCGGCAAACAGGCCGCCGGCAGCCAGATCGATGGCGATCAGGGCCGGGATTTCATCCCGGGCAGACCGGGTGATCGAATAGTCTTCCGGCAGGCTTTGCATTGACTCTCGCAGCGGCAGTTTGTCATTGATCTGCTTTCTAGTCAGTCAGGGACGAAAAGCCAATGAGCGCGATGTTTACCGACGAACAGGTCATGATCCGGGACATGGCGCAGAAATTTGCGCGCGACCGCCTGCTGCCGCATTCCGAAGCCTGGGACCGGGACAGCCATTTCCCGGTCGATGTGATCAAGGACGCGGCGGAGCTGGGCTTTGCGGGCATCTATGTGAAGGAGGATGTCGGCGGATCGGGCCTGATGCGGACCGACGCGGCGCTAATCTTCGAGCAGCTGTCCTATGGCGATGTTTCCACGGCGGCATTCATCTCGATCCACAATATGGCAAGCTGGATGGTCGATACGTTCGGGTCTGAGGCGCAGCGCAAGGCCTGGCTGCCGCGGCTGACCGCGATGGAGCTGATCGCGAGCTATTGCCTGACCGAGCCGGGCGCGGGATCGGACGCGGCGAGCCTGAAGACGAAGGCGGTGAAGGAGGGCGACGAGTATGTCATCACCGGCACCAAGCAGTTCATCTCCGGCGCAGGCACATCGGACTTGTACGTATTGATGGCGCGCACATCGGATGATGGCGCAAAGGGCGTCTCGGCCTTCATTATCGAGAAGGATATGCCCGGCCTCAGCTTTGGCGCGAATGAGCGCAAGATGGGCTGGAAGAGCCAGCCGACGGCGCAGGTGATCCTTGATGGCGTGCGCGTGCCGGCGGCGAACCGGATCGGCGAGGAGGGCCACGGCTTCCGCTTTGCGATGGCGGGCCTCGATGGCGGACGGCTGAATATTGCGGCGTGCGCGCTTGGCGGGGCGCAGCTGGCACTGGACAAGGCGGTGGCCTATGCCAAGGAGCGCATGCAGTTCGGCAAGGCGCTGGCGGAATTCCAGTCCATGCAGTTCAAGCTGGCCGACATGGAGACAGAGCTGCAGGCGGCGCGCGTGATGCTGTACGAGGCGGCGGCGCGGCTCGACGGCAAGACGCCGGACGCGACGCGCTGGTGCGCGATGGCAAAACGGTTCGTCACGGACACGGCGTTCAAGGTGGCCAATGACGCGCTGCAGGTGCATGGCGGCTATGGCTATCTCGCAGACTATGGCGTTGAGCGCATCGTGCGCGACCTGCGCGTGCACCAGATCCTGGAAGGCACGAACGAGATCATGCGGGTGATCATTTCGCGGGATATGTTGAAGGGGTGACTTGTATTGCACCCAAACGTTAGGGACGGTTCATCCTGAGCGAAGTCGAAGGATGTGCCGGGGCTGAGCCTGCCCTGTGAGGCCATCCTTCGACTTCGCTCAGGATGAGCCCTGTTCGTGGCGTGAGGCCGGATAGCAGGTTTCGTTGCGCGTGGGCGCACCCTGCGGCTGATTTCCGAGAAAGGGTTTGAATTCGTTTGGCTTGTGCGGCAGCTTGCGGGGAGCCAGCCATTCCCGGAGAGAATTCATGCGCCTTGTTGCTTCGCTATTGCTTGCGGTGTTTGCCGTGTTTCCGGTGGCGTGTGCCGCGCAGCCGAAAGCGGCGGTGGCCGCAGAGGCGCCGGGCGGGACGGACTGGGCGAGTGCAACCCAAGGGCTGGCGCTGAAGGCGGGCTTTCTGAACCTTTATGTGGACGCCAGGGGTGGGCGCGTGCTGGCGGCGTTTCCGGCGCCAGACGCTGAAGGCGTGTCGCTGAGGGCGATCCATGCATCGTCGCTGACGGCGGGGCTCGGGTCCAATCCGATTGGCCTTGACCGGGGTTATTTCGATGGCGGGCAGATCCTCGCGTTCCGGCGCCTCGGAAGCAAGATCATCGCCGAGAAGGAGAACTGGACCTATCGCGCCAGCGCCGACAATGCGCTGGAGCGCAAGGCGGTGCGAGAATCCTTTGCGCGCTCGTTCATCTGGGCCGGGGAGATCATTTCCGAATCGCCAGACGGCGCCTTGCTGGTGGACCTGTCGGGCTTCCTGACGCGCGATGCGCTGGATGTGCGCGGCGCGCTGATGGGCCATGACGATGGCGGGGAGTTTTTGATCGCGGAAGACCGGTCGATGCCCGACGTGTCGCAGGCGCTGAGCTTTCCCGACAATGCCGAGTTTGATGCCTTCCTTACACTGACAAGTGATGCGCCGAAATCGCAGGTCGTGGCGACGGCGGCAGACGGACGGGCCTTCACGCTGGTGCAGCACCAGTCGCTGGTGCGCCTGCCGGACGATGGCTATCGCCCGCGCATGTTCGATCCGCGCAGCGGGGCGATTGATGTCGGCTTCTATGATTTCTCCGCGCCGCTGTCTGGCAGCGTGCGCCAGTCATACGCGCGCCGTTTCCGGCTGGAGAAGCAGGACCCTGCGGCGGCGAGCAGCCCGGCAAAGGTGCCACTAGTTTTTTACGTTGATTCCGGCGCGCCGGAACAGATCCGGCAGGCGCTGATCGAGGGCGCGATGTGGTGGGCCGATGCCTTTGCGGTGGCGGGCTTTCCGGACTCCTATCGCGTGGAGGTGCTGCCGGAAGGCGCGCACCCGCTGGACGTGCGCTACAACATGATCCAGTGGACCCACCGGCAGACGCGGGGCTGGTCGTATGGCGGCGGCGTCTATGATCCGCGCACGGGCGAAATGCTGAAGGCGAATGTCATTCTGGGCAGCCAGCGCGTGCGGCAGGACCGGATGATCTTCGAGGGGCTGGCCGGTACGGACAAGACCGGCACAGGCGCAGCGGACGACCCTGTCGAACTGTCGCTGGCGCGCATCCGCCAGCTGTCTGCGCATGAGGTAGGGCACACGCTTGGCTTTGCGCACAATTTTGCGGCCTCCAGCAATGACCGCGCTTCGGTGATGGACTATCCGGCGCCGCTGGTGACGGCGCGGCGCAATCGCACGCTGGATTTCTCGCAGGCCTATGCGGTGGGCATCGGGGAATGGGACAAGGCGGCTGCGACATGGCTGTATGCGCAGTATCCGGAAGGAAGTGATGGCAAGGCTGAAGGCGAGGCGGTGCTGCTGGCGGCGTATGAAAGCGGGCTACGGTTCGTGGATGATGCGCAGGGGCGCGGCGTGGGGACGGCTCACCCGTATGCCAGCGTCTGGGACAATGGCGGCGATCCGGTTGCGACGCTGAACGAGACCATGCATGTCCGGCAGATTGCGCTCGGCCGGTTCGGGCTTCGCAATATCGGGGCAGGAGAGGGCGTGCCGAAGCTGCGCGAGGTAATCGTGCCGCTCTACCTTTATCATCGTTACCAGGTAAATGCGGCAGCGAAACTGATCGGCGGGTATGATTTCCGCTATTCCGTGCGCGGCGATGGCGGCGAGACGGGCGCGCCGGTGCCGGCGGACCGTCAGCGCGCTGCGCTGGCCGCGCTGGTGGCGACGCTCGATCCGGCGGTGCTGGACCTGCCGGATGCGACGCTGAACCTGCTCAACACGCCGCTGGATGCATTTTCCGGTTCAGCGTCCGGCGGGGAGTTTTTCCCGGGCGCGACAGGCGCCATGTTCGATCTGGTCATGGCGGCCGATACGGCCGCGTCGCAAACACTGGAAGCGCTGTTGCATCCGGCGCGTGCGGCGCGCCTGATCGAGACGCAGCGCAGGGATGCAGGGGCGCTGAGCTATGAAGATGTGCTGGCCAGCGTGGAGGCAGCGGTGTTCGTCGCACCGGCCACGCCGCGGCAGGGCGATATCCTGCGCCGGGAGCAGATGCGCTATGCCTCGCTGCTGATCGATCTGGCGGCGAATGGTGGGGCGACACCGGAAGTGGCCGCGCGGACGAATGCCTATCTGGGAACACTTGGCGCGCGCATCGCCGTGAAGGGGGAGGGCGCAGATGCCGCAACGCGGGGCGATATCATCCGGCGCATCATGGCACATCTGAGCCAGCCTGCCGCGCCAGCTTCTCCGGCGGTGCCGGTATCCGACGTGCCGCCGGGCAGCCCGATCGGTTCGGACATGGGCGAAGTGTGCTGGCATTGTGACACAGTGCTTGCAGCGCCGGGGCGCTAGCCGGGCTTTGGGAGCGCTCATGCTGAGCGAAGTCGAAGCACGGGCGCGCGCGGGGTGGGCGTTTGCCGCCTTCATCCTTCGGCTTCACTCAGGATGAGTTCGGTGTGGGGGGCAAGCGTTTTTGGCTGGTCTGCCTAGTCGGTCTTGAATTCGACGCCGATTTCGCGGCCGCTTTGCCAGCGGCGGATGCAGGTGCGGGGGCGTTTGAACTGGGGCATGTGCATCACGAACTGTTCGGGAAGGGTGGCGCCTTCCGGTGTCACAATGCGCGCGCCGCCGGGGGATACGTCGCGGATTTCGCAGGGCAGACGCTTGAAGAGGCCGAGGCGGATCATGCCGTTCTCTGTCAGGCTTGTGCGACGTCCCCTGCGATTCATGGTCGTATTCATCGTCGATCCTCTCGGACGCAACGGTAAGCGATTGTGCGTCCACACGGTAAGATGACAGAAACTGGTAAACAGACATTGCTGTGATAGATGCAGTTTTGAAGCATTCGGAAAAGAAACTGAAAAGGACGCGCAGATGACGGAAGATGTTCGGATCACCGCCCAGAAACGAATCGGGCGCATTACGCTGACGCGCCCCTCAGCCCTGCACGCGCTGAACGCCCCGATGTGCGAGAGCATACTGTCGGCCCTGGAGCGGTGGGCCGGCGATCCGACCGTTCATCTCGTCATGATCGAGCATGAGGAAGGCACGCGGGGCTTCTGCGCGGGCGGGGACATTCGCATGCTGGCCGAAAGCGGGGCGGGCGACGCACATGAGGCGCGGGCCTTTTTCAATGTCGAATACCGCATGAACGCGGCGCTGGAGGCGTTCCCGAAGCCCGTTCTGGCGATCATGGACGGTGTGACGATGGGCGGCGGTGTGGGTCTGTCTGTGCATGGGTCGCACAGAGTGGCGACCGAGCGGACCGTGTTTGCCATGCCGGAAACGGGGATCGGCCTGTTTCCGGATGTCGGCGGTGGCTGGTTCCTGCCACGCCTGTCCGGCGCGCTGGGCACATGGCTGGCGCTGACGGGCGCGCGGCTGAAGGGCGCGGATGTGGCGGCGGCGCGCGTGGCGACGCATTTCCTGCCTTCGGAGCTGGTGCCCAACCTGAAGAAGCAGATCGAAGGGGCCGACTTCTCGGTTGATGCGGCCGACCTGCTGAACGAGATCCTGCGCGGCGTGAGCCATGCGGTTCCGGCGGGCAGTTTCGAGGCGCACCGGGAGATCATCAACCGCTGCTTCGCGCCGGACACGGCCGAAGCGATCATCGCGGCGCTGGAGGCCGATGGCAGCGACTGGGCGGGCGAACAGGTGGCGGCGCTCAGCACCAAGTCTCCCGAGACGGTGAAAGTGGCCTTGCGCCAGCTGCGCGAGGGGGAGCGGCTTGCGTCGTTTGAAGACAATATGCGGATGGAATACCGGATCGGGTGGCGCAAGGTGCAGAGCGCTGACTTCCTGGAAGGTGTGCGGGCGGTGATCGTGGACAAGGATAATTCGCCGTCATGGTCGCCTGCGCGGCTTGAGGATGTGACCGAGGCCGACGTCGCGCGGTATTTCGAGCCGCTCGGCGCGGATGAACTTCAGTTCGATTGAGACTGGACAAGCCGTTCGCAATTCGGCCAAAACCCCCTTGGGCAGCTGAGGGAGACAAGCATGCGCGGAGAAGTTCTGAAATCCGATGGCCCGGACGGGTCTGGCCTGATCCTGGGGGAAGATGGCGTGCGCTATCAGTACTCGCAGGTGCAGGTGCGCAATGGCGCCGTGCTGGAGCCGGGCCGGACGGTGGATTTCGTCGGAATGGGCGAAGAGGCACGCGACATCTATGCGCTGGGGGTGGCCGCGGCGCCGGCGCAGGCTCCGCCAGCCCCTCCGGCCTATACGGGCGCCGCGCCTGCCATGCCGACTGCAAGCTATGCTGCAGCGGTGCCGCAGAAGGGTGACGGGCTGTGGACCTATTTCACGCGGGCCCTGACCAAGAATTTTGCGCAGTTTCACGGGCGCGCCCGGCGGTCTGAATATTGGGGCTATGTCCTGTTTGCGACGATCTTCTATTTCGTTGCGCTGATCATCGACGTGTTCCTCAGCCTCGCCTTCTACGGCACTGACCAGTATGGCGACCCCATCATACTGCCGATCCTGTTCATCGTGTTCATCCTGTACAATATCCTGCCATCGATCTCGATCACCGTGCGGCGCCTGCACGACCAGGACTTGAGCGGCTGGATGTACCTGATCAGCCTCATTCCCTATATTGGCGGCCTTATTCTGCTCGTCTTCATGATCCTGGACAGCAAGCCGGCGCCGAACAAGCATGGGCCGAGCCCCAAGTATATGGGCGTGACAACTGCGGATACTTTCGCCTAGTTCTGCCGCACGTCCAGGTTTACCAAGTATTCACCATGCATTGACGGCCGCCCCCACACGCGGGGCGGCCAAAATTCGTGTGATGGGCGTAAATTCGGGGTGATTTTGCCGTTGAACACGTTACGCACCAGTAACGGTTAATGCATTCGGTCGTTTGTTAATACTCTACACTTGAAATAGGGGTATGATTATCAAATAATTAGGATTGATCGCGTAAATCTACTCAAACTACAACAAAAGTTGAGTGATGGTGGAAGTAATGATGATCTCCGATATGCAGGAAACTGCACCCCTTTCCGTTGGCGAGTCTTTTCTCAAGTCTCTGTCCCTTCTTGAGCAGGCGCATCGTCGTCTTCACGATGTCGTCAAGGACGACCTCGAGCGCGGTGGCGAACGGTCGCTGACCGGCGTCCAGGCCCTGCTGATCTACGAGATTGGCGATGATGAAGCCCCGGCGTCCGTCCTGCGGGCCCGTGGTGCCTTTGCCGGCACGAGCCTGTCCTACAACGTCAAGAAACTTCAGGAGGGCGGCTACCTGATCCAGACCCGCTCTGAAGACGACAAGCGCACGGTGACGCTGCGCCTGACCGAGCGTGGCCTGAAGGTGCGTGACCGTGTCGCCAACCTGTTCGAAAAGCAGGCAACGGCCCTTGAGCCAACGGCAAGCGTTCGCCATGATGACCTGTCGCAACTCAACAAGACCATTTCGCGCCTTGAGCGCTTCTGGTCCGACCAGATCCGCTTTCGCCTCTAAGCGGACAGCGCGACCCTTCGCGTCTCCTGAAAAGCCCTCGCCAGCATAGCGGGGGCTTTTTTTTGGACGAAAGCCGGTGATTGCGCTTGACCTCAACCAGAGTTGAGGTGGGACACCTGCCGGTCCAGACCTCAGGGAGCAGAGATGACAATTGAAAACGCCACGATCCGGATCGCCCGGCCCACCGATAATCTTGATGACCTGTTGCCGTTCTATCGTGATGGGCTGGGCTTTCAGGTTCTCTATGAATTCGGCGGGCATGGTGATTTCGATGGTATCATGCTGGGCCACCCGGGTGCGCCGTATCATCTGGAGTTCACCAAGGCGCATGGCCACACGGCCGGCCGCGCGCCCACCGAGGACAATTTGCTGGTCTTTTATCTGCCGGAGCCTGAGCGCTTCGACGCGGCCGTGCAGCGCATGTGCGGGGCAGGGTTTGATCCGGTGGGGGCCTTCAACGCCTATTGGGATGTGAAGGGGGCGACGTTCGAGGATCCTGACGGGTATCGTATCGTTCTGCAGAACGCGGCGTGGGGTGTCTGACCGGTCAGACCGGATCTTCGTGACGAAGCAGGTCTTGCTGGAGCGCAGCAATGAGAGTCCGGACTCGAACAGGTTCGAGAGCGAGGTCGGCTATTATTTCGGCCTTTTCGACGTATCGATCGGATACCGCGAGGAGTTTGGCGGGGCCTATGAGGAAAGCGCTTACCTCACTGCGCTGACCACACGCCGTTAGGGCGCGGGCACGTCTTCCGTTGCCGGGGCCGTGTAGCCTGTTTCCAGCATGAGGTAGGCGATCAGGGCGAGCCGGTCTTCAGGCTTGCGCACGCCGGCAAAGCTCATCCGGTTGCCTGGCAGGAAGGCGCGTGGATTGGCCAGCCATTCATCGAGATGGCTGGGTTCCCAGATGAAATCGGCATTTATGAGCGCGTCAGAAAAGACAAAGCCCTCCATCGATCCGACTTCGCGGCCAAACAGGCCGTGCAGGTTGGGACCGACCAGGCTGCCAGCGCCCTCGGCGGTGAGGTGGCAGGAGACGCACAGCTTGAACGTGCGCTTGCCGCGCGCATAGTCCGCCGTGTTGTAAGGGGCCGGAAGGCTGGCGAACTCGGCGCTTGGTTCGCCGGCAGGTGCGGAAACGGGCGCCGCGACGGGGGGTGGCGCCGCCTCTGTCGTCGGCGTGGTGGCTGCGGGTGCGCTCTGTGTCTCCGCCTCGGTGCCTGAACCGCCACAAGCGGTCAGGAAGGCAATGACGGAAAACGTGGCGACAGACTTGAGCAGTGGCGGCATGACGCAAGAATCCTTTTCAAACGAGTCTGAGCCCAGTGTGTGCCTTCGCCGTGCCGGTTGCAACCATCCGGACTCGCGACACATTGCGCAACTGATGGTGGCCGCGACAAAGCCTCCGGGCTGGTTTACTATTCCTCCATGCCTGATTCCGTTCGACCAAAGCCCCATATTCGCCGATTACCGCCCGATGTGGTCAACCGCATCGCCGCCGGCGAAGTGGTGGAACGCCCTGCCGCCGCCGTGAAGGAGCTGGTCGAGAACGCGCTGGATGCGGGGGCCACGCGCGTGGCGATTGCCATTGAAGAGGGGGGGCTCAAGCGCATCACCATTGAGGATGACGGGTGCGGCATGTCGGCTGCCGACCTTCTGGTAGCGCTGGAGCGGCACGCGACATCCAAGCTGGCGCCGGGCGCCGATGGCCGGGTTGACCTGTTGAACATCCACACGATGGGGTTTCGGGGCGAGGCCCTGCCATCGATTGCATCGGTCAGCCGGATGACGCTGACATCGCGGGCGGCGGGGGAAGACGCGGCCGATGTGTTTGTCGACGCGGGACGGATCGAGGGGCCGCGGCCAGCCGCCTTTACCGGGCGGGGCGAGACGGGCACGCGGATCGAGGTGCGCGACCTGTTCCATGCCACACCGGCGCGGCTGAAATTCATGAAGGGCGAGCGGTCGGAAACGATGGCTGTCTCAGACGTGGTCAAGCGTCTGGCCATGGCGAACCCGGCTGTGGCGTTCGGCCTGGAAAGCAATGGCCGCAGCCTGTTCCGTCATGCGGCAGAACCGGAAGGCGAAGACGGACAGCTTGCACGCCTCGGCGCGATCATGGGGCGCGATTTCCGAGACAATGCGGTGGCGATTGATGCCGAACGCGAGGGCGCGCGGCTGACTGGGTTTGCCGGCCTGCCGACGCTGAACCGTGGCAATGCGCAGATGCAGTTCATGTTCGTCAATGGCCGCCCGGTAAAGGACCGGATGCTGAACGGGGTTATCCGCGCCGCCTATCAGGACTTCCTGGCGCGCGACAGGCACCCGATGGCGGCGCTCTTCGTGGACCTCGACCCGGAATATGTCGATGTCAACGTGCATCCGGCGAAGACGGAAGTGCGGTTCCGTGATGCGGGGAATGTGCGGGGGCTGATGATCGGAGCGCTGCGCCATTCGCTGGCGGCGGCGGGGCACCGGGCGTCCACGACCGTGGCGGGGTTTGCGCTTGGCCGGGCAAAGCCGGAAGCGCCGATGCCGACGGGTGCGCTGTTCCAGTCGCGGCCTCCCTCCGGCGGGGGGTATGCGGTGCCCATGCAGCGGGCTGAAACGTATGAGCGGAGGGATTTTGCCGAAGCCCCTTCCGTGCCTTATGATTACAGCGATGCTCCCACGGCGCGGGTGGAGACTGTGCAGGATGCGCTGCAGGCGGACTTTCCGCTTGGCGTGGCGAGGGCACAGCTGCACGAAACCTATATCGTGTCGCAGACGGCCGATGGCATTGTGATCGTTGACCAGCATGCGGCGCATGAGCGGCTGGTCTATGAAGACATGAAGCGCCAGATGGGGGCGGGCGGCGTAAAGCGGCAGGCATTGCTGATCCCGGACGTTGTGGAGATGACCGAGGACGAGGCGTGGCGCGTACTGGAGCGGGCAGATGAGCTGGCCGAGATGGGGCTGGAGATTGAAGCGTTCGGGGCGGGGGCGGTGTGCGTGCGGGCGACGCCGGCCCTGTTTGGCGAGATGGATGCGATCGGCCTGATCCGCGATCTCGCCGATGACTTTGCGGAATATGATGCCGGGCTGGCGCTGAAGGAACGGTTCGAGGAGGTGATGGGTAACATGGCCTGCCGCGGATCGGTGCGGGCCGGACGGCGCCTGACGGGCGAGGAGATGAATGCGCTGCTGCGCCAGATGGAGGCGACGCCTCATTCCGGCCAGTGCAATCATGGACGCCCGACCTATGTGGAACTCAAGCTGGCCGATGTTGAGCGCCTGTTCGGGCGGCGCTGAGTCTGGGGGGTGGAATGAGGGCGGCTGAGGCAATCAATATTGAGGATTTGCGGACGCTGGCGCGCAGGCGCCTGCCTCGCATGGTGTTCGATTATATCGATGGTGGCGCTGAAGACGAACAGACGCTGCGGCGTTCGGTGGACCGGTTCTGCGATTATGAATGGGTTTGGAATTCTCTAGTGGACGTGTCGGCGATCCGCACGCAGACGCAGGTGTTCGGCCAGCCGAGTGCGCAGCCTTTTTTTGTGTCGCCGACGGCGGCCTCGCGACTGTTCCATCCGATGCAGGGAGAGCTGGCCACGGCCCGCGCGGCGCAAGCGGCTTGCGTGCCCTATTCCGTATCGACGCTGGCCAGCCATACGATTGAAGACATTGCAAAGGCTGCGCCGACGATCCCCAAGATCATTCAGGTCTATGTCTGGAAGGATCGTGGCCTGGTGCGCGATTTTCTCGCGAGGGCCAAGGCGGCAGGCTATACGGGCTGTGTGCTGACGGTTGATGCGACGGTGGCCGGACATCGCGAGCGAGATCCGCGCAATGGTTTTTCCATTCCGCCGTCCGTGAATTTCAAGACGGCGAGGCAGGTGCTGGCGCGCCCCGGCTACCTGTTCGACCTGGCCCGCTCGTCCAAGATCGGGCCGGCGAACTTCCAGGGCGTGGACACCGGTGGACGCGATGTCATGGGCGTGATCAACGAGCTGTTTGACCGCACGATGACCTGGAAAGACGCCGAATGGATGGCGCAGGAATGGGGCGGGCCATTCGCCGTGAAAGGCATCAGCACGGCAGAGGATGCACGCAAGGCGGTGGATTCCGGCGCCAGCGTGGTGTGGCTGTCAAACCATGGCGGCCGCCAGATCGATACGTCGGTTCCGGTGGTGGACCTGGTGCCGGAGGTCCGCGCGGCGGTGACGGACCGGATCGAAGTGATTGCCGATGGCGGCGTGAGGCGGGGCAGCCATGTGCTGAAACTGATCGCGCAGGGGGCCACCAGCGTGGCGCTTGGGCGGGCCTGCCTTTTCGGACTGGCGGCAGGCGGCGAGAGTGGCGTTACCCGTGCGCTCGAGATTCTGGCGGCTGATGTGGCCCGTCTGCTGGCCCTGCTTGGCGTGCCGGATGTGAACGACCTGGACGGGCGGCTGTTGCGATTGCGACCGTAAGCCGATGCGCGTTGCGGCATACGCCAGACGGAGCCGGGCTATTTCTTGTCCTTTGCCTGGTTCTTCTGCCTGCGCTTGAACGCCTCAGCCTTGCCGGACGCCACCCATCTGAAGATGCGCCACGCCTCGCCAAGCGTCATGCGGGGAGCTGGCGCGAGCGTGCCAATCTTTTCCTTGGTCGCCACACGAGGGCGCTTGCGCCTGCGGCGTTTCTTCCCGATTGGTTCGGCAGGCGCAGGCGGTGAGTCCGCCTGCGCCTGGTCGTCCGTATGCTCCACTTGCGCAGGCACATCGCCTGCAGCGAACGTGTCATCGAGATTGTGAAGCAGGTGCTCGTCCGAGAAGTCTATGGCGAGTTCGACCCAGAGCGGAAGGTGGTCGGACATCTGCCAGGTCAGCCAGCGTTTGGAATAATAGTCCTTGTCCTTGCCGCGGTCGCGCGGCGCACCGGATGCATCAAGGTCACGATGGCGCTGAGGCAGGACGGGAGCGTAATGGTCATAATGTTCCGGTTTGAACAGCACGTCCGTGAAATTGAACGCTCCAGCCGACAGGAAGGTCACTTCGTCCTTACGGGTGCGAAAGGCTATCTGGTCGTAATATTTCGTACCCAGAATATTTGACGGGAAAAGCTCCGGCGGCAACTGGAAGCCTGCCTTGGTCAGCGCCTGCATTGTCTCGTCGACTGTGTTCTTGATGTTGAAATCGCCAAGCAGGATGAAGTTCTCGTCTTCGCGTTCGGCGCGGTCGGCCATTTCCCTTGCAATGAACTCGATTTCCTTGACCCGGCGCTGGTAGCCTTCGGTGTCCTTGCCGTCCTCTCCGAAATAGATGTGCACGGTGCACAGCGAGAACTTGAACCAGCCCGCCTGGAACGAGACCATGAACGGTGTGCGGGCAAACTGCTGTTCGTCCGGCAGCAAGGCATGCTTGGGCAGCACGATCTCGCCGGCGATATTGCGGAAGCCCACCTTGTCCTTGTTGTAGATGAAGGCCATGCGTTCGCGATTGCCGGAGGCGCCGACGGTAACGTCTGTGGCGATGAAGTCCCAGCCCGGTCCCATCAGGCGGATTACCTGTTTGAGCGGCGCAAGATCCTCGTTCACTTCCTGTACGGCGCAGATATCAAACGCCGAAAGTATCTCAGCGATATAGAACAGGCTCTCACGGCGGCGCGGGCCGTGGCGGAACTTGTTATTGTCGAAATCGCGCAGGTTCCATGTGCCGATGATGATGGAGGCATCCTTGGTCTTGCGGGGGACACCATGCGGCAGTTCGGATTTCAGGCGCGCGCGCAAGTCCAGCAGGCGGCGCGAAGTCCAGTCACGTTCTGCCAGAGAGAAAAGCCGTGTATCCCGAAGATCCGTGTACCAGGCCATACAAGTCTGCTCCGCGTTCTGCGTAGATTAGCCATTCGGAAAGTTTGGTTACCGAGAGGTTAAATTGAAACCACCCGGCCGGGATTCATGATGCCTAGGGGGTCGAGCGCGCGCTTTATGGCGCGCATGGCGTCCGTGGCAGCAGGGGCGCGCAGGCGGGCCAGTTCGTCGCGCTTCAGGCGGCCGACGCCATGTTCGGCGCTGATCGAGCCGCCATGTTCCATGGTCTGGTCGAAGATGACGCGGGTGATCTCGCCGACATGGGCCTTGAGGATGGGAGTGTCAGCATCTGCCGGCTCGCATACGGAATAGTGGAGATTGCCGTCGCCAACATGGCCAAAGATGACGAATTCGGCCGTCGGGACGATGTCGAGTACGGCGGCATTGCAGCTTTCGATGAAGGCGGGAATGCGGCTGACGGGAACGGCAATGTCCTGGTTGATCGCCGTGCCATAGGCGCGCTTGGAGAGGGGGATCGTCTCGCGGACCAGCCAGAAGGACTGGGCCTGCGCCTTGCTGCTGGCGACGACGCCGTCTTTCACGAGATCCTGTTCGAAGGCGGCGGCCAGCGCCTTTTCGAGTGAGGCGCGGGCATGGGCCTCGTCCACCATGGAGATTTCCATCAGGACGCGCCATGGCAGTGGGGATGGCAACGGATCGCGCGTGCCGGGCACATCGGCCATTACCATGTCGATGGCGCCCGCCGGAATGATCTCGAAACTGGTGACTGTGTCTCCGGCATGCTGACGGACAAGCGCAAGAAGCGCAACGACATCATCGGCGCTGTCACAGCAGACCCAGGCGCTGGCGCGCTGGACCTGGGGGAAGAGTTTCAGCGTGGCCGCCGTGATGAGGCCGAGCGTACCTTCAGCCCCGGCGAAGAGATGTTTCAGGTCGTAACCTGTATTGTTTTTGCGCAGGCCAGACAGGCCATCCCAGATTTCGCCCGATGGCATGACCACTTCGAGCCCGAGTATCAGGTCGCGCATCATGCCATAGCGCAGCACGGCCACACCGCCGGCATTAGTGGAGATGAGGCCGCCGATCGTGGCGGTGCCTTCCGAGCCGAGGGAGAGCGGGAACAGACGCCCCGCCTGCTCGGCGGCGGCCTGGGCGGTCACCAGCGGCGCTCCGGCCTCGATGACGAGCGAGTTGTTGAACGGGTCGATGGAGCGAACCGAATTCATGCGGCCCATGGAGACGACGATCTCGCCATGAGGCGTGCCGCCATCAACAAGGCCGGTATTGCCGCCCTGGGGAGTCATCGCGACGCGTTGTTGCGCGCAGAGCTTTACCAGCGCGGCCGCCTCCTGCGTGCTGGCCGGGCGGGCAAGGAAAGGCGTCTCGCCCGTGAAGGTGCCGCGCCAGGGGGTGGCAACTGCGCTGAGGCGTTCGGGATCGTCACTCCAGCCCTTGGGGCCGAGCAGGTCCTTGGCGGCGGTTAGGAAGGCGGCGGGGATCTGGGTCATGATCTGATCTTACGCATGTGACTGGCGATGGCGATACTGTCTTCGAAGGCGGAGAGGGCGGTGATGACGCCGTCGCGGGCGGATTGAGGCTTGTTCTGGCTGAGCTTGGTGATGCCTTCGAAGCGGCTGGGGGCGAGGGAGAAGGCGCGGATGCCGGGAAGCATGGCCTCGAAGCGGCCGGGCGTCATTTTCGCGCGTGTCCATGTCGGTTTGGGGGAGAGACCCGCCTCGAACAGGGCGGACAGATCGTCGAGCAGCCTTGTGGCACCCGCATCATCCAGATGCGTGACGGGGCCTTCGGCCTCGACTGAGAGGTAGTTCCATGTGCCGACCTGATCGTCCTGACCGTACCAGTCCGGCGACACATAGGCGTGGTCGCCGGTGAAAACGATGAGCGCATTGCTTCCCGCCATCAGGGCTGACGTGGCTGCATTTGCAGTGGAAAGGTGGAAGCGCAGCACGGGGTTTCCATCCGTTTCGTCGAGCAGCACTGGCGCGTGGGCGGCGTGAATACGTCTGCCGTCAGTTGTGCAGACCAGCGCAAAAGGATGGGCGCGGGCTCGCGTAATCAGCGTGGCGGTGTCGGTTTCGAGGAAAGGGCGGGCAGGGTGCATGAGCGTTGTTTAACAGAGGGGGTGAGGGGGTGGGAGAGGGGCGGTGAAAAGGTCAGTCGCGATGCGCGGCGCGGGCGAGCCGGTCATTGATCGCTTCGCCAAGTCCGGTCTGGGGAATGGGGGCCACGGCGATGCGCTCATACCGGAAATCCAGATCACGCAGCATGGCGAACAGGTTGGCCGCCGCTTCGGCAAGGTCGCCGGACGGGGAGAGATTGTCCTTGCGGGGGCAATGATCGCCAAAGCCGAGATAGCCTTCGCCGGACATGGGCGTCGCGGCGTTGAGGCGCAGGCTGGCGCGCGGGGCATAGTGGCTCTTGAGCTGGCCGGGCGCATTGATGCTGGCATTAGTTTCCAGGCGGGTAAGGGGCTGGCCGAGAAACGCTTCCAGGTCATCGGTAGCAATCGCGCCCGCCCGCAGGAGGACGGGTGCCTCACCAGCAAAGGAGACGATTGTGGATTCCAGTCCGCGGGCGCATGGCCCGCCATCAAGGATCATGGCGACGCGGCCCGCGAGGTCTGCGCGGACATGTTCGGCCGTGGTCGGGCTGACATGGCCAGACCGGTTGGCCGAGGGGGCAACGAGAGGGTCGCCGAATTTTTCCAGCAGGGCCTGTGCCACCGGATGGGCCGGACGGCGCAGCGCGATCGTGTCCAGCCCGGCGCGGGCGAGGTCGCAGACCTTGCCGGTTTGTGCGACAGGCAGGACGAGCGTGAGCGGGCCCGGCCAGAAGTGTTCCGCAGTCTTGCGGGCGAGGGGACTGAACACCGCTTCGCGCTCGGCGATTTGCTGCGAGGCGACGTGTGCGATGAGCGGGTTGAAGCGCGGGCGGCCCTTGGCTTCGTACAGGCCTGCAACGGCGTCGGCATTCGTGCCGTCACAGGCGAGGCCATAGACGGTTTCCGTGGGCATGGCGACGAGGCCGCCCATGCGCAGGATGTCTGCAGCACGGGCGAGCGATTCCTGGGTCGGGGGCAGCACGCTTGCGGTCATTGGCGCGCCCATAGCACTGCCCTGCCTTGCGCGGAACCTATTTGCGGGTTGCCTCGCCTGTCACGGTGACGGTGACGTCATCGCTGACCCATTCGGCATTGGGATCGGAGATCTGGCCGATCTTCAGGGCCTTGCGATCAAACCGGGCTTCGCCATTGAGCGTGGCGACGTCGCCCTTGATGTCCAGCGTGAAGGTGAGCGGCGTGGTGACCGTGTCGTTCTTGAGGCGCATGGAGGCCGTGGCGGTGTAGCCCGTCTCGGCTTTCGCGAAGTCGGTCAGGCGGACCGTTGCGACGGGATGATGCGAAACGTCGAACCATTCAGGCGCGCGCAGGCTGTCATTATACAATTTCTTGCCGGTTGTGGCCGTGCCGGTCTGTATCTTGACCCGCACATCGGATGTTTCGACAGCATCCGGGAAGAAGGCGACGTCTGCGGTCCAGTCCTTGAAGGTGCCTGAGAATGTATTGCCGTCATGCATGCCCGAGAAACGAATCTCGGATTTGGAATAATCGACCGTCCAGTTGGGTTCGGGCGCTGTCTCGCTGGTGGCGACAGCTGTTTCCTGTTCAAGCGGGGGCGGGGCAGCCTTGTCCGGCGTGCTGGATTGCGCCAGGACGGGGCCTGCTGCAATCAGGGCGAACAGGAGCGCGGCGCCACCAAAGGCGATGAAGAATCCGCGCGCCGGTGCGGCGGGTGGCTGGGTCTTGCCAAACAGGCCGGGGATCATGCGTTTCAGGACACCCTCCTCAGACGAGAATTCATGCTTCAGCGCGCCAGCCACATGGAGGGCGAGCAGGGCGATGATAACCCATGCGCCTTTCGAATGCAGCGTTTCGATAATCACATGCGCCAGTTCATTACCGCGCAGACCGGACAGGAATGGCAGGTTCGGCCAGCTGACCGCGCCGAAAAGGACCGTCGGAACCTGGAATTTCGATATCGAGACAAGGATCCAGCCAAAGAGCGGCATCAGGATCATCAGAGCATAGAGGCCGAGATGCACATAGTGCGACGCGATTTTCTCAAGGGGCTTCATCTCGGCCAGAAGGGCCGGCGGTGGGTTCAGCATCCGCCACAGGACCCGCGCCACCGTGAGGAGCAGGATTGTGATCCCGATCGACTTGTGCAGCTGGTAGCGGGTTTCATTCTCGTCCATGTTCCAGCCAAGCCAGATCATGAAGATGATGAGCGCTGCGATAGCCCAGTGAAGGGCTATCGCAACGGCCGTATAGCGAGACGAGCTATGCTTGAACATGTGTTGTTATTCCAGCTGCCTATTCCGCGTCCGTTGGCGCGTCGGCTGGTGCGACCACTTCGCCGAATTCAGCTTCGATGATCACTTCGACTTCGTCACCGACATAGGGCGTGCCAGCGGTAAGGCCGAAATCGGACCGTGTCAGCGTGGTGGTGGCCGAGAAGCCGATATTGTCTGCTTCCGGGGCCCATGGGAACTGTGCGACGCCATTGTATTTCACGTCGAGCGTGACCGGCTTTGTCACGCCGAGGAATGTCAGGTCGCCGGTGACTGTGCCGGTATCCGGGCCGGTCTTGATGATGGCGGTCGAGGTGAAGGTGATTTCGGGGAACGCGCTCGCATTGAAGTAATCACCGCTCTGGCCGAGGTGTTCGTTCCAGCTTTCGAAGCCGCTGTCGGCGTGGCCGGCCTTGTAGTCGCCGCTATAGTCGGTTTCGACCGATGCCGGGTCGATTCGTGCTGTGAGTGATGTGGCGGCCGCGTCGTCTGGGTTGAAAACCAGCGTCGCGTCGAAATTCGTGAATCGGGCGGTATAGTTGGACAGTCCAAGGTGCTTGACGCGCCAGATCAGCGAGGCGTGGGTCGGATCGAGCTTGTAGGTTGCCGCTTTGCCGTATGTGACCTCCACGGCGGCGTCAGCCGGGGCTGCTTCGGGCGCGGCAGCGGGTACCGCCGGCGCAGCCTCGGCTGAGCTGGCGGGTGCGGTCGGGGCGCCGCACGCGACGAGTGCGAGCGCGGAAGCGGATGCTAGGATAAGGCGCATGATGGTAACTCCTGGGAATTGGGTTGCGGATAGGCACTTCAGGTCTGTACTTGGACCATGGCCGCTGGCGCTGTTACTGCTTATCCCGAATAACAACTATTCACAATCCGGAGACCGGCCAGATGCCCTATGATGCCCCCCTTGATGAAATGGCTTTCACGCTTGAGGCTGTTGCGGGTTTGAAGCGTCTGGAAGGCCTTGCGGGTCTTGAGGCCTATGATCCTGAACTGGTCATGCCGATCCTGGAAGAGGCCGGCAAGCTGGCGCGGGACGTGCTGGCACCGCTAAACCAGAGCGGCGATTCGCAAGGCGTGGTGCTGACTGAGGACGGCGTGAAGGCCGCGCCGGGCTTTGCCGAGGCGTATGCGGCGTTCCGCGATGGCGGCTGGATGGGGCTGACGGCGCCGGAGAAATGGGGCGGTCAGGGCCTGCCCAAGGCCCTCTCGCTGGCGGTGATGGAAATGTTCCATGCGGCGAACATGGCGTTCGCCCTGTGTCCGATGCTGAGTTTCGGCGCCGTCGATGCGCTTCTGGCGCATGGCACGGATGAGCTGAAGGTGGCCTACCTGCCAAACCTGGTTGCCGGAACCTGGACGGGGACGATGAACCTGACCGAGCCGCAGGCGGGAAGCGATGTGGGTGCACTGAAGACCAAGGCCGTGCCGCAGGAAGACGGCAGCTATGCGGTCAGCGGCCAGAAAATCTATATCACATGGGGCGACCACGATGTGGCCGAGAATATCGTGCACCTCGTGCTGGCGCGCCTGCCGGATGCACCGGCGGGGTCGCGCGGCGTATCGCTGTTCCTGGTGCCGAAATTCCTGCTGAAGGATGATGGCACGCCGGGCGCGCGCAACGGGGCAAAGTGCATCGGCCTCGAGAAGAAGATGGGCATTCATGCCTCTCCGACCTGCGTGATGGAATATGACAATGCCAGAGGCTGGCTGATCGGCGAGCCGAACAAGGGCCTCGCCTGCATGTTCACGATGATGAATTCCGCCCGATTGGGTGTTGGCGTGCAGGGCGTGGCGGTGGGTGAGGCCGCTTACCAGACGGCGTTTGCGTATGCGCAGGAGCGTAAGCAGGGCAAGGTGGCGGGCGTCGACGGGCCCGCCCCGATCCTGCACCATGCGGATGTGCGCCGTTCACTGACAACGATGCGGGCCCGCGTCGCGGCGGCGCGCTCGATCTGCTATGCCTGCGCCGTGGCGGCGGACCTGGCCGAGGCCTCGCCGGATGAAGATGTGCGCGCGGCGGCGAAACTGCGCGAAGACCTGCTGACGCCGATTGCCAAGGCTTGGTCGACGGACATGGGCGTCGAGGTCGCGAGCCTGGGTGTGCAGGTGCATGGCGGCATGGGCTTCATGGACGAGACGCTGGCGGCGCAGCTCTACCGGGACTCACGGATTGCGCCGATCTATGAAGGCACGAACGGCATCCAGGCGATTGACCTGGTCGGGCGCAAGCTGAGCGGAACGAATGGGGAGTCGATGCGGGTGATGCTGGGCGAGGTCGAGGCGACGGCGGCGGCCGCGCGGGCGACGAATGATCCGCAACTCGTGCAGATTGCCGACCGGTTGCGCGCGGGTGCCGACGCCTTGCGCGAAGCGAGCGACTGGATGCTGGGGCAGATGAAGGGCCGTGAGCAGGACAAGGCGCTGGCAGGGGCGACGGCCTATCTGGAGCTGGCAGGCGATGTGATCGGCGGGCATTACCTGACGCAGGCGGCAGTGGCCGCGCGCAGCAGCGAAGGCGCTGCACGGGCCCGGCGGCTGGCGCTCGCAGGGTTTTTTGCCGAGACAGCGCTGGCAGCCGCGCCGGGCAAGGTGGCCAGCATCACCGAGGGCGGCAGCCGGTTCCTGGAGAATTCCGAAGCGCTGTTCGGTATCGCCTGACCGCTTGCTGGCGCGCAGCTGCGCCGATAAGAGGGGCATCTGACCCCTGCAAGACTGGAATGCCGCACAATGGCGTGGACCAAGACCTATAGCGGCGCGGAGCCGATGCGCGTCAACAAGTGGCTGGCGACCGAGGGCGTGTGCTCGCGGCGTGAAGCTGATGCGCTGATCGAAAAGGGCCTGGTCAAGATTGACGGCAATGTATTGACCGAAGCGGGCTACCGAATCGAGGACGGCCAGACGCTGACCCTGACCGAGAAGGCGGCCCGGCGGCTGGATAATCAGCTGTCGCTGATGTTCCACAAGCCGGTGGGCATTGTGTCCGGCACGCCGGAAGCGGGCGAGATTCCCGCTGTGCGCCTGATCAATGAGGAAAGCCTGTCGGGCCGGGCGCATGCCATTCCTGGGCGCAATAACCGGCTGGCCCCGCTCGGGCGACTCGACAAGGATTCGCGCGGCCTGCTCATCCTGTCGGAAGATGGTGTACTGGCCAAGGCGCTGATCGGGCCGGAAAGCAAGCTGGAGAAGGAGTATCACGTCAAGGTGCGCGGCGACGTGACGGAGGACAAGCTGAAGCAGTTGCGTCACGGCCTTGAGCTGGACGGGCGGCAGCTGCGACCGGCAAGCGTGACGGTGATCAAGGGCAATGAGCTGAAATTCATCCTGCGCGAAGGGCGTAACCGCCAGATCCGGCGGATGTGCGACCTGGTCGACCTGCGCGTGATTGACCTGGTGCGGACCCGGATCGGGCCGCTGTCGCTGGCGGGCCTGCCTGAGGGCAAGTGGCGCCCGATCAGTGCGCGCGAGCGGGATGAACTGTTGCGCTGGGAAGCGCAGGGCTTTTCAGCGGAACCGGCGGCGCCTGTCGTGGTTGAGCGCAAGCGCCCGCTGCCCGCGGGCAAACGCCCGACCGGACCGGGCAAGAAGCCGGCCGGCAAACCGCGCGGCGACAGCTCGCCAGCCAAGCTGAAGCCGGCTGAAACCAAGTTCAAGCGCACCAAACTGGCCCCGCGCAAGCGGACGCCGATCAAATAGGCACTGACCCGGCGTGATGGCTCGACGGGCCCGAGCGGTGGCATATGCTGACTTATGGACGGATTCCAGACACCCAAACCCAAGCGCCCCAAGCTCGACTATCCCCATGGCGACACCATACCGGGACTGGGCGAGACGATCGCGGTGGCGCCGGGGATCGAATGGGTCAGCATGCCGCTGCCCTTCGCGCTCAAATTCATCAATCTCTGGCTGATTGATGATGGCGACGGCTGGACGATTGTGGACACCGGAATGCCGCTGAAGGAAACGCGGGATGCGTGGAAGCGCCTGCTGGATGCGCGCGTCACGCCGAACAAGCCGCTGAAGCGGGTACTGGTGACGCATATGCACCCCGACCATGTCGGGTGCGCAGGCTGGCTGTGCTACAAGTATGGCGCTGAACTGTGGATGAGCCGGCTGGAATACATCACCTGCCGGATGCTGGTGTCGGATACCGGACGTGAAGCACCCAGGACTGGGATCGACTTTTACCGGCGCGCAGGCTGGGACGATGCCCAGATCGACAATTACAAGGAGCGGTTTGGCGGTTTCGGGCGCGGTGTTAGCCAAATGCCCGATGCGTTCGAGCGCCTCTCGGATGGCGATACGTTCCGAATGGGCGGGCAGAACTGGGAAGTGATCACCGGAAACGGCCATTCACCGGAGCATTCATGCCTGTATTGCCCGGACCTGAACGTGCTGATCTCGGGCGACCAGCTGTTGCCGCGCATTTCGTCCAATGTGTCGGTGCACCCGACCGAGCCGAACGCGAACCCGTTGCTGGACTGGATGGCGAGTTGCGAAAGGCTGCTGGAGCGGCTGCCGCCGGACGTGTTGGTGCTGCCAGCCCATAATGAGCCTTTCCGGGGTGCCCATGAACGCCTGCGCCATCTGATAGACGGTCATGAGACGGCCCTGTCGCGCCTGCATGGACGGCTGCAGAAGGGACCGTTGATGGTGACAGACACGTTCACCACCCTGTTCGGCCGGGCGATCAAGCCGGATGAAGTGGGCATGGCGACCGGCGAGGCCATTGCCCACCTGAACTGCATGATTCATCGCGGCGACGTCACGTCAGCCGTGGGCGAGGACGGAATCGCGCGCTACCGGCTGGTCTGAATACCTGCCAGTTTGCCGGACAGTATGGGCCTTTTGCAGCGGCAAGGCGGATTTCAGCTTCGCAACTGAAGCGGCTTTCGTCTAAGAAGTCGGCTGACAACAGGCAGATCAGGTGAGGCCGCGATGGCACGAGATGGCGACAAGGCCGACAAGCACGAGGATGAAGACCTGACCTTCGCCGAAAAGGTGAAGCGTGAGTTGAAGGAATGGGGCGTGACGCTGGCCGTCTTCGTCCCGATCTTCATGATCTTCTCGGGCCTGTTTTACGAGCAGCGTGTCATTCCATCCGAGAGCATGGTGCCGACGCTGGAAGTGGGCGACCGGGTGGCCGTGGCGAAATTTGCCTATGGTTATGACCGGTATTCCCTGCCTTTCAGCCTTGGACGTTACCTGCCCATACCGGAGGGGCGCATTTTTGCGCGTGACCCCAAATTCGGTGATGTGGTTGTCTTCGAGCACACGCATACAGGCCGGGTGATGATCAAGCGGATCATGGGCCTGCCGGGCGATTCCATCCAGATGGTCGGGGAACAGGTGATCCGCAACGGCGCACCCGTCGACAGCGAGTTCATTCGGACGCTTCGCTACAAGCCGCACACCGAAAGCCGCAGCGTCACGGCATATGAGTGGCGCGAGACCGCGCCGGACGGTGCGACCTGGCTGACCCATCGCCAGGAAAAGGGTGACCGGGGGGACAATACTGTCCTGTTTGAAGTGCCTGAGGGTCACCTGTTCCTGATGGGCGATAACCGGGACAACTCGCTCGATAGCCGCTTCCTGTCCGGCCATTGTCCGCCGATTGACGGCGTCGTGGCGCGGGTCGGCTGCCCGCTCAGCGTCGAGTCTGACCGGGCTTCCGTAGGCTTTGTGCCGCTCGATCACCTGATCGGGCGGGCCGAAACAGTGATCATGACAATGCACCGTTGCAAGCTGGAGGAAGACCAGCCCTGCAAGAAGCGCGTATGGCGCGGTCTGTAAGCCATATACCACAACAGGTTGCGGTATGAGCGGGCGATTGACGCCTTGCCGCATGCGGCCAACACCGCTAGTGGCATTTCCTGAACCGGGCTCGCCGAGCCCTGTGTGCGTTTGAAGACAGGCTTTATGGCGATGCCCGACACGACATCGACAGGATCCCGGCGCGGCCCGATTGTGGTCTCGCGGCATGGGCGGCCCGTACTCGACCGGACAGCTGGCCCGCGTCTCGGCTGGCGCGACTACAAGGACTGGTGGGACCGCTACGAGGAAAGTCCGCTGCGCGATGACCAGGAAGCGCCCGAGGCGCTGAAGGCAATCGTGGCGGATGCAACGGTTGTGTTTGCGTCAGCGCGTATCCGGGCACAGGAAACAGCCCAGCGCGCCGCGCCGCACCTGGGTGCGATCCATGATCCTGTCTTCAACGAGGCGCCTTTGCCGCCGCCGCGCCTCATGGGTGTGCGATACTTGCCGAAGACCTGGAATATTCTGGCGCGGGCTGCATGGCTGAGCGGGCATTCGCTTGATGGCGAAAGCGTCTCGCAGGCACGCCTTCGCGCTGCGCTGGCGGCCGAAAAGCTGCACCGGGCATCCGAGGGCGAAAAGGTTTATCTGGCGGCGCATGGCTGGTTCAACCGGATGCTGCGGCCCGAGATCAAGAAGCTCGGCTGGCGATGCGTGCATGATGGCGGTGACAGCTACTGGAGCCACCGCATCTACGAATACACCGGCAAGTAACCGCTTAGAGGTTGTGGACGTCCGGCGTGCGCTCTAGTGTCGTTGCGAACGAACACGGGCGAACCATGATGGCTGATGCAAAAGAAAAACCGGTCGACAAGATGAGCTTTGAAGAAGCGCTCGGCGAGCTGGAAGGCATCGTCAAGCAGCTGGAAGCGGGCGAAGTCGAGCTGGAAAAGTCGATCACGATCTATGAGCGTGGCGCCGCGCTGAAGGCCCATTGCGAGTCGCGACTGAAGTCTGCGGAACTGAAAGTGGAGCAGATCGTCCAGGGCGTCGGGGGTGTTACGACCGAGCCGGCTGGCTTTGAATAGGGCCGATGATCCCATGGACGACGACGCCGACTTCGAGCTGCGCCTGAAGGAGGTTGCCGACAAGGTTACGGTGGCGCTTGACCAGTTGATCCCGCCTGCCAGCGGCCCCGAAGCGAACCTGATGCGCGCGATGCGCCACGCGGCACTCGCCAATGGCAAACGCATGCGTCCGTTCTTCCTGCTGGAAACCGGCGCCATGTTCGATGCGCCCGAGAAAAGCCTGCTGCGTGCGGCTGCCGCACTGGAATGCGTGCACACGTATTCGATGGTGCATGACGACCTGCCCTGCATGGATGATGACGATTTCCGGCGGGGCCAGCCGACGGTCCACAAGGCTTTCAACGAGGCGACTGCCGTACTGGCTGGCGATGCGCTGCTGACCCTGGCCTTCAAGATACTGGCGTCCAGCGAAACGCATGATGATGCAAGCGTGCGTACCATGCTGATCGAGCGGCTGGCCGATGCGGCAGGCGCACGGGGCATGGTCGGCGGCCAGATGATCGACATGCTGGAAGAGGACAGCCCACGCGACCTCAACACGATTACGCGTATGCAGCGCCTGAAGACGGGTGCACTGATTTCATATGCGACAGAGGCGGCCGGGCTGATCGGCGGGGCGCGCGAGACGGAACGCAATGCACTGGCCGGCTTTTCAAATGATCTGGGACTGGCCTACCAGATCGCCGACGACCTGCTGGATGCCACCGGCGAAGAAGCCGAGGTCGGCAAGCCGCTGCGGACCGACGAAGGAGCCGGAAAAGCCAATTTCGTCACGCTTCTGGGGGTCGACGGTGCCAGGCAACGTGTGCGGCTTCTCGCCGCTCAATCGAAGGAACACCTCGCAATCTTCCGCAATCGTGCCGATATTCTGCTGCAATCGGTCGATTTTGTATTGGATAGAACCCGTTAAACAGGGCGAGTCATAGATATAACAGAACGCGACCCGATGTCTGACGGTACGCAACTATTCAAGGGTCCATGAGAAGATGACCGAACACAGCCCGAACCGGCTACTGGATGCGATCAATTCGCCCGACGACCTGAAAGGTCGTTCGCGTGCCGAATTGAAACAGATCGCGCAGGAAGTCCGTGAGGAAGTCATCGATGTCGTGTCCGTGACGGGCGGCCATCTCGGATCCGGGCTGGGCGTGGTTGAACTGACCGTGGCCATTCACGCCGTCTTTGATGCGCCTGACGACAAGCTGATCCTGGACGTGGGCCATCAGTGCTATCCGCACAAGATCCTCACCGGACGCCGCGACCAGATGCGCACCCTGCGCCAGGGCGGTGGCCTGTCCGGCTTCACCAAGCGTGACGAGAGCGAATTCGATCCGTTCGGCGCAGCGCACGCATCGACGTCGATTTCGGCCGGTTTCGGCTTTGCCAAGGCGCGTGACCTGCAAGGCAAGGACAATAATGTCATCTGCCTGATCGGCGATGGCGCGATGACGGCCGGCATGGCCTATGAAGCGATGAACAATGCGGGCGCCGACAAGTCGCGCCTGATCGTCATCCTGAACGACAATGACATGTCGATCGCCCCGCCGGTCGGGGCGATGAGCAATTACCTGTCCAAGCTGGTATCGTCACGGCCCTATCGCGGCCTGCGGCGGATCGCCAAGAAAGTGATCAGCCCGATTGGCCTGGAATCGCCTGCGCGCCGCGCCGAGGAATATCTGCGCGGATTCGCCATGGGCGGAACGATGTTCGAGGAACTGGGCTTCTACTATGTGGGCCCGATTGACGGACACGATCTCGATACGCTGATCCCGATCCTGGAAAACGTGAAGGCCATGCGCGAGGGCCCGATCCTGATCCATGCCGTGACGCAGAAGGGCAAAGGCTACTCGCATGCCGAGAATTCTGCCGACAAGTATCACGGCGTATCGAAGTTCTCGGTCATCACGGGCGAGCAAGCCAAGGCCAAGCCCAAGGCGCCTGCCTACCAGAAAGTGTTCGGCCAGACGCTCACCCGGCTTGCCGAGACGGATGACAAGATCTGTGTGATTACCGCAGCGATGCCTTCAGGCACGAGCACCGATATATTTGAAGCCGCGTTTCCAGGCCGGAGCTTTGATGTCGGCATTGCCGAACAGCATGCAGTCACGTTCGCGGCGGGGCTTGCAGCCGACGGCATGCGGCCTTTCGCGGCGATCTATTCGACCTTCCTGCAGCGTGGCTATGACCAGGTCGTGCACGATGTGGCGATCCAGCGGCTGCCGGTCCGCTTTGCGATTGACCGAGCGGGGCTGGTCGGCGCCGACGGGCCCACGCATGCAGGCAGTTTCGACATTGGCTATCTTGGCGCACTGCCGGGCATGGTGTGCATGGCAGCCTCCGACGAACTGGAACTGGCGCGCATGGTGGTGACCGCCGCGCAGATTGATGACCGGCCAAGCGCCTTTCGTTATCCACGCGGCGAAGGCATTGGCGTCGAGATTCCCGAGTCGATTGCGCCCCTGGAAATCGGTAAGGGCCGTATCCTGCGCGAGGGCACCACGATTGCGTTGCTGTCCTATGGCACGCGCCTGCAAGAGGCGCTGAAGGCGGCCGAGATGCTCTCGGCGCAGGGCCTGTCCGTTACGGTGGCCGATGCGCGTTTTGCCAAGCCGCTGGATGCCGATCTTGTCGAGCGCCTGGCGAAGGAACACGAAGTGCTGATCACGCTTGAAGAGGGAGCGACCGGTGGATTTGGCAGCTTCGTTCTGGAGCATCTCGCAAAGGTCGGCGCGCTGGACCGGGGATTGAAGATTCGCCCCATGACGCTGCCGGACGTGTTCCAGAACCAGGATACGCCCCAGGCCATGTATGAAGAGGCTGGATTGACGGCCCGGCACATTGCGGCCCGCGCCATCGAAGCGCTGGGACGCGGAGATATCGCTGAAATAGACCGTCTCGCCAGCGCATGACGGAAATGCAATTTGTTCGGCACGGCAGACCCGGAGTAGTGTCTGCCGCATGACAAAACAATTAAACCTTTGGCTGGCCTTCATCATGGCGGCGTTCCTTGCGGCCTGCGCCACGGCCCCTGCAAGTATGGGCCCCGCCTTCGAGACAGCGATGGTTGAGGCCAGGAGCAACAGCAATCCCTACGCCGCCGATGACACGCTGTCTGGACTGTTGGAGAATACGAACCTGAGCGAGGACCAGCGCGCCCGCGCGCTGTATGCGCGTGGCAGCTTGCGCCGACAGGCGGGCGATGACCGCCGGGGTGCTGTCGAGGATTTTGACGCGATGCTGAAATTGGCGCCTGAGCACGCGCTCGCACCCAATGCCAGGGAAGAACTGGCTTTCGCTCAGACCGATGTCGAGACGATTGAAGTGGGCCTGTCGCGGCCCCTGAACCTGTCGCAGTGGTTCAACAGCATGTGGGTGCTTGGCGAGCATGCTGAAGCGGCGGGACGATACCGCACGTCGGGCCTGAGTCCGAACGAAGCCGAACTTGCCAAGCTGGTCGCGGCTGGCTTTGTTTGTGAAGACAGGAACGGCGCGGCGCCTGTCTACACGATGGGCGACATGCGACCTGACCTTGAGAACAAGCACTGGTGTGGTGCGCCGGGGGTTTGACGTTGGGCACATTGCAAGAAACACACTTTCTTCACAAATCCGCCCTGTCTCCGCACATGTTCAGCGGCTAGGGGTGGATCGCCGACATATTTCCCCACACCCTGATGGAGTCCAAACAGATGATCCGCACCCCTCTTTTCCTTGCTGCCTCAGCCGTCCTGCTGGCCGCATGTGCCTCTGCCCCGGAAACACCAGGGATTCCGGGCGGCAGCGATACGACGTCCGCCGCAGCCATTCCGGATTCTGCTTTTGAACTGGCCATGCAGACGGTCGAAGGACTGGTTGAAGCGGGCAATACCCAGGCGGCGCTTGACCGCCTGACCCAATTGCTGGGCAGCCCGGCGCTGACACGGGATGAATACGCCGAAGCCCTGTTCCGCCGCGGCGAGATCCGGTTTGGTCCGCACGGCTATGATGCAATCGGTGCCGTTGAGGACTTCGAGGAAATCACGGATTCATATGGCGATACGGCCTGGTACACGGCAGCCCTGCCAATGCTGGATTCTGCGCGCGGCAAGGTGACGACCCTTGAAGGCCAGCTGTCGCAACCCGAGACGAGCCGGCTTCAGAAGTTCAACTTCATGATGGAGCTGGGCATGCATCAGGACGCCATCGACCTGATGATCGCCAATGACCTTTCGCCTGATAATGATGCGTTGATTGCGATGTACGATATCGGCTATCTCTGCGAGGGCGAGGAACTTACCGGGCGGGCCTATGACGCCGTGGAGCAGGACGGTACGCCGCGTACGCTGCGATTCTGCGATTTCGGAAAATAGGTCGTTTGCGACAACCTGCCTCCAAATGCCCCGTTGCTTTGGCAATGGGGTATTTTTTTGCCTGAATACGCCCGTTTCCAACACAAGGGCACTTTAAACCCCTCATGGGGCGTGGTTTCTGTAGGTCAGCAAAAAACACCGGAGGAAACCGAATGCCCGCAGAGACAGTCACACCTGCCTGGCCCGTCATATCGATTGCTGATGCCAATGCTGCCCTTGCGGCCCCCGGCTCTCCGCTGGAACTGGTCGATGGTGAAGTGAATGGCGTCAAATTGAAAATTTACGCCAACGCGCCGCCGACAATCCGGTCGATCCTGGAAATGGCGGCGGCCACATGGCCGGAACGCGACTACATCGTCTACGAGAGCGAGCGGGTGACGTTCAAGGCGATGATGCTGGCGGTGCAGAACTTCGCGGCCGTCCTGCGCGACACTTACGGAATCGGGAAGGGTGACCGCGTTGCGATAATCATGCGCAACTATCCGCAATGGCCGGTGGCGTTCTTTGCCGCGTCCAGCCTGGGGGCAATTGCAACGCCGATGAATTCCTGGTGGACGGGTGAGGAACTTGAATACGGCCTTTCATTTGCCGGTGTGAAGCTGGCCGTTGTCGACGGGCAGATTTTTGAACGCCTGCGGGACCACCTCAAGGACTTGCCGGAGCTGGAGCACGTCGTCGTCGCCCGGGACAAGGGCGAGGAACACAATGATCCGCGCGTCGCCAGTCTTGAACAATATATCGGTGAGGCCAACAGCTGGGCCAGCCTGAAGGAAATTGGCCTGCCGGACGTGGAACTGCTGCCGGATGATGACGCCACGATCATGTACACGTCAGGAACGACCGGGAAGCCGAAAGGCGCGTTGGCGTCGCACCGGGCTGTCATCTCCAACATGTTCAACTCGTCGACCTGCCAGGCGCGCATGCTGCTGCGCCGGGGCGAAGCCATTCCTGAGCCCGACCCCAATGAGCAGGGCGCGACGCTGCTGGCGATTCCGTTCTTCCACGCGACGGGGGCGTTCGCGATCCTGATACCGTCCATGATGCGCGGCGACAAGATTGTCTCCATGTACAAATGGGATGCTGGTGAAGCCCTGCCAATCATCGAGCGGGAAAAGGTCACGTCCGTAGGCGGAGTGCCGGCAATTGCCTGGCAACTGCTGGAGCATCCCGAACGAGACCAGTATGACCTGTCCTCGATCAAGGCGATTTCCTATGGGGGCGCGCCGTCTGCGCCGGAACTCGTTTCCACGATCAAAAAGCGATTCCCGGATGCGGCCCCCGGCAATGGCTGGGGCATGACGGAAACCTGCGCGACAGCGACGCTGAACATTGGCGAGGATTACGTGAACCGGCCGGACAGTGCCGGAGCGCCGCCCAACGCGGTCGAGCTGAAAGTGTGTGACCCGGACGGCAACGCGCTGCCGCAGGGCGAAGTGGGCGAACTGTGGTGCAAGAGCCCGTCGAACTGCAAACGCTACTGGAATCGGCCGGAAGCAACTGCAGAGACGTTTCGCGATGGCTGGGTCGTGACGGGCGACCTTGCTCGCATCGATGAGGAAGGCTTCCTGTTCCTGGTCGACCGGGCCAAGGACATGCTGATCCGCGGCGGCGAGAACATCTATTGTATCGAGGTGGAGAGTGCGCTGTACGACCATCCGGCCGTGATGGATGCCGCGGTTGTCGGCATCCCGCACAAGGTGCTGGGTGAGGAAGTTGGCGCCGTTGTCCAGCTGAAGCCTGGCAAGACGGTATCACAGGACGAGCTGCGCGCGCATGTCGCGAACCTGCTTGCGGCGTTCAAGGTGCCCGTTGAAATCCAGTTCCAGGACGAGCCGCTGCCGCGCAACGCGAACGGCAAGATTCTGAAGCCGGAACTGCGCGCGAGGTTTACGGCCCGAACATGAGCGAGACGCCCGCCAAACCGGTCGCCCTGGAGACCCGGGAGACCGGCGACCATGGGCGGCGCTTTTCGCCCTCGGTGGCGCGCAATCGCGAGCCCATTCGTGACGTGTTCGCGGCGCATGTGGCGACAACGGGACGTGTGCTGGAGGTAGCATCGGGAACGGGCGAACACGGCGCCTTCCTGACCGATGCATTTGATGGTCTCAACTGGACTTATTCCGATATCGACCCTGCCAGCCTCGACAGCCAGCGGGCCTGGGTGAATGCGGCCGGACATGACCGGCTGAAAGGCCCGCTCGTTCTGGATGCGAGCATGGCTGACTGGGGCGTAGCAGAATCGGTGCGGCCATGGGATGTGCTGGTTTCGATCAACATGATCCATATTGCGCCGATGGCAGCCGTTGAAGGCCTGTTTGCAGGGGCAGGTCGACTGTTGCGTCCGGGTGGCCGGTTGTTCCTGTACGGACCCTATGGCAGGGAAGGCGTCATGGCGCCGTCCAACGCACGCTTCAGCGAAGACCTGAAACAACGCAATCCCGCATGGGGCGTGCGCGATCTGGACCAGGAAGTTCTGCCGCTGGCCTCGCTCGCCAGCCTCGTCTTGCTGGACGTGGTCGTGATGCCGGCAAACAACCTGTCTGTCATTTTCGAGCGGGCATGAGAGAAAAAGTTCAGGTGGACTTTCATGCGCCGCCGTTCGAGAAAGGCGCATGAAACAGATTTTGAGCGTTGCCTTCGTGGCGCTGCTGGCGGCCTGCCAGACGGCGCCGGTTGATACACCCATCGCGGACAGCCCGATTCCGGTGCCGCAAGCTGAAACAGCCCCTGATGCACCTGCGCCGATACCTGGGCACCAATGGCTGTATGGCTCCGCCGAATCCAGTGTGTCGATGCGCCAGACCTGGGCGAGCATCGCAGGATTCGTCGAGGCGAAAGCCGCGAGTGGTCCCAGCCATGGTGTTGTGCTGGCACCGGGTAGCACGCCGGAGCAGCCTTCATTCCTGGCCTGCGAAGGCAAGCCACTGGCCGCCGTGTTCGACGCGGATGAGACCCTGATCTGGAATCTTGGCTCAATGGGCTATTTCACCCGGGCCGGGATCGGGTTCGATCCGGGCGTATGGGATGACTGGGAAAGGACGGGCGCTGGCAAGACCGCGCCTGTTCCGGGCGCATTGGCCGGACTTGACCGTATTCGCGCGGCTGGCGTGACGGTGATTGTCAACACAAACCGGGCGTCTGTGAATGCGGCAGGGACTGTGGATACGCTGAGTGCGGCAGGGATTGGCGATTTCACGCATGGTGAAACGCTGTTTCTGCGTGGTGATGCGCCGGATGGATCCGACAAGGATGGCCGCCGGGCGATGATCGCAGACAAGTATTGCGCAATTGCGCTGGTCGGTGACCAGTTGGGCGATATTGCCGACCCGTTCAATGACAAGACACTGAGCGTGGCCGAACGCCGGGCATTGACGGAGGCTCCATCTGTTGCGGGTCTGTGGGGCAATGGCTGGTTTGTCCTGCCGAACCCGGTCTATGGGCCATCCATTCGCGGCGGATTCGACGAAGTGTTCCCGCCGGAAACGCACTGGGAGCCGACCCCAGAGGGCGAAGCAGACGTGATCAACTAGGGCTGGTCGTTGCCGCTGAACTGTTCGGTCCACGCGGCGACCTGCTCGTCCTCTATCTTCTGGAACAGGACGTCTGGCGGCGTGATGGCATGGCCGCGCGGCAGGGCGTCAAGCAGGGCTGCGTAGTCGGTGCTTTCGCCGAACTTCAGAGTGCGGTTTTCTTCGGGTATTCCCAGCGCATCAAGAATTTTTTCGCCCGTTTCCGGGATGACCGGCAAGGCAAGAATGCCGAACAGGGCAGCGAGGTTCAGGCCTGCGCGCACGCCGACTGCGGCGGCATCGACATCATTCTTGTACTTCACCCAGGGTTCGGCCTTGGTCAGGTATTCGTTGCCAGCGGCCCAGATCGCGCGCGTTTCCGCGGCCGCCTTGCGGAATTCCATGTCTTCGTAATAGCCGAGAAGGCGAGGCAGGCGTTCGGTGAGGTCCGCCACCATCCAGGCTTCCGCTTCGCCCGGCTCGCCGGTTTCCGGCACTTTTCCGTCGAACTTGCTGGCGGCGTACTTGGTGATCCGGTTGACGAAATTGCCAAGCACGTTGGCAAGGTCTGAGTTGACCGCCGCCTGGAAGCCTTCCCATGTGAAGGCCGCGTCGGAGCCTTCCGGCGAGTTGGCGATCAGATACCAGCGCCAATAGTCGGCCGGGAGCAGTTCCAGCGCCTGGTCCATGAAGACGCCGCGCTTGTTGCTGGTGGAGAACTTGCCGCCATACCAGGTGACCCAGTTGAAGGCCTTTAGCTTGTCGACCGTTTTCCACGGCTCACCGCTGCCGAGCAGGGAAACAGGGAAGCTGACCGTGTGGAAGGCGACATTGTCCTTACCCATGAACTGGACGTATTCGGTGTCGTCAGCGCCCTTGTCGGTGCGCCAGAGGGCTTCCCAGTCTCCACCGGTCGCCTCAGCCCATTCCTGGGTTGCCGCGATGTATCCGATGGGCGCGTCGAACCAGACGTAGAAGACCTTGTCTTCGTAGCCGGGTCGCACCGCACCGTCCACGTCCAGCACTTTGACGCCCCATGAGAGGTCGCGCGTGATGGCGCGGGCGATCAGGCCTTCGTCGAGCCATTTATTGGCGATCGAGACGGCGAGGCTGGGCCAGTTGGCGCCCTTGGTGTTGACCCATTGGCGAATGGCGTCCTGGGATTTCTCCTGCAGCAGATAGAGGTGGTTGGTGTCACGGATCTCGATATCCTTGCCGCCTGAGACCGAGGAATAGGGCGCGATCAGGTCGACGGGATCAAGCAGGCGACCGCAATTGTCGCACTGGTCGCCGCGCGCCTTTTCAAAGCCGCAATGGGGGCAGGTGCCTTCGACATAGCGGTCGGGCAGGAATCGGCCGTCATCGACTGAATAGACCTGTTTCGAGGTGCGTTCCTCGATCAGGCCGCGCGCCTCAAGTGCCTGCGCGAAATGCTGTGTCAGGGCGTGATTGGCCGGGCGCGAGGAGCGTCCGAACCAGTCGAAGGACAGGTTGAAGCCTTCGCCCGCCCTGCGCTGGATGGCGTATTGCTCGTCGCAATATTGCTGAACCGGGATCTGCATGGCCTGAGCGGCCAGCTCGGCCGGCGTGCCGTGCTCGTCCGTGGCGCATATATAGGTCACGTCATGGCCCTGCAGGCGCATGACGCGTGCATAGACATCGGCAGGCAGCATGGATCCGGCCAGGTTACCGAGGTGCTTGATGCCGTTGATATAGGGCAGGGCGGAGGTGATCAGGATGCGCCGGGGTCGCGTCATGGGGGTGTTTTCTTTCCGGTTAAGGCATTTTGAGGCATGATTCGGGCCGGTCGCCCGCTGGAACGGGACTTTTAGGCGGGGTGGACCGGAAAAGAAAGAAACTTGGGAGGAATAAACATGCCAAGACTCAGTGGAGTGAACCTGCTGGGCGTGCTGCTGGCCGCCATAGTGATGTTCTTCGTCGGATTCGTTTTCTACGGAATGCTGTTTTCCGAGCAGTGGATGGCTGCACGCGGCTATACGGCAGACATGGCGGCAGATGCCAATCCGGCCTGGATGGCCGGAGGTTTCCTGATCGAACTCGTGCTGGCCTTCGGGCTTGGCTGGGTACTGAAGCTGAAGGGTGCAAAGGGGCTCAGTGCCTGTGTCTCAACCGCCCTGATGCTGGCCGTGGTCGTGGTTTTGCCGGTCTCATCCTATGAATATGTCTATGGTTTTTACCATTCCCTGCCCGGCCTTTTGGTCGATTGGGGGCATATGCTGGTCGGCATGGGCCTTGCCGGGGCTGTTCTGTCGTTTTTCGACTAGAATGGCACCCAAAGAAAAGCCCCGGCCGGTCTTGAACCGGTCCGGGGCAGTGAGTTGGATGGAGGGGAGCGGTGAAGCAACCTCCATCCAGCCATCAGGGAGGTCTGTTACAGGCCGTAGCCGGGCTCTGCCGTCAGCACGACGTCAACGCGTCGGGCGAGGGTGGCTTTGCGGCCGGCCGCAGCCGTTGTCACGGTCACTGGCGTGATGTCCGTTTCGACATCGCTGGCACGAATGCCGCGTGCGTTGAAGGCATTGAGGACTGCGGCTGCGCGGGCCTCTGAAATATGGGTTAGGCCTTCATCGGTATGGGCTTCCTCGGAAACGACTTCAGCCTTGATTTCGGTCACGGCGCATCCGGCCAGCTGGTCGCTGGCGGCATTCACCGCGCGCATCGAATAGGATGACAGCATAGTCTCATAGGCCGGGAAATAGATCGAAAGCGAGACGTCTTCGCAGCTCTTGGTGACAGGAATCGTGGCCGGTGTGGTCGGCGGGGGAGGCGGGACCTGGGCGAAAGCCGGTATCTGCATCAGGGCGGCGACACTCAAGCCAGAAAGGGCGATCATCGAGCGTTTCATGGGATATTCCTTCATGCACTTATCGTTATTGGTATCGGATCTACGCATGAATTGGGGCTGAAACGTGCAGGCAGCGTGGCGATTGGGGCCGTTGCAAGGTGATTGCAAGAAATCGTGAATCTGGCGGAGCGTGAAACTTTCGAAAGGCTGTATCGGGGCCATTGTATTTTTATGTTGCGCTGCAACATATGATGCATGGACAATCGCGCCATCTATACGAGCCTGAAGACAGGCAAGCGCATATACCTGAGGCCGGTGCGGCCACAGGACGGTCTGCGCATACGCGAAAGCATTGCCAATCTTTCGGATGAATCGCGCTATTTCCGCTTCTTTTCCGGCATGAAGAAAGTGCCTGATTCGGTCCTTGAGCGGCTGGTCGCGGTTGACGGCGTGGATCACCTCGCCTGGGCAGCGCTGGATCTCGCCGAGCACGACCTGCCTGCTGTCGGCGTTGTAAGGGCTGTCCGCATGCCCGGAGCGCAAAAGGCAGAACTCGCCATTGCCACACTCGATGCCTATCACAATACGGGCCTGGCGCGCATCCTGATGGCCACGATCGGATGTGATTGTGCCGACGCGGGCATCGACACGCTCGAGGCCAATGTTCTGGCCGAGAACAGGAAGGCTCGCAGCCTGTTCAAAGTGCTCGGCGGGACCTGCATCCAGTCGGACGGCGCCTATATGACCTATTCATTCAATGTCGCGCTCATGAACACGCTTATTACGGCAATGGACGGGCTGGACGGACGCCGCGATGTGTTCGCCGCGTTCGACCGCTTTGCCGCCTATCAGCCGCGACTGGCTGGCTAGAAGCCGGTCACTGGAAACCCCTCTTGCGTCCCGGCGCTGATCGAAGTAGTCACACGCCTCCAGCCGCCGGTTTAGCTCAGCTGGTAGAGCATCTGATTTGTAATCAGAGGGTCGGGAGTTCGAGTCTCTCAACCGGCACCACTGGAAGCAAGGACCTGGCACTTCCCGATCCTTGTGACAGCACAGAATCTCATAACAACCAGTAGCAGCCTTCATTTGTTGCACGGCTGTGTATACTGATCTCGGCTGCGAATTTCGGGGTTATAGGTATGCAGTTAGTGGACAGGGGGCTGGATACCGGTATGACCGCGAGGCTTCTTGTGCTGGCTATCGGGGAGGCGCACCAGTTATTCCATGTCCTCGGCCCCGCCCTGCACCTCCATCGCATGGGCATTCAGGTCAATTGCCTGGTGTCGACGCACTGGCACGAACAGATCGTCAGGATGCATGCGCCCGAACTTGGCACGGGGATCATTCGTTCAGCTCTGATGTTCACAAACCAGCCTTTGCATAAATGTCCTCCACGGCTTCTGAATCTCCTCTTAGGCCTGCGGGCCGTACTTGATTGCGACGCCATTCTTACGCCCGAGCGCACGTCAACGCTCTTGCGACGTGTCCTCGGGAAACGCTGCCCGAAACTGATACATATTCCGCATGGCGCTGGAGATCGCGCCAAAAGCTACGATGAGCGAATTGGCATGAACGACCTTGTTCTCGTTGCGGGCACCAAGGATCGCGACATGCTTGTTCATCGCGGCATTCTTTCTGGTGATAAGTGCCACGTCGTGGGCTACTGCAAGTTTGACCTGCTGCCTGCGGACGTTCCGGACTATTTTGATAATGGACTTCCAACAGTTTTATACAATCCGCACTTTGATGACCGCCTGTCGTCCTGGCCGGCGTTTGGAGAGGCAATCATAAGTGCTTTCAGCCAAAATGCCGGGATGAACCTGATATGCGCGCCGCATGTGCGGATGCGTGGTCGCTCACGGCAGCTATTTGAACGCCTTGCGAGCCAATACTCAGGCGCCAACATGCGCTTCGACGGAGGCAGCCTTGATTCAATCAACATGAACTATACGCGGTATGCTGACATATACCTTGGTGATGTCAGCAGTCAGGTTTATGAATTCCTGCGGTTGCCGAAGCCTTGCGTCTTTGCCAATGCGCACGCAGTGGACTGGCAGGCCGACGAGCACTACCGGCACTGGCGCTACGGCAAGGTTGCAAACTCGGCAGAAGATGTTGTGGCGCGAGTTGCGTCGGCGATTGACGATCATCCGGACTATGCCCCGGCCCAAAAGCAGGGTTTTGATTCCGCAATAGAGAAAGCTGCGTCCTCGCCGTCCGAAGGCGCTGCCTCAGTCATTCACGAATTCCTGGGCCGTGAATTGCGTGCGGGTTAATCAGGGCGCACCAGAAAGGGCAGGGAGGCAAGCGCCTCGAAGTCCTCGACGGTATCGACCTCAGCCCATGCCCGCCCCTGAATCGATAATGTGTCCACCTCTCCCGTCGTGCGGGCGATGGCATCAATCGCCTTGAGGAACCAGGCTGAAATCCCGTCCTGGGTACGCAACATCTGCTCGATCTTGGCGCGAAACATACCGGGGCCCTCGCCCATGAATCTGAGAAGGCCAATCGACTCGGCATGGCTGTCTGATTGAGCCAGAGATTTTCCGATCGCCTTGAGGCGTGTGCCGTCCAGACTGACTTTCATGTCATCGAAATCATAGGACGCCTTGCGGTCGATCGTTACCTGAATGGGCCGGGCCGGGCTCGACAGGACATCGTGCAAAAGGCTGGCCTCAAAGAGCGTGTCGCCATTGATCAGCAGGAATTCCTCGTCCATTTGCTCGCGGACCATCCAGCAACTGGCAAGGTTGTCGGCCACCTGGAAGAAGGGATTGAAGAAGGGCGTGGCCTTCAGTGGGCCTTTGCGGCTTGCAAGCTCGGCCTCGACCAGCCCTGGCATGAAGCCCGTTACAACGGTGGCCTGACGTAACCCGGCCGCTTCCAGCGTATCCAGCTGGCACCCAAGCAGCGTCGTGTCCCTCACAGGCAGAAGGCATTTCGGTATGTTTTCGGTCAACGGTAGAAGTCGCGAGCCACGGCCGGCGCTCAGGATGATGGCTTTCATGCGAACTCCTATTTCTCTTCGGTGTGCGGATAACCGGCCGCTATGCGATAGTCGACCACCTTGACCTTGCGCTCCGGTGCTGCGCGTCGAAGGCCTCGGGACGGGTTGACCGCAATGCCGTGATCGGCCTGTTCCAGCATGACAAGGTCAGAAACATGATCGCTATAGGCGAAGATGGGGCGTGGAAAAGTGTGCTCCCTGATCCTGCGCAATTTTTCGGTGCCATAGCAATTGGCCCCTGACAATCGTGGCGCGGGAACCGTCCCGTGCGGAGCCCAGTCAAGGCCTGTTGCGATCACCTGGTCGAAGCCGAGGGCGGCCGCAAGCCGGTCTGCCAGAAGGTCCACGGCAGCGGTGGCGATCACAAGGCGGTCACCACGCTGGGCGTGCCAATTGATAGCGGCAACGGCGCCGGGGTGCAGCCCTTGCGCCACTTCCCGCGCAATGAAGGCGTCAGCGGCTTTCTCCAATGCGTCACGGTCCAGCCATGCGAGTGTCCGCAGGCTGTGGGCCTTCACCGAATCCCGGCTGGCCAGGCCCAGCTTGTGCGCAATGCCGTGCCCAAGCAGCAATGGCAGGCGCAGCAGGAACGGGATCCGGGCGCGGTTCACAAAGAAGACGAAGCGCGTCCAAGTCGGCGCGCGTGTGATCGTCTTGTCGAGGTCAAAGATGGCCGTTCCGGGCATGAAGGCTACCCCTCCATCCAGGATACCGGCTTGTCCGGTAGAGCAAGTGCCTGGACAAGCCGGACGCCGTGAAACACAAGGCAGATGATCGTCCATGCAGCGATCGCCACAAAACCCCAGGCGGGGTGTCCAAGCAAGACAGCCAGCATGAAGATCAGCATGTTCGGGTTACGCCGCGCCGTGATTTCGCGGACGCGTGAATCAATCGGGCGCCACACATGTATGTGAAAGCCGAACTGCCTGATGAAAATTCCTTCTTCCACACGGTTCAGAACATAGAAGGCAAGAATCACGATCAGCGAGGTGAGCAGAAGCCCTTCAGGCAGGCCAGCCGGTTCCAGCGTGAGCCCGTGAAACATCGCCCAGTACCAGAAGGGCGGATGGATCAGGTCGATTCCGTGATCGTAGATATTGCCCCAGGCTGAATAGGTCATTGTGGTCCGGGCGAGCTTGCCGTCGACCGTGTCGAGGAATGTCATGGCCCAGGCCGCCACGATGCCCGGAAGCCATGCGCCTATCCAGAAGAACCAGAAAGCGAGACAGACAAAGCCCAGGCTGGCCGTCGTGACCATGTTGGGTGACAGGTGCAGCCAGGCGGCGAAGCGCGTGACGTGAAAGGCAGGTATTGGCCAGGCGTACTTGGTGACGAGGTCCGTCACCCCCTTGTACGATCCTTTGAAGAGGATGCGCTCGACATCGGATACCGGCGTTTGCGTCAGGGACAACGCATAGGGGCCTTCCCGCTTGCGCAGTGCCTCGTCGTATGGATCGGCAAAATCGTTGATGTCGCCCGGATTCAGGCCTGCCTCTCGCAATGCCTCCGTATCTGCAACGGTTTGGCCGATCAGGCCCGCGAAGCGGTCGGTCGGGATGCCTTCGGGCAGGTGTAGGGCGGTTAGACGCTGGTTGGGACCGCTAGAATCGTTTGCGAGCAGGGCGGCGCCCGGTGTCGCCAGCAATGTCCGTTGCAGGGCAGGCGACAGCACCCACTCCATGCCCGCCAGCAACCGTCCATCTCCCGTGCCGACCTTTCCAGCGCCAGCCTTGGTCCATGAACGGCGCTGCCATTCGGCCAGATCAAGCCCCCAAAGTCTTGCAGAAGTTTCGCCAACCAGGCGGACCGCGACCGGTGATTTTGTCATTGTGGAAATACGCCTTAGGTTTCATCTGAGAGGGGAGCGGTCAGCTGATGAGCCGGTCCCTGTATACGAATGAGGGCTTCATGAACAGAAATGCGACGTTTGAAACTTTCGGCGGCACGCGAACGCTTGTCGCAGACTATGCGCACTGGAGCGTTCAGGCGCGGCCGAAGCAAGTCACCCTCGGCGCCATGATTCTCCTGTCGCACAGCCCTGCGCACAGCTTTTCCGCATTGCCGCCGGAGGCCTTTGCCGAACTTTCGCAAGTCGTTCGCGATATAGAGACCATTGCCGCTGAAACCTTCGGGTATGCCAAAATCAACTACCTGATGCTGATGATGGTCGACCCTCACATCCACTTCCATGTGCTCCCCCGCTATGGTGCGCCCGTGGAATTCGAGGGGACCACATATCCGGATCCAGGCTGGCCTGGTCAGCCCGACCTTGGCGCGTCGGAGGGGCTCGCCGATGCCGCCCGGGTCACGGCAGTGCTGAAGGCCGCATGGCCGAAACCACATGCATGATGCAGCCAGCATGGGCTGAGGTTCGCCGCGCGAAACGGGCATCATCCGGCCCCGGCGAGGATGCCACGGACCAGTTCCAGGTCGCCGGTGGAATCGACATCGATCGCAGCCTCTGCAAAGGGCAGGATCACCGCCCCAATCCGGGCGCCGAGGCGCGCCGACACGATCTCGAACACTTTCTCCACACCCGGACGGCCGAGCAAGATGCGCAACGCTGTCAAAGGGCCAAAACGCCGGGCAATGCGCCAGGGACGTTTACGGTCCTGTTCTGCCGCGCGCCAGAAGTGAACAGCACGCAATGCATCAGGCGTTGCGATGTAAAACAGGTTACAGCCTGAAAGTTCTGATCCGCCGAACGCCAGATAGGTGCGCTTCGTTTGCGGATAGCTGTCTTCAATCGTCTCGCGCGTCGTCAGACCGACCGCCAGGTCTGCACCGCCAGCAATGGCCTGCTCAAGAAAGTAATCGACCATTTCAGGCGTCAGAAGGGCATGATCGCAGGTCGTTACCAGGAGAGGAATGGGCACATCTTCTGCAAGCGCTCCCATCAGGCTGGCGGCAGGCCCGCCCTCTGCGGAAACGGCAGCTCTGACAGCCATCCCGCCGCTCGCACTCAGAAGCAGGTCGTCATCCAGGCCCGCAACCCGGATCGGCTCCTGCACGCCATGGCTGAGGGTCAATGCGCGCAGCACCCGCGCGAGCATGGGTTCGCCGTGAATATCGAGTAGCGCCTTGCTTGGTACGTTTTCGGACAGGCAAAGAGGATCACCACTCGCGCGCGCGCCAGCGAGTACGAGCGCCGGGACCGATCGCAAACGCGATTTCCCCGTCACAGGGCTTTGCCGTAAATGCGGTAGGTCTTGTAGCGCGGCGCATCATAGATGGACACGAGATTGTGGAGATCCCGATTGGTTTCGAGGATCCAGGATGCCTCTACCTCCCGGACGCCCCGCGCATGCTGGGCGGCAAATGCCGCCTCACAGCTCGCAACCATGGTCAGCATGCCGCGCCGTGTCTTGTGGAATTTCTTTCGCATACCTGCTAGCGGAAGACGGGCCGTCCGTGTGCCGCGCAGCTTCAGGCGGTGCAGCAACTGGAGCCAGCCGAAAGGCAGGAGCCGTCCATCCAGCCCCTCCGTCGCCTCGTTCAGGTTTGGCAGCACCAATGTGAAGCAGGCCGGTTCGCCATCGATCAGGCCGATCCACAAGCCGTCGCGTCGTATCAGCGGTTTCAACTCGTTGGCCATGTGCGTGATCTCGTCCCTGCCGAATGGCACAAAGCCCCAATTCCTGGACCAGGCATCGTCGAAGATGCCGAGAATGAGATCGATCTCGCCCTTGTAGTCATGCGGGTTCATCATGCGCACTTCGAGGCCGGGGTCCTGGTCGAATGCCTCCTTCAGCTTGCGGATCTTTTCGGGCACTCGATACGCCTCGCCGAGCTGGCACATGTAGGCATACATATCCATCGCCTTGGTATACTGACGTGCTTCAAGGGCTGGTGCATAATCTGGCCGTCCATGCGGCATCATCATCACTGGCGGGCTGTCAAAGCCGTCCACCAGCAAACCGCATTCCTCATTGACAGAGAAATTGAACGGCCCGGCAATTCGCTTCATGCCGCGTGAGCGCAACCAGTCCTCAGCGGCGTGCATGAGAGCACCGATGACATCATCGTCTGGCGCAATTGTGTCGAGAAAGCCGAAATGCCCGGTTGCGTCCTTGTGCGTTTCAAGGTGGGCCGGGTTAATGAAAGCCGCGACGCGCCCGACCACCTCGCTGCCGCGGCGCGCGACCATCAGGACATGTTCCATGCGCGCAAGTGCCGGGTTCCTGGCGGGATCGATCTGCGCTGCCCGCTCGAACCGAAGTGGTGCACGCCAGTCTGCAAGATGACCATAGGCCGTGTAGGGAATTTCGAGGAATGCCTTTTTGTCGGCAGCCGTTTCCAGCGCGCGGACAGATATGGACCCCGCCAGCGTAGGCCCCGTGCCGACCTGCGTGTCACTGCTCATTTCTGTAACTCGAGCCGGACGAAAGTGGTGTCATTGCCGGCCTGGAAGGCGGAGTCCTCAAAGCGCGGCATGCCGAACTTCAGCGGCTTTCTGTTCGACAGGGCAAAGGGTTCAGCCGGCATCTGGTTCCACTTGCGGGCAAGTCGGCGGTCGCCGTTCCTGTCGTGATAGGCCGCCAGCGCGTAGCTGCCAGCGCCGCTGATATCGAAACACACGGTCTGTGTTCCTTCCTGAGCGGGCACACGAATTCGGTGCAGCCTTGATTTCTTTCGGAGGAAGTCGCGGTCGCTGGGGGCATACAGTTCCACTGTCAAAATGCCTCCGGTCCCCACACCCGCAACATCAACCTGGATTTGCGGAGCCTGCGAGCCGCAGACGGCCGCTGCCTCATGCGGCCGGATATCCAGGTCCGTTCCATCGTCTCCCATGGCGGCTGCCGGCAGAACGAGCAAGGAAAAGAACATTGCCTTTAAAAGTTTCATCCCGATGCTCCAAATGTGACGTATCGGTTACAGTTGTGCTTCAGTAATGCTAAGGCGACACTCATATCAATGGAAGCCTGCAGCAGATGAAACGTTTGGGCGCTTCCGCAATACTACAAAATCGCGTGATGGGAGATTGCGCCGGGAATGCTCGTGAAACTTGATCGCTATCTGTTGCGAAGCTGTCTGGGGCTATTTGCGGGGCTGACGGTTCTCGCACTCGCCCTGTTGCTGCTCGAGCGACTCATACGCATCATCGAGATCGTCTCCGGCTCGACCAATACAGCGGTGGCGGCCGGAATGATGGTGGCAAATCTCATCCCTCATTACCTCGACCTGGCCCTGCCGGGGGCATTCCTGATCGCCATGATCATCACCATCGACCGCCTAAGCCGCTCTGGTGAAATCGTGGCCCTGATGGCGACGGGCGTGTCTTTGTACCGCATCGTCATGCCCTATCTCGGGCTGGCTGTCATGCTGGCCGTCCTGTCCTTGTTCATATCGGGGTTCCTGCAACCGCTGTCGCGCTATAATTACCGGCAGATCGTGCATGACCTGCAGCACAAGTCCGTAGTTACGGCCTTTCAGGAGCGCAAGTTCGTCCAGCTCAAGGACCGTATTGTCTGGACCGACCATGTGGAGTCCTCGAAACGCAATCTGGGACAAACCTTCATCCTTGAAACCGAACCCGATGGCGCGCGCCACTTCCTGACGGGGCAGACCGGCGAGTTGAAAGAGGCCGGGGATGGCACCATCATCATTTCGCTCAATAATGGTGCAGGTGGCACCTTCAGGAATCCAGACGAATCCACCACGAATAACCTGATTTCTTATGGTCAGCTGAGTTGGCCGATGCCGACGTCCGATGGCGAATTCCGGGATCGAGGCGAGGATGAGCGCGAACTCGTGTTACCGGAACTCATCGCGGCCTCAAATGGCGCGGGCAGTACCGCGATCAACCCTGTCCTTGCGGTTGCCAGTTTTCATGACCGCCTGAGCCGTGCGGCGCTATTGCTCATTCTGCCCCTGATTGGCATGGTCCTCGGGCTTAACCTTGGGCGCACGCCGCGGTCCGGCGGCATCGTGATCGGCATCCTGCTCCTACTTTCGGTCCAGAAATTGCTGGAGTATGGCCTCGCGCTGGCTGAAAGCGGTGCCATTCCGGCATGGGCGGGATTCTGGCCCGTCGTCCTGGCCCTTGCCTTGGCGGCACTCATCATGTTCCGCCGCCTCGCGCACGGCCGCATACTGCTTGGGCCAAGGCCGATCCGGCGGAGATGGAGTCCGCCACTGGCGACCCGCTTGAGCGAAACGACGCAGACATGACAAGCCGCCTTCCGCGTTACCTGTCGGCGCTATTCCTGCAGCGCCTGTTCATCACCATATTTGGCATGGTCACGCTTCTGGGTGTGCTCGATGCCCTCGGTAATGCTGACCGGCTTCCGGATGGTGCCGGCTTTATCGGGCAAATGAAATACATGGTCCTCAGAATGCCGATCCTGTTTGACCGGACATTCGTGTTTGCAATCCTGCTGGCCGTGCTGCTGACCTATGCGTCGCTTTACCGGCGAAATGAACTGGTCATCATTTCAGCGTCGGGCCTGTCTGTCTTTGGCCAGATCCGCGCCCTCGCACCGGCCGTTATTGTTGTTGGCATCGTGTCGGCAGTCCTGATTGACCAGGTCAACCCCATTGCCAACAAGACGCTGGAAAACTGGCTGGGCACCTCGGCCCTGGCCGAGAACTCGCAGACGCCTGAGCGCATGTGGCTGTCGGATGGCCGGTTGCTCGTCGAGGTGGCCGGAATGCAGAATGAACGCCTGTCGGGCATCACCATCTTTGAACGCGATGCTGAGGGCGCTGTGGTCGCTGTCACGACGGCCGAGGCAGCGAACCCGGCAGCGGGCGGATGGCAGCTTGAAAACGCGGAGCAACAGAGATTCGACGGACAGCCCGCAGTGGTAAATACGTTCTGGCCCAGCCCACAGACCCCCGACAGCCTTCGGCTTCTGCTGACCGAGCCACGTGACCTTGGCATCGCGGACCTGCTGGCCCTTAACCGGATGCGCGGCTCTGGCAGTCGCCCATCAAGCGCCTACCTGCTCTGGGCTCTGCACCGTATATCCCTGCCTCTTGCCGCATTTGCTTTCCTCATTCTCGCGGTGCCAATCATGCAGCTCTATGGCAGGCGTGACAGCAGCGACATGGCTTTGGCGGGCGGCGTGGCGGGGGGCTTCATATTCATGGTTACCGACGGTGTGCTCAAGACGCTGGCGGAGAGTGGCAGCTTCAGCGCCATCCTTGCAGTCGCCTTGCCAATACTCGGGCTGACCATGACCGGGTTGTGGCTGGCCCTCGGCCGGGAAGTCCAAAAATGAGTGCCCCGGTCGGGCTGGTCGTTAACCCGCGGAGCCATACTGTCCTTCGCAAGGGCTCCGTACTGGGGGCTGCAGCCCGGCACATGCAGGATGCGTTGCTGGTGCAGTTTAATGGCATGGGCCAGCTTGAGACGCAGATGGCAGGCCTCGCGCGGCAGGGGGTTCGGCAAATATATGTCGAGGGCGGAGATGGCACCTTGCAGGCCGTATTGACGGCCTGCCTCGCGCCAGGGGCGGGTTTCGATGTCTTGCCTGATTTTGCCATCCTGCCGGGTGGCAGCACAAATCTTGCCTACAAGGTCTTTGGTCTCAAACTGAAAACATCTGAAGCGGCGCTTGGCTATATTCAGCAGCGCGCGCGCCCTGACCACAGGCTTGCCACTGCGCGGCCTCAGGCACTGGCCATCGACAGCGCCTCGCTGGCAAATCCGGCGATCGGGTTCCTGTTGTCGACCGGGTCCCTTGCACGCGCCATGGTGTACACGCAGCAGGAGCTGCACGGCGAGGGGCATCGCGGCTCACTCGCCATCGCAGGGGCTCTTGCCCGGTTCATGGTGTCGCCGAGCCGGCATCTTGGCCAGGATGGTGAGCCGCTGCTCCGCCCCAGCCCGTTGACGGCCACAACGTCACAATTCCGCGTGAACGGCGACCATGCGCTCAGCCTCATGACAACGCTGCCGACGCTGAGCCTGCGCCTGAGGCCCTACTGGGGAGAGGGGGCCGCGCCGATTGCGTTCACGCATGCCAGCTGGCCCATCCGGGGCCTGCACATGGCGCTGCTGAAAGTGATGACCGGGCAGACGGGGCGCCATATGGTGCGTCACGGACTGGTCAGCCATCGAGTTGACGGGATCAGCCTGGAATACAAGGGTCCTGTCATGCTCGATGGTGAAATCCTGCCTGCGCCGGAGGATGAGCTTTTTAGTGTGGGTGTCACGCCGCCGATCAGGTTCATGAGATGAAAGAGGATATATTGCTCCAAGGCTTGCGCGAGATCATACGCGCCGACCAGCTGCCGCTGAACCAGGCAGCTGTCATCATGGCAGATGCAATCCGCGCGAAACACCCCGGTGCCGTTCGGGCTCTGGTCTTTTACGGCTCCGCCCTGCGTATGGGCGAGCGAGCCGACAAGATGCTGGACTTCTATGTCATCGTCGACAATTACCGGGCGATACACGGGTTCGGTCTGAAACAGCTCGCCTCATTCCTCATCCCGCCAAGTGTCCACTTCCTCGAGATCCGGGACGCCGACGGCGTACGCCTGCGCAGCAAGTACGCGATCGTCTCGGAAAAGGCTTTCCATAGGCGGACACGTGGCGGCGCGTTCGAGTCGATGCTCTGGGCACGCTTCGCGCAGCCTGCAACCATCATTACCGACGACCCGGACGTTTACAATTCCCTTGTCGACACGCTGGCGCTTGCCTGCGTGAAGCTCGCCAGGGAAGTTGCGCCGATGCTGGATCACCCCGTCCAGCCGCTCGACCCGTGGGTGAGGGGACTGGCCGAAAGTTACCGCACGGAGCTGCGCCCGGAAACGCCCGGGGCGCGCGCGCGCGAAATCGCTGGCCGGTTCGAGGCCCGTTACCGCAACCTCACGGCCCTGATCTTCGCGGAGCAATCGCTGCCGCCGACGGGCAACGGTGTGGCGGCCGCGCTGTGCCGGATGCGCTGGTTCCTGCGGCGAGTGATCGGCAAACCCGCGGGAGCCGTGCGCGTCCTGAAGGCCGCTGCGACCTTCGATGCGGGACTCGATTACATCCTTGAAAAGGTCGAAAGCCACTCCGGCGTGAAGCTGGACGTTAGCGAAAATGAGCGAAAGCACCCCGTACTGCATGCGCCAGTGCTGGCCTGGCGACTCTTCCGGGCCGGTGCCTTCCGCTGAACTGTCAGGCCTGGCTAATGAGCGCCGATAGGGTCTTGAAAGCCGCAATTATCTGGTTGATCTCGCCCTCGCTGTGAGCGGCAGACACACTCAGTCTGAGCAGGGATCTGGCCTGCGGCGTTGCCGGCGGTACTGCGAGATTGACGTAAATGCCGGCTTCGAGAAGCGCATTCCATTCGCGTACGGCTGTCACCTCGTCCGCCCTAGGCAGGGCGATGATGGGTCCGGGTGCCGAGGCGGGCTCAAAGCCTGCTGCCCGTAAGCCGGAGTGGAGCTGGTTGGCGCGATCCCAAAGGCGTTTGCCAAGGTCTGCACTTCCGGCAATTACGGTCAGCGCTGCGCGCGCCGCAGCAATGTTGGCCGGCGAGCCTGATGCTGTGAACAGGTAAGGGCGACTGACCAGCCGCGTGTATTCGAAGGATTCATGGCGTGAGACGCAAAAGCCGCCAATCGAGGCAAAGCTCTTGGAAAACGTGCCTGACAGGAAATCAATCCTGTCGAGAACGCCCTGCGCCTGTGCAACTCCGCGGCCGCGTTCACCGTAGCATCCCACAGAATGAGCCTCATCCACATAGAGGTACGCGCCGTGCTCGCTGACGACATCGACAAACTCAGCCAGCGGGGCAACATCGCCCAGCATGGAGTAAAGGCCCTCGACCACGACCAGCCGCGCGCCTTCATCCGGCAGCCGTGACAGCCGCTTGGCCAGGTCTTCCGGGCTGTTGTGGCGAAACCGGATTGTTTCGGCATCACTGAGGCGGCATCCGTCATAGATGCAGGCGTGGCTGTCGGCGTCGATCAGCAAATGATCGCCGCGCCCCACAAGGGCGCTGATGGCGGCGAGGTTTGCCTGGTACCCGGTCGTGAACACGATGGCCGAAGCTGCATCGAAATAGTCTTTGAGGGCTGTTTCCAGTTCGATGTGCTCACGGAATGTGCCATTGGCCAGTCGGCTGCCGGTTGTGGCGGTGCCATGATGGTCAATGGCTGCCTTGGCGGCTGTCGTGCAGGCATCCGAGAAGGTCAGACCAAGATAATTATTGGTCCCGGCCAGAATGACCTCGCGCGAACCCACCCGCGCCCTGGTAGGCGACAGGATTTCATCAAACGCCATGCCAAAGGGCTGCGTTCCCAAGTCTGCGACGCCACGATAGCGCTCGGAGAGCTTTTCGAACTTTTCAAAAATATCGTTGTTTTTCATGCCGCTGTCAAACATTGGTCAATTGCCCGATAGTCTCCACAAGGTCTCGAACCGTATCGATACCGGAAGCGGCCTCAACCGGAAAGCTGATGTCATAGATGTCTTCGATCTCCATGACGATATCGAAAATCTCAACTGAATCGATCTCGAGATCGGCGCTGATGCGAACGTCCAGGGTAATTGGAACGTCGGCATGCGCATGCGCTTTGAGTATCCTGGACACGTCTGCAAAGACGTCGGAATTTTGCATCTTCACTTATCTCTCCCGTCGTTTCCAGTGCGGTGCAGAAGGTGGGGCGTATCAGAATCCAGAAAAGGGGCAAGACAGCGTGTCATCGTTGTGTCCAGCGGTGTCGGCAGATCGACTACGCTATCGGCGAGCCAGTCGCCTGCCTGCAATTCTCGTACCTTGCCGGAAGAGAAAACGTGGGGTCTGCCGGTGAGGCGCGCCGCGCTATCTGCAACAATGCCTACAGTGCTGAATAGAAGGCGAGGTACGGCCACCATGCGGATATTGCGCCCTGTTACTCGCGCAGCGCTGCCTGCTATATCCTGCCACTGGACGTTCAGGTGACTGGCAGGGGCAATCAGGGCAGCCTGCGGCGTACGATCAAGCGCTCGCAGGGTCAGTAGCGCCGCCAGGTCTTCAACGTCGATCATCGAAAACCTGTAATTCCTGGCCTGTCCCCCCGGTACTGGCAGAAAGCCCTTGGCGACAAGCCTGAACATCTGATGCGTCGCCATGTCTCCCGGGCCGATCACCGCTGGCGCCCGGATGATACTCACCGGCATCGTGCCGGCTGCCTCGCAGGCAAGGCGCTCTCCGGCGGCCTTTGACGCGGCATAGGCCGAGACGCCGGGGCGCGTGGCGGCAAGGGATGAGACAAGGATGAAGTGTTTGACCCCGGCCTGACGCGCGATCCCGGCCAGTCGTCCCGTTGCGGTCGCGTTGACTTCATGGAATGCCGCCTGGTTGCGCGCCTTGGTGGCGCCTGCAAGATGGATCACAATGTCTGTACCTTGCGTCAGGCGTTCCAGCGCTTCGGTGCAGGCGAGATCACCAGTCACCCATTCAAGGCCTGGCTGAGCATCCATGTTACGCCCGGGTGCGGGGCGCGCGAGGGCCTGCACCGACGCGCCTTGCTGAAGCAGCCGTGGCAATAATTGCCGACCGACGAAGCCGGTCGCGCCTGTCAGGCCTATGCGGTTGCGGTCGGGCATGATGCGCTGGCGATAGCTGGTCAGGCCCCGCTTATGCCCGCAACGGCCGGCAGGGCGCTCTGACCATCCCTTTGCTCGACAAAATCACCGGCCAGGAAGCCGATGCGCGAGGCTGCCCGGCTCAGTTTTCCGGAACTGGTCATCGGCAAGGAGCGGATAGGGACGAGCTCGACAGACACCGGAGCACCTGTTGCCGCGCGGGCTGCAGCCGATATGTCGCGGCTGAGTTCAGTCCGAACGGCCTCGTCACGAGAGCGGCATTCGGCGAGCAGGAGGATATGAGTCGCGCCGGTTTCATCCTGAACCTCGAACGCGGCCGAGCGGGCGACATTCCGTCCGCCCGTTTCCTGCGCAACCCATTCAATATCCTGTGGCCAGATATTACGTCCATTCCAGAGGATCAGGTCCTTAGAGCGCCCGGTAATGACGATTTCACCTTCATTCCAGTAGCCGAGGTCGCCGGTTTCGAGCCAGCCATCCGCATTGGTAAGGGGCTGCAAGGGCTCATCAACGCGGAAATATCCTGCAGCGATGGACGGACCGCGAACAATGATACGGCCCACTTGCCGGTCACCCAGCGTCGCGCCGGCGTCACTCACGATCTGCAGGTCAAGCGAAGGCAGCGGACGCCCGCTGGAAACGAATGTCCGGGCGCTACCTTCGCGGGTGAGGTCGCACGCGGGCAGGGCGCGGCCGGAAGTCTGCATCCTTGCCAGGTCGATATCGTCCGTGCGTAAGCCCGCTTTGAGCGGGGCAAACGACACGGCCAGCGTGGCCTCTGCCAGTCCATAGCTTGAGACAAAGGCAGACGGGCTGAAGCCTGATGGCGCAAACGTCTGCATGAAGGCCGACAGCGCCTCGCTGCGCACCATGTCGCCGCCGATCCCTGCAGCCCGCCATGATGCCAGATCCAGCGTCTCGCCGCGATAACGGCGTGCGCAGAGCTCGTAGCCAAAGCTCGGACTGTAGGAGAGCGTGCCCCGGTTTTCGCTGATCAGTTTGAGCCACGTGCCGGGACGCCGGGCAAAATCCGTCGGGGACAGGAAATCGATCGACAACTGGGAATACATCGGGGCGATAAAGAAGCCGACCAGTCCCATGTCATGATAGAGCGGCAGCCAGGACACCGCCCGGTCGCCTGCAACCACCTGGAGGCCTTCCTGGATGATTGCGCGGCAGTTCGCCGAAACACTGGCCTGTGTTGCGACAATGCCCTTTGGCTCGCTCGTGCTGCCAGATGAAAACTGGATGTAGGACAGGTCGTCCGGGCCATGCGGCCTGGCGGCTGCGGTGCGGGCTGGAAGGTCGGAGCCGGACAGGTCAATGACGGGCACTGATGTTCCGGCAAGCGCCGAGGTGAGGATGTCACGAACGGAGACGGGCGCCATCACGGACGAAAGCCCGGCTTGCCGGACCATCTGTCCGACCTGCCATTCATATGTTTTACGTCCACCGAAGGCCGCCGGCAGGCCGAGCGGGGCAGGCACCATGCCAGCATACTGGCAGGCCATGAAGGCGGTCACGAAGTCAGCAGACGTTTCTGCGACAAGGCCGATACGGGATTCGCGCGGGAAGGCGGCCGCCAGCTGGCCAGCCATGACCGTTGCGTTCTGTCGCAGCTCGCCATAGGTGAGGCGAGCGGTCAGGCTTCCATCTGAAGAATAGAAATTGACGCCGGAATTGCCCTCGGCTGCATAATCGAGCGCTTCACATATTGTCTGGAATGTTCCCGTGCATAGCCCGATACCTGCCGTCGTTACGGTTGGCTCCAAAACGCACTACCCCCGAGTCTTTGACCAAAATTCTACTGAAGCGATATGAGCACGCTGTGTTGTCTATTGAAGTCACAATATTGACATGTATCGTCAAGCCAAACGACGCATATTAATGGGAAGTAGCGTCTTTTTTTGCCATATTTGTTACAGAATCGGCAAGATGCGGATGATTTCGCCTGTCTATGCGAACCGTCAAAATGAACCGGTCTCACTCAAAGCGTTGCGGTTTCAACCTATAGGTATTTCTGATCAGGAGGCGCGATCAGTCGTGTCCGGTACGACCGTGCGACTGGGCGGCGTGTCCACCGCACGCCTGAATGCCGCATAGAGGCAGGCCACCAGCATCACGGAGCTGCAGACGGTGGCCCAGGCCGCGCCAATCAGGCCGAAAGCCTGAACCATCCAGATCAGAAGCGCCACATATATCGCCGCGACGATCACTCTGACCATCAGGACCTGTCCTGGCCTGCCGAGCGCCACCAATGCCGGCTCGATGGCGACACCGCCAAGCTCGAATGCCGCTGCGAGCGTCAGGACAATCAGGACAGAATAAACAAAGAGATAGGCGTTTCCGCCCACCAGCTGCAGGGCAAACTGACCAAGCGCTGCGACGATGACCAGTGCGAGCATGCCCGCCAGGCCGGCTGCAACTGACGCACGTGAGACCACCCGCCTGATCTCTTCGGGCCCGGTCACGGCCAGTTTGGCGAGTTCGGGATAGACAGACCGGGCAAGTGCGAGGGTTGGCTTGTGCAGTGCGCCAGCCAGCTGTGTGGCAATCTTCAGGCCGCCTGCCGCAACGCTGTCCAGCGCCCAGCCGACCGCCAGTACAGGAAACTGCTTCCAGACGAGGCTAAGGGATGTCGTGATATTCGTCGCCCACGCGAATTTCCAGATGGCGGGATTTTCGTGCACAACCCCTCGGAGCCTTGGGCCTTTGTTTGCCGTGCGGCCGGTGCGGCGGCGACTGACTTCCCGCAGGCTGGCCCACCAGATCGCGGCAGTCGTCACCAGTTCGGCAAGGCTCCAGGCGACCAGGTACCCGAGGATCGACGCTCCGGTCATCCAGGCGACCAGCGCGCCTGCCAGGCGCATCGCGGGCAGTACCGTTTCAGCATAGGCTGCAAGGTCAAAGCGGTCGAACAGGCGCAGGATACCGGTTGGTGTACCACGCAGTCCGAACAGGAGAGAGAGGCTGAACAGCATTGCCAGCGTCTGCTCGCTATCAGACCAGCCAAACTGCGCGCCTACAAGGTAAACGCCCGCCACGCCGAGCACTGCCCCTGCAAGGGCTGCCCCCAGGTCGAGAAGGGCCGTGAAGCGCATGACCCGTGCCAGCTTGTCGTGGTCTCCTGCGGCCTCATGCACAGCACCATAGCGGACAAGCGTCTGCCAGGACTGGAACTGGGCCAGGTTTGATATGGCCTGGCCGTAGGACAGGATGAGCGCAAATACGCCAAACTGTTCTGCGCCCAGACTGCGGGCAGCCAGCGCCAGGTAGACCAGGCTGAATATGCCACCGACGCCTTTGCCAGCCAGAAGCCAGCCAGCATTGCGAATGGCGCGCTTGACGGGCCCCTCACCTTGCCTGCTGGCTCTGATCGTCAATGTGTTTCCCCTTGATCATGGCCGCTAACCGCCACGGACGCTTGTTGTATCGTACGGATAGTGAACCGCACGCCAGCAACGGCAGACCTGATTTATTTATGCCGATTTGGCAAGCGCTGGGCATCCTTGAACGTTTTTACAAACTGGATGAGTTCCTCGGCAGTCAGACAGGAGACGATGCAGTGACAGCCCAGGATGCGAATGATTTCCTGCGCGGCCTCTGCCGGAGTGACTTTGACCACAGTCGATTGAACGAGTGGTGGGATTTGCGGCACGATTATTCAAATGCCGGCGGGCTTCACCGCGCGGCGCTTAGCTTTCCAGCACACCCAGCATGATCCGGGTAAGCGCCGCGACAGCGGCCTTGCGACCGATATGCCCGGCAACCGCTTCTTGCGCCAGTGCGTCAGCCGCGCCAATCAGGCCCAGCATCATACCCCTTCCATCCTTTGACGAAAAAGCCTTGTACGGAGTCAGGGCGTTGTAAAAAAGATCCGTGTACGATTCTCGCAATTCGAAGCCGAACTCATCCTTCGTTCCTGTCGCGGCGAGCGCTGCCGCTATGGACGCAAACTCGGAGCCGCTCTCGAGTGCGCAATCAACATATGCCGCTGCGAGGATAGGGACGGCGGAATCCAGACTGTCAGCACGATGTTCCAAGTCTGCCAGAGTGGCATCAATCCGGTGCGCATCAAAATGGCGATAGAGAGCCTTCAGCAATCCGGTGCGGGTCTCGAAGTGTTCATAGGCGATAGGTTTGGTCACGCCAGCGCACTCAGCAACACGGGCAAGCGTCAGCGCATCGGCGCCCTCGGCCCGCACAATCCCGGCGGCGGCTTCGAGTAACTGTGTCCGGCGTTGATCGCGCGGCAAACGTCTCCCAGACATGATTTCCCGTTGACTCCATACTTACTATAAGTAACTTACGAATCGTAACTTACTTTAGGTAACAATGTTTGGAGATGTACATGCCAATTGCCACAGTGCAAACGGAAACCTTGAGTGAAGGTGAGGCGAAGCGGTTTGCGCCGCTCATTGCGCAGCTTGTACGCGCCACCGGACCGGTCAGTTACGATTACCAATTTGGCACCAATGGCCTTCTGGAACGGCTTGTTGCGGCGTCATGGGCCCGTCCCGAAACGCTGTTTTGCGCCGCCTGCACCACCGCCGTCATCGAAGACGGAGACTTGCTGGGAATTGAACTCGGCTTCGCAGGCCCGAACTTCTACACATTCAAGGCAAATCTTGCGGCGATGGCACCGGAACTGATGGCTCGGGGAGAGGCGAGCTATGATGAACTGGCGGGGTTGATGGTGCGGGCCGGAAAGGCCAGTTACCTCAACGCCCATGTCCCCGATGATGTGTATTACCTGCATGCCCTGGCCGCCCTCCCGCAACACAGAGGAAAGGGCCTCGGCAAAGCCTTGCTGCAAGCCGCAATGGTGCGGGCGCGGGCGCAGGGGTTCCGGGAACTGCAACTGGACGTTCTCTCCGACAATCCAGCCGTGAGCTTCTATCAGGCGATGGGCCTTTCCATCCTTGCAGAACTCCGGTCGCCCGAATTGTCGAGGGACCACGGCTTCCCGTCTGAATACCGCATGTCGGTGTCGCTTTGAGGGCCCGCATTCTGATCGCCGGCGGCTGGGGCCTTATCGGCTCAAGCATCGCAACAGTCCTGCGCGAAGCAGGGCACGATCTGGACATCGTGCTGGCCGGCCGCAGTCCCGATTCCGGCAAAGCCCTGGCCACCAGGCTCGGCGCCAGCCTGGTACGACTAGATGTTGCCGATCCCGCCGAAGGGCTCGCGGCGGCAGGCCCTGTGGATCTGGTCATCGCGGCTCTGCAGGATCCGGACGATACCCTTCTGGCTGCCGCGCTCCGTTCTGGTGCAGGTCATATCGGCATCACCCGCACTGTGGACAACATGGCGTCCAGCGCCATCACGGCCGCCGCCTGCGCCCGGCGGCCCGCAATGATGCTGGGCCATTGGCAGGCAGGCGCGCTGACACTTGCAGCTTTGTCTGCCGCGCGCAGCTTCGACACCGTCGACCGTGTCGAGATGGCCGCGCTCTATGACTATGCCGACCCGATAGGTCCCATGACGGAAGCGGATGCCACAGGCTTCGTGGGCGAGGCCCTGATCCGACAAAATGGCCGCTGGCGGGATGTCCACGCGCCGGATGCCGCAAGGTCGGTTTCGCGGGCGAACCAGGCGCCGTTCGATGCCATGCCTATGGGCGTGCTGGATACGCCGGCACTGGTCGCCATGACCGGCGCGACGGATGTCCGCTTCGATCTCGGGTCCGGCGACTCCCTCGGAACGACAGCCGGACGTGCGGCCTCGCACGATCTCTACATCGACATTACAGGTAGCAAGGCGGGCGGTGCCTCCACCCATCGCCGCACCCTCGTCACCGATCCACTTGGACAGGCTCACCTGACCGCGCTCGGCGTACTGATCGGCGCAGAGCGTATGCTCGGACTGGACGGTGATCCGCCGCCTGAAGGGTTGGTTTTCCCGGAATCCGCCATCGACCCGGACAGGGCTGTCGCCCGCCTTCGGGCCTTAGGCGTCAGAATCGAGTCCCTGTCATGATGCGCGCCCTTGCTGTCGATCCTGACACGCAATCCTCGCGCATCGTCGGTCTGCCGGTCCCCGAAGTGAAGCCGGGACAAATCCTGGTTGAGGTGAAAGTCGCCGGGATCAATGAGATGGATGTTGAAGTCAGGGCAGGAGGCTGGGGCGGGCAGGTAAAGCGCTTCCGGCGCGACGGACCTGTGCTCACGGGTTTCGAATTCGCCGGTGTCGCCCGAACATCCGGGAAGCGCATTCGCGCCGGCCAGCGGGTCATGGGATACGCTCCCGTGCTGAACGGCCCGCGGGTGCATGCGCAGTTTGCCGCCGTGCCGGAAAGCGGCATCCTCGCAATCCCGGATTCCCTGAACGATGAATCCGCCGCGGCCCTGTGCGTCATGGGCCTGACGGCAGTGGAGGTCTTGGAACGCCTCTGCCCTGTCGCCCCCGCGCAGTCCTGCCTCGTAATCGGTGCCGCCGGCGGGTTCGGCGCCTACGCCGTTCAGCTCGCCGCCAGCCGGGACGTCAACGTGACCGCAGTCGCCTCGGCAGCCAATGAAAGCTGGGTGCGCGCACAGGGCGCTCACCAATTCAGGCCTTATGAAACAAGCCCCGCACTGTCACCGGGCGACGCCTACGACCTCATCATCGACACACCGGCGCGCCTGTCGTTCAGCTCAGCGGCACCATTTCTCAGTCGCTCGGGCATGTATGTGTCCAGTAATCCTACTTCCGATCCAGCCGGTCTGGTCCGATCCTGGTTTTCATCCCGCCGCGCCGCCTTCCTGATGATGCTGAAGACCTCTCCCTCGCGTCTCGCGCGTCTCGTCGAACTGACGGAAGAAGGCGCCCTTCGCGCCGCAATCGACAGCATCTTCAACATTGCTGAAGCAGACGCAGCATTCGACCGCTTTGCAACGCGCGGGAAACAGGGCCGCGTGCTGCTGAGGATATAATCCGCAAGATAAGCGCGCCCGTCCGCGAAGCGTTTCAAAGTCTCATTGGCGCAGCCTTGTTCCGGCTCTTTGCAAGGCGGTGCCAGGCTAATTCGAACCAGTCGCCGTTACTCGCGCGCAGGCAGGTGTCAGGCGACGAAAAGCGAAGCGCGGCGTCTCGTTTCTGTTTGAACCATATTCTGAAGTTGATGTGACTTTCGAAGTTGAAGTGATTGTGCACTGATGAATGGATTGAAACGAACTTCTGCAGACTTCGCATGCGCCGGAAGCGGGACATGGCTCGCGCCCGTCTTCGGAATGGTAAGTGAGAATTCTTGGCTCGATTGTTGAGATGCTGGCCAGTCTCCTGGCGGCCTTCGTTTCCGATCACCATCATCGCCGCCCGGTAAGAAGGGCATCTGTCCGTGACGACTACTCGTGGATTACCGTATCGCTTCATTGCTTTCTTGAGGAATTTCAACGCAGCAGCCTTATCCCGCTTCTTCGTGACATAGGATTCCAGAACTTCGCCTTCATGGTCGACGGCGCGCCAGAGATAATGGCGCTCGCCCCGGATTTTGACGAACACCTCATCCAGACGCCACTGCCATTGCGGGCTGCGCCGCATGGATTTCGAGCGCCGTTTCATGATCTTATGTGCGAAGTACGTGCCGAACCGCTCGACCCAGAGACGGACACTTTCGTGGCAGACATCGATGCCACGTTCGTGGAGCAAGTCCTCTACGTTGCGAAGTGACAAGGGGAATCTGACATACATCAGCACGCCAAGCTGGATGATCTCGGGCGAGGTTTTGAAGTAGCGGAACGGGGTCGTGGCCATTTTCCGAGGCTAAACGCTAGGATTGGTCACCTCAAGTCCGGTTTCGCTGACAACACCGTTTCACTGCCTGCGCGCTAATATTTCTCTGGAGCGGCGCTGAATAGAAGCGAAGCACACTCTTATTGCCGATTGGCATACTAGATCAGCTAACACCGTCATTTGGTTTCGCAGGGTTCGATATAGACTTGCTCGCAATAAGCACAATCAATGTGCGATCGAGGGAGAAATCAAGTGAACCGTCCAATCGCTTTTGGTGTTGCACTGTCAATTGCTGCGCTCGGACTCGGCTGTACAGCCGGGGCACAGGGCAACATCACTGCAACAGAAGAGCCAATCGTTCTTTTTGATTCCGTGTCGCTTACCGAGACAGTCTACTTCGGCGCGTGTTGGCAAATACTCGACCAGGATCCAACCACGTCAGCAATCAAGTTGGCTGGCGGCTATGCGAATGCAATCGTTGAGAGAACGGCGGAAGGCGACTTTTTCGCCGGTATTGTCGAAAAGCGAACACCGTTGGGGCAGGTTACCGATGTCGTGCTCGCTTTCGCAGGCGCTCAGGGTGCTGATGCTGTTCAAGGCGAAGCAATATTACTTGGACTGCCGCTGGACGAGGCCAACCGTGCTTCCGAACTCTATCAGGAGATGCTGGATGAGCCAGCGTATAGTAGCGCAAGGTTTCACGTCACGGGTCACTCGCTCGGCGCCGGGTATGCACAGTATATCCTGGCTTATGGGCTGGCCACTCAGGGCGCAGCCTATACCGATGCGCACACCGACTTCGTGGCGTTCGGCGCACCAAACTGGGGTGTTTCGGCGGCCGCGCATTTCGGCCTCGATCCTGCGGTCATGGAAGGACGTTTCACAGACTTCACCGCGGCCAATGATCCGGTGCTTATCAATGGCCTCCTGCGAGTGGGCACGACATACTATCTTCCATCATTTGATGAATTCGGAGGGCTTAGCGGCCTGCCGCGAAACGCATTTGCGTCGCATTGGCCGACAACTTACGCGGGCGGCATCGGACTGCCAGATTGGCTATCACAGGCCGAAAAAATTAGCGTCCTGTCTGCTATGGATGCGCAGTCAGGGACTGGTCCCGCGTATAGCGCAAACTATGGTCCACCAGGATTGTTGGATCTGTTTGCTGACGGTAGCGATGGCGCGGATGCGATTATGGGCATGGCAGGCAATGACACATTGCGAGGCGGAAACGGTGCCGACCTTCTCATAGGCGGCGCCGGCGCGGATTTGTTCCGGTTTGACAAAAGTGACACGCCAATCGGCGGCGAGGACTCGATCACTGATTTCTCAAGCTTGCAAGGCGACCGGATTGACCTGTCCAGGATTGATGCCAAGCCGGCAACACCCTGGGATGACGCGTTCACGTTCATTGACCAGAGTGCTTTCAGCGCTGCGGGACAATTGCGTTACGAGTGCGATATTGGGCAAACGACTATTGAAGGAAATACCGATTCAGATCCTCAAGCAGAATTTTCACTGCGCCTCACCTCGTGCGAATGGATGACGGCCGATGATTTTATCCTGTGAGCCAGCAGAAATGCAGTCATTCCTCCTTGCAAGCGGCAACGCAAAGAAGCCGATCAGCATAGCGGTCTTTCTCGCGATTTGTTTGGTAACCCTTAGAGTCGGACGTCAAGGAAAACAGATGAATGCGTACAGTTGAACTGCAAACCGCTCTCGGCCGCCTGCGGGGAATTGCTGATAATCAGGTTCAGTCCTTTCTTGGTGTCCCGTACGCCAAGCCCCCCGTTCAGGAACGGCGTTTCGCTGCACCGCAGCCGATCGAGCCATGGAGCGATGTTCGAGATGCGACAGTCCCGGGGCCCAATGCGCCCCACCGTCTCAATGATTTCTCCGGTCTCGACACTGTGCCGCTTGTGGGAGAAGGCTGGATCAAGGGCGATGACTATCTGACCTTGAACATCTGGCGACCGGCGGCTGAATCTTCGGGTTTTCCCGTCATGGTTTTTATTCATGGAGGAGGCTTCGTCGTCGGCAGCAAGGACGCGCCGGTGCAGAATGGGCGGGGATTTGCCCGTGATGGCGTTATCTGTGTCTCGATCAACTACCGTCTCGGCGTTGAGGGGTTCCTTCCAATCCCAGGCGTGCCAACCAATCTCGGTCTTAGGGATCAGATATGCGCACTGGAATGGGTCCGGGAATATATCGCGGACTATGGTGGCGATCCCTCGAACATCACGGTGTTTGGCGAGTCAGCAGGTGCTATGTCCGTGGCAAATCTGATTACCTCACCCATGGCGAAAGACCTGTTCCAACGAGCGATTGTCCAGAGTGGTCATGGTGCCATGACCCGAGATATCGACGTCGCGCAAAGGCTCGTCAGGAAGGTCGCCAAATTCCTGAATGTCCCTGCGACAAAAGCTGGCTTCGAGACGGCGTCGATCGAGGCGTGTCTCGATGCCGTCCAAAAAGTTTCGCAGCCGACAACCTTGCTTGATCTGCGTAATAGGGATGGCCGCGATCCGGTCTTCGGTATCAGCCGCTTCGTACCCGTCCACGGGGATGACGTGCTCCCGCAACAGCCACTAGAGGCGCTCAAACAGGGGGTCGGCGCTGACATCGACGTGCTTATCGGGACCAATGCCGAAGAGATGAATTTGTACCTTGTGCCGACAGGCATGCGCGACAAGGTCGGCGGTTTGCTCGCTACCTATGTTCTGAGCAAGTCCCTACCCAAGGCGCGAGAAGTGCTCAAGGCATATGGTCTGAAATCGAAAGACAAGAAGGCCGGCCAGGCTTTGGTTGATGCCATGACGGACCTCGTGTTTCGCTGGCCTGCGCGGCGCTTTGCTGAAGAACATCGCGGTCGTACACATCTTTACGAATTCGGTTGGCGATCACCGGCTTTCCGGAATCAGCTTGGAGCCAGCCACGGTATGGAACTGCCATTTGTGTTCGACACATTGGCAATCACGACCGGCCCCAAAGGTATGACCGGTGAGAAGCCGCCCCAGGATCTCGCTCAGCGTGTACACGGCATATGGGTGGATTTTGCGAAGAACGGCACATTGCCATGGGATGAATTCAGTCGCGTTGGTCGCCAAGTCTATCAGCTTGAAATCGGTGAAGCGGTTGAAGAACCTGCTATGCCTGCGGCTGATTTCTTGCCCTAAAGCCAGGGAAGGCACGAGATGAGTTATTTGCAACGGTTGCGTTTGGATGGCCGAGTTGCCCTCATCACGGGAGGCGCTTCGGGAATTGGTTATTCGTGCGCTGAGGCGCTCGCTGAAATGGGGGCCAGAATTGTGATCGCCGATCTTTCGCGCGATTCCTTGGATGTGGCCGTTGCAAAGCTGGGTGGTGAAGCACGCGGTGTGGTGATGGACGTTACCGATTCAGCGCGTGTCACCGAAGTGGCGGATCAACTGGCAAAAGAAGGCGGGGCTGACATTCTCGTCAACAATGCCGGAATTGCGAGAAGCGAAACACCAGCCGAAACAGTTGCCGATGAGCACTGGCTCAATGTCATCGACGTCAATCTGAACGGAACGTTCTGGTGTGCGCGCGCTTTTGGGCGGCATATGCTGTCCGCCGGCAAGGGGAGTATCGTCAATGTCGGCTCGATGAGCGGTTTCATCGTCAATCGTCCTCAAGGACAAAGCTATTACAATGCTTCCAAGGCGGCCGTGCACCAGCTGACGAAGTCACTGGCTGCCGAATGGGCCCCGCGCGGCGTACGGGTCAATGCCGTGGCGCCGACCTATATCCGTACACCGCTCAATGAATTCGCTGACAAGGAAGGCGCCATGTACAAGCGCTGGATTGATTCAACGCCCATGGCACGCCTGGGTGAACCCGAAGAGGTTGCCTCGGTCGTCGCCTTTCTTGCGTCTGATGCTGCAAGCCTGATGACAGGAAGTATCGTTTTGGCGGACGGCGGATATACGTGCTGGTAAGATGAACGCATTGCTTGCAGGTGTTGAGATTGGCGGCACTAAGTGTGTTTGTACACTTGCGACATGTCCTGACGATATTCAGGCGCAGATCCACGTGCCAACGACATCACCTGAACGAACGCTGGGCAATATCGCAACAGTGCTGGATCAATGGCGGTTGAAGTACGGGTTTTTGGCGTTGGGGATTGCGAGTTTTGGTCCGCTCGAGCTGGATACGAAGTCGCCGGCGCTTGGCACTCTCGTGAGAACGCCTAAAGTCTCTTGGTCGGGAGCTAATCTTACCTCACTTGCCGGACATGAGCCTTTTGCAATTCAAACGGATGTCAATGCAGCGGCGATTGCCGAGGGTCGCTGGGGTGCCGCTAGAGGACTGGCGAGCTGGGCCTATATCACTGTTGGGACCGGAGTAGGGGTGGGCTCGGTTGTGGCCGGCCAGCCGCTGACAGGGCTTGGTCATTCCGAAGCCGGTCATTTGCGCATACCTGGCGTCGATACCATTTTTGGTGCCTGTCCCTATCATGGCGATTGCGTAGAAGGGCAGGCGAGCGGTCCGGCGCTGGAGGCCGGGTCTGGAATTCCGGGGCCCGATATACCACCAGATCATCCAGTATTAGAACGCGCAGCCAAGGCACTCGCTTATCTCTGTCACAACCTCGTCTATACAAGCCTTCCCCAACGCATCCTTATTGGCGGCGGCGTGATCTTGGACAGACCAATTCTGTTGACTCGAATTCAGGAGCACCTTGTTCGGTCCCTGTCTGATTATGGCGCAGGCCATGAAATCGCTGAAAACATGCTGGACTATCTCGTCATGCCGCAACTCGGGAAGCAGGCTGGGCCAATGGGATCAATATGCCTTGCAGCGGAGGCGCTGGACCGTTCGGTCAATCCTGCGTGCTGATCTGCAAAGTGCCAACGGCATTTCGACCTTTCGGATAGGTCGGATTCTCCTCTATACCAGTCTCAACAGCGGTCAGCCAAAGTGCGGCCAAGTCCTTTGAGGGAGGAAATCATGTTTAAAGTAATGCTTGCGTCTGGCGTGGCGCTTTCCGGATTGATGCAGATGACGGCGATCGCTCAGGAAACGGGCGGCGAAGACGCTGTGGCTACTATGCAGACCGTAACGGTTACAGCTCGCCAGCGTGAGGAATCGCTAAAAGACGTTCCAATCGCGGTCACCGCGCTTTCCGGTGATCAGTTGAAGGATCAGCAGGTCGTTCAGGTCAAGGACATCGCGGCTTACTCGCCAGGCCTGAACATCAACTCGGACAGCGCAGGCCGGGCCCTGGTTTCAATGCGCGGGATCGGGACAACGCTAATTGATTCGGTCCAACCTGGTGTCGGCATCTTTATCGATGGCATCTATCAGCCCAACACGACCTATCTTAACACACCACTGGTGGATGTGGAGCGTATTGAAGTCCTGCGCGGACCGCAGGGGACGCTGTTTGGTAACAACACGTTGGGTGGGGCCATCAATGTGATATCGAAACAACCTTCGAACGAGTTCGAGGGGCGCATTGATGGGGCCTATGCCGGACCGGACGACTATCAGTCGGTGTCGGGCCGCGTCAGCGGACCGATCATCGAGGATATGCTCCAGTTCCGTCTCGGCGGGGCCTATCACAGCCACAATGGATTCCAGGAAAACAGTCTGATCGGCGGCGACCGCAACCCACTCGACCAGAAATCGGTGAGCGGAGGTCTGCGCTTTCTTCCCAACAGCTGGGCGACGTTCAATCTAAATGCTAACTATGATGAAGTGGCGGGCGGCAATACCCCATATGCCTGGGTCAGCGGTACCAATGACTTCACGCTCGATGCACCAACCAATCTGCCAAGCTATGTTACGATCGAGTACACGGGCATAAACCTGAAGGGCGAGTTTGACGCCGATAGCATCAATTCGAAAATCACGACGATCGCCGCGTTCAACAAGGCTGAATCGACGACCCCGCCGAACGATGGCGACTACGGTCCGGTTGATTTCCTGCGCAGTCAGGGCACGCGAGACATCGAGACATACAATGGTGAGATTAGATTCGATACGCAGTGGTCTGATAATATATCAACACTGATTGGCGTGTTCGCGAACAGTTCCCAGACTGATGCAACTTCTCTGACGACGATTGTCCCGCTGGGTATCAGCGCACCAGCCGCCGTATCGACAGAAACCGAATCCCGAGCGATTTTTGGTACGCTCTTCTGGGCGCTTGACCCGACACTCGATCTTGCCATCGGCCTCCGTTACGACCAGCAGGAACTCGATGTGTCGACGGCAACAACAGCCCAGACCTACGAGGCCGAGGAAGTTCAGCCCCGAGTCACTCTGACCAAGCGCTGGTCGGAAGACCTGATGACCTATGGCTCGATCGCGCGCGGCTTCCGCGGTGGTGGCCAGAACGGTCCGGGCGCACCAAATCTTATCTATGAAGGCGACAGCGTCTGGACTTATGAGCTCGGCGCGAAATTTGTAGCTCTGAACAACAGGCTGTCTCTCGATACGGCTATCTTCTTCAACGACTATAGCGATTTCATCGGTCCGAACGCACTTGCGCCGAGCACTACCGGTGTTGGGTTTGTCGCAATCAATCTGAACGCTGGGGATGTGGAAACCTATGGGTTTGAGGCGGAAGGCACCTATCAGATCACCGATAACTGGAATATTCGGGGCAACGTGACCCTTCTCAATGCCCGCGTCACTGACAGTAGCCAGTTCGAAGCGACAACGAGCTTCCCCTATCCGGGCGACCGGATACTGCTGGTGCCTGACTGGACCTTCAATCTCGGCACGAATTACCGCTGGGATCTCGGCGCAGTTGACTCGCTCGTCTTCGACGCTGCAGTTGTGGGCAAGAGTGACCGGACTGGCGCAACTTTCGACGCGACCGACGTGGCGATCATGCCGGAATACTATCTTGCCAACGCCTCACTTGCCTGGCGGCATGACAACGTTGAGATCGCTCTGTTTGCGACCAACCTCTTCGATGAGGAGTACCAGGAAGTCTTCATTGACAGTTCTGTGCTCAGCGCCGCCGGTTTCCCTCCTGGGCTTGCCAGCGATGTGTCGATCCAAGGCAATCGCCAACGGGTCGGTATTCGCGCCAGTGTGGACTTCTAATTGTGTCCCACCCTGTCACGACGGCTGAACGGAAACCGCTGCCGGAAAGTGTTGTGGCGGGATTGCAGAGGCTGGTTGGCGCGCGCTGTGAGCTTGGTGAATCCGTGCGCCGCCAGCACGGCGAAAGTGAAACCCACTTTGCGTCTGTGTTGCCGGATGCCGTCGTATTTCCTGAGACCACCGAAGAAGTGGCCGAACTGGTCAAATACTGCGTAGCTCAAGACGTACCGATTATTCCGTTTGGGGCTGGCACGTCTGTTGAGGGAAACACCATACCGATACATGGCGGTGTTACATTCGACCTTTCAAAGATGGACAGGGTCATCGAAGTCAACTCGAGCGACTTCGACTGTACCGTAGAAGCCGGTGTGCGAAGAGAGCAGCTCAACGAGCATTTGCGCGATCAGGGACTGTTCTTCCCGATCGATCCAGGCGCAAATGCGACAATCGGTGGTATGGCGTCCACCCGAGCATCAGGCACCAATGCTGTTCGATACGGTACAATGCGAGAAGCAATCCTTTCACTGAAAGTCGTCACGCCCGAAGGCAAAATAGTCCGAACCAGCCGGCGAGCCAGAAAGTCTGCAGCGGGCTATGATCTAACGAGGCTGATGATTGGTGCCGAGGGGACGCTCGGAATCATCACTGAAATTACGCTCCGTCTGCATGGCATACCCGAAACAGTATCCTCAGCGGTATGCAGTTTTGAAACGCTGATTGGTGCCGTGGATACAGTCGTAGAGTCTATCCAGATGGGCGTCCCGTTGGCCCGTGTCGAAATCCTCGATGATGCACAGATGCGTGCTGTAAACCAGCGCTCCAGCCTGAACTATCCTGAAAAGACAACCTTGTTTTTCGAGTTTCATGGAACGGAGGCTGGCGTCGCCGAGCAGGTATCAATTGTGAGTGATCTCGCCGGAGCCAATGGCGGAGGAGAGTTCCAGTGGTCCAATCGTCCAGAGGACCGAGCAAAGCTTTGGAAAGCCCGCCACGAAGCCTACTACGCCGCGGTGAATGTGCGTCCGGGTGCAATTGGTTGGGCGACGGATGTTTGCGTGCCGATAGGTCGTCTCGCTGAATGTATCGGTGAAACAAAGAAGGATCTTGAAACCTGCAGCGTGCCGGCATGCATCCTTGGGCATGTCGGTGATGGCAATTTCCATGTGATCTTTTCCATTGATCCGGATGCCTCTGATGAGATGGCGGAGGTTGAAATTGTCAACGGACGCCTCATCGAACGCGCATTGGCCATGGACGGGACTTGTACGGGAGAACATGGCATCGGTATCGGAAAGCAGGAGTGGCTGGTGCGTGAACTCGGAGACGCGGTCGAAATGATGCGGACGATCAAGCGTGCGCTTGACCCAAAGAACCTGTTCAATCCTGGTAAGATCTTCGAGCTTTGAACATCATCACGGAGCGCGTGCAACTATGACAGACTCAACGCACGAAGGGAAGGTTGAGGACGCCCAGACGTATTCAGGCGGCCTCCTTGCAACGGTCCTGCTGGCGATATCGATTGCAAGCGCCGCCGCCATGCAGGGAGCATTCAGCACAGTGCAGGAGGCTGCAAAGGTCGATCTCGGCCTATCGGATTTTGACCTCAGTCTGGTGCAAGGATTGGCGATTGCTATTCCAATTGCGCTCTTATCGGTTCCGCTTGGACTTATGGTCGACCGTGCACACCGGATGCGGCTCATGATCGTGATGTCGTTGCTCTGGACGATCGGCACCCTGGCGACAGCTTTCGCGCCCAGTATGCCACTCCTGTTTCTTGCGCGAATGGTGACCGGTCTCGGGTCGACCTGCGCTGTGATTGCCGCAATCTCAATCGCGGCTGATCTGTGCAGGCCTTCCCAGCGCGGACGAGCCATGATGATCCTGACACTGGGTAAGAATGCCGGCGGCGCGGCTGCGTTCGCGCTGGGCGGCTGGCTGTTTGGCGTTTTCCTAGCAAGCGACATGTTTGGCATGCTGCCTTGGCGGAGCGTCCATGTGGCGCTTGCAATTCTGAGCGCTGTACTGACGCTCATGCTCCTTCTGGTACGAGAACCCCGGCGCCACGAAACGGTGGCTGGTACAGACGTCGCTTTTGTTTCTGTGATGAAGGTGCTGTGGAGCCGAAAGGCATTTCTTTTACCGCTGTTCGCAGGCCAGATCAGCGTGACCATGGCTGATGCGGCCGCCGCAATCTGGGCGGCTCCGGTTCTGTCGCGCAACTTTGGGCTGGGGCCGGAGCAGTTCGCTGGCTGGATGGGGGGAGTCATGTTGCTTGCAGGAGTCGGCGGGGCTGTCATCGGCGGTCTCAGCGCGGACGCCGGGCATAAGAGCCGGATCCGGGGAGGAATCCTGCTCGGCGCTGTCATCGCATCCGGGATCGCCTTGCCCGCAGCGATATTTCCGATCCTGCCGTCCACGCTTGGGTTCGGCATAGCGCTGACGATCCTCCTGCTCGGAGGAACAGTAACCGGGCTGGTTACGGCGACAGCTATCTCTGTTTTGCTTCCCAATGAAGTGCGCGGTTTGTGTCTCGGGCTGTTCATTGCCGTGGCTGGGGTGATCGCTTTCGGCATCGCGCCATCTCTTGTGACAGGGGTAAGCGCATTGATGGGCGGAGATCACAAATTGGCACCCGCTCTGGCCATTGTCGGCACCGTGGTCAGCGCCCTGTCTTTTCTGACTTTTCTTCTTGCGATGCGCAACGCGCCAAAGCCCATAGCAGAGCCACCTATCAGATAGGTATTGCGCCGACCTATCCGATAGGTGTAGTTTCTGCCAAACTGCGGAGGAATCACATGTGGGAGAACCCGACAGCCGATTGCATGGATGCCATCGATGTATCACCGGAACTGGTGACATTTGTTGGAGCGGGCCGTTTGCCAACCGATCCCTGGCCGAATGAGCCTGTTGCGCTTCTGTTCCGATTTGGAAATGACCGCATCGCTTCGACAGTCGAGTACCATTCCCAGCCCGACACGAAATCGCTCAATGTAGGCGCAGGCGAGCACCGACTCATCCTGGTCGCGACCCGCGAAGCTTGCGAGCGAATACTGGGTCGCGCCATACCACTCGATGAAGGCGGCAGCTATTTTCTTCCCAGTGCCTTGCGAACAATTGCTCTGACAATCAGGGACTCCCACCTGCCAGCCGCAGCCCGCTTGCCGTACTGTCTGGCAAAAAGCATTGAGCTGTTATGTGACTTGCTTGGCGTTATTCGCGACGATCATCTGGTCCCGGCAACTGGCTTCGACCTGTCAGAAATAGACAGTCAGCGCCTCTATGCTGCACGACGTTTGATTGATGAGAGCTGGTCGGAAAAACTGACCCTTGATTCAATCGCTCGCGCATGCGGTCTCAACCGAAACAAGCTGACCAGCGGTTTTAAGAAGATGTTCGATTGTACCGTCACCGATGCCATCACCGAGCAGCGACTGCGTGCGGCGAGGCAGATGCTTTTGTCGACAGAACTGCCGGTGTCTTCCATAGGTTACAAATGCGGGTATTTAAACAATGCCAGCTTTGCCCGGGCCTTTTCCCGCCATGTTGGTGTGGCACCGACGCAATATCGCGCGATGGAAGGAGTCGTTGCTTGAATCTCGCCAATGCACCTGCTGCTGACCGCGGCTCACTCGTTCAACACGCCATAAGCGCGATCCGACGTTACATTCAGGACAACGCGATGCGGGTCGGCGATTCACTGCCCGGCGAAGGATACTTTGCTGACAAGCTATCCGTGAGCCGTGCTGTGATCCGAGAAGCCTTCGGGGCGCTTGCCGCTCTCAGCGTACTTGACGTCGCCAATGGCCGACGGGCGAGAGTCGGCGCGATGGATGGCTCGGTGTTTGGCTCTTCGCTCAATCATGGCGTCGCAACATCGCAGATTACGGTGGCCGATGTATGGGATGTTCGCCAGACCGTAGAGTTGCGAACAGCAGAGCTTGCGGCGTTGAAGCGTACCGACGCGCAGGCGGCGAGCATCATGGAGCATGCACGCGCGATGCGGGACTCCGCCCATGATTTTGATGTCATGACCCAATACGACATCGCCTTTCACGAAGCGATTGCGGAAGCGACAGGCAATGCGTTTTTCAGCCAGATGGTGAATTCCTTTGCCCCACTTATGGAGGTCGCCGTGCCGAGAGCGTGGAAAACGCGGACAACGCCCGCGCAAAAGGATATCATGATATTCCGGCACCTGGCGCTCGCTGAAGCGATCATGAATGGTGATGCGGAGGCAGCCGTTGCCGCCATGAAAGCGCATTTCGACACCTCCGTTGGCGATATCCTTCGCAGCGAGACCTGACCGTCCCAACGCTCGTCACCCGATTTCAAAGCGTCTGGTGCTGTGACTTCTTTTTTCTGGATAACCGGGTGCAGAGCAAAGCATCGACTTGATGCTGATGGCAACACTGTGTGCTGAGGAGAGAGTCCGTTTCGTGCCCCGTCGCGTCTATTCAATTGCCAGGTGGTCGAGTGGAAGTTCGGTTTTGTATCGAATTTGATTCAGGGCAAAGCTGCTTTTGATATGACTAATATGTTCGACATCAGTGAGTTTAACCAGAAACTGGTTAAATGCTTGCAAGCTTGGCGTAACGACACGTAGCAAATAGTCGAAATCACCCGTCATGAGATACATTTCCATAATTTCTGGCCAGGCCCCCACAATGGCTTCGAATTGGTGCAGTTTTTCGCGTTTCTGTCGACTTAGCGTGATTTGAATGAAAATTGTCATCGGCAGACCTACCGCCTCCTGAGAGACGAGCGTCACTCTGCCGCGGAAAAATCCGGCCTCTTCCAGCAATTTTACGCGCCGTGAACAGGGTGTCGCAGAAAGCGCAACCTTATCTGCGAGTTCGAGATTTGAAATGCTTCCATCTTGCTGAAGTACTCTGAGGATTTTCAGATCTGTCGCGTCCAGCTTCAGTGATTTCAACATGATGCTCCCTATCTTTCCTGATTGGTGAAGACTGCATATTAGAGAAAAAGTATTTAAAATGGACCATATGTAGAGAACAACTCTAATCCAAAGCAACATATTGGAGAGATTTGGTATGACTGACTATGGGGGGGTGGTCTACAAATATTTCAGTTGAAACACTGCATTAGGCAACTGAAGATGACCCAAATCGACACTGATTATGAACTGAAAGACCGTTATGAACGCACTGAGGGGCGGGTCTTTCTGACGGGAATCCAGGCTCTCGTTAAGCTGCCGATAATGCAACGCCAACTTGATCGCAGGAACGGCTTGAATACGTCCGGGCTGATCTCCGGCTATCGCGGTTCGCCGCTCGGCGGTTACGATCAGGAAATTTGGCGTAGCAAGAGACATCTGACAGCTCACGATGTCGATTTTGAACCCGCGATCAATGAGGATCTCGGCGCAACCATTTTATGGGGTGCCCAGCTCGTCGACTATTATCGCGAGGAGGCCACAAGAGATGGAGTCTTCACGTACTGGTATGGCAAGGCTCACGGTGTTGACCGCTCAGCGGACGTACTGAGGCAAGCCAACATTCAGGGAACGGCCAAACACGGTGGTGTTCTGGCTTTTGTCGGGGATGATCATAATGCTGAATCATCCATGTTCTCACACCAGACTGATCAAATTCTGGAGTCGGCGATCATGCCGGTTCTCTTTCCGTCGACCGTCGAAGAATTTCTTACCATGGGTCTGGCAGGCATGGCGATGTCCCGATTTTCTGGATTATGGTGTGGTCTAAAGACCATCACCGAAACTGTCGAAAGCGCCGCTTCCTTTGACATGCCCAGGCTGCCCGAATTTGTAAGACCAGACATTGTCGTGCCGCCACATGGCTTCAACTATGATCCCAATCTGAACTGGCCGGCTGAACGCCTGGAATATGAGCGAAGGATGATAGAAGAGCGTGTGCCGGCCGCTCATGCTTTTGCTTATGCGAACAAGATAGACCGGGTGGTCTTTGGCGCGCCGAGAAAGCGGTTCGGAATTGTCACGACAGGCAAGGCGCACGGTGACTTGATGCAGGCTCTTAGCATGGTCGGTCTGAGCGAAGATATGTTGGCTGAGATCGGGATCAGCATCTTCAAGGTGGGCATGAGCTGGCCATTAGAGCCCAAGGGTATTCGTGAGTTTGCAGAGGGTATGGAAAGCCTCTTTGTCGTTGAAGAAAAGCGTCCCCAGCTTGAGAAGCAGATCAAGGAACAGTTGTTCAACTGGCCAACCGAGAAGCGGCCGGAAATTGTCGGTAAGCGCGATAGGGAAGGCCGGGTCCTTCTTCCTGAGATCTGGGTGTTCACACCGGAAATTGTATCCAAAGCCTTGGGACGTTGGCTGAGCGGCACCAGTGTCGAGCAGCAAATTGCTGAAGCCGTTTCTTCACTTGCTGTGCCGAGCCGCAATAGAAGCGATAAACTGGTCACACGTGCCCCATATTTTTGTTCAGGCTGTCCGCACAACACGTCTACAAAAGTGCCAGATGGTAGCTCCGCAGGTGCTGGAATTGGCTGTCATATCATGGTCTTGGGGCAGGGTAGGAGATCTGAAACCTTCACGCATATGGGTGGCGAAGGCATGCACTGGGTTGGATTGAGGAGGTATTCCAAGAACAAGCACATGTTTCAGAACTTGGGCGATGGCACCTATCAGCATTCCGGTTCGCTTGCCATTCGTCAGGCCGTGGTGAGCGGCACAAACATCACGTACAAGATCCTGTTCAATGACGCGGTGGCTATGGTTGGCGGGCAGCCTGTTGAGGGAACTCCGTCACCAGGCGTCATTGCGCAGCAAATGTTTGCCGAGGGCGTCAAACGCGTAGCTCTGGTCAGTGACGATATCGACAAATATCGGGGGGACAAAACCGTCCCGGGCAAAACGGAACGCCATGACCGCGATGACCTTGATCTCGTACAGCGCAGCATGAGGGAAACCGAAGGCGTCACAGTTATCATTTACGAGCAGACCTGCGCCGCGGAAAAGCGCCGGCGTCGCAAAAAGCGGATTCTCGAAGACCCGCCGCGCCGCATGTTTATCAATGACCGCGTGTGCGAGGGTTGCGGCGATTGTTCTGTTCAATCCAACTGTATCTCTATTGAGCCAAAAGAAACCGAGTATGGACGCAAACGTCAGATCAATCAGTCGAGCTGCAACAAAGACTATTCCTGTGTGAAAGGGTTCTGCCCGAGCTTTGTCTCAGTGTTGGGTGGAGAAAACAGAAAACCTGATGTTTCTCATATTGCCTCACTTGAAGCCGAGCATTTTGAAGCGCTTCCCACGCCTCAACTTGACGTATTGGACAACGAATATTCGGTCCTGGTCGCGGGGATTGGTGGCATGGGCGTTCTTACGATCGGTGGCATCCTCTCAATGGCCGCCCATCTTGAGGGCAAGGGCGCCACGACCCTGGACTTTACGGGCCTTTCTCAAAAAAATGGCGCGGTCACGGCGCATGTGAAAATCGCGCCATCGCCAGCGGACATCAACGTACCTCGAATTTCTGATGGTATGGCCGACTTGCTGCTCGGCTGTGATATGATCGCTGCGGCGCCATCGATCGCCAAGATCGGACGTGGCCGTACCAAATCGGTGATCAATACCGAAAAAGTTCCCGTCGCAGCCTTCACTCGAAACAATGATATGTATTTTCCGGCAAAGGAAACGCTTTCTGAGTTCGTGATTGCGGGTCGAGAGGAAGATGCCAGCTTCCTGGATGCGACCGAATACGCGATGAAGCTGTTCGGTGATGCCATCGCCACCAACCTCTTCATGGTGGGGTATGCTTACCAGTGCGGTTTCATCCCACTGCATAAAGAAGCGATCCAGAGAGCGATTGAGCTGAATGGCGTTGCTGTGGAATTCAATAAGCGCGCCTTTCAATGGGGACGCGTCGGCGCGTATGATCTTTCGATCATCGATGAACTGACGAAGCGCCAGCCGATATCCAATGAGGACCAAAGGACTGAACGGTCTGTGTCTGAGCTGATTGATCATCTTGTCTGCGAGCTTATGGGTTTTCAAAACCAGGCCTATGCAGAGCGATTCCGATATGTCGTCGAGAATTTTCAAGGGCATGAAAGGTTCGGCGGAAGTGTGTATGGCAGGTTGACCCGCATTGTCGCGAAGAACCTTTTTAAACTTATGGCGTACAAGGATGAGTACGAAGTCGCCCGGCTTTATTCTGATCCAGTCTTCGAAACCAGCCTCGCAGCGCAATTCGAAGGTGACTACAAACTCAAATACCACCTCGCGCCGCCCTTGATTTCTCGCATGAACAAGGCGACGGGACGTCCGGACAAGATCGCCTTTGGCGGGTGGATGAAACACGGCTTTCGATTGCTTGCGAAGTTCAAGGGGTTGCGAGGAACGGCCTTTGATGTGTTCGGCTACACGCACGAGCGGCGCGAGGAGCGTCAGCTCATAGAGGAGTATATCGAACTGGTGGAAACTCTGGGGCCAATCCTGTCGTCAGATAAGACGTCGTCCATTCGAGCGCTTCTAAGCTTGCCAGACGAGGTTCGCGGCTATGGGTCAGTCAAAGAGGCCAATATTGCCAAAATGCGTGAGCGCAAGGCCGCGCTTCTGGCAGAACTTCATACGCCAGTCGCGGAGGTGGCATGATGCTCATTGGCCTGAATGAGGATCATATAATGGTTCAGGATACGGCGCGTAAATTCGCCGTTGATCAACTGGCGCCGATCGCGGCTGATTTGGACCAGGGCGCTTGCAAGAACGCGTTCCTGAGCAATCTCAAATCCATGGCCGACCTTGGCTTCATGGGGTTGAATGTGAGTAGTGATTATGGCGGCGCTGAATGCGGCGTTATCGCATTCAGTCTTGCCATTACTGAGGTCGCACGGGGCTGCGCGGCCAGCGCAGTCACTATGTCTGTTACCAATATGGTCGCGGAACTCATTCAAGCGATTGGGACCGAAGAGCAAAAGCGCGAGCATGTAACAAATATTTGCTCCGGTGAGTACTTGGCCGCTTCTTTCTGTTTGTCTGAGAGCGGTGCGGGTTCTGACCCAGCAGGTATGAAAACCAAAGCCATACAGCATGGGGATCACTGGATTTTGAATGGCAGCAAGATGTGGATTAGCAGCGCCGAATATGCAGGCGTTTTTGTTGTCTGGGCCGTGACAGATCCTGACCGTCCGAAGGGAAAAGGGATTACTTGCTTTCTTGTGCGCGCAGATGCCCCCGGCATCACCATCGGTAAGCCTGAACGCAAAATGGGGCAACGCGGATCAAGTACGGCGAGCGTGAGTTTTGATGATTGCCGTGTTCCAGAGTCCGCCATGCTCGGTCGTGTCAATGAAGGTTATCGAATTGCAACAACGGAGCTCGCGGGAGGGCGAATCGGAATCGCCTCACTAGCGCTCGGGCTCGGCGGAGCAGCTATGGATGTTGCGAGAAGCTACAGTCTCGAACGCAAGCAGTTTGGGCAGGCCATCTCCCGTTTTCAGGGTATCCAATGGATGCTCGCAGATCATTATACCGAGTTGGAAGCGGCTCGCTTGCTCGTTTTGAACGCCGCCTACCAGAAAGAAGAAGGGCGGCCTTTCGCAAAGGAGGCGTCGATGGCCAAACTTTACGCTTCCGAAGCGGCAAACCGGGCCTGTTACAGCGCGCTGCAGATCATGGGCGGAGTTGGTTACACTGAAGAGCTGCCTTTGGAGCGCTATGCCAGGGATGTGCGCGTTACATCCATCTACGAAGGCACCAGCGAAATACAAAGAATGATTATCGCGAGGGAGCTGTTGAGGGAGGTCGCCTAGCTCTAATCAGACGCAAATTTTGAAGGACAATTTTCGATGATACTTGATTCCGGAATTTCGGCAGTCGTGACGGGCGGGGCATCCAGCCCCGGAGCAGCGACATCGCGCTTACTTGTCCGCAGCAGTGTTATAATCGCCATTTTTGACAAAAATATAGAAAATGGCGAGGCGGTCGCGCTTCGAGAGAGCAACCCGCTCGACGATGTCACGGTGTTCGAGCGGTTCCGGACGCAGATGCCACTCATTCTAAAAACGGGTGGGATCAAGAAAAATGAACAGAATTGACGTGATGCTCGCGCAGGCCTTCATTACTCTTGCGATCGCATTGTCACCGATGGAAATCGACCCATGAGCCTCGCCAGGAACTTCAATTTGATGGACTTTCGGGCTGGTGCGAAACGTCGCCTTCCAGCGCCGCTCTTTCACTATATTGACGGCGCTGCGGATGACGAGTGGAGCCTGATCAACAATACAAAAGCATTCGAGCATTATCAGCTGCTGCCCAACCACTTGCGCGATATCAGCAAGGTTGATCTTTCGACCAAGGTCCTCGGCGTTGAAATGTCTATGCCGGTCTTCTGTTCTCCGACCGGAATGACCCGGTTATTCCATCACGGCAAGGAGCTTGCCGTCGCTCGCGCGGCTGCGCGCGCCGGCGTCATGTATACCCTCTCCACACTATCGACCACCAGCCTTGAAGATGTGGCAGCAGCGACTGCCGGGCCGAAAATGTTTCAGATCTACATCTTCAAGGACCGGGAGCTGACCAGGGAATTCGTCAAACGCTGCAAGGACGCTGGTTATGACGCCCTATGCCTGACGGTGGACACAGCGCTGGCGGGCAATCGCGAACGCGACAAGCGTACCGGCATGATCATGCCACCCAAACTTACCCTGTCGAGTCTGGCAAGTTTCGCGGCGCATCCACATTGGGCAATGCACTTCCTCATGAATCCCGACTTCCGGCTCGCAAATGTCGTTCACCGGGTCGACGCGATTGGCGGCGGGGCCATGGGCCTTATCGATTACGTGAACTCACAATTTGACCGTACCGTTACCTGGGAGGATGCGGCCTGGCTGGTTGAGCAGTGGGGTGGGCCGTTTGCAATCAAGGGACTTCAGACAGCGGAAGATGCGAAGCGAGCGGTCGACATCGGCGCGTCCGCTATCATGATTTCGAATCATGGGGGGCGCCAGCTCGATAGTGCGCCTGCGCCGATCGACTGTGTCGCGCCCATGCGGGATGCGGTGGGTGATGCCATTGAGCTGATTGTCGATGGCGGTGTGCGCCGCGGCACGCATGTACTCAAGGCGCTCGCTCTTGGCGCAAACGCCTGTTCGTTCGGTCGCCCTTATCTCTACGGACTGGCCGCGCACGGCGAAGGCGGCGTGGACCGGGTGCTCCAGCTTATCCGGGAGGAACTTGAAAGATCGATTGCGCTGTTGGGCTGCTCCACAATCAGCCAGCTGGGACTTAAACAGGTGGCATCGAGCAGCAGTCCTTTAGAATCAAGGCGAAAGCGCTTGACCTGAGCCCTTTGGCTCCCTCATTCATTTCGAGAGTCTAGCCCTTTCATAGTCGATGGTTTGAGGTGTGGCGAGCGCGTCGGGAGCGGAGCTCCCCACATGCACGAGCGACCGACTATTGCGTTGTTTTTATTAATTAAAAATGCCGCAAACAGTAAGTGGCGGAGAGGAAGGGATTCGAACCCTCGATACGCGTTAACGTATACGCCCTTAGCAGGGGCGCGCCTTCAGCCGCTCGGCCACCTCTCCAGCGCAAGCTAGTCGTCTAGTGAAACCGGAGCCGCACTGCAAGCCCCGGTCGCCATGAAACGCATGTTTCCTAGACGTTGAACCGGAAGTGCAGGACATCGCCGTCCTGGACAATGTATTCCTTGCCCTCGGCCCTCATCTTGCCGGCCTCCTTGGCGCCGGATTCGCCACCCGACGCGACAAAGTCGGCAAAGGCGATCGTTTCAGCGCGAATGAAGCCTTTTTCGAAGTCGCCATGGATGACGCCCGCGGCCTTTGGCGCGGTCCAGCCGCGCCGTATGGTCCAGGCACGGGCCTCTTTCGGCCCGACAGTGAAGTAAGTCTGCAGGTCGAGCAGGTCGTAGCCAGCGTGAATGAGGCGCGTCAGACCCGGTTCTTCGAGGCCAAGCGCCGTCAGGTATTCCGCGCGGTCCGTCTCATCGAGCAAGGCAAGTTCGCTTTCGATCTGGGCGGAAAAGACCACGCAGCCGGCGCCTTCTTCCCGGGCACGGGCGATAACGCGTTCAGAATGCGCATTGCCGGTGGCGGCGCTGTCTTCGTCGACATTCGCGACGAACAGGACCGGCTTGGATGTAAGCAACTGCAGCATGTTCCAGGCGCGTTGATCATCCCTGGCAATCTTGGCTTTCCGGGCAGGGCGGCCTTCAGTGAGTTCGGCAAGGGCCAGATCGATCAGGGCGACTTGCGCCTTGGCGTCCTTGTCACCGGAATTTGCCTTCTTGATCACGCCGGCCTTGCGTTTTTCAAGGCTCTCCAGATCGGCGAGCATGAGTTCGGTTTCGACCACTTCAAAGTCTGCGATCGGATCCACATTGCCGCGGACATGCGTGATGTCGTCGTTCTCGAAGCAGCGCAGCACATAGATGATGGCATCTGTCTCGCGAATATTTGCGAGAAACTGGTTTCCGAGGCCTTCGCCCTTGGAGGCCCCCTCGACCAGACCCGCAATATCGACAAAGTTCATGCGCGCTGGAATGATCTCCTTTGATCCGGCGATCTTCGCCAGTTCGTTCAGGCGGGGTTCGGGAACGGCCACCTCACCCACGTTCGGCTCGATCGTGCAGAACGGGTAGTTGGCCGCCTGCGCGGCAGCCGTTTGCGTCAAGGCGTTGAAAAGCGTGGACTTGCCCACATTGGGGAGACCCACAATTCCGCATTTGAAGCCCATTTCGGCCTCCTTTTCTTATCTGTCTGAGCGCGGCCTTAGCGCTATTTCGCAGTGAAAAACAGGGAGTTTTGTCGCCTGAAAGCGGAATCGGGTGGCCAAGGGGCAGTGGACTGTTATTCTCGGCATGAGAGTTGCAGGAATGGCCCCATGGCATATGACGTCTTTCTGGTTTCCGCGAGCGAAGATCGCGATATGGCGAAGCTGATCGCACGGCGGCTTCGCGCCCTCAAATTCAAGGTCTGGTTCAATCAGAAGCAGGTTGATGAGACATTTGACGCCAAGGATGCCCGCAACGCGACAAATTCCACCTCCATGCTCGTCCTCTGGTCTGAGAACGCCGTCAAGAGCGACTGGGTGCGGGCGGCCGCGTCCGTGGGGCATTCCCGCCCCGGCACGCTGGTTCAGATCGGCCTCGACAAGACAATACCCTATGAGCCTTTCCGGACTGGCAAACGCCATTCGGTTGTGGGCATGACATCGCGCAAGACACCTGATGGTTTCTACAAGGCCGTAGAAGCGCTGGGAGCGAATGACGGTCGAACGGATCTTCGCGAATGGATGGGCTTTGGCTCCAAGGACGAAGACGAGCGCGCTGACTGGCTTGCGGCCCACCCGAATGACCCGCTTGCGCTCCATGCGAAGGCACAGCGCGAGAAGGAACTTGGCGTGAAGCCTGCGCCTGCACCAGAGGCGCAGGGCGCTGCAGCACTGGCTGCTGCCTCTCTCAAAGGGCCTGCCAACGGAAACGGCCACAGGCAGGTTGCGGGCATGACGATTGCGGCAGCTGCTGCGCGGCCGTCCGCATCATCTGTCATCGAAACCGTCGAAGATACAATTGTCAGCTGGGGCACAATGATCGCCATTTCGCTGGCCATTCTGGGGATGCTGATCCTTGCATGGTTTTTCCGCTCGCAACCCATCGCACCCGAAATGCGTATGGCCATGCCGGCGATCAGCGACGGTACGCCGGTTGCGGCGACCTGTCCGGCGGGCCAGGTGCCGCGATCATTGATGAATGATGTTATGCAGCCTGGGCCCATCATCAACGATACGGAAGACTGAGCCGTTCTGGTCAGCTGAAACGAAAAGCGCCGCCGGATACTGTCCGGCGGCGCTTTTCGTTTGAACTGTTTCCGAAACCCTAGCTGAGGGCGCGGTCAATCTCGCGCGCAGCAGACTCGAACTGGTCAACACCTGTGTCTTCGCTGAGGATGCGGCGGGCAGCCGAGATCGCAGCATCTGCCGCAGCGCGACGTACCTGCTCTGTTGCCTCGGTTTCAGCGCGGGCAATCCGCGACTCTGCAAGCGCCTCACGACGGACCATGCGGTCAGCGATGTCCTTGCGTGCTTCAGCCATGATCTGCTTTGCGTCGGCCTTGGCCTGATCGATCATCGCCTCTGCTTCCTTGTCGGCATCCTGCTGGCGGCGTTCGGCAAGGGCGAGGGCCTCAGCAGCCCGCTCACGCAGGTTGCGGGCTTCTTCCAGTTCTGCTGCGATCGCGCTGGAGCGCGCGTCGAGACCGCCAAGGATGGTTTTGAACGCGCCCATACGGGCAGCGATCAGAAGGAATACGACAAGCGCCAGAAAGGCCACAAAGGTGACCGGGTCGCTGGCCGCATAGGCAAGGCCACCCATGAAGCCTTCGCCCTGGCCTTCTTCAGCAGCCAGTGCCGGAAGAGCTGGCACCGTGAAAAGGGCACCCAAAGGGATGAAGTGTTTCATCGTCCGCATCTGACTACTCCATCGCCGCTGTGACGGCTTTTTTCAGTTCAGCCCTGGTGGCCGATACGCCGAAGCGACCCACGATGGCGTCCGTCGCATCAACAGCAATTTGCTCGACGTTTTTCATGGCGTCTGCACGAAGGCTGGCAATGCGCGCATCGGCGGCATCCAGTTTCTTCTCAAGTTCTGCGTCGACACGCGCCGTTTCAGCGGCCATTTCGGCGTTCATCTTTTCGCGGGCCTTGTCAGACGTTTCACGCGCCTTTGCCTTGGCCTGCGCAATGCGCAGCTCAAGCGCCTGCTGGGCTTCTGTCGCCTGATCGTTGAGACGGCCTGCCTGATCAAGGTCGGACGCAATACGATCAGAGCGCTTTTCGAGCGTGTCCGACAATTTCGGCAAGATGACCCGCGACATGGTCAGGTAGAGAATGCCGAACAGGATCGCCAGCCAGAACAGCTGCGATGGCATATGCCAGGTTTCGAATGGCGGGAAAGGCGGTTTGCCTTCTGCCACCTGGGCTGCAGTTTCTGCAAGCAATGCGATCAGCATCGAAAATCCTTCGGTTTCGTGTCCAGTCGTGGGAGCCGGCGACAGCGCCGCCGGCCCCAAAAGCCGAATTTGCTTAGACGACGAAGAGGATCAGGATGGCAACGAGGAACGACAGGATGCCGAGCGCCTCGGAAAGAGCCATACCAATGAACAGGTTTCCGGTTTGCTGGGGAGCAGCCGACGGGTTGCGCATTGCGGCGTCGAGGAACGAGCCGAAGATGTTACCCACACCGATAGCGGCACCAATCATGCCGAGCGTTGCGAGGCCTGCGCCAACGTATTTGAGGCCGAGGGTGATATCGCCTTCCATGGGGATCTCCTTATGGGAATGCTGTAGTTCTACAAAGTGCCGCTCGTGAAGCGTGTTCCGTCTGCGGCGTCAAGCGGTTTGGTGAGGCCATGTGGCCGCACCGGCGAAGTGGGTCCCTAGTGCGCGGGGTGGAACGCGTCATTCAGGTAAACACAGGTAAGAATTGCGAAAACGTATGCCTGAAGGCCCGCAACCAGCAGTTCGAGCGCATTGAGGGCAACGCCCATGGCAAACGCGAACGGCGCGATGATCACATAAGCGCCTCCAGCAGCGATTAGCGCAACCGTAAATCCGGCGAACAGTTTCAGCATGATGTGCCCAGCCAGCATGTTGGCGAACAGGCGCAGGGAAAGTGTCAGTGGCCGTGCGAAGAAGGAGATGACTTCAATCGGGATGAGGATGAAATAGATCGGCCAGGGCGCGCCCGATGGGGCGAACAATTTGAGGAATTTGAAGCCGTTCTTGTAGAAGCCGAAGCCGATCACGATGGAGATGACAAGCAGCGCAAGGGCGCCTGTGACAATGATGTGGCTGGTCGTGGTGAATGCGTAGGGCACCATGCCGATCATGTTGGCGAAGAACAGGAAGAAGAAGAGTGTGAAAATGAAGGGGAAGAATTTCAGGCCTTCCTCACCTGCCGCGCCGCGCACCATGTCGGCCACGAACCCGTAGCCGATTTCCGCGAGTGACTGGACGCGCGACGGGACCAGCTGGCCTTTCGAGGCGGCGAAACCGAAAAAGGCGATGGTAAGGATGACGCCGAGGGCCATGAAGCCGGATGCGTTGGTGAAGGACAGGTCGACGCCACCGACATTGAACTCCAGCCATTTCGTGATCTGGAACTGGTGGATCGGATCCAGCGCGACGCTTGGCATAAACAGGTTCATCCGTCCTTATTCCCGTTTTCCGGAGCTTGCAGCTCCTGTGTCTGTTTCAACGCCTGAGCATTGAGCTCTTTGTAGGCGCGTATAATGGCCCGAATGCCTGCTGCGAAGCCCAATGCCCCCATGATCAGCAAGCCCCAGGGCTTTGTCCCCGCGAACACATCAATCCAGTAGCCCATGAAGCCACCGACAAAGACCGAGGTGCCGAATTCCGCACCGTATCGCAAGGCGTAAGCCCCAGCCGAGTGATTTCCTTCGTCAGCCCTGGTCGCGCGCTGCTTCGCCACTTCACGTTCAGCCCGGGCCGCTCTTGCCCTGGTGATCTCCTCACCAAGGCCGTCTGGACCTTCACTGGACATGTATTTTAGCGCTCCGCAGCCGCGAATCCCTGCTGACGGGGAGACCCCCCGAATTCGGCGCAAACTATGAGGGGGGCGAGGGCAAGTCAACCGCGATTGCAGAAACTCACCTCCTTGTTTTTATTGAAATTACTGGTTCGGGCTCTGCGCTACTCCGCCGCAACGAGCTGTTCTGCGGCTTCCAGATCGACAGAAACCAGCTTCGAGACGCCTTTTTCCCGCATGGTTACGCCGAAAAGACGGTCCATTCGGCTCATCGTCACCGGGTTGTGGGTGATGACCACGAACCGCGTGTCGGTGCGTTGCCGCATTTCGTTCAGCATGTTGCAAAAACGGTCAACATTGGCGTCATCCAGCGGGGCGTCGACTTCGTCGAGTACGCAAATGGGGGCCGGGCGGGACAGGAAAACGGCGAAGATCAGTGCGGCGGCCGTCAAAGCCTGCTCTCCGCCGGACATCAGGTTGAGCGTACCAAGCTTCTTGCCCGGTGGCTGGGCGTAGATTTCCAGACCGGCATTCAGCGGATCCTCGGCATCGATGAGGCGCAATTCGGCCTGGCCACCCTGGAAGAGGGCGGTGAACAGGGCCTTGAAATGCTCATTGACCGTTTCGAACGCGACAAGCAGACGCTCGCGCCCCTCGGCATTCAGGGCATCGACGCCTTCGCGCAGCTTGGCGATCGCGGCTGTCAGGTCTTCCTTTTCGCTAACCTGGCTGCCGAGGCGCTCTTCCAGTTCGGCGGCCTCCTCTTCGGCATTCATGTTGACACCGCCGAGCTGATCGCGCTCACGCCGCAGGTCTTCGACCCTGCGCTCGGCGTCTCGCGGCGTGAATTCACCCATCTCGTCTGCATCCAGCCCGGCCTCGGCAAGAGCCAACAGGCCTTCCGGGGTGCGTTGAAACGAATTGCGCGCAATCTCGACGCTTTCCTCGAGGCGCCCTTCAGCGGTTTCGAGTTTGACTTTCCACCCGGCGAGACTCTCTCGCGCCTCGGAGGCTGCGATGGCGGCCCGACGCGCCGCATTCTCGGTTTCCCGGACAGAGGCTTCCTTCCCGGACAGCTGGTCTGCGATGCGCTTGCGGTCGCTTTCGAGGAGCTCGACATCTGCAGACATGGTCTCGATTTCGGCCGCTAGTTCTTCGGGACGCGCCTTTGCGGCAACCGCTTCAGCTGCGGCTGCGGCGCGGCGCTCCAGCAGGCGTTCAACCCGATCACCAGCAGCGATGGCGCGCGCTGTCCATGTTTCAACGTCGCGCTCAAGGCCTGCACGCCGCGCAGCGGCCTGTTCGCGGCCGCGCGTGATGTCTGTCAGGCGTCCGCGGGACTCAATTTCATCATCGCGCGCTTCGGTGACACGAATACGTGCCTGTGTGAGGCGGGACTCAAGTGATGCTTCGTCATCCTCTGACGATTGCGGCGACATCAATGAGAGCGCTTCCTTCACGACCGCGAGGTCTGCGTTGGCGCGGTCGAGGGCTTCTCCGGTCGTATCGCGCTTCATGGCTGCGCGTTCAGAGGCTTGCGAGGCCTCCGTCACGCGGGTGCGCGCCTCACTCAGCGCGCGTTGCGATGGCGCAATGGCCTGGCGCAAGCCCCTGAGCGATTCCTCGACCGAGAGGCGCGCGTCGCGGGCGCTGGTCAGAACCGCCGTGCAATGTTCAAAACGGGCCCGCAGCGGTTCGATCTCGGCCAAAGCCGCTTCCAGCCGGGCCTGTTGTTCGAGGCGTGCAGCGGCGCTTGCGGGTGCGTCCGGTGTGCGTGTGAAGCCGTCCCAGCGCCACAGGTGTCCTTCGCGCGACACAAGGCGCTGGCCCGGCTTGAGGTCCGACATGAGCCGGGCGCCATCAGATGCACTGACAACGCCGCACTGAGACAGGCGTGCGGCCAGTTCGGAGGGGGCTTCGACAAATGCGTTCAGGCCTGTTGCGCCAGAGGGCAGGGCCTGGATGGCAGCACTTGCGCCATTCCAGAACATGGCGGCGTTCCGGTCGGTCGGGGCTTCGATGTCATCTCCCAATGCGGCAGCGACAGCCTTTTCGTAACCGTCTTTCGTGCGGATCCGGTCAATCACGGGCGGCGCGCTGGGCCCATCGGCCTTGCGCAGCAGTTTCTGCAAACCTGCGATTTCGGCTTCCAGTGCGCGGACATCCTTGTCCGCAGCATCGCGCGGCGGTTGCGCAAGGGCCTCGGCTTCACGGGTCTCGTGAAGTCTTGCCTCGCCATCCTCTACCGCCGTCTCTGCATCTCGCAGGGCCAACTCCGCCAGAGATTCGGCATCCTTGGCGTCCTTCAATTTGCGAACCAGCGAAACGGCGTCTTCCAGACCGGCCATTTCGTTTGTCAGGCGATTGATTTCGGCCGTGATCTGGTCGCGGCGGCGCGTCTGGGCGCCGACATTTTCTTCCGACGCCTTGCGGCGGGCACGCACTTCGGAGAGTTGCGCCTGTGCCGCGTCGGCCGCTTCTTCTGCAGCTGCGAGGCGGGCGCGGGCATTTTCCAGCGAGGCGCGGGTTTCAGCTTCGATCTCATCGTTTCGGGCTTCGTCCATCACCGGCAACGCAGAAAGTTCATGCCGCGCGTTCCCGGTTGCGGCTTCGGCTTCAGCCTTTGCCGCCTGTTCGCGTTCAAGGTCTTCAACCAGACGCGTGGCTTCCGCTTCGAGCCGCGCATGGGCGTCGGCTGCGACCTTTCGCTCGGTTTCGAGCCTGGCAAGCGCAATCCGGGCCTGGCCCAGTTTGGCCGAGGCGACGCTTTCAGCTTCGCGGAGCGGTCCGAGGCCTTCGCTGGCTTCGATGCGTTCGCGTTCGCATACGGCATCCTGGCGGGTCAGGTCTTCTACGGCGCGGCGGGATTCTTCCAGTTTCTCACGCGCAATCTCGCAAGCGATCCGTGCTTCGGTCCAGCGCAGATGGGCGACGAGGGCATCGAGCGCCTGGATCTCATCCGACAGGCGGCGATACTTTCGTGCCTTGCCGGCCTGGCGTTTGAGGCTGGCGAGCTGGCGTTCGACTTCGGCAGAGACTTCCGTCAGGCGTTCAAGGTTTGTCTCGGCGCCGTTCAGTTTCAGTTCCGCTTCATGGCGGCGGGTATTGAGGCCCGCGATGCCGGCGGCTTCTTCGAGAATCCGGCGGCGGTTCTGGGGCTTGGAACCGATCAGTTCCGAAATCTGGCCCTGACGAACGAGGGCAGGCGAGTTGGCGCCTGTCGATGCGTCGGCGAACAGGAGCTGGATGTCCTTGCCGCGTACAGTGCGCCCATTGAGCTTGTAGGATGTGCCAGCGCCCCGACGCAGTTTCCTGACAATTTCGAGCGTATCAGATGAATTGAATTCGGGGGGCGCCGTTCGCCTGGAATTATCCAGAACGAGCGTCACCTCCGCGGTTTCCCGCGCCGGGCGGTTCTGCGCGCCCGAGAAGATGAGGTCGTCCATCTCGCCGCCGCGCATCGCTTTGGCGGAACTTGCGCCCATGGCCCAGCGAAGGGCCTCCAGCAGGTTTGACTTGCCACAGCCATTCGGGCCAACGATGCCGGTCAGGCCCGGTTCTACAGGTACGGTCTGCGGGTCGACGAACGACTTGAAGCCGGCGATGCGGAGTTCAGTTATCTGCATGCCGGCCTCATATCCTTATTGTTCTGCCGCGTTTGCGAGAAGCCCGTCGAGCTTTGCGGAAAAGCCCTCAGGTGAACGGATGTCGCCTTCGAAACGGGTCATCTCGCCGTCGAAAATGAAGGTTGGCGTGCTGTCGACCCCGTCTTTTTCAGCTGCGTCATATGTCGTTTTCAGGCGCTGCCGGATCGATTCGTCTGCCATGCAGGCATCGAAAGCGGCTTCGCCATTGATCCCGTGACGTTCGCCGATTGCGGCCAGGGCGGCTTTGAGCACGCCATTGCGGGCTGCATCCGTGATGCCGCTCTGGTGCGCGAAAATATCGTCGAGAACGTCGAAATATTTGTCATCACCCGCGCAAAGCGCCATGGCGTAGGCCGGAACGTCGACATCGCGGATCGGGTATTCCCTGAAAATGTAGCGCACCTTGCCGGTCGACACGTACTTTTCCTTGATCTCGGGCAGGACCGTTTCATGGAAGTACTTGCAGGCCGGGCAGGTGGGCGACGCATATTCGATAACCGTAACGGGCGCATCAGCTGAGCCCATCACATGGCCAATCTTTGCAGGATCGTCGCCGTTCCTGGTTGCCGTAACTTCGGTTTCGCCATTGCCGCAGGCAACAAGCAGCAGTGCCGACAGGGCGGCCAAAGCGGTTCGTCTGGAGATGCGTTCCATCATCATAACCTTTGCGTTAAGAATTGAGTCGTCTTGGTTGCCAAATCGTTAATGCTGCTCGGGGGCGCTATTGAGGCAGCTTGTCCAGTTCGCCATTGAGATAGGCTTCAAAGGCGTCAGCCGACTGTGCGTCACCGTCAGCCGCCTTTACCTGTCCATTCACGATGAATGTGGGCGTGGCCCTGACACCAAAGCTGTCGCCCGTCATCATCGTGTCGGCTATGCGCTGGCGAATCGGACGGTTGCCAAGGCAGGCATTGAAGGCTTCCTTGCCGGCGATGCCGTGGCGCCCTGCGATATCCTGGAACAGGGCCTCGAGGGTGCCATCCTTCGAGGCCTCGAACACGTCATCTTGGTGTTCGAACAGATCATCAAGGACGTCAAAGAACCTGTCATCACCGGCACAGTTGGCCAGGGCATAGGCCACGACGTCGATATCGTTCAGCGGGTATTCGCGGAAAACGAACTTCACCTTGCCGGTCGAGATGAACTTCTCTTCCACCATCGGCATGACATCGTCATGGAAATGCTTGCAGTGCGAACAGGTCGGGGAGGCATACTCGATCACTGTCAGGGGCGCATCCTCAACGCCCTTCACATGGCCCAGTACGGCGGGAACAGCAGCTTCAGGCGGCGTCGGTGTTTTGTCATCACCTGTTGCATTGCCGCAGGCGGCGATCATCAGCGCGAGGACCGAGACGAGAGCGGAGGGACGGGAAACAAGTGCCATTTGAAGGGCCTTCACAAAGAGGTGGCTATTTGGCCGGACCGGTATCCGGCATTGGCGAAGCGGGGTCGTCTGCGGTTAGCACGGCTGTGCCCAATGCAACAATCGCTGCGCGCAGGGCGGCACTTTCGATTCTGGCGGTGCTGTCTTCCAATTGCTTGTGCTGGGCACTGGTAAGCGGAACGGGCCGGCGGCGTGGCTTTGCAGGCTCGCTGGTGGCCAGGGCGCCCTGGACAATCTTGATGGCGATAATGTCACCGCCGGCCGACACCGACACGCGCTGCCGGATCGTCTCGACCTGGTGCTGTACCAGCGGGGCGGCCTGGGGAATGACCCGCAAGGTGAGCACGCGTCCATCCTTGCCGCCGGTGATCTTTTCCGGCCGGCAGAACGGGTAGAGCTTCTCGCCGACGATCTCGCGCCAGCGGCGTTGCAGCAGCTGCACGGCGGGGAGTTTCTTCGCCCCGGCCTTGCGGCCCAGCCGCTCGGCCGCGAGGCCAATCTGAGGGATGCCCGGATGTACCTTGCGGGCCCGCTGATAGCGCAGGCGCACACGGGCGCGTGCCTCTTCAAGGGGATCGAGGGTTGATCTTGTGACCATTCACCAAGACAAGCACGGCTTGATGGCGAGGAAAAGACGAACGTGGCCCCCAAGGTGAAACTCGGCGCACTCCCGGAGCGGTTGCTGGCCTGGTATGAGGGGCATGCACGCGACTTGCCATGGCGTGTCTCGCCAGCCGATCGCGCGGCGGGAATTCGCCCTGATCCCTACAGGATATGGCTTTCCGAGGTCATGCTGCAGCAGACCACGATCCCGCACGGGACGCGGTATTTCCACAGGTTCGTGACGCGCTGGCCGGATGTGGAGGCGCTTGCAAATTCTCGTGATGAAGAGGTGATGGGCGCCTGGGCAGGGCTTGGATACTATGCGCGGGCCCGCAACCTCCTGAAATGTGCGCGCGAAGTGGTGGCATTGGGCGGCTTCCCGCAGACAGGGCCGGAACTCTTAAAACTGCCCGGAATTGGCCCCTACACGGCAGGGGCCATCGCTGCGATTGCGTTTAATCAGCAGGCCGCAGCTGTGGACGGCAATGTGGAGCGCGTGTTTGCGCGGCTGCTGGCGCTGAAGGGTGAGTGGCAGGCTGAGAAGAAGGTGATCGCCAAGTCTGTGCGGACACTCGTGCCTGCGGAGAGGCCGGGGGAATTTGCCGAAGCCCTGATGGACCTTGGCGCCACGGTCTGCGCGCCGACGCGTCCGGGTTGCGGCATCTGTCCGCTCTCAGAGCTGTGCAGGGCTCGGGCGGAAGGGGCGCCGGAACGGTATCCGGTGAAGCCTGCGAAGGGCGTGACGAGGGTGCGGCAGGGGGTGGCCTACGTGCTGGTGGATGGCGGGGATGTGCTGCTGGTGCGCCGGCCGGACAAGGGCCTGCTTGGCGGCATGCTGGCCCTGCCGAGTACCGACTGGCCGAAGACGGGAATTCCGGACGAGGCGCCACCGGCTGAGGCTGACTGGCAGGCTGTAGGAGAGGTGCGCCATGTGTTCACGCACTTTGCCCTGACCTTGAGCGTCAGGCGCGGCGCCCTGAATGGCAAACGCCCGGACGGCGTGTGGACACCCATCCGGGACGTTGAAGGATTGCCGACCGTCTTTGCCAAGGCCTTCCGGCTGGCAGTGGAGCGAGACTAGTTCAGGCCCATTTCGTCGCGATAGCGGCGGCGCAGGAGGTCTATGGGCGCAAGGTCGCGCTTGTCGGTCTCGAAGTGCCAATAGGTCCAGCCATTGCAAGCCGGCGCCTGCTGGACATGCGCGCCGAGGCGGTGGATCGAGCCGGACACCGCGCCCGTGGTAAGGGAGCCGTCGACGCGGATGCGGGCCTGGTAGCGGCGCTGGGGCGAGAACAGGCGGTCACCCGGCTTCAGCCAGCCATTGTCGATGAGCGCGCCGAACGGAACGCGGGGCAGGGACTTCTTGCTGCGCTCGGTTTCCAGCATGTCGCCTTCCAGCGGCGTTATGGCCGCGATGCGGGCGCGTGAGAGGCGGACATAGTCGGGATCGCGCTCGATGCCGACGAAATCGCGGCCGAGGCGCCGCGCGGCGGCGGCGGTCGTGCCGGTTCCCGAGAAGGGGTCGAGCACGACATCGCCCGGATGCGTGGTGGCAAGCAGGATGCGCGAAAGCAGGCTTTCCGGCTTTTGCGTCGGGTGAGCCTTCTTGCCCGTTTCGTCCTTCAGGCGTTCGCCGCCAGTGCAGAGCGGGATGACCCAGTCGGAGCGCATCTGCTTGTCTTCGTTGAACACCTTGAGGGCGTCATAGTTGAACGTGACGCGCGAGGCTTCGGACTTGCCGGCCCAGATCAGTGTTTCGTGGGCGTTCTGAAAACGGGTACCCTTGAAATTCGGCATCGGGTTCGACTTGAGCCAGATCACATCGTTCTGGATCCAGAAGCCCTGGTCCTGCAGCACGGTGCCGACGCGGAAGATGTTGTGATAGGAGCCAATGACCCAGATGGCGCCATCATCCTTCAGGACGCGGCGGCATTGCGACATCCACTCATGCGTGAACAGGTCATAGGCGTCGAAGCTGTCGAACTTGTCCCATTCATCATCTACGCCATCGACGACTGACTGGTCGGGGCGTGTCAGCCCGCCACCCAATTGGAGATTGTAGGGCGGATCGGCAAAGACCAGATCGACAGACTGGTCTGGCAGGCGCCGCAGGATATCGATGCAGTCGCCCTGCATGATCGTGTTTCTTTTCAGTTCCATTTTGCCAGCCCCGTTTAAGCAACGCGTGTTTCGTGAAGCCGAATCAGTGACGGACGCCGGTTTCTGAAACCCTAATAGTTGCGCAGCCGAATCAGTCCGAAATCGTTTCGGGTTCGAAACTAACGGATTCGGAGACTGTGAATAGACCTGTTGATAAGTTTGTGGATAAAGATGGGAGTTACCGGGTAATTCCTGTTAAAATCCAAGCTCCAGCTGGTCATCCATAGCCGTGGGTGGCCGGAACAGGTCCGTCCGCAGGGCAGCGCGGGGCGTGTCGAGTCCAAGCCGGTGTGTTTCACGCACAAAGCGCTGCATAATCATCTTCGCGACCGGGCCGCGGCCCGAGCCGCGTTCAAACCAGCGCGCGTCATAATCCTTGCCGCCGCGCATGTCGCGGATCGTGTTGATCACCTTTGCCGCACGGTCTGGCACATGCGTGACCAGCCACTCATGGAAGAGGTCCTTGATCTCGTAGGGCAGGCGAAGGATCACATAGCCTGCGCCGGTTGCCCCGTGCTGCGCGGCGGCTTCGAGGAGGTTCTCGATTTCATGATCTGTCAGCCCGGGAATGATGGGGGCGGTCATCACTGTTACCGGTATGCCCGCGTCGGACAGGGCGCGGATGGTCTGGAGGCGGCGGGCGGGCGTGGCTGCACGCGGTTCCATCCTGCGGGCGAGGGTGCGGTCCAGCGTGGTTATCGACACGCCAACCCGCGCGAGGCCCATCCTGGCCATCGGGCCTATGATATCCATGTCGCGTTCGATCAGGGATGACTTGGTCAGCAGGCTCACGGGATGCTGGCAGGCCAACAGGATCTTCAGCACTTCCCGCGTCAGGCCCGTATCCCGCTCCACAGGCTGGAAGGCATCTGTATTCATGCCGAGCGCAATCGGGCGTGGGCGATAGCCGGGCCGCGATAGTTCGCGCTTCAGCAGCTCTGGCGCGTTCGGCTTGAAGAAAAGCCGGCTCTCGAAATCCAGGCCGGCCGACAGGCCACCATAGGCATGGCTCGGCCGGGCAAAGCAATAGATGCAGCCATGCTCGCACCCCCTGTAGGGATTGATTGTGCGGTCAAAGGATATGTCGGGCGACTTGTTGAACGTAATGATCGTCTTGGCCGATTCCTGCGTGAGCGTTGTCTCCAGGCGGGCGGCCGTTTCCTCCACCGTGTCCCAGCCATCGTCGAAGGCATGACGGGTTTCCGGTTCGAACCGCCCGGTCTGGTTGGACACGGCGCCGCGTCCGCGCTGTTCACCGCGCTCGGCCGCTTGCCTGGTTTCCAGCAAGGTGACGCGCCCTTTGGGGTTCAGTTTCTGCCTGGTTCTCATGGGGCGCATGTGCCCACATCATAAAGAACAAAACAAGAACAAACTATATCGTGTCGATGAAATTATGTGGATGGATCGCATTGCCTGTAAAACAGGTGTCGCCTGCTCTGCGCTGCGGCGCGCTATCAGAGGATCGCTGGCAGATTGAGGCCTTTTTCGCGGGCGCAATCGAGCGCGTCTTCATATCCCGCGTCGGCGTGGCGCATGACCCCGGATGCCGGGTCATTCCAGAGAACACGCCTGATGCGGCGGGCGGCATCTTCGGTACCATCAGCGACGATGACCATTCCGGCATGCTGGGAATAGCCCATGCCCACCCCGCCGCCATGATGCAGGCTGACCCATGTTGCGCCCGATGCGGTGTTGAGCAGCGCATTCAGCAGTGGCCAGTCGGAGACGGCGCTCGAGCCATCTTTCATGGCCTCGGTTTCCCTGTTGGGGCTGGCAACCGATCCGCTGTCGAGGTGATCGCGGCCGATCACGACCGGGGCGCTCAATTCGCCGCTGGCGACCATGTCGTTGAAGGCGAGCCCGAGGCGGTCACGGTCGCCCAGCCCGACCCAGCAGATGCGGGCGGGCAGGCCCTGGAAGTCGATGCGGTCGCGTGCCATGTCGAGCCACCTGTGCAGGTGGGCATCATCGGGCAGCAGTTCCTTGACCTTCTGGTCTGTTCTGTAGATGTCTTCCGGATCGCCCGAGAGCGCGACCCAGCGGAACGGGCCAACGCCGCGGCAAAACAGCGGTCGGATATAGGCTGGAACAAAGCCCGGGAAGTCGAAGGCGTTCTCGAGGCCCGCATCGAAGGCGACCTGTCGGATATTGTTGCCATAGTCGAGCGTGGGAATACCGGCATTCCAGAAGTCCAGCATGGCCTGGACCTGAATCTTCATCGACGCGCAGGCCGCCTGCTCGACGGCTTTCGGATCGCTTGCCTGTTTCTCTTTCCACTCCGCCATCGTCCAGCCAATGGGCAGGTAGCCGTGGATGGGATCATGTGCCGAGGTCTGGTCTGTCACCAGGTCCGGGCGAATGCCGCGCCTGACCAGTTCGGGGAAGATGTCGCCCGCATTGCCGCAAAGGCCGACGGATTTGGCTTCGCCCGCCGCTGTCCACTTTCCGATCAGGGCGAGGGCTTCGTCGAGACTGTCGGTCTTTTCATCAAGATAGCGGGTGCGCAGCCGGAAATCGATACTGTCCGGGTTGCATTCGACAGCGAGGCAGCACGCGCCTGCCATGGCCGCCGCAAGGGGCTGGGCGCCGCCCATGCCGCCGAGGCCGCCTGTGAGGATCCACTTTCCCTTGAGGTTGCCATCATAATGCTGGCGCCCCGCTTCGACAAAGGTTTCATATGTGCCCTGAACAATTCCCTGTGTGCCGATATAGATCCACGAGCCGGCCGTCATCTGGCCGTACATCATCAGGCCCTTCTTATCGAGCGCGTTGAAATGATCCCAGGTCGCCCAGTGCGGCACCAGGTTCGAGTTGGCGATCAGGACGCGCGGAGCATCCCTGTGGGTGCGGAAGACGCCGACGGGCTTGCCGGACTGGACCAGCAGCGTCTCTTCCTCTGTCAGGGTTTTGAGTGTTTCGATGATCTTGTCGAAATCTGCCCATGTCCGGGCGGCGCGGCCGATGCCGCCATAGACGACGAGTTCGTCAGGGTTTTCGGCTACGTCCCGGTCGAGATTGTTCTGGAGCATCCGGAAAGGTGCCTCGGTGGTCCAGGACAGGCAGTTGAGTTCGGGACCTGTCGGGCTCTTGATGTCGCGTCTGTTCTTGCGGGGCGTGTCCATGTCAGGTCTCCGTCTTGAGGCTGGAGTTTGCCGTATCTTCGACGGCCTTCAGGATGGTGCCGAGCAGGTCCCGTAAAGGGGCCGCGCGGCTGGTGGAATAGGAAAAGGGCGGCATTTCGGATTCGAGGTAGCAGCGCTGGACCAGTTCCATCTGGATCGCATGTACGCCTGTTTCCGGCCGGCCATAGTGACGGGTGGTCCATCCGCCCTTGAAGCGGCCGTTCACGACATGACTGTACAGGCAAGATTGCGCGCATATGGCGGCGACCGCAGACGTTATGGCTGGCGCGCAGGACCGTCCGCTATTGTCACCGATATTGAGGTCAGGCAGCTGGTTGTCGAACAGGTACGGGATTTCAGACCGGATGGAGTGGCAGTCGTACAGCACGGCAAAGCCATGCGCCGCCTTTACCCGCGCGATCTCAGCCTCCAGGGCCGCGTGATAGACGCGGTGGAAAGACCCGATGCGCTGCGCGATATCAGCCTTAGTCGGGTTCGCATGCCAGATCGGTTCGTCGTCGAACGTGCTGGTCGGGACGAGTTCAGTGACATTCAGGCCGGGATAAAGGCTGGTGCCTTCAGGGTCGCGGTTGGCGTCGATGACATAGCGGCTGAAATTGGCGCGGACGATTGTGGCGCCGGGCAGCAGGCCCTCATAGAGCTGGGGCACGTGCCAGTCCGTGTCGCGCAATTCCTTGCCGAGACTGTTCAGGCGGGCGAAAATATCGTCCGGAACGAAGGTGCCTGAATGGGGCTGGCCCAGAATGACGGGACCGGAGCCGGGAATGATGGTGACGGGGGTCATGGCGTCAGTCCAATCGGAGTGGTTCCTCCATCCAGATCACAAAGGGTTGCGGTCTCGAGCACAAGACGGGCCAGGGCTTCGATGTCGGGGCTGACCATGCGGTCATCGTCGAGCGGAGGGCAGTGTTTCCGGATAGTGCCGATCAAGCCTGCAAGGCTGTCGCTGGTTTCCAGGGGCGCGCGCAATTCGATGCCCTGCGCGCCGCACATGGCTTCGATCCCCAGAATGCCGGCCAGATTGGTGTTCATCTCCAGCAACCGGCGCGCGGCGTGGCAGGCCATGGACACGTGGTCTTCCTGGTTGGCCGAGGTGGGCGTTGAATCCACCGAACGCGGATTTGAGAGCGACTTGTTTTCGCTCATCAGCGCTGCAGACGTCACCTCTGCGATCATCAGGCCCGACTTGAGGCCCGGGTCCGGCGCGAGGAAGGCCGGGAGGCCGAAGCTGAGAGCGGGGTCGACCAGCATGGCGATCCGGCGCTGGGCAATGCTGCCGATTTCGGAGATGGCTATGGCAGCCTGGTCGGCGGCGAGGGCAACCGGCTCGGCATGGAAGTTACCGCCGGAGACGATCTCGCCATTCGACAGGACAAGCGGGTTGTCAGTCGCTGCGTTGGCCTCGATCTTCAGCGTCACGCCCACCTGCCGGAGCTGGTCAAGGCAGGCGCCGATAACCTGCGGCGCACATCTCAGGCAATAGGGATCCTGCACCCGCTCGTCGCCACTCTTGTGGCTTTCCCGGATCTCCGATCCCTGAAGAAGTTCGCGCAGGCGCCGGGCGCTGTCGATCTGCCCCTGGTGTCCGCGCAGCTGATGGATTTCGTCGCTGAACGGTGCGCTGGACCCCATGGCCGCGTCAATCGACAGGGCCGCAGTCGTGAGCGATGACACCGACAGCCGCCATGCGCCGAACAATCCTGCGAGCGCGAGGGCGGTTGATACCTGGGTACCATTCAGAAGCGCCAGTCCTTCCTTGGCCTGGAGTTCGACAGGGGCGATACCTGCCGTCTGCAATGCCTTTGCTGACGGCATACGCTCACCGCGATAGACCACTTCGCCTTCGCCGATGAGGCTGGCCGCCATGTGGGCAAGCGGGGCAAGGTCGCCCGACGCGCCGACCGACCCCTTGGCCGGAATGACGGGCAGGATGCCGGCGCGTGCCATGTTCTGGATATGCGCGATGAGTTCGGGACGAACGCCAGACGCGCCGCGCCCCAGCGAAATGCATTTGAGCGCCATGATGAGGCGGACGACATTGGCGGGGAGCGGCTCTCCGACGCCGGCACAATGTGACCGGACCAGGTTTCTCTGGAGGGCCTTGAGCTTGTCATCGCTGATGCGGATAGAGGCAAGTTTTCCGAAGCCCGTGTTCACGCCGTAGATTGCATCACCGCTCTTGATCCGGTCCGCCAGCGTGGCTGCTGATTCTGCGACACGCGTGTAAGCTGACCGGTCAAGCTGGAATGCGTTGCCGCCGCGATAGAGGGTTTCCAGATCGCAGAGGGATACGTGGCCGGGCTTGAGTGAAATCATCATGCCGCAATCGCGTGCGAGAGGCGCTTGTGGAGGGGCGATCCGCCGACCCAGTAAGAAAGTTCAGACGGGTGTTCGACATCCCAGACGGCGAGCTCCGCACGGGCGCCGATTGTGATCTCGCCGTACTCGCCTGACAGTCCGAGCGCCTTTGCGGCGCAGCGCGTCGTGCCAGCCAGCGCTTCTTCAGGTGTGAGGGAAAATTCGGTGCAGGCCATGTTCATGGCGGTCAGGATGGACGAGATCGGTGAGGTGCCGGGATTGCAGTCCGTCGCAATGGCGATGGCGACACCATGCTCGCGCAGCGCAGCGATCGGCGGCAGTCTGGTTTCCTTCAGCGTGTAGAACGCGCCTGGAAGCAGCACGGCAACGGTTCCGGCGGCAGCAAAGGCTTCAACATCGGCGCCTGCCAGGTATTCCAGATGATCGGCCGAAAGCGCCGAATAGCGGGCGGCCAGGAGGGCGCCTTTCTGGTCAGAGAGCTGTTCGGCATGCAGCCTGACAGGAAGGCCCAGTGAGCGGGCGGTCTGGAAGACGCGTTCGATCTGCGCCGGCGTAAAGGCGATCGCCTCGCAGAAACCGTCGACGGAGTCGACAAGGCCTTCAGCAGCGGCCTGCATAAGGCCGGCGATTGCGACCTCGTCGATATAGGCGTCGGGTCGACCGGCATAGCCTGCAGGTACGGCATGCGCGGCGAGCCAGCTTGTCCTGACCTTGACCGGGCGCAGGGTCTCCAGGTGGCGTGCGACGCGCAACATGCGCATTTCACCGTCAATTGTCAGTCCGTAGCCGGATTTAATTTCAACGGCGGCCACGCCTTCGCCTATGAGGCTGTCGAGACGACGCAAGGATTGCTCAACCAGTTGATCGAAGCTCGCTATCCGGGTGGCGGCGACGGTTGAGGCAATGCCTCCGCCGTTGCGGGCAATCTCTTCATAGCTGGCGCCGCGCAGGCGCTGTTCGAATTCGCGGGCGCGGTTGCCGGCGAAAACGAGGTGCGTGTGGCAGTCAATCAGCGCGGGTGTTACAAGGCGCCCACCGAGGCTTTCCGTTGGCGCACCCTGGAACTCCGAAGGCCTGCGCGCTGCCTTGCCGGCCCAGGCGATACGTCCATCGCGAATAGCAAAAGCTGCGTCTGGCATGAGGCCGTAGTCTGCCTCTCCCCATTTCATCGAGGCCAAAGTGCAATCGGAGAAGAAAACAGCTTTCGTCATCGCCCTTGTTATTCGCGTTCGATTTGATAATTTGTATGCACATAATAATCCGGGCGCAAGCGTGATGACAACCAGAATTTTTGCCAGACAGGCGCTGATGGCAGATGGCTGGCGGGAGAATGTGACCGTCGAAGTAGATGATGCCGGGCTGATTTCCGGCGTGTTGGATACAGGCGGGCAGGCCGACCATCGTGTCGGTGTTTTGCTGCCCGCACTATCGAACGTGCATGGTCACAGTTTCCAGAGGGCAATGGCGGGGCTGGCCGAAAAGCGCGGGCCCACGGCGATTGACGATTTCTGGACCTGGCGGCAAGTCATGTACAGGTTCCTGGAAATCCTGTCGCCGGACGATATCCAGGTGATTGCGGCGCAGGTCCAGATGGAAATGCTGGAAGCCGGTTATGCCGCGCAGGCCGAATTCCATTACCTGCACCATGCGCCGGGCGGACGGGCCTATGCGCAGGTCGAGGAAACCTCACTCCGGCATATTGAGGCGGCGCGGTTGACGGGTATCGGCTTCACGCACCTGCCGGTGCTTTACATGCAGGGCGGCCTGGATGGGCGCGCGCTTGAAGGCGGGCAGTTGAGGTTTGGCTGCGAGCTTGATGCGTTCCAGACCCTGCATTCCACACTATCTGGCCACTTCGCGGACCTGCCAGATGATTTCATGCTGGGTGTCGCGCCGCATTCGCTGCGCGCGGTTTCGGCAGAAGGGCTGCGCGCGTCCGTGCAGCTGGGACAGGGCAGGCCGGTGCACATCCATGCGGCCGAGCAAGTGGGCGAAGTCAGAGAAGTGGTGGATGCGCTGGGCGCGCGCCCGGTCCGGTGGCTTCTGGACAATATGCCGGTGGATCACCGCTGGTGTTTCATCCATGCGACACAGATGGATCCAGGCGAAACGGTCGATCTGGCGCGGTCGGGCGCGGTTGCGGGCCTGTGCCCGATTACCGAGGCCAATCTGGGCGATGGCATTTTCGATGGGGCGCGGTATCTGCAGGCGGGTGGCCGGCTCGGGATAGGTTCGGATTCGAATGTGAAGATCGCGCTGACGGAAGAGTTACGCATGCTGGAAGTGTCGCAAAGGCTTCGTGACCAGCAGCGGGTGATCCTGACAGACCAGGCCACGCCGTCGAATGGGCGGTATCTCTATGAGCGCGCGGCGCGCGGCGGCGCGCAGGCAGTCGGGCGCAATGCGGGCCGTATCGAAGAAGGTGCGCTGGCGGACCTGACGGCGCTCGATGACACTCATCACGCGATATGCGCGCTGAAGCGGGACACGGTGCTGGACGCCTGGATATTTGCCGGGTCGGATGGCGTGGTCAGCGATGTCTGGGCGGCGGGACGGCATATGGTCACCGGCGGCAGGCATATCCATCATGAGCAAATTGCGCGCGACTTTGCGCAGACAATCTTCCGCCTGAGAGAGGCCCTATGAGCACCAATTCACATCATGCGATCCGCCAGTCGATTCTTGAGCGCATCCAGAGCGGCGAATGGGCGCTGGGCGAGCGCATTCCGGGTGAGGCCATGCTGGCGGACGAGTATGGCTGCGCGCGGGTGACGATAAATCGCGCGCTTCAGGGGCTGGCAAATGACGGCCTCGTCGTCAGGAAGCGCAAGGGGGGGACGCGTGTGTGCGACATGCCGGTGCGCCAGGCGAAGTTCAATATTCCGGTTGTCCGCGAACAGGTCGAGGCGCTCGGCAGCGCCTATGGTCACGAGCTCACGCGCAGGGCTCAGAAAGCGCCGCCGGCTGCCATCCGCACCAGGCTGGGCCTGCCGGCGGGGACGAAAGCGCTTCATCTGGATACGGTCCACCTCGCAGACGGGCGGCCTTTCGCTTTCGAAACGCGCTGGGTGAATACGCGGGTCGTGCCAAAAATTATGGATGCGCCGCTGGATGATATCAGCGCCAATGAGTGGCTGGTGCAGACAGTTCCATTTTCCGGCGGTGATGTCGTGTTCTCGGCGGTCGCTGCCGACAAGGCGGTGGCGAGCGCGCTTGATGTGCGAGAGGGCGCGGCAGTGTTCGTGATTGATCGCACGACATCGCTCGCAGGAGACGTCATCACAACCATGAAGCTGTACTATCGCGAAGGTTACCAGCTTTATTCCCGGCTGTAGGCAGGGCGCCGGTCAGCGCGACTCATTCCAGTCTTGCCAGTCTTGTCCCTCGTCGATGTCGATCAGCATTGGCAATAGCGCCACCGAAGCGTCTGCGGAAAGATTGCTCCAGACATCCTCCATTGCGTGCGGACCTGACCAGCGGACGTTTGCGAAGGGTGATCGGGTTTGGGCACGCTTGTTGATCCCGAACAGCCAGAAGCCACCATCGCGCGCCGGGCCGAAGACGGCATCGTGGCGGTTCAGCGCGCGGACCGCCTGGTGAAGCAGGGCCGGTGTCAGGTCTGGCGCATCGGCGCCGATGAAAAGGACCGGTCCCGGATACGCGTCGGCGAGGCCGCGGTTCAGGCGGTCGGTCAGGTTGCCTGTGCCCTGGCTTCGGCGAACAAGATGGCTCGGCCAGATGCCACCGAGTGTATCGGACAGTGCCCGGTCAGGCGCCGCATAGAGAACGGTTTTCCAGGGGCCGGAGAGCGCCGCCCGCATCGTGCGGGCAAGCGTGAAATGAGCGATGCGTCTGGCCTCGGTCAGGCCGACGCCGCTGGCCAGGCGGGTTTTGGCAAGCCCCATCCGGGGCGGTTTTGCATAGATCAGGACGGTCGCGTTTTTCATGCCTTGGCCTTACTTTCGACAGCAAGAAGATCAAAGCTGTCATTCACGCAAGGGAGAGATTTGACATGAACGCGCTTCGAATGCTCGCAGCCCTGACCGGGTTGTTCGCCCTGTCAGCCTGCTTTTACAGTGAAGTCCCGTTGATTCCTGCCGGAGAGCAGGTGACGTTACCCTATGATGGCGTCGTGCTCTGTCTTGACGATGACTGCCGGATTGTGATGGCGGGAGATGACGGCACGTACACAATCCCGCCTCCGCCCGAAGAGGCAGATGAAAAGCCACTTTTCGTTCGCTTCCAGATGCTGGACGCGCAAAGCGGCAGCGAAGAGGCCAATCCGGTTTACCTGGCTGAAGCGAAAATGCAGGACGGTGATGAAGTGTCGTATCACTATTTGCTGGCGCACATGCGGCTTGGCGCGATGACGCACGTCCCGACATATGAGTTCGTCATGCCGGCATGTAATGACGCGCAAGAGACAGTATTGAAGCGTTTCAGCATTGAACGGACAGACAGCTATTCCTGCCGGGTTTCCGACCTGAATGCGTTCAAGACTTACCTGGTTGAAACCCATAGCGGAGATTTCGAGACCGAGGAATTCTGGGAAGACAATTAGGTATATTCCTTGGCGAGTTTGTCTGGGCTTGCGCCCAGCAAAAAGCGCGCCAGCATCCAGGCATTCTTCCAGGCGCGTTTGCGCCAGCCGTCACGTTCATACTTGGCCGCCGACGTGCGGGCTTCGGCATCGAGGAAGGTAAGGTTCTTCTTTCCCACGGCCTGCACAATCATGACATCCTCCATCAGGCGCACATCAGGAAAGCCGCCGATCTGGTCATACTTTTGACGCGAGATCAGCAGGCCCTGGTCGCCATAGGGCAGGCCGAGCCAGCGCGCCCTGCGGTTGGCGCGTGATTCCAGCCAGCGTGCGCCTTTTTCGTCCGAGCGGTATTTCAGGCGGAAAACAGCCGCATTGTCCGGGCGCTGGGCGATGTGGTCGGACACACGTTCTGCCCATTCGCGAGAGAGGGCGGTGTCGGCGTGGAGAAATAGCAGCCATTCGCCGCGCGCAGCCTCTGCGCCGGCTATCAGCTGGCGGCCACGGCCCTTTGCGGCCTTGAGGAAAGTGGCGCCAGCGGCTTCGGCAAGCGATTGCGTCCCGTCTTCGGAGAAGCCGTCAGACACAACGACTTCACGTATCAAGCCGCTCTCAAGGCCAGGCATCAGGCTTTCGAGACACAAGGGCAAATCCCGGGCCGCGTTCAGCGTGGGAATAATGACGGACAATGGAGCGGGCATGGAGATTTCCTGGCAGGCGCACGAGAACGAGGAACTCTCTTCAGGCACCGGCGTTCCATTTACAATCCAACTTGCACGAGGAAGTCCCGAATGACGACCATATATGATCGCTTGAAGTCAGACCATGACAGGCACCGCCAGTTATTGTCGCAGCTGGTTGAAACGTGTGGTGACAGCGAAGCGCGGCGCAAACTCTGGGAAACATTCTTTTACGAAGTCGGGGCGCACGCCGCCGCTGAAGAAGAGGCGTTTTATGCGCCTTTGATGGAAGAGTCGAAGGGCCAGCCCAAGGCGCGCCATTCTGTGTCGGAGCACCACGAAATCGACGAGATGATGCAGGATATTGACGCGATGGACTTCAGCTCGCCTGGCTGGCTGGCGCGGTTTAAAACCCTGCGTGAACGCTATGAGCACCATATAGATGAAGAAGAGAAAGAGATTTTCGCAACCGCGCGCAAAGTGCTGGGTGCGGACACTGCAGGCGATATCGCGGGCACTTTCGAAACCCGCAAGAAGAAGGAACGCGGCCTTGTCGACGCGAAGACCGACGCCAAGCTCGAAGACTGATCAGCCAAGTTCGTTCAGCCTCTTTTCAATGAGCAAAAGATCCCGCCAGGCCCGGCTCTTGTCCTGCGGACGCCGCAGGAGATAGGCCGGGTGCAGGATCGGGATGAGCGGAATGGAGGTGGCGCCGGGTGTCGTGAACGTGTACTCGGTACCGCGCAATTTCATGATCCCGTCATCACTGCCAAGCAGCGCCTTGGCCGGGACGCCGCCCGTGGCGATGATCAGCCTGGGTTTTCCCAGTTCGACCATCCGGTCCACAAAAGGGCGGCAGACGTCCAGTTCCTCGGCGTCAGGATTTCTGTTACCGGCCGGGCGCCAGTAATTGACGTTGGTGATGAACGTATTTTCGGTGCGTGAACGGCCAATTGCGGCGAGCATCCGGTCAAGCAGCTGCCCGGCCTTGCCGACGAAGGGCAGGCCGCGCCGGTCCTCTTCGGCTCCCGGACCCTCGCCAATGACCATCAGGTCCGCCCCCACCACGCCATCCCAGACAACCGTATGTTCGCAGGTCGCCTTGAGCGGGCAGCCATCGAACGCCTCGATGGCCCCTTTCAGCGCCTCCATCGAATCGCAGGCCGCGGCGGCCCGTGTGGCTTCCGCAACCCAGTCAGTGGGTCCGCGGGTGCGGCGAGGTGCGGCTTTCGGCGCGCCATCGGCATCTGCGTTCACGGACTTCAATACCGACTCGGGAGCCTTCACTTCCCGCATCAGGGCGTCGATCCGGGCCGAATCGACCTCAACTCCCATGTCCAGCCACCAGTCTGTCAGCGCCTTGAGGGCTTCACTTGACGCGAGGTTTGGCATTGCGACGCTCTGGACCTTCCCGAAACAGGCTGTAATTGCTTATGATCGAAACGTAAGGCGGTATCCTACACGCCACAATGAGGAGTTACCAATGGCTGATGACGCCCCGCAGCGCGAGTCGATGGAATATGATCTGGTTATTGTTGGCGGCGGCCCGGCCGGGCTTTCAGCAGCGATCCGGTTCAAACAGGCGGCGAATGCGGCCGGCGAAGACCTGTCTGTCGTCGTGCTGGAAAAAGGCGGTGAAGTTGGCGCGCACATCCTTTCAGGTATCGTGCTTGACCCGAAGGCGCTGGACGAATTGCTGCCCGATTGGCGCGCCAATAGCGATTGCCCGCTGAAGACCGAAGTCAAGATCGACCGCTACAAGCTGCTGGGCGAGAACGGATCGGCCGAGCTTGGCTGGCTGCCTTTCCCGCCGCTGATGAGCAATCATGGTTGCTACGCTGGCTCGCTGGCAAATGTCTGCCGCTGGCTTGGCCGCGAAGCAGAAGCACTCGGCGTCGAGATTTATCCCGGCTTTGCCGCATCCGAAGTCGTTTACGGCGAGAAGGGCGAAGTGCGCGGCGTTGTTGCCGGGGTCATGGGCATCGGCGCTGATGGCCAGAAGAAGCCCGATTTCGAGCCCGGCATGGAATTGCTCGGCAAATATGTGCTGTTTGCGGAAGGCGCACGCGGCTCGCTCACCAAGCAACTGATGAGCAAGTTCGACCTGCAGGCCGACAGCGACCCGCAAAAGTTCGGAATTGGCCTGAAGGAAGTCTGGTCGGTGCCGGAAGAGATTTTTGTGGATGGCCTGGTGCAGCACTCGTTTGGCTGGCCTGTCCAGGACAAGGACGGCAATGGCGGGGGATTCCTGTATCACTTCCGTGACAATGGCGAGCCCTTCGTTTCTGTCGGCTATGTGGTTCACCTGAACTACAAGAACCCATATCTCGCGCCTTATGAGGAATTCCAGCGTTACAAGCACCACCCCGACATCCGGCGCTACCTGGAAGGCGGCAAGCGCGTGGCCTATGGCGCGCGGGCCATCACGTCCGGCGGCCTGCAGTCCATTCCGAAGCTAAGCTTCCCGGGTGGTGCGCTGATTGGCTGCTGCGCAGGGTTTGTGAACCTGCCGCGCATCAAGGGCACGCACAATGCCATGAAGACCGGCATGCTGGGCGCCGAAGCAGCGTTTGAGGCGATCAAGGCCGGCCGTTCCGGTGACGAGATGAGCGAGTATGACGCGGCCATGCATTCCAGCTGGGTGCAGAAGGACCTGTCGACGGTGCGCAACATGAAGCCGCTAATGTCGCGCTTCGGCACGATGATGGGCGCCATGATCGGCGTGCCGGACATGTGGATGCGCTCGCTGGTCGGCTTCGGGTTCCTGCCGACGCTGAAGCACGGCAAGACGGATGCGGCATCACTCAAGCCAGCAGCGAAGTTCAAGCCGATTGCTTATCCGAAACCGGATGGCGTGCTCAGCTTCGACAAGCTGACAAATGTGTCCTTCACCAATACGTTCCATGGCGAGGACCAGCCCTGCCACCTTATCGTGAAGGACATGGCGCTGCAGAAATCCTCCGAGCATGATGTCTATGCCGGCCCGTCGGCCCGGTATTGCCCGGCAGGCGTGTATGAGTGGATCGGGGAGGGCGCCGACCTCAAGTTCCAGATCAACGCGCAGAACTGCATTCACTGCAAAACGTGCGACATCAAGGATCCGAACCAGAACATCAACTGGACCGTGCCCGAAGGTGGTGGCGGCCCAGCCTATCCGAACATGTAGGTACGACCGCACGACTGCGTGACATTGGCGCGGGCAGGGCAACCTGTCCGCGCTTTTACCATTCGGGGCCTTGTTCTTGCCTCATGGGGCTGCTTCATTCTTCGCAATTGCGAAACGGAGAACCCTGACGCCCATGCGCCTCAAGCCTGTCTTAGCCGCCTCTGCCCTAACCATTACACTCGCACTCGCCGGATGCGCCTCACTCGCCTCCGGACAGGTCGCAGACGTGTCAGCATCGATCTATGCCGATGCCGAGCTGTCAGATGCGGCGCGGTCGACAGCCGTCATGGGTGCCGACGGCACGCCGGTAGGCATTTCGGCCTATCCGGCACCGATTGATGCGATCAAGGCCGGGGATATGGCGGCGTTCCTGATCATGACTCGCGGCCTCGCACTGGAAGACCGCGACTCCAATCCCCTGTTCAATGCCTTCCTCGCAATCGACCGGGCGGCGGCGAACGATACGACAGGCGCACGCGCAATCCTGAACATTCACGATGCGGGCGACGATACTGCTGACGAGACGGGCAGCCAGTCGCAATTTTATGCCTATCTCGACGCCTGGTTCCTCGCCATGGACGGGCAGGCCGACGCGGCGCTTGAGCGCCACCGCGGTGCTTCGTCCGGCATGCCCGGATTGACGGGTGACCTGTCGCTGGCGGCCATGCTGGAGGCTCTGGGCCGCCCGGAACAGGCGCTGGCTGTCTATGAATCCCTTACGCCGACACAGATCGAGGCCCCGGAACACCAGTTCGATCCGCGCGGCCTGCTATATTCTCATATCAAGACGGTCATTTCCCGGCATGCGCTGTTGCTGCAGAAGCTGGACCGGATTGACGAGGCAAAGGCCGTCTACCAGCGTCTGGCAGATGCCGAGCCCGAAGAAGCAATCAGCTATGCCGCCGCGCTGGAAAGTCTGGAAACCGGCAAGAACCTGCACAATGAATCGCTGACAGTCCGGGCGGCTTTTGCCCAGTCTCTGGCAGATGTGTCGCGCGCCCTGCAGGAACAGAGGATCATCCGGCAGATCATGATGGGCAGCCGTCCTGACGGTTTTGACGACCAGCGCTCGGCGTTCGACCAGGTCGCGCTACTGATCCATCCCGAAGATGATGGTTTGCGCACGTCGATCGTCGATGATTTCTACGAGAATGCCCTTTATGATTCGGCTGCGCATGTGGCCCTGACCGGGCCCAAGCCAACTGCGTCGCTGGAGATTGCGGCTGGTCAGGCCTACCTGATGGCCGGGCAGGAGGCTGCGGCGCGCAATGCGATCGACAAGGCGCTGGAGCTGTCTGATGCCGACAACCGGTTGCAGACCCTGTATGGCGCGCTGCAGTTGCGCACACTGCTGAATGATGAAGCAGAGGCGGGTGAGCTGCTCGATGCGCTGCTGGCGGCGGCCGAAAGCCCTGCCGAACGGGCGGCAGCCCATGGCCTCGCCGCCGAGATCTACGGCCAGTTTGGCAATTATGCGAACGCCGCCGAGAATGCCGAAAAGGCGCGCGAGCTGGACGATACACATGACCGCCGTCTGGCGCTGGCTGATGCCTGGGGCAAGGCAGGCCGGGTCAATGACGCAATCATCCTGCTGCGCACAGAGCGGCTGGCGCGTCCCAACGATCCCTACACGCTGAATTCACTGGGCTATTTCCTGATTATCCACACGGACAAATACGAAGAGGGGTATCGTGTACTGGCCCGGGCCAAGGCGCTGGCCCAGCACGACCCTTATATTTCGGATTCCTTTGGCTGGGCCCTGTTCAAGATGGGTGACCTGAAGGGTGCCTTGCGCATGATCGAGATGTCGCGGAATGAACTGAAACCCCACCGGCACTGGGAAATCGAGAGCCATCTCGGTGATATCTACTGGTATCTGGACCGCAAGGATGAGGCGCGCGAAGCCTGGCAATATGCCCTCGATAACCGGCCTCCGGCCGAAGAGCGGCGGAAACTGGAAGCCAAACTGGCTGAGGGCCTGACTGCGCCGGCACCCGAGAAGCGGCCGCTGCCGGATGTTTCGATAAATGACGGCGAAGTCGATCGGCAGGACATCTGACACTGGCCCCTTTAACGCGCCGCCGGTGCGCCTTACTATCGCCGGAAACGCATGCGATTCCGCCGTCTGCTGCCAGGGATCGCTGGCCCTTGTAACAGGACACCCACATGGCCGATGCCTACGAGAAACCCCGCATTCCGACCTGGGTTTGGCCGGTTGCAAAGTGGACTTTCATTGCCGGCTTTGTTCTTGGCGTTATCGGCCTGATTGCGATCTGGCTGTATTTCGCGGCCCTGGGCCGCGACGTGCCGAGCATTTCCAAACTCAAGCAGTATGAACCGCCGATTACGTCGCGTGTGCATGCCGGCGACGGGACGCTGATTGCGGAATTTGCCGATGAGCATCGCGTCTTCGTGCCCTACGAATCCATTCCCAAGCACGTCATCGACGCGTTCGTGGCCGCCGAGGACAAGAATTTCTTCACGCATGAAGGGCTCGACTATGTCGGAATCACGCGCGGCGCGGTGAATTCAGCCAAGAACAAGGTGACCGGGTCAGGCGGTCTTCAGGGCGGTTCGACCATTACGCAGCAGGTTGCCAAGAACATGCTGCTGACGCGCGACCAGAACCTGAAACGCAAGGCGAAGGAAGCGATCGTCGCGCAGCGGATGGAGAAGGAATTCACCAAGGGCGAGATCCTCGAGCTTTATCTCAACGAGATCTACCTTGGCGGCCGGTCCTATGGCGTCGGCTCTGCCGCGCTCAACTATTTCAACAAGTCGCTGCCGGAACTGAACGTGTCCGAAGCTGCCGTGCTGGCCTCACTCGCCAAGGCGCCTTCGGCGGTGAATCCCTACACCAATCCGGACAGGCTGCTCGCGCGCCGCAATTATGTGCTCGGGCGCATGGTGGAAGACGGCTACATCACGCGTGAGCAAGCCGATGAAGCCAAGGCGATGCCGCTGACGACGACGAAACGCCTGCGCGGGCCGGAATATGCTGCGGCGACTTATTTTGTGCAGGAACTGCGCCGCGATCTGACCAAGACCTATGGCGAGGAAACGCTGGGCCGGAGCGGCCTGTCCATCCGCTCGACCATTGACACACGTATGCAGCTGGCCGCGCAACAGGCGCTTCAGAACGGACTCGTCGCCTATGACCGGCGTCACGGGTATCGCGGGCCGATCACCAAATTGCCAGTGGGCGACGGCATGCTTGAGGCGCTGAATGCCGTGGAGCTTCCCGGAGGCTATGGCACATGGGAAGCCGCGCTGGTTACGTCGGTCAGTTCGAAATCTGCTGAACTGTTATTGATCGATGGCGCCAGGATCAAGCTGCCGGCCGAAGAGCTGGAGTGGGCCCAGACCTACAAGCCCGAAGGCGGCAAGCCGGGCCTTCAGGTCGGTCATGTAGTCCTGGCTGAACTCAAACGCCAGGTCCTGAATGCAAATGAAACCGGCGCGCCTGATCCTGAACAGCAGGAGCTCGACGAAGAAGGCAATCCGATCGCCAGGCCGGTGGCGCAGTCCATGTTCCTTCCGGTCGGCAATGCCACGCTGCGCCAGGTTCCTGAGGTCGATGGATCGCTGATCGCGCTGGACCCGCACACGGGCCGCATCCTGGCCATGCAGGGCGGTTATTCCTTCTTCAAAAGCAGCTACAATCGGGTAACGCAGTCCAAGCGCCAGCCGGGTTCCAGCTTCAAGCCCTTCGTTTATGCGGCCGCGCTTGAGAAGGGCTACACGCCTGCCACACGTATGCTGGATGCGCCGTTCGTCTCGTTCGACGTGTCGACGGGCGACTACTGGCGACCGGCAAACTATACCGAAGGCCGCTCCTACGGGATGGTCACCCTGCGCATTGCGCTGGAGAAATCCCTCAACCAGGTGACAGCTCGTGTCGCGCAGGACATTGGCATGGAGGCAGTTTCCGAACTGTCCGAACGCCTCGGCGTCTATACTGACCTGCCGCCCTATGCAGCTATGTCGCTGGGCGCGGGCGACGCGTATCTGATCGATGTCGCGCGGGGATACGCAGCCTTCGTGAATGGCGGGAAGATTGTCACGCCGACCCTGCTTGACCGTGTGCAGGACCGTCACGGGCGAACGCTTTTCCGGCACGACCAACGCGAATGCACCGGGTGTGAAGTCGAAGAGTGGGATGGCCAGGGGCCGCCAGAATTGCCGGACGGTCGCGATCAGGTGCTTGACCCGATCATCGCCTATCAGGTGACGCATATGCTGGAAGGTGTGGTCGAGCGCGGCACCGGCCGGCGGGCCCTTCGCGTTGGCAAGCCGCTCGCCGGCAAGACCGGCACGACCGATGACTATCGCGACGCCGTGTTCATGGGCTTTTCACCGGATATCGTGGTTGGTGTGCGTGTCGGGTTTGATGACAACCGGTCGCTGGGCGAAGGTGAAGCGGGCGGCTCTGTTGCCGCGCCCATCTTTACGGACTTCATGGAAAAAGCGCTTGAGGGCACACCGGCCATTCCGTTCCGTATTCCTCCTGGTGTTCGCCTCGTGAAGATCGACGCGCGCTCGGGCGAACTGCCCGGCCCTGGCACTTCTGTCATTATCGACGAGGCTTTCCGCCCGGGCACCGAACCCGGTATGTCGGCGTTCGCCGGAACGGATGACTGCCTGTCGATTTCCGGCGCGTGCGGGAATTCCGGCTCGGGATCCGGCACGTTCGGTTCGTTCGACCCGCGCACCGGAGAGCAGCCTGTGCCGGAAGGCAACCCGTCTCCGAATCCGCCGGAAGCGCCAGCCGATGATGGTCTCGACGGAATTTTCTGAACTGGAATTTTGACGGACTGTCAGGGCTCGGCTATCCCGGCCCCTGTCGTCCCGTTTGCGTAAACCCGCCCGAAGAGGCCCTTTGTCATGTCCGCTGAAATCAAGTCCCTGATCGATCAGATCCGCCAGTCCTCCGAACTGCTACGGAGGCGTCTTTGACTGGGATACAGCCACAAAACGCCTTGATGAGCTGACCAGCCTGTCCGAGCGTCCCGACTTCTGGGATGATCCACAGATTGCGCAATCGATGATGCGGGAACGCCAGCGCCTCGCAGACGGAATTGCCACGGTTGAATTGCTGCAGCAGGAAGCCGCCGACGCGGAAGAATTGCTGGAACTCGCCGATGGCGATGCGTCGATGATCGAGGATATCGAGCGAACCCTTTCCAGGGCGGCTGAGCGTGCCGAAAAGGCTGAACTCGCTGCGCTATTGTCAGGTGAAGTGGATGCCAATGACGCATTCGTCCAGATCAATGCGGGCGAAGGCGGTACGGAGAGCCAGGACTGGGCCAACATCCTGCGGCGCATGTATATGCGCTGGGCTGATGCGCATGGCATGCAGGTCGAGGAACTCGACGAGCGTGAAGGTGAAGAGGCCGGCATCAAGTCAGCCACGATCCAGATCAAGGGTGAGAACGCCTATGGCTGGCTGAAATCGGAACAGGGCGTTCACCGGCTAGTGCGGATTTCGCCGTTCGACAGTTCGGCGCGGCGCCATACGAGCTTTGCCTCGGTCAGCGTTTCGCCCGTAATCGATGACAATATCGAGATCGAGATCAATCCGTCCGATGTGCGTACCGATACCTATCGCGCCTCGGGTGCCGGTGGACAGCACATCAACAAGACGGACAGTGCCGTACGCCTGACTCACGCGCCAAGCGGGATCGTCGTTGCGTGCCAGGTCTCCCGGTCGCAACACCAGAACCGCGACCAGGCCTGGCGCATGCTGCGGTCGAAACTGTACGAACTGGAACTGCAGAAGCGCCGCGACGCTGCTGATGTGGCAAATGCTGCAAAGAGCGCAATCGGGTTTGGCCATCAGATCCGGTCCTATGTCCTGCAGCCCTATCAGATGGTGAAGGACCTGCGTACAGAGGTTGAAACATCAGACACCCAGGGTGTACTTGATGGGGATATTGATCGCTTTTTGAGCGCCGCGCTGGCTGCTGCGGTGCAACAGGGAAAAGAAATTGATGACTCGACGTGAAGGTCAGCTGGTCGAGTGGTTTCCCGACAGGGGATATGGCTTCATTGCACCCGATGATGGTGGCCCGAACGTGTTCCTTCACATCAAGAGTCTTCCCAAGGAGGACAAGCGGCTGGACATCGGACAGGCCTACACGTTTGACGTGGTGACGGATGCGCGCGGACGGGTGCAGGCGCAGAATGCGGTACCGATCATCGCGCCTGTCGCACCACCTAAGCGGCCGCGCTTCTGGGCTGTCAGGCACGTTCCGCCCTTCCTCGTCATCGCCGCGTTCCTGGGCATCGTTCTGGCCGTGTCTCAGGTTACGACTGTCTCCGTCAACTGGTGGATCGTCTACGGTGTGGCGAGCATGGGTTCAGTCATCGGGTACTGGATCGACAAGAACGCCGCGATCCAGAAGAGCTGGCGCATTTCCGAAACGGTCCTGCTCTTGCTGGGACTGGTCGGAGGCTGGCCGGGCGCGATCCTGGCGCAGGAGCTTTTTCGACACAAAACGCGCAAGGGCACATTCCGGTATCTGTTCTGGATGACCGTTGCCATTAACATGGCGGCCTTTGTACAGATCAACGTGCTGGGCGGCCTCTAGCCGTATGCGCTGAGGACTTCGTCGACGGCGCGTTCAAGGTCCTTCAAAGTCGCGACATGGCTCATCTGCGTGCAGTAAGGCAGGTAGCGCGGAATGGCGCTGTCGCCGGTTCCCCAGAGCGCGCGGCCTTCAGGATTGAGCCAGATCATGCTTTTGGCGCGCTGGGCAAAGTCGCGGAACAGGTCGGCGCGCGGGTCACCATAATTGGATCGGCCATCGCCGAGGACGATGACGGTCGTGCGCCGGTCGATGATGCTTTCATGCTCGACCTTCAGGTCAGACCAGGCCTGGCCATAGTCGGTCGAGCCCATGCCGAGTTCCCGGATGATCTTTGCCATGGCCGCTTCGAATTCATTGTCGGCAAGGATGTCATCGACAGGTTTGAGTCGGTGCGAAAAGGCAAAGGCGTGAATGTCCGGTACCGCGTCGGCCAGCGAGTAAAGCAGGAGCAGGAGGAAGCGGACATATTGCGCCACAGAGCCTGAAACGTCGCAGATGGCGACGATCTTCGGACGGTCTTTCTTCTTCTGGCGCCAGATGACATTGAACGGCACGCCTTCGAGACCGGCATTGGCCCGCATGGTGCGACGTACATCAAGCTGGCCGCGATTGCGTTTGCGCCGACGGCGGGAATGCTTCACGGCGAGGCGCTTGGCGATCTTGGCGATCAGGCCCTTCATGCGCTCCATGTCATAGCGATCAAGCGCGTTCAGGCGTTTCTCGGCAGCAAAATCATCCCGGAATCGCTGGGTCTCTCCGGCACCGAAAACGTCGAAGGCCCGTTCGGCGCGTTCGCGGGCCCGCATGGTGAGGTCGCGGCGGATGTCGATCAGCTCCTGGGCGTCGGCCTCGTCCTCCGGTTCCCGGCCCTGGAGGGCTTCAAGCAGGCGCTGTTGCAGGCCTTCCCCGCCCATCTGCCTGATGATCTGCTGGGCGTAATAGGCAACCTGCGTGGAAAACCGGATGTTTTCGATGCCGGCCGCCTCAGCGGCGCGTTCGAGCGCTGTAGTGATGGCGCTCTCGTCGCCCGACTGGAGCAGGCCGACAAGGTCTTCCGGTGCCGATTGGGGCGCGTCACTTTCAGCGTCGCTGTCCGACGGGCTGGCGGCCGTGTCGGTGCGCTGGTCTGAATGCGAGAAGTAAAGATCGAAGAGGCGGTCGTGGGTATCCTTTTCCTCGGCCGACTTGGCCAGCACGCAGCCGAGAGAGTCCCTGAGGAGGGAGCGATCCCCATAGCCGATCAGGGCGACGGCGCGCGTCGCATCGAGCGCCTCGCCGGTCGAGACGCGTACATCGGAAGACCGCAGTGCCCGGATGAAATTGGTGAGCGTGCGCTCCATCTGCAGCTATCCGAGTTCGGGGTAGCCGGAAGAGGTGCGCCCGGCCTTGTCGGGTCCGGTGGCTTCGCGGACGAGCCGGGGGATTTCCTTGGACACCGCCGCGATATCGCTCTCGTGCTTGAGCAGGACATTGAGCGTGGTGCGCACAAATGTCTCGTCGAGGGCGGTCGTGTGCATCAGGAGAAGCGTGCGGGCCCAGTCGACAGTTTCAGAGATGGAAGGGCGTTTCTTGACGTCGGCCTCGCGCACGCCCTGAACGAAGCTGACCAATTGCTTCAGCAGGATTTCGGACACGTCCGGTACGCGAGCCTGGACGATCAGGCGTTCACGGGCCGCATCAGGGAAGCCGATATGGAGATGGAGGCACCGGCGCTTCAGCGCGTCGCCGAGTTCGCGGACATTGTTCGATGTCAGGATCACGATGGGCGGGACATTGGCGCGGATCGTGCCGATTTCCGGAACCGTGACCTGGTAGTCGGACAGGACTTCGAGCAGGAAAGCCTCGAATTCCTCGTCCGACTTGTCGATCTCGTCGATCAGCAGGATCGATCCGGCCGGCTGCTGCATCGCGGTCAGCAGGGGGCGGGATTCGAGGAATTGCTCTGAGAAGAACAGGTCCTCGAAAGAGGCGAGCTTTCCCAGCGATTGGGTCAGGTTGTCCGCCGAGCCGATCAGTTCGTTCAGCTTTTCCTTCAGGATCTGCGTGTAGAGCAGTTGCTTGCCGTATTTCCATTCATACAGCGCCTTGCCCTCGTCGAGGCCTTCATAGCATTGCAGGCGCAGGATCGGCAGGTCGAGCCAGCGGCCAAGTGACTGGGCGAGATCTGTCTTGCCGACACCGGCGGGGCCTTCAATCAGGATCGGCTTGCGCAGGCCATGGGCGAGAAAAACCGAGGTCGAAATCTCGCGTGTGGAAATATAGCCGACGTCTGCGAGCCCGGAGGTGACCGCCTCGATCGATGTGAGCGGCTCGTAGCCGGTGGAAATGTCTTTTGCCATGCTAAAAGGGGTAGGGGGCAGGGGAATGGCTGACAAGGCATATCGCTGGGGCAAGGGTGGGCCCGTAGCCGGAAACACGTCGCGGTGCCCGGCGAACTAGTCTGATTGGGTTCGGGTTTCAGCCTAAGTATTCCCAACTTGCAGACTCAACCTTCACCACTCCGGACGACATGATCGTCTATTTTTTACTCGATATGTCGGCGTCTACCTGCCGGTTTTAGCCCAGGGATGCAGAGTGGTGAGGGCCGAGCGGCCCTGGTTCAGGCAGCTGAGGGAACGAGAATGGCTGTTCCGGTGGCCACGAGCTTTTCCTTGCCTTGCTTCACGGCGAATAGGTCGGCGGAGGTAAAGACCTGTTTTCGGCCGGCCCGAATGACACGTCCGCGGGAGATGAATCGCTCGCCCATGGCCGGGGCGAGGCAGTTGACGGTGAAGGTGGACGCGAGCACGGCACCCGAGAGCGTCACTGCCGCGAAGCCGCAAGCTGTATCGATCAGCGCGCCGGCGAGGCCTGCATGCAGGAATCCGGCATATTGGCCGAGATCGTCGCGCCATACGAGGGTGAGATCTGCTTCGCCGGGAGCAGCGTGCGAGACTGTGAAGCCTGCCCAGCGATTGAAAGCGGCACGATCATTGATGTCGCGGAGTGTGGTGAGAAGGTCAGTGGTGGTCATGATGCAGGGGACTTTTCTGACATGAGGGCGCGGAAGGTGGCGTTGGCGCGGGCGCAGAGCGTGTCGTCTGCATGTACGGTGGCGGCGCAGAAGCAGAGGTTGCGTCCTGATTTCAGGACGACAGGGCGTATCTCGAGCCATTGGCCGAGCCGGGCCGTGGCAATGAAGTCGACCGCGACGCCGACGGTGACGAGGCCGGTCGCGCCCTCAAGCTTCAGGCCGCAGCTCAGCCCCATGGCATTGTCGGCAAGGGCGGTGATCAGCGCGCCGTGGACGAAGCCACGTGAATTGGCGTGGGCCGGTCCGGCACGCAGTCCCAAGAAGATGGCGTCGCCCGTGTTGCGGGAATAGAGCGGCTCCCACGGATCGGTCATTCCGCTCTTGCGGAAGTGGGGCGAAAAGCCTTCGGGAATGTCCTGATTCATCGTCGAACCTCATTGTCTGTTAACGAGAGAACGTATAGGCTAAAGATGTAGACCGGTCTATATAATAATCTTGAGGTTGCCTGCATGCCCGCTCCCCGCAAACACCGTGAGGCCATTCTTGCGAGCGCCGTGAAACTGTTTCGCCGGCAGGGCTATGCCGCGACGGGGCTTGCCGAAATCCTGTCGGAAAGTGGCGCACCAAAGGGGTCGCTCTATCATTACTTTCCGGGCGGCAAGTCGGAGATCGGGGCTGAGGCGGTGACCGTAGCTGGCGCGAAAGTGGCGGGAACGCTGGATGAACTAGCGACGCGAGTGACCGACCCGGGTGAGTTGGTGGCGCAGTACCTGACACTTATGGCCGGCTGGATGGCGCAATCGGGTTTTCGCGATGGCTGTCCCATCACGACGACCCTGCTGGAAACGGTACCGCAGCACGAGGCGATTCATGTCGCCGGGCGCGCGGCGTTTGGCTCATGGGTAGAGACGATTGCGCGTGTAGCGCATGATAGCGGAATCGCGCCGGATCGTGCCGCAACGCTGGCCCGGTTCTCGATATCGGCACTGGAGGGTGCGCTGATCCAATGCCGGGTATCGGGCGACGAGTCGCCGCTGGTCGAGGCTGCGGTAGAGTTGCAGGCGCTGTTCCAGGCGGCCCGGGCGGGACGCAGCGGGTTCGTCTGAAGGCGAATTCGTGACCCACGAATTGCATGCACCCAACGCCGCCGGAACAGGAGTGGCGGCGTCACCGCCGATCCCGACAAGCGCGACCGGGGGAGCCAGGCATATTCGATGCTCAACCCATCGCTGGCCATAAATTTCTGCGTTGCGATCAATGGCATTTATCCGCCACGAAACGCGGCTGCACTTCACTGCTGGGGCAGACTGACGCCCTCAGGCACGAGGCTCGGGTGCCGGGAATGCGACACTCAGGCACTTTGAGTTGCTTGTGACGAAACATGGCGGAGCTAACCTTTGCTTGGCTTCCGCACGGGCAATGTTGTCATCAAGTCATGCATGGCATGGCCGACTGGGTCGAATGATAACGGAAAAACGATATGAGCACGACCGCACTGGACAAGGATGCAATCCAGAAAAAGTACAAGGCTGAACGTGACAAGCGGCTGAGACCGGAGGGAAACGCGCAGTACAAGCGACTGGTCGAGTTTGAAGACCTCGCTCAGGATCCCCATTCGCCATGGGTGGATCGTGCTCCCGTCACAGATCACGTGACCTTTGCCTTTATCGGCGGTGGTTTCGCTGGCCTCGTTGTCGGGGCTCAGCTGAAGCAGGCGGGAATCGATGATTTCCGCGTCATCGAAAAGGGCGGTGACTTTGGCGGGACCTGGTACTGGAATCGCTATCCCGGCGCGCAGTGCGATACGGCGTCGATGATCTATATGCCTCTGCTCGAAGAGACCGGGCATATGCCATCTGAGAAGTATGCCCACGCGCCCGAAATTCGCGAACATTGCCAGCGTATCGCCAATCAGTTCGGGCTTTACGATAATGCGCTTTTTCAGACGGAAGTCACGGATCTGGAATGGGATGATGCCAATAGCCGCTGGGTGGTCAGAACCTCGCGGGGCGACGCCTTCACGGCGAAATATATCGGCATGGGCACGGGGCCGCTGCATGTCGCCAAGTTGCCGGGCATTGCCGGCATCGAAACCTTCAAGGGCAAGTCGTTTCATACCAGCCGCTGGGACTATGATTATACGGGCGGCGACCCACTGGGCGCACCGTTGGCAAACCTTGCCGACAAGCGTGTCGCATTGATTGGCACGGGGGCGACGTCTGTTCAGTGCGTACCGCATCTGGCCAAGTCAGCGAAGCAATTGCTCGTGTTCCAGCGCACGCCGTCTTCTGTGGACGCGCGCAACAATGGACCGATTGATCCGGACTGGTTCAAGAGCATTGCCGAGCCGGGGTGGCAGCAGCGCTGGTTCGACAATTTCGTCGAAAACCAGTCTCAGGGAATGCCGCAAGTCGACCTCGTAATGGACGGCTGGACGGAAATCTCCCGCCGGATCCGCGAGAAGGTCATGTCGCTGCCGCCGTCGGATTGGACGCCGGAGAACATGATGATGGCATTTGAGGATGCCGACTTCGAAAAGATGGAAGAAATCCGCAACCGCGTCGATTCCATCGTCGATGACGGCGAGACGGCGGAAAATTTGAAGGCGTGGTATCGGCAGCTTTGCAAGCGGCCTTGTTTCCATGATGCCTACTTGCAGGCCTTCAATGAGCCGGGCACGCAACTTGTCGACACTGACGGCAAGGGTGTCGAGCGCATCACCGAAACCGGCGTGGTGGTGAATGGCAAACAATACGAAGTAGATTGCATCATCTACGCGTCGGGCTTCGAAGTCGGGTCGGATTATACCGCGCGTGCGGGCTTTGACATGACGGGGCGCGATGGCCAGAAATTGTCCGAGTACTGGGCAAATGGCATGCGCACCCAGCACGGCATCCAGGTTCACGGCTTTCCGAATGCATTTATCGTCCAGCCCAGCCAGGCAGCGAACCTGATTTCCAACGTGCCGCACAATATTGTTGATCATGCCAAGACAATTGCGGCGATTGTCTCCCATTCAGAGGCGGCGGGTCACGCGCAGGTGGACGTCACCAAAGAGGCCGAAGATGCCTGGGTCGGGCTGATCCTCAGCGGCGCAGGCATGATGATCGGTTCGCCAGACTGTACCCCCGGCTACTACAACAATGAAGGCAAGGGCCTGACCGAGACCAACAAGTATGCAGTTGGCCATCCGGGCGGTGCGGGCGCGTATTTCAAGCATATCGCCGCATGGCGGGAGTCAGGCGCGTTTGATGGACTGACGTTTCGCTAGATTGCACCAACTGGCTGCGGGCCGGGTTGGCATTGAGCCTGACCAGACGGGATGACGGGCGGTGCTATCGGCGCTAAGCCGTGCGCCATGCCTGTTGCCCGGATTCTCTTTGTCTTGCCGCTGCCTGAGCCGTTTGATTACGCGGTGCCGGAGGGGATGGAGGTAAGCGTCGGATCATATGTCACAGCGCCGTTGGGACAGACCGAGCGGCTGGGTGTGGTGTGGGAGATACTTGATGACGCGGCGGCGGCGGGGCGGGAGCTGAAGCCGGTCCTGTCAGTCTATCCGACGCCGCCAATGCCTGCGGCGATGCGCGAGTTCATCCTGTGGGCAGCGAAATATACCGTGTCGCATCCCGGCCATGTGCTGGGTATGACACTGCGCGCACGCGGGGGGCTGTCGCCCTCGCCTACGGAGACTGTGTATCACCTGACGGGTGAGGAACCGAAGAAACTGACTGATACGCGGCGGCGCGTGCTGGATGCAGCCGAAGAGGTCGGCGCGGCGAATGCGGCGGCGCTCGCGGCGGCGGCAGGGGTGTCGAGCGGTGTGGTGAAAGGGCTGGTGAGTGCGGGGGCGCTGCGGGCCGAGGAGATGGCGGCTGACCTGCCATTTGCTTTGCCGCAGCCGGACCTTCCGGGCGCGAACCTGACCGGCGAGCAGGTGGAAGCCGCCGAGGCGCTGAAGGCGGCGATGCGGGGGGGCGGCTTTGCCGCCTTCCTGCTGGATGGTGTGACGGGGTCTGGCAAGACGGAAGTGTATTTCGAGGCGATTGCGGAAGCTCTGCGCACGGACCCGGAGGCGCAGATACTGGTGCTGCTGCCGGAGATTGCGCTGACGCAGGCGATTCTCTCACGGTTCGAGGCGCGGTTCGGGGCGGCGCCGGCGCCGTGGCATTCGGGCCTGGCCGACAAGGAACGCCGCCGGACATGGCGCGAGGCGGCGCATGGCCGGGCGCGGATCGTGATCGGCGCGCGCTCGGCGCTGTTCCTGCCCTATGCGAACCTGAAGCTTGTTATCGTCGATGAGGAACATGACGGCAGCTACAAGCAGGAGGATGGCGTCACCTATCATGCGCGCGACATGGCAGTGATGCGGGCGAAGCTGGAGGGGGCAGGGGTTGTGCTGGCCTCGGCGACCCCGGCGCTGGAGACAATGGTGAATGCCGAGGCCGGGCGCTATACGCGGCTGATGCTGGCGGCGCGGCCGGGCGCGGCGCGCCTGCCGGATGTTGAACTGATAGACCTGCGCAGGGCGCCGCCAGAGAAGAATCACTGGCTGTCGCCGCACCTGACCCATGCCTTGCAGGAGACACTGGCGGCAGGCGAGCAGAGCCTGCTATTCCTCAACCGGCGGGGCTATGCGCCGCTGGTGATCTGCAAGGCGTGTGGCGAGCGGCTGAAGACGCCGGGCACCGAGAACTGGCTGACCGAGCACCGCTATAGCGGGCGGCTGGTCTGCCATGTGACGGGTTATTCGATTCCGAAGCCCGGCGTCTGCCCGGCCTGCGGGGCGAAGGATTCGCTGATGGGGGTTGGTCCGGGCGTGGAGCGGGTCGCCGAAGAGGTTCGCGTTCTGATGCCAGAGGCGCGCATCGAGATATTCTCGTCGGACACGGCGATGGGCGGGGATGCGACGCGCGGCATTATCGAGCGGATGGAGACGGGCGATATCGATGTGCTGATCGGGACGCAGATCGTCGCCAAGGGGCATAATTTCCCGAACCTGACTCTGGTCGGCGTGGTGGACGCCGATTCGGGCATGAAGGGCGGCGACCTGAGGGCCGGGGAGCGGACCTATCAGCTGCTGAGCCAGGTAGCGGGCCGGGCCGGGCGCGCCGAACGGCCGGGACGGGCGCTGGTGCAGACCTATGCGCCGGACAATCCGGCCATGCTGGCGCTGGCCGATGGGGACCGGGACGGGTTCCTGCAGATCGAGCGGGATGTGCGCGCCGAGCTTGGCCTGCCGCCATTCGGGCGGCTGGCGGCGCTGATCCTTTCGGCCCCCAGCGCGGAGATGGTGGACGAGGCGGCGCGCGATATCGCGCTGGCAGCACCAAATGGTGCGGGAATAGAGCTGTTCGGGCCGGCTCCGGCGCCGATTACCGTGCTGCGCGGACGCCACCGGCGGCGATTCCTCGTCAAAAGCCCGAGAAACGTTGATCTTTCCGCCTATATGGCGGCCTGGATGGCCCGGCTGAAGCTCCCGCGACCCGTTCGCGTGTCAGTGGATATTGACCCTTACTCGTTCATGTAGGGTCACATCTTCGACTTACGTGCCATTCCGCCGCAGAAATTGGCGCTGCGGCCATGTTGTCAGGCTGATTTTCTGGTGCTAAGCGGCGCACTGATCAATGGGGCGCGCGTGTCGGGCACGCTGTCTCTTTAATATAATTCCGGGCCTTACCCGCCCCGACAAGCAACGGATCCTGGACCCTTGGCTGCATCGACACGTACACATGCGACTGAAGCTGCCCGGCGCTATGCGCTGGCCTTGTTCGAGCTGGCCCAGGACAAGGGTCAGCTGGCCGAGGTCCACAGTGATTTCAAGGCATTCGTCGAAATGGCGAAAGAGTCCAAAGACCTCACCATCCTGCTCGATTCGCCTGCCTTCTCGCGTGACGAGAAAGTGCGCGCGCTGGCGGACGTGATGAAGGCATCGGAGCTTGGCACGATGATCGCGAATTTCGTCGGCGTAATGGCAAAGAATGGCCGTTCGAACGAGATTGTTCCGGCCCAGGGCGCCTTTGACGCGCTTTATGCGAAACAGCGCGGCGTCCAGCGGGCCGTCGTGCGCACAGCAAAAGACATGACAGGCGCCGAGCGCGCCCGTATCGAATCGATCCTCGCCAAGGCCGTTGGCGGCGAGGTTGAACTTACAAGCGAGGTGGATGCCTCGCTCATCGGCGGCATCCAGCTGCGCATCGGGTCCAAGCTCATCGATGCCAGCATTGCCGCCAAACTTGATCGCATGAACACCGCCATGAAGGGAGCATAGTCAGCTCGATGGATATCAGCGCAGCAGAAATTTCGGGCATCCTGAAGTCCCAGATCGAAAACTTTGGCGTCGACGCTGAAGTCTCAGATGTCGGCCAGGTGCTTTCAGTGGGTGACGGTATTGCCCGCATCTATGGCCTCGACAGCGTGCAGGCTGGCGAACTCGTCGAGTTCGATGGCGGCATCAAGGGCATGGCCCTGAACCTGGAAAGCGACAATGTCGGCGTCGTGATCTTCGGCAGCGACAGCTCGATCAAGGAAGGCGACACCGTCAAGCGTTCGGGCGAGATCGTGTCCGCGCCGGTCGGCATGGGCCTGCTGGGCCGCGTTGTCGATCCTCTGGGCGAGCCGATCGACGGCAAGGGCCCGCTGAAGGATGTGGCGTCGCGTGAGCGCGTGGACGTGAAAGCGCCGGGCATCATCCCGCGCAAAGGCGTGCACGAGCCCATGATGACAGGCATCAAGGCCATCGATGCCATGATCCCGGTTGGCCGCGGCCAGCGCGAGCTTGTCATTGGTGACCGCCAGACCGGAAAAACCGCTGTCTGCATCGACACGATCCTGAACCAGAAGCCGACGAATGACGCGGCCAAGTCCGACAAGGACAAGCTGTTCTGCGTCTATGTGGCCATCGGCCAGAAACGTTCGACGGTTGCCCAGGTGGTCAAGACGCTCGAAGAGCGCGGCGCGCTGGACTATACGATCGTTGTGTCTGCGACAGCGTCCGAACCGGCTCCGCTCCAGTACCTCGCACCGTTCACCGGTTGTACCATGGGTGAGTGGTTCCGTGACAATGGCATGCACGCCCTGATCATTTATGATGACCTTTCCAAGCAGGCTGTTGCGTATCGCCAGATGTCGCTGCTGCTGCGCCGTCCTCCGGGCCGTGAAGCCTATCCTGGTGACGTGTTCTATCTTCACTCGCGCCTGCTTGAGCGCGCCGCCAAGATGGGTGATGCCGCCGGCGCAGGGTCGCTGACCGCGCTGCCGATCATCGAAACGCAGGCCAATGACGTGTCGGCCTATATCCCGACCAACGTGATTTCGATCACTGACGGCCAGATCTTTCTTGAAACCGACCTGTTCTACCAGGGTATCCGCCCGGCCGTGAACGTCGGCCTCTCGGTGTCGCGTGTGGGTTCTGCCGCCCAGACGAAAGCGATGAAGAAGGTTGCCGGCTCGATGAAGGGTGAACTCGCCCAGTACCGCGAGATGGCCGCCTTTGCGAAGTTCGGTTCCGACCTCGACGCCGCCACGCAGCGCCTGCTGAACCGCGGTGCCCGCCTGACCGAACTGCTGAAACAGCCGCAATACTCGCCGCTGCTGATGGAAGAACAGGTTGTTGTCATCTACGCGGGTACGCGTGGCTATATCGACAAAGTCGCTGTCAGCGAAGTGACCCGTTACGAAAAGGAACTCCTGGCCCATATGCGTGGTGCCAAGAAAGACCTGCTCAAGACGATCCGTGAGGAGAAGGCCCTGTCTGAAAAGACCGAGGAGGCGCTGAAAGCGGCCCTCGAAGACTTCACGTCGAAATTCGCCTGATCCCGCCCGTCCTGACGCATAGTTTGAATAACCAGAAGGCCTGACATGCCCAGCTTGAAGGACCTCAAGAACCGGATCGCCAGCGTGAAATCCACGCGGAAGATCACGAAGGCCATGCAAATGGTGGCCGCAGCGAAGCTGAAGCGCGCCCAGGAAGCCGCTCAGGCCTCGCGGCCCTATGCCTCGCGCATGGCATCCGTGCTGGCGAACCTGTCATCATCGGCAGGTGCAGGCGGGCCACGTCTGCTCGCAGGCACTGGCAGCGACAAGACGCACCTGATTGTCGTCATGACCGCGGAGCGCGGGCTGGCGGGCGGTTTCAACTCCTACATCGCGAAACTGGCCAAGGTGAAGATTGGCGAGCTGCGGGCCGAAGGCAAGACGGTCAAGATCATGACCGTCGGCAAGAAGGGCCGTGAGCAATTGTCGCGTGAATATGGCGACATGTTCATCGCGCATGTCGATCTCGGTGACGTCAAGGGCGGCAACTTCACCGATTCTGCCATCGGCCTCGGCCAGGCGCTGACCAAGCGGTTCGAGGACGGCGAGTTTGACGTGGCAACGCTGATATATTCGCAATTCAAGAACGTGCTGTCGCAGGTGCCGACCGCGCAGCAGATCATCCCGGCCGCGGCGCCAGCCGATGCCGAGACGGTCGACCTGAAAGGGGCGATCTATCGTTATGAGCCGTCCGAGACGGAGATCCTCGAAACGCTGCTGCCGCGCTACATCAACACGCAGATCCTGTCGGCCATGCTGGAAAGCGCCGCTGGCGAGCAGGCGAGCCGCATGACGGCGATGGACAACGCAACGCGCAATGCAGGCGACATGATCGACTCCCTGTCGCTGCAATATAACCGTGCCCGCCAGGCACAGATCACCAAGGAGCTGATCGAGATCATCTCCGGTGCAGAGGCATTGTAGGAAAACCGATGAGCTTCTGGATCTACGAAAACTTTGGCAGCAAGCGGGCACGTATCCACGCGTCCGACTGCCGCTATTGCAATAATGGCGCTGGCGTGGGTGGCGACGCCACCAATGACGACGACAAGTGGCACGGCCCCTTCGCGACGTTCCCTGAAGCTGACGCAGCCGCCCAGGCGCTCGGCCAGAAGGACACCCGCGCCTGTGGCGTTTGCAAGCCTGCAAGTGCCAGGACTTCCTCTTCACCTGCTGCCGCGCCGGTTGCGGCTGCAGCTGCCCCCGTTTCAACACCCAGAACGACATCCGCTCCAAAGGAGACGACCCGCATGAGCACTCCCGCAAACGCAAAAGGCCGCGTATCACAGGTCATCGGCGCCGTGGTCGACGTCGAATTCGACGGCGAACTTCCGAGCATTCTCAACGCACTCGAGACCGACAATAATGGCAACCGCCTCGTCCTCGAAGTCGCCCAGCACCTCGGCGAGAACACGGTCCGCACGATCGCCATGGACTCCACGGAAGGCCTGGTTCGCGGCAATCCGGTGACGGACCTTGGCCGTTCGATCAACGTGCCGGTTGGCCCGGCCACGCTTGGCCGCATCATGAACGTCATCGGCGAGCCGATCGACGAGCGCGGCCCGATCGACACGGATATGCGCCGTTCGATCCACGCGGATGCGCCCGCCTTCACCGACCAGTCGACCGAGTCCGAAGTGCTCGTGACCGGTATCAAGGTGATCGACCTGCTCTGCCCCTATGTGAAGGGCGGCAAGATCGGCCTGTTCGGCGGTGCCGGCGTGGGCAAGACCGTTCTGATCATGGAACTGATCAACAATATCGCGAAACTGTTCGGCGGTTATTCTGTGTTTGCCGGCGTCGGTGAGCGGACGCGTGAAGGCAACGACCTTTACCACGAGATGATCGAATCCAAGGTTATCAACCTGGAAGGCGAAAGCCGCATCGCGCTGGTCTACGGCCAGATGAACGAGCCTCCGGGCGCGCGTGCCCGCGTCGCCCTGACCGGCCTCGCACAGGCCGAATATTTCCGCGATGAAGAAGGCAAGGACGTTTTGTTCTTCGTCGACAACATCTTCCGCTTCACGCAAGCTGGCGCCGAAGTGTCGGCCCTGCTCGGCCGTATTCCTTCGGCTGTGGGCTACCAGCCGACACTGGCCACCGACATGGGCCAGCTGCAGGAGCGCATCACGTCGACCAACAAGGGTTCGATCACTTCGGTTCAGGCCGTGTACGTCCCGGCAGATGACCTGACCGACCCTGCGCCAGCCACCTCGTTTGCCCACCTTGACGCAACCACGGTTCTCAACCGGGCCATCGCCGAGAAGGGCATCTACCCTGCTGTGGACCCGCTCGATTCCACGAGCCGTATCCTTGATCCGCGCATCGTTGGTGAAGACCACTACAACATCGCGCGCGGCGTGCAGGAAATCCTTCAGAAGTACAAGGAACTGCAGGACATCATCGCCATTCTCGGCATGGACGAGCTGTCGGAAGAAGACAAACTGGCCGTGGCCCGTGCCCGCAAGGTGGAACGCTTCCTGTCGCAGCCATTCGACGTGGCTGAAATCTTCACCGGTTCGCCAGGCGTCCAGGTGAAGCTTGAAGACACGATCAAGGGCTTCACAGGCCTGATCGCCGGCGAGTTTGATCACCTGCCGGAGCAGGCCTTCTACATGGTCGGCAATATCGACGAGGCGAAAGCCAAAGCCGCCAAGATGATGGCAGACGCCGCTTAAGATACAGGATCAGCCTTATGGCCGACAAACTGCACTTCTCACTCGTTTCGCCCGCCAGAGAGCTTTTCTCTGGCGAGGTCGATCATGTGATCGCGCCGGGCACCGATGGTGAATTCGGTGTGCTGGCAAACCACGCGCCGTTCATGACGACGCTGAAGAATGGCGTCGTGCGTGTGCTCGAAGGCGACACGGTGAAGATGCGCATCTTCGTTCGCGGCGGCTTTGCCGATGTGACGCCTGACGGCCTGACGATCCTCGCCGAGGAAGCCCGCAGTCTTGAAGGCGTAAAAGTGGAAGAGGTCCAGGCGGAACTCGACGCGACGCTTCTGAAGATCCAGGCGCTCGACAAGGACGACACGGCGAAGGACGCCCTGCAGGCACATTACGCTTATCTTGAAAGCCTGAAAGCTGCGCTCGTCCACTAGAACGGTCCGGCGGTCTAAATAATAATTGACTCGTTCAGCGTTCACGATATCCTGAGAGATCAGGACCGTGAGGATCAGGCAATGCCATCATTACCGCTTACCGGATCATGCCAGTGCGGGGCGATCCGCTACCGGATATCGCGTGCGCCTCTGATGATCTACAACTGCCATTGTACCAATTGCCAGAAGATCTCGGGCAGTGCGTTCAGCACACCGATGGCTGTGATGGAGGACAGTTTCCAGATCACGCAGGGTGATCCGGAAAGGCTTGAATGGGCGTCGGATGTCGGGTCCGTTCGGTTTGGCCTGTTCTGTGGTGATTGCGGCAACCGTATCGCGCATGGTCAGGCACCGACACGCGGCGTGCTGAGCGTGCGGAGCGGTACTTTGGATGATACGAGCTGGATCATTCCCGTCGGTGATATCTGGACGACCAGCGCTCAAAGCTGGACGGAGATGTCGCCCCAACGGTTGCAATATGCGCGTCAACCGGAAGACTACGCCGCACTGTTTGCAGCCTTCTCTGGCCTTGGTCTGTTTGCCGTTTAGCTAGCCGAAAATTGCAATCGTCTGGCGGCCGATCATCATCGGGTCGCCGGCGCTGTTCCACAGGGTCATGGCCTGGCTGGAATAGCCGTCGCGTGCCGTCTCGGCGACGTGACGCGCGAGAAACCAGCCGTCTTGCGTCGTGATGTCGTCGGTAAGGAATTCGGCCATCCAGGTCATCGAACTGATACGGGCCGGTGCGGTGAACATTGACATGGCCGCCGGGGGTGGCGCGTCGGCGATGGCCAGCAGTGCGACGGCGTCGGTGGGCGCTGCCGGGTCGACATGGCGCATCCAGATCGACACGTCGCCCGTGTCCGATCCCGAGATCGGCCGCGTGCCTGCCGCCATGCGCATGTTGAAATTGCGTGTGAAATTGGGGCGGTTCGGATTGTCCCCGAAGTAGCTTGGCGTCTCGTCCGGTGCAGTGACGTCCGGTGCGGGGAGGTTGGCGAAGCTCAGCGCCGAAGGCCGCGCGACGCCGAACGCGAAAATCGCTTCTGCCGCCACGCCCTCTGTGCCGGCCATGCGCACGGACACGAACACGGTGTTCTTGCCCTGTCTCAGCAGGGTCGGCGTGCATGTCACCGGCCCGCCGACCGGCCCCACGAAGGCGACCTGTGCCGAACGGATCGGCATGCCGGGCGCGAGCGGCATGGCGGCCTCCAGGCACAGCGCCGCCGTCAGGCCGCCATAGGTGGTGCGGCCCTGCATCCAGGCGTCGGGAATGACCACGGACGCGGCATTCCCGGCATCACGCGTGATGCTGGCAAGGAGGTCTGTATAGGCAGCCAAGGACCTAGTGCTGGCTTTCCGGCGTGGTCACACGCAGGCCGTCAAGCGCATCAGAGACCGTGATCTGGCAGGACAGGCGGGAATTTTCCTGAACATTTTCAGCAAAGTCGAGCATCGACTTTTCCATTTCCTGCTGCTCGCCAACCTTGTCCATGAAGGCAGCGTCCACATAGACATGGCAGGTGGCGCAGGCGCAGGCGCCGCCGCAATCGGCATCGATACCGGGAATGGAATTCTTGACGGCGGCTTCCATCACGGATTCGCCGTTGGTGGCCTCGACAACGCGTTCCGTTCCGTCATTGTCTATGTAAGTGATCTTTGCCATGGGCTGTATTGTCTCCTTCAGGCGGCAGTGGTTGCTGCGGCAATGTCTTTCATCGATATTGATGTATCGCCGAGCATGGCAGGCGCGATTTTTGCCCCCGACATGATCAGCTTTTTCGAGGCGAGGAATTCCGGTGCGCTGTTGACAGCATCCACCGCAATCAGGGTGCCGTTGCGCAGGTAGAAGGCCGCAAACTTGCGCTCCTTCGGGTCACCGCGCACGACGATTTCATCATAATCCTGGCTGAGACCGGCAATCTGCAGCTTCAGGTCGTATTGATCGGACCAGAACCAGGGGCAGTCTTCAGCCGGGCGAGGCTTGCCGAGAATGGCGGCCGCCGCGAGCTTGCCCTGTTCAATGGCGTTGTGAACGCTTTCGAGGCGGCCTGAGCGGCCATAATGGACGAGCGGGCGGCTTGCGCAGTCACCTGCCGCGAAGACGCGAGGGTCCGACGTGCGGGCATCGCGGTCGACCTGGATGCCGTTATTGCAGGCGATGCCGGCCTCCCTTGCGAGTTCCTCGTTCGGAAGGATGCCGATGCCGACCAGCACGATATCGGCGTCGAGCCGGGTGCCGTCAGCCAGAATGGCGGCGCTGACCTTGCCGTCGGTTCCGTCGAGATGGTCCAGACGGGCATCTGTCAGGATGGTGACGCCCTGCGCGCGGTGTTCGGTTTCAAAGAAAGCGCTCATCACGGGGCTGGTCACGCGGGCGAGGACACGGGGTGCCATTTCCAGCACGGTGACGTCCATATCCATCTGGCGGGCAACGGCAGCCGCCTCAAGGCCGATATAGCCTGCGCCGATTATCACCATCTTGCGGCCGCCAATCATGTTGGGGCGGATACGCTCGACATCCGACAGGTCACGCAGGTCATGCACGCCCTGCAGGGTTGCGCCCTTCACCGGCAGAGGCCGGGGACGCGATCCGGTGGCGATGATCAGGGCGTCATAGTCAAGGTGTCCACCATGCGCGAGTTCGACCTTGCGGTTGGTCCGGTCGATACCGGTGGCGCGCGTTGACAGGATGACCTCGATATTCTGGTCCTGATACCAGGGCGCGGGGCGGAAATAGAGCCGCTCCTCGGTCATTTCACCTTTCATGTAGGCCTTGGACAGGGGGGGGCGCTGGTAGGGCAGGGCCGGTTCGTCGCCGATCAGGGTCAGCGCGCCCGTGTATCCGCCCTGGCGCAGCGACTGCAGTACCTGCGCGCCGGCCTGACCGCCGCCGATGACCACAATCCGTGATGCTCCCGTCAGGTCCAAAAGTCCCGCTCCCTAATCAATTCCTGCAAATTATGACGCTAGCGTCATTTTTGCAATGGTTTCTCGCACTGGAGTTCCAGCCGCGAGCACGTGTGTCAAGAAGCGCGCAAGGGCGTCCGGGTGAATCGGCGATGGCGGTGCCATCCCGAACCCTTATATTGCCCCAATGGAAATCCTTTTCGACCTTGAAGATGATGCAGCGACCCGTGCGCTGGGCGCTGCCCTGTCCGGCTTGCTGAGGACCGGCGACGTGATTGCGCTGCATGGTGACCTCGGCGCCGGCAAAACCACGCTGACGCGGGGGCTGGTGCAGGCCCTGTGCGGGGCACGTGAAGACGTGCCGAGCCCGACCTATACGCTCGTGCAGGCCTATGACGCGCCTGATTTTCCCCTCTGGCACTTCGATTTGTACCGTCTCGACAGGCCCGAAGACGTCAACGAGCTGGGCTGGGATGATACGCAGGATGGGGTCGCGGTGATCGAGTGGCCTGCGCGTGCGGGGCGCTACCTGCCAGCCACCCGGCTGGACCTGACACTCGAAATGCTTGGGGAGCAGCGTCGCGCGAGGCTGGAACCGGTCGGCGAAGACTGGCAGAAGCGGCTGGATGGATTTCGATTCTCATCACCGTAACACGCTGATCGACGACTTCCTGGCAGGCGCCGGGTGGGGCGAGGCGACCCGTATTCCGCTCGGGCAGGATGCCTCGACGCGCCGGTATGTCCGGCTGGTGCGGCCAGATGCCGCGCGGGCCCTGTTGATGGATGCACCCCGGATCGAGGCTGATCCCTGCCCACCGGACGCCGATGACTCGGTTCGCAATGCGATGGGCTGGAATGCGCAGACGCGCCTGGCGGCTTCGCGTGTGGACGCCTTTGTGCTGTTGGCCGGGCATCTGGCATCGCAGGGCTTTCACCCGCCACGTGTGATGGCGCACGATACAGAGGCTGGGCTGGCCCTGATCGAGGACTTTGGGGACAACAGGGAACTCGCCCGGCAGATCGAACGCGGGCTCGTCGATGAAACCGAGGCCTATGTCGCGGCGGCGGATGTCCTGACCAAGCTGCACGCCTTGCCGGTGCCGGAACGGCTGGAAGCGCATGGCGAGGTCTGGCCGATCCTCGAATTCGACCGGCTGGCTCTGGCGACAAATGCCGACCTCTATGCCGACTGGCTGCCGCAGCAGGCGGGTGGCGGCGCGCTGGCGGGTCAGGCCCGTGCGCGCTGGGAGCGCGAACGTGACGCGCTGATCGAACAGGCCATGGGCTTTCCGCGCACCTTCACGCTGCGCGACTTCCATGCCGAAAACCTGCTCTGGCTCGAGGGGGGGCGTATCGGCCTGCTCGATTTTCAGGATGCGGTGAAGGGCTGGGACGCGTGGGACATGGCGATGCTGACACAGGATGCGCGCCGGGCGGTGTCGCCTGAAGCAGCAGAAGCGGCAATCCGGCATTACCTTGACCGGACCGGCAAGTCGCGCGCGGCGTTCGACGAGCGACTGGCTGTGATCGGCGCGCTGAATGCGCTGCGTATTGCAGGCGTGTTCGCGCGCCTGATGATCCGTGATGGCAAACCGCGTTATGGCGAGTTCCAGCCGCGCCAGCTCTCAATTCTTGCGCGCAACCTCTCGCATCCTGCGCTGGAAGGCATGGCGGGGTTCGTGCGCGACACCACGCCGTTCGTATTTGAGGCAAAGCCATGAGCGTTCCTGTTCCCCACACAGCGATGGTGCTGGCGGCCGGTCTTGGTACGCGCATGCGGCCATTGACCGATGGCACGCCAAAGCCGCTGATCGAGGTGGCGGGAAAGCGCCTGATGGACCGCATGCTGGACCCGCTGGCGGCGGCGGGCGTGAAGCGGGTTGTCGTCAATGTGCACTACCTGGCAGAGCAGGTGGAAGCCCACCTGGCGCATCGGAACGATCTCGAGATCGTGATATCGGACGAGCGCGGCGAAGTGCTGGAGACGGGCGGCGCGCTCGCCAAGGCGCGGCCGCTGCTGGGTGACGATCCGATCTTCGTGCTAAACACCGATGCGTTCTGGGCGCCAGAATCCGGTGAGCCGCTGGTGGCGCTGGCCGAGGCGTTTGATCCAGTTCACACCGACGCGCTGCTGATGGTGGCCGATACGGGTCGCTGCCTCGGTTTTGACGGTTCGGGGGATTTCTTCCTGGGCGATGACCATCGCATGGTCCGCCGCGGCGACGCGACGTCTGCACCATGGGCCTATGCGGGCGCGCGGATCATCCGGCCGCAATTGTATGATGCCGAGCCGGTGGAGCGTTTCTCAGCGCTGCGCGTGTGGGACCGGCTGATTGCCGAGAGGCGGCTGATGGGGTGGCCACTGGAGCGGTTCTGGCTGCATGTGGGAGATCCGGGCGCACTCAAGGATGCTGAAATGTGGCTGCGCTGCCATGGCGCATGAGGCACAGGTCTTCGGCGCCGGGCGTCCGAAAGTCTGGTCAATCCCTCCGGGAGCGGATTTCCTGCGAATGCTGGCCAACACGCTGGCGCTCGAGACGGGCCTCAGTGACCAGCCCGACGCGTTGAGCGAAGCGATCATCTATGTGCCGAACAGCCGGTCGGCGCGGGCGCTGACGCTGGCCCTGTACGACGCGGCAGGCGGCCAGACGATCCTGCCGCCGGACATACGCACGCTTGGCGATCTTGAAAGCGAGGAGGCACCGCCAAATGCCGAAACGGCGCTGGCTGGCCTGCCGCCTGCCATGTCGGCTGCGCGGCGTCTGGGCGCACTGGCGAGCCTTGTGCGGGGATACTATGCGGCGCAATACGAGATAGACCTGCCGCCCGCCTCGGCAATCGCAGCGGCGCGCGAACTGGCGCGCCTGCTGGATCAGGCTGCGCTGAGCGAGGCGGTCGACTGGTCGAAGCTGGATGGGCTGGTCAAACAGGCTGACCTGGCGGCGCACTGGCACGGCTCGGTCAAGTTCCTGGAAATCATCACCGAGGCCTGGCCGGAATGGCTGGCGGTGAACAATGCGATGGATCCGTTTGCCCGGCGGCTGGCTGCGGCCAAGGCCCTCGCCGCCGACTGGGCGTCGAGGCCACCGGCCGCGCCAGTCGTGATTGCCGGGTCGACGGGGGCGACGCCTGCGGGCCGTGTGCTGATGAAAGCGGCGCTGGACTTGCCGAACGGCCTGATCGTGCTGCCTGGCCTTGATACTGACGCCGGTGGCGAGGCGTGGGATGCCATCCGGCTGTCTGTCAGCCATCCGCAGAACGCGCTGATTGATGCGCTGGACCATTTGCGTGTCCTGCCCGGCGATGTCGGCCTCTGGCCGGGCATTCCCCAGCGCGCATCCGATGCCGCCCGGCGCCGAATGATCCATGAGGCGCTTGCCCCGGCAGATGCGACAGCGGACTGGCGCGCCACGCTGAAGACGCTCGCCCGGGCTGTCGGGTCAACGGTGGAAGGGTTTGCGCTGGACGCGCTGGACGGGCTGGTCGTGATCGAGGCGCCAGACGAGGCGGCGGAGGCGGAAGCAGCGGCGCTGCTGATGCGCGAAACACTGGAAACACCTAAAGAGACGGCCGCACTTGTGACGCCGGACGCCGGGCTGGCGCGGCGCGTGTCGGCTTTGCTGAAGCGCTGGGGCGTGGAGGTGCCGCCCTCGGCGGGCGTTCCATTGGGGCGAACACCGGCCGGCAGCCTGATTGGCCTGTGCGCCACATGGGCGCTGGACCCGTCCGAACCTGTCGCGCTGACGGCGGCAATGAAGCATGGTTTCGTGACTGACCGCGAGGGACTGGCGACGCTGGAGACGCATTTCCTGCGAGGGCCCCGGCGGTGGCGCGATCTTGCCGGGCTGCGGGACAGTATCGATACGCGCCACCTGATCGAGCCCTATGCGCGCTTCAGGCGGACAGACCAGGACGAGGCCATCGCGTTGGTCGACAGGCTGATCGCCGTGTTTGACGAGACCGATGCCGACCTGTCGGGCCACGCAGATGTGGACGGGGCGATAGCGGCTGAGCAGATTGCGGCACTGGCCGGACGGATCGGCGAAGCGCCGCTGCCCTGGGCAGGTGAGGATGGCCGCAAGGCTGCTGAACTGTTCGTCAGTATCCGTGAAATCTCCGATCAGATTGGCCCGATGCCGCCGCATGCGCTGGTCGACCTGATCCATGCGCAAAGCGCGCAGATGACGGTGAGCGCCGGACTGGTGGAGCATCCGCGCCTTGCCATCTGGGGGCCGCTGGAGGCGCGCCTGCAATCGGCCGACCGAGTGATCCTTGCCGGACTGAACGAGGATGTCTGGCCGCACTGCCCGTCGCCTGATGCGTTCCTGCCGCGCCGGTTCCGGGCTGAGCTCGGCCTGAACGACCCGGAAGACCGGCTCGGTCTGTCGGCGCATGATTTTGCGCAGCTCGCCTGCGCGTCCCGCGTGGTGATGCTGCATGCGGCACGGCGCGATGATGCGCCTGCTGTGGCGTCGCGTTGGGTATGGCGCCTGAAGACGCTGGCGGAGGGTGCGCTCGACGAGAAGGCAGCCGGTGCGCTGGCGCCTGACAATGGCCATCCGCTGGATTGGGTGGCGGCGATGCAGGCACGCGGCACGAACACGCTGCCTGGAGATTATTCCGCAGAACCCCGGCCGACCCGGCACCCGGAGGGCTGGCCGAAGAAACTGTCGGTCACGCGGATCGACCTGCTGCAGCGGGACCCCTACGCCATGTGGGCAGAGAACGTGCTGGGCCTGTCGCCGCTGGATCCGATGAATGCGCCTCTCGGGCCCGCGCCGCGCGGCACGGCCATTCACCACGCGCTGGAATTGCTGGAGGAAGATGGTGCGCCAAAGACGGCAGAGCACCTGATGGCATTGCTGGCGGACGAACTCTTGCGGGTGGGCGAACCGGAAGAAGACTGGGCGGCGCGGCGGGCTGTGTGGCAGCGCACGGTCGACTGGTACCTGGCATGGCGCGCCGGACGCGACACGGATGGAAGCCGTCCGAAGCTGGAAGTGAATGGCCGCCTGGCATTCGACATTGCAGGTTATCCCTTCACGCTTTCGGCCAATGCCGACAGGATTGAGCGCACAGCCAATGGCGACCTGGTGATCATCGACTTCAAGACGGGTAGTCCGCCCTCGGACAAGGAGATTGCGACCGAACTGAGCCAGCAAATGCCACTGCAGGCGCTGATCGCGCGTTCGGGCGCTTATGATGGCATCCCGGCGGCCAGGGTTGCGGCGCTGGAATATGTGGCGTTCAAGGCAAAGCCGGATGCGCGGCTTGTGGGAATGTCGAACGCGCTGACGGCGACGCCGGACGAACTCGCAGACAAGGCGGAAGAGGGACTCAAGCGCCTGATCGCGAATTACCGCCAGCCGGATACCCGCTTCCTGTCGGCGCCGCGTGTGAAGTTCGTGAAATATGACAATGGCTTCAATCGCCTGGCGCGGCGGGCTGAATGGGCGGGCGATACTGAGGACGGAGACGGCGACAATGGCTGATCCGAACGCCCCCGTCTTTGAAAGCAATGAGGCCGAGGCCTTTCTCGCGGCTATTGGTGTGCAGGCGGCGGTGGCCAATCCGGCCGTGCCGGCCTTCGTGTCCGCCAATGCGGGCAGCGGCAAGACAAAGGTCCTGATCGATCGCGTGGCGCGCCTGTTGCTGCGCCGGGATGATGGCCGCAAGGGAGCCGAGCCTGACTCCATCCTGTGCATCACCTATACGAAAGCTGCCGCCAGCGAGATGCTGACGCGCCTGTTCAAGACACTGGGCCGCTGGTCTGTGATGGAAGACCCGAAGCTCCGCTCCGAGCTTGCCAGGCTGGAAGGCCGCGATGAGGCAGCCTATACGCCGGACGACCTGAAAGCTGCGCGTGCCCTGTTTGCCCGCGCGCTGGAATCGCCCGGCGGCTTGCGAATCGAAACGATCCACGCCTTCTGTTCGCGCATCCTGAGACGGTTCCCGCAAGAGGCTGGTGTGCTGCCGGGCTTCAGCGAGATTGAGGAGGATGAGGCGTCGGGCCTGTGGCAGGCGGCGCGGGCAAGCGCTGTGCTGCGCGCGCAGGAAGCAACACCGGACCTGCTGGACCTGCTGGCGCTGGAAGGCGGCCATGACGGGGCAATGGCCGGATTGGACATGCTGCGCTGGTCTGCGAATGCGGTGCTGGATTTTGCCGAAGTTCATGCGTTTGATTTCGATGCAATGGATCTTGCCCTGCGCGACGTCCTGAATGCGCCGGAAGCCAGCGCGCAAGAGCTGCTTGATCTGGCGATGGGTGAGGGGCTGCCGGTGGCGGACCTGAAGGCAGCGGTCGCGGTTCTGCAGGGCGGGGCGGTGACGGACCAGAAGACAGCCGAGGCGCTGATCTCTGTTCTGGAAGCGCAGAAGCCCGAAGATCGGTGGGACATTTATCGGGGCGTCTTCACGACGGGCAGCGGCGACTATCGCAAATCCAATCCGTACACGGCAGCCAGCGTCAAGCAGTCATCCCTGATTCCTGACCTGTTCCAGATGAAGGATGGAGAAGGCCGGGAAGTGGCGCGGGTGCGCCAGTTGGCGGAAAACCTGGCCCGTGCGCGCGCGTTCGAGCGGACGTCGGCGCTGTTGCGGGTGGGCGTGCCGGCCTTGCAGGACTACCAGCGGGAGAAGGCGGCGCGCGCGGCGCTGGACTTTGACGACCTGATCCACAAGACGCGGATCCTGCTGACGCAGGATGGCATGTCGGACTGGGTGCTGTTCAAGCTGGATGGTGGCCTCAGCCACGTGCTGCTCGACGAGGCGCAGGATACAAGTCCGCCGCAATGGGAGCTGATCACGGCCCTCACGGACGAATTCTTTTCCGGGCTGGGCGCCGAACGCCAGCAGGACCCACGAACCCTGTTCGTGGTGGGAGACGAGAAGCAGTCAATCTATTCCTTCCAGGGCGCCGACCCGTCAAAATTCCGCGACAAACAGGCCGAGTTCGGCCAGCGCGCGGCTGACATGGTCCACGGGTCCATGGACATGTCCTTCCGTTCAGCGCCGCAGGTGCTCGAGTTCGTCGATCGGGTCTGGAATGGCGCGCCGCCGATTGATGTGCCGCATGCGCCGACGGCGCCGCTGGCCGCTGATGTGGTGAACCACACGGCGCGGCGGGCCAGCCAGCCGGGCTGTGTTGAATTGTGGCCGATCGAACCTTTGGCTGAAGACGAACCGGCCGATGCCTGGGACCGGCCGGTCAATGCGATGCGGTCCTCCTCGCCCAAAGCGAAGCTGGCCAAGCGCCTTGCGGCCCGGATCAGGGAGATGATCGACAGCGGCGAAACGATCTGGGCCGAACAGCCGGACCGGTCATGGGTGCGCAGGCCGATGGAGCCACAGGATGTGCTTGTGCTCGTGCGCGGCCGGACGGGCGGCCTGTTCGATGCGATGATCGGGGCGTTGAAATCAGCCGGCTTGCCGGTTGCGGGCGCGGACCGGTTGAAACTGCTCGATCATATTGGCGTGCAGGACTGCCTGAACCTCTTGCGGTTCGTCGTCCTGCCCGAAGCGGACCTGACGCTGGCGGAAATCCTGCGTGGGCCGTTCCTGGGACTGGTGGATGATGACCGGTATCTCTTCCCGCTGGCCGGTGAGCGCGAAAAGGGAGTCTCGCTCTGGACCCGTGTGCAGGAGAGCACGGACCCGGATGTGCAGGCGGCGGCAGGTTTCCTGCGCAGCCTGCTCGAGCGGACGGATCTGGCGCCATATGAGTTTCTCTCCTCGGTGCTGGATCAGGCCGGGCAGGACGGCCAGACCGGGTGGGAGAAGATCAATGCGCGGCTCGGTACGCCCGCCCGCGACCCCGTCGAGGCGCTGATGTCACGCGCCTTGCAGCATGACGCGGCCGAGCCTGCGTCGCTGCAGGGCTTCCTCGCGGCGATGGAAGCGCACGATACAGAGATCAAGCGGGATCTTGCCGCGCCGGAACGCGAGGTGCGGGTAATGACGGTGCATGGGGCCAAGGGGCTGCAGGCGCCGGTCGTGGTCCTGCCGGATACGACGGCGGGGCCGCGGGGCGGGTCTGCCCGCATGTTTGATCTGGCCGGAATGCCCGTCTGGTCGCCGCGCAAGGATGCCGATACGCCCGAACTGGCTGCGCAGCGTGCGATTGCGGACGCCAAGGCGGAAGAGGAGCATCGGCGGCTGCTCTATGTGGCGCTGACGCGGGCGCAGGACCGGCTGATCATTGCGGGTCACTGGCATGGCGGCGGCAAGGAAGGCTTCAACAAGAAATCCTGGTACGCGCTGTGCGCGGACGCGATGGACACGTTCGTGCCCGGCGGGGGCGGGGCGGACGAGGTGCGGCGGCATGGGGCGCCGGGGCCTGTGATGGCGGGCAGGGGGGCCGGAAGCGGGCCGGAGGGCAAGGTGCCGGATTGGGCGCTGCGCCCGCCGCCGGTCGATATACAAGCCCGCCGCCTGAGCGCGCCGACCAGCCTGTTGTCGCGTCAGACGCCGGTGCTGGCGCCGTTTGGTGTGCATCGCGAGGCACAGATGAAGCGCGGGCGGCTGATCCACTCGCTGCTGCAATACCTGCCGGAATTGCCAGAGGCGATGCGGGAGGAGGCGGGCCGGACATTCCTTGAGCGCGACGTCGAACTGGATGATGCCCGGCGGGCCGAGATGCTGGCGGCGGCCATGGGTGTCCTTGCAGACCCCGCCATGGCGGATGTGTTCGCCCCGGGTGGGCGGGCGGAAGCGGCCGTCATCGGCACAGCAGAGGAGCTGCCCGAGGGCGTGGTGATCAATGGCCGTGTTGACCGGCTGGTGGTGACGCCTGAGCGGGTGCTCGTGATCGACTTCAAGACGGATCAGCCCGCGCCGGGCACGGTTTCAGGGGTTGCAGACACCTATATGGCGCAGATGGCGGCCTATTGGGCCGTGCTTCGGCAGGCCTATCGGGGGCGGGACGTGGTGGCAGCGCTCTGCTGGACGGACGGGCCGAAACTCATGGTCCTGCCAGAAGCGAACCTGTTAGCCTCTCTAAAGCGTGCGCAGAGTGAGGTTTGACTTCGCGTATGAACACCTATGTATCATCCAGCAAAGCAATATAGAGGAGCCTGTCATGGCTGCAGTGAACGTAACCGACGATGAATTCGACAATGTGATCACCACCTCTGACGTGCCCGTGGTCGTGGATTTCTGGGCCGAATGGTGCGGTCCGTGCAAGCAGATGTCGCCTCATCTTGAAGCCGTTTCGGAAGACATGGCCGGCAAGGTCAAGGTCGCCAAGATCAATGTCGACGAGAACCCGATGGTCGCTTCCAAGTATGGCGTTCGCGGCATGCCGACCCTGATGGTGTTCAAGGATGGCAAGGTTGCCGCCACGCATCTCGGCGCGATGAGCAAGCAGGCCATCACCGACTGGATCAAGCAGAGTATCTAGGCGGCGCAGGCGCGCCCGGATCACCTAGTCCGGGTTGCGCTCGTCCTGGATGCCGTCAGCCCTGATGTCGGCGATCAGGGCTTCCATTTCGGAAATTTCCGCCCGCTGGGCCTCGATGATGCGATCCGCCAGATCACGGACACGCGGGTCACGGATATGCGCGCGTTCGCTGGTCAGGATGGCGATCGAATGGTGCGGAATCATCGCCTTCATCCACGCCGTGTCATCCACGGTTGCCTGACTGCGAACCAGCCATAGCGATGCGGCGAAGACCGCGAGACTGCCCGCAAAAATCGCGATATTGACCTTTGTATTGCGATACATGTTCAGCATGAAGCCGAGCATGACCACGGCCATTGATGCGCCCATGACGAACGCCATGTAGAGGCGTGTTTCGCTGAACCAGACATGGTCCGGCGCATAGGCGTTCAGGTACATCAGTCCGAACATCACGATCGTGGAAGTCGCGATCATCGCCGCGAACTTCCGGTAGTGTGAGGTGTGGTCCTCCATCCTATTCTCCTTGGTTGCTTGTGAACCAACGGCAAGGGACGGAGGGTGTTCCGTGAGGGATGCCTAGGCGGCTTCGGGCTCGCTGGTTAGCGAGAGGAAGACATCTTCAAGGTCCGGCGCCTCGGTGACAAGGTCGCCGATGCTGACGCCCGCATTGCGCACCTGTTCCAAAATCCGGCCGATGCCCGTCTCGCTCGTGCGGAATGTGATGGCGAGTGCGCCGGTGTCGCGGATCCGGGCGTCGAGGCCAGCAAGACTGTCCGGCACCGCGCTTAGCGGCTCCCTCGGCGTGATGACCAGCGTCTTGTAGTCGAGGCGCGCAAGCAGTTTCGGCGTCGGCTCGCTGGCGACGATTTCGCCATGGTTCACGATGGCGATGGAATCACAGAGTTCTTCGGCCTCTTCGAGATAGTGTGTTGTCAGGATGATCGTGGTGCCGCGGTCATGCAGTTCGCGCACATAGGTCCAGAGCGACCGGCGCAATTCCACGTCAACGCCAGCCGTCGGCTCGTCGAGAATCAGCACGGGCGGATTGTGCACGAGCGCCTTGGCCACCATCAGACGCCGCTTCATGCCCCCTGATAGCTGGCGCACATAGGCGTCCTTCTTGTCATCAAGGCCCAGCGCCGTGAGGATTTCGAGGCTGCGCCGTTCCGATTTCGGGACGCCATAGAAGCCCGCCATGAGTTCCAGCATTTCCATCGGCGTGAAGAAGGGATCGGCGACGATTTCCTGGTTCACAACGCCAATGGCAGCGCGGCTCTGGCGCGGGTGCTGGTCGATGTCGAGGCCCCAGATACGGGCGGTGCCGGAGGTCTTGTTCACGAGACCGGCGAGAATGTTGATGAATGTGGATTTTCCCGCACCATTTGGGCCGAGCAGGCCGAAGACCGAGCCGCGCGGAATGCGCAGGCTGATATCTTTCAGGGCATGCTTTTCAGGCATCTTGCCGGAAGCGTGGTAGATTTTCTCGAGGTGCTCGACTTCGATGGCGAATTCAGGAGCAGTCGTCGCATTGGTCATACAGGCCTCATTGCACTTGCAGGCCTGTCTTGCGCGGGGCGGCCCTGCGGACTAGTTAGGACCCTGAAGCGACGCTAACAAGGACTAGCGCCGTAAACTCCATGGAAAGCCGCGAGCGATGAACAAATCCCGTGATGTCTTCAGTCCGCCGGAAATCGTATTGGCCAACAGCCACAAGGTTTCCTGCAATGGCGGCGGCGGGGCCCTGGGCCACCCGAAAGTCTGGTATGAAATGGGCGACGAGGACTTTGTCGAGTGCAAATATTGCGATCGGCGATTCGTCCTGATCGGCGGCAAGGAAGATCGTTCGCAAAAGCGTTAGGCGCACCTGAACCATGAAAATCCTGATTGCAGGGGGCGGTATAGGCGGGCTGACAGCAGCGCTGGCGCTCACGCAGTTCGGTCATGACGTTACGATCCTGGAGCAGGCCGAGGCGCTGGGCGAAGTCGGCGCCGGCCTGCAGATCAGTCCTAATGGCATGAAAGTGTTCGAAGCGCTGGGCATGGCCGACCGTATAGCCGCCACCGCTTTCCAGCCTGAAGGCATCGAGATGCGCCTCGGGCGCAGCGGCCGGATCGTTTTCGACATTCCATTGGGCCTCGCCGCAGCCGACCGCTGGGGCGCCCCTTACCTGCATGTCCACCGGGCAGACCTTGTCGCCGCCCTGAGTGCGGAACTCGCCGAGCGCGCGCCGGACGCGGTCCGGCTGGGTGCGAAACTGGCGCGATACGAACAGGACGAGACAGGGGTAACCGCCGTACTTGAGGACGGAATCCGTGTGCCAGGCGACGTTCTGGTGGGCGCTGACGGGATCCATTCGGTCGTGCGGGCGCAGATGATGGGGCCGGACAGCCCGCGATTCACGGGCAATGTCGCGTGGCGCGCCGTCGTGCCGATTGACCTTTTGGGCAAACACCTTCCACCGCCGACCGCCTGCGCGTGGGTCGGCAAGGGGCGTCACGCCGTGACCTATCGTCTGCGCCATGGCCTGCTGGCAAACTTTGTGGGCGTGGTCGAACATGACGGCTGGCAGGTGGAGTCCTGGTCAGGCGAGGGGGAGCGTGCGGACGCGCTCGCTGACTTTTCGGGCTGGCACCCGGTGATCGTGAACCTGATCCGCAATGCGGGCACGCTCAACCGCTGGGCCTTGTTTGACCGCGCGCCGTTGACGCGCTGGACCGACGACCGGGTCGCCCTTCTGGGGGATGCCTGCCATCCGATGCTGCCCTTTCTGGCGCAAGGCGCCGTGATGGCGGTGGAAGATGCCTGGGTGCTGGCGGCGCGCCTGTCGGAAAGCCAGAGCGTGCAGGCAAGTCTCGCGGCCTACGAGGCGGACAGGCGCGACCGGACAAGCGCCGTGCAGGCGGGGGCGCGCGCCAATGCAAAACTGTTTCACCGGCACAATCGCGTCACGCAGCTGGCAACATATGGCCCGATGTGGCTGGCCGGGCGGGCCGCGCCGGGCTTCGTGCATTCGCGCAATGACTGGATCTATGGGCATGACGTGACTGCCACGCAAAGTGGCAAGCCCTTGCCTTAATGCGACGCAAAGGGCAGGCATTGTCCTCCCGTCCAGCCGAATACAGGCACATTCATGCTTTCTGTCCTTGATCTTTTCCGCGTCGGTATCGGGCCGTCGAGCTCGCACACTGTGGGCCCGATACGGATTGCAAACCGGTTCATCTCCATGCTGGGAGATGGGGATATGCTGGAAAAACTGGCGCGCATCGAAGTTGAGCTGCAAGGCTCGCTGGCGCTGACAGGTGTCGGCCACGCAACGCCCAAGGCGGTCGTACTGGGCCTGCTGGGGCTTGAGCCGGAAACGCTGGACCCCGACACGGCGGATTCGCAGGTCGCGGATGTGTATGTGGGCAAGCGCCTGCCATTGGCTGGTGGACGGGCTATCGATTTTGATCCGGAGACGGACATCGTGTTTGCTTATCATGTGTTGCCGGATTTGCACCCGAACGGCATGAAGCTGAGCGCCTTCGACGCGAAGGGAGACCTGCTGCGTGAAGAAACCTATTATTCAACCGGTGGCGGTTTCATTGCCACAGCGAAACAATTGCGGACGCCGCCTGCTGACGACATCGTCCAGGCTGGCCGGACCGTGCCCTATCCCTTTGCTTCGGCCGCAGAACTGCTGTCGATCTGCGCCGACAAGGGCATAGCGATTCACGAGGTGATCCTGGCCAATGAGGATGCCGTACGACCGCGCGCGGAGACCGAGGCCGCGCTCGACCGGATCGTTGACATCATGCTGGGCTGTATCCAGCGCGGCCTGGCGCGGGAAGGGGTATTGCCAGGCGGGTTGAAAGTGCGCCGCCGGGCGCCGGGCCTCTGGCAGAAGCTGCAGGCATCGCCGCAATCAAACGAGCGCGAGCAATTGTTCGACTGGTTGAACGTCTATGCCATGGCCGTGAACGAAGAGAATGCCAGCGGCGGACAGGTGGTGACGGCGCCGACGAATGGCGCGGCGGGCATCATTCCATCCGTCATCAAGCATTACTGTGCTGACGCAGAAGACAGCACGGAACGGCTGCGCAAGTTCCTCTTGGCTGCAGGGGGAGTGGGCCTTTTGTACAAGCAGCGCGCGTCGATCTCCGGCGCCGAAATGGGCTGTCAGGGGGAAGTGGGCGTCGCCTGCTCGATGGCGGCTGCGGGCCTCGCGGCGGTTTGGGGCGGCACGGCGCAGCAATGTGCCAATGCGGCAGAGATCGGGATGGAGCACAATCTTGGCCTGACCTGCGACCCGGTGGGCGGGCTGGTCCAGATACCGTGCATTGAACGCAACGCGATAGGCGCGGTCAAAGCGGTCAATGCCGCGCGGCTGGCGCTTCATTCGGTGGAACAGACCAAGGTTTCACTGGATCAGGTCATCGAGACGATGCGCCAGACCGGCCTCGACATGTCGTCAAAATATAAAGAGACCAGCCAGGGCGGGCTGGCTGTAAATGTCATTGAATGCTGAAGCTGAACTTGTCGCTGCTAAGCGCCGATTTCGGTCTGGTCCCGCATGCTTGTGCCAGGCAGAGGCGAGGGGCGATGAGGTATCATGGTGCGCGTCATGTAGCGTACTTCCCTCGCGATGCGTGCGGCAAGAGCCGGGTTGAGCAGGGACGTGTGCGTTTCGCCTTCGAGGCCGAAAAGGCGGCCATAGCCGCCCTGGTTCGAAACGGATTTCACAATATTGGCATTCTCGCCGCCATCGGCCGTGCGTGAGAAGACTGAAACGGGCGAGTTGACCGTGACGGCCGGGTCAAAATAGTCGGCCATTGGATCGATCGCGGTCACCTCCGCCAGTGCGGCGGCCCAGTGCTGGGCCTGGCGAAACCGGAACCGCTTTTCCGTCCGCTGCGCGCGGGGCAGGTCGATATCGTCACCCATGAACGGGGCAACGCCGCGCAACATACCGGCCTTTGAGGCGAGCCGTCCAAGCCGCAGCAGGACAGCCAGGGACTTGAGCGCGCGCATGCCGCCCTTCTGGCGCAGGAATTTGGGGTTCAGCGCGTCAATGAAAACGCGCCCTGCCAGTTCATCCGGATGCAGGTTCGCAAAGGCGTGCAGGCGAAGACCCGCCATGGAATGGCCAACCAGTACATAAGGCGGGCGCGCGCCGAGCCGGGCCAGAAGCCGCTGCAGGTCGGCAATATGGAAATCCGGCGTCGGCAGCGTGCCTTCCGGCGCCGGATCGCTCCAGCCCAAGCCGGCGCGGCCGTACAGGACCACACGGTGATCGGTCTTGAGCGCCTCCTTGATCCACCAGCCATCGGCATAGGTGCCGAATGCGCCGTGATCGAACACGACCCAGGGCGCGTCCTCCGGCCCCTCGACCAGCACGTGGAGGTGCCGGCCGGGTTCGACTTCGACAAGATCAAAAGGCGCGTTCATGGGAACAGGTCTCGGTCTTTGCGATTGACTGGCGGAGGGAGGCGCGGGCTGATTCCGGCAAGGTATAGGCGCCTGTGCGCGGCGCTGAAACCGGGCGGTGGAGCCATCGCTGCTATTTGTGCCCGGTGACGGAGGCAAGTGAAGATATGGCAAGATTTGCGCAGGAATGCCGCCGACTGGCCTCTTCGGTCGGAGCTAACGTGTAACCCATCTCTCCGGTACATACTGTTACCTATCTGTCCGGGTCGAACACGCATCACCTGGATTTCCAGTTAACCCACTTGTTTGACAATCGCATTCTGGTGGCATGAAGAGATACGGGCGATGAAAGTTTCGCTGTTTTCCATCCTTCGGGTTTCTAAGCTAATTCCTGGCACTGCAGTACAATTGCGAAGGTCCAGGAGTGAAAACAGGCTGTCGGTTAAGACTGCCACTCCGTGCGGTTACACTAAGGGATCTCATCACGCATCAATCTTCAGGCCTGCGCATTTGCTATTCAGCGATGGCGGCTATCCTGAAATTACAAATAGGCCCGCAAAAAGCTTCTGGCAGCTGGCCAAGCTTACAAATATGTTCGGCTGGTTGCGTTCGATGAGGGTCGCTTTGCAGTTCTCGTATGAGGTCTATGCAAAGTGCGTTACCGCGATAGAGTGGGAACAGACTAGGTTTGGGAAGTTGATAATGAAGCACGTCGTGCTCGCCGTTGTTTTTACTATTTCCATGGCTGCTTGTTCGCCAAAGGCGGTAAATTCATCGGATGCGCCGACAGACGGCGCGCTGAATGCGGTCGTCGATTATTCAGCGACTGGTTGGATGGCGAAGACCTTGCCCGAGATACTTACCGCGCTTGAGGCGGAAGAAGTAACATCCGAAGCGCTCGTGCATGGTTATCTCGGCCGCATAGCGATGATTGATCAGGCGGGACCGACCTTGCAAGCCGTGCTCGCGCTGAATCCGAACGCTTTGGAGGAAGCCCGAGCGAGTGATGCGGCGCGCAAGGCCGGCCAGCCGATGGGACCGCTGGCCGGTGTGCCTGTCTTGCTGAAAGACAACATCGAATCGAAAGATCAGATCGCCACTACGGCTGGCGCCCTGGCGCTGAAGGGTAATGTGACGGGACGTGATTCGCCTCTGGTCGCGGGTCTGCGCGGATCTGGCGCCATTATTTTGGGCAAGACCAATCTCAGCCAGTGGGCAAATTTCCGCTCCGAAAACTCCATGAGCGGATGGTCAGCGCTGGGCGGTCAGGTACGCAATCCGCACATGCTGGACCGCAACCCGTGTGGATCGAGTTCCGGATCGGCCGCGGCGACTGCTGCATCACTCGCTGCGGCGAGTGTTGGCACCGAGACCAACGGCTCGATCATTTGTCCTTCAACAGTTAACGGAATCGTCGGGTTCAAGCCAACCGTGGGTCTCGTGTCGCAGCAATACATCGTGCCGATTTCCTCAAGCCAGGATACGGCTGGGCCTATGACGAAAACGGTGACTGGCGCTGCCCTGATGCTGAACGCAATGTCGACGGGAGATGCCAAGACTGACTATGTAGCGGGTCTCGATGTGGGCGCGCTCAGCGGAAAGCGGATTGGCGTGATGCGGTTTGCACAGGGCTCCAATACTAACGTCAAGGCGCTTTTCGAAAGAGCGCTGACAGATCTTCAAGATGCGGGTGCAGAACTTGTGGAGATTGACGGCTTTGTTCCGTCGACCAATGACTATCAGTCGAAATCATATGACCTGTTGAAATATGAATTTAAGGCGACTCTGAACGCGTATCTTGCCGAAGCTGCCCCAGCCGTGACAGTCCGCTCATTGAAGGAGTTGATCGCGTTCAATGCTGCCCATGCGGACGTGGAGCTTGCTCTGTTTGACCAGGGGATCCTTGAGGCGTCCGAGATGCTGGGTGATCTATCCACGCCAGCCTATCTGGCGGCAAAGGCGGACGTGCAGGCCGCTACTGGCGTCAATGGTATCGACAAGATGATGGCGGATAACAGCGTCGACATACTGGTGTCACCTTCCGGACCGCTGGCGCCACGCGTCGATGCGATCAATGGGGACGTCTGGCCGGACTGGGCAGGCGCAGGTTATCTCGCCGCTGTGTCAGGTTATCCAAATCTCACAGTGCCAATGGGCGAGGTCAAAGGCCTGCCTGTGGGACTGTCCTTGATGGCGGGCAAAGACCAGGACGCAAATGTACTGGCGATGGGGTATGCTTATGAGCAGCAGTCAAAGAAGCGTGTTGATCCACAGTACGTGAGTAACGCAGAAGCGCGCCCTGAGATTGCTGAAGCGATGAAGCGTCGCGCAGACTAGGCTTTAGATACAGTCTGTCCGGTGCATTCTTTTTCGAGTGAGTGTCAGATTAAGCGGGCCTGAGACAGACGGGCCGGTGCGGTATGCCAACCAGCTGCCGGTGCCCATCGAGCGGGCGATCATCGATGCCAAAAAGGACAAGCCCCACTGGGGTGCCCGCAAGATCAGGGAGCTCCTGGTGCGGCGCCTGGCAGGTGACGTGCGCATTCCCGCCCGCTCGACCATCCATGCTGTCCTTGACCGCTACGGCCTTGTGAAGCGGGCAGGCAAGAGGCGCCAGAGGGCATTGGGAACCTCCCTCTCATCCGGATCGGTTCCCAATGCCCTCTGGTGTGTCGACTTCAAGGGAGAGTTCCGTCTCGGCAATCAGGCCTACTGTTACCCGTTGACCGTGACCGACCATGCTTCGCGCTTCATCCTGGCCTGCGAGGCCCTTGAGGGCACAAAGGAGGCCCCCGTCATCGAAGCCTTCCATACCCTGTTCCGGGCGCGCGGACTGCCGGAGGCCATACGCTCAGACAATGGTGTGCCCTTTGCCAGTCCCAACGGTCTTTACAATCTCTCGAAACTCTCGGTCTGGTGGCTCAGACTCGGCATTGCCATCGAACGCATCAAGCCAGGCCATCCGCAGCAGAACGGCCGGCATGAGCGCATGCACCTGACCCTGAAGCAGGAGACCACCCGGCCGGCGTCAGCCAATCCCCTCCAGCAGCAGGTCCGCTTCGATGACTTCGTCAGGGAATACAACACAGAACGTCCGCATGAAGGCCTCGCCATGGCGACCCCTGCAGAGATCTACACGCCGTTATCGCGCATCTATGACGGCCTGCCAGATATCGATTATCCCTTCCATGATCGCGAGGTCCTGATAACCGCCTGCGGCCGGATCTGCATGCGCCGGAAAAAAATCAACATCTCCACCGTGCTCGCCGGTCAGCGTGTCGGCGTAAAGCAAGTCGACGACGGCATATGGCTCGTCTCCTTCATGCACTATGATTTCGGATACGTTGACCTCGAGCAGAGAACCCTACGGGCAATCGACAACCCGTTCGGAGCAAACGTGTAACCCATCTCTCCGGTACATACTGTTACCTATGTGTCCGGGTCGGACAGGGGGCAAGTGGCTCCGCGAGTAGGACTCGAACCTACGACCGGGCGATTAACAGTCGCCTGCTCTACCAACTGAGCTATCGCGGATCAGCCGAGAGCGGGTGAATAGCAGACCATCAGGCCGGTTCAAGCCCCAACATGCTGCTCCCGTCCAAAAAGTTCTTGGCACCAGACAAAAAAATGGCGGAAGCTGAAAGCTCCCGCCGAGGCGTTGGGTGATGGTGGGTGTCTCCAAGAGAAGACAATGCCAATTTCACCGGAATTGGTTAATGCGGCGTAAACGGGTTGGCGCCAAACGCACATAAACGGCGCAAGACTGCGTTAAGACTGACAAAATGCTGGAATGTGTTCTGGAGGCTCCACCCGGAATCGAACCGGGGTGCACGGATTTGCAATCCGCTGCGTCACCACTCCGCCATAGAGCCTGACCAGAGGCGCGTCACTAGCAAGCAATAGGCAGGCTTTCAATCTGCGTTTTCACTGGTCGTGCGTTTATCGCGCATTGCGCCCGTCGCCGCCCATGCTAAAGGGGCGTTCCTACGTCCGTTTTGCCAGAGGAAGGCGTGCGCCCATGGATTTTGACGCAGCCCGCGAGATCATGGTGGATAGCCAGATCCGCCCGAACGATGTCACCGACGCGCCGATTGTTTCGGCCTTCCTGCGCACGCCGCGCGAAGCGTTCGTGCCCAATTCACGCAAATCGGTCGCCTATTCCGAACTCGAGATCGTCACATCGCCGGGCCGTGCGCTCTGGATCGCGCGCGATACGGCAAAACTGGTCAAGCTGGCGGGAATCAAGCCAAGTGACATCGTGCTCGTTATCGGCGCAGGGGCAGGCTATGAGGCGGCGCTGATCAGCCACCTGTCCGAGACCGTCATTGCTCTGGAAGAGACAACCGAGCTGGTCGATGCCATGTCCGCGCGTTTCGCGTCCCTCAACCTGGACCGTGCCGTTGCTGTTGAAGGCAAGATCGACACAGGCCTGCCGGACCAGGCGCCTTTCGACGTAATCTATGTCTGCGGCATGGTGGAGACGGTACCCGAAGCCTGGACCGCCCAGCTGGCAGATGGCGGTCGCCTGGTCGCTGTTGTGACTGAGCGTGAAGGGCTTGGCCGGGGCACCGTGTTCACGAAAGCGGGCGATACAGTGTCCGCGCGCGATGGTTTTGACGCCTGGCCGCCCCGTTTTGCGCAGTTCGACCGCAAGCAATCCTTCGTTTTCTGATTCGCCCTGCGCTCAATTGGCCGCATTGTTAACTCGGTAGAAAAGTGAACACTGTTCACTGGTCTGGCTTGCAGGCTATAAGCTGTTCGCAAGACCGGGACGTCAGGGAGTTCGGGATGAGTGTAAAGTATCGTTGCCTGTTGGGCGCAGCCACCCTTGCAATATGGGCAGGTGCCCCCGCGATGGGCGAGACGCTGGATGAGGCGGTTGCATCGGCGTTCGCCACCAATCCGCAACTCGATATCCAGCGATCCGAGACGGATATTGCCCGTGAAAACCTTGAACAGGCCCGTTCCGGCAAACGGCCGACCGTGAATATTGTCGGCAGCGCCGGCTATGAATATGTCGATACGACATCCCCACTGGCATTCGGCCTGGGTGACCGGCCCATTGCGAGCGCGCAGGTGCAGGCCGTTCAGCCGCTCTATACGGGTGGACGTGTCAGCGCGGGAATCCGCCAGGCCAAGGCCGGAATCAATGCTGCCAAGTCCCAGTTCGATGCCGCCGAGCAGGACCTGATCCTCCAGGTTGTCTCCGCCTATGTCGACGTGCGGCGTGATCGCGAAGCGGTGGCGATTCGCAAGAACAATGTCGAAGTGACGGGCGAACAGGTGCGCGCGGCGGATGACCGGTTTGAGGTCGGCGTTGTCACGCGAACCGACGTGTCGCTCGCCAATGCCCGCCTTGAAGGGGCCCGCGCGGCCCTGGCTGGTGCAGAAGCGGCGCTTGAGAGCAGTGAAGCCAATTATCAGTTCCTGACCAGTCTGAAGCCGGGTGACCTGCCGCCGCCGCCGCCCATTCCGCCGCTGCCAGCGTCTCTGGAAGAGGCTGTGTCGGTCGCGCTGGATGGCAATCCCGATCTTGAGGCGGCACGCCACTCCGAACGTGCCGCAGGCGAGGCCATCGAGGTGGCCCGCGCGCAGTACAGGCCGCAGATCAACATTATCGGCACGGCTGGTGTCGAGCAGACCTATGGCGACCCGGATCAGCGCAACACGAACGTTTCGGCCGTGGCCCAGGGGTCGATCCCGCTCCTGTCGGGCGGCCTGATCAAGAGCCAGGTCAGCTCTGCCCGCCTTCGCCGGAACCAGGCGCGCAACCAGATCGACCTGCTTGAGCGACAGATACGTGCCCAGGTCGCACAGGCTTGGTATGGCTATGACGCGTCACTGCGGGCCATCGAGGCGTCGCGGCGACAGGTTGATGCGGCTGAAATCGCCTATGAAGGCGCCAAGGAAGAACTGGCTGTTGGCGTTCGTACCACGCTGGACGTGCTCGATCAGGAGCAGCAATTGTTCGAGGCACGCCTCGCGCTGGTCCAGTCCGAACGGGATGCCTATGTCGCGGCCTATCGCCTGTTGCGGGCGGCTGGCGAACTGGACAGGCCAGTGCCCATGGGCACGGCGCCGACTTCAGAATAAGGTTAATGGCGTCAAGTGGTTGTTAACCGATACGACTTACGCATTAATCTATATTGATTCTGATGGGTAAAATGTAAGGGGCTGACATGGCCAACGAAGCGCACAAGGAACCGACGATGGAGGAAATCCTCGCGTCGATCCGCAAGATCATCTCGGAAGATGATGCAAGCAATGCGCGCCGCCCCGGCACGCCGACGGCAGTGCGCGAAGAGCCCGCTGTCGAAGATGACGATTATTCCGAACCGGCCTTCGAATCTGCCGAGGATGAGCTCGATGAGGTGATGTTCGATTCCGAGACGGACGAGGATTACGAGACGTTCGAATCGGACGACGCGGATTTCGAGCCCGATGCAGGCGGCGCCTTCCAGGGTGTGCTCGACGCGGCCCGTGCCGCCGAAATGTCTCAGCCTGAGCCGACGCCCGTCTTCAGGCACGTTCCGGAGCCCGAACCGGCACCAGCACCCACACCTGCTCCCGCGCCACGTCCAGCCCCGCGCCCTCAAGCCCAAGCGCCAAAGGAAACCGACATGCCTGCTAGCACTCGCTACCAGCAAACCGTCCTGACCGACGACAATACGGCCGATGCTGCCGCCGGGTCGCTCGGCAAGTTGATCTCGAAAATGGATCTCGGCGGCGACAACACGATCGAAGGCCTCGTGCGGGAACTGCTCAAGCCGATGATCAAGGAATGGCTCGATGCCAACCTGCCGTCGATTGTCGAGCAGAAGGTTGAAGCCGAGGTGCAGCGCATCGCCCGCATGGCGCGCTAGCCTCACCCGACAAATTCGTTATAGGGAAGGGCGCGCCACAACAGGCGCGCCTTTTTCATTTTGTCCAGAACACCCGGAACCATTCGTCCCCATGCTCGACCAACGATTTGACCCTGCCGAAGCCGAAACCCGCATCTACGAGGCCTGGGAGGCGGCGGGCTGTTTCAAGCCTTCCGGCGATACCAGCGCGCAGGCCTATTCCATCGTCATCCCGCCGCCGAATGTCACCGGCGTGCTGCACATGGGCCATGCGCTGAACAATACGCTGCAGGACGTGCTCGTGCGCTTTGAGCGGATGCGTGGCAAGAACGTGCTGTGGCAGGCGGGCACGGACCATGCCGGGATCGCGACGCAGATGGTGGTCGAGCGCCAGCTTGCCGAAGCGGGCAATGAAAGCCGCCGCGAGATGGGGCGTGACGCTTTCGTGGATCGCGTCTGGGCGTGGAAAGAGGAATCCGGCGGCGCCATTGTCGGCCAGCTGAAGCGGCTCGGCGCGTCGTGCGACTGGTCGCGCGAAGCCTTCACGATGGGCGACCGCAACGACGCTGACAACAACATGATGCGCGCGGTAACCAAGGTGTTCGTCGAGCTCTACAACAAGGGCCTGATCTATCGCGACAAGCGTCTCGTGAACTGGGACCCGCATTTCCAGACGGCGATCTCGGATCTCGAAGTCGACCAGCGCGAGGTCGCGGGCCATTACTGGCACCTGCGCTACCCGCTGGCGGATGATGTGACCTACGAACATCCGGTCAAGGACGAAGACGGCAACGTCACCGGCACCGAGACGCGCAATTACATCGTGGTCGCCACATCGCGCCCCGAAACCATGCTTGGCGATACAGGCGTCGCCGTGCACCCGGATGATGAACGCTATGCGGGCCTTGTCGGCAAGTTCGTGGAATTGCCGATTGTCGGCCGCCGTGTGCCGATCATCGCGGACGAGTATGCGAACCCGGAGAAAGGCTCCGGCGCGGTGAAGATCACCCCGGCGCATGATTTCAACGACTTTGAAGTCGGCAAGCGGGCAGGCCATATACCGCTGAACATCCTGAACGCAACGGCGCACATCGCGGATGGCGGGGATGCGGAGGCGGCTGGTATTCCAGCTGAGTATCGCGGCCTTGACCGGTTCGATGCGCGCAAGAAGGTGGTCGAGGCTTTCGAGGCGCTCGAACTGCTGCAGGAAATCGAGAACCTCAAGATTGAACAGCCCTTTGGCGACCGTTCGAATGTCGTGATCGAGCCCTGGATGACGGACCAGTGGTATGTCGACGCCAAGACCATGGCCCAGCCCGCTATCGCGGCGGTGAAAGAGGGCAAGACCCGGTTCGTGCCCGAAAACTGGGAAAAGACCTATTATAACTGGATGGACAATATCCAGCCCTGGTGCGTCTCCCGCCAGCTTTGGTGGGGGCATAGAATCCCTGCATGGTTTGCAGAAGACGGCACGATTTACGTTGCTCATTCGGAGGAAGAAGCCCAGGCGCAGGCCGGCAAGGGCGTAAAACTGAAACAGGACGAAGACGTCCTCGACACATGGTTCTCCTCCGCCCTCTGGCCGTTCTCCACCATGGGCTGGCCGGACAAGACGGCCGAGCTCGACACTTTCTACCCCACAGCCACGCTGATCACCGCGTTCGACATCATCTTCTTCTGGGTGGCCCGGATGATGATGATGGGCATCGAGTTCATGGGCGAAGTTCCGTTCAAGGATGTTTACATCCACGCTCTCGTTCTCGACGAGAAGGGCCAGAAGATGTCGAAGTCCAAGGGCAATGCCATGGACCCGCTGGAACTGGTCGACGAATATGGCGCCGATGCCCTGCGTTTCACAATGGGCCGGATGGCCGGGCAGGGGCGCAATATCCGCCTGTCAAAACAGGCCGTCGAAGGCAACCGCAATTTCGCGACCAAGCTGTGGAACGCAGCCCGTTTTGCCGAGATGAACGAGTGCGGCGCACCGGGCGAGATCGACTTTGCCAGGGTTACCAGCCCGGTGAACCGCTGGGTGCTGGGCGAGCTTGCTGCCTGCGAGGCCGAGGCCACGAAGGCCATTGAGGAGTATCGCTTCAACGATGCGGCCGGCGCGCTCTACAAGTTCATCTGGAACGTGCTGTGCGACTGGTATCTCGAACTGATCAAGCCGCTGCTGATGGGCATGGATGATGCGGCCAAGCAGGAAACGCGCGACGTGTGCGGCTATGTCCTCGACGAGACGCTGAAACTGCTCCACCCGTTCATGCCGTTTGTGACCGAGGAATTGTGGGAGCGCCGCGCTGCGGGCCGCGCCGAGTCCCAGGGCTTCCTGATGCACCAGTCATGGCCCAAATACGACATTGCGCGTGATGCTGACGCCGATGATGAAATCGAGTGGGTGCTGGACCTGATCACCGAGATCCGGTCGCTCCGGAATGACCTTGGCGTGCCGGCCGGTTCGAAGATTCCCCTGTCGCTGGTCAGCGCCGGGCCGGTCATCGAGGACCGCGCCTTTCGCCATGAGGACATATTGAAACGCCTCGCGCGCCTTGAAGACATCGTTCTGGACGAAGCCGTTCCGGCAGGGGCTGTTTCGACGGTTGTTGGCGAAACCGTGGTTGCGCTCAACATTGCCGACCAGATTGACGTGGACGAAGCGCGCAAGCGCCTCGACAAGGAAATCGCCCAGCTCGACAAGGATATCACCTCGACCGAGAAGAAACTCGGCAATGAGGCCTTCGTCTCCAAGGCGCCGCCGGAAATCGTCGAGGAGAACCGCGAACGCATCGTGGACTGGACGGATCGCCGTGAGAAACTGAAGGCCGCGCGCAAAAGCCTGGAAGGGTTGTAACCAGAAGCGCCATCCTGTTTCGGGCGCGCCGGGAACTCAGCAAGCGTTGAGCGAAAAACCAGAAGCGCCGGGGCAAAAATTGCCACCTGTGGCGACGTTTAGCCCCTTTTCCGCACAGGAATTGCGCGCTAGTGCGGTTGGCTGAACTTACGGAAGATCTGACATGACCAAGACCTGGGACAAATCCAAGCTGCCATCCCGCCATGTGACGGAAGGCCCGGAACGCGCACCGCACCGCTCCTACTATTACGCGATGGGTCTCTCGACCAAGGACATCAAGAAGCCGTTTGTCGGGGTCGCGTCGTGCTGGAACGAGGCCGCGCCCTGTAATACGGCGCTGATGCGTCAGGCCCATGCCGCCAGCAAGGGCGTTCAGGCGGCAGATGGCACACCGCGCGAATTCTGCACGATCACGGTTACCGACGGCATCGCCATGGGCCATGAAGGGATGCGCTCGTCACTGGTCAGCCGTGAAGTGATCGCGGACTCGGTCGAGCTGACGATACGCGGCCATTCCTATGACGCGCTGGTCGGCGTTGCCGGGTGTGACAAGTCTCTGCCCGGCATGATGATGGCGATGCTGCGCCTCAACGTGCCGTCAGTCTTCATCTATGGCGGTTCGATCATGCCCGGCCGCTTCGAGGGCAAGGACGTGACGGTGATGGACGTGTTCGAGGCCGTGGGCGCACACGCTGCCGGTTCCAACGAGATGACCGAGGAAAAACTGCACGCGCTCGAAAAGCTTGCCTGTCCCGGCGATGGCGCCTGCGGCGGCCAGTTCACGGCCAACACGATGGCCTGCGTATCTGAAGCCATCGGCCTCGCGCTGCCGCTTTCATCGGCCCTGCCGGCGCCTTACCTGGAGCGCGACGAATATTGCGTCGAGAGCGGCAAGGCCGTGATGAACCTGATCGAGAAGAATATCCGCCCACGCGACATCTGCACGCGCAAGGCGTTCGAGAATGCCGCCGTGGTCGTCGCCGCGACCGGCGGGTCGACCAATGCCGGCCTGCACCTGCCTGCGATGGCGCATGAATGCGGTGTCCAGTTCGATCTGAAGGACGTGGCCGAAATATTCGCGAAGACGCCCTATATTGCCAGCCTCAAGCCCGGCGGCGAATACGTCGCCAAGGATTTCGGCGAGGCGGGCGGCGTGCCCATGCTGATGAAGACACTGTATGATGCGGGCCTGATCCATGGCGACTGCATGACGGTCACCGGCAAGACAGTGGCGGAAAACCTGAAGGACGTGGTTTTCAACAAGGACCAGAAAGTCATCCGCGAGGCTTCCGATCCGATCTCGCCGAATGGCGGCGTGGTCGGTCTGTGGGGATCGCTTGCGCCGAACGGGGCCATCGTGAAAGTGGCCGGCCTTGCGAACCTCACCTTCACCGGTCCGGCGCGCGTTTTCGATGGCGAGGCCGCTTGTTTCAAGGCCGTCAGCGAGCGCAACTACAAGGAAGGTGACGTCCTGGTCATCCGCTATGAGGGGCCCAAGGGCGGTCCCGGCATGCGCGAGATGCTGTCGACGACGGCAGCGCTGTACGGCCAGGGCATGGGCGACAAGGTGGCCCTCATTACGGATGGGCGGTTCAGCGGCGCGACCCGCGGTTTCTGCGTCGGCCATGTCGGACCGGAAGCGGCCGATGCGGGCCCGATCGGCCTGATAGAAGATGGCGACATCATCACGCTCGACGCTATCAAGGGCACGATTGATGTCCAGCTGACGCCGTCTCAGCTGGAAGACCGCAAGCGTAACTGGAAGCCGCGTACGACCATGTATGGTTCCGGCGCATTGCAAAAGTTCGCCAAACTGGTCGGGCCTGCCCATGAGGGCGCGGTTACGCATTCCGGCTTCGAAGGCGAAGGTCACGTTTACGCGGACATTTGAGGCCTTCCGGCGCAGGGCCGGCTCAGTCTAGTATTCGCCCATGGCCATTGGAGAGACATGCTGAATGACTGACGACAGGCCTGACCTGCCCGGTGGCGGCCCCGACCCGATTGATCCGGCGATTACCAGTGCCCTGTCGAGCCTGCCGGAGGGCTTCAGCCACTTTGCGCGCATCTTCCAGGACGAGATCCGCCCTGCCCTGCAGGCCCGGGAAGGCGAGCGGATTGCGGCCGTCGCGAAGGCGCGCCAGGCGCGGTATGTCGGTGGGGGTATCGGTATTGCTGGTGTGCTGCTCGGCCTGTTCGTCGCCAAGCTTCCGATCCTGGCCATTGTCGCGGCAATTGTCGGGTTCGGCTATGTCTGGTGGGGTGCGCGCGATGTCGCAAAGCTCGGCAAGGAAGCAAAGACCCTGCTGGTCGCGCCTGTCGCGCGTCAATTCGAACTGAACTTCACCGAAAGCCCCGGGCAGGTCGCGTCGATCTACCAGCATCGGGAAGTCGGCATCGTTCCCGGCTGGGATCGCGCAAGTTACGAGGACCTGGTCACCGGCACACGCAAGGGCGTCGCGTTCGAACTGTTCGAGGCGCATCTCGAAGAGCGGCGGCGGTCGACCGACTCGAAAGGCCGGACGCAGACCCGCTGGGTGACCGTGTTCAAGGGCCAGTGCCTGCGCTTCCAGTTCGACAAGACATTTTATGGCCGCACGCTGGTCACCCGCGATGCCGGGTTCTTCAACCGGTTCGGCGGCGGCAAGGGCATGCAGCGGGCGATGCTGGAAGACCCGGAATTCGAACGGATTTTCGAAGTCTACACGACAGACCAGGTCGAGAGCCGCTACCTGCTGACGCCCGACCTGATGCAGAAGCTGGTCGATCTGGAAAAAACATTCCATGGCGGCAAGCTGAAATGCTGCTTCGATAGTGGCGAGCTATTCATCACGCTTCAGGGCAGCGACCTGTTCGAACCGGGCAGCATGTTCAAGCGCCTCGACGACCCGGACCGGGTGCGTGAATTGCTCAGCGATTTTGCTGCGGTGTTCAACATCATCGACGTGGTCGTCGCCAAGCGCCGCCGCCAGGAGCCGGGCGCCTGACCTCATGCGGGGTTTGCGGGCAGCGTGAACGCAGCGAGCAATTTGATCGGCAGGGTCAGCGTCCATTTTGGTGCCCAGCGAGCCGCGCTCAACTCAGCCGGTATGTCCAATGGTGCAACCAGCTGGTCGAGCGTCACGGCGCGATGGGCGGCCACCTGGGGGAGGGGACGCGCAATTGTCATGGCAGAAGGGGCGTTGGGCATGTCTGTTCTCCTGTTACGCCGCTATGTGAGCGATCAATCACAAACTGATGTGTGATTGTGGCCAAAATGCGGCAAAGTGATTGATTGCTTATTTTTCATTGTCGCGAACGGCATCAAGTCAATTCAGGCGCAGGCCGCACCCAATTGGGGCGGCGCTGTGGCGCGCTCATTCAGGTTTGCTTCAGCCGGAATCCCGCATTAGGGAGGCACGCAAATGCGAGATGCCTGCCCATGATCCGATCTTTCCTTGTTTCGATTGTCCTTTTGGCTGCCCTGCCGGCGGCTGCAGATACCCTGTCCCCAAAACAGGTTGAACGCTGCAAGGCCATGCAGGTGACGCTGGCGCCAAAGCAGGCCGAGATTCTCGCGGCGACCGAAAAGCGAGATGCTCTGGCTGCGAAGGCCGAAGCGCTGGGTGAGCAATATGAAGACGCACAGGTCATGCGCCTTGCCTCATCCACGAACGCGCAGGCCGCCGATGCGGCGAAGGCCGAATTCGATGCGGCGCGCCGCGCCTTTGCGCAGGCCGAGTTTGCTTTGCAGTCCAATGCGCGCCAGTTCAATCAGGACGTGGCCGATTACAACCGGTCCTGCTCGCCTGCAAAATAGACCTCAGCCGACAAAAGTTCCGATAACCGGCACATGGTCTGACGGCTTGTCCAGCGTTCTGGCCTTGCGATAGATTTCGACCCCCGTCAGCCGGTCTGCCGCCTGAGGCGAGCACAGGAGGTGATCGATCCGGATGCCGTGGTCCTTCTGGAAGGCACCGCCCTGATAATCCCAGAATGTGTATTGATGCGCCCGGCCGTCGCAGGTTTCGAACACATCGGTCAGGCCAAGGTTTTTCAGGCGCCGGAAGGCCTGGCGGGTTTCCGGGAGGGCAAGCGCGTCATCGGCCCAGACAGTCTCGTCCCAACTGTCATTGACGCCCGGGATCACGTTGTAGTCACCGCATAGAACGAAGGCTTCCTCGGTTTTCAATAATGCGCGGGCATGGCCTTCCAGCGCGTCCATCCATTCCAGCTTGTAGTCGTATTTCGGGCCCGGCGCCGGGTTTCCGTTGGGCAGGTAGAGGCCGCCCACGCGGATGGGCGTGTCCGCCATCACCAGCGCCTCGATATAGCGCGCCTGGTCATCTTCCATTGTGGACAGGCCGCGCTGGACATCATCGAGCGGGTATTTCGAAAGGATGGCCACGCCATTATAGGATTTTTGCCCGTGAACCGCGCAGGTCCACCCGAGCTCCTCGAGTTCCAGATAGGGAAAGCCGTCAGTCTCGCATTTGAGTTCCTGAAGGCAAACGACGTCGCAATCGATCGCGCCCAGCACTTCCAGAACGGTGGAAAGGCGGGCCTTGATCGAGTTGACATTCCATGTGGCGATACGCATGCCACTTCCTTTAACAGCTTCGACCCATTGTTCCAGCCGGAACGCGGCGCTATGCTGCATTGCGCAACAAGCATTCAGGAGGCCCCCATGGGCTCAATCGGACCTCTCCAGATCGTCCTCGTCATCGTGGTAGCGCTGCTATTGTTCGGTGGCCGCGGACGGATTTCCTCGATCATGGGCGATATGGCCAAGGGTGTGCGCTCATTCCGCAAGGGGCTCGCGGATGATGACGAACCGAAGTCCGTTGACAAGGACGATCTTGTCAACGTGACCCCGAAGAAAGACGAGTCGAAAGCCTCGTCATAATGTTCCTGGTGGAGGGCGCATAATGCTGCCCGGCGTCGGATTTTCCGAACTTCTCTTGCTGGCCCTTGCGGCGCTCATCATCGTGGGTCCGAAGGACCTGCCGTTCATGATGCGCAAGGTCGGCCAGATGGTGGGCAAGGCGCGCGGCATGGCCCGCGAATTCCAGGCAGCCTTTGAGGATATCGCCCGCCAGAGCGAACTCGAAGACCTGCGCAAGGAGATCGAGGATCTCAAGCGCAACAATGCCATGACAGCTGCCCAGGACGACCTCGCCAATATGGAAAGCGACATCAACGCCGCCGTCATGCGCAAGGAGGCGGCCGAGGTCGAAACCCCGCAGGCAGAGCCCAAGTCCAAGGACGACGCTGCGTGAATACGGTCCCGCCCAAAGACGAACAGCCGGAAATCCTTGATGAAGTGGAAGCCAGCCGGGCGCCGCTGCTTGAACACCTGACAGAGCTGCGCTCGCGCCTGATCTTCTCGCTGGTCGCGCTGGGCATTGCTGCGCTCGGCTGTTTTTTCGTTGCCCAGCCGATCTATGACTTCCTGCTTGCCCCCTTTGCGGCCAAGGCGGAAGCCGTTCGCGGCGCGCCGCTGGAGCTGATCTTCACCGCGCCGATGGAATTCTTTTTCGCCAAGGTGAAGCTCGCTCTCTTTGCAGGCATTTTCCTCGCCTTTCCCGTGATCGCCTGGCAGGTCTATTCCTTTGTTGCGCCGGGCCTGTACAAGCAGGAGCGCGGGGCGTTCTGGCCCTTCCTGGTGGTCGCGCCGCTTCTGTTCGCGACCGGCGCCGCGTTCGTCTACATCCTGATGCTGCCAATGCTGGCGCGTTTCTCGATTTCGCAGGAGCAGATCGAAAGCGGCGTTGCCACGATCAAGCTGTTGCCGAAAGTGTCTGAATACCTGTCGCTGGTCATGGCGCTGATGCTGGCCTTCGGGATTTCGTTCCAGTTGCCGGTTATCCTCACGCTGCTGGCCAAGATCGGCCTTGTCTCGGCGCAGACGCTGATCACTGGTCGCAAGTATGCAATCGTCGGCATTCTGGCATTTTCCGCCGTGTTCACGCCGCCGGACATCATCTCCCAGCTCCTGCTGACCGGCCCGGTCTACCTCCTGTATGAGATCTCCATCCTCTGCGTGAAACTGATCGAGAAGAAGCAGGATGAAGAGGATGCCGCGGCCGCCGCCGAGTAGGCATTTTGGTGCGGTGCACGGTTGCATTGACCTGTTAAATGTAGAACATCAGGCGCTCGCCCAAGCAGCGAATCAGGGAGAACCCTATTGTCACGCGTGAAAAGCGTTCTTCTTGTCGATTTCGACAACATCTACGCTGCAACGGGCGAAGGCTTCACCGAAAATGTCGCAAAATGGCTTCTCTGGCTTGAGGATGGCGCGCTGTCGCGCAAGCAGAAGCGCCGGAAATTCCTGGCCAAGCGCGTTTACTGGAACCTGCAGCACGACGTCCACAGGGCAGCCTTCGAGGCGGCCGGGTTCGAGGCCTTCAATTGCCGCGCCTTTGCCAAGAACAAGATCTCGTCGGGCAAGAGTTCGGCCGACATCGTGCTCACCATGGACGCCATCGAAATGGCTCTCCATCTCAAGGACCTTGAGGAAATCATCGTCCTGACGACCGATTCAGATTTCGTTCCTGTGGTGAATCGCATCCAGTCTCCCCGCTTGCGTGTGGTGACTGCGGGCAAGGAAACAGACCCGACCTATGAGCTCTACAGCCAGCATGCCGACGGCGTCGTTCACATGTCGGCGCTCAAGGCGGCGTGCGAGTATGAGCGCGCCAAACGCAAATGGTACCGGTTCCGCAGTCCGCCGCCTGACGTCCCGGCTCCGCGGCTGGTGCAGGAGCGCCGCTCGCCGCTGATGATGAAGGTGCGCAACGCGGTTCGCGACGAGGCCGAATCCCACGATCCGCGCCCGCAGGACCAGCACCCCCACCTGACCCGCGCAGCCGAACTTGTGATGGAGCTGGGCGCGCGCACACCCGACCAGCCGATTGCCCGCGAGAAGATCATCAAGGCCCTGTCAGCCATTCCGGACTTTTCCACGACGCCGCTCAAGGGCCAGCCGGCCTGGTTCGGCCTGCGCAACTTCGCCGTGATGATGCTGCGCCTGCGTGCCATCGAGCCGTGCATCGAGGTGCGTCCGCAAAAGCGCAATGGCACGCAGGTGATCTGCCGCGTGCCAAAGAAGACGGCTTCGGCCGTCTCGCAGGCCAGCGCAGAAGCCACCGCATAGTGGACGCCGCGCGCGCGGCGCATTAGAGCCTGTAGCGACAGCCACTGCAGGACCATTCCATGTTCGATATTCGCGCCATCCGAGACAACCCGGACGCCTTCTGCGCCGCCTGGAACCGCCGCAAGCCGGGGCTGGGCGATGTGGTTTCGGATATCCTTGCCCATGACGGCGCGTTGCGCAAAGCGGTCACCGACAAGCAGGATGCCGAAAAGGTGCGCAATGAGAATTCCAAGCTGATCGGCCGGGCCAAGGCGGAAAAGAACGAGGATGAAGCCGCGCGCCTGATGGCGCTGGTCGCTAAGGCCAAACAGACCATCGAGACGGCAGGCGAGCAGGAAGCGGCCGCCAAGGCGTTGCTCGACGACATCCTGATGGGTCTGCCCAACCTGCCGCTCGCCGAAGTGCCGGAAGGCAGCGACGAAGATGGCAATATTCAGGTCGGCGAGCCGTGGGGCACACCGCGCGGGATCAACAACCCGAAAGACCATGCCGACCTTGGCGAGGTGTTGAAAAGCGGCCTCGGCTTCTCCCAGATGGATTTCGACAGCGCCGTCAAAATGAGCGGTGCCCGCTTTGTGGCCCTGCGCGGCAAGCTCGCCCGCATGGAACGCGCATTGGCGGCCTTCATGCTCGACCTGCAGACGGACGACCATGGCTATGAGGAAGTGAGCCCGCCGCTCCTGGTGCGAAGCAATGCACTTATTGGTACAGGGCAGTTACCGAAGTTCGAGGAAGATCTGTTCAAGACTCAGAGGATCGAGGAGATCCCCGCCAACGACGGTGGGATTGTGAGTGTCCCCGGTATTCCGCATTACCTCATCCCCACCGCCGAAGTTCCCCTCACAAACCTCGTCCGTGACCAGATCCTCGACGCCGCACGCCTGCCGCTCCGCTTCACCGCCCACACGCCCTGCTTCCGGTCCGAAGCGGGCAGTGCGGGGCGCGATACGAAGGGCATGATCCGGCTGCACCAGTTCAACAAGGTCGAACTCGTCTCCATCGTGGAGAATGAAGAAGCCGGCCTCGCTGAGCTTGAACGCATGACAGGCTGCGCTGAGGAAGTGCTGAAACGCCTCGACCTGCCGTTCCGCCGCGTGCTGCTCTGCACCGGCGACATGGGGGCAGGGGCCCGCAAGACCTATGACCTCGAAGTCTGGCTGCCGAGCCAGAACACCTATCGCGAGATCAGTTCGTGCTCCTATTGCGGAGACTTCCAGGCCCGCCGCATGGATGCGCGCTTCCGCAAGGAGGCCGGCGCCAAGCCTGAATTCGTCCACACGCTCAACGGCTCCGGCCTCGCCGTCGGCCGCACGCTGGTTGCCGTTATCGAGAACTACCAGAACGAAGACGGCTCCATCACGGTGCCGGACGTGCTGCGACCCTATATGGGCGGGCTGGAGGTGATTGCGTGAGAATCCTCCTCACCAATGATGATGGTATCAACGCCCCCGGCCTCGCCGTGCTCGAGGATATTGCCAAGGAACTGACCGACGATATCTGGATCGCTGCGCCGGAAGAGGAACAGTCCGGCAAGGGCCGCGCCATTTCGCTGACCCATCCGGTGCGCACCCGCAAGGTCGGCGCCAAGGCGTGGGCCATTGCGGGCACGCCGTCCGATTGCGTGCTTCTGGCGATGCAGGACCTGATGCCGGATGCGCCCGATCTTGTGCTCTCCGGCGTCAATCGCGGCCAGAACATTGCCGAGGATACGAGCTTTTCCGGCACCATTGCCGCCGCCATGTTCGGCATGCAGCTGGGCATCCCGTCAATTGCCCTCAGCCAGGCGCAGAGCTTTCGCGAGCGCGGCTCGCTGCCGTGGGCGACGGCGCGGGCCTGGGGCGCGAAGACCCTGGAGCCGCTGATTGCGAAGGGCTGGCCCACCGATGTCGTGATGAACGTCAACTTTCCGGACCGTGAGCCAGAAGACGTCCAGGGCATCCAGATCACCCGTCAGGGCTTTCGCGATGAGAGCATCATCCATACAGACCGGCGCGAAGACCTGCGCGGGAACGACTATTACTGGATCGGCTACAAGGGCAAGCTGTCAAAACCCGATGCCGGAACCGATCTGCGCGCGATCTATGACGGCTTTGTCTCGGTCTCGCCCCTGCATGTTGATCTGACGCACGAGGCCTATCTCAAGGAATTGCGCGAGACATGGCCGAACTGATCGCCGATCCCTTCCGCGCCGCGCGGCTTGTCCTGCATCTGCGGCAGGAGGGGATTACCGATGACGGCGTATTGAAGGCGATGGAAACGATCGACCGGGGCGCGTTCGTTGATGGCCCCGGGCTCGACAAGCTTGCCTTCGAGGACTGCATCCTGCCAATTCCCTGCGGCCAGATCGTGCCGCGCCCGGCCGTGACCGGCCAGCTGCTGCAGGCCCTCCAGATCCGCCAGGTCCGGGAGGCGCGTATTCTTCTGGTGGGTGTCGGCAGCGGATACACGGCGGCCCTGGCGGCCCAGCTTGGCGCAGATGTGTTTGCGATGGACCGCTATCGCCGCCTCTGTGACGCCGCCCGCCGGCGCATGCTCGAGCTTGGCCTCGGCAATGTGGCGGTCCGCCATGGCGATGGCCTGTTCGGCTGGCCCGAGCGCGGCCCCTATGACCGCATCCTGCTGACGGGGGCGATTGATGAGGTACCGGACGTGCTGTTGCAGCAACTGGCGAAGGGCGGAGCGCTGATTGCCCCTTTCCGGACGGCTGACGCGCAGCATCTGTTGCGCATGGGCGCGGACGGCACGCAGGAGCGTCTCGCCATCGCCCGGCCGCTTCCACCGCTGATGGACGGGGCGTCAAAGGCGCTTTAGGACAGATTCACGCGGCCTGCAGGGCTTGTTTGCCAATGCTGGCGGCCACAGCTATAGGGTCAAGTCTTTCGCGGGCGCCATGATCTGGCGACGCGGCACACGGGTTACAGGGAGTGGACCAACATGTTGAACAAATTCGCCGCGGCAACCGTCACTTTTGCGGGTCTGTCCCTTCCGGCGCTGGCCCAGGCTGCACCGGCCGCAGCAGGCCCCAGCATCCTTACGCAGGTGATGTTCTTCCTGCCGCTGATCCTGATCTTCTACTTCCTGCTGATCCGCCCCCAGCAGCAGCGTGCCAAGAAGCACCGCGCCATGATCGAAGCCGTCAAGCGCGGCGACAATGTCGTCACGTCCGGCGGACTGATCGGCAAGGTCTCCAAGGTCGGCGAAACGGAAGTGACTGTCGAACTGGCGGAAAATGTACGCGTTCGCGTGATCAAGGCCATGATCGTCGAAGTGCGCGGCAAGACCGAACCGGTCGCCGCCAACGACTAGGCCCGCCGTTCCGGCCATTCTCCCGTCCAAGGACTAATACATGCTACAGTTTCCCGTCTGGAAGGTCTGCCTGATCCTCGGCATCATGCTGTGGGGCGTGATGATGGCCTTGCCCAATGCCGTGAACATGTCCGGTGCACCGGCCGGGGTTCCCAAGCAGGGCGTCAATCTCGGCCTTGACCTTCAGGGCGGCGTCTACCTGATGATGGAGATCAATCCGAACGAAGTCGTGGCCAACCGGCTCGAAGTCTTCGCGATCGACATTCGCAACGCTCTGAGCAATCGCGATGGCCAGCCGCTGATCGGGCACCTGTCGGAAGTCGACGGACGTGTGCTCAATGTGCAGCTGACCCGGCCTGACGCGGACGGTAACTTCCCCGTGGATGAGGCACTGACCCGTATCCGCAAACTGAATGGCAGTGTCGAAGGTGCGATTGGTGGCGCCAAGACCTATGAGATCGAGCCTGCGGGGCCGGCGCTCATCACGGTCTCCGTTCCAGGGTCGTCGGAAGAAGCGCTGATGAAGGATGCGCTGGCCAAGACGATGACGATCGTGCGCCGCCGCGTCGACCCGGAAGGCGTGAGCGAAATCTCGATCACACCCCAGGGCAACAGCCGCATCATCCTGGAAGCGCCCGGCGAGCCGGACGCGACCCGCCTGAAAAGCCTGCTGAGCCGGGACGGCAAGATGACCTTCAACCTTGTCGAGAGCAGCCCTTCGGCCATTGCGGCTGCCGAAAAGGGCGTCGTGAAGCCAGGCTATCGCCTGCTGTCAGGGCCTGAAACCGGGCCGCTCCTCGTCCGCAACATTCCGGAAGTGACGGGCGCAGATATTGCCACGGCCAGCCAGGGCTATGATGACGGCAACCGCCCGCAGATCAATTTCCGCCTCAACGGTAATGGCGCGTCCAAGTTCTTCCAGACAACGCGCAACAATTCCGGCAAGCTTTTCGCCATCGTTCTTGATGACACGATCATGTCTGCGCCACGCATCAATGAGCCAATTCCGGGCGGCAGCGTGCGGATCACGGGCGATTTCTCGATTGAGGAAGCGCAGGATCTGGCGGCCATCATCGAGGCAGGCGAAATGCCGGCCAAGGTCCAGTTCCTCGACCAGCGCACGGTCAGCGCCACGCTGGGGCAGGATTCGATCCGCGCCGGTGTGCGCGCCTCGCTTATCGGTCTCGCCCTCGTCGCAGCCTTTATGGTCCTGGCCTATGGCCTGATGGGATTTTTCGCGGTCGGCTCACTCGCCGCCAACATCATCCTGATCATCGGCGCGCTGTCCGGCCTTGGCGCTACTCTGACGCTGCCGGGGATTGCAGGCATCATCCTGACCATCGGTATGGCGGTCGATGCCAACGTGCTCGTGTTCGAGCGCATACGGGAAGAACAGCGTGCCGGGCGTTCACCGCTGACCGCTGTTCAGGCCGGCTACGAGCGGGCCCTGTCGACCATTCTGGATGCCAACATCACGACATTCATTGCCGCGTCCATCCTTTACCTCCTGGGCTCCGGCCCGGTGAAGGGATTCGCCGTTACCCTTGCCATCGGCATTATCACCTCGGTGTTCACGGCATTCGTCCTGACCCGATGGTTCACCGTGTCGTGGCTCAAGGGCTTCAAACCCAAAAAATTCGTGCTTTAGGCGGACAGGAGAGAAACCATGTTGCTCAGATACTGGCCTGAAAGCACCAAGCTCAATTTCATGAACCTCCGTCTCGGCGGGGCCATCCTGTCCGTGCTCATGATCACGGCGTCGATCTTCCTCCTGTCGACGCGGGGCCTCAATCTCGGCGTCGACTTTGCCGGTGGCACGGTCATGGAATTGCAGCAAACCGAGACGCTGACAGTGGAATCTGTAAGGGCCGCGATGCCATTCCCTGCTGAAGTGAACACTGCGGTTGGCACGGATGCGCGGTCGATTGTCGTCGTGAAGTTTGGCGCCGCCGATCCCTCGCTGCTGGGAGAGGACTTTGCGACCCTCGCACCTGAATTGCAGGCAGAGCGGGCACAGCAGCTGACCAATGAAATCGTCGCCAGCACGCTGAAGGAAACGCTCGGGCTCGCGGACGAAGATTTCCTGCGCGATGACTCCGTTGGTCCGAAAGTGTCAGGTGAACTGTTCCGCTCGGGCATCATGGCACTGATATCTGCGCTTGTGCTGATGCTGGGCTATATATGGTTCCGATTCGAATGGCAGTTTTCGGTCGGCGCCGTGGCTGCGCTGGCCCACGATGTCATCATCACGCTGGGCGTCTTCTCGCTGCTGCAGCTTGAGTTCAACCTGACGACCATCGCCGCACTTCTGACGATCATTGGTTACTCCATGAACGATACTGTCGTCGTTTTTGACCGCGTGCGTGAAGAACGCCGCAAGTACAAGAAGATGCCGGATCGCCAGGTGATCAACCAGGCCCTTAACCTGACGCTGTCGCGTACCCTGCTGACATCCGGCACGACACTCTTGGCCCTGTTCGCGATTTTCTTCCTGGGCGGCCCCGTCTTGCGCGGCATGAGCTTCGCGCTGATCTGGGGTATCTGTATCGGCACCTATTCATCGATCTTCATCGCTTCGGCGATTGTGCTGTCGCTTGGAATGGACCTGAACAAGAAACCCGCCGAAGACGTGACCGGCTTCCAGGGCGTTAGCTAGGCGTCGAGCACGATAGTCCGGTCGCTCAAGGCCTGGATCGCGGTCTGCGGCGAATCGGAATGCACGAGCAGCGACCGGAAACTCTCCGGCGTGAAGCCGCCATCGATGATCTTTTCCATCAGGTCGAAGAAGGGTTCCCAGAACCCGTCCTCATCCAGGAACGCCATCGGCTTGGCGTGAAGGCCAAGGCGGGCCCAGGACAGGATCTCGACGGCTTCTTCCAGGGTGCCGATCCCGCCCGGCAGCACGATGAACGCGTCCGATTCGTCAAACATCATCTGCTTGCGCGTGTGCATGTCCTCGACGATGCGATGTTCGACATCTTCGAAAATGCGTTCCTTCTGCAGCAGGAAGCGGGGCATGATTCCCAGCACGTCGCCTGCCGATTCATGTGCAGCACGGGCGCAGGCGCCCATAAGGCCCACACCGCCGCCACCGTAAACGAGCCGGATACCCTGCTTGGCCAGTTCGCGGCCCAGCTCCTCGGCGAGCGCTATATAGCCCGGGCTGACGGCATCAGATGCACCGCAATAGACGCAGATGGATTTTAGCTTGGTCATGGTGGAATCCGGCTGTTTGAACGACCCGCACAGATAGCCATTGGGACGCCATCTTGCCAGTTCCAATGTCTGTGACGTTACGTGACAGTCAGATGGCGTTTTGTCTTCGGGCGATTCCGCCCCATATGGCCGGGATGACAAAACCGACTGAAACGCCCGCCAATCACGACAAGATCGACAGTGCTGATGGCGGCATTGGCGTTTCAATCCTGCGCATCCTGAAATTACTCGGCCGGCCGGAACTTGCCAGGTGGCGGCCGACCATGGCCATCGCGGTTGTTCTCACGCTGGTGGCATCCGTGCTTGAGGTCGTTTCGCCCCTCGTGCTTGGGCATGCGATCAACCAGGCCGCGCCGAAAGCCGGCATCGCCCCTGCCTTTGCATCCGCTGCCCTCTGGCTGTCGATTGGTATCGGCGTCCGCTTCCTTGCGGCTGGCCTGCCGCAGATGCGCGATTACCTCTTCGCGCCGGTCAGCCAGGACGCGCAGCGTGTCGCGAGTGTTGATGCGTTCGGCCACGCTCAGTTGCTCTCCCTGAACTTTCACCAGACGCGCCGCACAGGCGCACTGAACCGCATCATCGAGCGTGGCGCCGGGGCGATTGATTACCTGATCCGCTTCCTGGCGTTCAATATCGGGCCGACTTTCATTCGCCTGATCCTCGCGTCAATCGCCCTGGGTGTCGCCTATGATATCCGTCTCTCCCTGATCGCGGTGGCCACGATCATCATCTATGTGGTTGCCACCGTCATCATCACCGAATGGCGTGTACGCCAGCGCCGCAGGATGAACGAGGCAGACACGCATTTCCGCGCGATGGCCGTCGATATCCTGACCAATTTCGAGACGGTCAAATCCTTCGCCGCCGAAAGGCGCGAAACCGGGCGCTTCGATAGCGCCATGGGCGTCTACAATGACCGCTACGTCGAGACGGTGCGCAGCATGTATATCCTGAACGCGGTTCAGGCGCTGGTGATGAATGCCGGCCTGCTGGCCGTGCTGGTCCTGTCGGCCTGGAACGTGATCGATGGCAAGATGCAGATCGGCGACCTGACGGCTGTCATGTTGATGCTGCTCTCGCTCTATGCACCGCTGAACATTCTTGGCTGGGCCTGGCGCGAGATCAAGCAGGGCGCAGTGGATCTCGAAAAGCTGTTTGGCCTGCTCGCGATGAAAGCCGACGTGTTCGATGCCGCAGATGCGGTCGAACTGGTCGCGCCGAAGGGCGACGTGAAGTTCCAGAATGTCGGCTTCTCCCATGAAGGCCGCGCGGTGGGTGTCAGCGATGTCAGCTTTCACCTGCAGCCCGGCAAGAAGATCGCCTTTGTCGGCACGTCCGGGGCGGGCAAGTCGACGCTCCTGAAACTGCTTTTCCGCTTCTACGATGTCGAATCCGGGCAGGTCCTGGTGGATGACAGGGATGTGCGGTCGCTGACGCAGGAATCGCTGCGCAAGACGCTGGGGCTCGTGCCGCAGGATGTTGTCCTGTTCAATGACACGATCCGCTACAATATCGGCTACGCATGCCCTGACGCGACCGAAGATGACCTGCGCGATGCCGCCCGCCGCGCGCAGCTGCTCGAATTCATCGACAGCCTGCCGGACGGCTGGAACACCCGCGTCGGCGAGCGCGGGCTGAAACTGTCCGGCGGCGAGAAGCAGCGCGTCGGCATCGCGCGCGTCATCCTCGCCGATCCGGCCATTCTCGTGCTCGATGAGGCGACATCCGCCCTCGACAGCGCCACCGAAGAAGCTGTGCAGGACGCGCTGGAGGAGGCGGCGGAGGGGCGCACAACGCTGATGGTGGCCCACCGCCTGTCCACCGTGAAGTCTGCCGACGAGATTCTCGTGCTTGAGGCAGGAAGGGTCATCGAGCGCGGTAACCATGCCGTCCTGCTGGCCAAAGGCGGCAAATATGCTGATATGTGGGAACGTCAGGCGAAAAATGCCGACCTGGCATTGGTTGACGACTAGAGTTTGCCCGGGGAAGGGGCTGTTGGAATGTCTGAAGATCTCGATCGCAGGAATACGCCCTGGATGACTATCGGCCTTGATTGGGAAGGTGTCGCGGCTGCGCTTGGCGCGCTGCTCGTGGCGCTCCTGCTCGGCGCGCTTTGGTCTCCGCTGTTCTGGATCGGCTTTGCCGGTGTCGTTCTGGCGCTGATGGCTGCCCGCTGGTCGCACCGTACCCCGCCAGACCTTGCCAATGGCGTCGTGGCGCCCTGCGATGGCGTCGTCGTCTCGGTGGACCGTGTCGAGGCCCCTTCCGAACTGCGACTGACGGATTCCAGCACCACCCGCATCCGCATTGCCTCGGCCCCCTCGTCGACCAACAAGGTCTACACGCCGATTTCAGGCAGCGTTGAATCGATGATCTATGAAGCGGGCGAAAACAGCGTGCCCCTGGCCACCCGCGCCGAGGATGACGGTCTGGCGCGCGCCTATCTCACATTCGAAAGCCGCGGCCAGCAGGTCGGCGTGCGCCTTGCGTCCGGCGGTCTCGGACCCCGCATCGACCTTGCAGCAGAAGCCGGCGACATCGTCCGTCTCGGCCGCCCCTTCGGCACGCGCCGCCTTGGTGGCTGGTGCGACGTCTATGTTCCCACAGCTGTGGGCATGCTGATCTGGCCTGGCCAGACGCTGGTTGGCGGTGAGACGGTCATGGGGCGCCTCAAGGCGCAGGCTGATAGCGACCTGTTTGACGGTGTCACCGACGAGGAACCGGAAGCCGAACCGGTACGCGAGATCGAAAGCGAAGCTGAACCTGAATCTGCGTCCGAAGAGGAAGAGGATGATGATTATCCCTCGCCTGAGGACATCTCCACGCCGGAAGACCCGGCCGTGATCCTGGCGCGCCTGCGGGAAACGTCACGCCGTCACGACGAATAGCCAGGCCAGCGCTCAGTCGTCGCTATCCTGCGGCGTCCCGTCATTCATCCAGGCAAACAGCGGCTTAAGCGGCAGGATCCAGGCAAACCCGGCGATCACATAGAAGACGAGCTGTGCCCAGCGCGGCCAGGTCTCGATCATGCCGGAAAACGTGCCGACCAGCACGATATACAGGACGATAAACACAAGCAGGATCAGGCTGGCAACGGGTTTGCGCATGGCGGTCTCGGTTCCTGTCAGGCTCGGATAAAGTACGCTGCGACACGGTTGCCTCTTGCCGCGCCGTGCCAATAGGCCATGTAGGCCGCATGTCTCAAACAGGCAAATCCCCACTCGCAACGCGCTGGATGCGAAACTGGCTCGTGATCGTCGGCGTGCTTGTCTATGCGATGATCCTGATCGGCGGTGCCACACGCCTGACTGATAGCGGCCTGTCCATTACCGAATGGGACCCCATCAAGGGTGCCCTTCCGCCGATGAGCGATGTGGCATGGCAAAGCCTGTTCGAGAAATACCAGCAGACAGCCGAATACCGGCTGCAGAATTCCGGCATGTCGCTGGCTGAATTCGAACAGATTTTCTGGTGGGAATGGGGCCATCGCCTGTTCGGCCGCCTGATCGGCCTTGTCGCCATGTTCGGCTTTGCCATCTTCGCCATACGGGGCTGGCTCAGCCGCCGTCTCGCGACCCGCTTCATCATCCTCATCCTGCTCGGGGGGCTGCAGGGTTTCATCGGCTGGTGGATGGTGTCCAGCGGTATCGGTGAAACAACCCGCGTTGATGTCGCGCCCTATCGCCTGGCAACCCATTTCATGCTGGCGCTGGTCATCATTGCCGGAACAGCCTGGCTATGGCTCGATCTGGGTGGACGGAAGCGCCCGCCGGTGGCGCGGCCGGTCCGCATGGTGGCCGCGGTTTTGTGCGGTTTGATCTTCGTCCAGATGGCAGCCGGCGCCCTCGTGGCAGGCCTCGATGCCGGGCGCAGCTACACGGACTGGCCCCTGATGGCCGGTGAATTCGTGCCCGGTTCCTATCTTGGCGAAGGGCTCGGCCTGCGCAGCCTGTTCGAAGGCCGCGCGACCACACAGTTCAACCACCGCATGCTGGCCTATTTGATCTGGGTTGCCGCGCTCGTGGCCGCGTGGGCGTTCCGCAAGACCGCCCTGCGGCACGCATTTGCCGGGCTGGCCGTCCTTGTCAGCCTGCAGGCGGTCTGGGGAATCCTCACGCTCGTCAGTGCCGCGCCGATGAACCTGGCCCTGGTACACCAGGGTCTGGGCGTGATCGTCACACTGGCCGCTGTCCGGCTGGTCTGGCTCTCCCGCGGCCCGGATCAGTTGGTCGACAATGTCAGCGGGCTCGGGTCGACAAACACGGCATGATGCTCACCAGGCCGGGTTTCGCCCGCGATGACGATCAGCCCGCCCGGATATCCGCCAGACATCATCGTGCCCATCGCGGCCAGTGCGACTGGCGTGTCGGGTGCGACAATGGTGATCCCGTCCTTCACGTCGATCTCGGTATTGGTCATGCCGAGGTCGGTCGAAATGCCCAGTTTGCCGTCTTCCAGCGAAACCAGCGCGTCGAGCGGTCCGCGCACCAGCGACGCGGCGCTTGAGGCCCGCGGTGAGGCAACCAGTGTGTCGCTGGTAAAGGCGCATGATTTGACCGGGAAGTCGGTGAAGGTCGATTCGCCGGCCGACCAGGCCAGTTCGCCATTCGATTCGCGCAGGATGCCATTCTGCAGGACGCGGTTATTCGTATCGGTCCAGAATGCGAGGCGCATCAGGCCCGTGCCGGGCGCGGGGCCGGAGCAGACGCCGCCAATCGCATTGTCGACATTGACCGGCAGGTCGATCTGGGCGGGCGCGATGAGGCCTTCACCATAGATGTAGGCCTTCAGCTCGCCATTGCGTGTGATTCCAGGGAAAACAGTGATTGAGCGGTCCTCGACGATGGATGCCTGGCCGCTTGCCAGCGATTTCAGCCTGAAATTGGACTTTTCGCCCAGTTTTTCAGCTTCCATGTCGTAAAATTGCAGGCCGCCTTTCTCATAGGCGACCGCCAGAATGCCGCGTAAACCGCCTGACAGCGCGATGGAGGCGACTTCACCCTCCAGCGGACGCGTGGACCAGACGGCGGGAAGGACGGTCTCTGCAGCAATCACAGGGGCTTCAGCCCCGGTATCGGCGGCTTTGTCTTGTTTGGAACAGGCCGATGCTGTAAAAAGCAGGGCAAGGCCAACCCCAGCGTTGACAAGGGGGGAAGCGGCGCTTAAACGCCAGCGCTTGAATTGCATTCCATGAACTCCGAAAGCGAGAGGCTCTGATTAGAGCGATGAAAACCTATAACGCACCAGCAGATGTGGAGCACAAGTGGGTCGTGATTGACGCGACTGACGTCGTCATCGGACGCCTTGCTTCTTACGTCGCCAAACGCCTTCGCGGCAAGCACCGCGTCGATTTCACACCGCACATCGATACGGGCGATCATGTCGTCATTATCAACGCGGATAAAGCGAAATTCACAGGCAAGAAGCTTACCGACAAGATCTATTACCGGCACACCGGTTATCCGGGCGGTATCAAGTCGACGACGCCTGAGAAAATCCTCAACGGCAAATATCCTGAGCGTGCCATCCAGATGGCCGTGAAGCGCATGATGCCGAAGGAAAGCACGCTCGCCCGCACCCAGTTCGGCAAGCTGCGCGTCTATGCCGGTTCCGAGCATCCTCACTCGGCCCAACAGCCGGAAGTCGTCGATTTCAAGTCGATGAACCGTAAGAACATCAAGGCGGCCTGAATCCATGACCGATACTGCAAACTCCCTCCAGGACCTCGCCACCATGTCCGGCACGCCTGCTGCTGACGCGCCGGTCGCGAAGATCGAACCAAAGATTGACGCACAGGGCCGCGCCTACGGCACCGGACGCCGCAAGGAAGCCACTGCACGCGTCTGGATCAAGCCGGGCACTGGCAAGATCACAATCAATGGCCGCGACCAGGAGCAGTATTTTGCCCGTCCGGTTCTGCGCATGGTGATCGCCCAGCCGCTGATCGAAACCGGCCGTGATTCCGAGTTCGACGTCATCGCCACCGTCAAGGGCTCCGGCCTGATGGGCCAGGCCGGTGCAGTCCGTCACGGTATCTCGCGCGCCCTCGTCAACTATGAGCCAGGCCTGCGCGCCGTGCTGAAGCCATTCGGCTTCATGACCCGCGACCCACGCGTCGTCGAGCGCAAGAAGTACGGCAAGGCCAAGGCCCGCCGCAGCTTCCAGTTCTCCAAGCGCTAGGCCGTATTCCGGTTTTCCAGTTCCGGCGGGCGCTTCGGGAACGAAGCGCCCGTTTTTTATTGTTCTGTGGTGGGGGGCGGTCATGCTGCCAAAAGTTTTCATAGATGGCGAAGCCGGCACGACCGGCCTGCAGATTGCCGACCGGTTGCGCCAGCGCAGCGATATTGACCTGATCTCGATCGATCCGGCCAACCGCAAGGACATCGACGCGCGCGCACGCATGATGAACATGGCTGACGCCGTGATCCTCTGCCTGCCGGACGATGCAGCCCGGCTCGGCGTGTCGCTTGTGACCAGCAAGAACACGATCATCATTGATGCCTCCACGGCGCATCGCACGGCATCCGGCTGGACCTACGGCTTTCCCGAGATGGACAAGGGCCAGCGCGCCGCGATCCGGGCGTCCACACGCATTTCAAATCCTGGCTGCTACCCGACAGGGGTCATCGCCCTCGTGCGTCCGCTGGTGATGCGGGGGCTGCTGCCACCGGCGCACCCGGTCACAGTCAATGCGGTGTCGGGCTATACCGGCGGTGGCAATGCGATGATCGCCGAGTTCGAAAACGCGGACGCTCCCAATTACACGTCCGACACTTACCGCATCTATGCCCTCGGCCAGAAGCACAAGCACCCGCCGGAAATGATGCGCCACGGCCGCCTCGCCAACCTGCCCATGTTCACGCCCGCCGTTGGCCGGTTTGCGCAAGGCATGATCGTGGAAGTGCCACTGCCGCTCTGGGCCCTGCCGCGCAAGCCGCGCCGGGCCGACCTGCACGCTGCGCTGGCGGATGCCTACAATGGCGAACGCTTCGTGCGCGTCGTGCCACTGGCCGAGTCAGAGAGGCTGACCGGCCTCGAACCGGAAGGCTGCAACGGCACCAACCGCCTCGAACTCTACGTCTTCGGTTCGGACGATCAGGCCCGCCTCGTTGCGCGGCTCGACAATCTGGGGAAGGGGGCATCCGGCGCTGCTGTGCAGAATCTCAACATCGCGCTGGGTCTGGATGAGTGGGCCGGGCTGGAGGCTTGACGCCTATTTCAGCGGCAGCTTGATGTCCTGCAGGCGCACGCGCACATAGGTGCCCGGTGCTTCGCCAAGGCCCATGTCTTTTGGTTCGACAGCCGCTTTCTTCCTGCCGGATTTCGGCCGCAGCCAGTCCCACCAGTAGGGCCACCAAGAGCCGGGGTGTTCTTCGGCCGTTTCCAGCCATTCGGCCCCGGTCTCGGTTATCTTGCCACCGGTCCAGTGCTGGTATTTCCTGCTGTCGGGATGGTTCACCACGCCGGCAATGTGGCCAGAGCCTGACAGGACGAACTTGGTGTCGCCGCCAAACACGGTGGCGGTGCGGTACACGCTCTCGAACGGGCAGATATGGTCGTCGCGGCTGGCCTGCACCATGACCGGGATCGTGACATTCTTCAGGTCGATCTTTTCGCCCAGCAGCTCGAAGCCGCCGCTCGACAACTTGTTGTCGGAATAGCAGTTCTTCAGATAGCTCTGGTGCACTGCGCCGGGAATATTGGTCTGGTCGGCATTCCAGTAGAGCAGGTCGAATGGGCGCGGAGCCTTGCCCAGCATGTACTGGTCGATGACATAGCGCCAGACGAGGTCGATCGGGCGCAGCCAGTTGAAGGTCTCGTACATCATCGCGCCGGGCATCACGCCGCCATGATCCTCGATGATGCTGTCGATGTAGCCGCGGCCGGGGCCATCGGTGAAAACCTTCAGGTCACCCGCGAGTTCGAAATCCGATTGCGAGGCGAAGAATGTCGCCGAAGCAACCCGGTCATCACCATGAGCCGCCATATGGGCCAGCGTGCCTGACAGCAGCGTGCCGCCAATACAGTAGCCCACGGCGTTCAGCTTCTTCGACCCGGACGCCTGCAGCGCCGCTTCGACAGCGGCATAGACGCCGTTCCTGCTATAATCGTCCCAGGTGTAATCCTGCGTAACCTTGTCTGCAGAGCGCCACGAGACGACGAAAACGGTCAGGCCCTTGTCGACCAGCCAGCGGATCATCGAATTCTCTTCGCGCAGGTCCAGGATGTAGAACTTGTTGATCCAGGGAGGGAAGATCAGCAGCGGGCGCGAATAGGTCTCCTCCTGGGTCGGCGCATACTGGATGAGCTCGATCAGGTCATTTCGGAACACGACTTTGCCGGGCGCCGTGGCGATATTCTTGCCAATCTCGAACGGTGTTTCGTCGGTCTGGCTGATATGCAACTTGCCGCCGGCCTTCTTCACATCGGCGCGGGCCAGACGAATGCCGTTCAGCACGCTTTCGCCGCCACTTTCGAGGAAGGCGCGCAGGGCTTGCGGATTGGATCCGAGATAGTTTGTTGGCGACAGCGTGTCGGTCAGCTGCTGGGTGAAGAACTTGGCGCGCAGGTGGATATTGTCCGGCAGGTCCGGCGCATGGTCGGCCAGGCCCATCAGCCAGTTACGGTTCACGTCATATGCCTTGCGGATGAACTTGAAGCCGGGATTGGTCTGCCATTCGGGGTCGGCAAACCGCTTGTCCGTTTCCGGCGCGACAGGCGTGCCCATCGCTTCGGTGGCCATCTCCTGCCACAGCTTCATCCAGCCCTGCATCAGTTCCAGATTGGCGTTCATCAGGGCCATCGGATTGCGCGCAAGGCTCTTGCCCACCTCCTGGAACGCCTCGCCGGCACCCATCGGGTCGCCCTTCGCCATCGTGCCGACCGGGCCGGATCCCATCAGCACGTCGCTGATCAGCGCTTGCGATTCCGTATTGGCCAAGGCAAGCGTCGTCATTAACACCTGCAATTGCATTGGATTCTGTTCGGCCATCAGCGAACCGAGTGACGCAAGTGCAGCCTTTTCTTTGGTTTTGCCGCTCATCTGTCCCAATATCGCCTGTTTCTGGATGCGTAACTATTCATGAGAATGTTTGTGATTTAATGAGTTTAACCATGAAAAACACGACGATTCCCCTCATAGGCGTGTCCTGCCTGTTGCTGGTTGGGTGCTCCAGCTCGTTCGCGAAAGTACGCGGCGCCGTTAACCAGGCACCGGACTGGTACGAAACCCGCCGGGTCGAGATCCGGGGTGAGGGATATCCGGAACTCGTTGATGTGCCTACGATTGCACCCGGTGAACTGCCCGGCAAGACGCTGCCTGCATCTGCCGAACGTGTTGCGACATTGACCGCCGAATTCACAGACAACGCACGAGCGGAATTGCCGGCCAATGGGCCGGCCGAAATCGCCGCCGTTGGGAACGAGATCCGGCAGCAGTTTGCCGGTTTCGACGAGTCCTCGAATTTTCTTACTGACGCCGAAATTGCCGCTATCAGGAACAGCTTCAACGTACCGCGCGTCACCCAGGGTCTGAAAGGCCAGAGATGAATACCGAATTTCACAAGATCAGGCGCCTTCCTCCATACGTTTTCGAGCAAGTGAACAGGAGCAAGGCAGCCCTCCGCGCGGAAGGCGCTGACATTATCGACCTCGGCATGGGCAACCCGGACCTGCCGACACCGAAACACATTGTCGACAAGCTGGTCGAAACCGCGCGCAAGCCGGACGTCAACGGCTATTCCGCCTCGCGCGGCATTCCAGGCCTGCGCCGGGCGGTGACCGATTATTACAAGCGCCGTTTTGGCGTGACACTGGACAAGAACAGGGAAGTCATCGTCACGCTGGGCTCCAAGGAAGGCTTCGCCAACCTTGCCCAGGCGATTTCCGCGCCCGGCGATGTCATCCTGTCGCCTGATCCATCCTACCCGCTGCACTCGTTCGGCTTCATCATTGCGGGCGCTTCCATCCGCGCGGTCCCTGCGCCGTCGCCGGAGGATTATCTGCGTAACCTGGAAAAGGCCGTGAAGCATTGCGTTCCGCCGCCCACTGCCATGGTGCTCTGCTATCCGTCCAACCCGACGGCGGAGGTCTGCGACCTCGAATTCTACAAGGACGCGGTCAAGTTCGCGAAAAAGCACGATCTCTGGATCCTGTCAGACCTTGCCTACAATGAGATCTACTTCGAAGAGCCTACGCCCTCGATCCTGCAGGTGGATGGCGCGAAAGACATCGCGGTCGAGTTCACCACCATGTCCAAGACCTATTCCATGGCCGGCTGGCGCATGGGCTTCGTCGCGGGCAATGAAACCCTGATCGCCGCCCTCGCGCGCGTCAAATCCTATCTCGACTATGGGGCCTACACACCGATCCAGGTCGCCGCCGTAGCGGCGCTCGACGGTCCGCAGGACTGCGTCGATGATTTCCGCCAGATCTACAAGCAGCGCCGTGACGTGCTGGTTGAAAGCTTCACGCGGGCAGGGTGGGCCATTCCCAGCCCGAAAGCCTCCATGTTCGCCTGGGCACCCATTCCTGAGCCGCTGCGCCATCTCGGCAGCCTCGAATTCTCGCTCATGCTGATGAACGAGGCCCATGTCGCCGTCGCTCCCGGCGCCGGCTTCGGTGAGCATGGCGATGGCCATGTCCGCATTGCCCTCGTGGAGAATGAACAGCGCATCCGCCAGGCCGCGCGCAACATCCGCAAGTTCATGAGCAAGCACGGCGTGAAAGAGCTTTCAACCACCGCTGCAGAGTAGGGCCATCCTTCGCCACCAGCCTGACTGTGCCGCGTGAAATCTGAATCAGGTCTGCAGGACGGGTGACGCTTCGGTTTAGCCCGCCTGCGGCGCATTGATCTGCGGGGCTCTCCTGAGCTGATCGAGGCCCGGTATCGCGCCTTCACCCCTTTCCCCCGTGGCTCAAACGGGCTAGGCAGCAGCCCGAAACACAAGAGATGAAAAGGGGCGCCTCTTGGGGCCGTTGAAAATCGGAATAGCAGGTCTCGGCCATGTTGGCTGCGGATTGATCGAGCTGGTTGAGCGCCAGGACAAGCTGCGCTTGCCCGGAAAGGTCGAGATCACGGGCGTCAGTGCGCGGAGCCAGAGCCGTAACCGGCCCGTCGATACCGACAAGTATCGCTGGTTCGATGACGCGGCCACGCTGGCAGAAGACGCTGACGTCGATGTCTTTATCGAACTCATTGGCGGGTCCGATGGCCCGGCCAAGTTCGCCGTCGAAAGCGCTCTCAAGGCCGGCAAGCACGTCATTACGGCCAACAAGGCCCTGATGGCCAAGCATGGCATGGCGCTCGCCGCGCTGGCAGAGGAAAAAGGCGTCGACCTCCTGTTCGAAGCGGCCGTCGCCGGGGGCATCCCGGTCGTGCGCGTCCTCCGCGACAGCCTCGCCGGTGTCGAGATCAAGCGTGTTGCCGGCATTCTCAACGGCACATGCAACTTCCTGACGACCACAATGCTGGAAACCGGCCGGTCCTATGACGAGGTCCTCGAAGAGGCCCAGAAGCTTGGCTATGCCGAAGCCGACCCGACACTTGATGTGTCCGGCATGGACGCCGCCCACAAGGCCGCCATCCTCTCGGCCATCGCGTTTTCGGCCGATCTCGATTTCTCCAAGGTCAGCGTGTCCGGTGTCGACCAGATCGACCTGCTGGACCTGAAACTGGCCGACCGTCTCGGCCTGCGCATCAAGCTGATCGCCGAGGGCGTCCTGACAGATGCCGGCGTCGTCTGCCGCGTCGAGCCCATGGCGCTTACGATCAATCACCCGCTGGCGCGCGTCAACGGCTCTCTCAATACTGTCCGCATCGAGGGCGACCCCGTCGGGGCCATCACGCTGACGGGCCCCGGCGCAGGCGCAGGCCCGACCGCCAGTGCCGTCATGGGCGATGTCGCCAAGATGTTCCGCCCCGCCATCCGCCCGGCCTTTGGCCGCGCAGAGCACCATCTCGCCCGCCCGTTCGTGTCCAGTGTCGGTGACGAAACGTCCGCCTTCTTCCTGCGCGTCCGTCTGGCTGACAAGCCGGGCGCCCTTGCGGCCCTGACAGAGGCGCTCGCGGCAGAAGGCGTGTCGGTGAACCAGCTCCTGCAGGATTCAGCCGACGAATCCGGCGCCAGCCCGGTTGCCATCGTGACCCACCGCTGTCCGCGTTCACACATGAAGGCCGCCCTGGCGCGTCTCGAGAAGCTGACAATGCTGATCGACACGCCACGCCTCATACGGATCGAAGCGGCGAGCTAGTTGTTCTAATGAATTGCGCCGTGTTTCAGGGGCGCGCCAAGGGATGGAATGCGATGAAAAACAACGTTCTGACGCCAGGCCTCGCTGACGCGATGGTCCGCGTGACCGAGCTGGCCGCCATCGCGGCTGCGACCGAAACCGGCCGTGGCGATGAGAAGCGGGCCGATGCCGCGGCCGTTGACGCCATGCGCAGCGCCTTCAACGCCGTCGATTTCAAGGGACGTGTCGTCATCGGCGAGGGTGAGCGCGATGAAGCGCCAATGCTCTATATCGGCGAAGAAGTCGGCACCGGCAGCGGCCCGGAGATCGACATCGCGCTCGATCCGCTCGAAGGCACCACGCTTACCGCCAAGGCCATGTCCAATGCGCTGGCTGTGCTGGCCATTGCGCCGCGCGGCGGCCTGCTGCATGCGCCTGACACCTATATGGACAAGGTTGCCGTCGGTCCCGGCTACCCGGAAGGCATCATCAGCCTCGATGCGACGCCCGCCGAGAACGTCACGGCGCTTGCTGCCCACAAGGGTGTCTCCGTGACCGAGATGACCGTTTGCGTCCTCGACCGTCCACGCCACGAGGACATCATTGCCAGCCTGCGCGGCGTCGGTGCCCGCATTGCCCTGATCACGGATGGCGATATTGCCGGCGTCATTGCCACGACCGATCCGCAGACCGCGATCGACTTCTATGTCGGTTCAGGCGGTGCGCCCGAAGGCGTGCTGGCCGCCGCCGCTCTCAAATGTGTCGGGGGCCAGATGTTCGGCCGCCTCATCTTCCGCAATGATGACGAGAAAAAGCGGGCCGCGCGTGTCGGTATCACAGATTTCGACCGGATATATTCGCTGAACGAACTTGCCTCCGGTGAAACCGTGTTCTGCGCCACAGGCGTGACAAGTGGCAGCATGCTGAAGGGCGTCCGCATCAAGGGCGGCCGCGTGCAGACGCATACGCTCGTGATGACCTCCGCTGATGGCATGGTCCGGCACGTCTGGTCCGACCGCAAGGCCTGAGAACTGCGCGGGCAGGTCACAGCCACCCGGATTTGGGCTAGGATAAGTTTCCCGATTCTCTGACAGGAAGCCCGTCCCGACATGGCAGAAGCCGCGCGCCAGACACATTCCCGCCTTTTCGAGGTGGACCAGTCCGCTACGGGGCGGTTCTGGACGCTGGCAGAGGCCGACGAGGCCCTTGTGCGCCGTCTCGCCCCCAGTGTCGGCGGCTCCGACCTGCTGGCGCGCCTCCTCGCCACGCGACATGTCGATCCGGCCAGTGCGGCGAGCTACCTGGCGCCCACATTGCGTGACTATTTCCCCGATCCGTCCAGCTTTGCCGACATGGACAAGGCGGCGCAGATCGTCCTCGACGCCATTCTTGATCGGAAACAGGTCACGGTCTTTGCTGACTATGATGTCGACGGCGGCACGTCCTCGGCCATCCTCGCCCGCTATTTCCGTGCATGGGGGCTGGACCTGGGTCTGTACGTGCCTGACAGGCTCGAGGAGGGCTACGGGCCGTCTCCGGCGGCCTTCCGCCACCTCAGGGACACCGGCTCCGATCTTGTCATTACGGTCGACTGCGGGGCGGCCGCGATCGCCGCCCTGAACGAGGCAGAATCGATCGGCCTGCCGATTGTTGTGATCGACCACCACCTGATGTCTGGTGAACACCCGCCTTCGGCGGCGCTGGTCAACCCGAACCGGCCTGATGACACGTCCGGCTGCGGCCACCTCGCGGCGGCAGGCGTGGTCTTTGTCTTCGTGGCGGCGCTGAACCGTCTGGCGCGCGAACGCGGCATCGCGCCGGAATCCGGCTTGCCGGACATCATGCCCTTCCTGGACCTCTGCGCCCTCGGCACGCTGTGCGACATGGCTCCGCTGCACGGCGTCAACCGCGCTTTCGTGCGCCAGGGCCTCACCATCATGGCCCGCGACCAGAATCCCGGCCTGCGCGCCCTCGCTGACGTGGCCGGGATCGGCAGGACCGAGACAGTCTATCACGCCACCTTCATGCTGGGGCCGCGCCTGAATGCCGGCGGCCGGGTCGGCGACCCGTGGATCGCAGCAAAGCTCCTGGCAACCGATGACAGGCAGGAGGCCATCGAACTCGCAGAACGCCTCCATGCGCTCAATGACGAACGCAAGGCCGTCGAGAGCGCCATTCTCGATCAGGCCATGGCGCAGGCAGAGCAGGCGCTTGCCCGCAACCCGGAGCGCGGCATCCTCGTCGCCAGTGGCGAGGGCTGGCATCCCGGCGTTATCGGCATTGTCGCCGGCCGCATGAAGGACCGCTACCACCTGCCCAGCATCGTGATTGGCTGGGGGGAGGGGCTTGGCCCCGTCGCCAAAGGGTCGGGCCGCTCCGTCACCGGCGTGAATATTGGCGAGGCCATCACGATGGCCGCGCGAGAGGGCATCATTCTCTCCGGCGGGGGCCATGCCATGGCGGGCGGCCTCAGCCTCGAACCGTCACAGGTGGCCGCCTTTGACGACTGGATGGTCGCGCATATGGCGCAGTTTTCGGCCGAGCGGACCGCAGCGCTGGAGCTGAAGATTGACGCCGTACTGGCACCCGGCGCCGCGAGCCCGGCGCTCGTCGATCAGATCGCGCAGATAGGTCCCTTTGGCATCGGATCGCCGGAACCCATCTTTGCGCTCCAGTCTGTGCATGTCACCGGCGTGCGCCCGGTCGGTGCCAACCATGTGCGCTTCATTGCGGAAGATGCCGGCGGGCGGCTCGAATGCATCGCCTGGCGCGCGGCAGACACCCCGCTCGGGCACGTCCTGACCAATGGGGCCCGTGTGCATCTGACCGGAAAACTAAAGGCCGATGAATGGAACGGACGTCGCCGCGTCCAGCTGGACGTGGCTGACGCTGCTGCGGGCTGAACATTCTGCAGATATGGGGCGAAACCGGGTTGCCCTCACCTGAAACAGCCGCTATATCGCCCTTTCTCAAAACCGGTGCGGTCCCTTCGTCTATCGGTTAGGACGTCAGGTTTTCAACCTGAAAAGAGGGGTTCGACTCCCCTAGGGACTGCCACGGTTTTCTTCCCGCAATCAACGTCTTATGCCGCGAATGCTGAACTTATCAGCTTTTGTTGTGAAGATCGCGTGACAAGCGCGCCTTCACATTTTAGGTTACCTCCTAGGGGAATTTGGGTTGATGACGAGAGCTGTGGCAAAATCCGAATCAGACATGCCGGGCGCTGAGCCCGTGGTGCGTGTTATTGGCCGCGTGAAGTGGTTTGATAGCGCCAAGGGCTATGGATTCATTGTGGCGGAATCCACGTCAGACGCCTCGCTGACAGGTGACGTCATGCTGCACGTCTCCTGCCTGCGTGACTATGGCGAAGCCTATGCTGACGAGGATGCGCGCATTGTCTGCGACGCTGTCCATCGCGGCCGCAGCTGGCAGACCGCACATATCATCGAAATGGAACGCCCCCGCGCCGTGGTTGCCCGCGAAAAGGGCGTCGAGTTTGACTACACGCCCGTGACGCTCAAATGGTTCAACCGTACGCGCGGCTATGGCTTCGTGCATCGCGACGGCCTTGAAGTGGATATCTTCGTGCATGCGGTCCACCTGAAAAAGGCGGGCTATGATGATGTCGAGCCAGGCACAAGGCTGGACGTTGTCATCGAGACGGGTTGCAAGGGCGATCACGTCACGTCGGTCAAACCGCGTTAGACCCCATTTTCTGCAGCCAAGATCGCTTGCCCAGCCCAGAATGCGCGGCTAAACCAACGCCCATGACCCGTTTGATCGCCAGCCTTTTCGCCGCCACGTTTTTCTTCGTCCAGGGCGCTTTCGCGCAGCTGGAAACCGGACCGCTTGAAATCGACACGGGCGATTCAGTCCACAAGTTCACGGTCGAACTCGCAAACGATCCGGAAGAGATCCGCACGGGCATGATGAACCGGGAATCCATGGCGTCGAATGCTGGCATGCTGTTCGATTTCGGCCAGCCGCGCCAGGCGAGCATGTGGATGAAGGATACGCTGATCCCGCTCGACATGCTGTTCATCGCGCCCGACGGCAAAGTGCTGGCAATTGCCCGCAATGCCGTTCCGGGCTCGCTGCGTACGATCGGTCCCGGCGTGCCGGTCAAGGCTGTACTTGAGCTGAATGGCGGGCGCAGCGAAGCGCTGGGAATAGAGCCTGGCGACACGGTCCGGCATGAGGTGCTCGGAAACCTTGGCGGATGATCCGCACCGCGTCATGAATCCGCCACCTGCGGGCTTCGCGCCAACGCCGTCGCGCGGCAAGTTCACCCTGCACAATGGCCCTACCTATCGCGCCACTGCCGATGGCGACATCCGGACAGGCATGTGGGTGCTGGACCGTCACTGCAACGGGATGGGCTTCCTGCATGGCGGCATGATCTCGGCCTTCGCCGACAGTGCCCTCGCCTGGGCGGTCTGGAGCGCGACGGGCCGCATGTCCGTCACCATCAAGCTGACGCTCGAATTCATGGACATCGTGCCCGAAGGCACCTGGCTGGAGGCGCATCCCGAAGTGACGGCCGTTGACGGAGACCTCGTCCATGTCCGCGCAAGACTCATCAAGCCGGACGGTCACATTGCGGCCCGCGCGGATGCCGTGTTCCGCTCGCTGCGGCGGCGCACCACATGAGGCAGGATGGCGCGCGACAACGCTAAACGCGCAAAACGAAACGAACTGTGCTAATCCGTCAGGGATAAAAACATCCAGGGGGCACTGCACCGATGGAATTTGACGCATTACTGCTCTCGCGAATCCAGTTCGCATTCGTCATCGCCTTTCACATCATGTTTCCGGCCTTCACGATCGGCCTCGCGACGTTCCTGGCCGTCTGCGAAGGCCTTTGGTTGAAAACCGGTCATGAGGCGTTCAAGCGGCTTTACCTTCACTGGGTGAAGATCTTCGCGCTCGCCTTCGCCATGGGCGTCGTCTCCGGCGTCGTGATGAGTTACCAGTTCGGCACCAATTGGAGCGTCTTCTCCGAAATCGCCGGCAGCGTCATCGGCCCGCTCCTCGGCTATGAAGTCCTCACAGCCTTCTTCCTTGAGGCGACCTTCCTCGGTGTCATGCTGTTCGGCTGGAACAAGGTCGGCCGCAAGCTCCATTTCGTCGCCACCTGTGCCGTCGCCATCGGCACCACGATTTCCGCCTTCTGGATCCTGTCGGCGAACAGCTGGATGCAGACACCGGACGGCTTCGCCATCGATCCTGAGACCGGCAATTTCTACGCCACCGACTGGATCAAGGTCATCTTCAATCCCAGCTTCCCGTCGCGCCTGGCCCACATGCTGCTCGCCGCCTACATTACCACCGCCGCCGTCGTCCTTGCGGCAGGCGCCTGGCAGGTCATTCGCGGCCGCATCACCACGCCAACGCGCTGGCAGATCCGTATGGCGGCCGGCACGCTGGCCGTCCTGATGCCGATCCAGATCATGGTCGGCCATGAATCCGGCCTCGTCGCGCATGAGCACCAGCCCGCCAAGATTGCCGCCGCCGAAGGCTGGTGCGAAAGCGCGCCGGTGCAGGGAACTGTCCTGCTGGCCTGGCCCGCAGACAATGCCTGCGGCCTGGACGGCATCACAATTCCCGGCACCAGCCCGATCCTCTTTCCCGGCACACCTGAAGGGGAAGACCTCAAAGGCCTCGATGCCTTCGACAAGGCCGATACGCCGCCGATCTGGCTGGTCTTCTACAGTTTCCGCATCATGTTTGCCGCTGGCATGGCCATGCTCGGACTTGGTCTCTGGGGCTGTTTCCTCTGGTGGCGCGGGCGACTTGACGAGAAGGGCCTCTTCCACTGGGCCGCCGTTCCCGGTGGGGCGCTCGGCTTCATTGCCGTGATCACCGGATGGATCGTCGCCGAAGTTGGCCGCCAACCCTACACGATCTATGGCTACCTGCGCACGGCCGACAGTGTCTCGCCCGTCTCCACCGCGCAGGTCGCAACCTCACTGCTCGTCTTCATGGTCACCTATGCGATCATCTTTACCGCCGGGACGATCTACATGGCGCGCATCGCGACACGTGGCTTTGACGACGATCCCATGGGCAAGCCCGCACGCGAGCGCCGTGCGCCCGGTTCACCGCTTGGCGCCGTGGACGATCCTGCCGAGACCGGCGAAGACATTGTAACAGCGGACTAGGAGAGAACAGATGGCACTCGACCTTCCACTGATCTGGGGCTTCATCCTCGCCATTGGCGTCATGATGTATGTCCTGCTCGACGGCTTCGACCTCGGCGTCGGCATGCTCACCTTCCTTGCCCGCTCCGATGAGGAGCGCAACATGATGACCGCGACGATAGAACCGGTCTGGGACGGCAACGAGACATGGCTCATCATTGGCGGCGGCGGCCTGTTCGCTGCCTTTCCGGCCGCCTACGGGATCATCATGCCGGCCTTCTATCTTCCGGTCCTGGTCATGCTCGCGGCGCTGATCTTTCGCGGCGTTGCGTTCGAGTTCCGTCACAAGGCCGTGCGCACCACCACGCGCAGGTTCTGGAATGGTGCCTTCTTCGGCGGCTCGGCCACGGCAGCCTTTTCCCAGGGCCTCATGCTTGGCGGCATGATCCAGGGGATCAAGGTTGAAGGCGGCGCCTTTGCTGGCGGGGCATTCGACTGGCTGACGCCATTCTCGCTGCTGGTCGGGCTGGCCGTCGTGATCGGATATGTGATGCTGGGGGCATGCTGGCTCGTGCTCAAGACGGAAGACGACCTCTTCCTGCGGGCCCGGAAATGGGCGCGCCTGTCGCTGGCCGGGGTGGCGGTCGGCTTCCTCGCGGTCAGCCTCGCCACGCTCGCCATCGACCCGTCAGTGGGCGAACGCTGGGGCTTCTCCATGACCCATGTCGACTTTGCCAAGCTGTTGCCTCTGTCGCCTGCGCCGCTGGCCGGCATGTTCTTCTGCGCCTGGCTCTGGCGAGACCTGTCCATGAAGACCGGCCCCGGAAGCGCACCGGACTGGCGGCCTTACCTTCTGGCCGCCGGTATTTTCCTGTCCGGTTATGTTGGCCTTGGCCTCAGCCTTTATCCCTATATTGTGCCCTTTGAATATACGCTCTGGGAAGCGGCAGCCCGCGACAATGCCCTCGCATTCCTGCTGGTCGGTGCGGTCATCATGCTGCCCATCATCCTGATGTACACGGCGTTCGTGTACCGCCTGTTCTGGGGCAAGGTAAAACCGGGGGACGGCTACCATGCCTGACCCCGTCTTCCGCCCCACCGAGCCCTTGCCGGACAACCAGTCCGAAGGCCCGCTCATCAAACGCGTCCTGTGGTTTGTCGGCATCGCGCTCATCTCGATGCTCGTCGTGGCCGCCGTCGCCTATACGCTCAGGTCGCTGCTGTTCCTCTAGATGTCCGGGGCGGCCGGCTGCCGGAACAGACGCCGCGCACCCGTCCAGTCCGATACCTGCTTGACGGCTTGCGGCAGCAGGTCGGGCCGTTCGATATAGTAATGGTCGGCGCCGCTGATTGTCACCATCTGCTTGTCTTCCGATCCCACAGCGTCAAACAGCCGCTGCGCATGGCTCGGCGTGCAGGCGAGGTCGGCCGAATTGCTGATCACCAGGACGGGGCAGGTGATGCGCGACGCGTTGCCGGTTCCGTCGGCCCGGCTCCTGTCATAGCTCCACTGCGACAGCCACGAGCGCAGCGTCGTGAACCGGCCAAGCCCCACCGGCCCGTCATTGGCAATCTTCGGGTCGCCCAGGTAGCAGGTGCCCGGCGTACGGTCGGACGGGTCCTGCAACGGGTCCAGCCAGCGCACATCACTCATCGTACCCTGCACCACGAAACACCGCTCTGCGTCGGGATCAGGCCCGGCCGTTATCTCGGCAAGCTGAGCCAGCACGCGGTCCGTGATGCGCCGGTTGCGCGCTACTTGCGCCGCGCGGAACCGTGCAACGAATTCGGGTGTGTACGGAGGTTGGCTGGCGCAGGCAGGGTCATAGATGTTCAACTCCCTGTCCCGCTCGAACGGCCTGTCTTCGTCCAGGATGGACGGGTCGATCCATTCGGTCATCGTGTGCGACCGGCTGACATGCGCCGCCAGAAGCAATATGGCATCGGCGGGGATCAGGCCTGCGCCGGCAAGGTCCGCCGGGTCGCCCGCCGGTGTCTCGGTAATCGTCGGATTCTCGGCCTGGTCCTGATAGAACAGCGACAGCGACCCGCCGCCCGACCAGCCGCCCAGCACCACCTTTTCATACCCGAACCGCTTCTTCGCATCGGCAATGCACGCGCCGAGGTCCAGCACGCATTTCTCCATGATCAGCGCGGTGTCATTGCCGCGATAACGCGGATTGCAATATATGACATGATGGCCCGCATGGGCCAGCGACGTCACCAGCGGCAGGAAGCTGCCACCCCCTATCGGATGGCTGAAAATGATCACTGTATCGGCATCGCGCTCTTCTGGCCGGATGCGCATGCACTCAACGAACACCTGTCCCGCCGGGCCACCATAGGTTTCCTTCAACCGTCCGCTGTCGGCATGGACAAAACCGTAGGGTTCCCTTGCGATAGCCATCTGCGTGTTTCCTTGCCCTTGTTTTTCATGCAGCGCATACTTGCCGAAAGAACGATCAGGGGAAAGCAGGAAAGGTTCAAGTCATGCGTGAACAGTCCCGGCCGCAGCCGAGCGGCATTCATCACATCGCTATCATGGCGTCCGACATCAAGAAGCACATCGCCTTCTTTTCCGAGGTGATGAACTTTCCGCTTGTTGCGCTATTCGACATGCATGGCGTCCCGGGTGGCCTGCATGCCTTCCTGCAGATGAACGATCACAGCTTCTTCTCGGTGGTCCAGCTGCCGGATGTCGACAAGATCCCGGTCTCACTCGGCGTCACCCATTCGGGCAATGGTGCGCTGCCCAGCGCCGCTGGTACGATGCAGCATCTCGCCTTCCGCGCGGATGACCGCGACAGCCTCCTTGCCATGCGAGACCGTATCCGCAGTCACGGGATCAATGTCATCGGACCACTCGATCATGGCTTCTGCCACTCGATCTATTTTGCCGGGCCAGACCAGCTAACGCTGGAAGTGGCTGCGCCGGCCACGACAGTTGATCCGAAACAATGGATTGATCCGGCCGTGCTCGAAAAGGCTGGTATCTCGGCGGCAGAAGCGGAAGGCTACAAGGCGCCCGCGCCCTATGCAGGGCAGGGCAACGAGCCACAGCCACCCTATGATCCTGCCAAGCCGCACATGGTCTACCCGCCCGACATGTACCAGGCCATGCTGAAAACGCCGGATGATGTCATCGCCGCGTCCGCAAAATTCCCCGGTCCCCCCGTTCCGGCCTAGGCAGGCCGCCCCAACCAGCGCTCAAGGATCATGGCCGTGTCCTCGCCGACACTGCGCGGCGCCTGCTTGCGGATCGATCCCGGCGTCGCGGAGAATTTCGGGAACGTGTTCTGCATGGTTACCGGGCCAAGGTCCGGATCATCCAGCGTCACGACAGACTCGCGCGCCGCATAGTGCGGGTCTGCCAGCATGTCCTCGGCATCGTACACCTTGCCGGATGGCACCGCATGCGCCAGCAGTAGCGCTTCCAGTTCCGCAACCGTCAGCGTGCGCGTCCAGTCAGCGATGATATCGTCCAGTTCGGCCTGGTTTTCCCCTCGCGCCAGATGCGTTGCATAGCGCGGGTCGTCCGCCAGTTCCGGCCGTTCCATCGCGTCGCACAGGCGTTTGAAGATCGGGTCCTGGTTGCCGCCGATCAGAAAGTCACCATCCTGACACGGATAGACATTCGATGGTGCGATCTTTGGCAGGATCGCCCCGGTCCGCTGGCGCTTGTGGCCGGATGTCGAATAGTCCGCAACATAGCTTTCCATTACCTGCAGCACGCTTTCATACAGCGCCACGTCGATGACCTGCCCGTCGCCCGTCTTGTCCCGGTGGTGCAGCGCGGCCAGAATGCCCATGCAGCCATAAGTTGCCGCCAGCGAATCTCCGATCGAAATCCCCACCCGCGATGGCATCCTGTCCGGTTCGCCGACAATCCCGCGCAGGCCGCCAAAGCCTTCGCCGATCAGTCCAAATCCCGGCCGGCTCGCATACGGCCCCGTCTGGCCATAGCCCGACATGCGCGCCACGATCAGCCCCGGATGGGCCTTGCGCAATTCCGCCGGATCTAGGTGCCACTTCTCCAGCGCGCCGGGCCGGAAATTCTCGATCAATACATCGGCCTTGCCAATCAGGTCGCGGGCCAGCTGCTGGCCATCTTCCGTGCGCAGGTCCACCGCTACCGAATACTTGTTGCGGCCAATCACGCGCCACCAGGCGGGCTTGTCGCCCTGTCCCCATTCGCGCATCGGGTCGCCCTTGCCAGGCGGCTCCAGTTTCACCACTTCGGCGCCCATGTCGCCCAGCAGCTGGCCGCAGAAAGGCCCCGCGATGAGTTGCCCCATCTCGACGACCTTCAGGCCATGCAGCGGCCCATTCGGTTTTGGCGTGTCAGTCATGCCTGCCTGTAGCGCATTCCGCGTGGCGGCGCCAAGCCGGTGATCAGCCTTTCCCGGCCTGTTCTTCGGCAAAAGCCTTGATCGTCTTGTAGTCCGCCTTGCCGTTCACCGCCCGGCCAAGGTCCGGCTTGAAGAAGATGCGCTTGGGCGATTTGAACCGGGCAATCCTGGTCGCCACGAAGGCGCGCAATTCATCCTCGCTCACCTCACTGTCCAGCGACACTACGGCGGTCACCGCCTGACCCCATTTGTCATCCGGCAGGCCCACCACCAGCGCGTCGCGCACCGCATCATGTAGCTTCAGCGCCTCTTCGACCTCTTCGGGATAGACCTTTTCACCGGCCGTATTGATACAGTTGGACCCGCGCCCCAGCAGGGTCATCGAGCCGTCGGCTTCCACAGTGCACCAGTCACCCGGAATGGAATAGCGCACACCATTGATCGTCGGGAATGTCTTGGCTGTCTTCTCCGGATCCTTGTAATAGCCGAGCGGCACCGCGCCGCCGCGTGCCACGAATCCCGCTTCGCCGCTGCCCGGCTGTATCTCGCGATAGTCCTCGCTGAACACTTTGCAGTTCGGCCCCAGCTCGAATTTCGACGTCTTCACCTCACCGTCCGCCGTCATAGCCGATGATCCAAAGCCAACCGCTTCCGACGCGCCGAAACTGTCCATCATCGCCGCCTGCGGCATGTGCTTCAGCAGGCCGCGCTTGATCTCGACAGACCACATCACGCCGGACGATACGATGGCCACGACCGTCGACAGGTCATACTTGCCCGGATTGTCTTCCAGTTCCTTCAGCATCGGCTTACCGAACGCATCACCGACAATCGCCATATTGGTCACGCCATTGCGCTCGACCGTCTCCCACAGGTTCTGCGGGCTGAAATTCCTGTTCTCGGTCAGGGTCACGATCGCGCCGCCATTCAGCATCACGCCCATGGCCGTGAAAAGGCCGGTGCCGTGCATCAGCGGGCAGGCGGGAATGATCCGCGCATGGCGGCCCAGTTCCAGCGCATTGGCCACATGTTCGGCGAGGTCCTTTGGCACCACGCCACCCGCCTTGGCCACGCCGTCCATACCTGCCTGCCGCCAGATGCCATGAGACCACATCACGCCTTTCGGCATGCCGGTTGTCCCGCCCGTATAGAGGAACAGCAGGTCGTCGCCAGACCGTTCAATGCCCAGCGGCGAGGCATCGCCCTCGCTGGCAAGGTCTTCATACGCCACGGCAAAGTCCGGCACGCTGTCGCCGCCAATCTGCACCCATGCGATCACACCGGGCAAGCGGCTGCGCACACGCTCCACCTGCTCGATGAATTCCACGTCATAGAACACGACCGTCGCATCCGAATTGTCGAAAATGTAGACCAGCTCGTCATCCAGATAGCGGTAATTGACGTTCACATGCGTCAGGCGGCCTTTGAAACAGGCGGCCAGCGCCTCCATGTATTCCGGCTGGTTGCGCAGGTAGAAACCGGCTTTGTCGCCGGTCTTGGCGCCCATTTCACGCAGGTTCCGCGCCAGCCGGTTCGACCGGGCGGTCATCTCCGGCCAGGAAACCACACGGTCACCATGGATCAGGGCCGGGGAATCCTTGCCCAGCACCTCGCCCAGCGCATCCAGCATATCCCCGAAATTCCAGTCAAAAGCCTTGGCCACTGCGTGTCGTCTCCCTGATTGTTATTATGTCATGCGAACTGTACGGCCTTGCCGCGAGGGCAGCAAAGCCTGAAACGTAGATGGACGCGACGTCGCCCGTCAGGTCAGCGCGGCGCCATCCGGATCGCGCCGTCCAGCCGGATCGTCTGGCCGTTGAAATAGCCGTTCCGCGCAAATTCCATCGCCAGCGAGGCAAACTCTTCCGGCTTGCCGAGACGCTTGGGGAAGGGCACCGAGGCGGCAAGACTGTCGAGCACTTTCTGCGGCGCGCCCAGCATCAGGGGCGTGGCAAAGATGCCCGGCATGATCGAGTTCACGCGGATGCCAAGATCCATCAGGTCGCGCGCCAGCGGCAGGACCAGCCCGTTCACACCGGCCTTGCACGAGCCATAGACCACCTGTCCAATCTGCGCGTCCATCGCAGCAACCGATGCCGTCAGCGTAATCACGCCACGCTCGCCATCCTCGGTGATCGGCTCGGCATTCGCCATGCCAAGGGCCGAGATCGAGGCGACCCGGTAGGACGAAACCAAAATACCCTGCGCGCCGAATGCATAGTCTTCCGTCGGCAGGCGCTTGAAGGCGTGGCTCTCCTTGTCGAAGCGCAGCGTCTTGCCGCCCTTGGCCGTCATTGCGCAATGCACGGTCACGCGCTCCTGCCCATGCGCCGCGCGGGCTTTCTCGAACCCGTCCAGAACGGATTGCTCGTCCAGTATGTTCACCTTGCAGAACAGGCCGCCAATCGCCTTGGCAACGGCCTCGCCCTTTTCCTCATTGATGTCGAAGATGGCGACAGGTGCGCCCGCCTTGGCAAAGGCTTCGGCGGTGGCCTGTCCCAGGCCGGATGCGCCGCCGGTGACAACGAGCGGTGTGGTTTTGCTGATCTGCATGGGTTTCTCTCCTCGGGGTGCTGTTTTGCAGGATTTGTAGACCCGCCCCGGCCGACAGGGAACGCCTGACCACGCGGCACCCATGGGCAAGCGCCGGTTTCGGGCATAGCTTGCTGGGAACAGAAAAGGGAGAAAACAAAATGGCCATCGATTTCACCATTCCGGACGACGCCAAGGAAGTCCGCGAGCGCGTGCGCCAGTGGGTGCAGGACGAATGCATCCCCGCCGAAAAGGAAATGGCCGCCGGCAAGGCCTACAAGACCGTATTGGCCGAACTGCGCAAGAAGGCCCGCGCTCAGGGTCTCTGGCTGCCCTTCATCCCCGTCGAACATGGCGGCATGGGGCTCGGCCCCCTCGCCAACGCCCTCGTGCAGATGGAGCTCGGCCAGAGCCATCTCGGCGCCCTCTCGATGAACTCGCAAGGCCCCGATGACGCGACCATGCTCACGCTGCTCGCCCACGGTACGGACTTCCAGAAAGAGAGATACCTCAAGCCCCTGTTCAATGGCGACAAGCGCATCTGCTATTCGATGACCGAGAAAGCCGCTGGCGCCGATGCCACCGGCATGCAGACCACTGCCGTCAAAGACGGCAAGGGCAACTATGTTCTGAATGGCGAGAAATGGTTCTCCAGCGCCGCCAGCGCCGCCGACATTGCCGTCGTCATGGCCAAGACCAATCCCGACGCCCCGCGCCACCAGCAATTCTCGACCTTCATCGTCGAGCTGCCAAACCCCGGCTACCAGATCGTCCGCGACATCCCGACAATGGCGGTACACGGCGCACATTATGAAGAAATGGGCGGCGGCCATTCCGAGGTGCGAATCGACAACCTCATCGTGCCGGAGGAAAACCTGCTCGGCGGCGAAGGCGGCGGCTTCTCCATGGGCCAGCACCGGCTCGCCTATGGCCGCCTGCGCCACGGCATGCACAATGTCGCCATGGCCCAGCGCGCGCTCGACCTGGCAACCGAACATGTCACCAAGCGCACCACGTTCGGCAAGGGCCTCGAAGACCGCCAGGGCGTCCAGTTCATGCTCGCTGAATGTGCCAGCGAGCTTTACATCGCCCGCCTCATGCTCATGCACATCGCCTACAAGGCCGAGAACGGCATGGACCTGCGCCAGGAGAACGGCATCGCCAAGGTCTTCCTCGCCAACATGGTGCACAAGGTCGTCGACACCGCCATCCAGCTCCACGGCGCGCTTGGCTACAGCCTGGATACGCCGCTGGCCGCCTGGTACACTCATATCCGCTCCCAGCGTCTCGTCGACGGGCCGGACGAAGTGCACAAGTGGATCACCGGCAAGAACGTCATCCGCGCCTACAAGAAGGATGGTACCACGGCCGCGGCCGCAGGCGGAGACCTGCTCTAGGCCAGACCGGCCCCCGCTTGACAGGGCGTCCCTTTCGTTAGACTACATGTGTAGTCATAAACGGAGGAGACGCCCATGTTGCGTGTATCACTGCCAGCCATCCTGATCGCCACGGCCCTTGCGCTGCCTGTTGCCACCACGGCCTGCGCAAGCGAGCCTGTGGCCGAAGCCGAAGCGGCCGAGACGCTTGCCGAGACCGCCGACAGCGAAAAACAGCCTCATCGTGTCATCGTCAAGAAGATGCACAAAGTGTCCCTGGATGAAGACACAGAGGTCAATGTCCACAGCAAGCACGGAGAGAAAACCATCGTCCGTGTCATGGAACACGGCAAGCACACAACCCATGTCGCTGATTGTTCCGCCGGCGAAGGGGAAGACGGCCCCGTGAAATACGAGTTCCGCGATGAGAGCGAAGATGGCAGCGAAGTCGAGGTCAGTGTCATCTGCCTGACGGGCGACGAGGCCAAACCTGAAAACAAGGCCGCCGCACTCGAAAAGGCCATCGCCCACATGGAAGCGGAAGGCGAACGCGAAGCGGCCCACCGCGCCCGTACGCTGGAAAAGCTGAAAGCCGCACTCGCAAAGCTCAAGGCTGAATCTGAATAAGGGGCGGCCGCTGCGAGGGGGACAGAGTGATGGCGCACGCCCGCGCGTGCGCACATCACCCGTCATTTCAATGCGCTACCCCACCATTCACGCTCCTCGAAGGCGCGGTTTTAGGGGGGACGTGGCGGATTGAAAAGTCCCGGTCGGGTCAGCCCAGCCTATTCATCCGGTCCGGCCAGCTCTTTCAGCATGACATGGAAATGATCAAGCCCGTCATAAAAGCTGTCCACAGGCAGGCGCTCATTCAGGCCGTGCGCATATGTGTCGTTCGGCTTGGCCGCCGATCCGCCGACACCATACGTGTCATAGCCGAGGTTGCGGTAATGCATCCCGTCCGTGCCGCCCGATGACATGTGCGGCACCACCGGCACGTCGACACCCCGCTCCTCAAGCGCTGCATTCAGCGCCCCAAGCACGTCCTCGCGCAGGCCCGACTCGGGGCTCTCGACCAGGTCCGAGATCAGCTTGAACTTCACATCCTCATTGGCAACGACGTCCTTCAGCGTCTGTTCGGTCGCCTCAATGCCGACACCCGGGAAGATGCGGCAGTTCACTGTCGCGGTCGCAGATTGTGGCAATGCGTTCTCGGCATGGCCGCCGCGCAGCATGGTCGCGATACAGGTTGTTCCGATCGTTCCCACCGTGGACGGATCATCCCGTAGAATCTCGATCGCGTTTTCGTCTGTCGGGTCAGCAGCGAAGGCGCGCATTGCATTGCCGAGCTTGTCGAGCCGCTGACGCCCGCCCGCTTCAAGCGAAGCGCGTGTCAGCTCGCTTGAGCGAACCGGGAACTTGTACGCCTGGATATTCTTCAGCGCATCGGCAAGCTCATAGATCGCGTTGTCCTTGCGCGGAGCAGACGAATGTCCGCCTGGATTTGTCACGGTCAGCTCGAAGGTCGCATAGGTCTTCTCGGCGCCCTGAACGCCATAGATCAGCGGCTCACCATCCGGGCCGAGCGACAACCCGCCCGCATCGGCGTTCAGGATGAAGGCCGGTTTGATGGTCTCATGCACATAATTCGCCTGCGCGCGGGTCGACACCATGCCCGTCTCCTCATCGCCCGACAGCACCATGACAAGATCACGCGACGGCACGAAGCCTTCTTCCTTGAGGCGGATAAAGGTCGCCACCAGGCTGGTTACGCCATACTTGTTGTCCGCTGTGCCGCGCCCGAAGAAATAGCCCTCTTCTTCTGTCAGCTTGTAGGGATCACGTACCCAGTCCTCGGCCAGCGCATCGACCACATCCATATGCGCCAGCAGCACGATCGGGGCCTCGCTTGGCTCACCTTCTGCGCGGTACCAGACGATCAGTCCCTGCGTTGCCTCGCCGGTTGCATCATAGTCGGTGATCTGGATATCTTCGCCGGCGAAACCGGCTGCCTTCAGCTCGCCGACAATATAATCGACCACTTCGGGCACCTTTTCATGCCCGCGGGCCGAGCGAATCTCCACCACATTGCGATAGATTTCCCGCGCCTGCTGTTCGAATGCCGTGCGGTCCTGCGCGATGGCCTGTGGTGCGGCGGCCAGCATTGCTGCCGATACGATGAGCGAAAGCCTGAAATTCATTGGGATTGTCCTTGTTCTGTGCACGAGAAGGCAAATGTTTGAGGCCGACCTTACCCTGCTCGCACAAAGAGTCAGCCTCCGATCTGGAAATTCATTCTCGTCCGGAACCGTCTCCTGGAGATGCGGCGCAGGATTATTCGCGGACCTTCTCGATTTCTTCGAGCACGGCGTGCCCGCGGACGATCTGTTCCGCGATGCCATAACTGAGCCCGATCCTGGCTTGCGGCGTTCCAGTTGTTGACCTGTAGACCGATGAACACGCCGAACACCACGATCAGCGTCTCCACCGCGACGGTGAACCAGTCCTGCTCGCGGATGGAGGTGGCGAGGCGCTGGAGGATCATGGCGCGGTTTCGCGTTTGCGCCGCGAGTGTGACGTGCCCAATTCCTTCGTCAGTTCAGCATCCAATTCCGTCAGGACGATGATGCGGTCTTCGTAGCGTTTGAGATATGAATTCAATCGCGCAATATTGTCGCTGTATTCGCTGAGGAAGCCTTTGTTCCCGCGAATTTTGCTGATGTCGCAGAGATATCGCCACACCATGCCTTCGCCGTCAGTGTTCGCAGCTGAGGGAAAGTAGTCTGTGTCGTCGGCATGCCCCACTTCGAGCTGGACGGCGTCCGGATGGCGGCTGTGAAGCCGGAAGAGTTCGCTGACCGCTTCGGCCCGCGCACCACGAGAGCGTTCCTTTACCACCGCATAGTCCCGAAGGGCCTCCTTCACGGACCGATTGGAAATCAAATCAAAGCGGCCGGATGCAATGAGCTCATCAAGGCTCGACAATTCTTCGGTGGGCGATGGCAGCCAGTGTGAGACGACCAGGGCCCAGCACTCATCACTGGTCAGTGGCCGTGATGGTGCCAGCGAGAACATAACGGGATGAGCGTTTTTGAGTATCTCAAGGCGAGGGCGTTGTGCCGCCAGCTCTCCTTTCTGCATATCCAGAAGTGAGCGGGCTTCCTCCTGAAGGCGCAAAAGCATGACATGCTCGCTGTTTCGCTCAATCCGCTCCTGGTTCCAGTTATTGACCTGCAGACCGATAAGCACGCCGAACACCACGATCAGGGTTTCCACCGCGACGGTGAACCAGTCCTGCTTGCGAAACGCTGTGGCGATACGGCGAAGGATCATGGGTTTCTGCCTGCGATGGTGCGGAGACTTTTTAGCGTCTCCGCATTGACGGTTTCAAGATCGGTGATTGCGGTTTCCAGGTCGGCGAAGCGAATTTGCAGCGCTTCCACAAGTCCGGCGTCCGAGCGCAACAGCGTGACGGCAGCGGCGATGGCATCCGGCGCAAGCCGAAGCTCGCACGGATAGGCCAGTGAGCCGGTGATTGCGTCATAGTCGCCGGTCGGCGCGAACCGGTCGCCGCACTTTTCAAGCAGGGCCTGTTGGACATCGGCTGGCACACGCCGCCGGAACAGCGTCCTAATGGGTGCCTCACGCCCTTCGTCGGCAATCACATCGATCAGCGTCGTCGTGTAGATCGAGATGGCCGTCGCCCGAAGCTCATCACTGGCGATCAGGCTGATGTCGCCGGTCGAAATCAGCTCGTCAAAAGTCGCGCGGTTCCGGTCCATGTATTTGTACTGGGTCGCGCGATAGGCATCGACCAGGAATTGCTCGTCATTGAGCGGCCCCGTGCCGGACAGCGCGTCGATCGCAGCCTTCGCTCCGGCGCGGGCGTCCCGATTGTAGGCGATCAGGTATTCATAGGCCCAGGCTTCATAGCGCAGGTCCTGCGTCAGGCGCTCGCTGAACACGGCCGCGCGCTGGCGCTTTTCACGATTGTCGTTCCAGTTGGAGGCCTGCAGGCCGATGAACACACCCGTCACCACAATGACGAAATCGAGGCCCACCGCGAACCAGTTCTGGTCCTTCACGTGCTGGGTCAAGCGGCGCAGGATCATCGACGTTGCTCCAGTTCCGCGTCAATGACGGCGATCGCGCGCCTTGCGGCTTCATTCTGTTCGGCGAGGTCTGAAGGCGTGGAATACATCAGCCCGGCCCACTCTGTGAGAAGGAGCTCAATGTCGGGATTACCGGCAATTTTTGAGACTGTCTCCGCCGCCACCTCGTCACTTACCCCCTTTGGACAATCCAGCACATAGGTTTCGGCGCCGTCATTGAGGTCGTAGCAATTCGACCAGTAATGGGCCTGTGCATCGAAAGGGATCAGCTGGCGCACGCGGGAACGGTAGGCCGGCATCACCTGCGTGCTGGTTAGCGTCGCGTTCTGCGAGAGATACCCTTCCACCGCGTCGATGACATCGCGCGCGCGCGGAAAGCCCTGTCGGCGCATTTCGCTATAGGTCGACTGGTTGACGTCTATGGGTTGCCACTGCGAGGCATGGAAGAAGTCGACCAGGACGGGCCAGCAGTCTGCGCCACACTCGCCGTCGCTCGCCATGAAATCCAGCGAGCGCTTGCCCGCGCCCACCACCTGGCCGATGGCGTCGGCCTTCTGGTTCGTGACACGGATCGAGGTTTCAATTTCCTGCCGGAGCTCCTGAAGCAGTTCTGTCTCCTGCATCCTCAACGCCTGCGCCTCGTTCCAGTTGCCAAGCTGGATACCGAGAAACACGCCGAGCACGACGATCAGGGTTTCCACCGCGACGGTGAACCAGTCCTGCTTGCGGAAGGCGGTGGTGATGCGGCGGAGGATCATGGTTGCGCCTTCGTGCCGGAAAGAGCGGCTGTATAGGTGTCGAGCCTGTCGGCGACCTCTGAAACGTAGATCGAGTAGAGGTGCTGGGTGAGCGCCGCATTGCTGACCAGCGCGATGACTTCGGTGTTACCGCAGATGCGGTTCGGCGTGGTCATCTCGTACTGGTCCAGCCCGGCGATGACGTCAGTTCCGGGGCGGACTTCCAGGTCGCTCTCGGTCATCAGGCGCAGGCCCGCCGCTGTGTAAGCGGCCTTCTCGGTCTCCTGCTTGACGCGGACATAGCGCTGCCACTGGTTGTCCATGAACGCCATCTGGTCTGCCATTTCGCGGACACTGTCGCGGATTTCGGGCGACCCGATCAGCGAAAGCCGCCCTGTCTCCAGCGCCTCATTTGCCGATGACAGCGAAAATCGGGGCGGCGGAAAGTCCCCAATACCCAGAATCAGTGCCTTCGTCTCATCAGCCATGGTAAGACAGGTTTCGCTTTCACCCAGCCGGACAGCGAGACGCTTCGCGTCAGTCAGGATCAATTCGTTCAGTGCAAGATATGCGGCGATATCGGCGCGCGTTTCCTCTGCCTCAATGCGCAGCCGCGACGACAGGTCCGCTGCATCACTGCCTGCGACTCGCGCCGCATTCCAGTTATTGACCTGCAGACCCATGAACACGCCAAACACCACGATCAGCGTCTCCACCGCGACGGTGAACCAGTCCTGCTTACGGAAGGCGGTGGCGATACGGCGGAGGATCATGGCGCGTTCTGATAAATCTGGGGTGCGGGGCATGTCAGGGGCGCCGCGACAGCAAGGCCGCCGGCGATCTTTGCTGTGGGGGCGCCTTGTTCGATATTCATGACTGCATTTCCAGAAGGGGCGCGGTCGGCCCTGAGGCGATCAGCTGGTCGACCATATCCCGGAAATCGAGTGGGAAATGGTGTCGCCTGGCTGTCCAGAAGGCCTGATAGTATTTCGAAGCCAGATGGTCGCGGAAATGGTTCTGCGTATGAAGCCAGAAATCTGCCTCGAACACATTCTTTCCGGCCTGGTAATGCATCACCTGATAACCGCGCGTGACCATTGTGTAGAATACGTTGAGCCGCGTTCTTTCTGCCGGTTCGAAAGTGTCCGGCGTATAGTCCAACCCGCGCAGGAAGAGATCCACCATTCCGGCCTCGTTGAGGATATTCATGTGATCCCGGAAAATGTCATAGTAACCGACGGCGGTCGCGATGCGCTGCTGGGCGGCGGAGTGGCGGACCTGCAGCCCGACAAAGATCAGGGATGCAATCACCGCGACCGACGAGATTATCCCGGCCAAGAAATAGATTTGTTCAAGTAGCATGACCGCTCCCAGTTACTCTCCAGACATTCCAACTATTCACCTGCAAACCGATCAACACGCCGACCACGATGACAAAATCCAGCGCGACGGCGAACCAGTTCTGGTCTTGGACATGCTTGCTCAGCCGTCGGAGGATCATTGGGCATCCCCGCGCTGCAGGGCGATCTGCGCCGTCAACGCGGCCTGGAGATCTCTGGCGTTTTGCGTGTGGTCGGTGACGATGAGGCCCGCCACCTTCAGCGACGATATCCAGTATCGCAATTCCTCGTGGAGCGCTTCACTTGATTGCAGCCGGTCAATGACAACCTGGATTTCAGGCTGTTGCGCTGGTGACGGACAAGCTTTCAGCGTCTGCATGGAACCATCTGTCTGGTAACAGTCTGACCAGATATAAAGCTGCATGCGGGCAGGGATGACGCCGCGTACATGTTCCCGATAGCGGGGGCGCTCACGCAGGCTTTCAATTCCGGAATAGGTGTAATACTGGGCAAGTTCGCTGCGCAGTTTCGCATCGCGGACAAGGCCGAGTTCGCCGGCGCTCTTCAGTTCCTCGAATGTCGAATTGGAAGGCTCGAACTCTGCGACCTGGCTTGCCTGAAAATAGGCCAGCAGCGAGTCCCAGGCGCCGAGCGATGTTCCGCCAGCATCGGCTTCATCAAGAACCGTCAGCCCATAGTCAGAAACCTGCTGCCAGAATTGAACCCGGTTGTCGTATGTCGAAATGTCCTCGGAGAGGTCGGCCGAAATACGTTCAAGATACTGCAGGGAGCGCGCCTGGTCAGACCGCGCTGCGTTCCAGTTCGACACCTGGATACCGATGAACACGCCGACGACAACAATGACGAAGTCGAGCGCAACGGCGAACCAGTTCTGCTCTTTTACATGCTTGGTCAGACGGCGCAGGATCATTGCGTGGCATCCTGCTCTGAGGGCGCGGCTTCAATTGGTGGTTCGATGGGATGCAGTCTCATGCTGTCGAGATAGGTGGCGAGGAAGGTGTCATCGACTCCGTCGACAATGGGGCTGGCCACTTCCATCATCGGTGTGCCTTCCCAGCCTGAGGCCTGCAGCGACCACCAGTTCTTGGCAAAACGGCTGCCGAAATAGTAGGGGGCCGTGTTGAGCACGTGCTGACGCGCCTCTTCCCGGCTCGCCAGTCCCGCCACCTCCATCTGGAAGCGATGGTCCCATTGCAGCATCAGCGCGACCAGAATGCCGTCCATTGTGCGCATTTCCGGCTCGGTCAGGTCTTCCGGGTGCCGAATTGACTTGATCCAGACGTCGGAAATTTCCGGCTTGGCGATATAGAGTTCGATCTCGGCGAGGAAGTCGTTCTTCTGCTGCTCCATGGCCGCACGGGACAGGGCCGCATTCTGGCGCACTTCCACGATCAGGATGATCAGGCCAAGCAGCACGCCGATATTGGCACCAAGCGCCAGCCACTGGCTCAGCCGTTCGGTGCGGCTGCGCGCAGGCGGCGCTTCCACCGGCGCAGGCGCGATCACCGGTTCAGGCGTACTTGCCCTGGCAGCGCCCGGAAGCCGGACGCGCGACAGGAATGCGGGCAGCTTCATGCCGCCACGCCACGCGCTGTGAATCGAAATCGTCCCACTCTCGTTCCCCCACGAAACATCTGTCGGGGCTTTTATGGAACGATTTTTTCCAAATGTCTCGCACTCTCGCCCCGGATCGGACCGTCTGCAACCGAAACTGCAATGCTCTCAGCGCATCGCAGCTTCAACTGGGCCCAACAGGGCTACATGAAACGCAAGGTTTTACCGTCCTTCACCACGGTCTCTGTCCGGATCACCTCGGTCCGGTAGTCTGGCAGCAGCACGGTATCGACCGCCACATAGGCCACATCGGCCTGGGCCTGCGTCAGCACCACGCGGACATATCCCTGGTGCATATTGTCGGTCCAGCGCACCTCGTCCAGCGCCTGTTCGAACACACGGTCCAGCGCCTCGGCTGTCTCGGCGTCCCATCCGGTATCGACGAAATCGCCGGGCGACGTCACGCCGGCCGTGCCCAGTTCCAGGCCCATCGGGCGGCCTTCGTCGTCGAACAGCTGGTTTGCCCAGAAACTGTGACTGTCGCCGGTCAGGAATAACAGGTCCTCGGCACCGGCCGCGCGGCTCAGCGCGTAGAAGGATTCGCGTGCCGCCGGATAGCCGTCCCAAGTGTCTGTATAGAAAGGCAGGTTCCACTGCGCCTTCCAGAACAGGTTCGTGCCTTCGCCCGGGGCCTCGCCCTTCGGGGCCTTGGCAGGATCAATCCCGTAGGCCGCCACGTCCGGCACCAGCATCCGCGCAATCGGGCTCGGATTGCCGATCAGGCGCCAGGGCTGGCCAGCCGCTACTGAGGCCGACAGGCTATCGGACAGTGCCGATTCCATCCGCTCGGAGAGCATGCGGCGGTTCGGGTCGCCGATCACGTCGCGCATGAATGCGTCGCGTGTCTCCAGCGACGTGATCGCGCCGGAATGGGCGGCATAGTCAACCTGCTCGCCCCGGCCTGAGTGGCGGGTTTCCAGTGTCACCAGCGTGGCCAGGTTCCCGAAGGAATAGGTCCGCCAGAATTCCGCGCGGCTGAAGCCCGGCTCCGGCTCGCGGATCGGCATCCATTCATAATAGGCCCGCAGCGACGCGGCCCGCCGTTCGTCCCAGTCGCCCTCAGTCTCCGGCTGGTGGTTCTGGGCGCCATCCATCCACGGATTGTTCGTGCTTTCATGGTCGTCCCAGCTCGCGATGAAGGGATGCGCGCCGTGCATCGCGCGTGATCCGGCATCGGTCTTGTACTGGGCATGGCGCGTGCGATAGTCAGCCAGCGTCACGATCTCGTTGGCGGGGGCATGCACCCGGCCAAGGCCCGCGCCTTCCTCATGACCCCATTCATCGGCGCCGTATTCATAGATGTAATCACCCGTATGCAGAACAAAATCGACGTCTGCATCCTTGGCGATGGCGTCATAGGCATTGAAATGGCCGAACGGATAATTCGAACAGGAAATCAGGGCAATGCCCAGACGGTCCAGCGCGCCAACGGGCAGGGTGCGTGTCCGCCCCGTGGGCGACACTCCGCCATTGGTGATGAACCGGTAGAAATACTGCGCGCCGGGCTCCAGCCCTTCGGGGATCACTTTCACCGTATGGTCGGCCTCGGCGCTGGCGACCGCTTCGCCGCGCTGCACCATGTTGCTGAACGCCGCGTCGCGCGCCAGCTCCCAGGTTACGGCCCGCTCGGTCAGGTCTGTTGTCACCCGCGTCCACAACACCACGCTTGTCGTGCGTGGATCGCCGCTGGCGACGCCGTGGGCGAAGACGGGCGAGAGGGCGGGGGGAGCAACGGCCTCGGTCTGCGGCGCGGCGCACGCGGCCAGGGTGCCGCCCGTGATCAGGGCCAGGGTCTGTCGGCGGTCAAGTGTCGGCATGTCGGCCTCCTCGGCAGGCCACACAATGCGGCCACGGATTGCAATTGAAAACGAAAAAGGCGGACCCTTCGCGGGCCCGCCTGTTCCGGATGGGGTCTGTCTAGAAGTCAGCCGTCGCGGTGAACATGACTGTGCGCGGCGCCGAGATCCAGGCGCCATTGCCCGAGATGCCAGCCAGCCAGTCATTGTCGAACAAATTGTTCACGTTCAGGCGGAACTCGACGTTCGACAGGTCGTCCGACAGGGCAGAGCCCGAGACACCGGCATAGAAGTCGGCATCGTAATAGCTCTCGGCGGTCCAGGTATTCGACAGGTTCACGAACCGGTCATCCACCCATTTCGTCGACAGGCCCGCAAAGAAGTTGCCATCGGTATAGTCGGCACTGAACACGAGCATGTTCTCGGCAATGCCCGGAACCTGGTTGCCGGCAAAGATGCCTGCCGCTGCGTCGAGGACCGTATCGCCCGTGCCGAGGATGGTCGCGTCATTGTATGTGTACGATCCGAAGAACGACCAGTTATCCGTGGCATTGAACTCACCCGCCACTTCAAGGCCGCTGGACTCGATACCGCCGCCATTGATGAAGCCGCCATTTGACGATTCCAGATAGTCGATACCGTCGACCGATTCCGTTGGCGCCGGGAACAGGCGGTTCTCGAAGGTCGAGTCGAAGTAGACAACCGACCCGCGCAGGCGGTCGCTGACATAACGCACACCGATTTCAGCGTTTTCGGCTGTTTCAGGATCCGGCAGGCCGGTAACCCCGCTGCTGCCCACGACTTCCAGCACCGTGTCCGGGATGGCCTTGAAATTCTCGGCATAGCCGGCGAACATTTCAACGCCCGGTATGGCGCCTGGGGTCCAGGCGGCACCGCCAGAGAACAGCACATCGGAATCACTCGACACCTTGAAGTTCAGCGCCGGGTCATCCGGCGTAAACAGGTCGACACGTTCGATCTCGTTGCTGAACTGCTTGATGCCAAGACGGAAAGTGAAGTCGGACACTTCCACCACGTCTTCAATATACCACTTGAACGTGGTCTGCGGGAATTCGCGGCTATATTGGACCCAGTAGGCCGTCGCATCATAGTCAGGGCCGATGCGCGTATCGTTGAGCTGGTGCCAGTCGCGATATTCGTAGCGGGTCGTGTCTTCATACCACAGGCCGCCGCGCACCGTGTTCTCGATGCCGCTGCCGATCTGCGTGGTCCAGTCGAGGTCGGCATAGGCGCCCGTGCGTTCTTTCTGGTAGTGCGTGTGGCGGTAGGACTGAAGCGCAACCGAACCGGCAGGGAAGCAGGCCGGGTCATATTCAGGGCCAGCGCCGCCATACGGATAGGTGATCGACGAAACACAGCCCGGCGTCGGCTCCAGCGGCGTGCCTGCCTGGTCAACAAACGTCACCAGCGGAACGGTCGATGCGCCGAACTGGCCGACATTGACCACGTATTGCGGCACCCAGTCGCCTCGGCCGTCATTGTCGTGGCGGTAGATGCCTGCTTCCAGGTTCACGCCCTCGAACAATTCCTTTTCGCCCTTTACATAGAACAGCGAGTTTTCGCGCAGCGTGCCCCAGGCCTGGCGGTATAGCTGGTCGATATAGGGGATGCCTGTCCATTCGCCCGTCAGCTGGTCCGAATTGGGATTGGCGGCAAAGTCAGCCGGAGAGAACAGGCGCTGGTAGTTGTTTTCGAGCGTATCATCAATCGACAGATAGCTCGTCCAGTCGATGCCGAACTGCTCGGTCTGCAGCTTGGCGGCGAAATGATCGCGCGTATTGTCCGCCGTGCCGGTAACATGGTCGGTGGCAGACTGGGTCGATAGGGACACCCAGAACTGGGTCTTGTTGTCGGCCAGTAAGCCGCTGTCATATCGGCCGTAGAAACGCTGCGCGTCAAAGTCTCCCAGCGAGGTCGACACGCGCACGCGGCGTTCGTCCAGCGGGTTCTGCGTGGTGAAGTTCAGCGTGCCGCCAAGCGCGTCATTCGAGCGCGAGGCAATGTCAGCCGTGCCCTGCGACACTTCGATGGCACCGGCATTCTGCGTGTCGATGAAGCGGTTGGCTTTCGCGCCGCCGCCATAGTTCGATCCACCGTTCGGCATGCCGTCAACCGTGATGCCGATCTGCTGTTCACCGAGATTGTTCTGGAACCCGCGAACGGCCACGCCGGTTGACCAGTCGTCAAAGCCGAATGCGTCACCTTCCTGAACCTGCACGCCGGGCAGGTTGTCGATTTGCGCGAGAATGCTCGTCACCGGCGACTGTTGCAGTGCCATCGACTCTGTCGACTCGCTCGACGCATAGGTCTGTTGCTGACCCAGCACGATCACAGTATCCAGCTGGCGCGTGTCCTGCGTGGTATCGGCGTCATCGGCGTGGGCAAAACCCATCACCAGGCTCAAGCTGACACCGGTCAGAAGACCGGTTTTCCATATCGTATTCATGGTTTTCCCTTACTTGAATACTGTTCACCCGCGCACATGCGGAAGGGTTTGCCTCAATACCGGATCAAGGCATCCATCCCCGGAACACTCCGTGTCCGGTATATTTCATGTGCTTGAAGAGATCAGCTAACCCGCATTGGTGACGCTTGGATGACAATTTGATTACGTCTTTTCGCAACTGCGAAATTTGTCGGAACTGTCTCAAACCTGACAAGTATTGGTCGCTCTTGCGGCAGGGCTGAAATGAAAAAACGGCCCCCCGTTTCCGGAGGGCCGCCTGTTCGTTTCGGTTGGCTTGAGGCCTGGACTAGAAGCCCATGTCGCCCATGCCACCCATACCGCCCATGCCACCCGGCATGCCGCCGCCGCCGCCCGAATCTTTCTTCGGTGCTTCGGAGATCGACGCTTCCGTCGTGATCAGCAGGGCTGCGACAGAGGCCGCGTTCTGCAGGGCAGAGCGGACAACTTTCACAGGGTCGATGACGCCCATGACGACCAGGTCGCCATATTCTTCAGTCTGGGCGTTGAAGCCGTAGGAGCGCGACTTGTTCGACAGGATGTTGTTGACAACAACCGAGCCTTCCACGCCTGCATTCTCGACGATCTGGCGGATCGGTGCTTCCAGCGCCTTGCGGACGATGTCGATACCGGCTTTTTCGTCGTCATTCAGGCCGACCACATCGATGTTCTTCGATGCGCGCAGCAGGGCCACGCCGCCACCGGGAACAATGCCTTCTTCAACGGCTGCGCGGGTTGCGTTCAGCGCATCGTCGACACGGTCCTTCTTCTCTTTCACTTCGACTTCGGTCGCACCGCCAACCTTGATCACGGCAACACCGCCAGCGAGTTTCGCCAGGCGTTCCTGCAGTTTCTCACGGTCATAGTCCGACGACGTGTCTTCGATCTGGTTACGGATCTGGGCAACACGTGCTTCGATGTCTTTCTTCTTGCCGCCGCCATCAACGATGGTCGTGTCGTCTTTCGTGATCGACACGCGCTTGGCTTTGCCGAGCATGTCCATCGAGACGTTTTCCAGCTTGATGCCGAGGTCTTCGGAGATGACCTGGCCGCCTGTCAGGACAGCGATGTCCTGCAGCATGGCCTTGCGGCGATCGCCGAAACCAGGGGCTTTCACGGCAGCGATCTTCAGGCCGCCGCGCAGCTTGTTCACGACCAGCGTGGCAAGGGCTTCACCGTCAACATCTTCGGCGATGATCAGGAGAGGCTTCTGCGACTGGACGACCGATTCGAGGATCGGCAGCATGGGCTGCAGGCTCGACAGCTTCGACTCGTGAAGCAGGATCAGTACGTCTTCCAGCTCGACATTCATCTTGTCGGCATTGGTGACGAAGTAGGGCGACAGGTAGCCGCGGTCGAACTGCATGCCTTCGACGACTTCCAGTTCGGTTTCCAGCGACTTGGCTTCTTCAACCGTGATGACGCCTTCATTGCCGACTTTCGCCATGGCTTCAGCGATCATCGCGCCGACTTCGGTGTCACCATTTGCCGAGATCGTGCCTACCTGGGCGATCTCTTCGTTGGTTTTCACCTTCTTGGAGCTGTGGGCGAGGTCGCGGACGACTTCGGCAGCGGCTTTCTCGATACCGCGCTTCAGGTCCATCGGGTTCATGCCGGCGGCAACGCGCTTCATGCCTTCGCGAACGATGGCCTGGGCGAGAACCGTGGCGGTCGTGGTGCCGTCACCGGCAACATCGTTCGCCTTGGAGGCCACTTCGCGCAGCATTTGTGCGCCCATGTTCTCCAGCTTGTCCTCAAGCTCGATTTCTTTTGCGACGGTGACGCCGTCCTTCGTGGAGCGCGGTGCGCCGAAGGATTTTTCGATCACCACGTTACGGCCTTTGGGGCCGAGCGTGACTTTCACTGCGTTTGCGAGAACGTCGACGCCCTTCAGCATCTTCTCGCGGGCTTCGGAGCCGAAAACAACGTGTTTGGCAGCCATATTGAGTTACCTCTTTGAATAGTTTGGGAATTCAGGAAATTGCGACGGGTGGGAGACTATTTCTCCAGCACACCCATGATGTCGCTCTCTTTCATGATGAGCAGCTCTTCGCCGTCGACGGTGACTTCCGTGCCGGACCATTTGCCGAACAGGACGCGGTCCTTGACTTTAACGTCGAGCGGAACGCGCTCATTGTCGTCGCCAATGGCGCCAGCGCCGACTGCAACGATAACGCCTTCCTGTGGTTTTTCCTTGGCGGTATCGGGAATGATGATCCCGCCCTTGGACTTTTCTTCTTCCTTGACGCGGCGCACGACAACACGGTCGTGGAGGGGACGAAGTTTCATATTGAGCCTCTCGCTTTTCTACGTAGGTTCTGGGGTTGAATCTGTGGCGTCAGACTCCGGGGAAGGGGGCGCTTTGGCACTCATTCCCTCAGACTGCTAACGCTGCAGCGCAGATAGGGGGCAGCGGGAGCAGCGTCAACAGGCAGACCGTGAATTTTTTGTTCACCAAATGCCTGTGAATGCTATGGTTTCAGGCAAATGGGGGCGCGCCATGGTTCGCATAGAGTATGACGCAGCAGGAAATGCGATAAAGGTTCCGAGTCTCGAGGCGATCGCCCTCAAGCGGCCGGAATTCTTCAGCGGACCGCGGATATGGGCCGAATCGCTGGCCCCGGCGCTGCAGGCCCGCGAGGCCGAACGCCGCGAGACCATCCGCAAGGTCTGGCGCAAAACCCTCGCCGCCGTGATGATCCCGGCCATCCTGCTCCTCGTGCTCGGCCTGATGAACCCCTTCATCTTCGGCGGCTGGATGCTGTTCCTGTTTTTCGGCGTGCCGCTCTCGGTCGTGCTGATCGCCGGCATGGACTGGCTGCGCGTCTACGCCATGAAGGCCGCCACCAAGCAACTCGTTCTCGGCGCGGCCTGCGAATGCTTCGGCTTCACCTATCAAACCCTCGCCCCCGATGTCTCGAAGGTCACCGACTATCGCAGCCTGCTCAAGGCGGCCCGCGCCTATCAGGCCCGGCATGGCCCACCGGGCGGCAAGACCGGGAAGCGCCGGCGCGGCGGCCAGACGCGCGTCACCACGCCCTTCGGCAGCGCCAGCTTCGGCTCCTCCCATGCCACCGGCCCGGAATGCCCCACACCCGCCTATGACCTGCTGGAGGATGCGAGCCTCCTGCCCGGCCATGATACCCGCCATTTCGAGGATCTGATAAGGGGCACCCGCGCCGGCGCGGCCTTCTCCCTCGTCGAGGCCAAGCTGGAAACCTCCGGCAAGAATGGCGGCACCGTATTCCAGGGCATGCTGTTCCATGTCCAGTATCCGGACCGCTTCCTCGGCCGCACGCTGATGGCCCGGTCGCGCTGGTGGAAGCGCGGCAAGGCGGCGAAAGACCTCCAGAAGGTCAGCCTCGTCTCCTCCGAACTCGACAAGGCCTTCACCGTCTATTCCACCGACCAGGTCGAGGCCCGCGCCCTGCTGACACCCGACCGGATGGAACGCCTCATCGCGCTGGAGCGCCACTTCTCCGGCGGAAAGCTGCGCGGCGTGTTCGAGGATGGCCACATGACCATCGCCCTTGAAGCCCCCAATCAGTTCGAAGCCGGCTCCATCTTCAAACCCCTTGTCGACGCAGAGCGTTTCTCGTCCGCCCTCGTCGAACTCGGCCTGGTCTGCGACATGATTGACGGCTTCCTCACCCGCGACTGGGTGAAGGATAAATTGTAGGAGAGACGCGCACCTCTCCCACCCTCGCAAACCTGCGCCAAGCCTGGCCCCATGTTTCCGTTCGACCAACAGGACATCGACCATGTCGCGCGAGAAGTCTGGCTGCGTAACGCGCGCCTGATCGGCATCGCGCTTCACATTCTCGGTCTCGATGAAATCCCGCTGCCGCGCGGACCGGCGGCAACGGTCCTGCGCGTTCTCAAACCTGCCAAAGCCATGGCCTGGCGGCTGCTCTACCTGAGGTCACCAGACATCACGCTCACCGTATCGCCTCTCAGGCCGTCACCTCCCCGCTGCCCACAAGCGCGGCCCGGGCCCTATCCTTCGACTTCGCTCTGGATGAGTACGCAGGAGATCAGGGAAGGGCGGTCTACCGCCCCACATCATATTTGTCGCTCTTTCGCTCACCCAGCAACATGCGCTGTTCGAGCCGTTTGCGCAGGGCCGCATAATACGCCTCCAGGAAGGCCAGCTCGGTTTCGCCCGGTCCCGGCACCCAGCCGATCTTCGCGCGGATCCGCTCTGCCACTTGCTGCTTGATCTCCGGTGTCGACTGACGCAGCACATCCTCCAGGACATGCAGTTCGTGAATGCCATAGGCGTCTGCCTGCTGCGGTGTGAAGGCAAAGCGGTTGCCCTGCTCGGTTGCCTTCACCGCCGTTACGATGTCGCTCATCAGCTGCGCCTTTGGGGCCTTGATCACCCACGTGCCCGCCAGCAGGTCACCCACCCGCATCTTGTCCTTGTTGAACACCGGGAAGAACAGGAACACGCCGGACCAGGCCAGCCCCATCAGCGCCATCCACGCCCCCACCTGATCGCTCCCCATGCTCATGATCAGGAACTGGAACGGCAGGCCCAGTTCCACTTCGCGCATGAAGTTGCGCGCCAGCACGGCGTCCGCCGTCAGCCGTCCGCCATCGCGCGACGCCACGCGCAGGCCCAGCGCCCGCTTGCCAGGCGTCGCCGCCTTCCGCCCGATCTCGAAGAAGATGTAATAGAAGTTGCGGACAAAGAAGTAGAACACCATCCAGAAGGCAAAGGCGAAATTCGCCCGATCCATGCCCATCGCGCCCATGAGGAAGGCAAGGCCCAGCAGCGTGCCGATCACAATGGCCCACTGGATCGCCACATCAATCATGAATGCGCCGCCCCGCTCGGCCACCGCGGCCAGCTTCAGCCGTATGGCCGCGCCTTCCGGCGTCACCAGCGTGCGCGTCATCTTGCCGACGCGTATCTGCTCGGCAAGGCGCGCCCGGCGCCGCTCGGCCGCTTCCATGCTGATGCCTGGACGAGCGGGGGCAGACGTGTTGGTCACAGCTCACGCTCCCGGCGCGGCAGGTAGAAATACCCGCCCCACAGCACCAGGCTGGACACCGCGATGGCATAGCGCACCGTATCGGAATTGATCATCTGGCGCCCGAAGCCTTCCAGCAAAGCCGCAATCACCAGCATCACCACACAGCCCATCGCCATCGTCGCGGCCTTCTTGCCGGAGGCCCGCGCCGACGCGAGCCGCGTCTTCTGGCCCGGAAACGCCACTGCCCCGCCAATCACGAATCCCGCCGCTCCGGCCAGCGTGATGGCGAATAGCTCGGTCACGCCGTGGATCATCAGCCAGCCGGTGAATTCATATCCGAGGCCCTTCTCCCAGAACACCGCATACAGCGACCCGATGGTCACGCCATTATACAGCAGCAGCCAGGCCGTCGGCACGCCGAAGGCAAAGCCCAGCGCAAAGGCGAACAGTGAAATCTGCGCATTATGATTGAACAGGAACCCGGAAAATGCGGCCAGCTCGCTCTGTCCGTGATCGTTCGGGTCAGTGTAGATGGTCGAGCGCAGATATTCCACCGTGGCATCCGGATTGCGTCCGTCGAACAGGCTTTCATTATGGAAGGTCCAGAACCAGTCCATGTCCTGCAGGCACAGGAAGAAGGCCAGGCCAATCCCGCCAAAGAAAAACAGGAAGGATAACAGGGTCGGCCACACCGCGCCGCGCACCGCCTGTGGCCAGCCCCGACGCAGGAAGTCCATGATCCGCTCGCCAAGCGAAGTCCGCGCGCCGTATACGAAGAAATAGGCCCGCGTGCACAGGCTCTCCAGATAGGTGATGACATTCTGGTCCAGCGAGATGGATCTCGCGACAGACAGCGAGCTTACCGCCTGCCGGTACAGCCGGGGCAGGGCGGTCATCTCCGCATCGCTCAGCCCGTTCACGCCGCCATTCTCGGCTCGCGTCAGGATCAGGTCCAGCTTGCGCCAGTCCGCCTCGCGCTCCTCCCGGAAGCGATACGATTTGAGCATATCGCTCATAGCATGTCCCTCTGCTTGATCTGCAGGTAGCGCGAGATCAGCGCCCCGCCAAAGGCCTCCGGCTTCGTCTCGATGATCTGCACGCCCATCCGCTGCAGCCGGCGCAGCACGACATCGCGCTCGGCCAGCATCCCGTCGGCAATCACGGCGCGCGTCACGTCCTCGGTCGTCTCCGGCGGCGCGTCGACCAGCGCCGACATGACCTCGTCCTCGAAGGTCGCAAACAGGATCAGGTGCCGGTCGGTCAGCCGCTTCACGTTCTCCAGCATCAGCTCGGCAGAAATCGTGTCGACGAAGTCGGAAAAGATGATGATCAGGCTGCGCCGTTCCAGCCGGTTGGCCAGCGTCGAAAGGGCCAGCGTGAAATTGGTCTCCTCGGTCGAATAGTCGAGGTTCGCCGCCATGCCCTGCGCCTTTGGAAAGCCGCGCGGCCCGCTCAGGAACCCGGTCGTCAGGCCGGGCCGCGAGTCAAAACCGTAGAACATGGTCCGGTCGCCATGGCGCAGCGAGACATAGGATAGCAACAGGCCCGCATTGATCGCCCGGTCGATCTTCGGCACGCCGCCCAGCGGCTCGCTCATCAGCCGCCCGGTATCGAAGGCAAACACGATATTGTGGTTGCGCTCGGTGCGGAATTCCTTGGCCAGCAATTGTCGGTGGCGCGCCGAATGTTTCCAGTCGATGGCCCGCCGGTCCATGCCGCTGGAAAATTCCCGCAGCGCATCGAACTCGCTGCCATCGCCCCGCTCGATCTGTGTCTTTATGCCGAAGGCCGCGTCGCGCGAAAACAGCCGGATCGCCTCGTCCTTCACCCAGCGGATGTTCGGCGTCACGGCAATGCCATGATCAAGCACTGCAATATGCCGTTTCTGCACCAGGCCCAGCGGTCCGGTCCACCGGCTCCACAGGCGCACAAGTTTCGCAAGGCCCCGCCGCTTCGGCGTCAGCGTGAATTCATGCGGCCGCTCGCGCCCGTCCCAGCCGCGCAGGCCCTTTGCCGGAATGTCTTCCAGTATCTCATTCGTTTCCAGCTGCACCTGGATGCGCCGCGGCAGCGGCCCGTCAGAAAAGCTCAGCACGACCGGCAGCGGATCGCTCCCCCCGACATACAGCAGCGCTGGCGGCCCAAGGTCCACCTTGAAGGCGCGCAGTGAGGCGCCAATCATCGCGTCCATCAGGATCAGCGCGCCGACGCCGACAATCCAGCCTGCCGACACGGTCCACAGGGCCGGTGCCATCAGCGCGATGGCCAGCATCAGCGGCACGCCGAGCAGCATCAGGAAGATCGCGCGGGGCGTTGGCGAAATCACCGTGGCGCCGCCGTCTGTTCGATGATCCCGGCCAGTGTCTCATCCGTCGTCTTGCCCTCGATCTCGGCGGCGGGCGACAGCAGGATCCGGTGGCGCAGCGCCGGCAGGGCCAGCGTCTTCACGTCATCCGGTATCACGAAGTCGCGCCCGTCAATCGCCGCCTTCGCCCGGGCCGCCGTGGCCAGCGCCGCCGCCGCCCGCGGGCTCGCGCCTGTCTCCAGAGCCGGGGTCTCCCGCGTCGCGCGGATCAGGTCCACGATATAGGAGATGATGTCATCCTTCAGTTTCGTCTGCGCCACGGCCTCGACCGCCGCGTCCAGTTCGTGTGCGCTGATCGCCGGAACGATGCCGAAGGAATCGGGCGTGTTCATGCCGGTGCGCGTGCCATGCTGGGATACGATGGCAAACTCTTCCTCGCGGCTCGGATAGTCCAGCGTATGCTTGAACAGGAACCGGTCCAGCTGCGCCTCGGGCAGGGGATAGGTGCCCTGTTGCTCGATCGGGTTCTGAGTCGCAATCACGGTGAAGCGCGGGTTCAGCCGATAGGTGTCGCCGTCAATCGTCACCTTGCGTTCCTGCATCGCTTCCAGCAGCGCGGCCTGCGTCTTCGGCGGTGTCCGGTTGATCTCGTCGGCCAGCAGCAGGTCGGTGAAGATCGGCCCCTTGGTCAGGCTGAATTCATTGGTCTGGAAGTTGAACAGATTGGTGCCAAGCACGTCGCCCGGCATCAGGTCGGGCGTGAACTGGATACGCCCGAACTCCAGCGAGATGGACTTGGCAAAGCATTGCGCCAGCAGCGTTTTCGCCGTTCCCGGCGGGCCTTCAAGCAGCACGTGCCCGGATGAAAACAGCGCCGTCAGCAGGATGTCCACGGTGGCGTCCTGACCGATCACAGCCTTGCGCACCTCGCCGCGGATCCTGTTGGCCAGGTCCTTGATGTCATTTACGTTCATGCGTGTTTCTCCTGAGAATGTCGCGTCGCCAGCGATACAGATCGCGGGCCCTGGTCATCAGCTCTTCGCGGTTTGCAGAGGGGCCGCGAAGGCCGCTTTCGATTTGTGAGAACGTCTTGCCCGATTGCTCCTCCGGCCCGAGCCGGTCGAACAGGGCAGACAATTGCGCCTCGGTCATGGTTTTCGGCGCGGCGATGTCGCGCGCAACGCGCCGCCGCACCATGGCCAGATAGCCGGGCGCCATGCGTGTCTCGCGCCGTGCCATCGTGAACAGGCCGGCTGAATTATCCACCAGCGCCTGCTTGCCCAGCGCGATCACACGCCCTTCGCGGGCGGTCGGTCCGAACCGCACCAGCGCGGCCCAGCCCAGCAGGAAGGCAGAAGCCAGCGCCGCCAGCGTCGCGCCGATGAAGGGAATGTCGAACACCATCTGCAACAGGTTGGCCGACCGGACAAAGCCGTGCAGCGTCGCATCAAATATGATCGGCTCGTAATCCTCATAGCGCAGCCAGTCCATCAGCTGCACCGCAAACCGGGCATTCTCGCGCTCGGCCAGCCCGAACGTGTTCAGCATGTCAGGGTCGGCCAGGACATAAATGTCCCGGTCATTGAACTTGCCCAACAGCATGCCGTCGCCCGCTTCGATAACCGGCACCAGCGTATCGGACCGGATCACCTGCATCTTCAGGTCCGGCTTCAGCGCCATGTCGCCGAACGGCGTTTCAGTGTGCGCCGGCACGTCGATTCGGCCGATCTCGCCCTCGATATCCAGTTGCCCAAGCAGGTCATTCAGATTGCGCGCCTGCATGAACCGGGTGTCACGCTGGCGTTTGGCATTGAACGGGTCCGTCTGACCGATCCATTTCGGCAGCACGATCAGGGTCGTCGGCTGTAGGCGGGTTTCTTCCAGCTTCTTGCTCATGCCCCGGGGCGAAACCGTGACCACCATCACGCCCCCGTCACGGCTGGCGAGGCGTTGCTCCAGCCGGGATATCTCGACCGGGTAACCCTGATCCTCCAGCAGCTGCACGATGCCATTATATCCCAGCGCCGATGTCGAAAACGGATGGTCGCCCGCCTGGTCACGGTCACGCAGTTCCGGTGCCCAGCCGGCCAGCACCATCACCGCGCCAAACGAGACGATGGCAATGACCAGCAGCACGGCGACTGTCCGGGTCGTGAAGGGAGAGTTTGTCTGTGTGTCGCTCATGCCCAGGCCTCCCCGAACGCGAATTGCTCATAGGAGTCGCGTGCCGTTTTCCATCCGGCCGCGTCCACGTCCCGCCCGCCGAAGAAACTGTGCTCGACAATCGCGATGATCGGACCCAGCGCGCGCCGGGCCCGCTCGGGCAGGTTGCGCAGGCCGCCAATCTCCCGCGCGGTCAGCGAGCGCGGGACGCCGCCTTCCAGCCGCTGCTGGATGTCGTCGATCGAGCGGAACAGCAAAAGGTGGACAGCCTCGGCAAACTTGCCCTCCCGCGCCAGCGCGTCGGCCTCCTCCAGCAGCGAGCGCGCCGCATGCGCATCCGGACGCAGGTCCACCAGCACGTCATCCGCGTCGTCGACCTTTCCCTTGCCGGACTTGCCGAAACGCACCCGGATCGCCTCGCCAAACAGGAAGTAGAGCACGCCAGCCGCGGCAACCACGATGGCTGCCCAGAAGATGACCTGGAACAGCGGCCCAAGCCTGCCGAGAAATTCAAAGATCGCCGTCAGCCAGTCCGGCGGTGGCCTGGGCGGGTCGACCTCTCTTTCCGGCGCGTCATATTCCGGACGCGTCAGCTGCAGGTCTGCTTTTCTCAGATAGGCTTCATGGGCGGCATCCACCGCAACGAGGTCCGTCTCCGGGCCATAGCGCTCCTGCGAATCGTCGAATGATTCCTCGTCATCAAAGGCATCGTCAGGCGTTCGCGCGATGGCTTCATCGGAATGGATTTGCGCAAGGGCCGGCTGTGCAACCGACGCAAGCGCGAGCGCGAGCAGAGCCCCCATCCAAACCGGCAAGCGCAAAACCTGTCCCTCCTGCTGCAGGCGCCCCATAGCCCGCAGTGTGATGCGACTATTCCAGAGGTTGCGCGCCGCTTCAACGGCCTATTGCCCTGCGGCCCGGTCCACCCGATATAGCCGCTCCACGGCAAGGATGAGGCGGAAAATGGACAAGGCTGAACACTATCGGGACCTGAAGGTGGAAATCGACAGCGTCGTGGCCGGTGAAACCTCCGTCACGGCACGCTATGCAACAGCGGCGTGCATCCTGGCCCAGGCCATGGCCCCGCGCTTTTTCTGGACGGGTTTCTACATTGTTGATCCGCTGAAACCCCGCGAACTGGTCGTCGGCCCGTATCAGGGCACGCTGGGCTGCCTGCGAATTCCCTTTGGAAAAGGCGTCTGCGGCCATGTCGCGGCTGCGGGTGAACCGATCATCGTGCCTGATGTGCATGCCTTTCCGGGGCATATCGCCTGCGATTCGGCTTCGAATTCCGAAATCGTCGTGCCGGTCTTCGACGCGGAGGGCCGGCTGGCGGCCGTTCTCGATGTGGATTCGACCGCGCTCGATGCGTTCGACGAAGCCGATCTTGAAGGCCTAGTTGCTATTTGCAACAGCCTCCTCATCGACCAGGCCGGGTAGGGGCTCATCATGCAGCGCCATGTCGCGCGGCGCGATAATCTCGGTTACCGCGTCGATCCGGTTGTTCAAGTTCTCTTCCAGTATGTCCAGCTTGCGGGCGCGCAGCTCGCGGATCACTTCAAGCGGATAGTCCAGCGCGATCCATTTGTCCGTCTCGGATGTGTAGCGCGGCCATTCGGGAACGCCCTCGCCATTCGGATCTCCGGTGCGGGCAAAATTCGTCCAGTAGGTCATCATCGTGTTGGTCAGTTTTTCGTCGGCATGCGATACCGGCATCAGCGGCGAATGGCTGTCGAACACGAACGGAATTTCCGCCGCATGATAAGCGCCGATGGTCTGGTGCTTTGACGGCCATGTGCGCGAGAACATGTACATCCATGTCGGCTGGCCGGCATCGGCATTGTGCCTGCCGATGAAGCGCATGTGCACACCGAACATGTCGTCGCCCAGCATGTCGGTGGCACCGGTATCCCAGGTTTCAAGGCTCTCCATCCCGTAGAGCGATTGCAGGGCCTTGGCCGAATTGGTCCCGAAGACATCGGCCAGCGCCTGTTCGCGTTCCTCCAGCGTCCCGGTCATCTCCTTGGACAGCACGGTGGGTGTCATCATGTGCTTGTAGAACAGCGAGCCTTCGTCGGCATTGTATCCTGCCAGCATGGGCAGGCGCGGTGCGTCGCCGTCGCGGATCGCCTTGCCGATCATTTGCGGCAGCACTTTGCCATCCACGTTCGGAAGGAAATATCCGGTCAGGTCGCTGCGGGCTTCCGCGCGTGAGATGATCGCGGCCGCCGGGATCGCCCTCAGCGTGTCGGCGGTCGCTGCCGGCGGCGCGAGGGTCGACAGGAATTCCATGCCGACATCCTCGGCGCTGCGAACGGTCGACAGGGGGGACTTCCTCAGATGGATCGCATTATAGCTGCTTGATCCGCTCTCGAGGATGACCTTGTCGAACAGGCCCACGGCCAGCGGCGACGCCATCAGTTCGCTCACGGACTGAGCACCTGCGCTTTCGCCGAACACGGTCACGTTCTGGGGGTCGCCGCCAAAGCTTGCGATGTTCCTGCGCACCCATCGAAGGGCTGCCATCTGGTCCATCAGGCCGTAATTGCCCGACGTACCATCCGCTTCCGTCAGCGCCGGGTGGGCCAGGTAGCCGAGCGGGCCGAGGCGGTAATTGATCGTCACCAGCACGACGCCTTTTTCGACAAGGCCATTCGACTGATAGATGCCGGTGGAGCCCGAACCGGCCTGGTGCGATCCGCCATGGATCCACACCATTACGGGAACCGGTGTGTTGCCATCCATGTTGCCGCTGCGCACGTTCAGGAAAAGGCAGGTTTCGGATTCTGGCTGGATTGGCTGCGCCGCGATGTATTTCTGGGCCAGCATGCGTTTCCACCAGGGCAGGCCCACGCCTTCCACGATGTCATTCACGAACCCGCCAAGACCTGCGCGCGGCTGCAGGCATTCTGCACCGAACTTGCGGGCATCGCGGGGGATTGCGCCCCATTGCGGCGCGGTATCCGGCGCTGTCCAGCGCCGCGCGGTCGCATAGGGCAGGCCGTTGAAAACCCGGATATCCGGGTTGTCGTGATCAATGCCGCCAATCACCACGCCCTGCTCGATGCGCAGCGGTTCGGCCATTTCCATCGGCTCAGCAGGCTGGTTCATTTTGAACCAGCCCCAGGCCAGACCTGCGGCCAGAGCAAAGAAGAGTACTATACTAAGTCGTTTCATGGCGTGGTTCCCGCCCGTAATCCGCAAGAACTATACCAGATTCAGGGCGATGTCACGGCAACTGGTCCGTTTCAGGACAGTGCATCCAGCGCCTGTGTCACAGCGGCCACAAGATCGCCCGTGGGCTCGATACCGGCGGCGAACCGGACAAAACCGTCCGGTACTTCATCGCCCCAGCGGGCCCGGCGTTCGGCGCTCGAATGGACCCCGCCAAAGCTCGTCGCCGGGGAGAGTAGGGGGCAGCCGGCAATGAATCGCTCGGCATTCGCCTGGCTGGCGAGTGTAAAGCTGACAATCGGCCCGAAACCGTTCATTTGCCGCTTCGCGACCTGATGGAACGGGTCATTTCCCAGCCCTGGATAATGCACGGCCGACACGGCCTTGTGCCCCATCACCGCTTCGGCCACGGCCAGCGCATTCGCGTTCATCCGGGCCAGCCGCACTTCCAGCGTCTCAAGCCCCCGGTGCAGCAGGTAGGCATCGAACGGCCCGACAATCGCCCCGGCCAGCCGCCGCCATGCCTTCACCGCATCGTACAGGTCGGCATTGCGCGTTGCCACATGGCCGCACATCACGTCGGAGTGGCCCGCCATCGCCTTGGTATCGGACAGCACGCAGACATCGGCGCCAAGGTCCAGCGGCTGCTGGCACAGTGGGGTGGCGGTCGTATTGTCCACCATCACCAGCGCGCCCGCTGCCTTCGCGCGTTCGGCCACTCTGGCAATGTCGCACACGGCCAGGCCCGGATTGGCCGGCGTCTCGATCTGCACCAGCTTGCACCCGTCGAAATCCGCCTCTGCCATGTCGGCAGTCGGGCAGGTGCAGACGGTCACGCCCATCGGCGCGAACTGGGCGCTGAGCAGGTTGCGGACATTGTAATAGCCGTCCGACGGCACCAGCACCGTGTCGCCGGGCCGCAGTACGGCATAGAAGACCGAAGCAATCGCCGCCATGCCGGACGGGAAGCAGACCACGTCGGCACCCTCAAGAATGCCGATCTCCGCCTCCACCGCCTCGACGGTCGGGTTGCCGTTGCGGGCATAGAAATGGCTGCCATCCGGCTCGCCCGGCAGGTGGAACACGGACGTCGCATGGATCGGCAGCGACACCGCCTCGCCCTTGGACAGGCCCTGGCTGCGATGGTGCAGCAAGCGGCTGATGGCGGATGTCTTGTCAATCATGGCGGATCAAACCTTTTTCCCGTTGGCCCAGCTTGGCCGCGTCACGATCAGGTCCTGGCACAGGAGGCCGGCCTCACGGTGGCGCGACATGGACTTGTAGTCCTTGTGGTTCAGCGTGGCGATGAAGGCTTGCCGGGTGGGAAAGTGATTGACCAGCACCGCATCCCAGTCGCCGCCGCCGATGAAATAGCGCTCGGTAGAGCCCAGCAGCATTGTCGAGCCGCCCACCTCTGCCGCCGCCACCGAAAAGGCTTCCGAATATCGCTGATAGGCGGCCTCGCCGCTGATCACCTCGCCATGTTCCGGGTCGCCCTCGGCATACTCTGCCTTTGCGCGGAATTTCAAGAGGTTGACCTGCGCGACCGGACCATCATGCGGGTCGTCGCGAAAGGCGCGGAACTGGTCGGCGGTCGGCTGGAAAGCGGGCATATCCTGTCTCCTCGTTTGGCTTTGACGCTACGGGCGCTTGCCGGGATGCTTGCTGAAAAAGCGCTCGGTGTAAAACAATGCCGCCGCGTGAAGCGCATGCTGGACGTCGAGCCCTTCATAGGCGAGGAAATCAGCATAGGGCATTTCCAGCACTTCGATCTCTTCATTGGCGTCCAGCGACTGTGCATGGGTCTTCGTGCACCCCGTCGCGAGGTAATAATGCAATTGGTTGTTCTGCACCGCCGGGTTCGGAAAGCAGGTCCCAACCGGGATCATCTCGCGCGCGGTATAGCCGGTCTCCTCCCGCAGCTCACGCCGGCCGGCCGCCTCCCTGTCGGCTTCACCGGGGTCCATCACACCGCCGGGCAGGCCCAACAGCACGACGCCGCCCGCATGGCGGTACTCGCGGATCAGCACGAGATTGCCGTCATCGGTGACAGGGATCATCGTCACCCATTCGGTGAATTCCAGCACATGATAGGTCGGCACGACATGGCCGTCCTCGCGCTGGCACCTGTCCGTGCGCACGGACAGGAAACTATCCCTGAAGGTCTGGTGGCTCTCAAGAATGGTCCAGGGCTTGATCATAAGTTTCCTCAAGTGATTGCTCCTCCTGAGCATAGCCGAAGCATGGGCGCGAGCGGTATGCTCGTTCCGCCAGCCCGGCTCGCCCTTCGGCTTCGCTCAGGGTGAGCCTTTGATGATAGCGGATTGCTTCAGATGCCGCTCCAGAAATGCCATGCGCGTTTTCATCAGGTGCACCTGCAGTTTCTCACCGCGAATGCCATGGCGCTGGCCGGGATAGGTCATCAGCTCGAACAGCTTGCCTTTATCCTGAAGCGCAGCCATCAGCCGTGTCGTATTGTCGAAGGTCACATTGTCATCCGCCATGCCGTGCATCAGCAGCAGGGGCGTTGTGAGCCTGTCGATATAAGGAAACACGCTGCCAGCCTCGTAGCCGTCCGGATTGTCCTGCGGCGTGTCGAGATAGCGTTCAGTATAGAACGTGTCGTAGAGGCGGTAATCGGTTACCGGCGCGCCGGCGGCGGCGGCGGCGAACGTGCCTTTCGGCGCCTGCAATATTGTCATCAGGGTCATGTAGCCGCCATAGGACCAGCCCTGGATGGCAATGCGGCTCGCATCGACAAAGGGCTGGCTTTTCAGCCAGTCGACGCCCACCATCTGGTCACGCACTTCCGGTCCGCCCGTGCGGCGATGAATCACGTCCTCGAATGCCTTGCCCCGGTTGGCTGATCCGCGATTGTCGAGCCGGAACAGGATATAGCCTCCGCGCGCATAGAACTGGTCCGACACCCGGCCCCATTCATTCACCACGGTCTGCACGCCCGGCCCGCCATAAACCTCGACGATTACCGGATATTGTTTCCCCGCATCAAAGCCCGGCGGCTTGAGGATGGAATAATAAAGGTCCTGACCGTCCTCGGCCGGCAGCGTGCCGAATTCCGGCACTGCATGCTCGGCAAGGAAGGGCGCATAGGCGTGCGTCTCGTCCAGCGCGTTCTCCTCGATCCATGCAATCAGCGATCCGTCAGCCCTGTAGAGCCCCACCTGTGGCGGCTGGCCCGGTGACGAACTTGTGCCGACAAAGGACTGCCCGTCCGGCGACATCACGATCCCCCACGTCCTGCCCGGCGCGGTGATGCGTGTGGGTTCGCCGCCGTCAATTGATACAGCATAAAGGTGCCGCTCCAGCGGCCTGTCGCGAAAGCCTGTGAACAGGACGAGGCTGTCGGATGCCCGAAAGGCCAGCACGGCATCGACGGCCCAGTCCCCTTGTGTGACCCGATGGGCCTGTCCTTGCCGGTTCAGGCACGCAACATGGCGGTAGCCCGAGGCCTCGGTCGTCGTCAGGACATGCACGGGCTGCATGCTGTCAGCGCCGTGGGCCTCGGGGGCAAAGCCGAGGAAGTCGGAGCTGAGGTTGATCCAGCAGGCTTGCGTCTCTTCGCCCATCGCGGCGGCTTTCCAGACGGGTGCATGGAACAGGGTGCGCGACAGCCGTGTCTGGCTCCGGTTTACGCATTGTACCACCAGGTCGCCGTCCGGCAGCCAGTTGACCCGCGCCAGGTACTGGTCCGTTGCCGGGCCCCAATCGCCTTTCCGCCACTTGATGCCGGCCGTCTCCCCGGTCTCCATGTCCCGCACGAACAGGTCCACCACGGCATTTGGCCGTCCGGCGCGTGGATAGCGCTGCGCGATGACTGTCACCTTGTCCGCCTCAATGTCGAACCGGGGTATGATATCGACCATGGACTCATCCACGCGCGTATAGGCGACATAGCGGTCGTCCGGGCTCCACCAGTAACCGGTGAAACGATGCATCTCTTCCTGCGCCACGAATTCGGCGACGCCATACGAAACGGCCCGGTCGGGCTCGGCGCCGGGGGAGAGGCGGATCTCCTCTCCGCTGGTCAGGTCAATCGCATGCAGCGCTCCGTCGCGCACGAAGCTGGCATAGCGTCCGCCTGGCGAGAGTTTGGCGTCGGTCTCGAAGGAATCATTGTCGGTCAGCTGGCGCACGGTCGGTTCGCCCGCGCCAAGCGTCACGAAGAACAGGTCGCCCCCCAGCGGTACCAGCAGTGTCTCCGCCGTGCCCCAGCTGTAATCGACAATGCCTTTTGCTCCTGCAATCCGCTTGCGCTCACGCAGCGCCTTCTCCGCTTCGGACAATTCTGCGTCGACAGGTTGCAGCAGCTGCGAATCGACCAGCAGGCTCTGCGCGCCGCTCGCGACGTCAAACTGCCAGAGATCCAGCCGGTCCTGCTCGCCGGTGCGGCCTTTCAGGAAGGTCACGCGCTGGCCGTCCGGCGAAAATTTCACGCCGCGCGGGGCCGGGCCCGACAGGGAAGGTGAGGCGTACAGGCGTTCCAGCGTCAGGTCTGCAGGGGGGTGGGGCAAGTCGGGTCTCCGCGCTTTCAGGCGCGCACACTAGCGCCGATTGTGTTTCTGTCATCCTGGTGTCCAGGAATCTCTCATGAGTTGAAAATTTGTGGCGAAACTGTGTTTATTGGCTAGTCAGGTTGAATCCCTGATTTAATGTGCCGCCCATGGATGAGGGGAACGCAAGTTACATACAGGCCCAGACGCTGCTGAACGGCAGCGATAGCGGCGAGTCGCTGGTCAAGGCCGCCGAGGCGATGCGCCTGGCCGCCAATTCCGGTCACACCATCGCCGCCAACAGTTTCGGAAACCTGCTTCACCATGGGCGCGGGGTCCATCAGGATCTTTCCGCCGCCCGGGCGTATTATCTCCAGGCGGCCGAGGCCGGCCTGCCGGCTGCCCGTTTCAATCTCGGATTCATGCTCGTACACGGCCTTGGAGGCGAACGTGATGAGGACCGCGCGCGCACCCTGTTCCTGCTCGCGGCGGAAGACGGCAATCTCGACGCCATCACCCATCTGGGCGCCATGATGATGACAGGCGCAGGTGGCGCGCAGGATTTTGATTCTGCGCTTGCCTGGTGGGCGCGGGGCGCTGACCTCGGCGACAGCCGGTGTGCCCTGAATCTCGGTATCGCCCATGCCGGCGGCCATGCTGGCGACGTCAATTTCGTGGCGGCATGGTACTGGTTCAAAATGGCCGAACGTCTCGGCAATGACGGGGCAGCGGCTGAGCTTGAGCGTCTGGAAGGCGTTATGTCGGAAGACGAACACGCCGCTGTGGTCGCCTGCACGGCCCGCTAGACCGGCCCGCGTTCATACAGCCAGGCAAAGCCGATCACGAAGGTTGACACAGCGATAAAGAGATCGCCGCAGAGCGCAACGCAACCAAACAGAATGCTTCGCCAGGTCCTGCCCTGGGGGGCCATCGCGTCTGGCAGGCCCCTGAACACGGTCAGCGCATAGATCAGGCCCGTCAGGGTAAGCGCTGGCACCAGCGTCTGCTCGAACAGGGCAACATCCAGCATCGGCATCGCGATGGTCGACAGGACACCGAGCAACAGGCCCGGCAGCAGTGCCGCAAAGTACAGACGAAGCCGCACCGGCGCGGATGTCCCCGTGCCCCAGATGCGTAGCAGAAGGGCCAGCAGGGCATGGACACAAAAATAGCTGAAGGGGAAGAGGACCAGCCACAGGCCGAGATAGTCCTGCGTGAACTGGTCCATGTCGCCACGGCCGAGCACATCGGGATTGGTCAGCCCTGACTTTGTCATCTCGTGCAGCGCGCTGTCCTCGCCGCCCCACAGGAAGCGGAGGAAGACCATGGCGGCGATCAGCGTGAAGGCCAGCCGTATCGAGGGCGTGAACCTGCCAAGCCAGTCCGCGTCCCGCGCCGCATCGAACACGGCGCGCGGCGACACGATTATAGCCCGCATCGACTTGAGGGCCCGCACGTTGAGCCCGAACAGGTCATCAAGGAGCGCGTCCCAGCCTGACGCGCGGCTCATGTCATCATCAGCGTGCCTGGCAGGCTCGGGCGGTGCGGTCATGGCGGGTCTCCTCACCTGATTGGGCGATGTTCGATCTGAAAAATCAAGCGCTTCGGACAATGCCTGTGAATAATGAACAAATTGCAATTTATTCACGATCCTGCTAGGGTGAGACAAAAGGGGAGAGACGCCATGCTGAAATGGATCTTCAGAATCGTTGCGGCACTGGCCGTGTTTATCATCGCGGCCGGGTGGTGGCTTTTTGCTGGATTCAGCAAGGCGCCTGCCAAGGCGCCGCCGGGCCTTCTGGATATCGACCAGTGGCGCAACATGATCCGCGAAGCGGACGGCGACCTGCCAACAGAGGTTCGCGTTCTGGAGATAGGACACGACTCGGCGCCCATGCTCGCAGCCCGCGCGGGCGCTTTCACCGGCCAGTGGCTGACCAGTTACAATGCCGTTCAAATCGTCTTTCCCGGCAGCACGCTTGTCATTGGCGGGGCGCTCGACCGGCCGACATCTGAAACCATGGTGCAGGCACCGGAAGACTGGTCGTTTGACGACGCGGCCTATCGCACGCTGGTCGATTCCATGCTGCGGGCAGACAGGGTCCTGATGACGCACGAACACCTCGACCATGTGATGGCGATTGCCCGGCATCCGGACGCGGACGCGCTCGCCCCGCGGCTGTGGCTCAACGCGCCGCAGACGGCCGCCCTGCCGCAATTCGCAGCGGGTGAACTGCCTTCTGCCCTGCGCGATCTGCCGCCGCGCCTCGATGGCACGGTCCAGCTGGTCGCGCCCGGTGTGGTGGCGATCCCGATGGCGGGCCATACGCGCGGTGCGCAGCTGCTGTTCATCACACTCCAGAACGGCCACGAATACCTGATGATCGGCGATACGGTCTGGTCGATGTCATCCATCGAAGACCTGACCATGCGGCCCGTCTTCACGCAGTTCATCGTGTTCGATCCGAACGAGGACCGGGACGCCATCCGCACCCAGATACGGGCCATACACGACCTGATGCAGACTAATCCGCAGCTGACCGTATTTCCCAGCCATGATCGCATCTGGCTCGGAAAGCTCTCGGCAGACGGCCTGATCAGCTGGGGCTTTGCGGACTAGCATTGCCTATGACGGCTTGATTTTCCGTGCTGCGCGCGCAAGTAGAGCGCGTCTCATACCCGTTTGCACAGGAACACCCCCGCCATGGCCGGTCCTCAAATCGTTTTTCACATGCAAGGCCTGACTAAGGCCTATCCGGGCGGCAAGAAGGTGTTCGAGAATATCCACCTGAACTTCCTGCCCGATGCCAAGATCGGCGTTGTCGGGGTCAACGGGTCGGGTAAGTCCACCCTGCTGCGCATCATGGCCGGTGAGGACAAGGACTTCCAGGGCGAGGCCTGGGCCGCCGAAGGCATCAAGGTCGGTTACCTTCCACAGGAACCAAAGCTGGACCCAACGCTCACTGTATTTGAGAACGTCGCCTCAAAATGCCCTGAAAAGCAGATGCTCGATCAGTTCAACGCCATCTCCGAGAAACTGGGCGAGGATTATTCCGACGAATTGATGGAACAGATGACGGCTCTTCAGGAGCAGATTGATGCCGCGGACGCCTGGGACATCGATTCCAAGATCGACATGGCGCTGACCGCGCTCGGCTGCCCTGAAAACGATGCTGACGTTTCCGCCCTGTCCGGTGGTGAGGCGCGCCGCGTCGCGATCTGCCAGCTGCTGCTGTCGAAGCCGGACATGATCCTGATGGATGAACCGACCAACCATCTCGACGCCGAGACGGTGGCCTGGCTGCAGAACTACCTGATCAATTTCCCCGGCTGCGTCATCCTCGTCACTCACGACCGCTACTTCCTGGACGACATTACCAGCTGGATCCTCGAGCTTGACCGTGGCCGCGGCGTGCCCTTCCAGGGCAATTATTCCGGCTGGGTCGAACAGAAGGCCAAGCGCATGGAGCAGGAGGCCCGCGAGGACACTGGCCGCAAGCGCACGCTGGCCAAGGAACTCGAATGGGTCCGCTCCGGCCAGAAGGCGCGGCAGGCAAAATCCAAGGCGCGTATCAATGCCTATGAGGAAATGGCTTCCAAGGCCGAGCGCGAGCAGGTGATGACAGCGCAGATCCGCATCCCCCCCGGCCCGCGCCTTGGCGGGGTCGTGCTGGAAGCGGAAGATCTCAGCAAGGCCTTCGGCGAGAACGTGCTGATCGAGGACCTCGACTTCAAACTGCCACCCGGCGGCATCGTCGGCGTGATCGGCCCGAACGGCGCGGGCAAATCGACCCTGTTCAAGATGATCCTCGGCCAGGAGAAGCCCGACAAGGGCAGCCTGCGCGTCGGAGACACCGTGAAGATCGGTTATGTCGACCAGAGCCGCGACAAGCTCGACCCGGCCAAGAATGTCTGGGAGGAAATCTCCGGCGGCACGGACGTGATCGACCTTGGCGGTGTGCAGGTCATGTCGCGCGCCTATGTCGGCGCCTTCAACTTCAAGGGCACCGACCAGCAAAAGAAGGTCGGTCTCCTGTCAGGCGGAGAGCGCAACCGCGTTCACCTCGCCAAGATGCTCAAGGGCAGCCACAACCTGCTCCTGCTCGATGAACCGACCAATGACCTCGACGTGGAAACGCTGCAGGCCCTCGAAGAAGGCCTCGACAATTTCCCCGGCTGCGCCGTGATCATCTCGCACGACCGCTGGTTCCTTGACCGTATGGCCACGCACATCCTGGCCTTCGAGGGCAACAGCCATGTCGAATGGTTCGAAGGGGATTTCTCGTCCTATCTTGAAGACAAGAAACGCCGCCTCGGCGAGGATTCGGTGAACCCCAAGCGCCTGAAATTCAAGAAGTTCGCGCGCTGACGATTATTCGACCGGGCGGCCGGAATCGAGGAGATCGGTCTCCGTGGTTTCGGCCCGCTCTTCATCCACTTTCTTGTCAATGTGATTGTCTGGCGCCACGTCCTGCGCCTTGATGCCTTCTTGTGTTGGCGGGTCGGCTGGCTTGCGCCGCACCTTTCCGGTGGCGGCTGCGCGGCTGATGGCTTCAGGATCGACTGCGGAGTCAAAGCGCAACCGATAGATCGGCTCTGGCAGCGTGAAGCCCCCGGATTCGAGCGCATCCTTGGTCGTGCTGATCGCCAGGCCGCGGGCCTTGTTGAAATCGCTGCGGCTCTGATCCACCCAGCCCTGAAAGCGCAGCACGATGTTGGAATCGCCGACCGTCTCGATGAAGGCGGTTGCATCCGGTTGTTTCAGAACGAAGGGAAGGGTGCCCAGCGCACCGAGCCCCAGTTTCATGGCTGCCACCGGATCGTCCTCGGCATCGACACCAAGATCGAACTCGAAGCGTCGTTCCGGGTTGCGGCTGTAATTCAGGATCACGGCCTTGAAGACCATGGCGTTCGGGATGCGCAGATGGTTGCCGTCCAGCGTCATGAGGACGGTCGCGCGCGATGTGAGACGCACGACCTTGCCCTCCTGGTTCCCGATCATGACGTGTTCGTTGGCGCGGAACGGCTGACGCAGGCTGAGCATGATGGAGGAGATATAGTTCTCGAGACTGTCGCGGACCGCGAAGCCCACGGCGATGCCGAGCACGCCTACGCCGCCAAGTATCGTGCCCATCAGCGCATTGGCGCCGATCAGGCTGAGGCCGACGACGAGTGCAATCGCGATGGCGGCGACACGCACGGCCTGTGAGACAAGCTCGGCGAGGAAGGGGTTGCGAAGGATGCGGCGCCACATCCACATCCAGCTGGCGAGCATGTGGCCGGCAAGGCTGATGACCAGGAACAGGGCGAGACCGAGGCCGAGCAGGGGAAGCGCCCGATAATAGCTCCTGAGCCGGGCGTTCAGGGTGTCGACGAGGGGCGAGACATTGCCTTCGATGTCGAGCGTCCGGTCGATCTTGTCTTCGACGGTCACGACACCAACGAGCCGCCCTGCAATCTCGCTTGCGCGGATGGCGGCGGCTGAGTTCGACACGCCGCCGGACAGGGTAACCACACCTTCACGCACGTCGACGTCAATGCGCTTGAGCGAGTCGATTTCCGAGAAGATCGCCTGGATCCGGCTTTCAATCGCCTGATCATCCGGCACATCGCTGACTGTCTGGACGATTTGCGGGGGAGGGGGTTCGCCAGGTTCCTGCGCGCTGACCTCAAGCGCAGGCAGAAGGGCGAGCAGGCAAAGGCCTGCGAGCCAAGTGTATATCTGTCGTGTCATCATGGGCATCGCGCCGTCTTCCCCGCAGCCTTCGCAATAAGAAAGCGTGAGCGGGCCAGGTGTTCCGCCTGACTGCGCCCAGGCCGTCACGCGAACTGGTCTGCGATATCGGAAATCGTCGGCGAGGAGACGTCAAGCGGACCGCATTGCGGGCGGCTCGATAGCTTTTCAGCCGCAACGCGTTCATAGAAGGGATCGTAAAAGGCGCCGGACACGCCCGGAGCGAACATCTTCTCGGCTGTCAGCCGTGCGTTGCGGCGAAGGGGCAGCAGTTTGTCGGGGGCGTCCAGATAAGGGCGGATGGCCGCCAGCGCATGGTCGGCCAGGTGTTCGACCTGCTCTGCGAAATGTGTCTCATAGGATTTTTCACCCCGCGTATCGTAGGACGGCCTGAGCCACTTGCCGATCGCGTCGACTTCAAGCGGGAGCATCAAACCGTTGAAGCCGTCCTTGAGGAATTCAGGAATGGCCTGAACCGAGGTGCCGATGGAAGGCGTATGCTCTGCCATGGCCTCAATGATTGAATAGCCGAACGTGTCTGCAAAGGTTGGCAGAAAGCAAAAATGGGAGCGCCCGAGAATTCGCCGAACCGCCTCGTTTGGCAGGCGGTCTTGGTGATGGACGTTCGGCAGTTTCAGACATTCAAGATAAGGCTTGAAAAATGTTTCAGATGTCGGATCGGTCCACACCGATGCGCCCATCTGGAGCGACGAAATGGTCTGTATGCGCAGGGGTAGCTTTTCGTCGTATGCTTTCTTGGCCAGAAGGGCAGCGACGCAGCCGCCTTTTCGTGCGAAGTGCCCGCCGACAAATGTGATGACCAATTCGTCCATATGCCCTCGTGAGAGCGGATAGGCTAGCGGATCTTCCTTCGGGCCGATGGCGACATTGGGATGGCGAACGAACAGTTTCGCTTCAAGCTCCCCGGCGGCATCTGTTCCCCTTACCCGGGACAGAAACTCTCGCCGTGCATAGTGTGACAGCGCGATGATCCGGCGACAACGGGGGCTGGCAAGTTCGCTTACCATCCAGTTCGTGTAGGCATTATCGTTCTGAAAGCCGAAGCGCCTTGGCAGATGACTTTCGAAAGATATGACGTATTTTTTTTCGCCTACCGGCAGCCGGTTGAAGGCGTGGACGAGGTCGGCATTGTGAAAAGGCGCGAGAAGCGCCACACCATCCAGGCTGCTGAGCAGCTTGTCGAAGGGCAGGAACATACGCCTGTCAATGTCGTGCCCGCTCTTTCGGGGCACCACAAATGACGTCGGATATTTGTCCTTGTAGACGGAAACGCGCATTTGGACCTTGTATCCACATTGGAAATCTACTCGAACGTGTGCAGGAAATGGGCCATATGGTCAAAAAGGCACAGTACAGATCGATGCAGAAACTTCCAGATCTGTAGCCGGAATAGTCATAATCCCAAAAAAAATGCCGCCAAAAAAGGCGGCAAATGACTTGAGTTGACTGGATTTCGGTACGGATCAGTTCCGCTTGGAGGCCTTCAGGTCCGCCGTCATGCTTTCGATCTTGGTGATTAAGGCATCTGCCGAGCCGTTTGCGCGGTCGAGCAGGGCGATGAACTGGGCGCGTTGTTCGATGCCCAGCCAGATCAGGTTACCATCCAGGTTGAGCGCGACGTCGACAACCTGGTACTCGCCGTTGCGCGTGAGGACGCGCCAGCGCACATCCATGTCCTTGCCGTCCTGACGCTTGATAACCGTGTTGACGATTGAATCGGTGTCCGATCGGTCCACGGAATCCTTTACGACGACTTCCTCACCGCGATATTTATCGAGTTCGCTCTCGTAAACGGCCAGTGCGTAAGTCCGGAAAGCCTTGCGATAGGTGGCCAGTTCCTGCTCCGTAAACCGGCGGCTGTACTTGCCGATGGCAAAATTGGATACCGCATCCAGATCCGCGAACTTGTCCATATACATGCTGAATGTCTCCGTACGCTGCTGGGCATTCAGCGCCGGGTCGTTGAGCGTGGCCAGCACTTCACTGGCATTGGTCTGGACATAGGCTTCCGTCCTGGCGTCCGCAAAGGCTGGCAGGGCGCTCAATGCCAGTGCGGCAAAAGCAAAAAGGGTAGGGGACGTGCGGCTCAAGAATCTGCTCCTGTCTGGGTCATCGGCGTCTGTCTAATCCTCAAATTCGTCAAAATCTGGGAGATCATCATACGCTTCTGTGTCATCAACCGGCTTACCATTACGAATGGCCGCCTGACGCTGAGATGAATAAATACGGCGCAGGGCCACATAAGGTTCCGGTTGTTCATTAAGCGCTGTGATCTGATCGTCGAATTCGACACGCGCATTCAGTCCCCCGAGAACGCCACGACCAAAGGCGATCTGGTCATCGAGGTCGGGCTGGCCGGCAAATTCGGTCCACGTCAGCGGATCGAACACGCGGTCCACGCCAGATCCAACGAGGTCACGCGGATTGGTTGGCCCGATGAAGGGCATGACCAGATAGGGGCCGCCGTCGACGCCCCATACAGCGAGTGTCTGTCCGAAATCCTCGCTATGTCCGTCCAGACCGAAATAGGCGGCTGCATCCCACAGGCCGACAAGCCCAACAGTGGTGTTGATCGTGAAGCGGAAAAACGTGTCGCTGGCGCGTCCTGGCTGAGCCTGAAGCACGTCATTCACGAAAATAACCGGAGATTTGAGGTTGCCAAGGAAGTCGCCGACCCGATCGCGGGCAAATTCAGGCGTTACGGTCTCATACACAGTGGCCGCCGGGCTAATGGCGTACTGGTCCACGCCCTGATTGAAAGCGAACATCTGGCGGTTGAAGCCCTCATAGGGGTCAGCAACCATGCCGGGTTCTGCGGGGGGCGTTGAGGCACACGCGCCAAGGCCGAGTGCCAGGGCGGCGCCAATGAGTCGATTTTGCATGAGGAGGGTCCCCCGGGGCTGGTTCAGTGGGTAGATGGAGTCTCTCATACACTGCATCAACTGACGGATTGGTAAATTCACAAGACTGTGGCCCATCTGCAATCTTGCAAAACATATAAACTCATGTTTATATTCTGATATGCAACTCGATCTCGCTCCCCTAATTGACCGGCTGCGCGCCGCTGGCGAACCGACGCGACTGCGGATTCTTGCGCTCCTGCGTGAAAGGGACCTGTCAGTCGGTGAACTCGTTCAGGTCCTGGCGCAATCCCAACCCCGCCTGTCACATCATCTGAAGGTTTTGACGGGGGCCGGTCTGGTGGAGAGGATGCCAGAAGGTTCGTTTGTATTCTACAGGGCTGCCACACGGGGTGACGGCCGCGCCTTTCTGGATTCGCTTTTTGCGCAGGTGCCGCCGGATATAGCGACTTTGAAGCGTGATGCCGACCAGCTAGACGAAGTCTCAGCTGTGCGTGCGGCCTCGGCGGAGACATTTTTTTCCGGCATTGCCGGAAACTGGGATACGATTCGTTCTCTGCACTATCCCAATGAAGCGATTGAACGGGCTCTGCTTGACCTGGCCGGTCAGGGGCCTTTCGAGCGGGTTATCGATTTTGGTACGGGCACGGGCAGAATGCTCGTCCTGTTTGCGCCCCTGTCCCGCGAAGCGGAAGGGATCGACCTTAGCCATCACATGCTGACCGTTGCGCGCGCGAATCTGGAGCGGGCCGGTATTTCCGGCGCCCGTGTGCGTCAGGGCGATGTCACATCCGTGCCCTTTGAAGCCAATTGCGCTGATCTGGTCATCATTCACCAGGTGCTGCATTTCATGGATGCGCCGGGAAAGGTGATCGCCGAGGCCAGCCGCGTCCTGAAGCCGGGCGGTCGCCTTCTGGTCGTGGACTTTGCCGCGCATGATCTGGAGTTCCTACGGACTGAGCATGGCCACCATCGGCTTGGCATGCGAGACGACAACATGGCGACTTGGGCTTCAGAAGCCGATCTCACCCTGTCGGAACCTCATTCCTTTGCCCCGCCCGATGCGTCGAGCCCCGGACTGGTTGTCAATATCTGGGTCGCTGAGAAGCAGGCCGCGCCCGAGGAGGCAAAAGCATGAATACCTTGTCGATTGCCGACCGCCAGGCGACGTCCGCCCCGTCGATCTCGTTCGAGTTCTTTCCGCCGAAAAGCGACGCCATGGCAGAGCGCCTGTGGGAGACCGTCGAGCGCCTCGAACCGATGGCGCCGGACTTTGTGTCCGTGACCTATGGCGCCGGTGGCTCCACGCGCGAGCGCACGCATGACACCGTCAAGCGCATTGCCGGCGGCACGTCGCTGCGCCCGGCGGCGCATCTGACATGCGTGTCTGCGACGAAGGAAGACGTGCTGGCCGTCGCTGATGCTTACTGGGATGCGGGTATTCGGCATATCGTGGCCCTGCGCGGTGATGCGACAGAGGGCATGGGCGCGGCGTTCCGGCAGCATCCCGGCGGGTTCCGCGACTCCGTTGAGCTGATCGAGGGCCTGCGCGCGCGTCACCCGGAACTTGGCAAGCAGTTCGAGATTTCGGTGTCATGTTATCCCGAGCAGCATCCGGACAGTCTCGGCTGGGAACAGGACATCACGTTCCTTAAAGCCAAGCAGGATGCCGGCGCAGACCGTGCCATTTCACAATTCTTCTTCGAGCCGGATACATTCCTGCGCTTTCGGGACCGGGCGCGCGACGGCGGTGTGACCATGCCGATTATTCCCGGCATCATGCTGCAGCCCAATTTCAATGGCCTCAAACGCATTTCGGCGCTTTGCGGCGCAAGCCTGCCGAACTGGCTGCACCGGCTGTATGAAGGCCTTGATGATGACGCGGAGACGCGCGATCTGGTGACCGCAACGGTTGCCGCCGAGCTTTGCCACAAGCTGGCAGATCATGATGTCGACACGTTCCATTTCTATACGTTGAACAGGGCAGGGCTGGCGCTATCCACCTGCCGCCTGCTCGGCGTCAAACCCAAACCAGCCAAGGCTGCATGAGGCTCTCCCATGACCCGATCTGAACGCATTGCCGCCCTGCACGCCGCTGCAAGGGAACGTATCCTGATCCTCGACGGATCCTGGGGCGTGATGTTCCAGCGCATGGGGCTGGAAGAGGCGGATTATCGCGGCGACCGGTTCACCGAGGCGGCCTATCCCGGCCAGATGAAGGGCAATAACGACATCCTCTGCCTGACGCGGCCGGAGCGCGTGACCGAACTGCATGATGCCTATTTCGCTGCTGGCGCAGACATTTCGGAGACCAACACATTCTCGGCCACGATGATTGCGCAGGATGACTACAGGCTGGATGCCGATTCCGTGCGGGCCATCAATCTGGAGGGCGCAAAACTGGCGCGGGCTGCTGCCGATGCATGGACAGCGAAGACGCCGGACAAGCCGCGTTTTGCCGCCGGTTCGATCGGGCCGCTCAACAAGATGCTGTCCATGTCCTCCAACGTGAACGATCCCGGCCACCGGGCCGTGACGTTCGATGAGGTCTATGAGGCCTACCGGATGCAGGTGCAGGCGCTGAATGAAGGCGGCGTGCACCTGTACCTGATCGAGACGATCACGGACACGCTGAACTGCAAGGCGTGCATCAAGGCGATCATGGACCTTGAGGAAGAGGGCATGGAAAAGCTGCCAATCTGGATTTCCGGAACGATTACCGACCGGTCGGGCCGCACACTGTCAGGCCAGACGGTCGAGGCGTTCTGGAACTCGGTGCGGCATGCCAAGCCGTTTGCCATCGGGTTCAACTGCGCGCTTGGCGCCGACCTGATGCGGCCGCACATCGCGTCGCTGTCGCGTATCGCAGACACGCTGGTCGCAGCCTATCCGAATGCCGGCCTGCCCAACGAAATGGGCCAGTATGACGAGACTCCCGGCCAGACATCGGGCGCTGTCAGTGGCTGGGCGAAGGACGGGATCGTCAATATCCTGGGCGGGTGCTGCGGCACGACGCCGGAGCATATTGCGGCCATCGCCAAGGCCACGGAAAGGCTCAAGCCGCGCGATCCGGCGCCAACGTCTCACGACATGCGGCTTGCCGGGCTGGAACCCTTTGTGCTGGCCTCATGACCGGACCAGTGGTCAAAACGGGTGATTTGTTCGTGTTCTATGGCCTGCTGAAGCAGGGGGCTGCAGGCATGCCGGCGGACCTGCCGCTGGAGACTTCGGGCCGGTTTCTGGGGCCATGCCGGTTCCGGGGGCGGCTGCTGGACCTAGGCGGCTTTCCGGGTGTGGTCGCTGGCGAAGACCTGTGCCATGGCGTGCGGTATGAACTGGAAGACGTGTCGATCATCGGCGCGATGGATGCATTCGAGGATGTCACGCACGACCTGGCAACGTCGCTATACGTGCGCAAGAAAATTCCGCTGCTGGATGACCAGGGCGCGACGGCCGGCGAGCAGGCCTGGATCTACTGGTACAATCAGTCCACAGAGGGCTTTGAGCATATCTCTGACGGCAACTGGCCGCTCGGCAAGGGACGAACACGCAAATGACTGCTTCTGCTTCAACAAGATTCGTCAATATCGGCGAGCGTACCAATGTGACCGGCTCTGCCGTGTTCCGGAAGATGATCACGGCGGGTGATTATCCTGCAGCGGTCGAAGTAGCCCGCAACCAGGTGGAGAACGGTGCCCAGATCATCGATGTGAACATGGACGAAGGCATGCTCGACGGCGCCGAAGCCATGCGCACGTTCCTGAACCTGATTGCGGCCGAACCTGATATTGCCCGCGTGCCCGTCATGATCGACAGTTCCAAATGGGATGTCATCGAAGCCGGGCTGAAATGCGTTCAGGGCAAGGCGGTCGTGAACTCGATCTCCATGAAGGAGGGCGAGGAGACGTTCCGCAAGCATGCGCGCATATGCCTGTCCTACGGGGCGGCGGTCGTTGTCATGGCGTTTGATGAAGTCGGGCAGGCGGATACGGCTGCGCGCAAGATTGAGATATGCCAGCGTGCCTACAAGATCCTGACTGAGGATGTCGGCTTCCCGGCCGAGGACATCATTTTCGATCCGAACATATTCGCCGTGGCGACGGGGATCGACGAGCACAATAATTACGCTGTGGACTTTATCGAAGCGGCGAAGGTGATCCGCAAGACGTGCCCGGGGTGCCATATCTCAGGCGGACTTTCCAATGTGTCGTTCAGCTTCCGGGGCAACGAGCCCGTGCGCCGGGCGATGCACTCTGTCTTCCTGTATTATGCTATCCCGGCAGGCATGGACATGGGCATCGTCAATGCTGGCCAGCTGGATATCTATGATGATATCGAGCCGACCTTGCGCGACGCCGTTGAGGATGTGATCCTGAACCGGCGCGAGGACGCCACCGAGCGCCTTGTCGACATTGCCGAGACGTACAGAGGCCAGAAGGGCAAGGTGCAGGAGAAGGATACGCGCTGGCGCGAAGCGCCGGTTGCCAAGCGCATTGAGCACAGCCTGGTTCACGGTATTACTGAATTTATCGAGGTGGACACGGAAGAGGCCCGCCAGGCTGTCGAGCGCCCGCTCCACGTGATCGAAGGCCCGTTGATGGACGGCATGAACGTGGTCGGAGACCTGTTTGGGTCGGGCAAGATGTTCCTGCCGCAAGTGGTGAAATCCGCCCGCGTCATGAAGGCAGCTGTGGCCTATCTCGAACCCTATCTTGAAGAAGAGAAGATCCGGCTTGGCACGGTCGATGTCTCGAATGGCAAGGTGCTGATGGCGACCGTGAAGGGCGATGTGCACGATATCGGCAAGAACATTGTCGGCGTGGTGCTTGCCTGTAATGGCTATGAAATCATCGACCTCGGCGTGATGGTCGCGGCGGAGAAAATCCTCGACACTGCGATTGAACAGAATGTTGATGTGATTGGCCTGTCGGGCCTCATCACGCCCAGCCTCGACGAGATGGTCTATGTCGCCTCGGAGATGCAGCGGCGCGGCATGACGCAACCCCTGATGATCGGCGGCGCGACGACCAGCCCCGCGCACACAGCGGTCAAGGTTGATCCCGTTATCCAGTGTGCACCGGTAATTCATGTGTCGGATGCCAGCCGCGCCGTTGGCGTCGTCAGTACGCTGCTGAATGCCGAAGAAAAGCCCACGCTCGTCGCCCAGACCAAGGCGCGCTACCAGCAGATGCGGGATTCTCGCAAGGGTGGGCCGCCCAAGCCGCGCTTGCCGATTGACCAGGCTCGTGCCGCTGCGCTGAAGATCGACTGGGATGCATATGAGCGACCCATGCCGACCTATGCCGGCGTGCGGACGTTCGACGATCTCGATCTGGCAACGCTTGCGCGCTACATCGACTGGACCCCATATTTTTCCGCGTGGGATCTGGCCGGGAAGTATCCCGCCATCCTGACAGACAAGGTGGTTGGTGAAGCCGCTAGCAGCCTGTGGCGCGACACCGAGGCGATGATGCAACGGCTTGTCGGTGAGGCCTGGTTCAAGCCGAAGTCCGTTGTGGGTTTCTGGCGCGCAAACAGCATTGGCGATGACATCAGACTGGAGACAGGTGACGTGTTCCACACGCTGCGCCAGCAGATGGTGAAGGACAATACACGCGCCAATTTCGCGCTGGCCGATTTTGTCGCGCCCGAAGGCGAAGACTGGATCGGCGGTTTCTGCGTGACCTCGGGTCCGGAAGTTGAGGCCATCGCTGCCGACTTCGTTGCCAGAGGTGACGATTACTCATCCATCATCGTGAAGGCGCTGGCAGATCGGTTTGCAGAAGCGGCCGCTGAATACATGCACGAGCGCGTGCGCCGTGAACTCTGGGCCTATGCGCCTGACGAAGGCCTCAAGCCCCAGGATCTTATCGAGGAAAAGTATCGCGGCATCCGCCCGGCACCAGGCTATCCCAGCCAGCCTGAACATACGGAAAAGGCGACACTCTTCAAATTGCTTGATGCCGAAAAGAATATCGGTGTTTCGCTGACGTCGAGCTTTGCCATGACACCTGCTTCCAGTGTGTCGGGCATGTATTTCGCGCACCCCGAAAGCGTCTATTTCGCCGTCGGCCGGATCGAGCGGGATCAGGTGGAAGACTATGCCGCTCGCAAGGGCTGGGACATGCGAATGGCCGAACGCTGGCTGGCCCCGATCCTGAACTATGATCCGCTGGCCGTAAAAGCCGATGCCTGATCGCTGCTTTCCGTTGCGTAATATGTTGCTGGTCGTGGGCGCGCGAGTCGCATAAAGGCTGCGCAACAGCTGATGTGCCACGGGGAGAGACGCAATGCCCACGAACAAGATTCGCGGAGAGAATGCCAAGATCGTCGCGACTCTTGGCCCGGGCAGCCGTTCGCGCAGGGAAATTCGTGCACTGGCCGAAGCGGGCGTGGATGTGTTCCGGCTGAATTTCAGCCATGGTGAGCATGAGGCGCATCGCGAGGCGCTGGAGGCGGTTCGCGCCGCCGAAGCCGCCCTGGGCCAGCCGCTTGCCACGCTTGGCGACCTTCAGGGACCGAAGGTGCGTGTTGGCACGTTTCCAGGCGGCGCTATGCGGCTAGGCTTCCGGGCGGAATATGACCTGATCGCCGCTGACAGCACGGACCGGGAAGATGCCATTCCCGTGCCGCATGCCGAGATTGTCGCGGTGCTGGAGGTTGGCGACACGATCCTGGTGGATGACGGCAAGCTGATCCTGACGGTGACGCGGGCAGGGGATGCACCCCGTGTTCGGGCTGAAGTTCCGGGAAAGCTGGGCGACAAGAAGGGTTTCACCGTTCGTGGCAAGGCGCTGCCTGTACAGGCGCTGACAGACAAGGACCGCAGGGATCTCGCCTTCGCACTCGAGATCGGAGTCGACATTGTCGCCCTGTCCTTCGTGCAGACGGTGGAAGACATTCTGGAAGCCAAGGCGATTATTGCCGGGCGGGCGCCACTTGTTGCCAAACTGGAGAAGCCGGCGGCGATTGCCAACCTCATCGAAATTGTCGAGGCGGCTGACGCGGTTATGGTCGCCCGGGGTGACCTTGGCGTGGAGTTCGCGCCGGAGGATGTGCCCGTGATCCAGCGCCGGATCGTTCGTGCAGCGAGGGCTGCGGGCCGGCCGGTCATTGTCGCCACACAGATGCTGGAATCGATGATCGAGAATTCGGCGCCAACGCGTGCGGAAGCGAGCGATGTGGCAACAGCGATCTATCAGGGCGCTGACGCGGTCATGCTGTCGGCAGAGACGGCCGTTGGCCGGCATCCTGCGACTGCGGTGGCCATCATGTCCAGAATTATCAGGGCGACAGAGAAGGCAGACGACTATCATCGTTCGATTGCCGAATTTGATGGTGATGGAACGTGTTCGAACGCAATCGACGTCGTTGCGCGAACGGCGCTGGACATGGCGGCATCGGAAGGTGCGACGGCCCTGGCCTTGCGCACTGGGGCGTTCGAGCGTCTTGCGCGTTTCTCGCGGGTCCGCGGCGCGGTGCCGATCCTGTATGGGTCGCTTGATGACCAGCGGTTGCGTCAGGCATGCCTGCTCTGGGGCGTGCATCCCCAGCGCCTGAATGCCGGCGAGCAAACATGGTATCGTGACCTGATGAATGCGGCAGGCCTGCAAGGCCGGGTCGCCTATGCGCGATGGGCTGGAGACGAGACCCGCTTTGCCTGGGAGATCGGGATTGGCAAGGGCCAGGACGGCAAGCCGGTTACTGGCGTATGAGGAGCTGGCTCTTGCGGAATTCGTAAGAGTATAGTTCGCCCAGAAACGTCATGCCGAGGAGGGATTGTTCAAGGCCCTCGCGCAGGACCATTCCCTCGACATTTTCCACTTCCACCTGACCGATACGGATGCGTTCGAGCGTGACGGCCGCGCCGTAAACGATCCCGCCAGCGGTTCTGATTTCCCATTTGAAATCCAGTTCTTCCGGCTTCAGGCCGATGCGTTGTGCATCCCGGTATGTGATTGCCACCGTGCTGGCGCCGGTATCCACCATGAATTTCACGGCGGTTCCATCGACATCGGCGCGGGTCCAGTAGTGGCCATCCGGTTCGCGATCAATGATGGCGGCGTTTGCAAACGTGACCTGTGGTTTCGTATCGGGCTCCACAGAGGCCGGACCGGGGACGGTGGCGACGTCGCGATCATTCAGTTTTGGAACAACAAAGAAGACGGCCGTTGCGGCAATCAGGCTGGCGGCCACGATCATCGAGACTGCTTTTCCGGCCAATCCGTCCATGCCTACCTCTTTCCCATGGCTTCAAGTTTCGTAACCCGCTCGGGAAGCACAGCCATGACATCTGAACGTGCATCACCGCTCATTGCCATCCAGCGGCCGATTTCGGGCAAGGTGCGTCCACAGCCAAGGCACCAACCTGTCGTGGCGTCTATGGCGCAGACTTTTATGCAAGGGGTCTTTATCGGTTGGTCAGTCATCAATATACAGCGTAGTTCATGGAGCAGGATGGGCAAGTATGACACGATGGCAGGTAACAAATCCTTGTCGTGCACTTAGCGTTTTCTCTGATAAAACCGCACTGTCCCCACTTTTGCGGGATATGGAGACTGACTGACGTGACTGATCCTGCCGGCAATACGGCTCCTCTCGACGACGTTCGCGCGTTGGTCCTGAAGCGAATTCCGCTCGATACGGGACCCGGGGCTCAGGTCAGCGCAGCCCTGCTCACGATGGGACGCGAGGGTGACTTTGGCCGTCTTGGAGAAGCCGCTGAATGGCTGGCCAATTGGCAGCATCGCTATCCGCCCCGGATCGAGAAGCCCGCTCTTGTGATTTTTGCCGGGTCGCATGGCCTGGTTGAGGAAGGCGTGTCGCTCTCCTCGAACATGGATACGCGGGCGCATGTCGACGCCTTGCGGGAAGGGCGCGCGCCCCTGTCAGCGATTGCGACGCAGGCTGGCGCGAATATCCGCGTGTTCGAACTCGCGCTGGACACACCCACACCGAGCATTGCCGACACGGCGGCCATGAGTGAGCGCGAGTGCGCCGCGACGATCGCATTCGGGTTCGAGGCAATCGAGGACAAGCCGGATTTGCTGGCCCTGGCCGTGTCAGGTGCCGGCGTCGGGACGGCGGCGGCGGCTGTCGCCTGCGCACTTTATGGTGGGTCTCCCGATTATTGGGTGCGGCCCAGCAATCATACCCCACCGGCCTTGTCCAAGCGCCGGGTCGAACTGGTCAGCCGGGCCTTGACGTTGCACCGCGGTCATTTGTCTGACCCGCTGGAGGCGCTGCGTTGTCTTGGCGGGCGGGAACTTGCGGCCTGTGTCGGCGCCATCATTGCGGCGCGCCATGAGGGCGTTCCCGTTGTGCTGGACGGTTTCGCCACCACGATTGCGGCGGGCGTGGTGCATGCCATCGACCCGACAGCGATAAGCCACTGCATCGCCTCTCACAGTACCCAGCGTCCCGCCCATGAGGCCGCCCTTGAGCGACTCGGGATGAAGCCCCTCATGCAGCTTGAGTTCCAGACCGGGGGCGGGTTGGGTTCGGCGACGGCAATTGGCGTTCTGAAAACGGCATGTGCGCCATTTATAAGCGAACCGGCGAAGTCCTGAACGCGCATAAGAACTTTGCGAAAAAGCATGGATAACCTGCGTCAAAGTTTACGTTTACGTGCGCGTAACCTTGCCACGGAGCGGTTTTGACTGACATAGAGAGTGCAAGTCCAACTAAAAATCTGCCCGGAGGAGTTCCACGCTCATGAATCTTGATTTTTCCCCTGAGGAAATCGCCTTCCGCGATGAAGTTCGCACCTTCATTTCCGAAAATTACCCGAAAGAGCTTGCGGGTGTTGGTACGCGGGAGGATCTGACTCGCGAGCAGTTTCTCGCCTGGCACAAAATCCTCGGTAAAAAGGGTTGGTCAGCGCCCGCCTGGCCGGAAAAGTATGGTGGCACGGGCTGGACATCGACCCAGCGCTATATCTGGTCTGAAGAGAATGCCCGTGTGGATGCCATCATGCCGCTTCCGTTCGGCGTGTCGATGGTTGCGCCGGTCATTTATACGTTCGGTACCGAAGCGCAGAAGAAAGAGCACCTGCCGGGAATTCTTTCCGGTGATGTGTGGTGGTGCCAGGGCTATTCAGAGCCGGGTGCAGGTTCTGACCTTGCGAGCGTGAAGACAACAGCTGTGCGTGACGGCGATCACTGGGTCATCAACGGCCAGAAAACCTGGACGACGCTGGCCCAGTTTGCGGATTGGGGCTTCTTCCTCTGCCGCACCGACCCAAATGCGAAAAAGCCGCAGGAAGGCATCAGCTTCATTCTGGTCAACATGAAAACGCCTGGCGTTGAAGTGCGCCCGATCAAGCTGATTGATGGCGGCCATGAGGTGAATGAGACCTGGCTGACCGACGTGCGTGTGCCGGTTGAAAATCTTGTCGGCAAGGAAAACGAGGGCTGGACCTGTGCCAAGTTCCTGCTCGCTCACGAGCGGTCCGGTATTGCAGGGGTTGCGCGCTCCAAGCGCGGAGTGGAAAAACTCCGCGCCATTGCCACCGAGGAACTCGTCGATGGCGAACCGCTGATCAAGTCCGGCGAATTCGCCCGCAAGATCAGCCAGCTCGAAGTCGATCTCACGGCGCTGGAATTCACTGAACTGCGTACGCTTGCTGCTGAGTCGGCAGGCAAGGGCCCGGGACCGGAAAGCTCGATCCTCAAGATCAAGGGGACGGAGATCCAGCAGCGTCTGACCGAACTCACGCTTGAAGCTGTTGGCAGTTACGGCGCGCCCTACACGGCCGGTATGGAGTCCGATGGTTCCAACGAGCTCGGTGTCGGTCCTGACCATTCGAACTTCGCGGCAGAGACCTATTTCAACATGCGCAAAACGTCGATCTATGGCGGATCGAATGAGATTCAGCGCAACATCATCAGCAAAATGATTCTGGGCCTATAGGGCGCCGGGGCAGGGAGATACTTTATGGATTTCAATTTTACCGAAGAGCAAACCATGATCCGCGACAGCCTTTCGAGGCTGATCCGCGAGCAGTATGATTTTGACACGCGCCGCAAGGTCGTTGCGTCGAAGGATGGCTGGCGTCCTGAAATGTGGGCGCAGTTTGCGGAGCTTGGGTTGCTGATGGCGCCGTTCAGCGAAGAAGACGGCGGCCTCGGTGGCGGCCCGATCGACGCGATGGTCGTGATGGAAGAGTTCGGCAAGGGACTGGTTGTCGAACCTTACCTGCCCAGCGTCGTTTGCGGCGGCGGTTTCCTGAAGCGGGGCAGCGATGCCCAGAAGGCAGAACACCTGGCCGGCATCATGTCTGGCGAGCAGATATTTGCATTCGCCTATGCCGAGCCACGTGGCCGCTACAATCTTGCGGATCTGGAAACGACCGCGAAGAAAGATGGTGCCGGCTACGCGATCACCGGCCACAAAGCGGTTGTCATTGGTGCACCATGGGCAACGCATTTCGTGGTTACCGCCCGCACATCGGGCGGACGCCGCGATGCCAAGGGCGTGACAGTGTTTGTCGTCGCGAAGGATGCCAAGGGCGTCTCGACGCGCGACTATCCAACGGTTGATGGCCGCCGGGCCTCGGAAGTGTATTTCGAAAACGTGTCCGTTAGCGCGGATGCCGTCATCGGCGAAGTCGACAATGGTCTGCCTTTGGTGGAACGCGTGACGGACGAGGCAATTGCCGCCCTGTGCGCTGAAGCATGCGGCGCCATGAAAGTGGCGCATGAAATGACGGTTGAGTATTCGCGCAACCGCAAACAGTTCGGTACCGCAATTGGCAAGTTCCAGGTCCTGCAGCACCGCATGGTGGATATGTTCATGGAGCATGAACAGTCCGTGTCGATGACGTACATGGCAACGCTGAAGCTGGATGAAGACGACATCACGCGGAAGAAGGCAGCCTCCGCCGCAAAGGTCCGGATCGGCCAGGGCGGGCGTTTCGTCGGCCAGCAGGCCATCCAGATCCATGGCGGTATGGGCATGACCGACGAGATGGCCGTTGGCCATTACTTCAAGCGCCTGACAATGATCGATGCCGAGTTCGGCAATGTCGATCATCACCTCAAACGCTATACGCAACTGTCTGCCCTGGAGTCGGTCTCCGCTGCAGCCTAGCCTAAGACGGAGAACCAGCCCTGGCTGGTTCTCCGTATAGCTCCTGTTCCCTGATGGAGAACCCGGACGAGAACGCGCCGGCATGGAACACTGCGCGTAAAAGCCAGTAGTTTCTGGGTGTTCGAGAGAAGCCACATAGCAGCGCGACCGTGGCTGAAATCATCATCTTGAGCGCAGCCTGTGCCTGTAGCGATGCTTGTGCAATGCCCGACTTGTCTTTCAATGCGTGGCGGCCATAGCTGATTCCGGATCGGAATTTGCGTTTCCTGAGCCAGGCGAACCGGAGCCGGCCGGACTCGACCTGCTCATAAACCGGCGCGCTCTCAGCAATTCCCATTCGCGCTCCAGCATGCCAGGCGCGGTAGAAGAATTCCGTGTCTTCTCCACCCGACCGGCCCTTTTCGAGGAGGAAGCGCTGACCTGTGAAGCATCTGGCTTCCGTTCGGACCAGGGCGTTACAGGTGTGCCCCGTCTGGACGACACCGTTCCGCGTTTCCGGGCGGTTTGAATGATAGTCCTTAAGTCTTATCCAGTCGGGGGTTTCCGGGGGATATTCGGCGACGGCTGGACCAAATACGGCATCCAGGTTGTCGCTCGACGCCTTGTGGAACATGCTCTGAATCCAGTCAGGCGGGGCCGTTTCATCGTCATCTATGAAAGCAACCCATTCGCCCTCGGCGGTATCAAGACAGGCGTTTCTCGCAATTGAGATGTTCCGGGAAGGGGCGTGAATGTAGATTACAGAAAGCGCAAGCGTCTTGCCAACGCTTTCCACAAGTCCTTGAGCGGACGGTACATCGTCATTGTCTGCCACGATAATTCTCATCGTCGCCCCGGTGGGCGGGATCTGTTTACCCAGTGATTTCAATGTGGCTTCGAGTGAGGCGCGGCGAAACGTGCAGACACAGATATCAATTAGCATGGGGAGGGGTCTCGTCGCTAAGCTGGCTGGTCACGGTCATCGGTCAGGTGAGCCTTGTGTTGGCATATGTGCAATCTCTGCACCAGACAGCTGCCTGTACGCCGAGAATCGTTTGAAACAAGCCACAGGGCCTTCAGCAAGGATTACAGGGATTGCCTGCGAACGGGTAACGCGAGACGCCCGATTTCTGTCGTCTCGCAGGGTGACAGTAAACAATGAAGCGTGTAGCGTTAACCATTAGTCAAAGCATGGCCGTTTCAGGCTTTTTTCAGGTGATTTCAGTCCCGAAACAGTCATGTAGAAGCGCAAGAATGCGTCAAGCGTTGCGGCAGGTTAACCCAGCCGCACGCGAAACAGGGGCACGCATAGAATGTGGGTGGGGGATGACAGAGCAGCATGAACAGCAATCAGGGTCTCTCCTGATGCGTACCGGGCACAGTTGTGCCGAATGCCGCCCAATGCCCCAAACCGCCCTCCGGCGTGTGGCGAAAGCGTCGATACGAGCAATTTCAGCTATCGCATTCAGTGCATTTTCATCCGTTTCCGGCATAGGAAATACTGGAATTCACCGGGCTGGGCGCAGATTGCAGTGCACAGGCGCCTCGGTCAGCAGCAGGGGCGCGACGATCTCGGATTAACCTTAAACATGGTCTCAAGCTTGCAACGCGCATCAGGTTGATCAGGACCGGCACAACATCTTAAGTCATCAAGGGAATTGCATTCATGTCGAACTTCAAGCGTCTTTGCCTGCTCAGCGTTGCTGCAAGTGGTGTGATGGCTGCAACCGCCACAGCCCAGAGCCAGAATTATTACAGCCGCGAGAAATACGAGGCCGTGCTGGATCGTCGTCAGCCCGCCTACGATCCGGAACCAATTCGACTTGGCGCGTTCATTGTCAACGCCAATGCCGATGCGTCAGTCGTCTATATCGATAACGTTCGGGCCAGTAGCACGGACAAGGAATCCGACACGATCGCCCGACTGGGCGTGGAGGTTGCCGCGCGCACGAACTGGAGCGTGCACGAAGTTGGGGCCGAGGTCTCTGCCTTCCGTAATGAGTACATAGACAGTGGTGATGAGTCGTCAAATAATCTTCTCGCGCGCGTGCGCGGTCGTTTGGACGTCACACGGGATGTGTCGATCGGTGCCGCGGTGTTTGCAGAGGATCGGACAGAGTCCCGTACGGATCTTGCCAATTCGGTCGGCCTCGATCGCCCGATCGAGTTTACGCGTGTTGGGGCGTCGATGTACGCAAACTACCAGAGTGACCGGTTCCGCTGGACCAATTTCGTCCAGGTGGCGGAAGAAGACTATGACGATGGGCGTCAGATAGGATCCGGAATCCCGATCGATCAGGACTATCGCGACAATAGCGAGACAGTGCTCCGTTCACGCCTGTCTTATGCCGTATCTCCAAATCTTGCCGTCTACACGCAAGCAGCGGCGATCGACCGATCCTACGACCAGGCCCAGTTTCTGGGCGGCGATTTCAGGTCCCGCGATTCCAGTGGTTACACATTGACCGCCGGTGTCGACTTTGAACTGAATGCGCTTGTCCGGGGTGATATCGCGGTCGGCTACCTGAACGAAGAAAAGGATGACGACTACTTCGAGGACGTCAGTGGATTGTCGGTGGATGGCCGTGTGCAATGGTTCCCGACCCGTCTGACGACGTTTGGCTTTACCGCCGGTCGCCGTGTTGTCGACATTGGTGTCATCGACTCGCCCAGCGCACTTCAAACCACTTTTGGCGCTCGCGTTGACCACGAGTTGCGCCGCAATGTCATCCTGAGTGCGGCGGCCAACGTTTCGAGCTATGAATACCAGGAAATCGACCGGTCGGACGATGTTAACGACCTGTCGCTGACAGCGGCCTACAAGGTGAACAAGCGTGTTCACCTTGAAGCCTTCGCCCGGCACATAGGCCGTGATTCAAGCGGTGTCGGTGTCTTTGGCGACCCGTCTTATGACGTCAACCAGATTGGCGTTGGTCTGAAACTTTATCCCTAATACCCCCGATACGTCCTCAGCCCGACCCTCGGGCTAAGGCAACAATGAAATGGTGTAGTACTTTGACCAAGACTTACAGTCTGGAGATTCCTTCGCAAAGCGTATCGCAGGGTGGCGATGCGCGCGATGACATGCCGATTGATTTCAAGGCGCTGGTAGGCACGGTCTACCGCCGCTTCTGGATCATCGTGACCGGCTTTCTCCTGACATTCATGCTGGTCGCGTACGTGACCTTCACGCAGACGCCGATCTATAAAGCAAATGCAATTTTGCAGCTCGATACGAACAGGGAAAATGTCATTGATCTGGGCAGCGTGCTCGGCGGACTAGCAGCAAGTACGGCGGTCATTGACACTGAAGTCCGGGTGATGGGCTCAAAGTCGCTACTCACCAAGGTCGCAACCAAACTCAAGCTCGAGGAAGATCCTGAGTTCAACTGGACCCTCGTCGAACGCAAACCGAGCTTGCTGGATCAGGCCAAGGCGCAGGTGCGTTCATGGACGGGCCATGTCAAGAAGGAACAGGCGCCCTACGCAAGTCTCAGCCCGGAGGAACGCGAAGCCGCCATTCTAGAATCGGTTGTCCAGACCTTGATGCGCAAGGTGCATATCAGCCGGGTAGGGACGACCTATCTGATAAATGTCGAAGTGACGAGCCGGTCTCCCGAAACGGCTGCGCGGGTCGCCGATGCGGTTGCAGATCAGTACCGCGTGCAGCAGCTGGACTCCAAACTCGAAGCGACCCGGCGCGCGACAGCATGGCTCTCCGAGCGGGTGGCTGGTTTGCGCGATGAAGTCGAAGCGAAAGAGCAACGCGTCGAGGAGTTCCGCGCAGAGACTGGACTGTTATCGGCCCAGGGCGCAACGCTCACCGAGCAGCAGATTGCTTACAACACAAACCAGAAAAGCGTTCTGGAAGCGCAGCTCAACCGAGCGCGTGCCCGGTATCAGAGCATGAAGCGCCAGATCGATAGCGGTGCTGGTATCGATGCGATCGCCGAAGTGCTGGATTCTCCAGTTGTTTCAGGTCTCAAGGCCCAGCGTGCACAGATTTTGCGGCGCGTGGCTGAGCTGGAAACGACGCTCGGACCAGCGCACCCTGAACTCATTGGGGCACGCAATGAGGCGGCAGATATCGAAAGCCAGATTACGGCCGAAATAAACCGGATTGCGTCAAATCTCGAGAGCGAACTGAAGGTTGCCCAGGATCAGATCAACAGTATCAATTCCAATATCAGCCAGTCGACCGCTCAATTGCGGGGCAACAATATCAATCTTGTGCGTTTGCGCGAACTCGAGCGCGATGCCGAGACGAGCCGCGTTCTCTATGAAGAGTTCATTAGCCGTTCGAAGGAAACACGCGAGCAGGACGACCTGATCCAGGCCGATGCAAACATTCTTTCAACAGCGTCCGTGCCCGGCTCCCCCAGTTCACCGCGGAAATTCCTGAACCTGATGATCGGCTGCCTGCTGGGAGGAATCATCGGCGGTGGTCTGGCGCTTCTTGCCGAAGTATTCGACATGAAGATCAGTTCGGCCGAAGATATTGAGCGCAAGCTTGGCGTGAATTCGATCGGGTCCGTTCCCCTGATCCGCAATACAAGCCTGTTGCCTTTCGCGCAGGTAAACCCGGCCGACTTCCTTGTGGACAATCCGCTTTCCGCATTCGCTGAAAGTATTCGCTATCTACGTGCCGCAATTGCGTTCTCTGATATCGACAGCGAGACCAAAACAGTGGCTGTGACGTCGTCTCTGCCGGATGAAGGCAAGACAAGCCTGACTTTGAGCCTTGGACGCATGTCCGCAATGTCAGGTTCCCGAACACTTGTGATCGATGGCGACTTCCGTCGTCGCCAGTTGACCGACGCAGCCGAACTGTCTCCGGAAATCGGCTTCATCGAACATCTGTTTGGTGCCGGCCAGCTGTCCGATGCGATATGCAAGGATCACCGGAGCATGCTGGACATCCTTCCACTTTCGAAATCAGGCCATGTTCCGCACGACGTCTTCGGTACGCGAGCATTCGATGATCTTCTGGCCCGCCTGCGGTCCATGTATGACCTTATCCTGATCGATACCGGACCGCTGCTGCTGATGGCTGAAGCCCGGGTCGTCGCCGGCAAGGCCGACAAGACCATCCTGGTCATTCGGTGGCGTCGTTCGCTGCGGTCCGCCGTGCGACAGTCACTGCACCTGCTGAAATCGTTCAATGCTGATCTTCTCGGCACGACGCTCAACATGGTGGACCTGACCCGCCGTCGTCACCACAAGGATCTGGGCGCATCCTACAAGGCATACAGCAAGTATTATTCGATGGAGCCCAAGCGGTCCTTTTTTGGATGGAACAGGGCGCCGAAGGACAGCTTCATGGCATCAAATGCGAATTCTGTTTCCCAATCGGTGAGCAACAAGAAAATGACGCCGCGTGCTGATTCATCGACAGAAACTTCGACGCACTAGGTCAGATCCCTGTCGGGCTTCCGGGTTCGCCATGGCGAAGGGACGTCAGAACTGGATTCGGTCGTGCGCAGGATAATGCAATGATCAAGGTTGCATTTTTTGGCCATGATGCGGGCGATGCCGCGGTGCGCCGACGTGTTCGGGCCATGCAGGATGGCGGTGTTTCGATCATCGGATTCATGATGCGCCGACAAGACAGTGTGGCACCGGAATGGGATAATATCGACCTTGGGCAAACGCGCGACGGCGCGTTCGTGCAGCGGGTCATGCGTATTTTCTCGGGAGCACGCGTCGCCGCGCGTTCCGGAAACATGCTTGCGACCGCTGATGTCATTTATGCGCGCAATCTGGACATGCTTGCCTGCGCATTTCTGACAAAGCGATATGTGAAACTAGATACGCCGGTGATCTACGAAAGTCTTGATGTACACCGTCTGCTGACGCGGACGGACTTGATTGGCACGCTTTTCCGTGCGGCTGAGCGCAGTTTGCTGCGACGTACGATTGGCCTTGTCGTGAGTTCTCCCGGCTTCCTGCGCAATCATTTCGAAAAGCACTATCCCGGTCTCTACGAGCCCTATCTGGTCGAGAATCGTTTGGCGGCCGCGAGCGAATTTGGACCGCGTCCCGGAACGGTCGATTCCGCCCAGTCTTCGTCAGGGTCAGATACTCGGCTCAGGCTCGGCTGGGTAGGCAACCTGCGATGCCGGAGGTCATTCGCGTTGCTGTGCAAACTGGCGGATTACTATCCCGATGAGATTGAAATCAGGCTGCATGGCCAACCTGCGCGCACGGAAATCCCTGTCTTCGAGTCCGAAATTGACGCCCGCGCGAACATGTCGTTTGCCGGACGATACCGCTCACCGGAAGACCTGGCTGCCATTTACGATAAACTGGACGTCGTGTGGGCGGGGGACTTCATGGAGGCGGGCTATAATTCCACCTGGCTGTTGCCCAACCGGATTTATGAAGGCGGTTACTATGCCACCCCTGCAATTGCGCCGGCAGGCACGGAGACAGCTGCCTGGATCAACAGGCATGATTGCGGACTATCCGTCGAAGAACCCCTTGATGAAACCTTGCCTGAACTATTTGATGCCATACTGAACGATCGGGGCAGGCTGGCAGCCTGTCGGCGCAGGTTACTTGAGATGCCAGACGAGGTGTTTGTCGAACCGAGCGGTTTTTTCGCGGAGGTATTGGAGCGCGCACTGGTTAAGGCGCGTTCAAAATGAACATGGTGCAGTCCATTCAGGCCAACAAAAGCGAATCGCAGGAATTCGGCAACCTCTACAGCACAGGCAGCAAGGCGCCTGTCTGGGAACAGGCGCTCGTCACGCTTTGGTTCTTTGTCACCTATTTGCCGCTCGATGGCGCCACGCCTATCCGTTACGCGCTCGTCGCGTTCTTTATCGGCATTACCGGCCTTTACTATCGAACAGTCGTGCCCGTAATTCTGAAATGCTGGCCCTTGTTCCTGCTACCCATTTTCGGACTCATATCATTTACCTGGTCGGGCTACCCGTCTGAGGCGATGCGGTCGGGCGTCCTTATGCTCCTGACGCCGTTGACGATTGTGGTGATCGCGGCGCGACTGAATACGCGCCAGGCGCTTCGCTGCCTCATGTTTGCAGGCATGATAGCCACAATCTACTCAGTTCCGGACATGGGCAAATTCAACATGGGCGGGCCGTATGCGTCCAAAAACCTTTTCGCCATTCAGATGCTCTTCGCCATGCTGCTGAGCCTGGCGGCAGTATTGAACGAAAAGGAGTTCCTATGGGTTCGACTGTTGGCATTGCCGTTCGTGCCGGTCTGCTTCTACTTCCAGTACATCGCCGATTCCGCGACTTCTCTCGTGTTTGCGGTGGTCGGCATCGCCGGTCTGGTGGGTATGAAGTATTTCTGGATCAGCGTGAGCCGTATCCGGCACCTGCGTTCATCAATGCTTATCGTCTCAGCGATCATCGCGCTGGTGGCTGCGATTGTCATACTCAATATGCCCGAGAATACCATGATGCAGGACTTCCTGAGACTCATCGGCAGGGACTCGACGTTCTCCGGCCGTGCCGAGATCTGGCGTCAAGCAGAACTGGTAAGTCAGGAGTATCCAGTCTTCGGTGTCGGACTGGAAGGCTTCTGGCAGTATGATGTCGGGCTCGCACAGACGATCAATGAGAATGACTTCAAGCCATTCGGCACGAAGCTGACATTTCACAATACGTTCTGGGAAGTGCGTGTGCACCTGGGATATATCGGCCTGTCGCTGCTCATTCTGCTCCTGGTCTGGTGCTTTTACCGCGCCGTGTTGAACTGGCTGAAAGCGCCAACAATGGACCATTCCGCCCTGTTGATAACGAGCGTGATCATCTTGATGTCCACCTACACGGAATCCTATCTCTGGAGTACGTTCAATACGCAGGTGAACCTGTTCTACTTTGCTGCTGTGACCACTCTGGGGGCCAGCGCACGCAAGTTCGAACGCCGTGTGCCCATCCACCGCCAGAAAGCAGCCTGACGCCTGTCTCCCGGCATCGCAGGGCCTTCTGCGACCGGTAAACCATTAAACCTTGGAGAGGTCGGAACCCATCGCGGTTCCAACGCGTTTCAGGCGCATTCTCGCCCGATTTGACCGTCAGGTTTGGGGTGAGCGCCGAAACAAGTGATGAGGCTTTAAGCTGTCGTTAAAGTTGGATGGTCAAAACAGATGATAATGACGCCCACCCCAGCCCTCCCGTCCCGAAGGACATCGGTCGAGTACTCACTCGATTCGCAGATGCGTGGCGACGCGGCCGGCTTTGGCGGGGCGACGAATAGCAAATGGCCCGTATGGGCCAGGCTCGTGATCATCGTTGGATTGAGCGCCCTGCTTTGGGCCGGGATCATTTCCGGGATAATGGCCTTGTTCGGATGAGGCGGCGCATCGTCACGACTATAGGGAACCGCCAATAACAGGCCAGCGCAGGCTCCTGTCGGAACACTGCGTGCCCCTGTCTCCCAAGGCCCGAAAACTCACACAATAATATTTTGCGCGAGTTCCGTCTTCAAACTCTGGCGGGCCGTGCCATGCATACTGGTCTTTGGAACCGGTCCAGATATTCATGATGATGCGGCCGGGTGTTTGCGGTATCGGCCTCTCGGCGCTCGTCACTGTTTTGACGTGCTCTCCGTCGACAAACCAGCTGACCGAGTCTGGCTGCCAGTCGAAGGCGTAGAGGTGGGGGGCATCGGAAGCGTCAAACGGCAGATCGATGTAGATCGAGCCCTTTGTCTTGCCTTCCGCAAAAATGTTCGCCTGCAGGCGGCGTGTGTTATTGCCCAGAAACTCGATATCGATTTCGTCATGCGGGTCGCCGAACGTTGCATCAGTGTGTGTGAAGAAGGATGAAACCAGGCCGGATCCGGAGGCTGCCTGCATCACGACTTCATAGCGTCCATATCCATAAAAGCCGGTCTTTTGCACTTCGGCGCCGGAAAAAGGCTGATGATCAACGGGGGTGCGATTGATTTCCAGTGAAATACTTGAAGCACCGGAATGGACGTTTTCCGCGACCCAGCCCGTCCTGTAAAACGTGGATGGGAAGGTGAAATCCGAAATGTACCAGTCTTGCGCGTCAAAGCTGTCGGCAAACGACAGGTTGAATGACCTGCCATCACCGCGATCGACGAGCACACTGGTGGATGGGCGGAGCCAGATATATGTCGCGACGGCCAGCGCGATCAGGACGGCGAGGACAATGCACGTCGCGGCAATGTTCCTGAAGCGATTCTCGGACATTCGATTCATGCCTGTTGGCACCGGTAGATCCGGCACGACGGGATGATCCTATCGCGCGCCCTGTGATTTGAAGACGGCTGGAACGGTCAAGAGGACAATCTTGACGTCACCCCAAAAAGACCGGCTACGAACATATTCCACATCGGTCGCGACGCGTTGCGGATAGGACGTGTCGCTGCGGCCTGTAACCTGCCACAGTCCAGTGATGCCTGGCCGGACAGCGCAGTACTGCCGGAAACTATCGCCGTATCGGGCGATTTCGCTCTCGACGATCGGGCGAGGTCCAACCAGCGACATGTCACCGCGCAGAACGTTGTAAAGCTGTGGCAATTCATCAATCGACGTTTTCCGGATGAAACTGCCAAGGGCCGTAATCCGCGGATCATGGGTCAGCTTCTGTGACTCGTCCCATTCGCGTCGAACGGCCGGATCGGTCTCCAGAAGGTGCTCAAGCTTCTGTTGGGCATCGGGAACCATTGAGCGGAGTTTGAAACAGTTGAAAGTCTCACCGTTCAGTCCGTAACGGCGTTGGGAATATATGGCCTTGCCGCCATCCTGAAGGCGGATGGCGATGGCAATGGCAAGTATGAGGGGGGCGACGAAGAGGAGGGCCGATCCTGCAACAAGGATATCAAACAGGCGCTTGAAGAAGAGCGCACGATCGTCTGCGACGGTGGTGCGAAATCGGGTCGCTGCGTAAGCTGTGGCTTCTGCCTGCCGCGACGATTTACTTAGTCTCAAGCCCATTCTGGTCCCCTGAAGTCAACTTGCGGTTTGCATACGACGCCGCGTCCACTCGACACGTTTGCAATTTTCTTACCGCTTTTGAGATTCACGCTTATTGCGTTCGCCCCAACCTATGCAATCCTTATAGCTCGATTTTTGTGATTTATTAACTCTCCGTATGCATTTTCCCCTGACAGGGGAAGTATCGGGTAAATATTCATTCATCTTCAGCTTTTGGCGCGGTTTCCCATACCGTTTCGATATCTAATGATGAAATTGCTGGTCCGAAATGAAACACGCCCGCAATGACAGAATGGTCATTGCGGGCGCAGATTTTTGAAAGCTGTTCCAGATAGATTCTATCGGGTGTTAGAAGATGCGCTCGCCAATCCGAAGTGTATCGCCAGGATTCACGATCGTGTTCGTGTCGAGCCGTATTGCGGCTTCCTCATTGCCATCAGCACTTTTGATGAACACCACTTTCTTATTGGCGCGATAAGTGAAACCACCAGCCGCTGCTACAGCATTCAGGACAGTGAGCCCTGAGTTGAATGGGTATTCCCCAGGTCGACCAACTTCGCCAAGGATATAAAACGGACGATAATTGATCACTTCGGCGCTGACTTTTGGGTCGAGCAAAAAGCCGTTCGACAGACTGGTCGCGATCCTGGTTTCCAGATCCTGCGTACTCATGCCGACGGCCTCTACCTGCCCGATGAGAGGCAGCGAAATGGCACCGGTACCGTCTACGAGAAACTCACCCGACAATTCGGGTTGACCGAACACATTGATGCGCAACCTGTCACCCGTGCCTAAAGTATAGGCAGTATTCGTCTGCGCTACCGCGCTGGGCGCCGAATCGATAACTTGGTTGCTGACGGGCCCGGTCGACTGGCAGGCGCTGGCGAACATAAGCATGGCGGCCGTTGCCATGAGTGAAAGTGAGCGAAGAAGCGACATAGCTGAAATCTCCAATATGCGGCTACGGTTTGAAGCCAGGTGTTTCGGTCTGACACGCTCAAGTGGTCAGGAAAGTCACGTCCTCACCAAAGAGTTTCACGGCGGAGAGTTTGCCGCTCAGGAAGGCGCCCGTGTCCAGGCCGATCCGGCGATTGTCGCGGTAGACGCCCTCTGCAGGTGTGTGTCCATGGACAATCAGATGCGGAAATTGCCGCGTGTCGTCAAGAAATTCGTCACGTATCCAAAGCATGTCACGCGTGCTTTGCTTCTCCATGGCCACTGTCGGTCTCAGGCCCGCGTGAACAAACAGATAGTCACCTGCGCAATAGGAGGGTTTGAGCGACTGGTAAAACGCCAGATGTTCCGGCGGCATGCGATCGCGGAATGCGTTCCAGAGCTTGCTCCATGCCAAACGGACTGCAGCCATTGCCTCGTGGGATCCCAGGCTGCCGCGGGTGTTCGGTGGTTGGAAGCCGTAGGAATAAAGCGTCTCTCCGCCGCCAAAGCGAACCCATTGGCTGCCGAACGATTCATCATCAAAAAACTTGAGCAATGCCTCTTCGTGATTGCCCATCAGGAAAACCGTTTCAAATGCCTGAAGCCGATCACTCAGCAGGAATTCGATCACGTTGCGGGACTGCAATCCCCGGTCAATATAATCTCCGAGAAAGACGATTGTGACGTGCGTGCCATCGGGCAGGCTGGCAGCATCCTGTTCAATCTCTGCGATCAAGCGCTCCAGCAGGTCGCACCGGCCATGAATATCACCGATGGCATAGATGCATTCGCCTTCCGGCGCTGACGTTACCCGTGTAATTTTTGCCGATGCGGTGGATTGAGCCTCAGGCGCGACATCAGCTGTTTGGCCGACCTTGTCCCTGATTCTCGCGCGCAGGGACGTCGCAGAACGGGTCAGGCGCCCGAACTGATCGAGAAAGGACCTTTGCAAAAGTTGAGGTAATCGAGACATGGCGGCTTTCTAAGTAGGTTCCTTATAGTCTTTTCAGAATAAAAACCAATTTCCGGAGCAGGGAATTTATCTTTGTCCCAAAAGGGATTGTTTGATGAATCCTGCAGCCCAGCTCATGTGCATGGTCCCGGAGGCAATGCCGGTCAGAAGCCCGCACAGCGACTTTTTGCTCAGGAACATGAATACGGAAGCACAGGCAAGAATGAGGAGGTAACCGATCGGAAGCAACAGGCCGATTGGGAGGAGGGGGGCAACGAGAAGGCCTGCCAACGAGCCGAGCAAGGCCAGAACGGGCAGCAACTGACGCGCTTTCGGCCGTTTGCCATGCTTGCGTATCGTACGCGCGCGTCCTTTGCCATAATTATAGTATTGTCGTGCCAGCGCCGCGACGGATGACCGGGGGAAATAGACTTTACGGATGGTCGCATCGAGGAAAATGCGACCGCCCGCCTGTGTGACGCGCTCATCATACTCGGCGTCTTCATTGTGGGAAAAGCCCTCATCGTAGCCGCCGAGTGACCGGAATACGGAGAGATCGAACCCGGCGTGATGGCCATGGTCGACATAACCCTACAGCTTGCCGCCGCGATGGGCTGAGCCACCGGACCCCAGCGGCGTATCGACAATCCACGCATTTGCCTTCTGAAAGCATGTCTCGCCGAGCGCATCCATCGGAATAACAACCGATGCTGCGCCTGTTCTGGCGAGTGAGCTGGCAACCGATCGGATGAATCCTTCGGGAAAAATGGAGTGAGCGTCGCAGCGCACAATATACCGGGTATCATCACCCGCATATTGGGTAACGGCCAGGTTCAACGCTGCCGCCTGGAGGCGCCTTTTATTGTGTATCAGGCGCAAATTCGAGAATTCCGGCATCAGGCGCCTGACGATTTCCACTGTTCCGTCGGTGCTGCCGCCGTCCGCTACAATCAAGAGCACCTGTTGCAGCCACGGGTCGCCCGACATCAGTGAGCGAATGCATTGTTCGATATGGGGCGCTTCATTCAGGGCCGGAATCACGGCGATCACCCAGGCGGAATCGAGGGTTTCGATCGTCTGTTCAATGGATTGAGGGGCCGAATCTACCATGTTTTCCTGCAGCACGAGTCCATGTGGCTCTCATACAGCAAGTCCTGTTCCGTTTTGCGCCTAATACGCGAAATGGTCGGCAAATGAGCGGTGACGCTTACGCTTACGTCGCTCGAACAGCGTTCACGCCGGCACGAGGGTGCGCCTCGATTAATTTTTACGCATCTCTCCCTTGGGTCAACCTTGCCCAGAATCAGGAAGGTCATAGTGTGACTGAAAACGCGTGCGTAAATAAGGGAGAGCAGCAATGATCGGTGTTATCGCCAAACTGAAAATCCAGGATGGAAAACAGGCGGAGTTCGAGCAGGTCGGCAAAGACCTGATGGCCAAGGTGAAAGCAAACGAGCCAGGCTGCCTGACGTACCAGTTGTACAGGGAAAAGGGGTCTGAGACGGACTACATATTCATGGAGCAGTATGCGTCTTCGGACGATCTCAAGGCCCATGGCCAGACTGAGTACTTCAAGGCGGCAGGCCCGAAACTGGGTGGTTGCCTGGCGGGTGCGCCGGTCGTTCAGTATTTCGATATCGTAGAATAACCGGAGCGCGTCCATGGACCTGTCATTTACGCCGGAAGACACCGCTTTCCAGCAAGAGGTGCGCAGCTGGATAGCCGACGCCTACACGCCAGAGCTTCGGGCGAAAATGGCCATGTCGAAGAATGGATACCTCGACAAGGAAGGACAGGTCGCCTGGCAGCGAAAGCTGCATGAAAGGGGATGGGTCGCGCCAAACTGGCCGCAAGAGCATGGCGGCCCGGGATTGTCTCCCTCTCAGCGATATATCCTGAACATGGAATTGTCGGCTGCCGGCACGCCGACCGTCAGTCCCATGGGGCTTTCCATGGTTGCACCGGTCATTATGGCTTTCGGTTCTGACGAGCAGAAGAGGCGCCATCTGCCTCCAATTCTCGCCTCGGAAGTCTGGTGGTGTCAGGGATATTCCGAGCCAGGTTCCGGTTCCGATCTCGCATCGCTGCAGATGAGTGCTGAACGTGACGGTGACGATTATGTCCTGAACGGATCGAAGATCTGGACGACGCATGCCCAATGGGCCGACTGGATTTTCTGCCTTGTGAGGACAAAGAAAGGCGTCAAGCCGCAGGAAGGCATCAGCTTTATCATTTTCCCGATGACGTTGCCGGGTATTTCGGTTTCGGCATTGCCGACGCTCGACATGCCTGTCGAGGGCCAACAGGAAGTCAACCAGGTTTTCTTCGAGAACGTACGCGTGCCCATTGAGGGCTCTCTGGTCGGCAAGGAGAATGAAGGCTGGACATACGCCAAATACCTTCTGCAGTTTGAAAGAGGCAATTCCTACGCACCGGGACTGCGCAACATGCTGAAGAAAGCGAAAAAGATTGCGAGCGTCGAGCAGGCGAATGGTGACGCACTCATACGGGACGCCGATTTTGCGCGCAAAGTGGCCGGACTTGAGATGAAGATCGACAGTCTTGATGCAACAGAGCAGAGGATATTCTCATCCCTGTCAGCCGGTCAGGCTGTTGGTCCGGAAAGCTCGATGCTGAAATGCCAGGGATCCGAGACCCAGCAGGAAATAACTGAACTCCTCGTTGAAGCTGTGGGAGGTTACGGAACGCCGTTTGTGCAGGATAGCCTGGCCATCGCCCGGCAAGGTGCAAACGCGGACCTGCCCATGCCGCAATACGCAGTGCCTGTCGCCCCAAGCTACTTCAACTATCGGAAAACCTCGATTTACGCCGGATCAAATGAGATTCAGCGCAATATCATGGCGAAGATGGTGCTTGGCCTCTAACGGAACGCCTCAAGAGAGCGCAGAGCATGGCCATCGGCTCACAAGGAAAACCCAGCTACCTGACGCGTATCGCGTTTGGCGTCGGCGGCGTGGCCGACGGGGTCAAGAATAACGGTTTCGACTATTTTCTGCTGTTCTACTACAGTCAGGTGCTCGGTGTTTCAGCTTCGCTGGTCGCTGCGGCACTCTTCATTGCGCTCGTGGTTGATGCCGTCTCGGATCCTGTCGTCGGGTATTGGTCAGATAATTTCCGGACCCGTCTGGGAAGACGACACCCCTTCATGTACGCATCCATGGTGCCGGTCGCGATCGCTTACTATTTTGCGTGGAACCCGCCTGCGGGCCTCACGGGCAATGATCTGTTCCTGTGGCTGGTTGTCCTGACCATCTGTGTGCGCATCCTGTTTACGATGTATGAGGTGCCGCAAAATGCCCTCGCAGCCGAACTGACCAGCGATTATGACGCGCGTACATCTTTGATGTCGTTTCGCTATTTCTTTGCCTGGGTCGGGGGACTCAGCATTCAGATCGCACTTCTTGCCTTGCTTCTGCGTCCGACTGAAGCCGACCCTTCCGGGTTCTTCAACAAGGAGGGCTGGCAGACTTACGGCCTCTGGGCCTCAATTGTAATCTTTCTTGCGGTGTTTGCGACCACTGCAGGCACCCACAGCCACATTCCGCATCTGAAGCGGCCACCCCCGCCACGCAAGCTGAGCCTCGGGACGATTTTCCGCGAGATTCTTGAAACGGTGTCTAATCCGTCATTCAGGGCGCTCTTCCTGGCAACCCTGTTCGGCCTGCTTGCGACCGGTATTTCAGCGTCGCTCAACCAGTATATAAATGGGCTGTTCTGGGAATTCACGACGGACCAGACAGCATTGTTGACAGTTGCCGTCTATATATCGGCGGTCATCGCCCTCATCGTCGCGCCGATTGTCGGGAAGACACTGGGCAAGAAGCGGGGAGCGATCATCATTGGCGCCCTGGCATTCAGCATTGCGCCGGCTCCGGTGCTGGCGAGAGTTCTCGGACTGATGCCCCCCAACGGGACTGACGCCCTTTTCAATATTGTCATTTCCATCACGATTTTTGACCTCGCGCTTATCATCGTGACTCAAATGCTGATTGGGTCGATGATTGCCGATGTCGTTGAGGATAGCGAGCTGGAGACCGGGCGCAGGTCGGAGGGCATTTTCTTTGCCGGCATCAGCTTCATTCGCAAGCTGGCTCAGGGATCTGGCGTCATGCTGGCGGCCATTGTACTCTCGGTGGCGTCAATTGCGCCTGGAATGCGGCCCGGAATGGTGCCGGAGGCGCAATTGAAGATGCTGGGTCTCGGGTATGCTGCATCGCTGCTGACGATCTGGATGCTCATGATTTTTTGCGTATCCTTCTACCGGATCAGCCGCGAAGGGCATGAGGCAAACCTGCGAGCCCTTTCAGAGCGTGAGAAGCAGGTATTCGTCGATTAAATTCTGACTGAAATGTCATAAACAGCCGAATTGCCTTCGCCGCGATGCCGCAATAGAGCCTTAGTCATGATGCAAGCATTTCCCATGACAAAGCATATTTCGAAGCTGCTGGCGGTTATTGGGCTGGCAGTGCTGGCGCTCCTGATTGTTGCTGTGACCCCGCTCTTTGCTGATGGGCAGGAGGTGCCGCAAAGCCGGACCGAGATGGAGCTGTCATTCGCGCCGCTCGTGAAACTCACGTCTCCATCCGTCGTAAATGTTTACACACAGAAGCGGGTCACGTCCCGGGCCTCGCCAATGGAGCAGTTTTTCTCCGGTGGCGTCGCGCCGCGAGAGCGTGTCCAGAACTCACTCGGGTCCGGCGTTATCGTGGGTGGTGATGGTGTGATCGTCACCAACAATCACGTTGTGGAAGGCGCAGAGTCATTCCGGGTCGTCCTGAGCGACCGACGGGAGTTCGCTGCAGAACTTGTTCTCGCCGATGAGCGGACGGATCTGGCAGTGCTGAAAATTGACACAGAAGGTGCTGTACTGCCCACGCTACCATTTGCGGATACGCGTGCTGCGCAGGTTGGTGACCTCGTTCTTGCTATCGGAAACCCGTTTGGCATCGGCCAGACTGTGACGAGCGGCATCCTGTCAGCCACAGCGCGCACCGATGTTGGCATTTCGGACTATGCTTTCTTCCTGCAGACGGATGCGGCCGTGAACCCGGGAAATTCCGGTGGCGCGCTCGTCAACACGAAGGGCGAACTTGTGGGCGTGAACACGGCGATTTTTTCACGTTCGGGCGGTTCCAACGGCATTGGCTTCGCCATTCCGGCGGAGATGGTCAAACGGGTTGTCAACGCCGCCATAAATGAGGGTACGTTCGTCAGGCCCTGGCTTGGCCTGGCCGGGCAGGCGGTCAGCTATGACATCGCCAAAGCACAGGGGCTTGACCGGCCGATCGGTGTGATGGTGACAGAAGTCTATGAAGATGGGCCAGCTGATCGCGCCGGCTTGCGGCGCGGGGATCTCGTGACCGACATTGACGGACGTGAGGTGTTTGATGAGAAGGGGCTCAAATTCCTCGCTGCGATCAAAAGCCCAGGTGAAACAGCCGAGCTGAAATTGATACGGGGAGGTAAAATCGAAACCAAAAGCGTGAAGCTTGCGCCCCCGCCGGGAGCGACAGAGGCCGATATTGTCCTGCTGGACGGGCAGAATGTCTTTTCAGGTGCGCGCGTGGTCGAATTGTCGCCCCGGCTTGCCGAGGAAAATGGTCTCGACCCGTTCCAGAAAGGATCGGGCATCTATGTGCATTCGGTCCTGAGGCGGTCGATTGCCCGTAATTTCTTCAGGCCAGGAGACATCATCCGTTCCGTAAACGGCATATCGACAAAATCCGTAAAGGATCTGGATATGGCATTGGAGCCACAGACCCGCAGCTGGAATATCGAACTCGAACGGAACGGCCGCATGATCAAGGGCACCGTGACGCTTTAGACGTGACTATTTTGCGTGAACGATCACGGGCACATTTTCATAGCCGAGGACGAAGTTGGAAAGCACCCGTTGCGGCTTCCCGACAAGTTCAATGTGGTCGAAGCGTGCAAGAATTTCTTCCCACAGGATTCGGAGCTGCATTTCTGCGACACGGTTGCCCATGCAGCGGTGAATGCCAAATCCAAATGAAAGGTGGCGCCGGGCATTTGCCCTGTCGATAAGGAACTGGTCCGGGTTTTCGATCGCGGTTTCGTCGCGATTGCCAGATGCATACCACATCACGACCTTGTCGCCCTTGCGCATCTGCTTGCCGCGGAAGTCAAAATCCTCTTTCACGGTGCGCCGCATGTGCGCGAGCGGCGTTTGCCAGCGGATGATTTCTGACACCATGTTGGGCACCAGTCCAGGGTTTGCCTTGAGCTTGGCATACTCCTCCGGAAATTCGTTCAACGCGACGACGCCGCCTGAGATCGAGTTGCGTGTCGTATCATTGCCGCCGACGATGAGCAGCATGAGATTGCCGAGCAATTCCATTGGATTGTTGATCATGTCCCTGGTTTCGGGATCGTGGGCAAAGAGGGAAATGAAGTCAAACTTGCGAGGCTGCGCAGCCCGCTCTTTCCAAAGGCCTGCAAAATAAGCGAGACATTTGTGAAGTTCCGCCTCGCGATGCTTCATGTCGACATCGATGCCAACCGTTTCCGACGTTGTCGTCACATCGGACCAGTAGGGCAGGAGGTGGCGATCTTCGAACGGGAAGTCGAACAGTGTCGCCAGCATCTGGGTCGTCAGCTCCTTGGACACAAGATCAACCCAGTTGATCTCTTCGCCAACGGGGACGGCATCGAGAATCGTATTCACCCTCTGGCGGATCAGTGCCTCGATATCGCCCAGCTGTGTGGGCGCGACGGCAGGCTGCACGGCCTTGCGCTGCACGTCATGGACGGGTGGGTCTGAGGCGATGAACATCGGTGTGTCAAAATCATCCGGTGCATCGCCAATGACGATATCCCGTTTCGACGAGAAAATATGATGATTGGAGTCGACAGCGATAATGTCGTCGTACCGGGTGATCGACCAGAAGGGGCCAAACTGGCTCTTCTCGCAATAATGAACCGGGCTTTCCTGTCTCAGCCGTCGAAAATAGTCGCCATGGCGATTGTGCAGAAACAGCTCCGCACGCGAAACATCCAGTGTTTCCAGGGGAAGGTCCCAAGGATTCGGGATGTCAGGTTCCAGGCTCTGGATAGTGTCCGCCAAGGTATCCTCCCCACTTTTGCTTTTTATGGGGAGCAGGCTACGCTTGAATGCTGCGAACGGGAAGATGTCAGTTGGAACCGATTGTTGTGCGGTGCAGCAGGCGATCGAAGCCCTTGTAGCCGCCAGTCGCCATATGAAGCAGGCTTCGATTGTCCCACATGACCAGCATGTTGGACTTCCATTTCTGGCGGTACTGGAATTGGGGTTGGGTCTGCCAGCGGAATATCTCTGTCATGAGCTCCCATGCTTCTGCCTGTTCCATGCCTTCAATTCCGATGATGTATCCAGCGCAGCCGAACAGGGCTTCACGCCCTGTCTCGGGGTGGCGTGCTATGATCGGATGAAGCTGCGTTGCCTCTGCATCGGCGGATGGACGGATATCCATGGAGCGTCCCGACGCGCGGTCCTGCTCGCCATAGAATCCTGCCGGTGCATAAGCGTTGCGCGCAGAATGGATAGCGTATTTGCCTTCAATTCGCTGACGGAGAGTATCGGGCATTTGTTCAAGCGCAAGATGCTGGTTCGCAAACAGCGTGTCGCCACCCTGGGGCGGAATGGTGATGCCATAAAGGCATGTTCCGGCCGGCGGCTTTTCCTGGAAACTCCAGTCTGTATGCCAGCTTTCCGCAAAGATGGGAGCGGTCTCGTCAGCCGCTCGCTTGACCGCGATTATATGCTTGCGGCCTGGAATTGGCGCAATGAATGGATCGTCCCCAAACGGTCCGAACAGGCGTGTGAAACGTTCCAGATCGTCGTCACCCATTTGTTGATCCGGAAACGCGAGCACGTGGTGCTGCAACCAGGCGCTGCGTATTTCAGTTGCGACATCTGTTGAAACCGGCCTGGACAGGTCCAGGCCCGTGACGGATGCGCCGAATGGCTGCCCTGACGGGCTAATCTCAAGCGACATGTTTTTTTCCTCCCCGTTGATCTTATCACGAAGGCGGTTCCCGCATAGGAGTGCTTTATGTCTGATCTGTTTGCCGCCTCTGGCCTCGCCGATTCTGCGCCGCGTCCCCTCGCGGACCGTCTTCGTCCTGCGAAGCTGGCTGAGGTGGTGGGGCAGGACCATTTGATCGGAAAGGGCGCGCCGCTGAGCCGGATGCTCGAAACCGGTCGCCTTTCCTCGATCATTCTCTGGGGACCACCAGGGGTGGGAAAGACGACCATCGCGCGCCTTCTTGCAACAGAGTCCAAACTGGAGTTTGAGGCCATCAGTGCCATCTTCTCGGGTGTGAAAGACCTGCGGACCGTATTTGAGAAGGCGGAGGCACGAAGGTCAGTCGGCAACGGGACCTTGCTGTTTGTAGACGAGATCCACCGGTTCAACAGAGCCCAGCAGGACGGATTTCTGCCCCATGTCGAAAGCGGCGCGGTCACCTTGGTGGGGGCGACGACGGAAAACCCGAGTTTCGAACTGAATGGCGCCTTGTTGTCTCGCTGCGCGGTTCTCACACTGAGGCGCCTTGAGCCGCATGACATGGAAACGCTGCTCTTGCGCGCTGAAGCGCTCGAAAAGCGTCAGCTGCCGGTCGAGCGCCGCGCGCGTCAGGCCATGATCGATATGGCCGATGGTGACGGCCGCTATCTGCTCAATCTCGCCGAACAAGTCTTCACGTTGGCGGATGACACGGTCTCGCTGTCTCTGGAGGCGTTGAGCGCCGCAGTACAAAGACGCGCGCCCGCCTATGACAAGGACCGCGAAGAGCACTACAATCTCATTTCAGCATTGCATAAATCGATCAGGGGGTCAGATCCGGATGCGGCCCTCTACTGGTTCTCCCGGATGATCGAGGGAGGCGAAGATCCACTTTTCCTGGCGCGCCGGCTGGTTCGGATGGCCAGCGAGGATATTGGCCTCGCCGATCCGACAGCCCTGATGATTTGTGGTGAGGCGGCAAGAACGTATGAACGTCTTGGCAGCCCGGAAGGAGAACTGGCGCTCGCCCATGCGGTGATCCACCTGGCAACCGCGCCCAAGTCAAACGCGGCATACCTGGCTTACAAGGCTGCGCGTCGTGCCGCTGCGGAGACCGGCAGCCGGATGCCGCCAAAACATATCCTCAATTCACCCACGGCCATGATGAAAGACCAGGGGTATGGTCAGGGGTACCAATACGATCACGATCTCGAATCTGGTGTATCAGGACAAGATTACTTTCCTGATGGCATGTCTGGCCAGACATTTTACGCCCCGAAAGGACAGGGACGTGAGCGTCAGATCGCCGAACGCCTGAAGGAGATTGCTGACATTCGGGCCAATCGCAAGCGCAAATCATGACCCGCAACAGACCCGTACCAGACGTGTCTCCTGAAGACAGGCAATTCATCCGATCACTGATTGTGTATGAAGATGATGACCTCATCGCCTTTAACAAGCCGTCTGGGTTGCCAGTCCAGGATGGCCGGGGGATCACGCGGTCGCTGGACTCGCTTTTGGACGCGTTCGCGCGATCGAATGGTAAGCGCCCTCGGCTTGTTCACAGGCTCGACGCAGGTACATCCGGGATAGTGATCGTTGCAAAGACACAGCCTGCTGCCGCATGCCTGTCTGCAGAGTTTTCTGAACGGCGAACACGGAAAACCTATCTCGCAATTGTTGGCGGAAACCTCCCGTCTGAAAATTCGGGAATGTTTGATGCGCCACTGATCAAGGTTCAGGAGGCGGGAAGGGTTCGCATGATTGCTGCTCGCGGAGATCGCAAGGGGGCTCTGGCGTCGCGCACGGGTTGGGACCTGCTGGAGCGCTGCGAAGGATACGGGATGATGCGACTCTTTCCTGAAACCGGACGGATGCATCAGATCAGGATTCATTTGGCAAATGCCGGCTGCCCCATTTTCGGCGATGCCATATACGGCAACGGCAGGCAGGATGGTCCGCGCCTGATGCTGCATGCCGTGTCGCTGGAGATCAGAAAGCCATCAGGTGGTGTGTTGGCGGTGAAGGCTGATATTCCGGCAGATTTTACCGGAATTGCCGAAGGTCTTGGGTTCGGCGCTTATTCGAACGAGGCGTAGTTTCCCTTTGTGCACGCCAGCGGGCGCCTTGATCGATTAGGTCAGCTTCCGGAAATGAAGGACCCGCCATCGTCATGGCGGGCCCTGAACCTCAGATCCTGTCGGGTCTCAGTGCTCACGCAACCTGGGCCCAACAGCCAGCATCTGGCCCGAATTGACGGCATCGGCTCTTGCAAGGTCTTCAATCAGGACCTGCATGCGGTCGTCATTCGCCACCATGCCAAGCATGTAGGCAACGCGCGCCGTTTCTTCCGAAACCCCGAACAGGCTTTCGAGCGCTTCGAATCCGGATTTCCGGCGAGGGTAGAATGTGAGGCGCGGGGTCACGTCAGCGTCAATCCCGCCGAGTTCCTTGGCCTTGTCGATGGCGTCCATGAAGCCGCCGATCTCGTCGACCAGTCCGATTTCAATGGCGTCTTCGCCGCTCCAGACCCGTCCGCGCGCGACAGCGTGCACTTCGTCATAGGTCATGCCGCGGCCTTCACCCACGATACCGAGGAAGCGATCATAGCCTCGTTTCAGCCAGGCCTTCACTTCGGCTTCCTGGGCTTGCGTGAAGGTTCCCGATCCGTAGGCGTCAGCAAATTCGCCTCCGACGCTGACTGTATCAAACGTCACGCCAATCTTGTTGAACGCGCCTTCCAGGGCAAATTTACCACCGAAGATGCCGATCGATCCGGTAATCGTGGAGCGGTCAGCCAGGATGTAGTCAGCGCCTGCCGATACATAATAGCCGCCAGACGCCGCCACCGAACCCATCGATACAACAACCGGCTTTCCCTTCTCCTGCACCCGCTTGACGGCGCGCCAGATTTGATCGGAAGCTGTCGGCGAGCCACCAGGACTGTCGACGCGGAAGACAATTGCTTTGACTTTTTCATTGTCGCCAGCATCGAGAATGGCGCGTGCAACTGCGTCGGAAGCAAATGCCGGAGGGCTCGAGAATGGTGATCCGCCTTCGGCACCGCCCGTTATGATTGCGCCTTCGCCGCCTACAACCGCGATGAGAGGTGCCTTGATACTGATGGTCGGCGGCATGTACATCGCGAGCTCGACGAGTTCAGCGTCCTTGCCCGCGCGTTCCCTGGCTGCTTCCTCAGCTTCTTCCGGCCAGCCCAGCTTGTCCATGATCTTCAGGTCGATGACTTCCTGAGCGGATTTGGGGCCGCTTTCCAGTGCGCTTTTTACCGATTCGACGGACAGGCCGCGGTCTTCGGCGATATCGCTGAGAGAGACGCTCCAGATAGAGTCAGCAAGAGCTGTCATCGCTTCTCTGTGCGGCTCTGTGTACGACGTCTCATTGTAGGAGTTAGGTGCGTTCTTGTATTCATAGAATGGGTAGATCTCGGACTGGACGTCGATTTTCTCGAACAGCCCAGCGAGAAATTCGGTTTCAAATGTGACCCCCGTCGCAAACAGGTCGGTGCCAGGCTGAATCCAGATTTCGTCGGCGGCTGTAAGCGATCGAAGCGCGGAAGGACCACTCATTCCGTATGTGCCCTGGGTGTGCGCAATGATGAACTTTCCGGAATCGCGGAAACTGTGAAAGGCCTGGCGGAGTTCTTCTGCGCGGGCGCTGCCGACACCAATCATGGCGCCTCGCAGGTAGAGGCCCTGGACGGAATCATCCGTTTCTGCCGCCTTCAGCTTGGTCAGCAGGTCAATAAATCCAGGTGTCTGTGAAAATGCGGCCAGACCACCAACTGGGCTTTGATCGGGAAGCTCCATATTCAGGTCGAGGCTAAGGACAACACGGTCCGGGGCGGGGGGGGCAGAATTTGTCGCCCCGACAATAAGAACAACAAAAAAAGAGACGATAAGCAGGATAAAAACAAACATCGCAGCGAAAGCACCTGCCATGGACAAGAAAAAGGTTTTCATATGTGCGCAAACTCCGTGCAGTGCAGCCAAAAACGCCGAATATAGACTTTGCCGATTATCGATAAAAATGTAAAGGGCGACCTTCACATGCCTGGCAAACGCGGGCCTGGTTGCATAATAGATGTGCCCGACCGAATGAAACAATGTCATCGGGTGTTGCCAGCGTCAGCAAGAGTGGCTATCTCGCCTGCTTCGCGTTGGGGTGTCGCCAAGCGGTAAGGCACCGGTTTTTGGTACCGGCATTCCCAGGTTCGAATCCTGGCACCCCAGCCACCTTATTGGTGTTCGCGATGGCGCAATCATGTTCGTTACTGTATTGCATGAGTTGCGTTCGATCGCGACGAGGATATTTTCTAAACGAATCGTAAAGCCTTGTTGATCCCGTCGTTCGGGGTTGTTAGCGTCAGTATTCGCAAATAAGGGCGTTGCGGACTTGTTGCTAGAATGGCAAGGGTCAAAGCGAGAGAGCGAGCAGCGCTCCAAAATGGGCAGGTGTCGGGCGTCTTCGCCTTGCGACTTCCAACCTAACTCGGCCGGTGTGTTTTTTTGGCCAGGCATTGAAACCGGGACATCTTCGCTAGCAGGATGCCTGATTGTCGGATTTCCCGCGCAAATTTTTTGCGCGACCGTTTGGAGAGTGAGAGGCAAACCTCATGAAGAAACTTCTGTCACCAGCTCGCGGCGTCATTGCCGCTGCGCTGATTGCTGGACTGGCCATCCCGGCCCAGGCTCAGTTGCGCGATGCGCTTAATACGGGCGAGCAAGCCACACGGCGTGCTGAACAAGTCCAGGAACAAATCAATCAGCTCGACGATCAGCGCACCGATATGGTTCGCGAGTATCGTACATTGCTGCAGCGTCGCGACGCTGCCGAGCTTTACTCGAAGCAACAGGAACTTGTTGTGAAGAGCCAACGCGAAGAGATTGTGTCACTTACCGAGCAGCTTGGTTCGATTGACGACATCACGGCTCAAACTGTTCCGATGCTCCTGAGCATGGTGGAAGAGCTTCAGCAGTTCGTTGCCGCTGACCTTCCTTTCAAGCAGACGGAACGTGAAGCCCGTCTCGACGGTCTTGTTGGCATCATGCAGCAACCCAATGTGACGGCTGCAGAGCAGTACCGCCTGATCATGGACGCCTATCAGGCTGAAATGGAATATGGTCGCACCATCAGCACCTGGCAGGAAGAAATTGACCTCGACGGCAACCCGACGACGGTTGACATGTTTCTTTATGGTCGCGTCGCGCTCGTTTACCTGACGCCAAATGGCAAGGTATCTCGCTACAACAGGGCGACGGGTGCGTGGGAATCGCTCCCCGGCAAATACGCGTCTGATATCGCCAAGGCGATCCGCGTTGCGCAAGGCAAGGCACAACAGGACGTCCTGTTTGCTCCGGTTCAGAAATTCTCGGTCGAATAGTCGGCGCGATCCAGGGAACAAGAGGTACAGAAAATGTTGAATATTAAATCCTCGCTGAAGGCTCTGGGCGCGGCAACGCTGCTCGGTCTCAGCTCAGTAACACTCGCGGCTCCTGCAGATGCACAGGCGACTTTGAAGTCGGTTCTGGACAGCATCCGCAAGGATTCAAATGAGATGTCCGCCGCTGACCAGGCTCGCCTTCGCGAGTTCCAGCAGGACAAGAATGCTCAGGAAGCCAGGATGACCGAGGCGCGTAATGCACTTGCGGTTGTCGAAGCGCGTGGACGTGCGCTCGGCGCTGAATTTGACGCCAACGAAGCAGAGCTTGGTGCGCTTGAAGCTCAGGTGTCCGAACAGGCAGGTGACTTCCAGGAGCTGCTCGGGCAATTCCGGACCGCTGCTGGTGAAACGATGCCGGAGATTTCGAACTCGTTCGCGAACTTCGACTATCCAGGTCGCGTTGAAGGCATTGCGGAAATTGCTGAAGCCCGCACACTTCCTAACCGTGCGCAGCTTGAGCGTCTGCCAAAGGCAATGCTCCAGGAAATGCTGGCACAATCAGAAGTAAAAACGTTCACTGCCGTGGTCGATGGCATTGGCCCGGACGGCTCGAACGCTGAAGCAGAACTGATGCGTGTCGGCGTGTTTACGGCTGCGACAACTGACGGCAGGAAGTTTGTTGAAGTCAAAAAGGCTGGCAGCGGCGACACGTTCCTGCAGGCTTTCCGGCAGCAGCCATCTGGCGCATTTGCTTCAGGAATGGGTTCGCTGATCAATGCAGGCCCGGACCAGATTGTTCGTGCTCCGGTTGACCCTTCGAAGGGCAACCTGTTCGGGATTCTCGGCGACCTTCCAAAGTTCAGCGACCGTCTCCAGCAGGGTGGCCCTGTTGGTGCTGTCATCGCGGCACTTGCTGCGATCGGTATCCTCATCGGTTTCTACAAGGTCTTCACGCTCTTCACGATGGGCGGCGCCATGCGCAAGACGGCGAAAACCCGTCAGGCTGGCACTGGCAATCCACTGGCACGCGTGTTCGAAGCTTATGAGACGAACCGCAATACCGATATTGAGACACTTGAACTCAAGCTCGACGAACAGATCCTCCGCGAATCTCCACGCATTGAGCGCTTCAACGACATCATCAAGGTGTTCGCGGCTGTGGCTCCTCTGCTTGGTCTTCTCGGTACGGTTATCGGTATGATCATTACCTTCACCACGATCACAATCTACGGTGCAGGCGATCCGAAACTGATGGCTGGCGGTATCTCGGTCGCACTTATGACCACCGTGTTTGGCCTTGTGGCCGCCGTTCCGCTCTTGCTGATCCACGCTGTCGCCTCGTCGATGGCGCGTGCCAACCAGCAGATCCTCGACGAACAGGCCGCTGGCCTGGTTGCCGAGAAAGCGGAATCCCTGCGCGGGGCGATGGCGTAAGCCATCCCCCTCGTTTCACTCGAGGAGGAGGAACCCGATATGGGTTTTGCAGATTTACAAGCTTTCCTCGATCGTGGCGGTCCCGTGTTGATTGTCATTATGGCAGCAACATTCTTCATGTGGGCACTGATCCTGGAACGGTTGTTCTATTTCAGGTTCGCTCACAAGCAGGTGGCCGCGGAAGCGATCGCGGAGTGGCGCTCGCGCTCCGATCGGAAGTCAACATTAGCCCATTGGGTGAAAGACAAGCTCGTGTCTGAAGTTCGTGCGAAAGCCGAACAGAACGTTCAGCTGACGAAGGCCATGGTGGCGCTCGCGCCGCTTCTCGGTCTGCTCGGAACGGTGACGGGGATGGTGGCTGTGTTTGACGTCATGGCCATCACCAATGGTGCGGATGCCAAGGCCATGTCGGCCGGTGTGTCGCGCGCCACGATCCCGACAATGGCCGGCATGGTCGCGTCACTGTCTGGCATTCTCTTCACATCCGGCATGGATCGCCGCGTGAACAGGTCTGTCCAGCTGGTCGAAGACGAGATGGAGATCGGCTGATGCGTGGACGCAAGACAAGAAATGTGGACGAAGCCAATGTCGATCTCACGCCCATGCTGGACGTCGTGTTTATTCTTCTGATCTTCTTCATTGTGACGGCAACGTTTGCTCAGGAAGAAGCGTTGGGACTGGAGCCTCCGCCTCCGCCTGCGCCTGATCAGGAGCAACAGGAGCAGGTGCCAGCCATCCTGATCCTGATTGATGAGTCAAATCTCATCACTGTGAATGGGCGTGCGACAGATATTGGTTCAGTTCGGGCGAATATCGAACGTGTCCGGGCCGAAACGCCGGAGAGTGCCGTCGTTATCCAGGCTCATCCCAAGGCAAAGAGCGGTGTGATCGTTCTGATCCGGGATGCAGCTTATAACGCTGGCTATGTGGACCGGGTTAACCTTGTCCTGTCAGCAGTAGAATAAGAGGAGCGACAAGACATGGCACGCAGAAAACGCCAGTCCGCCAGTGGCGGCGGAGGAGCGGAAGACGACGTCAACTTGACGCCCATGCTGGACGTTGTGTTCATCCTTCTGATCTTCTTCATCGTGACAGCGCAGTTCATCAAGGAGCCCGGGGTTCCCGTCGTTCGTCCCGACGTGGATAATAAGGCACAGGTCAAGCCGCTCGCGATTCTGATCGCGATCAACAAGGACAGTGAAATCTACATCGACAAGAAAAAGGTCGACCCGGACGAAATGGGCTTCACGTTCAAGCAATTGCGCGAAGACAATCCGTTGGGTGAAGTCGTCGTTCAGGCTGACGTGGATGCGCAAGCTGAAGTGCTGGTCGATGTGATGGAGACGATCAACAAGATCGACAGCGCGACGGTCATAAACATTTCGGCCAAGCGAGAGTAGGAGACCAAGACATGTTCAACAGTCCTTTTCTCAGGTTAGCGGTGGCATTCGCGATTTCCGTGCCGATTGTCTACCTTCTCTTCATCATGATGAGTGCGTTGATCAACGTGACGGAAATCAGGGTTGATAAGGGTGAGCAGCGGGTTCTTGCGGCGATCACGCCCCAACAGCAGGACAGCGAAATCAGGACGCGTCAGCGTTCCAAGCCGAAGCGTCTGGATTCCGCTGCCAAGCCGCCACCGCCACCGAAAGTGTCGGCAACCAAGTCGCAGATCAATCTCCCTACGCCGAGGATCGCAGGTGCGGCTCCCACGGAGCTGAATCTCGGCCGGATGCAATCGCTTGCAATCGACCCGGTCGCCATTTCTGACCGGGATGCTCAGCCTATTCGTCCACCTACGCCGTCGTTTCCGCAACGTGCCGCAGAGCGTGGCATTGAAGGGACCTGCGATGTCCGCTTCGATGTGGACACACGCGGGCGCCCCTACAACGTCCAGGCGACTTGCTCGAACGACATGTTCACGCGGGAAGCTGAGCGGGCTGTTTCTCGTGTGGAATTTGCGCCGAAGATCATTCGGGGCAAGGCAGCCGAGCGCAAGAATGTTGTGTATCCGCTCGAATTCAAACTGCAATAGGAGCGGGCGCTCGCTGGGCTCCCCATTCATCAAAGAGCGCTCTCACCAGGGCGCTCTTTTTTTGGCACACTGTTCAAGCTTGCCTGGTTTGCGGCTCGCTTGAGTAAATGCCGCAAAAATGATACAAGGTAACACTTTCAGGCGTGGTGATGTTTGCCTTTGCAAATCACGGTCTGTCGAAGCGAAGTCAGGCCGGGTATTCCTTTCATCATCTGGTCGGCAAGGCGTGAACGAGGCCGGGTCGGATGATGATTTACGTTGACGAGACGGGTGGTAGCGACCCATAAAGTTATGGATACGCACATCTTAAATCGGACAGAAGCGCGCTGTGAAAAGCTTCATGTAACGCGCAGAAGTTCTTGATCCCGCCCAGCAATTCCGGTTGATTGGGCCAAACGCCGCGAGCAGCGCGGTCAGGAGAGGAAACATGGGAATTAGAGCAACTCTCAAGAGCGCCATCGTTGTGGGCCTTATGGTCACGATGGGGGCTGGTGCCGCGCTGGCGCAGGCTTGTACCGAGACGGAATTCACATCGAAGACGGGCCAGACTTATCTCGAGGCCGAACAGGCTGCGATGGTGAATAAGGATTTTTCGACCGCGATTGCAAAACTCAATTCACTGCGCAATCAGCCTTTGAACTGTTATGAGGAAGGGGCCGTCATCAAGCTGTCAGCCTATATCAAGATCGAGAACGGTGATCGCAAAGGTGCCGTGCAGGATCTGCTGACCGCTCTGAACAAAGGTTACATTCCTGAAACCGATGCCGCCCAGACCTATTACAATATCGCCCAGATCTATCTTCAGGAAGAAGATCTTGCCAAGGCGCTTGAGTACATGAACAAGTGGCAGCAGGCTGGTGGCAAGCCGGACCGCACACAGAAGTGGCAGCTAGCCGTTCTTAACCAGCGTGCAGACAAGTTCAAGGAAGCCGTCCGCTGGGCCGAAGAAGTTCGCCGGGAAGACGGATCGAACTTCAAGCAGGAAGTCTACGACCTCCTGTTGTTCCTCTATAATCAGACTGGCGAAAAGGCAAAAATGGCCGAGGTTCTGGAAGTGCTCGTTGAGCGAAATCCAGCGGAACGGAAATACTGGGATGCGATCGCTGGCAACTATTTTGCCGATAATGAAGAGCGCAAGGCATTCGAAGTTCAAAAGGCGATGTATCTTGGTGGTCTCCTGACGACACAGGATGAGCTCATGCGCATCGTGAATTTCTACAACCGTTTTAATGCACCGTATCACGCAGCGCGCATTCTTGAAAAAGAGATGAATGCGGGGCGCATCACAAAGAACCTGGATCGGCTCGAATTGCTGGCAAACCTGTATCAGGTTGCGCGCGAGCACGAAAAGGCGATCCCTGTTATCAGGCAGGCTGCTGATGCTGGCGGCGGTGGTGCCATGTACGAACGTCTCGGTCGTTCTTTTGCCGACTTGCAGAAGTGGAAAGAAACCGAGGAAGCGCTTACCAAGGCAATCAGTATGGGCGGCGTTAAGGATCGTGGAAACGCCTACGTTCTGATCGGCCAGTCGCGCTATGAGCGCGGTGATCGCGCCGGCGCGCGGGAATCGTTCAAGACCGCCAGCAATAATGCCGGTCGCAGTTGGCTCGCATTCATGAACTCGGAGGAGAACACCAAGCGCGCCCTTGTTTGTTTTGAAGTGCAATCGGCCTGGCTCAACGTCGAGAATGAGGCGAAGATCTGTAAGCGGCTCGCTGTTCTTGGGGATGAGAATCTCCCGGAGAACTGCAAGACGATCAAGGACAGGCTGGAAGCCGCCGAAGCCAAATTCAACGCGACGCCCGAGTGCAAGGGCCAGGCGACGTGATCTAGCCGGGTCTGTTACGACCTCAGCTTACGAGTTCAGTATTCAGGAGCCCCGGGTGGACACTCGGGGCTCTTCTTTATTCTACGCGGTCATGGCACCGTTAATGCCTACCCGTCAGCACCGAAGCTCGATCGAAAAGGCCGCCAGCGCGACATGCGCTGGCGGCCCTATTGTTATTGAATTCAATAACTGGAAATCGCTGACCTGGTCAGGAAGCCGAAGACGATATTCCGAATGGCGTCTTTCCGGAATGGCCAAGCGGTGACGATGATTCATTGGCAGCTGTTGGAGAAGATGCGCCTTTGGGGCCTGAGTCTTTCAGCGGGTCGTCAGCGTGTTTCACCTGTCCCTCGAACACGGCATTTGATTGTATCTGGAGGGAGGCGTGAACAATGTCTCCCTTCACATGAGCGCCGGATTCCAGTTCGACCTTCCGGGCGCGGATAGACCCACGGATCTTGCCCTTCACCTTGACGACTTCGGCTTTGACCTCGCCGGTAATGTGGCCGGATGCGCCGATCGTGATGTCGGTCGCGCTGACATCGCCATCAACGACGCCATCAATCTGCAATGCGCCTTCCGAGATCACCGAACCATTGATCTTCATATCCGCACAGATGATTGATGCCGCGCGTGCAGCGGGCTTCATTGCAGCGCCACGGATGGCGTCCTGTGTGGGCGCTGTTTTGGCGGGCTCTGATGGCGTGGTTTCTGAGTTTTTGTTTTTAGTGAACATGACGGCCTGCTTTCAAGAATTTCGCTGGATCATAAGGTTTGCCGTTGAACCAGACTTCATAGTGAAGATGGTCACCCGTGCTTCGTCCGGTGGTCCCCATCTTGCCGACCAAGTCTCCGATTTCGACAGTATCCCCCTTTGATACCGTAATACCACTCAAGTGGCCATAGCGTGACTTGAAGCCATGGCCGTGATCGATTTCGACCATGCGTCCGTATCCGGCGCTTGCGCCGGCAAAGGACACTTTCCCAGGCCCTGCTGCGATGATCGGTGCAGCATGATATGCGGCCATATCGAGACCGTTATGCCAACCAGGGCGCTTTCTGAACGGGTCAATTCGCATGCCGTAATCACTGGTCTGGCGGTATGGCACTCCGACCGGACGCCCGAGCGGCAGGCTCGCAACGATCTGTTCGTAATAGCGCATTTCTTCGACGCGGGCCCGGGTTTGCGTCAGGCGATTGTAAAAGCTTGTATCCGCGTTTGACAGCTTGTCTGCACCGGATGTCATGGTCGCGATCGAGACTAGCGGCCCGCCCATTTCCGCGCCCGACATGATGCGGTCGCTGCCGACCGATGTGAGTTGCAGGACACCGCGTGCGCGCTCTGCGCGGTCTATCGCCATGTCTTCAGCTTCATTCAGAATGCGTTCCTGATCGTATTTCAGGTTTTTCAAGCTCACGCGCGTACTGCTTGTATCGAACGATGCTGTAATGGGAGAGAAATGGCGCGACTGACGATTGTCCGCCTCTTCGATCGACGCTTTCACCAACAGGCCGGTTCCGTCACCCTTTAGCGCCGAGACTTCCAGGTTCTCGTCACCCTTCAGCTTGTCAAAAAGCTCCTCAAGGGCCTTCTGCCTGTCTTCCCACTCCGCTGTTTCTTTTTGGAAGGCGTCTGTACGCTCTTCGAGAAGAGAGCGGGACAGGGCGTCTTTCGCGCGCAATTCCTGCACCCAACGCTCATATTTGGCGAGTTCGCGGTCATCGGGATTGCCGGCGATGGTGCTGGAAGGTCCGCCGAGTACGTAACTGCCCGTGACAAAAAGCGTCCAGCCTACAAGCGCGGCAGCGCCCGTTGCAAAAATCGCCTGCTGCCAGGGAGAAACCGAGATGTATCGAACTGTGCCGCCGCTGCGATGATAAATCTGACGCTCCGGGAACGCTCTATCAAACGCTGCTTTAACGTTCGCACTCCACTTCGCCATTCACGCCACCTGTCGACTGGAAATCACACCCAATGCTGCAATAAACACTACAGCACGTTTCCCAAACCCGTGGATCACATAAATACCCATTTCGAACGGGGGTGAAAGCCCTGGGGAACACAATTCATGCAATTTTTCGCCTATTTGGGTAAATCCCCTGTTAAAGCTTGGATTTTTGCATGACTAGCGCGTAATTTTTGGCCACATTTCAGTTATTTAACGATTCAAGAACGTCTTGAGCGTGCCCCTTCACACGCACTTTCGACCAGATTCGGCTAATTCGGCCTTTTGGGTCGATGAGGAATGTCGAACGGGCAATGCCCATATAGGTTCGACCGTACATGTTTTTTTCGACCCAGGCCCCGTAAGCTTCGCATAGTGCGCCGTCTTCATCTGACGCCAGTTCAATTTGCAGGTCATGCTTTGCGATGAATTTCTGGTGTTTGGCGAGAGGGTCGCGGGAGACGCCGAGAATTTTTGCGCCTGCCGCTTCGAACTGGCTTGAGAGATCCGAAAAATCCCTTGCTTCGTTTGTGCAGCCAGGTGTGTCGTCCTTTGGATAGAAATACAAAACCAGGTGCTTGCCTTTGTAGGCGGAGAGCGTCGTCTTGCCTTCAGTGGTTTCAATAGAAAAATCAGGCGCTTTCGCTCCGATTTCGAGTGGTTGGGTCATGTAATACTCCTATGGTGCCTGAAACGGTCTGTGCTTATATCGAAGCCGGGCAGCCTGGCTGTTCTGAACGTGACGCATGAAGTTTTAAGGAGCGTGCTCTTGGTTCGCCAGACCGCCTCGACGTTAATTCTGGAAATACTTGGCGGTTTAATCCTGCTTGTTCTGGTCGCAGCTGGTTTGCTGGCATTTCGACTGGCGAGTGGTCCGCTTGAACTTGGCGTATTCAGGGATGATGTCGAGCGGGCGCTTACAGACGCCCGAAGCGGACGATCAGTCAAGATTGACGAAGTCTTTCTCGAATGGTCGCAAGACGACCGGCGCGTTCTGATAAACGCAAAAAATGTCAAATTGTTCGATGATTCCGGCCACTTGAGCGCTGAAGCAAAGGCGGCAGACATCACGCTTGCCGGCTCTGCCCTCGTGCTTGGCAGAGTTGAAGTTCTCGCAATGCATCTCGATCAGGGATGGATAAATGTCGACAGCATCACCGAAACGAAATGGAAGATTGCGGGCGATCCATTGCCCGAGATTCCGTCGGGCAAATTGCCGACGACCCCTGCAGAATGGCTGGAGCGAGCCAATGATGTGTTGCCTCAATTGCTCATCGCCCTGGAACAGGCCGAAACGGTCGTCGACCTTGAACGCGTTTCATTTGATCAATTTGAAGTACATGTCCGGGACGCTGATCAGAAGAACCTGTTGACGTTAAGCGCGGCGAAAGGGCGTCTTGCCCGGGAAGCAGATGGCATCGTCTTGTCAATTTCAGGCAGCGGACTTGGTGAAGGATTACCAGCTGGAGTGGCAGCAACGCTCGCAACTTCCGGCCTTGGCGAGCGCTTGAAGGCCGAATTCGCCGTGGCGAAGTGGCCACTGGCCGATCTCGCTGTCAGGTTTGGAATGAGCCGCGAGCGATTCGACGGACTGCCCGCGAACGTTGCTGTTTCATTTGATGTCTCAAAAGATGTCGGCGTCGAGCAGATCCTGGTCGATATCGCAGCTGGAGAGGGCCGGTTGCCTTTGGGTGGCAAAGAGTTCGATGTGCAAGATCTCGACATCAAGATCGCCTACAATTCTGGAACGGATGGACTCACGCTGGAAGCCAGCACTAACCGCGCGGGTCCGGTCAAGGGTCGCGCTTTGCTGAACATCCAGGATGCGATGAAGGGGCAGGGGTTTCGTAAATTCAATCTGATCAGCCCTCGGATGGAGCTGGACCTCACGCCAACCTTTGAAAAGATGATTCCTCTCGAGAACGTCAATATTGATGGAGAGGTGGATCTCTCGCGTTACGCGCTTCGAGACACGGTTTTGGATATTGCGACAGGCGGCGATCAACTCAGGGCCTCAGGTTCGATCGAACTCACGCCGGACCGCAAGGCAGGTGAGCCTCCGGTGATTGGCAGTTTCGATCTCGCTTCGCAGGGCGACATCAGCCGGGAAACCGTATTGGCCTTCTGGCCGGTCGGTCTTGGAGCCGGTGCCCGGCGTTATGCGGCCAATCGCATCACGTCAGGGGTCGCGTCGTCGGTTGCGGGGCACATGGACCTGCAGCGAGACAGCTTTGCTGAAGGGTATCTGAAGGATGAGAATCTGGCGCTGGACTTTCAGGTTCGTGATGCTTCCGTCCGGTTTCTTGATGACTTGCCGACAGTGGAGAATGCGACGGGCAGGGGCCGTCTGACGGGAAATGGATTCAAAATTGTCCTCGACAGCGGTGACTATGGCGGATGGACGCTGGAGGATGGTGTCGTCGACTTCCCGGCCTTCAATCCGCGGGGTGTCCCGTTCAGGGTCTTCGCGAAAGGGCGCGGCCCTGCGAAAAATATTATGAAGACGCTGGTGGAATCCCGACTCCAGATCAAGTTTGAGCCAGACAGGCTGACGGGCGACGCGGAGATGACATTCGAGATGTTCCGTCCTGCGCTTGATGACGTCCCGTACAAGGATGTTCGCTTCTCCGCTTTGGGGACGGTGACCGAAGGCGGGCTGAAGAACGCTGCGCTCGGATTTGATCTGACGAAGGGAAGCTTCAAGATCGACGCCAATCAGGCGGGCGTTACGGTCAGCGGGTTTGGTGATCTGGGTCCCTCGCCCGTTCAGTTCACATGGCGTGATGCGTTCAATGGTGAGGACCAACCGTCAAACCTGTCCGCAACGGCTGTTGTCACGCCGGATCTGCTCAATCGTTTCGGCGTGATGGGACGCGCCTATCTCACAGGAGAGATCCCAATAGAAGTTCAGGCGCGGGTCGCTGGCGACGCCCTGGTTTCTGCCGATACAGCTCTTGATCTCGGAGAGGCTCGTCTGGATATTTCCGAGATTGGCTGGGTGAAGCCGAAAGGCGTTCCAGCCAAGGCATCCATTCAGTTTGAGAAAATCGGCAGCCTTTCAAAATCGACCGTTTTATTTACGTCGGAAAACGCCCGTCTGGACGGCGAGTATATGCTTGGTGTGGACTCCAGGCTGGTTTCCGCGGTGGTGAGGCGAGCATACCTCAAGGACAAGGCCGATTTTGGGGGCGATATCGCCAGGGCGCAGGGGGGTGGCCTGGTCGTCAGGCTGGACGGAACGTATCTCGATCTGTCCGGTATAATGTCAGGTCTGGGGCCGACAGGAAGCACGGATACTGGCAACAAGACGCCGCTGAACATCAATGCCAGTCTTGATGCCCTGACCCTCAGGCCCGGACTGGATATGCGAGATGCAGAACTGACGGCCAGGACAGGGGCTGCCGGGCTTTCGCTTTTCACTGCAACCGGGAAGGCTGATGACGGCTCGCCATTTTCGGCGACGTATGACGCGACCGTATCGGACGGGGCGACGGTGAACATCACGAGTGGAAATGCCGGATTCATGGCCGAGGCCTGGATTGGCGCCGACTTTCTGGAAGGTGGCAATCTCGACCTGACCGGAAAGTTTACCAGGGACGGTTCACCGGCAGACTTTGAGATCGTCCTCACGGATGTACGAATGCGGAATGCGCCATTCCTGACCCAGATCCTTTCGCTCGCTTCCCTCAGGGGACTGGCAGATACATTGGGTGGGGAAGGCGTTCTCTTTTCCCGCATCGATGTGCCTTTGAAGTTTGCAAATGGCCGCTATGTCGTGACGGGCGCCAAGGCGCAGGGGCCGGCACTCGGTTTGACGACGAGTGGCTTTATCCAGGGTGATGATGGGACAATCGAGTTCAACGGCGTCCTGGTTCCGAGCTTCGGCATGAATTCGGCGCTCGGCGGGATTCCGATCATTGGTGACCTGGTGGTTGGCCGGGACGGCGAAGGCGTTTTTTCGCTTACCTACGCGGTCAGTGGAACGCTTGAGAAAGCCAATGTGTCCGTCAATCCGTTGTCAGCGCTCGCGCCGGGCGTCATTCGGCGAATATTCGAGAACCCGTCCGACACCAAGATTCCCGAAGCCAAACCACGTCAGCCAGACGAGCCGATCCCGTCGGAGCTGCCGCCCATTCCAGAAGAATCGTTCGAATAATGCGTTTTGCCTAGCCTGCGACCTTAAGCAAGGCGTGACGCTTCTTTCCGGCCGACAGCTTGATGGCGCCATCAATCAGGTCTGTCGTGCCAAGCACACCATTCTGATCACTGATGGTCACATCGTTCACTTTTGCGGCGCCCTGTTTGATCAGGCGGCGGGCTTCCCCGTTGGATGCGGCGAGGCCCGCGGCTGAAAAGGCTGCAGCAATCAACATACCGGAACTGAGATCTGCTCGCGTGACTTCAACAGTCGGCAATGCATCAGCTGACGCGCCTTCGCCAAAGACGGCTGCAGCAGCATCAGCAGCCTCTGCGGCCGCGTCAGCACCATGCAAAAGGGTTGTTGCAGCGTTGGCCAGCGCCACTTTCGCATCATTGATCCTGGCCCCCTCAAGCTGATCCAGCGATGTGATCGTCGCAAGGTCTAGATCCGTGAACAGGCGGAGGAAACGACCGACATCGGCGTCTTCCGTGTTGCGCCAGAACTGCCAGTACTCGTAAGGGCTCTTCTTGTCGGCGTTGAGCCATACTGCGCCATCAGCCGTCTTGCCCATCTTGCCGCCAGACGCCGTGGTGATCAGTGGTGACGTCAGTCCATAGGCTTCTCCTCCCGCGACGCGGCGCGTGAGATCGACACCATTGATGATGTTGCCCCACTGGTCGGAGCCGCCCAGCTGCAGTCTGACGCCATGGCGCCTGTATAGCTCGAGAAAATCGTATGCCTGGAGGAGCATGTAATTGAACTCAAGAAAGGTGTAGGGCTGCTCATTGCGCAGGCGCCGGTCGACGGTTTCCTGCTTGATCATGGTGTTGATCGTGAAGTGAACCCCGTAGTCGCGCAGGAATTCGACATATCCGATCTTTGAAAGCCAGTCGTCATTGTTGACCATGATTGCGTCGGTCGGACCGTCACCAAATATGAGGAACGGCTCAAACGCCTTCTTGATGCCCGCCATGTTGGACGCGATCTGATCGTCCGTGAGCAGGGGGCGGGATTTTTCCTTGTCCGTCGGGTCACCGACCTTGGTCGTGCCGCCACCCATCAGTACGACGGGTTTGCCGCCGCATTTTTGAAAATGGCGCAGCATCATGATCTGGAGAAGCGATCCGACGTGCAGGCTATCGGCCGTTGCGTCGAATCCGATATAGGCGACAGGCGTTCCTGAGGCACAATATGTATCCAGTTCGGCGGGATGCGTAATCTGTTTGATGTAGCCCCGTGAATCGAGTGTTTTCAGGAAATCCGACTTGTATTCGCTCATGGTCTCGTGTCTCCGTAAGCGCAGGCGCGTAACATGGAATGAGGAACTCTTGAACTATCCAATTCAAGATCAGGGGCCACAATGGGTGGCGGGTTTCATGTCTGGGACGTCACTGGATGCGACAGATGCGGCGCTGATCCTGACGGATGGTGTGCAGGTTCTGGAGTTTGGGCCGGTCGCGGAGCGCAAATATTCGGCACAAGAGCGGCAGATATTACAGGATGCGACAGATGCGGCGCGTGCCTGGAACTGGGTCGGACCTGCGCCAGAGGCGGCGTTTGAGGCGGCGCGGACGGTAGTGACACGCACACATGCCGAAGCGTGGCAATTGCTGCGGGAAGGCGGGGGCAAGGAGGTGGTTGCGGCGCTGGCCGGTGTGCATGGCCAGACAGTGCTTCATCGCAGATCCAGACCCGGACAACCGGGCGCCACGCTCCAGTTGATCGACCCTGTCGGAATGCAGGCCGCGCTTGGCGTTCCGCTCGCATATGATTTTCGGACGGCAGACGTGGCTGCTGGTGGTCAGGGAGCGCCTCTCGCGCCGGTCTACCATGGCGCGCTTCTGGAGCGCGCGGGTGACGGGGCGAGCGCGGTGCTGAATCTCGGAGGTGTGGCGAACATAACGGCCCGCTTGGTGGACGGGACATTGTTTGCATTCGATACCGGACCTGCAAACGGTCCTGTCGATGAGTGGGTCGAGGGGCACGGAAGGGGGACGCATGATGTCGACGGCGCGTTCGCGGCCGCTGGTCGCGTCCATGAGGGGCTCTTGGCGCAGCTGCTGGACCATGACTGGTTTGCGCAGGTGCCTCCCAAGTCACTGGACCGGTATGATTTCAATGCCAGCATGGCACGTGGCCTGTCATTCGAGGATGGCGCCGCGACACTGACTACCTTTTCGGCGCGAGCTGTTGGCGCCGGCGTGGCCCAGTTGCCGGAGACGCCTGAACGCGTGATTGTGTGCGGTGGTGGGCGTCACAATCCGTCAATGATGGCGGCGTTGCGTGACGCGCTGCCTTGCGCGGTGCTTAGCGCGGAAGAGGCCGGATGGCGCGGGGATTCGATTGAAGCGGAGGCGTTTGCTTTCCTGGCCGCTCGGACCGTTCGCGGCTTGCCGATCAGCTGGCCGACGACAACCGGCGTTCCGGCCGCCATGACAGGCGGCCGGATGCTTGGCTAGTCTTTTTCGGCTTCGATGCGCAGTTTCTCTTCAGCATCCTCAAGACGCTTGAGCAGGTAGTCTTCGCAAAGGCCGATCAGCTCGTCGCGCTTGTCGACATAGAAATGGTTGGCGCCCTTGACGCGGGCACGTTCGATGACTTCGCCTTTCTGGACGCGGACTTTCGTGAGGGCGCGCTCGATATCCTCGGGGCTGGCAATCGCGTCATTGTCGCCGCTGACGATCAGGCCTGAGGCCGGGCAGGGCGCAAGAAATGACAGGTCATAGTGGTTGGCAGGCGGCGAAATGGCGAGGAAGCCATCAATCTCAGGACGCCGCATCAGGAGCTGAAGCGTGATCCATGCGCCAAAGCTGTAACCGGCGCACCAGACGTAGCGGGGGCTTTCGCTGAGATTTTCGATATAGTCGAGCACGTAAGCCGCATCTTCCAGTTCGCCGATACCCTGGTCATAGGTGCCCTGGCTGCGGCCAACGCCACGTGAGTTGTAGCGCAAGACACCAAAGCCATGCTTCTCGAACATCTGAAAAAGCATGATCGAGATCGGATCCTGCATCGTGCCACCCGCCTTCGGGTGGGGATGAAGGACCAGTGCGATCGGGGCGCCGGGATATGGCGGCTCTGTATAGCGCGCCTCGATACGGCCCTGTGGGCCCGGAATGATCAGTTCTGCCATGACACCCTCTGAGTGAATTCTCTTGTAAGCGGGCGGTCTTAAGCCAAATGGACCTGAGAATGCAAATTTTTCTGCAGGTGCACACGCGCCGTCTAGCGGCTATACCTGTCTCCATGATTTATGCTGACCATAATGCAACGGCTCCACTTCGCCCTGAAGCACGCGAAGCCATGCTGGCAGCCCTGGATATGGGGGCAACCAATCCATCATCCGTGCATGCCAGGGGCCGGGCGGCGCGCGCGGTCATTGAGGCGGCGCGGATGCAAGTGGGCGGTGCCATCGGCAGCCGCGCTGCGGACATCATCTTCACGAGCGGTGGGACGGAAGCGGATGCGCTCGCTGTGCAAGGGGCTGTTGATGCGCTGAATGGACGATGCACGCTGATCGTATCGGCAATTGAGCATGAGGCGATTGCCAAGTCGGCTGGACACTCGGGCGCTGTGGTGCAGACGGCCTATGTCACCGCAGACGGGACATTGGATCTTGACGATTTGCGGACCCGAATGACGAATTGGGACGTGGACGCGCTGGGAGCGCCGGTCCTGTGCATAATGCTGGCGAATAACGAGACTGGTATCATCCAGCCGGTTGCAGAGGCTGCAGCCATCATGCGTGACGCGGGTGGTTTGACGATTTGCGACGCCGTACAGGCGCTTGGCAAGATTCCGGTGAATGTCGCCTTGCTCGGCGTCGATTATCTGTCGGTGTCGGCGCACAAGGTGGGCGGGCCACAAGGTGTCGGCGCGCTATGGCACCGGGCTGGGGCGCCGCTCAAAGCGATTCTTCATGGTGGCGGGCAGGAACGGTCCCTGCGATCAGGCACGGAAAACGTGGCCGGGATTGCCGGGTTCGGTGCGGCGGTCGAGGCTGCGATTCGAGACTTGCCGAACTATGCCGCCCTGGCCCGGCATCGTGATGCCATGGAATCCCGCCTGAAAGCTGAAGGCGGTGTCATTGTGATCGGCGAAGGCAGCGAGCGCCTCGCTGGGACATCGAACTTTGCGCGGCCGGGTTTCAGGGCTGAAACTCAGGTCATGGCACTGGATCTGGCCGGCGTTTGCGTGTCTGCGGGGTCTGCCTGCTCTTCAGGCAAGGTCAAGCGATCTGTCGTGCTGATGGCCATGGGCGCATCTGACGCCCTTGCGGAATCAGCAATACGCACCAGCTTTGGATGGAACACCTTACCCGCTGACTTTGACAGCGTGGCAGATGCATGGCTGGAAGCAGCGCGACGTACGGTATTGAAGGAGAATGTGTGATGGACTGCTGCGGCGGGACCACAGAACACGACGAAGACTGCGGAGAGGTCAAGGTCAAGGACAGTATCGACGCCAGGACGGTTGAGGCTGCCAGGGCGCTTGAATCTGAAAATTATTCAGCTGGATTCGCAACCGATATCGAAACGGACTTTGCGCCCAAGGGCCTTTCGGAAGACACCATTCGCTATATTTCTGCAGCCAAGAATGAGCCTGAATGGCTTCTCGATTGGCGCTTGAAGGCCTATGAGCGCTGGTTGACCATGGAAGAGCCGAGCTGGGCGATGGTCCGCTATCCCAGGATCGACTACCAGGCCTACTACTATTACGCGGCGCCGAAGGCCGGAGCGAAATATGCCTCGATTGATGATGTGCCGAAGGAAATCCTCGAGACCTATGAAAAGCTGGGCATCCCGCTGCGGGAGGCTGAGGTGCTGCTGGGTGTCGAAGGGGCGGTCGAGACGGCTGCCGAGGCGCGCGAGAAGCCACGCGTGGCGGTCGATGCCGTGTTCGACTCAGTGTCGGTGGCGACCACGTTCCGCAAGGAGCTTCAGAAGGCTGGCGTGATTTTCATGTCGATTTCGGAGGCCGTGCACGAATATCCGGACCTGGTGAAGAAATATCTTGGTACCGTGGTGCCCCAGTCGGACAATTTCTTTGCGACGCTGAACAGCGCCGTGTTCTCGGACGGCACGTTTGTTTATGTGCCAAAGGGTGTGCGCTGCCCCATGGAGCTGTCGACCTATTTCCGGATGAATGCCGAGAATACGGGCCAGTTCGAGCGGACGCTGATCATTGCCGACGAGGCAGCCTATGTATCCTATCTGGAAGGCTGCACGGCGCCGATGCGCGATGAGAACCAGCTACACGCTGCGGTCGTAGAACTGGTCGCGCTGGATGATGCCGAGATCAAGTATTCGACGGTGCAGAACTGGTGGCCGGGCGACGAGGACGGCAAGGGCGGCATCTTCAATTTCGTCACCAAGCGCGGCGATTGCCGAGGTGACCGGTCGAAGATCTCCTGGACGCAGGTGGAGACGGGCTCGGCCGTGACATGGAAATATCCGTCCTGCATCCTGCGCGGCGATGACAGTGTCGGTGAATTCTATTCGATTGCCGTCACCAATGGCCGGCAGCAGGCTGACACGGGTACCAAGATGATCCATCTGGGCAAGCGCACAAAGAGCCGGATCATCTCCAAGGGTATCTCGGCGGGCAAGTCTGACAATACCTATCGCGGGCTCGTTTCCGTGAACCGGAAGGCCGTTAACGCGCGCAACTTCACCCAATGCGACTCGCTGCTGATTGGCGAGCGCTGCGGCGCTCACACGATCCCCTATGTCGAGAACCGCTGCGCCAGCGCGCAGCTGGAGCATGAGGCGACGACGACGAAACTGTCAGAAGACCAGCTGTTTTACGCCCGTCAGCGCGGGATTCCCGAGGAAGATGCAGTGGCCCTCCTGGTCAACGGCTTTGTCCGGGATGTGCTGCAGCACTTGCCGATGGAATTCGCGGTTGAGGCGCAGAGCCTGCTCAAAGTGAGCCTGGAAGGCAGTGTGGGCTGAGGTTATGCCGAGAATTCGCGCGAATGACGTGCGTTTCGTGTCTGGGTTTCTCTGTCGCGGGGGCTTTCCCTCGGGGGTCGGGCAGCTTACATGCGCCCTATGTTGAAGATTACAGACCTGAGCGCCACGGTTGGCGAAGCGGCGCAAGCCAAGACCATCCTGAATGGCCTGACACTGGATGTGCCTGCGGGCGAAATCCACGCGATCATGGGGCCGAACGGGGCTGGCAAGTCGACCCTGTCCTATGTGCTGACGGGCCGGAGCGGCTATGAGGTGACGGGCGGGAGCGCGACGCTCAACGGTGAAGACGTCCTGGACATGGATCCGGAGACCCGCGCGGCGAAAGGCATGTTCCTGTCATTCCAGTATCCGGTGGAGATTCCCGGTGTGCCGGTTATGACCTTCGTGCGCACGGCCATGAACGCCCAGCGCAAAGCCCGTGGCGAGGCCGAGATATCGGCGCCTGACTTTATCAAGAAGTCGCGTGAGGTGGCGGGGATGCTGAAACTTGATGCCGAGATGCTGAAGCGGCCTGTAAATGTCGGCTTTTCGGGCGGCGAGAAGAAGCGGCTCGAAATCTATCAGATGATGATGCTGGAACCCTGGTTCCTGATCCTCGATGAGACCGATAGCGGCCTCGACATCGACGCGCTGAAGACAGTGGCCGATGGCGTGAATGCGATGCGCGACCCTTCGCGCGGTATGCTTGTTATCACGCACTACCAACGCCTGCTCGACTATATCAAGCCGGACAAGGTGCACGTTCTTGCCAATGGGCGCATCATCAAGACGGGTGAGGCGGACCTCGCGCTGCGCCTCGAAAAAGAAGGCTATGACGGAGTGCTGGGAGAGGTGGCGTGACCATCGCCCTGCGCGACCTGATCAAGAATCCGACGACCGCCGAACTGGAGCTGGTCGCACGCTTTGGCATGCAGCCTGAAGATGCGCGGCGCGAGCGTGCATTCCAGGCTTTTGCCGGGACGGGCCTGCCGCACAGGCGGATGGAGGCCTGGAAGTGGAGCGACTTCAAGTCGGCGCTGAAGACGCTTGAAACACCCGGAACTGCGTCATCAACCGACCCGTTGCCGCATGAAGGCGCGCTCGTGTTCCGGTTCACGCCAACCGGTTTTGAGCGGCCCGCCACATTGCCCGACGGCATGCGCATGCTTGCCCAACCGGCTGCGCAAGCGGTGGGTGGTGCAGAGGACGTGCCCCTGGGTGCGCTCGCCGCCGCGCTGGCCGGTGGCGGATTGCGGCCGGCGACGCTGACTTTTGACATCACATCGCGTGATCTTCCCCGTCTTCATTTCGTGTTCGATGGCGCCGGCGAAGCAAGCTTTGTGCGGGTCGTTTTTATCATCCGCAACGGCGCGGCAATCAACCTGACCGAAAGCTATCTGGGCGGGGCAGGGTTCACGGCCGCATTAATGGAGTTCAGTCTCGAGGCTGACGCGCAGCTGAACCGGACGATTTATCAGCGCGGCGGCCGGGATGAGGCATTGGCCGTGACCAGCATGCTGAACCTGGAATCCGGGAGTGAAGTGACCCAGACGACATTGGCCTTTGGCGCAAAGGTCGCCCGACTGGAGACACGTGCCGTGCATCAGGGCGCCGGCGCCAAGCTGACGCTCAATGCTGCCTATCTGTCAGCGAAGGGGTTTCACGCGGACATAACGACGAATGTGCGCCACGGTGCACCCGCCTGTGTCACACGGCAACTGACCAAGGGCGCCGTTCTGGACGGCGGCAAGGGCGTGTTTCAGGGGAAGTTCTTCGTTCCGCGCAAAACGGGCCAGCAAACTGACGCAGACATGCAGCACCAGGCCCTGTTGCTGGAGGATGGGGCCGAAGTGTTCGCCAAGCCGGAGCTCGAGATTTACGCTGATGATGTCGAGTGTGCGCACGGCAATACATGTGGTGCGCTGGATGATGCGCAGCTGTTCTATCTGCGCCAGCGCGGCATTCCGGAATGGCAGGCGCGCGGCATGCTGACCGAGGCCTTTATCGCCGAGGCACTGAGCGCTGCCGATGAATCGGTCTGCGACGTGTTGCTCGCTGAAGCACAGGCTTGGCTGTCCTCATGACCCGTGCATTCGACGTTGCAGCTATCCGCAAGGAATTTCCGATCCTTTCGCGACAGGTGAATGGGAAGCCGCTGGTTTACCTCGATAATGCCGCGAGCGCGCAGAAGCCGGACACGGTGATCGATGCCATCGCGAACCAGTGCCGGACATCCTATGCAAACGTGCACCGGGGCATCCACACGCTCTCAAACGAGACGACTGAGGCTTATGAAGCCGGGCGCGAAGCAGCGCGTGATTTCCTGAATGCGCCGAGTGTGGCAAATATCATCTTCGCGAAGGGCGCAACCGAAGGGATCAATCTGGTTGCATCAGCGCTGGAAGGAACCATCCAGGCGGGCGACGAGATTGTGCTGTCGGTAATGGAGCATCATTCCAATATCGTTCCGTGGCACTTTCTTCGCGAGCGTCATGGCGCTGTGCTGCGCTGGGTTGGCCTGAATGATGATGGCTCTCTCGACATGGACGCCTTGCGTACGTCTATCGGGCCGAAGACGCGCATGGTTGCCCTCAGCCACATGAGTAACGTTTTGGGAACTGTGAACGACGTGGCCGACGTGGCCCGGCTGGCACACGCTGCGGGTGCGCGCGTGTTGGTCGACGGATGCCAGGCCGCTGTGCATCTGAGCGTGGATGTGCAGGCGCTTGGTTGCGACTGGTATGTCTTTTCGGGGCACAAACTTTACGGTCCGACAGGTATCGGTATCCTGTATGGTACGGCTGATGCCCTGGCCGAGGCGCGCCCCTATCAGGGTGGCGGCGAAATGATTGAGACGGTCAGCCTGGACCACGTTACCTATAATGAAGCCCCACACAAGTTTGAGGCCGGCACACCGCCGATTCTGGAGGCAATCGGGCTTGGCGCGGCGATTCGGTGGTTCCAGCAGTTTGACCCGTCCAATGTCCAGGCACACGAGCATAAACTGTATGAGCGTGCGCGGGAGGGCCTGCGAGGCATCAATGGCCTGACGATTCACGGAGAGGCGCCGGGCAAGGGATCTGTACTGGCGTTCAGCCTGCGGGGCGCTCATCCACACGACCTGGCGCAGATCCTGGACCGGTATGGTATAGCCATCCGGGCAGGACACCATTGCGCCCAGCCATTGATGACCCATTTAGGAGTCTCTGCGACGGCACGAGCAAGTTTTGGAATCTACAATACCGAAGCTGAAGTGGACATATTCATTGATGCGCTGGAAAAAGCGCGCGGAATGCTGATATAGGTGGTCAGACATGGCAGATGACATGACCTCTCGCGACTTGATCGACGTATCCGCCCCAGCGGACGCGGTGCCTTCAGCGATTCCGCAAGAAGAGCTGAACCGTATCACTGACGCACTGATTGCAGCGTTCAAGACGGTTTATGACCCGGAAATCCCCGTCGATATCTATGAACTGGGCCTGATCTACAAGGTTGATATCGACGACGACCGCAAAGTGGACGTGGATATGACGCTGACGGCGCCAGGCTGCCCTGTGGCGGGCGACATGCCTGGATGGATCGAGACGGCTGCACGAACCGTCGAAGGCGTGACCGATGTCGAGGTGCGCCTCACGTTTGATCCGCCATGGGATCCTTCGCGCATGTCAGACGAAGCGCGCCTGGCGCTCAACATGCTTTGATTGAATAACAGCCCTTCAGACCCTATCTGTTCAACATGGCCAGACGACCCCGCCCCAAACCCGTTACCCTGACTGACGACGCGGCAACGCGCGTGCAGGAAATAATGCAGGAACGCGGCGCTGGTTTTCTGCGCGTTGGCGTCAAGAATGGCGGCTGCGCCGGCATGGAATACGTCATGGATTATGCCATGGCGCCTGAGCCACTGGATGAAGTGGTCGAGGAAAGCGGCGTCACCATTCTGATTGACGCCAAGGCCGTCCTGTTCCTGCTGGGTAGCCAGATCGATTATGAGGTCACGCCGCTCCACGAGAAGTTTGTGTTCCGCAACCCGAACCAGACTGATGCCTGTGGGTGTGGTGAGAGTGTAACGATCGTGCCGGCAGAGGCCTGAGACGGGCTACTTCGCGTGCGCTGAATCCGATTGGGTAACCGCTGACCGGTCGAAGATGGATTGATCGAACGTCCCGCCATTGGTCATGGGGCAGATCTTGGCGAATCTGGTGAAGGTCTCGTCGGCGTCGGGTATTTCCAGATCATAAGTTTGATTCTGGACTTTCAGCCGGACCGGGTCGCCCCGCACCACGGCATTGAACAGTCGCTTGGGCACTGCGCGGTTGAACGGTGTTATCTTTGAGGAGTCCGGATGGTATTGGAATCGCTCGCTCTTGCGATCCTCGCCAATTGTCAGAATACCGCTCGTCGAGAGAAGGCGCAGGCGCGTCTTGGGGGCTTGTTCATACGTATTCTCCGGATCGAGCTTGATCCCTGCCTGTAGCGTGTGTTCGCCCTTGCTTGTCGCCTGACAGCCAAGCTGCAGAACAGGTCCGGCGCCGCCAGATGACGAAATGACCCTGATAAAGCTGAAAAAATTAGGCGCCTCACCAGCGTCTGAGCTATCGACGCTCCAAAGCTGGTCACGTTCCTGTACCCAGTGAAGCGCGCCGTCCGTGCTGTGTTCATCGGTAAAGCCTGAGCTTACGAGGAAAAACAAAAGGGCGACAGTCACGCAACTGACCCTGGCAAGGTGATGCATGATTGTCTGCCTCCCGATACGCGCCAGAATAGAAAATGAGCACGTATCGGGAGACAAGGTCAACCCATGACATCAAGAGTCGGCGGCCCCCTGTGACGCCTTGTTTGCCTGGCGGCTTTTCTCACATGTGCGGGCGAAAGCCTTGAAGGCATCATTCGGTTCGGGGAGCACAGTGGTTATGTCTCCAATCCGGCTGACCGAGATTTTCACGGGCTCGCCGGTCACCGCTGCATTGAAAACCTTGGCGGCCACGCTGTGCGAGCGCGCTTCAATGACATCGATCGCCGAGATGAAACGCACAGTGGTTTCAACAGCGTCGGCGTCGCCGACCATCAGGCTGGCTTTTTCCGCGCGTGAATAGGGTGCGTTCCTGGCGAGTTGTTCCGGAAGGGATGCGGGCTTTACGGTGATCATTGCGGACAGCAGGCCATTTTGTCCGCAGGTCAGGAGTGCGGATGGCTGGTCGGTGGCATCCGAGTAAATCGCCCGCGGCGAGGCCTTATCTTGTCCTTCCCAGGCTTTCCAATCATTGGCGAAGGCAGGCAGTGCGGCCGTGGCCGCCAGAGTGATAGCAAAGGCGCTGATGCGCGCAAACGATCGTTTCATCTTCATTTTGGTCATCCCGATTTGGCCCCCGGGACGTCCTGAGCCCTTATTGAATATCAATAAATATACCGTGCGTAAAGACTTGATCCTGGCAAGTGCCCGAATTCAGGCCTTCGAGAAGGCGGCCGGATCATCTGAAGCCGGTTTGGACACTGTTCCATTCTCAGGATCGGGGATCAGTGTGGCATGGACAGGTTGTCCACCACGCGCTTCGGCAACGAGAGCGGCTGTGCGGGTCTCCACGACGTCCGTCAGGCGGGCCATGAACTCGTCCTTTGGCAGGCCGGGCGGAATGGGTTCGAGAAACGCGATGATGGCCCGGCCCGGTGTTTTCCGGGTTTGCTGCTGTTTCCAGAAGAGCCCGATATTGGTCGCGACTGGCACGACGGGCACGCCCATCGCTTCGGCCATATGCCAGACGCCGGGCTTGTATCGAAAATGGTAGTCGACAGGGGCCAGATGGCCTTCGGGGTAGATCAGCACCCGGCGGCCCTCCTTACGTGCTGTCTCCATGCCTTCGCGCAAGGATTCCGCCTTACGGTCGCCGCCACCGCACGTGTCGATCACGATGGCACCAAGCTTGCGCAGTATGCCGCCGACCAGGGGGAACTTCTCGAGATGATCGCCCGTCACGAAGGCAAGGTTCTTTATTTCCGGGTAGATCATGTAGCCATCGCCCCAGCTCTGGTGCTTTGCGGCGATGACAAAGGCGCCATCGGGTAGATTTTCGCGGCCGCGGACTTCCTTGCTAATCCCGCCTATGAATCTCAGGTTCAGGTTCATCGCGCGTGTGTAGCTGCGGATGATGAAGCTGACCGGCCCGCGTCCAGGCAAGGCCAGGAAGGGGAGAGAGACCAGTACGTAGACAATAGACAGCAGGTAATAGGTTACCGTGAAGAGGATGCCACGCATGGGTGTGACCTTTCTAGATGTCGGGAACAGGTGTCGGTTCAGCCGGAATGGAGCACGGCGATGATCGCCTTGGTAAAGGCATCGGTATGCTGTGAAAGGGGGCCGGGCAGGCGATTGTAGATCTTGTTCTGGCCGGCCTGCATGATCACGCCCAGCGCCATGGCGGCCTTAACAGCCGGGTCACCTTTCGGAATGATGCCGTCCTGCATCAGGCCTGCGATAATGCGTTCCGTGATTGAGACAGGGTCGTCCTCACGCCGCTTGTCATAGGGCAGGTAGCGGTTCAGCGAGACCAGGTGGAAGGAAAACAGGAGGAAGTCTTCATCGGCGAGTTGGCAATAGGCGCTCACAGCTGCGCCAACCTTGGCGTCGAGTGATCCCTCAACGGCAAGCGCCTCCACCATCATCTTGCCGAGCCGGTTATGGGTTTCCATGAAGAGCGCCAGCGCCAGTTCGTCCTTGCCCTTGTAGTGGCGATAAAGGGCACCCTCTGAGACGCCGGCTTGTTCGGCGATCTCACGCGTTGTGGCGGCGTCAACGCCTTCATGGATGAACAGTTTCAGGGCGGCGCGCTCAATCTTCGGCCGCGCATTGCGTGCACGAGGCTTCTTGGCAGTTTCGCGGGCAGGGATTGCAGATTTGGCCATTTGGAGTCTTCCTTGCGTCATTGGCTATCTAACATGGGGCGATATAGTATGCAAGTGAATAATCGCTCACAACTTTGCATCGGCCTTTGATATTTGACAATGCTGGAAGTTGGAGGATTCCGTCCTCCCGGAAAAGGAAGGGAAAAAACATGTATCGAGCCCTCATCTTGAGCGTGGTGTCCGGACTTTGCGGATGCGCAACAGCGCAAACGCCACCCGATCAGACGCCACGAACTTGCGCAAGCGAGGCTCACCGTGCATTCGACTTCTGGCTTGGCACGTGGGAGGTGACAGACAGTTCTGGCAATGTCGCAGGTCATAATGTCATTACGGCCGAGGAGGATGGATGCCTTCTTGTGGAGCGCTGGACATCGGCTTCAGGCGGAACTGGCCAAAGCTATAATTTCCTCGACCCTTCGACTGGAAAGTGGCGACAGCTCTGGGTCAGCAAAGCGGGTGTAATCGACTATTCTGGCGGTCTGACGGAAACGGAGTCGATGAAGCTTGAGGGTGAAATAACCTATCAGTCCAGCGGACAGACGACGCCCTTCACTGGCGAATGGACGCTCAATGATGATGGAACCGTGACGCAGCATTTCGAACAATACAATGCCGAGACGAATTCATGGGATGAATGGTTTACCGGAATCTACGTCCGGAAGGGGGCGACCGAATAGGGCAGGTGGCTCAGGCTGTGAACTCGACCCGGTAGCTTTCGATGACGGTATTGGCGAGCAGCTTCTCGCACATTTCCTTCACGCGCGCTTCGGCCGCTTCCGATGTCAGGCCATCATCGATATCGAGTTCGATGACCTTGCCGATGCGGGCAGCTTCGACTTCCTTGTAGCCCATCCTGGCAAGCGTATCGGCAACCGCCTTGCCCTGGGGATCAAGGACGCCTGATTTGAGTGCGACGTGGACAATGGCTTTCATCGGGCTGGGCTCCGTGTTTCTGAGTCGGGCCCGCTTTAGCCCAGGTTGGTCGCCAATGGAACGTGTCGTGACGCACGATGCACTTACTTGCCGCCGGTAAAGCTCACGACGTTGTCTGTTTCACCGGATTCCTTGATAATGCCGAGACGGCGAGCGACTTCGGCATAGGCTTCCGTGACGCCACCGAGATCGCGGCGGAAGCGGTCCTTGTCGAGTTTTTCGCCGGTTTCAAAGTCCCACAAGCGACAGCTATCAGGGCTGATTTCGTCGGCCAGCAGAATTCGCGGCATATCGGTGTCGCCTTCGAAATACCGGCCGAACTCGAGTTTGAAGTCGACCAGGCGAATACCGACAGCGGCAAACAGGCCGGACATGAAATCATTGACGCGCAGCGCAAGCGAGATGAGGTCGTCATATTCCTGTGGGCCAGCCCAGCCGAATGCCGCAATGTGTTCTTCCGTCACGAGTGGGTCACCCAGCGCGTCATCCTTGAAGTAGAACTCGACCATAGGGCGCGGCAGGACCTGGCCTTCTTCAATACCAAGGCGCTTGGAAAGCGTTCCGGCTGCAATATTGCGAACCACGACCTCAAGGGGAATGATCTCGACTTTCTTGATCAGCTGTTCGCGCATGTTGAGGCGGCGGATGAAGTGAGTCGGGATTCCGACAGCCCCGAGACGGGTCATCATGAACTCGCTGATGCGGTTGTTCAGCACACCCTTGCCGTCGAGAACGGCTTTCTTCTGGGCATTGAAGGCCGTTGCATCATCCTTGAAATACTGGATCAGCGTGCCCGGTTCGGGACCTTCATAGAGGATCTTGGCCTTACCCTCATATACGACGCGCTTTTTCGACATGCGACGAGCCCTTTCATGGGTGATAGCGGGTAAAAGGCGGGTCGGAATCGCCAGCGTCCCCATATGCTCGCGACTGTTACGCCAAGTCGCACCGATAAACAATTATTGCGCACACCTGTTCTGACACCCTATATGGCAGAAAATCCTGAGTTTCTTGCTGAAAGGCCCCTCCCATGAGCACATTTGACGATCGTGAACGCGCACAAGAGGCCAAGTACGCCCTTGACCAGGAGACGCAGTTCAAAGTGCAGAACCGCCGTAACAAGCTTCTTGGCCTTTGGGCTGCAGACCTTATGGGCATGACAGGTGACGATGCCCAGGCCTATGCCAAGACGGTTGTCCTGTCGGATCTCGAGGAAGTTGGCGAAGAAGACGTTTTCCGGAAAATCCGGGCCGACTTCGATACAGCTGGTATTGATCGCACCGATGCCCGTATTCGTGAGCAGATGGCCCAGCTCATGCCGGTCGCACGTGAGCAGATACTTAAAGACATCCAGAGCTAGTTGGCTTGTGACCTCACCCCGGCATTCATGGGCGCCGGGCAGTCAGTGCCATTCGGCCGTCTGTGTCCCGGCCTCACTTTTCTTGCCAGAACCAGGCTCTCCTGAAGGCGGTCTTCGATCTCGCGTCGGCTCAATACACGCGTGACGCATGTCAGGGGTTCGCCATTGTCTGCAGCGATGATCACCACGATGCCTGCATGACCGCCATACCAGTCCCAGAGATAGGCAGCGCCGTGTGACGCTGCCACGGCCTGCAGCCGAGCAGCGAGCGCCTTGCGCCCTTCTGTGCTGGAACGGTCAAGGTCAGTCATATCCAGCTCGACGAGAGCGACACCCTGATCTCTGAATCGCTCAACCGCGTCCTGCACGCGCGGATCCAGAACCCGGCACGGTGGGCACCAGCTGGCCGAAAAGTTCACGACTTTGACTGCGGGTTCGGCGGCGGCGCCAATACCCAGTATGGCAAGTGCCAGGAGTGTTGAGAGCGGTTTGAATGCCATCGGCCAAGACTAGCTCGCATGGGTGCGAGCTGGCCAGTCACTTTGCCCGTGTCAGTAAGACGGCTGGATGGAAAGCTGCGCTGTTTGCGCAGCGGCCTTGTGGTGGCGCCGGGGCAGGAACAAGTCGCTGCAGGCGCGCGATTCTTCTCCGATTGGTGAGAATGAAACGCACGAGTAGTGAGCTGAGGCGCCGGATTCAAAGGTCGGCTTGCCATGCCAGCCTGCCATGCCCGGTTTACCGGTCCATGCATTGAAGACGATGCTTCCCGGCGTTTTCGGGACGAAGGCGTCGCCCTCAACGGTCTTGTAATAGGGCTCTCCATCAACGAACCAAGTAATGCCATCGGCCGTCCATTCGAACGCGTAGAGGTGATCTTCGTCTGCTGCATCGAATGGCAGGTCAAATGTCGCTGCAGCGCCTCTGCGTCCATTCCGGTAGTAATTGAAATGGACGCGTGTTGTGTCGAGGCCAAGGAACTCGATGTCGATTTCGTCATGTGCGGTGCCGTCATGGGCGCCCGTGTAGGTGAAAAAGGAGGAGACCAGCCCGGAGCCTTTGGCAGGGCGCATGACAACTTCGTATCGACCGTAGCCATAGGTCTTTCGCGTCTTCATTTCACCGCCTGTGTAGGGCCCGGAGCGCGAGACGTGTCGGCGGACCGACAAATTCGTACCTTCGGCGGACTGACCGATATTGTCGTGCGCCCAGTCACCGCCATAGTGGCCAGTCGGGTTTGAATAGTCGGACCGGTAGAAAAAAGCGTCGTTCAACGCGTCACCAAGCAGGGTGATGAAGCCCGGCGCTGAAGGAAGCTTGGCGCGCGCCCTCGATGGGGGAGGAAGAGTGATGACACGGGAGGCGACAGGAGCGGTCACGGGGGGGGCAGGGGCGTCGAGAACAGGGTCGGGCGCCACCACTGCGACCTCGGTTTCGGCCTGCTCGGCAGGCGCGGGCATTTCGCTTGCGGCGATGATTGTTTCGATTGATCGCGGCGTGTCGATACGGCTTATGGTAAAGATGCCAAAACTGCACACTGCGACGAGGCAGGAGAGAACGAATGCATCATTGCCTGCAGTGTTGCGCCGAGTGCTCGGTATTTTATCAGTATTTTGCAATATTCTGCCGCTCTCAAGGGGTTAATCAAACCTTATGACAGCAAGAATTGCGCCAAGGCTTATGACTAACAAGCCCTGTCGCGCATGTCAGGAAGAGCCTGGAGCATCTGGCGTGTTCGTGTTGAGCGCCTTCATATTACGCATCATGAAGAGCGGTACAGACCCTATTGGCGTGACAGCCCAGTCCAGCGGTTGGTCATGGTCAAGTGCAGGAACGGAGTCGATTTGCTGGGCATGGTAGGCAAGGGCGCAGGCGAAGGTGCGACCTGCCTCACGTAGGCGGGCGATGGCGCGGTCGTAATGGCCTTTGCCATATCCAAGTCGGTTGCCCATGGCGTCGAAGGCGAGAAGCGGCGTCAGGATCAGCGTGGGTGCGGTCTCAGGGGCATCAAGTCCCGGCTCGGAAAGGCCGAACGGTCGACGTTCCAGCGGTTCACCAAGCGACCACATCCGCCAGGTCATGCGGCCGTCATCCTCGACACGGGGCAGGCACAGTTCAGCGCCTGCGCGGCTCAGGCGCTGCATAAGCGGGGTCGGGTCGATCTCCTCATTGATCGGCACATATCCAGCAACAACAGGGCCATAGCGCTCCAGCAGTTTCATGGGAAAGAGTTCCGCCAGCTTTTCTGCCGCATCGGGATCGCGTGCAGCCGCTTCGGCCCGCAGGGTGCGCATGCGATGGCGGAGCTGTGTCTTGTCGGGAGCCTGGGACATGGAGAGAGCCTTAACGCGCGATCTGATCGGCGTCACGTCCCAATGATAGCGCACAAGAACCGCAGACGTCGCTGGGCATATTCACTCCCGTCAACCTAGAGACTAGGTGGGCGCCGGGTGAGCCCGGACCAGGGTCCGAACCAGAATGCCAGCTCCCTGACGATGAGTAAGGTCGCCGGAGATCAGTCCCATTGCGGGCGCCGCAGCCCTTGTGCATCGTCAGATGTAGGCGTCATCCGCCAGGATTGTAAGTGTGATTATTCCGTACGGGAGTCGACATCAAAGGCGTAAAGTAGCGTTTGCTGGCGGTCGGAGAAATTATTGTCGGAAATCAGCCAGATGCGCATCGTGTCCGCGTCGAGAATTTCTGCTGCGATGCCTTCAAAATTATCAACCGTCATCGGGCGCTTGAGTTCGATGTGCACATCCGACGTTGACCAGGTGACAATGTTGCGGTTGCCCCGGATCGGATCGTAGCTGCGGTACAGGGTCACCGTCACCGGCTGTCCGGTGGTGTCCGTGGTTTCGTCGAAGCCGACCAGCGAGTAGCCTCTCGGGTTCGCTGCTCTGTCTCCTGTCAGGACACCCTCGCCGGTTGCGAGAACCGTGCCCACGGGTGACGCGCCGCTTCCGAAACTTTCCAGTCCGAACCTGATCGTGCCGTCGGCCAGGATCGAAAGGGCTTCCGCGCCCTGGTTATCATCGATCGCTCTGCCAGAGACATCGTATGGCAGATGCGCAACCTGCGCAGCCCTGGCAGCAGCGCCGCAATTTGCGAGATCGAATGCCTCGACCCGGTGATTGTGCTCGAAACTGACGAGTGCCAGCCCGTCGCGTAATGCCAGACCTTCGGCGTCTCCATCCGATTTTCCTGACAATTGTGTTCCGTCCGGCCCGAGCATGTAGGCCAGTTTGCCTGTCCCGTCGGGCTGATCGTCTGACAGGCCGATCCAGACAAAAGCGCCGATATCCGAGACGGTGAGAAGGTCACCATCGGGCAGCGTCTCAATACCTGACAATCCGCCAAAATTGACATTGGTGGATGTCAGGTGCCACCCACCGACGAACAGTACGGAATCAGGCAGGAGAGGACTTGCGCCGGAGTCATTCAGATCAATCGGGTCGACGGCAAATGCCATGGCAGTCGGTTCGATCACTGCTGAACCGGCCGGGCAGGAAGCGACACGAAGGGATCGAGCGGCTGTATCAAAGCTCCACAGAGCGGTGTCGCTGATCGGCTGGCGGACAGGCGTCCCGGCCGGGTCTGGTGCCGTGCAGGCAACCATTCCCATCACTAGCGCAGTGGCAAAGGCCAAATGTTTCATGCAAAGCCCTGTCTTGAGTGCGCCGGAATGTGCCCTGCCTTTCCCATCAGATGCAGTCATTTGCAAGGCAGCTGTCGGGAAAATCGCGCATCGACCACCGCACCTCTGGATTTCGAAAGCGAACCCATACAAGAGAGTCAGAATGACCCAGATTCCTCTCGCCCGTCGGTCTCCGATTCCACCGGACACGTGTAACCTTGCCAGCGCCATCGAAGTGGTGGGCGACAGGTGGACGCTGCTGATCCTGCGGGCGGCGCTATATGGTGTGCGCCGGTTCGATGATTTCCAGGCTGAGCTCAAATGCCCGCGTACAGTCCTGTCGGGCCGATTGAAGTCGCTGGTTGATTCCGGACTGCTGGTGAAGCGGCCCTATAAGGCGCCAGGCAAGCGGGCCCGGCCGGAATATCTGCTGTCCGCCATGGGATTGTCGCTGCGCCCCATCCTGATTGGCTTGACGCAATGGGGCGATGCCTGGCTGTCCGAGGGCGAAACGCCCCCGATCAGTTTCACCAAGGCGGGAACGAAAAGCGCGATTCGCGCGGCCTTTGTTGATGGCGAGGGACGCGAAGTACGACCGGACCAGATTCGCACGGTTATCCGGGGCAGATCCGGGCTTGAATAGCAGCATTTGGCCTGCAGTGCCGGAAGATCCGTGCATGGCGGTTGAAAGCCGGGCAAATTGTGCAGCAGGGCGGAACTAAGCGCTTGCAAACACCCGCATGATGCGCTTAATCACGCCTTCTCGGCAGGGTTGCTGCCGGGCACAATTCAGGATGCGGGCGTAGCTCAGTGGTAGAGCACAACCTTGCCAAGGTTGGGGTCGAGAGTTCGAATCTCTTCGCCCGCTCCAGAATAAAATATGAAAACAGGGTGTTGTGTCGCGTCTAACTCGGACGCCACGAGGTATTATTTATAAGAAGATCACCATATAAGGCCAGTCCCTCGAGGGGGGCAGAAGCATTAGATCGCCGGATTACTGATGTACGGGGAATGGTCGTGAATATTGCTGTCAAGAGCCGTCAGGCGATGATCTCGCCCATGGTGGTGGTTGATAGAGTGCCGCCGTTTTCAGTTACAGCATGGTGGCAAGCCCGCGCGGTCAGTGCAAGCACAGTCAGTGTTGGGTTCTGAAACCCTTGCGAAGGAAATGAGGCTGCATCAGTGACGTAGAGTCCGGGCATGTCCCAGCATTGGTTGAAGGGATCAAGGACGCCGTCTTCAGGTGTCGCTCCCATACGGGCAGTGCCACATTCATGTGCCGAAGTGCCCGGAATGGCGGGACCATCAGGCTGCAAGGTCAGCTTCACATCACAGAGCGCAGCAAGTTCTCGCAATGCCGTGCTCATCATTTCCGCCATTGTATTGTCGCGTGTACTGAGTCCCGCATCGAAAATCAGGCTTGGAATACCCCAGGCATCCTTTCTCGTGGGATGAAGACGGATATGATTACTCGCATCAGGAAGCATCTCACCAAAGCCAACTGCAGTGAACCACGAGCGCCCGTTGTCACCCGGCGTCTGGTAGAGCTGCACACCAAAGCCGCGATCGCCGAGGCTGGCAGTACCCATCGCCCTGTCGAAACGCGGAAGGAAGCTACAGCGCCCATCCGGTGGGGTAGCGGTCTCGGCGGGAAGTGCCGGCCCCAGCCCTTCTGCCTTTACCAACACATGATCCATCAGGTAGCGACCGAGTGCGTCACTTCGCGCGCCGATGCCTTCCGGCGAGCGGGATGTCTGGCTGAGCATAAGGATACGCGCCGATTCGATTGGCGAAGCGCAGCAAAAGACGAGTGGCGCCTTTGCTTCAAGACGGTCACCCGTTTCCCGGTCATGCCACGCAACGCCCGCGGCGCACCCATTGGAGTCCGACAGTATCTCATGGACGATCGCGCCGCGCCGCGCATGGATATGATGTGATGATTCCAGGGCTGCTAAGTGATTGACGGGTGGTGCAAAGCGACCACTCAGAACGGGGGCGCCAGGCCAACGGTCTTCAATCTTTTGTTTCAGTTCCCTCTCAGCCCGTGTCGGCTGCAGGAGGGCCGCAAACTTGCTGTCAGGCACGTCTGCGTTACCATCTGGATTGCCTGAAAGACCGAGTAGGGATTCAACATAAGTATACCAGGAATCCATTTCTTCAGCCGGGAAGGGCCATGCTGGGGACAGGCCGTCCTGAGGTGCGAATTCACGCTCAGAAAAGCGACAGTACTGGCGACCGTGCCCGGGGATCACAACGCGCCCACCGGCGTTGCGTGTCCGAATCCAGCTATAGTCCCGCCCGTTGGCCGTATCGTAGGGATTGTCGAGATCATCGACGAAGGCGGATGGATCACGCTCCCAGGCGTAACAAGAGGACTGGATGGGTTGGCGACGACGTCCGAGCAATTTGAGAACCTGCCGGCCCTTGTAGATGATTCTTGGGTTGAGAAAGCGCAGCGCCCGAGGATCGGCTAGACGCGCAATTGCCTCAGCCGTAGCCTGACGCACAGGCTCGGTTATAAAGGGAGCGCGCCAACCGGCATCGAGAATCAGGACCTCAAGTCCTGCGTCATGTAGCGTGCGCGCTGCCAGGCTTCCTGCAGCTCCGGCACCAATGACAATGGCGTCGAAGCCGTCAGGCCGTCCAAGTGTTTCTTGTGTGGTGCGCGCTGAGATAGCCACGAGACTATTGTGAGGACTTCTCATTCGCTACGCATCTCCCTGGCATCGCAATTGCTCAACGAAGTATAACATGCGCCGTTTATGCCATATTGTCGCAATGTTCATACATCTTCTTGGAAGGAGCCCTGCGTGAATACGAACAGCGACATGCCACGTTGCAGAATCGGCTTTGGTACAGGGCATTTAGGTTCCAGTATAGAACGCGCAGAGGCCGTCAACCTCGTCCGTTGCGCGCTTGATGCGGGCCTGACCCATATCGACACTGCGCGTCTGTACGGCGATGGAAGGGCCGAAGCCATCGTTGGCGAGGCCATAGCCGACCGTCGACCCGAAATCTTCCTGGTAAGCAAGGGGGGTATCCTGCCAGCCCATAACGGGTGGCCAAGGCGGATCCTCAACAAGGCCCTGTCTACAGGCCGCAGACTGGCCGGTGATACGTTATTGCCTGCGCCGCGATGGAACGAACCCCGTTTTGGTCTATTCGACGTTTCAGATTTGCGGGCAAGCCTGGAAACGTCGCTGGAAAAACTGGGCACGGACTATCTGGACCTGTTTCTCCTTCATGAAGTCGAGGCTTCTCACTTGTCGTCCGGACGCGTCATACAGGCGCTCCAGGATTGGGTGAAGGAGGGCGTGATACGGTCTTATGGCATTGCGTCTACACCGCTGCAGTCGCGCGATCTCCTGGCATCAGGTGAAGCATTTTCATTTGTCCAGACTGCGGCATCTGTTTTTGACTGCAACGCGAATGAGTTCGTGGGGGGTGAACACAAGACGATTACCCATTCATGGCTCGGTCCCGCACTCGCTCGCTTCCGGCGCGCGTTCGAGATGGACCAGGATCTCGCGACCATGGCCGGAGGCGAGCTGTCCATCGATGTTCGCCATTCATCCCAATTGGCTGCATACCTGTTGCGTCATGCGCTTGCCAGCAACCCTGAAGGTACGGTTCTGTTTTCAACACGCAGTCCTGAGCGGATCAGAGAAATGGTTCGAACTGCCGATGGCGGCGCGCTTTCACCGGACGAACATGGCCGGTTGATGAGAGTTGTAGCCCGCGTTGCGGACGTATCGGACTAGGTGGCTATTGGCTTTGCATCATCGCCTGTAGACGGTGATCCGGGTTTGCGGGTTTTCAAGGATGACGAAATCAGCGGCATTGCCTGTTATGAGGGTCTCCTGGCCTTCTTGGAATCCAAGCGCTTTAAGTTCTGTATCAATGAGCGCCTCCCGGCCGGGGTCGCAGAAAGCACGAATGAAAAGCACCTCATTGTCATTAGACAGAGCGGCTTTCATCCCGCCCTCAATCAGCCAGCCACCCCCAAGCGCGGCGTCAATCTCATGGGCTTCTGCAATCCTGAGTTTTGACATGCTCATCTTTGCGGCCTGCCAGTATTCGGGTCCTTTGTAGTCGATAACTGCGCCGTCGCGATAATAGAGCGTGCGTCCATCAGGGCGGTTCTCCCACGCAGCCGCTGCCTGGAAATGCACACATGTGAGAGCCGGCGCATCGCCAACGCCCTGTTCGGACGCATAGGCATAGGCCCCGGGATAATCTTCCAGCTTGATATGATATTTCAGCTCCGTCACCGTCGAACCAAAACTTGCCAGGGCTAGGCATCCGGCAACGATACTTGCCATGAGTATGGGTTTCAGACGCGATAGCGCATAGCCAACGCCGATCGTTATCCCGATGAGGCCCGGCAGGAATATCCTGTTGATAAGAAGGGGTTGGCGCAGGTGCATGATGAGCATTGCGGCTGGATATAAGAGGATCAGGCCCAGAAGGATGAAGGCAAGCTCTCTGCGACCGTTGATCAAGGCGATCGGAACAGCGAGTATGGAAAGGCCATAATAAATAGCTTCGAATGGCAAGCTGAACCTATCCAGGCCGGGAAAGCCCGTGGCATTGCGGAAGAACCACACACTGTCAGTAATGCTGTTATCGCCGATGATGCCGGGAAACGTGCCCGATGCGCTCGGCAGGGCAACCAGCCATGGTAGCGTGATTACAAACAAGATCAGGTTTCGCACGAACCAGTCGCGTGCAAACCGGTGGCGTGCGTCACCATACAGACCAGCGGCCAGGCTGGCGAAACCGATCATGCCCATGGCGATGAGGCCAATCGCGTGGCTGTAGATGGCAATTGAACCACCAAGCACGTAAAGTGCAGCATACATAGGCGGGCTGCATAGGCGCGGTCTCACATGGCCGATTGCTCCCCATACCGCCAGGATCAGACCGAAAATCAGATACGCATACATCCGCGCATCCTGACTGTAATAAATGTGACAGGTCGCGACAGCGAACAGCAAGCCGGTAAAGATGGCGGCTCGTGCTGACGCAACGTCGCGTGTGGCGAGCAAAATGGCTGCAACAGATAGTGAGCCAAACACGGCGACAGGCACTCGCGCATGGGCCGGGTCGGGGTTAATTGAATGCCATAGCTTCTGGATCATCCAGGTCAGGTTAGGGTGGTTGTCGATATTGCCCCACATGATCGTACCGAAATCAAGCCGCGCAAAGGCCAGCGTCACGGCCTCATCCATCCAGATCGGCGCGCCGCCCAGGTCCCAGAACCTCAATATGGTACCAAGCAAAGTGATCGCGCCGAACCATATCCACCAATGCGAAACCGGTGTTTCCTCCTTGATGAGAAAACGTTGCGCGCGTTTTTCGAATTCTGCGATAAGCCCCATCCGTCAGGTCCCCAAGTCAGCGTCTAGCCAGGTCGTCTTTACCGTAGCCAAGTGTCTCCATCATCGTGTCGAACGCAACAGGCAGTTCCGCTCGTTGGGACTCCGACAGGTTCTTGTGGCCAAGTCCGATCGAAGCCGGCGTTATCGGGCGGGTCACTGCGGCATGGTGCCCATGACGCCCGACATCGCCGAGTCTCTCTGGAACACGCGTCAGATAGTCTGGTTCAAAAACGAGATCAGCCCATTTGAAGATGTTGCGAAAGACGTCTTCGGGCTCACGCACCAGGTCTTCGTAGGTCACTGTCATGGGCGGAATGCGAGCTTTCTTCAAATGCTTCAGGCATGACGCATTGGCATCGATCCAGCGCTGCCCGGAATCGTGAATGTCGCGCATGCCGGCCTCTACTTGCGAGGCAACGACATCTAGGCCATCACGTTTCAGGTAGAGGTAGTATGCGTCCGGATACGCCCTGACAATTTCTTTAAGATATGTTGTATTCCATGGTGTCTTGTCACCCCAGCGCGCCGTGGTGAAGTGATGCGCGTTCGCCATGAAGGCGTATAGCTTGTTGTAAAAATTATGGATTGTTTGCTGCTCTTTGGGGGCGTCCTCAAGCATCGAGGCAAGAGGGCTGAAACTGTCGATTTCCATGTCATCACGATGAGGGTGACGATCGAAATAGGCGCAGGCAAGCCATACTTTTTCCCGCCAGCTGACGTTACGCCATTTAGGCCAACGGGAAAGGATCTCTCCGAACACGTAGGTTTCCGGGGGAATGTAGATCTGTCCTGAGGCCATCAGCACGCGCCGTGTAAGCGTATTGCCGGAGCGAGGCGCGCCGATGATGAACAATGGTTGGCGTTGTGGAGACATGGGTTTCATTGTTTCCTGGCTTGGTGGCTTCGGCGATGGAAGCCCGTCCATTTGCGTGCAGCAGTAAAAGGGGAGGCGGCTATTGGGCCGCGTCGGGAGGTCGTGCCGGGGTCGCGGGTCAGGGCCTCAAATCTTGCTGGTATGAACTCTGCCGCATAGTTTTTAATACACCATTCACGGGCTTGCCGTGTGGCCTGACGCGCGCCGTGCAGGTCATTGCGGATTGCATTCAGGACCTGGGCGACTTCACTCGGTTCGCAATACAGCGCATGGTCGCCAAAAGTCCTTTTCAGTTCAGGCTGCAGCACGCAACGCGCACCCATCAGCATGGCCTCTGCTACGGTCCGCCCGAAGGTTTCGATCCACCTGGAGCTGTGGAAGTATGAAAACACATCTAGGCTGTCGAGAAAGTCAGGGACTGGCTCGGCATTGAATGGCAGGATGTCCCAATTGGTTGTTTCGACTCCCAGGGCTTCGAAAAAGTCCTTATCTGCCCCCATTGTTCGTATTCGGGTAAGGGCCCCAGCGGGCAAACTGGCGGCAATATCTGTCCTGTCATCACCCCATTTGTCAGTGTGGGGACGGCCGTGGCGGCCAACCACAAGGTGTGGAATGGTCAGCTTTTCGCGCTTCGGGGTCCAGTCACCAACCTGGAACGTGTTCGGCCAGTCTTCATGTGTCAGACGCAACAGCGGTGAAAAGCTGCGGAGCTGGGCGCGACAAATCCCGGAAATGGGTGCCCAGGTTGGGAGAGTGCCGAATTGATTTCGGATCTGGCGCTGAATCAGAAAGGGATCGTATTCGAGTGCGCCGTCACCCTTGAAAGGCGCCTGGTGACAAACAATGACTGTATTGTCGGCTATCACCTGGATTGGATTGTCTACACCCCTTTGAAAAGGTTGCGGATGATGAAAAAAAGCAATGCGGGCTCTCGTGGTTCTGTCGCATGGAACGCGTTGAACCCCGGACAGATCCAACAAGGCCGCCAGTCTCGGATTGATGGTTTCGTGAGGCAGGAAAAAGTCATGCCCGGTCACAAAGTGCAGGCCCACTGCCAAGCCGGCTGCTTCCAGCGCGCGAACATCTGTTTCCACGGCCGTTGCCGTGCCGCCCATGAATCGTGGATCGACAAGGATCAAGGCGTCGTACTGTGTTGATGCCATGGCCCTGTTCCGAGTGTCCAGAATAAAGAAAACTACCGTGAAAGCCTAGCAAAACCCGTGCCTGCCGCAAGCTGTATTGCCTATTGGACGGGCGCTTCGCACTAGCTAGGCGAGCGCAGTTACACACCTTGTCGAAAAGGCTCCGCAAATCGATGGGCAGATTCGCCAGTCTGGGACTCAAAGTCGGCTGAACCAGGGTTGCAATCGCCAACGATAATAGCTCGAAAGACAGAAATTGCGGTATAGCTATGCCAGTATGACCAAACTGCTCCGGAGCGGTAATCCGTGCCAAACTGGATAGCGCAATCATGAATTGAAGGCGTTTCTTGAGCAGGGTTAACCAATTCTGGGTCCTGCGCGCCAAGTCTGTCAATCTTGGTGTTGCCATACGCTATCTTGTTATCGAAGCAGCCATCGGGACTTATGGTCGATCGCACTTAAGTCGTTCGGTGAACGACTTTGCATGACTCTTGCAGGTTTTACAGGATGTGGTGTGCCATGTAAGGCACAGGAGTGGGCATCGACCGAATGGGGAGAATTGTATGGCAGGTCGCGTAAGTGTCATTCTGCCCACCTATAACCGGGCGGGCCTGATCGCTGAGACGTTGGACTCCCTGATGGTTCAAACGCGCCCTGCGCATCAGATCATAGTCATCGATGACGGATCGACCGACGGCACGGGAGACATTGTCCAGCGCTACAGAGAAAAGGTTACCTATTTAAGGAAAGTGAATGGTGGCAAGGCAAGTGCCCTGAATGTCGCGATGAACGAGATAGTCGGCGATTACCTCTGGATTTGTGATGATGATGATTTGCTGGAGCCGGATGCCTGCGAGCGGTTGGCAGGCAAGCTTGATTCTGACCCCGGGCTGGGGTTCGCAGCCGGTCGTCACGATGATTTTGTCGTGGATCATGAAACCGGTGAACACTTGCACAAATCGCCAGGCTACTGGCTGCCGTCACGACCTGCAGAGATATTTCCCGACTTGCTGGACGGCTGTCATATATTTCAACCCGGCATGATCGTCCGCAACTCGGTGTATGAGGCAGTCGGTGGGTTCAATCCAGCGCTGACCCGTGCGCAGGATTATGACATGATGCTGCGCATCGCACGTATTGCGCGCGGCCATCTTTTTTCGGAACGCGTCTATTTGCATCGTGAGCATTCCGGCGCACGTGGCTCTGCCGCAGAGCGATTTTCCACCGAGCAGATCAATGCCAAATGGATAAAGTTTCATCGCATGATCTTTGAACCATTAATGGGCGAACTGGAAGATGAAGAATTGCTCGCGCCTGAGGACTGGCTCAGGCCCGAGGTTGCACCGGTGAGTGACCGGGTCGCGAAATTGAGGCGCGCTCGTATATATGCACGTCACATGATGTGGCCTGAGGCGCTTGAGGCGCTCAGCGATGCCAGCGAGCTGCATGTGCATACCCCGCTCAGCCATTTTGAGCGGGATCTGGTCTTGGGGGCGACAATCTACAATTTCGGGTGTGCGCCGATGTATGACGATCCCGCCTATCGTGCAGAGGTTATGGGGCTAAAAGGCAAGTCACCAATCGGGCGCAGCCTGGCGGGTTTGCTCGGCCGGTCATTGCATTGGCGCATCAGGGATGCTGCGCGCAGCGGAAAGCTGGGGCTGGCTGCGAAATTGACGGGATTTGTGGCCCAGAGCCGCATTTAAGGGCTTCAATTCCTGTTCCCGGGCATGCGGAATATCCGGAACCGAGCCTGTAGTCTCTCTGCGCCAGAAAGTGTGTGCCCAAGAATAAAGCGCTTGCCCGGGATTTCGGCGAAGCGATGCAGCAGCAAGGCTGTTGCGATCACGATGATGACGGCCAGCGCAACCGATATCCAGGGAGGGATGCCCGCGCTGTTGAGCCAGTACATGTAGACCATCCCCGGCCGCTCGTGAAACAGGTATAGTGGATAGGATGCGAGCCCCACCGCGATGAAAGGCGGCCATGTCAATGGCTTCAAAAGTACGCTTCCGGTCAGGAAGAGGACGAACGGCAGGCCAACCATGAGAAGCATGATGATCTGACGGGCAGCAGATTCCGATATTCCGGTTACGCCTGGTGCCAGACTGATTATCGGACCAACCAGCACGGAGAGACCTGCAATGGTGGCGAGCAGGAGCAGGGCCGGATGTGCGCCCAGATCGCGCCACTTCCAGCTCACCAATCCGAGTGTAAACCATGCGAGCATGTCAGGCTGCACCAGCATGGCGAGTGGCCATAGTCCGCCAGGTAGCCCGCCCATCGCTTGCTGCAGGACGTCGACGCCAAAAGAGAGCGCTTGTAGTGCGGCCCAGACCCAGAGAAACAAGCTCCGTGGGCTGAGCCAGAAGGCGATTGCAATAAGCGCGTAAAAGCGCACTTCGCTCCACAGTGTCCAGTATACACCTTCCACCCAGCGTGGCATGTCCGATTGCTGGATGCCAAACAGGCTGGCTGTCATGTCTGGCGGGATGAAGACAATTGATGAGAGATATTCTACTGGCGTGACCTGCCAACGCGTCACATTCTCGTACAGATTTCCAACGCCCGAAACATTGATGATCAATGTCGATAGCGTGGCGCAGACCAGCATGGCCGGCCAAAGCCGCGCAGCACGTTTCACGATGAAGTCAAGCAGTCCCGTTGCGCGCTCCAGTGTCATCATGATCACGAAACCGGAGATAAGAAAAAACAGGTGCACGCCGACCTCGCCGGCCAGCTGCAATGGCAAGAATGTGGCCAGGTCGTCGCCATGCGCATAAAGCGTGGGTGTGAATTGCGGTTCTGCCCAACGAGCAAAGAAATGATAGGCAACAACCATCAGCGCCGCGAGGCCCCGCATGCCATCCAGAACTTCCAACCGCTGATCGGATGCGGTCTTGATGCGTATCACGGGCGTTGCGGTCATTCCGGCCTTGTGTCTGCCCTCAGAATTGTTGGTCGAGGTGCTCCAGATAGTCTACCAGCGCCTCGGTCACGCGTGGATCCTCAATACTTGCGGGCGGCATATAGCTGTCAGCAAATCCATCTGGATCATTCAGGAAGGCGATAAGGTTTTTACGGTCCCACCGGCCATCCTTGTTGCTGAGGCCATCCGAGTAGCCCTCAAATCCGGTTGCTGCGATCTGGTCATTGAATATCTGGCTGAGGCCTGGCGCCTTCTCATTGTCGTCCACCTGGAAGGAGTGACATTCCACGCAGCGGTCCATGACCGTATCGAGGTCAGACTTGACGCGGCGTGGGAGATTGCTTGTTTCAAGCCACTCCTGGAAGCGCTGGCCTTCGTCTACTCTTTGCATGGCGGAGAGAAAGATCAACTCGGAGTTATCGGTCCATAGAGCGATACGACCATCGGTATGCTGATGAACATATCGGATACGCGAACCTATTGGGATGCGCTCGGAATAGACTGCCTCATGTCCTTCCATGCGGACCCGGTGAAGTGCTTGATCGGAAAGAGATGAGACCAGGATATCTCCGTCCCAGCTTTCATCAAAACCTTTGACAAGGGTCATGCCGGAGACGGCAACAGAAGGCACCCATGAGAAGATGGGCGGTTGGAACTGGGTGTGACGACCATAGGAAAGCGAGTCGGGAATGCGTGTTCCGCGATACGTTGTGCCATAGCTTTCCAGTGGCCACCCATAGTTAAGTCCATCCTGGATGAGGTTCAGCTCATCTCCGCCGCGCGGTCCATGCTCCGCAATCAGAACAGTGTCGTCGGGCAGGGCCGCAATACCCTGCGCATTGCGATGACCAAGTGACAGGATGCGGCCTTCGCCGGTTTCCACATCCACGATAATGGTCTTGCCATACATGGCGTCAGGATCCTGAGCGATACCCGGACCCACCGAGCGCATGCCATCAAGGTGGAAGTCGCCGCTCTGAAAGATGATGGTCGCAGGCGCGCGGAAGACCATGCGGCCTCCGGCCATATGGCCCTCCATTGCCAAATGTTCCTGTTTGAAGGGCATGCACGGTTCCGTGCGGAAAAACACGTCCCAATCATCGGCTGAAGCGCTGATTTCGTCTACACTTCTGACGCCTTCTGGTAGGGCTAGCCTGGCCAGAGTGTTCGTGTAGCAGGCACCTTCAGGATGATATTCGGTATACGACGAAATAAGCGCAGGCCCCGATGGGGAGTCAATGTACATAAGGTCATTGTAGCGCAAATACCCGCGATGGAAGGTGTACTGCGAGAATGCAGGATCATCACTCAGGGCCTGGTATGCCTCCCGATTGTTGTCCGGAGCCGCAATCGCCGTTTCACGCGCAGCACCGTTGCCGGAGGATGCGTAAATTTTACCATTATAGGCCAGAACCAGGACGTCCTCACCGAGGGAGGTCAGGCCGCCCCCATTCTGGCTGAGGGGGTTTTGTTCCTGGCTGTTCCGGCCTGTATCAACGACTGAGACAGTTGATTGCAAACGCACCAGCGCAGAATTGTAGATCGTTGATTCCAAGGGCGGTGTCGGTCCGCCCCTGAAGAACATGTAGTCGAGCTTGTTGGTTACCTTGGCAAACAGGGGGTAGGCAGGGCCGACTTCGCGTTCGCCTGACACAAAGCCGAGGAAAAAGATGAATCCAATCGCCCCCGCAAGGATGGCGCCGGCTCCGGAAAGCTGCATCCATACAGGCCGTCTGCAAATCCATGCCCAGCTTGACACCAGCCAGTCTGGAATTCTCAAACGTCTTTCAGAGCCCGGATTTTGTTTCATGACCGTATTCTCACTCGATGACTTCGGCGGCTATTTTGATGTGTTTACGGCCAGCGTCTCAGGGGCTGGCTTGCGGCCGGAAGCGGGCATGGTTAAAGGCGGCACTGTCGGGGTGCTCACTTTGGTCGTGCCCGAAGCCAGGCTGTCCAACAGCATGTTCGCCATGCGGTTTCCGTCCCGGATCGCGTAATTCGTGCCGCGATCCATCGGGTAGATCTGGCTGAAATTGCACATGAATACGCCTGGGCATGGTGTTTCGTGAGGTACCAGTTTGTTTTCCTCAAACCCGATATCGACAATATGCTGGGCGTTACGCATGCGGAACAAGCCAGCATCGATGATCAGGCTGGGGTCGAAATCGGGAAACATCTTCTTCAGTTCCGCGTACCACAGGGCTTTTAGCTCTTCCTCGGGCATCGACATGTATTTGTGCTCAGGGGGGACATAGTCGCCAATATAATAGATGTGGTTGCCGTCAAAATCCTCAGTGCCGATCAGGGCTGTGAAGGACAGGAACACAACGAAGGGCGAGTTCGGGGTGTTGATATTGTGCCAGTAATAGTCGGTGATCTTCTGCGGGGTGCAAAAGGACAGCACGGCAGCGTCGAGATAATCCACCGATCGTATCTTCTGGAAATAGGTCGGGTCTGTGCTTTCATAGTCGGCGATCATCTTTGCGAGGACATTGGACGGAACAGTCGTCAATACACGGTCAAATGCCTGTTCCTCGCCACCCCTCATGGTGACCACAACCTTGCCGCTTGTTTCGTCATGATGAATCTTGTCGATGAAGCTGTTGAAGCGGACATCTGTGCCGGCAGCGCGCACCGGGGCTTCGAGAGCGTCGATGACGGTCTTGAAGCCGCCATCGAAATACCCCAGCGCTTCCCCGCCTAGCTTGGAATCACGGGAGTCCACGCGCTGCAGGACGCGGCCCCAAAGCCATGACATTGTTACCTTGTCATAATAGCGGTCGAATTTTCCGCGGAGCAGGGGTTCCCAGATAACATCAGTCACCGCTCGGCCAGCATATTTTCGCAGCCATTCCAGTGCGGTGATTTTCGATAATTTGCGCCAGTTGCGTTCTCGCTGGAGCCATAAAACAGTCAAGCCCGCCCGTATGCGGTCGATGAAGCTGATAGGCGTGAACCTGATGAGGTCTATTGGGCTCTCCATCGGGTAGAGCCGATCTCCATAATAGGTCGATACTGAGGACTTGTGATAAGTAAGTTTATCGTTCAGCCCCAGCTCGTCGACCATAGCGAGGATGAACTCGTCGGTTTTGTAGAGGAAGTGGTATGCCTGCTCCATGCGGTAGCCAGCCAATTCGTACCCCGCCGCGAGCCCACCCAGACGGTCACTGGCTTCGAAAAGAACCACATCAACGTCCTCCTTCGCCAGTTGATAAGCTGCGGTGAGGCCGGTTAGGCCACCGCCGATAATCCCGATGCGAGGCTTGGTCATTCTACTGCTTCCCTGGAAGTTCGGTGCCTGGCTGGCGTGCCTAGGCCGGTGAATCTTGAGTTTTTCGGAACGTGATCTTGGAATTGAGGATGTATTGGATGAAGAAGACAACGGGCAGTGAAACAATCTTGCCTAAATTTGCGCCAACAGCTTCATTCGTGAACAATTGCTGCACGGAAACAATCACGGCAAAACCAGCGACATAGCCGATGGTACAGACGATACAAAAGGCGACGAAGCGTTTGAGCGCATGGTCGCTGGTCTTGAAATTATGCCGCGCATTTACGACAAAGCTGAATACGACGGCTGTCGGTACTGACACCGAATGGGCAACAAGCTCTGACGTACCAACCCCATTGTAGAGGACAAAGAAGAGGATGAGGTCGATGGCGCTGGCCATGCCGCCGATGATCAAGTATTTGAGCAAGTGATGGTGGCGCGTATACAACTCGCGCAGTTTTTCAATCAGGCCGTCATTGGTGCCTTGATCTGGTTCTTGATTAGACACTCTGGTCAACTCCTGCCATCACACTGAATACTAATATTTGCCTTCGACCCCACAGTCAGACCCCACGCGCCTTCAGGCTTTACCGTTGAGCCATGCCAGGCTGTATCACAACCAATTTCATTGAGGACAAATCCGTTCGGGTAAATCCCGGTCGCGGATTCGGGCCCCTTGCGACCAAATTCTTGCAATCCTCATGCCAGTCAGGGGGGAAGATTCAGGCTTGAACTCTCCTGCGACGCTGAAAGAAAACACCAGGATATTTAGTCCGTCCCCAGACAAAGGCATTGGTGGCGACGTAATTCCAAACGACTGTAATTAATGCGCCTGCGACGGCTGGAATGAGAACCGAGACGGTTGGGTAATCCTGGTGCAGGAAACTGGCCACCCCGACATTCCCCAATATTCCCACTGAGCAGAGTGCGACAAATATCAGGAAGCCAGCATAGAATTTGGCGCCTTTAAGTCTGCGATCCGAATAGGTTACCAGGTTGTTGGCTGTATAATTGAAGGCCATGGCGACAAAGGTCGCGACAAGCTGGGCACTCACAAAGGGGTCCGAGTTCTCGCCACCGAAAAGGGCCAGCATCGGAAAGAGGACAGCCAGGTGCACCAAGATGCCAATCGAGTTGATGAAGGCGAATGATAAAAACCTAGCCGGGAGAGGCAGGACTGAACTGATCTTCTTCTCAATAAAGAACAGGAAGAATTCATACATCACGCGATTATCCAGCTTGGACTCCCCATGCTGGCGTTCGCGGAACTTGAAAGGCACTTCCATCACGCGTGGTCGAGGGTTTGCAGAAACAATCAAATCCATCATCACCTTGAAGCCGAGCTCTGAGAGGTCTGGTAGCGCGCGCCTCACAACATCCCTGCGGACGACGAAGAAACCTGTCAGGGGGTCCGTCATGTCCAGTTTGAAGATGAGATTGGAGAGCTTGATACCATTGTTTGAAATCGCAACCCGCTTGGCAGAAGACAATCCGTCAGCGCCATCTTCACGCAGGAAACGGCTCGCTGAGACCAGGTCTGCTTCGCCATTGCGAACCTTGTGGTACATGTCCGGCAAGACGCTTTCGTCATGCTGAAGGTCGCCGTCCATGACGGCAACAATATTCGCCGATGCCGCTAAAGCCCCTTCGATGACCGCAGAGGCAAGGCCCCGTCGATTATGACGGGAAATGAGCCGGACCCGATGGTTCGTGCGCGCGATAAAGCGAACGACATCTGCAGTTCCATCGGGAGAGGAATCGTCGACAAATATCAGCTCCCAGGAGATGCCCTTTAGCGTGCCATCTAGCCGATGGACCATCTCGGAGATGTTCTTGCTCTCATTATATGTCGGTACGACAACTGTGAGTTCAATCTCAGTGCCGATCTGTTCCCGTGCCATTAAAATTCCCACACCCCCTGCGCTGGTGAACTGCTTGGGCACGCTTTCTGCAGCTATCCCTGAGCAGGGCAATAACCTGCGCCAATCCACCACCTTTAATGATTTTATAGACTTTTCGCGCAAGAAAAAGGGATCAGTCAGATATTTCCGCCATTCGATCGCAAAACAGTGGCCGGAGCCTCCTGGCACCCAACCTGTTCGTTTGATTCGGCCAACATTGCTTCGATGGCCTGGCGCTTGGGGGTGCTCTTTCCTGAATGCGGGATTGTGTCGCGTCCGAGAGCATGCCGGCAGAGGCGCAGGACAAGGGCCATTGTCACTTCCGGGGGAGCCGCAAATGTGCGAACTGCACCTCGGAAATCCCGCTTTTTAGTCATTTCGATCAAGCGCACCCATGCCCATTGCTTGTGAGCGAGTGCCTTGTGCGCGCTAATGGCCTGGCGTTCATCACGACTGAGGTGGCGTTTGCGCAGCAGAGCGATATCCGTGTCGACGATGGGGCGAAGCTCTGTTGACGTGTACGCCTTGGACAGGGAATTTGGATAGTCGACTGAGAAATAGCCGCACGGATCAATCAGGCCGAATCTGGCATTTGCCGACAAGGCCCTTGCATAAAGATCATAATCCTCAGCCAGGCGCATGCTTTCATCGTAGGCAATACCATGCGTTTTCAGAAACCCGACACGCATCAGTGGCTTGAGGTATCCGAGTTCGCGTCGACTGCCTGTGTTTTTGCCGATATTCTCTCGGACAAATCGGGCGAGGTCTATTCTGATGCACCCTATCGGATCGTCTGACCATAACCGTGTGCCCGTGATGGGTGAAGGCGCGTCAGCCACCCTGATGAGATCGTCGGCCACAATGTCGAGGCTCTCAGCCCTTGCGACCTGTAGCATGCGACGGATCCGGTCCGGGTGCATGTAGTCGTCGGCATCGAGGATGGCGATCCAAGGTGTTTCAGCGGCCGCGATAGCCCTGTTTCGTGCAGCGGACGGTCCTTGATTGCGAGGCTGTTGGAGCACGCAAAGGCGTGAATTCTCCCGCGCCAACGCCTGCAACTTTTGAACGGTATCGTCGCGCGACCCATCATCCACGGTAATTACGTTAACAGGGACTGTTTGAGCGAGCGCGCTTTGGACGGCCGCCTCAATCGTGGCAGAGCTGTTATAGCTTGGAATAATGACGGTCGTTTCGGTCAAATCGACGGCTTTCTTACGCGGAATGGAAGCGCTTTTGAGTGCTGGATTTCTGCAAGAGTCGCGCCGGGTTCCCAAGCATGGCGGGAAATCTTGATCCCGGGCGACCAAACACAGAAATTGCGATGATTTTTCCGCCTAGATCAGCTAAACTGGTTCAGCTCGCTGTCATGGCGCCATCGACGACAAGTTCCTGCCCACTGATGTAACTGGAAGAGTCGCTGGCAAGAAAGACAACAAGATCAGCGACTTCCTCGGGGCGGCCGGCACGCCCCATCGGGGCGCCCTGTGCGATGACATCCGCGTTGAGCGAATTTGCACCTGATGGCCCTGACAGCCCCGCAATCTGTTCGGCGGACATGGTTTCGGTCATGCGCGAGATCGATTTGTGCCAGATTGGTGTATCGATAATGCCCGGATGGACCGAGTTGACGCGGATTGGCAGACCAAGCTGGCCGCACTCGACTGCAGCGGCCTTGGAGAAAAGCCGAACACCACCCTTGCTCGCGCAATAGGCGCTGACGCCTGATGCGCCGCGTAATCCAGCGATGGATGAGAGATTGATGATTGAACCACCAGCGACCTTCATGGCTCTCATCGCCGCGCGTGTGCCCAGGAAGACGCTGTCCATGTTAATTGCCATTTGTTTCTGCCAGTCTGCGAGACTGAACTCCATTATCGCGCCGCCAATCGCAACGCCTGCATTGTTCACCATGACGGACGGGACGCCCAACTCGGCTTCACACAATGTCATTATCTCGTCCCAACGAGCTTCATCGGTCACGTCATGATGCGCTGATAGGGCCTTCCCCCCATCTTTCTCAATGATTGCAACAGTTTCGGCGGCGCCTGCATCGTCGATATCGGTCACGAGAACTGCGACCCCTTCGTGAGCCAGACCTACACAGCAGGCCCGGCCGATACCGCTGGCGCCACCCGTAACGATGGCTGTCCGTCCCTTCAGGTTCTTCATTGTCTTCCTCCCGCACTTTTTGAATGTTTTATGCGCCAGCACTAGCAGGCGGACGGCTTGACGCGCCAGTCAATTTGGTGTTTTACCCGCCGCTTATCTACGGGCTGGTGCGGAGCCGCCGTTGAAATCGTGGGTGCGAATTAGCGCCGCCCACCGGCCCGCGTCAAAAATGAGGTACTACCATGTCACGTCGCCACAGCGCGAAGTACAAGATCGACCGTCGCGTCGGTGAAAACATCTGGGGTCGCCCCAAGTCTCCCGTCAACAAGCGTAACTACAAGCCAGGGCAGCACGGCCAGAACCGCCGCAGCAAGGTCTCGGACTTTGGTATGCAGCTCATGGCGAAGCAGAAGCTCAAGGGCTATTACGGCGACATTACTGAGAAGCAGTTTTCGCGCGTGTACGTTGAGGCGAGCCGGATGAAGGGCAACGCTGCAGAAAACCTGATCGGCCTGCTTGAATCGCGCCTTGAGGCGTTCGTTTATCGCGCCAAGTTCGTGCCGACGATCTTTGCTGCCCGCCAGTTCGTCAATCACGGGCACGTCACGGTCAATGGTCGCCGTTGCAACATTGGCTCGGCTCGGCTCAAGCCGGGGGATGTGGTCCAGGTGCGTGAAAAGTCGCGTAACATTGCGCTCGTGCTTGAAGCCCTTGGCAGCCCTGAGCGCGACTTGCCCGATTATATCGATGTCGATCCGAAGGCGATGTCGGCGACTTACACCCGCGTCCCTGGCCTGGCCGAAGTGCCTTATCCGGTACAGATGGAACCCGCACAGGTAGTCGAGTTCTACTCCTCATAAGATACTTGTTTTTCTTGAAGTTTTGGAAAGGCCGCGCCAGACTGGCGCGGCCTTTTGCATTCCGGAGACGAATTCATGAGCATACCCAGTATCACGGCGACCCGACGCGCTCTCGTGGCAGCACCTGGCAAACCGTTCGAGCTTGCAGCGCGGGACTCCCGCGATCGGTCCCTGTTTGACGACAAGGAGACGGCGGAAACCAGCCTTAAAAAAGACGCTGCGGTGATCAATGAGTTGAAGGACCGGATGTACGCCGAGGGCAAAAGATCCCTTCTGGTTGTCCTTCAGGGCATGGATACAGCCGGCAAGTCGGGCACGATCAAGGGCGTTTTTTCTGATACGACGCCATTGGGCATGGAGGTGAAGGCGTTCAAGGCGCCGAGTTCGAATGAGCTGGCCCGAGACTATCTCTGGCGCGTACACAATGCGGTGCCCGCCAAAGGGCATATCGGCATCTTTGATCGGTCTCACTATGAAGACGTTCTGGTCGTGAAAGTTCGAGAGTTTGCGCCAGCAGATGCGATCGAACAGCGTTATGGACAAATCAACGCTTTCGAGAAGCATCTCACCGAGAACGGCGTCACAATTGTCAAATGCATGCTCAACCTGGGATATGAAGAGCAGGGCGTCCGCCTGGCCGAGCGCCTGGAAGAGCCGCACAAGCAGTGGAAGTTCAATCCTGCGGATCTTGAAGACCGCAAGCGGTGGCCCGAATTCATGTCGGCCTATGAGACGGCGGTCAATCGCTGCTCCACCCGGCATGCGCCCTGGTACGTGATCCCGTCCGATAGTCGTACGCGGCGAAACGCCATGATCGCGCGACTTGTGCGTGGCGCGCTGGAGGACATGAAACTCGAATGGCCCGGCTCGAAATACAAGCCGGGCGACTTCGACATAGGTTAGTGGAACGTCGTCGAACCGCCTGATATTGAGCGATTGTTCTCACGGGTTTCAGGGGCGCCATAGATGTCGACGCTGCCGCCGCTCGATGTGTGGCTCTTTGCTTGTTCAGAGGCGTAGGCCCTGACTGACCCTCCACTCGACGCTTTTGCGGCGACCTTCTGGCAGCTGACACTTTTTGCCGAAGCGTTCCCACCTGAGTTCGCCTCGATCTTGAGCGATCCACATTTGCCGTCGGCCTTGATGTTGGCGCCACTGGAAGCGTCGAGTACCAGGATTTCGGAATCGATTCCCGAGGCGCGGATACTGGATCCTGAGCTGGCCTCTATCTCATTCAGCTGTGGCGATGTTATGCGCACTTTTGCGCGGACACGGTCGCGCCAGCCTGACGTCGCCTTTTGTGAAATATAGAGGCGGGAGCTATCTTGGCGAAGTTTCATGTCGTCCGGGCCGCCGTGCTTGAAGTCGATGACGACCGCATAATCTGGCCCCGTTTCATAAGTGACGTCGACGCCTGCCGAGATGTCGAGGGCGTCGAAACCTGTAAAGTCATAGGCTTTGGACGTATCGGCGATAGCGGCGCCGGGTATGAAAAGGGAGAAGCAAATCGCTGCCAGGAGGGTCTTGTACATGGAATTGGTCCTTCAGGAATTAGCCGTTGATCTCAATGTTGCCGCCACTGGACTCGCTGATGTCGCGCGATGGCGGATTTCCGGAAATTTCAATATCGCCCCCGCTCGAGGCGCGCGCTTCGACACCCTCTTCAAGGAAAGCCGAAATGTCGGCGCCGCTGCTCGCCTGGACCATGCCCGTTGCGCAAGGCAGGTCGTGGGCTTCGACGTCGGCACTGGATGATGCGGCAATGTCGAGGCTCTCACAGCTTCCCGACACCTCAACGTCGGCGCTCGATGATGCTTGGACCGACACCTTGCTCGCGTCAAAGGCTGTGACAACCACATCAGCGCTCGAGGAAGCCTCAACATCGAGTGTGCCATTGCGGACAAGGGCGTGTGCGTCAGCGCTCGATGAGACGTCCAGTTTCAGGCTTTCAGCTTCGAACTCTGATGCATCGAGATCGCCGCTTGATGATGCACGCAACGAAACCTGTGCAGCCTGACCTGCGAGGACGAGGTCAGAGCTGGATGACACTGCGCCACTAAATGTCTGACTGTTGATGCCGGATGCCTTGATGGATGACGAGTTGGATACAGAGGCTTCGGTCAGCAATGGTGCGGTGACGCGAATGGTATAGGTAGGCACTTGCTTTCCGTTCACCTTGACCACTTTCTCGCCATCCTTGTGGCGGACCGAGATATTGCGAGCCCACCCGGCCTTTTCGCGGAGACTTTTGCGGCCGATCTCGAGCTTCGCACCATCTTGGCCAATATAGATGTCGGTGAAATCTCCGTCGTCCTGATCGACGGTGATCGAGGCCGTTTCGCCGGTTTCGAATATGACGTCGATCACGCCACTGACATCCAAGCCAGTGAAGTCGCCGGCGGGGTATGTCTTTGTCTCGGCATTTGCGAGTGGTGCCAGCAACACAGCCAGGGCGAGCAGGGGAAGTGTCGTGCGGGTCATGTGATGTCTCCCAAGTGATTTCAGGCGACTATGATATATCGAAATACGATATGTCAACATATTGTTTTTCAATAAGTCTATTTTTCCGTGAAATCAGGGACTTTCACTACAAAGAAGCGTGCGCTCGGGGATGTGGGCTCGCGAAGACGTGGGCCTTTGGCCGGATTCGACTGCGCGGACGCTCACAAACCTGTTCTGCTAGGCAGGTTCTGCATAGAGATCGTACGCGTCGGCATCGGTGATGTGCGCGCTTATGATGTCGCCGGGCTTCAGGTGGGCCGCGTTCGCGAGATAGACCACCGCGTCCACTTCTGGTGCGTCGGCCTTGGTGCGCGCCAACATTTCACCCGCCTCGTCACCTGGACCATCAATGATCACGTCCTGCGTCGTGCCGACCTGGGCCGTGGCGCGGGCAGCGCTCACTTCGGCCTGGGCCTGCATGAAGCGGTGCCAGCGGTCTTCCTTGACGTCCTCCACGATATGGCCGGGCAGGTCGCGACTGTCAGCGTGGGCGACATTTTCATACTTGAAGCAGCCGGCCCGATCGATCTTTGCTTCACGAACAAAATCGAGCAGGATCTGGAAGTCTTCCTCGGTCTCGCCCGGAAAGCCGACGATGAACGTGGACCGGATGGCAAGGTCAGGCACATCACGGCGCCATTGCTGGATGCGCTCAAGAACACGGTCCTGTTTTGCGGGGCGCTTCATGGCTTTCAGGACGTTGGCCGAGGCGTGCTGGAAGGGGATATCCAGATAGGGGGTAATCAGGCCCTCGGCCATGAGGGGTATGACCTGATCGACATGGGGGTAGGGGTAAACGTAATGCATTCGGGTCCAGACCCCGAGACTGCCCAGCCCCCTGGCGAGATCCAGGAAGCGCGTTTCGTATTCAGTTCCGCGCCAGTTCTCCGGTTTGTAGCGAACATCCAGTCCATAGGCTGACGTGTCCTGGCTGATGACCAGCAATTCTTTCACGCCTGACCGCACGAGTTGTTCGGCTTCTGTCAGGACGTGGTGGATCGGGCGGGATGCAAGGTCGCCGCGCAGCTTGGGGATGATGCAGAAGCTGCAGCGGTTGTTACATCCTTCCGATATTTTCAGGTAGGCGTAGTGGCGGGGCGTGAGACGCAAGCCAGCCTCTGGCACGAGGTCCAGATGGGCATTGTGGGGTGGCGTGAGGTGGGTGTGCACTGCGGCCATAACGTCTTCGTACTGGTGGGGGCCGGTAATGGCGAGCACCTTGGGGTGCGCTCGCTCGATCACGTCGGGTTCGGCACCGAGGCATCCGGTGACAATGACCTTGCCGTTCGCCTCGATAGCTTCGCCAATGGCTTCGAGGCTTTCATCCCGAGCGCTGTCCAGGAAGCCGCAGGTATTGACCAGGACAAGGTCTGCGCCAGCATAATCTGGAGCGATCTGGTAGCCTTCTGCGCGCAGGCGCGTGATGATACGCTCTGAATCGACGAGTGCCTTCGGGCATCCGAGAGAAACGATGCCGACTTTTGGCGCGCGGGTGCTGGGTGAGGTCAGTGTCATGGCGCGCGCTTTACCACATCGGGAGGCGTTTGCGAGCCGATTGTCTCAGCGGACCGGTCAGACATCGTCGTAAACCGGCGGTTAAGCGGATGGACGGATTTTCCAGATTACATTTTCGTGAACGCAAACACGTTTGGCATAGACTGCGTCTCGGAGGCGAGGCGGAGGTTTCAATGGCAATGCTGGATGCGGGCATCCTTTACTGGCTGGCCTCAGGCGTCGGGCTTTTCCTGATCGGGTACGTGCTGCTGCGTTGGCGTAAGTCTGCGCGGGCCTGCTACCCGATGCCGTTCCGCCGTCGCAAGGGCTATCTGGCTGGTCTGCTTTTTGGTCTTACAGTCATGCTGCTGCCACTGAGCCTGCGGCCGGATAATTGTGCCGGATGCGCGCTGGCGGCGGCCCCGTCCACGATTGCCAGCCTGATCGGTTACACACTCTAGCCGCGGTCCAGACGGTTCAGAAGGCGCTGATGCAGGCGGTCCTGTAGCAATTGGGCAGGATCGCGGTCCGCTTCCGGCTTGCTGAGCGACAAGACTGCCGGGGACGGGTTGGCTGCGTTGTACGTCAGCGCAAGCGGTGGCTTGTTCGTCGCAGCAAGGACCGGGGCTGACTGGCGCACATGTGCCGGGTTTTCGGAGGACACCAAACGCAGCGCGCCCTGCCTCCCCACTTCGGCCGTTGACGCGGCGCGGGCTTCCTGAATATCGAACAAGGCCGTCAGTACGTCATGGCTGTTGAGTATCGCATCCCGAACAATAACCGTAATGGCGGCTTGGCCCGGAACCGTATGGATGAACTGAACCTTCATCTCGTGACGCTGACGGGGGAAATAGCGATATATGCCCCCGGTTTGCCCATTGAACTCGACAGTCAGCGAATGAACGTCCGACACGTTCCGCATGAGAAGCGTCCACGGCTCACCTGCAACACACTGATTGTCTATGAAAAACTCGAATCCCTGTCCGACCACGTCACATTCTCCTGATGCGTGTCCCATTCATAGAGGCGTGAAAAAGATGGGAAACAGGTCAGGCAGTTACGCGTTATGTGCAGATTGTTCGCTTGATCGAGATCAGGCTGCTTCGACTTCGACGCCTTTTTCCAGGAAAAAGTCGCGCAGTTCGCCGCTTTCAAACATCTCCTTGACGATGTCGCAGCCGCCGACGAATTCGCCCTTCACGTAGAGCTGCGGGATCGTTGGCCATTGCGAATAGGCCTTGATGCCTTCGCGTACGCCAGCATCTTCAAGAACGTTCGTGGAGACATATTCGACGCCAAGATAGTCAAGGACCTGTACGACAACCGAGGAGAAACCGCACTGTGGGAACGTGGGCGTGCCCTTCATGAACAGGACGATATCGTTCGATGTGACGACCTTCTCAATGGCGTCGTGGGTGGTTTGATCTGTCATGGCAGGTTCCTGAATGTTGATTAGACGCTGATGTGTGGTGCGCGGCCGCCCTCGTCAAGCGGACCGCCGCGCACAACAGTATCGAGCCTATTCTGAGGCCTCTCTGTCCCAGCCACATGACTGACCGGCATTTTCCTCTTTGAGATAAACCATCAGCGGGTCGAAATACTCAACGATTGCACTGCCATCCATCTCGCGGGTGCCGGTGAAGGATTCCAAGGCATCCGGCCAGGGTTTGGACGCACCCATTTCCATCATCGCGTTGAAGCGCTCTCCGACTTCCTTGTTGTCATAGATCGAGCAGCGGTGAAGCGGGCCTTCCCAGCCAGCCTGTTCGCAGGCCGCTTTATGGAACTGGAACTGCATCACAAAGGACAGGAAGTAGCGCAGGTACGGCGTGTTGCCCGGAATGTGGTACTTCGCGCCCGGATCAAATGCGTCAGCTGGCCGTTCGCCTGGCGGTATGATCCCCTGCAATTCGAGGCGCTTGGCCCACCAGGCATCATTGTAGTCTTCAGGCGCGGTTTCGCCGGAGAGAACATCCCAGCGCCATCCATCGACGGTCAGCGCGAAAGGAAGGAAGGCGACCTTTGTGAGGGCCGTGTTGAGCAGAAGCGCAGTGTCGGCCTCGGCTGGCGGCATCTCGCTCTCATCGATCAGCCCGATCTGCTTGAGGTATTCCGGCGTGATGGAGAGGCCGACAAAGTCGCCTATGGCTTCATGGAAACCATCATGGGCGCCGTCCTTGTAGAGCAGGTCCTGATCCTTGTAGGCGCGCTGGTAAAAATTGTGCCCAAGCTCGTGATGGACCGTATCGAAATCCTCTTTGTTGACTTCGGTGCACATCTTGATGCGCACGTCTTCCTTATTGTCGAGATCCCAGGCTGAGGCGTGGCAGATGACTTCACGGTCAGCCGGTCGAGTGATCATCGAGCGCTCCCAGAAAGTCTGGGGCAGTGGGGCCAGGCCCAGCGACGTGAAGAAGGCTTCACCGGTCTTGACCATCTTGATCGGGTCATACCCTTTTTCGACAAGGCGCGCGGTGAGGTTGTAGCTGGGGCCGGGCGTGTCCGTCTTGACGACGTCGTAAATGCCCGACCAGTCCTGAGCCCACATGTTGCCAAGAAGGTCGGCACGAATGGGGCCGGTCTTTGGCTGGACGTCGTCGCCATACTGCGCGTTCAGCTTGGTGCGCGCGTAGCAGTGGAGTTCGTCGTAAAGAGGCTCAACCTGCCCCCACAGGCGGTCGACTTCCGCTTCCATCTCTTCCGGCGGCATGTCGTAATTTGACAGCCACATCTGGTCGAGGCTGGTATAGCCGAGCTCTCGCGCGCCTTCATTGGCGATCTCCACCATGCGGGCATAATCATCCTTCATGGCCGGTGAGACGGTGCGCCAGCCTTCCCAGACCGCTTTGAGCTCTTCAGGATCACGTGACGTTTCGATAATGGTCGACAATTCGTCGAGCGTGAGGTCCTTCCCCTTGTAATTGAATGTACCGGTGCCGTAGGCGGCATCCAGGCCAGTTGTGATATTGGACAATTCTTCCGCGGCGCCTTCGGTAGACGGGGCAGGGATGGTGATACCCGCGCGCAGGCGCGTGAACTTGCGGGCAAGGTCTGGCGGCAAGTCGTCGATATTGAACGTCTTGGACTCATTGGCGAGTGAAACGGCCAGCTTGGTTGCGCGCGCGCCAACTTCTGCCGCTGCCGCATTCGTCTCGTCAGTGATGTTTGTGGCCTGGTTCCAGAATACCAGGCTGGCCTCGTCCGACATGTCCGACAATTCCGATTCGGCGCGGGCCATGAACGCCTTTGCGTCTGCAATTGTCGTGTCCTCGGCGACGGTTTCAGTGGCAACCGGCGTTGTTTCTGCGATAGTTTCTTTGGGTGCCGCACAGCTAGCGACGGCAATTGTTAGCGCAATGGCGCTGGTTGCGAGTGAAAAACGCATGGTGAAATGGGACTCCCTTGGTGAGATTTGCCCCGAAGTGACAGGATAGACGCAATGCCGTCAATCGTGACAGCGGACAAAATAATGATTGTTTCTTTCAGCGTTCAGGCTGTAATGACTACTCAGCAAATGGAGCCGCAACCAATGACCGATACATTGTCCTATGTTCTCAAAACGTCCGTCAATCAGATACTCGGCGCGACCAGAAGCACGCTCAGGAAGGGTGAAGAGCACGCCCGTACCCTTGGTGTCGAAGATTCGGTCATGCTGGCGGCACGCCTTTACCCGGACATGCTTCCGCTAAGCCGTCAGGTGCAGATTGCATGTGACAATGCCGCCCGAGGTGCAGCCCGTCTTGCCGGTCTCGACATGCCGGTCTTTCCCGACACCGAAACGACCTTTCAGGAACTGATGTCGCGGTGTGAGGCGGCCCTGGCATTTGTCAATTCAACCGACGATGCCAGCATCAACGCGAACGAACGCGAAACCCTGCAGATTCCACTGGGTCCGCAGACCGTGCCGATGCAGGGACGTCAGTACCTCACCTCGTTCGTGCTGGCGAACGTGCTGTTTCATGCGACGATGACCTATGGCTTGTTGCGCCACCAGGGCGTGGTCCTGGGCAAGCGGGACTTCTTGGTTCCTGGCTAGGCGTCAGGTGCCTTTGTCTTGAGGGCGAGGGCGTGCAGTTCGCCGCCCATCGTGCCCTTTAGCGCCGCGTAGACCAGCTGGTGCTGTTTCACTCGGGACATGCCGGCAAAGTGCGGGCTGATTATCTCGGCCTGCCAGTGATTATCATCCCCTGCGAGATCGGTGAGTGTGATCTCGGCGTCCGGAAAGGCGTCGGTCAGGTAGCCGAGCAAGGTGTCGCGGGTCATGGCCATGGCAGTGTGTCCTCGATTCAGTTAGGCACATGGATGCAGGTCCTGATGGGGTCAAGGTGGCTAGCGGAGTAGATTCAGCGATGAATGGCAGGAAAGCGTGGGGCCTGGCGGCCATTCTGGGGGTCGCAGGGCTGCTGATCGGCGGGGTTCTGCTGTCGCTGGACCGGGATGAGACTGCGCCGGGTCTGGTGCGATACAATGCGCAATACATCGACGCAGGGGCCATGCTGCGCCTGACTGAAACATTGTCCAGCGATGCGCTGGAAGGACGGGCGACGGGCACGCGCGGCAACCAGGCGGCACGGGATTTCGTGCAGAAGCGGTTCGAGACGCTGAGCCTGAGGCAATTTGGCGAGACTTATGTCCAGCCATTCGCTGTGATTTCCAGTGACGACGGCGAGGCGCCGATTTCCGGCGCGAATGTCGTCGGCTGGATCGCCGGGCAAACACCGGGCGAGGGACCCGCCATCGTCATAACGGCGCACTATGACCATCTCGGTGTTGTCGATGGCGCGGTTTATAATGGTGCAGATGACAATGCGTCCGGGACGGCTGCCCTGATTGCTGTCGCCGAATACTTCACGCGGCATGCGCCCAGGCATGACATCATCTTCGCTGCATTTGACGCCGAAGAGATTGGCCATCTCGGGTCGCGCAACCTGGTCCGGTCTCCGCCCGTGCCGCTGGAGCGGATTGCCCTGAACATTAATTACGACATGGTCAGCCGGTCAGCAGCCGGAGAGCTCTATGTGGCGGGCACGTTCCACACGCCCGGTCTGAAGCCGCTCGTCGAATTGGTCGCTACAGATGCGCCGGTCAGGATATTGATGGGGCATGACGACCCGGCACTGGGACAGGCTGATGACTGGACCCTGCTGTCTGACCATGCGGCGTTTCATGAGGCAGGAATCCCGTTTCTCTACTTCGGCGTCGAAGACCATCCGGGCTACCATCAACCGACGGATGACTATTCAGACATCACACCGGATTTCTTCGCACGTGCGGGCGATGCACTGGTCATCGCGGCGATGGCGGCTGACGATGATCTGGAGTCTATCGCCGAGATGAGGCGCGCCGACTAGTCGACTTTGTTCATGTAGGTTGGCAACCAGCCTTCATGCGCTTCGCGGAGCCGGGAGAGGGGGAGATTGACCTCGTGACCGTCAGACGTGATTCCGCTGAGGGCTTCACCTTCGAATTTTGCAAAGGCAAAATAGTCGAGGCCTGCCTCTGTGGCTCTGGGGGCAAGGGCGCTAAGTGCGTCATCGCTCATTGCTACCAGGTATCGCGCCTGGTCTTCGCCAAACAATTCCAGGGAGCCGTGTGCGCCGCCGTGCAGAGTGAATTTGACGCCGATGCCGCACGCAAGTGCCATCTCCGCAGCGGCACATGCAATGCCGCCATCGCTGACGTCATGCACCGCGTTCGCGAGACCGTCATGGATCAGTTGACGAACAAATGCGGCGTTCTGGATTTCGGATTCGAGATCGACAGGCGGTGGCGCACCAAGGGCTTCACCCTTCAGGCCAAGCCATTCGCGTGCATAGAGGCTCGCGCCGATATGGCCTTTGGTTTCGCCGATCAGGATGAGCACGTCACCGGGCTGTGCGCCTTTCAGCGTGGCGATCTTGCTGACATCCTCGATCAGGCCGACGCCGCCGACGACGGGTGTTGGCGGGATCGCGACACCGTCGGTCTCATTGTAAAGCGAGACGTTTCCTGAAACGACCGGGAAGTCGAGCACGCGGCAGGCTTCGGCCATGCCTTCTATGGCTTTGACAATATATCCCATCGTCGCGGGCTTTTCCGGGTTGCCGAAATTGAGGTTGTCGGTGATGGCAACAGGAGTTGCGCCAACGGATGAGAGATTGCGGTAGGCTTCCGCAACGGCCTGCTTGCCTCCCTCATACGGGTCAGCGGCAACGTAGTGCGGGTTGCAGTCCGAACAGATGGCGAGCGCCTTGTTCGTACCATGGATGCGTACGATCGCGGCGTTGCCCATGCTCTGCGAACTTTCGACTGTGTCGTTCATCACGTGGCGGTCATACTGTTCCCAGATCCAGCGCTTCGAGGCCATGTCGGGACAAGACATCAGCTTCAGCAGCACTTCACCATAGTCATTCGGCTCGGGGAATTTGGAGATGTCGAGCGGCGCGCGTTTTGGCGGCTCGACCCAGGGCCGGTCATAGTTGGGCGCATCTTCAGCAAGAGGGGCAACCGGAATGTCGCAAACGACCTCGCCGAATTGCTTGAGCACAAGGTGACCGGTGTCGGTTGTCTCGCCGATAACTTCGGCCGAGAGGTCATACTTGTCGAAAATCGCCTTCGCCATGTCGATCTTGTCCGGGTAGAGTACCATGAGCATGCGTTCCTGGCTCTCGGACAGCATGATCTCGTAGGCGGTCATGCCCTCTTCGCGCTGCGGCACTTTATCGAGGTCCATGACCACGCCGACACCTTCGCCATTCTCGCCGCCACTGGCCGCCATTTCGACCGATGATGATGTCAGGCCCGCCGCGCCCATATCCTGGATGGCCTGAATTGCGTCAGTCGCCATCAGCTCGAGGCAGGCTTCGATGAGCAGTTTTTCAGTGAACGGGTCGCCGACCTGAACTGTCGGGCGTTTTTCCTCATCGCCTTCGGAGAACTCGGCTGATGCCATGGTCGCGCCGTGAATGCCGTCGCGGCCGGTCTTGGACCCGACATAGAAGATCGGGTTTCCGGGCGTGGCGCCGCGTGCGTAGAAAATCTTGTCCTGGTCGGCGAGGCCGACAGCCATCGCGTTGACGAGGATGTTGCCATTGTAGCCGGCGTCAAACTGGGTTTCGCCGGCAACCGTTGGCACGCCGACGCAATTGCCGTAGCCGCCAATGCCAGCGACGACCCCCTGAACGAGACTGCGTGTCTTCGAATGGCTCGGGTCCCCGAAGCGAAGGGCGTTCACCAGTGCAATGGGCCGCGCGCCCATGGTGAACACGTCGCGCAGGATGCCGCCAACGCCTGTTGCCGCGCCTTGGTATGGCTCGATATAGGACGGGTGGTTGTGGCTCTCCATCTTGAAGATGGCGGCCTGGCCGTCCCCTATGTCGATTACGCCGGCATTCTCGCCCGGTCCCTGGATCACACGGGCATTCTTGGTTGGGAATTTCGACAAGTGTCGCCGTGACGACTTATAGGAGCAATGCTCGGACCACATGACCGAATAGATGCCGAGTTCGACAAGGTTTGGGTTGCGCTCAAGGCGGGTGACGAGGCGTTCCCACTCATCGGCCTTGATGCCGTGCTCAAGACCTTGGGTCTCGTCCTGGGTGGCTGTCAGGTGGGCGAGTATCGCAGATGTATCAGGCATGCGGGCGCTTTAGACGCAAAGCGCGCGAGTCGCCAGCCTGATTGTGCTCACTCGGCGTTTTGGGTGTCCAGCCATGCGCGTCCTTGAACTTTAGCCAATCCGACAAGGTTTCCCATCGCCAGGTTCATGTCGACAAGATGCAGGCCCCAGTCCGACACGACTTCTCCATTGACGATAAGGTCGCCGGGTATGTCGTCTGCGCGGGGATCGGCAGGATCGGCATGAACCGTAACGGCCAGCCAGTCATGCGTCTCGTTGGATAGACATTCGGCTGTCAGGAGGCCAGGCAGTGTCACGAAGGGCGTGTCGACGGCGACGCCATAATCATTCGGTGCCAACCGTCCGAGGCTCTGGCGGGGCATGATGGCTTTCAGGTTGCCGTCATCACCGCTGAGGCTGGCGGGATTGGTGCAGACAGCGCGCTTGCCGTTCTGGGTCTTGCCGAACCAGGAGTTGGACGGGGGCGGCACGGCCTCACGAAAGCTTTCAAAGCTGACCAGGCACTCGGTTTGCGCGCCGTCTGTGCAGACGGGCAAGCCTGCCGCCAGGCCTGTGGCCGGATCAATACCGGTTCCATACCCGATCGCATGCACGGCGATGAGCTTTTCCCTTGCAGGCGACGCGAGGATGTCTTTCTCGAGCATTTCGTAGATCATGCCGGCGCCTTGTGAGTGGCCGACAAGGACGACGCCGCGGCCATCATTTTCTGTCGCGAGATAGGCATTCCAGCTGTCGATCACGTCTGCATAGCGCATCGCATCGTCCGCGGCTGTCTGGCCGGTAGTCATCTGGTTGCGCAGTTCGAGTAATGTGGTTTGCCGGTACATGGGCGCGAAAAGCCGGCACGCCTCACCGTACCGGGCAAACTGGTTGGCAACGACGTTCAACTCTTCCGGCCCAGCAACCATGTCGCTATTGGGCGTGACGTCAAAAGACACGGTCGGGTAGATGTAGAAACAATCGAATGCAGGCCCAGCCGCTGGTTCAAAGGGTATGAGTTGGGTCGAGCCGTCTGCTGAAATCTCTGTCGCCGTGAGGTCGACAGAGCAGGCATCGTCGGGCTTGTCAGGGTGGCATAGCCAGTTGGCCATCTCAGCATAGTCATTTCCCGCGCTTGCCGAGGATTCCGTTTCAGGTGCGGCAGGCACAGGCGCGTCCACCACGGGAGAGCCACCCTGGCTGCATGCCGTCATCGCGATCATGGCCGCGCCAATCATCAGTTTCTTGAGCATGTCAGACTTCCTTGGATGCGATTATGGGACGGGTCGGAAACGTGTCAGATTCCCAGGACCGTGTCGATTTCTGCCAGATGGCGGGCCTTGTCGGCGTCACTCATGAATGCGGCGGTGAAGCTGTTGCGGGCGAGTTGGATGATCTGATCATCGGACAGGTCCAGCGCGTCCGCCACTTCCCGGTAGTTTTGGTTCACATAGCCGCCGAAATAGGCCGGATCATCCGAATTCACCGTAACCAGTAGCCCGGCTTCGAGCTGGGCCTTGACCGGGCTGTCGCGCAAGTCGTCGATGACACAGAGCGAGAGATTGGAGAGAGGACAATTGGTCAGAGGCGTCTGTGTGTCCTGAAGCACTTTCAGCAGGCCTGCATCTTCCATCGAGCGATTGCCATGATCGATGCGGTCCGCGCCGATATCGACAAGGGCTTCCCGGACATATTCTGGCGGGCCTTCTTCGCCCGCGTGGAGGCATAGATTGAATCCCAGTTCCCGGCATTTCGCGAACAGGCGCGCAAACTTGGACGGCGGGTGACCGATTTCAGAGCTATCGAGGCCAACCCCGATGAAGCGGGAGTGATAGGGGCTCGATTCCTCAAGCAGCGCGAAGCCGTCCTCCTCGCTGAGATGTCGGAGAAAGCTCATGATCAGATGAGACGTAATACCGAGCCGGGCTTCGCCATCGGCCAAAGCCTCGAGAATGCCGTCGGCAACGGTCGAGAAGGCAACGCCGCGTTCTGTATGGGCTTGAGGATCGAAGAATATCTCGACATGCCGGACATTCTCTGCCGCGACCCGTTCAAGATACGCCCAGGTGAGGTCGTAGAAGTCCTGCTTGTGCTGCAAGACCGCCATGCCCTGATAATAGATGTCGAGAAACTCCTGAAGGTTCGAGAACGCATAGGCCGCTCTGGCCTCGTCCAACGTCTTGAAAGGGACGGATATCCCGTTTCGCTTGGCGATCATCATCATGAGCTCGGGCTCGAAGCTGCCCTCAATGTGGAGATGAAGCTCGGCCTTGGGCAATTTTGCGATCAGTGCGGCGCGGTCAGTCATTCAGAGCCTCCAGAAGTGGTTCAAGGTGGGGTTCATAATTGCGCCAGCGCCCCGATGAGCGCTGGTAAAGCGGTTCGCGAACTTGCCAGACACTGGCGGTCTTAACGGGCGCCGGGCTGGTCTGAAAGTCTAGGCATGCCGCCTCGAATGAAAGGCCGAGGAACGTCGTCACGTTGCGAATGGCGGTTTCCGGATTGCGGACAAGCGTGTCGTACTCGACGTCGAGCATCCTGTCGCCTGCGATGGTTTTCCAGTGGGCCATCAGGCGCTGGTACGCGCGGTAGTGATGGCCGAGATCGGCTAGGTCGAGTGCGTGCGGCTGGTCGTGGCTGAGGTGCAGGAAGTAGTTGGACAGGCAGGTGTCACGTGGATCACGAACGGTGTGCAGTATCCTGGCATTGGGAAACAGGCGAAGGATGAGCCCAATATGGTAGAAATTGTCGGGGCGTTTGTCGGTCACGATCCCGAATGAACCAGGAAAACGGAGCATAACGCCTTCCAGGTAGGCGTCGCGCAAGGCCGAGGCCTTGTCAGCGGCAAGCGATGCCAGGCTGGCGGGATAAGGGCTCAGATCACGCGCAGCGATGGTGCCAAGCAGGGGTAGCTCGCCCCCTGTTGTGATTGCGCTATGCGCCGACAGGATCTGTTCGAGCAGGGTTGAGCCAGAGCGAAACTGTCCAAGAATGAAGACCGGCGAAATCGCGGTCGCGCTGTCGGCAGCCGCACTCGCAGGTGGTGGTAAGGAAATCAGTGAGTCCACAAGCTCATCCTGACGAGCCCGATTGTATCCGGGCATTCGCGGATGACGCGAGGCGAGACTTGCCGCATTGGCGTGTCTGTACGCGTCAAAAGCCATATCGAATTCGCCAGCCTGGTCGAACAGCCGGCCCAGCGCAAACCCGAGGCTGGCGCGATGGTCTGCGGGCAAGTCGTTACGCGCGAGCGTTGATTTCAGCCTTTCGACAAGTTCGTCACCTGGCGATGTGACCACTGTCAGGTTTGCTAGCCGGGCAAGTGGCTCGGCCGCATCTGGCGCCTGGTCCAGCAGGGTCCGGTATTCTGCCGCCGCAGCCTCGCGGTCGCCAAGGTCTTCCAGCGTGTTGGATAGATTGAACCGCGCCTCCGCATACAGGGGATTGATCGCGAGCGCGGCGCGGTAGGCCTGTTCGGCGTTAGCCGGGTCCAGCAAATCGTCAGCGTAGATGACACCCTTGTTGAGCAGCACTTCCTCCGGCCTTGAAATCAACAGCGAGAGTGCGCGGTCATAGGCCTCAAGGGCGCCGATCGGATCGCCCGCCCGCCGGAGGAGCCAGCCGAGATTGTACCAGCTGTCAGGCAGCCCGGGCACCTCGGCGAGTACGGCGCGATAGGCGGTGACGGCCTCGGCTACCTTGCCGGCCTGCCGAAGCGCCGAGGCCTGCGCCAGACGCTGGGCGACGTGAGGTGGGAGCGGTGGATGCTTCATCTTGCTAGTCGTCATAACGGTGGCAGCAAGGTGTGGCCAGCAGGGTCAGGCGGCGTTCACGAGGCTTACAAACACGCCGAGGCCATCCATGCCACCTTCATTGCCACCCACGGCTCGCTCAGGATGCGGCATCATGCCGAGAACGCGCCCGTTTTCGCTGAGTATGCCGGCAATGTCTCGTGCGGCGCCGTTTGGATTCTCACCCTGGGCATAGCGGAAGGTCACGCGGCCTTCGCCTTCGAGCCGGTCGAGCGTTGCCGGGTCGGCGTAATAGTTGCCATCATGGTGGGCGATCGGGAAGGTCACCATGTCACGACCGCTATAGGCGCTTGTGAAAGCGGTGTTCGCGCTTTCTATCGTCAGGCGCTGCGGTTTGCAGACGAAGTGAAGCGACGCATTGCGCATCAAGGCGCCCGGCAGGAGGCCTGTCTCGCAGAGGATCTGGAAGCCATTGCAAACGCCGAGCACATAGCCGCCGCGTTTGGCGTGGGCGGTCAGCTGCTCAATAACGGGCGAGTTACCAGCAATCGCGCCGCACCTCAGATAGTCTCCGTAAGAAAAGCCGCCCGGAACCATGACCAGATCGGCATCATCGGGAATAGTGCCGTCCTTATGCCAAACCATGACAGGTGCCTTGCCAGTAACTTTGGCGAGGGCATCTTGAGCGTCCCGGTCGCAATTGGAACCGGGAAATACGACGACGGCGGTTTTCATGCGGGTCCTTTAGCAGGGAGTCGCGACGAATGGGAACTGATATTCACCGTCGATCGTGACAGGATGAGGCTCATTGGCGCCTCAATGGCTAACATCAAAACTTTGGCTTGCCCGTTCAAAACGGAGGCGTAATCATGATTTGTCTACTCAAAAGGAAAGTATCCGATGAAGAAAATCCTTATTGCCCTATTGGCCGTCTCTTATGCGCCATTCGTGACCGCCTGCAATACAGTGGAAGGCGTTGGCAAGGATGTCGAAGCCGGCGGCGAAGTCGTACAGGATGTTGCCAAGGATGTGAAAGAAGAGATCTCGAACTAGAAGTGATCGGAGTCCGGCATTTATGCTTTTGCCGGGCTCCGGCGTTCTGACCGAAGCCTCAGTTATCCTTCATGAAATCGAAATCGATGTGGCGCTTGAGCGACCACATTCCGGGCAGGTTCAGGGAGACGCCCCATTTTTCGGCAATTGCGCGTCGGCGGCCTAGACTCACGAGTTTGAGATAGTCGGTTTGGGGATGGTATTCTGATAGGGCACGGTTTGCAGCCAGTCTCCCAATCTGCTCGGCGAGGACAGCGCCCTGGCGGACTGCAAACACGCCCGCTTTGGGGCGGGGAGAGAATGTCAGATGCGCCGTGTCACCGCAGGCAAAGATGTGTGGGTGGCTGATCGACTGAAGGGTCGGACCAACTGAAACGAAGCCATCGTTCAGCGCCAGCCCGGTCCCGGCGAGCCATGACTGAGGGCGCGCGCCGGTGGCAAGGGCCACAAACCGGGCTGGAACGCTTTCGCCGGATGCAAGACGCATAAGGGTTTCGTCAGCATCGACAACAGGCTCGCCCTTGTACACGGTCACACATGCCCGGTTCAGTTCCTTCTCCAGCTGCCGCCGCATTGACGCGTTTCCATCGGGCAAAAGGACTTCGCCGCGCTCGATAAGGGCGACCTTTGGCCGGGCGGTCAGGTCGAGCTTGTCCAACCGGTGTTTCATGGACAGGGCGAGTTCAACGCCTGCTGTTCCTGCACCGATAACAGCGGCGCAGGGTGGATTGGCACCGGCCTCTACACTGGAGACAAAGGCTGACCATTGGTCGGCGAAGGGGCCGAGTGGCTTCACCGGAACTCCAACAGATACCAGTCCATCCGGCGCATCGACCGCTGCAATGGCACCGATATCGAGCGAGGCATATTCGAAGGCGAGCTCGCGTCCGTCGTCGAGTCCGGCGATGCGCGCGGAAGGGTCCAGCGATATGGCGCGGGTGGTGTGCAGCGTGGTGCCGGAGGGGTGGCAGAGGGGGGCCAAGGGTATTTCGAGGTCGGTGCGCGGCCAGTGGCCTGCAATATGGCCGGGCAACAGCCCGCTGTATGATGTCGACGGTTCCGGACTGACCAGATGAATGTCCAGGCCAGCTGGTTTCATGCTGGCAAGGCGTCGCAACGCGACCACGTGCGTGTGTCCGCCTCCGATAAGGAGGATGCGCGTCACGTTTTGGCTGCCGGTGACGACCACCAGGACTGGATCGCTGCAGCGATGGCGTGGCTTGGATCGCGGGCTGAAGCGGGGGCGCGGAAGGCGACCATGGCTGAACCTTCGAGGGCGCTTTCATCTTCGACATCGACTGGCCACCTTGCGCCAGCGATGATGCAGTCTTCAAGGCTGCCCAGATACTCGCCGAATTCGGCTTCGCGGCCGTCCCGAAACAGCGGTAGCCAGAGGATGAGAATGCCTTGTGGCCAGCGCTTGAGGGCGCGAGGGGTCCACAAGGCCAGCGCATCGATGTCGCGGCTGGTCTCGTAGCTCGGGTCAACGAAGCAGACCATTTGCTCTCCGCTGCGGGGCGAGAGCTTCAGTGCGCCGGAATACCCGTCAGCATGCTTGACCTGAACGCGTGGGTCATTGCCGACAGCTTTTGCCAGAGCCGCATGTTCGGCGGGATGCTTTTCAAAGAAGACCATGCGTGCCGACGGGGGCAACAAGGCCTGCGCGAGCGCGGGAGAACCGGGATAGTCCTTCATGCCGCGGTCTTCGACATAGGAGACCCACGGCTTTAGCGCGCGCGGCGGCTTGCCGCGATGCAGGGCGATAATGCCCGTTTCTGCCTCGCCGCCTTTGCGGGCCTGCTCTCCGGTCAGGTCATAACGACCACGACCGGAATGGGTCTCGACATAGAGAAGGGGTTTTCCGGCCGCAGCGATGTGACCGAGCAGAGCATGCAGGACGGCATGCTTGAGCACGTCAGCGCGGTTACCCGCATGAAATCCGTGTTGGTAGGAGAGCATGGCAGCATCTTTCTGGCGTCAGAATGAAATAGTCCCGAATGGCCGACAGGGCCATCCGGGACTAAGCCGTTTGTTCAGTTGCGTTTATTCAGAAGCAAGGGATTCCTTGCGGGCAGCTTCGAACTCGTTGCCGGCATACCAGGTTGGCCAGTCGCTGGAATCAGCGATGCCTTGGCCAACGGCGTAGAGCGCCTGGATGTCCTGCGCGAAACCGGACAGATCCCAATCGTCTGAGTATTCGTCCATGGGCTTGTGGTAGCGCTCGGCGGTGTAAGCGGCAGCTGCAGCCTTGCCGGCAGCTATGCCGCCATCAACCTTGTCTTCGCCGCCATCCGCATACAGCATCGGCACGCCGCGCTTGGCAAGCGAGATATGGTCGGAACGGTAGAAATACCCGGCCTCCGGTTTGCCGTCTGGCGTGACAACGCGATTGTCCGCTTTGAGAATCTCCGCCAGGCGGTCTTCGAGTTCAGATGCGCCATAACCGATGACGACCATGTTACGGGTCGGGCCGATGGGAAGTGCGCCATCCATGTTCAGGCCCGCCACGATCTTGTTGAGCGGCACGGTGGGGTTTTCGGCGAAGTATTCAGAGCCAAGCAGGCCGGACTCCTCAAGTGTGACAGACAGGAACATGACCGAGCGCTCATGCGGTTCCTGTGCAAAGGCTTCTGCGAGTTCGAGAAGCGCTGACACACCCGTCGCGTTATCGACGGCACCATTGAATATCTGGTCCTCGTAAAAGTCTTCGCCGGGGGCCCCTGTCTTGGCACCTGTTTTTTTGCCCAGGTGATCCCAGTGAGCTGTATAGAGAACATATTCGTCAGGCCTCGTCGTGCCGGGCAGGACGCCTATCACGTTGCGGCTGTCCAGCTTGTCGATTGTCTGGACGATCTCGCCTGTTGCCTTGACACCCTCAAGCGGTGCTGGCTGGAAGCCGCGTGTCTTCGCGGCAGTCTTCATGGCATCGAAGTCCATGCCAGCCGTAGAGAATAGCTTCTCAGCCATGTCACGCGTGATCCAGCCTTCGACCTGTGCACGGTTTGCGCCGCCATCGGCACGCACAAGATCAGACTGTGCGCCTGACCAGGAATTCTTGACGACATCCCAGCCATAGGATGCCGGTTCGGTTTCGTGGACGATGATAGCAGCGGCTGCACCCTGACGGGCGGCCTCTTCAAACTTGTAGGTCCAGCGGCCATAATAGGTCATGGCCTTGCCCTTGAAGAGCTCCGGATCACCTGTTGCGAAGCCGGGGTCGTTTACGAGAATGACAACGGTCTTGCCGGTGTAATCCTGGTCCGCATAGTCATTCCAGCCATATTCGGGCGCAACGACACCGTAGCCGACAAAGACGACATCAGATGGCGCAAACGAGGTCTTGTCGGCCCCTTGCTGCTTGGTCCAGATGACTGAGTCTTCCTTCAGGACGGTTGGCATCTCGGTGCCATCCGGCGCGGTGAAAGTGAGGAAGGACTGTTCCGGATCAATGGTCTGATTGACCATGGCAACTTTCTGGAAATATGTGCCGTCATCGCCACCAGGCTCAAGGCCGAGGCGGGCCATTTCGGCGCTAATCCATGCAGCGGCAGCCTCACCAACCTGCGTACCCGGCCCGCGACCTTCGAACGTGTCGTCGGCCAGTGTCTTTACGCGTACGGCAAGGTCTTTGGCATTGATATCTGCAGTCGTGTCAGTTGGAAGCGGAAGCAGAAGTGTTTCAGCTTGTGGCGTTTCGGCGGCGGGTGCCGGCGCGGGCGTTTCCTGCTTCGGGCCGCCGCATGCGGCAAGCGCCACAAGCGACACGGCGAGTGCGAAATATTTCATGGATGTCTGCCCCTCCAATGGGCGTTGTTTGTAGATTACCAAAGGGTCTGGCATGGCCGGTGGCAGGCTTCAAGCTGCAGGAGATCACCGGGATCAGGAAAAAGGGCGGACTCCATTTCTGGAACCCGCCCTGAATCGTCTTGAAATTGGTCAGAAACTATTCGGTCGCTTCTTCAGCAGCAGCCTCTGCTTCATCGGCTGCTTCTTCAGCAACTTCTTCCGCAGCGTCAGCGGCGGCTTCGGTTGCAACGGCTGCAGCGTCGGCGGCTTCTTCTGCAGCCTCTTCGGCAACGTCGGCAGCTTCTGCTGCGACAGTTGCGTCTTCAGTGGTTTCAGCAACTTCGGCTGCCACAGCGGCTTCAACAGCAGCGTCTTCTGCGACTTCAGCAGCAGGAGCTGCTTCTTCGGCAACATCTGCTGCTTCAGCAGCAACGTCGGCGGAAACGTCAGCCGATGCGGCGTCCAGGCTTGCAGCGGTTTCGGATTCGGCAACGGTTGGTGTTGCGCAAGCTGCGAGCATAGCGATTGATGCGGCTGCGCCGGCGATAAGTTTGATGTTCATGTATTCACCCTCTCTGAGACTTTATAGTCTTGTGTATGGCGAACTCCCTTCCCGAAGATCGCCTATCGCGGGCGTCTCAATCAAATGTGGCGATTTCAGGGCAGGGGTATCCATTCCGTATCGTCACCCGGAACAAACGGAAAGCGTTCTGTGCCGTGCAATCTGATGGATTCATTCCAGTCTTGCTTGGCCTGGTCGATCCGGTCTGCACTGGATGCGACGAAGTTCCAGTCAATATTCCGGGCGCCGTCGAGCGACGCGCCTCCGCAGATGACGGCCTTCGTGCCAGGCAGGAATTCCACAGCAATATCGACGCCTGGCGTGAAGACAACCATCACGCCTTCGCCGATCTGACTACCGTCGACCGTGACACCACCCGACACGAGATAGAGAGCGCGTTCCTCCGCAAGTGTGGCGGGAAGAACCATGCTGGCGCCGTTCGGGGTTTCGATGGCTGCGTAAAGGATGGGCCAGGGAAAGCTGACGGGTGAGCGATGGCCCCACGCCTCGCCGGCGAGCACCCGAATATCTGCGCCGTTGATCACGAATGTCGGGAGCGTGTCTGCAGGATGATGGACGAATGATGGCGGCATGTCTTCGTGGGTGACCGGCAGGGCAACCCAGGTTTGCAGGCCGTGCATGCTCTGGCCAGCTTCGCGTTCCGGTGCTGGCGTGCGCTCTGAGTGCACGATGCCGTGGCCGGCGGTCATCCAGTTCACGGCGCCGGGGCGAATGACCAGGTCCGAACCAAGGCTGTCCTTATGGCGGATCGCGCCCTCAAACAGGTATGTCACTGTGGCGAGACCGATATGCGGATGAGGGCGGACGTCAAAACCGTCGCCCGGTGCGTATTCGACAGGGCCGAAGTGATCGAAGAAGATAAATGGCCCGACCATCTTGTGGGCGTGGAACGGCAGCACCCTGCGCACGTGAAATCCGCCACCGAGGTCACGGGCGCGCGGATCGATTGTTCTGACAATTGCATTGGTCATGAGAAGACAGCCTTTCCAGCAGTATTGGAATGCCCGAATATGACGTCATGACCGACGATCTCAAATCATATCTGAATGGCGTCCGCGCATGCCGGCTGTGCGAGCATGAGATGGCGCGCGCTCCGAACCCTGTTCTGCAGGCGAGCGATACGGCCCGCGTACTGGTCGCCGGGCAGGCCCCTGGAAACCTGGCAGATGTAACGGGGACGCCGTTCAACGACCCATCCGGCGTTCGCTTGCGCAACTGGATGGGCGTCTCGGAAGACGAGTTCTACGATGCGTCACGAATGGCGATTATTCCGATGGGTTTCTGTTTTCCCGGCAATGACGCCAAGGGCGGCGACCGGCCGCCGATGAAACGCTGCGCGGCAACCTGGCGCGAGGGACTTTTGTCGAGATTGCCGAATATTCGCGTGACGGTCCTCGTCGGTGCCTATGCCCAGAAATGGCATCTGAGAGAAAGGACGGCAGGCTCGCTGACCGAAACGGTCAAAAACTGGAAAGCCTTTACGAGTGAACAAATGTTCACTATTCCTCATCCGAGTTGGAGAAACACGGCATGGCTGAAACGCAATCCCTGGTTCGAAACAGACGTGCTGCCGGAACTGCGGCGCGCCGTTCGTGGTGCCTTGGAGTCCTGACCTTTCTGATAGCTGCGGTGACGCTGACCAGCTGTACGCACCCGCTCACGCAAGGACCGCAATTCGTGTCTCATCCTGTTGGACCTCACTTCGACACCGATCACGATCTGTTTGTCGCGTCCGATGACGCGAAGCTGGGTCTCACGGTGTGGCCAGCCGAAAATGTCGAATCCCCGGACTTCGTCGTCGTCGGCGTGCACGGCATGAATGATTATGCGAACGCCTTCCACATGGCAGCGCCTTATTGGGCCGCCAGGGGTGTGACCACCTATGCCTATGACCAGAGAGGATTCGGTCGGTCGCCGGGGCGGGGGATCTGGCCAGATGAGGAACTCATGCGCAACGACTTGCGCACGGCGGTCGACGTTGCCAGGGCGAAACACCCTGATGCGGTTATCACGGTGGTCGGCATATCCATGGGGGCCGCCGTGGCGATCAGCGCTTTTGGGTCTGACGATGCGCCCAGGGCCGATCGGTTCATCGCCTCCGGGCCGGGGCTGCGTGGTTGGGGCGCGATGAATCCGATCTATCGGGCCAGCCTGTGGGCTTCGACGCGCACCCGTCCGGGCTGGATCGTGCGGCCGCCACGCCGGCTCGTGAAGATTCAGCCATCCGACAATGTCGAGATGCTACGCCGGACATGGGCCGATCCCCTGATGCAGCCGTTTAACCGCATCGACCAGGTCTATGGCGTGGTAAGCCTGATGGAGACCGCTCACACGCGGTCAGCGAGTTTACCAGCAGACGTACCCACCTTGTTTTCCTATGGCGCGAATGACCTTGTGATCCCGCCATCTGGTGTAAAACGTACCGCAAGGGACCTGCCTGGCAGTGTTCGGACAGTGTATTATGCGGATGGTTACCATATGCTTTTGCGTGACCTGCAGGCGGAGACAGTCCACGCCGACTATCTCGCCTTCATGCAGGCGCCGGACGCACCCTTGCCGAGTAGTGCGCCAGAATGGCCGTGGCGCTGATGCAGGCATTCCACAGCCCAAAGCCTCTTGCGGTCAGTCACGCGTGGACAAATATAGGTCCTTCTGCCAGTTCTGGCAGAACAGAGATTCCTGACAGCCAGCCCCGAGGCCTGATTTCATGACGAGTTCGTACCAGACTGCCCTCAACCTTGTTCCGATGGTGGTGGAACAGACCAGCCGAGGGGAGCGGGCTTTTGATATCTTTTCGCGCCTGCTGAAGGAGCGAATCATCTTCGTAACAGGCGGGATTGATGACGGTATGGCTGCCCTGATCACATCGCAGCTCCTGTTTCTTGAGTCTGAAAACCCGAAAAAAGATATCGCGATGTATATCAACAGCCCCGGCGGATACGTCACATCGGGCCTCGCGATCTACGATACGATGCAATATATACGGTGCCCGATTTCGACAGTCTGCTTCGGACAGGCGGCCAGCATGGGCTCGCTTCTGCTCGCAGCTGGTGAAAAAGAAATGCGCACCTGCCTGCCAAATGCGCGCGTCATGTTGCACCAGCCATCGGGCGGATATTCAGGCGTTGCTACAGATATCGAGCGGCACGCGCAGGACATTATCGACCTGAAACGCCGCCTGAACAACATTTACGTCAAGCATACCGGCCAGGAATACGACGTGATCGAGCGCAAGCTCGACCGGGATACGTTCCTGACGGCCGAGGAAGCTGTCGAGTTCGGGATCGTCGACAAGGTGTTTGAGCGTCGCGACTCTGAGGACGAAAAATAGTCGACGACGCTCCCCACCAAATGCGGCCCACCTCTTGCAGGGCGGGCCATGACCCTTATTGTCATAATAACGAACCGGGTAAGGGCGCTTAAAGGCCCCGTTAAACCTTACCCGGCATTGAGGACGGTATGACCAAGCAAAACGGATCAGGCGATTCAAAGAATACGCTTTATTGCTCTTTCTGTGGAAAGAGCCAGCATGAAGTGAAAAAGCTGATCGCCGGACCAACGGTGTTCATCTGCGACGAATGCGTCGAACTGTGCATGGACATCATCCGCGAAGAAAACAAGACAGCTATGGTGCGGTCGCGCGAAGGCGTGCCGACACCGCAGGAAATCTGCGACGTGCTGGATGATTACGTTATTGGCCAGCGCCATGCAAAGCGCATCCTGTCGGTGGCCGTGCATAACCATTACAAGCGCCTGTCACACGCCGGTAAAACGGATGGTGTGGAGCTTTCGAAGTCCAACATCATGCTGGTTGGCCCAACGGGTTGCGGCAAGACTTTGCTTGCGCAAACCCTGGCTCGCATCCTGGATGTGCCGTTCACGATGGCCGACGCGACAACCCTGACCGAAGCCGGCTATGTCGGTGAAGATGTCGAGAATATCGTCCTGAAGCTGCTCCAATCGGCCGACTACAACGTTGAGCGTGCCCAGCGCGGCATCGTTTACATCGACGAAATCGACAAGATTTCGCGCAAGTCGGACAATCCGTCCATCACGCGTGATGTGTCGGGCGAGGGCGTCCAGCAAGCGCTTCTGAAGATCATGGAAGGCACGGTTGCAGCCGTTCCGCCACAGGGCGGACGCAAGCATCCCCAGCAGGAGTTCCTGCAGGTCGACACGACGAATATTCTGTTCATCGTTGGTGGAGCCTTTGCCGGGCTGGACAAGATCATTTCGTCACGCGGCGACAATGCGTCGATCGGCTTTGGGGCGTCGCTGAAAGACCCGGAGGCACGCAGCGTTGGCGAAATCCTGCGCAACACCGAGCCGGAAGACCTTCAGCGGTTTGGTCTGATCCCGGAATTCATCGGGCGTCTGCCCGTCATTGCGACGCTTGAAGACCTGGATGAAAAGGCCCTGATTGAGATTCTCACGCAGCCGAAGAACGCGCTGCTGAAGCAATACCAGAAGCTGTTCGACATGGAGAATGTCGCTCTGACGTTTACGCCTGAGGCGCTGACCAGCGTGGCCCGTCGTGCCATCGGACGCAAGACCGGTGCGCGTGGTTTGCGCTCGATCATGGAATCAATCTTGCTCGATACCATGTTCGAATTGCCGAACCTGCGTGGTGTCGAAGAAGTCGTGATCAATGGTGAAGTGGTTGAAGGCAATGCCGAGCCGCTCTACGTCCACGCCAAAAAGAGCCAGCCAGAAGCGGGCTGACTACAATTGATACTCAAAAGCAGAAACGCCCCGGGTCATCGATCCGGGGCGTTTCTGCTTCTGCCCAAAAGCAAAAGGCCGACACCCGAAAATGCCGGCCTCACTGAGCTTTCGAGAGGTCTCGCTCTTAGACTTTGTAATACATGTCGAATTCCACCGGGTGAGGGTGAAGCTCGTAGCGCATGTTCTCTTCCATCTTCAATTCGATGTAGGCATCGATCTGATCGTCATCGAAAACGCCGCCCTTGGTAAGGAATTTGCGGTCCGCATCAAGTGCCGCGAGTGCCTCGCGGAGTGATCCGCAGACTTGTGGGATCGACTTGGCCTCTTCCGGCGGCAGGTCATAGAGATCCTTGTCCATGGCGTCGCCTGGGTGGATCTTGTTCTCGATGCCGTCGAGACCGGCCATGAGCAGGGCTGCGAAGGCAAGATATGGGTTCGCTGTCGGATCAGGGAAACGCGTTTCAATACGCTTGGCTTTTGGATTGGAGCCGAACGGGATGCGAATGGATGCCGAACGGTTTCGAGCCGAGTAGGCCAGCATCACGGGCGCTTCATAACCGGGGACCAGGCGCTTGTAGCTGTTGGTCGACGGGTTAGTGATCGCGTTCAGGGCCTTTGCGTGCTTGATGATGCCGCCAATGTAGTAGAGGCACATCTCGGACAGACCGGCATACTTATCGCCGGCGAAGAGTGGTTTGCCGCCGCCCCAGATCGACTGGTGTACGTGCATGCCTGATCCGTTATCCTTGAACATCGGCTTCGGCATGAAGGTCGCCGTCTTGCCGTAGGACGCTGCAACATTGTGAATGACGTACTTATAGAGTTGAAGGCGATCAGCCATAACGGTCAGTGTCGAGAATTTCAGACCCAGTTCGTGCTGGGCGGGCGCCACTTCGTGGTGGTGCTTTTCAGGCTCGAGGCCGATATCACCCATGATCGACAGCATTTCACCGCGCATGTCCTGCTCGGAATCGATCGGTGGGACAGGGAAGTAGCCGCCTTTTGGACCAGGGCGGTGGCCCATGTTGCCCATTGGGTATTCTTTCCCGGTATTGATCGGCAACTCGGTCGAATCGAAGCTGTAGCCGGTATTGTGCGGCTCAACTGACCAACGTACGTCGTCGAACACGAAGAATTCAGCTTCCGGTCCGAAGAACACTGTGTCGCCAACGCCCGCCGCCTTGACATAGGCTTCAGCTTTCTTTGCGGTCGTGCGCGGGTCGCGGTTGTAGGCTTGGCCCGTGATGGGATCCAGGACATCGCACATTACGGCCAGCGTCGTCTGCTGGAAGAATGGGTCGATCATCGCTGTATCCTGGTCAGGCATCAGCAACATGTCGGACTCGTTGATGGCCTTCCAGCCCGCAACGGACGATCCATCAAACATCTGGCCCTCGGTGAAGAAGTCATCTTCAACCATGCCCTTGTGGAAGGTCACGTGCTGCATCTTGCCGCGCGGGTCTGTGAAACGAAGGTCGACGTATTGTACGTCCTCGTCCTTCATCATTTTTATAAGCTTGTCAGCCATTGGATTTGCCCTCCAGGAATGTGGTTTGCTGAGTCGAGAGTTGTTTATTGCAGGATTAAAGCGCCGCGTCGCCGGTTTCTCCGGTCCGGATGCGCACGGCTTCCAGCACCTCTGAAACGAAGATCTTCCCGTCGCCAATCTTGTCGGTGTGCGCGGCTTTCTTGATGGCCTCAACGGCACCCTCGACAGCGCTGTCAGCAAGCACGATTTCGATCTTGAGCTTTGGCAGGAAGTCGACGACATATTCGGCGCCGCGATACAGTTCTGTATGTCCGCGCTGACGGCCGAACCCCTTGGCCTCAATAACGGTCATGCCCTGCAGGCCGATTTCCTGTAGCGCTTCCTTTACGTCGTCCAGTTTGAATGGCTTGATGATCGCTTCGATTTTTTTCATGGCCCATGTTCTCCCAGCCGCTGAATTTGGTATTGATTTTGGGTAGGCGTACTCTCGCTGCGAGGCGAGCGCTAGATGCTGAAAGGGCAGTGGGATCAGAACACGTGGTCAACAATTGGGCACGCGTGCCCCGAAATTGACCACCGACTGAACGGACCTGATGTTCGAAATATGACGCGTGCGTCACTTTAATTGTTAATCCGCACATGCTAGGGTAAATTCGTAATTTCAGCGAAAGCGTACGTCATGACCGAAGTGTTTGTTCATCCTGATCGCCGTCCGGCCAAGTTCCGCCCGTTCACGGCGTGGAGGCATATGCAGAATCTTATCGCTGATAAAGAAGACACAGAGCAGGTGTTTCATATTATCGAGTCTCTGAATGGCCGCTCTTTCGAAAAGAACTTTCATGCGTTTGCGGAAAGCGAAGAGGGGAAGGCGCTGCTGGCAAAGCGAGAATACCTGCCTCCGATGCTGGATGATCATGACTGGATCCGTGCGTTGCCGAAAGGCACGGTTGGGCATGCTTATGTGGATTTCATGGAGCGTGAGGGTCTGACAGCCCAGGGACTGGTTGACGAAAGCGAGAAATTTCGTGGAGCGGTTCGAGATTTTGATGACGACTATTACTGGTTCGGCAATCGGCTGCGCGACACGCACGACCTGTTCCATGTCCTGTCTGGATATGGTCGGGACGCGCTGGGCGAAGCAAGCCTGCTTGCCTTTACCTACGGCCAGAACCCAGGCCTGGGCGTGATATTCATTTCTTATATGGGTTGCCGCCAGATCATGAAGAGCGTGCCAAAGGAAGCGCGCATCATGGATTGCTTCCGTGAAGGCAAGCGGAACGGTGCCGCCGCTTCGCGTATCGTGCGCGAGGACATCATTGCCTTGCTTCATGAGCCTCTTGATGCCGCGCGGGCGAGACTGAATATCGCCAAGCCGGTCGCCTACCTTCACGCGCTGGATGTTTGCGCCGAGAAGGGATTGGTCGCACATCAGATAGGGCTCGATCCGAACCAGGTTCAGGTCGCGGCGTGATTTTTCTCGTCAGGCATGGTGAGGCCGCAGCCGGTTGGGGTGATCATCCGGACCCTGGATTGAGCGACCTCGGCAAGCAGCAGGCAAATGCCGTCGCCGTTGCACTTGAAAACCTCGGTGCAAAGTCAGCCATCTCCAGTCCGATGCTGCGGTGCCGAGAAACCGCCTTGCCTTTCGAGCAGCGTATGGGTCTGGTCGCGAAAGTGGCACCGGAAGTATCCGAAATAGATACGCCCGACGATGTGGAGGATCGCGTGGCGTGGTTACGCACATTGATGGCGGGCGAATGGAAAGGTGCGTCACACGACTTCCAGGGCTGGCGACAGGCCATGCTCGACTTCGTTACTGGCCTGCCTGATGATACAGTTGTCTTCTCTCACTTCGTGGCAATCAATGCATTGGCCGGCATGATCGAGTCGGATCCGAGAGTCGTTGTGTTTCGCCCGGGGCATTGTTCCGTGACCCAGCTTTCGCGAACGCCAACGGCCCTTCATGTTGCTGAATATGGAAGCGAATCTGCTACACGCGTGTTATGAGGTCGCCCTATGGGCAGACCAATTATTACACCGCAGGAAATGACCGCCGCTGAGCAGGCAGTTTTCACAGCAGGCACAGACAGTTTTGATGTAATGAAACGTGCCGGCAACGCCGTCGCGGAGTTTCTTCATGCGCGCTGGCCGGAAGGCAAGGTGCAGGTCCTTTGCGGCCCAGGCGGCAATGGCGGTGACGGCTTTGTGGCTGCGGCCCAGCTTTCGAGGCTGTGGCGTGAGGTTGAGGTCTACTGCACACATGACAAGGCGAGCCTGACAGGTGACGCCGCCAAGGCGGCCGCGATGTGGGACGGCAATGTCCATCCGCTCGAATCGGCTCTTGAAGCACCCCACGCCATCGTGCTCGATGCACTTTTCGGCGGCGGCTTGTCACGTCCCCTGGATGGCATGGCAGCAGCACTGGCAGAGCGGGGAGGCCGGGTTGTATCCGTTGATGTGCCATCCGGCGTCGATGGTTTGAAAGCACGGCCGCTTGGTCCCTGTTTTCGTGCTGAGGGAACGATCACATTTGCGGGTTTGCGTCCGGCACACGTCCTGCAACCGGCCTCGGCTTATTGCGGGCTGGTTGCGACGGCTGATATCGGGGTGCCGGTGCAGACGCTCACGGTCGAGAACGGCCCGATGCTGTGGGGGCCTCTCATGCCGCGGCTCGGACCAGTCGTTTACAAGCACGCGCGTGGACATCTGAAAGTTGTAAGCGGGCCGGCATCCGCGACCGGTGCGGCGCGCCTCGCGGCGATGGCGGGACTCAGGATAGGGGCGGGGCTGGTCACGGTTCTGTCGCCGCCCGGCGCGGTAAGTGTGAATGCAAGCCATCTCACGGCCATCATGCTGCAACCGATAAATGACGCCGTAGACCTTGAATTGGCGGGCCAATCGGCACAGGTGGTGATCGTTGGCCCCGCCGCAGGCGTGACACCGGCGACGCGGGCGAATGTCGAAACCATCCTTAAGTCCAGGGCGCGGGCCCTTCTCGACGCAGATGCGCTGACCGTTTTTGAGGGTTCACACAACGCTTTGTTCAAGCGCCTCAGGCCTGATGACATCGTCACGCCACATGCGGGAGAGTTTCACCGCCTTTTCGGATACGCGCAGGATTCCGGCGTCAACAAGATCGAAACGGCCCGCCGTGCGGCCAAAGAGGCCGGATGTGTGGTGTTGTTGAAGGGGGCCGACACGGTCATCGCGGCGCCAGACGGGCGAGCGATCGTGAACACGCACGCGACGCCATGGCTCGCGACGGCGGGTTCGGGCGATGTGCTGGCAGGTTTTGTTGCGGGGCTGATGGCTCAGGGCATGCCCACGCTTGAGGCTGCCGCCATGGCGTCATGGGTTCACGGTGAGGCAGGACGGCGCGTGGGAGCAGGCCTGATTTCCGAGGATTTGCCGCATCATGTGCCAGACATATTGAGCGCCCTGCATGGCGAAACCGCTTGAAAATCGACGCTCATGGTCTTTCCTGTTGATACGTCCGGTCTGCTCGGTTAGGAACCGCGGATCGCGGATGTGGCGGAATTGGTAGACGCACTGGATTTAGGTTCCAGCGCCGCAAGGCGTGGAGGTTCGAGTCCTCTCATCCGCACCAGACTTCTGAACATGCAGCATATCCCGCATAGTCTGCGTGGACAGGCGCTTTAGCCTATGACATAAGCCGCGCCTTCAGACAGGTTCACACAGCCTCCAGCGTGCTTTTTTGCCTCGCGACGCCAAAAACGGATGAATAAAACAATGGAAGTAACCCAGACCAAGGCAGAAGGTCTTAGCCGCACATTCGAAGTGAAGGTTCCGGCGAGCGAACTCAAAACGAAGCTTGACGAGCGAATTGAAGAAATTCGCCCGAGCATGAGGCTGAAAGGCTTCCGTCCGGGCAAAGTTCCGGCTGCTCACGTTCGGAAAATGTTCGGTCGGGACCTTATGGGTGAACTCGTCAACAAGCTTGTCGATGAAACCAACCAGAAAGCCCTGGAACAAAATGAGCTGCGTCCGGCTGGCCAGCCAAGTGTGCGCCTTGATGCCGACATGGAAGCTGTGATCAAGGGCGAAGCTGATCTTGCCTACCACATGGACATCGACGTGATGCCCGAGTTCACACCAGCAGACATCGCGAACCTGGAAATTGCGCGTCCGGTTGCAGACGTTTCTGACGAGCAGATCGACGAAGCACTTGGCCGAATCGCTGAACAGAACACGCAGTACGAGCCCCGCGCCAAGACTGCCAAAGCGAAAGACGGCGACGCGGTCGTCATTGATTTCGTCGGCAAGGTCGACGGCGTGGCCTTCGAAGGTGGCGCGGCAGAGCAGCAATCGGTCGTGCTCGGCGCCAACCGCTTTATCCCGGGCTTTGAAGAACAGCTCGTCGGCGTCAAAACCGGCGAGGAAAAAGAACTCAATGTCACGTTCCCTGAAGATTACCCATCGGCTGATCTCGCTGGCAAGCCGGCGGTCTTCGAAGTGAAGGTGCAGGAAGTTCGTGCGCCCAAGACGCCGGAACTTGATGATGATTTCGCCAAAGGCCTCGGTCTTGAAGACCTTGATCAGCTGAAGGGCCTTGTGAAGGACCAGCTCAAGGCGGAGCATGACACTGCGTCCCGCTCAAAAGCGAAGCGTGATCTGCTCGACAAGCTCGACGACGCACACAGCTTCGATCTGCCGCCCAACATGGTCGAGCAGGAGTTTGCCCAGATCTGGCAGCAGCTGCAGACCGAAATGGATGCGGGTCGGGTTTCTGATGAGGATAAGGCGAAGTCGGAAGATGAACTCAAGGATGAGTATCGCAAGATTTCCGAGCGCCGCGTACGCCTTGGTCTCGTGCTGGCGGAGATCGGCCGGATCGCTGATGTCCGCATCACCGAGCAGGAAGTGAACCAGGCGCTGATCGCTGAAGCCCGGCAGTATCCGGGGCAGGAGCGTCAGGTTGTAGAGTTCTTCCAGAAGAACCCGAATGCCATGGCCCAGCTGCGCGCACCGATCTATGAGGACAAGGTTGTGGACCACATCCTGGCCACGGCCAAGGTGACGGACGAGACAGTTTCGCGCGAAGACCTCTTCAAGGAAGACGACGAGTAGATCCGACCAAATCGGATTAAAATCAAAAGCACCGGACTTCAGGGATGAAGTCCGGTGCTTTTCGTTTGTGATGCAGTCTGGATGCTCTGGTAAACGCTGTGTTAACCGCGCTGGGAGAAATTGACCGATATTGATTCTTGGGGATTACGGGCCAATGAGCGTTCAGAGTATACGACCGCAGCTGACCGAGCAGGACATTGAACGGCTGATGCGGGGTGAAACCCCCGAGCAGCGTGCGTCAGTGGCGCACCGCGTCTGCCGCCGTATTGCACTCGACGTTTTGAGTGATCGCGAAAAGTCGTTCGCCAACGAGATCATGGCAATTCTGGCGGAGGATTCGGCCGATCTGGTGCGCCGCACCTTGTCTGTCACGCTGCGCAATTCGCCTGTCCTGCCGCGCGAAATTGCCCTTAAGCTGGCCCAGGATATCGAGGCTGTCGCCATTCCGGTGCTTCAGGATTCGCCCGTCTTTACCGATGAAGACCTGATTGAACTGGTTCTGGCCGTCACGGCTGCCAAGCAGGCTGCCATTGCCAATCGCAATTCCCTGTCGATCACCCTCACCGAAGTGATTTCAGAGCATGGCGCAGTGGAGGCTGTTCGGGCGGTATCGAAGAACAATGGCGCCGAATTTAGCGATAAGGCCTATGATGACACACTGCGGCGTTTCGGGGCGGACGAGGTTGTTCAGAGCGGTCTGATCAAGCGGGAGTTCATTCCGACGCATATCGCAGAGAAAATGGTGTCCCTGGTCTCAGGGCAGCTGTTTGACCTCCTGGTCAACCGTCACGAGTTGCCGGCCCAGATGGCGATCGACCTAGCTGGCAGCGCACGTGAGCGCGCGACAATCGATCTGGTCGAACAGGCAGGGCGAACTCACGATCTGCCGCGTTTCGTCTCCCAGCTGAATCTGAACGGGCGTCTGGGGCATTCGCTGATCATGCGGGCGCTGTGCTGCGGCCAGATGCCGTTTGTCGAGCATGCGCTCGCTGAATTGTCCGGCGTTGGCCACCAGCGCGTCTGGTTGATGATCCATGATGCCGGGCCGCTCGGGCTGCAGGCCGTATTCGATCGGGCTGGGTTGCCGCGCAAGATGCTTCCTGCATTTCGTGCCGCCGTGAATGTTTTCCACGAGACAACGCATGATGGCGGCGCCAATGATCGCGCAAGGTTCCGCGCGCGCATGATCGAGCGGGTTCTCACACAATTTCAGGCCATACCCAAGGATGACCTCGACTACCTGCTCGACAAACTCGACTATTATTCGGAAATGGCTGCTGAAGAGGAGAGCGAGAAAGAATTCGACGCCGCCTAGGCGTCAGTTCTCGGGTGCGTGGCAGCATGAACACCCACGCGTGCCAGGTATTCGCCATCGCGCCAGTGCGCGTTCTCGGCAACGATCAGGATACCCGACGCATCCGCAGCTTCAACCAGGTCCATCAGATCGGGATTGGTTTCAAGTGCTCTGGCATCCACGCGGATCGTATCGATCAGCAGGCGCAGTGAATCGCTGAGCGGCGTCTGCCATGATCGACGCATGTCAATGGCAACACGAAAGCCATGGCGGCGCAGCAAACCCAGACGAACAACATAATCAGCCGCGCCCCCGGCGAATGCGGCATCTGCAAACTCGAGGCATACTTCCTGTTGGCAAAGTGACGTCCGGCGGATGGCGGCGTCGCAAGCGACGGCCGTGTTCGAATGCGCGAGCGCTGCGATAGGAGCTGAGACGAGTATAGGGCGCTGGCTGGCTGGCTGGCCATGCGTAGCGCTCGCGATGCGGCTCAGCTGGTCGGCCAGCCACTTGGCAGGGTTGGCAACCTCGTTAGGCATCGTACGGGGACCGAACGCGACACGCTCTTCGAATGCAACGGGAGTTTCGCAAACCTGACCGAGTGAATCGCCGCTCAAGAGGTGAACAACTGTATGAAAGCGCAACTGCGGGGCAGGGGAAAGGCGGGCCTGACGATCAAGCGGGGATTGAATGGCGCGCATGGCCAACTCCTTTCCTGTGTGTTGTCTCTTGCCTTCCCTAAGGGCGAGAGTTGAACATCACGCGCAGATAATCGGCTGCATTTTTGCGAAATTTGACCAATCGAGGTTACCAGCATGACGAAGACCCCTTCGACACCACGTCTTTCAGCCACTGTCCTGATCATTCGGGACGGAGAAACCGCGCCTGAAGTCCTCATGGTAAAGCGCCATTATCAGATCGATTTCGCGGCTGGCGCACTCGTGTTCCCGGGTGGCAAGGCCAATGACGAAGACTCCAGTCCGGACTGGGATGCCTATACTGACGGCGATTTTGGTCCGGTGCAGCAAGATGCACGAATTGCGGCGGTGCGTGAGGCGTTTGAGGAGTCAGGCTTGCTGTTGGCGCGGCATGCGAGCAGGCGTGGCCCTGGCGCGCCGCTTGTTGGTCCCGAGATATCCGAGAAGCTTGCACCGCACCGCGGTGCCGTTGACCGGCAGGAGGAAAGCTTCCTGGAACTGATACGCGATAACGGCCTCGTTCTGGCGCTAGACAGCCTGATCCACTTTGGCCACTGGATTACGCCGGAGATGATGCCGAAGCGCTTCGACACACATTTCTACCTGGCGCCAGCACCGTCCGACCAGATTGCCGCGCATGATGGCCGCGAAACGACGGATGCCGTCTGGCTGGGCGCAAGCGAAGCACTCGACATGGAGCTTGCCGGAAAGGCCACGATCATTTTTCCGACCCGGATGAACCTTGTGAAACTGGCCCGCAGCACATCAGTCGCAGAGGCGGCTGAACGGTTCGGCGCAGAAGATGTTGTCATGGTGCTGCCGCAGGCCGGAAAGACCGATACGGGTGAACCCTGCCTGTTCATCCCCGAAGAAGCGGGATACGGCCAGACCGTCGAACTGCTGTCGCGGGTCAATGTCTGATCAGTTGGTGGCGGCTTTTGCGGCGACCGTTTGCTCGAGCGCATCGCAAACGGCGTCAGCGACTGAATCGGAGCCGTCGCCCCTGCCAACCCCGATGAAGGCGGCGCGGCACGCTTCGACATGCAGATTGATGAGGGCGGAGTTCTCGCCTGGGTGTGTGTCGCTGAGCAGGGTCGAAAGCGATCCGCAAAGGCGCGATATTGCAGGGTAACCGTAAGACCCCGCGACCCCACGTATGTTGTGTGCGGCCATGAAGACGGCGCGGTATTCTTCCGGAGTCGCATCCGGGACGTTTGCGGCGTTCCAGGAGGCTATCAGATTGTCCAGGTCAGCGGACATCCATGCTTCGAACCGTTCGGAGAGGGAATCGACCGCCGCCTCTGCCTTGTCGGCAAGTTCTTCCGGATCGACCGAACTGGCGATCACAGCCTTGGAGTCTTCCGGTTCCGGCGTGCGCATCTTGATGACGCGGGAAATGTCCGGCGTGGAAACCTGCTTCGTTTCAGCGGTCGAGCGACCTGCCGTAAGACGCCATTTCCCAAGTAATTTGTCGAACATCAATTCGCCCCGCATTTGCAGGACAACACTATGAGCGAAGCCTTAAAAAAACGCTGACAAGTCAGACGTCACATCAAAACGCGAATTGCTCGCGCAGTATGCGTTCGTCAAGCGCATGCCCTGGATCAAACAACATGGTCAGTCGCTGGTCCCGGCTCTCGCGAACTTGCACATGGACAATGTTTCTGACTTCCTGATTGTCGGCAGCGGCGGCCACAGGCCGGCGGTCAGGGGCAATGACATCAATGTTGACCGTTGCGTCATGGCGTAAAAGCGCGCCTTTCCAGCGTCGCGGCCTGAAGGCGCTTACAGGGGTCAGCGCCAGGAGGTTGGCGCCAATCGGCAGGATCGGACCGTGTGCCGACAGGTTATAGGCGGTCGATCCGGCGGGCGTGGCCACCATAACGCCGTCACAGGTCAGCTCTTCCATGCGCAACCGGTCGTCGACGGTGATCTTGAGGCGAGCCGATTGGGCCGTCTGACGCAGTAGTGAAACTTCGTTGATGGCCAGTGCCCTGTGGTGTTGGCCATGGGTGTCGGTTGCGATCATGCGGAGGGGAACGATGCTTGCCCGCTCGGCGGCATTGATTCGCTCGACCAGTCCGTCGACGCTGTAATCGTTCATCAGGAAGCCCACGGTTCCGCGATGCATGCCGTAAACGGGTTTGTTATCGTCAAACCGGCGGCGGAGCGTATCAAGCATTGCGCCATCACCACCTATAGCGACGATCACGTCGGCGTCCTCTTCCGCAAAGTGTCCGTAAAGCCGCCGCAACTCCGGCAGGGCTTCCTGAGCTTCAGGGCGTTTGGAGGCAAAAAAGGATATTCGTAACTGGGTCATGGCGCCCACATGTCGGCGGCGCCGGAAGAATCGTCAAGGCGTTCGATGCCTGCGCTATCCTGACGCCAGTGTCAGGTTTGACTGGCATGTGCCCGCGATTTCCGGTACTTTCCCTTTAAAAGATGGAGGAAGACAGAATGGCTGACGGTGCCCAAAAGATTGATATTCGCGGTTCTGTAAGTGCGGACGAGTGGAAAGCGCGTGTCGATCTGGCCGCGATGTACCGTCTTGTCGCCTTACACGGTTGGGACGACATGATTTTCACCCATATTTCCCACCGCGTGCCGGGGCCGGACCACCATTTTCTCATCAACCCCTATGGCATGCTGTTTGAGGAAATCACGGCCTCATCGCTGGTGAAGGTCGATCTCGACGGTAACGTGATCCAGGAAACCGAATATTTCATCAACCCGGCGGGCTTCACGATTCACTCTGCTGTTCATGCTGCGCGCGACGATGCGCATGTCGTCATGCACCTGCACACCGACGATGGCGTCGCGGTGTCCTGCCAGAAAGATGGCCTGATGCCGCTCAGCCAGACATCCATGCTGGTTCGGCACGATCTGGCCTACCATGACTATGAGGGCGTTGCTCTTGATCTTGGAGAGCGTGAGCGCCTCGTCGCTGATCTCGGCACAAGGAACACGATGTTGCTCTACAATCACGGCACTTTGGCCGTTGGTGGCACTGCAGCTGAAACCTTCCTGCGCATGTTCTTCCTCGAGCGCGCCTGCACAATGCAGGTTCGCGCCCTGTCGGCGGGACGGGACGGTGTGATTGTCGCTCCGGAAGCCGTTCAGGACGTCGTTAAGGGCCAGAGCAATCCTGAAGGGACCAAGGTGCTCGCCAACCGTCTCGCCTGGCCGGCACTGTTGCGCAAATTGGACCGCCAGTCGCCTGGATATGACTCTTAAGGAAATCCACGTATGCGACAAATGCGGCCTTTGTCGTAGTTGAGGATTATCAACCGGGCTGTGCCCGCCTATCTAACGCCACAAATCCACCAAGGGCGACCACAAGCCATGAAGCATCTTAAAGCATTCGAAGACGCCCTGGGCGCAATCCATGGCGAGGGCCGCTACCGGGTCTTCATAGACCTTCATCGCCATCGTGGGCGGTTTCCCAAGGCGACCGCGCGGTTTGAAGATGGCGAACGCGAAGTCACGATCTGGTGCTCGAACGATTATCTCGGCATGGGCCAGGATGATGACGTGATCAATGCGATGCACGAGGCGATTGACAGTTTCGGTGCAGGCTCTGGCGGTACACGCAATATATCGGGCACGACTCGCTACCATGTCGACCTGGAACGGGAGCTGGCCGATCTGCATGGCAAGGAATCGGCGCTGTTGTTCACGTCGGGCTATGTGTCCAACGAAGCAACGCTTTCGACGCTGGGCAAAATACTGCCCGACATGATTATCTACTCCGACGCGCTCAACCACGCGTCCATGATTGAAGGCATCCGCCGGTCGGGTCTGGACCGCCGCATTTTCCGGCATAATGACGTGGACCACCTTCGCGCCCTGCTGGAACTTGATGACCCCGAAAGGCCAAAGCTGATTGCGTTCGAAAGCGTCTATTCGATGGATGGCGATTTCGGCCGGATGGAAGAGCTTTGCGATCTTGCGGACGAATTCAACGCCTTGACCTATCTTGACGAAGTCCACGCGGTCGGACTTTACGGGCATAATGGGGCAGGGGTGGCAGAGATGCAGGGCCTCGCCGACCGGATCGACATTATCGAAGGCACGCTGGGCAAGGCCTATGGCGTGATGGGCGGATACATTGCCGGGCATTCAACCGTGATCGACTCGATCCGTTCGATGGCCTCCGGGTTCATCTTCACGACATCGACCTGCCCTGTGATGGCGGCAGGAGCGCTCGAGAGCGTGTCCAAGCTGCGGACGGATGAAGGGCGCCGCTTGCGGTCTGTGCACCAGGCGAATGCGGCCCTGCTCAAGCAGAAATTCGCTGACGCGGGCCTGCCTGTCATGGACTCACCCTCGCATATCGTGCCGCTGCTCGTTGGTGACCCTGAGCGCTGCAAGGCGCTGTCCGACACGCTCTTGTTCGATTTCGGCATCTATGTTCAGCCCATCAACTACCCCACTGTGCCGCGTGGCACCGAGCGCTTGCGGTTTACGCCAAGCCCGGTTCACGGCGAGGCCATGATGGATGAACTCGTGGCGGCGATACTTGCGGTATGGAAGCAACTCGGACTCGACCAGGCGGCCTGAGGCGCTGGTCGGTTAATTAATCCTCGTCGAATACTTTATGTGTCACGATTTCTTCTTGCCAAGGCCGATATCTCTGGCGTGCTGGGACCGGATCTTGGCATAGTTTGGGGCGACCATCGGGTATTCGGCCGGCAAGTTCCAGCGGGCCCTGTATTCCTCCGGAGTCATGTCATACCGGGAACGAAGATATCGTTTCAGCATTTTCAGTTTCCGGCCGTCCTCAAGACATATCAGGTAATCTGGCGTGATGGATTTCGCAACAGGCACCGCAGGTTCGGGTGTATCTTCCTTGACAGGATCTCCCTTTGAAAGACTGACGATCGTGTCATGGACAGCCTTGATCAGTTCCGGCAACTCAGAGGCGGGAACTGCATTGTTGGCGACAAAGGACGACACGATGCCTGTCGTCATTTCGAGCGCATCCGTGTGGTCGATTTCGCGCATGATTGACGATGCCCCGTTGCGATACAAGTGCGCAGTTTGCCTGTTAATACAGCCCCAATAATCATGATATCATATACAGCCAAGTAATGGCACTCAATATTCGTCACTTAAATGGACTAAGAATACTGCGACTTGCATGATCTTCTTGGTAAATCGTCGTGGTTGCAGCAGGAGTGCAGGCGGCGTAAAGACGTGCTGACCCTTGCTACAGGAGATTCTCATGGCTGACACGGCAGTACCCGCGCAGATCAAGTCGCGCGGATTCTTTACAATGTCGGTGTCTGAAGCTGACCCCGAGCTGTTCGCAGCCATCGCGGACGAACGGTCACGCCAACAGCATCAGATTGAATTGATTGCCTCCGAGAATATCGTTTCGCGTGCAGTGCTGGATGCGCAGGGTTCCATTCTCACGAACAAGTACGCCGAGGGCTATCCTGGCAAACGCTACTACGGCGGTTGCGAATTTGTTGACGTCGCCGAAAACCTGGCAATCGACCGCGCCAAGGCCTTGTTCGACTGCCAGTTTGCGAATGTGCAGCCGAACTCGGGCAGCCAGGCCAACCAGGGTGTATTCCAGGCCGTGCTCAAGCCGGGTGACACTATACTTGGCATGAGCCTGGACGCTGGCGGCCACCTCACACACGGTGCAAAGCCCAACCAGTCTGGCAAATGGTTCAATGCGGTCCAGTATGGGGTTCGGCGCGAAGATGACCGGATCGATTTCGTGGAAGTGGAGCGCCTGGCCAAGGCCCATCGTCCGCAGATGATCATTGCGGGCGGCTCTGCCTATCCGAGGCAGATAGATTTCAGGAAATTCCGCGAGATCGCCGACGATGTCGGCGCGATCTTCCTGGTCGATATGGCGCACTTTGCCGGTCTCGTCGCAGGCGGGGTGCACCCCAACCCGCTTGAGCATTGCCACATCGCGACGACAACAACACACAAGACGCTGCGTGGCCCACGTGGCGGTATGATCCTGACCAATGACGAGGCGTTGGCGAAGAAGATCAATTCGGCCATTTTCCCGGGTATCCAGGGCGGTCCGCTGATGCACGTCATCGCCGCCAAGGCGGTCGCGTTCGGTGAAGCACTGACGCCTGAATTCAAGGCGTACGCCGCTCAGGTTGTGGCGAATTCGCAGGCCATGGCTGCGGCCTGCAAGGCCGGCGGACTGGATGTTGTTTCCGGTGGCACTGACACGCACCTCGCGCTGATCGACCTGCGTCCCAAGCAGGTGACTGGTCGTGACGCCGAACAGGCGCTTGAGCGGGCCTTCATCACCTGCAACAAGAATGGTGTACCTTTCGATCCGGCCAAGCCGACCATTACCAGCGGCATTCGCGTTGGGTCGCCCGCTGGAACGACGCGCGGCTTTCGCGAGCCGGAATTCACGCAGATCGGCAATTGGATCGTTGAAGTCGTCGACGCAGTCGCGGCGGGTGACAGCACAGCGGTTGAAGACAAGGTCCGCGCCGAAGTGAAGGCGCTGACAGTCCAGTTCCCGATTTACGATGGCCTGGGAGCTTGATGCGCTTTGCGGTGTCCGTTCTGTGGTTCTGAAAATACAGCCGTAAAAGACAGCCGTTCGGCTGAAGACGACACCGCAGTCCGTCGCCGCCGTGTGTGCGACAGCTGCGGCGCACGTTTCACCACATTCGAGCGTGTCCAGTTACGCGAGATCATTGTCGTGAAGCGCGATGGCAAGCGGTCCCTGTTTGAACGTGACAAACTGTTTAGGTCAATCTCGGTTGCCGTGCGTAAACGACCTGTAGACCGCGAGCGCATTGATCAGATGGTTTCCGGAATCGTGCGGAAACTGGAAAGCGGCGGAGAGTCCGAAGTGCCTTCATCCGAGCTCGGGGAGCTGGTCATGGAATCCCTCAAGCGGGTCGATCCCGTCGGCTATGTCCGCTATGCCAGCGTCTATCGCGACTTCAAGGATCCGAGCGATTTCGCGCAATTCATCGAGAAGACCGCCCTCGAAGAAGACAATGACGAGTCATGAGCGGCGTGAGGGTCACCCTCAAGATTGCAACGTCGCTGGATGCGCGCATCGCGCTTGCTGATGGCACCAGCCAGTGGATCACAACGAGCGGTTCGCGCGCACGCGCCCACCAGTTGCGTGCCGAACACGATGCGGTCCTCGTAGGTATCGGCACGGTCCTGGCAGACGACCCGCTGCTCACCGCCCGCACTGTGCCAATGCCTGTCAGGCAACCTGTCCGCATTGTCGCTGACTCCAGCGGACGCACGCCGAAACAGTCGCGCCTTGTCCAGTCCATTTCCAGTGGTCCTGTGGTCGTTGCCACGTCAGGCCAGCCGCAGGATATCCTCGCGGCCAGCGGCGTAGACATCTGGCGGTGCGGGAACGGGCTGCGCGTGGATGTGAAGTCGCTCGTGCGCCGCGCTGAAGGCGAAGGGATAACGTCCATTCTGCTGGAAGGGGGCGGAACCCTGGCGGCGTCCTTCATCCGGGCAGGGCTCGTTGACCAGATCGCCTGGTTCCGCGCACCGATCCTGATCGGTGGGGACGGCCTTCCGGCGCTCGGGGGGCTTGGCCTCAGCGATCTTGCCTCTGCGTCCCGCTGGCGACCTGTCGCAACGGAACGGATTGGAGATGACGTTCTCGATACTTATGTTCGAATTTAGCATAAGTCCGGCAAAGGATACGCCCTGCAATGTTTACTGGTCTCGTCACAGATGTCGGCACCGTCCGGAAGGCGGAAGCGCGCAACGGGCTGATGCGCTTCGAAGTCGAAAGTGGTTATCCGCTTGACGGCATAGCCATGGGAGCGTCGATCATGCATTCGGGTGTATGCCTCACAGTCGTCGACAAGGGGCAGGCAGAGCGCGGGGCCTGGTTTGCGGTCGAGGCCGTACCCGAAACCCTGTCAAAGACCGTGCTTGGCGACTGGAATGTCGGCTCGCGCGTCAATCTCGAACAAAGCCTGAAGCTTGGCGACGAGCTTGGCGGTCATTTCGTATTCGGTCATGTTGATGGCGTGGGTGAGGTCGTGTCGATCGAATCGGAAGGACAAAGCTGGCGGCTCACCATTCGCCCGCCTGCAGCAATTGCGCGCTATTTTGCGACCAAGGGGTCGGCCGCGATCAATGGCGTGTCACTGACCGTGGCCGAGGCCCTGCCAAATGGCGATTTCCAGCTGGCCATCATTCCCCATACCTGGGACGTCACAACGCTTTCAGAGCTGGCACCCGGCTCCCACGTAAACCTTGAGATCGATATGCTGGCACGCTATGTGGCCCGCATGATAGGCGCCGACGCGCCAGAAGGACCCCCTCACAATGTCAGATGAGTTCCATCACGCGATATCCTCGATCGACGAGATCATCGAGGATGCCCGCAACGGCAAGATGTACATTCTCGTCGATGCCGAAGATCGCGAAAATGAAGGCGACCTGATTGTGCCGGCCACTTTTGCCACGCCCGAGCAGGTCAATTTCATGGCGCGTTTCGGGCGCGGCCTGATCTGCCTCGCCATGACGCAGGAGCGTGCGCACACACTTCATCTCGACATGATGACGCGCAATAATCGTGAAAGCATGCAGACTGCGTTCACCGTTTCCATAGAGGCAAAAGAAGGCGTGACGACGGGCATTTCCGCCCATGATCGCGCGCGCACCATTGCTGTCGCCATCGACCCGACAGCTGATCATGACGATATCGTTTCGCCCGGCCACGTTTTCCCGCTGGTCGCCAAGGATGGTGGCACAATGGTGCGGGCCGGGCACACAGAGGCAGCCGTCGATATATCCCGTATGGCCGGGCTGTATCCTGCTGGCGTGATCTGCGAAATCATGAATGAAGATGGCTCGATGGCACGTCTGCCGGACCTTGTTGCCTTCGCCCAACTTCACAACCTCAAGATCGGTACGATTGCGGACCTGATCGCGTGGCGGCGCAAGAATGACCGCTTCCTTGAGCGCCGAGTCGAAGCACCGCTGGACTCTGCCTATGGCGAAGGTTTCAAGACGGTCTGCTTCCGCAACGCGCTTGATGGATCAGAACACATTGCTATCGTCCATGGGGCCATCACCCCTGACGCGACGACCATTGTGCGGGTTCACCGCACCGATGTTCTGGCCGACATCCTCGGTGAAACTGGCCCCCGTCAGGGCCTTGTCGAACGTGCCATGCGCATCATCGCCGAGGCGAAAGCACCCGGTGTCATCGTTTTCGTCAACACGATGCGCCCGAATGCACTTTCAGAACGCCTTGGCTTGAAATCGACCATACCTGTCGATCCGACGGCACCGCTGCGGGAGTATGGCGTCGGAGCCCAGATTTTGCGCGAACTCGGCGTCCGCAAGATGACATTCCTGTCGAATACGCAGCCCACCCGCGTTGCAGGGCTTGACGGATACGGCCTGACCATAGAGGGCTGGCGCCGCTTGAACGAGGAGAACAAATAATGGCGGACCGCGTCCTCATTGCGATATCACGCTATTACAAACACATCAGCGACGAACTTGAGCTTGGCGCTATGGAAGTCCTGGAAGCAGCCGGCGCGAAGGTGACGGTCATGGAAGTGCCGGGCGCATTTGAGCTTCCCGGCCTAATCGCCATGGCAGCTGATAGCGGTCGGTTCGATGGTGCCGTTGCGCTGGGGTGTGTCATTCGGGGCGAGACATCCCACTATGACTATGTGTGTGGTGAAAGCGCCCGAGGTCTTATGGATCTGATTGTCCAGCGCCGCCAGGCTGTCGGCTACGGAATCCTGACAGTCGAGAACGAAGAACAAGCATGGGTGCGCGCTGACCGCAAACAGAAGAACAAGGGTAAGGACGCTGCTGAGGCCTGCCTCGCAATGATCCGGTTCCGCAAGGAGCTCATTCGTTGAGTGAACAGAAACTCCCCTTTGAAGTCATCCGTGCGCGACGCGCCGGTGCGCGTCTGGCGGCCGTTCAGGCACTTTACGAAATGGAGCAGACCGAGAAATCGGCAAAGGCCACCATTCGTGCCTTCATGGAAGATCGTCTGGGAATCGGTCCTGACGAGCGCCCCATCGAGGAAGCCGACCCGGATCTGTTCAAGTCCATTCTCAACGCTGTCGTCGAACATCAGGGGGTGATCGACACAGCCATCTTGTCACGTCTGTCGGATGGCTGGAAACTGACGCGCCTCGACGCCACAACACGCGCCATCTTGCGCGCCGGGGCCGCTGAGTTCATCGTGCATCAGGAGCTGTCCGAGGCGGTTATCCTCGATGAGTATGTCTCGCTGGCTTATGATTTCTTTGACGAGACCGAAGCCAAGTTCGTCAATGCTGTGCTCCAGAATGTCGGCCGGGACCTGAGAACGGGTAACGCAGCCTAGCCTGACTTGCGGCCCCAGGCGCGAACGTCTTCCACAAACATCTCGGGCTTCTCCATTGCAGCGAAATGCCCTCCGCTTTCCATCTCTGTCCAGTGTGTGATGTTGTAGACGCGTTCGCACCAACTGCGGGGCGGCGCAGGGTATACGGCCTCGCCCGGAAAGTTGGCGAACCCGGTGGGCGTTTCGCAACGCTGGCCTTCCGGCAAGGTTGCGCCGCCTTCCTGGAACAAGGCGTTATAGTACCAGACGCTGGTCGCAATGGCATCATTCACTAGATAGATCATGATATTGGTCATCAGCTGATCCTTGGAATACACGCTGAACAAGTCGCCATCTTTCAGGTCTGACCATCCGTGAAATTTCTCCAGAATCCAGGCCGCTGTTCCCATCGGCGAGTCCATCAGGGCCATGGCCAGTGTCTGCGGCTTGGTGGCCTGTTCCATGAAATAGGCGCCTTGCGCCTGCATGGCGGCCTGCGCTTTTCCGATCCAGTCGGTCTCTTCCTGCGTTTGCGGCGTTGCAGGCGTCGGGCGCAAGCCGATCATGTTCAGGTGGATCGCCTTGCACCCGCCCTTGTCGTCCTGGGTGCCGTGATCATATCCGATCCACGAGGTTACCAGTGCGCCCCAATCACCTCCCTGAGCGAGATAGGTCTGGTAGCCGAGTACGTCCTGCATCAGCGTGTTCCACAATGCCGCCGTCGCGCGTTGCCCCATAGGTGATTTGGGTTTTTCCGAAAAGCCGTAGCCGGGTAGCGACGGGATCACGAGATCGAAGGCATCCTCGGTATTGCCACCGTGCTTGGACGGGAAGGCAAGCGGTCCAATCGCGTCCCAGAATTCATAGAAGGATCCGGGCCAGCCGTGCGTGAGCAACAGCGGGCGTCTGCCGCCTGCCTCGCCCACAACATGGATGAAATGGATATCCATTCCGTCGACGTCGGCCTTGTAGCTGGGATAGCGGTTGAGATCGGCTTCGGCTTCGCGCCAATCGTATCCGGCGAGCCAGTAACGCTGCATTTCCTTCATGACTTGGGTGGACATGCCATAGGAAAAGCCCTGTTCATTGGCGGGGGCCGGAAACCAGGTGTAATCCTTCACGCGATCCTGAATGGCCGCGATCTTCGCGTCAGGAACGTCAATCCTGAATGGTTTCGCCTTTGGCATGTGCGCTTCCTCCTGCCAGTGACCATAGTCGCAATGGAAGCATCACGCGAGCCGGACGCTGGGGCAGGTCAGACTGAAAAGCTGGTCCCACACCCGCACGCGGCCGTGGCGTTCGGATTGTTGATCTTGAACGCCGCCCCGATCAGTTCGGTAGAAAAATCGATTTCCGAGCCCTGGAGGAATTCAAGGCTCATCGCGTCGATCAGCACGCGTGCACCGTCCCGTTCAACCACATGATCATCCGGATTGGCCGCATCGGCAAAGTCGAACTTGTAGGAAAAGCCCGAGCAGCCGCCGCCTTCGACAGAAACGCGCAGGAAGTCTGCGCCGTCCTGTTTTGCCAGAATCGCATTAATCCGCTTGGCAGCGGAGGCGGACAGGGTCACATCAGGGGCTGTTACGGTACTCATGAGGACAAGATAGGGACGAATTGGCCGATGGAAAAGAGAGCCGTGTTTGCGACGCGCCACGAAGAGAGCCGCGGCCGCTATTTTGACGAGGCGCCATCGGCCACACGAACGCCGTTTCAGCGCGATCGTGACCGTATCGTCCACTCAACAGCTTTTCGCCGGTTGAAGCAGAAAACACAGGTATTTGTGGCCCATGAGGGCGACCACTACCGCACCCGGCTCACGCATTCCCTGGAAGTCGCCCAGATTGCGCGCAGCGTGTCCCGCACGCTCGGCCTCGATGAGGACCTTGCCGAGGCGCTCGCATTGGCTCATGACCTTGGCCATCCGCCATTCGGTCACGCGGGCGAAGATCAGCTGGATGAGTGCATGAAGGGCTTTGAAGGCTTTGACCACAACGCCCAGACGCTGCGTCTCGTGACAAAACTGGAAGTGCGTTACCCCAATTTCGAGGGACTGAACCTGACCTGGGAAATGCTGGAGGGCCTGGTCAAGCACAATGGCCCGGTCACGGGCCCCGACACGCCAATCACCAGCCTCCCGGCTGCGTTCCGCAATTTCCCTCATCTGGCCGATCTGGAACCGGACCAGTTTGCCGGACCGGAGGCACAGGTCGCGGCCCTGTCGGATGATATCGCCTATAATAACCATGACATTGACGACGGCATCGCGTCTGGTCTCTTTACCATTGATGACCTCATGGACATCCCGGTCGTGGGGGAGCAGTTCCGGGGCGTGCGTATCGAATACCCGCATTTGAGCGACCGCATGGTTACATACGAGGCCGTGCGGCGCCTGATCGGCGTCTGGATCAATGACCTGACCGATGAGACCCGCCGCCGAATCAAGCTCCACAAACCCGCCAGCGCCGCCGAGGTGCGCGCGATGACCGTGCCACTTGTCGCCTTCTCGGATGAGCTGGAGGCCCGCCAGCGCGCGCTCAGGGCTTTTCTCCACGAGCGCATGTACAAGCATTACAAGGTCAACCGCATGCGCAGCCAGGCCAAACGCCTGCTGGCAGACCTGTTCAACATCTTCCTCGCAGAGCCCGAGACCCTGCCACCACCATGGCGCCAGGATGCGACACAGGTCACCGATGCCCGCAGGGCCCGTATCGTGTGTGACTATATCGCGGGCATGACGGACACATTCGCTATGGAGGAACATCGCCGCCTTTATGAGGTCAGCAGTATGCGCTGACCTCGTTCAGAGCGCACGAGTTAACCTCTGGACGGCCCTTGCCTTCGGGGAAAAGCCTTGATGTTCAAGCGTCATTAACGAAACCACCCCTAATGTTAACCTCAGAAAACCAATCTGAAGGAACAGTCCATGGGCAGATCGCGCAATGAGAGGGGAAATTATGCCCCTTTTGACGATGATTACCGGGGATTCGAGATCCGCGACGACGAAACGGCCCGCGGTCCGCTGATTCTTGCGCTCGCCATTGGCGTGCTGCTAGTCTTCGGTGCCGTCGTCTGGAATACATACCGACAGGGTGTGCGCTCCAATGGCGCCGGAATCCCAAGCGTTATTGCAGATACGCAACCTTACAAGCGGACGCCGGAAGACCGCGGCGGTGTGGCGGTTCCAGATACCGACAAGCGATTCTACGACCAGATGGACGCCTCCGACCGGCCTGAAGTCGCCGGGTCTGTCGTGGCTGACCTCGATGGCGCCTTGAGCGACGAATTCCTGCAGGGCGGACCGCCCATCGAGCTGCGCCCGGGCGTCGAATCAGGCACGGACGACGGCGTCGATCCCGAGAATGGCATGCCGAACGTGGTTGCCGATCAGGTGCGAGCTTTGGCCAATCTGGATGAACGCCCCGCTGACGATCCCGCAGACGCCGTCGACGTCGCGTCGGTGAACCCGGTCCCGATGCCAATGGCACCCAGGATGATGGCGCCCAGCCATAGCGGCTCCGAGTTCGATTTCAGCGCTGGAGGAGCCTTTCTGGTTCAGATCGCTGCCTTTCGGTCGGAGGAAGCGGCCGAAGCAGCCTGGCGCAAGGCATCTGCCTCCCGCCCCGACATCTATCACGGCGCCGAGAAACACATACAACGGGCCGACTTGGGTGCCAAAGGTGTGTTTTACCGCTTGCGCGTCGGGGCCTTTGCCGAAAGATCGCAGGCAACGGAGTTCTGCACCGCGCTCAAGTCCGCTGGCGAAAACTGCATTGTGGTGACTGGATAGTGACAAAGGCGTGCATCCTCAGCGTCTCAGGACCAATACTGACACCGGGAGAGCGGGTGCTCTTTTCCGCGCATGACCCCTGGGGCGTCATCCTGATGGGACGTTCCTGCGTGTCGAAATCCCAGATTCGCCGGCTCGTTGCCGACATTTGGGATGCAACCGGTCGCGCCACGCTGATCTTCATCGACCAGGAAGGGGGGCGTGTGGCCCGCCTGAAGGCGCCCGAATGGCCGCTGTTCCCTCGCGGCGAGGACTATGCGCTCGTCTACCAGTCTGATCGCGAACGCGGTCTGGAGGCCGCCTGGCTTGGCCATCGCCTGATCGCTGCCGAACTGGCCTCCCTGTCTATTCATGCCGATTGCGCCCCCGTGGTCGACCTGCCGGTGCCCGGTGCACATGACGTGATCGGCGACAGGGCCTTTGGCACAGAGCCCGAGCAGGTCGCAGACATTGCGCGTGCCGCTCTGAAGGGCCTTGCGGATGGCGGTGTGGCCGGTGTGGTGAAGCATATTCCCGGGCATGGCCGGTCCATGTCCGACAGCCATCTGGAACTGCCGCGCGTCACCGCGGGCGCCAACGAGCTCGCCAGGGATTTTGACGCCTTCGCGCGCCTTGCGGACGCGCCGATGGCGATGACCGCCCATATCGCATACGACTCCATCGACCCTGGTGTCGCCGCGACCCTGTCACCGGCGGTAATACAGGGCATCATTCGCGAGCGAATCGGGTTTGATGGCCTGCTGATGACGGATGATCTGGGGATGAGGGCGCTGGGCGGTAGCCTGACGACGCGTGCAGACGGTGCAATTGCAGCCGGATGTGACGTGCTGCTGCATTGTTCGGGCTTCCTGAAGGCGCCTGATGAAATTCTTGCGGAAATGGCTGAAGTCGCCGAAGCCTCTCCTTTTCTCGCTGACAAGGCCCTGCAACGTGCGCAGCGGGCCGAGGCCATGTCGACGGCGCAGATGCCGTTCGACGGCCAGGCCGGCTGGGCGCGTTTCCACGAACTCTTCCCCGAATTCAGGGCGATGGCATGAGTCTGGAAGCTATCTCCATCGATGCGCTGTCGGCAGACGCGCAGGACGCCGAAGCGGGCGATATTTTCCGCGTCGATGTCGATGGCTATGAAGGCCCGCTTCACCTGTTGCTGGAACTCGCCCGGCGCCAGAAGGTGGACCTGCTCCACCTCTCCATTCTCGACCTCGCGGTCCAGTATCTCGTCTTCATCGAAGACGCCAAGACCCAGCGCATGGATCTGGCCGCCGACTATCTCCTAATGGCCTCGTGGCTCGCCTTCATGAAGTCGCGCCTCCTGCTGCCAAAGCCTGACAAGCTGGACGATGACGAGCCGTCGGGCGAAGAAATGGCCGAGCGTCTCGCGTTCCGCCTCAAACGTCTTGATGCGATGCGCATGGCAGTTCAGGAACTGGAGGCCGGTCCGGTCCTGAACAATGTCATTTTCCTGCGCGGCCGGCCTGAACAGCCACGGGTTGTCAAGCACACAGAATTCAAGGCGTCGCTCTACGAGCTGACACAGGCCTTCGGCGCAATACGCGAGCGCAAGGAACAGGAAGCGCCTCACAAGATCGAGCAGCAATTCGTCCTGCCACTTGAACTAGCCCGGACCACGCTGCGCGCCTTGCGTGAGCAATTGAGCCAGTGGTCCAGTCTGGATGACATCCGGATCAGCATGACCGAGGTTGACCCCTTGTTACCGCCACGCTCGGTCACCGCCAGCGTGTTTGCGGCCGCGCTCGAACTTGCCCGGGACGGGGAAGTCGACGTGCGCCAGGACGCCCACTTTGCGCCACTTTACCTACGTAATGCAGGAACCAACCCCGGGGAGGGCAGGGATGCAACCGCTTGAGAAGTTTGAAATGACGGATGATTCACCGGAAGAGACGCGGGATCCCTTGGCCCAGCTGTCCTTCGCCTACAAACGGTCCGAAGCCGAACTGGCTGGCGGCGTCGAGGAGGCCCTGTCTGAGGGTATCCGGCGCGCCGAGGCCATCCTGTTTGCTGCCGGCGAGCCGCTATCAGCAGACCAGATTGCCGAAATACTGCCGCACGGCGTGGAGTCCGCCGAAGTCCTGATGGCGCTACGCGCAATGTACGCGAACAGGGGCGTGAACCTGGTCGAAGTCGCCGGCAAGTGGCGGTTCCAGACGGCGCAGGACCTGTCCTACCTGTTCGTGGAAGAGCGCCAGGTTCAGAAGAAACTCGGTCAGGCCGCGCTGGAGACCCTTGCGATCATCGCCTACGGTCAGCCTGTTACGCGGGCAGAGATCGAAGCCGTTCGCGGTGTTGCCGTTGCCAAGACTACGATTGATACGCTGATGGAAGCTGGCTGGGTCAAGATCAAGGGGCGCCGCAAGACGCCGGGCCAGCCGATGACCTATGGCACGACGGATTCCTTTCTTGAGCATTTTGGCCTCGAAAGCCTCGACACGCTTCCCGGCAAGGCCGATCTTGAAGCAGAAGGCCTGTTGTCTGATGTCATCCCGGCCGGTTTCCAGATGCCCGACGAGGAAGCGCTCAACGACGAGGACGTGCTTATCCAGGATTCTGCGGACGTCGAAGCCGTCGATGCATTCGTTACCGACTATATGGATGAGGAAGACGATGGTGAGACGGGTTCTGACGCCATCGCCGGTATGAATATTGACGATGAGGTTGATGAGGAGCCAGAAGCGTCGGCCCAACAAAGTGAATCAGACGCTGGCGACTCTGCAGAAGCTGAAGCCATTGACGATGATTCAAGCGGGGTCAGCGTTTTTGCCTATCTCAAGCCCCGTCCGCGTGCTGCTGAAGACGATGACGAGTTCGACCGCGCCAGCGTAAAGGCCGCCGTGATCCAGCTCGCATCCAGTCCGCGCGAGCCCGAGCGTCCGATGACCGACTGGGACGACGAGGAATAGGGCTCATGCTGCCGGCGGTTCGAACCTGAAACGCTGCTCGTCGTCGAACATGCCAAGGATATCATCCTCGGCCGTGCCTGCACCAATGTTATGGATCACATGGCGGTGCCCCATGGGCGTCATCTTGTCAGATACGATGCCGACATGTGGCAGCCTGCCATTGAGACGCATCGTATAGATGTCGCCAGCTTGCCAGTCTGCCAGTTCGTCCGGAACAGGTAGCCGTGTGCCATGCCGCCGGAAATAGGTCTCAAGGTTCGGTACGCGTCTGTGGTCTATGTTCCTGTCCGGCCGGGTCAGCCCCCAGATTTTCGGATAGGCACTGAACGCTGCCGTCATGTCCTTGTGTACGGCTGACTGCAGGTCGAAGTCGAAGGCGTCCCTATAGGCCCGCACCAGAACGTCCGTGCACACGCCTCGCTCGCGCGGTAGGTCGCCATTCGGATAGTCGAGGCTGACATAGGCGGGGTCGTAGGACAGCGTGATTCCTATCTGCTCACGCGCCGCCATGATCAGGCGGGTCTCCCACGGGATCAGCCGCTCGCCAAGCACGCTCGGAACGAGTGGAAGGGCTACCAGGCCGGAGAATGCGGCACGTCGCGTGATCATGCAGGCAGCAGATCATTCCGATGCGGCAGCAATAGGTCGAAAATGGTGCGCAACCGGCGCAACCACACCCCTCCGCCCCCTCACAACTTCCGCTCAGAACCCCTTCAGAACGGCAATTTCGTCCACGTCGGCGCGTTCAGCGCGCAGCGAATTGACGGGGTGCTCGGCGTCCGGAATGCCCACGGCCATGCCGCACCAAACCATTTCGGTAGCGCCAAGACCGAAATGTTCCTTGAGCATCGGACGCATTATTCCCCAGCATTCCTGCATGCATGTCCCCCATCCGCGCTCCTCAGCGAGCAAGGCCAGAGTCTGCAGATACATGCCGGTATGGCCCCATTGGCCGTGGCCCATTCGCTCGTCAATCACAATGAACACAGCGACCGGCGCCCCGAAAAAGCGATAATTATTTGCAAACCAGGCAAGCTTTGCGGCCCGGTCCGATCGCGGGATTTTCAATGCCTCGTACATCATCTCTCCCACACGGCGCCGGCGGCCCTCGTGCGGCTCCCACAAGTCCTTTGGATAGATGGGGCGGTCTGTCGGTTGCCCAGCCGGGCTATCCTTCAGGACACCAGCAGCCTTGGCGATAATCTCGTCACGCGCCTTCCCCGTTACCACGATCACTCGCCATGGCTGCGTATTACCGCCAGACGGCGCGCGCTGGGCCGCCGTAAGCCAGTCGCGGATTTCTGATTGCGCAAGGGGATCGTGTTTGAACGCACGCGTTGAAATACGCTGAGCGACTGCGGTGGAAACATCCATGAAAAAACCTCCCATCAGGACATGACGGGAGGTTTAGCAGTCTTTGCGTGGGGTTAGCCAACAGCCTTATTTTGGATGGCAGATGACCGGCATCCAAGTGTAGCCTTTAACGAAAGCACCCGATGTGAGCGACGGCTCGTCCAACACTTCAATATGGCTGAAGCGTTCCATGATTTCCTGCCACAGGATCTGCAGTTGCAACTCAGCAAGGCGGTTGCCGACGCAACGGTGGATGCCAAAACCGAATGAGATGTGGCGGCGTGCATTTTCACGGTCGATGATGTAATCGTTGGGACGATCCCAGAAGCGTTCGTCGCGGTTGCCCGAGACATACCACATGGCGACCTGGTCGCCTTTCTTGATTGTCTTGCCGTGCATCTCGACGTCTTCCAGTGCCGTGCGGCGCATGAAAGCGAGCGGCGTTTGCCACCGGATCGTCTCCGAAACCATGTTCGGAATCAGCGAATGGTCAGCCTTCAGCTTTTCGTACTCAGCCGGGAATTTGTTCAGCGCGTAAACAGACCCCGTCATCGAGTTGCGGGTCGTGTCATTGCCGCCGACGATCAGCAGGATGACGTTACCCAGCAATTCCATCGGCGTCATGTTGCGAGTCTTTTCGCCATGAGCCAGCAGGCTGATAAGATCGTTTTTCTCGTCCATCGCGCCCCGTTCCTGGAAAAGGCCCATGAACGTTGTGAGACAGGTCATCATTTCCTGTTTCCACTGTTCTTCCCCACCGGGGCAGATGTCCGGGTTGTTCATATTCGTCGCCACGTCCGACCAGCGGGTGAGGTCGCGACGGCGCTCGAACGGATAGTCGAACAGGGTGGCCAGCATCATGGTCGTCAATTCCACGGAAACCGTATCGACCCAGTCAAACGGCTCGCCAACCGGAATGCTGTCCAGCAGTCCCTGCGTCCGCGAGCGGATCAGGGATTCATATTCCTTGAGCATGTTTGGCGCGACAGCCGGCTGGACCGTCTTGCGCTGCTCGGAGTGACGCGGCTCGTCCATGGCAATGAACATCGGCATTTCGAAATCTTCAAGCGGCTCGCCAAGTGTGATCCCGCCGTGTTCCCAACTGGATGAGAAGCGCGTGTGATCAATGTCGACCGCCATGATGTCCTCATAGCGGGTGACTGACCAGTAGGGCCCTACAAAACTGTCTGGCGTGAAGTGGACAGGGTCTTCATTGCGCAGGCGCTCGAGACGGTCCCAGTACTTGCCCTGACGCCAGATTTCGGGATCGACCAGGTCCAGGGTGTTGATATCCAGTTCTGAAGCCGGGGGAACGGCCTCTCCGACACGCAAGTATCCGGGATGCAGTGGCTCACGGTCCGAAACTTTCGGGCGCTGGAGCGCAGGGTGATCAAAGGTTTGTGCGGTATCGGCAGCCATTCTTCTTCCTCCGAAGGGTCCCGGGCGGGGACTCCAGTTCTATTCTCGACCTAGATTTATCATACCCGGCACAAAAAAACCATGACGCAGGCGTCATTTATTTTTGTTAACCTTGAATCAGGCTGAATGCCTTTCTGCGCGGGCATTCAGAATCGCGCTGCGAAGAGCCGTCGCGAGTGTTTTGCGTTCGTGTGGCGTCAAAAACCGGCCGATGACATAGGCGGTGCGGCCGTGCGCGATTCGCAGCCAGCTTGTTGTGGTCAATGGTTCATCGAGTTCTACTCGTATGAAGGCCGAAGGTAGCTCCACAATTCGTTTGGTGCCGTCGGATTTGCGGTGCTGTAAAAACAGCGACTTGCCTGTGACTGTGACCCGGGTCTCTTCCTGTTGCTGACGGAAGGACCAGCGAAACGCCAGGTAGATGGCCAATGCGTCCAGCCCAAAGAACCCGAGTATCGGAAAGGCCCCCATTGAAACGAAAGCCACGCCGCAGAAAAGGCTGAGAGTACCGACCACTGCCATGACAATTGCGAATCCGCGCGGACTGAGCGACCGATTGGGCGTAAGCAATGCGTCGAAATAGATGGTTTCCTGAAACTCTGACATGGACGTTTATTTAGCACGCGCTTGCGTCCCGGAAAGTGCGTCTTAAACACCTCAGTCATGCCCGACAGAAGAACCGTTCAAAAGAAGAAGACGACGAGAGCGCGAGCCCCGCGGACCTTTGGGCGTGAGCGTGCGACCGAACTCTATGACGCGCTTGCTCAGGACCGGCCGGATCCGAAGACCGAACTGGATTTTACCAGCCCGTACACGCTAGTCGTGGCAGTCGCGCTGTCTGCGCAGGCTACGGATGTCGGGGTGAACAAGGCCACCGCCAAATTGTTTGCATTGGCAGATACGCCTGAGAAAATGCTCGTGCTCGGAGAGGAGGGTGTCGCTGAACATATCCGCACGATTGGCCTCTGGCGGAACAAGGCCAAGAATGTCATCGCACTCAGTCAGATGCTGATCGACAGGTTCGACGGGGTCGTTCCGAACACGCTCGAAGAGTTGCAGGAATTACCCGGTGTCGGGCGCAAGACGGCGAATGTCGTTTTGAACGAGGCGTTTGGTGTGCCGACCATTGCTGTCGACACTCATGTGTTCCGCGTTTCAAACCGGACTGGCCTGGCGCCGGGGAAGACCCCCGATCAGGTGGAAATGGGACTGGAACGGGTCACGCCACCCAAATTCAAGCATGGTGCGCATCACTGGCTGATCCTGCATGGCCGATATGTTTGCAAGGCGCAGACCCCTGAGTGCTGGCACTGCGCCATTGCGCACTTGTGCAAATTCAAACCAAAAACTCCCGATCCGGCCACGGTTTCCCGCTTGGGACCCAGGGCCAAAGCCAAGCCCCGCAGATAGTGTGATGTGTGACATTTCTGCCAGCCGGTCTGCCTGCCTTCAGCCGGCCATGTTTCCATAACGACTTGGTCACAAAATGCCGTGAAACGTGCCGTGGAATATTCAGGAGTCACGTTATGTCCAAATTCAATTCACTCTCGCTTGGTGCCGTTTTGGCTGGTGTCGGCGTTCTCGCATGCCAACCCGCATTTTCAGAAGAACCGGACGGGTGGGCTGGCGAAGCGGCGTTCAGCGCCGGTTACACGACGGGCAATACTGAAACGACTGATCTGGGCCTGGGTGTAGACGTCGCCCGGACGCAAGGCCCCTGGACGATCGGGCTGGTTGCCGATGGCGAATATGGCGAACAGGACGGGGTCGAGAGCCGCAACCGGTACTTCCTGTCAGGCGATGTCGATCGCCTGCTCAATGAGAAGCTGTTTGCATTCGGTCGGACATCATATGAAGTTGACCAGTTTACCGGTTTCGACAGCCGCACCTTTGTCGGCGGCGGTCTCGGCTATCACATCTTTGACGGGGACAAGACCAAGTGGAGCGTGCAGGGCGGCCCGGGTGTTAAGATTGATGAAGTCAAACGGACCATTACGACTGATGCGCAAGGCGCTGTGCTGATCATTCCGGCAGAGACAGTGACGTCCTTTGGCGCCGTGGCCCGGTCTGAATACGCCTACACCTTCAACGAGAGCGTCAGCGTCTCGAACGAGACGGACGTGCTTTATGGTGAAGCGTCGACGCAGATCGAAAATGCCGCGTCGCTAACGGCCGCGATTTCAAAGTCCATCTCAGCACGCATGTCATTCAAAGTGCGTTACGACACCAATCCTGCAGATGGTTTCGAAGACACGGACACTGCGCTCAAGATCGCGCTCGTTTATGGATTCGGCGGATAGGGTGAGATGATGGGTCGGGTCGGACGAGCTCACGATCATTTTCGATCATGTGAGTTGGGTGTGTAATCCTAATGATTCCGGTCTCATGCGCCGCACAATCGCAGAGGCCATTTTGGTGCCAAGATTGGGGCCCTCGATCGGGTAAAGATAGGGTTCAATCAGTTCCAGCTCCATGAGAAGCAGGTTCCCTTCAGGCGCTCGGAGCATATCTACTCGGCCGTAAAGCGGTACCGCTTCCATGGTCGCAATCACTGCCTGCGCAGAAGCAAGGTCAGCGGTTGAGGGGGTGAGGGTCTGCTCGCTCCCGCCATAGGCTGACTGTATGCGATAGTCACCCAACGCTGCGCGTTTAACGAGGGCATGACTGAACTCACCGTCGATGAAAATGAAACTGATCTCGCCTTCGTCCTGAATCATCTTCATAAACGGCTGAGCCATCATGGCGTGCGGCATGTCAGGGACCGGGCCGCCGCGCGTCAGACGATGCTGGTCCTTAGCTCCGGCGCCCACCTGGCGCTTGAACACAAGATCATCACTTCCAAGTAAGTCGAAGGCGCTCTCGACATCCTTTCGCGTGACACTATCGAGCCAAAGAGTCGGGATGAGCTCTGCGCCTTTCGCCTCAAGATGTCTGAGATAGGTTTTCCTTATATTCCAGCGAACCAGTTCTGGCGGATTGAAAAGCCTGGTCTGCTGGCCAATTCTTTCGAGGGTTGCAAGGAATTCGTCCATCCGGTCCCAATAGTCCCACGTGGTTCCGATGACCGCAGCGTCAAAAGATGCCCAGTCAGCCTCCTCATCATCCCAGGAAATGTCGATGAGTGTCATGCCTTGCGCCGCAAACGCCGGAACAAGCGCATTCATCATGTAATCGTGCTCGAAGGCATCACTTCGCCGTATATCGGAACCGGGCAGGGTGACGCGGGAGGCAAGATAGGCGATCTTCATGCCTGCCCATTTAGCATGCGATGTAGTTGCGTCCATCTGTCTTGTCTGGCAATCGGCGGTTTGGAAAACCAAGGCTAAGTAATCATGACTTCCACCCGTTTTGACGTTGTCGGTTTGGGCAATGCGATCGTCGACATCCTCTCGCGTGCAGATGATGCTTTTCTTGAGAAGTGGGGCATCCAGAAGGATGCGATGAATTTGATCGATGAGCCCCGCGCTCACGCGCTGACTGCTGAGGCGAAGAACCCGGTCGTCACATCTGGTGGCAGCGGCGCGAACACGATAGCTGGCATTGCGAGCTTTGGCGGCAACGCGGCTTATATCGGCAAAACCGCGAATGACGATCTGGGGCGACAGTTCCGTGCGGAATTGACGAGCACGGGGGTGCCCTTTGCGACGCATCCGCTGGACAGCGGACCTGCTACTGCTCGCTGCATCATCTTCGTCAATGACGACGGCGCACGGAGCATGAACACGTTTCTTGGTGCATCGGTCCTGTTCTCAAAGGATGATGTTGACGAGGATGTGGTCCGGGCGGGGAAGATCCTCTATCTTGAAGGCTATCTTTTCGACAAGGACGACGCCAAGACCGCGTTTGTTCACGCATCAGAGATTGCGAAAGCCGCCGGTCGCCTCGTCTCGCTGACGCTGTCGGACAGCTTCTGCGTCGACCGGCACCGTGAAAGCTTCCTGCATCTTGTGCAGAACCATGTTGATATTCTCTTTGCCAATGAAGAGGAACTCCTTTCGCTCTATCAGACGCGAGACTTCGACGAAGCCATCTCGCGCCTTCAGGCAGATACGGCGATCGCCGCCGTTACGCGAAGTGAGAAAGGCTCCGTTGTGATTGGTGATGGTGAGCCGATTGTGATCCCGGCGGAACCGGTTGCCAAAGTTGTCGATACAACGGGTGCCGGCGATCAATATGCAGCGGGCTTCCTGTTCGGATACGCCAAGGGCCTGCCGCTGGCGACGTGCGCGCGTCTCGGGCATATTGCGGCAGCGGAAGTGATCAGCCACTTTGGGCCAAGACCTGAGGTTTCGCTCGCACGTCTCGCGATGGCCGCCGGAATTGATGCCTGACCACTTATGGGCGTTACGCCTGACAGAGCCAGACCGAGGTACAGCGCTTCCGAATCGTGATTGAGTGCTGTTTCGGAACTCCAACTGGTTTGCGAGGTGGTTGGCCCATGAAATGGTCGGAACTTTCAGACAATTGGTGCCCTGTGGCGCGGACACTGTCGGTCCTCGGCGATCGGTGGACCCTGTTGATACTTCGCGACTGTTTCCTTGGATTGTCGCGTTTTGAGCAGTTTGCCGATTCGAGCGGCATGACACGGCACGTTCTGACCGACAGGCTGAGGCGCCTGGTTGACGCCAGTATACTCGAAAAGCAGGCCTATTCCGACGCCCCGAAGCGATACGACTACGTTCTCACGGAAAAGGGAATGGAGCTGGCGCCCGCCCTGATGACGCTTCGGGACTGGGGTAAGAAACACTTGCCGGTCCGCCGCGCGACATCGCCGTGAGCGTTCGAACCTAGAGTATGAATTTCGACAGATCTGCGTCACCGGCCAAGCCTGCGACCCGCTCGTTCACATAGTCGGCTGTGATCGTAATCGTTTCTCCGGATTTGTCGGGTGCTTCGAAACTAATCTCGTCCAGAAGGCGCTCCAGAACGGTCTGCAGCCGCCGCGCACCGATGTTTTCAACTGAGTTGTTCACGGCCTCTGCGAGATCGGCCAAACGGTCGATTGCCGCGTCCTCGAATTCGAGTGTGACATTTTCGGCGCCCATCAAGGCTTGATATTGCTTCACCAGACTGGCTTCCGGTTCGACAAGGATGCGGCGCAGGTCATCGCGTGACAAGGCTTCCAGCTCCACCCGAATTGGCAGACGGCCCTGTAGCTCTGGCAACAAGTCAGAGGGTTTGGAGACATGGAAGGCACCAGACGCAATAAACAGGATATGGTCTGTTTTCACGGTGCCGCGCTTGGTGGACACAGTGGTGCCCTCGATCAATGGCAGAAGGTCTCGCTGGACGCCTTCGCGGCTGACATCTGCGCCGCCGCGATCCTTGCGTGCGGCGACCTTGTCAATCTCGTCGAGGAACACGATGCCGTCTTGCTCGACAGAGTCCACCGCTTCGCGCACAATTGCGTCTTCATCCAGCAGCCGGTCCGCCTCTTCCTCCAGAAGTGGACGATAGGCTGCCTGCACGGTCGTACGGACGCGCTTGGTGCGCCCGCCCATCGCCTTGCCGAGCATGTCTGACAGATTGATCATACCCATCGACCCGCCTTGACCGGGAATGTCCATCATTTGCATTGGATTGGTGGTGTCCGAGAAATCGATATCGACTGGCTTGTCATCCAGCTCACCAGACCTGAGCTTGCGTCGAAAGGCTTCTCGCGTGGAGGCTTGAGCATCGGCGCCAACCAGGGCGTCGAGCAAGCGCTCTTCTGCTGCGTCCTGGGCTTGCTGGGCCACACCAGCCCGCTTCTGTTCCCGGACCATGCCGATAGCGGCTTCCACGAGATCTCTGATAATCTGCTCCACATCTCGGCCGACATAGCCGACCTCAGTGAATTTCGTGGCCTCGACTTTTAGGAACGGGGCATTGGCCAGTTTCGCGAGTCGCCTTGATACTTCAGTCTTGCCGACACCGGTCGGCCCGATCATCAGGATGTTTTTTGGCGTGATTTCGTTACGCAAGGCCTCAGGCGCCTGCTTGCGGCGCCAGCGGTTACGCAGGGCAATGGCCACGGCGCGCTTGGCACCATTCTGGCCAACAATGTGACGATCAAGTTCAGCAACGATTTCACGAGGTGTCAGGTTTTGCATTCGGGACTTTCAGGTCGGTCAGGATCAAAGAGCGGCGCGTTTCAGGTATCGAGCGTCTCGAGCGTGAAATTGGCATTTGTGTAAACGCAGATTTCGGCTGCGATCTGCATGGCCTTGCGCCCGATGACTTCGGCATCTGTTTCATAGTCATAGAGGCCACGGGCCGCCGCGAGCGCAAAATTACCCCCCGATCCGACGGCGACGACATTGTGCTCCGGCTCCAGGACGTCGCCTGAACCGGTGATGACCAGCGTGACATCCTTGTCGGCCACGATGAGCAGAGCCTCGAGCTTTTGCAGATATTTCTCGGTGCGCCAGTCCTTGGCCAGCTCCACGGCCGCGCGCTGCAACTGGCCAGGATGACGCTCCAGTTTCGCTTCCAGGCGCTCGAACAGCGTGAAGGCATCCGCCGTGGCGCCGGCAAATCCCGCGAGGATATCTCCGCCCGCAATGCGTCGCACCTTGCGTGCGTTACCCTTCATGATGGTTTGGCCCATGGAGACCTGACCATCGCTCAACATAGCCAGTTTTCCGGATTTTCGAACGGCCAGGATCGTCGTTCCGTGCCAGATGGCGTCAGATTGCGCATACTGTTTCATGTCACGAGATGTGGCTGATAAGGCCGAGCGGCGCAAGACATGTGCGGTCATCTGTCCTGAGTGCACCCACTGTCACAGAATTGTCGTGGAGCAGCATTAAAGGGGCATCATAAACGGGGAATTCGGACTGGATGTTTCAGCAGCTCGGCCATTTGCCCATGGGTTGGTTGATGCTCGCATTGCTCGCAATGCTCGCGTCAGGCGCCTTTTTTGTGGGGCGCGTTCAGGCCGAGCAGTTTTCGGGCGCTGCGGCCTCTCGAATGCACTCGCGCCCCAACTATCATGGCTACTTCGTTGCGATGTGGACATTCGTGCCCGCCCTGGTCGTGACACTGGGATACGGCCTTCTGGGCGAGGGCATTGTGCGCTCGCAGCTCGTGAACGAACTACCGGCCAATTTCCGGGAGATGCCAGGTGTTGAACTTGGCGTTTACCTGGACGCCGTGTCGCGTGCAGCGGTCCAGAATGCCTATACCGGCGCCGACCGTGTCTTCTCAGCGATCACGAACCGCTATCTGGAGATCCAGGGCGTGGTGAAACTGAGTGCGATAGCCTTGGCATTGCTGTGTGCGACTGTTGGTTTCGTGCTGGCCAGGCGCCGAATCGTGCCCGGCTTTCGCGCGCGAAATCGCGTTGAGTCCGGCATTGAACTCATGCTGTTTCTCTGCGCGGCCATCGCAATTGCGACAACTGTCGGAATCATTGCGTCGCTTCTCTATGAAAGCCTGAGGTTCTTTGCCGAGATTCCGTTCTGGGATTTCCTGTTTGGAACGCGGTGGAACGCGCAAACCAGTGCCGAATTTGGTGCTTTGCCGCTATTCTTTGGCACGTTCATGATAGCGCTGATCGCAATGTTGATCGCAGCACCGGTTGGCTTGTTCGCGGCAATATATCTTTCAGAATATGCGGGCCCAAAAGTGCGTAGCTGGGTCAAGCCGGTCCTCGAAATTCTCGCCGGCATTCCCACGGTCGTGTATGGCTTTTTCGCGCTGCTTGTCGTGGCGCCGTCCATCCGCTCTCTGGCCGTCTGGATCAATACAACACTCATGTCATCCGGGTTGACAAGCGAGCCATTGCTCGCCGCGCAGCCGACGAGCGCGCTCGCTGCCGGTCTTGTCATGGGGATCATGGTAATCCCGTTCGTGTCATCCCTTTCTGATGACGTGATCAATGCGGTGCCGCAGACCTTGCGCGATGCCGCATACGCAATGGGCGCAACCAAGTCGGAAACCGTCAAGCATGTTGTATTGCCCGCCGCATTGCCGGGGATCATAGCGTCGCTCCTGCTGGCCGTCTCGCGTGCAATTGGTGAGACCATGATTGTCGTCATGGCGGCCGGCCAGCGGGCCAGAATTTCTGCCGACCCAACCGCAGACCTGACGACGATTACAGTCCAGATCGTGGCACTTCTCACCGGAGAAACAGAATTCGACAGTCCCAAAACCCTGTCTGCCTTCGCGCTTGGTCTTGTCCTGTTTGCCGTCACGCTCGTGTTCAACCTGATCGCGCTTCGCGTCGTCCAGAAGTATCGGGAAAAATATGACTGACGTCGTGCAAGGTCCATTCAGGAACGAAGAAGCGTTGCGCCGCTTGAAAAAGCGGCGTGCCGCTGATGTCCGGTTCAGGGCCTATGGGCTGTCTGCGATCGCGTTCGCGTTGCTGGCCTTGTCGCTCTTGGTTGCATCAATTGGATATCAGGCCATTTCGGCAGCGACGTATCACGTCGTGAAATTCGACGTCATGCTCGATCCTGCGATTATTGCACCTGAAGGTGAGGACTCGCCTTCCGACATCTCCCGCAATGTTGATGGCTTCTATTCGCTGCTCCGGTCCGATTTGCTTGAGACCTTTCCGGACGCAGCAGATGATCGTCTTTCCCGGCTGCGTCTGGGTGATCTTGTCACGCGTCTCGCCGTCCTGCCGACGGCCCGATCTGTGGCTGAAAACCCCACGCGGGTTGGCCGCGAAATGAGGATCACTGTGCCTTTGAATGACGATCTGGACCTTTACCTGAAAGGTGCGATTTCGAGAGATGCCCGTGTCCGGATCGGCGAAATCGAGTCCGTTTCCGAGGTCACCGAAAACGAAGTTCGCTTGTCCGGTGCGTTAGCATTCCGGGGTCTTGAATCGCTGATGTCGACTTTAAGGGCAGACGAAGGAAGCACGGTAGATACACGCTCTATTCTCCTTACATCAGGTTCCGCCACAGGGCGTGTGACAAGCCTGGAATCGGGCGCTGCAAATATCACCATGCTCGCCGGCGCAATGGATGCGTTTCGGGGCGCGCGTCCTGTGGCGCGCATCATTGCGCTGCCTGAGACAGAGCGAAATGTGTCGGACCAGCAGATCGCGTGGACACTCGCGCTGAAGGATATGGGCCGCATTTCCCGCGTGCCTCATTTAAGCCTTTTGACCAATACTGACAGCACCTACCCCGAGATTGCCGGAGCGCTCGCGGCGATTGTCGGCTCATTGTTGACGATGCTCGTGACAGCGTTCATTGCCATTCCTGTCGGCATACTTGCTTCAATTTACCTTGAAGAGTTTGCCCCCCGTAATCGCCTGACAGAGATCATAGAGGTCAATATCAATAATCTGGCAGCTGTGCCGTCAATTGTCTTCGGTCTATTGGGTGCGGCTGTGTTTCTCGGCTTTTTCGGCCTGCCACGGTCTGCGCCATTGGTGGGCGGCCTTGTCCTCGCTCTCATGACGCTACCAACGATCATTATTGCGTCCCGTGCGGCATTGAAATCGGTGCCTCCCTCGATTCGTGCTGCTGCTTTGGGTGTTGGTGCATCGAAGATGCAGTCAGTCTTCCACCACGTTTTGCCCCTGGCCGGCCCAGGTATCCTGACTGGTGCCATACTCGGCATGGCGCGCGCACTGGGCGAAACGGCGCCGCTCCTGCTGATTGGCATGGTTGCGTTTGTCGCCGACGTTCCCGACAGTCCAACCGACGAAGCAACGGCTCTTCCTGTGCTGATCTTCAGCTGGTCCACCAATGCTGAGCGGGCATGGGAGCCGATGACGGCAGCCGTCATCGTGATCCTGCTGATATTCCTGGTTATAATGAATGGAATTGTCGTCTTGCTGCGGCGCCGGTTCGAACGGAGATGGTAATGGAAACGACAATCACTGAGAACCGCGAGAGCTCGCCGGCGGATCTGGATTTGGATCAGGGGCAGGGGCTCACCTTCCCCCGAATTGAGTGTCGTAACATCAATGTGTCCTATGGCGACAAGCAGGCGATTTTCGATATTTCGCTTTCGATTCCGGATCGCGCAGTGACTGCGTTGATTGGACCGTCCGGTTGCGGGAAATCGACTTTCCTGCGGTGCCTCAATCGCATGAATGACACGATCGAATCCTGCAAGGTGACAGGCGAAATCATCATGGATGGCGAGAACATCAACAACCCGGACATTGATCCGGTCTTGCTGCGGTCGCGTGTCGGCATGGTTTTCCAGAAGCCAAACCCGTTCCCGAAATCCATTTACGACAATATCGCTTATGGCCCACGCATTCATGGCCTGGCGAATTCGCGAGAGGATCTCGACGCAATGGTCGAGAAAAGCCTCCGGCGGGCCGGTCTCTGGAATGAAGTCAAAGACCGCCTGTCCTCACCCGGCAACAGCCTCTCCGGCGGTCAGCAACAACGCTTGTGCATTGCCCGCGCAATCGCCGTCAGGCCGGAAGTCATTCTGATGGACGAGCCTTGCTCGGCGCTCGACCCTGTCGCGACGGCCCGTATCGAGGAGCTGATCGATGAACTTAGAAAGCGCTACTGTATCGTCATCGTAACCCACTCTATGCAACAGGCGGCGCGCGTGTCGCAGCGCACAGCCTTCTTCCACCTGGGAGAGCTGGTCGAGATGGGTGACACCGACCAGATATTCACCAATCCGCAGGAGCGCCGCACTGAGGATTACATCACCGGTAGATTCGGCTAAGGTCTGGTTCATGTCTGATCATATTGTCTCCGCATTCACTGAAGAGCTCGACAAGCTTGCGGCTGATATCCTCCGCATGGGTGGCATCGTTGAGACCATGATCCTCGATGCCTGTTCGGCGTTGAACAAGAACGACGTTGATGTTGCGCGCGACGTGGTTGCGCGTGACGCGCAGGTCGACAAGCTCGAAGCCGAGGTGGAGAGACAGATTGTCAGCCTGATCGCCCGGCGCCAGCCAATGGCTCACGATCTGCGCGCCGTATTTTCCGCATTGAAAGTCGTGGGAGAGCTTGAGCGCATTGGCGATCTTTCCAAGAATATCGCCAAACGCACCCAGCGCCTTGACGAGAATGTGGGCGTGTCCATGCGCAAGGGCATTTTCCGCATGGCCGGTCCGGTGTCTCGCCAGCTCAACATGGTTCTCGACGCCTATGCGACCGGAAATGCTTCGGCGGCCAAGGCGGTTTGGGAAGGCGATGACGATATCGATCAGCATTACAACTCGCTGTTTCGTGAAATGCTGACCTACATGATCGAGGATCCGCGGACGATCGGGGCAGGGGCCCATATGCTTTTCATGGCCAAGAATCTCGAACGCATAGGCGATCACTGCACCAATATCGCAGAGTTTGTATATTTTCAGGCGACCGGAGAATACCTCTTGTCGACTGAGAGGCCCAAAACCCCCCAACTTGACGGCTGACGGCCGCATAAGAGGAATACAGTATGAAGCCCTTCGTGCTCATCGCAGAAGACGAGAGCGCCGTCTCCGAATTGCTGCTCTACAATCTTCAGAAGGAAGACTATGAAGTTGCCGTCGCAGCAGATGGCGAAGAGGCGCTGATGATGATCGATGAGCGCGCGCCCGATCTGCTCCTGCTCGACTGGATGTTGCCTAAGGTCAGCGGAATCGAAGTCTGCCGCCGCATTCGAAATGGTGGCGCCAACCCCAATATGCCAATTATCATGCTCACTGCCCGGGGTGAGGAAAGTGATCGGATTCGTGGCCTTGATACGGGTGCGGATGACTACGTCACCAAGCCATTTTCAACAACAGAACTCATGGCACGGGTACGCGCCGTCCTGCGCAGGATTCGTCCAGGCCTGAAGGAAGACAAGATTTCCGTCGGCGATATTGTCATTGACCGCGTTGCCCATCGGGTCATGCGCAATGATGGCGAAATTCACCTCGGCCCGACAGAGTTCCGTCTTCTTGATTATTTCATGCAGCATCCCGGCCGGGTCTTCTCGCGCGAGCAACTGCTTGATACCGTCTGGGGATCTGATGTTTATGTTGAGGCACGCACGGTTGATGTGCATGTCGGTCGGTTGCGCAAGGCGCTCCGGCAGGATGGCGGAGAAGATCCGATCCGGACCGTCCGTTCTGCCGGCTACGCCTTGCGCGGAAATTAGAACAGTTCGGCGAGGAACCTGGTCAGCGATGCGAAACTGCGTCTGTCTGCATCCGCGCTGTAAACCGTTCCCATGTTGGCGTCATTGGCCCCCTGCGTCGTGAAGGCATGCATGGCCTGTCCGTGTGCGTGCAGTTGCCAGTCGGCGCCGGCCCCATCCATTTCCTTGGCGATCGACAGGACGTCGTCCGGCGTGGCCATCGGGTCTTGCCAGCCATGTTCGATCAACACTTTCGCCTTGATCTTGGGAGAAGGGAGGTTTTCGGCTGGCCGAAAAAGACCGTGAAACGAGCATACGCCCAGCACATCATGACCTGCGCGAGCCATATCGAGCACGCTCAGTCCTCCGAAACAGTAACCAATCGCTGCCGCCTTCGCCGCGTTGACACCGTCCTGGGCCTTGGCGACGGCAAGTCCGCCGGCCAGCCGCTTCTGCAGCTCAGCGCGATCGCCCACCAGCGGGTTCATCAATGCCTGGCACTGCTCGACGCTCTCGCCACGCTTGCCCTTGCCATAGACATCCATGGCAAATGCCGCATATCCCAACTCGTTCGCAATCGCCTGCGCCTTTTGCTTCTCGTTATCGCCGAGCCCGCCCCAGGCATGTGCGATGATCACGAGTGGAAGATCTGACTTTCCGGCGGGTCGTACGAAAAAGCCCTCATACGTCGTGCCGTCTACTTCATAATCAACTGCGCTCATTGCGGTATTCCTCTCCTGGTTTCTGCAGCCAGATACACGACAAACGCGGCGGTGTTTCAACCCCGGCAGCGATTAGTATGCGCTTTCTAGACTTGTTCCCTATTTCTGGTCCCATCGAACAACCACGAAGGAGCCACACAATGGCAAAGTCGAAATCGAAAGAAAAAACCAAAGCCCGCGCCAAGGCGGAAAAAGTCGGCAAGGCGATAGAGGCCAATTCTGCCGACATGGCCCACAAGATCTGGCTGGCGGGTGTTGGCGCCTACGGTAAGGCCTATGACAGCGCACTTGCGGGTGCGAATGTTCTCAACACCCAATCTGCCGAAGTGTTTGAAGACCTCGTCAAGCGCGGTGAAGAAATTGAAAGCGACGTGCGTTCGCGCCTTTCAGGCGACGAGCGTGTCCTGAAGGCTGGGCAGCAAATGGCGAAAGCTGCAGCGACTGCCCGTGAATTCCAGGTTCAGGCGCGCGATCAGTTCGAGGCTCGCATGGACCGCATGCGTGATTTGCTCGGCGTCAAAGGCCTCGGCACCAAGGGCGAGAAAATTCACAAGAAGCTCGACAAGCTTGAGGATGAAGTGTCCGAACTGGCTGCAAAGGCGAAAGGCGCAACTGGTGATGTGAACCTTAAGGCGCGCCTTGCACGTCTGACAGCTGAGATCGAAGCGGTTGCTGGTGAGACAGGTGCGGACGTCGCCAAAACGGCCAAAAAGGCTGCGAAGAAGACATCTGCCGCGGTCAAACAGGCCGTCGCTCCAAAATCCGAGGCCAAAGCCAAGACGGTCGCTGCTGACGATCTCTCCATGATTGCGGGCGTCGGTCCGGCTATGGCGAAGAAACTCGCTGCAGAAGGAATCACTACTTATGCGCAGATTGCCGCTTTGACGAAAGCAGATGCCGCCGCGCTTGATGACAAGATCGGTGCGCGTGGCCGGATCACCCGGGATAACTGGGTGAAGCAGGCAAAAGTCCTGAAGAAATAGGGCTGCCGAAACAGATGGGCCGTCTCAGAACGAGGCGGCCCGTTTCTTTACCCTGAAACGGATTCGTAGTGATCGATCATTCGCGTGAGCGTATCAAAGCCAGCCGTGCCCATATAGGGGACCATCAGACACATGACCTGGAACACGGTTTTGTGGATGAGCGCCGGGCCGTCATGCGCTGCTGATCCGATCGCGTCATTTGCGAGCCAGAACGTGATCGACATCATGATCTGGTCTGTAAGTGCCGTTTCCAGACGGGGATCTAGCTGCAACACGTCGCTTTGGGATAGATCGTGAAGAACCCGCGTTATTGTGCGCCGCTTCTCGGCGACAAGGGCCCGGAATTTGACGGAAAGATCGGGGTACCGATCAAGCAGAACACCAAGGTCCCGGTAGAAGAAGCGAAAATCATAGATCTCTTCGAGGATGATGTAGAGATAGACCCAATTATCCTCGATGGATGTCACGCCACCTTTCGAGCCGCGCAATATGATACGCATTTCATCTTCAAAGGCACTGTAGAGGGCCCGGATTATCGCATCCTTGCCCTTGAAGTGATAATATAGATTACCAGGACTGATATCGAGCGCGTTTGAAATATCGACAGCCGTCTGTGGCGCCTCTCCTTCCTCGTTGAAGAGAAGCAAGCTGACTTGAAGGATACGATCGCGTGTTTTCATGGGTTAACTTGTAGTTTGACATGCAATTATCACTATGGAACGAATTTTGTTTCAAAGTTTACAAGTCTCTCTTTCCGAAATCGAAAGAGAAAATAGCTAAGTCGGCAGCGTGGTCCTTGTGTCCGCGAAAGACCGGCACACTGGGAGGACGACAATGCCAACACCACAGGAAGAGATCGCGAGGAATGCGGCTGAGAGCACGACGGCTCTTAATCCGCTCATGGGTGGGATCAACCGACAGGAGCTGCTGGGCGCCGTAGCCATGATGTTGCGGTCGACCATGACCAATCCGGTGACGACTGCCAGGACAGCCGGAAAGATCACGGCGGAGAATGCCAAAATCCTCATGGGCAAGTCTGATCGCAAGTCCGACCGCAAGGATCGCCGCTTTCAGGACCCGGCATGGGAGCATAACCCATTCTACAAACGAGGTATGCAGGCATACCTCGCTACCCAGGCGCACCTGAATGACTGGGTAGGCGAGCTCAAGATGAGCGAGCTGGAGCATGCCCGCGCCAAGTTTGTGATGGGCATGATCACCGATGCAATGGCGCCTACAAATACGCTTGTTGGAAACCCTGCAGCCACGAAGCGAGTCGTCGACTCGGGTGGCCTATCGCTGCTCAAGGGGCTTCAGAACCTCTACACTGACCTGACAAAGAATGGCGGCATGCCGTCGCAAGTGGACAAGCGCCCCTTCAAGGTAGGAGAGAACCTTGCGACGTCTGCAGGGTCTGTTGTCTGGAAAAACGACATGCTGGAACTTATCCAGTATGCACCAACAAGCGAGAAGGTGCACAAAACACCGATCCTGATCATTCCTCCACAGATCAACAAGTATTACGCCAACGATCTGACACCACATACATCCATCGTTCAGTTCCTGTTATCGCAAGAGCTTCAGCCGTTCATCGTGTCTTGGCGCAATCCGACCAGGAAGCATGCTGACTGGGGTCTGTCTGACTATGTCGACAGTCTCGTTCAGGCCAGCGAGGTCATTCGGAAGATCACGAAATCTCAGAAGATCAATGTTGGCGGTGCCTGTTCAGGCGGAATCACGACCGCAACGTTTGCGAGCCTTCTGGCCGCCGCTGACGATAAGCGGATCAACGCGCTTACCTTCATGGTCTGCGTGCTCAACCCGCAGCGTGACGACAGCGATCTCGGACAGATTGTTTCTGATGGCAGCCTCGAGATCGCCCGCAAGTATTCGCGGCGCAAGGGCATTCTCAAGGGCGACGACCTGGCGCGCATGTTCGCCTGGATGCGGCCCAACGATCTCATCTGGAACTATGTCGTCAACAACTACCTGATGGGAGAAGATCCGCCTCCATATGACGTTCTTTTCTGGAACAATGATACGACCAACCTGCCAGCTCAGCTTCATTCCGACTTTCTTGATTTCGGTCTGAACCAGCCTTTCGACAATCCGGGTGAGGTCGACATTGCCGGACACAAGGCAGACCTGACCAAGGTAACGTGCGACTCGTTCGTTGTTGCCGGCCTGACTGACCACATCACGCCCTGGAAGGCGTGCTACAGAACCCCGGCCCTGCTTGGGTCTGAAAATATCGAATTCGTCCTGTCGTCCAGCGGACACCTGCAATCCCTCATAAACCCCCCCGGAAATCCAAAGGCGAAATATTTCCGCAACTCGGAAATCAAGCCAACGGCTGATGAATGGGCTGCAACGGCCGAAGAGCATGCTGGCTCCTGGTGGCCGCTATGGGGTGAATGGCTCAAGGAGCGCTCAGGCGCCCTCAAGGTGGCGCCCAAGTCTTGTGGTAGTGAGGCCTTCCCCCCACTTTATGCGGCTCCGGGCAAGTACGTCTTCGACGAATAAGGCCCTCGAACTGTCGAAACGACAAAGGAACCAGATCATGGCCGCATCAGAACCGCGTCCCCGGATTACCATGCAGGACGTTGACGGCGTCCTGTTGCGCACGGCCTTCTGGGCGGCCCGGAGTAACGAAGGCAAGCGCCCCCTGCTTTTTTTCAACGGAATCGGTGCCAATCTGGAACTGACCCACGCGCTCGGAGACATGTTTCCTGATCGCGACATTATCACGTTCGATGTGCCCGGCGTGGGCAAGAGCCCCGTCACGCAATGGCCCTACCGCCCGTGGATGCTTGCCCGCTGGGCGCGCAAGCTCCTTGACCAGTTTGGCATTGACGAAGTCGACGTCATGGGCGTGTCCTGGGGCGGTGCGCTCGCACAACAGTTCGCCTTCCAGTACCGCAACCGTGTCGGCAAGCTCATCCTTTGCGCAACGACCGCCGGCATGACCATGGTGCCGGGCAAACCGGCTTCGCTGTCCAAGATGGTCGATGCTCGCCGCTACACAGACCCGAACTATATGCGTGATAACTTCGCGACGCTGTATGGCGATGAGGCCGACGCCCAGGCTGGCGAACATATTACACGCCTGATGCCACCTGACCCCAAGGGCTATATCTTTCAGCTACTGGCCTTCATCGGATGGTCCAGCCTGCCATTCATTCGCTTCCTGCGCATGCCGGCGCTGGTCATGATGGGGGACAATGACTCAATTGTCCCGCTTGCAAATGGCCATATCCTGAAAGTCGCGCTACCGAATTCACGGCTACACGTCGTGGAAGGGGGCGGGCATTTGTTTCTAGTGACGCGCGCAGCTGAGACAGCCAGCATAATCAAGGAATTCCTCGCAGAAGACGACGCGGCGCCGGCACAGGCTGCCGCCTAGCGTTCCATCAGGTCTTCTGCCTGAGCCTTAACGGCCGCATAGTCGATTTTTCCTGTTCCCAGAACGGCGATCTCGGGCACATGGAACACGCGGCGAGGCACAGACAGTTCGGGGACGCCGTGGTTCTTGGCCCAGGCCAGAATGTCCTCACGATTGCAGGCTTCAGAGTCGCTGAGCAGAATGACCTGCTCCCCCTTGCGCGGGTCAGGCATGGTTACGGCGGCATGCAGATTGTCCGGCCACACGGCGCTGGCGCAGTTCTCGACAACCGCCAGTGACACCATCTCACCGCCGATCTTGGCAAAGCGTTTGACGCGACCCTGTATGCGGATAAACCCTTCATCGTCGATCGCGACAATATCGCCCGTATCGTGCCAACCGCCTTCTGGCCGCTCGAGGACGCCGGGGCGCGCGGGGCGCAGGTAGCCCAGCATGATATTCGGTCCCTTGATGTGCAGGCGTCCGCCATCAGTGATGCCGTCGACCGGCACCAATCGGGATTCCATGTCCGCCATCAGCTTGCCCACCGTGCCGGGCTTGTTGTGTTCCCACTGATTGGCGGCCACAACAGGCGACGCTTCGGTAGCGCCGTAGCCTTCCAAAATTTCGATTTCAAATTTACGCCGCACCAGTGCTCGGGTCTCGTCTTTTACGCGTTCTGCTCCGCACACGGCCAGCCTGATCGAGCTCAGGTCGCCATCAGCGCCGGTGCGGGCATACTGGGAAATGAATGTGTCGGTTGCAAGCAGTATCGTTGAGCCATTGCTCCGTATACGCTTTACTATCTCACGAGGCTGCAACGGGGTGGGGTGGAACATGACCTGTATGCCCGCCACGATAGGCAGGATGGCTCCGACGGTCAGCCCGAAGCAGTGGAACGTGGGCAGGGGGTTGAAGACCTTGTCCGTCTCGGCGCTCAGGCCTATGTGAGCCCGCACTTGTTCGACATTCGCCATGACGTTTTCGTGGCTGAGAACAACACCCTTTGGTTCGCCTTCAGTGCCTGAAGTGAAAAGAATAACCCCAGGGGATTTGTAGCGCGGCTTGGGTCGGATGAGGCCCGGCATGACTGGTCCCAGAACAGCCGCCAGCTTGTTTGCAAGTGTCAGCGCTTCACGGACATCTTCGAGGTAGACAATTTCTGCAGCAGTGCTGAGGTCGGTGATCAGGGATTCCAGCCCCGCCAGTTCGACGAACTTGTGCGCCGTCACAATGCGCTTCACGCCAGCCGCTTGCATAGCACTTTTCAGGTTCGCCGACCCAGCCGTGAAGTTCAGCATGGCGGGCGTGCGGTCATAGGCGCTCAGCGCGTAGAACGCGATAATGGCACCGGCACCTGTCGGCAGCATAACGCCGATGGCTTCACCGCGTTTCGTGTTCTTTCTCAAGGCTGCGCCCAGGCCGAAGGCGGCCCGGATGATTTCCTTGTAGGTTAGCTCGCGATCGTCTCCATCGATAACAATGACCTTGTCAGCGCCAAACTCGTGCTTTGCGCGCAGGAGCGCTGAAAACAGGTCGATATGCGTGCGTGCTGACCGATACGCAATCGGTGATGGAATGGTCACACTGGTCATCAGGGGCCCTTTGACTTGGTGAGGTCGGCCTCACTTTTGTAACATTTTGTCACGTAAGGACACACGTGCAATAGAGAATGCAAGTTTGCATATGCACTCTGCGCTGCAATTGTCTTGATGAATCAGGCGCTCGCGTCCATCTTGCCAACATGGCCACACTCATCGATCTCACGCCGTCCGGGCGCAAACACCGTCACCCGGAGAAGCAGTCGCGTCCTGACACACCGATTCTGCGCAAGCCAGACTGGATCCGCGTCAAGGCGCCCACCTCGGCAGGATATGCGCAAACGCGTGAACTTGTGAAATCGAAAGGCCTCATAACAGTCTGCGAGGAAGCCAGCTGCCCCAATATCGGCGAATGCTGGGAGAAAAAGCACGCAACCATGATGATTCTGGGTGACGTTTGCACACGCGCCTGCTCGTTCTGCAATGTATCTACCGGCAAACCACTCGCAGGCGTTGACACTGACGAACCGCGCCGCGTGGCAGAAGCTGTCGCAGAAATGGGCCTGGAGCACGTCGTCATAACATCCGTTGACCGCGACGATCTTGAAGATGGCGGTGCGATGCATTTTGTTCACGTCATTGAAGCGATCCGGTCGGCAGCGCCGCGCACGACAATCGAGATTCTGACACCGGATTTCCTGCGCAAGAATGGCTGGGAAAACCGGGTCATTGACGCTCGTCCCGATGTCTTCAATCACAATCTTGAGACGGTGCCGCGGCTGTATCTGAGCATCCGCCCCGGCGCGCGCTATTTCCACTCACTCCGCCTGCTCCAGAAGGTGAAGGATCGCGATCCCTCGCAATTTACCAAATCGGGCCTGATGGTTGGCTTGGGCGAGACAAAGGAAGAAGTCATGCAGGTCATGGATGACATGCGCTCAGCCGGTGTCGATTTCCTTACAATTGGGCAATATCTCCAGCCAACCCGCAAGCATGCTGCGATAGACCGCTTTGTCACGCCCGATGAGTTCAGGGCGATGGAAGAGATCGCGCGGGCGAAGGGCTTCCTCATGGTGTCAGCCACGCCGCTGACGCGTTCCAGCTACCATGCCGGCGAGGACTTTGCCCAGATGCGCGCCGCTCGCGAGGCCAAGCTCGCAGGTTTGCCGGCCTGATATGCCCCGGTTTTCTAAATCGGTTCGCGTGCCGTATTCAAAGCTGCAGGCCTTTAATCTGGTTTCGGATATTGCGAGTTATCCGGACTTCATCAAATGGATCACGGCCATGCGTGTGTCCGAAGTGAGAACGGATGAAGCCGGTATTCGACATTCCAGGGGCGATGCCGTTGTCGGTTTCAAGGGGTTTGTCGAACGGTTCGCGACAAGCGTGGTGGCTGACCCGCTGGCGGGTACGGTCGTCGCCAGTCTGATCAAGGGGCCATTCCGCAGGCTGCACGCGCAATGGAGCATCATACCGCTGGAACGCGGGGGAACGGATATTGCGCTGGAGATCGACTACGAGTTTCGCAACGTGTTAATTGCCATGCTGGCGGCCGCCAATCACGATATCGCTGTTGATCGCATCATGAGCGCTTTCCTGGTCGAGGCGCAAAATAGATACGGACAGGCGCCTATCGCATCTGCACCTGAATAAGGTTCAGCGCGGATTCAACCGAGGCCATTCGTACTTGAGAGCGGCCGATATCACCTAGTTGCAGCATTTCATGCACGACAGCCCGGTTTTCCCGGGCGCAGGCAACATGTACCGTGCCGACTGGTTTCATACGCGTCCCGCCGCCGGGGCCCGCTACGCCTGTTATGGCGACTGCGATATTGGCCCGGCTCGCCTCAAGGGCACCTTCCGCCATCATTCTCGCTACCGGTTCAGACACAGCGCCATAATCGGCGATGACGTCCCCGGCTATACCCAGCATCTCCTCCTTGGCGCGGTTGGTATAGGTGACGAATCCGCGCTCGAACACGCTCGACGATCCGGGAATGTCGGTGAACAGGGCGGCCAGCAGCCCGCCCGTGCAGCTTTCAGCAGTGCAAATCTTGAGACGCGCCTGTTCGGCGTCGTCGAGTATCAGCATGGCGAGATTTCTAAGGCGATCTGGAAACATGGTGAAAGTCTAGCGCGCAGGGGTCAAAGGCACCAGCACCGCAATCGCTTCGGCCGCAATTCCCTCGCGTCTTCCGGTGAAGCCCAGACCTTCTGTCGTTGTCGCTTTCACGCTGACCGCCTGCAATGGCAGTCCCAGCAGTTCGGCTGTTCGTTGGCGCATGGCTTCGCGATGCGGTTTCACCTTGGGCGTTTCGCAGATGACGGTGATATCGCAGCTGGTCACCGCATAGCCTTCCGTCTCTGCCAGTCTGACAGACTCCTTGAGAAAAATGGCGCTGTCTGCATTCTTCCATTTGGCGTCGGATGGCGGGAAGTGGTCGCCGATGTCGCCGAGGGCAACCGCACCGAGAATGGCGTCCGTTAACGCGTGCCAGGCGGCATCGGCATCGGAGTGGCCCTTAAGTTTGCGATCGTGCGGGATCGCGACGCCGCACAATGTAACATGGTCGCCGGGCTCGAAAGTATGAACGTCGAAACCTTTTCCAACGCGTGGTACAGATGTGAAGGGGCTGAGCAGTCTGGCGACCATGTCGAAGTCCTCGGGAAAGGTAATCTTGTGAAGGCGTTCGTCTCCCGGAATCAGCTTCACCTGCGCGCCTGTCGCTTCCATCGCCGCGATATCGTCGACCAGGGCGGCTGGCGCCGCGTCGAGTGCGGCCCGGATGGATCCCAGGCGAAACGCTTGCGGCGTCTGTACCCGCGACAGGCCCTCCCGCGGAACCGTGACCAGCTTTCCGTCTCGGACTGCCTTAAGAGCATCCGAAACCGGCAGGGCAGGGGCAACGGCGTCTGCGGTGCTGAGCGCCCCGAGCAGGGAAGAGATCATGTCCTGGGACAGTCCCGGCCGCGCTGCGTCGTGGATGAGGACGGGAGTGTCGGTTGGCAAATCCAGTGCGGCAAGGCCGTTGCGGACCGATTGGGTCCGTGTTGCCCCACCGGGCACCCTGACCACCCCGACATCACGACCAGCTGGCACACTCCCGACAGGCGTTACCACCACGATCGCCCCCACGCCCGGGTGCGCTCTAAATGCCTCAATCGACCAATCAAGTACCTGCCGCCCAAGGAGGCGTTCGTATTGCTTGGGAGCATCGCGTCCGGACCGCGATCCTTTGCCCCCCGCAACGATTATTGCAGCTGCCAGTGTCATCTCCGGCTTTCTAGGCGAGACTGGCAATTCTGACCATAGAACTTTGATCAGATGTTTTTTTGCATGGGTGCGCGTCTTTTGTGCACTTGCGAAGAAAGAAAAAACCGGAACAATAGCATTATGACTGTTTTTCAGGCACCCAAGGTCTGGCTGGCCCCCATGTCGGGAGCGACCGACGCGCCAATGCGACGGCAAGCCGTGCGCTTCGGCGCGCCGGCTGTTGTGTCTGAAATGGTGGCGAGCGAAACGCTGGTTTCGGAGCGTGCCGACATGGTTCGCCGGACGTGCCGTCATGATGGTGCCGGTTATTGGATTGTCCAATTGGCGGCGCGCCGTCCTGCTGACATGTATGCCGGCTCAGCGCTGATGAGGGATGCAGGCGTCGACGTTATCGACATCAACATGGGTTGCCCGTCCAAACAGGTTACCGGGGGGCAATCGGGATCGGCACTTATGCAGGATATTCCATTGGCTACCCGCATTATTGAATCGGCTCTCGCTGGGGCGAACGGCACGCCAGTCACGCTCAAAATGAGGCTCGGCTGGGATGACGACAATCTGAATGCACCTGAGCTTGCGTGTATTGCTGAAGCGTTGGGTGTCCAAATGATCACCGTTCACGGTCGCACCCGTTGCCAGTTCTACAAGGGTTCAGCCGACTGGACGGCGGTCCGGAGCACGGTCGAGGCTGTTTCCCTTCCCGTGATCGTCAATGGCGACATTTGTTCTCTGGAGACTGCGGAACAGGCACTTGCACATTCCGGTGCCCATGGTGTGATGATCGGCAGGGCTGCAATGGGGAAACCATGGCTGGCTGGCCAAATCGCCGAAGGCCTTTCCGGCAAGGCGGCCACCGCGCCGAGCCTGGATATCCAGGTCGACAGCCTGTGCGAGCAGATACGCGATTCCGTTGCCTTGTATGGAACGTCCCTGGGTGTGAGGATGGTTCGCAAGCACGTATCGGCCGCCATCGAGTGTCTGAAAATTCCGCTGTCCGAACACCGTCGAAGATCTCTTCGTGCGCAGATGTGCCAGATCATCGATCCAGAGCACCTCATCTCGTCATTGCGTGTCCTTTACCTGAAACCCCAACTGCTTGAGGCAGCATAGAGATGGCCCCCCTTGCAACCCTGAAGCCGCCAATGCTTGGTGAAATATCCCCTGTGGCGCTTGTCCTGATCGACTCCCGTCGCCGCGTTCTCGAGGCGAACCCGGCCGCAGAGTCATTATTGAAAATGTCACGGCGCGCTCTGGCAGGGCGTCCGCTGAGCGAAGTTATCTATCATGACTCGCCTCTGTTCGAACTTGTTGATCGTGCGCAAAGGCAGTCCGGGGACATCACCGCACCTGGAACACCCATTGCGGGGCCCGGGATGCATTCAAGAGTCATCTGCGACATTCGCATCCGGAGCGCCGACCGCGGCGGTTTCATCATTGCACTATCCGAGACGCCAGCGCGGGAGAGCAGCGATTCTGTCGCGGGCGCTGCAGGGTTCGGCCGAATACTGGGGCACGAGGTCAAGAACCCGCTTGCTGGCATTATCGGCGCTGCGCAATTGCTGGATCGTCAGGGCAAGCCTGACCAGAGTGAGTTGCTTGATATCATCAAGGACGAAGCCCGGCGGATTGAGCGGTTGGTAAATCGTCTGTCGGCGTTTGAACTGTTCTCGGCGCCGCGTTTGCAACCTCTGAACATTCATGCGTTGCTCGACAAGATTTTCGCTGCCGAGCGGGCCGCCATCGGGCCGTCCGTAACATTTAATCGCGAGTTTGACCCGTCTCTTCCGGATATCATGGGAGACGCTGATCACCTGCAACAGGCGTTTCACAACATTATTCGCAACGCCGCCGAAGCAGCCATTGATGGCGGCGGGCAAGGAAAAGTCACGATCCGCACCGCCTACGCCGCAGGCTTGTCAATGAAGCAGGCGCGTCTCGGCGCAGGACTGCGCCGAGCGATGCTCGTATCTATCGAAGACGACGGTGTCGGAATTCCGCGTGAGCGGCAGGCGACGATATTCGATGTTTTTCAAAGCTCTAAGTCGGGCGCACGTGGATTGGGGCTGTCCATTGTCAGTGAGGTCATCATGGCTCATGGCGGTCATATCAGGGTAGACAGCGAGCCGGGAATGACCCGGTTCACGGTTCTGTTGCCCCTTGGAGATGGAGCAGACCGTGGCAGATAAGACTGTACTTCTGGCAGAAGATGACGCGAGCATACGATTGGTCGTAAACCAGACACTTGTTGCCGCTGGTTATGATGTTCGCGCAACCAGTTCGACCGATGCTCTCGAACGTTGGGTGCGCAATGGCGAAGGCGATGTTGTCGTGACGGATGTGTACCTTGGTGACACGTCAATTTTCGACCTCCTCCCATCCTTGAAGCTTGCTCGCCCGGAACTGCCATTCATTGTGATGAGCGGGCAGAACACGATCCTGACGGCCGCATCTGCAGCCGAGCATGGTGCTTTCGACTACATTCCCAAGCCGTTCGACATCGACGTCTTGTCCAGCCTCGTCCAGCGGGCGCTGAAGTCCGCTCCGAAAACATCCAGCCGATCGATCAATCCGGAAGCCCAAAAGGCGATCAGTGATGCCGGTTTGCCTTTGATCGGAAGGTCCGATGCAATGCAGGAGGTCTACCGGATCATTGCCAAGGTCATGAACACCGAGTTGACTGTTCTGGTTGAAGGTGAAAGCGGCACAGGCAAGGAACTCGCGGCACGCGCCGTCCACCAGTTGGGCGCAGCCAAAGCTGGGCAGTTCGTTGCGCTGGATCTGGCGGCTTTGCCGGCGGGCGAGATCAACAGGGAACTCTTTGGAACGAATGGGGAAGGTGGAGCCGTTCAGCTTAAGGGCGGCACACTCTATCTTGATGAGATTGGCGACTTGCCGGCCGAAGCACAGACTCAGCTTGTGAAGCTGTTGAGGGATTCCAGTGGCGCGCGTCTAATTGCATCGACCCGGCGCAATCTTGGACGCCTCGTGGAAGAGGGCAAGTTTCGTGAGGATCTCTACTACCGGCTGAACGTCGTTCGCCTGACCATGCCACCACTCAGATTGCGCAAGGAAGACATTCCGGAGCTGGCGAGGGCATTCCTGATCCGGGCCCAACGACAGGGATTGTCGGCAAAAACGCTCGACAAGTCCGCGCTTGACCTTCTGATGGCCTATGATTGGCCTGGCAATGTACGCGAGCTGGAAAACCTGATCCTTCGTCTTGCTGTGCTCAGTCCGGATGAGGCGATTACCCTTCGCGATGTCGAACGAGAGCTTCGCGCAGGTGCCAGCGAGCAAAAAGGGGTCAGCGCCGGATTGGAGAAAGACGTTGAGACCCTGCTGCATCGTTATGTGATGGGCGACCTGATCGCAGGTGGCGAATCGGAGGATTCTGCTGTGTATTCCCGCGTCATCGATCAGGTGGAACGGCCCCTGATCAAGCTCGCTTTATCCGTTACGGCCGGAAACAAGGTGAAGGCAGCCCAGCTACTGGGCATGAACAGAAATACGCTTCGGGCGAAAATCAACGCGCTTGGAATTGCAGAAGACTGATTGACGACACGACAAACTGTGCTTTTAGTGCACCACTGTTGCTGAACCGACACGAGTATGTGACGCGAAAGCGACGGGGCCGGGGTGGCCACTGTAGAGCAACGTCGAGTGTCGAACACATTGAGCCAGCAGGCAACGAAAGCAAGCTGGGCCCTTTTTGAGGGTCTCTTCATCATTGCTGCGCTCGTTGCTGTGTTTGCGACTTTTATCGCAATTTCGGGCGTGGACCCGGATAATCCCACGGCGGGTGCCACGCCATGGCTGCTTGGTTTGAATTTTGTGGTGATCATCGTCCTGGCTGTGATCGTGGCGCGGGAATACATCGCGATACAGGTCAGTGGTCGGGGAGAGGGCAAGGGGCGGCTCGCCAAACGGTTCGTATTGTTGTTCGGATTTTCGGCGCTGATACCGGCAATGATCGTTGCCCTGTTCATCGGCGCATTCATATCGCGTGGGCTCGACAACTGGCTCGGCGAGCGTGTCGATACGATCATGGAAAAGAACGCCCAGATTTTCCAGGATTATGTCAACAATTTTGAAGGTACATTTGATGTCGATCTCAGACTCGCGGCACTGGATATCGAGAACTTCGCGCGCGATGTGAAGGCGTCGCTTGCCGAGAGCGGATCGAATGACGAAATCAATGCCGAGAGCCTGGCAACGGATGCTTCGAAAGCATTCACCGATGGATTGCGGTCTGAACTTGGCTTTCGCGAGTTTCTCACAATTGCAGTTCTGGGTCCCGACGGTGTCGAACTCATCGCAGAGCAAAGCGTTCAGCAGCCTATTCTCGTCCCACCCCCGCAGTCGGCATTCAACGAAGCCAATACCGGGAACGTCGCAACGACGCTTTATGAAAATCGGGGAATCGCAACAGCATTGATCCGCATTGAGGAGCCATTGGATGGTTACGTCTATGCGGTCAAGAATTTCGACAAAAACGCGGCTGTTCAATTGCGCGAGGCCGAAGCGGCGCTTGCGCAGTATAATAATGCGAAACGGCGCAGCGGCCGTCTGCAATACATTTTTGCCATCGGCTACACACAGATTGCGGCCTTGATTCTGCTATTGGCCGCCAGGCTCGGACTCGAGGCGGCAGGCCGTATTACGGGACCCATCGGTCGATTGGCTGTCGCTGCGCACACTGTGCGGGAGGGCGATCTCACGGTGAGAGTGCCGGTATCCGGACCTCAAGATGAAGTGTATGCGTTGACCAACTCATTTAACGCAATGACCGAGCAGCTGGCCGAGCAGCGCAACGCCCTGATCCGGGCACGGGAAGTTGAGGAAGACCGCCGAAAATTCGTGGAAACGCTTCTGGCGGAGGTCAGTGCAGGCGTAATTCGCATGGACGGCGATATGATCATTACACTGGCGAACCGCTCGGCAGGTGAAGTGCTGGGTGTTTCCGAAATAACGCCAGGCCAGACTTTGGACGATATCGCTCCACTATTCGACCGATACGCGAGAGATACGCTGGAACGGATTGCGCCGGTCGATGCATCCCTCGACCTCAACATCAATGGTGAAGTTCGCCATATTCGCTTGAAGACCGCGCCGGACCCTGCGGGGGGCTGCGTCCTGACATTTGACGATACGACTCGACTGGTCAACGCTCAGAGGCAACTCGCGTGGCGAGACGTCGCGCGTCGAATTGCGCATGAGATCCGTAACCCACTAACCCCGATTATGCTGTCTACAGAGCGTATTCGACGGCGTTATGCGGGTTCGATCGATGATGCGGATGGTGTTTTTGATCGCTGCATCGAAACGATTCTTCGTCAGGTTGGAGACATTGGTCGAATGGTTGAGGAATTTTCGTCGTTCGCGCGCATGCCGAAGCCAAATGTTTCGCCCTTTGACATGCGGTCCCTGTTGCAGGGTACCGGGTTTTCCCAAAGCATGGTGTCGCCCGATGTCGAGATCGACTTTGAATCAAATGCAGACAAGGCAATCTATCGGGGTGACGAGAGGCTCCTTGGGCAAGCCTTTGGAAACCTGCTGAAAAACGCAGCTGAGGCAATCGAAGGATTGCCGGAAGACGCCGATGTGAATGGAAATATCCGTGTCGTCCTGAATGAAGACGAAAGAGGCCTCGAGGTAACGATTGAAGATAACGGTCCAGGTTTTCCGGAGGATGTCCGGGACCGCCTCCTTGAACCCTATGTGACGACACGCGAAAAAGGGACTGGTCTTGGCCTTGCGATCGTCAATCGTATCATCGCTGATCATGGGGGCTCAATTTCGCTCCAGAATCGCCTGGACGGCTTGCGCGGTGCGCGCGTCCGCGTCTGGCTTCCTGCAACGGGGTCGGCAGCGAATGAAAATAGAGATCCCGAAGAAGCGCAGAATTCTTCCTTGTTTGAACGTGTAGAGGAGTCGGCACCATGGCGTTAGATATTCTGGTTGTTGATGACGAGCCTGATATTCGTGAGCTTGTTGCCGGAGTGCTCGGTGATGAGGGCTATTCCGTCCGTACCGCAGAAACTGCTGAACGCGCGTTGGATGAAGTTCGCACACGGACCCCGCGACTTGTCATCCTAGACGTCTGGCTTCAGGGGAGCCAGATGGATGGCCTTTCGCTACTCAAATATTTGAAATCGATTGATCCATTCTTGCCGGTCATTGTCATCAGCGGGCACGGCAATATCGAAACGGCTGTCGCGGCGATCCGGAGAGGCGCTTACGATTTCATCGAAAAGCCTTTCAAAACTGACAGGCTGCTCCACCTCATAGAACGGGCGATCGAGTCCGCCGCTCTGAAATACGAGAATGCTGCCCTGAGAAACAGGGCCGGCGAAGACGAACACTGGATTGGCACCAGCCAGGCAGCCTCCAACCTGAGGTCGTCAATTGAAAAAGTGGCGCCGACAAATTCGCGGGTCATGATCAATGGTCCGGCGGGTGTCGGCAAAGAGCTCGCAGCGAGGCTCATTCATCGCAATTCGCTGCGTGATACCGGGCCATTTGTCGTCGTGAATGCGGCCAGCATCGCTCCGGATCAAATGGAAAGCGCGCTTTTTGGTGAGGAAGACCAGCAAGGCAGAACGGTCCGTGTGGGACTGTTCGAGAAGGCGCACAACGGCACGCTGCTGCTTGATGAAGTGGCTGACATGCCGCTTGGTACGCAGAACAAGATTTTGCGGGTCCTCACCGAGCAACGCTTCCAGCGTGTTGGCGGGCGTTCGGACGTAAGTGTGGACGTTCGGGTGATGTCGGCGACAACCAAGGATCTTCGCGTTGAAATCGAGGAAGGCAACTTTCGCGAAGACCTGTTTTACCGTTTGAGTGTCGTTCCCCTCAGGGTGCCATCGCTGACCGAGCGCCGCGACGACATTGCCGATCTGGTAAAATATTTCACTGATCGCATTGCAGATTCTTCTGGCCTGACCCCAAGGGCATTTTCCGAAGAAGCCATGGCAGTTCTTCAATCGATGGATTGGCCCGGCAATGTGCGGCAACTGCGCAATGTCGTCGAACGGATCCTTATTCTGTCTCCGTCAGACGCCAGTCGACCCGTTAGTGTTGATGAACTGCCAAAAGACACAGCGACCGGGGCGATGCAGAATGCGAAAGGCGGCTCTGCTGAGCTTGTTGGTTTGTCGTTACGCGATGCACGCGAGCAGTTTGAGCGTGAGTATTTGGCGCTTCAAATCACGCGGTTTAACGGAAACATCTCCCGAACCGCCGAATTCATAGGAATGGAACGCTCTGCGCTGCACAGAAAATTAAAGGCTTTGGGTGTAGCGTCCGGCCTTTCTCGTCAGGATGGTTGAAAGATCGTCGAAAGGCAGTAAGCGATGCGCGTTCTAATTTGCGGCGCGGGCCGTGTCGGTCATGGTATTGCCCGGCGTCTGGCGCGGGAAAAGCATGATATCACGATCATCGACGAAAACCCTGCGCTGGTTGACCAGGTCTCAACGGATTTGGATGTACGCGGTGTGACAGGCCACGCCGCACACCCGGATGTACTTAAGCGCGCCGGGGCGGATGACTGCGAGATGATTATCGCAGTCACGCATTTCGATGAGATCAACATGGTGATCTGTCAGATCGCCCATACGCTTTTTTCGGTTTCCTACAAGATCGCGCGGGTAAGAGACCAATCGTACATTGACCCTGCCTGGAAGAATATCTTTTCGCGAGAAGGCTTGCCGATCGACATGGTGATCTCGCCCGAAGTCGAAGTTGGCGAAGCGATTTTGCAGCGGTTCAGGACACCCGGTGCGGTGATGAGCGCAACTTTCGGAAAAGGAAGGGTCAAACTGCTGGGGCTCGAGATAGATGCGCAAAGTCCTCTTTTGGATACCCCTGTCGACCAGATCAGGGGTCTATTTCCGGACCTGTCGGCTCGCATCGTCGGCATTGGACGCGGGGACGCCGTGCGCGCGCCGAGGTCCACTGATGTTCTGAAGCCTGAGGACAGGGCCTATATCGCGGTACTTGATAGCCACGCGGATCGCCTGACATCAATTTTCAACCGGGACAATGAGCGGATGGATCATGTTGTCATCGTTGGTGGCGGCAATGTTGGGCTCTACGTCGCAAAGGCGCTTGAGCGTGAAAGCAACATGCGTATCCGGCTTGTGGAATCGAGTGTTGAACGCGCAGACGCCGCCGTCGCTGAGTTGAAGCGAACCATCGTTATCCAGGGAGACGGTTTGAGCCCGGATATTCTGGCAGAAGCCGGCGCACCCAAAGCGGATTTCGTGATTGCAATCACCAACGACGACAAGGCCAATCTGCTCATCTGTAACCTTGCCAAACGCGCAGGGGCCAAACGGGCTTTGGCGCTTGTCAACGCATCTGAATTAGCCGGACTTGCGCGTGACATGCGCGTTGACGCAGTGCTTGATCCGAGGGCCCTTACGGTTTCGCAAATCTTGCTGCGCATGCGCCGTGGGCGCATTTTGGGACTGCAGTCAATTGAAGATGGCCTGGCTGAAGTCGCTGAAGGGGTAACGCTTGAGTCCTCATCACTCATCGGAAAGCCACTTGGCTATGATGACCTTCCTGACGGGGTTACTGCCGCTGCAGTGATCCGCAACGACGAAGTCATCATTGCAGGACCGGACGTGCTTGCCCAAGCCGAAGACCGCCTCATTGTATTTTATGAGGAGAACATGGTTCGGAAGGTCGAGAAGTACTTCCGGGTCAGTCCGGACTTCTTCTAACAGTATGAATTACGCATCCATCGTTCGGGTCCTGGCGCTGCTGATGCTGGTCGTGGCTGGCAGCACATTGCTGCCGATTGTGGTTGCGATTTTCGCTCGGGAGATGGATCAGGTTATTGCGCTCCTGGTCACCATGATTGGCATCACGGTCCTGGCAAGCAGTGTCCTGTTGCTGACACCGCGGCCCAGTCGCAAGGCGCGGCCGTCGGATGCGCTGGGCGTCGTGATAATCTGGTGGTTTCTTGCCCCTGTGGCCACCGCTTTGCCCTTTGTACTTGGTGTCGCGAACGGCTCCTTGTTGCATGCCATCCATGAGGCCGCAGCGTGTCTGACCACGTCCGGACAGTCGGTCATTCGGACGGGAACCGACGTGTGGCCAGCAAGCCTGGTGGTCTGGCGGGGTGTATTGCATATAATCGGAGGACTGACGACGATCATAACGGCAGCCAGTGTCCTGGCCGCAATCAATCTGGGTGGACCGGGGATTCATCGAACAGTTCTGTTCACCGTGCCTGAATCCAGCTTTTTCGATGCCGTGCCGCGCGTTGCGCGTTCGGTCTCTATCATGATGCTTGTGTTTTTGGTCGTGCTCCTTGGACTCCTGATAATGAGCGGCGTGCCGTTTCCTCGGGCCCTGAGCGATGTTGTGAGTGCCGTTACGACGGGGGCGGTCGACCCAAACATGGTTAGTCGAGCAGCCCTGCCGCCATTTCCTTCAACCATTCTTGGAATAGGGCTGATCGTTGGCGCTCTTGGGCTGGCGGTCTGGTTGCCACTGAAGGATCGCAAGCCGCGTCGAGCACTGAAGGACCCGGAAACGATAACATTTCTCGTCCTGATAGCGATGTTCGCGGGTGTCGTCCTGTTTCTTGGGATTGGCATCGCTGATGCCGTTGCCTGGTCCGTGTCCGCCATGTCGACGTCCGGTTTGAGTTTCTCGACTACGCCAGCGCGTGACCTGATTCCCTTGCCAATTCTCGTTCTTCCAGCCCTTATCGGTGGTTCGGCCCTGTCCGCGGCAGGGGGAGTTAAGATTGCGCGTCTGATCGTTCTTGCCCGTCGCGCCGGCCAGGAATTCCGACAATTGGGCTACCGGCGATCAGTTCTTGGATTCCGGTTCCGAGACCGTGAGCTCGACGAGCGCAGCGTCATCGGCGTGTGGGTGTATCTCGTCGCCTACATCGTTGCCGTGTTCATCGTCATGATAGGTTTCAGCTTTCTGAATTTGCCATTTGAGGAAACGATCCGGCTTTCGATCGGCGGTCTTACCAATTCTGGGGCGCTTTTGATGGGCCATACGCGTAATCTCGACAGCGGCGCCACAATATTGCTCATTGTGTCGATGATTCTGGGCCGTCTGGAGATTTTGGCGATTATTCCGGCGCTTTCCCCCAGTTTTTGGCGCGGTTAAACAGTGTTCGCACTTGCACAATTCGCGCAATCCATTTAGCTCGCGACACATAACAAGAACAATAGAAGGACTGGTCGCTCCCATGTCTTCAGATAAAAAGCAAAACTTGCAGGATACGTTCCTGAACGCCGTCAGAAAATCACGGACGCCATTGACAGTCTTCCTGGTCAACGGGGTCAAATTGCAGGGCGTGGTAACGTGGTTCGATAATTTCTGCGTTCTGCTGCGCGGCGATGGTCGTCCACCTCAACTGGTCTACAAGCATGCGATCTCGACGATCGCTCCTAGTGCACCTGTCCAGCTGTTCGATGAAGAGTTGGAGGGGCAATAGGTCCCGTTGAACGACAAATTGATTGAACGCCTGCCAGAGCCCGAAATCGCCGGCGCGGTCATTCCATGGTTTACGCCCGCAAATCGTCCAACAGAGGAGCGGCTTCAAGAGACAGCCGGTCTTGTTGAGGCGCTCGGTTGCGAGCTTGCGTTCCTGCGTGCTGACCATGTGCGCAACGTCAACTCTTCAGTCTTGTTTTCCGGCGGTCTTCTGGACCGATTTGCGGCCGATCTGGAAGAGCATCACTGTACGGTAGCGATTGTTGACGGGGCACTGACACCGGTTCAGCAACGAAATCTTGAGACACGCCTCGGGGTCAAGGTTATCGACCGTACGGGTCTTATCCTTGAGATTTTTGGCTTGCGGGCACGTACCAAGGAGGGACGCTTGCAGGTCGAGCTTGCACGTCTCTTGTACGAACGCTCGCGACTGGTCAGGACGTGGACCCATTTGGAACGCCAGCGCGGCGGCGGCGGGTTTCTTTCCGGGCCAGGTGAGAGCCAGCTGGAAGCCGACCGCAGGATGCTGGACGACAAGATCGTCAGGCTGAGGCGGGATCTTGAAGATGTTCGGCGCACACGTGCCGTACAAAGAGCCGGTCGGAAACGGGCGGGTAAACCCATCGTCGCCCTTGTTGGATATACAAATTCGGGCAAGTCGACGCTTTTCAACCGGCTGTCTGGCGCAAAGGTATTTGCCAAGGACATGCCATTTGCCACGCTTGACCCGACGATTCGCCGGATTGACCTGCCGACAGTGGGTGAGGCCGCATTGATTGACACTGTCGGGTTCATTACCGACCTGCCGACCCATCTGATTGATAGTTTCAAAGCAACGCTGGAAGAGGCGCTACAAGCTGATCTGCTCGTTCACGTCAGGGATCGATCCAGCGCTGCCGATGCGGATCAAGCTCACGACGTTGCGCTTGTCCTGGAGCGGCTTGAGCGGGAAACAGGTATCACATTACCACCAATCGTAGAGGCATGGAACAAGTCGGATGCGGTGGCGCCTGAACGCGCCGAGGTGCTCGAAATTGCGGCGCAAGGCAATACCGGCGTGCCCGCGGTGCTCGTGTCAGCGCTGACAGGCAAGGGCATGGCTCGTCTGCTCGAGACGATTGAGCACGCCCTCCTGCGCGGAGCGCGGGACGTGGCGGTGACACTTGAGCCGCAAGATGGACGCGCGCGAGCCTGGCTCCACAGTCACGGAGACGTCAATACGGAATCCAATCTCAAGGATGGTCGTGTCGCACTGAGCGTCCGTTTGCCGTTGGAACGGGTCGGACAGTTCAGGTCTGAATTCCCGGACATTGAAATTGAAGACTAGCTCTCGGCTTTTTCGGCGCGTTTGACCTGTTGCCAGTAGGCTTCCTGTTCATCCAGTGACAACTCGGCGAATATCACTCCGTCAGCGACTGCAGCAGCCTCCATGGCACGGAAACGGCGCTCGAATTTTGCGTTGGCCCTGCGAAGCGCTTGCTCTGGATCAACATTCAATCGCCGGCTCAGGTTTGCTGCCACAAAGAGAAGATCACCGAGTTCATCTTCGATATCGTCTTGAATTCCTGACTTGATAGCTTCGCGCACCTCACTGGCTTCTTCATCGAGCTTGTCGAATATCGGTTCAGCTTCCGACCAGTCGAATCCTACTCTGGCTGCACGCTTTTGCAGCTTTTCGGCGCGCAACAAAGCGGGAAGTGCCAATGCAACGCCATCAAGTGCGCTTGCTGGGTCGTCTAGCGTCTTATGCGCCCGCTCCTCTGCCTTCAGGCGTTCCCATGCAAGAGTTTGCTCATTTGCAGATCGTCCATCCGGCCTCTCAAACACATGCGGATGGCGCCGCACCATTTTTTCCGCAATTGAATTCGTCACATCACCGATATCAAATGCGCCGTCTTCAGATGCCATCTGACTGTGAAACACAACCTGAAAAAGGAGGTCACCCAATTCCTCCTTGAGGTCTGCCATATTGCCGCGTTCTATCGCGTCCGCAACTTCGTAGGCCTCCTCGATCGTGTAAGGCGCGATCGTCGTATAATTCTGCTCAAGGTCCCAGCGGCACCCCGAACCAGGGGTTCGCAAACGCGCCATCACGTCAATCAGTCTGAGATAGGCCTCTGCGGGACCGATCGTGCCGGGAGTGTCTGTCATTCCAGTCTCCTAGCGCAGTGAGCTTCGTTCTGGAAGGCATCTCACATCTGCGTCTGCGAGTTGATAGGATTGACTTTTACTGCCGGTCGCGTGACCTCGGCTAAATGCAGATCACAATATTCTCCAGCGACCATGTTCGCGGTTCGGACTCCTCCAGTTTGAGCAATACGCCACGGGCATTCCGGTGAGCGCGCCTGTCACGCTTGTCGGGTTGGAGTGGACCATGGACCGCGTAAGGGCCTGGGCTTTCGATGAGGAAGGCGAGATTCTTTCGCGTGTCGTGGACGACGCCGCTCCGGGGCAGCCCGGCAAGGGCGCGGACACCGCAAAGGCATTCGTTGCCACTTGGCTGGGCGGGCCCATTGGTGCGCCGATGATTCTATGTGGCGATACAGGTTCGGGAACCGGCAGACTTCTGCAGGTACCGACTTTGCTTGATGCTCTGAGCGACGCGTTGGTCAGGTCTGACGAGGTTTATCTTGTGCCCGGACTAAAACAATTGTCGCCGGCCGACCTGCTCTGCGGACAGGAGACATTGCTTGTGGGCCTTGGCCAGATGTCTGGTGCGGTCTGCATTCCCGGCTTTCACACCAAGCATGTCTCGCTCGAGCAGGGCCGGGTTCTCGGCTTTTCCACCGAAATGACCGGAGAAATCATCTCACTCCTCGAATCAGAAGGGTCCCTGAAGCTGGGCGAAGCGGTCCATCAGACCTTTGAGCCCCGGGTATTCAGGGATTGGGTTGAGCGTTCACTTGATACGGAAGATGCGGCCTCTCCCTTCGCTGTCAGCGCGGCGCGCTCAATCGGCGTCCTCAGAGCCGAGCACCAGGCGGCGGCTTTGTCAGGCCTTATGATTGGTGCAGATATAGCTGCGCACTATGATCCGGGCGACGATGTGATCCTTGTCGCGGACGGGCCAATGGCCGAGGCTTATGGCATGGCCCTTGATGCACTGGGCGCGAGCGTGGAAGAGTATTCCGCAGAAGAAGCGATGCAGGACGGTCTGTTCGAAATCGCTGAAGCAGCAGGATTGCTCGAACAATGAATTGCCAGGCACGTCCCTTTGAAGTGATGCGGGAGGCCACATGCTGATCACGCCCGAATGTGTTGCGCCGACAGGCTGCGTCCTGGGGGAGGGGGCCGTGTGGAGTGCGTCCGAGGGTTTTCTCTGGTGGGTCGACATCAAACGGGCAAAGCTTCACCGGTACAACCCGAAAACAGGGAATACGAGACGCTATGACTTGCCCATCCGGGCAAGTGCGCTTGCGCTTTACGACGGATGCCTCCTGATGGCAGGCGATCGTGAAGTTGGGTTGTATGACCCGGCGACGGAAGCGTATGAACGCTGGTGCGAACTGCCTCAAGAGCCTGATACGAACCGCACGAATGACGGCGGCGTCGCGCCAGATGGCTCGTTCTGGTTCGGTACGATGGATGACCGCGAGAAGGATCCGACGGGTGGCTATTTCCGCCTGACGCCTGATCGTAAGATTTCACAAATGCGACTGCCTTCGGTCCTGGTCACCAATACAATGCAGTTTTCCCCCGATGGCAGAACCTTCTACACCTGCGACTCGGCGGAGCAGGAAATTCTCGCCTTCGACCATGATCTCGTGACGGGTACACTGACCGGACGACGCGTCTTTGCGTCGACATATGAGTTCGATGGATATCCGGATGGGTCTGCGGTTGATTCGGAGGGCTGCTTGTGGACCTGCCTGTGGGACGCCTCCCGCGTGGTGCGATATCAGCCTGATGGATCGATCGACCAGGTTGTTACGCTTGCCGCGCCGCGGCCCACGTCGTGCACATTTGGCGGCGATGACCTGAGGACCCTGTTCATCACGACAGCTCGCGCAGGAATGAGTTTTCCAGCGCTGGATGCGAGGCCGCTCTCAGGCAGCCTGTTTGCAATTTCTGTCGATGTTCCGGGCCTGCCGGCCCGCCAATTCGGAATTTCCAGGTAAACTCTGCCCGATTTTAGCGTAAAATTGTGCGGTATTGGCGCTGAAACTGCCTTGCAAGCCTTGGTTTTCCGCCTCACATGCCTTCACAAATGAGCGTATGCACTTTAACCGTGGACGTAGCGGATCAAAACCGCTAACTCCCCGCCTTTCAAGAAAGTGTCGAAATGGCCGACAAGGACAAGAAAAAACGCGTTGGACCCGTAACTTTCGTGCGCCAGGTGCGCGCTGAGGGAAACAAGGTCACATGGACGACCCGCGCTGAGACTATTCAGGCATCAATTTTCGTGGTGATCATGTCCGTCCTTATTGCCTTGTTCCTGTTTGCCGCCGACTCGGTCATCAGCATGGCCGTCAAAGCAATTACCGGTCTGTAGATGCAGGTCGAGCAACACGTATTCAAGGAGCGCGCAGGCCCTATGGCTGAAGCCAAATGGTATATCGTCCACGCTTATTCGAACTTCGAAAAGAAGGTCGCCGCCTCGATTCTCGAACAGGCGGAGCGTAAGGGTCTTTCAGATCTCATCGAAGACATCCAGGTTCCGACCGAGGAAGTTGTCGAAGTCGCGCGCGGAAAGAAAAAGACAGTCGAGCGCCGCTTTTTCCCGGGCTACGTGCTGATGAAGGCATTGATGACCGATGACGTTTATCACTTGGTCAAGGATACACCCAAAGTGTCGGGATTCCTTGGGTCCGACGGCGGCAAGAAGCCGTTACCCGTTCGCCAGCGCGAAGTGGATCGTATTCTCGGCACATCGACTGATTCGGCAGAAGAGCGTCCCCGGCCCAAGATTTCCTTTGAAATTGGCGAGCAGGTTCAGGTCAATGACGGCCCGTTCCAGGGCTTTGAAGGCGCGGTCGAAGAAATTGACGAGGCCAATGGCCGTCTCAAGGTCACCGTGTCGATTTTTGGCCGGGGTACGCCGGTTGATCTCGAATTCGATCAGGTTGCCAAAATCTGATTCGTGGGGATGGCAGTTTCACGCGCTCTGGCGCTTGAATCGATGGGAAATGGACTGTATCTCCCAGACATAGGCCGCCTTAGCTCAGTTGGTTAGAGCGCTGGTTTGTGGAACCAGAGGTCCTCCGTTCAAACCGGAGAGGCGGTACCATCCCCTAATAAACGGGGAATTTTATTTTCTGCCACAATTTTGACGCGCACCGGTATTCTGTTGCAATTGGGTCGCGTGGCTGAAAAAATGCCATGTGTTTCGATACTTCGATGTGGGAAATCACTCGCAGTATCCATTAAAAAAGTCTAACAGGAACTATGCGCAAAGATGCGCGTATGAACCTGCGGTCGAGGACAATCCCGTCCTTCGGCACAAGAAGGGGATCGAGTATGAAGAAAACTCTTATGTGCGCGACAGCCGCGGCCGCGTTTGCGTCTGCTGGCATGGTCGCTCAGGCTGAGGAAGGCTGGTACGGCCGCGCCGATGTACAATACACGTTTGCAGGGCAGCTGGATCATGATCCAGTCGTTCAGGACGTTTTTGGTACGATGGGCGGCAAGTCCGACATTGATGACATGTGGGGCGGTGATATCGGTCTTGGCTATGGCCTTGACAATGGCATCCGCCTTGAAGGCGTTCTGGGTTACAATAGCGGCGATCTGGCTGTGCCAACGAGCTTCAATGGCGCTCCGCCGCTGACAATATCAAACCCAAGTGGTTACATGCAATCCGTCGACCTGATGCTGAACGGCATCTACGATTTCAATCGTGAAGGCGTTTTCCAGCCTTACATTGGCGTCGGTATTGGTGCGATCCGCGCCAGCGCCAAGGCGAGCAACCTGAACTACGTTTCGGGCACAGACCTCAGCGCGGCTAACGGTTTTGCAGACAGTGACACCAGCTTGGCTTATCAAGGTCTCCTTGGCTTCGGCTACAAGCTGAGTGAAAAGCTGACGATGGATGTTGGCTACAAGTATTTCGTGTCGGAAGACATGGATCTTGGCGGCGTTCACGGTGGAACCGAATATGAAGGTGACCTGACGCGTCATTCGGCGACTGTTGGTCTCCGGTATGCGTTTGGTGCGACACCGCCGCCACCTCCACCGCCACCTCCGCCACCTCCGCCACCACCACCACCTCCGCCACCACCACCTCCGCCACCTCCGCCTCCGCCAACAACGGAAACGGTTGCACCGGAAGTTGTGTGCTCGGGTCTGAACCAGAATTTCGTGGTTTACTTCGAGTGGGACAAAGCTGATCTGACCAGTCAGGCTGCTGCGGTGATCGATCAGGCGGTTGCTAACATCACTGCTGGCGCCGGTTGTGCACCAAGCGCGGTGTCAATTGCCGGACACACTGATACGTCGGGTGCAAGCGCTTATAACGAGCGTCTGTCGCAGCGTCGTGCAAGCATCGTGACGTCGGCCCTCGTGTCACGCGGTGTTGACGCAGCCATCATCACGGAAACAGCCAAAGGCGAAAATGATCTTGCCAAGGCGACACGTGACGGCGTTCGCGAACCTCTGAACCGTCGTTCGGAAGTTGTGATCAACGTTCAATAATTGAACGTGCGATAACTGAAATTGACGGCCCGGCTTCAAGCCGGGCCGTTTTTGTTTGGGACTTCCAATTCGGCAGGCTTGCCCCGGATCGTTACCTATGAAACCAAGTATCCATGACTGAACTATCCAAGTTGACGATTGAAGACGAAGCGGCGCTTGAGCGCCTGAGCGCGGCCTCTGCGGGCATGGTGGCCCGCACCTGCGCCTGGTCCGACATCAATACAGGCAGCTGGAACATTGATGGGCTGAACAGCTTTTCAGGGGTCTTGGCTGACGCGTTCGCAGAGCTGGATGGCAATGTCCGCCTCGATGACGCTCCGGGGTTTGAGACCATCGGTTCTTCGGGCAAGATCGAGATGATTCACACCGCGCCCATACTACGCGTCTCGTCACGTCCTTCAGCGCCCGTGCAGGTCGTATTGACCGGCCATTACGACACTGTGTTTCCAAAGGGGACTTTTGAGGGCGTCAAGGACCTGGGCGATGGGCGTCTGAACGGTCCCGGCCTTGCCGACATGAAGGGCGGTCTGTGCGTCATGCTGGAGGCGCTCAAGACCTTCGAAGCTGGACCTTTCCGCGACCGCTTGGGCTACCAGATCGTCGTTACCCCGGATGAAGAGATCGGCAATCACGCCAGTTCCGCTGCGCTGACTGAAGCGGCGCGATCAGGCGCTCACGTTGGCATGACCTATGAGCCCGCCATGGATACAGGTGCGATGTCGGGTGGACGCAAGGGATCCGCAGTTTTTGATATTGTCCTTCACGGAAAGGCGGCCCATGCCGGACGGGCCAAGGAAGAAGGGCGAAGCGCGATTGAGGCAGCGGCCGAACTTGTTGTCGGACTGGAGGGCCTCAACGGACAACGCGACGGTGTGACCGTGAACGTCGGAGCCATAGAGGGCGGTAGTGCAGTCAATATCGTGCCCGACCTTGCCGTCGTCAGATTCGGCGCCCGCGCGCCTGACGCGGAAGCAGCCGCCTGGACTATGTCCGCAGTTGCGCGGCTTTTTGAGCGCGCAAAGTCGCGCCCGGGAATTTCGGGACACCTGCACGGCGGCTTCTATCGCCCGCCCAAGCCGCGCAACGCCGCGCAACAAGCGATCTTTGATGCCGTACATGCCACGGGCCGCGCGATCGGGCTTGATCTGGAATTTGTTGATACTGGCGGCGTGTGTGAGGGTAATAATATATTCGCCGCCGGTGTGCCCAATGTCGATACGCTCGGTGTAAGGGGAGGGCGGATTCACTCAAGCGAGGAATTCGTGGTTGTCGACAGCTTCGCAGAACGCGCAACGCTTTCTGCGCTTCTTCTCAATCGTCTGGCGGACGGCCGACTGGATGGCCCGCGTATAAAGGCCTTGATGGAGAACTGACATGTCCAGGGCCTATGTCATGCGTCCATCCCGAATCGATGATTTCGACGCACTTATGGATCTTGCGCGCCAGTCCGGCCCTGGTTTCACCAGCCTGCCGGTAGACGAGCACATCCTGCACGAACGCCTCGAAAAGTCGGAACGGGCCTTCAAGGGCATGCAGAAGCGCCTGGAATACGGCAAGTATCTTCTGATGATGGAGGATGTGAGTACAGGAGAAGTGGTCGGGTGTTCGGCCGTCAAAGCGGGAACGGGTATCGACCAGCCGTTTTTCAACTATCGAGTCATTACCCTGGCCCAGGCCAGCCAGGCGGCTGGCAACAAGCGTTTTGATATGGATGCGCTTATTCTGACCAATGAATATGTCGGGTATACAGAGGTCGGCACCCTGTTCCTCAAGCCCGGTCATCGCGGTGGCGGTGCGGGACGACTCGCGGCTCAGTCGCGCTATCTGCTAATGGCTGCAGCGCCGGAGAGGTTTAGTGAGAATGTTCTTGCGGAGTTGCGGGGGGTCGTGGACGACACAGGCCGGTCGCCCTTCTGGGAATGTCTTGGACGTCACTTCTTCCGCATGGACTTTACCGAGGCCGATCGCCTTTCAGCGACGACTGACAATCAGTTTATTCTCGATCTGATGCCGAAATATCCAATCTATGTCGATTTGCTCCCGCCCGAAGCGCGCGAAGTGATCGGCCGGTGCCATTCGGAAGGTGTCGGAGCCTACAAGTTGCTTCAGTGGGAAGGTTTCCAGTTCGATCGTACCGTCGACATATTTGACGGTGGGCCGCTCGTCGCTGCGCAGCGGCGGCATATACGTACCATTCAGGAAAGCCGACTGGTTACAGTGTCCCCAGGTGATGTTGAGAGCGATCAGGCGTCTCGACAGGGAATTGTTTCCAGCAATTCGCTGCCTGACTTTCGCGTGTCGCTCGCAACAATGAAACTCGATGCAGATGATGTCGCAACCATGTCGCCAGCGATCATAGAATCCCTTCAATTGAAACCAGGCGCAAAAGCGCGGATCTGGCTACGGAGCAGGTAATGACGTCTGGCCTATATAGTGATGGAAGATGGACGGAAGGTCACGGTCCGCGTTTGACCAATAAATGCCCTGCATCAGGTGAAATTGTTTGGGATGGCAACGCTGCTGATGCAAATCAGGTCGAAGGCGCTGTCGCTTCAGCGCGCAAAGCTTTTGATAGCTGGTCCCGGCTGCCACAGAGCGACCGGACGGCAATCCTTGAACGGTATGCCGAAGAGATTGGCAAGCGCACAGAAGCGATTGCAAAGACGATCAGTCGCGACATGGGCAAAGTGCTCTGGGAGACACGGGCTGAAGCTGCAACAATGAAAGCCAAGGTCGCGGTCTCCATCGCGGCGCAGAATGAGCGGGCGGGTTCGAAGTTTGAGCAATCGGCTTTCGGTTCATCACACCTCACACATCGTGCTCACGGCGTCATGGCTGTGTTTGGGCCTTTCAACTTTCCAGGTCACTTGCCCAACGGCCATATCGTCCCGGCACTTCTCGCTGGCAACACATGTGTATTCAAACCATCTGAACTTGCACCCGGTGTCGCGGCGCTTATGGCTGAAGCTTTTCAAGCCGCCGGTCTTCCAGACGGCTGTCTCAACATCGTCCATGGAGCCCGTGATACTGGAGGAGCGCTCCTCAATGCTGAAATCAACGGCCTCCTGTTCACGGGATCAGCCAATACTGGGGTGTTCTTTCACAAGCATTTTGCAGGACGCCCCGATGTGATCCTTGCGCTTGAAATGGGCGGCAACAATCCCTTGATCATATGGGATCCTGCTGATGTCGAGGCGGCGGCCGACATCGCTGCGCAGTCCAGTTTTCTGACAACAGGGCAGCGTTGCTCGTGCGCCCGGCGGATCATACTACCCGAAGGACGTTTTGGTGACGCCGTCGTCGAGGCTATCATTGCTCGTGCCAAGGGCCTGAAGATCGGCTCGTGGGACGAAGAGGGTTCCTTTATGGGACCGCTGGTGTCTGAGCACGCAGCTCAGGCGGCAACAGATTTCCAGATGATGTTGTCGAAGGCTGGAGGGAAGTCCTTGCGACGCCTGAAACGCATGGACCGAGGCGGAGGCTTTGTGACGGCGGGCGTGATTGATGTAACGCAAGCGCATCATGTGCCCGACGAAGAATTGTTTGGGCCGCTCATGCAGATTGTCAGGGTCAAGACATTCGACGACGCGCTCGATCGGGCGAATGCAACACGCTATGGCCTGTCGGGTGGCCTGGTGAGTGACGATGACGCCTTGTGGGTCAAGGCGCACCGGGAAATGCGGGCTGGCATCCTCAATCGCAACCGGCCCACCGCAGGCGCCAGCGGGTCCATGCCGTTTGGTGGCCCGGGACTGTCAGGTAATTTCCGGCCAGGCGCATACTATGCAGCGGACTATTGTGCATGGCCGCAGGCGAGCCAGGTTGCCGACAAGGCAGAACGCATGGGCGCTCAGGGATTTCCGAAATGACTGCTTTTGAAGTCAACTTTGATGGATTGATCGGACCGTCGCACAATTATGGCGGATTGTCGGATGGCAACCTGGCCAGCGCAACCCATGCCGGCGCAGTTTCGAATCCTCGGGAAGCAGCCCTTCAGGGTCTCGAAAAGATGCGAAAGATGGTTGGGGCCGGCCTCATTCAAGGCGTTCTACCTCCTTTGCCGCGTCCGAACTTTGATTTCCTGGTTTCGGCGGGCTTTACGGGCAGCGATGTGCAGATCATCGAGTCTGCTGCGCGATTGGCGCCTCATCTTCTGAAGACTGCATATTCGGCCAGCAACATGTGGACAGCGAATGCTGCGACAGTGTCGCCATCTGCCGATACAGGTGATGGCCGGCTGCACCTGACCACAGCCAACCTGTCCACTATGCTTCATCGCAGCATTGAACACCCGGACACGACGGCGACCCTCATTTCCTTGTTCGACAACGAGGATTGCTTCGCTGTGCACTCGGCTCTGCCGATGCACCCTGATTTCGCCGACGAAGGCGCGGCAAATCACGTCCGCTTATGCGCCGCGCACGGCGAGGCCGGCGTAGAGCTCTTTGTATTCGGACGCCTGGCAGGCGAGAGCACAACCGGGTTTCCTGCCCGGCAGAGCCGTTTGGCAAGTGAATCAATTGTACGAAGTCATGGCCTCGATGCTCAGCGGTCAGTCTTGGCGCGCCAGTCAGTCGCTGCGATTAATGCGGGCGCCTTTCATAACGACGTTGTCTGCGTTGGCGCACTGGATACGCTTTTCTTCCACGAGTTGGCGTTTGAGGATACGGACGGCGTTCTGAGCGCAATTCGAAAAGCTGCACACGGACTGTTCGAGCTGAAGGCTGTGATGGTACAGAGTGCAGACGTCCCGATAGAAGACGCCATTCGGTCTTACCTCTTCAATTCCCAACTTCTCAAAATGCCCGGCGAAGACCGCCTCGTATTGGTGGCGCCGACCGAGACCCAAGAAATGGAATCGACCCGATCTTTTTGTGAGAACATGGTGTCGGGCAACGGTCCGATTGGGAGGGTCGAGTATGTTGACGTCCGTCAGTCCATGCGAAACGGAGGAGGGCCAGCTTGCCTGCGTCTGCGCGTCGTCATGTCAGAAACAGAGATAGACGCATGCCATCAAGGCGTCCTGTTGGATGACAAGGCGATAGACGAGCTTCAGGACGTCGTTCGGGCAACCTATCGCGATCGCCTTGCGCCATCGGATCTTGCCGATCCCAAATTTGCCGACGAGTGCCGAGTTGCCCGCGAGCAGATTCTCGCGGTCCTTGACCTTGAATCCCTTGCATGACCGGCCGGAGATACGAATGCTGAAGCTTTATGACTATTGGCGTTCGTCAGCCGCTTACCGTGTTCGCATCGCACTGAACCTGAAGGGTGCGGAATATGAAAGCATTCCGGTCAACATCGCGCCGGGAAAAGACGAACAATTGCAAGACGCGTATCGCGCAATCAATCCACAGATGCGTGTGCCGTCTATCGAGGTGGGTGATCGCGTTGTCGGCCAATCCATGGCGATCATTGAATGGATTGATGAGTGTTTTGAAGGGCCCGCACTCCTGCCGTCTGATCCATTGGCACGGCTACAGGTGCGTTCCTTCGCAGATACGATTGCCTGTGATATCCACCCGCTTAACAATCTGTCGGTACTGGCCGCCTTGCGAAATGATTTTGATGCGGACGATGCCGCTGTGACTCACTGGTATCACGACTGGATACGCCGTGGTTTCTTGGCGTTGGAGGCTATGGCGATAAACTTGCCAAGGAAACGTTTCCTGTTCGGCGATGCGCCGACCATCGCCGAGATATGTCTCGTGCCACAAATTTCCAATGCGCAGCGATTTAATATGGACCTGTCAACCTTCCCCAGGCTGCTCGAAGTCGATGCAGCCTGCTCTCACCTCGACGCTTTTGTGCGCGCTGCGCCTGACGCCCAGCAAAAAGACTGATCCTAGTCATCTTCAGCAGCGCGGCTTTCATCCGTATCTCCGGGCCGTCGAATCTCGATGATCTCGACTTCTTCGAGTGAGCCGAGCGGTTCGGCGGTCTTGGCAACATTAGCCTCCAGCCATGACGTCAGGCCCGTAAGCCCGTCGCCACCGATCGGTGCATCCTGGGCAACGATCATCATACCATCCTGACGGCCAATCAGGACGACTGGCTGGCAATCAGACAGTTTTGCATACTGGTCCGGGCAGTAGTCTTTCAATTCAGCCGAAGCGTCGATTGCGCCGAAGGGATCGCCCGAACCAATTTCTCGGGCAAGTCTAAGAAATCCACCGAACCGTGCACGCAGTGTGTCATCGGCTCTCAGGCTTGCAAATGCCTCAGCTGGCAAGGGGTGATCTGTCGCGATGACGAAAGCTCGTCCGCGGTTATAATTGTCAATATACTGCTGGAATGCGGCGGCCAGGTCGGCTTGCTCTGAATCTTTTCGGAAAAGTGGCGCATAAACCGGACCCACTGCCGCCAAGGATTCAGCCATGCGTTCTGCCTGCGCAGCAGCACGCATTTTGTGTGAGGCAAGCTCGGATTCTGAGCGCGGGGCCAGACCGGTATCTGGCGCTATGAGAATGACATCGACAGCCCAGCCGCCTTGCCAAACTGGGGCAGGGCTCTCGGCGGGCAATGTCGCCCAGCTATCATTGGTGCGATAGTCGAATGCGGGCAGAGCTAACAGGTCGCCCGATAGAAAAAGTGTCCTATAGGCCCAAGGCCCCAATCCAACCGCCAAGACGAACAGGATGCCTAAGCCGAGCAACACGCGTTTCATTGAGGCCCCTCGCTTGTCGCATGCTTTTCAGCCGAGCCTGGAGCGCGCGGCCTCAAGCCCGGAATAGTTAGGTTGATCGATAGACAACTGGTCAATTGTGGTCGTTTTGAGATGTTGGAACAATCCGGGTGTTGCGGCATCCATACGCCCATCACGAATGCGTTCACAAAGGTCGCGGTTCATTTCCCCGACAGTTGCATCTGCTGTTGCGCTTAGAATTTTGCGCAGGCGTTCAGCCTCGCCGTGTTCAGCGGTTGGGCGTTGTTCAAGCTCGCGCAGCAATGTCGCAAGCACGTTTGATGCAACGCGCGCATGGAAGGCGGCATGACCGGTCAGCTGTGGCGCTGCCGCCTCATCTATGAATCTTTTGACCGAGGCAATCAATTCGGAAGGAGAGGGGGCGTCATGCATATTAAAGCGCCTTTTCGAGCAGGTTCAGCAAGTCGATCTCTGTTTCCGAAACACGCCTGCCAATGGCGGCGCGCTCGACGCTCGGGTCACCACCAGACCGGAAAGCTTCATACATGATCATGCACATGATGCCCCATTTCAGGCTGCCCAACATTTCCCACCAGTCGATCTCTCGCGCTTCGAAGCGCGCGCCACCAGCTTTGGCATATGCGTCCAACAGCTCCTCGAGTTTTCCAAACCCGCCGACGCGGTTTTCAATCTGGCCAAACCGCCAGGAATTCACGCAAATCCAGGCGATGTCTTCGCGCGGATCACCGATATGCGCGAGTTCCCAATCGAGAACCGAAGCCAGTCCATGCGGGTCGACAATCAGGTTGCCCAGTCGAAAATCGCCATGCACCAGTACAGGCGCTTGGGGTGTGGGTTCATTCGCCTTCAGCCAGGAAAACGCCAGTTCAAACACCGGCCGAGGCAGGTCAAACCCCCGGTATATGTCTTCGTATTTCCGTATCTGGTCTGCGCCATTGCTATGTGGCAAATCAGGCAAGGCAGCCAAGTCGACCGCATGAATTCCCGCCAGCGCTTTACCACATTGTGCTGCGAGCAAAGGCCGCGCCGACTGATAGGCTTCGTCACGAAGGACTTTCCGGCCGATGGTTTCCCCTTCGATGCGATTCATAACGAACGCCTCGCCAAGGTTGCTACCTGGCGCGAAAACGCCCAGCACGCCGGGAACAGGCACACCGGCACGCTGGGCGCAACCTAGCAAAGCTGCTTCTGTCGCCAGGGTCACGGCTTCGGAAGACCGGGCTACAGATTCACCTCCCGGTACACGGCGCAGGATCAGGCGATGATTGGTCCCGCCTTGCGCGACTTCAAAGGCCCATGTTTCCTGGCTGGCGCCGCCGGATAATCGTTTCAAGGCTGCAATACGGGCACTTTCGCCAAAATCGCGCTGTGCCCAGCTTTCCAAAGCTCTTTCAATCTGATCTGTGCTTCCCATCTTTGACACAATCGCGCGGAACAAGAGGCAGGCCAAGGTCTTACGCAGAGTAACCTTGAGCCATAAATCGGGAGGGGCCTTATGGCTCGACGGAATGACCACGATGGCGGCCCTTTGTCGCCTGAAAAGCCACATCCTCAAAGCCTGTTTGCGTGGCTCAGAGGACGCTTTTTTGCCGGCATGGTCATTGCCGCACCCATTGCGGTGACGTTCCTGATTCTTCAGTTCCTTATTGGTGAAATCGACAAGCGCGTCGTACCGCTCATTCCGGCCGCGCTGAATCCCGAAACATATCTCAAATATGCAGTTCCAGGATTTGGACTGATCGTTCTCGTGGTTTTCCTGACCATTCTGGGCGCGATTGCAACCAACCTGATAGGGCGCTCAGTCATCTCTGTTGGCGATCGCATCCTGGGCCAGGTTCCGATCGTTCGGTCCCTCTATTCGGCTTTCAAGCAATTGGTGGAAGTCTTTGCCAAGGACAACACGGATCAGTTCAGCGAAGTGGTCCTCGTAGAATATCCGAAAGCGGGAACATGGTGCCTCGGATTCGTATCATCCTCTGCCAGGGGAGAGATCGGGGCCGCTTTGGGACAGGATTTCCTCGGCATTTTTGTCCCGACAACGCCAAATCCGACATCGGGATTCCTGATGTACCTGGACGCCCGCGAGGTAATCCGTCTCAGCATGACCGTTGAAGAAGGCGCAAAAATGATTCTGTCTGCCGGCCTTGTTGTTCCCGAATTTCCTCCACCGCCCAGGCCTGAGCCAAAGTCCTCCAAGACGCAGACATCTCAATCCGGCAAATAAGGCTAGCCAGCACGGCCCATTGGAACGCGCGGCGTCAGTAGCTCGCGGACGAGCCGAAGGGCCTGCCCGCGTGGACCGGCAAGATCGGGATCTGTTTCAATCACGGCCATAGCGTCCTTCTTGGCGATCGCCAGCAAGTCGGCATGACGTGACAGGTCTATCACGCGATAGTCGGTTGCGCCCGCCTGACGTAACCCGAGCATGTCGCCCGGGCCGCGCAACTTGAAGTCCGCCTCCGCGATCTCGAATCCGTCGTCGGTTCGCCGCAGTGTTTCGAGGCGTTCGCGCGCCATGTCTCCCAAGGGGGGGCGATACAGCAAAAGGCAGAATGAAGGCTTGTCACCACGCCCGACCCGGCCTCGCAACTGGTGCAACTGGGCCAGGCCAAAGCCTTCCGCACGCTCGATGACCATGATCGTCGCTTCGGGCACATCAACGCCGACCTCGATAACGGTGGTCGCTACAAGTATTTTTGTTCGGCCTGATCGGAAGCTCTCGAGAGCGGCGTCCTTTTCGGTCGGCTTCAATCGCCCATGTACCAGGCCAACCGGAACACCCAGCTGCTCTCCCAAGACCGCATGGCGGCCAACCGCCGTGGAATCGTCATCATCGACATCGACCTTGGGACACACCCAGAAGGCCTGCTCGCCACGCCGAACCGCGCGGCCAACGGCGTCGACGACTTCGTCTATCCTCGTATCGGGCACGGCCCTCGTCTCGATCGGCTTTCGGCCCTGCGGTTTTTCATCCAGAATCGTGACGTCCAGATCACCATGCACCGCCTGGGCCAGCGTTCTCGGTATCGGCGTTGCACTCATCACCAGCATGTGCGGCGACGTGGCCTTGCTCACCAGCCGCATGCGATCCTGCACACCAAAGCGATGCTGCTCATCCACGATGATGAGGCCGAGATTCCGAAAGCTGACCGATTCCTGAAACAGGGCGTGCGTTCCGGCAACAATATGGATCGACCCGTCTGCGAGCCCGAGAAGTGTGCCTTCCCGTATCGCGCCTTTGTCTCGTCCGGTCAGCGAAGCTACGACATAGCCTTGAGGTGAAAGCAGCTTGTCCAAGGTTTCGAACTGTTGGCGGGCCAACACCTCGGTCGGCGCCATAAATGCGGACTGGAAGCCACCGGCCGCAGCCTGGACGGCGGCCATTGCACCGACAAGTGTCTTGCCTGACCCTACATCGCCCTGCAGCATCCGGCGCATAGGGGACTGGCGCGCCATGTCTTCGCTAACCTCGGCGACGGCCCGAACCTGTGCTCCAGTCTGTCGATAGGGAAGGCTGCGCGCCAGACGCGATTGGGCAACTTGAGCTTGGGGTATGGGTGGCGCATTCCGGCGCTTGCGACTGGCCCGGGCAAGGGCAAACGCCGACTCGCGGGCCAGGGCCTCGTCATAGGCGAGCCGCTCTCGTCCCAGGTCGAACGCCGTCTCGTCATAGACTGGGGGATTATGCAGTCCGATCAAGGCATCCTTGAACCCTACCCACCCTTTTTGCATAATCAGATGCGCATCGCCCCATTCGGGCAAGCCATCTGGTACACTGCTCAGCGCCTGAACGGCGAGGCTGTGTACTCTTTTGTTGGTGAGACCTGCGGTGAGACCGTAAATGGGTTCGACCTCTGGGGGATGGTCTCCCTTGGCTGGATCCACAATGTAATCAGGATGAGTCATCTGGCGCTCACCCTTGAAGTCCTCCACGCGACCCGAGACGATCCGAACCGAGCCAATCGGGAACTGGCCCTGCAGCCACCGGCCGTCGGCCCGGAAGAAGGCGAGTGTGAGGAATCCGGTCCCGTCAAACAATTGGATGCGGTGGGGTGCCTTGTCAGAATAAGGCGCTTGATAAGCGTGAACTTCGCCCTGGACGGTGGCGACTTCTCCGAAAGCAACCTGGTCAAAGCTCGCTCGGACCCTGCGGTCGACCCAGCGTTCAGGCAGGTGGAGCAACAAGTCCCATATTGTTTCACCATCGACGAGCCGCTCAAGCAGGGGCTTCATCTTGGGCCCAACACCCGTGAGCGTATCCAGCCCGGCAAACATTGGAAAAAGTCGCTCGTCCCGCATGGAGTGACTCTAAGCGTGCGCATCAAGGCGCACAATGCGTGGTTTACGCTTCGTCCCTGAAGCCTATATCTGCGATAGACAAACAATTTCGGAGATTATGATGGAAACGCGGCGCCGCAAATTGACGTTTCGAGCCTGGCGACGCGGATTTCGCGAAATGGACCTGTACATGGGATCTTTCGCTGACAAATATCTCGCTGAGTTCAATGACGCCGAGCTGGATGAGTTTGAGCGGATATTGTCGGTCCCCGATTGGGAAGTTTACGCATGGCTGATCGGGCAGGCGGACGTACCTGCCAATCACAAGGGTCCCGTGCTGGACCAGCTTGTCGCTTTCCGCTACCCCGCGCAGGGCGGTTGAACGAGTCAGCCGCGTCCTGAAACCAATCTGGCTGTATCGCGATGACTCCCGTCGACCTTCTCAAATCCTTGAGCGGCCCGGCCAGCTTTTCTGGTGCGCCTTTTGGTGCTGATCTCATTGCGTTTTGCCGTGGTCTTGAGGCGCGCGGCGGGGTCGGCCTCTACATTGCGCGTGACGACAAGAGTGCGACGACGGCACGACGCCTCGCCCAGTTCATATCACCGCGTCTCGACAGCGTTGATCTGCCGGGATGGGACACGCTTCCCTATGACCGGGTCAGCCCGACACCCAGTGTTGCAGCTCGCCGCTGCGCAGGGCTGGCGCGTCTCGCGCGCTATGATCGCTCCCAAGGGGCGCTTCTGGTAATCACGACTGCGACTTCGCTGGTCCAGCGTGTACCGCCAGTATCGACTTTGCGTCGCGCATCATTCTCGGTCTCCATTGGCCAGACGGTCAGCCAGAAGGATCTGACCGGGTACCTCTCGGTCAACGGCTATGTTCGCGCCAGCACAGTGCGGGAACAGGGCGAGTTCGCCATTCGCGGTGGCATTATCGACATATTCCCGCCCACGGCCGGCGAGCCCTATCGCCTGGATTTCTTCGGCGACACGCTCGAGACGTTGCGCACGTTCGACACAGAGAGCCAGCGATCAACGGGCGATGCGAAATCTGTCGCCTTTGCGCCTGTCAGCGAAATACTGTTTGACGACACGATCCTTAGTGGTTTCCGCGAACGCTACCTTGCGACGTTCGGACCTCCGTCGGGTGATCAGATGTACGAATCCGCGCGCGCATCGATCCGGCGACAGGGTGTTGAATCCTGGCTGGCCCTTTTTCACGATCACCTCGAAACCCTGTTCGATTATATCGGTGACGATGCGCTCATAGGGTTTGGACACCTATCGCCGGAATCTGCGGCTGAACGCCTCACTCAGGCGCTGGATTACTTCAATGCCCGCCTCGACGCAGCCGGTGGAGATGCCAACGTTGCGCGTGTTCTTGCCCCGTCATCGCTTTACCTCGAATCGAATGAACTCGACCAGTATCTCTCGACCCGAGCGGTTGTCCGCTTCAATCCGGCAGAAGCAACAGGTGGAGCGTTCGATATGGGCGCGCGTTTGGGGAGGAATTTCGCACCAGAGCGGCTGCGGTCCGACGAAAATATCTTCGAAGCGGCAATTGCGCATGCCAAAGCGCTCTATGCATCGGGCAGGCCAGTAGCGTTCGCGGCCTGGTCCGCCGGGTCTGCCGACCGCTTGAGCAATGTCATGGCCGATCACGGCCTTCCCAACCTGGTCCAGGTTCACTCGCTTGAAGCCGTTCGCAAAACCGATTTCACGATCGTCGAAGTCCCGCTCGAAGCCGGATTCGTCACCACCGACCTCGCCGTCATATCCGAGGCCGACATATTGGGCGATCGCCTCGCAGCACCGCGACGCCGTCGCAAGTCAGCCAGCTTCATCACTGACGCATCCGCACTGTCACCAGATGATCTTGTCGTCCATGTCGACCATGGCGTTGGCCGCTACATCGGTCTGAAAACACTGGACCTGACCGGTGCGCCACACGACTGCCTCCAGTTGGAGTATGCCGGTGGCGACATGATTTTCCTACCGGTCGAAAACATCGACCTGATCAGCCGCTATGGCTCAGAGGAATCTGAAAGCCAGCTGGACCGGCTGGGTGGGGCAGGTTGGCAGACGCGCAAGGCCAAGGCCAAGAAGCGCATCCTGGAGATGGCTGCAGAGCTGATGGCGATCGCGGCCGAGCGTGCCTTGAAGCGCGCAGACGCGCTTGCTGCCGGGCAGGGGATGTATGAGGAATTTGCGGCGCGTTTCCCCTACGAGGAAACCGACGACCAGCTGAATGCAATCGAAGACGTCCTCGGTGATCTTGCGTCAGGCAGGCCGATGGACCGCCTCGTGTGCGGCGATGTGGGTTTCGGAAAAACCGAAGTTGCCTTACGCGCTGCATTCATGGCGGCGATGAGTGGCAAGCAGGTTGCCGTTATCGCTCCGACCACGCTGCTCGCGCGGCAGCACTACAAGACATTCTCGGAGCGTTTTGCCGGCTGGCCGCTGAAAGTCCGCCAATTGTCCCGGCTGGTCGGACAGCGTGAAGCAGTCGAAACCCGTGATGGCCTGACCGACGGCAGTGTCGACGTCGTTATCGGCACACATGCCTTGCTCGCCAAGAGAATCGACTTCAAGCGCCTTGGCCTTCTGATTGTCGATGAAGAGCAGCGTTTTGGCGTGAAGCACAAGGAACGTTTGAAAGAGCTAAAGGCGGATGTGCACGTGCTGACGCTCTCGGCCACACCGATCCCGCGTACATTGCAAATGGCGCTCACGGGAATTCGCGATCTGTCGATCATCGCGACGCCGCCTGTCGACCGGCTGTCGGTTCGCACTTACATCACCGAAGAAGACACAGTCACTTTGAGAGAGGCGCTGTTGCGCGAGAAATATCGCGGCGGTCAGGCCTTCTTCGTTGCGCCGCGCATCCAGGATCTGGATAAACTGGAAAACTTCCTGTCGACACAGGTGCCGGAAGTTTCCTTCATCGTCGCGCATGGCCAGATGGCGGCGGGGGAACTGGAAGACATCATGACCGCTTTCTATGATGGAAAGTATGATGTGCTCCTGTCGACAACGATCGTGGAAAGCGGCCTGGACATTCCACGCGCCAACACACTCATTATTCACCGCGCCGACATGTTCGGCCTGGCTCAATTGTACCAGCTCAGAGGTCGTGTCGGCCGCTCGAAGTTGCGAGCCTACGCCTATTTCACGACACCACGCGACCGGGTCGTAACAGAAATGGCTGAGAAGCGCCTGAAAGTCCTGCAATCCCTTGATAGCCTGGGGGCTGGCTTCCAGCTTGCCAGTCATGACCTCGATATGCGCGGCTCAGGCAACCTGCTGGGCGATCAGCAATCGGGACAGGTGCGGGAAGTCGGGGTCGAACTGTATCAGTCCATGCTGGAGGACGCCGTAAAGGCATTACAGGCAGGCGCGCGTGGAGAGGATGACGTGGTTGACGACTGGTCCCCTCAGATCAATCTCGGCGTGGCTGTCCTCATCCCGGAAGACTATGTCGAGGACCTGACAATTCGACTGTCCCTCTATCGTCGCCTGGCCGAGATCAGTACGGCGCCAGACAGGGAATCGTTCGCTGCCGAGCTTATCGACCGGTTTGGGCCTTTGCCGGAAGCGACGCGGCAGCTCCTTGAGGTCACCGCAATCAAGGTGCAGTGCAAGGCATTGGGAATTTCCAAGCTCGATTCCGGTGCAAAAGGCGCCGTCTTCGCATTCCGCCAGGACACAGTGATGGATCCAGCCCGATTGATGGAGCTTGTGCGGACACGTCCGAATGTCTTGAAGCTTCGTCCGGATTCGAAGCTTGTGCATTCAGGCCTCGGTGGTGAGCCGGAACGTCGGCTTGTCACCGTCAAGGCATTCCTTAAGGAACTGGAATCCGTATCTGGTCTGGTGACTGTCTAAGCGGCTTCCAGGCGCATGAACGGGCCGGTCAACCCCGCCTCCAGGAATGTCTGTGCCGTATGGAAAGCGCGCTTTTCAACGACACGCCAGTTCAGGACAAGCTCGGCGAGCCGATCTTCTTCCGCAATGGTTGTCGCAATGCGCTTGGCAAGCTGAACGCCGCCACGATACGTCGTCAGCGGAAGTGAAACGGCAATCGTTCCAGGTTCCACAACCGCTGCACAATCAGTTTCCCGCATCAGGTCCTGCGCGCATCGCGCGAGTGATGCCAACGCGTCTGTGTCAGCGCGCTGGTCGCCAATAAGCTTAAGGGTCATGACCGACAAGGATTCCGATCGCGTGTCCGCGATAGCGATCTGCCGTTCCAGATGCACTTCGAGGAAACGGCGAGAGAAAAGGCCTGTTATCCGATCGATCGCGCCTGCCGGTGTGGCTGCAGATGGTTGCAGGGGGATCGCCACCAGATACTTTTCGCTCAAGTCTACGATCCGATCAACAAACGCAGGCTCGCTATCCTGGCATTCAATAATATCGTCGCATTGCGAAAGAATGGAGCGAACGTCGCCAGGCTGGTGCGCATGGCCATCTATCAATGCCACGACAGGCAAGCCATTCAGCCAATCACCGGGAGCGAACTGATCCAGGATCCTGGAGTCGCGGTCTGTTGGGGTCATGTCCAGAAGTGCGGCTGTAAACCGACGATCGGTGAGGTATTCGCGGGTTGCTGTCCGGGTCAGCGCGGAGGTGAGAGATATGCCGCGCGCTGTCAGAGCTGCCTGCAGTGATAGGAACAGGGGAGAACTCTGACCTAAAAATATTAAGGCTGGGGTTTGCCGGCCAAGCGCAATGGTCTCAGCTCCGAAATCGCTGGCCGTTTCAGCGCGAATTTTTACTTCGAGCGCTCGAGCAGCGCGTCTCGCCATTGCGTTCAGACGCCCTTTGATCAGGGGTATATCCCGGTCTCGGCGAACTGTGATGGCGTCGGACAGGTTCAATCCTGAGTTTGCGACATCAAGAATAATAAGGGGACGCGAAAGCCCGGTCATACAGGCGTCCCGGCAGCTTTCAAGCGCTTCCACCCCAACACTCGCTATGTCGACAAGCAGCGGATCAGTTGAGCGAAAATCGATTACATCTGTGGCCTCGTAAGGACGCATTCCCCCGGTACGCAACCGCGCAGCGATAATCTTCAGCCGCGTGCCCGTTGCGGCAATTTCGATTGGTGGGTCCATGTAGGATGTATCAGACATGAATTTCTCTCGTCGTGACTTCAGTCGACGTTGGGACACCCCTTTCTTTTGCCCGGTTCGCTCTTAAGGTTCCGCTAATCAGGCCAGGTGGCCAATGTAATCAGGGAGAATGTGATGGCGAGTGGTCCACTTGACGGAGTCAAAATTGTCGAATTTGCAGGAATAGGTCCCGGGCCGTTCTGCGGGATGTTGCTCTCCGACATGGGCGCGGATGTCATCCGCATCGACCGGCCGGGAAACGGCAAGCCGGGCCGGGCCGCTGATGTCATGAGCCGCGGACGTCGTTCGATCAGCCTGAACCTGAAAGATCCTGCCGATGTCGAAACCGCGATGAAGCTGATCGAGAAAGCGGATGGCTTGATCGAGGGCTTCCGTCCCGGTGTGATGGAGCGTAACGGGCTCGGTCCCGATGCTGTCCTCGCGCGCAATCCAAAGCTCGTCTACGGTCGCATGACGGGTTGGGGCCAGTTTGGTTCGCTGTCACAGGCCGCAGGTCACGACCTCAACTACATCGCCCTGACGGGCGCCCTCCATGCGATGGGTCGTAAGGGAGAGCGCCCAAGCCCGCCGCTCAACCTGGTTGGAGACTATGGCGGCGGCGCGCTTTATCTTGCGATGGGCCTGTTGGCCGGGATCATCAACGTGAAGAATGGTGGCAAGGGCCAGGTTATCGACGTAGCCATGACAGATGGGGCCGCATCGCTTGCCACCATGTTCTTTGGCATGAAGGCCATGGGCATATGGACCGATGACAGGGAATCCAACCTGCTGGATGGCGGTGCGCATTTCTACGATACGTATGAATGCAGCGACGGGAAATGGGTGTCGATCGGCTCAATTGAACCGCAATTTTATGCCCTGCTTCTGGAAAAGACGGGCATCACGGACCCTGAATTCAACTCCCAGATGGATCGGTCGAAATGGGGCTCTCTGAAAGCCAAGCTGACTGCTCTGTTCAAGACGAAGACGCGGGATGAATGGTGCGCTGTCATGGAGGGAACCGATATCTGTTTCGCACCTGTCCTTTCGATGGCTGAAGCGCCAGGCCACCCGCACAATGCTGAACGAAAGACGTTTGTCGAAGTGGAAGGCGTTATCCAGCCCGCCCCGGCGCCGCGTTTTTCCGAAACCCCGCCTGAGATCCAGCGTCGACCTGCGGGTGTCGGCGAACATACCGATGAGATCCTGCGCGACTGGCAAGTCAGCCGCTAATGAGCGCACTGCCTGGCACCACAGGCCGGCGGCGGATCTACCTGATGCGCCACGGCTTCGTGGACTACACATCTGAAGCGGTCCGCAAGGCGCGGGATCCGTCAATTGCGGTGCTGACACCGCAAGGGGAGGATGAGGCCCGCGCTGCCGGTATCGCACTATCGGAGGTGCACTTCGATCTGGCGATCTGTTCCGGTCTGGCTCGCACGCGGCAAACCGCAGAAATCGTTCTTGCCGAGCACCCTGATGCGCCCGCTCTTGAAGAAGAATGCCGTCTCGAAGAGGTGCGTTCAGGTCAATACATCGACTTCCATTCAGCTGCCCATCTGGCTGCCACAATGACATTCATGTTCGAACAGGCTGGTGAACCCGGAGCCAGCTTTCTTGAGGGCGGTGAAAAGTTTTCTGACGCCCTGGCACGAATTCAAAGCGGCCTGAGTGATTTGTTATTGCGTCCTGGCTGGGCCACTGCGCTGGTGGTGGCTCATGAAGTTGTGAACCGAATGGTGCTGGCATCTGTTGTCGGGGCGCCGCTTGGGGCAAGCGCCGGTTTCGAGCAGGATACTGGCTGTATCAACATCATTGATTTCGATATGGTGCCGGACGAAAGCGGACAGGGGACACGCATTGAACGGGGAGTGATCAAAGCGGTCAATCTCACGCCAGCAAACTATCTGAAGAACGGCATGAACCTAAGAAGTCTGGAAGCGATATTCACACGTCCGAACGCCGCCGATTAGACGCTTGCGCAGACTCGCCTCTCAGGTGAACAGAACATAACAATGGGGCACGGATCGGTTCAGGTAGGACCAGTTATAAGCATTCTGTCGGTGCCGCGTTTTAAGGCTTTTTGCCGGGACAAAGTGCCGACGTCCTTCTTGCTTTACCTTGGCCGCCCTTAGGGGCGGCCATTTTCTTGCGCGGCTCGCTTTGCGCGATAAGGTCGCCAGAACGAATTCAATGGCGAGGGCGACAAATTGAGAATTGCACTGACAAGCGTACTGGTTCTGGCAGCGGCGGCGTGCTCGCCCAAGGCTGTTGAGCCTGAAATGGCTCCGACCACGGCTCCGGAGACAGCTTCCGAGCTTCATGAACGTCTTCTGGTGATGGATACCCATCTCGACACGCCTGCAAACTTTTCAAAGCCCGATTTTGACATCCGGGCTGACAATCCGAGCGTGCTCGGCAGCGTTCAGGTTGATCTTCCGAAAATGCAGCGTGGCGGCCTGGATGGCGGCTTCTGGGTCATCTTCACGCCGCAAGGGCCGCTGGACGCGGATTCCTATGAGGCCGCAAAGCAGGCAGCACTCACCCGCAGCGATGAAGTACAGGCAATGGTTTCTGCCAATCCAGATTCGTTTGAGCTGGCCTACACAAGCGCCGACGCAGCCCGTATCGCAGCGTCCGGCAAGCGAGTCGTCTATCAATCCATGGAAAACGCATATCCCATCGGTACCGATCTTGCGCTGGTTGAGACCTTCTATGACCGGGGTTTGCGCATGATCGGGCCGGTTCATTTCCGGGACAGCCAGTTTGCCGATAGCGCGACAGACCTTTCCGCAAATGACTATGGTGGCCTAAGCCCGCTCGGCGAAGACCTCGTCAAGGAGGCGAACAGGCTCGGCATGATCCTTGATGGTTCCCACGCTGCTGATTCGACGGTCGACGACATGATCGCTCTGTCGACAACGCCGCTCATCCTGTCTCATACTGGTGTCAAAGACGTCTATGACCATCCGCGAAACATCGATGATGCCCTGATGCGCAAGATTGCAGACGACGGAGGCGTCATCCAGATCAACGCTTATGGCGGCTATCTAGAACCACTTGAGCCTACAGCGCAGCGGCAAGCTGCGCTGGATGCGCTCCAGACGGAGTTTGACGGTATCTCACCGTTGACGGCGGATGACGAGACCCGCGAGCGGTATTTCGCGCGCATGGAGGAGGTTGACGCTGCCTATCCTGCGCCGCAGTCGACATTCGAAAAATTCATCGAACATCTGTTGCATGCTCTTGAGGTGGTCGGCCCCGACCATGTTGGTATGGGCGCCGACTGGGATGGCGGTGGCGGCGTCAAGGGAATGGAAGACGTGTCTTTCCTGCCTAAAGTGACAGAACGCCTGCTCGCTGAAGGGTATACAGAGGCCGAGATCCAGCAATTTTGGAGCGGGAACATGCTACGCCTGATGGAGCAGGCCGAGAAAGCCAAACAGGGTGCCTCTGTCGAATAGGGCAGGGGAATGCATAATTCGCGGACTTGGTGATGTTCAGACCTTGCAAAGCCTGTTGGGCGTCTGTAATAGGCCCGTTCCAATTCACACGCTGAAATGCGCTTTAATCCGGATACCTGTCATGGCAGTTCCAAAGAGTAAGATCTCCAAGTCCCGTCGCGGCATGCGCCGCTCGCATGATCGGCTTGATTCCAACACTTATATCGAAGACGCCCAGTCCGGCGAGCTTCGTCGACCACATCACATCGACCTGAAGACCGGCATGTACCGCGGCCGCCAGGTTCTTGAGCCCAAGGACGACATCTAGTCAGGTTGCGCATTTGCACGCACAAGACTATGGCTTCCAGCGCCTCCCGCCATACGGCAGGGGGCGCTTTTCACATCTGACGCTGAAAACTTAATGAGGGGCACAAGCTGGCCATGAGCGAGATCATCGATATTCACGCACGCGAAATTCTCGACAGCCGGGGTAACCCGACCGTGGAAGTGGACGTAACCCTCGAAGACGGTTCCATGGGCCGCGCGGCTGTGCCATCCGGCGCATCGACGGGCGCTTATGAAGCCCATGAACAGCGTGACGGCGACAAATCGCGGTACGGCGGCAAAGGTGTCCTCAAGGCTGTCGACGCCGTGAACGGCGAAATTGCCAACGAACTTGAAGGCCTGGATGCTTCCGACCAGCGCCTGATCGACATGATGATGATCGATCTGGACGGGACGGAAAACAAGTCACGCCTTGGCGCCAATGCCATTCTGGGCGTGTCTCTCGCTGTTGCAAAAGCGGCTGCCGAAAGCGCTGCCATGCCCCTTTACCGCTACATTGGCGGCGCCAATGCGCGCGTCCTGCCGACGCCGATGATGAATATCATCAATGGCGGCGCACACGCCGACAACCCGATCGACATTCAGGAATTCATGATCATGCCGGTCAGCGCGGAAAGCCTTGCTGATTCAGTGCGTATGGGCGCCGAAGTCTTTCATGCACTGAAAAAGACGCTTAGCGACGCCGGTCATAACACCAATGTTGGTGATGAGGGGGGCTTCGCGCCGAATATCGGCTCCACTGACGAAGCAATCGGCTTCATCATGAAAGCCATCGAGAAGGCGGGCTATGCCCCGGGCGAAGACATCGCCCTGGCGCTCGATGCCGCGTCCACTGAATTCTACAAGGACGGCAAGTACAACCTCGCCGGCGAAAGCAAGGTTCTCGGCTCCGAAGAGTTTGCCAAATATCTCTCTGACCTTTGCGGACGCTACCCGATCCTCTCCATAGAAGACGGCATGGCTGAAGACGACTGGGATGGCTGGGTTGCCCTGACCGAAATGATCGGCGACCGCATCCAGCTGGTCGGCGACGATCTCTTCGTCACAAATCCGGAACGTCTCTCCACTGGACTCCAGAAAGGTGCGGCCAACTCCATCTTGATCAAGGTCAACCAGATCGGCACCCTGTCTGAGACGCTCGATGCTGTCGAACTTGCCCATCTCCATGCCTATACGGCCGTCATGTCTCACCGGTCAGGCGAAACCGAGGATTCGACAATTGCGGATCTGGCGGTCGCCACGAATTGTGGGCAGATCAAAACCGGGTCGCTCTCCCGCTCCGACCGGATCGCAAAGTACAACCAGCTGATTCGCATCGAGGAAGAACTCGGACCGATCGGAATCTACGCTGGCCGGTCGCGTATCAACGCCGAATAGCGCAAACGGGCGGTTAACCAATCGCCACTACAGATTTGCACCATGGTATCCCGCCTCGAAGCCCTCGGGCTCAGTCTGCTTGTGCTTTACTTCGCCTATCACGCGTTTGCGGGGGAGAAGGGACTTGGCCGTTGGTCTGACGCGCAGTTGGAACTGGAAGACCGCAAAGCCGTTCTTGACCAACTGGAGGCGGACATTTCCCGCTTGCGGACGGATATCCGAAGGCTGACCCCGGGATCGGTTGACCCAGATTTCGTCGAAGCTTTGGCGCGTGATAAGCTGGCCTTTGTATATCAGAATGAAATCGTTTTGATGGCGTCAGACCGTAGCATTGCAAATTGACATAGATGTTCTGACTTGTCGCCGCGGAAACGCGCATACATAAGACGGGTAAGGGATGGAGTATCTAATGGCCACAAAACCCAAGAGTGCTAAAAAAGCACCCACAAAAGCAAGCAAGACAGAGATGCTCGAATATTATCGGGCGATGCTACTTATCCGGCGTTTTGAGGAGAAGGCCGGCCAACTTTACGGCATGGGCAAGATAGCCGGCTTCTGCCACCTCTATATCGGACAGGAAGCGGTCGTTACCGGCATGCAGGCCTGTCTGAAGGATGGCGACCAGGTTATCACCGGTTATCGCGACCACGGACATATGCTTGCCTGCGGGCTCGATCCCAAGGGCGTCATGGCCGAGTTGACCGGACGTAGCGGCGGCCTGTCCAAGGGCAAGGGCGGCTCCATGCACATGTTCAGCCGCGAAAAGAGCTTCTTCGGTGGACACGGCATAGTTGGTGCGCAAGTGCCGCTCGGAACGGGCCTCGCCTTTGCGAACAAGTACAAGGGCAATGACAATGTAAGTCTCGCCTATTTCGGTGATGGGGCAGCCAATCAGGGGCAAGTGTATGAGGCCTTTAATATGGCCTCCCTCTGGGATTTGCCTGTCGTCTACGTGATCGAAAACAATCAGTACGCCATGGGTACGAGCGTGGCGCGAGCGTCTGCGGAAGTGGAGCTTTTCAAACGCGGGATTAGCTTTGAAATCGAGGGTGAGGCCGTTGACGGCATGGATGTCCTTGCGGTTCGGGAAGCTGGTGAAAAGGCGGTCAAATATGCGCGCTCCGGCAAGGGTCCCTACATACTCGAAATGAAAACCTATAGATACCGCGGTCACTCGATGTCTGACCCCGCCAAGTATCGCAAGCGAGAGGAGGTCGATGATATCCGCACACATCATGACCCCATCGAAGGCCTAAAGGGGCAGCTGATCGACGCCGGACATGCGACCGAAGACGACCTGAAAAACATCGACAAGGAAATCAAGGCCATCGTGAAGGAAGCGGCTGACTTTTCCCTTGAAAGTCCCGAGCCCGATGCATCCGAACTATGGACTGATGTCCTGCGCGAAGTGGAGTCTGTCTAGATGTCCGTTGATATTCTCATGCCCGCCCTCTCGCCAACGATGGAGGAAGGCACACTCTCCAAGTGGCTCAAGAAAGAGGGGGATAGCATCTCGTCCGGCGACATCATTGCCGAGATCGAAACTGACAAGGCGACGATGGAAGTCGAAGCCGTCGACGAAGGCATTCTGGCAAAGATCCTCGTTGCCGAAGGCACCGAAGGCGTAAAGGTGAACGCCATCATTGCCGTCCTGGCCGAAGACGGCGAAGATGCTGGCAGCGTCAGGCCATCGACGAACGGATCAGCCGCTCCAGAAGCGGACGCGCCAAAACGTGCGACGACCGAATCGCAGGAATCATCATCAGACGCGGAAACAGACTCGCCGGAATCGAATGACGCGCCGGCCGCAGCTGTCCTTTCAGACCCCTCCATCCCGGAAGGTACGACATTTACTGAAACGACTGTACGCGATGCCTTGCGTGATGCGATGGCCGAAGAAATGCGCCGCGATGAAACCGTCTTCGTCATGGGCGAGGAAGTCGCCGAGTACCAGGGCGCCTACAAGGTCACGCGCGAGCTGCTCCAGGAATTTGGCGCGCGCCGCGTCGTCGATACACCGATTACGGAACATGGTTTTGCCGGCCTTGGCGTCGGGGCAGCATTCGGCGGGCTGCGTCCGATCGTTGAGTTCATGACATTCAACTTCGCTATGCAGGCCATTGACCACATCATCAACTCGGCCGCCAAAACCCTCTACATGTCAGGCGGGCAGATGGGTTGTCCCATTGTCTTTCGTGGCCCCAACGGTGCTGCCAGCCGTGTCGGCGCGCAGCACAGCCAGGACTACGCCGCCTGGTATGGCGCCATTCCAGGCCTCAAGGTCGTCGCTCCCTATGATGCCGCCGACGCCAAGGCGCTACTGAAGGCGGCCATCCGCGATCCGAACCCGGTTGTCTTCCTCGAGCACGAACTCGTCTACGGCACCAGCTTCCCCGTTCCGGACCTCGATGACTATGTTCTTCCCATCGGCAAGGCGGCCGTGAAACGCGCCGGCACGGATGTCACGCTCGTGGCCTATTCGCGAATGGTCGGTTTTGCACTTACTGCTGCTGAGGAACTGGCCGAGCAGGGGATAGATGCCGAGGTCATTGACCTTCGATCCATCCGACCGCTTGATACTGCGACCGTGATTGAAAGCGTCAAGAAAACCAATCGCCTCGTCACATGTGAGGAAGGCTGGCGCTATATGGGCGTCGGCGCGGAAATCGCCGCATCAGTCGTGGCGGAGGCTTTCGATTATCTCGACGCCCCGCCGGCCCGCGTGCACCAGAAGGACGTTCCTCTCCCATACGCTGCCAACCTCGAGGCCATGAGCCTTCCCGGCGTCGCCGACATCGTCGCAGCAGCCCGCAAGGTCTGCTACGCGGAGCAGGAGTAGCGCCATGAGCATCAACATTACCATGCCCGCACTGAGCCCGACAATGGAAGAGGGCACGCTCGCCAAATGGCTTGTAAAGGAAGGCGACACCGTCTCGTCCGGTGACATCATTGCCGAGATCGAAACCGACAAGGCTACGATGGAAGTCGAGGCCGTCGATGAAGGCACGATCGCAAAAATTCTGGTTTCCGAAGGCACGGAAGGCGTGAAGGTGAACGCCGTCATAGCCGTGCTCGCCGAAGAGGGCGAAGACGCATCATCGATCAAGACGCCCAAAGAGTCCGCTTCCCCGGCGAACGCCGGGGCCCCGGGCAACCAGGAAAAGAAGCCGACGTCGGAGACTGAACCCAAATCTTCCAAGCCGGAGCCGAAATCTGCCGCGCCTGCGAAATCCGAAACGGCGCCCAAAACCGAAAAACTCGCTTCCACGCCTCTCCCAAGCGCCAACACATCAGATGGCCGCATCAAGGCGAGTCCGCTTGCCCGCCGCATTGCTGACATGAAAGGCATCGACCTTAAGGCCCTCAAAGGCACTGGCCCACGCGGACGCATCATCAAGCGGGATGTGGAAAATGCCAAGCCAGGCGCCGCCGCGCAATCGGCCGGCAAGGGCGCGCCCGCGCCGGATGGGCTCATCCTGCCGCAAATCCTCGATGATCGCGTCTATGCGCCAGACAGCTATACGCTGGAGCCGCTCGACGGCATGCGCAAGGTTGTCGCCAAGCGCCTGACGACCAGCTTCATGCAGGTGCCACACTTCCCGCTGACGATTGACCTCGAACTCGATCATCTCCTTGCGAGCCGCGCGGCCATCAATGCGGCCGCGCCGGATGGCATCAAGGTCTCGGTCAATGACCTGCTCATCAAGGCCAGCGCCATGGCCCTGATGGATGAACCCGATTGTAACGCATCGTACACGGACAAGGGTATCGCATATCACAAGCATGCAAACGTCTCGGTCGCCGTGGCCATCGATGGCGGGCTCATCACGCCTGTCATCTTCAATGCCGAAACCAAGGGGCTTGCCGAGATTTCCGAAGAGATGAAGGACCTCGCCACCCGCGCCCGCGAGCGCAAGCTGAAGCCGCAGGAATATTCCGGCGGTACATTCAGTATCTCCAATCTGGGCATGTTCGGCATCCGGAACTTTGCCTCGATCATCAACCCGCCCGAAGGCATGATCCTGTCGGTCGGGGCAGGGGAGAAGCGCCCGGTCGTCAACGCCAAGGGTGACCTCGCCGTCGCGACGGTGATGAGCGTCACACTCACCTGCGACCACCGCGTCGTCGGAGGCGCGGAAGGGGCGAAGTGGTTGCAGGCCTTCGAGCGCTATGTCGAGACGCCGGAAGCAATGCTGCTCTAAGCGGCGTAAGGATATCTTATGAGTACCCAATACGACCTCATCGTTATCGGATCCGGCCCTGGCGGCTACGTTTCTGCCATCCGCGCCAGCCAGCTTGGCCTGAAAACGGCCATCGTCGAACGCGAGGCCCTGGGCGGTGTCTGTCTCAACTGGGGCTGCATCCCGACAAAGGCACTGCTGCGTTCGGCTGAAGTCATGCACCTCGCCAAGCATGCCAAGGATTTCGGCCTCAAGATCGACAAGGTCGAGGTTGATCTTGATGCTGTGGTCAAACGCTCGCGCGATGTTGCCGGTCAGCTTTCGGGCGGCGTCAAGTTCCTGATGAAGAAGAACAAGATCGACGTCATCGAAGGCACGGCCCGCCTCGAAAAAGGCACACCTGCGCCGAAGGTCATCGTCAAGGGCAAGGACGGCAAGGACACAACCCTCCAGGCGAAACACGTCATGCTCGCCACCGGCGCCCGCGCCCGCGACATTCCGCAGGCTGGCCTCGTTGCCGATGGCAAGCTGATCTGGACCTATCGTGAAGCCATGACGCCTGACGTGATGCCCAAGCGCCTCCTCGTCATCGGCTCCGGCGCCATCGGCATCGAGTTTGCCAGCTTCTACAACGAGCTCGGCGCCGAGGTAACCGTCGCTGAGGTCCTGCCGCGTATCCTGCCCGTCGAGGACGCCGAAATCTCCGCCATGGCGGAAAAGGATTTCAAGAAGCAGGGCCTCAACATCATTACCGGCGCCAAAGTTGAAAACCTGAAAGCCGGCAAGAACACGGTCACCGCCGATATCACCAACAAGGACGGCAAGAAGGAGTCGAAAGAATTCGACCGGGCCATCCTTGCCGTCGGCATTGTCGGCAATGTCGAAAATCTTGGCTTGGAAGCGCTTGGCGTGAAAGTCGAAAAAACCCACGTTACCGTCGACGGCTTCGGCAAGACCGGCGTACCGGGCCTCTATGCCATCGGTGATCTCACCGGCCCGCCATGGCTCGCCCACAAGGCCAGCCATGAAGGCGTCGTGTGCGTTGAAGCCATTGCCGGCAAGGGAAAGGACCATGCCGAGCCTTTCGACGCCTCCAACGTGCCCGGGTGCACCTATTCACACCCCCAGGTCGCCAGTGTCGGCCTCACCGAAGCCGCTGCGAAGGAAAAGGGCTACGACATCAAGGTTGGCCGTTTCCCCTTCATCGGCAATGGCAAGGCCATCGCCCTTGGCGAAACGAATGGCATGGTCAAAATCGTGTTCGACAAGAAGACCGGTGAGCTGCTCGGGGCCCACATGATCGGCGCGGAAGTGACCGAACTGATCCAGGGCTATGTCATCGCCCGTCAGGGCGAACTCACCGATATTGATCTTGCACACACCATCTTCGCGCATCCGACCATCTCGGAAACCATGCATGAAGCGGTGCTCGACGCTGACGGCAGAGCCCTGCACATCTGACCCGGCACTTGCCCCAGCACGCTGTGGGCTGGTACGCATGATGATGCCCGTTCATCATCGGAGGATATTGCGTGATACGCTACCTGGCCATGGGCCTCGCCGCCTGCCTGCTTGCTGCCTGTGCGCCCGCTCCTGCGCCTGAAACGGATGTCGCGCCACCCGCGCCAGCGCTTGTCCTCCCGGACTCCCGGGAAGGGGTCGTAACCGATCGCTTTGCGCGTCTGGCCTTGCATTGCGTCCACCGCGAGTACCCCAACAAGATCAGTCACGTCATGAACAGCGATGCGGATGCGGCAACGCCGCGCGAACTCTATCCGGCATTCTATGGCTGCTTCGACTGGCATTCCTCGGTGCATGGCCATTGGCTGCTTGCCCGCATCCTGAACACTGATCCCGCCACGCCCTATCGCGACGCCATTATCACGGCGCTGGGCCACAGCTTCACGCCCGAAAACATTGCCGGCGAGGTCGCCTATTTCAGGGCTGAAGGCCGGGCGAGCTTCGAGCGTCCCTATGGCACCGCCTGGTTCCTCCAGCTGATGACCGAATTGCGGGAATCCGATCTTCCCGAAGCCAATACCTGGGTGGGCGCACTGGAACCGCTGGAAGCGCTCATAGAGGCGGAGACATCCACTTGGCTCACCAAGCTCGCCTATCCGATCCGTCTCGGTACTCATAATCAGACCGCCTTCGCCTTCGGCCTGATGCTGGATTGGTCGAAAGCCAGCAATGCGGGCGCCTTCAACGCTCAGCTGACCCGCAAAGTGCTTGAATTTCATGCCAGTGATGTGAATTGCCCGCTTGCCTATGAGCCGTCCGGCGAAGACTTCCTCTCACCCTGCCTGATGGAAGCCGACCTGATGCGCCGCGTGATGCAGGCGGACCAATATGCGACCTGGCTCCAGGCCTTCCTGCCGCAAATCCCGACAAACGCAACGGGCGACTGGCTGCTGCCCGGCGTCGTGCTTGACCCGTCCGACGGAAAGCTCGTTCACCTCGATGGCGTGAACCTGTCACGTGCCTGGGCACTGGAGGGCATTGCGAGCGCCCTGCCTGAAGGCGACGCGCGTATCCCGTCTCTCCTTGCTGCCGCAGAGCTGCACAAGGAAGCGGGTATCGCCGCCGTCAGCGACACGCATTACTCCGGCAGCCACTGGCTCGCGAGTTTTGCGACCTATCTCGAAACCCGACGCGGGATCAGCCCGCAATGAAACTACCCATTGGCCCCGGCGCACTCGTCGCAGCGGCCTTCATTGGTCCAGGCACAGTTACCACGTGCACGCTTGCCGGCGCAAACTTCGGTTTCGCGCTGATCTGGGCACTGGCCTTTGCAACGATCGCGACCATTATCCTGCAGGACATGTCAGCCCGGCTCGGAGTCATGGGCCGCGTCGGCCTCGGCGAGGCGCTGGTTAGCGGAACGGGTAACCGGTTCGTCAAATGGGGCGCGGCCGGGCTGGTTCTCGCCGCGCTTGCATTGGGGAACGCCGCCTATGAAGCCGGCAACCTGTCCGGCGGCGCACTTGGCCTTGAAGCCATTTTCGGGGCAGGGGAGCAATCCCGGCGGATCATCATTCTGGTTCTTGCTTCTATTGCTGCCGCCGTCCTCCTGTTCGGTCGCTACAAGCTGATCGAGCATGTTCTCGTTGCGCTGGTCATCGTCATGAGTCTCGCCTTCGCCGGAAGCGCCATTCTGGTGAGGCCGGATCTCGCCGCGATGATTGGGGGGCTCGTACCGCGCGTGCCGGAGGCAGGTCTTCTGACATCTGTCGCCCTGATCGGCACGACCATCGTGCCTTACAATCTCTTCCTGCATGCTGCCTCTGCGCGCGAGCACTGGCCCGAGGCAACGCCGCAGGCCCTCGAAGAGGCCAAGCGCGATACGCGTGTGTCTGTCGGACTCGGTGGCCTGATCTCCATCCTCATTCTCACCACAGCCGCATCCAGTCTGTTTGGCTCTGCCCAGCAGATATCCGGCGCGGCCGACATGGCCGCCGCTATCGCACCTACCTATGGCGAGGCCGCGCGCTATCTCGTTGGCATTGGCCTTTTCTCGGCAGGCCTGACCTCGTCCATCACGGCGCCCCTCGCCACCGCCTACGCCCTTAGCGAGATTGCCCGGAAACCCCGCACGGGCAACCTCTTCAAGGGCGTCGCCCTCACCATCCTGCTGACCGGTACGGTTGTCGCATTGATGGGCTATCGCCCGGTGAGCATCATTTTCGTGGCGCAGGTCGCCAATGGCCTGCTGCTTCCCATCGTGGCTGTCTTCCTGCTCCTGGCCATGAACCGACGGTCGCTGCTGGGTGACCAGGTCAATGGTCCGATCGCCAATGCACTCGGCGCGCTTGTCATTCTGATCACATTCGGACTGGGACTTCGCATCATCCTGCGCGCTTTCGGAGTGTGGCCATGATGCGGGAAATCTGTCTCAATGCGGATATAGGGGAATTGCCAGGCACCCATGGACGGGCGCTGGATCGGGCAATTCTCGACGTGGTTACGCGTTGCAGCATTGCGTCGGGTGGGCATGCCGGCGACCCGGAAAGCATGACGGCAACGGTCAAGGCGGCTGATGCGCGCAACGTGCTCATCGGCGCACACCCATCCTATCCTGACAGGGAAGGGTTTGGCCGAAAGACGATGGCGATGTCACAGATCGATCTCAGCGCCACCTTGCTGCAGCAGGTGCGGGCGCTGGCTGCCATCGCACGTGAGCGGGGCGTGCCGCTTGCCCACCTGAAACCGCACGGCGCACTCTACAATACAGCCGCACATGATGAAGATGTCGCGCGGACCATAGTCGACGTCACGATCCAGTCGCGTATCCCGATGCTGATTGGTCCGCCCAACTCCCAGTTGGCGCTAGCTGCGCGCCAGGCGGACCTGCCCTATCTGGCCGAAGGCTTTGCTGACCGGGCCTATGAGGCCTCGGGCGATCTCACACCGCGCACAATAGAAGGCGCCGTCATTGCCGCCGACGAAGACCGCGTCCGCCAGGCGGTCCAGATCGCGTCCACCGGGCAGGTCACGACCCGTACGGGCGAGACAATCCAGCTGCCTGTCCGCACGATCTGCGTTCACGGTGACTCGCCTGGAGCCTTGGCCAGTGCACGCTCTATTCGCGCCGCGCTGATCCGTTCTGGCATTGCCGTCGCCGCTGTCGTCCCATGAGCCACCCAGTCATTACCTTCTGCGGCGACGATGCCTTGCGCTTCGTCGTGACCGATCAGGAGACGCGCCTGGCACGTGTTCGCCAGCTGCTCGCCACGGACGACTGGTGCGAAGTCGTTCCCGGGCGCAAGGACATCAGCGTTCAGTTCAACCCGCACGAGCACACCCCTGCCACCGCCATGGCGCACCTCTCGCGCACCCTTTCCACACCCGCCCCCCACCTCTCGGGCACCCCTGAGACGATCAAACTGCCTGTCCATTTTGGCGGAGCAGACGGTCCGGACCTCAAGGACATTGCCGCTCATATTGGCCTGTCAGACGCGAATATCATCGCGCGCCTGCTGGCGGCGCCGCTGACGGTTGATATGCTCGGCTTCACGCCCGGCTTTGCCTATATGTCAGGCCTTCCCGAAACGTTCGAAATTTTACGCCTTGTGCAGCCCCGACAGCAGGTTCCAGCAGGATCAATCGGCCTTATTACCGGCCAGTGCGGGCTTTATGCGCTGGCAGGCCCGGGCGGTTGGCCAATCATCGGGCGTGCATCTGTTTCGCTGTTCAATGCCTCATCGTCAAACCCATTCCGTCTTCGGGCCGGAACACGGGTCCAGCTCGTCGACGCAACCGAGTCATGAGTCTCACAATCCTTCAGCCCGGTGTACAGATGACGCTCCAGGGCGCGCCGCGCGTCGGTCATCGCCATCTTGGCGTCCCGGTGAGTGGCCCGGCCGATCCCTTGTCCATGGCGCTGGCCAATCGTCTTGTCGGAAACGCCAGTGTCGCGACAGCCATCGAGGTCACCTTCGGCGGCGCTGCGATCCGGTTCGACACGCCCGTCAGCTTTGCGATAACTGGGGCGCTGTCTGATCTGACACTCGCAGGTCAGCCTGTTGCGGCCCACATGACCCTTTCTGCTCAGGCAGGAGATACGCTCAGGATAGAGCCTGCGCGGCAAGGTTGCCGGGTCTATATCGCCATCGCGGCCGCTTTGGAGGCGACGGATTTTCTCGGTTCGACATCGACCTATCTTCCCGCTGAGCTCGGTGGACACGCGGGCAGGGCGTTTAAGCCGGGTGATACGGTCGGGTTTGGCGATGCACGCAATGTTCCCGAACTGGCAACGCCTCGGGACCTTCAGCCCGTCTGCAGCAACAGCTACACGTTGCGCGCCATCGAAGGGCCGGATTATCCGGCCGGGGCGCATGGCTTGTGGGACAGTGGTTTCACCGTCACCCAACGCGCCAGCCGCATGGGTATCGAACTGGAAGGTGAATTCCCGTGCTCGGCTGAAGGTGTAAGCCGCCCCAGTTCGGCGATCTTTCCGGGCGCATTACAGCTTCCTCCGGGTGGGCGCGGTTTCCTGCTCCTCGCAGACGCGCAGACGACCGGTGGCTATCCGCATATCCTGCAGGTCGCGCGGGCCGACCGCCACCTCCTCGGGCAGGTCCGTCCCGGGGATCGGATACGCTTCCTGCATAGGACACGACAGCAGGCGACAGATGCCCTGCGTGCAAAGCAGGCCTTGCTGTCATCGTGGCTGCCAGATTTTTTCCTTTGAATCCGTCATGCGGCGGGGGCTTAACTTGACTCTGAGGCAAAAGAACAAAATAAGAACATATGGATCTCGCAACCCTCAAGGCGAAAGGTATCGTGCGTGCCCATTCGGCGCGCACGCCGATACGCGCGCACTTTCCGTTCGGACTTGCCCAGGCTGGTGTCCACGAACTGGCAGAGGCGCGTTTCGGGGACATGCCGGCATTGACTGGCTTCGCCCTTGCGGCGCGTGCCGAAGGAGGGGACGCAAGCAAGGCAGGCGCTATCCTCTGGGTGACGCAGGCTAAATTGGGTCTTGAGCATGGTTGCGTCCCCGACAGCGCGCTGCACGGCTTCTCTACGCACCATACACCCCGGCTGGTCGTTCATCCGGGCAAGTTGAGCGATGCGCTCTGGACAATCGAGGAAGCCATTGCCTCCAGCGCTGTTTCACTCGTGGTCGCGGACGTATCCGGTGCGGATTTTACCGCGACACGCCGCCTCGCGCTCGCCTCGGGGCGCCACGGCGTGCCTGTCATCCTCCTCATGCCGTATGGCCGGGAAGGGGCGACGGCGGCCGAGGCGCGCTGGCGCATCGCTTCCAGGCCCTCCTCACCCAACCGCTACGACCCCCGCGCGCCCGGCGCACCCCGCTGGCATGCCGTACTCGAGCGCTCCCGTACGGCCCCGCATTTCGCAGGGCACAGCTTTGATCTTGAGTGGAACGATGAAACGCTATCTCTCACTGTGGTTCCCGGACTGGCCGCTGGACAGGTTGCGCCGCCAGCGCCTCCACACGGCGGGGCGCCCGATGCGTCCGGCATCCGCCAGACCGGTTAACCCGCCGCCTTTCGCCCTGACGGAAAGCGGACAGGCCGGTCTTGTCATTGCCGCCGCCAATTGCACGGCCCTGAAACACGGCATCAGTCCGGGCTTGCGCTTCACCGATGCCCGGGCCCGTGTGCCGGAACTCCTGTACGACGAGATCGACCGCGAAGCCGATGCGCGTGGCCTGCGCGCGCTGGCTGGCTGGATGGTTCGCTGGACACCTTTGGTAGCACTTGATGGTGCGGATGGCCTGATGCTTGAGACAACGGGTTGCGATCACCTGCATGGGGGCGAGGCCGCCATGGTTGGAGCTCTGTCCCAACGGCTAGCCCGGTCTGGTTGCGCCCACAGGATAGGTCTGGCCGGCACGCCCGGCGCGGCATCGGCCCTCGCACGCGCAGCAGCGAGGGAAGGCGTTCCAGTCTTGCTGCCCGAAGGCGCCGAACGGGATGGCCTTGCCGACTTGCCCGTCGCCGCACTACGCCTCTCGGCAGAATCCGTGACCCTGCTGCGCCGTTTTGGCCTTGTGCGGATCGGTCAGCTCTATGGCATCGACCGCAAGGCGCTGGCCCGCCGCTTCCAGTCACGTGAGATGTCAGATGCAGTTTGCCTCCGGCTCGATCAGGCGCTCGGCCTGCGCCTTGAGCCCTTGCGGCCACGACTGCCGCCGCCTGCACATGCCGCCCGGCTGCCATGCCCTGAGCCCATCGCCAGCAGCGATGGCGTGGCGGACGGGCTCCGGCAACTCACGGAAACCCTTTGCGCTGATCTTGGTCGCCTTGGCCAGGGCGCGCGCAGTTTTACCCTCCACGCCTTCAAGTCGGATGGAGACTTGTCCAGCCTGTCCGTCAGAGCTGCCCGGCCTGTCCGCAACCCGTCTCATATCCTGCGCCTTTTCCGCGAAACATTGGACAGCGTCGATCCCGGATTCGGCATCGACCTGCTCCTTCTGGAAGCCCATCGCGCAGGACCGATGAGTATCAGCGCTGTGGCCCTGTCGGGAGATCTCGCGGCGAGCGACACGGACGAGGCTGCATTGGCTGCGCTCGCTGACCGGATCGTCGCGAAACTTGGTGAAGGCAGTGTGCTCGTAAACAGTCCGCAGACAAGCCATGCGCCTGACCGCGCCGAATGCTGGCTACCCTATGAAGGTACCCTGCCACCTCCTTCCTGCCCCCCTGCCACTACCGGGCTCCGCCCCGTCCGCACACTCTCCCACCCCGAGCGTGTCGACGTGATCGCCGAGGTGCCGGATGGTCCGCCCTTGCGCTTTGTCTGGCGGCGTATCGTGCGAACCGTCTCACGTGCGGACGGACCGGAACGGGTCAGTCCCGAATGGTGGCGCAGCCTGCCTTCTGCAGGCGCCAAAGCGAGAAGCCTGCCACGTGCCCGCGATTATTACCGGGTTGAAGACAGCAGGGGCGCGCGCTACTGGCTCTTCCGCGAGGGCCTGTATGACGATGATCGCGGCGCTGCGCCTGAATGGTATGTGCAGGGCCTTTTTGCATGACCCCATATGCCGAACTTGCCGTCACCACGAATTTCTCCTTCCTCCACGGCGCTTCTCACGCTGTAGAGCTGGTCCAACGGGCCCATGAACTCGGTCTCGCCGCCATCGGTGTTGCGGACCGCAATACGTTGGCCGGTGTGGTGCGGGCGCATCTTGCGGCCAAGGCGGTTGGCATGCGCCTTCTTGTGGGCGCGCGACTTGTGCCGGAAGATGGTCCCGAACTTCTTTGTTACCCCACGGACCGCGCGGCCTACGGACGCCTCTCCCGCCTTCTGTCAGAGGGAAAGCTGCGGGCGGGGAAGGGCGACTGCAACATCCGTCTCTCCGATATTGCGGCCGCAAGTGAAGGGCAGATTTTCATCGCGCTTCCGCCAGAACGCTTCGGTCCGGGGTTTGAACAGGCCCTCCGGCGCATGGCCGGCCTCTGGCCGGGATGCATCTACCTGGCTGCGCGCTACAGTTTTCATGGACGCAACCATGAAAGGATCGCCCGGCTTGCCGATCTCGGCGCACGTTGCGGTGCCCCGATGATTGCCATCAATGACGTCCTGTATCACTCGCCCGTACGCCGACCCTTGCAGGATGTCATCACTTGTATCCGCGAGCATTGCACCATTGATACGGCCGGGTTCCGTCTTGAATCAAACGCTGAGCGGCACCTGAAATCGCCAGAAGAAATGACGCGTCTTTTCAAGGGATTCAGCCCCGCACTGAAGCGGACGCTGGACATCGTAGCACGCTGCAATTTCGATCTCGACGCGCTGGCATATGACTATCCGGACGAACCTGTGCCAACCGGCTCGACGCCGCAGCATCATCTGGAACACCTGACATGGAAGGGAGCAAACTGGCGGTATCCTGACGGAATCCCACCTCATATACAGGCCCAGTTGGCCAAGGAACTCAGCCTTATGGAAGAGCTGTCCTACGCACCATATTTCCTGACCGTCCACGACATTGTCGCCTGGGCGCGCTCGCAAGGTATCCTATGCCAGGGGCGTGGCTCGGCCGCCAATTCAGCCGTCTGCTTCTGCCTTGGCATCACCAGCGTCGACCCTGCCGAGACCAGTCTGCTGTTCGAGCGTTTTCTCTCACGTGAGCGCAAAGAACCCCCTGACATCGATGTCGATTTCGAGCATGAGCGGCGCGAAGAGGTAATCCAGTACATCTATCAACGCTATGGCCGCCACCGGGCGGCGCTGACGGCAACCGTGATTTCCTATCGACCTCGCTCAGCGGTTCGTGAAGTCTGTAAGGCACTTGGCCTTACCGAGGATATTTCCACGGCACTGGCCGGCTGTGTCTGGGGGAGCTGGGGCAATGATATTCCAGCGCCTCAGATCACCCAGGCGGGCCTTGATGCCTCAAGCCCCATGATCCGCCGCGCCATCGCCCTGACGCGCCAGCTGATCGGGTTTCCGCGTCACTTGTCCCAGCATGTCGGCGGGTTTGTCCTGACACGCGGGCCGCTCGTGGAGACCGTTCCGATCGGTAATGCGGCAATGCCCGACCGCACCTTTATCGAGTGGGACAAGGATGACATCAATGCGCTGGGTATCCTGAAGGTCGATATACTGGCTCTGGGCATGCTGACCTGTATCCGCAAGGCGTTCGATTCCCTGGAGGCCCATAAGGGACTGCGCTTCAATCTCGCCACCATCCCTTCGGACGACAAGGCGACCTATGACATGCTGTGTGAGGGCGACAGTCTAGGTGTGTTCCAGGTGGAAAGCCGGGCGCAGATGAATATGCTGCCCCGTCTCAGGCCGCGCACATTCTATGACCTTGTCATTGAGGTTGCGATTGTTCGCCCCGGTCCCATACAGGGTGACATGGTGCACCCTTACCTGCGACGCAGGAAAGGGCTGGAGACCGTCCGATACCCAAGCCCGGCACCCGAACACGGCCCGCCAGACGAACTCGCCAACATTCTGAAACGTACGCTTGGCGTCCCGCTGTTCCAGGAGCAGGCGATGCAGATATCCATTGATGCCGCCAAGTTCACACCCGACGAAGCCAACGGTCTGCGCCGTGCCATGGCCACCTTCCGCAAGGTCGGGACGATCCAGAATTATGAGGGCATGATGGTGTCACGCATGGCGGAGCGTGGTTACCGGCTTGAGTTTGCGCAGCGTTGCTTTGATCAGGTGAAGGGTTTTGGTGAGTACGGTTTTCCTGAAAGCCACGCGGCGTCATTCGCCCTGCTTGTCTATGTGTCGTCCTGGCTGAAATGCCACCACCCGGACGTGTTCTGTGCGGCTCTGCTGAACAGCCAGCCAATGGGCTTTTATGCCCCCGCCCAGATTGTACGGGATGCGCGCGAGCATGGTGTCGACGTGCGCTGCGTAGACGTGAATTACTCAGACTGGGACAATACACTTGAGCCTGCGGGCACAGGCAGCGGACTGAGAGCGGTGCGACTTGGATTTCGGCAAGTCGATGGTGTGCGCGAAGATGAAATGGAAGCGCTGATGCGTGCGCGGGGGCAGGGCTTCGATACGCTCGATGAGGTGCGCTTGCGCACGGGATTGACGCGCCGTGCGATGGAGTTGCTTGCAGCCGCAGACGCTTTCGGATCGTTGGGGCTCTGTCGGCGGGACGCTTTGTGGGCCGTGCGCGGCGATACGGCTGGCAGCACCTTGCCCCTGTTCGAAGCGGCCAAGCTCGCCGAACAAGGCAGGGATTCTGTGACACAGCTCCCCCGGATGCCGGATTCCGAACAGGTGATCCAGGACTACCAGACAACGCGGCTTTCGCTAAAGGATCACCCTTTGCGGTTCCTGCGCCCGTTCTACGACTCGCAGCGCATTCTTACGACGGCTGAAGCGGTTGCCATGCCAGACGGGCAGCGGGTGGAGACCTGCGGTCTGGTGCTCGTACGGCAACGTCCAGGCTCTGCCAACGGCGTTGTGTTCATAACAATCGAAGACGAGCTGGGTATTGCCAATATCGTTGTCTGGAAACGTGTCATGGAGCGATTCCGGCCAATCGTGATGGGGGCACGAATCCTGTCCGTTCGCGGGCGTGTACAGTCAGCCGATAGTGTCACGCATATCGTAGCCGAGCAGCTAATCGACCGCAGCGCCGACCTGGCACTGCTCTGCGAGGAATACATGACCGATCCGCTAAAGGGTGTCCTTGCCAATGCAGACGAAGTGAAGCGCCCGGTACCGGAAGGGCGATGGCCAGCCGCTGAGGAGGGCGACATGCGGCGTCACCCAAGGAATCTCAGGGCTATTCCTCGGAGTCGTGATTTTCACTAGGAGGGAGCGGGCGGTCTTCATCAACCAGAATGCGGGTGGCGGCGCCGTCTGGATCGTCAAACTGGCCCGATCGGGCGGCCCACAAGAATGCGATCAGGCCAATCAGGCCCATGCCAAGCGCGATGGGGATGAGAAGCAACAAGCCCGACACTAGAGACGCTCCGACATCGTGTTCAAGCGCAATGCATTGAGCGACACCAGAATGGACGAGGCTGACATGGCGATTGCGGCAACAAGTGGCGTTGCGTGGCCACTAATGGCAATCGGGACCGCAACCAGATTATAAGCCGCAGCAAACCCGAAATTCTGCAGCATCACGACACGTGCCTGCTTGGCCACCGAAATCAGCCGGGGGAGGGAGGTCAGGCCGCCGGAATAGACTGCGTCGCTTGCCGAACGACTGATATCCATGGCGCCGCCTGGCGCGACGGACGCATGAGCCAGCGCCAGGGCACCTGCATCGTTCAAGCCATCACCAACCATCAGGACCCGATGTCCTTTGGCCTGCAACTCTTCCAGTCGTTGAACCTTGTCGCGAGGCGATGCCTTCGCGCGCCACTTGGTGATGCCAAGCGTCTCTGCGACATCGCTAACAGCTTCTTCGCGATCACCGGAAAGGACTTCCATCCCGTAACCTGCGCGTTGCAAAGTGCGGATGGTCTCAATCGCATCATCCAGAATATGGTCGGCGAAATGAAACTGGATCGGTCGTTCGTCATCTTTCGCAAACCAGAGGGAACTGCTCGTGGTATGGCTTGGATTCACACTGACCCATTCGGCAGATCCCAGCCTGCATGTGACGCCGTCTATCACACCCTCGAGGCCGAGCCCGGGAAACTCCCGAACACCTGTTGCGATTGGCCCCGGACCAGCAATTTCGACCAAAGCCCGTGAAAAAGGGTGTCGGCTCGCGCGCGCCAGTTGCGCCGCATTGCTGAGTATATCTGGCGCGATCTCATCCACGAGGCGGGGTGTGCCGAGCGTGAGGGTGCCGGTCTTGTCGAATATCACGTAGTCGCATTGGGCCAGGCGCTCCAGGGCATCGCCCGACTTCAGGAACGTGCCGGACCTGAACAGGCGTCCCGAAGCAACGACCTGTGTCACCGGCGCCGCGAGCGCCAAGGCACATGGACAGGTAATGATGAGCGTTGAGACGCCGATCAGCAACGCATCGTTCACCCCCAAGCCTGCCATGAGCCAACCGAGGAATGCCAGCAACGCGGATGTATGGACGAACGGGACATAGAGGGAGACCGCGCGGTCTGCGATCTTCCGGTAAGTTGACCGACGCTGCTCCCCGGCGTCCAGCATCCGGGCAATATCCGAGAGTAGGGAGTCACTCGCTGCGCCGATGGCCCGGCCCTGCAGCGGCTGGGAGAGGTTCACGGTGCCGGCGAGCAGGCTCATACCGACAAATGTCGTTCGTGGAACGCTCTCTCCGGTCACCAGGCTGTCATCCACTTCTGAAAGCCCGGAATCGATTTTCATGTCGACCACGGCGCATTCGCCCGGCGACAAGAGAATTCGGTCTCCGGGCTCGATCTCACTTGCCCGAACGGATTTTGCTTGGCCGTCTTCGGCCAACCGCGTCACTGTTCGATTGGCCATCGCTGCGAGTTCACGCGCAGAGACATAGGCTTTCCTGCGCACGCGAGCATCCAGAAAGCGCCCGATCAACAGGAAGAAGAGCAGCATGACGGTTGCATCGAAATAGGCATGGTCGCCGCCCCTCACGGTTTCCGATACGCTCACGCAGAACGCAATTATCACCGCCAGCGAAATGGGTACATCCATATTGGCGTGCCCCCGTTTCAGAACGTTCCAGGCGGAACGAAAGAATACACGACCTGAAAACAGGATTGTCGGAAACGCGATCAGGCCGGAAATACCATGCAACATCCGGCGAGTGGCCTCGCCCATTTCTCCGTGGCCAGCCCATACCGACACCGAAAGAAGCATGATGTTGGCCGTTGCGAATCCGGCGACACCCAATGCAATCAGCAGACTGCGTTCTTCGCGTTGCTCATCGGAAACATTGCGGCTTTGATCCTGTGGCGAGACACCATAGCCGAGCGTACTAACCGCTAGAACAATCGTGTTTGCGCCGAGGTCCCCGCGCCACGCCACGTCGAGTGTACCAGTTGACAGATTGAGTCGCGCCGTCTCGACATCAGGCAATGCCTTCACGGCCGATTCGATCCGATTGATGCAGGCACCGCACTTGGCGCCGCGTATGGTGAGGCCGAGACGATTTTGTCCGCCGACGCGCCGTACAAAGGCAGAAGAGTCCGGTGCGTTTGTGGTCTCGGGTGGCGCAAGCCCTGTTGGACAACCGGCCGAAAGGCTGTCGTTAAGCGCCATCATTGCACCGTGAGGACCTTGGCAGCCGTGAATGAGCCAATCTCGCCTTCACCGGTGACGTCGGCATTTATCGTAACGTGCCATGCGCCAGATGCGAGCACTGGCAGAGTGCCTTGAAACTCACCCGCGCCAACGGGCGTAAGCTCCAGGCCAAGGTCGCTTTCCTGTGTTGCCGCGCGTCTTAACTCTCCTTTTACCGCGCGGGCGGGAAGGGGATTGCCATCGCCATCAAATAAGCGCGCAACGAGAATCTGCCCAGCATCTGTTTCAACAAGTCCGACTTCTGCTGTCCACATCATGTTCTGCTGATACGAACGCGATTCGATCGTCTTGTTGTATTGAAGGCCCTGCAAGTAGGAGTGTTTGACATGTTCGCCAGGAAAGGAAGTGATGGCCGCCCAAAGAAAGATGCCGTTCACGACGAACATCAATCCGAAAAAGCCGAGCATCCAGACGAGGACGTGGCGTCCTTTGAGCTGTTTAGGCGTGATCGACAGGGTTGGAGGGACGACTGACATCATTTGGCTCCGGCTGTAACAAATGCGGTTGCGCTCGTGTGGCTCTCGCCTGTCTCTGGGTCGGTTATGGTGATCTCCAGTGAAGATCTGTGTGGAAGAGAGGCCGCGGGGGCCGTTACCAGTATACGGAACCGATCGACGCCGTATTGCTCCAGGGGGAGTATCGTACTGACGGCATCTTCAGGTTTTGGCACACCTATAATCTCGAAATCGGCACCAGGTATTCCGGAAATGGAGATAACAGTTTCGCGTGCGGTTGTCGCCTTGTTGATCAGCTTGAGCGTGTAACCATTTCGCACATCTCCACCTGCGAGTTGCACGAAAGGCGGCGACCTGTCCTTCAGGACATTGACCTGGAACGTCGGCTTGTTTGCCAATCCAAACAGGATCAACCCGCTGATCGCGAGCATGAGAACCGCGTAGAGAACGGTCCGTGCCCGCACGAGTTTATATGTTGGCTTCTGCCCGGCAGCGCGGGCGGCCACAGCAAGATCGGTATCGTAAGCAATCAGGCCTGTCGGGCGATCGACCCGTTTCATGATCTCATCGCAGGCATCAATGCAGAGTGCGCAGTGGATGCATTCCAATTGGGCGCCATCGCGAATATCAATACCCATTGGACACACCTGCACGCATTGCTTGCAATCTATGCAGTCACCGCGGCCTTCGAATCCCTGCTCCTTGCGCAGTGCGCCGCGCGGTTCCCCGCGATCATAGCGATAGGTGACATTCAGGGCATAATCGTCGGTTAGAGCGCCCTGGATGCGGGGCCAGGGACACATATAGGTGCAGACCTGCTCGCGCATCCAGCCGGCTAGAAAATACGTCGTGAGGGTTAGAATTCCCGCAAAGAAATAGGCGGTGAGTGGGGCCTCACCTATGAAGAAGGTGCGCGCGATGGTCGGCGCATCATGCCAGTAGAGTACCCAGACTCCCCCCGTCAGGAACGCAATGATCAGCCAGACAATGTGCTTGCCGATCTTCCTTGCAGCTTTGTTGAAGGACCATGCAGCCTTGTCGAGGCGCATGCGCGCTGCGCGGTCGCCCTCAAATGCGCGTTCGACCCAGATATAAAGGTCGGTCCATACAGTTTGCGGGCATGTGTAGCCACACCATGCCCGGCCGAGCAGCGATGTCACGAGAAACAGGCCCAGGGTTGCGACAATCAACAGGCCCGCAAGGTAATAGACTTCCTGCGGCCATATCTCGATGAAGAAGAAGTAGAACTTCTCGCTCGAAAAATCAGCCAGAACCGCTTGGTTCGGAATGCCTTCTCCGCGTTCCCAGCGAACCCATGGAAGCAGGTAATAGATCCCCAGTGTCGCCGCCATGACGATCCACTTCACCATCCGAAACTTGCCGTGGGCGAGTTTCGGATAGATCTGCTTGCGCCCTTCGTACAGGGATGGCGGCCTTGGCGCTGCGCCAGCAGTATGTGCGGGGTTCGAAATCTGGTTCATGACTGCTCTTATTCACCGCCACCGAGTGAGTGGACATAGAGTGCCAGCGCCTTGATTGTCGGGTCGTCCAACCGTCCTTGCCAGGCCGGCATGTGGGCGTTGCGTGCATTGGAAATGCTGGCCGTGATATCCGATGGTTCTCCCCCAAACACCCATTCATCATCTGTCAGGTCCGGAGCGCCAACATCGCGGCTGCCTTTGGCATCATCGCCGTGACAGGAGGCGCACTGACTGGCAAAAAGTGTCGCGCCTTGCGACGAGGCGTCCATATCGGTCGCGCGGCCTGAAAAGCCCAATACGTGCTGCACCAGGTCGTCGATCTGTGACGATGTGAGGAGCTTGTCGCGCCCGAATGCCGGCATGGCTGAGAAGCGGGTCGCGTCGTCACCTTCATGCCGGATGCCGTGGCGGAGCGTGTATTCGATGCCGTCAAGTGTGCCTGACCAAAGCCAGACATCGTCAGCAAGCATCGGGTACCCTTTGGCACCGCGCCCGCCTGCGCCGTGGCATGTGGCGCAATTGTCGCCAAAGGCACTTTCTCCCATCGCCATCGCGAATTGCTGAAGGTTCAGGTCGTTCTGGATTTCGGTGAGTGAGGCTGTCAGCAGACGCTGAGAAGCAACGCTGCGCTCCGTCTGCATCGTCGCGACCTTGCTGGCGACCATCGCGCGGTCTGAATGCCCCAGAACACCCGGTGTATTCGTGCCGCCAAATCCCGGAAGTGCAGGAAGGGCCGGCATGAAGATCATGTAAACAATGGCCCACGCGATGGAAATGTACCAAACGATCAGCCACCAGCGTGGTAGCGGATTGTTGAGTTCCTTGATTCCATCCCAGGTGTGGCCAGTCGTTTCCACGCCGCTATGAACATCGACTTCTTTAGGCTGATCACTCATCGCCGGGCTCCTTGTCCTCGAGAGGCAAATAGGCTGCTTCGCGAAACTTGTTTCTGTTTGATGGCCAGAGGGCATATACGAGTGCGACGACGAACATCGCGACGAACAGTCCGAGGCCCCATGTTTGGGCAAATTTTGAAAGTATCTCGTACATTTTCGGCTCCTAGCGGCGGTTGCTCAGATCATCGGCCTCGTACGTCGAAAAATCGACGAGCGTGCCGGTCATCTGGAGATAGGCAACCAGGGCGTCCATTTCGGTGATGCGGGTTGGATCCCCATCATAGTCACCGATCAAAACAGTACCGGTGCGTTCGGCAGCCGCCTCGTAACGCGCTACCAGTGCATCCTGGTTGTCATAGTCCGCAGCCGGGTCGGCCTGGGCGATCAGGTCTGCCTTCGCATTCTCGACCATTTCGTCAGTGTAAGGTGTCCCTTCCATTCGCAGTGCTTTCAAATGGTCAGCTATGTCGTCAAAACGCAGGTCCTTGTCAGAAAGGAAGGCGTAGGGAGGCATGATTGACTCTGGCACAACCGATCTGGGGTCCTTCAAATGGTCCACATGCCACTCGTCGGAATACTTGCCTCCGACGCGCGCCAGATCCGGACCTGTCCGCTTTGACCCCCACTGGAACGGGCGGTCATACATGCTCTCAGCAGCGAGGGAGTAATGCCCGTAACGTTCGACTTCGTCCCGCAGTGGCCGGACCATCTGGGAATGGCAAGTGTAACAGCCCTCCCGGATGTAGATATTCCGCCCTGTCAGCTCGAGGGGTGTGTACGGGCGCATGCCCTTTACCTTCTCGATTGTATTTTCGAGATAGAAGAGCGGGGCGATCTCAACGATGCCGCCGACGGCGACAACCAGCAGAATGCCGACAGTCAGAAGCAGTGAATGGCGCTCAAGGGCCTGGTGTTTTTGGAACAATCCCATTTTTTCCGTTCCTATTCAGCAGGTTGAAGGGTGGCGGCGTGAGCCGGCGCGGATTTGGAGGCGTCTGCCGCCTCGCCGTGTCCCAGCGCCGTTCGCACAAGATTGTATGCCATGATCAGTGCACCCACGAGGTACAGGCCACCACCTGCAGCGCGGATCATGTAGCTGATATGCTTGGCTTCGACGGTTTCAATGAAGCTGTATTCAAGGAAGCCGTATTCGTTATAGGCGCGCCACATCAGGCCTTCCATGATGCCGGCGAAGTAAAGCGCCACGATATAGAAGACGATACCGATCGTCGCGAGCCAGAAATGCCACTCGACGAGGTTTCTCGAATAGAGTGCCGGACGTTTCCACAGCCATTGTGTGAGGCAGTAGAGCGCACCGAACGAGATGAACCCGACCCATCCGAGTGATCCGGAGTGCACGTGTGCAATTCCCCATTCGGTATAGTGAGACAGGGCATTGACGGCGCGCACACTCATCAGCGGGCCTTCAAATGTCGACATGCCGTAGAATGCGAGCGAGACGACCATCATGCGGACGACAGGATCCGTGCGCAATTTGTCCCACGCACCGGAAAGGGTCATGACGCCATTGATCATTCCGCCCCAACTCGGCATCCACAGCATCACCGAGAAGGTCATGCCCAGCGTCTGGGCCCACTGCGGCAGAGCGGTGTAATGCAAGTGGTGCGGTCCGGCCCAGATGTAGATGAAAATCAGCGACCAGAAGTGAACGATGGACAGGCGGTAGGAGTAGACCGGCCGCTGGGCACGTTTCGGAATGAAGTAGTACATGATGGCCAGGAAGCCGGTGGTCAGGAAGAAACCGACGGCATTGTGCCCGTACCACCATTGTGTCAGTGCATCCTGTACGCCCGCGAACAGTTGGTAGCTTTTCGAACCAGACAGGTTCACAGGAAGCGACAGGTTGTTGACGATGTGCAACATCGCGATTGTCACAATGAAGGACAGGTAGAACCAGTTGGCCACGTAGATGTGGGGTTCCTTGCGCTTCCACAGCGTGCCCAGGAAGACCAGCAGATAAGCCACCCATACGATCGTCAGCCACAGGTCAGCATACCATTCCGGCTCTGCATACTCTTTCGACTGGGTTACGCCCATCAGGTAGCCTGTGCCTGCGATGACGATGAACAGGTTGTAGCCCCAGAACACGAACCATGGCCAAAGGCCGCCAGCGATGCGCGTGCGGGACGTGCGTTGGACGACATAAAAACTGGTCGCAATCAACACGTTGCCCCCGAAGGCGAAAATCACCGCAGAGGTGTGCAGCGGGCGAAGCCGGCCAAAATTTGTCCAGCCAAGGTCAGGAAAATAGAACAGGCCAGGCCAGGTCAGCTGCAGCGCTATTATGAGGCCGACGAGGAACCCCGCAATACCCCAGAACATCGCCGCCGCGACCCCGAACTTTACAATCGTGTCTTCATAGTAGGTTTCGTCAAACGGGTTGCGGCCGTTAAGTCCGCCCGCCCAGATGCCAATTGATACCAGCGCAAATGCCGTCAGGAAGAAGAACAGCCATGCATGGGCCTCCATCATTGGGTCCACGGCATTGGCCGCGATCAACAGCGACCCCAGACATGCGATGGCGACGAATGTAGCGACGCTGGCGATACTGCCAGCTGCCGACGCTCGTGGCTTAGTTAGAGTGCTCACCGGATTTGCCCCTTTTTCAGACCTGCTTCAATTGGGTGCAAAATGCAGGGAGCCGCGTGCGGGTTGTATAGGGGTAAATACGGATGGGCTGGGCTGTCGCACCTTTAATAGTATCGGGGAACGCTATAGGAGGTTGGCATGAACAGAATTGCCTTGTTTATTCCAGGAATCGCAATGCTCGTCGTGGGGGCCACAAAGGTATGGATGCATACGCAATCCCTGCAGGCTCTCCTGTCAGTCCGCTGTGGACCAGAGGGGCTGTCGTCAGCCGCAAACGGCCCCACATTCTGGACGAGTATGTTTGCTGGTCATTGCTGGGGCTGCCCGGTCTCTTTTGCAGGGATTGCCATTATTTTCCTAGCGGCGGCGATTCAATTCAATCCGTTGGATAAGGTCGCCTTGCGCGCGCGCTAGGCTGGCCCGAATTAGGGCCGCTATGTTTCTTGCTCGCGACAATGAATTAGCTTGTGCATATGGAGTATAACCTGAGCCGAAGGAAACGACAGCATGACAGAGCCAGCTGATGGATCAGGACAAGTCTCGCTGTCGGCCGCCGATGTCGCCGCACTCCAGTCCCATCTGAAATCCATCCTGGAATCGGTACCCGACGGCATGATCGTGATTGACGAAACGGGTCAGATCCTGGCCTTCAGCAAAGCAGCAGAAGTCCTGTTCGGCTATAAGGCCGACGATATTATCGGCCGTAATGTGCGTCAGTTGATGGCGGGTCGGGACGAAACCAATCACGACCAATATATCAGCAATTATCTGAGGACCGGCAAGCGGCAGATCATTGGTGTCGGTCGGGTCGTGACCGCGCGACGGTCGGACGGCACCCTGTTCACCATCGACCTCAAGATTGGCGAAGCGAAAATCGGCGACCATTGGCTATTCACCGCATTCGTACGCGACCTGACCGAACAAATGCGCGCAGAGATGAGGATGCGCGAGATGCAGTCCGAGCTGGTGCATTTCTCGCGGTTGAGCGCAGTTGGCACGATGGCGTCTGCACTGGCTCACGAACTCAATCAGCCCTTGACGGCCGTAGCCAACTATCTTGAGGCAGGGCGGGATATCCTCGACAGCCCGGGAGAACAAAATCATGCACTGCTGCGTGAGGCGCTGGACGAGGGGGCAAGACAGGCTGTTCGCGCAGGCGACATCGTTCGCAAACTACGCGGATATGTCTCTCGAGGAGAGATAGACGCACGTTCGGTCGAGCTTCAGCCGCTGCTGAACGACGCCGCCGCCTTGGCGCGTCTGTCGTTGAGTTCCAAAGATGTGCCAGTCACACTGGACGTCGCACCTGACGTTGGAAACGTCCTGGCTGACCCAATTCAAGTCCAGCAAGTTGTGATCAACCTCGTGCGTAATGCGCAGGACGCGTTATCGACAACGCCAAATCCGAAGATCAGGATAAACGCGCAGCGCGGAGAGGATGGGCTGATTGAAGTTTCGGTTTGCGATAATGGCGCCGGTCTGGACGAGGACGTGAAGAAATCGCTCTTCAAACCGTTCACGACATCCAAGTCTGGAGGCATGGGGCTCGGATTGTCGATCTGCCAGACGATTGTCGAGGCTCATGGCGGCTCCATCTGCGCTGATTTGGCTCCGGACGGGGGTACGTGTTTCAGGTTCACACTTCGGTCTGATCCGGCTATCAATGCCGGATGAATGATCAACGCCTGATACATTTGGTCGATGATGATGAGGCTGTCCGCCACTCGGCCAGCTTTATGCTTCGCCACGCCGGGTTTTTGGTCAAGACCTATGCTGACGGGGTGCAATTCCTGGCGTGCGCCAAGGACGCCGATCCTGGATGCGTCCTGCTTGATGTCCAGATGCCACATATGGATGGGCTGGAGGTGCAGGAGCGCCTCAACGAGATCGGAGTCGCCTTTCCAATAATCGTGCTCACCGGTCATGGAGACGTCGAGGTGGCCGTCAAGGCAATGAAGGCCGGGGCGGTTGATTTTGTAGAAAAACCTTATGAGAAACAGACGCTTGTCGATGCGATTGCGCGCGCCTTCGACCGTATGGATGCCCGCAGCCTGAAGGATGTTCTCTCGGATGAAGCCAAAGGACGCGTTGAGCGTCTTACCCCTCGGGAGAAGGACGTTCTCGTGGGTTTGGTCGATGGTTTCACCAACAAGATGATAGCGGAAACACTCGATATATCGCCACGCACAGTCGAGATTCATCGCGCGAACCTGATGGAGAAACTCGACGCAACCAGCCTTTCCGGTGTGTTGAGAATAGCGTTTGCGGCTGGAATCGGCATGGAGCGCTCGCAGTAGGGGCTTCTACTTAAAGACAGCCCCAGCGGCGTATTTCAGACTGTCTGCTCATCTCATTTGCGCGGTAGGGCATGACTCAGGAACTCCGACAGGCAAGAACTGCTCAGATCGCGATCGTTGACGACAATGATGCCGTGTGCCGGTCATTGTCACTGCTGTTGCGCGCGAAAGGTTACGGTGTGTCGGTTTATGATAGCGGCCTGAATTTTCTCAACAGAAGCGAGGCGCCTGAATTCGATTGTGTGCTCATCGACTTCAAGATGTCGCCTCATGACGGATTCGATTTACTACGGGAGATCAGGGAGCGCGGGGAAACAATGCCGGCGATCATGATTACAGGCTGGCAGTCCAGTGACCTGATGGACCTGGCAAGAAAAGCCGGGTTCGAGGATCTTATCTATAAACCAATGCTCGATGATAAACTGATCGAAGCCCTGGATCAGGTCCTGTCCCACTGAACTGTCCAGGCCATGTGTGTTTTGAGGGAAGGGGCCCTGGTAGGGGCGACCAGGCCGACTCGTTAACAAGACCTTGCCAGCCTTTTTTGATAAGTACGTGGAGAGTGGATTGGCAAATGGGGGGCGGCATAAATGTCAGGTCTGATAAGACATTTCGGGTTCGCAGCCAGCCGACCGGCTAGAAAGCCTTGGGATTGAGCATGTTTCAAACCCGTGAGTCGCATAATCATCATTATGGGAAATAATGATGAGACGTATCATGCTGCGACATGCAGCTTCATGCCGTCAAAGCCGGGCTCCACACCGCCCGGAAGGTCCCTCTTGAGGGTCTGATAATCCATATCCACATGCATATTGGTCAGGATCGCACGCTTTGGCTTCAGTTTGGCAATCCACGCCAGGGCTTGCTCCAGATTTGCATGCGTTGGATGCGACGTGTAACGCAGCGCGTCTATGACAAATGTGTCGAGCCCTCTCAATCGATCAAGTGTTTCGTCCGGTAACACATTCACGTCGTTACAATATGCAAGTCCACCAATCCGGAAGCCGAGGCAGCGGATCCGTCCATGCTCCATATCGAGCGGCATGAATTCGATTTTTCCCCCGGGTCCGTCAACGGTAAACGGTTCGCCAGGTGTAATGTCGGGCATGGTATCAAGAATCGCTGGGTATCCGCCCATACCCTCAAAGCAATACTTGAACCTGCCGTGCAGCGACATACGGGTTGCTGCGTCCATATAAGTCGGGATCGGGCGTCTCATGGAAATCACCAGCGGCCGTACGTCGTCTATTCCATGCGTCTGGTCTGCATGATCGTGCGTGTAAGCAATCGCATCGAGATGGCGCACATCGGCTGCAAGCAATTGCTCGCGCATGTCCGGCGATGTATCAATCAGGATCCGGGTCCTGGCTCCGTCCGGCCCGATGCGGTCTATCAGTGCAGAGCACCGCGTTCGGCGATTGCGGACTTCTGAAGGATCACACGCGCCCCAGTCACCGCCAACACGAGGTACGCCTCCAGAGGAGCCGGTTCCGAGCAGCGTAAACTGATAGCCGTACTCCGTCACGTATCGGCCTTTGCGAAGAGCGCTCGCGCATTGGCGTCTGTGATCTGCTTCACGTCCTCCACATCCATGCCCTTGAGCCTTGCAAGCGCCTCGGCGACGTGGACGAGAAAGGCCGGCTCGTTGCGGCGCCCTCTCATCGGCATGGGCGCCAGATAGGGACAATCCGTTTCCAGAATGATCCGTTCCATCGGTATGTCTGTAATTACGTCACGAACTTCACTTGCGCTCTTGAAAGATAGGATGCCTGACACCGATACATATGCGCCGAGCGCCAGGCCGCGCTGCGCCAGTCGGGCCCCTCCGGTGTAGCAGTGCAGAAGCGGCTGGAAGGCCCCTTTGCTGTATTCGGCCTCAAGGATATCTCCCATCATGTCATCTGCTTCTCGCGTATGGAGGATCAAAGGCAGGCTGGTAATGCGAGATGCCTCAATGTGCTTTTGCAAGCTGCGTATCTGTGCATCTTCCGAGCTGTAGCCGTAATGAAAATCCAGCCCCGTTTCACCGATCGCCACCACGTCCGGACGCGCAGCAGCTTCGACAAGGTCGTCTACAGAAATATCGGGAAAATCTTTGCTATGATGCGGGTGCACACCAACTGAACACCAGATGTCCTTGTTTGCTGCCGCAATCGCGTGGACAGCGTCGAAATTGTCAAATCGGTCACAGATCGCCAGAAACCGTCTGACGCCGACCGTACGCGCGCGTTGCAGCACGTCTTCGAGATCGTCAGCGAATGCATCGCCGTGCAGGTTCACATGCGTATCAAACATGCGCGTTGCCTTAGCCTCGTCCTACTGAGGAATAAAGCCCGGCAATCATCTTCGCAGCGGTCTGCGAGGCTTCCATGTTCAACGCGTCGGCCTCGCCCAGCAGGCGCGATGTCCGCAACCATGCCTCGGCGGCTTCGGGGTTGTCGTTCGCCCGATCCGCAAGCCAGTTCAGCACTTCCTCGCTAAAGGCCTGCAGGGCGGTAGAATCCGTATTGGCCGCCTGCACTGCTGCTGTAAGCAAGGCATCATTTGGCTTGGGCATGGATCTTAGCAAAGCGCGCGCAGCGTTGGATGCCTGAAGGCCATTCGGAGTGGACAACCGAATTCCCAGTCCAGGGCGTCCGCGTGCCAATGTCCTCGCTTCATTCGGAGCATTCACCATCTCAAGGACACGCGCCGTATCGTCAGTCGATAGTGGATTGAGCCGCAGCGTTCTGCAGCGCGACCGAATGGTTGGCAGGATCGGCTTCGAGCCGTGATTGACAAGAAACATGATGCTCGACGCAGGAGGCTCTTCCAGTGTTTTCAGCAAGGCATTTGAAGCGTTCCGGTTTAGCTCATCCAGCGCATCGATGATCCCGACGCGCCAACCGCCCATCGCGGGTTTCAGCGTGAAAAAGTGATTGAGGCTGCGTACCTGGTCGATCGTGATGTCTTGCCGTGGCTTGCCCTTGTCGTTGAGTTCAAGCTGGACGATGCGGAGATCGGGGTGACCGCCGGCGAGAAACTTCTGCATGACCGGTTCGTCTTCAGGCGCATCAAGCGGCGCATCGCCTGGCCCTCTCGCGCCCAGGATGAAGGCTGCGAGACGAAAGGCCAAACGCGACTTTCCAATTCCGGTCGGTCCTTCGATGAGCCATGCATGGTGCAGCTTACCGCTTGAGTGGGCCGCAAGGAATGCCTGTTCGGCCGCCTTATGACCTACCAGGGGAAGTGCGACACTCATCGGGCGCTGATCTTCTGGGACAAGAGCCCCTGAATGTCCGACCAGACAGTGTCTGCGACCACAGCGGCTGGTTGGGACGCATCAATCAAGCGACACCTTTCGGGTTCCGATTTTGCGAGATCAATGAATGCCGCGCGCACCTCGGCGTGGAAGGCGCTGGAGCGGGTCTCAAACGAATCCTTCGCCTGATCACGGCTCAGCCTCCGCGCGTCCGTCGTTGACGGCGGAGCGTCCAGCACAAAAGTCAAATCAGGCTGAGTCTCCCCGATCACCCACTCTTCAAAGCCCTTCAGGACATCAATCGGGACTCCGCCTTTCACGCTCTGGTACACGCGTGTCGAGTCGGAAAATCGATCACAGATGACCCATTTTCCGCTCTCAAGCGCTGGCCTGACGACTTTGTCCAGATGGTCACTTCGCGCTGCATTCATCAGCAAGGCTTCTGCCATCGGCGACCAGTTGTTGCCGCGCGGTGGATGAAGAGCGAGCTCTCTGACCAGTTCTGCGAGTGGCGTTCCGCCGGGCTCGCGCGTGGTAACCACCTCCAGACCAGTGGCTGCGAGTCGCGCAGCCAAAGCGCTCTGCAAGGTCGACTTCCCGACACCTTCGCCGCCTTCAAGCGTTATGAAATGGCCACGCTTCCTGTCAGCCATCGTCGCCCGAAATCATTGCGCTCAATCCGTCTATGGCGCGGCCAAAGAAGCCAAGTTTCTTCACGGACGCTTCTGCAATTACAGGCGCTTCCACCGGTTCACGTCCGGTGAGCGTAATCACCAGCCGCCCGACGCGGTCGCCCTTCGCGATGGGGGCCTGCAGTGCTTGATCGAGAACGATCTCAGTTCTCGCCTTGTCAAAGGCGGCCTTGTGTCCGGCGATCAGCATGGGCTCTGCGAGTGATACCGGAACGGTGCGCTGCTGGCCGAGCCAGACCTGTTGGTCGGGCAGGACAATGTTTTCAGGCGCTATGGTTTTCAGCTCAAAGCTCTGGAATGCGAGGCGGAGCATGCGTTCGGCTTCGGAGGATCTTGCAGCCATCGAATCCAGACCATTGATCACGATCGTTCTGCGCACGCCGTCACGAATAGCTGATCCGGTCAGACCATAGCCCGACGCTTCCAGATGGCCGGTTTTGAGCCCATCAGCACCTTCCACGCCGAGAAGCGGATTTCGGTTGGGTTGCGTATATTCCCGCCAGGAATACGCGGGCAGGTCATACCATTCATAATATTCCGGGAAGTCATCGATCGTTAGCTTTGCGAGCCGCGCGAGGTCTTCGGCAGAAATGACGTGCCCAACATCTTCAAGGCCGGTCGAGTTGAGGAAGTTTGCCGATTTAAGGCCTTTTTCATGTGCGAGTTGGGTCATGCGGTTTGCAAACGCTTCCTCCGATCCGGAGATACCTTCGGCCAAAACGATACAGGCGTCATTGCCGGACATGACGATGACGCCATGCAGGAGCTCTTCGATGGTCGGGGTGTCCTTCGGAACGAGCCCCATCGTGGATGTACCGGACGGAAACCCACCACGCCGCCACGCGTCCGCGCTGACCGTGAGGCGATCCGTCAGTTTCAATTCGCCACGCTTCACCATGTCGAAGACGAGGTAGGCGGTCATCATCTTTGTCATGGAGGCGGGGACCATCGGCTGCGATCCATCCTTCGAATAAAGAACTTCGCCCGTGGTATGATCCATGATGACAGCGTATTGCGCCGGCGTGTCGATGATCTGCGCCTTGGCGGGCGCAACCAGAATCGAAAGCAGCGCCACGATGGCCAGGACAGGTGATTGGCGCTTCATGATGAGAGGGCCTCCATTGCAAAAGATGTGGGCGTCACGACGAGCGGCCCTTTTTCCCGTTTAATTGGGAAAAAGGGCCGGTTTGTGGTCAGCGTCAATGGGGTGTTCTGTAGCGGTAGCTAGTCGGCTGAAACAACCCGGCCATTGGCGACACCGCGAAATGCCAGATCGTCACGCATTTCTGACGCTGAATGCCGGTCGTCGAAAGGCCCGACACGAACCCGGAAATAGTCTGCGCCATTCACGCGGGCTGGAATTATCAGGACAGAAAGGTCGCTTCCGAGAGATTTTTGAAACGTCTGCGCATTCCCGATGTCGGAAAATGAGCCAACCTGAACGAAATAGCTGCCCTGCCCCGTTTGTGCCGGAAGCTTGAATTGCGCATCGCCGCCCGTGTTCGCCGATGCATACTGAACCGGTGCGGTCAAAGCCCTATTTTGATCAGTTCCAACACTATAGGTCGCAGGAACAACACGTTCCGGCGCAGCAGATGGACTAAACGCGACAGTTTGGCTGCTGACCGGCGCGGCCCCGAGGTAGCGAACCCGGATATTGGCGCGACCGTCGGATCCAAACGCCAGCGCGCTTGCTGCGCGCTTCGAAAGTTGGAGTGACGCGCCATCGTCAAAGGGCCCGCGGTCATTTACCCGCACGACCACCTCTTTCTGTGTATCAACATTGATAACCTGGATCAGGCTGGGCAGAGGCAGGGTCGGGTGCGCGGCTGTCAGGCCCTCTTGATCAAAAACCTCGCCGTTCGCCGTTGGAAGGCCGGAAAATTCGTCGCCATATGTGACGCCAACGCCCGTTTCGTCGAACACAGGCCCGGATTCCGGGGCCACGAGAATCCCGCCGGCCGATGCGGCGTTCGCCTGTGACACGCCCGAATTTTCCGGCTCGTCGGCGCGAGGAGCCGGCTCCATGGCGGCTAGAGCTTCGGATTCAACGCGTGCCGCCTGGCGGTTCGCCGCGATCCGGGCCGCTGCCGTTTGCCCATCAAAACCATCAGGCGCCAGCATTTGCGTCGCTGCGCTCGACGGGGCTGATAATTGTGGCGCGCTTGTGCTTGCATAATTCCGGGTTGCGACGGGTGCAGGTGCCATTGCACTGCCCTGCCCCGGATAGCGGAACGCGATGCGTTTTCCTTCTTCGCCTGGCGCGGGCGCAGTTATCCGCTGCTGGGATCCAGCTGCAGACATTCCGCTTTGAGGAACCGGCGCGCTTTGTCCCGCATAGATGATCGGCGCAGGGTTTCTCTGGCCCGCATGGGCTGGGCCACTCGCCGCGAGTGCGATCGCGCTGACGGCAAGGAAACAACGAAACTGGACGGATTGACGCTGTGTCATCAAACGCATTGCGAAACCTAAACCTCATTCTGTGGTCCCGGACTCGACCTTGAAGTCGCTTCCAACGGCTGTTCTGCCGTTTTCAGTTGCCATGGTTACTACAGTAAGATGCACAGCCAATGAACCCGGAATTCAGGATTGGCCGACCGCGGCAAGAGGGCGTTAATGTTTGGTCAAGCCAAGAGCGTGCCCCGCCGCGCACATGGGGACTTGCAAATCGGCAATCATTATATCAAACACGGCGCTCCGGAGGAGTGGCAGAGTGGTTGAATGCGGCGGTCTTGAAAACCGTTGAGCCTTCGCGGGCTCCGGGGGTTCGAATCCCTCCTCCTCCGCCACTTTTCGACACCGGAAAACCCCTAAGACCCAGAATACAATGGTTTTTAATTGCGATCTGTTGCGCCCGTTTGCATACATTGAGACTTGTTCGACAATTCAATTGGCGGCACATTTTTCTGCACCAAGAGGAGGAAACCTGTGTCGATCTTCAAGCGTAGCAACTGTTACCAGCTCAGACGACGGGTCCCGCGCCGCTATCGGAGCGTTGAACCGCGGGGCACGATCTGGGTCAGCCTGCACACCGATTCAGAGATTGTTGCCCGCAGCAAGGCTGACCGGGTCTGGAGCCAGTTGATCGAAGCCTGGGAGGCACGCCTTGCCGGTGACACCGCCGCGGCCGAGAAATGCTACGAGGCCGCGCAGGAACTCGCCCGCATCCGGGGCTTTCGATACCTCGATATCGACACGATCCCAATTGCGAATCCCACACCGCGCCCAATCCGGGCATAGATGGCCCAAAGCCGCCGGATTGGAGTGGCCGGTTGAGCGGCCAGTTGATCTCGTTGGGAGACATACTTCGCGCACAACTCGGTCGATGCGAACCCTCCCGCATCAGAGAACCCGCTTTATCTCCGAATACTCGCCTCGCACGCGCAGCGTCATCGTCACGGAGACCTCCGATCGGTTGCGCCAGAACCAGCCATGAGTGCCATCAAAAGCGGCCTCAAGGCCGCCCGCGTGGCTGGTTTCTGCCCGGCCATTCCTGTAGGTTGTTGTTTCTCGCCGCGTACCGTCGCCGTGTAGGGCTGAGTTGAGATGCCCTGGTTCTGCCACCCACTCGAAGGACACGACATCTCCGGCCAACATCGCCAGCTTCAGTTCCGCGGCCTCGCCAGGCGCCAGCACAATGCTGACTTCGTCGCTCCAGGCATTCGTGTCGAAGGCGGGTTTGGTGGTCGTGTCCGAAGCAGGCGTAGCCGGTCGTGGAACGGTTTCGACAGGTCCGACTTCGGTGATGGTCGTGTCCGGAGCAGGCTCCAGGGTAATCGCTCCCGCCAAGGCGTCAGTCTCGGCTTCTTGAGCCAGCTGCTTTTTGATCTCACCCATTTCAGTCAGCCCCAGAATCCGGCCCACGCCTGTGGGGTCAATGGCGTACTCTGACGGAAGGATGATGGTGACGAGCAGGACGATCGCGGTGACCAAAGCAATCAGCGTCGATCGAACAAGTTGCCGCGTGCCGGGAAGTTCAGCGCGGGTTGGCAAGTCGGTATTATACATCGCGGTATCTCTCCTCATGCGCTGACGAAATAGCCGACAAGCTGATAGCCCATCAGCATGAAGCCCGCCGCCATCATGGCGGCATTGGCTGTGTAGGCATGTTTTAGGAAGCTCGGCGTGCGGCGCCGATATCCCATGATGATCAGGATCGCGCCGAGGGCTAAAAGCTGGCCAATCTCTACGCCAACATTGAACGCCAGCAGATTGGGCAGCAACCCATCGGGCGAAATTTCATAATCGATGATCTTCGACGCAAGCCCAAAGCCATGGAAAAAGCCGAAGATCAAGGTGGCGGCTTTCGTGTTGGGTTGAAAACCGAACCAGCGCTGATATGCGCCCATATTGTCGAGCGCTTTGTAGACCACTGACAGGCCAATGATCGCGTCGATAATGTAGCTGTTGATCCCAAAATCGAAATAAACGCCCGCCAGCATGGTCAAGGAATGGCCGATCGCAAACAGGCTCACATAGATGCCGATGTCTTTCATGCGATAGAGGAAGAAGATCACCCCCAACAAGAAGAGGATGTGGTCATATCCGCTAACCATGTGCTTGGCCCCGAGATACAGAAACGGGATTAGATGGACCCCGGTGATCTCTTGGATGTAGCCCTTGTCGCCGTCTGCCACGGCATGGGCGGCGGCCTCGCTTGGCAAAAGAAGCGCTGCGATAACGCATAAAGCGATGACGATAAAAAACCTCATCAGGCGACGCCCTTCAAATAGTGGATCAAACCTCTGTCCATCGCACAAGCTACTAAGTAGCCCCCGAGATCAATCGACTTGAGACCAGTCTTGGGGGAAAGCGAGCCTTCCTTTTCACAAGCCAATTCTGAGCTTCGGCCGAGACGCGTTATCGATCGTACTTGCCGCCCCTTATCAGACACAAGAGACAATTTCACGAGTGGCGTTTGTGGGATCAAGCAGGCGTGGCGATTGGCAGATGTGGCAGGCCGCACGTTCACTTTCTTTTGTGCCCCTGCCGTCGCTTCCAATTTATGAGATTTGTGACGCGCTTCCCGAGCGGAACGACTTGCCTGTCGTTTGAGGGCAGTGGTGACGCGATCGACTGAGATGGATTGTCTTGCGATTGCAAAGACAACTCATCGGGTGACGATGTCTCGTTTCATTGGGGCCAATTTGGCAACCAACTTGTTCTGCATTGCGAAGGGAACCCCCTCTGTGTCCATGGCTGCCTGTAAACTCTCGACAAGTGCGTTGAACTCGCGTGTCGAGATCCCCTGGTCCCTATGGGCGTCCATCATATTGCGGCCAGTATAGGCGCAAGGCCCGCCAAGCAGGTAGCAAAACTGTTCCTTCAGTGTCCGGCGCAGGCGAATGAGGTCAGAAGCGCGAAAAATCCCCTCGATACGCGGGTCGACAATTATACGATCCACCAGATCATCCACGATGCGGTCTATACCGTCCTGTCCGTGAAATGCAGCGAAGACATCCGGGTTTTCGATAGGTTGCGCCCCTGCATTGTCGTTTGACTGTTCATAGGCATCCACAGGGAGTTCACCGGGCAAGACTTCACCGGTCGCGACGAAAGCTGTCAGGGTGGAAATGAGTAGCGCGATTACGGGACGTAACATTTCAGAATCCCACCTGAACTGAGAGATAGAGACCGCGCTGGTCATCAAATGTGGCGATCGATCCGAGGTCGGCATAGGCCGCCGATAGCGTAATCCCCTCATTCACTGCATATGCTGCGAACAGGTCGAACCAGTCATTCTCTTCTGCAAAGGCGAGTTGATCGGGTTTGACACGATACTCTCCGCCGACGATCAGTCGTTTGCTTATCAGGTATCCCACTGAGACTTCGGGGTAGAGGCCAGCGTCTGTTGTGCCGCCAAATCCCAGCAAGCCGTTCTGGTTTGCGTCTGTGTAACGCAACGTAGCGCTAACAAGCAGGCTGTGGGCCAGCAGCAGCTTTGTTGCGGAGGCGTACAGCTCGATCCCATTGTCGGATTCCGCGCCCAGTGCAGACAGGAGGTCGCCATCGTCAGCGCTCTTGTACGCAAGTCCGACTGCAACCTGGGGAACCCATTTGTCCTGATCATAGATCGCATCTCCTGCGACGCGAAGCTTTGCCGCAAAAACATCCTGTGCAAATGAATATCCATCCGTCAGGCCGAGTTTCGGCCCCGTGCTCCCTGTATCGAAGGACTGATGTGTGTAACTGACTTCGAGACGGTCGTGCAATCCGACAGCGCCACCGTAAGAGACAAGTTCAAAATCGGGTAGCGAGACATGTGCGGCATGAGCTGTCGCGCCGATTCCGAGATTTGTTTCATTTCCCGCAATGAGTGCCCATGGAACGATGCCGCCACCGCCCATGCCATCAACCGTGGAAATGCCGCGGGTCAATAGCAGCTTTCCGCCTTGTTCAAGGCCTTGCGCATTCGCCGATGCGGCGAAGATCAATGCCACAGAAGTCAATGCAAGTGCGGAAAGTGAGCTTATCATTTGCGCCGCCGCTCCGGGCATTTGTTAGCCCCATTCGTAAATTGCTTATGCTGTACGTAATGGGATCTAGACGATGAACCTTAACGGGATCGTAAACCATATCTGGGACATACGAGTATGCGTATCCTGCTTTCTTTATTGGCCATTTCGCTCTTGGGTCTTCCAGCATTTGCTCATGACCTTCAGCTTGCCGTTGTCGATGCGGCGGGAGAACCTGTAGCACATGCCGTTGTGCTGGTGCCGGCATCAAAAGACTTGCAGGCGCCACGTTCCTTCGCCTGGCCGAGTGTAATGGAACAGAAGAATATTCAGTTCTCGCCTTATATTCTGGTCGCGCCAGTTGGAAGCGAAGTGCAATTTCCAAATCGTGACCGGGTGCGTCACCATGTGTATTCGTTCTCAAGGGGTAATCGTTTCGAGCTCAAGCTCTATGGGCGCGAGGAGACGCGCTCCATTGCATTCAGCGCCCCCGGCATAGTCGCGGTGGGCTGTAACATTCACGACAACATGATCGGCTATATCCGGATCGTGGACACGCCATTTGCCGTGCGAACTGGCGCAGACGGGAAAGCTGTCCTGACAGACCTGCCGACGTCCACAGGAAACGTGACGGTCTGGCATCCGGATCTTTCCGGCGGCAAGGATGTGATCACGGCATTCGACACGCGTTTATCGCAATTGAAGATCACCATGAGTGGTTCCCTCGCAAACTCCTCACGCACGCCTCATTAAGCGACGCGCAAGTCATGTTTCGCAAGCTCAAAACAAAACTGACTGTGGCCTATGGCGGACTGCTGGGATTGATTCTCATCGCGGTCGCCGGCGCTGTTTACCTGTCCGTCCAGCACACGGCAAAGGAGAATGTGCGCGCTGAACTCAAGGCGACTGCGTCGGTCTATGAGCGTCTCTGGCAAATCAACCAGCAACAGCTCGCCGAGAATGCCGATATTATGGCTCGTGACTTCGGGTTTCGCGAAGCTGTCGCGACTCAGGATGCTGGAACAATTGCGTCAGCGCTGGACAATTTGCGTAATCGGCTCGGCCTTTCACGCGCGTTCCTTGTATTCGAAGACGGGAGCGGACTTGAAGCTGGAAACAGTGCGACTTTCGAAACGCCCGCGATCGTAATGGATGCGGTCAAGACGAATAATCATGCAAGCGGCCTTATCCCGATTTCCGGCATACAATACCAGGCGGTTGCGGCGCCGGTCATGGCACCTGCGCGCGTTGGCTGGGTCATTTTTGCGACAGAGCTTGATGCGGCGGAACTGCATGAACTCGAGAGCCTTTCGCCTATCAATCTGAAGGCTTCAATCGCCGCGGCAGATTCTAATGGTAACTTCAGCATACCGGACCATCCTGTCCATGCCATTTCGGCGCGAACGCCGCTCGACGGATTCGGCGAACTGCCTGCTGGTGTGCTTCTGCTCGACTACCCAATGTCTGCTGCCATGGCGCCCTTCAAGCCCATGCTTTTCGCCATTGCTGCACTCGCCCTTGCGGGGCTCGTGGCATTGATTGGTTGCAGCTGGTTCATATCGAACAGCCTGACCTTGCCGATCACGCGCCTTGATCGGGCTACGCGTCAGCTCGCTAGCGGCGTGCCGGTCGATTTCGAAGTGGAAAGCATTGATGAAATTGGCCGTCTCGCGAAAAGCTTTCTACAGATGGCGCACGAAATTGAGACGCGCGAGCGAAGCATCGTGAAGATGTCGCTTACGGATTCCGAGACACTTCTGCCCAACAGACGGGCATTGCAGCAGGCGATAGACCAGCTCAGAGTGCACGACGATAGCGACCCTAAGTTTTGCGTTGCAATTGGCATTGACCGGTTGATGCATATCAGCACGGCGATTGGCCAATCAGCAACGAATGAGCTTTTGGCGAAATTTGGTGCTCGCCTTGAAAAGCCAGACTTCATTCATTCCATCGGGCTTGTTGGCGCCGACATGATAGGTGTACTGATTACGGCTTCTGATGGGGATTCGGTGGCCAAACAGGTCTCCGATCTGCTTCATGCAGCTTCCGATCCCATACTGGTTGCAGGAGAAAAAATCGACATCACGTTGAGCGCTGGCATCTGCCAGATCGGCCTCCACGATATGCCCGGTCCAGTGGACGAAGCGATTGTTGCGCTTCAGCAAGCACGCGCCCAACGCAGGCAGCTGCAAATCTTTGATGCGGAGGCGTATGGGGATCCTGGAGGAACGCTTTCTTTGATGAGTGACATGGTGGCCGGGCTTTCGGATGGATCGGTCTTCCTTGCCTATCAGCCGAAATATGATTGTCGTCAGCAAGCGGTGCGAGGCGTGGAAGCGCTGCTTCGCTGGAATCACCCAATACGAGGATCAGTCACACCAGATAAATTCGTGGAATACGCAGAAGAAACCGGACATATAAGACCTCTGACCCAGTGGGTGATTACCCAGTCCGTATCCGATCGCGAGCGTATGAGACTTGCCGGACACGATCTCAAGATGTCCGTAAATATTTCAGGAAGGCTTCTCGGCGATCCGAACTTTCTTGACTGGGCAATCAAGGAAATCGGCCAGGCCAGCGATCGCTTCTGCTTCGAGGTGACGGAAACAGCGGTTATTGACGACCCGGAAACGGCCCTTGCGAATATCCAGCGACTGCGAAACGCTGGTGTCGAAATATCGATCGATGATTATGGGTCAGGGCTTTCATCCTTGTCTTACCTCAAACAAATTCCCGCCCAGGAACTGAAGATCGACAAGAGTTTCGTGTTGGGCCTTCAGAGCGGGTCATCAGATGCCTTGTTGATCAAGTCAACCATCGATCTGGCGCACAGTCTGGGAATGAGTGTGACGGCGGAAGGGGTAGAGACCGAAGACGTTCTGCGACTGTTACAAGTGATGGGCGCGGATGTCGTACAGGGATACTATATCGGACGCCCGCAGACACGCGACCGAACGCTGGCTCTGTTGAACAGCTTGTCAGGAGAAACCGGCCTTGAGGCAATCGGGCGGGCCAGGTAGCATTCAAGGCATGCTTTTTTATGTCAGGCCTGTTTGCGCGGCACCTGACGACTGGCCCGATGAGGTCCGCTTCCGGGCTTCCTCAAGTCTATCGAAGTAAGACGTCGTGACGGCACCGCCAGCTGATCGAAGCGGTAATGGATTGTCTTCCAAAAGCGTCCTTGAAAATGGCTTTTGATGTCGCGTTATCTGCTATGATGACAATTCGGCTTCTGCCGATCAACGCGCCGTGAGTGGATTGCAGCACACTTCTCATCCACGAGGCTTCAAACGAACGCGAGAGGTGGTCGCTGGAAACAATGACCAGTTTACGCTGATCATTGACGATGCCAATGACAAGCTCAACCACCTTCGAATACCCTTCAGGCAGGTAGAGATTTCGACCGCTCTGCTTGAGCCCTATCAGCACGGTCTCGGCGTCAGCTTCCAACGCGGCGTGAGTGACGAAAACATCGCGCCTGGAGTCGGCAAACCCATTATCAGACAAGTTGAACTTTTCGTTCTCAATCGCATTCTGCCGAAGCACCCGGACGTCTCCGTCAGCGTCTCGGAATATAATGTCGACATCAGAGCGGCCCTCGATGGTGCGTCGAACTTGATTGACTTCTGATTGGAAGCGGGCCGCTTCAGGAGAAAGTTTCGCGGCCTTGGATGCATCTTCGCCAGATCTGGCGGCCAGTTCCACCAAATGGCGTATTGCGCCTAGCTGCCTCCACGTGTTGGTATATCCTTGAAGGGAACATCCTTGTCGACACGGATGTCGCCCGGTAGTCCCAGCACGCGTTCGCCGATGATATTTCGAAGAATTTCATCTGAACCACCCTCGATACGTGTTGCGGGTGAGCGCATCAGCATCGCCTGAAAACGCCCACGCTGCGGGCTGTCTTCGCTCCAGAGAACCCCCGCTTCACCTTGTATATCCAGCGCAAACATAGCCAGTTCCTGCATGGTCGCACCCGCTACGAGTTTGCCAATTGAATTTTCCGGACCTGGCGTATCGCCCTTGGACAGAGCGGTAATTGCTCGCATACCTGTATACTTCAGGCCACTCTGCTTCACGGCGAACTGTGCGAGCCGGGACCGCACGCCTGAATCCTCTATGGCAGGCCTGCCGTCGATTTGAGCTTCCATGCAGAACCTGAACAGCTCCGGAAATCCAGTGGACATCCCGGAACCAATGGAAAGGCGTTCGTTCATGAGGGTCGTCAGAGAGACTTTCCACCCCTGCCCTACATCCCCGAGCCTTTGGCTGTCCGGGATACGGACATCCGTAAAATAGACCTCATTGAAACCGGAAGCGCCATTGGCCTGCTTGATTGGTCGCACTTCGACGCCAGGCGTCTTCATCGAGAGGAAGAACATCGTCAGTCCCTTGTGCTTGGGCACATCGGGATCGGTTCGCGTTATCAGCAATCCCCAATCAGATATCTGGGCGCCACTGGTCCATATCTTCTGGCCATTGATAATCCAGTCGCCCGAACCGTCATCGGCCCTGACTGCACGTGTGCGCAGCCCAGCAAGGTCGGATCCGCCTGCCGGCTCAGAAAAAAGCTGGCACCAGATTTCTTCGCCGCTCGCGAGCGGGGGAAGCAGTTTTCGGCTCTGGTCTTCGTCCGCCCAGGCCATCACTGTGGGGCCGCACATCCCATGACCGATCGTGAAGGCGCCTGAGAGAACGGCATAAGGGCCTTCCTCCTGACCCCATATCACTCGCTCAATCGGTGTTCTCGCCCCACCACCATATTCTTTCGGCCAATGCAGGCATGCCCACCCGGCGTCCGCTTTCTTCTTCTGCCAGGCCTTGCCAGCAGCAACAGGGTCTTCACTTATCAGTCCGCTTGATCCGAAACTGGCGCGTTTCAACTCTGCCTCAAGGTGCTTCGGCGCATTGGCATCGATCCACGCGCGGGCCTCGGCGCGGAAAGCAGCTTCTTCTGGCGTATCCTGGAAATCCATCATGCTATTCCTTTTGCTCAGGCTGCGGATTTTGCGTTACCGGCGCTCATTCGCTCAATCAGCAGGCTCTCCCATGTGGATAGCCCCCCCAGAGCGAGGGAGAGTGCATTCGATCTGCGATAGTAGAGGTGACAGTCAAAAGCCCACGTAAACCCCATCCCTCCGTGGACCTGAATGTTATTCTTGGAGCATTGCTGGAACGCCGTTGTAGCTGAGACTCTCGCAGTGGCTGCGGCAACCGGTCGTTCCGAGGTGCCTGAAACCAGCGCCCACGCGCCGTAGTAACAATTGGACCTCGCCAAGGTCGCCGAAACATACATATCGGCCAGCATATGCTTGATCGCCTGAAAGGAGCCAATCTGTCGTCCGAACGCGATGCGTTCCAATGCATAATCCCTGGCCATTTCCATGGCCCGGTCTGCACCACCCAGCTGCTCGAATGCCAGCAAGATTGCAGCGCGGTCCATCACCACGCTCGCAATGTGCCAGCCATCTCCCTTGGCACCGAGCAATTCCGCCGGGCATCCACTGAAAGTAATGCGGGCCTGATCGCGTGTCGGATCAATCGATTCGAGCACGTCCCTGCTAACGCCCTCGCTATCGAGCTCTACGATATACAGCGAGACGTCATCCGATTCATCGCGGGCGGCGACAATGGCAAAGTCAGCGATTGACCCATCGGCAACTGGAACCTTTGTGCCGGTGATCATTCCACCTTCAACGCGCGCTTCAACTGTATTGGGCGTCATTCGCCCTTGCCCTTCATTGAAGGCAAATGTTCCGATTGCCTCTCCCGATGACAGTTTCGGAAGCCAGTACGCTTTTTGCGCCTCCGAACCGGACATGAGCAAAAACTCTGCTGCGAGATAGATTGAGGATGACACAGGTACCGGCGCCAGGACACGACCGAGTTCCTCCGCAATCACACACAATTCCAGGTCACCCAGCCCGACGCCGCCGTATTCCTCTGGAATTGCCGCGCCCAAAACGCCCAGTTCAGCAAGACCAGTGTAAAGATCCCTGTCAAACGCGTCCGGGCCTTCAAGGATCCTGCGAACTGCCGTCGGCGAACATTTCTCTCCCAGAAAGCGCCGCACCTGATCACGTAGTTGTTTCTGCTCATCTGAGAAATCGAGATTCACGAAATGCCTCCAGGCCTCAAGTTGCGTGCTACCTGATCCGAACGCTCGGAGCAGAATACCAACAAACACTCGAAGGCGGCCTGGCTTTGGTCAACCCCTCCCCCTGAGGCATACGGTGACAAGTTTTCTGAAAAGACGCAAAGTTTCCGCGAGAGTGTCCACCTTGCCTTCGTCATTGGGCTTCAGACCCGGTCAACCATCCTCTTTTCAGGAGAAAACGTCGAGACTATGCAGAAAACTTACGAGACGATCAGCGTGGAGAAGCGCGGAAAGGTCGATTGGCTTATGCTGAACCGGCCGGAATCATTGAATGCAATCAACCTGAAGATGGTTGAGGAGCTCAATGACTACTTTGGCACTCTCTATAACGATGGAAGCGTACGGATCGTTGTAATGAAGGGCGCAGGCCGGTCCTTCTGCGCCGGTCTGGATATCAAGTCTCGCCACGATTCCGCTGACAGGGCCGTTCCCTTCGGCGGAGGCTTCCACTTTCAGGGTTACCTTGCGGATGTATATATCAAGATGCGGCGTTGCCCTCAGCCGATCATCTCACTTGTCCATGGCGCAGCGTGCGGCGGCGGCTTTGCCTTTGCGCTTGCATCTGACGTTCGGATTGCCGGTGAGAGCGCGCGCATGAATGCCGCTTTCATAAAGCTCGGCCTGTCAGCATGTGACATGGGCGTGAGCTATTTCCTGCCACGTCTCGTGGGCGCTTCTGTTGCTTCGGAGCTAATGCTGACTGGGCGCTTTATCCACGCGCCGCGTGCGCTGGCGACTGGACTCGTATCCGAGGTGGTGCCCGACCAGGATCTTGAAAGTGCAGCACAGTCATATGTTGACGAGATGCTTGACACATCGCCAATGGGACTTCGCATGACCAAGGAAGGTCTGGCGATGGCAATCGACGCATCCAGCCTCGAAGCAGCGATGGCGATTGAAAACCGCAATCAACTGATGACAAGCAAAAGCCCCAATGTCGCCGAAGGAATGGCGGCCTTCCTGGAGAAGAGAAAGCCAATCTATTCAGACGATTGACTCATTACATCCTTTCAGACGCACAAATAGACGCCCTGAACAGCCTCTGGGTTTCGGACTTCGCCTGTGTCTCGACCAGGACCGGGTATGTCCATGTCGCTTTCCAGATCGATGGCTTCGCGCGCCGTATCGCTGGCTGGCGGCTCAGGCGCATTTGACATGCAGGCTTTGTCCTGGTTGCCCCAAGCAGGCCTCAAGCCTTACGGCGGCAGCGCCGGAGACTCCGATGCAATGCGCGAGGCAGAGACGATCAATGGTCTGTACAAGTCTGAAGTCGTCCATCGAAAGGCGCCATGGAAGTCGATGGACGCCGTCGCGTATGCGCCCCTCATCTGGGTGGACGGGTTCAACAGTCGCTGGCTGCCGGCGGAAGCCGTCGCCAACGCCTATGCAAGGCTCAGGGAAATCGCTATCGCTGGATGGTCCCAACAAAACTGCCTCCGGAGTTACCGCGGCGGTTCAGTGCCTAGGAACGTCTCTCGATGGACATAAATCTGAGCATACGTCTGGATGTCGACAATGAGGGCCGGTTTGGCCCCGGAAAGGCGGCGCTGCTCGACGCCATAAAGGCGTCCGGCTCGATTGCGGCCGGTGCTCGCGCGCTTGGCATGTCATATCCGCGCGCATTGAAGCTCGTCGAGAGTATGAACGTTTTGTTTCGGGCGCCCCTGGTGGCGTCCAGCCATGGTGGCAAGGATGGCGGCGGCGCCGTTCTTACCGCACGGGGGCTAAGAGTGCTTGAACTGTACCACGCTCTCTGCGAACAGGCAGCCGAGTCAACGAGCACCTTCCGCAGCGAGATCGCATCCCTGATTGTATCCTCGAAGGACTAGTATCGATATAAATCGCCATTTATAATGATGGCATGAGTACGGTCTCACCTCTTGCCACATGCGAGCATCCTCAGGACGCGCTTCGCGCCGCGCTGGACTTCATCGACGCCGGAGAGGAAGTCGCGCTCGCTATCGTAACAGCGACGCTTGGCGGCGGCGTTAGGGCGCCCGGCGCAATGATGGCCATCTCGAGAGCGGGCGGTTCTGCGGGCTACGTTTCGGGCGGCTGCATCGATGCTGATGTCCGCCTCAATGCCATCCGCAGCCTGCAAACGGGCCAGATCCAGCATCTGCGATACGGGTCGGGGTCACCTTTTGCCGATATCCGGCTTCCCTGTGGCGGCGCCATCGATGTACTGATCGTTCCCGTGACGAACGCGCAAACAGTCTCAATGGCGCTCGCATCGCTGGAAGCCCGCAGGCCCCTATCGTTCGCTGTGCAACCCTCAGGCGAGATTGCGATATGCGACGATCCTGACATGCCTGCTGCATTTCGAACAAGATACCGACCGAAACTTTCGCTGCGCATTGCCGGTCGAGGTTCAGACTGCCTGGCACTCGCTCGCCTTGCCAGCGCAAGCGGGTTCAATATCCGGCTGCAGCTACCCGATCAGGATGACTTCGATGCAGCCCGTTCAGCCGCCATCGGAAAGGTCGAGCGCCTGACCACACCATCAAGCCTTCCGGCGGTCGACGATGACGCGGAGACAGCCTTCGTTCTGATGTTTCACGATGCGCACTGGGAAACGGCCTTGTTGCACCAGGCGCTTGGCGGACCGGCTTTCTATATCGGCGCTGTGGGCAGCGCGAGGACGCACGCTGCCAGGTGCGCCCTGTTGCAGGCAGCAAGCGTACCGGTCGCCGACATTGCGCGAATTCGCGGACCAATCGGTCTTGTGCCTTCCATGCGCGACGCTTCGATGCTGGCAATTTCAGTGCTCGCCGAAATTGTCGACGCCTTTCACAAAGTGGAACCGGCCCATGTTTGACCAGGCGTCCATCTTGCTGCTCGCAAGCGGCCTCTCATCCCGCTTCGGTGTGGAGGACAAACTCATGGCAGACCTTAATGGCCGCCCGGTTTTGAGCTATCCGGCCCGTGTGCTCGGGTCCGAATCAGGCGTCCATCGCTTTGCTGTTGTTGGCGCCTGCCAGGAGGCTCGCAAAGCCTTGCTGGAAGCACACGGCTTTCGTGTCGTAACAAACCCTGTCCCGGAAAAAGGCCAGGGGCGGTCCCTGGCAATCGGCACGGAGCACATTCGCGACACGACCAATTCTGACAAGGTACTGATCCTTCTCGGCGACATGCCGTTTGTGACGGACGCGCTCGTCACCTGCCTGGCAGCAACTCTGGCGCGAGACGCAAGCGCTGTCATGTCAGAAGCAAACGGCGTCCTGTCGCCTCCGGCCATGTTCCGCCGCTCGGCTTTTGATCACCTCGCCTCACTTCAGGGCGACCGGGGTGCGCGCAGCGTATTTGATCAATTGCCTGAAGCAAGGGTCGTGGCCACCGATGCAGGCATGCTCACCGACATTGACGACAGAAACGACCTGGAGCGAGCAGAGGAGCGAATGCATGGCTGATGGCGAATTCCTGACCGGTAAAAGTCCGTTGGTCGATCGCTACGGGCGGCAGGTCACCTATCTGCGCCTCTCCGTCACCGATCGCTGCGACTTGCGCTGCACCTATTGCATGTCTGAAAAAATGTCATTCCTTCCAAGAGCCGAGTTGCTGACACTGGAGGAACTTGACCGGGTCGCAACCGCATTCGTCAGCCGCGGTGTCCGCAAGATCCGGATTACCGGTGGAGAACCGCTCGTGCGCAAGGACATTGGCTCCCTGTTTCTCCGCCTGGGGCGCCTTATTGGGCAGGGACTCGATGAGCTGACCCTGACGACGAACGGGACACTGTTGACTGAACACGTGGACGGGCTCTTGCAGGCAGGCGTGCGGCGCGTGAACGTATCTCTCGACGCGCTCGATCCGGAAAAGTTTTCGCAGATCACCCGACGCGGCGACGTCTCGAAAGTCCTGAATGGCATTGAGGCGGCGCTGTCTGCGGGCTTGAAAGTAAAGATCAATACGGTTGCGCTGAAACACCAGAATGCGTCCGATATAGCAGGCATGGTCGAGTGGGCGCACACCAAAGGCATGGACATGACACTTATCGAAGTCATGCCCCTGGGCGACACAGGCGAAGACCGCATGGACCAGTACATTCCGCTCCCTATGGTCCGGGATGCCCTTGAGACACGCTGGACCCTGTCCGACGAGACAGACCGCCAGCCCGGCGCAGGTCCCTCGCGATATGCGCGCGTTCACGAAACCGGCGGCCGACTGGGTTTCATTACGCCGCTCACAAACAATTTCTGTGCAGGCTGCAACCGGGTGCGGGTCACATGCACGGGACGAATCTACATGTGCTTGGGGCAGGAGGATCACATCGATTTGCGCGCGGCCCTGCGCGAGGCACCTGAGCCGGATCTTGCGCTCGACGCTGCGCTTAATCGGGCCATGTTCGCGAAGCCGGAAAAACACGATTTCGAGATCAAAAGACGCGGGGACGTCTCCAAACTGCCCCGCCACATGTCTGTTACGGGAGGCTGAAATTTGGCCAGGCTGCGTTACTTCGGACGTCTCATGGACCTTCTCGGCGCGAGTTCGGAAACCCTCGCCTTGCCCGCGGGCGTAACGGATACCCGCGCCCTGCGACGCTGGCTGGACACTGACCGCCAGCTTGGAGGGGCTCTGTTGGAGAGGTCGGTGCGCATGGTCGTGAACGACGAGATCGTCAACGACCCATGGGCAATATCGGACGCCGACGAAATCGCATTCCTTCCACCCGTCGGCGGGGGTTGAGCGGTCAAGTGATTTCCCTGATCGGCCATCCCTTTGACGCCGCCGACGCGTTGCGCGCTTTCGAAACGCGCGCCGTGGGGGCTGGAGCGATCGCCAGCTTCACGGGGCTCGTGCGCGAGACCGGCAAGATGGGAATTGTGAAGACATTGCATCTGCAGGCCTTTGACCCGTTGACCGAGCGCGGCATAATCGCTGCGGTCAGCGAAGCGAAGAGGCGCTGGCCGCTGACGGCGGAGACTATCATCCACCGGACAGGCGACCTGGCGCCCGGAGAACCGATCGTGTTCGTCGCTGCAGCATCGGCGCACCGTCGCGCAGCACTCGAAGCCGTCGACTACCTCATGGATTACCTGAAGACAGAGGCCGTCTTCTGGAAAAAGGAAACGACCGCCACGGGTGCGCATTGGATCGAGCCGCGACCGGAAGATTACACTGACCGGAACCGCTGGTCGAAGACAGGAGAGTAAACCTTGCACGGCATAAATCAAAAGCTTGAATTTTTTCCCGTGCGCATCGCTGTACTGATCGTCAGCGATACGCGAACGACCGAAACCGACACGTCCGGTGCATTGCTTGTACAGCGCATCGAGACGGCCGGACATGTCGTGGCGGAAAGGCTCATCGTGCCAGATGATGTGATGTCGATCCGGAATACTGTCTCATCCTGGATCGCTGATCCGGATGTCGACGTGGTCATTTCCAGTGGCGGCACGGGCCTGACGGGACGGGATGTGACGCCCGAAGCCGTCACCCCCCTTTTCGAGAAGACGATCGACGGGTTCTCGGTGATCTTTCACCAGGTCAGCTTCCAGAGTGTGGGGCTGTCGACTCTCCAGTCGCGCGCCGTTGCGGGACTGGCGGGTGGCACATTCATTTTCTGCCTTCCAGGCTCGAATGGTGCCGTGAAGGATGGCTGGGACAAGGTCATTTCCTACCAGCTGGACAGCCGCCACAAGCCCTGCAATCTCGTTGAACTCATGCCGCGCCTGCAGGAGCGATGAGCGCGATGAACGATCTCACGCATATCGGGCCGGATGGCCGCGCCCAAATGGTGGATATCGGCTCCAAGGCCGAGACAGACCGAACCGCCGAGGCGACAGGACTGGTGCGTATGGCGCCCGCCACTTTGCAACGCGCACTGAGCCGGGACACCAGAAAGGGTGACCCCCTTGCCGTTGCAGAACTCGCAGGTATCATGGGCGCCAAGCGCACATCGGATCTTGTCCCCCTGTGCCACCCCCTGCCCCTCACAAGCGTGACAGTCGCAATCGAACAGGAACGCGAGGCCTGCGCCCTGCGCGTGACCGCGACGGCAAAGACGACCGGCAGGACCGGCGTCGAGATGGAGGCACTGACAGCCGTGTCCGTCGCCTGCCTTACGCTCTACGACATGCTGAAAGCCATCGACAGGTCAATGGTGATAGAAGGTATCGAACTGGTCGCGAAGTCTGGGGGAAAGTCTGGCGACTACAGAAAGCCCGCCTCATGAGCGCGCTGACAAGCGTGGATGAAGCACTGGGTTTGCTTGCGCAAAATACCTTTGCGCGCGCCGCCGAAACTGTCTCGCTTGACGCCGCCCTCGGTGCCCGGCTCGCGGCGCCCGTGATCGCGCGTGTATCACGGCCACCGGTCGCGGTGTCGGCCATGGATGGTTATGCGGTGCGGCTTGCTGATGTTGCCGCCGCTGGAGCAAGACTTCGCATCATAGGAGATGCGCCAGCTGGTCGTCCTTTCGCGGGACGCATCCGCGAGGGCGAGGCGGTGCGCATATTCACCGGGTCAGTTATTCCGGACGGCGCTGACCATGTGGTTATCCAGGAAGATGCAGACACGGATGGCGCCACAATTGTCTGCCTCAATACTTATGCCGCACCTGAACATGTCCGCCATGCCGGGATCGACTTTGCCGAGGGTGACACCTTGCTCGAGCAAGGTGCATTGATCACGCCTGCTGGATTGTCCGTCGCTGCAGCGGCCAATCACGGCAGTCTTTCGGTCTGGAAGCGGCTGCGCATCGGCATCCTGGCAAATGGCGACGAACTGCGCCCGCCCGGATCTGAGCTGAGCGCCGGGCAGATCGTCAATTCCAATCCGGCGGGATTGGGCGCGCTGGTCCGGGAATGGGGCGGCGAGCCGGTCGACCTAGGTATTGTGGGCGATTCACTGAGCTCCATTCATTCGAGAATTGAAGGTGCGCGAGACATAGACATTTTCCTGCCAGTCGGCGGTGCGTCAGTCGGAGACCATGACCTGATGCGGCCCGCCTTTGCAGGCGCCGGCTTTATGCCAGTGTTCGAAAGGGTTGCGGTCAAACCGGGTAAACCGACCTGGTTTTCCAGGCGCGGTCAGCAACGCGTTGTCGGCCTGCCGGGCAATCCCGCGTCCGCATTCGTATGTGCCCACCTGTTCCTCAAACCGCTCCTCACGGGCCGAACCGGTCATGCGTTCATCAAGGCGCGGTCCGTCAGTGCGCTGCCTGCTCCCGGGCGAAGGGAGACGTTCCTGCGAGCCTCAATCCACGCTGGCCCGGACGGTGTCCTCCACGTGGAATCAGCGCCCGATCAGGACAGCTCGCTCATCTCGCCGTTTCTGAATGCGAATGGGTTGATCAGACGGCTTTCCGGCTCCCCGGCAGTCGCTGTCGGCGACCTCGTGGACGTATTGATGATCGGACCTGTCAGGCCGGGGAAATAGCCCGTGCCCCTCCTGCTGGCTGCCCTCTTTTTTATCACCGCCACGCTATATGCAGCGGTCGGGTTCGGAGGCGGGTCGACCTATAACGCCCTGCTTGTCCTTTACGGCACGGATTACAGGATCCTTCCGTCGATCGCGCTCGCCTGCAATATCGTCGTGGTGACTGGTGGGGTGATCAGGTTCTGGCGTGCGGGACTGCTTTGCGTCAGGCGACTTCTTCCATTCCTGCTGGCATCCGTTCCGGCCGCCTGGATCGGTGGTCGACTACCTGTGTCCGAGATCATGTTCGTCGGCCTGCTCGGCGCAGCGCTGATGCTTTCAGCACTGCATCTCACCTTCCAGCCTTCACCCGCATTGGATGACAAATCCCGCCCGCGCGCATCTTCGCTACCGATTGGCCTGGGCATTGGCGCGGGCATCGGACTATTATCAGGACTCGTGGGGATCGGAGGAGGGATTTTCCTCGCGCCAGTTCTGTATGTCCTGAGGTGGGGTGGCCCCCGCGAGATCGCTGCGGCATGCAGCTTTTTCATCCTCTCAAATTCCCTGTCCGGCCTCACCGGACAGGTTATGAAATTGCAGGATGCGGATGTGCTGGCGCTTGCGGTGCCCTATTGGCCCGTCTTGCCATGCGTCTTAGTCGGCGGGCAGATCGGGTCCTGGCTGGCCAGCAAGCGCATGCCGGCGACGCTGATCAAGCGCATGACCGCAATCCTTGTCTTCTATGTGGCAGCGCGTCTCCTGTTGCGCTGGGCCGCGCTGCTTTGATCAGGCGGCTGACGCCTGGAAACTGACCATTGTTTTTCCCGAACTCCCTCGAAATCGACGACGGAGTCTTGGCAATCAGCTGAAATGAACGCATCCTGTCCCTTGAGCGAGCCAGGAGGCGTGGGTCAATGATTGAACCCTGCTTTCGTTCGCCCGGATAGAACGACTGCCTGATCGCCGGCCAAGACCGAAGGAAATCGACAATGACAACGCTTAAAGTCAACGGACAAACGCTAACAGTTGAAGTGGATGATGACACGCCACTCCTTTGGGTCCTGAGAGAGCAGCTTGGCCTGACCGGCGCCAAGTATGGATGCGGCATTGCCCAATGTGGCAGCTGCACGGTTCATGTCGATGGCGCACCAGTCCGCTCCTGCGTCTATCCGGTCGCCGCGCTATCGGGGACAGAAGAAATCACAACGATCGAAGGTCTTTCGAAGGCAGGCGATCACCCCGTTCAGAAAGCCTGGGCGGAACTGGACGTCCCGCAGTGTGGCTATTGCCAGCCGGGGATGATCATGGCCGTCGCAGCCATGCTGGAAAGCAACCCGAACCCAACCGACGAAGACATCGATGCCGAAATCACCAATATTTGCCGGTGCGGCACATTTGTTCGCGTCCGTGAGGGCATTCATCTCGCCAAGACGAAGAAAGCCTGAGGAGGAGATCATGACCAACATGCTCAATCTATCACGCCGCACCTTTATTGTCGGAACAGGCGCTGCCGGGCTGACCATAGGCGTCCTCGCCGCATGCTCGAAACCGGCCGAACCTGACGTATCAGGTCTCGAGGCGAATCCTGAAGTGAACGCATGGGTTCATATCGGACATGACGACATCGTTACCGTGCGCATCGCACGGTCCGAAATGGGCCAGGGCACGTTGACAGGCCTCGCCCAGCTTGTTGCCGAAGAGCTTGAATGCGACTGGGACAAGGTCGTTACCGAATACCCGACTCCGGGTCAGAACCTCGCCCGCGAACGGGTCTGGGGCGATTTCTCGACCGGCGGAAGCCAGGGGCTGCGCGGATCCCATCAATACGTCCGCGAAGGCGCAGCAGCTGCCCGGATCATGCTAATCGAAGCGGCCGCGAATGAATGGGGCGTTCCGGTCAGCGATTGCACCGTGTCCAGGGGGGTCATTTCGCACACCGGCTCGGGCAAGAAGACCACGTATGGAAAAGTCGCAAGCGCAGCGGCGCGACTCGCGCCACCTCTCGATGTGGAATTGAAGGACCCCAGGGACTGGACCATCATAGGACAACCTAAATTGCGCCTGGACACCGCCGACAAGCTGACGGGCGCACAGGTCTATGGCGCAGACCTCACACTGGACGGCCTGTTGAACGCCTCCATCAAGGCGTCACCCCGGCTTGGAGGAAAGGTGAAGAGCTTTGACGCCGCCGCCGTCGAGTCCATGCCGGGCGTCAGGAAAGTCGTGCAAGTTGGAGACGACGCCGTAGCCGTCGTCGCCGATACATGGTGGCGGGCAAACAAGGCTGTGCTGGCCCTCCCGGTGGAGTGGACCGAAGGCATCGACTATTCAAGCGCGGCTTTCGAATCGGAACTGGACGACGGCTTGACGTCCGGCGACGCGTTCCTTGGTAACAAGGTCGGCGACACCGCAGCAGCTTTTAGCGATGCCGCAAAGGTCATCGAAGCAACCTATCGCGTGCCGCACCAGAACCATGCACCGATGGAAACCATGAATGCGACAGCGGTCTGGACGCCGGAAAGATGCGAAGTCTGGTGTCCGACGCAGAATGGCGAAGCAGCCCTCGCGGCAGCCGCGACTGCAGCTGATCTGCCAATCGAGCAATGTGAAGTCTACAAGTTGCATCTGGGAGGCGGATTCGGTCGTCGTGGCATGTCCGACTATGTCATTCAAGCCGTGCAGATTGCCAAACAGATGCCCGGAACGCCGGTCAAGCTGCTCTGGTCCCGTGAAGAAGACATGCAGCATGGCTTCCTTCACCCGACGACCAAGGCCAGGCTGCGTGGTGCGCTCGACGCCGACGGTAATCTCACCGCGCTCCATGTGCGTATCTCTGGCCAATCAATCTTGGCCGCCCTGATGCCGCAAGCCCTGCGGGATGGCGCCGACTATGCCACATTCCAGGGCCTTCTGCCTTCAGGGCTCGACCCGCGCGTAGAGGACCAGACACTCAAGTACACATTCCCGAACCTCATGGTCGATCACGCCATGCGCAACCCGCCTGTCCGGCCCGGCTTCTGGCGCGGGGTCAACGCGAACCAGAATGCGATCTACCTGGAATGCTTCATGGACGAACTTGCCCATGCAGCCGGACGCGACCCCCTGGAGTTCCGGCTTGCACACCTGAAGGACAGCCCGAAATCTGCAACTGTCCTGAAGGCTGTGGCCGAGAAATCCGGCTGGGGCTCCAATGACGGCAAGGCCCGTGGTCTTTGCAACTTCTATTCCTTCGGTTCCTACACGGCAGCCTGCGCAGAGGTCACGGTCGACGATGATGGCTACCTCAAGATTGACCGCATCGTGGCCGCCACCGATCCCGGTAACGCCGTCAATCCGCAGCAAATCGAAGCGCAGGTACAAGGTTCGTTCGTCTACGGTCTGTCGGCCATGCTCTTTGGCGAGATCACGTTCGAGAATGGTGAAGTCCAGGAACGAAACTTCGACACGTTCAATTCCATGCGCATGGCCGACATGCCGAAGGTTGAAACGCTGGTCATGCCGTCCGGCGGCTTCTGGGGTGGAGTCGGCGAACCGACAATCGCCGTTGCCGCGCCAGCGGTACTGAACGCCATCTATGCCGCCACTGGCAAGCGGATGCGTCAGCTGCCACTGAAGGACCAGAGCCTGAGGGACGCCTGACCCTTGCTATGCCTGAGAGCTCTCCTGCCGGCCACCGCTTTGCTGACAGCCGCGGCGTGCCAGCAGGCATCCGTTCCGCCGCCTGAGACACCTCTCTTGCCGGCCCCGGCCAGCCTGTCGGCATCGGCAGCGCTCTCGTCTTCCTGCTCGGGCTGTCACGGCGCAATCGGCCCTGCCTTGCCTGGGTTCGGACATCTCGATGCTGAGGCGCTGAGCGCACGTCTTGCCACTTACAAATATGATCCGACTGGAACGACCGTGATGCATCGCCTTGCACGTGGTTATTCGGATGAGCAGATCGAGATGATCAGCGCCTATCTTGCGATGGGGCAAACCAATGACTGAGCGTCTGTCCGGCACGAACCGGCGCCTTGTCCTTGCTGGCCTGGGTGCCCTGGCCGTTCCATTTGCAGATCCGGGTTACCGCGCATTCGCCCAGGCTCGCGCAAGGATCGTTATCGTCGGCGGAGGCTTTGGCGGTGCGACGGCGGCGTGGAGCCTGCGTCGCCTTCTGCCAGACGCCGACATCACCCTTGTCGAACCAAACCCCATCTATACCGCCTGCCCGTTCAGTAATCTTGTCATCGGGGGGACACGCAACCTCGACGCCCAGGCCTTCAATTATGCGCCGCTCGCGCTATCGGGTGTCCGTGTCATCCATGCCCGCGCCATTGCGATCGATGCGGCCCTGAAACAGATCAGGCTCGAAGACGGCGCCCTGCTCACCTATGACCGGTCGATCCTTTCACCCGGGATAGACTTTCGATGGGGGGCAATTGAAGGATATGACAGGGCCGCCGCACTGCGCGCGCCCCACGCCTGGAAGGCGGGCGCTCAGACCGAACGCCTTCGCGACCAACTTGCTGCGATGGATGATGGCGGCCTCGTTGTCATGTCCGTGCCCGCGCCTCCCTTCCGGTGTCCTCCCGGACCCTACGAACGTGCCAGCCTTATTGCCAACTACCTAAAAACCCGCAAGCCACGGTCAAAGCTGCTGATCCTCGATCATCAGGACAGTTTCTCGAAAATGCCACTCTTCAGGGAAGCCTGGGCTGAATATTATCCTGATCACCTTGAATGGCGCGGCGCATCGGACGATGGCCGGGTGTCCCGCTTCGATGCCGCCAGCCTGACCCTCGCAACCGACTTCGAAGAGATCGGCGCAGATGTCGCCAATATCATTCCGCCGCAAAAAGCTGGCGAGATCGCACACAGCGCAGGTGTCGTCGATGCGACGGGCTGGTGTCCGATCAATGCCACAAGCTTTGAGTCCACGATCCAGGATTGCATTCATGTCATCGGCGACGCGACCATTGCCGCACCTATGCCCAAATCGGCTTTCTCCGCGAACCTCCAGGCAAAGATCTGCGCCATCGCTGTGGCCCGCCTGGTGTCCGGCCAGGAACCTGAATCCACTGTTTTGGCAAACACCTGCTACTCTTTCGTCACGCCTGATCAGGCCGTGTCGATCTCAGGTGTGTATTCCAATGATCGCGGCCAATTCAGCGCGATTGATGGCGCCGGCGGCCTGACGCCCGTCGGCTCGACATCCAGCATCCGCTCAGCAGAAGCAAGCCAGGCCGAAACATGGTTTGCAGCCATTACAAGCGAGGCATTTGGCTGATGCGTGGGGTATGCTGCAGCGCATGTTTCACATTACTGATGGTTGCCGGCTGCAATGATGCGCAGGCTCGGCTGGTGCCCCGTGACCGGATTGTGAATGATGCCATCCCCGCACCCCTCACGAGCACGCCGGGCGATGCCGAGGCAGGCGCGAATGTGTTTGCCTCGCGTGGCGGCGGGCACTGTGTTCTGTGTCATCAGGTGGACGGACTTGATGCCCCCTTCCAGGGCAATGTCGGCCCGGTACTTACGGACGTCGGATCGCGGTTATCTCCGGGCCAGATCCGGCTGCGGATTGTTGACTATGAACTCATCCGGCCAGGTGTCCTGATGCCTTCCTACTATCGTACACACAACCTATATCAGGTTTCCGAGGCTGAAGCGGGCCGGCCGGTGCTCCCGGCGCAATCGGTTGAGGACCTCGTTGCCTATCTGTCCAACTTGAAAGACTGAGATGTACTCCCGTTCCCTCCAGAAAGCTCTCAATCGTCGCGCCCTGATGCGCATGGGCGTGGGCGGAATCCTGATCGCGGCGACTCCCCTTCCGGCCCTGGCAGAACCAGCTGATCTGATACAGGCACAGAAAAGCCTGTTCGGCGATCGCCCGATCAGGGAGGGACGCGTGACGCTGAAGCTTCCCGCCATCGCCGAGAACGGTTATTCGGTGCCTCTAGCGGTCGACGTCGATAGCCCCATGACGGATAGTGACCATGTCAGGCAAATCGCCATCTTCTCGCCTCGCAACCCGATTGCTAAAATTGTTCGGTTCGAACTTGGCCCCCGCGCTGGACGCGCTGCGGTATCAACACGCATACGACTTGGCGGAACGCAGACGGTCCAGGCTGTCGCCGAATTCAGCGATGGCTCTCTCTGGTCGGGCTCCGCGAAGACCGTGGTCACGCTCGCAGCCTGCGTCGTGCTTTAGGAGAGGCCCATGGCCAGTATACGACTCTCTGTTCCCCCGACCGCAAAACGCGGTGATGTGATCGAGCTCAAGGCCCTGATCCAGCATCCCATGGAGAGCGGCTACCGGCGAGGGTCCCGAGGCGAAGCGATACCGCGAAACATCATCACACGCTTCGAATGCCTGTATGATGGTGAAATCGTGTTCGCGGCCGACTTCCAACCTGGTATCGCCGCAGACCCATTCCTCACATTCCACACGCGCGCGACCCAGAGCGGCACGCTGGTGTTTCGGTGGACAGACGAGCATGGCGAGTCTTGGCAGGAGACAGCCATGTTGATGGTGACATGACCAGCAAGATTGCCTGGGTTCTTGTGATGTTCCTTGTGTCGGCATGTACGCCCGCCGAGCCTACGGGGAACAAGCTGAATGGGCCGTTTGAACGCCCGCAATCGGGATATGATTTCCTTACCCCGGAAACTCAGGCTTTGCAGGACGATACATTCAGCAATCCGGGATATCTCTGGGTCGATCGCGGGGCAGCCCTGTTCGAAACTGGCGGCGCGGACGCACCGTCCTGCGCATCCTGTCACGCGTCTGGCCTCATGGGCGTCGCCGCATCCTATCCGGCGATCGATACAGAAACCGGTCAACTTCTCAATCTTGAAGGTCGCATAAATACATGCCGCGAGCGGCATCAGAACTTGCCGGCTTTAGACCATGAAAGCGATGACCTGCTCGCCCTCACCGTCTATGTCGCCAACCAGTCGCGCGGCGTCCCTCTGTCGGTCGATACCGGAGGCGCCGCTGCAGCGCACTACGCCAACGGACGCGATTATTTTTTCACGCGTCGCGGACAATTCAACCTGTCCTGCCATCAGTGCCACGATCAGAATGCCGGAATGCGCCTGCGCGGCGACACGATCAGCCAGGGGCACGGAAACGGGTTTCCCGCCTATCGCCTCGAATGGCAAACGCTCGGGTCGCTTCAGAGGCGGATACGCGACTGCGACACAGGCGTCCGCGCTGAACCTCTGTCGCTGGGAAGTCAAACCTATATCGATCTGGAACTCTACCTGAACGCCAGGGCGAACGGTCTGGACATCGAAAGCCCGGCAATCCGACGCTAATGTCCGGCCCGGAACTGCGTGGAATATGGGACCACGCCTTCCGGGACAGACCAGCAATCCCCAAAACATATTACTAGTGATATATATTGCGTTATTTTGGCGATAAACTATCACTTTTGATCGCTTTTTGAGTGTGCAATTAGGTGACTGTTAGCACTCCATCTGCTATCAATTGTGATCTGTTTTAAACCTTTTTGGCAATTTTATATCACGTTCAATATCATGAAAATTGATCACCTTACCCCTGAATCCGCGATGCTGGACGAGCTCGGCAGACGACTTGCGCAAATCCGGAAGCAGCAGGGATATACTCAGGAAGAACTTGCCGCAGAGGCAGGCATAGGCGTTGCGACGCTCCGCCGGATCGAGGGCGGCCAGGACAGCCAGCTGGAAACCTGGCTCAAACTCCTCAGAGCGCTTGGCCTTGCTTATGCGATCGACGCGCTTCTGCCGGAGAACCATGCCTCGCCCATGGCCGAGGTGCGCGCTGCCTCGCGCCGTAAGCGCCGCAAGCCTGCCTCGGGGATTGTATGGGGTGATGAATCTGAATGAGCGCGGCGACCGTCCACCTCTGGGGCACGCCGGTTGGCTATGTCTCCATGGACTATTCCGAGCGCTTTGCTCGCTTCGAATACGATCCGGACTTTGCCGCGTTCGGGATCGAAGTTGCACCATTGAAAATGCCTGTTCGTGCTCGTCGCATCTACCAGTTTCCGGAACTTCATCCCCGCGCCTTCCATGGGCTTCCCGGTCTATTGGCCGACAGTCTTCCTGACAAATATGGAAACCGGCTGATCAATGTCTGGCTCACCCAGACAGGCCGCCAGCCCGAAACATTCAACGCGGTCGACCGCCTCTGCTATACCGGCCGGCGCGGCATGGGTGCCCTCGAATTCGAACCCTCCACAGGCGCCGATACAGCCCAGGACAAGCAGATCGAGATTCAGCAATTGATCGAGCTTGCCGCGATGGCCTTTGCCGATAAGCAGGCCCTCGACACCCGGTTTGCATCCGGCAAGGAAGAAAAAGCTCTTCTCGACATATTGAGCGTTGGCACGTCTGCTGGCGGGGCGCGCGCAAAGGCCGTGATCGCGTTCAACCCAGACACCAAACAGGTACGGTCCGGCCAGCTTGATCTGCCAACCGGGTTCGATCACTGGCTGATCAAGTTTGACGGCGTCGCCTTCAGCGGCGACTGGGGGGTCGCCGACCCCTCCGGTTACGGTCTCCTGGAATACAGCTACTACCTGATGGCCAGGGAGTGCGGCATCGACATGATGGAGAGCCGCCTGCTCAGCGAGAATGGCCGCAACCACTTCATGACGCGGCGCTTCGACCGGGATGAGGCAGGCCGCAAGACGTTCATCCAGACCTTCGCGGCGCTGCAGCATTTCGACTATTATGAGAGCGGAGCCTACTCCTACGAACAGCTGATCATGACCATGCGCCAACTAGGCATGCCGCAAGCTGCGCTCGAAGAACAGTTCCGGCGTATTGTGTTCAATCTGGTTGGCTGCAATCAGGACGATCATGTGAAGAACTTTGCCTTCACCATGGACCGTCAAGGCAAATGGGATATCGCCCCTGCCTATGACCTCTGCCATTCTGAGGGGAGCGATTTTACCCGGAACCACCAGTTGAGCCTGAACGGAAAGACGACGGGCTTTACGCGCGAAGACCTGAAAGCGCTTGCACAGTATGTGAGCCTGCCACGCGGACGCGAAAAGGCCGTTCTCGAACGGACAGTTGAGGTCTTTTCCAATTGGAGGTCTAGGGCTGAGGCATTGGGAATTCCAAAGCCACTTAAGCAACACGTGGAGCGGACGCTGCGGCTAATCTGGGATTAGGACCATTTCAGCGTCAACCAGAATGCGGAATGCGCACCAATCTCCAGCGCCATCACCTCCGCGGAACACGAAAACGCACGAGTTGCCCCCACGGCCCAGAAGCCCCGTTCTTTCTGGCCGTTGCTCAATGCGTTCCGTCGATCGTCGCCGGGAAAGCCGCCCCAACGTCAATCTTGCCTTTTGTGAAACACGGGCGGCAAATTGTCTTGCCACGCGTGTTTTACGAAGAATGACATAAAATTCCGGCATCGCATGGGAGGAGATATGGACCAGAAAACGATCAGCCGAGAGGATAAGGTCAAGCCGGCGATGTACCATGACTGGCGCGACCGCCTTACGTCCCCACGTTCGGTTTTTGCGACCCTGTCACTGTTGCTTGTTCTAGGGCTGGCAGGTGCTTGGCTGATTGACCGCTCTCACTTCGTTTCCACGTCTGATGCGCGCATTGCAGCCGACATCCTTTCTGTATCCGCTGACGTTTCGGGCAACATAACCGCCGCCTATGTCGCTTCCGGTGACAGGGTCCGAACCGGAGACCTTCTCTTTCAGATTGACGACCGGGAGGCCCGGCACCTGCTGACGGAATTCCTCGCCGAAGAAGATGGTCTTGCCGCGCAAATCCAGCGCGAGCGAACGCGTCTTGGCCTCGTTGGGTCGCGCTCCGGAACTCAAATTGATGCCAGCAGGGCGGATGTGCTATCTGCGCAGGCTGCTGTGGAGGCAGCCAAAGCTGATCTGACTGCCGCCCAACGAGACTATGACCGAGAGCTGCGACTCAGAGAAACGGGACTGGTGACACAAAACGTCTGGGATCAGGCCCTGAACAAGCTGCAAGCGGCACAACAGGATCTACGCGGCGCCGAAGCGCGACTGTCGTCATCGTCGGCCAAAGCCCGTGAAGCTGTAATCTCCAGAAGCGATGCTTCACTCGTCGAACATGACCTGAATATACTGCAAGCCGCCCTGCAGCGTGCCAGAGCTCAGACCGAAGGCCAAAAGGTCATTATCCAAAAGCACCAGATCCGCAGTCCAATTGACGGCATTGTGGATGAGATTTTCTTTGATGCAGGAGAACGCACCCTGTCCGGATTTCGGGTCGCCTTGCTGCACGATCCCAACAAGGTTTGGGTGTCGGCCAACATCAAGGAAACACAGGTGCGCCATGTAGAAGTAGGAGCAGCGGCCAAGATAAAAGTCGACAGCGCTCCTGACGCAAGCGTGACAGGCCGCGTCGCAGTCATTCGTGATCTGACCGTCGCCGAAGCTGCGCTGATGCCCAATCCAAATGCGACCGGCGTCTTTACAAAGATAACGCAGCGCATCCCCGTACGGATCGAACTGGATTCAGGAGACACTTACCTTCGTCCCGGATCAATGGTGCGCGTGTCAATCGAGCGACGCAAGGCGAAGAAGTGACCCCGTCGGGAAAAGGTCTGCTCGCTGGCAAGGCGCATAGCCACCTGCATCACTCCCACGCACTCGATATACCCGATACCGCTGGAGCGGCCGTGCGGGAACGCTTCCTCAGGTTCGGGCGGTCATATCGCTGGCTGCTTTTGTTCAGCCTGCTCTGCGGATCCCTATCGACCATGCTCGCAGCAACGACAATCAATGTAGCCTTGCCGTCTATAATTGGCGCATTCGGTCTCGGGCAGGACAAGGCCCAGTGGATGTCCACGGCATTTCTTGCCGCATCGACGGTTGCCATGCTCGCTAACGCCTGGGCAATGAGCGCCTTTGGCGCCCGCGCAACCTACCTGGTGGCTCTGACATTGTTCATCAGTGGATCCGTACTTGGAGCGGTTAGCTCCACATTTGAACTATTGATTGTCTCGCGCGCCATGCAAGGGGTCGCCGCCGGATTGCTCCAGCCCATGTCCATGTTTCTGATCTTCCAGACATTCCAGGACAAGATGCGCGGAAGTGCGATTGGCATATTCTCTATCGGCGTCGTGCTCGCACCTGCTTTCGGACCTGCACTAGGCGGAATTGCCGTGGATTTATCCAGCTGGCGCCTGGTGTTCATCGCCACCGTGCCAATCGCATTGCTTGCCTTGCCGCTTGCCGCCTTACTGATGCCGGAGCGCGACAGCATTCGCGGCACGAAAGCGCCGCCACTTGACTGGGTAGGGCTTCTTTTGATTGCTGTCGCTGTTGTCGGGTTGCTATCAACCATTGCAAATGGAGACCGTGATGGCTGGTACTCCGACAAAGCGCTTTTCAGGTTGGCCATATCTCTTTTGGCCGGGGCATTGTTCTTCTGGTGGGAACAACGTCATCCATTCCCTGCCCTCAATCTCAACGTGTTCAAACACTGGCAATTTGCGTCCGCCGGTGTGGTTATCGCTTTCACCGGGACAGCCATCTACGGCTCAACATATCTCATCCCAATTTTTGTTCAGATTGTGCAGCATTATTCACCGACTGCCGCTGGTGTAATGATGATCCCCGCCGGCCTTGCCATGGTCGTAGGTTTTCCGGTTGCCGGGCGCCTGAGCGACCGGTTTGACGCTCGGCTTCTACTTGCATTCGGCGTCACGTGCTTTGGCTTGTCGATGTATCTGATGGCCGGTGTCGCCTCTGCTACGCCGTACTGGACACTTGTTGCCTGGATCATCCTCAGCCGCATCGGCATAAGCTTCTGTATGCCACCAGCCAACACCACAGCCATCCGCGGCGTACCTGCAAGCTTGCTTGCCAGCGCTGCCGGGGCAGCCTCGTTCCTGATGCAGGTTGGCGGAGCGTTTGGCGTATCTTTGCTGGCCATCCTGCTGCAGAGGCGAAATGTGTTTCATGGCGAACATCTTTCGTCAGCTATGACAGAAAGCAATCCGGAACTGCTCTATCAGCACCAACAGAATATGTGGGCTGCAATCGCAAATGGGGAACCGTTTCAGCAGGCCCATATGAGTGCATTTGGTCCCATTGCTGACGCGGTTCGCCGCGAAGCCATGGTGCTGGCATTCCGCGACTGCTTCCTGGTGTGCTCAATTGGCTTTGCGGTCGCGCTCGCGTTCATTCTGCTTATGCCTGAACCGGAGAACAAATCAGCCCAAACCTAAGGAAAAAACGCATTCCACGTTCACGCAATTGGTAAGGTGGCACCCTAATTTCAGCGCCGATGCCGTTATGCTTGGAGACAGGCAGGCGTTCGATTCAGTACAGGAATGCACCAATTTGTGTGGCGAGGCGACGTCGCGGAAAGCTTGTCGCCCCCCCTTCCGTCTGTATGTGTATTCTCAAAAATAGCGCTTCAGGGAGAACGAGAGAGCCATGCATTACAAAGAACTCCTAAAGGCACGTGATGAGCTTACCGGCGCAGGTGGTGCGTTCGAGATTGGCGAAACAGACGTTCTCGGTACCCGAGTTCGATTTTACAAGAATGCGCCGCTCAATGTGCGCGATGTCTGGCTATCTACGATTCAGTTTTCCGAACGCCCCTATCTGATCTATGGTGAAGAACGCCTGACCTACGGCGAGTCCCACAAACAAGTGAACGCCGTTGCGGCCTGGCTTTTCGCTCAAGGCGTTAAACCGGGGGATCGCGTCGCAATCGCAATGCGCAACTATCCTGAGTGGATGCTGATCTACTGGGCATGTGTATCTTCCGGGATCGCAGTGGTTGGCATGAATGCGTGGTGGACGACCGAAGAAATGGCGTATGCAATTGCAGACTCCGAACCCAAAGTCGCGTTTCTGGATGCTGAGCGCCTTGGCCGACTGCGGGAGCGCCCGGATCTGACTAAAACACTGAAGATGGTGGGCATTCGCATCCCCGACGCCCCAATTGAGGTGACGCCCTGGTCTGAAGTCATCGCTCATGGCGGCCTCATGCCCGATGTATCGGTCGATCCAGAATCCGATGCTTGTATTTTCTACACGTCAGGCACCACTGGAAACCCCAAGGGAGCGCAACTTACGCACCGAGGCTGCGTTTCCAACCTGTTCAACCTGATGTACGCGGCTGCCTCGTCAGCGCTTGCCACACAAAAGGCGACAGGCGTGGAGCCACCCGAAACACCTCCCGTCCCGACAACTTTGATCACTACGCCACTATTCCACGTGACCGCAAACAATTGTGGAGCCTATGCAACGACGGCCGCAGGCGGGGCGCTGGTACTAATGTACCGCTGGGATGCAGGAGAGGCGCTACGGTTGGTCGCCAGGGAGCGGGTGACGTCGATGAGCGGTGTCCCGGTCATGGCGCGCGAACTGATTAGCCATCCCGACTTTGTCTCCACCGACACCTCGAGCCTGACCTCGCTGTCAGGTGGTGGTGCCCAAGTGCCTCCGGACCTGGTGGCAAAGATCGAGTCGCAAGTGGCCACTGCCCGACCAAGCACAGGCTACGGCATGACCGAGACCTGCGGAATCATCACATCGATCGCAGCGGATTTCTTCGTGGACAAGCCAGATAGCGCCGGTCCCGCCATGCCAAACTTTGAAGCCAAGTGTGTCGATGACGAAGGCAACTCGGTCCCACCCGGACAGATTGGCGAATTGTGGATCAAGGGATCTTCAGTGATCAAGGGCTATATCAACCGCCCCGAGGCCACCGCTGAGTCAATCACCGATGGCTGGCTTCATACGGGCGACATTGCCCGCATTGATGAGGATGGATTCATATTCATCGTCGATCGCAAAAAGGACATGGTCCTGCGTGGCGGAGAGAATATCTACTGTGCCGAAGTCGAAGCAACCGTTTACCGGCACGAAGCTGTAGCGGAATGTTGCGCGTTCGGTGTGCCCGATCAGCGTCTCGGCGAAGAAGTCGGAATCGCGGTCGTTCTGCAGCCTGGCGAAGCCCTCACAGAGCAAGCGCTTCGCGACCATTGCGAGGCGATAATGGCAAAGCACAAAGCGCCGCGCTACGTGTGGTTTTTGGAAGACGCTCTTCCGCGGAATGCCAGCGGCAAGTTTCTTAAACGCGAACTTCGCGACCGCCTCAGCGCACAATTGCTCGCCACTTGAACTGCAGACTACTTATAGAAATCGCAAAGCGTGTTCACGAGCACGCTGCCAATGCCACCACTACAACGATAATAGATCGTCTGGGCATCCCGTCGCGATTCAACCAGCCCGGCAGCCCGCAGCTTCGCGAGATGTTGCGATACCGCTGACGACGACTGGTTCGTGAGTTCGGCCAGCTGATTGACCGGCATTTCGCTGTTATTGAGCGCGCAAAGCACTTTCAATCGCGTGTCGCTGGCCATTGCTTTGAGGATTCCGGTGGCTTCGGTCACCCTCTCCGACATCAGGTTGAATGCTTCGGGAGTCGTCGGTTTCGTGCGTGACATCACGTCTGGGCTTCCTTCATGGGCGCAAAATCGTCATCAACAGATAGGGGCACACCAGCCGGTTTCCAATCTGGCCCCCTCAGCGCCACATAGATCGCTGGGATAACCAGCACGGTGAGCGCTGTCGACGAAGCCAGACCGAACAGAAGCGAGATCGCCAGCCCCTGGAAAATAGGGTCGGTCAGGATGACGGAGGCGCCAATCATGGCGGCAAGCGCGGTCAGAACGATCGGCTTGAACCGAATCGCGCCAGCATCCAGCAGCACTTGCTTGAGGGGGGTATCGGCGTCTTGCCGGTGACGCACAAAATCCACCAGCAGGATCGAATTGCGGACAATAATGCCAGCCAATGCGATGAAGCCGATCATGGATGTCGCGGTAAACGCTGCACCAAAGATCCAGTGCCCGAGCATTATACCGATCAGGGTCAGCGGGACCGGCGTCAGAATGATGAGCGGGATGCGGAACGTTCCGAATTGTGCCACGACGAGGATGTAAATCCCGACAAGGGCCACGCCAAATGCCAGCCCCATGTCGCGGAAAGTCACATAAGTGATCTCCCATTCGCCATCCCACAACAGGGTCGGCCGCGTCTCGTCTTCTGGCTGCCCATACATTCGGATGGCTGGTTTGATCAGACCCGCCGCCTCCCAATCAAAGACGTCTATCCGGTCTTGGATGTCGAACATCCCATAGATCGGCGCCTCAAACCGGCCAGCCAGTTCACCCATCACCATGTCCGTGAAATGGCCATCTCGGCGGAACACGATCGGAGAGCCCTGCTCTTCGGACACATTGACGAGTGCGCCCAGTTCGATGGGTGAGGCGCCTGCCCCTGCCAGTCGGCGCGGCACCGGGATCGCTGCAGTTTCCTGTGACCAGATGCGTTCGGATTTTGGTAGCCGAACTCGGATGTCGAGCGGATTGCGCCCCTCGCCACGCGGGCTCACTCCAGCAGTCTGACCTGCAAAGGTAAGCGCGATCGTATCGAGAATGTCCTGCTGCATCACGCCATAGTCGGCGGCTTGCGGTTCGTTGATCGCGATCATCATCCTTGGCTGCGGGTCGCCGATGGAATCGTCGACATCGACGATAAAGTCTGCCTCCTCGAAAAGCTGCCGCACAATACCCGCTGTTTGCCGGCGTGTTTCCGGATCAGGTCCGTAGATTTCTGCCATTAACGTCGCAATGACGGGTGGACCAGGCGGAACTTCAACCACCTTGGCACTCGCGCCAATGGGCAGCGCCAAGCCTTGTATCCGGCTGCGAATATCGAGGGCTATCGCATGGCTGGCGCGCTTGCGATGGGACTTTTCAGACAGGTTGACCTGCAGGTCACCAAGCTCCGGTGCATTCCTGAGAAAATAGTGACGAACCAGTCCGTTGAAATTGAAAGGCGCGGCGGTGCCTGCATAGGCCTGAATCGTTTGGACTTCCGGTACATCGCGGATCAGGTCAGCGATTGCGAAAAGTGTGCGCTCGGTGTCTTCGACGGAAGAGCCTTCCGGAAGGTCGAGAACGACCTGGATCTCCGACTTGTTGTCGAATGGCAGCAATTTGACCGTAACGGCTTTGGTGGCGAACAGACTGACGGACAACAGCGTTGCGACTCCGACGACGCCAAGGAAGATCCACGCGTTTCGCCTGGAAGCCACAACAGGAGCAGCGACACGCCGATAGAACCGGCTGAGCCGTGTTTCGCCCTCGTCATGACCCGCTGCATGCTCTGTTGCTTTCACACCACCTGCGATGCGCATCAGCAACCAGGGCGCGATGGCGACTGCGACGAAGAATGAAAACAGCATTGCAGCCGACGCATTGGCCGGGATTGGCGCCATGTAGGGCCCCATCAATCCCGACACGAACATCATCGGCAAGAGTGCGGCAATGACGGTCAAAGTCGCGATCACAGTTGGGTTGCCGACTTCGGAGACCGCATTGATGGCCGCCTCGACCCGGGTGCGCCCATCATTCATCGCCCAATGACGCGCAATATTTTCGATCATGACGATGGCGTCATCAACCAGAATGCCAATCGAGAAGATTAGCGCAAAAAGGCTGACGCGATTGATCGTGTACCCCATCATCATGGAGGCAAAGAGCGTCAGAAGAATTGTTGTTGGAATAACGATCAGCGTAACCAGAGCTTCACGCCAGCCGATCGCGAAGGCGATAAGGATGACGATCGATACGGTTGCCAGACCCAAATGGTAGAGAAGCTCATTGGCCTTATGATTGGCGGTTTCGCCGTAATTTCGCGTGACTTCAAGTCGCACACCCTCCGGAACGAGGTCGCCCTGCAGGCTTTCAGCGCGCGCAAGAATGGCCTCTGCCACTTTCACGGCATTGGCGCCGGGGCGTTTTGCCAGCGAAACGGTCACGGCTGGAATGGCAACGAACCCGTCCTCCTTGCGATCAAGCGTCCAGACCCGGGATTCCGTTTCGGCGCCTGTGACGCGTATGGTTGCGACATCTGAAAGATAGACCGTTCGGCCGTCACCGCCGCGCAGCTCAAGGCGCTCAAGCTCGCTAAGCGCATTGATCCGGTCACCGGCCTGCACAATCAGGGATTCTCCTTCCCGGCGCGCGGTGCCAACCGGTTTGACATTGGCGGCCTGGCTCACCGTCTCCACCAGGGTCTGCAATGGCACGCCATAGGCAGCCATGGCGTGAATATCAGGCTCCACCCGCATCTCGAGCGGCCGGCCACCAACGACGCTGGTCAGGCCGACATCATCGACCTTGATCAACTCCTTCTGGAGTTCTTCAGCTAGCATCCGAAGGGACGTGTCATTCCAGACGTTGCCGGTCCATGGTTCCGGCGAAAGCGTCAGCGTCACGATCGGTACGTCATTGATGCCCCGGCCAACCACCAGCGGCATCGGCACACCTGTGGGTATCCGGTCAAGGTTCGCCCTGATCTTTTCGTGGACGCGGAGTATGGCGTCGTCGGCGTCCGTGCCGACATCGAACCGCGCAGTGACCAGCGCGCCATCATCGCGGCTTTGCGAGTAGACATGTTCAACGTCCGGTATCGCCTTGATGATTTCCTCAAGTGGTTCCGTCACTTGCTCCACGACATCTGGCGCCCGCAGGCCGGGCGCTTCGATAATCATGTCGACCATCGGAACCGAAATCTGCGGTTCCTCTTCGCGCGGAATTGTCATCAGCGCGATCAGTCCGACTGCAAGCGCAGTCAACAGGAATAGCGGAGTCAGCGGCGAACGGATTGTCGCCCGGGTGATTGCACCTGAGAGATCGGGTTTCATCGTCCCTACTCCGGCTTTTCGATCTGATCGCCACTCTTCAATCCGGACAGGACCTCATATTGACCGGCATCGTTCGGCAGGGGCGCTGACAGGGCAACCGGCGCATCCACGAAGCGGTCTCCCACCTTCACGCGAATGAAATCCACGCCATAACGCGTCGACACGAATTCAGCCGGCACAAGCATCGCCCGGCGCTCACCGACAGGCGCGAGCACGTCTACCCGCTCTCCCACCAGGGCTTCCAAACCACCCTGGACGACCGCATCCGCCACCACGGCACCATCCCTCAGCTCAGGATACACCTTCATGATCGTGGCCGTGCGCACTTCACCGCCGCGAGCAGGAAGACGCAACGCGACCGTCTCCCCTTCGGCCATTTCAGACGCATGACGCTCAGGAAGAGAAAGCCTGACGACGCCGTCAAGGGTCGCGAAGCTGGCGATGACTTCGCCGGGGGAAATGACTGAACCGGCAACGACCTTGACCGAAGTCACTTTTGCATCTGCTGGAGCAAGAATGCGCCCCTCCGCTTTTCTCGCTGCGAGGGCTCGCCGCTCCGCTTCTGCCGAGGTGAGGCTCCGCTGCATGACGTCGAGTGTCGTACGTTCAGATTCCAATCGCGCCTTCGGATAGAATCCTTGCTTTTCCAGTGCTTCAGCCCGTGCGATGTCGTCCTGATTCTGCTTGATCTGGGATCCCATGCCGGCGATCCGTGAATCCAGCGCTGCAAGTTGCGGATCGAGCGTTGCATCTGTGACAAGCGCCACCAGGTCGCCCGCTTTCACCACATCGCCTTCATCAACCAGCAGCCTTGTGATAACGCCCTGCAGCCGCGACCGGGCTGTTGCGGTATCGCCCGCCTCGACTCTCGCGACGACGGGTCGGAAATCGACGATCACGGACTCTTCGACTGTCATGACCTGTGCCGATGCCTCGACAGCAAAGACCATGCTGGCGGCAGACATCCCAAAGGCTGCAATCAGACTAGTAATGCCCATTATCAACTACCCGGCCAGTTGCTGGATCAATCTGTGCGCATGGCAGCCCCTGCTCTTTCCATGCAGCAATGCCACCCGCCATATGTGCCGCGTCCGCTCCCGTGGCAGCCAGATAAGTGTCGAGTGCATTGCGGGATCGTTTGCCCGATCCGCATTGGAATATGATCCGGCGCGAGCCATCAGTCGGCAAAGCCTTTGGCTCGAAGGTCGAAAGCGGCATCAGCACCGCGCCATGGATACGCTGGTTGGCAAACTCCGCAGGCTCCCTAACGTCAACAAGCAAGACGCGTCCCGCTTTCAGGTCTTCAAAAATGGCGGATGGTGCAATGTTTTGCGCATCGGTCATGGTCGCCCCTCTTCCAAAAATCGTTCGGCCCAAACTGGACAACAGACGAAAAGATAGTGTCATCGCAATCTGGCCTCTATCCGTATAATTGCGTATTTAAGTGAATGCTTAATTATATGACATTTGCGGAAAAGCAAAGGAGAGGTCAATGGCACGCGTGGTAATTCTTGGGGCGGGGCTGGGTGGCGTGATCGCCGCCTACAATATCCGCAAGACGATCCCCCGGCAGGACGACGTCATCGTCATCAACGAGAATGACTTTTATCAGTTCGTCCCCTCCAACCCCTGGATCCTCGTCGGATGGCGAGAGCGCGAAGACATTCTGGTCGATCTCGCGAAGCCCATGAAAAAACGCCGGGTGGAACTCATCGTCGGTGCCGCGAAAAAGGTCGATCCGAAAGGAAAGGCCGTGCTGATGGAAGACGGAACCTCCGTCCCCTATGATTACCTGGTCATCGCCACCGGTCCGGAACTTGCCTTCGATGAAATTGAAGGCCTGGGACCAACAGGCTTCACCCAATCGGTTTGCCACATAGATCATGCACAGGCGGGATATGCCGCCTTCGAGGCGCTGTGCGATGAACCAGGGCCTGTCATCGTTGGTGCGGTCCAGGGGGCCTCATGTTTTGGACCCGCCTACGAAACGGCGATGATCATCGAAACCGAACTGCGCAAGCGCAAGATTCGCGACCGTGTTCCAATGACCTTTGTTACCTCAGAACCTTATATCGGGCATCTTGGTCTTGATGGAGTTGGCGACACGAAAGGCCTCCTTGAGAGTGAAATGCGCGAGCGCCACATCAAGTGGATCACGAATGCCCGGGTGAAGAAGGTCGAGGCGACCCGCATGCTGGTCGAGGAACTGAACGAGGACGGTTCAATCAAGACCGAGCATGATCTCCCTATGAAGTTCTCAATGATGCTGCCGGCTTTTCGCGGCGTCGCAGCCGTTCGTGACATTGAAGGCCTTGGGAACCCCAAGGGCTTCATTCTCACTGACAAGCATCAGCGCAACCCGACCTATCCTGAGATTTTCGGGCTCGGCGTGTGCATAGCCATTCCTCCGGTCGGAAAAACACCGGTACCCGTGGGTGTACCGAAAACAGGCTTCATGATCGAATCAATGGTGAATGCCGTCGCGGAAAACATTGCCGCATTGCGCAAGGGTGAGCCGCCGACACACGAAGCGACATGGAATGCGATCTGTATCGCCGATTTCGGCGATGGGGGTGTCGCGTTTATCGCTCAGCCCCAAATTCCTCCACGCAATGTCAATTGGTCGGTATCCGGTGGATGGGTGCACACGGCCAAGGTCGCCTTTGAAAAGTACTTTCTGCGCAAGGTTCGAACCGGGCATGCCGAAACCTTTTACGAGAATGCGGCTCTGGCTCTGTTGAAGACCCACAAGATAAAGGATTGAGAACCACCGATATGCCGACCATTGTGAGCCCGACCGAAACCATCATGTGCCATAAGTGTGGGGCACTCAATCGCGCGCCAAGCGGTCGGGCCCTTTCCGCTGGGAAATGTGGAAAGTGTTCGGCCTCGCTCGCAACACCTCACCCGGTCGACATTGATGACGCAAAACTCTCGCGCCTTCAGGCGCGTGACGAGGGAACTTTCATCATTGATGTATGGGCGCCCTGGTGCGGACCGTGCCGCATGATGGCGCCTGCCTATGATGCCGCCGCCACTTCATTCGTCGACCGGGTCCGCCTGTTCAGGCTGAACTCGGATGAGAACCAGGCGAGCGCCGCCAGCCTCGGGATCAGGGGGGTGCCTACCCTGATCGCTTATCGGGGCGGCCGGCAAGTGGCCCACCAGTCCGGTGCCCAGACAGGGCCCGCGCTAAATCGCTGGATATCGTCCGCGATCTCCCTTGCCTGAAACCACGCAACCATCACGAAAAGGATCAACACCATGAACATCGACCGCGCAGTATTCGCCTTTGCAGGTATCGTCGTCCTCATCGGGCTCGGGCTCGGCTACTTCCTGTCACCATGGTGGTTCCTACTGACCGCCTTTGCGGGCCTGAACATGGTGCAGGCCGCCTTTACCGGGTTTTGTCCAGCCGCAATGATTTTCAAGGCGCTGGGCCTGAATCCGGGCAACGCATTCCGATAGTGAACCGACCCGTTTAACAGTCCTTGAAAGACAAGATATTCGCCGAAAAGCCTCTACCTGACGGCTACATTGGCGATTCTTCAGGCGGGATTTTGTGCCTCCGCTGAAAACTTGCGCACGGGCTTGGCGGCGCGACGCGACAGTGCGCGCCCCCTTGCATGTCTGCGAAATTTCGTGCGACGTCAAAGTCATGGGCGATCAGCCAACCTTTTTTGACGAGATGAAGCGCGCAGACGGTACGGCGCGACCGCCCTATGCCGACTATTGCGAATGGCTGGAAACCGTGAAGTTGAGCGACCTTCGCAAGAAGTCCCGCGAGGCAGAGATATTCTTTCGCCGAACAGGCATCACCTTCAATGTCTATGGCCAGAAGGATGCCGACGAGAGACTGATTCCGTTCGACTTGGTCCCCCGGATCATTGATGGCAAGGAATGGCGGCTTCTCGTGAGAGGCATCGAACAGCGTGTTCGTGCAATCAATGCCTTTCTACACGACATCTACCATCGTCAGGAAATCATTCGCGCCGGACGTATCCCGGAACACCTCATCGCGCAGAATGAGGCCTTTCTGCCCGAGATGATTGGCGTCACGCCGCCAGGAGGCGTCTACACTCACATCGTCGGTACGGATCTTGTGCGAACGGGGGCAAATGAATTCTTCGTTCTTGAAGACAATGCCAGAACGCCGTCCGGGGTTTCCTACATGCTGGAAAACCGGGAGACGATGCTGAAGATGTTCCCTGAACTCTTCTCGCAGATAAAAGTCCAGCCGATCAGCAACTATCCGTCGCTCCTGCGCAGGTCCCTCGGCAAATGCGCACCAAATCGCTGCACAGGCAGTCCGACGGTTGCCGTTCTCACTCCCGGCCTCCACAATTCGGCATATTTTGAGCACGCCTTCCTGGCAGACCAGATGGGTGCCGAGCTTGTCGAAGGGCATGACTTACGGGTCGTGGATGGACGCATCGCCATGCGCACGACGCAGGGCTTTCAGCCAGTTGACGTTCTCTATCGCCGCATAGATGACGAATACATTGACCCGCTAAACTTCAACCGGGACTCGCTTCTTGGTGTTCCGGGAATCATGGATGTCTACCGTTCTGGGGGAATCACTCTGGCGAATGCGCCGGGCACAGGCATCGCTGACGACAAGGCCATCTACTCATACATGCCAGACATTGTAGAGTTTTATACCGGCCAGACCGCGATCCTGAAAAACGTGCCGACGTACAGATGCGCCGAAGCTGACTCCCTGAAATATGTCCTGGAAAATCTGGCCGAACTCGTCGTCAAGGAAGTTCACGGCTCCGGCGGTTATGGCATGCTGGTGGGTCCTGCTGCGAGCAAGCGTGAACTGGCAGCATTCCGGGCCAAGCTGGAGGCCAATCCTTCGAACTACATTGCCCAGCCCACACTCGCGCTTTCAACTGTCCCCGTCCTCGCCCGCGACGGGCTGGCTCCGCGGCATGTCGACTTGAGACCCTATGTGCTGGTTTCGCCCGACAGCATCGACATCACACCGGGCGGCCTGACCCGCGTTGCGATGAAGGCAGGTTCACTGGTCGTGAATTCCAGCCAGGGTGGCGGCACCAAGGATACCTGGGTGCTGGAGGAATGATCCCATGCTAGGCAAGACCGCAGGCGGGTTGCTCTGGTTGTCCAGATACCTTGAACGCAGCGAAAACACCGCACGTCTCGTCGAGGCAGGCTTTCGCATGGCATTGACCCGCGCGGCGGCTGGCGAAGATGAATGGGCGTCCGTCCTCACCACCGTTGGCTGCCTTGATGCCTATTACGCCCGTCACGACACGATTTCTCCCAATTCGGCAGTCGACTTCCTTTTGCGCGACAAGACCAATCCTTTGAGTGTCTATTCCGTCATGCGCGCGGCACGGGACAATGCGCGGGCAACACGAACTGCTCTGACCCGTGAAGTCTGGGAAGCCGTCAATGACGGCTGGATGCAGCTCAAGGAAATGCTGAAGAGGCCGGTATCGCAAGCAGAACTCCCCAAGGTCCTGACAGCCGTCCGTCAACTGAGCGCTTTGGTGCGCGGGGCGCTCCAGGGCACGATGCTGCGCAACGATATTTTCAGTTTTTCGCGCATCGGATCTCTCATAGAGCGGGCAGACAACACGGCCCGCATTCTTGATGTGAAGTATTATGTGCTTCTGCCCACGGGAGCGTCCGTCGGCTCGTCGCTGGATAATGTTCAGTGGGAAATGATCCTGCGCTCTGCATCAGCAGACAAGTCATTCCATTGGCTCTACCCCGGCAACGCCAATCCCAAAGCAATTGCGGAATTCCTGATCCTTGACGCGCGCATGCCGCGCTCGCTTGCCTATTGCTATGATGAACTGGTTGGCCACCTTGCTGCGCTCGAAAGCGAATATGGTGATCGCAGGACGTGTCATGATCTTGTGGCAGGCCTGGAGGCGAGCCTGACAGGACGGACAATTGATGACATCATCGATTTCGGCCTCCATGAATTCATCCGAGAATTCCTGCGAGCCAATGCCGCCCTCGCCGCGCAAATAGAAACCGACTACAGGTTCTACGAATAACCATGCGACTGCACATCAACCACAAGACGCACTATTCCTACGACCAGCCGGTTCCCTATGCGCTGCAGCAAATCCGCCTGACACCCAAATCGGGTCAATGCCAGACTATAGACAACTGGGATATCAAGATTGAAGGTGGCCGCACGGAGTGTGCTTTCGACGATCAGCATGGTAACAGGGTCCACCTGATCAGTCTGAATCCCGGCCAGACCGAAATCGCGATCACGTGCTCAGGTGACATCGATACGATCGCGACAGCAGGCGTCACCGGCCCTCATGGTGGCTACACACCACTCTGGTATTTCCGGCGTCAGACCGCCCTCACCCGACCGGGCAAGCTGATACGGAAACTCGCCAGTGACCTGAAGGAAAATCCCGACCCCATCGCTCGCCTCCACGAACTTTCGGCCTCGATCCGGGAGGCCATCGTTTATGAAACCGACCGAACCGATTCGGGCACAACAGCCGAAGAAGCCCTTCGCGCAGGACACGGTGTCTGCCAGGATCACGCCCATGCGTTCGTGAGCGCCGCACGCCTCCTCAACTATCCGGCCCGCTATGTGAGCGGCTACCTGATGATGGATGATCGCGTGTTTCAGGAAGCGAGCCACGCCTGGGCGGAAGCACATGTTCCAGATCTCGGCTGGGTTGGTTTCGACGTTTCGAACGTCATCTCGCCCGACGAGCGATACGTCAGAATCGCGACAGGACTCGACTATGACGAGGCTGCGCCGATCTCCGGCATCGTCTTCGGTGATAGTAAAGAATCCCTGCTTGTATCCCTGCAGGTCCAGCAGTAACGCTGGTCGGCTCAATTAGGGATTTTATGGAAACCGCATGACCTACTGCGTCGCGCTACGTCTTGATAAAGGCCTGCTATTCATGTCGGACACCCGCACCAATGCGGGCGTCGACAATATCTCCACATTCCGCAAGATGTTCACATGGTCGGTCGAAGGTGACCGCGTCATAACGATCATGACGGCCGGCAACCTGGCGACGACTCAGGCTGTCATCAGCCTGCTCGATGAGCGATCTGTGGTCCCGGCGGAACGCAAACAGACACTTCTGGCTGCGCCAACTTTGTTCCAGGTCGCCCGGTTGGTGGGTGACACGCTGAAAGAAGTCATCCACTCGCAGGCTGAAGAGGGCCAAACGGCAGAAAGCACGTTTGGCGCGACGATGATTGTCGGCGGGCAGATCAGGGGCATGGAGCCGCGCCTATTCCTGATTTACCCCGAGGGCAATTTCATTGAAGCGAGCGACGAAACCCCCTTCTTTCAGGCGGGCGAAACCAAATACGGCCGGCCGATCATCCTGCGCGCCTTTGACCCGGCCATGAGCTTTGAGGATGCGATCAAGCTGCTTTATGTGTCCTTTGACTCAACGCTCAAGGCCAATCTCGCGGTTGGAATGCCCCTGGACATGCACGCCTACCGTTCAGGTTCATTCGAAACCGGCATACAGCGTCGGATACCGTCGGATGATCCGTATTTTCGAACCATCTCCTCTGGCTGGGGCGAAGCGCTCAAGGCAGCCATCGACAAGCTCCCGAATTTCAGTTTCTAGGCCTTCAAAAGTAGGGCACTTCGGTCCGGTGTCCCGACGTCAGGTCCGGAATGGACGCTGACTCCCCCTTCCCTTTTACACCTGCAGAGTCCAACCTTGTTCACAAGAAAATGGATGGTCTGAGAAGAGGTTGAAGGCATGCTGGAAGGTCTTAAAGTCGTTGAGTATGCCACCTATATGGCCGCGCCGGGTGCAGGGTGTATTCTCGCAGACTGGGGCGCCGAGGTGATCAAAGTCGAGCCACCTGGCGGTGATCCGATTCGCAATTTCTTCCGCTCGATAGGTACCGATTACCAGGACAACCCGGTCTTTGACTTTGACAATCGCGGCAAGAAATCAATCGTCGTCGATACGACCACGCCGGAAGGGCAGGAAATTGTCCGCAAACTGGCCGCTGAAGCTGACGTCTTTCTCACCAATGTCCGGCCCGGCGGCCTGAAGCGCTCGGGCATGGATCATGACAGCCTCCGCAGCCTCAACCCGAAACTCGTCTATTGCTCCCTCACGGGCTACGGCCTCGAAGGGCCTGATGCAGACCGGCCCGGCTTCGACATTGCCAGCTTCTGGAGCAGGACAGGGGTGGCCCGCCTGACCATCCCGAAAGGCCAGGATCCATTCGCCCTGCGCACCGCTTTTGGCGATCACACCACGTCAATGTCTGCTGCAGCCGGAATCTGCGCCGCGTTGGTGGAAGCCCAGCGGACCGGCAAAGGCCGCCTGGTCGAAGCGTCCCTGTTTCGGACCGGCCTCTACGCCATGGGTTCGGATTTCGCGATCCAGCTTTTCTTCGGACGCATCGCGTCGACCAAGGGCCGTACCGAGCAGATCGTCCCATTGTCCAATTTCTACAAGACGGCCGACGATCACTGGATATGTATCGTGGCCCGTCAGGGCGACGTCGATTGGGTGCCCATGTGCAAGGTCATCGACCGCGAGGACCTGGCAGACGATCCGCGTTACGTCACGGCGAAGGGACGTCGCCAGAATATGGAAGACGTTGTCGCGATCATCGACGAAGGCTTCGCCAAATATACCCGCGAGGAAATATCCGCGCGCCTCGACGCCAACTCCATCGCCTGGGCGCCGGTCCAGACGCTCGGCGAAGTTGCGCAGGATCCGCAGGCCTTTGCGTCTGGCGCTATCGTGCAGACCCCGAGTGCCAAGGGCGACGGCTCAACGTACCCTGCCCCGGCCTCACCCGTCCGGTTTCCCGGTGCCGATGACGGCCCCAAAGGACCGTCTCCCCGTATGGGCCAGCATACGAAGGAGGTCCTGGCGTCACTCGGAATCGCCGAATCCGACATTCAGGCCATGTATGATTCGTCTGTCGTTGCCTGATCGCTCTTGGCGCTGGGCTGGATCAGAATTCATCCTGCCGCGCTCTGACCTTCTGAACGACATATTCCGACAGGACCTTGATCCGTGCCAGATCGGCGAGATCCTCATGCACGGCCAGCCAGAAGGACCGGTTCACCTCGATGGCGTCCGTCAGGATCGGCACAAGATCGGCGTGCCTGTTCGCGATGAATTTCGGCAGGATGCAAAGCCCTGAACCGGCGCGGGTCATCTCAAGCTGGGCAATGATACTCGGGCTGGACAATCCCGGGTGCAGTCCCGGCAGAACTTCGTCGAAGTAACGCAGCTGGGGCGAATAGATAAGATCGTCCACATAACCGATCAGCCTGTGGTCGCTCAGGACATCGACCGTATCGATCGGCCCCCTCGCCGCAAGATAGTCACGGCTGGCATAAAGCCTGAGCGAATAATCCGTCAGTTTGCGCACCTTCATCCGGCCCGCCTTGGGCCGGGTCAGCAGCACAGACATGTCGGCTTCGCGTTTCGGCACGCTGACCAGGCCTGACAGTGCGATCAGGTCGATTTCGATCCCCGGCCATTCCTTCACGAACTGCGCCAGAATGGGGGCGATGAAGGCCGTGCCGAACCCTTCTGTTGCGCCCAGTCTGACCTTCCCGACGAGTGATCGCCCACCTTCGCCCGTATCCCCAATGCCGAGCGTGATCGCTTCTATCGCTTCGGCGCGCTCTGCCAGCGCCTCACCTTCAGGTGTGAGCACATGCCCTCTGCGGGTTCGCTCAAACAGCGTCTGGCCAATGTCAGCTTCCAGCCGGCGCAATCGCCGGCTGAGCGTCGTCGGGTCCTGATGCAGGACAGCGCCTGCCAGATCCAGCTTCTGCTGGCGGCTCACCACCAGGAACAGCTTCAGGTCATCCCAGTTCATGTCGCTCGCCTGCAAAAACACAGGTATAAGCTGCATTTATCTTCATTTACCAGAAGAAACACTGGTCTTAAGCTGGCTCTAAATGGCAATCAAAGGGATACCTGCCCATGCGCGACGTGCATCACTTCATCAATGGCCAGCAGGTCGTCGGCAAATCCGGCCGCTTCGGCGATATCTACAATCCGAACACGGGTGAGGTTCAGTCGCGGGTCCAGCTTGCAACCGAGGCAGAACTCGGCGCGGCCGTCGATAGCGCCAAGGCCGCCTTCCTCGGCTGGTCCACGACTAATCCCCAGCGCCGCGCCCGCGTCATGTTCGAGTTCAAGCGCCTGCTGGAGGCAAACATCAACGAACTTGCTGAACTGCTCTCGTCCGAGCATGGCAAGGTCGTGGCGGACTCAAAAGGTGACGTTCAGCGCGGCATTGACGTGGTCGAATTTGCCTGCGGCATCCCCCATCTGCAAAAGGGCGAATATACCGAAGGCGCTGGGCCCGGCATCGATGTCTATTCCATGCGCCAGCCTCTCGGCGTCGTCGCTGGCATCACGCCGTTCAACTTCCCCGCCATGATCCCCTGCTGGATGTCGGCTGTGGCGATTGCTTGCGGTAACACGTTCATCCTGAAGCCGTCCGAGAAAGATCCTTCTGTCCCGCTTCGCCTCGCCGAGCTGATGCTGGAAGCTGGCGCGCCTGCCGGGGTTCTCAACTGTGTGCATGGCGACAAGGTCTCGGTCGATGCGATCCTAACCCATCCTGACATCAAGGCGGTCAGCTTCGTCGGTTCCTCCGACATTGCCCAATACGTCTACAGCCTAGGCACCAGCCACGGCAAACGCGTCCAGGCCATGGGCGGCGCGAAGAACCACGGCATCATCATGCCGGACTGCAACATGGAGCAGGCGGTGAAGGATATTGTGGGAGCTGCCTATGGCTCTGCGGGCGAGCGCTGCATGGCCCTGCCCGTCGCCGTCACAGTCGGCAAGAAGACCGGTGATGAGTTCGTTGAGCGCATGCTCGACGCCGCCCGCACCCTCAAGGTCGGCATCTCGACCGACGCCGACGCCCATTACGGCCCCGTCGTCTCAGCCGCCCACAAGGCCAAGGTCGAGTCCTACATCCAGATGGGTGTCGACGAGGGGGCAGACCTGTTGATGGATGGCCGCGGCCACACGCTGCAGGGCCACGAGAATGGCTTCTTCATCGGCCCGTCCCTGTTCGACAATGTGAAACCGCACATGCAGTCCTACAAGGAAGAGATCTTCGGCCCTGTCCTGCAGGTCGTACGTGCGGAAACTCTGGAACAGGCAGCCTCGCTCGCCTCCGATCACCAATATGGCAATGGCTGCGCCATCTTCACCTCCAATGGCCGGGCCGCGCGCGAGTTTGCCGCGCAGGTCAATGTCGGCATGGTCGGCGTTAACGTTCCGATCCCTGTTCCGGTGTCGTATCACACGTTCGGAGGGTGGAAGCGGTCCGCGTTTGGTGACACAAACCAGCACGGGCCTGAAGGTGTCCGGTTCTGGACAAAGATCAAGACGGTCACCCAGCGCTGGCCCGAAGGCGACGAGATCGGCGACCAGGCCTTCATCATTCCGACAATGGGTTAAGCAACATGGCGAACTTCAACACGATCACTTTCGAACATACCGGCCGCGTCGCCCTCGTCACGCTGAACAGGCCCGACAGCCTCAACGCCCTCAATGCCGAGACCATGGCCGAGATCGCTGCCCTGTTTGCCGAGCTCGACAGGCACCCGGACGTCGCCGTCACGGTGCTGACAGGCGAGGGCCGCGCCTTCGCCGCTGGCGCCGACATCAAGGAGATGCAGCCGCAGGGCTTCTCCGACATGTATATGCAGGACTATTTCGCCGGTTGGGACCGGTTTGCCGCATCACGCAAACCGATCATTGCGGCGGTCAACGGGTTCGCCCTCGGCGGAGGCTGCGAGCTCGCCATGATGTGCGACCTGATCATCGCTTCAGACAAGGCGAAGTTCGGCCAGCCTGAAATCAAGCTTGGCGTCACCCCCGGCATGGGAGGCTCCATCCGCCTCACCAAGGCCGTCGGCAAGGCCAAGGCCATGGACATGGTCCTCACCGGCCGCATGATTGACGCGGCTGAGGCCGATCGCATCGGGCTCATCTCCCGCGTCGTGCCGCATGATTCATTGATGGACGAGGCCATGAAGGCTGCCAACGAAATCGCGTCTTACTCCCTGCCATCCCTCATGGCTGCTAAGGAAATGGTCGGCCGCGCGCTGGAACTGCCGACCACTGAGGGTGTCCGTTTCGAGCGCCGCCTGTTCCAGGGTCTGTTCGGAACAAAAGACCAGAAAGAAGGCATGACGGCCTTCACCGAAAAGCGCACACCTGAATTCAAGGATCGCTAGGAGCCACGCATGACACGCATCGCCTTCATCGGTCTCGGAAACATGGGCGCCGGCATGTGCGCCAATCTCGCGAAAGCAGGCCATCAGGTCCGCGCCTTCGATCTCAACAAGGATGCCATCGCCAAAGCTGAATCCTCGGGCGCTAAAGGCGCGGCAAGCGTGGCTGAAACGGTGAGCGATGCCGAAGTCGTGGTGTCCATGCTCCCCGCCGGCAAGCACGTCCTCAGTGTCTATTTTGGGCCCGATGGCGTCGCCGCGAATGCGCCCAAGGGTACGCTTTTCCTCGACTGCTCCACCGTATCCGTTGAAGACGCACGTGAAGCGTCGAGGCAGGCTGAAGCGGCAGGCTTCACGATGGTCGACGCACCCGTCTCAGGCGGCACCGCAGGTGCCGAGGCTGGCACGCTCACCTTCATGTGCGGCGGACTGGAAGACGGTTTCGCGCGCGCCAGGCCCCTGCTTGAAATCATGGGAAAGAACGTCTTCCATGCCGGTGGCAGTGGCAACGGACAGGCCGCCAAGATTGCCAACAACATGCTGCTCGGCATTTCCATGATCGCAACGTCCGAGGCGTTCAACCTCGCCGAAAAGCTCGGCCTCGACGCGCAGACCTTCTTCGACATCTCGTCGACAGCATCAGGACAATGCTGGTCGATGACGTCCTATTGCCCTGCCCCCGGCCCGGTGCCCGCATCCCCGGCCAATCGCGACTACCAGCCCGGTTTCGCTGTCGCGATGATGCTGAAGGACCTGCATCTCGCTGCTGAGGCGGCAAAAGCGTCAGGTGCCGAGATTCGCCTCGGCGAAATGGCCGAGGCGATCTATGGCAAGCTGGATGAAAAAGGCTTTGGCGGCCTCGACTTTTCCGGCGTCATCAAGGACGTACGCGGCGAAATCTAGCGGCCCTTGAACTCGGGTTTGCGCTTCTCCAGTATCGCGTTTACGCCTTCCATATGGTCTTCGGTCTCGTGCATCAGGGCCTGTGCAGCGGCCGACATTTCCATGATCGTGTCATATGAGGCCGTATTGGCCTGACGCATCAGCGTCTTGGCGAGGCGCAATGCCTGCGGCGGCTGTCCTGAAATGCGCTCTGCCAGTTTCATTGCCTCATCCATCAACTGGTCTACCGGATATATCTCGGACACGAGACCCCATTCCTTGGCGGTTGCGGCGTCAATCACATCGCCGGTGAACAGCAACTGCGCTGCTCGCGACGCGCCTATCAGGCGTGGCAACAGCCAGGCTCCGCCATCGCCCGGAATGAGTCCCAGTTTGAGAAACGTAACGCCCAGCTTGGCATGGTCGGCTGCGAGCCGGATATCTGCCATGCAGGCCACGTCGCAACCGAGGCCAATGGCCGGGCCGTTGATCGCGGAAATCAGTGGCACTTCAAGATTGTAGAGCGACCGCACGATGACGTGGATATTGTCGCGATAGCCACTGCGCACGTCATACGGCTTGCCGCCAAACGCACCGGTCCGTTCCTTCATCGCCTTCACGTCCCCGCCTGCCGAGAAGGCACGGCCGGAGCCTGTCAGGATCGCACACCGGATCGACTTGTCGGCCACCACTTCTGCGCAGACCTGCGCGACTGCCGGGCCATCGCCCTCCTGGCCAAGCGCATTCATCATGTCCGGCCGGTTCAGCGTCATTACTGCAATGGGGCCGCGCTTTTCGAGAAGGAGGATCGACATGGTTGTTTGTCCCTGAAAGTTTGAATTTGCCTACCCTGCTGTCAGGCGCAGGCGGGTTTGTCCACTCCCCCTGCCCCTAGGACGAATGCTTTGTCCGCGCACCGGCTTCCGGAGGTGTTTCTGGTTTCCCGGCGAAGCACTGTGCATAGGCCATCCAGATTTCCGCCGTCTGGCCCTGAACCTGGAGCTGTGTATCGCCAATGTTGCGTGTCTGGGTCACGACCTGGCAAAACTCGTCTGCCCTGCCCGCAATGCGCTCCGCCGTACTTTCATCCCCATAGGTCCACACATCGCCTGAAGGCGCGGTCAGGTGAACGAACGGCATTGCCGCCGGCACGTCCAGCTTTCGATTGCGGAACGTCCAGCCAAACGTATTGATACCCAGCACGACAATATTGCGGATCCGGTCGGCCTCTACGCGGGTCTCTCCCAAGCGGTCATAGACTTCCTGCCCATGCGCCCATGTCTCCATCAGGCGGGCTGTGATGGAGGAGCGTGCACTCATGTCAGGCCCCGCCCATTTCAGCCGCGCTTTCGGGTCTGCGGTACTGAAAGCCTGCGCCGTCGCCTGAGCCTGCGCCTTCCACAAGGTCAGCAAGGCCAGTCCGCCGGCGCCATCGACATGCGCGCGCTCGACCGGTCGCATGCCGCCTGCACGGGCGATTTCGCTCATTTGGGCAACCAGAAGCGCCTCGTCATTCAGCTGCAGCCACGCCATCCAGTTCCAATAATGAAGGTGCCTCAGTACATCATTTATGGTCCACGCCTTGAACTGGGTGACCAGCTCAAAGTCCGAATCCGGCCGACCCGACAGAAGACGATCAAGCGCCAGGCTCTCGTCCAGAAAGTCTTGTGCCTGTTCCATGGGTCGCTCCCTTCCGATGTTTACTTACATCGATACAATAGCGACCCATTCTGGCGATGAAATAGCGGTTCCTCCCTTCCGTAGGGTCCGCACCTATCGCGTCCCGCCTCATCTTGCAGCCAGCACGTCAGTGGAGCGCGTAAGCCTAGCGACCAAATTGCCAGGAAGCGGCGATCTTGAAATTGCGGCCGGGCTCTGAAACGCCCGCGAAGACGCGTTCATAATCCTTGTCAAACACGTATTCGACCCCAGCATCAAAGCGCAGCCCGTCCGTAAAACCAGGCTGCCAGCTCGCATATACATCAAGCACCGTATAGCCGTCGCGCACCTCGACGATCTCAAGTGCGCTGGCCGCATCCAAGTCACGCCGCTCGAAATCACCAGCGACCTGAATGCGCATGCCAAACCGCGCGCGCCATTCAGGAACGTTGACTCCCATGTCAAATGCAATCCGGTCGGGAGTCAAAGCGCCAACATCCGCACCAGTCACGGTATCGGTTCCCTCAATCTACCCGCCCATAGATCCGGTTTGCATCATAGGCGAATTCAGCCTCGACGCCTTCCAGTTCAGTCGCATCGACATTGGCGGAGTTCGTCGTCCCTGCCGTACATGGAAAGAAGGCCGGCGCGGCGAAATAGATGTCCGCAGCTATTCTACGGCACTAACGCTTCCGGCCGTGTGAAGCATCGTCCGGATGTGCTTTCCACGCCTGGTCTGATCGGTGGTTGGCACTCGCGACGGCGGACATTCGGCCTCCAATGCCATGACGACAGGCGCTAGAACGTACTCCTTTCGCGATGACGCCTGGTCCGAAAACGGCGGGTCTTCGTGCGACCCCACGCCATGAATGCAAGTGGCGTGTTGCCCTCAGGTGACCCGAAAAACAACCAACAGCCCTCCACGTGAAAACCTCTTGCCAACTTTTGCCTTCCTTACTAATCAAATGTTATATCGTAACGAAACCGAAAGAGTATCTTATGTCCCGTTTCCTTCTCCTGGCGGTGGCCAGCGGACCGCTTTTGGCTGCAATGGCCCATGCACAACAGCTCGAAGACCAGGAATTGAGAGCCTCCCCTGTGATCGTCACCGCACCGGGCCCGGATCGCACGGCAGATGAGCTGATTGGCAATGCCACTGTAATCGAGCGTGAAGACGTCCTGGAAATGCTTGCCGGTTCGCTTGGCGACACGCTGGACCGCCAGCCCGGCGTGTCCACCACCTTTTTCGGTCAGGCCGCCAGCCGTCCGGTCCTGCGCGGCCTAGGCGCAGAACGTGTACAGGTACTGACCAATGGCATTGGCGTGATTGATGCCTCGGCGGCCTCGCCGGACCACCAGGTCGCCGCCGACGGCATTGATGCCGAACGGATCGAAATCCTGCGTGGATCGGCCGCGCTGGCCTATGGCGGTCAAGCCATTGGTGGTGTGGTGAATGTGATCGACGGACTGATCGTCGAAAGCCTCCCCCAGAAACCGGTCTCGGCCGAACTTTTCGGCGCCTATAACAGCGTCAATGAAGGGACGGAGCTGGCAGGCCGCGCGCAGTTCACCGGGGGCCCGCTGGTCTTCACGTTGTCGGCGTCCCAGCGCGATTTCGGTGACTTCGACATTCCGGATTTCGCAGAATCGTCCCGCTTCCGCGCTCTGGAGGAGGCCGAAGAAGCGGAACACGAGGGCGAAGAACACGAACATGACGAAGAGGCAGAAGCCCGCGATACGCTGGAAAATTCCTTTGCAGAAACACAGACCCTCGCCGCCGGCCTGAGCTGGATTGGCGACACGACCTTCCTTGGTATTGCCGTGCGCCAGCAGACAGCGGAGTACGGCCTGCCCGGTCACGGCGGGCACGAACATGGACATGACGAGGAGGAAGAAGGCGAAGATCATGAGGAAGAAGGGGAAGAATCCCCCTTCATCGACCTGGAACAGACCCGCGTGGACATACGCGGCGGCATCTCCGTCAATAATGGCTTCCTGACCGACATTGTCGCGACGCTGGCCATCGCCGATTACGATCACACCGAGTTCGAGGCGCCGGGTGAAGCCGGTACCGTTTACAAGTCCGAAGGTGTGGAGGGGCGCGTGGAATTCGGCCACACGCTTGGCGATTACAGCGGCGCCTTTGGCCTGCAATTCATCGACAAGGAACTCAGCGCTTTCGGCGACGAGGCTTTCATCACCCCGACAAAGACGCAAAGCATCGGCGCCTTTCTTTACGAGACCCGCGAATGGGGCAACGGACTGGGCGTCGAGGGCGGCCTGCGTATTGAAACCGTCGAGCTTGATAACACGATTTCCGGATCGGTCGATTTCGATCTTCTCAGCGGTTCTGTCGGCCTGCACCGGCATTTCGAAAGCGGCGTCTTTTTTGGCGGCCAGCTCTCCTACACAGAGCGTGCACCCAATGAGAGTGAGCTGTTCGCCTTTGGTCCGCACCTCGCCTCCGAACAGTTCGAAGTCGGCAACGCAGCGCTCGGAAAAGAAAGCGGTCTGAACCTTGAAGGCACAGCGCGCTGGCGCGGGGCGAATGGCGGCATCGGGATCAACCTCTTTGTCACCGAATTCAGCGACTTTGTCTTCCTGACACCTGGCCTCATCATTGAGGACGGTGTCGAGGTGGACGAAGCAGACGACCTGCCGGTCTTTGCCTTCGTTCAGGAGGATGCCAGCTTCATCGGCGGCGAGATCTATGCCGATTACACCTTTAAGAATGGCCTGCTCAGCGCCGATTGGACCTTCGATGCCAGTGTTGATTTTGTGAATGCAGATCTTGATAGCGGCGGCAATGTCCCCTTCATCCCGCCTGTCACCCTGAATGCCGGCGCAAGCGCGGACTGGGGTGCTTGGGAACTCGGCGCAGCCATCACTGTGGCTGGCGATCAGGATGATGCCGGTGCGGGCCAACTCCCGACAGACGGTTACACCACGCTCGACCTGCGGGCTGAAGTAGACCTGTCAGACTTCGGTTTTGGCGCTGATGGCACGGAAGCCTTCATTGAGGCGCGCAACGTCACTGACGAGGAAGTGCGTTATTCCACCTCCGTCCTGAAAGATGTCGCCCCTGCTCCAGGCCAGAACATCCGGGTCGGCATACGGGTGGCCTTCTGATGACTGCCCGTGCAGCCGCGATTGACGCCTCTGCCGTCACCCTGTCGGGCCTATGCCTGATTCACTGCATGGCGCTGCCCCTGCTTGCAGCTTTCCTCCCGGTCGCCGGGGTCTTCGCGGAAGCAGAATGGGTACACAAGGCGTTTGTCGCGGCTGCGCTTCCGGTGTCGGGATTCGCCATCGTGCGGAGCTGGAAATCGCGAGGCGGAACAGGCTTCACCTTGCTCGCGATTCTCGGTCTCACACTGCTCGTGTCAGCGGCCTTTGTCCCTGCCCTGCACGCTTATGAAACACCCCTCACGGTGACTGGCGCACTGCTTCTGGGATCAGCGCACATCTGGCGCTGGAACCGGCACGCTCGCACGCTCCAAGAGTGACGGGCCATGGTGAAGAGGCCATCCGGCATTTGCGTCATGCGAAAATCCTGTATGATTCAATGATTGCCTAGGACGCGCACCAGATGACCGACCTCACTGAAACACTGAAGCAACTTTCCGCCCTCTCCCAGGAAACGCGCCTCCTGGCCTTCCGGGCGCTCATGGAAGCCGGACAAGAGGGACTGCAGGCCGGAGCGATTGCCGAACATCTTGACCTTGCACCCAACAAGCTCTCTGGCCACCTCACAATTCTCGTCAATTCCGGCCTCGTCAGCGTTGAGCGCGATGGCCGGCGCATGATCTACCGCGCAGAAATCGACGCCGTGAATCGGTTGCTCTCAATGCTCGTGGAGAATTGTTGTCATGGACGACCTGACGTCTGTGCGCCACTTGCAGAACTGCGCGGAGTTTCCTGTTAAATCAATATTCGATGGAATGTTGAAATAAAGTGCGACCTCCTCTAGGACGTGACGTGTCGCGCATCCCTCGCGGCGGGGAGAGCCATGAAACGCGCTGCATTCACGCTATTTCTGCTGGCCGAAGTGACCGGCGCAGCCTCCGCGCCGCCCGCCTTCCGTTTGGAAGACGCTGGCAATGCACCAGACTGGCTGGCACGCCTTGGCTACACACAGCTTTCATTCAGTTTCTGAAGGATCACTTCATGGGAAATTTCGAACGCTATCTCTCTGTCTGGGTCGGGCTCTGCATCCTCGCAGGGATCGGGCTCGGCGTGCTCATACCCGGCGCGTTCCAGCAGCTTGCCGCGCTTGAATATGCCAACGTCAATTTTGCCGTCGCCATCCTGATCTGGGCCATGGTCTGGCCGATGATGATCGGGGTGGATTTCTCGGCGATGCGCCGGGTCGGCGAGAAGCCGAAAGGGCTTATCATCACGCTGGTCGTGAACTGGCTGATCAAGCCCTTCACCATGGCCGCGCTCGGCGTTCTCTTCTTCCGCCACGTCTTTGCCCCCTTCATCCCGGCCGAGGATGCCGAGGGCTATATCGCAGGCCTCATCCTTCTTGGCGCGGCCCCCTGCACGGCCATGGTCTTTGTCTGGTCCCAGCTGACAAAGGGAGATCCGAACTACACACTCGTGCAGGTCAGCGTGAACGATGCGATCATGGTCGTCGCTTTCGCGCCGATCGTTGCATTCCTCCTCGGCGTCACTGACATCGCCGTGCCCTGGGAAACATTGCTTCTCTCGGTCAGTCTCTATGTGGTCATACCGCTCATCGCAGGTGTCCTGACGCGCACGGCGCTGATGAAGCGTGGCGGCGAACCATCCATCACCGCCTTCACACAGCGCATCAAGCCACTCTCGGTCATCGGTCTGCTGGCAACCATCGTCCTCCTGTTCGGGTTCCAGAGTGAAACCATCGTCGCGAAGCCCTTCGTGATTGCCCTGATTGCGGTGCCCATCATTATCCAGTCCTACGGCATCTTCGCCATGGCCTACGCCGCCGCATGGGCCTGGAAGGTGCCGCACAAAATCGCGGCCCCCTGCGCCATGATCGGCACATCGAACTTCTTTGAGTTGGCCGTCGCGGTCGCCATCAGCCTGTTCGGGCTGAACTCCGGGGCGGCGCTGGCTACTGTCGTTGGTGTGCTTGTGGAAGTGCCGGTCATGCTATCCCTCGTCGCGTTCGCCAATCGCACACGCAATGCCTTCCCGGAAAACTAGAAGGAAACTCCCATGCGTCTCCTTTTCCTCTGCGTCGCCAACTCCGCCCGCAGCCAGATGGCCGAAGGGCTCGCCCGGCACCGTTTCGGCGACCGCGCCGAGGTCGCCAGCGCAGGTTCAAAGCCGACGAAGCCAAACCCCTACGCAATTGCGACCATGGCCGAGCGCAGCATCGACATCACCCGTCACACGTCGAAATCTGTCGATGGCATGAATGCCGGTGATTTCGACTATGTCATCACGCTCTGCGCCGAGGAAATCTGTCCTTGGCTGCCCGGCACGGCGAAGCGGCTTCATTGGCCAATCGATGATCCGGCGAGTGACGATCCGGGCCTCACGCCGGAAGACTTCCGCGCCAGGTTTGCAGGCGCACGCGACAAGATCGACATGCGGCTTGCCATCTTTGAAGCCCTCATGGATTTGCCAGCCGGACCAGAGGCGAAGGAATTCCACGCCAGCATCAGGGTCAGCGACCTGCCGGAAAGCACTCGCTTTGATGCCTGGCTTCTGGGAATGTGGCCGAAAGACTGGACGAATCGCTTTGCAACTTTCATCCGGCCAGATCTGAACCTGAACTTTGTCCTCCTGGTGACGGATGGAAAGACGCTCCATCATGACACGCTCTATCATCTGGGCATCGATGTCGGATCAAAGGCAGCCGTCATTGAAGCATATCAACGCGCGCTGAACCTCGGTGCACAGGTTCACAAGCCACCAAGAACCACGTGGCACGGAACGCCCTTGCACGAACTTTGGCTCCGCGACCCCGATGGGAACCTGATCGAGGTTTATGCCCGTCTGACGCCAGCCGAACACGATGAAATGCCAGAGAACAAGGCTGAATTCTTTCTGGTCGCAGGAACAGAGGCAGGTCATGCTTGAGTATTCAATCACCGCCAGCCGCATTGACGCACATGGCAGCGAAGCCCGCACCAAGGACGCCGTCCTGACACTCGACACCGATCTTTCAGGCCGGCCGGATGCCTTCAATCCGGCGGAACTGTTCCTTGCCTCAATCGCAGCCTGCATGCTGAAGGGCATTGAGCGCGTCACGCCCCTCCTCGATTTCGATTTGCGTGGCGTCTCCCTGACCCTGCGCGGCGTGCGCCAGGACGCGCCGCCGAAAATGCTGTCAGTCACCTATGAAATCACCGTGGAGACAGACGAGCCCGACGCCCGTCTTGATCTCCTGCACAAGAATGTCCGCAAGTATGGCACCATCTCGAACACAGTTGCCGAGGCGCTGGTTCTCGAAGGCGCGCTGGTCCGCAAGCCAGCTGCCACTGCCACCACGCCCCTCTAGCAGCCACCCGGCACAGCGCCCCTCTCAGGCGATAGAAAGACCTGCACACGCATGAACAAAACAGCTGATTGCCCCGCTCTCCATGAAGACAGCTTCCGCGAGATTGACCGCGACGCCCTCCTTGCACCGGCCATCAGAACGCACAAGCCGCGCATCCTGCTGCTTCATGGCTCCCTGCGCGCGCGCAGCTATTCACGGCTCGTAAACGAGGAAGCTGCGCGCATCCTGCAAAGGCTCGGCTGCGAAACGCGCAGCTTTGATCCGGTCGGCCTTCCACTCGCCGATGGGGCGGACGAGACGCATCCCAAAGTCGCTGAGCTGCGTGACCTTGTCATCTGGTCGGAAGGCATGGTCTGGTGCTCACCAGAACGCCATGGCGCCATGTCCGGCGTGATGAAGACCCAGATCGACTGGATACCGCTTTCGCTGGGCGGTGTCCGCCCGACCCAGGGCAAGACGCTCGCCGTGATGCAGGTCTGCGGTGGCTCGCAAAGTTTCAACGCCGTCAACCAGCTGCGCATTCTCGGGCGCTGGATGCGGCTCATCACCATCCCGAACCAGTCCTCGGTGGCCAAGGCCTTCCTGGAATTCGACGAGGCGGGACGGATGGCTCCGTCGCCCTATTACGATCGTATCGTCGATGTCATGGAAGAACTGGTGAAGTTCACCCTGCTGACGTGCGACCGCGCCGACTATCTCGTTGACCGCTATTCCGAACGCAAGGAAAGCCCGGCCGACCTTTCGAAACGGGTCAACCAGAAAAGCATCTGAGACCTTCCGCAAGGGCCCGGTCAACGCTGAATGCAGCCGCGATCAACGCCTCTGCCGTCGCCTTGCCCGGGCTGCGCTACCCCTCCAGCGCGCCGAACATGTCCACCCGCATCGCATGCCGCCCACCCTCGAACTGAGCGCTCAGGAACGCATCCACGATATCCAGCGCCAGCCCTTCGCCCACTACACGCGCACCGATGGACAGCATGTTGGCATCATTATGCTGGCGGATCATACGGGCTGAAAATGTATCGTCGCAGATCCCGCACCGGATGCCCTTCACCTTGTTCGCCGCCATCATGACGCCTTGCCCGGTACCGCACAGGATTATGCCAAACCGGCAATCACCTGTAGCGACGTTTCGCGCGGCTGCTTCCGTGTGCTCTTATGTGTCACCGGTCCGATATCGACCACGACCCAGCCTTGCGCCGCGATATGAGCAGCAATGGCTTGCCGGAGTTCTATTGCGGCGTGGTCGCTGGAGAGGACAATGCGGTTGGCGATCATGGAGAAGCCGACCCTATTCCCACTCGATCGTGCCTGGCGGCTTGCTTGTCACGTCATAGACGACGCGGTTCACGCCCTTTACTTCATTGATGATGCGTGTGGCGACGCGGCCGAGGAAGGCGTGCTCGAACGGATAATAGTCCGCAGTCATACCATCGGTTGATGTCACCGCCCGCAGCGCCAGAACGGCCTCATAGGTCCGCTCGTCGCCCATCACGCCCACGGTGTTCACCGGCAACAACACACTGAACGCCTGCCAGATTTCATCATACAGGCCTGCCTTCTTGATCTCGTCGATATAGATCAGGTCCGCCTTGCGCAGTGTGTCGGCTTTCTCGCGCGTGATGGCGCCAGGAATGCGGATCGCCAGGCCTGGTCCCGGGAACGGATGCCGCCCGACAAAGGCTTCCGGCAGGCCCAGCTCGCGGCCAAGTGCCCTCACCTCGTCCTTGAACAATTCCCGCAGCGGCTCCACCAGCTTCATGTTCATGCGTTCCGGCAGACCGCCGACATTATGGTGGCTCTTGATTGTCACGCTCGGACCGCCAAGGGCCGACACGCTCTCGATCACGTCCGGATATAGCGTACCCTGTGCCAGGAAGTCCGCCCCGCCGATCTTCTTGGCCTCGACCTCGAACACGTCGATGAACAGGCCGCCGATAATCTTGCGTTTTGTCTCCGGGTCCGACACGCCCTCCAGCTTGCCGAGGAACAGGTCTGACGCATCCACATGCACCAGTGGAATATTGTAATGCTCGCGGAACAGGCTCACCACCTGCTCGCTCTCATTCGCCCGCATCAGGCCGTGATCGACGTAGACGCAGGTCAGCTGCTCGCCGATCGCCTCATGTATCAGCACGGCCGCCACCGACGAATCGACGCCCCCCGACAGGCCGCAGATCACCTTGCCCTTGCCCACCTGGTTGCGGATCTTCTCGATCGCTTCGGCGCGATAGGCCGCCATCGTCCAATCGCCCTTCAGTCCCGCCACGCCATGCGTGAAATTGCGCAGGATCTGCGCGCCATGCGTCGTATGCACGACCTCCGGGTGGAACTGCGTGCCATAGAATTTCCGCTCAGGGTCCGCGATGATCGCATAGGGCGCGCCAGGCGATTTCGCGATCACGCCAAAACCCGGCGCCATTTCGGCAACGTGGTCGCCATGGCTCATCCAGACCTGCTCATGCTCGCCGCTCTCCAGCAGGCCCTCAAGGAACGGATCGTCCACCACTTTCTCAATAAAGGCCCGGCCGAACTCGCGGCTCGTGCCGCCCTCAACATGCCCGCCTAGCTGGTGCATCATCACCTGCTGGCCGTAGCAGATGCCCAGCACCGGAATACCCGCTTCGAAAATCGCCATGTCGGCCATCGGCGCATCATCCCAATACACGCTCGATGGCCCACCCGACAGGATCACGGCCTGGGGCCCGTAGGCTTCCAGAAAGGCCTTGTCGACCTTGTTGAACGGGTGGATTTCGCAATAGACGCCGCTTTCACGCAGGCGCCGGGCGATCAGTTGCGTCACCTGGCTGCCGAAGTCGACGATAAGGGCGCGTTCGTGTCTTTGCTCTGTCATGGCGCCGTTTAGCTGAGTCCCGCCGCCCACGGCAAGCCTGAATGGCCTGTCCGCAACGAAAACGTGGCATCAGACGTAGGATTCGCCAGCTTCGAACCGGTCACGGATTTCGGAAATCTTGTTGTACGGGCTTGCCACCTGATAATGCGGCGTATCAGGAAAACTCCGCCACGCGCCGCCCCATTCCAGCCCGTCCACCAGCGCGTGTCCCGCCAGGTCGCGATAGGCCTGGGCATCATGCGTCGCGTCGCCATTCATGTACCGGCCACCCTCGAATAAGGCGACATCCCAGGCGATGCCGAAATTATGGTTGCTCTGCCCGCCCTTGGCATTGGTCACTTTCGGCCCCGCCCGGCCCCAGCGGCCCCTGCGATAGAGCTCATCCTGCTCGGCATAGGTTCGCGTACCCGAAATGATCCGCGCGACAAAGGGAAAGGCGGTGGCCCGCTTCATGAATTCGCGCGCCAGATACTGGGCCCGGATGTGCAGCCCCAGGATATTGCCTTCCGAGCGCGTGTCGAATGCACCGAGTTCGTCGCGCAGGGCCGCGCTGGCCGCCAGAAAGGCCTGATCGGCCGCTGCCGTATTCGGCCCCCATATCCCGTCCAGCCCATTGGGATCGAATCCCGAAGCCTTCAGCAGGCGCTGGCGGAACAGCACCTCCGACTTGATCAGTTGATAGCTCATGCTGGTCCCCTCAGCGTCCCGGCCGTGCGAGTCGGCTGCTTCCACTATACATGATCGCGCCGCCATGGTCAGCCGCCCGGCCGGGCATGGTTCACGTCCCGCATCTTGACCTTACCAGCGGCATCCGGCCATGTCGTGGAATGACGCAGGCTCCCACCCTCGACGCGCGCAAACAGGCCGCATTCAACCACGCCCGCAACGGCCAGTTTGCGGACGCCGAAACCGCGCTGCAATCGGTATTGCGCGAGGCGCCGCGAGACCTTGGTGCCCTCCTCCTGCTCGGCGATGTCCAGCACGCCGCCGGCAAGACCCAGGATGCCAGCCGCGCCTATGGCGGTGCCATGCAGGTCGCCCAGATGCAGGCCGGGGCCCTTCCGGACGTCTTCAAGCCGGGTCTCCAGCGCGCGGCCACGCGCCTCGGCGAATATGCGGGCCAGTACGAAGCCTTCATCGCCGCGCAGATTCCACCAGAAGGCCGCTCGGCGCGCTTCAACCAGTCGGTTGGCATCCTGCTCGGCCAGTCCGGCATCTTCCTGCAGCAGCCGACGAAATACTATTTCCCCGAACTCCCCCAGATCCAGTTCTATGACCGCGCCGATTTCGACTGGGCCCCGGCCCTCGAATCGCAAACGCCCGCCATCCAGCAGGAACTGCGCGCCGTCCTTGCTGACCACGCCGCCTTCCGCCCCTATCTGGAGCGCGACGAAAGCCAGCCCCACGTCAAAAGCCACAATCTGGTCGGCAATGACGACTGGAGCGCCTTCTATCTCTGGAAGGATGGCGCGCGCGTTGAGGAAAATTGTGCCCGCTGTCCTGTCACGTCCGCCGCGTTCGAAGACCTCCCGCTGGACTACCTGCCCGGACAGGCACCCTCGGTCCTCTTCTCCCTGCTGAAACCCGGCGCGGCCATCCCGCCGCATCACGGCCTGATCAACACCCGCCTGATCTGCCACCTGCCGCTGCTTGTGCCTGGCCCCGCCTGGCTCCGTGTGGGCAATCAGACGCACCACTGGAAAGAGGGCGAACTCGTCATCTTCGACGACAGTATCGAGCATGAAGCAAAGAATGAGGCGAGCGAGACGCGCGTCGTCCTCCTGTTCGACATCTGGCGCCCCGAACTCTCCGTGCAGGAACGCGCGGAAGTCACCAAACTCCTCGGTGCCATCGCCCAATATTCCGGCGAGCCTGTTATCAGCGGCAACTAGTGTTCAGGCACTTCGGCCGGCCGGATCGCGCGGCCAGCGCTTGCCTCGATCCACTGGGCGAGCTCCGGGGTGATCAGAATCGTTACGTGTCCACTGCGCAGAGCGCGCAGCTCGCGATACGTCCAGAACAGCATCTTCCGCTCGCGCTGAACCAGGTCATCCAGCGGTATGGCGATGGGCGGCTGGAAAACGCCAAAGATGAACCAAGGCTTCACGATCAGCGTCCCGTTATCCACCGTCACGCCAAGACATGACCTGAACCGCACCAGAAACCAGCTCCGGTAGCCGATCGACGCGCTCTGGAAGGAACGCGATTCGCCCCCGATCTCGCCACGATAGCCATAGTCCCCAGCGAGTTCGTTCCAGCCTGACATCCGGCTCAACAGCCACAACACGCCGCACCAGATCGCGATGAACGCAACCGGGAACACCGTGAGGATGACGGTCAGATTCATCCCACGCGCCGCAACACGGCAAAGAAGAACCCGTCCGTGCCCGCCCGGCGCGGCGTCAGGCGCACGCTGCCGGTCGGCAGGCGGAAACGCTGCACGACGTTCGCGCCCTCATCCGTCAGCAGGCCTGAGGCAATCGCCGCCGCCGCCGCGTCTTCTTCTGTAAACTCCGGGTGCGTACTCAGGAATTCCGCCACGCGGTCCTCGTCCTCTTCCATCAGGAAGGAACAGGTCGCGTAGACCATACGCCCGCCCGGCTTCACGAATGCGGCCGCGCTGGCCAGGATCTCCGTCTGCTCGGCCATCCGCTTTTCCAGCTGGCCCTGTTTGACGCGCCACTTGGAATCCGGCCGGCGCCGCCATGTGCCTGTCCCCGTACACGGCGCATCCACGAACACGCAATCCATCAGCCCGGTCAGCGTGTCCAGCTGCACCGGTTCGCTCGGATGCACCAGCTGCACATTGGTCGCGCCTGACCGTTTCAGCCGCGGGATCAGCGCGCTGAGCCGCTTGCCGTCAATGTCATAGGCAAAGATCTGGCCCTTGCCGTTCATCTGAGCGGCCAGCGCAATCGTCTTGCCGCCACCGCCGGAACAATAATCCAGCACCTGTTCGCCTGGCTGGGCATTCGCCGCCGCGGCCGCAATCTGGCTGCCCGCATCTTGCACCTCGACCCAGCCCTTGGAATAGGCCGGGATGCTTTCCAGCGAGGCTTCGCGCTCGCTCGGGTCCTTCGCCGGAATGTGAAACGCCGTGTGCAGCAGCCGTGACGGCTCCGCATTGGCGCTCTTCAGCGGCACGGTCGCCTTCGCAGCGTCCACTTTCAGCGTGTTGACCCGCAGGTCCACATCCGCCCGCATCGCCATGGCCTGCGCTTCAGCCGCTGCGTCCGCGCCGAACACGCGGTCCATCATCGGTGTCATCCATTCGGGAAAATCGCCCGCAACATGCACGGGGACCTCCGCGTCAGGCGCGCCGGTCAGCCGCGCGCGTTCGTCCGGCGTCAGGACGTCGGGGCCATGCTCGTCGCCTGTTGCCGCTTCGATTTGGTCAATATCCCAGCCCCAGGCAAAGGCGAGCGCGCCGAGGACCAGCGCACGCGGATGGTCGTCGCCCATCCGGGAAGCCAGCGAATTCTTCTTGCGCAGCGCGTCCAGCACCAGGCCGGACACCCAGGCCCGGTCCTTGCTACCGGCATAGCGGGCGCTCTTGCCCCAGTCGCGCATCGCCGTCTTGACCGGCTGGTGCCGGTCCAGGATGTCCGTCAGGACCACGATCGCCGCTGAAATCTTGCCGCCAGTACGCATTGAAACCATAGCCCTCTTTTGTCCTGCCGCGCAGGAAGGGCCCCTGTTACCCTCCAAAACCCCGGAGGGAAACCGTCAAAGGCTTAACGCGACAGCCAGCGTTCCGCCATGGCCTTCCCGCTGGTCACGGCATGACTGGCCAGCGGCCCTAGCGCCCAGTCGCCCCCGGCCATCACTGTGCCATCCGTATTTGCAGCGCAGGGCGCGCCCAAAGGGCTGGCCGTGCGCGCATAACGCCAGCGATGGCTCTGCATGTAGGCCGGTTGCTGCGACACGCCGGTCGCCGCCCGGAACATTTCCATCAGACGTCCTGCCGCCTCTGCCTTATCGAGCTCCAGCCACGTGGCCGACCATTCAGGCGTGGCATGAACCGTCCACCGTTCCGCCCCGGACTGGCCGGGCTTTGCCAGCATGGGAAGGGCCAGCCCTGCTGGAAATGGCAGGTCCATTGCCTTTTGCGCCATCCCTGTCGGGGCCTCAAAACCCAGCAACAGCGTCCAGACGGGCGCCATGGTCACGCCAGACAATCCGGCTGTCATCTCCGGCACAGTGCCCAGCAGGGCCAATGCCTGCGGCGCCGGCACCGCCAGGATCACGCCGTCGAACATGCCAGGGTCGGTCCCGTCAGAATCGCCCAGCTGCCATCCGCCCGCCACCCGCTCCAGACTGGCAATCTCTGTCTCCTTGCGTATGTCCAGCCCCTCCGCCAGTGGCCGCACCAGCGCGCTCGCCCCCGGCAATCCACTGCATCTGGCTGCTTGCGGGCCATCCGCCCAGACATGCCCGCCCAGCAGCGCCGCCAGTTCCTGCGGAACCCCCGGTGCGCCATGATCAATCGGGCCAAGCGCGGTCCGCCGCGTTGCCAGCCGGCCGCCAAGCCCCCGGCTCTTGTCGAACACCACCACCGCACATCCGGCATCGGCCAGCCGCCGCGCCGCGGTCAGTCCCGTCAGCCCCGCGCCGATAACCGCTACCCTACCCTGCATCCTGTCGCCCTTTTTTGCTACGGGGCAGGAGATAGGCCGCGCCCGTCACAAGTCCCGGTTTCTGTCGCACCAGGGCCATGCTAATCTGCCGGAAAGATACACAAAACAACCGACACATGGGGCGGAAACATGCAGGTAGACCTTTCCGGCGACGTGCGCGCCGCCACGCCAGCCGACTGGCGCCAGCTGGCCGACATCACGGCTGAAGCCTTCGCCGACGATCCGGTCAACAAATGGATCTTCGGCAACAGCCGCGCCATCAAGTCGGCCTTCACCGTGCTAGCCCGGGAAATCTATGCAAAACGCGGCGAATGCTACCTTGCGGGCAATGGCGGCGCGGCCATGTGGTGCACGTCGGACATGGACCGCAGCCTGTCCACGCTGCCCCTGCTCTCGCTTGCGGCCGGCGTCATGCGCTGGGGCGGGAAAGGCGCCGTCAAGCGCGCCATCACCGCTGGCGAAGTCATGGACGCCAACCACCCCCACGAACCGCACATGTACCTCTTCACCATCGGCACACGGAAGGCCGCGCGCGGCAAGGGCCTCGGCAAGGCCCTCATCCGCCCCGTGCTTGAGGCCTGCGACCGCGAAGGCCTGTCCGCCTATCTCGAAAACTCGAACCCCGACAATACCGGCTTTTACATGAGCCACGGCTTCGAACACATGAAACTGTTTGAAGTGGGCGAAGGCGCGCCGCCGCTGGAGGCGATGTGGCGAAAGCCGCGCATGTAATTCCCCTACCCCCGGCTCACCGAATAGTTGGGCGCTTCGCGTGTCATCATCACATCGTGCACATGGCTTTCCTGCAGGCCCGCGCCGGTGATCTGCACGAACTCGGCCTTCCTGTGCAGCTCGTCGATATCCTTCGCGCCAACATAGCCCATCGCCGCGCGCAAGCCGCCGACCATCTGGTGCACGATGGGTCCGACCGGCCCCTTGAACGGCACCTGGCCCTCAATGCCTTCCGGCACCAGTTTCTCCGCCGCCGCGTCCTTCTGGAAATAGCGGTCGGCCGAGCCCCGCGCCATCGCGCCCAGGCTGCCCATACCGCGATACGCCTTGTAGCTGCGTCCCTGGTACAGGAACACTTCGCCCGGCGCCTCTTCCGTTCCGGCAAACATGCTGCCCATCATGGCCGTCGCCGCGCCAGCGGCCAGCGCCTTGGCAAAGTCGCCCGAAAACTTGATGCCGCCATCGGCAATGATCGGGATGCCCGTCTTCTGCGCCACGTTGGCGCACTGTTCGATCGCCGTCAGCTGCGGCACGCCCACACCGGCCACGATCCGCGTCGTACAGATCGAGCCCGGCCCGATCCCCACCTTCACAGCGTCCGCCCCGGCATCGATCAGCGCCTTGGTGCCCTCGGCCGTGGCCACATTGCCTGCAATGATCTGCACCGAGTTCGAAATCTTCTTGGCCCGGCGCACGGCATCCGCCACGCTGATCGAATGGCCATGCGCCGTATCGATCACCACCGCGTCAACGCCCGCCTCGATCAGCGCCATTGTCCGCTCAAAGCCTGCGTCGCCCACGGTCGAGGCAGCGGCCACGCGCAGGCGTCCGGCAAAATCCTTGGCCGCGTTCGGGTTCACGGCGGCCTTGTCCATGTCCTTGACCGTCAGCAGGCCGATGCAGCGCCCGTCATTGTCGACAATGACCAGCCGTTCGATCCTGTGCTTGTGCAGCAGCGCACGGGATTCCGATGGCTCGGTGTCCATTTTCACGGTGACGATCTCGCGCGTCATCATGCTGGCGACGGTCTGGTTCAGGTCCTCGGCAAAGCGCGTATCGCGATTGGTGATGATGCCCACCACCTTGCCGCTATTCTCGACCACCGGAATGCCGGAAAACCCCGTGCGCGCCTTCAGTTCGCGCAGCTCGCCCAGCGTTGCCGTCGGCGCGATGGTCACGGGGTTCATCACCACCCCGCTCTCATATTTCTTCACCATGGCAACTTCGCCGGCCTGCTCCTCGACAGAGAGATTGCGGTGAATGACGCCAATGCCGCCCGCCTGCGCCATCGCGATGGCTAGCCTGGCTTCGGTCACGGTGTCCATCGCCGCCGAGATCAGCGGTATGTTCAGGCTGATTGACTTGGTCAGGAAGGTCGAGACGTTCACGTCAGCGGGTAAAACCTCGCTCGCGCCGGGCTGCAGCAGCACGTCGTCAAAGGTAATGGCTTGTCGGATTTTCATGTGGGGAGCTCCCTTTTTGGCCTAGTAAGGGAGTCGCAGGGGCTTGTGAAGTGGCCAATTTCAGACATTTCTGCGACGGCGATGGTGCCGCATGTTTCCGTTTGCATCTTCAAGGCTCTGCTTGGTCCGCTGCAGCAGATCAATCACATCATCCGGCACGGCGGCGGCATTCGTGCTATAGGGTCGCCATGCGTCGAATGCCGTCAGCAGTTCGCTCGCCACAGAATGGGAAATTACGCCATCATCCTCCAGCGCGAGGATGATCACCCGGTAATCGCGTTTTCCCAGGTTGCTGTATTTTCGCTTCTTGCGGCCGTCAGAGACATGATCGGCGGCGCGATCAACATATTCCTTGAGCGTGCCGATAATATCGGCTCCACCAATAAAATTGGCCTGCTTGCCGAAAAACGCACTGTCAGGTGCTCCCTGTTTACGCGCGTGTGCAGGTGCCGGTTGAGGCGCCACGGGCGCGGGCGCCATAGCAAGCTCCGAGGTCCCCTCGTCAGCCTCCATCAAATGGTCAAAGAAATCTGCGGGCACGTCCACATCCGCCGTGCGCAGGGCCGATTCCGTTCGCGCGGTTGCCCGTTCCTGTAACTCCTTGGTCAGGTCCTCACCAAGCTGGTTGTCGTCCACCTTCTCCGCGATACGCCCCACGCGCCGGTTCACGACAACGCCGATGGTCAACGTTGCGACTGCAATGATCAACTCGCTATTGGCCAGATCCCAGAATGTCAGGTCAGGCGGAATCCCGAGATAGTCTCGAACCAGTACTGCAATCGCTATCGCTCGCTCCACCGCGATCCCCCCCTGTCGATCACTTTTCAATCTAACAGAGGTCACCGCCTGCGGAAAGTTGGCACTGAACCCTCTGATTGACTTGTTCCCGTCCCGCCATCACGCCCTCAGTCAATCGACGCAGATCGCCCACTGGACCTTGCCCTCATCGACCTCGGCATAACAGCCGAACGGACTGTCGGTCGTCTGACAAATGCCGTCATCGGTCATCTGGTCCACGTCATCATCGGAATCCGGTGACAGCAGGCAGCGCCCCATGCAATCGGCCGCAGACATGCAGGACATCCCTGCGTCGGCATAGGTCTGCACGCACTGCTCATATCCCAGCATGCCGCCCGGCTCCACCGATCCGCCAGCGACTTCGCACCTGGCCGCCTCGGCGCGCGTGGCCCGCTTGCCCTTGAACGTGATCATTTCATACGCGCCAGTCATTGCGGGACCGGTCGTTTCCGGTGCCTGCCTGTCTGCGAAATACGTACAGCCCGATACAAAGAGCAGCCCGAATGCAAGGGCGATGCCCTGCCGGATCATCCGGGAAATCTCCCGAAAGCCGGAATGCCATCCGGGACATGGTGGAAACTCTGGGCATCATCCGTCTGCATGACCATTTGCGGCTGCCCGAAGACCGATGGATCGTCCAGAGTGCCGACTTTCACGATCACCGCGCCTGACAGGGCGGGTGAGCGGGTCAGGATTTGCGTACCGCATTCGGCGCAGAACTCGCGCGTTGCCGCGCCTTCCAGGCCTGCGCGCGTATAGGCTTTCGGCGCGCCCTTCACATATGAGAATCCGGCATCCGGAAACGCAATGAAGTCATTCGGCTGGCCGCCCGTGAAGTACTGGCATTCGCGGCAATGGCACTGCGCCTTCATCAGCGGTTCGCCCTCGACTTCATATCGCACTGCGCCGCAATAGCATCCGCCCGTAACGCTCATGTCCCTCTCCCTCGTTTTGACATCCAGTCTGGCCACAATGCCTGCCCGGCGCAAGCACGATCCGTATGGAACAGTTCAGGGCGATGTCCGTTGATCGAAAAGCAAAAGGAGAAAATCATGTCATCAGACACCTATGCCATCAGCAAGATCGTCGGCACATCAGAGAAATCCATCGAGGATGCCATCGAGGGCGCGCTGGCCACGGCCAGCAAGACGCTGCGCAGTCTCGACTGGTTCGAAGTCACCTCCACGCGCGGCTTCATCGAGAACAACAAGGTCAAGTATTATCAGGTGACGATCGAACTCGGCTTCAAATACGAAAGCTGATCGCTTTCCGCACGGCCTGGCCCGGCTCAGCCCTTGAATCCCTTGGCAATGACAAAGATTTCCGGGCTGCCTGACCGGCTTGCCGGTGGTTTGATATGCTTCACGCTCTTGAAGTTCGCCTTCAGCATTTCCAGAACGTCCCTAGTTGCGCCGCCCTGAAACACCTTGGAGCAAAACGCGCCGCCCGGCGCCAGATGCTCCACGGCGAACGCGACCGCCATTTCCACCAGCGCCACCGTGCGCAGGTGATCGGTCTGCTTGTGCCCGGTCGTATTGGCCGCCATATCTGACAGGACGAGATCCGGCTTGCCGGTCAGGCCTTTCAGCATGCGCGCCACATCGGCGGGTTCATTGACATCGCCCTGCACGATGTGCGCGCCGGCCACCGGCTCGACAGGCAAGAGGTCGATGCCGACCACTTCCGATGCGCCCTTGGCCACTGCCACCTGCAGCCAGCCCCCCGGTGCACACCCCAGGTCCACTACACGCTGGCCCCGCCGCAACAGGCCGACCTTCTCGTCAATCTCCAGCAATTTGTAGGCCGCCCGCGCCCGAAAGCCTTCATCCTTCGCCTTGCGCACATAGGGGTCCTGCAGCTGGCGCTCGATCCACTTTTTCGAACTCTCCGATTTTGCCTTGTGGGCAAACACCTTGCGCTCGTCCATCTGCCGGCCTGACGAGCCCTTGTCGCCCGTCGGGCCCTTCCAGCGGCGCTTTTCTTCATCCGACATCTGACGTGTCCTTCCGGCTGCCGGCCTGATTATCAGTCCCGCGACGTCCGCGCCGATTGCGGCGCCGCGTCTTTGGCTTCTTGGGCCCATACATCATCGACAGCAACAGGCCTTCGCGCAGTCCCCTGTCAGCCACGCGCAGCCGCCCGGCAGGAAACGCTTCCCACACGGCTTCCACGATGGCACAGCCCGACAGCATCAGGCCGGCCCGCTCCTCGCCAATCGTCGGCAGCTTGGTCCGCCCTTCGAGGCCCACGTCACGCAGCAATTGCACGGCAGCGGCGCTTTCTTCCCGGCTGAGCCAGGTTCCGTCCACCTTGTCGCGCCGGTAGCGATCGAGTTTGAGGTGCACACCAGCCAGGCAGGTGACAGTGCCGGACGTGCCGATCATGTGGGCCTCGTCGCCGCGCATGGCGGCGCGCACGTCTTCTATCCCGTCCCAGGTTTTGAGTGTCTGGCGGGCATGTTCGACCATTTGCGGATAGGATTCCATTTCATCGAGATGGGAAAAGGCTTCCGACAGGGTCACCACGCCCAGCGGCAGGCTGGTCCAGCCGAGAATGGGCGCCTTCTCCAGCAGGCCCTTGAATCCATTGTCACGGGCCGCCTCGGCATTCACCCAGGACAATTCGGTCGACCCGCCACCAATATCAACCACCAGAACGGACTTAGCCTGCGGTGCGATCAGGTCGTGGCAGCCAATCGTCGCCAGCCGCGCTTCTTCCTTGGCCCCGATGATCTTGAAGGTGAGGCCCGTTTCCTCATGCACCCGGCGAATGAACTCGGCGCCGTTCTCGGCCTTCCGGCAGGCTTCGGTCGCGATGCAGCGCACCCGGCCAACGCCATGCTGCTTCAGCTTCCTGCGTATGTTCTGCAGCGCGTCAATGGCCCGTTCAATGGCGGCATCCGACAGACGCCCGGTCTCGTGCAGGCCCTCACCCAGCCGGGCAATCTGGGAATGGGAATCGACCACGCGAAACGTCTTCCCGCGGGGTTCAGCGACCAGCAGGCGACAATTATTCGTTCCAAGGTCTACGGCCGCAAAAAGCGGTACCGTCTTTCCGTTGCGCGTGGCGCCCCGCTTGTTGCGGGCCCCGGGCGCTTTTTTTTCAGCCATGGTGTGGCCCAAATTGATGACTTGGGGCATTGTTATCACAGGAGCTGGAAATGGCTAGTGGACGCAAAAGCAATGGGTGGTTGAAATCCCTTTTTGGCCGCCGCCGTCGGCGCGCGGCGAAGCGCGCTTTGCTATTGACCCACCCGATAGACGAGAATCGTAGCTACAATGCCATGTCCACACATGTTGCCAAGTTCCAGATCGGCCAGGTTGTCCGCCACCGCATGTTTCCATTCAGGGGTGTAATTTTCGACGTGGACCCGCAGTTTGCAAATACAGCTGAATGGTATGAATCCATCCCTGAGGAAGTCCGGCCCCGCAAGGACCAGCCCTTCTACCACCTGTTTGCCGAGAATGAGCGCACCCATTATGTCGCCTATGTCTCCGAGCAGAACCTGCTGCCGGACGATTCCGACACCCCGCTCACCCACCCGGATATCCTCGACTGGTTCAACCTGACCGGCGGCGGCACCTACCAGCTCAAAAAGGGCGTCGCCAACTAGCACGCGCGCCTGTCGGCCCTCAGGCCAGGTAGAACAGGTAGATTGCGATGCTTGTCGCAAGCCCGACTATCAGGTTCATGGGCACACCAATCTTCAGGAAATCCGAGAACCGGTAATTGCCCGCCGCATGCACGATCGTGTTGGTCTGATAGCCGATGGGAGACGCAAAACTCGCGCTCGCACCAAACATCACGGCAATCACCAACGCGCGCGGCTCGATGCCCAGTCCCGTTCCCAGCACGATCACCAGCGGCGTCATGATGACGGCGACAGCGGCATTGGTCACCAGTTCGGTCAAAACGGATGTCAGCAGGTAGATCATCAACACCAGCCAGAACGGTGATGCGGTCGCCAGCATGGGCGTCATGCCGCTGACCAGCAGGTCCACGCCGCCAGATGATTCCAGCCCCTGTCCAACCATCAGCATGGCAAAGATCAGCGCGAGCACTCCGGCGTCCATCGCTTCGAACGCATCACTCAGCGACAGACAGCCAGACGCCAGCACCGCGCCTACCCCGATCAGCGCAGCCATCACCAGCGGAACGCCTGCAATGGCTGACGAAAGGACGACAGCCGCAAGAATGGCGATGGCCAGCGGCCCGCGCTTGCGCCGGAAGGGTTCTGCCTTGAACGTCTGGTCCACTACCAGCGCGCCTGATGACGCCAGCTCGTGCAGTTCGCTTCGGTTGCCGTCAACGATCAGCCTGTCGCCGGCCTTGAGCCGTGTAGTGGCAAGGTCCGGCCCGGGCGGGTTGCCGAACCGTGTCAGCCCGCGAACGGTCACGGCATGGTGCGACAGGTAGGAAATCTCCGCTATCCGCCGGCCGATATTGGGATCATTCGCGGCGACAGTCGCCTGTGCCCGTTCTTCCGGGCCGGCATCCGTCTGGCGCCGGCTGATGCCGATACGAAACAGTCCCGAGTCCACCAGGGTCAGCAGCTCCGTCAGGTCGGCCCGCAGGGTCACGCGGTCACCTGCCTTCAGCAACTCGTCGGCATCGCTCCTGGAGAAGCGGCGGCTCCCCCTGCTGTGGGACACGACGCTGATCCCTTTCTTGGAAAGCTCGGGCACTTCGGTGACCAGACGCCCGATAACCGCAGACTCCTCTGGAACAATCGCATCGGTCAGGTAGCGGATGGGTGCCTGCGTGGTTGTCGACCCTGCTGCGGTGCGGGGCAGCAGCACCCATCCCAGCCCCAGCAGAACGGCGAGCCCCGTTCCGAATGTGACCAGGCCAACCGGCGTGATCTCGAAAATGCTGAAGGCTTCCATGCCGGCATCCTGCGCCACGCCGGCGACCAGCAGGTTGCTGGACGTCCCGATCAGCGTGCAGGTCCCTGCGAGGATCGACACATATGACAAGGGAATGAGCAGCTTCTTTTCGGATATCTTAAGGCGTTCGGACAGCTCCATGACAATGGGCAGCAGGATGACAACCACCGCCGTATTGTTGACGAAGGCAGATGCGAAGGACACCGTCACGCCAAGCAAAAGCAGCGCGCCAAATGTCGACCTGTCTGCCACCTGCAGGACCGAACTCGCCAGCGCGTCCAGAACGCCCGTCCGTTTCAGCGCCGCTGCAAGAATGAACATGGCGCCAATCGTGATCGGCGCACTGTTGGAAAACGCCGACAGTGCACCGGGTTCATCCAGGAAGCCGAGCAGGATGAACGCTGCCGCCCCGATCATGGCAATCGCCGCCGGCGGAAGCCGCTCCATGAAAAAGCCGACAAACATGGCCGCAAGGATGCAAAGCGAGATAACCGCTGCATGGTCGGATAAAAAGGCTTGCATCATTTCTGACCCCCAACTCGAATGCGTTGGATTAAGCACTCGAGGCAGGCTGGGGTTGCGTTGCCGGCCGCATTTCTTTTCAGTTGACTGGCCCGGAATCGCTGCCTTCGAGAATGGCGATCACCGCGTCCCAATGCGCCAGGGCCTCCACATCGCCCTGCGCAGCCACTTCCGCTGCCCGCAGCGTGGCAATCACGCAGGCATCATCACCATACTGGCGAAGCAATTGCCCCGCGACGCTGGCGGCTACCTCACTCATTCGGCCCGCACATTCGCACGCTCGATTGCTGCCGTCGTCGACTGGCCGTCAACCAGCGGCACAATGTGCACCGTCCCGCCACGCGCCAGCACCACATCAGCGCCCACGATCGTCTCGATTGTATAGTCGCCGCCCTTGACCAGCAGGTCCGGCTGCAGCGCGGCAATCAGAATGCCGGGCGTATCTTCATCAAACACGACGACGGCATCGACCGCCGACAGGCCCGACAGGACACGCGCCCGTGATGCTTCATCATTGACCGGACGGCTCGGCCCCTTGAGGCGCTTGACGGACGCGTCCGAGTTGAGCCCGACGACAAGGCGTCCACAGCGTGCCTTGGCCTCCTCCAGCACCTTCAGATGGCCCGGATGCAGGATATCGAAACAACCATTCGTGAAGCCGACCGTCAGGTTGGAATCCCGCCACACCTCGACCTGCTCGACCAGCGTCTCCAGCGGCACATGTGACACGCCCCCATTGCGCAGGCCCATTTGCAGCGCCGTGTTCAGCTCGCTTGCCGACACTGTGGCCGTGCCTGATTTTCCGACGGCGATGCCTGACGCCGCAATTGCCAGTTCCACAGCGTCTGCCAGGCTACCGCCTGCGGCCAGCCCCAGCGCCAGCGCGGCGATGCTCGTATCGCCTGCCCCGGACACGTCATACACTTCGCGCGCCTCGCCGGACCGGTGCATCACGCTGCCATCCGTCTGTATGAACGACATGCCCTTGGCCGCGCGCGTCACCACAATCGCCTTCGCGGGCAACACGCTCATCGCCTGCGTCAGCGCCTCGGCTGCATCGCGGTCTGTCTCCACCGGCAGGCCCATCGCCTGGCCGAGTTCCACCGCATTCGGCTTCAGCAGGTCCACCGCGCCATAGCGCGAGAAATCCAGCCCCTTCGGATCGGCAATCACGGGAATGCCATGGGCGCGCCCGGCCGCGATGGCCGCCTCAATGACATGCGAGGTGATTGTGCCCTTGGCATAGTCCGACAGGATGATCAGGCTCGCATCCTTTGCCGCGTCCTCGAGCGACATAACAATGTCAGCCTCGGCTGTCAGGTCGATGGCTCGCGTATCCTCTGCGTCCACACGCAGCAATTGCTGCCCCCCCGCCACGAAGCGCGTCTTAAGCGTTGTAGGCCGGTCACGCATCACGATCAGGTCGGCTTCCACGCTGCCGATCTTGCCCAGTAATTCGGCCAGTTCGCGTCCCTCGGCATCGTCGCCCACCACGCCGATCAGCGCGGTGCGCAGGCCGAGCGTCGACAGGTTCCGCCCCACATTGCCCGCCCCGCCCGGCATCGCGGCTTCGCGCGTACGCCGCATGATCGGCACCGGCGCTTCCGGCGAAATCCGGTTGACCTGGCCATACACGAAACGATCGAGCATGACGTCGCCCACACAAACGACACGCTTGCCATTCGCCGCCCGGATCATGTCGATCAGCGTCTGCGTATCCATCAGCAGACTCCGGCCGGTCGACGGGCTTTACCTGCAATCAATGCAACAGGAAGGGGTGTCATTTCGAGATTTGCGGCCATGTCGGCGACTCCATTTGATCACCGGATATAGCCCTGCGGCGAGCGGGGTGAAACCCATGGCATCACCCACTGATCCAGAACCCGCTCTCGCGCGTAGTACAATGGTACGTCCACAAGCACGGATCTGGAGCTGAATTCCTGTCAAAGCCTGCCCCCGCCCTTTTCTGGTTCCGTGAAGACCTCAGATTATCCGACAACCCGGCCCTCAATGCTGCCGTTTCCACAGGTAAGCCCCTGATTTTGCTCTATATTCAGGATGATCAATCGCCCGGCCTGCGCCCGCATGGCGGTGCCTCGCTATGGTGGCTGGATAAATCCCTCGCCGCGCTTTCCGCCCGGACTGCCGAAGCCGGCGGCCAACTCATCTTGCGGTCAGGCCCCTCCGCCACGGTGATCCGGCACATAGTCGCGGAATCCGGCGCTGACAGCGTATTCTGGAACCGCCGCTACACAGAGGCCGAACGAGACCTCGACGCCAGCATCATGGAATCGCTCAAGCAGGATGGCGTCTCCGTCGCCAGCTTCAATGCGCGCCTGCTGACTGAGCCATGGACGGTCAAAACCGGCGCAGGTGGCTATTACAAGGTCTTCACCCCCTATTGGAAAGCCGTGCGCGCCGAATACCGGGCCCCGCAGCCCTGCCCCGCGCCAACCTCGCTCGCCGGCCCGGACATGGCCTCCGATATCCTCGCTGACTGGAACCTGCACCCGACCGGCCCGGACTGGTCCAGCGGGCTCGCCGACACGTGGACGCCCGGCGAGGCGGGCGCTGCCCGGCGCCTCGCGGATTTCCTCGAAGGTCCGGTCAACCACTATGCCGACGCCCGCAATCGCCCTGACATCAAGACCTCCACGTCCGGCCTGTCGCCCTATCTTCGCTTTGGCGAGATCGGCCCGGCCCAGGTCTGGCGCGCCGTCCAGCACGGCATCGCCGCTGGCCGCTTCGACGAATCCAGCGCCATGACCTTCCTGTCGGAAATCGCCTGGCGCGAATTTTCCTACGTCCTGCTGTTTCACAATCCGGAACTGGCCAGCCGGAATTACAATGACGCATTCGACCATATGCCCTGGCGCAGCGATGACTCGGCCTATGAATCCTGGTGCCAGGGCCTGACAGGATATCCGATGGTCGATGCCGGCATGCGCCAGCTCTGGCATACCGGCTTCATGCACAATCGTGTAAGGATGGTCGTGGCCTCCTTCCTCACCAAGCACCTGCTGCTGCCTTGGCAAATGGGCGAGGACTGGTTCTGGGACACGCTGGTCGATGCCGATCCAGCCTCCAATGCCGCCAGCTGGCAGTGGACGGCAGGCAGCGGCGCCGACGCAGCGCCTTATTTTCGCGTGTTCAATCCCATCACACAGGGTCAGAAATTCGATCCCACAGGCGCCTATGTTCGCCAATGGTGCCCGGAACTGGCCAACTTGCCCGACAAGTACCTGCACGCTCCGTGGGAGGCTGACGCCGCCACACGCTCCGCTGCTGGCGTCATCCTCGGCACGACCTATCCCACGCCCATTGTCGACCACAAGGCTGCGCGCGAACGCGCCCTCGACGCATATGAGACCCTCAAAGAAAGACGAGACGCCGCATGAAACGCATAGCTGTCATTGGATCCGGCATTTCCGGCATAGGCGCCGCCTACGCACTGAAAGACACAGCGGACGTCACCCTGTTCGAAGCCGATGACCGGCTCGGCGGGCACGCCTGCACCCATGTGTTTGACTATGACGGCCACGAAACCGCAGTCGATCTCGGCTTCATTGTCTATAATGGCCTGAACTATCCGAACCTGATCGGCTTTTTCGATGCGCTCAGCGTGGCAACGCAGGCTTCCGACATGAGCTTCGCCGTCTCCGATCGCCACGGCTGGGAATGGGCTTCCACGGCGCGCGGGATGTTCGCTCAGAAGCGCAACCTGCTCAATCCGGCATTCCACCGGTTCTGGCGCACGATCCTGAAATTCAACACCCTCGCCCGCACCGAACTGGCCGAAGGCAGGATCGAGGACACAACCCTTGGCGCCTGGCTCGACCGGCATGGCTTCGACCAGCCGTTCCGCTGCAACTATATCCTCCCCATGGGCGCTGCCATCTGGTCCACACCCGAGGCCGGCATGCTGGACTATCCCGCCCGAAGCTTCTTCCAATTCTTCGAGAACCACCGTCTCATGCACAAGGAGCGCCCCAAATGGCGCACCGTCACCGGCGGCAGCCAGACCTATGTGCGCGCCGCCGCCATGGCGCTGGGCGACCGCGTCCGCACAAGCACGCCGGCCATCCGTGTCTTCCCCTTCGGCGACAAGGTCACTGTGATCACTGCAGATAACCACTCCCACGTGTTCGACGACGTCATCATTGCCACCCATTCGGATCAGGCGCTCGCCCTCGTGGAGAACAGCTGCGAGGACCAGTCTTTCCTCCTGCGCTCGGTGCATTACCGTCCGAACACGATCTACCTGCACCGCGATCCCGCACTGATGCCATCACGCCGCAATGCCTGGGCCAGCTGGAACGTGATCAAGCAGGACAATGGCGACATCTGCCTGTCCTACTGGATGAACCGGCTGCAGGGCCTTGATGACAGCCGCCCGCTCTTCATCACGCTCAACCCGGAAGTGGCTCCGCGCGACGATCTCACCTTCCATGCCTATGAATTCGACCACCCCCAGTTCGATGCGGCAGCCGAGGCCGCCGTGCGCGGGCTGACACGCATACAGGGCCGGGACGGCATCTGGTTTGCCGGCGCATGGATGGGCCGCGGCTTCCATGAGGACGGCCTGAAATCCGGATTGTCAGCAGCCTTGTCGCTCGGCGGGCAGGTTCCGTGGGAGGCAAAAGGCGTGGACATCCGCCAGCCAACGCGCAAAACTCCCCTCATGGAGATTGCAGCAGAGGTGTCCGTTTGACGGTTCCGGCGCTCAATTTGTGGAAAGGCAAGACGGTACATGCGCGCTACGTGCCGTTCGAGCGGCGCTTTGCCTATGACCTCGCCCTGATGGATATCGACATTGACCGTCTTGACGAGGCAGACCGGCAATCCGCTCTCTTCTCTGTCGAGCGGCCCAACCTCTTCTCTTTCTCGCGCAATGATCATGGTGCGCGCGATGGCCTCCCGCTTCGCCCGTGGGCTGAGCAAATGCTCGCCACAGCAGGTGTCGCGCTTGACGGCGGCGCCATCCGCCTCGTCACCCTTCCCCGCCACCTCTTCTACAAGTTCTCGCCCATCTCGCTCTGGTACGGCTACGGCCCCTCCGGCGACCTGCGCGGCATTATCTACGAGGTCAACAACACATTCGGCGACACCCATGCCTACGTCGCCGCCGCCTCGGGAAACCGCTCGCAGCACGAAGCGGGGAAGGCCTTCCACGTCTCGCCCTTCTTCGATGTCACCGGCACTTACCGGTTCACCCTGCGTGCGCCCGATGACCGCCTCAGCGTTGTTGTTGAAAGCCTGAAAGATGGCGCACGCCTGCACATGGCCAACATCATCGTGCGGCGCCAGCCGGCAACCGCGCGCACCCTGCTCGCCACAGCCCTGTCGCGCCCCGTCTCGAGCCTTGGCGTCACGCTCGGCATCCACTGGCAAGCCCTGAAAATCTGGCTCCGCGGCGCGACGTACCACCCCCGGCCCACACCCCCGGAACAGGCCGCCACAGTGGCCATTGAATCACCTGTTGAAGACCAGCACATCAAGAAAGATGCCGCATGAGCGATCCCATCCTGGCCACGGCCCAGTCCATCCGCCGCCTCAAGGGCATCCCGGCCTCGTTCCGCCTTGCCGCGCTCGCCCTGCTGCGCACCCAGCACGGCACCCTGCAATTCACCCTGCCGGACCACCGCAAGATCCTCTACCGCAATGACGCGACCGGCCCTTCCGCGGAGATCATCATTCACGACTATAATTTCGTGAAACTCGCCTTCGCCGGCGGCGATGTCGGCTTCGCCGAGGCCTATATGGACAGCCAGTGGTCGACGCCCAATCTGACGAAAGTGCTGCAGTTCTTCTCGGCCAATTTCGAAGCTGCCGGACAGCTCGCTCGCGGCGGATTGGTCGTGCGCTGGGCCAATATGGTGCGCCACCTTTTCAACCGGAATTCCCGTTCCGGCGCCCGGCGCAACATCATGGCCCACTATGATCTGGGTAATGACTTCTACCGCCTCTGGCTCGACCCCAGCATGACCTATTCCTCGGCCATTTATGAAAGCCCGAACCAGTCGCTCGAACAGGCCCAGCAGATAAAGTACAGGAACATCTGTGACCGGATTGATGCTGGCCCGTCCAGCAGCATCCTCGAAATCGGTTGCGGCTGGGGTGGCTTTGCGGAATATGCCGCCAAGCATCGAGGCAGTCAGGTGACATGCCTCACCATTTCGCCGTCCCAGCGCGACTATGCCATGCAGCGCATGCAGCGCGAGGGCCTGTCCGAACGTGTCGACATCCGCCTCGAAGACTATCGCGACCATAAGGGCCTGTATGACGGCGTTGCCTCCATCGAGATGTTCGAAGCCGTCGGCGAATCCTACTGGCCGAGCTATTTCGCCAAGATTTTCGAAAGCCTCAGACAGGGCGGCAAGGCCGCGCTCCAGATCATCACCATTGATGACGATCTCTTCGCCAGCTATCGCAAGCGCGTGGACTTCATCCAGCGCTACATTTTCCCTGGTGGCATGCTGCCGGGCGAGACCGCGCTTAAGGAACAGTTCGCCAAAGCGGGCCTCCGCCATGACGGGGTCCACTATTTCGGCCAGGACTATGCCCGCACCTGTAATGAATGGGCCCGCACATTCAATGAAAAGTGGGGTGAGATCGCCCCCCTCGGTTTTGACGAACCCTTCCGGCGCATGTGGAACTTCTATCTCTCCTATTGCGAAGCCGGCTTCCTCGATGGCCGCATCAATGTCGGCCAGTTCGAAGTGTCGAAAGCCTGACCGGTATTATCCTCCCACGCCAGCGGTCGAGGCCGCCGCGCAGCGGTTGGAGGAGGAAAGGCAAGCGGTTTTCCAGCACACTTTGCTGCAGCCCCAACGTTCTGATCCGGCTTAAGCCGACCGCCTGCCCCGCGTGACATAAGTCCGGCATGTGGCGCCGCCTGAGCAGGGCGCTTTCCCTCTGGCGCGGCCGCCTTATGTTTCTCCAGAAGGAGCGCATCATGCAGGCGATCATATTCGGCGCATCGGGCGGCATTGGCCGCGCCCTGACGACCCGGCTGGCCGCGCGGCCGGACATGACCCTCGTGCACGCCGTATCGCGCTCGCCCGTCCCTGCAAGCCGCAAGATCACCCCCCATACGGCCGACATCACCCGTGAGACCGATCTCGAAACGCTTGCCGCCACGCTGAAAGCTGAAGGCCCCTTCGGCCTCGTCATCGTCGCCACCGGTCTCCTGTCAAACAAGAATGGCCTCAGCCCGGAAAAATCCAGCCGCCAGCAGTCGCTCGACGCATTCGAACAGGTCTTCCGCGTCAACACGTTCGGCCCGGCCCTGGTGGCGAAACACATGCTGCCGCTGATGCCCCGCAAGGGCCGCGCCGTGTTTGCCGCCCTCTCCGCCCGCGTCGGGTCGATCAGCGACAATCGCCTCGGCGGCTGGCATGCCTATCGCGCTTCCAAGGCGGCCCTCAACATGCTGGTGCGCAATTATGCGATCGAACAGGCGCGCATAAATAACCAGTTCATCGCAGTGACCCTCCACCCCGGCACGGTCGATACAGGTCTGTCCCAACCGTTCCAGTCGAATGTGCCAGATGCGCAATTATTCACGCCGGACCAGTCTGCGGAATACCTGCTGAACGTCCTCGACGGCCTGACGCCAGCCGACACCGGCAAATGCTTCGACTGGGCCGGCAAACAGGTACCCGCCTAGACCAACCGGCTCTGCTTCACCGCCGCGCCGATAAAGCTCGCAAACAGCGGGTGCGGCTCGAAGGGCCGTGATTTCAGTTCCGGGTGGAACTGCACACCGATGAACCACGGGTGGTCCGGCAGCTCGAAAATCTCCGGCAGCTTGCCGTCCGGCGACATGCCCGAGAACAGCACGCCCACCTTTTCCAGCTTCGCGATATAGCTCGCATTCACTTCATAGCGGTGGCGGTGACGCTCGGAAATATCATTCGTGCCATATATCCCGGCAACCCGGCTGCCCTCTTTTAGGCGCGCCGGATAGGCGCCGAGGCGCATCGTGCCGCCTTTGTCCGTATGCTCGTCGCGGACAACCTTCTCGTTGCCCCGGGTCCATTCTTCCATCAAGCCGACCAGCGGCGACTTGGTCGGGCCGAACTCGCTGGTCGATGCGTCCGCAATGCCCGCGAGGTTCCGCGCCGCTTCCACGACCGACAGCTGCATGCCGTAGCAGATGCCGAAGCATGGCACCTTGCGCTCGCGGGCAAACCGCGCCGCCCGCATCTTGCCGTGTGCGCCGCGCTCACCAAAGCCGCCGGGCAGGATCACGCCGTGTACGCCTTCCAGAATATCCAGCGGCGCATGTTCGTCATCGAACTGTTCGGAATCAATCAGGCGCACATCCACCTTGACCTGATTGGCGAGACCGCCATGTACCAGCGCTTCCATCACCGACTTGTAGGCATCCGGCACGTCCGTGTACTTGCCGACAAGGCCGATGCACACATTGCCGTCCGGGTTGCGGATCGTCTTGGCGATCCGGTCCCACGATGTCAGGTCAGGCTCCGGCGCATCCGTAATGCGGAAATGCCCCAGCACTTCGGTATCCAGCCCCTCGGCATGATAGGCCGCCGGCACATCATAGATATGGCCCACATCACGCGCCTCGATCACCGATGACGGGCGCACGTTACAGAAACTCGCAATCTTGCCCTTTTCCGTCTCCGGGATCGGCCGGTCGCAGCGGCAGAGCAGGATTTGCGGCTGGATGCCGATGGAGCGCAGCTCCTTGACCGAGTGCTGCGTCGGCTTGGTCTTCATCTCGCCCGCCGCCGGAATATAGGGCAGCAGCGTCAGGTGGATGAAGCAGGCGCGCTCGGGCCCAAGTTCCTGGCCCAGCTGGCGGATCGCCTCGAAGAACGGCAGACCCTCAATGTCGCCCACCGTGCCGCCGATTTCGCACAGCACGAATTCCACGTCATCACCCGGATCGGACAGCACGAATTCCTTGATGTCATTGGTGACGTGCGGGATCACCTGGATCGTCGCGCCGAGATAGTCCCCGCGCCGTTCCTTCTCGATGATGCGCTGATAGATACGCCCCGTGGTGATATTGTCAGATTGGCGCGCCGACACGCCGGTAAAGCGCTCATAATGGCCAAGGTCGAGGTCCGTCTCGGCCCCGTCATCGGTGACATAGACCTCGCCATGCTGGCGCGGGCTCATCGTGCCGGGGTCGACATTGAGATAGGGGTCCAGCTTGCGCAGGCGCACCTTGTAGCCGCGAGCCTGCAGCAGCGCGCCAAGTGCGGCGGACGCAATTCCCTTGCCCAGGGATGACACCACGCCGCCCGTAATGAAAATATAGCGGATCATGGGACTATCCCGATGCCGTGATTCGTTGATGATTGGCGCGGGCAAAATGCCCTGGCCGCAAATTTACTGGGGATTGCCCGTATCCGGCTCAGCCGGTGCGGGTGCGTCCTCGGGTGCCACATCGCCTTCCGGCGCGGGCGTATCGGTCTCGAAAGGCGCAGCCGGATCGGTCACAACCGGATCAGGCGCAGACAGGTTGCCCGCGCCGCCATCCTGGCCGTCCAGCAGAGGCGCCGACGGATCGAACAGGTCGACCGGTGCCGTGATCGCGCCATCATCATCTGCGCCCAGCGCGCGCTCTACATCAGAGCGCGTATCATTCTCGCGGTTGGCAATCGAGGTCAGCGTCAGGCTGGTAATGAAGAACAGGCCGCCGACGATGATCGTCGTGCGGACCAGCGCGCCCGCCGTGCCCCGGCCGGACATCAGCGAGTTGCCGCCACCGCCGCCGCCCATGCCAAGGCCGCCACCTTCGGACTTCTGAATCAGCACCAGCCCTGTCATGACGATACAGGCGAGGATATGTACGACGAGGATGACATTCTGCATGGTGCGTCCGGGTTTCCTGAAATCAAGGGGCCCGCATATCGCCTATAAGGGCGAACGCCAAGCCTCTCGCTTCAGTCTGCGCTAAATTGCTGCCCTGTAAATGGAGAGGAAATCCTCAGCCTTCAAGCTCGCACCCCCGATCAGGCCGCCATTAACGTTGTCCACGGCTAGGATTTCGGCCGCATTTCCGGGATTCATGCTGCCGCCATAAAGGATAAGTGTCGCCCCGCCAGCCGCGCCGAACCGGCCCGACAGCCAGGCCCGGATCGCGCCGTGAACTTCGGCTATCTGTTCCGTACTGGCCACTTTTCCCGTTCCGATGGCCCATATCGGTTCATACGC